>NZ_CP080269.1:0-2572500 GCF_019431355.1 Paenibacillus sp. R14(2021)
GTGCGGAGCAGATAAGTCAGGCATTGATTCGGAATAAAGAGAGGAACGGCTCGAAGCAGTCGTTCCTTTTTGGCGTCTCTGCAGGTTGAATTGGCTGGCGGAACAGGATTTACCTGTCTTTCTATCGAACAAATGTTTGTATTTGCTGATGAAAGATTGCCGCCCGGTATGCTAGAATAGAAGAATCGAATTCGGGAAGAGGTGGGCGCATGGCGCTTCGTTTTGTCATCGGCCGTTCAGGCGCAGGGAAAACGCATCATTGTTTAACGGCTATTTCAAACCGGCTGCTGGATCAGCCTGACGGTGCTCCGCTAATCATGCTCGTGCCGGAGCAAGCGACCTTTCAGACGGAATACGCCCTGCTTGGCGGACCGCAGGCGCAGCTGAACGGAACGATTCGCGCACAGGCGCTCAGCTTCAGGCGGTTATCCTTCCGGGTCATGCAGGAGACCGGGGGAACGGCGCTCACGCCCATTAGCGAGAACGGAAAAAATATGCTGTTGTACAAAATCGTACATAGGTTAAATACACAGCTTCAATTGTTTCAAGGCAGCGAGAACCAGCATGGCTTCATCGAGCGGCTGGGCGAGCTCATGACGGAATGGAAACGCTACGGCATCGACGCGGAGATGCTCCGCGATTTCGAAGAAGGTCATCGATCGGCGTCTCGCAGCTCGCTGCTCAGCCGCAAGCTCGGAGATCTGCAGTTGATTTCGGCGCAGCTGGATCAAGAGCTTGCAGGTCTTTATGTGGATGCCGAGGATTATTTAGGCTGGCTCGTAAGAGGCTTTCAGCATTCGCCATCCATGCGTGGGACCGAGATTTGGGTGGACGGCTTCCACGGCTTCACGCCAAAAGAATTCGAAGCGCTCGAAGCGCTGATGAAGCATGCCAAGAATATGACGGTGACGCTCTGTCTGGACAAGCATTACGGCGAAGGCGAGCTGCCCCATGAGCTGGATTTGTTCCGCCCCACGGCGGAGACGTTTATGAAGCTGAGGGAGCTGGCCGCCCGCAGCGGTGTGACGATCGAAGAACCGATGCTGCTTGGCGGCGTGCCCTACCGGTTTAAAGACAGCCCCATGCTGGCCCATCTCGAGCACAATTACGGCGGACGCAAGCCGCTGCACTTGTCGGAGGAAGAGCTTGCGGAAGGCGGCATTTCCCTTCATGCGGCTTCGGGACGCCGGGCGGAAGTGGAAGCTGCGGCGCGCGACATCGTGCGCAGGGTGCGCGATGAAGGGCTTCGATACCGTGACCTTGCTGTCATGGTGCGCAACGCGCCGGATTATAACGATTACATCAAAGCGGTATTCGCCGACCACGGCATTCCGTTCTTCTTGGACCAGAAGAATGCCGCGCTGCACCATCCATTCGTCGAGTTTATCCGGTCGGCGCTTGAAATCGCGGTATTCGGATGGCGGTTTGAAGCGGTATTCCGCTGTATCAAGACAGAGCTGCTGCTTCCGGAGGACGGCAGCATTACGCGCGAAACGTTCGACCTGCTGGAGAATTACGCTCTCGCTTCAGGGATGAACGGCAATAAATGGCTGACGCTCAGCCAATGGAAGCCGCTGATGCGCGATACGCTGGACGGCGATCCCGTTCAAGCAGGCGAGCGGGAATTGCGTGAATTCGAAGCGATCATGGCTGCGCGCGAAGCGGTCGTCCCGGTCATCAAGAAGTTTGTCAGGGAGTTGAAGAAAGCTTCCGACGTGAGAGGCATGTGCGAAGCGCTGTACCGGCTGCTTATGGCAGTCGATGCACCCGACCGATTGGAGCGCTGGACCCGCAGGGCGGCAGCCGCTGGCGATACGCAGCGTGCCCGGGAGCACCGGCAGCTGTGGGACGGCGTTATGGATCTGCTTGACCAGCTGACGGAAATGACAGGTATGGAGGCGATGACGGCGGAGTTGTTCGCAGGTATGGTTGAGACCGGGCTGGAGAGCTTGAAGCTGGCAGCCGTTCCGCCGTCGCTCGATCAGGTGCTTATCGGGAGTATGGACCGCACGCGTTCAGGCACCGTGCTGATTTGTTATTTGCTTGGCGCAAATGACGGGGTAATGCCGCAGCGGATGCAGGAGGACGGCGTGCTGACGGAGCAGGAGCGGGAGACGCTGGAAAGCGGCGGTCTCGTGATGGCGCCGGGCGTTCGCAGGAAGCTGCTCGACGAGCGGTTCATGATCTATAACGCGCTGACGACGCCGAACAGGCATCTTTGGATCAGCTGGCCCTTGTCTGACGAGGAAGGCAAAAGCCTGCTGCCATCGGAGGTAATCCGCCATGTGAAAGCCTTGTTTCCCGGTTTGACGGAGACGGGTGTCGCAGTAGAGCCTGTGCCGGGCATGTCGGATAAGGAACAACAATCATTCATGGCCCATCCGGACCGAACCCTGTCTTATCTCGTTACGCAGCTGCGCGCTTGGCGTCACGGCACGGCGATTGCGCCGTTATGGTGGGAAGCGTTCAACTGGTACGCAGCAAGGCCGCAGTGGCAGGACAAGCTGCAGCGGCTCGTTGAATCGCTGCATTATCGGAACGAAGAGCCGGCATTATCGCATGGTACGGCAGACCTGCTCTATGGCAGGCTGCTTCGCGGCAGTGTATCGCGCATGGAACGGTTCGTAAGTTGTCCGTTCCAGCATTTCGCAATCCACGGGCTTCGGCTGCGCGAGCGCGACACATATAAGCTGGCTGCGCCGGATATCGGTCAGCTCTTTCACGCCGCGCTCAGCAGGCTGACGGAGGCGCTCGGCGACCGGTGGGGCTCGTTCACGGCGGAGGAGCTGCGCGAGCATAGTACCGCAATCGTGAACGAACTTGCGATGCGGCTGCAATCGCAAATTCTGTTCAGCAGCAGCCGCCATCAATATGTGGCGCGCAAGCTGCGCGATATTATCAGTCAAGCTGCGGTCATTCTGGGTGAGCACGCGAGAAGATCGGAATTTCGCCCCGTCGGGCTGGAAATCGGATTCGGGCCAGAAGGGCCGCTGCCGCCTGTATCCATTCCGCTGGCGAACGGCAGAATGCTGGAGATGGTCGGACGGATCGACCGCGTGGACGCGGCCCAGACGACGGACGGGCTGCTGCTCCGCGTCATCGACTATAAATCCAGCGCCAAACAGCTTCGGCTGGAAGAAGTTGCATACGGCATGGCGCTGCAAATGCTGACTTATCTCGACGTCCTGCTGACTCATGCGCCGGAATGGCTGGGACAGCCGGCAAAGGCAGCCGGCGCGCTTTATTTTCACGTGCATAATCCGATGCTCTCGTCCTCGAACGGCATGCCGCCGGTCAAGGCAAGGGCGGAAATTCTAAAGCGTTTCAAGCTGAAGGGGCTCGTTCTCGCGGATGAAGACACCGTTCGGATGATGGATAATGCGCTGTCGACAGGCTACTCGGACCTGCTCCCGCTTGCGCTCAAGCGGGACGGCGGTTTCTATAGCAGCTCGTCCGTCGTTTCGGACGAGCAGTGGGGTACGCTGCGCAAATCCGTCCGCGGCACCTTGCGCAAAATCGGCGATCGGATCGCAGGGGGCGATGTTTCGATCTCGCCATATCGGCTTGGCGGGAAAACGCCTTGTCAATTTTGCGCGTACAAGCCGGTCTGCCATTTCGATCCGCTGATCGAAGGCAACAGCTACAACAAGCTGCAGAAGGCCGGCAAAGATGAAGTATGGGAGCTGCTGTCGGCAGGAGAACACCCTGAAGGCAGCGGGCAAGGACAACCGGGAGAGGAGGGTGAACAATGACGGAACGGACGAATAGGGCTGCACTGCCGGCCAAGCCGCTTGGCAGCACCTGGACCGATGATCAGTGGCGCGCAATTGTAACGGACGGCAGCAATATTCTTGTTGCAGCTGCCGCGGGATCGGGGAAGACAGCCGTTCTCGTCGAACGGATTATTCGAAAAATCGCCGCAGACACCGATGTGGACCGGCTTCTCGTCGCGACGTTTACGAAAGCCGCCGCCGCGGAGATGAAGGAGCGAATTCGGATCGCACTGGAGAAGGAGCTCGACAAACGGCCGGATTCCGACCATTTGCGGCGCCAGCTCGCGCTCATGGGCCGGGCCTCCATTACGACGCTTCACTCCTTCTGCTTGGATGTCATTCGCCGCTATTACGCGCTTATCGGTTTGGATCCCGGATTCCGAATCGCCAACCAAACGGAAGCGGAGCTGCTTCGCATGGACGTGCTGGATGCGCTGTTCGAAGAGCGCTATGCGGAAATCGAAGATGGACGCGGAGCTGCTTTTATGGCGCTCGTCGACCGATTCGGCGGCGAGCGCGGCGACGAGCCGCTCTATGCGCTCGTGCTGAAGCTGTTCAATTTCGCGCAGAGCCACCCGTGGCCGAAAGCGTGGCTGCAGGAGACGGCTGCTGCGTTCCGCGTCGAGGATGCCGAGGCCTTAGGCCGCTCGCAGTGGGTAGAGAGCCTAGGAGGCGCAGTGGATCTGTCACTTCAAGGCGCGGAGAGCCTGCTCGTGCAGGCGCTGGAGCTGACTCGCCAGCCTGCGGGTCCGGATGCTTACGGGGAGACGTTCCAGGACGATCTGCGGACGGTACGCTCGCTTATGGCGCAGGTAAAGAGCCAGCCCTGGCAGGCTTGGCATGAGGCGTTCGCCGGAGCGAGCTTCGGGAAACTGAAGAGCCAGCGCGGCGATGCGGTGGACAAGTCGCTTCAAGAGCAGGCGAAGGATCTGCGTGATCGCGCCAAGACCATCATCAGCGACCTGACGGATGAACTGTTCACACGTTCACCGGATCAATTCGTCGCGGAGCTGCAGGAATCCGCGCCTTACATGGAGACGCTGGCTGAGCTCGTCGACCAGTTCGGTACCCGGTTTGAGGAAGCGAAACTGGAGAAGGGCCTGATCGACTTCGGCGATATGGAGCATTACTGCCTTCGCATTCTGAGGGACGGTGCCTCGACGCCGGAGCAGATGGTTCCTTCCCATGCGGCGCTGGAGTACCAGCAGCAGTTCCAGGAGATTTTGCTGGACGAATATCAAGATACGAACATGGTGCAGGAAGCGATCGTCTCGTTGATCTCCCGTTCGGGCAAGGGCAATCGGTTCATGGTCGGCGACGTCAAGCAGAGCATCTACCGGTTCCGATTGGCGGAGCCGGGCTTGTTCCTGCGCAAATACAAATCGTATGCAGTTGCAGCCGAAGGAGCCATAGCGCCTTCGATGGAGTCAACTTCTGATTCGCATACCCTCGCTGCGACGCCGGATCTCCAAGAACCGAGACAGGAAGAGCCCGAAGCTTCAGAAGACGCCGCGCATACAGACGAGGAAGTACAACTGCAGGAATACGGCGTACGTATCGACCTGGCGCGGAATTTCCGCAGCCGCCAGGAGGTGGTAGACGGCGTCAACCAGGTTTTCCGTGCGATCATGCGCGAGAAAGCCGCGGAGATGGATTACGACGAGCGCGCGGAGCTGGTATGCGGGGCGACGTACCCTGCTGCCGGCGACGGCGGCCCGCCGCAGCGGTATGCGGTAGAGTTTGCCGTTCTAGACCGTGGGAACGGAGCTGCGGGCGACGATGAGGATATGGAATCGTCAGCTGAAGACACTCAGTCGGAGGACGAGAGCGGCAATCCCGCCGAGAGCCCGGAGGACTTGCAGACCGTACAGCTGGAAGCTCGCTGGATCGCGAATCAAATTCTACGGCTGAAGGGGCTTGGCACGGAAGCGGCTGCGGCACCTGACGAGCCCTTCCAGGTGTATGACGGCAAGAAAGGACGCAAGAGACCGCTCGCATGGCGGGATATCGTTATTCTTCTGCGAGCCGATAAGCAATGGGCGCCCGTTATCATTGAGGAGCTTCAGCAGCAAGGCATTCCCGCCTACGCGGAGCTGAGCACCGGCTACTTCGAAGCAACCGAAGTGGAGACGATGCTGTCGCTGCTGCGCGTCATCGACAATCCTTATCAGGATATTCCGCTTGCCGGGACGCTGCGTTCGCCGATCGTCGGGCTATCCGCCGAGGAGCTTGCACTCATCCGCATCGCAGGCGGCCGTGTGCCGTATTTTGAAGCCGTACGAACGGCGGCACAGGATGAATCCATGCCTGAAGACGTAAGACGCAAGCTTACCGTCTTCCTAGATGCCTTGGAAATGTGGCGGGACGAAGCGAGGCAAGGCTCGCTGGCGGATCTGCTGTGGCGCATATACCGCGAAACGGGCTATTACGACTTGGCCGGCGGCATGACCGGGGGCTTGCAGCGGCAGGCCAACCTTCGCGCCCTGCATGATCGGACGCGCCAGTACGAAGCGACGACGCTTCGCGGCTTGTTCCGTTTCCTCCGATTCATAGACCGGATGAGAGAAAGCGGCGGCGATCTCGGGACGGCAAGGGCCCTCGGCGAGCAGGAAGACGTCGTCCGCATCATGTCCATTCATAAGAGCAAGGGGCTCGAATTTCCCGTCGTATTCGCGGCGGGACTCGGCAAGTCATTTAACCGCAGAGATCTGAGCAGTCCGTTTCTGATGCATAAGCAGCTTGGCTTTGGTCCCCGCTATGTGGACACGGAGCTTCGGGTCAGCTATCCGACCCTTCCGTATTTGGCGATTCAGCACCGGCTCGGGATGGAATCGTTGGCGGAGGAGATGCGGATTCTGTATGTCGCGCTGACACGTCCCAAGGAGAAAATGTTTCTAGTCGGCACCGTCCGCGATGCCGCCAAACAGGTGAAGCTGTGGCAGTCGGCACTGGATGCGGAAGGGCAGCTGCCGGATTTTCGAATCGCCGGCGCTGCTCGTTTCCTGGATTGGCTCGGCCCGCTGGCCATGGGAGCAGGCATCCCTGTTTCGTTGGAGCATGCGGCACAGATTGAGGCAACTGCTGCATGGGCAGCTCAGACAGAAGCGATTGATGCGGCGGATGCCGCCAGGACAGACGGAGACGCAGTCACAGCTGCGATGGAAGGCCAAGAAGGGCTGACCGAACCGATCGAGGGCGCCGTTAATACGATAATTCCCTTCGGCGATTGGCGCACCTCGGTCGTTTCCGCGTCCTTGCTGGGGCTGGAAGCGGCAGCTGGCGCAGCCGCAGATGAAGGGGCGGAGGCTGCGTTCGAGGAGCGCATGTCCGCCGTGATGCATCTTGCCATCGTCGAGAATACCGGATCTGATGCCGCTGAGGAAATCGACCGGCGCCTCGGCTGGCACTATCCATTCGCGGATGCGGTGCTGACCGCAGCCAAAACCTCCGTGACCGAAATGAAAAGGCTTCATGCCGAGCAGGATCAGGATGAAGCGGCCATGCTGCTGCCGGAGCTCGCGGGAGATGATGGATTTGGCGGCGTGTCGCCGAATGATTTCGGTTCTAGCACTACTGTAGAGACCATCGCGGCCGTTGATGAGGGCGAAGATGCTCCGGAACAGGTCGAGTTCTGGTTGGACGATGCTAACGAAATCAAGCTGTTCGCCAAGGAAGCTTCACCGTCACTGGCGCCTGTGAGCGGGGAGTACACCTTCCGGCTGCGTCGTCCGCGGTTCATGGAAGAGCAGTCCCTATCGCCGGCAGAACGCGGTACGGTCAGCCATCTCGTGATGCAGCATATCCCGCTGGGCGACGGCGAAGTGACCGAAACTACCGTTTCAGCTGCGGTTGCGAGCTTGCTCGAGCGGAATATGCTTACGAGGCAGCAGGCGTCGGCCGTGGATATAGCGGGTTCGGCAGCCTTTTTCAAGGAAGAGGTCGGCCGTCGATTGCTGCAGGCGCCTTGGGTGCGGCGCGAAACGCCGTTCAGCTGCACGCTGCCGGCTTCCCGCGTTTATCCGGCATCGTCCGGGACGATCAGCTCGGAGCCAATTCTGATTCAAGGGGTCATCGATTGCCTCTTTCAGGACGAGCAGGGCCTTGTGCTGCTGGATTACAAGACGGACCGGGTTCGCGCAGGGCGCTGGGAAGAGGCGGCAGAACGTCATCGTTTCCAGCTGTCGCTCTACGCGGAGGCGATTGCGTCCATCATCGGTCAGCAGATCGATGAATGCTACGTGTTCTTCCTCGATGGCGGGAAGGCAGTCAAATTGTTTTAATCAGGGACGGGGGAACAGAAATCATGCGTATCTTGCATACGGCAGACTGGCATTTTGGTCGATCGCTTGAAGGCCGCAGCCGAATCGGGGAGCAGGTGGCATTCGTCGATGAATTGGTTGACATTGTACGGGACGAGGAGATCGATCTTGTTCTGCTGGCCGGCGACGTATACGATTCCGTCAACCCTCCGGCGGCAGCGGAAGGCTTGTTCTATGACGCCGTGGCGCGGCTGGCGGACGGCGGCAGACGAACGCTTGCCGTCATTGCGGGCAATCACGATCATCCGGACCGCGTATCCGCTTCGGCACCGCTTGCCGCGAAGAGCGGCATCCGCCTTGTCGGCATGCCGACGGATGAACCGCTCGTCGTCAACACTGCCCGTACCGGGGAGCAGGCGGTCATTGCGGCCTTGCCTTATCCGTCGGAATCGCGTCTGCGGGAGCTGCTCAGTGAAGCAACCGATGAAGGGCAGCTGCGCAGCGCGTATTCGGAGCGGGTCGGACGGCTGATGAAGCAGCTTGGAGCCGCCTTCCGCAGTGATACCGTCAACTTGGCGATGAGCCATATCTACGTGCTTGGCGGACTCGAAACAGACTCGGAGCGTCCGATTCAAATCGGCGGCGCCTATACGGTAGATCCTTCGGCGCTGCAGATCGGCGCGCAGTACGTGGCGCTCGGCCACCTGCACCGGCCGCAGCGCGTTGCCGGAGACGAAACGATGCGCTACAGCGGTTCGCCGCTCGCTTACAGCTTCTCGGAAGCGGGACAGTCGAAGGCCGTTACCGTATTTGATGCCGAGCCGGGCAAGCTTGTCGTGCCGCGGGAGATTCCTCTTCGGTCGGGAAAACCGCTGGTCGAGTGGAATGCGAAGGGCGGCATTGCCGAGGTGCTGAGCTGGCTGGAGGAAGGACGCGATGCCCGGGCATGGATTGATCTCAACGTGCATATGACGGAGGCGATGACGCTGCAGCAAATTCAGCAGATTCGCCGCCAGCATGAAGGCTTGGTACATATTCGGCCGATCTATCCGGAGACAGCCGAGCTCATGGAGCTGGATGCCCGGTCGAGAGCGCAGCTGCCTGCGGAGGAGCTGTTCCGCCGCTTCTTCTCCCGTCAGACCGGCGGAGGAGAACCGGATGCGCAGACGGTTGAATTGTTTCTGGAATTGATCGCGGAAGAGGAAGAAGCGCTGGATGAAGCCGGCGATCCGCGTGCGGGAGGGGAAAGCGCATGAAGCCGATATTGCTTCGTTTAAGCGGGCTGCAAAGCTACCGGGAAGCACAGGAGGTGGATTTCGAACGGCTGTGCGAGGCGGGCGTGTTCGGGATATTCGGTCCGACCGGCAGCGGCAAGTCCAGCATTCTGGACGCAGTGACGCTGGCCTTATACGGCAAAGTAGAGCGCGCTGCCAACGGTACGCAGGGCATTATGAACCAGGCGGAGAAGACGCTGTCCGTGGCGTTCACGTTCGATCTCTCCGGCGGCGGAGAGCATAAGCGGTACAGAGTGGAACGACAGTTCAAGCGCGGCGGCGATGTTTCCGTCAGCAATACGCTGAGCCGCTTCGTCGAAGTGACGGATGCCGGCGACATCGTAATCGCGGACAAGCTTGCGGATGTGACCCGCTGCGTGGAGGCGCAGATTGGACTCAACATGCAGGATTTCACGCGTGCGGTCGTTCTTCCGCAAGGGAAATTCGCGGAGTTCCTGTCGCTGACCGGCAAGGACCGCCGCTCCATGCTGCAGCGGCTGTTCCGCTTGGAACGGTTCGGCGACGGGCTGGCGCTGAAGCTGGGCCAGCGCATGAAAGCGGCGGAAGCCGCGCTGCAGGAGGCCGCGGCGGAGCAGCTTGGCCTCGGCGACGCCTCGGCCGCCGCGGTGGATGCGGCGGCGGCGCGCCACCGCGATGCGGCTGCGGCGGCGGCGTCCGCGCGGGCTTCGCTCGCGGAAGCGGAGCGCCTGCACGCGGAGCGGCTGCATGTGCGCGAGCGGCTGACGGCGCTGCGCGAGAAGGAAGCGCTGCAGGCGCAGCTGCTTGCGGAGGCGCCGCGCGTGGCGGAGCTCGAGCGCGAGCTGCAGCGCCTCGCGGCGGCGGAGCGGCTGCTGCCGGCGCTCGCCGCCGCCGATGCGGCCGAAGCGACGCTGCGCGCTGCCGCTTCGCGCCGCGAGGCGGCCGGGCTGGCGCATGCCGCCCGGCTGGAGGCGGCCTCGGCCGCAGCCGCCGCGTGGACGGCGGCAGCCGCCGAAGCCGCGGCCGGCGAGCCGCGATTGGCGCTGCGGCTCGATCAGCTCGCGCAAGCTCGGCGGCTGGAGGGCGAAGCCGCCGAGCTTGCGGCAAGCACCGCCGCGGGCGAGGCGCGCGCCCGCGAAGCGGAGGAGCGCGAGCGCACCCACGGCGAGAAGGCCGCGAAGGCGCAGGAGATGCTTGTCCGCGCGGCAGCCAAGCAGAATGAGCTGCGCGGCGAGCTGAAGTCGGTGGAGTTGACAGCGGCAGATCGGGACAAACGCAGCCATCTCACGAAGCGGCTGCAGCAGCATCAGCAGCTGCTGGCGAGATCGGAAGCGGCTAGACTGGATCGGGAAGCGGCCGGCGGGCAGCAGCTGAAGGCAAAGCACGCGCTGGAGCTTGCACATCTGGCCCAGGCACAATCACTTACTGCATTGGCCATGCAAGCCGGGCAGCTGGAACCGGTATATGACAAGCTGAATGCCCTTGGCGATCAACTGGTTCGTCTCGGGGATGCCTTCCCGCTGTGGATGGAACGGGCTAGACGCGAGCAGCTAGATCAGCAGCGTGAGCGGCTTGCCCTTCAGCTGGCTGAAGATTTGGCAGCCGGCGAGCCATGTCCGGTGTGCGGTTCCTGCGTGCATCCCGGCCGGCATGCGGCGGTTGACGGCTCTATGGAGAACGATAACCGCATACTGACGGCATGGGAGTCGCTGGCGGCCCATTCCCAGCAGCTCCGGCTTCAGCTGCTGCCGCTTCAATCCAAAGCGGCAGCTGTCATGGAGAGGTTAAGCGAATCCTTGAAGGACGAAGCAAAATCATATACCTTCGAACGAGCTTCCGTTGACCCTGCAGCACCACAAGACAATTTAGCCGGCTTACGTGAAGCGGCTGCAGCTTCGGAGACAGTAACGCCAGACGGTCCGCAAGGACTATCTCCTACATCGTTAAGCGGTACGGCGATTGTCTTCTCACAGATAAGCGCAGTTGGAGCAGTATTGTCGCCGTTAAGCGAGCAAGATACTGCTAATTCCAGCGTTTCCACAGTGGATGCCCTTCAGCTTTATGAGCAAGCTCTTGCTTCCGCGAAGGAATGGGGGTCCGTGCTGGGCCAGCAATTTGCGGCCATTGAGAAGACGGCTGCAGACGCTCGCGGCCAGCACGCGGATGCGCAGCGGAAGCTGGAGCAATGTGCGTCGGCGTTTGCTACGCAGGAGGCGCTGACAAGCAGCGCGCAGCAGAGGCTTGATCAAGCCTCTGCAGAGCTGGACAAAGAGCTGAAGGAGTGGCACGCCATTTTCGGTTCTGAGCTGCAGCCTCATGAGGGCGCTGCTGCGCTCGAATCGCTTAATCAGCGAGATGAAGCAGCCGACGAGCTTAGAAATCGTCTAGAGCGCAGCGTTACTTACATTGAAGAGACGACTCGCGCGCAGCAGGAGAGCAGCGCACTTGCGCAGGAAGCCCGGCTGGAAGCCGTAGAGCTGGCCGCGACCCTAACTGTCCGCCGGCAGCAGCTGTCGGAGAAGCAAGGCCTTTTAGTCGGCATTACCGGCGGTACGCCAGCCGCTGTGCTGATCGAAGCGGCAGAGCAGGAGCTGGTCGTTCTTCGAGCCAAGACAGCCGCGCTCACGCAGCAGCATGAAGCGGCGCAGCAAGCGCTGCAGCAGGCTGCCGAGCAGCGCACAGGCGCAGCGGAAGCGGAGCGGGCCGCCGACGAGCGGCAGAAGGAAGCAGCCTCGTCGTGGGAGGAAGCGCTAAGCCGCTCGCCGTTCCAGCGCGCTGATGAGGTTGCGGCGCTGCAGCCTATGCTCGTGCAGCAAACGTCGATCGCTGAGCTGATCGCCCGCCACCGTGACGAGGCTCAGCAGCTCGCCGCCCAAATCCTCCTGCTTCGAGATCAACTTGCCGGACGTACGATTACCGAGGAAGAATGGGAAGCGGCAGTGACCTCCTTGCAGCAGCGCCGAGCAGAGAATGAGCTCTCGCTGCAAGCTGCGGCGAAAGCCGAGCGGGATTGGGAGGAGCTGAGAGGCAAGCAGGAACGATGGAACAGCTTGGAAGCAAAGCGTCTTGAAATGGAGCAGCTGTGCGGCAGGCTGAAATCGCTGCAGACGGTATTCCGCGGCAATGCTTTCGTGGAATACGTCGCAGAGGAGCAGCTGGTCCAAGTATGCCGAGCTGCTTCGGAGCGGCTCGGGTTTCTGACGAAGCGCAGGTACGCGCTCGAAGTCGACTCCGGCGGGGGGTTCGTCATTCGCGACGATGCAGGCGGCGGAATCCGCCGTCCGGTATCAACGCTCTCCGGCGGGGAAACCTTCTTGGCCTCCTTGGCTTTGGCCTTGGCGCTTTCGGGACAAATCCAGCTTCGCGGCAAGTATCCGCTGCAATTTTTCTTTCTGGACGAGGGCTTTGGCACGCTGGACCCCGAACTGCTCGATACCGTGATCACGGCGCTGGAGAAGCTGCAAAACGACACGCTTTCAGTAGGCGTCATCAGCCACGTGCCCGAACTGCGGGCGAGGCTGCCGCGCAGACTGATCGTCACGCCGTCGGAGCCGTTCGGCAAGGGAAGCACGGTGGAGCTGGAAACGATGTGACGGATCTGTTAACGTTGCGCAGGTCCGGTTGCATTCTAGGAAGGAAACCGCTAACGTAGGAAAGAGATTCCTGTGGAAGCCGTAACGGCTTCACATTCGTTTGGGGGTAACTGTGGTGGAGGAGCAGCAGACAAAACGGCCGATTTTCACGCCGATCGTACTTATTCTGCTTACATTCAGCTTAATTGGCAACGTCTTTCTATACACCAAAACACTTCAAAACGCTCAAACCGACCGCATTAAGCAAGGCACGGAAATTCTGCAGGCGGGCAATGGAGCGAAGCAGTTTTTGAGTCAAGCTGTAGCGGAAATCGACAGCCTCCTGTCTCATCAGGACATCGTCTCGCGGCTAACCGCGAAGAGCCGGCTCATTGCGGCTTACCGGCAAGCATCCGAACTTACGTTATTCGTAAACGAAGCGGAAGCCGTGAACGGGAAGCAGTTCCCGGCTGCCAAGCGCGGCGCCGCCGAATTCGTGAATCAGACGCTGGCTTCGCTGCAAGCAATCGGCAATCACGAAGGCGCGCTTTCAAGCGGGGAGACGGCTTACTTGAATGGCATTCTTCAAGTTTTCAAGGCTTGTCAGTCTGAGCTTGCATCGTTCCAGCATGATACGATCAATCAAGAACAGTCGCTGATCATTCTGGTCGACTCCGCTTGGCCCGTCACTGCAGGCAAACTGCTAGGCCTAATGAACGAGCCGGACAATCTTGTATTTCAACCCTAAGTGACCGCGGCGTGCATGTCCCAAAACAACGAAAAGAGCTCTATCTTCCACGCTTAGCTTGTGGATGGATAGGGCTCTTTCCTTGTAATCGCCTGTTGTCCGCTGTATACAGCTGCTAGTTGGCACGATTACACCAGCGCCAACGCTGTAGCGACGAGCTCGGCAGCGAGCCGTCCGCTGGAGAAGGCACGCTACGTCAGCTCGCCTTTCCCTTCACAGGCGTCGCCGCAGAAGATGAACGGCATGTTCTCGATCGGGATGGGCAGCAGCTTCACGACCTGCTGCACCGGCACGACGAAGACGAATCGGTCAAAGGTTTCCTCGTGTGTGCCTTTGTTTCAGCATGTACTTGCCATGGTCTTAACGGATGCTGGCCGCTATTTTGGCAATCCATCTCATTTTCGGCGGATAGACCTGTCAAATCGGCATTGATACATTGCGGGATATCCGCCCAATTTATTCGCATACATGCGCCATTTGCCCACGGGCGAATATCATGGTAGGAGAATGAAGGAGGTCATGTTGAGAATGGAAAAGAAAGTGTCAACTTCGCCTG
Organism: Paenibacillus sp. R14(2021); assembly: GCF_019431355.1. NCBI lineage: Bacteria > Bacillati > Bacillota > Bacilli > Caryophanales > Paenibacillaceae > Paenibacillus > Paenibacillus sp. R14(2021). Next base: position 14,162 of record NZ_CP080269.1, read on the forward strand.
TCGGCAAAGCTTCTACGGGAACGGTTACCCCGCCGCCGTCCAAGACGCCTACAGGACCTAAGCCTACGATGCCTGTCGTACCGAAGCCCGATAAGCCAGAGGTGCATCATCATCATCATCATCATGAGATAAAAAAATGGTGTCATGAGCATATGCACCGTTACGTGCTTGTGCAAACCCATGACGGCTGGTGCTGCGACGGATTCGTCGAGCATATTGACGACGAAGTCGTCTGCATCGCCGTTCCGATGTGCGGTTCCATGGATCGTGCGTTCTTCCCGGGGCAGTTCAATCAACCGTTTTACCCGTATCCGTATTTCCCGCGCAGACGCTTCTACCGGCAGGTATTCCCGCTTGCTGCGCTTGTTGCCTTATCGCTGCTGCCGTTTTATTGATCCGAGGCCGCCGTATTCGGCACAGCCGACTTAACAAATCAGCGTGCATAGAGGTGCGCTGGTTTGTTAAGGCATTCGACATTGGACTTGCTCGGATTTTTTCGCTATGATGGAATCTAGATGATTATTCACAGGTGAGGAGGAGCAGGGGAATGGATTGTATTTTCTGTAAAATCATTGAAGGCAGCATTCCTTCGAAGAAAGTATTCGAGAATGACCGTATCGTTGCGTTCCACGACATTCAGCCTGCGGCGCCTGTACATATTCTAATTATCCCGAAGAAACATATTCCTACGATGAATGATGTGACGGACGAGGATGACAGCGTTATGGCGGAATTGTTCGCAGTTGCCCGTCAGATCGCCAAGGATTTGGGCATAGCAGAGTCCGGCTACAGGCTGGTTAATAACGTGAACAGCGACGGCGGACAAGTTGTTTATCACCTGCATATTCATCTGCTCGGCGGCACCAAATTGAATGGTCTTGGCTAGATACGAAAAATAGCTTGTCCTTTCAAGTTGACACTGCCTTTCTTTATCAACTATAATTAAATTTGATGAACCGTGTTAACTTTTCTTGGACGGTCTGATTCGGAGGGAGGGAAAACTGGTGTCTGAAACAAAAGTTCGCAAAAACGAGACAATCGATGCTGCACTCCGCCGCTTCAAACGTACCATCGCAAAAGATGGCGTATTGGCCGAGGTGAAGAAACGTAAGCATTATGAGAAGCCTAGTGTGAAGCGTAAGTTGAAGTCCGAGGCTGCGCGCAAGAGAAAGTTTTAGGAGGATCCTTCCACAATGAACCTTAGCGAACGATTGAACGACGATATGAAGCAGGCGATGAAGAGTCAGGAAAAGTTCAAGCTCACGACGATTCGGATGATTCGTTCGTCCATTAAGAATCAAGAAATCGACTTGAAACGGCCGCTCGAAGACGCCGAAGTGCTTGATATCCTTAGTCGGGAGATCAAACAACGTAAAGATTCCCTCCAAGAATTTGAGAAAGCCGGCCGCGATGATCTTGCGAAAGATGTCGCAGCAGAAATTGAAATTATTAGTGTATACCTGCCTCAGCAGCTGACCGAAGAAGAGATCAAGTTGATTGTTCAGCAGACCATCCAGGAAACCGGTGCTTCTTCGAAAGCCGAGATGGGGAAAGTCATGAGCGCACTTTTGCCTAAAACAAAAGGGCGGGCTGATGGTAAACTAGTAAACACATTTGTGCAGCAATTTCTGCAATAACATAGGCTGACAGCCAAACACTCCCCAGCCGGGGAGTGTTTTTTCGTATAGGTGCGCCCATCGAAGACCTATTGACACATCCTAACAGAGTAGGTGACAATTAGGTTCAATCTACAGAAACGAGGCTTTACCCTCATGCTGCATAATTGGAAGAAAATTCTATTGTTGGCGGTTCCTTCCTTGGTCTCCTTCGCCAGCGCTACGGTTGTCGGCACGATTAATTTGATTATTGTCGGTCAGCTCGGCTCATTGATTATCGCGATCGTCGGCGTATCCAATATTATTATGTACAATGCGTTCGCGATCTTCTCCGGCATTGGTCATACGGTTAACTACCTGGTTGCGCAAAACTACGGTGCCGGTGATATGAAACGGGGCATTCAGCGAACCTATATCGCGATGTACATGTGTATCGTGTTCGCGCTTCTGATTGCGTTTGTCGGATGGATCGGAGCGGACGATGTCCTTAGATGGACCGGGGGTTCGGCGAACCTTGTACATACGGGAACCTTCTACTTGGAACTTCGGTTCTACGCGATGTCGTTCGGTATCATTAATTTTGCGTTCCACGGCTTTCTTCGCGGCATCGGCGCCACGAAGATGTCGATGATCGTCTCGTTGATGGCGAATATTCCGATTCTCGTACTGACTTATCTGCTCACCTATGGGGAATTGGGCCTGCCGAAGCTCGGTTTAACCGGTGCTGGGATCGCCGTGCTGATCGGCGAAGGCTCGCAGACGCTTGTGTGCGCCTTTATATTCTTCGTCCTGCTGAACAAGAAATTCCAAACCCGCAAATACATGACTCTCGCCTTCCAATGGGTCGAGATGAAGCTCATTATGCTCGAAAGCGGCAAGCTTGGCGTTCAGGAATTCTCGCTTAGTCTCTCTATGTATATCTTCACGGCATTCGTAGCTCGGCTCGGCGATCAGGCGCTTGCAGCCAACGAAGTCGCGCTCAGCATCATGTCCTTCGGCTTTATGCCTGCTTTTGCATTCGGCTCCACCGCTACCATTCTTGTCGGTCAGTACGTCGGCAAAGGAACACCCCTGCTCGGACGTCGAGTCGGGACGGATACGGCGATTCTGGGTTCGATCTTTCTTATCCTACTGGGAACGGTGGAATTTATTTTTGCCAATGAAATAACGCATTTGTATACGAGCGATGCCAAGGTGTATGAGCTTGCTGCCTATTTGATCAAAACCTCCGCGTTTTTACAGATTTTCGACGGGCTGCTTAACTTCTACGCAGGCGGACTTCGCGGCATTGGCGATACGACTTTTCTGCTGCGGATATCGTTTGCCGTCAGCTGGTTTTTGTTTGTTCCGCTCGCCTATTTGTTCATCTTCGTCTTTCATTGGGGCAGTATGGGAGCATGGCTCTCCCTGTATGCCTTCCTGATGGTGTTCGGGATATCGATAATGATCCGCTTCTACCGGACGGATTGGACGGCCGTGCGATTGAAAGAGGGGTCCCATTCCTGACGAAACGTTTTCAAGTGCAGTACGTACATGATGATTAGGCATGATGGCTTGTTGAATCGTACAAAGGAGGGGCTAAAGTGCAGCGAATCCATCCGTGGACAATCAAGTGGCTGCTGCCGGTTGTTATTCTGTTGAGCGTTCTGCTGACAGGCGCTTCCGCTGCGGCAGCGGACAGCGACGCTTCTGACACGGCGGCAGGCGCCGCGATTTACGTGATCAAAGCGGAAAATACGGTGGAGCCCGGATTGTACCAGCATTTGAAGCGGGCCTATAAGGAAGCGGAAGAGGCGAAGGCAAGCCGCGTGCTGCTGGTATTGAATACGCTCGGCGGCCGCTTGGACAGCGCGCTCGAGATCGGCGAGCTGATCCGGAGCAGCAAGGTGCCGACAACTGCTTTCATCGAGGGAAAAGCGGTATCTGCTGGCACGTATATCGCGCTTAACGCGCAGCAAATCGTCATGCAGCCAGGCAGCACGATCGGGGCTGCCGCCGTCGTGGATGAAAGCGGAACGCTCATTACGAATCCCAAGACGATTTCGTTCTGGACGGGGGAGATGAAGGCCGCAGCGCAGCTGAACCATCGTAACCCTGACTTGGCGGCCGCAATGGTGAATCCAGCCTTGACGCTGGACTTGAAGGAGCTCGGCCGTACGAAGGCGAAGGGGGACATTTTAACGTTGTCCGATCAAGAAGCGGTAAAGGTCGGCTATGCCGAATCTACGGCTTCGACGGTGGAGGACGCGATTAATGGCCTGAAGCTTTCCCAGCCCTTGATTGTGAATTACGAGGAGAGCGCGCTCGTGAAGATTGGTCAATTTCTGACACTTCCAATCGTGATGACGCTGCTGCTGATCATCGGAATCGCGGGTGTCGCCATTGAATTCATGATTCCGGGCTTTGGCGCGCCGGGAATTATCGGCCTGTGCGCGTTCGTGCTCTATTTCTTCGGCCATTACGTGGCCGGATTCGCTGGGTTCGAGGATGTAATCTTATTTATCGTCGGACTGCTGCTGCTCGTCTCGGAGTTTTTTATTCCAAGCTTCGGAATTTTGGGAATACTTGGATCTATATCACTCGTGTCCAGCGTCCTGCTGGCAGCTCCGAATCCCAAATCTGCGCTGCTGTCGCTCGTTGCAGCCGTACTGATCGCCGGCGTAATCGTTTATCTCGTGGCCAAACGGTTTGCGCATAAGGGGATTTGGAACAAGTTCATTCTTCGTGACCAGCTGACGACAGCCGAAGGCTACGTATCGTCGGCGAACAAATCTGCATACCTCGGCATGCGCGGCATCGCGATCACGACACTGCGGCCGGCGGGAACGGCGCGGATCGGGGATGCTCGCGTCGACGTGGTTACGCTTGGCGAGTTCCTCGCTGCCGGTACCGACATCGTCGTTGTTAAAGTAGAGGGTACTCGCGTCGTCGTTCAACAACGAAGCGAAATTAATTAAACTATTTTGGAGGGATGAACGTGACGCTTGATCCGACTGTAACCATCATTATTATCGTCGTGCTCGCAGTAATTGCCATTTCCGTGTTTCTCAGCTTCTTCCCCATTATGCTCTGGATCTCCGCGCTTGCTTCCGGCGTTCGCGTCGGCATCATTACGCTGGTCGCTATGCGGCTGCGCCGCGTCGTTCCGAGCCGGATCGTCAACCCGCTTATCAAGGCAACCAAAGCAGGCCTTGGCCTGACGATTAATCAATTGGAAAGCCATTTCCTTGCCGGCGGTAACGTCGACCGTGTCGTTAACTCGCTGATTGCTGCGCAGCGGGCGAATATCGAGCTTGAATTCGAACGAGCGGCTGCGATCGATCTTGCCGGCCGCGATGTGCTCCAAGCCGTTCAAATGAGCGTTAACCCGCGCGTCATCGAAACGCCGATCGTTGCGGCCGTAGCGAAGAACGGTATCGAAGTAAAGGTTAAAGCGCGCGTAACGGTTCGCGCGAATATTGATCGTCTCGTGGGGGGAGCCGGCGAAGAAACCATTATCGCACGTGTCGGCGAGGGGATCGTTACGACGGTCGGTTCCTCGGAATCACATAAAGACGTCCTAGAGAATCCTGACCTGATTTCCCGTACGGTGCTTGGCAAAGGATTGGATGCCGGTACGGCCTTCGAAATTCTCTCTATCGACATCGCGGACGTCGATGTCGGCAAGAACATCGGCGCGCACCTGCAAACGGAACAAGCGGAAGCAGATAAACGGATTGCGCAGGCGAAAGCCGAGGAGCGCCGCGCGATGGCTGTCGCGCAGGAGCAGGAGATGAAAGCCCGTGTCGTGGAGATGCGAGCGCTCGTCGTAGAATCGGAATCGCAAGTCCCGCTTGCCATGGCGGAAGCACTGAAGCAGGGTAAAATCGGCGTGCTTGACTACATGAATTTCAAGAATATTGAAGCGGACACCAGTATGCGCAATTCCATCGGCAAACCCGACGGATCCGATAAAGAAGAGCGTTAATCTGCAATCCGCCTTCATACGGGATGATCTTCGAACGGAGGTGCGTGCATGCAAGATCTCATCAAACTGTTGTTTTCAAATATCTATGTCGTAATCGTCATAATTGGCTTCTTGCTCACGCTGTTCAATCGAGCGAGAGGCAGGCAGAATCAAAACAACCGGATGCCTCCCTTCGGGGGCGGCACGACCTCTCGGCCTGCAGGCGAACGGCAGCAGCAAGCGGAACGGCCTGTTAGCCGGCCAGCTGCCGTGCCGTCACCGCAGCGCGCAGCTCAGCGGCGTGTGGAGCCGCAGTCCGCACTGCAGCCTGTGCAAACAACCAGCGGCAGCTCGCTCTACACGACGCAGCTAAAGCCGTCCGGCGAAGGCGTGAGCCTCGAGTTCGCGGGAAGGGATACGCTGGCTCAGGCGCTGGAAGCCGATAGGCAGGCGCAGGCGAAGGCGAGAACTGCGCCGGCAGGAACAACCGGCGAAGCCCCGCGCCGCACGCAGGACGGTACTTTCCGCGTCCCTCAGGGCGATGAGCTTCGGCAAGCCTTCGTCATGGCAGAGGTACTTGGTGCTCCGCGCTCCAAGCGTCCGCTCCGGCGCCCATAATTGATCCCATCAACATGCTGCCCCTTACCGGGTAGCATGTTTTTTTGCGCGTTATGCCGGATTCTCGCTTTACCGTTTTCATATTTCTGGCGCGAATCGCATAGTTTGGTACAGTACGGGAAGGGGGCTTCTGCCTGCATGCGCCGCTTAAACCGCAAACTGCGTAAAATGGCTGCCGATCTGCTGGATCTGCCGCCGGATGTCGTAATGGATTTGCCCCGTCTCACGATGATCGGAGACCGTCAGCTTTACATCGAGAACCATCGCGGCGTCCTGCACTTCTCCAGCGACAAGCTTCGTCTTGCGCTTAGTAAAGGCGAGCTGGAAGTGACAGGCAGCGACCTGATTATACGGACCATATGGACCGAAGAAGTATTTGTTGAGGGACTTATCAAAAATATTGAAGTGCGAGAATGAGGGGGACGAAGGGGAATGGATGCGACTTGGATGCAGTGGCTGCGCGGGTTTGTGACGATTCGCGTTCGCGGTCAAGCTATCGAGAGGCTCGTTAACGAAGCCCTGGCGAATGGACTGCAGCTGTGGTCCATTCGCCGCGCGAAGGAAGGCGAGCTGCAGTGCAGCACCAGCTTGAACCATTTTTTCCGGCTGCGCCCGCTCTTGAAACGGACAGGCTGCCGCCTGCACGTGGAGCATAGGCAGGGATTGCCTTTCTGGCTGCAGCGCATGCGGAAGCGTGTTTTTTTTGCGGCTGGGCTCGTCCTCTTCTTTGTCGGCATGTACCTGCTCTCCTCGCTGATCTGGTCGATCGACGTGAAGGGCAACGCCAAGCTGTCCGAGGAACAAATTTTGCAAGTGGCCAAATCGGAGGGATTGTATCCTTTTCAATGGTCGTTTCGCCTGGAGGATACGGTCGTTTTGTCCAAGCGGCTGGCACAGAAGCTGCCTGGAACGGCTTGGGTGGGCGTCGAGAAGCGCGGGACGCATATAACGATCCAGGTTGTGGAGTCATCCATTCCGGAGGCCAAGCCTCCGATGAACCCGCGCCACTTGGTTGCATCGACGGACGCGGTCGTCACGAAAGTAATGGCCGAATCGGGGCGGCCGGTCGTGAAACGAAATATGCGCGTCAAGCAAGGCGATGTGCTTATATCAGGTCTGCTGGGCGACGAAACAAACAGCAAGACCGTCGTGGCCAAGGGGGTTGTGAAGGGCATCGTCTGGCACGAGTACGATATTGTTTCGCCGCTCGCGAAGCAGAGCAAAGTCTATACCGGCAATAAGAAAGTGATCTGGTACGGCGTAGCGGGTGGACGTGCGCTTCAGGTAAGCGGCTACGGCAAAAATCCGTACGCAATGTCCGAAAGCATCCGTCAAGAGGAGCAGGCTTCATGGCGGACGCTGAAGCTTCCGTTCGGCCGCATGAAAGAAACGATCATGGAGGTCCAAATCCAGCAGCAAACGGTCAGCTACGAAGAGGCCAAGGCAGAGGGAATCGAGCAGGCAAAAGCCGATCTGCTTGCCAAGGTAGGGCCGGATGCGCAGGTGCTGGCGGAAAACATTTTGCATGAAAAGACGGAGAATGGTAAAGTTTATATGAAAGTGCTTTTTGAGATGGATCAGTCCATAGCGATAGAGAGACCTTTAGTTCAAATGCAAGGGGAATGAAGCGTATTGCTGAATGAATTCAAAGTAGCCAAAATCCCGCTTGCTAACGCAGCGGAGGGACTTGCCCTGCTTGGCCCCCAGGATAAATATTTGCGCCTGGTCCAGCAGCAGTCAACAGCGGACATCATGTCTCGCGAAGCGGAAATTGCAATCTCCGGCCCCAGTGCCGAAGTTGACTCGTTGGAGCAGTTGTATACGGTACTTCAGCAGCTAGTTAGGGGCGGCTATACGCCGTCGGAACGGGATATCGTTTATGCGCTGGATCTATCACGGAGCATGCAGGCCGATCAGCTGCTTGATCTATTCAAGGCAGAAATCACGACGACGTTTCGCGGTAAGCCGATTCGGGTAAAAACGATAGGCCAGCGCCACTATGTCAAGACGATCAAACGCATGGATGTCGTATTCGGCATTGGTCCAGCCGGGACGGGCAAGACGTACCTGGCTGTCGTGCTCGCAGTTGCGGCATTGAAGGAAGGCGCAGTGAAACGGATCATTCTGACTCGCCCGGCAGTGGAAGCAGGCGAGAACCTCGGATTCCTGCCGGGCGATCTGCAGGAGAAGGTAGATCCTTACCTTCGGCCGCTCTACGATGCGCTGCATGACGTGCTTGGCCCGGATCAAACGACCAAAGCATTCGAGCGCGGACTTATCGAGGTCGCACCGTTAGCCTATATGCGGGGACGTACGCTCGAAGATGCCTTTATTATTTTGGACGAGGCACAGAACACGACGCCGGAGCAGATGAAAATGTTCCTGACAAGGCTTGGCTTCGGCTCAAAAATGGTTATCACGGGCGATGTCACGCAAATCGACCTGCCAAGAGGCAAGCGGTCCGGATTAATCGAGGCGCAGCGGATACTTCAAGGCATTCCGGAAATCGGATTTATTCTGTTTACCGAGCAGGATGTCGTTAGGCATTCGTTAGTTCAAAAAATCATTACCGCTTATAATATCGATGCGGAGAATCAAGCGAATTGAGGTTCTTCCATCGCCGCAAAACGTATTTGAACAACGCAGCATGATAGAGGAGTCCGCGCCAGCGGACGATAACGTGCCTGCCGCCAAATCGAGGCCGAAGACGGTCCGGGCGGCAGGCATGCTGTATCCAGGGTCCAGGGACGGAGTCCCTGGGGGTCTCCCCTTAGGCAAGGGGGATAGGGGGATGTAGCCAGCTTTAGGAGGAATAACAACATGGTGAATCAGCAGGCCGATCCGGAGGATACGAAGCCATTCGGATGGAGTGGATGGAAGCAAAGCGCAGCCGTTCGCTGGGTGTTGCTGCTTCTGTTTGTTCTGCTATTTTATTTCAGCTTAGCGCCGCATGTCCTTCCCAAAACGTACAACATCGAATTGGACAAAGTCAGCGACCGCAATATTGAAGCTCCTACGCAGATCAAAGACGAGAAGGCGACGCTTCAGGCGCAAGAGCTGGCGGCCGAACGGGTCGAGCCGATTTATTCCATCGTCGCGCTTCGAGGCGAGCTGCTGTTGGAGCAGATTTTCACGCGGATGGAGCAGTTGAATCAGGACGATCAAGTGACGCTAGAGAATAAAGTGTCCATTTATCGGACGGAAATTCCTCAGATGTACACCGATTACGTGGATCAGTTCGTCCGCATGAACAAAGGCAACGGCACTTACAACGACGCGTTGCTTGATGAAATGGCGTCCGTCGTCAAAGCGCAGACGTATCGCATACCTGAGGAGACGTACTACAAGCTGCCGCAATTGACGCCGGTTCAGCTCAGTGACATGCACGGCGTCGCGGTTTCCATCGTGCATAAGCTGATGGGTGACTCCCTCCGCGAGGCGGAGACGGCCCGTACGAAGGTAGCGGAGCTGGTGAACGCAAGCTCGCTTAGCGAACGCAAATCAAGGGAGATCGTTCAGGAGCTTGCGCGCTACGCCATCATGCCGAACAAATTTCTCGATAAACAGGCGACCAATGACGCGCGCGTCGCGGCGAAAGAGAATACGCCGCCGGTCGTGTTTAATCAAGGCGATGTGATCGTGCATAAAGGCGAGGTCATTTCGAAGGAAATGTACGACCGGCTGTCCGGCTTCGGATTGCTGCAGAACAAGAAGTCATACTGGCCGCAGCTGGGGTTGTTCCTGCTGTCAATCTTGTTCTTGATCGTCATCTACGGCTATCTGGAGAAAGCTTCCAATTTAAGCGGCGGAACAAGATCCAAGTACAGCAATTCGCAGGTATGCATGCTGCTGCTCATTTATCTGCTTAATATTCTGGCGATGCATATCGTCGAGCTAACGCAGACGCAGTCGATGTCTTATGTCGGTTATTTAGCTCCGGCCGCTATGGGCGCCATGCTGATCGTGCTGCTGCTCGACGTGCAGCTTGCCGTGGTCAGTTCATTCCTGTTCGCGATTATGGAGAGTGTGATCTTCAATACGGAATCCGGGCGGATTTTCGATTTTAATTACGGCTTTACGACGGCGGTGGTATCGTTCGCCGCGATTTTTGCTATTCATCGCGCTAGTCAACGTTCGACGATCTTAAAGGCCGGAATTATGGCCAGCTTGTTCGGATCAGCTTCTGTATTGGCCATTCTTCTGCTAGGAGAAATGCCGGGCAAGTCAGAGTTGATTATGACGATCACGTTTGCTTTCGCAAGCGGCTTGCTTACCGCCATTCTTGTCGTCGGCCTTATGCCGTTCTTTGAAGTCACCTTCGGCATCTTATCCGCGCTTAAGCTGGTGGAGCTGTCGAGCCCGAATCATCCGCTGCTCCGGAAGCTGCTCACGGAAACGCCGGGTACTTACCATCACAGCGTAATGGTTGGAAACCTATCCGAGGCGGCAGCGGAAGCCATCGGCGCGAACGGGCTGCTTTGCCGCGTAGGCTCCTTTTATCACGATATCGGAAAAACGAAGCGGCCTAGTTATTTTATCGAGAATCAGACAAACTATGAAAATCCGCATGATTCCATCGAGCCCAAGCTCAGCAAATCCATCATTATCGCCCATGCGCGCGATGGCGTGGAGATGCTGAAGAATCATAAGCTGCCGAAGCAGATCCGGGACATTGCGGAGCAGCATCATGGTACGACCTGCTTGAAATATTTTTATCACAAGGCGAATAAGCTGGCGGAAGAGGCGGGCACGCTGCCCGACTTCACGGAGGATGATTTCCGTTATCCGGGTCCTCGCCCGCAGTCGAAGGAAGCCGCAATCGTCGGCATTGCCGACAGCGTGGAGGCCGCCGTTCGCAGTCTGCGAAGTCCTACTGCGGAACAGGTGGAATCCATGATCCACAAAATCATTAAAGCGCGTCTGGACGACGATCAATTCGGCGAATGCGACCTGACGCTCAAGGAGCTCGAAAAAATCGCACAAACATTGAAAGAAACCGTAATCGGCGTTTTTCATTCGCGCATTGAATATCCGGAAGATGTGAAATCAAAGGAGCGGCTGGCATGAGTTTGCAATTAGATTGGAGCAATGATCAGGACAAAGTAGTTATTTCCGAAGATTTTATCGGTGTATTGGAGAAGCTTCTTCAGCTGGCCGGCGAAGCGGAAGGCTTGACGGAGGGGGAAGTGACGCTGTCCTTCGTCGATGATGAAGAGATTCATCAATTGAATCGCGATTATCGCAATATTGACCGTCCGACCGACGTGCTCTCCTTTGCCATGCAGGAAGAGACCGACGAAGAGCTGAATATCATTTATGAAGTCGACGACGAAGACGAGGCGATTCCGTTCGAAGGTATGCTGGGCGACATTATTATTTCAGCCGAGCGGGCGAAGCTGCAGAGTGAAGAGTACGGTCACTCGTTAGAGCGTGAGCTTGGATTTCTGTTCGTGCACGGATTCCTCCATCTGATCGGCTACGATCATCAGGATGAAGCAAGCGAGGCCGTCATGACGAAGAAGCAGGAAGATGTGCTTCTGCAAGCCGGCTTAACCCGTTAATGAGCAAGTTTTTGCGCAGCATGTCCTTTGCTTGGGACGGCATTCGCCGAACGGTTCAAACGCAGCGAAATATGAGAATTCATGCAGTGGCAGCGGTTATTGTCAATGCAGCTGGTTTGCTGCTCGGTTTGACTCGCATGGAATGGGTGTCTATTCTCATCGTGCAAGGGCTGGTACTAGCCGCGGAGCTTGTTAATACAGCAGTCGAGCATATCGTCGATCTAACTAGTCCCGAGCGAAATGCCTTAGCGAAATCAGCGAAGGACGCTGCAGCAGGTGCCGTGCTGATGACAGCGATTATGGCCGCAATCGTCGGTCTGATTGTATTTGGTCCGTATGTACTGCACTGAAGTAAAGGAGCAATGAGGATATGGAGAATGGATTGTTGCCGGCGCCTTATAAACAATTGATGGAACAGGCAATTGAAGCGCGGAAGCGCGCGTACGCGCCTTATTCAAATTTTCAAGTCGGCGCAGCGCTGCTGGATGCAGAAGGCGGCGTCCATCTCGGCTGCAACGTGGAGAATGCAGCCTACTCGCCCACGAACTGCGCGGAGCGAACGGCGCTGTTCCGGGCAATTGTAGACGGTCATGCAGCGCGTTCGTTCGAGGCAATCGCAGTCGTCGGCGATACGGACAAGCCGATTACGCCTTGCGGCGTTTGCCGGCAGGTGCTGGTGGAGCTCTGTTCACCGGATATGCCTGTCATCATGGGGAATATGAAAGGGGATTGGCAGCTGACAACTGTAGCGGAGCTGCTGCCTGGCGCATTTTCCTCTGATCAGCTTCATCAAGCTTAACTCGTAATACCTGGAAGGGGATAAAGTTACAACTATGAGTTCGACAACAACAGGGTCCAAAGGATCCAAAGAAAAATATCATTCGGGCTTCGTGGCGATCGTCGGAAGACCAAACGTCGGCAAATCGACGCTTATGAACGAGGTCATCGGTCAGAAAATCGCGATCATGTCAGACAAGCCGCAAACGACGCGCAACAAAATTCATGGCGTCTATACCAAAGACAATTCGCAAATTGTATTTCTGGACACGCCGGGCATTCATAAGCCAACGTCAAAGCTGGGTGATTTCATGGTGAAGTCTGCAGTCGGCACGCTCGGTGAAGTCGACGCGGCTTTGTTTCTGATCGATGCTTCGGAAGGTCTTGGCGGGGGCGACCGTTTCATTATTGAAGCGCTCAAGAAAGTGAAGACGCCAGTATTCCTTGTCATGAACAAGATCGACAAAATCGAGCCGGAAGCGCTTTTGCCGCTCATCGTGCAATATAAAGACTTGTACGATTTTGCCGAAATCGTTCCAATCTCTGCATTGCAGGGCAACAATGTCGAAACGCTGCTCCGCGTGCTCAGTACGTACCTGCCGGAAGGGCCCCAGTATTATCCAGCCGATCAAGTGACCGACCATCCGGAGCAGTTCGTGTGTGCGGAGCTCGTTCGCGAGAAAATCTTGCATCTGACCCGTGAAGAGGTGCCGCATTCCATCGCGGTGGCAATTGAGGATATGAAGGTGCAGGAGAACGGCGTTGTCTATATCGGCGCGGTCATTTATGTCGAACGGGACTCCCAAAAGGGAATCGTCATCGGCAAGCAAGGCGCACTGCTGAAGCAGGTCGGACGGGAAGCTCGGCGGGATATTGAAACACTGCTGGGCTCCCGTGTCTTCCTTGAGCTGTGGGTAAAGGTGAAGAAGGATTGGCGCAACCAGGAACGGGTCCTGAAGGACCTTGGTTTCCGCAACGATTAACGCTGCATGGGATGAGCGGCATCCGCAAATTCCTTTCTCAAGCAGAATGTCCGTAATTTGTATGGCATAGGTAATCCCCCTTCATCGCATCCTAATCCGTGAGCAACATTTCTGAGTGCGGAAAGGATGAATACGAATGCGAAATTTTTCGTGGAAGTATTTTACGCTGACCGGGGATGTAGAGGCTTTCTTGCTGTACAGGGAAATGGACGAGCAGGCCAAAGCAGAAGCTGCTGATTCGGATGAAGAGGGTGAACTTGCGGCCGAAGGTGACAGTTCTTTCTAAAGAATGGATTGTTCACGCAGTTTGGGGGAGAGGCGCATGCAGTACCGGGTAGAAGGCATCGTGATCCGAAGCATGGATTACGGAGAAGGCAACAAAATCATTACGCTTCTAACCAATACGCACGGCAAGATCGCAGTCATTGTGCGCGGAGCGAAGAAAGTGCGGAGTCGTCACGGTTCGCTGTCCCAGCTGTTTACCTACGGCGAATATCTTTTTTTCCGAAATAGCGGGCTAGGGACGCTGACGCATGGTGAGATTATCGAATCTCACCATGTTTTGCGTGAGCAGCTGGAGCTCACGGCCTATTCTTCTTACGCGGCGGAACTGGTAGACCGAGCGCTTCAAGAAGAGGATGCTGGTAGCTATATGTTCGAGCAGCTGAAAGCGTGTTTGGCTTCGTTTGCCGAAGGCAAAGATGTTATGATCACAATGCAGCTGTTTGAAATGAAGATTCTCGAAGCGGCCGGCTATGGCCCTGATTTTAACGCCTGTGTTTCTTGCGGCAATACCGTACCTCCGATGGCGCTTAGCGCTAGAGGAGGAGGTATTCTATGCAGCCGGTGCAGATACAAGGATCAGGAAGCGCTGGAGCTTAGCGATAGCGCGCTTAAGCTGCTTCGCTTATACCGGGGGTTGGATTTGCGGCGATTGGGTAATGTTCAGGTCAAGGATGATACGAAAAAGCAGCTGAAGCAGGCCATGCGTCTGCTGATGGATATGCATATTGGATTACCGCTTAAGTCGCGTTCGTTTTTGGATCAGCTGGATCGGTATTCGATTTAAACCACCAACCGATGGTCTGGAATCACCGTTTGACACGAGGCATAAGAATTGCTAAGATAAGTTATTATGAAATTGAAGCGATGATGGAGAAAGTAGTCGGATCGTCGTCTGATGAAGCGAGCCGGGGATAGTGAAAGCCCGGACAGACCCGCTCGATGAAAGGCACTCCGGAGTTTAGGCAAGCTGCAAAAGCGGGTTTTCGGCGCAGTCTCCGCAGGGATGGCATGAATCCGGAAACCAAGTAGGGTGGAACCGCGGGAGCTCAATAGCTTTCGTCCCTATGTCTGTAACCAGACGTAGGGGCGGGGGCTTTTTTTGTGCCCATATCGATACGTCTGCGCGTGCATTTGCTTACGATTGTTCCGGGGGTTAATTCAATTGAAGGAGAGAAGCAGAACATGAATTTTCAAAACATGATTTTGACGCTGCAGCAGTTCTGGGCGGAGCAAAATTGTATTCTGGTGCAGCCGTATGATACGGAGAAAGGTGCAGGTACGATGAATCCGATGACGTTCCTACGTTCGATTGGTCCAGAGCCATGGAACGTAGCTTACGTCGAACCGTCCAGGCGTCCGGCGGACGGACGTTATGGAGAGAACCCGAACCGTTTATACCAGCATCACCAGTTCCAAGTCATCTTGAAGCCGTCGCCGGATAATATTCAAGAGTTGTACCTGGAAAGCTTGAAGCGTCTTGGAATCGATCCGCTTCATCACGATATTCGCTTCGTTGAAGATAACTGGGAGTCGCCGACGCTTGGCGCGTGGGGGCTTGGTTGGGAAGTTTGGCTGAACGGCATGGAAATCACGCAGTTCACCTATTTCCAGCAGGTCGGAGGCATCGACGCGAATCCGGTTGCGGTGGAGATTACGTATGGTATGGAGCGTCTTGCTTCTTACATTCAAGAGAAAGAAAACGTGTTCGATCTGGAGTGGGTGAACGGCGTCAGCTATGGCGATGTGTTCCTGCAGCCTGAGTTCGAGCATTCCAAATATACGTTTGAAACGTCAGATACGGCAATGCTGTTCTCCCTCTTCTCCATGTATGAGGAAGAAGCGAAGAAAACGATGGACCATAAGCTTGTATTCCCGGCATATGATTACGTGCTGAAATGTTCACATACGTTCAACCTGCTGGATGCGCGCGGCGCAATCAGCGTCACGGAGCGTACAGGTTACATTATGCGCGTTCGAAACTTGGCGCGGGCATGCGCGGCTACATATTTGGAGGAGCGCGAACGCCTGGGCTTCCCGCTGCTGAAGAAAGGAGTGATCGACAATGGCTAAGGATCTTCTGCTTGAAATCGGACTTGAAGAGGTCCCGGCGCGATTCGTGCGCGGTGCGATGAATCAATTGAAAGAGAAGACGGCCAAATGGCTGGAAGCCAGCCGAATCGGCCACGGTGTAATCGAGGCTTACGCAACGCCTCGCCGCATTGCCGTTCTCGTTCGTGGTGTAGAAGAGAAGCAGGCGGACGTGAGCGAGGAAGTGAAAGGTCCTTCCCGCAAAATCGCGCTAAGCGAGCAAGGCGAGTGGAGTAAAGCGGCACTTGGCTTCGCAAGAAGCCAAGGCGTGGAGCCTTCCGAATTCTTCTTCAAAGAAGTCGCCGGCGTCGAGTATGTATTTGCTAACAAATCCAGCATCGGTACGGTGACAAGCGATGTGCTCCCAGACGGCCTGACCTCGCTCATTACATCAATGTCTTTTCCGAAAAACATGCGCTGGGGCAATTACGATCTGAAGTTCGTTCGCCCGATCCGTTGGTTAGTCGCGTTATTCGGGGATACGGTCATTCCGCTTGAAATTACGGCGGTTCAAAGCGGCAGAACGACGCGCGGTCATCGCTTCCTCGGCAGCGATACAGAGATATCGGCGCCTTCTGAGTATGTATCCCGCCTCAAGGAGCAGCAGGTCATTGCGGATGCAGCCGAACGCGAAGCACTGATCGTCGAGCAGATCAACGGCCTTGCCGCCGAGAAGGGTTGGCATATCGCGATTAAAGAGGATTTGCTGGAGGAAGTCGTTTTCCTCGTTGAGTACCCGAATGTACTGTTCGGAACGTTTGATGAATCATTCCTGAATATTCCGCAGGAAGTCTTGATTACCTCGATGCGCGAGCATCAGCGGTATTTCCCGGTGCTTGACGGCAGCGGCAAGCTTCTTCCTTATTTCGTGACCGTTCGCAACGGCGATCGGACGTCCATCGAGAACGTGGCGAAAGGGAATGAGAAGGTACTGCGCGCGCGTCTGTCCGATGCGAAATTTTTCTATGGCGAAGATCAGAAGCTTGCGATCCACGACGCGCTTGCAAAGCTTGAAACGATCGTTTACCATGAAGAGCTTGGCACGGTTGCGGAGAAAGTCCGCCGGATCGTGGACACGGCTGGCAAATTGACGTCGGCGCTTATGCTTGACACGCAAACCTCGGAAGACGCTGCGCGTACGGCTGCCATTTGCAAATTCGATCTCGTGACGCAAATGGTTTATGAATTCCCTGAGCTTCAGGGCATCATGGGCGAGGATTATGCGCGTAAAGCCGGCGAACGCGAAGCGGTTGCCAAAGCAATCAATGAGCATTACCAGCCGCGTTTTGCGGGCGACCGCGCACCGGCTTCCGTCGCGGGCGCCGTTGTCAGCCTCGCGGACAAAATCGATACGATTGTCGGCTGCTTCTCCATCGGCATCATCCCGACGGGCTCGCAGGATCCGTACGCGCTTCGCCGCCAAGCGGCAGGTATCGTACAGATCGTGTTGTCGCATGGCTTGAAGCTGCCGCTTGATACGTTATTTAATCTCTCTATCGAAGTACATGCTGCGCGAGGTTTGAAACGTAATGCGGCTGATATTCGTAAAGACTTGTACGAATTTTTCGCGCTGCGCGTGAAGAACGTGCTGACCGAGCAAAGCATTCGTTATGATGTCGTCGATGCCGTTATGGCCGTTGGTTATAATGATCTGCGGCAAACGGTTGACCGTGCTGCAGCAGTAACGGGTGCGGCCGCCGGCGAACGCCGCGAAGAATTCAAGGGCGTGGTCGACGCACTTAACCGCGTGTGCAACCTTGCTTCGAAAGCTGCGTCTAATGATGTGAACGCAAGCCTGTTCGTGGAAGATGTCGAAGGCGCGCTGTACCAATCGTGGACTTCGGTGCGCGATGAAATTACTTCGCTTGTCGAGCAAGGCGCGGCAGCAGAAGCCATTTCCAAATTAGCAGGGCTGAAAACACCAATCAATGCGTACTTTGATCATGTCATGGTTATGGCGGAAGACGAGGCCGTACGGGCTAACCGTTTGGCGACACTGGCTGCGATCGCAGGCAGCGTTACGCAAGTGGCGGATTTTTCGAAGCTGGTTTGGTAATCATTTTCGGGTAGGAAAAAATGAGGTTTATCGCGCAAGCTTACGAAGTAAGTTTTGCTTCGCAAAACTTTTAGGAGGGAATAGCAATGGCAGCCGATACACAGCCTGAAGTGATTATTTACGTCGTTTCTGATTCTGCCGGCGATACTGGAGAGCTTGTCGTTCGGGCTGCCGTCGCCCAATTTCATCCAATCCATGCTGAAATTCGCCGTGCGCCTTTTATTAACGACGAAGCTTCGCTTGAGAAATATGTGCTGCAGGCGATGGAGGATGATGCGATCTTGCTGTATACGCTCGTTCTTCCCTCCCTGCGGGAACGCATGCTGGCACTGGCGTCGGAGTATGATTTGACGGCCATTGACCTGCTTGGTTCGCTTATAACAAGCCTGGAAGAGAAGACGGAACGCAAAGCGAGGCAGGAGCCTGGTTTGAACCATGTGCTTGACGAAAACTATTTCCGCAAGGTTGATGCCGTTGAATTCGCCGTGAAGTACGATGATATGCGCGACACGACAGGCATTCTACAAGCGGATATCGTTCTTGTCGGCGTCTCGCGAACGTCCAAGACGCCATTGTCCATGTATCTGGCCCATCGGCAGTTCAAAGTCGCTAACGTTCCGCTTATTCCAGAGGTAGGTCCTCCGCCGGAGCTGTTCCAGATTCCGAAAGAGAAGGTCGTCGGACTTACCATCGACGTTCGTTATTTGAACGGCATCCGCAAGGAAAGGCTGAAAGCACTCGGACTTCCCGACAGCGCGTCGTATGCCAAGACAGAGCGGATTGAGTTTGAATTGCAATACGCGGCATCGATCATGGAACGAATCGGCTGTCTTGTTATCGATGTTTCGCATAAAGCGGTGGAAGAAACGGCAAGCCTCATCATGGAGCATATTGAATCCGTATGACAGGGGTTCAAGCAGGATTTTTTAGATATTTGCCGTATATAATAGTACGGTAGTTACAAGAAGATGCGGTGATGCAAACATGAACGCAGGATCAACGATTGTGGTTGACGCAGATGCTTGTCCCGTGAAACGGGAAATTGTCGAAGCGGCTCGAAAGTTCGACGTGCCGGTTCTTATGGTCGCCTCGCATGATCACCGTCTGCAGGCGGAGAGCGGTGTTTCGATTATGCAGGTTGACCGGAGCGATCAGTCGGTGGATCTGTATATTGTCAATCATATCAAGCGCGGCGATATTGTCGTGACGCAGGATTTTGGGTTGGCCACGATCGTGCTTGCCAAAGGAGCGATCGCGCTTTCGCCAAGAGGCCAGCAGTATGATGACCTTAATATCGATTACTTGATGGAACGCCGGCATGAACTGGCTAAGCAGCGCAGGAGCGGCGGCAGAACGAAAGGGCCCAAAGCCATGACAGGCGAGGACCGCATAAGGTTTCAGCATAATCTGACAAAAGTTTTGTTATCTCGGCAGGAGAATGCGGAACCGTAGCGAATAGTATTACTTGTCATTCAGGATGAAGGTGAAATAGTATGGCTTACGGGAAAATACCGGATTCCGTCATTGAAGCGGTGCTGAAGCATCACGACATTGTTGAAACGGTAGGAAAGTACGTTCACCTCTCGAAGCACGGGAAATACATGAAGGGGCTTTGCCCATTTCATTCAGAGAAGACGCCGTCTTTCACGGTTACGCCGGAGAAGGGCATCTTCTATTGTTACGGGTGCGGCAAAGGCGGCAATGCGATCAAGTTTATCGAGGAGATTGAAGAATATTCGTTTCCTGAGGCTGTGCGGCTTTTAGCCGAAGAAGCAGGTATTCCATATACCTGGTCGGGTGCTCAAGAGGGTGCCAGCGTCGAAGGGAATGCGGAACGAGATAAGCTTATTCAAGCGCATGAGCTTGCTGCCAAGTTGTATCATTACTTGCTCATGAATACGACATACGGCCAGCCAGCCTTACAGTACTTGCGATCCCGCGGCGTTACGGACAAGCAGATTGATCAGTTTGTTATCGGTTATGCGCCTCCGGAATGGGACACGCTTGCTCGCTTTCTGGAGAAGAGGGAGTTCAGCTCCGCGTTAATGGAGAAGGGCGGTCTTTTGATCGGGAAGCAGGATAAGAGCGGTTATATTGATCGGTTTCGGGACAGAGTGATGTTCCCAATCTGGAATCGTGACGGCAAAGTGATCGCGCTGGCCGGCAGGATGCTTGGCGAGGGACAGCCCAAATATTTGAACTCTCCGGAGACGATGCTGTTCAACAAAAGCCGTAATTTATATAACTTTCATCAAGCCAGACCGGCAATGCGCAAGAGCAGGCGCGTTGTTTTGTTTGAAGGTTATATGGACGTTATAAAAGCGTGGAGCGCCGGCGTCAGCAACGGAGTTGCCTCGATGGGCACGGCGTTGACCGACGATCATGCCTCGTTCCTGCAGCGTAATGTGGAAGAGGCGGTTATTTGCTACGACGGTGATAATGCCGGACAAGCCGCGGCGCTGAAGACGATTCCCATCCTTGAAAAAGCGGGGCTGCGCGTTCAAGTGGCCATACTGCCGAAAGGGATGGATCCGGATGAATACATCGAAGAGCACGGCGCCCAGGCGTTCATGCGCGAAACGATCGAGCATCCGGTGTCTGCCACAAAATTTAAATTACTATATGCTAAGAAAAACCATATACTCCTAGAAGAAGAAGGACAGAAGAATTACTTGCTCGAAGCCGTACGCATCATAGCCGTGCTGGATTCTCCTACAGAGCGGGAATTTTATTTAAAAGAGCTGTCCCGTGAGTTCGATATGTCCCTGGATTCATTGAAGCAGGACTGCTTTGCGCAGCGCCAGCAGCTTCAAAAAATGAAGCCGCAAAGGGATAATAACGACAATTCGTGGAATAATGGTAGGAATGAAAACCGTGAAAACCGTCGTACGTCCTCTGCACCGCCGATACTGCCTGCTTATCAGGTAGCTGAGCGCAAGCTGCTTGCGCAAATGCTGCTGGATGCGGACGTAGCGAATACGGTGCACCAGAAGCTCGGAGAGGCTTTTAATGTAGAGGATCACGCAGCGCTTGCTGCTTACCTATATGCTTATTACGCGCAAGGCCATGATCCGGATATAAGCCGGTTTATTGCATCACTCCAGGATGACCGTCTTGAACGAACAGCCGCTTCCATCATGATGATGGACGATGAAATTCCTTTTAACGAACACCTGCTCACAGAGTATGTGAATGAAATTGTGAAGGTGCCCAAGCTTCGAGAAATCGAGGAGAAGAAGGAAACGATGGTACGAGCGGAGCGTTCCGGCGACATGCTGAAAGCGGCACAAATTGCAAGTGAGATTATAGCCCTAGAGAGACAGCTTAAAGGTCGGTAGGATGATCGTTTCTAGGGAGGAGGGAGTCGGAATATGGCGAATGATCAACATACTGAATTGGATACAGAACAGAAGCTGGAGCTCGTTAAAGATCAACTGATTGAACATGGGAAGAAGAGATCCTCCTTAACGTACAAAGAGATCATGGAGAAGCTTTCACCTTTTGATCAGGATCCGGAACAAATCGATGAGTTTTTTGAGCAGCTTGACGATATCGGCATTGAAGTGGTTAATGAAAACGACGAAGATCTTCCGATTAGCAATAGGGATGATCAGGAACGTGAACGTGAACATGACGACTTCAATTTCGATGATGATCTGGCGCTGCCGCCCGGCATAAAAATAAACGATCCCGTTCGGATGTACTTGAAGGAAATCGGACGTGTGCCTCTTCTGTCAGCGGACGATGAGGTTGAACTGGCGAAACGGATTGAGCTTGGGGATGAAGAAGCGAAGCGCAGACTGGCGGAAGCCAACTTGCGGCTCGTTGTGAGTATCGCGAAGCGCTATGTCGGCCGCGGCATGCTGTTCTTGGATTTAATCCAAGAAGGCAACATGGGTCTGATCAAAGCCGTTGAGAAGTTTGACCATACAAAGGGCTATAAGTTCAGTACGTATGCCACTTGGTGGATTAGACAAGCGATCACGCGCGCGATTGCGGACCAAGCCCGGACAATTCGGATTCCGGTTCATATGGTGGAAACCATTAATAAGCTGGTACGGGTATCCCGTCAGCTGCTTCAGGAGCTAGGCCGCGAGCCGAGTCCGGAAGAAATTGCAGCCGAGATGGATCTTAGCACGGAGAAAGTTCGGGAGATCATGAAGATTGCTCAAGAACCGGTATCGTTGGAAACGCCGATTGGGGAAGAAGACGATTCGCACTTGGGTGATTTCATCGAGGATCAGGAGGCGCTCGCTCCGGCAGATGCTGCGGCGTACGAGCTCTTGAAGGAGCAGCTGGAGGACGTGCTGGATACACTCACCGAGCGTGAGGAGAACGTGCTTCGTCTTCGTTTCGGTCTTGATGACGGTCGTACCCGTACGCTCGAGGAAGTCGGCAAAGTATTCGGCGTAACGCGTGAGCGGATTCGTCAGATCGAAGCGAAAGCACTGCGCAAGCTGCGTCATCCTTCCCGCAGCAAACGATTGAAGGATTTTCTTGAATAAAGCCCAGGACCTTTCTGCTACATGCAGCAAGGTCTTTTTTCAAGGGTCGTCGTTTATCATTTGACTGGAGAGAGGGACAACAGGTCACATGGATCAGGAACGCCGTAAAACAATCGTAAGAGAGATTGAGCATTGGCAGCGAAGCAAGCTGCTGCCCGATCAATATTGTGACTTTTTGCTTAATCTGTATTTGGAGGAGGGCGAAGCCCGAGCTCCGTCTACGTTTACGGGTAAAGCGGCGGTCGTTGTGAAAGGCGCCTCCTTGAAACAATGGCTCCTTACATTTGGTATTTTTTCCGTGATTTGTTTTGTTGTTCTTTATTTTAACGTTTTTCATCCGCTATTGCAAATTGCCTTGTCACTGTCAGGTGTATACGCACTGCTGTTAGTAGGTCAAAAGTACCGATCTAAAAATGAATCCGTAGGCCTAGGTTTGATTGGAGCGGGTATGCTGCTTATGTTGGGTTCCGGTCTCTATATACTGCAGCTGCATGAGCTGCAATATTGGGGCTGGAAGGCAGGCTTACTGTCGGTATGTGCGTTGTTTTGGATCGCGTTCGGCATCGGAGCAAGAATTCCGCTGCTGCATCTTTGCGGCTGGATGGCTTCGTTCCTGGTTTACGCGTGGCTGCTGTCGAACAATACGGATTCACCGAAGTGGTTTCAAATCCAGTTATATTGGCTGCCGGTTTCGTTTGTTTTCGGATGGTGCAGCTGGTTTTTCCATCGATGGTCCCGGCAGATTGCTTCGATTCTGTTCGTGGCCGGCGCAATCGTATGGTTCATGCCCGAGCTTTACTCGGCTGTATTTGCCCAAGACCATCTTGGTCTGCAGCTCGAATTAATGGTTAAGATTATAGCGGGAGGCATATTGCTGTTCTCGCTCCGAAAACAATGGATTGCGTGGGTTGCTTGAAATGATAAAGTTATCAAAACGATTGCAAATAATTGCTGATTACGTAACGGCTGGCGCTCGTATGGCGGATATAGGCTCCGATCATGCGATGCTGCCCGTTTATCTACTACAAGCCGGCAAATGCCCATCGGCTATTGCCGGAGAACTGAATACCGGCCCGTTCCAAGCGGCGAAAAAACAGATCGCCGAGGCGGGATTGACGAAAGTCATAGCGGCTAGACAAGGAAACGGACTTGCCGTACTTACGCCCGGCGAAGCGGATACGGTCACGATTGCCGGCATGGGCGGCGCACTGATGGTTGAAATATTGGAAGCTGGCCGCAGCGCAGGGAAATTGGCAGGTGTTAGAGAGCTCGTGCTTCAGCCGAACGTTGGTGAAGAGTTGGTTCGCAAATGGCTTGTCCTGCATGGCTATGTCCTTCAAGCAGAAACAATTTTGGAAGAAGACGGCCGCATTTACGAAGTGCTTCATGCTTTATCCGCTTCGCATAGTCCGTCAAGTATCCGGAATGAAGACGTGTATGATCCTGCCTTCCTGCAGACAGCGATGGATACGGAGCGCAAGCGCGAATGGTTGTACCGTATGGGCCCTTACCTGCTTCGAGAGCGGGCCGAACTGCTCCACGATAAGTGGCAGCATGAGCATGGGAAGCTGCAGCGCATCTGCAGTCAGCTTGCACAGTCCGGACTTGCAGAGTCTCGGGACAAAGAAGTACAGCTGCGCGAAGAAATGAATGCCATTCAGGAGGTGCTGTCATGTTTGCGAACGGCCAAACCGTCGTCCAGCTTCTAGAGCAGCTGGCCCCTAAACATATTGCCATGGAGAACGACAAAATCGGCTTGCAGCTAGGGACGCTCCAGAAGGAAGTGACCCGCGTATTGGTTGCGCTGGATGTGACGCCTGAAGTTGTCGATGAAGCGATTGCCGCAGGAGCGGAGCTGATTGTCGCCCATCACGCTATTATTTACCGTCCGCTTGCGAAACTCGATACGTCGACGCCCGCAGGCAAATTGTACGAGAAGTTGATCAAGAACGATATTGCAGTTTATATCGCGCACACCAACCTCGACGTTGCTGACGGCGGCATTAACGATTGGATGGCGGATATGCTAGGCGTCCCTTCGGAAGGACGGTCCGCGCTTGAGGATGTTCATACGGATAAGATGTTCAAGCTGGTTGTGTTCGTCCCCAAGACGCATCATGAGGTGGTGCTGCAAGCGATTTGGAATGCGGGAGCTGGCGCAATTGGGGGCTACAGCCACTGCAGCTTCAACATCGAGGGCGTAGGGACATTCAAGCCGGGGGAGCAAGCGCAGCCGTTCATCGGAGAAGCAGGGCTTCTCGAGCGCGTCGAGGAAGTCAGAATCGAGACCATCGTGCCGGCCAGCGTACAGCGCAAAGTCGTGCAAGCGATGTTGAAGACGCATCCCTACGAAGAAGTCGCCTACGACTTGTACCCCGTCGAGCTTAAGGGACGCGTGTTCGGTCTTGGCCGCGTCGGCAAGCTTCCGGCGCCGATCAAGCTACAGGAGCTTGCGGAGCGGGCGAAAGCGGCGTTTGATGTGCCTGCGCTCCGACTTGTCGGCGACCCGGAGCGTGAAGTGCGTAAGGTGGCCGTACTGGGCGGATCGGGCTCCAGATATGTGCGACATGCCACCTTCGCCGGAGCGGACGTGCTTGTTACGGGCGACATCGATTATCATACGGCTCATGATGCTTTGGCTGCGGGAATTTCGATTATCGATCCGGGCCACAACATCGAGAAGTTAATGAAGCCGCGGCTGGCGGATTGGCTGCGAAACGAGCTCAAACAGCGCAAGTATGCGACGGAGACGATTGCCTCGCTAATCGATACGGAGCCGTTTAAATTCGTGTAGCTGCCTCTGGAAATGTTTCGACCTTGAGCTTTGCCGAAATTCTTAGTATACTATTTGTTACACGGGAAGTTTGACAGACAATCGCTGGCGGCCTTGTTGCCGCGAGAGGAAAGTCCGGGCTCCTTAGGGCGAAGATGCTGGATAACGTCCAGTCGGCGCGAGCCGAAGGATAGTGCCACAGAAATGGACCGCCGATGGCTGTGTTTACGCGCAGCACAGGCAAGGGTGGAACCGTGGTGTAAGAGACCACGAGGACCGTTGGTGACAACGGTGCTGGTAAACCCCATCTGGAGCAAGACCGAGAGAACGCAGCAGCCTTGCGCTGCACCCTTGCCCGGGGCGCGTTCGGGTTGGTCGCTTGAGCTGATTAGCAATGATCGGCCTAGATAGATGATTGTCGCTTTATAAGTGGGAGGGTAGTTCCCGTTTGACCACGAGAAGCACAGAACCCGGCTTACGGCAAACTTTCCAAATGCTCAAATAACCCGCAAGGCATCCTGCCTTGCGGGTTATTTCGTTATTATCACGTTTATTTGTTGTATCTACTCGCAATTTGAGCTAATCTGCGCTCAACCTGCTGCGAGAACTGCTGCAAAGATACTTTCGATTGGCTCGCTGCCAGAAGAGCGCGATCGATATCGATTTGCCCATAGCCGAAATACTTGTCCTTGCCCGTGGTGCCAAGATCTTTGGCCGATTTGCGCATGATGTCCATGACCTCGACATTGCTAAGATCCGGATTAATGGAGCGGATCAACGCAGCCAGCGCCGCTGCATGCGGGCTAGCCATGGATGTGCCTGACAAAGCGGCATATTGGCTGCCGGGATAGGTACTGGCAATCGTCATACCTGGAGCGGCTACGTCTACGTAATCCCCGTAGTTGGAGAACGGGGATCGGGTACCGTCTGCATTGGTGGAGGCGACCGCAAGCACTTCCGGATAAGCTGCAGGATAGCCTGGCCGCGACGTATTGTCATTGCCGCTGGCGGCGACAAGCACGACGTCGCGTTCATAAGCGTACTTGATAGCATCATGAAGGAATTGAGCTTGGGCATAGTTGCCAAGGCTCATATTAATGACCTTGATGCCGTGGTCCGCGGCCCAGATGACGCCTTCGGCTACGGAATAGGTCGATCCGGCTCCGCTCGCATCCAGCACTTTGATCGGAACGACTTTATTGTACCACGTCAGGCCGGCAACGCCCTCTCCGTTATTGACGGACGCCGCAATAATACCGGTGACATGCGTGCCATGGCCGACATCGTCGTTTGGAGGACTGTTGGCGTCTACGAGATTGGTACCTGGAGCAAGCTTGCCTTTCAGATCCGGATGATCTGCTTGCACGCCTGTATCCAGCACCCCGACCAGCACTTGCTCGCTGCCTTTAGAGACTCCCCAGCCTTTCTCGGTTTCAATGACAGGCAAATTCCACTGATACTGCGAGTAGAGGGCATCGTTCGGGATAAGATCGGCGCTAGCGCCGGTGTCATTGGTCATATACAGGTAATGGGGCTCCACGTAAGCCACACGCCAATTGGCCTTGAAGTAACGCATCATGTCGTCTGCTTCCATGGCGCGCGAGCGAAACACGTACGTATAGCCCAGCTTCTTCATCGACAATGCCTTAATATCCCGCTTGATACGAGCCAAGTCATCCGGGGTGGGGGATGTTCCGAATCGCACGACAACTTCGTTCATGTGGTAATGGCTGGCATTGCCGTTCTCTTCGCCGGTATCGACCGTAATGTCCTTCGTAGAATTCGGTTTCACCGATTCAATCTTATATTTTCCCTCCGCGGGGTACGGGACAAGACGCAGATTGCGCCTCTGATGGCCTTCGACGTGCATGACGATATCCTGGAGCAGAATGCCGCTAATGCCGTCACCGCGATGTTGAAGATCCGGCTCGCCGATAACCATATATCGGTGACCATTTACCTGAAGCGGCTTGGAGACATATGATTTTCCCAGCATGACATGCTTCTTGGCCTCCTGAAGCTGCTGGTCGATCTCGCGAGAAGACGGTTTATTTCCTTCGGTTATGCTGCTGCCCTTATGCCGCCACCAGACAAAAACCATCTGCTTATGCATCCCCATCATATGCTGCAAATGCGCTTTGTTCATCGTGACAGCCGCTTCATGCTTGATCAGCTTCTGAAAATTACGCGAGCATTCCGTCGTGCATAGTAACGCAGTGGCCTCCATATCCGATTTAACGGTAGCGAGCTTCATGAGGTGCTCTTTATGCGCAGTCATTGTCCGCATCTCGGTCTTCTTCTCCTGGACTGTACGGTCCGGGCCGCTGAACCAAGGGGTCAGCGGGATGAGAAAAGCCGCTGCGGCAAGCACAGCGAACCCTCCGATCCATTTACGTGGCGTCATTTGTCGTTTCCTCCCTGAGTGGCAAAGCTTGATTAAAGCATACGGGTCTAACCGGTGCTGCCTGCTCTTAGGGTAGCGAGCTTCAGATGAAAATATACGGCGGCTCGGACAATCGACAGTACCATCCGTTCGCATTTTGTGGTACGATTGTTGATGATTTAAGTATTGTTCGAGATGATGAAAGGGGAACTACCAATCATGCCTTCGACTAACGTAAAAGCGATTAGCGAATCAACGAGAGAAAAATTAAAACTAGCCATCAGCCAACTGGAATCGTTTCTGAATGAGAACGCATTGCCGCAGCTGTCGGCAGAAGACCAAGGAAACGATTCAGAGCTATTCTATAAAGGATTGCTGTCCGATCTTCGTCATATGCTCGTTTTTTCCGAGGTGGCTTATGAGAAGCTGGGTGTTGCGCTTCGACGTCCTAATTTTGATAACGATTTCGCGGAACGCGCGCTTTACGAAGTCTACCATCAATGTGTAAATGCATTTTTCTACCCCAAAAATGAATGCTACTCCGAAGACGGCCGTTATGCATATACGGGCCAGGACGCGATTCGCTTCCGCAGAAAACCAGTTCGTGCGGGCCGTGACATCGTTCTTTCTGTTTCCAAGGTCTACGAGGAGCTTCGTGACGACCTGTCGTACTACGAGAGCGACTACATGACGCAGCGCCGCATGCAAGGGCAAAAATAAGGCAGGCATAACTCACCCCCGGTGCGGGCAACTTGATACCGGGGGTGATTTTTATGCCGAATGGCGTAAGCTGCAGCGTTGCGAACTGTTCTTTCTGGAATGAAGGAAATCAGTGCGGCGCCGACAAAATCGAAGTCGATATCGACCGCCACGCACAAGTGAATTTCGGATCCGAATTTGCGCAGGAAGGGTTTGGAGATGAGCACCAAGATGCTGTTGCCAGAAGGGCGTCCACATGCTGCCATACCTTCAAAGCAAAGGAGTGAGCCGATATGGAACGCGATTCGCTTGAGCAGAACAAGCATAACCCGCATGATGATACGGCAACTAACCCGTTGTACCATCCAGACATGAGGGCTTATCATGAAGAGGTTGCCGCCGAGCTTTCGGTGCCGTCCTCATCGCTTCACGATTACCCGACCCGGCACAGCAATGAATTGACGAACGATGCCGTGCGGGAGACAAAATCGGCTGGCGTCGCGACTGGCTGGGCTGCTCTGATCCTTGCTGTGCTGTCTTGGGTTGTATGGCCGGTTCTCCTAGGGGCTACCGCTGTTGTTGTCGGTTTTGTTGCTTTCAGGCAGGGGGCGCGCGGTCTTGGCGTAACGTCAATAACACTTGGCTTTATTGCTGTCATTGCTTATTTGGTCCTTGTCCCTCTTTATTACGCAATTACCTAATTACCCGAAGCCGTCAGAGGTATTCCTCTGATGGCTTCTTCCATCACTTGGGACTAAATGCTCACTGGCGAAATGATGCCAAACCATGTAAAATAGTGTTAAAGATTGTCGAAACGCGATAAGATGGAGGTAAGACATGAGCATTGATCCGCGCATTATGAAATCGCTGCTTCAACTGCAATTAATGCCGAGTCTGGATCTTAACGGCAACGAGAATGTGCTTTCGTCGACAGTCGGACAAGACGGTTCATCGATGTTCGATACGGTGCTTCAGCAGTACATAGCTGGCGGCTCCGGAAATGATACCTCGTTGACAGAAGATACCACATCATCTGGTATCATGCCGCTTAGCGGATTAAGTTCACTTGCTCCGATGCTGGCGCAATTGAATCAAGAACCATCCCAAGCAGCTAACGGTTCCGATTATGAATCCATTATTAATGAAGCCGCTGCCAAATACGGCATTGATCCCACATTAATTAAAGCAGTCATACATACAGAATCCTCTTATAATCCGAATGCGGAATCCAAAGCAGGAGCGAAAGGGCTCATGCAGCTGATGGATGGAACTGCCCGCGGTCTCGGTGTGACGGATGCCTTTGATCCGCAGCAAAACATCGAAGGCGGGACCAAGTTCCTGGCTTACCTGCTGCGCAAGTATAGCGGCAATGAGCAGGCTGCGCTGGCTGCCTATAATGCAGGACCGGGACGCGTTGACCGCGCAGGAATCAAGACAGATATGGACTTTCAATCCTTAATGAACCTGCTGCCAAGCGAGACGCAGCATTACGTATCCAAAGTGCTAAACGCGAAGGACAGGTACACCGCTTAATTGAACATCAGTAAACGCGGCAGTTTGAGGAGATCGCGGGGAAGGCTGAACGGGCATAAGAATATGCCTGTTTCAGCTTTTCTTCGTTGATCTTTTTGTTTTAGAGATGAGATTATGAAGTTTAGGGGAAAGGGAGGTGAATGCGCGATGGATATGCATTATTTTGACCACTGCGCTTCAACGCCGCCGCATGAGGACGTCATTCGAACGATGGCTGAAATCATGGCGAAGCATTACGCGAATCCGTCTTCGCTCCATCGAAGCGGACAAGAAGCCAGAAATTTGCTGGAACGCGCCAGGGCGGTAGCTGCCTCGCAATTTCCGGGCACAGAGGCGGATGAATGGGTTTTTACCTCCGGGGGAACAGAGAGCAATAATATCGCTGTTGCCGGTACCGCGCGCAGCTTGGTGAAGCGGGGCAAGCATATCATTACGTCCGCTGTTGAGCATCCGTCTGTGTATGATGCATGCAAGCAATTAGAGCGGGAGGGCTGGCGGGTTACGTACTTGCCGGTGAATGCGAATGGGATCGTGTCGCCTGATGAACTGGAGGAGGCGTTGACGAAGGAAACCGTTCTTGTCAGCCTTATGCAAGTTAATAACGAGGTAGGCGCCATTCAACCGATTTCGGATATTGGAAAACGGATTAAAGCCAGAGGCAATATCCTCTTTCACGTCGACGGTGTGCAGAGCGTAGGAAAGCTGCCGATTGATCTCGTTGAAAGCAAGATCGATCTGTTCTCGGTCTCGGCGCATAAGGTAAATGGGCCGCGCGGAGCAGGCTTGCTATATATCCGGTCCGGCGTTCAGCTTGAGCCGATCTACCGGGGCGGAGGACAGGAGCACGATCTTCGGCCAGGTACGGAGAACGTACCGGCGATCGTAGCCGCAGCCAAAGCGGTTCGAATGGCTGTCGAGAGTCAGCCGGCTCGGACGTCACGAATGTACGCGCTTCGCAAGCGGCTGCTGGACTGCGTAGCGGGTATACCGGAGCTAGTCCTGAACGGCAGCGATGATACGGGAGAGTGGGGTTTGGCGGCGCCTAATATCGTGAATTTCTCCTATCCCGGGATGAAGCCGGAAGTCATCATCCATATGCTCGAGAAGCACGGGATTCTGGCATCCACCAAATCAGCCTGCTCTTCGAAGAGCGATGAGCCAAGCCGCGTGCTGCTGGCGATGGGCGCCTCCCATGAGCGGGCTTCAAGCGGCATCCGCATCAGCTTCGGGGATGAACATGGCGAAGCAGAGCTGGAATGGCTCAGCATGATGCTTCGGAAGGTTGTAGAGCAATTAAAGCCGCTGGAGCGAAAAGAAAGGTAATGATACGTATGAATCCAGATATGATATTAATTCGCTTTGGCGAATTTACGGTGAAAGGCAAAAACCGCGACCGGTTTGACAAGCGAATGGTCGAGCAGGTGAGAAAGGCGCTTTCTCCCTACGTGAAAGCCGTCATTACACGCGCGTACGGAAGAATATACATCAGCTTGAATGGTGAGCCTTATGCCGATATTGCTGCTAAGCTGAAAGACATCTTCGGCATTGCGTCGTTCAGTCCAATCCGCAAAGTAAGCAATGAGCTGGGAGTTATTCAAGCCGCGGCGCTTGACGTGATGCGCTCGCTTCCGAAACAGCCGGATACCTTCAAGGTATCTGTTCGCCGAGTGGAGAAGAGCTTTCCCCACGATTCTCAGGAAATGAATCATTTGGTCGGCGGCTATGTCCTGCGCGAGCTGCCAGGGCTCAAAGTCAACGTGCGCGAGCCGGAGATAGAGCTTCGGGTCGAAATTCAGCCTGAGGGCACGTACGTGTTCAGCGATGTTGTCCAAGCTGCCGGAGGCTTCCCTTACGGAACGAACGGCAAGGCGATGCTGATGCTGTCAGGCGGCATTGACAGCCCCGTGGCCGGCTATCTGGCGATGCGCCAAGGCTTGGAACTGGAAGCCGTGCATTTCCATAGCTACCCGTTCACAAGCGAGCAGGCCAAGGAGAAGGTCATCGAACTCGTTCGGAGATTATCCCATTATACCGGGACTTCCATTAAGCTTCACCTCGTTTCCTTTACCGATATTCAGACCGCCATCGCCCAAGGCGAGCATCAATCCTTAATCATTACACTCATGCGCCGTTCGATGCTGCGCATTGCAGAGCGGATTGCGGGCAGCAGGAATGGACTGGGCATTGTGACCGGGGACAGCCTGGGGCAGGTCGCAAGCCAAACGCTTAGCAGCATGAACGTGATCGGCCGTACGGTTCAGCTGCCGCTTCTGAGGCCGCTCATAACAATGGAGAAGAACGAAATCATTCGAATTGCCCGCGCCATCGGCACGTTCGAGACGTCAATTCTGCCGTACGAGGATTGCTGTACGTTGTTCGTGCCGAGAAACCCCACTACCAATCCGAACCTCGAGATTGTGGAGAAAGCGGAGTCGGCCATAACCGATTTGGATGTCATGATCGATAAAGCCGTTGCTGAGGCGGAGACCATCAGCCTATCCCCGCATGTACCGAGCGCGGTTGAGACGGCGGGGCAGGATGATTGGTTCTGATTAAGCAAAAAAAAGCAGGGAACCCGTTAATGGGTTTCCCTGCTTTTTTCGATTGCCGCTGACTTGCTGCGAGCCGTATTGCGCCACAGACCGCCGACGACGATAAGAATAACGACCAGAATCATGAAGGACCATTCGAATGCCGGATTGTCCTTAAAGACGGCTTCGAGCTTCATCTCATGCGTAATCATCTTGGCTGCTGTGTAAGCAAGAACCGCTGAGCCGACATAGACGATCCAGGGAATGCGATTGATGAGCTTGATGAACAGCGTGCTTCCCCAAACGACGATCGGAATACTGATAAGAAGACCTAGAATGACGAGCAGGATGCTTCCGTGGGAAGCGCCGGCCACCGCAATGACATTGTCGAGCCCCATGGCTGCATCTGCGATGATGATCGTGCGTACCGATTGCCAGAGCGTATTGCCTGCTTTGATATTGTCGTGCCCGCTCTCGTCGACGAGCAGCTTATACGCGATCCAGAGAAGTAGGATGCCGCCTGCCAGCAGCAGCCAAGGCAGGTTGAGCAGATAAACCACAAGCACCGTGGCCGCGGCTCGAATGCCGACTGCGCCGACCGTTCCCCAAATAATGGCCTTACTTTGCTGTTCCTTAGGCAATTTTCGCGCTGCGAGCCCGATTACGATCGCATTATCGCCGGCTAGAATCAGATCGATAAATACGATGGTTACGAGTGCGGTTAGAAAATCCAATGAGAAGAATTCCATCGTTCTTGTCCACCCTTTCATGCAAACCTTGAAGTTTCTCGTATATACGGATGACTTCGAAGAAAGATTCAAAATTTCATAAACATAACCTGTCCACTTGGTACATACCGTTTCATAGATGAGTGCTTTCTAAGGGGGCGTACCAGTGGACAGCTTGATTGTGTTTATACAAATTATGTTTATCAATGTGCTGCTTAGCGGAGACAATGCCGTCGTCATCGCGCTTGCAAGTCAACAGCTTCCGCCGTCGCAGCGGCGCAAAGCGATGCTTTGGGGGGCGGTGGCTGCCGTCGGTCTACGCTGTCTGCTGACGCTTGCAGCGATCACGCTGCTTCAAATTCCTTTTCTTCAGGCTGCCGGAAGTGTTTTATTATTCGTCATTGCGGTCAAACTTATTATAGATGCTTCGGATCATGCGCAGGCGTTTCACGAAATGCGCAAAGTCAGCTCGCTTGCCGGGGCGGTCAGAACGATTATTATCGCGGATTTCGTGATGAGCCTAGACAACGTGTTGGCGGTAGCAGCAGTGGCGAAGGGCGAACCGGTCCTTATTATACTCGGCATTGTGCTGAGTATTCCGATGATTATTTGGGGAAGCCATTTGCTGAGCACGCTGCTCCGCAAATTCCCGTCTTTGGTTTATTTCGGAGGCGGTTTGCTTGGTTATGCGTCCGGTGAAATGCTGGTCCACGACCCTGGTGTGCATCCTTGGCTGCTGGACCAAGCAGACGTATTCGTGAAGGCGATCCCTGTCCTTTTTATCCCGCTGGTCATTATTGTGGCATTGCTGCGAATAAAAAGATGAGATAAACTAGATTTTTAAGGAATTTGCAGTACTTTCACTGGTTTTTTGCCTCCGGTTCCATTACACTAGTAAATGTTAAAAAAGTGTCGAGAGAAAGGAACCTGGGCATGTCGAAAAATCAATACACCGTCGGTTTGCTGTTTCTTATTGCCGGCGCTGTGATTTTGTTTGGGAAACTGGGGCTGTTTGCGTTTATCGGCACAAACTTCTGGCCGCTTTTCCTGTTGATACCCGGCATATTGCTGCACGTGCTGTTTTTCGGACGACTGCTTCCTCCGTACGCTTTGATTCCGGGGGCTGTTCTGACGATTGCTGCCTTTATTTTTTTCATCTGCATGGCATCTGGTTGGGGTTCAATGCAGTACCTATGGCCATTTTTTATTTTGAGCGCCGCGGCCGGATTGTATGAATATCATTTATTTGATGCCTACCGTCCTAAATTTCCGCTAACGCTTGCCATTGTGCTTGCACTTGCTTCCGTATCGTTTTTTGTCATCATGCTGGTTTGGGGTTGGGGGCTGTACATTATTGCCGCGGGGTTCATCGCAGTCGGCGCTTGGCTGGTTGTGGGACGTAAGGCCCGTTGGTAAGGATGCAATTGTTTTACTCGGTTGTTGGTGCTACAAAATCAACAAACTAATAAATAAAAGTGGAGTGGATACTTACAATGCAAGCCAGAGAGAACATCAGAAATATTGCCATCATCGCTCACGTTGACCATGGTAAAACAACGCTCGTCGACAAACTGCTTCAACAATCCGGTACTTTCCGCGATAACGAAACCGTTCAAGACCGCGCAATGGATTCCAACGATCTGGAGCGGGAACGCGGCATCACGATTTTGGCCAAGAACACGGCTGTTAACTACAAGGATTACTTGATCAATATCGTAGATACACCTGGACACGCCGACTTCGGCGGCGAAGTAGAACGGATTATGAAAATGGTTGACGGCGTTCTGCTAGTCGTTGACGCTTTCGAAGGCTGCATGCCGCAAACGAAATTCGTATTGCGTAAAGCGCTGGAAAGCCAATTGACGCCAATCGTCGTCTTGAATAAAATTGACCGTCCGAATGCAAGCCCAGAGCAAGTCGTAGATGAGGTGCTTGATCTGTTCATCGAGCTTGGCGCAAGCGACGAGCAGCTGGAATTCCCCGTCGTGTACGCTTCTGCCCTTATGGGTACGGCAAGCATGAACGTAGAGAAGCAGGACGAGAACATGCAGGCGCTGTACGAAACAATCATCGATCGTATTCCTAGTCCGACCGAGAGCGTAGAAGAGCCGCTTCAATTCCTCGTTACGCTGCTTGATTATAACGAATATTTGGGCCGTATCGCAGTTGGCCGCGTCAACCGCGGTAAAATCCGTCAAGGCCAGTCCATTGCGGTTATCAACCGTGAAGGTGTGACGAAGCAAGCTCGGATTGAAAAACTGTTCGGCTTCCAAGGTCTGAAGCGGATCGAGGTTGAAGAAGCAGGCGCCGGCGATATCGTCGCTATCGCGGGTATTCGCGAAATCAACATCGGCGAGACGATTGCCGATCCTGCTAACCCGGAAGCACTTCCGGTTCTGAAAATCGACGAGCCGACGCTGCAAATGACGTTCCTCGTGAACAACAGCCCGTTTGCGGGCCGCGAAGGCAAATGGGTAACATCCCGTAAGCTGCGCGAGCGTCTGTTCAAAGAGCTTGAAACCGACGTTGCACTGCGCGTGGACGAAACCGACAGCCCAGACGCTTTCATCGTATCCGGCCGCGGTGAGCTTCACCTTGGTATACTGATCGAGAATATGCGCCGCGAAGGCTTCGAGCTTCAAGTGTCCAAACCGGAAGTTATTATCAAGGATATCGACGGCGTGAGAAGCGAGCCGTACGAGCGTCTTCTGATCGACGTACCGGAAGAAAACATGGGCGCTGTCATGGAGAGCCTAGGAACACGTAAGGCCGAGATGGTTAACATGGTCAATAACGGCACCGGCCAAGTCCGTATCGAGTTCATCATCCCGGCTCGCGGCCTGATCGGCTACCGTACGAACTTCCTGACACTGACGCGCGGCTACGGCATCATGAACCATGCGTTCGATAGCTACGGCCCGCTTGCAGGCGCTGCAGTTGGGGGTCGTCACCAAGGCGTGCTCGTCTCGAGCGAGAACGGCGTATCGACGTTCTACGGCATGAATGGCGTAGAAGACCGCGGCCTCCTCTTCCTGGAGCCGGGTACGGACGTTTACGAAGGCATGATCGTGGGCGAGCATAACCGCGACAACGACATCATCGTCAACATTTGCAAAGAAAAGGCGCTGACGAACATTCGCTCCGCCGGTAAAGACGATACGGTCCGCTTGAAAACGCCGATACTGTTCTCGCTGGAAGCAGCGCTTGAATATCTGAACGACGACGAATATTGCGAAGTAACGCCGAAATCCATTCGTCTTCGTAAGAAGCTCTTGAATAAGAGCGAGCGCGAACGCGCAGAGAAACAACGCAAAACCGCACAAGCCGGCGTTTAATCGGCTCGCGATTTAATTGAACAGGCAATAGCCGCTAACGCGGCTGACGAAGGCAGGGCAACAGATACCCCCAATAAGGGGATTCCGTTGCCCTGCCATTTGCGTGAAGGAATGACGGAGTTGAATCTGTGACGGATCGGGAGGTTGAGAGGATGCAAAACTGGTTTCATGCTCATCCGATATTGACGTATCTGCTAATTTTGGCGTTGACGATGTATATTTTCAATGCGGTATTCCGCGTGCAGCGATTGCCCATACTGAAAGAGGTGCTCGTACATCTCGTCATGGCCGTCGGCGCTTTTGTTCTGTTCGTCTTGCAGTATGACAAGCTGCCTATCGTTCAATGCATGTCGGTCGCTGTCATCATGATGCTGATGCTGCGCGGCAGACAGCTGTACGATAAGCTGAAAGCCAAACGCGGCAGCAGCAGCTCGGATGCGGGGGGCGCATAAGATGCGTCTTCAGGATGCCTTGTTTAATTGGCTGCAGATTCAGCTTGTTGCGGAGGCTCGGCCAGAGGATCAAGCCGCAGCGGATACGCGGGATTTCTTTCTTGAGATCTTGACGGATGATCATGGCGTAGCGAATCTGCGTATACATAAGGCGGACGAGACGATGATTCATTTGAAATACGAGATAGACGGACATGCGAAGCTGCAGATGTTTCCCAAGGAAGCCGGGGAGCAGCTCTTGTTCGATATCAACCAGAATCCGAAATACAACTGACGAAGGTGGTCAAGATGACGAGAAAGGCGACTCACGCCGTACGTTCGAAGAAGAAGAAGAACTACTGGCCGCGCCGCATCATGGTTTTATTTCTGCTCGTGCTGGTTGGCATTGCGTGCTACCTCGGTTATTTGGTATATGAGTCGAAGAATGCGCTTAACGACATTACGACAGATGCCGATCCTACCGTCGTGGTTGCCCCAGAGCAATCCGTGAAAGTCAAGCCGGTCGCTATTATGCTGATGGGTATCGACACGCGGAAGCAAACGGGGACATTGAACACGGACGTCATGATGGTTGCCGTGTTTAATCCCAAGACCAAATCAGCCGTCGTTGTCTCCATCCCGCGGGATTCCCAAATCGAACTGCGCGGCTATAACAACCGCACCAAGGCCAATGCCTTTTACGCACGCTTTCAAGCAGCCGAACGAAGAGAAGGATTGAGCAAGTCAGAGGCCGAGAAAGCCGCGAAGATAGACATGCGGGTCATGTTCAGCAAGTATTTTGGCATTCCCATCGATTACACAGCAACGATCAACTTCCAAGGCTTCGTCGATGTTGTTGACGCCCTTGGCGGAGTGAACGTGGATGTCGATATGGACATGCATTATGTAGATAATGCCGATGGCACGAACATCGACCTGAAGAAGGGCCCCCAGAAGCTGATGGGCGACGATGCACTTGATTTCGTCCGTTACCGGAAATCCAACGACGGCAAGAACATGTCGAGCGACTTCGATCGTAATCAGCGGGAAAGCCAAGTGCTCGGCGAAATCGCAGATAAGATGAAGTCGTTCTCCAGCGTAACCAAAATTGCCGGCGTGATTAAGGCAGTGGGCAATAACATGCGCCTTGATATTCCAACAAGTGAAGTGGAAAACATGATAAAGACGTACTTCGGTATCAGCCGAAGCGACATCACATTCATGCCGCTGGAAGGTGTTTGGAAGAGTCCGTTCGTCCATCTAGACGATGCCAAGCTGGAAGCAGCCAAGCAAGCGCTTAGGGCTAAACTGGAGGAATGACGGTGGAAGAGCAAACGTCACTATGCTATAATGAATGCATCGGAGCATTCATGACACTGTAAGCAAGGAGGGCATGTGGATGACCGAACCCGTCACCGTACTCAATGACGATTTGTTTGGCGCACTGAACCAAGAACCGTTCGTTCTTCTGCATACGATTGATGCGGACAGCGGATCCCCGACTTCGAGTGTAATCTCGTGGATTTATGCGGTCAACCGTACCACGCTGCGATTTGCAATCGACGGCCGTTCACGCTTGTCAGTGAATATGACTTCGAAAGCCGATGTCAGCATTACACTTTTTGGGCCGGGAACCGTTCAAACGATCTACGGCACGGCACGGCTTGTCACCAAAGTATTGGATGATGTACCCATCAAGCTCGTCTGCTTTGATATTCGCATTTCTGAAATTCGCGATGCGATGTTCTACGGATCACGCTTGTCTGCTAAGCCGGCTTATGAGAAAACGTATGACTTGAGAGCAGCAGATAAACTGGATAAGCAGGTGTTTGCTGCCATGGAAAAAGCCTAGTGAGGAATCACTAGGCTTTTTGTGTACGTAAACGATGATTCGTTTCAGTGGTGAGCATGAGCAGCGGCTAAAGCTTAGGATTGACCATTTTCTCCTGCGGTTTATTCTGGCTTGGTTCCTTGACGGGCTGCACGTCACGGGGAATCTGAGGCACGATTCGGCCGATGATGTCTGCCATTTCCTCGCCGAAGCCGGCAATAGGGCGGCCGCGCCGGATATCCGTTCCAAGCTCCTTGAGCCGGCTCGAGATATCGATGTCTGCCGTGACAATGGCATCAATGCCGTAGGGATCCTTGTGGAAAGCTTCGGCAACCGCGTATTTGACGGTGCCGACACGGGAACGGTCCAAGTTTCCGGCTACATCAATGCCGACGACCGCCGTATTTTTGAACACGACGCAGTGAGCGCCTTTCACGCCCGGAACTCGCCGAGCCAAATCCTCCAAATGCGCGGCAACTTGTTTCGGACTGCTGATCAATTTCTTCTGCGGGGCGCTCTGCTGTGCACGAACCCGATTGTCATTCTGCGGAGAGGGTGATGTCTCATTGCGGGCAACAGTGTTGCAACCTGCTGTCAGCAAGCAAAGGATCATAGCGGGCACCAGCCACTTTCTCATAATCGCCACCTGACCTTTCTAGAGTCTGCATTCCTAGTTCAAGCATAGTTTGCCTTAAAGCAGGTTTCGCTATGTACGCCTTTGAACGAAATTCCAACGCCAGGAGGGCTCACGATGAAAAAAATATTCGTGCTCGACACCAATGTACTGCTACATGACCCGCAAGCGATCTTCGCTTTTGACGACAACGAGATCTTAATTCCCGCGGTGGTGTTGGAAGAAATCGACTCTAAAAAAAGGCTGGCCGACGAGCTTGGGCGAAACGCCAGGCATGTGTCGCGATTGCTGGACCATATGCGCGAAATCGGTCATTTGCACGAGGGCATTGAACTTGAAAACGGGGGCGTTCTCAAGGTTGAATTGAATCACCGCAGTTTCGTTCGGGTACAAGAGATGTTCGGCGAGATGTCGAACGACAACCGAATTCTCGCGGTTGCCCTGAACTACCATTTGGAGGAGCAGGAGAAGCCGGAGCCGCGGCCAGTCATCATCGTGAGCAAAGACGTGCTGGTTCGGATCAAAGCAGACGTGCTGGGCATCGATGCGCAGGATTATTTGTCTGATCAAGTGGTGGCGCCTTCTGAGGTGTACGCAGGTTATTTAACGCTGAAGGTGCATCCAGCCGTCATTGACGAGTTCTACACCTATCGCTTCCTAACGATCAAGAATTTGCAGCTAAGCACGAGGCTGCAGCCGAATGAATTCGTGATATTAAGAGATGAGATGGGGACGTCCAAATCAGCACTGCTGAAGGTCAGCCAAGATGGAGCGCGGTTAGAACCGCTTTACTTAAGCAATGATCCTGTGTGGGGCATAACCGCACGCAATGCACAGCAGCGCATGGCACTGGAACTGCTGCTCAATGACGATATCCCGCTCGTTACGCTGACAGGCAAGGCAGGTACGGGCAAGACGCTGCTTGCGCTGGCTGCAGGCTTGATGAAGGTCGAGGATGAACATAAATACAAGAAATTGCTCATCGCAAGACCCGTCGTGCCAATGGGCAAGGATATCGGGTATTTACCGGGCGAGAAGGAAGAGAAGCTGCGTCCATGGATGCAGCCGATTTATGATAATTTGGAGTTTCTGTTCGATACGAAGAAGTCAGGCGACATCGACAAAATACTGATGGGGCTTGGCAGCATTCAAGTCGAGGCGCTCACGTATATTCGGGGACGTTCCATTCCGGGGCAGTTCATTATTATCGACGAGGCGCAGAACTTGACCCGCCACGAGGTGAAAACCATCGTATCCCGCGTCGGGGAAGGCAGCAAAATTGTGTTGATGGGCGATCCTGAGCAAATCGACCATCCGTATCTGGATTCCATCAGCAACGGCCTCACGCATATCGTGGAGCGGTTTAAGCAGGAGGGCGTCAGCGGCCATATGACCTTGGAAAAGGGCGAGCGTTCCAAGCTAGCGCAGCTAGCGGCAGATCTGCTTTAATTCATTGCCTGCTAAGAAGATATCGAACGTACAGCGATAAGCACGGGCGATGCCCGCAATCAGCTCCAATTGATGACGGTCGACGGCAAGCAGCCTGCGGCCGTCTTCTTGCGTCAACCATGCGACAGCGTGCTCTTCGGCCTGCTCAAGCGCGGACTCAAGCTCGGAGCTTCCCTCCGCAGCGGCAGA
This sequence comes from Paenibacillus sp. R14(2021), assembly GCF_019431355.1. Classification (NCBI taxonomy): domain Bacteria; kingdom Bacillati; phylum Bacillota; class Bacilli; order Caryophanales; family Paenibacillaceae; genus Paenibacillus; species Paenibacillus sp. R14(2021). The sequence continues at coordinate 55,113 of NZ_CP080269.1, forward strand.
ATAGGCTCCAACGACAGCTACCGCAGCCAGATCCAGGTTGAGAAATCGGTTATCCGATCGCGTTATGAGTCCGTAGTCTATGAAGCTACGATCATTCAGCGTCCACTCTGGAGGCAGGAGCAGCCATGCTCCACGTTCGCAATGCACATTGTAGTCCGCAGCGAATGCTTCAATGGCCTCGCATTCCTCTGGACTTTGCACGAATAGGAGGGTCTGCTGATGATCCAGCAGTACAGTCATAGTGGAAATTCCTTCAACAATTTGAGCATAGCTGGCTGGAAGCTTATCTTCCGGCAAGTGCAGCTCCGTACTGTAGACGATATTCATGCCCAAGTTCCTCCTCGGTTTGAAATGTTTACTTGTAAGAATGACGGATCTGAGCGGCTGAGGCAATTTTCAGCCAATTCTTTTCCAGAAATGGCGACAAAAAAGCGCTTTCTTGCTACAATGAATGGTAGCTTCAAATCCGGTAAGGAGGGACGAAGTGTCACGCAGGAAAGTCGTTATACTGCTGCTGAGCGTGTTTACCATATGCGCAGCATTGCTCGTATCGATGATCGGCAAGCCAGGCTCGCCGATTACGCCGACCGGAGACGGAACGCCCTCCGATCAGCAGCCGCAGCTCGAGGGCGGCGAGAATCGCGAGGACGCCGCGCTATCGGTCGCGGTCTCCATGGACGATTCAGAATACCAATATTGGATCAAAAGCATAGAACAGTTTCAGCAATCGCATTCGCAGATCAGCATCACGCTGACGAATATCGGTGATGAAGATCCCGATGAAGCGCGTAAGAAAGCTTCGGAAGCGGGAGAGCCCTTTGACATTATGCTGCTCGACAATGATCGTGTACGCGAATTCGCGATGCAAGGCTACCTGCTGCCGGTCGACGAGATCGTCACCGGGGATTCGGCTGCGGATCAGTTGGAAGCGCTAACAGCCATGGTGAAATGGAACGGCTCCCTATGGGGCGTGCCGCTGGACAGCAATCCGCTGCTCACTGTCTGGTCGAAGAAGCTGCTGAAGGCGGCAGGAGTCAATGAACCGCCGCAGAATCTGGCTGAGCTGAAGTCCGTCCTTACCGCGCTGTCGGAGGCAAAGCCCGGCAGTATCAGCCCGTTTAACCTTAATACGGCTGACGCGCGGGATCTGTCGGCTTGGCTGGGGATGTTCCGGGATCAAACGACCGCAGCTGCCAATCTAATTCCTTTCTCGGCAGACATGAAGCTGCAGCTGCATTTTGCTGCTGAGCACGCCGGCGAGCTGACACGGTTCAATCCGCTTCAGCAGCAGGCCGATTTGCTTCATGCGTTCCAAGCGGACAGGCTGCTTAGCGCGGTTCTGCCTTGGACGATCTATCAATCGCTGTCGTCTGAAGAACGGGATTTGCTAACAGTGGGATCGATGAACGGCCCACTTGTCCGTAGCAATGGAAGAAGTTTCGTGCTTACGGCCGAAACCGAACGGTTCTCGGAAGCGAAAGAATGGATTCAAGAGATGACATCCACGGATGCACAGCTTGACCGCTACCATGTGTTTGGACGTCTTCCGGCACGAATCTCCGCGCTTACGGGCGAATTCGTCTACAACGATATATCCGACCGTCCGCCCCATTATATTGTGCGGATGCTTCAGCTTGCGGCGGCGGAGACGGATCCTTCTTGGCGGGAACGATGGGTTCGCTGGTCGAAGCTCTGCGAATCGCTTGGCGGCAATGGCACGGTGTTTCTGCCTACTGTCGCAGACCGGCTCATTTCGGAATGGAATGGCGAGCCGGAGAAAGACAAAAACGGCGCCGAAGCGCCGTCACCGACTACATTAAAGGCTGATAGCCAGCCTAATGATTAATTTTCCGTCTTCCATGGAGACGGATTTTGTTTTGAGAAAGGATACAATCTGGGAGGGATAGAAACCAAGATCGAATTCTTTCTCCAGCTGCTGCCGTGTCGTATCAGGCAGCGACAAGCCGTTGAAAATCAACTCGTCGACATGGAAGAGTATGCCGCCGCTTGATTCGACGGAATAATGACCGGACAACTGCACTTCCAATTGATCATGCTTGCCGGAAACGATGACTTTGTCCCGCTTGAAGGTAAAGGCGAAATTATCGAACAATGCATTCTGTTCGCGCAGATAAGCGTTCAGCTTGTCATCCGGAATCGTAAGCGTATAGTTAAAGCCGTCGATCTCCAGCATATCCTTGTTATTCTGCACCCATGTCGGCATTTTGTCCATGGCCTTGGATAGGGCATTGAAGTAACGCCTCACCTCAATCAAACCGACATTTTGCCAGAAGTCGGTGAATTCGGCGATCAGAGCGCGCAGCTTGTCCGCATCGGACCGTCCGCTTAATGTCGAATCGACTTCATTTTGCAGGGCAATGACGCGTTCCCGCTGCGTCTTCAGCCGTGTCTCGACTTCGCTCAGCTGCACGGCCTGCGAATCGAGCTTCGAGATGCTTTTCTTTAAGTCTTTGTATTGCTTCGTATACGTGTTCAAGGTAATCTTGTCGGAGGAGAAAATAAGGTCGTAGTAGTCCAGGACGGTTAGCAGCTCGGATAGACTGTCTGTGGAGAAGAGCGCGGTCAGCAGCATATCCCGTTCTCCCATATAATAGGCGCGTATCACTTTACCTGCAGCCTCGCGCTGCTTCGTGATCGCCGTTTCCTGTTCGGCCAGCTTCTTCCGGGACGCATCGAGCTTCGATTCGACGCTGCCTTGCTCCACGCGGATTCTCGCGATTTCCTTGTCGATTTCAACGACGGAGAGGCTATTCTCCAATAGGCGTCTTGTTTCCTCATCACCCGGTGTTTTGGGCTCGGCAAGAACGGGGTATATCGTCAGCCAGCTTGCAAGCGCGCAAACGGCGAACGCCGCAATCCGGCGGCGCATCGTTCCTTTCACGGGCGGCCCCCTTTCTATACGGCTTGGCATGCACTACTATATGCGCTTTACGTTTCTATTATATCTGGATATGGCAATTTTGTCCTTGATTGGAGGTCGCTCAAAGTGGGAGATACGGAACGTCTAAGCAGGGTAATTACGGAGGCCATTCATCGCAGCATCCGAGTTGGCTGGGATAAGCTCCACGGTCCTGAAGACGGAGCGAGTAAAGAACGATGTGTGACCTTTCGCGATTATATGGCCATGTGTCTATATGATGAGAGAGACGGATACTACCGATCCGGTACGATCCGAGTCGGCAGGGCAGGCGATTTCTATACCAGCTCGTCCATTGGATCCATCATGGCAGCTAAGCTGGCGGATTTTATCAGTAAGCTGGCTGATGGGCAAGAAGGCCGGATCTCCATATTGGAGTGGGGGGCGGGCACTGGGCGCTTGTCCCGGCAGCTGCTGTCGGCATGGCAAACAGTTTCACCGGCATGGTTTAACCGGATGACGTACAGCTTAGTGGACGGAAATCCGGTTCATCTGAAAGAATCGCGGAACCGCCTGAAGGAGCAGCACGCAGAAGACGCCGCACCAGCCGTTCGCTGCCTTACCCCCGAAGAGGCGGAGGAAGAGCTTCGCACAGAAAGGGAGATGGAACGTGCAGCAGGTACATACACCATCCTTCTCGCGAATGAGCTGCTGGATGCCTTCCCGGTTCACCGGGTTGTGATGAGAAACGGGAAGCTGTGGGAGTTGGGAGTTGGTCTGCGTACGAGCGCAGCTAATGATCGGCTACAGCCATCGAGCGGAGCGCACTTTCGTGAGGTGTATATGCCTTTGTCTGACCCGCGCATCGAAGACGTGCTTCGCAGAGACGGAATTACGCTTCGGGAAGGGCAAATCCTTGAGGTCAATTTGCATGCAGAAGAATGGATTGGGCAGATGTCGAGGCTGATTGGCAGTGGGAGCATGGTGCTAATCGATTATGGACATGAAGCGATGGAGCTTGCCGCGCCGCACCGGATGCTGGGGACCCTGCTCTGCTACAAGGATCATATCGCACGCGACGAGCCTTACCAGCTGCCGGGCGAACAGGACATGACTGCTCATGTCAATTTCACTGCTTGCATGGCGGCGGCTGCAGCCGCGGGCTGGCGCGTCGATTATTATCATACCCAGAAGCAGTTTCTGGTTGATCAAGGGCTGCTCTCCGATCTCATGGACCATACCGGAGCTGATCCCTTCAGCGAAGCGGCGAGAAATAACCGGGCCATTCGTCAGCTGCTGCTCAGCGACACGATGAGCGAGACGTTCAAGGTGCTCGTACTGGGCAAATAAATGATACGTGCAGCGTAAAAAGGCTGTTCCAGGGAGCTCGTCTCCCAGGAACAGCCTTTTGGCCATTTTTGATGTTGAAGTGGCGGTATATTTAGAATGGATTCCCCATAACAAATACCGTCCAATACGTGAAGCCGATGAACGAGACAAACATATATCCCCAGAACATCAACATGTATGTTCTTTCGGAAAAGTTCAAATAGCCTAACAGGACAAACACGGCGGTCTGGATAAAGAACAAGAGTGCCATCTCGTTCATGTGACCCGCGAACGCCATCAATGCAATCACAAGTGTCCAAAAACCGAGCACTCGGAACATGCGTGCCATGATTTCATCCCCCTCTCGTCAGTCTCGACCCAATTTCTATTGCCCATTATATCCTTTCAGGTAACGACTGTAAACTATTTCATTCGTGACGAATTGGCAAACTTTTTGACGTAACTTCAGGTCATAATACAAGTTTGCTTCAATTTGTGAAAAAACATGTATGAGCCTTTAAAAAAATGGATATACAAATTAGTATCCGATAGATTCTATGAACTCTACCAAGGGCATAGAGATAAAGTAAGCGCCTAATGTTAGGAGGTTTTGGTTGCATGACAGCAGTCAGACAAGATGCCTGGAGCCCGGATGACGATCTCATCCTAGCCGAAGTCACGCTGCGGCATATTCGTGAAGGCAGTACGCAGCTGGCCGCATTTGAAGAAGTGGGTGAGCGCATTGGCCGTACCTCGGCTGCATGCGGGTTCCGCTGGAACAGCTGTGTCCGCAAGCGCTATGAAGATGCCATACAAATTGCCAAACAGCAGCGCCAGAAACGGAATTATATGAAAAAACAAACGTATGCAGCTGCAACGCCTCACGTGTCCGCCATCAATGTACTGGACACCGAAGAGCGCGCATACAAGAACGATCCGCTTACGGAGGAATCGTTATCCATCGATTCCGTTATCCGTTTCCTGCGTCAGTGGAAAGGAACGTATCAGGAGCTTAACCGCCAGATCAAGACGCTCGAACGCGATTTGCGGGAGAAGGATGAAGAGCTGTTCACGCTTCGCGAGCTTAACGAGCGGCTTTCGCTCGAAGTCAATAATGCGCAAACGGATTATCGAGCGGTCAACGACGATTATAAGACGTTGATTCAAATCATGGACCGGGCGCGCCGTTTAACCGTACTTACAGAGGAAGATGAAGCGAAGCCGCGTTTCAAGATGGACGCCAACGGGAATTTGGAACGAATTGAATAACCAGCTCGCCGCATCGGCAGCAGCTTCGAAATCTCACCGTACCTATCAGGTCGCGGCGGGATTTTTTAGTTTGCTTCTGTTACGATGGAGCTATTCATACCGTTTCAAGCAGAGGAGAATGGACTGTGACAATCATCATCGTCGGCGCAGGCGCGCTGGGTCTCTTATATGCCGCAAGACTCGCGCAGGCGGGGGAAGGAGTAACGCTGCTCACTAGAACAGAAGAGCAGGCGCAGCTTATATCAGAAGAAGGCATCCATTACGAGAATGCTTCTGGAAGTCATGCTCGCATACGCGTACAGGCAAATACATTAAGCCGCTGGATCTCCGATCCTGCTCGTCCAACTGCGGATTGGCTGCTCCTTGCAGTGAAGCAGCCTCATGTAAATGAGGTAATGCTGCAGATGCTGTCATCGTTGGCTGGGCCCGGAACGCCACTGTTGGCGCTGCAAAACGGCATCGGACATTTGGAGCGCCTGCAGGCTGCGCTTCCGCGATCGCCGGTATTTGCGGCGGTAACGACAGAAGGCGCGCTTCGGACCGCGGGAAATGCCGTAAGGCATACCGGCCAAGGCTTCCTCGCTTTTGGAAATTGGACGAAAAACGAAGAAAACATAAGTAAACCTCAAAAAATGTTGCTAAAATCACTGCTTGGTGCAGGAATTGAAGCGATACTGTCGAATGACATGGAGAACCGGGTATATGTCAAATTACTCCTAAATGCGGTTATTAATCCGCTTACGGCTATATTTCAAGTCAAGAACGGCGATCTGCCGCAGGATCCTTTTCGCTTGCAATGGATGAGGGCGCTTCATGAGGAGAGCGAAGTCATTCTCCGGGGAGCGGGCTTTCGGCCAGATAACGATACATGGGAGAGCCTGTTGAAGGTGTGCGAGGCTACAGCTCAGAACGAATCGTCGATGCTCCGGGATGTCCGAAGCGGCAGGGTAACGGAAATCGCCTGGATCAACGGCGGCATCGCTGCCCGCGCCAAGCAGCTCGGATTGCCCTCGCCAATGAACGATGCCGTTACAGCACTCATTGTTGCGCTGCATGCTTCTTAAATGAACAAAGAGGAGGAGACCAGGATGCAATGGATTTGGGATAGCGTTAAACATGTCTATGCATTTATGGCCATTCTTCCTATTGTACCCTTCGTACTTGTTTATTTCGGAAGCGCGGCGATTACCGGAGACCGCAAGCGGGCGTTTCGTACCGCCATGGACGTTACGACGGCGCTGCTGATCGGCTGCGTGGCTGTATTGTTCAATGTGATCTTCAACAGCGGCTTCGGATTGTACGGCATCATGCTCGTTCTGCTGCTCGGCGGCGGGTTACTCGGCAATTTGCAGTACAGGCTGAAAGGAAATATCAGTATGCGCCGCATCATGCGGGCGATCTGGCGGCTTGGATTCTTTCTAATGAGTTTCTGTTATGTGATTCTGATGCTGATTGGCATTGGCAAGAGCCTTTTCAGCGCCTAACGGTCCTTGCGAAGCGGGAAACGAATAGGAATCAACCCACCAATTTTTGGGGGGTTATTTTTTTGACGCTGAACGAAACGTTGTGTACAATGAATGAGAAAAAAGCACTTATTCATCGCATGTCATTCAGAGAAAGAAAGGTAGAGACTGCCCGATGAGAACAGAACCGGTTCAGCTGCCTTTAGGCCAGCCTGTCACCGAGGCTTATATAAAACGAAGCCATCCCGGCGTGGAAGCGCTGTTCGGCAGCCACCCGGCCGAGGATGAGCATTGGCACCGCCGATTGAATTGGCTTGGTGCGAACGCCGCTAAGCGCGTGAAGTCCGATCAGCTCGCGGATGCGCTTCTGAAGTATAACAACGGCATGAATGGACAATCCGCCGTTCTTGCCAATATTAATGCTATCCGTGCCGGCGCACCGGTCATTGTAACCGGCCAGCAAGCCGGCTTGTGGACGGGACCGCTTCTTGTTATACATAAAGCGGTCACCGTTATTGCTGCTGCCAAGGACGCCGCACAGATGCTGGGTACGCCTGTTGTTCCCGTCTTCTGGATTGCCGGAGAGGATCATGACTGGGACGAGGTCAATCATGCCTATGTTCGGAATGGCGAGCGTGAAATGGTCCGAATGGCCATACAGCGCCCGAAGGGGCCGCGTTCCTCGGTAACCCGAACGAAGCTTCAGCCCGAAGTGCTGGCGGAGGCGCACAAGCAGCTCAGTGACGTGCTCCACGATACCAGTTTCAAGCCGGAGCTTCTGGAGCATTTGGCACATGCGGCGAAACATGCCGACAGTTTGTCGCAGCTGTTTGCTTCCGTTATGGCCTGGCTCTTCGGCAAGCAGGGACTTGTACTGCTGGATTCCGACGATGCCGGCATTCGTGCACTGGAAGCGCCGATGTTCGCGCAGATCATCAGACGCAACGACGAGCTGGAAGCCGCATATGCCAAGTCCGCGGCTGCGCTGCAAGAGCTTGGCTACCCGGTTACGGCGGACGTGACGGCCGGAAACGCGAATTTATTCCTGTTTGAAGCGGGCGAACGCACGCTGCTGCAGAAGAAAGACGGCCGGTTCGTCGATCGCAAACAAACCGTCAGCCGTTCGGCGGAAGAGCTGCTGGATATCGCAGCGAATGAACCGCAATTGCTGAGCAACAACGTACTAACCCGTCCCCTTATGCAGGATTATTTGTTTCCCGTGCTTGGCGCCGTGCTCGGCTCAGGCGAAATTGCATATTGGTCACTGACAGGCGAAGCCTTCCGCTGTCTTGGCATGGAGATGCCACTTATTATTCCGCGCATGTCCTATTCGCTCGTTGAACAAACGACCGAGAAATATATGGCCAAGTATGAACTGACGTTCAGCGATGTCATCCACCGATTTGAAGATCGCAGAGCGGGGTGGCTCAAGGAGCGGGATGAGCTCGATATCGAAGGCCGATTCTTCGCGGCAAGAGCGGAGTTCATGACGATGTATCAGCCGATTATGGATATGTCGGCTTCCGTAGAGAAGGGACTTCAGGATCTGGCTGCTAACAATCTTCGCCGCATTCAGGAGCAGATTTCGTTCTTGGAGACGAAGACGAAGGACGCGCATGCAAGACGGTTCCAAGCCGCGCTGCGCCAGCTGGATGATATTGCACAGTCTCTATGGCCGGAAGGCAAGCCGCAGGAGCGGGTGCTGAATATGACGGATTTCTGGAATCGGTACGGCTCGGCATGGCTGGAGAAGCTGCTGAATGCGCCGTATCATCGGACCGGCGGCCATTATTTGGTCTATTTATAAACGAAGGGATGACGAATGACATGTCAGTGAATGCCAAGCAAGACAGTATCGTTCGCGATATGGGGCTTGCCCCGGACGGACATTTGAAAATCGACTGGGTTGCGGCCCATATGCCTGTGCTTAACCGGATTCGCGAGCAGTTCGAGAAGGAGCAGCCGTTCAAGGGCTTGAAAGTAGCGATTTCCTTGCATTTGGAGGCGAAAACCGCCTATTTGGCGAAAGTCGTTCAAGCGGGCGGCGCCGAAGTTACGATTACGGGAAGCAATCCGCTATCGACGCAGGATGATGTTTGCGCCGCGCTCGTCGAAGACGGCATTACGGTATTCGCGAAATACAACCCGGAGCCGAAAGAATACAAGGAGCTGCTGATTAAAGCGCTCGAAACCAAGCCGGATCTCATTATTGATGACGGCGGCGACCTGGTTTCCATTCTGCACGCGGAGCGTCCCGAGCTCATGGAGAATATCCGCGGCGGAGCGGAAGAGACGACTACCGGCATTTTGCGTCTGAAAGCGATGGAGAAGGACGGCTCACTGAGCTTCCCGATGGTCGCTGTAAACGATGCCTACTGTAAGTACCTGTTCGACAACCGCTATGGAACCGGTCAATCCGTCTGGGACGGCATCAACCGGACGACGAATCTCGTCGTTGCCGGCAAAACCGTTGTCGTCGTCGGCTACGGCTGGTGCGGTAAAGGTGTAGCATTGCGTGCCAAAGGCCTCGGAGCGCAGGTGATCGTGACCGAGATCGATGCGATTCGCGCCGTGGAAGCGTACATGGACGGATTTACGGTGCTTCCGATGAAAGAAGCGGCAAAGCTGGGAGATTTCTTCGTGACCGTAACCGGCAACCGCGACGTCATTCGCGGCGAGCACTACGAGGTGATGAAGGACGGCGCGATTCTGTCCAATGCCGGACATTTCGACGTAGAAGTGAACAAGCCGGAGCTTGAGGCGATGTCCAAGAGCAAGCGCGTCGTTCGCCGCAACATTGAAGAATTCAAGCTGAAGGACGGCCGCAGCATTTATTTGCTGGCTGAAGGGCGCCTTGTGAATCTGGCCGCGGGAGACGGACACCCGGCTGAGATCATGGACATGACGTTTGCCCTGCAGGCCATGTCGCTTAAATACGTGAACGACGCCTACAACGAGATCGGCAAGAAGGTTGTCAATGTGCCGTATGAGCTTGACGAGCAGGTAGCCCGTTACAAGCTGGAAGCGATCGGCACCGGTATCGACAAGCTGACGGATGCGCAGAAGTCTTACCTCGACAGCTGGCAGGAGCACTAAGATTAAGACATCATCTGAACGCAGGACCGGGCTTCCATTCGATGCCGGATCCTGCGTTTTTGTTTGCAACATTCCATCGCCGGCCTCCGTTTGTATAGATGACAACAAAAATACAAATCTGGGGGTTGCTGCATGAAAATGGGAAGTGGATGGAGAAGCAAAACAAGATTTTCCGATTCCATGAAGAGTGGTCTGCTCGTAACCAGTATGCTGCTTATGCTGGCATGGATGCTTGCTGGATGCTCTGCCAGTAATAGTGACAGCAGTAATATGAAGAGCGCGAATGGCGATATGATCCATACGGAGAGCTCTTCTGCCGCTGAAGCACCCGCCGCAGCGTCGATGAACGATGGTGCAGCGGCAGACAAAGCTGCGAACAACAGCACGTCAGATGCGAGCGCTGCGGATGCAGAAGCAGGCAATGGGGCAGGGACAAGCGGTGCAGACTCAGGAATATCGACAGGCGGCGAGACGGACATTGCCCGGAAAATCATCTACAAGGGCAATGTCGTCATGGAAGTGGAAGCCTATGACAAGGCCCAAACTTCGCTGCGCAACCTCATCCATCTCTCCGGCGGCTATCTGCTGAATTTCGCCGATCAGAAGACGGATGCAGAGCGGGGCGGCACGTTCACGATCAAGGTACCTGCGGCCGGCTTTGACAGCTTCCTTAGTGAGCTGGGAAAGATCAAGCATGTGAGCTACGAGAGCAGTGCGAACGGTACGGACGTCACTGAGGAATACGTCGATTTGGCGGCACGTTTGAAGGCGCGGCAGGTGGTAGAGGCAAGGCTGCTGGCGTTCATGGAGAACGCGACCAAAACAGCGGATTTGCTGCAAATATCGAAGCAGCTGGGCGACGTGCAGACGGAGATCGAGCAGATCAAAGGGCGAATGCGATACTTGGACAAAAACGTCGCGTTCTCAACGATCGAATTGCGTATGTATCAGACGACGGATGTCAGCGCAATGACGAAAGAGACCAAAACTGGGTTCGGCAGCCGATTGCTGAACGCAATTACGGGCAGTTCCCGCGTGATCTATGACGGTGTCCAGGGATTGGTCATTTTCCTGGCAGGCGCGATTCCGGTACTTGCGGTGCTGGCCGTTATCGGAATTCCGTCATATGTAATCATTCGCGGCTTTCTTCGAAAGCGTGAGAAGACGAATCCGACTGTCCTGCAAGAGACACCGAAAGGTCCGGATTCATTGGACGGCTAGCGGCAAACAAACGGAAGAGCTGCATTACATGCCCTTTGCGGCGTGCGATGTCAGCTCTTTTTGCATTTGAGGCATGCCCTCAGCTCGAACGCGCTGAATGGCGCTTGCCATTGCGGCTTTCTTGGCGATTTGGCCGCGCTCCGCTTCTTCAGCGATCAGAAAGCGGGGATTGCGGGCGAGTGCGAGTAAGGCTTCTTCGCTTGCAGCTGCGGCATCGCGTTCGTTGCGAAGCAGGAAGTGGGCGACTTGGTAGCAGAGCTGCTCTACAGTGCGAAGCAGGCTGACCTTATTATCAAAGGCGGTGTTGCCAGTCATGGGCAGGCCCCCTTAATGTTCATACTTTAAGCATTATCAATGTTAGTTTACACGAACGAAAGTACGAAAAGGTTTCAAAACCGTAACAAATTAATCCCGTAAATTAATTTATTAAATCCTGCTAAAGGAGCAGGATTTACTTTGCGTGTGGCGAATAGTTCAACCTTAGTGGTGAAAAGTGGGGCTAAGTGGTGGATATGGGGGAAGAGGTGGAGCGGTCGTATGTTCATGGGCGAATATCAGCACAGCATCGACGACAAAGGCCGCATCATCATTCCTGTCAAATTCCGCGAACAGCTCGGCGACCATTTTATCGTCACGCGCGGTCTGGATAACTGTTTGTTCGTTTACCCCCAGAGCGAGTGGAGCCAGCTGGAACAGAAGCTGAAATCGCTGCCCATGATGAAATCGGATGCGCGTGCGTTCTCCCGGTTCTTCTTCTCCGGCGCGACGGAATGCGAGCTCGACAAACAGGGAAGGGTAAACTTACCGAATACGCTGTGCGAGTATGCCAAGTTTGACAAAGAATGTATCGTGCTTGGTGTTTCGAACCGGGTCGAGATTTGGAGCAAACCGATTTGGGAGAGCTACTTCAAACAATCGGAAGAGACCTTTAACGATATTGCAGAGAAGCTTGTGGATTTTGATTTTAATTTCTAGCCGCGCATGCGGCTGCTTTAGAGCCAGGAGGATAACAGCATGTTTCAACATATAACGGTGCTCAAGGAAGAAGCGGTTGATGGACTCGCTATTAAGCCGGACGGCATCTACGTGGATTGCACGCTGGGAGGAGCCGGACACAGCGAGCTGATCGCTTCGCATCTTGGTCCCGGCGGGCGTCTCATTGCGCTGGATCAGGACGATTGGGCGCTTGATAATGCGAAAGTACGACTAGCAGCTTATATGGAGCGGGTAACGCTCGTGAAGAGCAATTTTCGATATTTGGCACAAGTATTGCGGGATTTGAACATTGACGGCGTTGACGGCGTATTGTTCGATCTTGGCGTCTCCAGTCCCCAGCTCGACGAGGGGGAACGGGGGTTCAGCTACAATCATGACGCGCCGCTCGATATGCGGATGGACCAAGACGGCATGCTGACGGCCAATGACATCGTCAATACGTGGGATGACCGGGAGATTTCCCGAATCATCACGAATTATGGCGAAGAGAAGTTTGCCAGATCCATCGCCCGCAAAATCATTGCGGCACGAGAGAAGGCGCCGATCGAGACGACAGGGGAGCTTGTGGAGATCATCAAGTCCGCGATTCCGGCAGCAGCAAGGAGAACGGGGCCTCATCCCGCCAAACGGACATTTCAGGCGCTGCGCATTGCAGTGAATGACGAGCTTGGCGCCGAGGAAGCAGGGCTTGAGCAGACGATCGACGTGCTGAAGCCGGGCGGCAGAGCCTCGGTCATTACGTTCCATTCGTTGGAAGACCGGATTTGCAAGCAGTTGTTTGCAAAATTTGTTGAAAAATGCACATGCCCGCCGGATTTCCCGATGTGCGTTTGCGGCGGAGGAAACGGGAAGCTGAAGCTGGTTACGCGTAAGCCGATCGTCCCGAGCGAGACGGAGCTGGAACAGAACCCGAGGGCGCGTTCAGCCAAGCTGCGCGTAGCCGAAAAATTGTAGATCATGATTGAACACATAGACAATCAAGGTGAATAAGAGGAGAGAGAGGTACGATAATGGCTTATGTGAATGGGAATTTAGCGCTTCAGCCAAAAAGAAAGCCAGAGCAGAAGCCGTCATTCCGTGAAACGAAGAAGGTCGTCATCAAGCGCAAATCGCTGCCCGTGCAAGAGAAGCTGCTTTATCTCTTCACGATTCTGATAGGCGTGATCGTGGCGGGCGTCATCATTTTCCGCTATGCCCAGATCTATCAGATGGAGCTGCAAATCAAGGAGCTCACGGCTAAGCAGGCCGTGCTTGAGAAACAGATTTCCACATTGACGTCGGAGAAGGAGAGATTGAACGACCCTGCTGTTCTTCGTGGCATGGCTATGTCGCAGAATATGACAGATCCGACGGATGAGAGTAAACCGCTTCAAGTGAAGGTACCAGACGGAGCAGACCGGGAATCTGCTTCCGCCAAGAAATAGGTGACGACGATGACGAAACGAATAAAATTGCGGACGCTGCTGGTCGGAGGGGTAATCACCCTCCTTTTTGTTTTACTGGTCGGGCGCATCTATTGGGTTCAAGTCGTGAAAGCGGATTTTTGGACAGAGAAGGCGAAGGAAATCTGGTCGAGGTCGGAGACGCTCGTGCCTGCGCGGGGAACGATTTCCGACCGGGACGGCAACGTGCTGGCGATGGACGTATCGGCGTATACAGTGGCCGTCAATCCCAAGATCATTCATAAGCTGAAGCTCGAAGACGTGATCGTCAACAAGCTAAGCAGCGTGCTTGGCGTCTCCAAGTCCTCGATCCGCGAGATCGTCGAGGCTAAGAAAGACAATGGCGACTATTACGAGCAGCGCGAGATTCGCAAAGGCGGATGGAAGATCGACAAGGTTGTTTCCGACCGGATCGATAAGTTCAGAGAGCAGCTCAAGACGGATAATAAAGAAAAGGACGTAGGCATTTATCTTATCGATGAGAAGAAACGCTATTATCCGAAGGGCACGCTCGCATCGCACATTCTCGGTTACGAGGATAAACAAGGAACTGCCGTCATGGGGCTGGAGGCATCGCTGAACAGCCAGCTGAAGGGCACGGATGGACAAATCAAGTATGAGCGGGACGGAAACGGGGTTATCCTCGATAACGGCACCGTTGATTTCAAGCCTTCCGTGGACGGGAAGAACGTCAAGCTGACGATCGATACAGACATTCAGCATTATATCGAGGATGCGATCAAAGAAACCTACGATAAATATCAACCGAAGAGCATTACAGCGATTGCTGCCGACCCGCAAACGATGGAAATTTTGGGTATGGCCAATTTGCCAAGCTTCAATCCCAACACCTACTGGACGTCGCCGCAGGAGAACTTCTACGACCATGCGATCAAATCGCTGTACGAGCCAGGCTCGACGTTCAAAATCGTAACCCTGTCGGGAGCGGTGCAGGAAGGACTGTTTCATCCGAACGATACGTACAAGTCAGGTGCCATTCATGTGCCCGGCTCCTGGATTCATGACATCAAACGCGAAGGCTGGGGGACGATTACGTATCTGGAAGGGCTGAAACGGTCAAGTAACGTTGCATTCGTCAAGCTGGGCTATGAAGGGTTGAAAGCAGACAAGCTGATGCAGTATATTGCCGATTTCGGCTTCAGCAAGAAGACGGGCATCGAGCTGCCGGGCGAAATACCGGGCTTGATCAATCCGAATCCGAATTATGCTTCCGAGGTGGCGACGGCTGCCTTCGGCCAAGGTAAAGTGCTGGTAACGCCAATTCAGCAGGTCGCGGCTGTTGCCGCGGTGGCGAATGGCGGCAAGCTACTTGTGCCGCATTTGGTCAAATCGATTGAGGATCCCGTCACGAAGAAGGTGACGGAAACGAAGCCTCAGCTGGTCCGCCAGGTAATTTCGGAGAACACTGCCAACCAGGTAGACGAATATTTGGAGCAGGTCGTGTCCGACCAGAAGATCGGAACCGGCCGCAATGCCTACATCGAAGGCTATCGCGTTGCGGGCAAGACGGGTACGGCACAGAAGGTAATCGGGGGTGGCTACTCCGAAGACAAATACGTTATTTCTTTCATCGGCTTTGCCCCTGTCGGCAATCCGAAGATCGTCGTCTACATCGTTATCGACGAACCGAATGACCGTTTGGCGTCAGGCGGTACGGTAGCGGCGCCGGTCTTCAAGAAAATCGTGTCGCAAAGCTTGCGCCACATGGGCGTGAAGCCCATTATTACAAGTACTTCTACGCAGAACGAGCCTTCGAAGGATCAGACCGTAACGGTGCCGAACGTCCTTCAGCAAAGCCTCGCTCAAGCGAAGAAAGCACTGACCGACCGGAAGCTGAACTACGTCGTCGTGGGCAAGGGCGGCAAGGTGCTGAAGCAGATTCCGAAAGCGGATACGGCTGTCAGTCCCGATCAGAAGGTGTATATGCTGACGGAGGAGCAGAGCAAGCTGACCGCGCCGGATATGAGCGGACTCTCGATGCGCGATGCCATGCAAATGTGCGCGAACGTCAAGCTTCGCTGCATTACGAAGGGAGAAGGCTTCGTCAAATCGCAGGCGCAGATGGTGCTGAACGGCAATAAAGTGCTCCAGCTCATCATGTCTCCGCCGGACGCAGAGCTTCTGCAGCAAGTCGAAGACGATGCAGAACAACAATCAGGGCAGAACGGAAGCAACAAAAACACTAAAATCGGCGGCTCTGGTATTTCGGGAGGCTCCTCAGGGGGATAGCTTGTTCTAACCCCCTTGCCCGAAGAATAGGCTTGGATTAGGAAACGGTTGGACGAACGTTCCCGTTTTACGAGCCTTTTCGGAGGGATGACAGGTGAAGGTTTCCAGCGTAACGATCAGGCGCCGTCTATTCACGGCGCTTCTCATTGGCGTTCTTGCATTCTCGCTTCTGGCCGGCAGACTGGGGTATGTACAGCTGTGGAAGGGCGAGGAGCTGGCGGCGAAGGCAGAGGATTCTTGGAGGCGGGAAATTCCGTTTTCCGCGAAGCGCGGCGAGATCATGGACCGAAACGGCAGCGTGCTTGCGTATAATATTAGTTCACCTACCATTATGGCGATTCCCGTTCAAGTGAAGGATGCGAGAGAGACGGCCGCCAAGCTGTCCGGCGTGCTGGATATGACCGCGGATAAGATATTTGGGATGATTACGAAGAAGGAACGGATCGTCTATTTGAAGCCGGGCGGCCGCAAAATCACGGCGGAGAAGGCACAGCAAATCCGGGAAATGAATCTGCCCGGCATCGTCGTCTCCGAAGACAATAAGCGGTATTACCCGCTAGGCAGCTTCGCGTCCCATGTGCTCGGCTTTACGGGGATCGACAATCAGGGCTTAACGGGCATTGAAGCCAAATACGACGACGAGCTGCAGGGTATCAACGGCAACATCTCCTATTTGTCCGATGCCGCGGGCAGACCGATGCCTGGTTCTTCCGATACGTACGACGCGCCCAAGGACGGCCTGAATTTGGAGCTTACGCTCGATAAGCAGATTCAAACGATCATGGAACGTGAGCTGGATCAGGCAATGGTGAAATTCCAAGCCGATGATATTATCGCGATCGCCATGGATCCTAATAACGGGGAAATTCTCGGCATGGCCAGCCGGCCGACCTATGAGCCCGATAAGTACCGCGATGTCGATCCGCAGATCTATAACCGCAATCTGCCCATCTGGATGACGTACGAGCCTGGTTCAACCTTCAAGATCATTACGCTTGCAGCGGCGCTGGAAGAGAAGAAGGTAAATCTGCTCACCGATCATTTCTTTGATCCGGGCGCGGTGGAGATCGGCGGGGCGAGACTGCGATGCTGGAAGAAAGGCGGTCATGGCAGCCAGACGTTTCTGGAGGTCGTGCAAAATTCCTGCAACCCGGGATTCGTCGCTTTAGGCAACAGACTTGGCAAAGAGAAGCTTTTTGATTATATTAAGAACTTCGGGTTTGGCAAGAAGACCGGCATCGACCTTGGCGGCGAAGAGAACGGCATCATGTTCAAGATGAGCCAGGTAGGGCCTGTGGAGCTGGCTACTACGGCATTCGGGCAAGGTGTTTCGGTTACGCCGATTCAGCAGATCGCAGCCGTCTCGGCAGCAATCAACGGCGGCACGCTCTATAAGCCGCACGTTGCCAAATCATGGGTAAACCCCGAAACGAATCAAGTGGTAAGCGCAGTGGAGCCGGAGGTCGTGCGCAAAGTGATATCCGAGCAGACAAGCACGCAGGTCCGCAATGCACTCGAGAGCGTCGTAGCTAAAGGAACCGGCCGCAATGCGTTTATCGACGGCTATCGGGTAGGGGGCAAAACAGGTACCGCGCAGAAGGTTATTAACGGTCGTTACTCGCCGAACGAGCATATCGTCTCGTTCATCGGCTTCGCGCCTGCGGACAACCCGAAGATCGTCGTCTATGTGGCGGTCGACAACCCGCAGGGCATTCAATTCGGGGGCGTCGTCGCGGCGCCGATCGTCCATAATATTTTGGAGGACGCGCTGCCGTACATGGGCGTTGCGCCGAGCACGAAGCAAATTAACAAAGAGTACAAGTACGGTGAAACACCGATCGTTACGGTTCCGAATCTTATCGGCCAAACGGTCTCCGATATCTATGAAGATCTCAATATGAACTTTAATCTCACCTCCGCAGGAAGCGGAGATACGGTGATCAGACAATCTCCGGCCGCAGGAACGCGCGTCGACAGAGGGTCAACCATTCGGATTTATTTAGCCAAAGACGATGATGAAACGAAAACTCCCTGACTATAATGAGTATAGATAGAAGAAGCAGGCTGCGCCGTATGCTTGCAGCTTCGGCGCATGGTAAGCCTGATGTGCTCATGGGAGGGGACCCAAGCGATGCGGGTGAAAGAACTGGCTTCACTGCTGCTTACTGCTGTCCTTATCGGAGAAGGGGAAACGGAAATCAACGGGATCGAGATCGATTCCCGTAAAATCACGCCGGGCTGCGTCTTTATTTGCCTGCGCGGCCACAAGGCTGACGGTCATGACTACGCGGGCGAGGCGGTAGCGGGCGGTGCTGCGGCTCTCATCGTAGAACGGCTGTTGGAGGTGCCCGTCCCTCAAATCCTCGTGAAGGACAGCCGTCATGCGATGGCCGTCATCGGCGATTACTACTACGGTCAGCCAAGCCGCAGGCTGAAGCTGATCGGCGTTACGGGCACCAATGGCAAGACGACGACAACGTATCTGATCGAACGGATTCTTAGAGATGCCGGACATGCGCCGGGTGTCATCGGTACCGTTGAAATGCGGTTTGCCGGCACTTCGCTCCCCATGTCGGGGACGACGCCGGAGGCGCTGGAGCTGCAGCGATCGCTGCATGCAATGGCAGAGGCGGGGACGGACTACTGCGTGATGGAGGTGTCCTCGCATGCGCTGGAGCAGGGCAGGGTGAAGGGCTGCCGGTATCGGACGGCGATCTTCACGAATCTAACGCAGGATCATCTGGACTATCATGCCACGATGGAACGCTACGCGGCAGCAAAAGGGTTGTTCTTTACCCGGCTCGGCAATGAATTTGCCGTGCTGCCCGAGAATCGGCTGTTTGCCGTGTTGAACGCGGACGACCCGGCATCGCCGGGATACGCCTCCGCTACCGCGGCTGAAGTCGTGACGTACGGCATGGAGCATGATGCGGACGTTAGAGCTTCGAAGGTTCGCATTACGGCGCACGGCACGTCGTTCCATGTGGAGACGTTCGCCGGTTCGGCAGACATTACGCTGCGTATGGCCGGCAAGTACAATGTGTACAATGCGCTTGGAGCGATAAGCGCCGCGCTCATCGAAGGCATCCCGCTGCGTCAAATAAAGAGCAGCCTTGAAGCACTTCCCGGTGTCCCCGGCAGAGTCGAGGGGGTGAACGCCGGTCAGCCCTTTGCCGTGATCGTCGACTACGCGCACACGCCGGATGGACTAGAGAACGTGCTAAAGGCGGTCAAGGAATTCACGGCCGGCCGGCTGATCTGCGTCTTCGGCTGCGGCGGGGACCGCGACCGGACGAAACGGCCCCTGATGGGTGCCATTTCGGCGCGTTATGCTGATTACAGCCTCATTACGTCCGACAATCCGCGGACAGAGGAGCCGGATCGAATTCTTGCGGACATCGAAGCCGGATTGCTGCAAAACAGCGTCCCGAAAGACCGTTACGAACTGCTTGCCGACCGCCGATGCGCGATACAAAAAGCGGTTGAAATGGCGCGGCGTGACGATGTAGTATTAATTGCGGGGAAAGGCCACGAAACCTATCAAGATATTCGCGGCGTCAAGTATGCGTTTGACGACCGTGAGGTGGCTAAAGAAGCGATAAGGAGTCTTTCATAGTGATCAAACGACCCATACATGACATTGCCGCTTTGTGCGGCGGCACTATTATTAATAACGGCGACAGGCTAATTGCCGGTGTCACGATTAATTCCCGGGCAGTCGCGCCCGGGCAATTGTTCGTGCCGATTATCGGCGAGCGGTTCGACGGACATGATTTCGCGGCGGATGCAATCGCCAAAGGCGCCGCCGGAACGCTCTGGCAGAGGGACAAGGCGGTGCCTGATGCGCTGGCGGATGCGCCGATTATACTCGTCGACGACACGACGACGGCACTGCAGCTGCTTGCGGCCAATTACCGCGACGAGCTGGGGCTTAAAGTGGTTGGTGTAACGGGAAGCAACGGCAAGACGACGACGAAGGACATGGTCGCCGCGGTGCTGTCGGGACTCTTCCGCGTTCACAAGACGGAAGGCAACCTTAACAATCATTTGGGTTTACCGCTTACCGTGCTTGAGCTCGACGAGCAGATCGACGTCGTCGTGCTGGAAATGGGCATGAGCGAGTTCGGCGAAATCGACCTGCTGACCCGTCTGGCGAAGCCGGATATCGCGATTATTACGAACATCGGCGATGCGCATATGCTTCAGCTGGGCTCGCGCGCAGGCATCGCGAAGGCGAAGCTCGAAATCGTCGCAGGACTTCGTTCCGGCGGATTGCTGCTGATGAACGGCGACGAGCCGCTGTTGGCGGAAGGCATCAAGAGCGCGCAGCTCGCGCAAGGCGTAGAGGTGCAGACGTTCGGCTTTAACGCAGGCAGCCGCTGGGTCGCTGAGCAGGTGACCGTAGATGCGACATCCTCCTTGTTCGACCTGAAGGGTGATGCGGAGTTTAAGCGCGTAGCACTCCCCGTTGCGGGAACGCATAACGTGTCCAACGCGCTGGCGGCGATTGCCGCGGCGAAGAAGCTGGGCGTGCCGGCCGAGGTCATCCGCGAAGGCTTCCGGACGCTCAAGCTGACCGGCATGCGGATCGAGCCGATTCGCGCGGCGAACGGCGCAATGGTCCTGAATGACGCTTATAATGCGAACCCGACCGCGGTTCGCGCCGCAATCGACCTAGTTGCCGGCCTTACCGGCTATAACCGCAAATGGCTCGTGCTCGGCGATATGCTGGAGCTTGGCCCGCAGGAGGAAGCGATGCACGGTGAAATCGGCGCCTACGTGACGCCGGCCAAAGCCGATGTCGTGCTGACGTACGGCAAGCTTTCCCGCCATACCGCGGCTGAAGCGGCCAAACAATTTGCCGGCAGCGGAACCGAAGAGAAGGTACATGCATTCGAGGATAAAGCACAATTGACGGCGTGGCTGCTTTCGCATGTCGTACCGGAAGATCTTGTACTTGTGAAAGGATCGCGCGGGATGCGCATGGAAGAAATCGTCCATGCCCTGCAGCGCGCATAGAGGTGAAACATGGACGTTAAGGTCATACTTCTGTCAATCGGCGCTTCCTTCATGCTTGCGGTATTATTCGGACCTTTGTTCATTCCGCTGCTGCGCCGGCTCAAATTCGGTCAGCAGATCCGTACTGACGGCCCGCAAAGCCACTTGAAAAAAACAGGCACCCCAACGATGGGCGGCATCATTATACTTCTTGCGGTACTGCTTGCGTTCTTGAAGTTTTCCGAAAAAACGCAGGAGTTCTGGGTGCTTCTCGTCGCCTGTCTTGGCTTCGGTCTGGTAGGCTTCCTGGACGACTATATCAAGATCGCATTGAAACGTTCGCTAGGCTTAACGGCATTCCAAAAGCTGTTTGGCCAGCTGCTCTTCTCGGTTATAATTTGCGTGCTGCTCTATCAGATGCATCACAGCACGGTTATTGGCATTCCCGGTACGTCCGTTTCATTCGAATTCGGCTGGTTCTACTATCCATTCGTTATTATTATGATGTTCGCTACGTCTAACGCCGTCAACTTCACGGACGGCGTAGACGGCTTGCTGGGCGGGACAGGCGCTGTCGCGTTCACGGCATTTACGATTCTAGCCCTGCATGCCAGCGAGCATGAATCGGCAATCTTCTCGGCAACGATGGTCGGCGCCTTGCTCGGCTTCTTGGTCTTCAATGCGCATCCGGCCAAAGTGTTCATGGGTGATTCGGGTTCGCTCGGTATCGGCGGCGGTATGGCGGCCGTCGCGGTTCTGACCAAAAATGAAATCTTGCTCGTCATCATCGGCGGCGTCTTCGTTCTGGAAATGCTGTCCGTGATTCTGCAAGTCGGTTCGTTCAAAATGAGAGGCAAACGTATTTTCAAAATGAGCCCGATTCACCATCATTTTGAATTATCCGGCTGGTCCGAATGGAAAGTCGTCACCATGTTCTGGCTCGTCGGCATCATCTTCGCAGCCGCAGGCATCCTGTTAGGCCATTAAAAAGTCCCGCAGGGACAAGGCAGCACAGCTGCCGAGCCCTTACAAAGTCCCGCAGGGACAAGGCAGCGCAGCTGCCGAGCACTAACTAGCGAGCCGAAATGGGAGCGTGTCCCGCAAGGGACGAAAGCGGGCTATTCGTCACCACGAGCTCATCAAGCGTCTCAGCAGCGCCAACGTTCTTCCAGGCGCAGTCAGCCAGGTAACCCGGGAGCGCCAATGGTAAAGTCTGTCCCGCCAGGGACATCGAGCCTTCCGCCGCACCCAGCAGGAGCGCCTCAGCAGCACCAACGTTATCCCCCAATTCGGGTGTCCAGAGGGCGGAGCCCTTGGAATCCCCCTTTCCAAGGGGGACTTAGGGGGATGTCCCGCCCTACAACAAGGAGGAGAATCATGAAACACCCATCCTTTTACAAGGATCAGCAGGTTGTCGTATTGGGTTTGGCCAGAAGCGGGGTCAGCGTCGCGAAGCTGTTCCATAAGCTCGGCGCGGTGGTCACCGTTAACGATATGAAAGATCGTAAAATGAGCCCCGAAGCGGACGAACTGGACGCTTTGGGCATTTCTGTTATTTGCGGCGGTCATCCGGATGACCTGATTGGACCGGACACGGCGCTGGTTGTCAAAAATCCGGGTATCCCGTACACATCGCCGCCAGTCGTGCAGGCCTTAGAGCAAGGCATCGAGATCGTCACGGAAGTGGAAGTCGCCTACTTGCTGTCGCCTGCGCCGATCATCGGCATTACGGGCTCGAACGGCAAGACGACAACGACTTCCTGGATCGGCGAAATGCTGGAGGCGGCCGGTCTGAAGCCGATGGTCGCGGGCAATATCGGAACGCCGCTCTGCGAAGCAGCACAGATAGCAGAAGCGGACAATTGGATCGTCGCGGAGCTCAGCAGCTTCCAGCTGAAAGGCACGACCGGTTTCCGCCCGCGGATCGCACTGCTGCTCAACATCGTGGAGACGCATCTGGATTACCATGGCGGCATGGAGGATTATATCGCGTCCAAGGCGAAGCTGTTCGCCAACCAGACGAAGGACGACATCGCCGTGCTGAATGCCGACGATCCTGTTTGCCGGGACCTGATGAATTCGGGCAAGCTGCAGGCGAGCATCATCCCGTTTGCAGTGACGGAAGAGCTGACTTACGGCATATGCGTTACTCCAGCTTATCCGGCGGAGCTAAGCGAGCCTATCGGAGACGTCGAACGCAACATCGTTTGGCGCGATAAGGAAGGCGGCGAACGCATCATCATCGGCGTCGCGGAGCTCGGCATTCCGGGCCGCCACAATGCGTCGAACGCGCTGGCTGCGATCGCGGCCTGTCTCGCGGCAGGCGCTTCCGCCGGCTCGCTGACAGAACCGCTGCGGGAATTCCGCGGCTTCGAGCACCGGCTCGAATACGTACGCGAACGCGATGGCGTGGCGTATTATAACGATTCCAAAGCGACGAACCCAACGGCTACCATCATCGCGGTTCGTTCATTCCCGCCGCGCATCGTTCTGATCGCCGGGGGACTCGACCGCGGCTCGGACTATATGGAGCTGGTTCCGCATTTCCGCGATCAAGTGAAGGCAGTCGTCGCAATTGGCGAAACGCGTGGCAAGATTGCCGCCGTCGCTGAATCGGCAGGTTTAGCGGTCATCAAAATCGTCGAACCTGAAGAGGACGCCGAAAGCACGCTGCAGCAAGCTGTGCGCGCTGCAGCCTCCATCGCGGAGCCGGGAGACACCGTACTGTTGTCGCCGGCATGCGCAAGCTGGGATATGTTTAAATCCTATGAGCAGCGGGGGCGCATTTTTAAGCAATCGGCGCATAACTTGTAAGTAGGGGGCTTGTCCCTACTTAAGCTTGCAAGAGGTGTTCGTATAATGGCCAAAGCCAGGTCCGCCCCGGATATGTGGATGATCATTTCCATCGCGCTCATACTAGCGATCGGTCTAATTATGGTGTACAGCGCAAGCGCCGTTCTGGCGTTTCACGAGTTTGGAGACAAATTCTATTATGTTAAACGACAGATGCTCTTTGCTGCGCTTGGAATCGGCGCGATGATCGCCACGATGAACGCGGATTATTGGATTTGGAAGAAATACGCGAAGCTCGGGCTATTCGTCTGCTTCGGGATGCTGCTGATCGTCTTGATTCCAGGCATCGGCGTCGTGCGCGGCGGCGCGCGGAGCTGGCTCGGCATCAGTTCCTTCGGCATCCAGCCGTCGGAGTTCATGAAGCTTGCAATGGTCATTTTCTTGGCCAAAATGCTGTCCGAGAAGCAGCAGATGGTCACGCAGTTTACGAAAGGCCTGCTGCCGCCGCTCGGTATCCTCGGGCTGGCGTTCGGACTTATTATGCTTCAGCCGGATCTCGGCACCGGTGCAGTCATGATCGGCGCCTCGCTGCTGGTGATCTACACGGCCGGCGCGCGGCTCAAACATCTGGGCTCGCTGGCGCTTGTCGGTGTCGCCGGGCTCGTCGGTCTTATCCTTGCGGCGCCTTATAGGCTGCAGCGGATAACGGCTTTCTTGGATCCTTGGGCAGATCCTCTCGGCGCGGGCTACCAATCGATTCAATCCCTGTATGCAATCGGACCGGGGGGTCTTGTCGGGTTGGGGCTCGGCATGAGCCGGCAGAAATTCAATTACCTGCCGGAGCCGCAAACAGATTTTATATTTTCTATTCTTTCAGAGGAACTCGGTTTTATCGGCGGCGCCGCCATTATTCTATTATTCGCCATTCTGATGTGGCGAGGCATGCGTACGGCTATTGCAGCACCGGATTCTTTCGGCAGCCTGCTTGCCGTCGGCGTCATCGGCATCATCGCCGTACAAGTATTCATTAATATCGGCGTCGTGATCGGGATGCTCCCCGTAACGGGAATTACGCTTCCGCTCGTCAGCTACGGCGGTTCATCGCTGACGCTGCTGCTCACTTCACTTGGTATTTTGCTTAATATATCCCGTTATTCGAGGTGACTTCATTTTGCGCATTGTTTTGTCCGGCGGCGGCACCGGCGGCCATATCTATCCCGCGCTTGCGATCGGCAAGCAGGTGATGGAAGAAGAGCCGGGCTCGTCCATTCTATACATCGGCTCTCCCAAGGGGCTGGAAAGCCGTATCGTGCCCGCACAGGGCATTTCTTTCGAAGCGGTCGAAATCACGGGCTTCAAACGGAAGCTCTCTTATGATAATGTTAGAACCGTCATGCGTTTTTTGAAGGGCGTAAGCCGCTCCAAACAATTGCTGCGCGATTTTCGCCCGGATGTGGTCGTTGGAACGGGCGGCTATGTATGCGGTCCGGTGCTCTACGCGGCCGCTAAACTCGGCATTCCCACGCTCATCCATGAGCAGAATGCCGTCGCTGGCCTAACCAATCAATTTCTCTCCCGCTACGCGGACAGCGTCGCGGTCAGCTTTGAAGAAGCGCTGCCGCAGTTCCGTAAGTCCCGCAGCGCGGTGTACACCGGAAATCCTTGCGCGACGAACGTCGTGCGTGCCGATAAAGATCAAGGCTTCGCGCACCTCGGTATCCCCTCTGGCAGCCGGATTGTGCTGCTGGTCGGGGGCAGCCGCGGCGCGAAAGCAATAAACGACGTGATGGTGGACATGGCACCGCTGATCGGGCGGCTGCCAGACGTCCATTTTGTGTTTGTAACCGGCGAAAGCTACTATGAACAGACAACTAGCCGGATTCGAGAGATTTTACCGCAGCAAATGCCTGCCACGCAGCAAATGCCTGCCACCCTGCAGGTGCTGCCTTACTTACACCATATGCCGGAGGTGCTCGCTGCGTCCAGCTTGGTCGTCGGTCGATCCGGGGCCTCGTCGCTGGCGGAAATTACCGCGCTCGGCATTCCGTCCATCCTGATTCCTTCGCCGAACGTGACGAATAACCATCAGGAAGCGAATGCGAGAACACTAGCGGATGCCGGCGCGGCGGAAATGATCGCAGAGCGCGACTTGAACGGCGCACTTCTCTTTGAACGCATCACGCGGATTATGAATCAATCTGACATTCAATCCCAAATGGGAACGGCGGCACTCTCGCTCGGCATGCCGAACTCCGCAGCGATGATCGTAAGCGAGCTGAGGCGAATTATCGCCATGTAAGCGGGATGCCTGTCAAATAGGCGATTGTCACACTCCTGTACGGGAAGGCATAGTATACAGCATAATCGTGACCGTCACCCGGCGGGCTCAAGACCTGGAAGCATGCAGCGAATCGGCGATAGCCGCCGCCGCATCAGGAATGGGCCGCCCGGAAGAAGGAACGAACGCCAGGAGGATTTCAATCGCTTGCAGCAGAAGGAGGTACGACAGATGGAGCAGTTTTTGGCGGATTTACATGCAATCGACGCGGGCAGCGTCAAGTATAACGAACCGTTGGCAGCGTATACGACGTGGAAAATCGGCGGGCCGGCGGATGTGCTTATCATACCGAATACGCAAGAACAGCTGGTGGCAGTCGTCCAGTTGCTTCATCGGCACGGACTGCGGTGGACCAATCTAGGCCGCGGCTCCAACATGCTCGTCAGCGACAAAGGAATCCGGGGCGTCGTCATTCAACCGGGCGAAGGATTCGATTATGCGCGATTCGATGGCAAGTTCGTTCATGCAGGGGCCGCATATTCCTTCATTAAATTGTCGGTTCTGGCCGGCAAGGAAGGATTGACGGGACTGGAGTTCGCGGGGGGGATTCCGGGCTCGGTAGGCGGAGCCGTCTACATGAACGCAGGCGCCAACGGCTCTGATGTGTCACATGTATTCAAATCAGCTGACATTGTGCTGGAAACAGGGGAATTGGTTCGCTTCGGGGCAGAGGAGATGTCGTTTTCCTATCGTCATTCCTGCCTCCAAGAAAGGCCGGGCATCGTGACGGGCGCAGTATTCGAGCTGGAAGAGGGAGACCGGAAAGCGATCGCGGCGTCTATGGCCGCGCTTAAACAACGGAGACTCGACACCCAGCCGCTTAAACTCCCGTCTGCAGGGAGCGTGTTCCGCAATCCGCCGAATGATTTTGCCGCGAGGCTGATTCAAGAAGCAGGATTGAAGGGAATGCGCCAGGGGGGCGCAGAAGTCTCCACGCAGCACGCCAATTTCATTGTCAACACCGGGCAAGCAACAGCTGAAGATGTCCTCACCCTGATGGCAACCATACAAAACACGATTGAAGAAAAATACGGCATTCGGTTGGTAGCCGAGGTATTGGTTGTGGGTGAGCGGTAAATCGGAGGTGATAAATTGGACAAATTGGTGATTGAAGGCGGGAAACCTCTCTCAGGAACCATTGTTATCCAAGGCGCGAAAAATGCCGCTTTGCCGATTTTGGCTGCAAGTATGCTGGTAGAGGGAAAAGTGACGATCGATCATGTGCCCAAACTGCTCGATATCGACGTCATGCTGAACATTTTGCGTGAGCTTGGCTGCCGGGCGGAGCATGAGAATCAAACCGTCCAGCTCGATACGTCAACCCTGCAATCCTCCCACATTCCTGAAGCGCTTATGCGCCAAATGCGTTCCTCCATTTTTTTAATGGGGCCGCTGCTGGCGAGATTTGGCGAAGTAACGATTTATCAGCCTGGCGGCTGCGCGATCGGAGAACGGAAAATCGATTTGCATCTGAGCGGCTTGCAAGCGCTTGGTGCGCTGGTCGTAGAAGAGGGAAGCCGGATTGTCTGTTATGCGGATGAGCTGACAGGCGCGGAAATCCATTTGGATTTTCCAAGTGTCGGAGCAACGGAGAATATTATGATGGCCGCAGTGCTTGCCAAAGGGCTGACGACGATCAGCAACGCGGCAAGAGAGCCGGAAATACAAGATTTGCAGCAATTCCTGAACTGCATGGGTGCGAAGATCATCGGCGCTGGCACGGACACGATTACCGTGGAAGGAGTCGAGAAGCTGGCACCATGCCGATATCAAGTGATCCCGGACCGCATTGTGACCGGAACCGTCATGGTTGCAGCAGCCGCTACGCGCGGTCAGGTGACGCTGCTCAATACTTGCCCGGCGCATCTGACTTCGCTCATCCATGTGCTTAGGCGCACAGGTGTTCAAATCGCGGTGGACGGTGATATAATCAAGGTGGGCACGGCAACGAGGCCCAAATCGATTGACCGGATCGTCACCTCCCCATATCCGGCTTTCCCAACCGATCTGCAGTCGCAGCTGATGGTGCTGCTCGCGCTTGCCGACGGCGTCAGCATCATGAAGGAAACGATTTTTGAAGGCAGGTTCAAGCATGTCGATGAGCTGACCCGTATGGGAGCCGATATACGCGTAGACTTGAGCTCTGCAATCATTCGAGGCGTTTCCAGGCTTTACGGCGCAACGGTAGAAGCTACGGATTTACGCGCAGGCGCAGCGCTGGTTATCGCAGGACTTGCCGCGCAAGGCAAAACCGTCGTGGAGCAAGTGCATCATATCGATCGCGGTTACGACGAAATCGAAACGATGCTGGGGCAGCTAGGCGCGCGAATTACCCGCTATTCACCTATTCCCAATAATATAATCGTGCCTTAGACTGTATGTTGACACGATAGAGAACGCGTGAACGGCTCCAGCCTGCAAAGTGGCGGGATGCCGTTTGCGTTTATACAAAGAGGGGACAAGCCATGCAAGAGAAGATGCCCGTACTGCGGGAACCAGTCAAACGGCGCAGGGGCGGCAAGAAGCTCCTCGTGGTGCTCTTATTGCTGTTTATCGTTATATTGGGCGTGCTGTTCTTCAATTCTTCCATCAGCAAAGTAGCCACCGTAACGGTAGAAGGCCAAAATTACCTTCAGGCTGGGAGCATTCGCAAAACGGCAGGGGTTGCCGCCGGCGACTCGTTCTTCCGAGTTTCCTCGCGCACGATCGAAGCCCGCATCCGTACCTTGAAGCCGGTAGAGAAGGTCACGGTAACCAAGTCTTTCCCGGGCAGCGTAACGATTAAGGTGAAGGAATTCGAAACGGTTGCCTATGCGCTGTCGAACAATGGCGAATTGACGGCGGTTTTGGCGAACGGAACCAACGTTCCAGCCGGCACAGATCCCGTTGTGGACAAGCCGATTTTGTCGGGCTGGAAGACGGATGATCCTGTCTTGGCCTCTCTTTGCAAAGCATTAGCCGCGATTCCGGAGCCGTCGCTCTCCGACTTCTCGGAGATTAAGCCGGAGCCGTCGCCCTCTTATCCGGATCGGATCAAAATCTACACGAGGACGCGTTTTGAAGTCATTACAGCGGTCTCGCTGCTGTCTGAGAAAATACCAACGATGAATGCTGTGATTGAAATTCAGCCGCCCGGCATCATTACGATGCTCCTTGCGGATAAATATGCGCCTTTCTTTCCAGAAACGGAAGTAAATACCACCACTGTGCAAAAAGAGACTACTCAATAGCAGCAAAGAATGATACAATTTTAGTTATGTAGCTAAATTGGACCTTCTTTGCCTTTTTTCGTAAGCGACTACAATCGGACATGGAAGATCATGCGCCATCAGCATAAATTTAACTGTTGAAAAAATTGTAGAAAAAAGAGGGAAAATGAGTATTGCGTTGAATAAGAAGAGATGCATGCACAGACACGGCATTTAATTGTACCTTATTAATGTTGAAACGGAGGTGCCAGAGGTTGAGCAGCAATGACATCATCGTCAGTTTGGACATCGGTACATCCAAGGTTCGTGCTATTATTGGCGAAGTAAATAACGGCGTCATTAATATTATTGGAGTTGGATCTGCCGACTCAGAAGGTATACGTAAAGGGGCTATCGTTGATATCGACCAAACCGTAGCATCCATTCGCAATGCGGTGGATCATGCCGAGCGAATGGTTGGCATTCAAATAAGCGATGTCTATGTCGGTATTCAAGGCAACCATATCGGCTTGCAAACGAATCACGGCGTCGTCGCCATTTCGAACGAAGACCGCGAAATCGGTGAAGAAGATATCGAGCGTGTCCTGCAAGCGGCTAAGGTCGTCGCATTGCCGCCCGAACGCGAAATCATTAATCTGGTGCCGAAGCAATACTTGGTAGATGGTCTTGAAGGCATATCCGACCCTCGCGGGATGATTGGCGTGCGTCTTGAAGTGGAAGCAACCGTTATAACCGGAGCCAAAACAGCGATACATAATTTAGTCCGGTGCGTAGAAAAAGCCAATTTGCGGATTTCCGGCATCATTTTGATGTCGCTGGCTTCCGGTCAAATGGCGCTAACTAAAGATGAAAAAATGATGGGTACGGTGCTTGCCGATATCGGAGCTGGCTCCAGTACGATTGCAATTTTTGAGCAAGGGAGCATCGTCGCAACTTCAACGCTGCCTGTCGGCGGTGAATACGTGACCAGCGACATTTCCTACGGTCTTCGGACCCAGACGGAGCAAGCGGAGAAAATCAAGCAAAAATTCGGTTGCGCGCTTGTAGATGATGCAGCCGAGGATCAGAAATTCAAAGTAATGCGGATGGGCAGCAACGTGGAGAAGGAATTCTCCCAGGTTGACTTGGCCAATATTATCGAACCGCGGATGCAGGAAATTTTTCACTTGATTCGTCAAGAAGTTAAACGTTTGGGCTACGGGGAAAAGGTCAACGGTTATGTGCTTACAGGTGGGACCGTTACCATGGCGGGCACGCTGCCGCTTGCCCAGCACGAACTGGAAGCTAGCGTCCGCATCGCGGTGCCCGATTATATCGGCGTTCGCGACCCTGCTTTTACCAGCGGCGTAGGCATGATTCAGTACGTATCCAAGTACATGAGAGGCCGCTCGGTTTCCGCACCGAAAAAAAGCGCCGGCCGCAAAGCAAATGCAGCAGCACCGAACACACCCTCGAAGCCTGGCCTATTCGAGCGTTTGAAAAATATGTTTAGTGAATTTATTTGATCGGGGGATACAACAGCATGTTGGAATTTGATTTCGAAAATGAGCTGCTGGCGCAAATCAAGGTCATCGGTGTAGGAGGCGGCGGCAGCAATGCCGTTAACCGAATGATTGAGAACGGCGTAAGAGGCGTTGAATTTATTACGGTTAATACGGACGCTCAGGCGCTGCATATGGCCAAATCCGAACAAAAGCTGCAAATCGGCGATAAGCTGACCCGTGGTCTCGGAGCCGGTGCAAATCCGGAGGTAGGGAAGAAAGCCGCCGAAGAATCCCGGGAAACAGTCATGAACACGCTGAAGGGCGCCGACATGGTGTTCGTTACGGCGGGAATGGGCGGCGGAACGGGCACGGGCGCAGCTCCTGTCATTGCTGAAATCGCGCGTGAATGCGGCGCGCTCACGGTCGGCGTCGTAACGCGTCCCTTCACATTTGAAGGGCGGAAGCGCTCCGGACAAGCCGAGCTTGGCATTGAAGCCTTGAAAGAGAAAGTAGATACGCTGATCGTCATTCCGAATGATCGCCTTCTCGAAATCGTCGACAAGAAAACACCGATGCTCGAAGCGTTCCGCGAAGCGGATAACGTGCTGAAGCAGGCGGTACAAGGGATTTCCGATCTGATCGCGGTTCCAGGCTTGATCAACCTTGACTTCGCCGATGTTAAGACCATCATGACGGAACGTGGTTCCGCACTGATGGGAATCGGCGCAGCGACAGGAGAGAACCGTGCTGCGGACGCAGCACGCAAAGCGATCCAGAGCCCGCTTCTGGAAACGTCCATCGACGGCGCGCGCGGCATTATCATGAATATTACGGGCGGTGCTAACCTATCGCTCTATGAAGTTAACGAAGCGGCGGAGATCGTCATTTCCGCATCCGATCCGGATGTGAATATGATTTTCGGTGCCAGCATCGACGAGAACCTGAAGGAAGAAATCAAAGTTACCGTCATCGCAACGGGCTTTGAGCATCGCGGAGCTGCTCCTCTGCGTCGCCCAAGCACGGGACAACCTGCCGAAACGGCTGCAAGTCAGGAAGCGCCGCGTCAATCGAATACCGGTAGCAATGGGCCAAAACCTTTTGGTACTCCGGTAAACAGTGACCAGCTCGATATTCCGGCATTTCTTCGCAACCGTCGCAACAACGATCGCTAATAATGAGGACTTTAGCCGCTTTCCGTATCTACGGAAGGCGGCTTTTTTGCTAGCTTTTGGCATGGAAAACGCAGCCTTCCAAGCTGGCACCCGAAGGCTCATCGACAAAAAAAGATCGCTCCTGACGGCATGTTTAGACAGACATTGTAATAGGATTTAACTATACTAGACACAAGCCGCTGATCCTCGCTAAAGCTTGTAAGAGACACGCGGCGGCAAGGAGCTTCGGCAGGAAGGTGAAGGCGCTGAATGCGGTTTATATCGATGTCTATTTTCTCGTAAACCTGCTGATCGATGGTTCTAATTTGCTGCTGACCGCATGGGTTCGAAGTGTACGCGCCAAGTGGTGGCGGATACTGCTCGCTGCTGCTGCGGGAGCGATGTATGCTGTTATGATTATTTTCCCTCCTTTGTCGTTTCTGTTTACGATCGTCATCAAGATTTTGTTGTCCGTTGTCATGCTGTTCATTGCCTTCGGATTTGGAAGCATACAGCATTTTGCGCGTCTGACAGGTGCGTTTTACGGCGTGAATTTCGCTGCCGCCGGAGCCGTGCTTGGTTTTCATTATTTGTTTATGAACAGTGCGAACCAGCTGTGGCAGACCGTCGTCTACGACGTAAACGGCAAACCTGTCTTCATGCTGAGCACTTCGATGATTTTTGTATTCGGGCTGCTTGTGGTCGGTTATTACATTTACCGTTCAGTGATTATGCAGCGCCGTGAGCGCGATTTGGTTACAACGCATCTCGCGGAGGTGAAGGTGCGAATCGACGATCGGGAGTATAGCTGCACAGGACTGATCGACACGGGGAACCAGCTATACGAGCCGCTCACGCGAACGCCCGTCATGGTGATGGAGGCTGCGGTATGGCAGGATGCACTGCCGGCTGCATGGATTCATCATATTCGGGAGGCAAAGGTAGACCAGCTCTTGGCGAGCATGACGGACGAAGAGCCCTTTATATGGCGCGACCGGCTGCGGCTGGTGCCTTACCGTGGGGTCAACCGCGGCGCTCAGTTCATGCTGGCCATCAAGCCGGATCTGGTTATCGTGAACAGGGACGGGGTCGTCTTTGAGTCCAAGAAAGTATTAATCGGATTAGATGCCGGAAAACTCGTTGCCGACGGGACGTACCGGGCCATTATCCATCCGTCGCTTCTTCAGCATCGAAGCGCCACGATCGATCCAATACACAGCTCTTCGGAAAGGGATGGAGCAGCATGCTCGTCAAATGGAAATTGATCCTGCAGTTATATTATTATCGCGTTTTGTTTTTATTCGGGTTAAAGAGCGAGGAAATTTATTATATTGGCGGAAGCGAAGCTTTGCCTCCACCGCTTACGCGCGAAGAAGAAGAGTATTTGCTGGAGAAGCTCCCTTCAGGCGATACGGCCATACGCGCCATGCTGATCGAACGAAATCTCCGTCTCGTCGTCTACATTGCCCGCAAATTCGAGAACACCGGCATTCATATCGAAGATTTGGTCTCCATCGGCGCCATCGGCTTGATTAAAGCCGTCAATACCTTTGACCCGGAGAAGAAAATCAAGCTGGCGACCTATGCCTCCCGCTGTATCGAGAACGAAATTCTGATGTACCTGCGCCGCAACAGCAAGACGCGCACGGAAGTGTCCTTCGACGAGCCGCTCAATATTGACTGGGATGGCAACGAATTGCTTCTGTCCGACGTACTCGGCACCGAGAATGACACGATCTACCGTAATATCGAAGAGCAGGTAGACCGCAAACTGCTGCACAAGGCACTTGATAAACTGACAGAGCGGGAACGCATCATTATGGAGCTGCGCTTCGGTTTGGCGGACGGCGAAGAGAAGACGCAGAAGGACGTAGCCGATCTCCTAGGGATCTCGCAATCCTATATCTCGCGTCTAGAGAAACGCATCATCAAACGGCTGCGCAAGGAATTTAACAAAATGGTCTGAACCTGTGAGCGCAAAAAAGTCCGTAACCCCTAGCGGGGCTGCGGGCTTTTTTGCTAGTCATTCATACGGCAGGCCACCCAACAGCGAACAACTAATTGACAGGGTAGTGTATTACGGGTATAGTACACATATAGTGTATGAATCACATAGTACATACACCAGAATAAGGGAATTCCAGGGCAGAGGTGATGATCCGTTGGAAGTGAAATTCAATAATCGCGACCCCGTCTATATGCAGGTGGTTCAGCTTTTCAAGGAACAGATCGCGACGGGACAGCTGGCGAAGGGGCAGGTCATTCCCTCTCGCCGAGAGCTTGCGGGCACGCTGCAAATCAACCCCAACACCGTTCAGAAAGCGTACAAAGAAATGGAGGAACAAGGTTTGATCGTAACGGAAGGAAATTCGCCCAGCCGAATCACGACAGATGAACGAGTCTTGCAAGCGATAAGAGGAGAGCTTATCGCGGATGCTGTCAATGCCTTCGTCGCATCGATTCATAAAATACAAGTTCCGGTCGACGAGCTGCTTGCCATCGTAAAGCTGCGCATCGAGGACAGCTACGCTAGGAACGCAGAGGAGGGAATCGGCCATGATTGAAGTCAAAGGAATCGGCAAGAAATACGGCCGCAAGCATGTGCTGAAGAACGTGTCCTTTACAGCGGAGAAAGGGCAGATCACCTGCTTGATTGGCATTAACGGCGTCGGTAAATCAACCGTCCTGAAGGCGATCATGGGTCTAACGCCTATCGCGTCCGGGGGGATTCTGATTGATGGCCATCCGCTAAGCAGTCCGTCCTATGAGAAAATAACCTTTATTCCCGATGCGATTACAATGCCGCCGAACATGACGGTCGACCACTGCAAGCAATTTATGAAAGATTATTATAGCAGCTGGAATGCGAAGCGGGCTGACGAGCTTACTGGATTTTTCAAGCTGAACGGCGGGGATAAAGTCGGCGAACTGTCCAAAGGCAATGCGGCTAAGCTCAATTTGCTGCTAGGTTTGGCGCTTGACGTGGATTACGTGCTCATGGACGAACCGTTCTCCGGGATTGACATGTTCAGCAGGGAACAGATCGCATCCGTCTTTACAAGTCATCTGATCGAGGAGCGAGGCGTGATCATCACGACGCACGAGATCAATGATATTGAGCACCTGATCGATAAGGCCGTCCTGCTCGATAACGGCATCGTTCGCCGGGAATTCGATACCGATACGGTTCGGCAGGAAGAAGGAAAGTCGGTTATGGACGTCATGAGAGAGGTGTACAACGGATGAATCGGTATTTGAAGCTTGTCCATTGGGAAATTACGCGGTTTTGGAAAATGTTAATGATCATGGCCTTGGTGACGATCGTGATGCAATGCGCCGGTGTCATTTACGTGACGAAGCGGCATATCAGTCAGGTAAATGAAAGCATTCAAATGAACAACAGCACGATCGCGGCTTACGTGCAGCATTATGGCAAATTATCGTTTATTGAAGGCATCGAGCAGGCGGGGCTGGCCATTTACGCGTCAATAACGGTCTGCATCGGCGTACTGATCCTTTACGTGTTCTTCATTTGGTATAAGGAATGGCTCGGCAAGAACACGTTCATCTACCGCTTGCTGACGCTGCCGACCGCGAGGCGGAATATCTATTTCGCCAAGCTTACAGCGATACTATTATTTATCTTCGCACTCGTGGCGCTTCAGATTGTGCTTGTGCCGCTTGAGAACGGCTTGTATATGCTGGCAGGCGGGAATACGCTCTTCGCGTCAAGCGGTATGTTCGAACTTATTAGCAGTAATCGTTTGCTGCACATCCTGATTCCCCAGACCTTTACGGACTTTGTCGTCAATTACGGTACAGGCGCCATCTTCGTCTTGATCATCTTCACGGGAGTGCTCTTGGAACGCAGCTACAGGCTGAAGGGAATCGCGGCCGCAGTGTTGTTTATCGTTACCGCTTGTCTCTTCATGATCTTGCCGCTCGTCCTGTTGACTCGAATGGCGGAAAATCTCTACCAGAACGAGATTTTCTTTATTGAAGCGGCACTCGGGCTAATCGTTGCCGCGGTCACGATATGGCTTGGCCTGCATTTGATTACGAAGAAGGTTACAGTATAGGAGGCGCATAAACATGAGAAGGTATTGGTTTTCGATTGCGCTTCCGGTATTCATTGCCGCAAGCATCGGTACCTATTACGTAGGTAAGGCCACCAGGGATTTGCCGGATTACAAGCTTCAAAGCGCTGCTGGAGATGCGAGGGAGGCGAAGGATCTCGTATTCGAGGGAGAGGCTAAATTCAATAAGCTCAGCAGGTATCAGCTTCAAATCGGCATTGACGGTGCGAGCTACGAGGGAAAGAAGTCCATGATCGGACAGATAATCGAAGCGGATTACGCAGAAATGAACCCGGATATAGCCCGGTTGAAGAAGGCGAATAAGAGCTTTGCTCGCGGCAAGGGAAGCTTCAACGGGTTCTATGCTGATACAAATAAGCTTGCTTATGCCTTAGCTAAAAGAAGCCAGGGAAAATCCCTCGACGGCCGCGATAATTATTCGATTCTGATCTACACGCTGGATGTGGATTCTGGCAAGAAACGCCATTTCGAGGCCGTGCTGCCGGAGAAACAGAAATTCTCATCGTTCTATATTTACGATGTTCAAGCATCGCCGGATAACCGACTGAAGCTTCTGGTTCAGCAGTCCGAGGAGAAGCTGAGCGATATGCGCGGAGGCAGCTTGAAGTCCGAAATTCACTTGTATACGATCGACTTGGACAAAGAAGGAATCGCCGGCGATCAGACGATTGCTGCGGACAAGGCGCTGGGCGGAGGCAAAGCGGAGCAGTACACGATCAACGAAGTGAACGCCAACGTCGCTTCTCCGTCGGATTATGCGTTCATTGTCGAAACGACCGTTCGAATCAGCAAAGACGCTGACGGCAACACGAACGAGCGGGACATTGTCAATCGCTACGCGGTGTATGATTACGCATCCGCCAAGCTTACGCCGGTTGCCGGAGGGGAGGGCAAAGGCTCGAAGGACAATGGAGCGCTGTACGTGAACGGCGATAAGCTAATTGCCTTGTCGATGAACGGCAGCGAGCTTCATGTTCAAAGCAGCGATCTCCCGAACGGCGAAGTGCTGCGCAGTTTGACATCCCTCTCTTGCTCAAGGGAAGCCTATTATCGGGCATGCTGCATTTCGTTTACGACGGGCGTCTGTATGTGTTTAATCGCGTGGGTAAGAAAAACGAGGTGCTCATTGCGGATTTATCCGGCGGCAAGGTGGTCTACCAGGGGAAATTGGCGGTCGACGGCACAGCCAAGCAGCAGGAGGAACGAATGGCCGCGCTGCAGGTGTACAACTTCTATCTCGCCCCGTAATAGTACCAGACAAGCCTGCGGCGACCTGCCGTAGGCTTGTTTTTTGCTCTCATTTATGCTTATCCGAGCCTCCAGTTTCTTGTATTTGGCAGGGAATAAATTGGGGGTCCAAGGAGATACTGAACATTAATGTTTCTCCTTGGGAGGTAATCACGTTGACCCGAAACAAAGTCGAGATTTGTGGAGTGGATACCGCGAAACTGCCCGTCCTCACGAATGCCGAGATGCGCGAGCTCTTCACGGCATTGCAAACGCAAAATGAGTGGGCAGCAAGAGAGAAATTAGTCAATGGCAACTTGAGGCTAGTGCTTAGTGTGATTCAACGGTTTAACAACCGCGGGGAATTCGTCGACGATCTTTTCCAAGTCGGCTGCATCGGCCTCATGAAAGCAATCGACAATTTCGATCTCAGTCAGAATGTTAAATTTTCCACCTATGCGGTGCCCATGATCATCGGCGAAATCCGCCGTTATCTCAGGGACAACAACCCTATCCGCGTATCGCGCAGCCTGCGTGACATCGCGTATAAGGCGCTTCAGGTTCGGGACAGCTTAACGAACAAAAACTCAAGGGAGCCGACGATTTTCGAAATTTCCGAGGCGCTGAACGTTCCGAAGGAGGATGTCGTTTTTGCGCTGGATGCCATTCAAGACCCGGTATCATTGTTTGAACCGATTTATCACGACGGTGGCGACCCCATCTATGTCATGGACCAAATCAGTGATGATAAGAACAAGGACGTTTCGTGGATCGAGGAAATCGCCCTCCGCGAAGCGATGCACAAACTGAATGAACGCGAGAAAATGATTCTCTCCATGCGGTTTTTCGAAGGGAAAACGCAAATGGAGGTTGCTGATGAAATCGGCATTTCGCAGGCGCAGGTATCCAGGCTGGAGAAGTCGGCCATTCAACAGATGCAGAAGCATGTCAAAACGTGAAATAAGCAGAGTCGATAACAAACGGCGGCCCGGAACATGTTCCGGACTGCCTTTTTTATGCGTATTGCAGGCCGCACTCTGCTGGTTGCCCGGATGAGGGATAATTACTGCCAAGCAGGACATTTTGCCCAGCAGGCACATATAGTATTAATAAAGGCCTGTTTTGGATGCGTTCTCTCAGTCCTCCTGGAAGCGTGGTGAACGATAAGCATGAAAATTTCCGATTTCCAAACGAAGGATGTCATCAACATCGTAGACGGCCGCAAGCTTGGACAGATCAGCGATTTGGAGCTGGATTTGCGCCAAGGGCGGATCGATTCCATCGTCGTACCGAATTACTCCCGTTTCTTCGGCTTATTCGGCGGCGGCACCGATGTCGTCATTCCGTGGCGCAATATCGTAAAGATCGGCACGGATGTCGTGCTGGTCCGGATCGATGATGCCAAAGTGTATCGTACGGAAGAGGACGACGTTGTCGTTCGTTAACCAATTGAACGTACCCGCTTCCGCGGGAGTGTCCTGGACTCGCGCGGAGGCTTGCTGCATGATACACTTAACAGCAGAGGTGAACCGAGATGATGGAACCGTTTAAGTTGACACATTCAGCGAAGAAGCCTTCGCTTTTTTTATTGCCCCATTGGACCGAGCGTTACGCCGGCGTGGCAGCAGGCTTCTCAAGCCGCCATGGCGGCGTTAGCGAACCCCCTTGGGAGACGCTGAACTGCGGCTTGCATGTCGGCGACGTTTCACAGGACGTCGTCAATAATCGGCGCTTGCTCGCCGATGAACTGGGCTGGCCGTTCGAAGCATGGACATGCGCGGAACAGGTGCACGGCTGCCATGTGCATGTCGTGGAGGCGGAGGATCGCGGGAGGGGAGCCGACAGCTTGGATTCCGCCATCGGAGACGCGGACGCGCTGATTACGAATGAGCGAAACGTCCTGTTGACCTCGTTGTATGCGGACTGCGTGCCCCTATACTTCTTCGATCCTTCAGCAGGCGTGATTGCGCTGGCGCATGCCGGCTGGAAAGGCACCGTGCTGGAGATCGCCCGTAAAACAGTAGAGAAGATGACAGCCCGTTTCGGCTGCAAGCCGGAAGATGTCCAAGCGGCTATCGGGCCGTCGATCGGACTGTGCTGTTATGAAGTGAACGAAGTCGTCCTGGAGCGGGCTGTGCCAATTATGAAGCAGCTGAACTTGAAGCCAGCGGAGCTGGTAGTTCCGACCTCGGGCGGGAAGGCGCGCATAAACTTGAAAGAATTGAATCGACAGATTATGATAAAAGCAGGAATTTTGCCGAGCCATATCGAATGTTCACAGTGGTGTACTGGCTGTTCCACGGATCTGTTCTTTTCTCACCGGATGGAAGGCGGGGCAACCGGCCGCATGGTGAGCTGGATCGGAATGAGAGAAGGAGATTTTAACGCGTGACTTTAGCTGAACGTATGGAAGCGGTTGAACGAAAGCTGGCAGAGGCCTGCGCGAGAAGCGGCCGAAACCGGGCTGACATCGAGCTTATTGCGGTAACGAAGTATGTAGGCGTTCAGGAGACGCAGCAGGTGCTGCGGCACGGACTTGTTCATATGGGCGAGAACCGATGGCAGCATGCTGCGGACAAATGGA
Source organism: Paenibacillus sp. R14(2021) (assembly GCF_019431355.1). NCBI lineage: Bacteria > Bacillati > Bacillota > Bacilli > Caryophanales > Paenibacillaceae > Paenibacillus > Paenibacillus sp. R14(2021). The sequence continues at coordinate 94,938 of NZ_CP080269.1, forward strand.
ATGCCGTCACCGGCAGCGGTTGGGACAACGACTTGGCGAATTCGCCCGGCGGACAAGCTGTATGGCATTTTATCGGATCGCTGCAAACGAACAAAGTGAAAGACGTCATCGGGAAGTTTACATATATTCATTCACTTGATCGGCTGTCGCTTGCCCAAGCCATTGCGCGGAGGGCCGAGCAGCTGGGGATCGTAGTGCCTTGCTTCATTCAAGTTAACGTATCGGGCGAGGAAAGCAAGCATGGTCTTCCTGCAGAAGGGCTGATACCGTTCGCGCGCGAACTTGCAGCGTTTCGCCATATTCGCCCAGTTGGCCTTATGACCATGGCGCCGCTAGATGCGGAAGGCGAGCAGTCCAGGCCTGTATTCAGAGGTCTTAGGGAGCTTCGCGGCGAACTGAACCGAAGCGCTGTGCTTGAAGAACCGGTTAACGGTTTATCGATGGGTATGTCGGGGGATTTCGAGATTGCGGTTGAAGAGGGCGCCACGTGGCTGAGACTCGGTACGGTGCTTGTAGGCAAGAGCTGACGGAAAGCACCATTTTGGATGAAAGAGGGCGAGAGGCATGATGAACAAGTTTATGAGTTTTCTTGGACTGCAGGAAGAAGAAGAAGTCACCGAGCGGGAACGCATCGATACGCATGAAGAACAAGATGTTGAAACTTCTGCTTTCGAAGCACGTAAACAAACTGCAAAAGGCAATAATATAGTCAGCATTCATTCGCAGAAGAACGTTCGCGTTATTCTGAACGAGCCGCGCTCCTATGAAGAAGCACAAGATATTGCGGACCATCTTCGATCACGAAAATCCGTCGTCGTCAATTTGCAGCGAGTCCGTTCCGATCAAGCCGTCAGGATCGTTGATTTCTTGAGCGGGACAATCTACGCACTGAACGGCGGGATCTCGAAGCTTGGGCCTAACATTTTTCTATGCACGCCGGATACGGTTGAAATTCAAGGCGCAATAACGGAAATGCTGGCAGAGGAGCAAGACTACAAAAAATCGAGGTGACCTTGAGTTGGATTTCGTACAATTAATATTAACCCTGTCTCAAATTTATCAGTATATGATTATCGGGTATATTCTGCTTTCGTGGCTGCCGGGTCTTCGTGACAGCTTTATCGGAGAGCTTCTTGGCAAATGCGTTGAGCCTTATTTGAAGCCGTTCCGCAGATTTATTCCTTCTATCGGGGGCGTCATCGACATTTCGCCCATCGTAGCCTTGTTCGCGCTGCAATTTGTAGCTCGCGGACTTATCTTTATTCTTCAGCCGATCTTATGAAGAATGATATCTACGTCCATTTTCATCCGGATGAACGTCCATTCGTGGACCGGGCATCGGAGTGGGTGGACCGTGCAGCCTTTGCTCACGAGATGAAGCTGACGGATTTTCTGGATCCCAGGCAGGCGGACATCTTGGTTTCATTAGTCAATCGAAACCCGGATGTGCAAATCCGCCTGTTTGGCGGTTATGAGGGAGCAGAACGTAAGCGCGCTATCCTTGCACCGGATTACCGGGTACTGGACGATGAGCCGGAACGAATCGCGCTCATTCAAGTATCCGGCGGTACACAGGGACATTTGGAACTGGATCATGGCGATTATTTAGGTGCCCTGCTCGGTCTTGGCATTAAGCGGGACCGAATCGGCGACCTTCATGTGCATGATGACGGAGCCCATTGTCTCGTTGCGGAAGAAATAGCCGACTATATCAATATTCATCTGCGGCAAGTCCACCGTGTTCACGTCCTAACGGATCTGCTTCCGACGGCGTCGCTGCGTCCGGCCGTTTCGGCTCTGGAAGAGATGAACATTTCGGTGGCTTCTTTGCGTCTAGACGGTATTGCAAGTGATGTACACCGAATGAGTCGAACCAAAATTGTAGATCCTATCCGTGCAGGCAGATGCCGCGTGAACTGGAAGGTGGAAGAGGATCCATCTGCCCCGCTCAAGGAGGGGGACGTCGTTTCCTTGCAGGGATTGGGACGGTTTAAGGTGCTTGGCGTTGACGGCGTTACCAAAAAAGGCAGAGTCAGGGTCAAAATCGGCAAATTTATCTAATTCTTTGCAGGAAAATGACTTCATCTGTCGAAATTAGAATGTACAATCGGGACGACACGTCCTAGGACTCGATAACATTCAGGAGGTGCGCCAGTGCCGTTAACGCCATTGGACATACATAACAAGGAATTTGGCAGACGTCTTCGCGGATATGATGAAGATGAAGTGAATGAATTTCTCGATCAGGTTATTAAAGATTATGAAGCGCTCATTCGTGAAAATAAAGAAATTCAGAACCAAGCGCTTGCACTGCAAGAGAAGCTGAATCATTTCGCAACCATCGAAGAAACCCTCAGCAAGACAATTATCGTGGCGCAGGAAGCAGCAGATGAAGTCAGAAGCAATGCGAAGAAGGAAGCGCAGCTCATCGTGAAGGAAGCGGAGAAGAACGCAGACCGGATCATTAATGAGTCGCTCAGCAAATCCCGCAAGGTCGCCCTTGAAGTCGAGGAGCTGAAGAAGCAGGCGTCGATCTACCGTGCCCGGTTCCGGACATTGGTTGAAGCACAGCTGGATCTCTTGAGCCATGACAGCTGGGATTCCTTGGAGGGGCCATCCACGTACACAAGCGAAATTGTGCGCGGCTAAGCCCAATTGTTTGACAATTGTTTAGGAATGGCGTATAAATGGTAATAATCCATGTATACGAATGAATTCGTTGACGAGAACGAGTACGCGTGCGGATGCTCTCCAGAGAGCCGGCGGTTGCTGAAATGCCGGTGTGCAGACCCTTGCGGAAGATCCTCTCCGAGAAGCGCAGCTGAACCTTATGAGCACTCATAAGAAATAAGCTTCGCCGGTGGTCCGCCGTTACCCGGAACTCGGATGTGTACATCCGTGACTAAGGTGCCAAACAATCGGTGCTGTTTTTGCCTATCTATACGGAGGGGCTCTCAGCAGCCAGCGATTGTATGGAACAAGGGTGGTATCGCGAGCAACAGTCTCGTCCCTTTTTTAAGGGGCGGGGCTTTTTTTATTTTCAGGAGCCATGAAAGGGGCGTGCGAAGATGCAGCGCATCGATGTGAAAGAGAAAGCAAGAGCCCGTGATCTGCGGGTATTAGGCAAGTGGAAAGAGGATCAAACATTCCAGAAATCAATCGATAACCGAGCGGGCAAACCGAACTTCGTCTTCTACGAAGGACCGCCGACCGCAAACGGAAAACCGCATATCGGACATGTGCTAGGTCGGGTTATCAAAGATTTTATTTGCCGGTATAAGACGATGGACGGCTACCGGGTTGTGCGTAAAGCTGGTTGGGACACCCACGGTCTGCCAGTCGAGCTTGGCGTCGAGAAACAGCTGGGCATTTCCGGCAAGCAGGAAATCGAGAATTACGGCGTAGAAGCCTTCATCAAGAAGTGCAAAAGCAGCGTATTCGAATACGAGCGCCAATGGCGCGAGCTGACGGAAGCGATTGGCTATTGGACGAATATGGACGATCCTTATATCACGTTGAACAATAATTACATCGAGAGCGTCTGGCATATCCTCTCCACCATTCATGGCAAAGGCCTGCTTTACCGCGGGCACCGCGTAAGCCCGTATTGCCCGGATTGCCAGACAACGCTCAGCTCGCATGAAGTCGCGCAAGGCTACGAGGATGTCAAAGATCTGAGCGCCACCGTGAAATTCAAGCTGACAGGCAGCGGCGAGTTCGTGCTGGCATGGACGACGACACCATGGACGCTTCCGGCGAATGTTGCGCTTGCCGTGAATCCAAACCTGAGCTACGCGCGCGTCCTGAAGGACGGCGAGGTGTACATCGTTGCCGAAGCGCTTATCGAAAGCGTCATGAAAGGCGATTACGAGGTGCAATCCACCGTGAAGGGCACGGAGCTGCTGAATCTGAAATATACGCCGCCTTTCAACTATGAGATCGTCGAGAACGGCCATTTTATCATCCCGGGTGATTACGTCAGCGACACGAGCGGTACGGGTATCGTTCATATCGCGCCTGCACACGGCGATGAAGACTATAAGGTTGCCCGTCAGAACGGCGTAAGCTTCTTGAACGTCGTAGACAACGCCGGTCGTTACACGGAAGTCGTGACAGATCTCGCCGGCCGTTTCGTGAAAGAGTGCGATGTCGATATCGTGAAAATGCTCAGTGAGCGCGGTCTCTTGTTCTCGAAGGAACGCTACGAGCACAGCTATCCGTTCTGCTGGCGCTGCAAAACGCCGCTGATCTATTATGCAACAGACAGCTGGTTCATCGAGACGACGGCTATAAAGGATCAACTAATCGCAAACAACAGCGGCGTGGACTGGTATCCGTCCCATATCCGCGAAGGACGCTTCGGCAAATTCCTTGAAGATCTCGTCGACTGGAACATCAGCCGCAACCGCTACTGGGGAACGCCGCTTAACGTTTGGATATGCGACACCTGCGGCGGGCAGCATGCACCTGGCAGCCGCGCAGATTTGGCGGCACGCTCCGTTACGCCGATCTCGGAAGATATCGAGCTGCATAAGCCTTACGTCGACGACGTTAAGCTGCATTGTCCGCACTGCGAAGGCGGCGTGATGACGCGCACATCCGAGGTGATTGACGTCTGGTTCGACAGCGGCTCCATGCCGTTCGCGCAGTATCATCAGCCATTCGAGAAGCAAGAAGAGTTTGCCGAGCAGTATCCGGCTGATATTATCTGCGAAGGCATCGACCAAACGCGCGGCTGGTTCTTCAGCTTGCTGGCAGTATCCACGCTCTACAACGGCAAAGCGCCGTATAAAGCAGTTATCTCGACAGGCCACATTCTTGACGAGAACGGACAGAAGATGTCCAAGTCCAAAGGCAACGTTATCGACCCGTGGGAAATCATCGATGAGTATGGCACAGATGCATTCCGTTGGGCGCTGCTTGCAGACAGTGCGCCGTGGAACAGCAAGCGATTCTCGCGCGGCATCGTAGGCGAGGCCAAGTCCAAAGTGATTGATACGATCGTGAACACGCACGCGTTCTTCGCGCTGTACGCTTCGATTGACGGTTACGACCCGGCATCGCAGCCTGCTCGCGTATCGGGTAACAAGCTGGATCGTTGGATCACGTCGAGATTGAACAGCCTTGTCACTCAAGTGAACAAAAGCTTGACCGGCTACGATTTCCTGAATGCAGCCAAAGGCATCGAAGTGTTCGTCGACGAGCTCAGCAACTGGTATATCCGCCGTTCGCGCGACCGCTTCTGGGGAAGCGGGTTGAATGACGACAAGCTGGATGCCTATGGCACACTGCGTTCCGTGCTGGTTACGTTGGCGCAGCTGATCGCGCCATTCGCGCCGCTGCTTGCAGAAGACGTCTATACGAATTTGGGCGATGGAAGCAGCGTGCATCTGGCCGATTATCCGAAGGCCGATGAAGCGGCGATCGACGAGAAGCTGGAACGCGATATGGAGACGGCGAGACAAATCGTTGAGCTCGCACGCAATGTCCGTAATGAAACGGGCATCAAGACGCGCCAGCCCCTTTCGGAACTTATCGTAGCGCTCGATAATGAATTTGATCTGACTCCTTACGAAGAAATCATCAAGGATGAGATCAATGTGAAAGCGATCAAGATCGCAAGCGGCGACAGCGGCTTTGTCGATTTCGCCTTCAAGCTGAACTTGAAGGTCGCTGGCAAAAAATACGGCAAGCATGTTGGGCCGATCCAAGCGCATCTGAGAACGCTGCTGCCTGCCGAAACGGGTGAAATTATGAAAGCCGGCGAGCTGTCCTACACGTCGCCGGATGGTGAAAGCTTCGTCATCGCGCTGAATGAGCTGCTCGTAGAGAAACAGGCCAAATCCGGCTTCGCATCGGCTTCCGGATATCAGCTGACCGTAGCAATAAATACCGATATTACTCCGGAACTTGAGCAGGAAGGCCTGGTCCGCGAAGTCATCCGTGCCGTACAAGATACGCGTAAGAAGCTGGATTTGCCAATTGAACAGCGGATAGCGCTCACGCTTGAAGTGGACGCAGAGCTGCATGCCGCCCTACAGGCGTTTGAATCGGTGCTGTTTGAAAATGTACTGCTCAGCAGCATGGAATTTGGCATTGCGCCATTAATGGAACGCGTCTCGCTCGGTGATCGGGAGATTGGAATTTCGATTGCAGGGGCATAGTAACCCATAGCAGCAAATCATACGTACGCCCATGTTCACGTGTCGGCGAGCGGCCTTTGCCGCCGCCGAACGCTTGCATGGGCGTTTCGTTTGATGCTTTGGGGAGGGAATAGTGCGATGGCGGAAGAAATCAACGAGAAAGAAATGAAAGGCGTCCATCATGCATTGGATGCGCTCGAGAAACGTCTGCAGAAGGTCACCATCCAAATGGAACGGACGCAAATTGCCGACTACGTGCAGCTATTAAACCGGCCGATTTCGCTGATTTGGCGCAATCTGCTCGGCGGATTGTCTCGAGGCATCGGCATTGCGATCGGTTTTACATTCTTTGCGGCGACGATTCTGTATGTTCTGCAGCTATTAGGTAAATTGAATTTACCGATTATCGGCGACTACATTGCAGATATCGTTCGCGTCGTTCAGCATCAGCTGGAAGGAAAAACCTATTAACATCATGATGTCCATCATTCCAATAAAGCTTCGCCTTCTTCGTTCTCCATATAATCGTTATAGGCTTTGTTTCGAACCACATAGCGGTGATTACCAGTAATATCGGTCGCTATGAAGCTTTCCAGGGATTCAACGTACCCGTCGAGTTCGTCGGATTCAATTCCTACTTCCTCATAAGAGGTCACATTGCGGTTCTCGGACATGGCGGGCGAGTTGGAATTCCCCCAGCGTTCAACGATTTGCCAGGCATCTTCCCCGTCGAAGCCGTTGAAGCCGTCTTCGTGATCATCCATGTCGGATCGGCCGAAAGGCGGCATGAGGAATGATTCCTCAATCGGTCGGTGCTCGGACAATTCCTGTCTTGGCGAATGCTCGGCACAATAAAGCGTGTCTGGGAGCGCCTGCAGGCGAGCAAGCGGTATGGGCTCTCCGCAGGTTTGACAGCTGCCGTAGCTGCCGTTGTCCATGGCGGACAAGGCTTCGCTGATGCGATTTAACCGCAGCTCTTCCTGTTCATGCAGTGCAATGTCTTTGCCTCGTTCGTAGGTCTCGGTCGCCGCGTCGCCGGGATGGTTGTCATAAGCGGACAAATCGCCGGTGGCGTCCCGCAGGGAAGTGGATAAGCCGTAGTGGTCGATGCTTGCTAATCGCTGCTCGGTAGCGGCTTTCTCCACGGTCAGCTGGCTCCGAAGATTGCGAAGCTGGTTATTCGTAAGTTTCGTCATCGTCATAAGGGAGTTACCTCTTTTCACGGAAGCTGAGTGGTTGCTGATGCTTTCGTTAGAGTTCGCAAAACGGGGCTATTTTAGAGGCGGGCATTCATGGTTACACTGGCAGAGAGAAAGGGAAATCAGCTAGTCGAATGCGGAATAAATATGCTACAATGTGGGGGATAAGGGGGCATATGCCGTGAAATTTTACTATTACTGGCTGGCGGTTTTTGTTTTCGTAATCGATTATTTAAGCAAGAAATGGGTGGAGCACAGCCTGGACATGGGTCAGACGAAGCAGGTGCTTGGCGATTTCTTCATCATCACCTCGATTCGCAACAAAGGGGCGGCATTCGGAATCCTCCAGGAACAACGATGGTTGTTCATCGTCATTACCCTCATTGTTGTTGGCGCTATTTTCTGGTATTTGACAAAGAACCGCAACAGCGGCAAAGTATGGCTGCTTACGGGACTCGGACTTGTGCTCGGCGGCGCGATCGGCAACTTTATGGATCGTTTGCTGTATGGACAAGTCGTCGATTTTCTTCAATTCACCTTCGGCAGCTATGTGTTCCCGATTTTTAACATTGCCGATTCCGGTATTTGCATCGGTGTAGGGTTGATTCTGCTCGATGCGCTTCTGACATCCAAGAAAGAGAACGGAGATTCAAATGGAAATGAACGAAATGGACAAGAAGGACATCAATTCATTCAATGACGAGCCGATGAGCTTCGTGATCGCCGATACCGAAGCAGGCGAACGGCTTGATAAATATGTAACGGAGAGCATGGAAGAAGGCTCCATTTCGCGTACGCAGGTGCAGGAATGGATTAAGGGCGGCGCTGTTCTTGTTAACGGACGCCAAGTCAAGCCCAATACGAAATTAACCGTGGCAGATGTGGTCACGGTTATTATTCCGGAACCGGAAGAAGCCGAGATCGAGGCGCAGCCGATTCCGCTTGATATCGTATACGAGGACAGCGATGTGATCGTCATTAATAAGCCGAGAGGAATGGTCGTGCATCCGGCTCCAGGGCACTATTCCGGAACGATCGTTAACGCGCTTATGTACCACTGCAAGGATTTGTCCGGCATCAACGGCGTGATGAGGCCGGGCATCGTGCATCGGATCGATAAGGATACGTCGGGACTTATTATGGCCGCGAAGAATGATTTGGCCCATGCATCTCTTGCCGCGCAATTGAAGGCGCATACGGTAACCCGCAAATATATCGCCCTTGTACATGGCAATATGCCGCATGAGCACGGAACCGTCGATGCGCCGATCGGACGCGACCCGCAGGATCGCAAGCTGTTTACCGTTATCCATAAAGGCAGCAAAGAAGCCGTGACGCATTTTCAGGTGATGGAACGGTTCGGCGATTACACGCTGCTGGAGCTTCAGCTCGAAACCGGACGGACGCATCAGATCCGCGTGCATATGAAATACATCGATCATCCGATGGCCGGGGACCCAGTGTATGGACGCAATAAGACGATCGGCCTCAAGGGTCAGGCTCTTCATGCGGCCGTACTGGGCTTTGAGCATCCGCGCACAGGTGAATACATGGAGTTTCAAGCGCCGATTCCTGCGGACATGGAGCATGAACTGACGATTTTAAGACAAAGGTAGATACATAATAGTGCAAACTTTTCACTAATTTCTTTATATGGCAGAGCGGATTACGTGCGCTATGATGGTAGATATATTTACGATATTCCGACAATGAAGGGTGAGATAACGCCAAATGACTCAAATCAATCATAATTATATGCAGCTTCAAGGGAGCTATTTATTCTCAGAAATTGCTAAGCGCCGCACGAAATTCACGCAGGACAATCCGAATGCTCAAATCATCAGCCTCGGCATTGGCGACGTAACGCGCGGTCTTCCGGACGCGATTACGAAAGCGATGCATGCGGCCGTAGACGAGCTCTCGAATCCCGGCACGTTCCGCGGATACGGACCTGAGCAAGGCTATGACTTCCTGATCAATGAAATTATCAACAACGATTACAAAGCGCGCGGTATCGACATCGGGGCGAACGAAGTATTCGTCAGCGACGGTTCCAAATGCGACGTGGGCAACATCCAGGAGATTTTCAGCAAGGATGCAGTCGTGGCTGTACAGGATCCGGTATATCCTGTGTACGTAGATACGAACGTTATGGCAGGCCGCTCCGGTTCGTTCAACAAAGAAACGAACCAATACAATAATATCGTTTACCTGAAATGCGATGCATCCAACAACTTTACGCCAAGCCTGCCTGAGCGCAAAGTAGATTTGATCTACCTCTGCTACCCGAACAACCCGACAGGCATGACGCTGTCGAAGGCGGAGCTGAAGCGTTGGGTTGATTTTGCCAAAGCGAATGACTGCATCATTCTGTACGATTCCGCGTATGAAGCATTCATTCAAGAAGCGGACGTGCCGCGCAGTATCTACGAAATCGAAGGCGCGAAGGAAGTGGCGATCGAGTTCCGCAGCTTCTCCAAAACAGCCGGCTTTACCGGCGTACGCTGCGCATACACGGTCGTGCCTCGCGAGCTGAAAGCCAAAGACGCCGATGGTAACGTCCTGTTGGTCAACGACCTGTGGAACCGCCGCCATACAACGAAATTCAACGGTGTTTCTTACGTGACACAACGCGGTGCCGCTGCCATCTACACACCGGAAGGCAAAGCGCAAATCGCATCGATCATCGACTATTACATGACGAATGCCGGCATTATCCGCGAGGGACTCTCTTCCCTAGGACTTGAAGTGTTTGGCGGCGTCAACGCGCCATACATCTGGCTCAAAACACCGAATGGTCTTGATTCATGGGCGTTCTTCGACAAATTGCTGTCGGAAGCGAATATTGTCGGTACGCCGGGCGTCGGCTTTGGACAAAGCGGCCAAGGCTATTTCCGCCTAACGGCGTTCGGCAGCCGCGAGAATACGGAAAAAGCGGTTGAACGGATCACCAAATTAAGCCTGTAGGTCAAAAGAGCATTGACATCATTTGTCGAACGTGGGATAATTCATTTGATAAACAGCAGTACCTTTAACTCAGTCCAGAGAGGCTGGCAAGGTAACGTGGATCGTTTAATCAACTCTCATGGCTAGACAACCCCTCCGCTGGCGCATCTCTGCGCAAGCGGGACTTTTCTAGCAACTGAAGTTGAATCTTTCAAACGAGTAAACTCCTTGCGCAAGCCGCAGGGAGTTTTTTTTGTGGCCATGGACCTTCGTTCCGAAGCAAGGAGGCGTGTGAAACGCATGGATGAACAGCATCACGTCATTATGGACGAAACGGCGATTCGGCGTGCTTTGACTCGAATTGCGCATGAAATTGTCGAGAAGAACAAAGGCATTGATAACTGCGTGATCGTCGGCATTCGCACCCGAGGGATTTATCTGGCCGAGCGCATCGCCGAACGGATACGCGAGATCGAGGGTATGCCAATTGAAGTACAAGAGCTGGATATTACGCTCTACAGGGACGACCGGGAAGCGGGGAGCGAAAGCGGCCCGGCGGCAGGCGGAGGGGTGAACGTAAAGAACAAGCGGGTTATCCTCTTCGACGATGTATTGTATACGGGACGCACCATCCGCGCGGCAATGGATGCGCTGATGGATATGGGCAGGCCGCAGATGATACAGCTTGCGGTGCTGGTTGACCGGGGACATCGCGAGCTCCCGATCCGGCCGGATTACGTCGGGAAGAACGTTCCCACCTCGAAGCAGGAGCAGATTGAAGTCTCGCTTCAGGAAATCGACGAGAATGACCAGGTGACGATTATCCATTAAGGGGGAGCTTAAGGATGTCTACGGCAACAGCAGTCAGACAGCGAAGCTTGCTGGGGCTCAAGGAGCTCGGCAAGGAAGAATTGGAATCGATCTTGAACCGCGCGGCGTTCTGGGAAGCCAGCTCCAATAAAATCGAGCCGGTGCTGCAAGGTAAATTTGTAGCTAACATGTTTTTCGAGAACAGCACCCGAACCCGATTTTCCTTCGAGGTGGCGGAGAAACGGCTGGGCGCGGAAGTGCTTAATTTTTCGGCGGCGGTATCCAGTGTTCAGAAGGGCGAGTCGATCTATGACACGGTTCGGACATTGGAATCCATGGGCATAGATGCCGGTATCATCCGGCTGAAGCCGATCGGCGTGCTTGCGGAATTGGCAGCGAAGATTAAGGTGCCGCTCATTAACGCCGGCGACGGCAATAACGAGCATCCGACGCAGGCGCTGCTGGATATGTACACGATGCGCAAGCAGTTCGGCGAGCTGAAAGGGTTGACGGTGACGATCATCGGCGACGTTCAGCACAGCCGCGTGGCTCGTTCCAATCTGTACGCGCTGCGAGCCTTCGGCGCCAACGTGCAGTTCTGCGCTCCGGATGCGATGAAAGCGGCTGACCTCGATGTAAACTACGTAACGATGGAGGAAGCGCTGCGGTCCGACGTCATCATGATGCTGCGCGTTCAGCTTGAGCGTCATGAAGGCGGGAAGATGGGCTCGCCGGAAGCTTACCGCGAGCAGTTCGGGCTGACGACGGAACGGGCGCAGCGAATTGCACCCCATGCAATTATTATGCACCCGGCTCCGATCAACCGGAATGTCGAAATCGACGATGAGCTCGTCGAGCATCATCAATCACGCATTTTCCCGCAGATGCAGAACGGCGTACCGATACGAATGGCCGTTATTGAACGGGCATTGACATAAAAGCAGTTTGGAAGGGGTTTGAACACGAATGACAGCTTGGATTTTGAATGGATTGGTTTGGAACGAAGCAAAGGGTGAAACGGAGCTGAAGCATATCCGCGTGGCGAACGGCTTGATCGCCGAAATCACGGACGCTTCGGCAGGTCAGCCCGATACCAACGGGCAAGATGTTATTGACGCGAAAGGCAGCCTTGTCTCCGCAGGATTTATCGACATGCACGTGCATTTGCGCGAGCCGGGCTTCGAATATAAAGAGGACATTGCGAGCGGTACACGCTCGGCGGCAGCTGGAGGCTTCACGACGATCGCCTGCATGCCGAATACCCGCCCGGTAACGGACACGCCAGAGACGGTCCGTTACATATTGGACAAAGCGGAGACGGCCGGCATCGTGAACGTGCTGCCTTACGCGGCCATCACGAAGAACGAGCTGGGACGCGAGCTGACGGACTTCGCGGCGCTGAAGGAAGCAGGTGCGATCGGCTTCACGGACGACGGCGTCGGCGTGCAGAACGCGCAAATGATGAAGGATGCCATGAAGCTCGCGGCTTCCATGGGCATGCCGGTCATCGCGCACTGCGAGGACGATTCGCTTGTCGTAGGCGCTGCGGTAACAGAAGGCAAATTCGCGGCGGAGAACGGACTGAAAGGCATTCCGAACGAATCGGAAGCGATTCACGTCGGACGCGATATTCTGCTCGCTGAAGCGACAGGCGTGCATTACCACGTCTGCCACGTAAGCACGGAGCAATCGGTTCGGCTGATCCGTCATGCGAAGCAATTCGGTATCAACGTAACCGCCGAAGTTTGCCCGCATCACCTGATTCTCTCGGATGAGGACATCCCGGGTATGGACGCCAATTGGAAAATGAACCCGCCGCTTCGCACGCCGCGCGACGTACAGGCTGTGATCGAAGGGCTGGAAGACGGGACGCTGGACATCATCGTAACTGACCACGCGCCGCACAGCGCGGAAGAGAAAGCCCGCGGCATGCAGCTCGCGCCGTTTGGCATCGTCGGCTTCGAGACGGCATTCCCGCTGCTCTATACGAAATTCGTCCGCACGGGCAAATGGACGCTGGGCTTCCTGCTAAAACGAATGACTTCGGATCCGGCGCGCGTGTTCGGACTGAAGAGCGGGCTGCTGCAGGTTGGAGCGCCTGCGGATCTGACGATCGTGGATGTGGAACAAGAACGTGAGGTAAACCCGGAAGCATTCGCTTCGAAGGGTAAAAATACGCCGTTCGGCGGCTGGAAGCTGTACGGCTGGCCGGTAGCGACAATCGTTGGCGGCAAGGTCGTTTGGTCGGAGAACTAAGAGAAGCAGGCAACTTGATAACTAGGAGTGATACGGATGCAAGCAAGATTGTTATTGGAAGACGGCACGCTGTTTACGGGCCTTGGGTTTGGCGCCGAAGGGCAATCCAGCGGTGAGGTCGTATTTAATACAGGCATTACAGGCTACCAAGAGGTGATATCGGATCTATCCTACTGCGGACAAATCGTCACGATGACGTACCCGCTGTCCGGCAACTACGGCATTGCGCGCGACGATTTCGAATCGGTTCGTCCGTTCATTCACGGCTTCGTCGTGCGCCGCCACGAGCCGGTGCCGAGCAACTGGAGGGCGGAGTACTCGCTCGACCGCATGCTGAAGGAACACGACATCATCGGTATCAGCGATATCGACACGCGGATGCTGACGCGGATTCTTCGCCATCACGGCACGATGAAGGGCATCCTTACGACAGGCACGGAGCGCGTGGAAGAGCTGCTGGAACGTCTGTCCGCTACGACGCTGATGCGCGACCAAGTGGCGCGCACCTCGACGAAGAGCATCTTCTCGAGCCCCGGCGATCGCGAGCGTATCGTCGTTGTCGATTACGGCGCGAAGAGCGGCATCCTGCGCGAGCTGACGAAACGCGGCTGCGACGTTGTCGTTGTGCCGCATGATACGACGGCCGAGCAAATCCGCCGTCTGAACCCGGATGGCATTCAATTGACGAACGGCCCTGGGGATCCGAAAGACGTACCGCACGCAGTCAAAATGATCCAGGAGCTGCTGGGCGAATATCCGATCTTCGGCATTTGCCTTGGCCACCAGCTGTTCGCGCTCGCTTGCGGCGCAGACACGGCAAAGCTTAAATTCGGCCACCGCGGCGGCAATCATCCCGTGAAAGAGCTGGCGACGAACCGCTGCTACATCACTTCTCAGAACCACGGCTACACCGTTCTGGAGGAATCCGTGAACGGCACGAAGCTGGAAGTGACGCATATTAACAACAACGACCGTACGATTGAAGGCTTGAAACATACAGAATTCCCGGCGTTCACGGTACAGTACCATCCGGAAGCTGCTCCGGGGCCGTTCGATTCCAGCTACCTGTTCGATCAGTTCCTGGACATGATCCGCACCAGCAAACGAAACAACCCGCAGAAACCGCGTCAAGCACAGCTTGCGGCATCATTGAGAGGAGAGCTGCAACATGCCCAAAAATAATAAACTCAAAAAAATTCTCGTGATCGGCTCCGGTCCGATCGTTATCGGGCAAGCGGCTGAATTCGACTACGCAGGCACACAGGCCTGCCAAGCGTTGAAAGAAGAAGGCTACGAGGTCGTGCTGATCAACAGCAACCCTGCTACCATCATGACAGATACGAACATGGCGGATAAAGTGTACATCGAGCCGATTACGCTGGAATTCGTTACCCAAATCATCCGCCAAGAGCGTCCTGACGGCTTGCTGCCGACGCTCGGCGGCCAAACCGGCCTGAATATGGCCGTGGAATTGGCGCGCGCAGGCGTGCTGGAGCGCGAGAACGTGCAGCTGCTCGGCACGCAGCTGACCGCGATCGAGAAAGCGGAAGACCGCGACTTGTTCCGTGATCTGATGCGCGAGCTGGAGCAGCCGGTACCTGAGAGCGTCATCGTCACGACGGTCGAAGAAGCAGTGAATTTCGCGAACGAGATCGGCTATCCGATCATCGTGCGTCCTGCCTACACGCTCGGCGGCACAGGCGGCGGGATTTGCGCAAGTGAAATCGAATTGCGCGAGACCGTCGCGTCCGGTATCCGGTACAGCCCGATCAGCCAGTGCTTGATCGAGAAATCGATCGCAGGCATGAAGGAAGTCGAATACGAAGTCATGCGCGATGCCAACGATAACTGCATCGTGGTGTGCAACATGGAGAACTTCGACCCGGTAGGCGTACATACCGGCGACTCCATCGTCGTTGCGCCTAGCCAAACCTTGTCGGACCGCGAGTACCAGATGCTCCGTTCCGCATCGCTGAAGATCATCCGCGCGCTGAATATCGAGGGCGGCTGTAACGTACAATTCGCGCTGGATCCGTTCAGCTACCAATATTACGTCATCGAAGTTAACCCGCGCGTAAGCCGCTCTTCCGCGCTCGCATCCAAAGCGACCGGTTATCCAATCGCGAAGATGGCAGCGAAGATCGCAATCGGCTACACGCTGGATGAAATCGTCAACCCGGTTACGGGACAAACGTATGCCATGTTCGAGCCGACGCTGGATTACATCGTGTCCAAAATCCCGCGCTGGCCGTTCGATAAATTTACGTCCGCCAACCGCAAGCTCGGCACGCAAATGAAAGCGACCGGAGAAGTAATGGCCATCGGCCGCACGTTCGAGGAATCGATGCATAAGGCAGTTCGCTCGCTTGAGATCGGCGCGCACCGCATTCACTTGAAAGATGCAGCGGAGCTGGAAGAGGACGTGCTTCGTCTGCGCCTGCAGAAGCCGGACGACGAGCGGATGTTCCTGGTCGCGGAAGCGTTCCGCCGCGGCTACAAGCTTCAGGAGATTCAAGATCTGACCAACATCGATTGGTGGTTCCTGGACAAAATCGAAAGCATCGTCGCGTTCGAAGGCGAGCTTCGCACAGCAGTCGTGCTGACCAAAGAGCTGCTGTATGCTGCCAAACGCAAAGGCTTCTCCGACCGTTCCATCGCGGAAATCCGCAGCGAAGGCAACCAAAAGACGTTTACGGATGAGTATGAAATCCGCAAATACCGCTTGGAGCAAGGTCTTAAGCCGGTGTACAAAATGGTCGATACGTGCGCGGCTGAATTCGAAGCGACAACGCCTTACTACTACTCCACTTACGAGGTCGAGAACGAGGTAACGGAATCGAACAAACAGAAAGTGCTCGTGCTAGGCTCAGGTCCGATCCGGATCGGTCAAGGCATCGAATTCGACTACTCCACGGTTCACGCGGTGTGGGCGATTCAGAAGGCCGGCTACGAAGCCGTCATTATCAACAATAACCCGGAGACGGTATCGACGGATTTCAGCACCTCCGATCGACTGTACTTCGAGCCGCTCTTCTTCGAAGACGTCATGAACGTCATCGAGCAGGAGAACCCGATCGGCGTAATCGTGCAGTTCGGCGGCCAAACGGCGATCAACCTCGCTGCGCCGCTGACGAAAGCCGGCGTACGCATCCTGGGCTCCAGCTTGGAGAGCATCGATGCTGCGGAGGATCGCAAGAAGTTCGAAGCGCTGCTTCGCGAGCTGAAAATTCTGCAGCCGAAGGGAATCACCGTAACATCCGTCGATCAAGCAGTTGACGCGGCGGCAGGCCTTGGCTATCCGGTACTGGTTCGTCCATCGTACGTCCTCGGCGGTCGTGCCATGGAAATCGTCTACTCCGACGAAGAATTGCTGACCTACATGGTTCAAGCGGTGAAAATTAATCCGGAGCATCCGGTGCTGATCGACCGTTACATGCTGGGCAAAGAAGCGGAAGTCGATGCGATCTGCGACGGTGAAACCGTCCTGATTCCGGGGATCATGGAGCATGTCGAGCGTGCAGGGGTTCATTCCGGCGACTCCATCGCCGTCTATCCGCCGCAATCGATCTCGCAAGAGCTGCAGCAGAAGATGGTCGACATCACGATCAAAATCGCCAAAGGCCTGAACGTCATCGGTTTGGTTAACATCCAGTTCGTTATCTTCCAAGACGAAGTGTATGTGATTGAAGTTAACCCGCGTTCGTCGCGAACGGTACCGTTCCTGAGCAAAGTGACCAACATCCCGATGGCAAACCTGGCTACACAGGCGATTCTTGGCAAGAAGCTAGCTGACCTGGGGTATACCGAAGGCTTGTGGCCGGAAGATGACTATGTATCGGTCAAAGTACCGGTATTCTCCTTCGCGAAACTGCGCCGCGTTGACCCAACGCTGACGCCGGAGATGAAATCGACGGGCGAAGTCATGGGCCGCGATCAACAATACGCGAAAGCTCTGTACAAAGGTCTTGTGGGCGCGGGCATGCGCATTCCGCCGACAGGCTCCATCATCGCAACGGTTGCTGACAAAGACAAACCGGAAGCGATCGAGATTTTGCGCGGCTACTACGAGCTGGGCTACAACATTATCGCAACGGGCGGTACGGCAACTGCGCTGGAAGAAGCAGGACTGCGCGTGCAAACCGTGAACAAGCTGAGCGAAGGCTCGCCGAACATCTTGGATCTGATCCGCGACGGCAGCGCGCACTTTGTCGTCAATACGCTGACGAAGGGCAAAACGCCGGAGCGCGACGGGTTCCGGATTCGCCGCGAAGCGGTCGAGAACGGCGTCGTCTGCATGACCTCGCTTGATACGGTCCGCGCCTTGCTGAACATGCTGGAGACGATCAACTTCTCCTCACGTCCAATGCCGGTGCTGGCTAAGAAATAAGCAATCCATGGCCGTTATTCGGCCGCGAAAGCCTGCCAACAAGCAGGCTTTCGCCATGCATAAACAGACTTGTGAACGAGGAGGCTGTACAGATGAAGCTAAGCAGAGAAGAAGCTGCGGGCCGTATCATGGTCGCGCTGGATTATCCGGACGCAGCTGCGGCTGAAGCGCTGGTGCGCAGTCTTGAAGGCATTCCGTGCTATATGAAGGTAGGCATGCAGCTCTTTTACGCAGCGGGCCCGGGTTTCGTTACTCACCTGAAGGCTCGCGGCTACAACATATTTCTTGATCTCAAAATGCACGATATTCCGAATACGGTCAAAGGCGGCGCGAACAGCATTACGAAGCTTGGCGTCGATATGTTCAATGTACATGCGGCAGGCGGTTCGGAAATGATGAAGGCGGCGATGGATGGCGTGGAGCAGGCGCTTCTGGAAGATGCTTCTCTAAAGCGTCCGCTGGTTATCGCGGTCACGCAGCTCACTAGCACAAGCCAAGCGGTACTGAATGATGAGATCGGCGTTGCCGGCACGGTCCCAGATGCAGTCGTACGCTATGCGAAGCTGGCTCGTGAAGCGGGCCTTGGGGGCGTAGTCGCATCGCCGCAAGAAGTGGAGCTCATCAAGTCTGCCTGCGGAGCAGCATTCCAAACGATTACGCCGGGCATTCGTCCGGCTGGCGCCGATGTGAACGACCAATCCCGGATCATGACGCCGCTTCAAGCCCTTCAAGCCGGCACGGACTTTATGGTCATCGGCCGTCCAATTACAGCAGCGGCCAATCCGCGCGAAGCATTAGAATCCATTATCGAGGAGCTGATTTGAATGACAACTGCACAATTAGCGGGGCTGCCAACCGAGATTGCCAAGGGTCTCTTGAAAATCAATGCCGTGGCGCTTCGTCCAAACGATCCGTTCACGTGGACCTCCGGTATGAAATCGCCGATCTATTGTGATAATCGGCTTACGATGTCCTACCCGGAAATCCGCGAGCTGATTGCCGAAGGCTTCGCGGCGGTTATCCGCGAGCAATATCCGGACTGCGAAGCCGTAGCCGGCATTGCGACAGGCGGTATTCCGCATGCGGCATGGGTAGCGCAAAAGCTGAATCTGCCGATGCTCTACGTCCGCGACAAGGCCAAGGGCCACGGAAAAACAAATCAAATCGAAGGCCACTTCAAGCCGGGGCAGAAGGTCGTGCTGATCGAGGATTTGATCTCCACCGGCGGCAGCTCGCTCAAAGCGGCAGTCGCGGTTCAAGAAGCCGGCTGCGATGTACAGGGCGTTGTCGCAATCTTCACGTACCAGTTTCCTAAGGCTGCCGAAGCTTTCTCGGAAGCGGGTATTCCGCTTGCAACGCTATCCAACTATTCGGCGCTGATCGAAGTTGCAGCGGCTGAGGGCATTATCCAAAGCAGCGATATCGCCGTCCTGCAAGCCTGGCGCGAGAATCCGCAAGCTTTCGGTGTATAAGCGGCAGCATCTGCGGTCTTTCATCTATCGCGTTACCAGCAGAATCTGGAGCCTAGCTCCAGGTTCTTCTTTTTGATTTCATGCTCCGATTGTTTCAAATTGTCTTTCATTCGGTTATATGTAGCTAACTTGCCGCATAGACTAGGGAATGACCCAATAGAATGAGAGATTGTGAGGAACCGAAGATGAATGACATGTATGCACGATTGATGGATTCCACGGAGGATCTGCTGTACCGCGTTCGGATTTATGACCGTAATTTGGAGAAGAGCGACGAAATCCTGCAAATGGACGAAGCATACAGCCGTATGCGTCAGGCCTTTGATGCGATAGATGCACGCTGCGATAGCTCCCGAATGGAACGTATAGCCGCGAAGCTGCAGCAGATGCGTATAAGATTGATTACGATGATGGAAGATTTATTGCATCCGGCATAACGGAGTGGTTTTCGTTCGAAGCGGGGTAGCCTGACCGCTTCCGTAAGCTGCCATCGATTAATTTGAACAGCGAACGATTTCGTGAACAACCCTTACGAAAAAACGCTTGCCAATGCGCAGGACCGATGGTAATATGTTACATTAAATGGAAGGGTTTCTAGGGATCCGCATAGAGGCGAACCGAGCGAGACCAGGCAGCGTACGATACGTCCTGCTACACCGTAGGGATAAAAGACCTTCGGCAAGTTCCTCCCAGATCAGCTGGGCGACGCTTGCAGGAGGTCTTTTTTGCTTTACCGGAAGAAAGCGTCGTAACAAAAAGGGGGAGTACAGGATGGATGCTTTACGAACGCATGCGCTGCGCAAAGTGTTCACGGTCAAACGCAAGGATGCCGGATTGTCCGGCAGCTTCCGTTCGCTGCTGAGGCCGCAGTGGGAAGAGAAGGTGGCGGTCAGCAGCATCGATTTGACGGTGCAGCAGGGGGAGATGGTTGCCTTCCTGGGGCCGAACGGAGCCGGCAAATCAACGACGATCAAGATGCTGACCGGCATTCTGTATCCCTCTTCGGGCGAGGCTGAGGTGCTCGGGTATACCCCTTGGAGGGAGCGTGAGAAGCTGGCTTATCGCATCGGTGCGGTGTTCGGGCAGAAATCGCAATTATGGTATCACCTGCCTCCGATCGACACCTTTGACTTGATCAGCCGAATCTATGAGCTGCATCGCAGTGATTACCATGCACGACGTGCGGACCTGATCGAGCGGTTCGAATTGGGACCTTATCTGCACACGCCCGTTCGTAAGCTGTCACTCGGCGAACGCATGCGCTGTGAGATCGCTGCTGCTTTCCTGCATCGTCCGCAGCTGCTCTTCTTGGATGAACCGACGATTGGACTCGATGTTGTCGTGAAGCAGCGCATCAGGGAGCTGATCCGTGAGCTGAACCGGGAGGAGGGCACGACCGTATTCTTGACCTCGCATGATGCGGGCGATATGGAGGAGCTCTGCTCGCGGGCGGTCGTTATCCATCACGGAGGGATATTGCTGGATGCACCTGTCGACCGGTTGAAGCGGGAGGTGCTGAACCATAAGATCATCTCGCTTACGCTGTCTGCCGGTTACTCCCCATCCCTGCTCCCGCAGCTGCATGGAACCGAGGTGGTCGCAAGCGAAGGCCGCAAGCTGAAGCTGTCCGTTGACCTTGCTTCAACCGAAATCGAGGCGGTGCTCGGGGCGGTCATCGGCACGCTGCGTTTGGACGATGTCACGGTGGAGGATCCGCCAATGGAGCAGATCATTACGCATATTTACGGGACAGGGGGCTAGCGCGATGGGAAATCGGTTATTTGACGGAGGCACGGCCCTCTTGTCCCTACGGAGCAAGAAAGCGGGCGCTGTTGCTTGGATTACGCTCCAGCAGCAGTTGGCGTATAAGATGGATTTCGTGATGCGCGCGAGCTTTCTGCTGCTGATTCTGTATGTGTTCGTTCAGCTCTGGTCCGCCGCGTACGACGGAGACACTACGAAGGTGATCGGCGGCTTCACGCTGAAGCAGATCATCTGGTACCTCGTTTTCACGGAATCGATTACGATGGGCGTTCCGGCGCTGTGCGGACTCATCGAGAACGAAGTGAAGAACGGAGACATTGCCGTTCGTCTCATTCGTCCCTTCTCGTATATCGGCTTTCATTACGCCGCCTATATAGCTGAAGCGCTGTTTCGATTCTGCATTCATCTTGTTGTAGGCGGCACGATCGCATGGATCAGCGTCGGACCTCCGTCGTTCGGACTCGGCTGGGCTGGACTATTCGGGCTGACGTTCGGCGCGCTGACGATTGCGTTTCTCCTCAACATGATCGTTGCGCTTTGCGCCTTCTGGGTGGAAGAGACGCGGGGGATGGAGTTTGTGCTTCATAAACTGCAATTCACGGTCGGTGGCATGCTCTTGCCTCTTGATCTGATGCCGGGTTGGCTGCAGCGGATCTGTGCATGGCTGCCGTTTCAGGCAATGCTTTATTTTCCGGCACGAACGGCGGTCAATTACGGGACCGTGCCTGTCTTCGAGCAAATTGCCATTCAAGCGGGCTGGGTCGCACTGCTGGCCGGTTTGGTCACGGTTATGTATAGGAGAGGGGTGGCGAGGCTTCATGTTAACGGCGGATAATAGGCAATTGTCAGCGGATGTTGTTACCCGGAAACATCTTATCCGGGGCACGATTGCTTTTCTCCTCACCTGCTGGAAGGTAAACCTCGCCTCGGCGCTGGAATACCGGATGAGCTTCTTCCTCATGGCAGGCATGATGTTCATTAACAACTTCATGTGGCTGTTCTTCTGGAGCCTATTCTTCGAACGGTTCCAAGTGGTTAACGGGTGGGAATTGAATGACGTGATGATGCTCTGGGCGACCGGCGCGGGCGGCTTCGGCTGGGCGAACATGCTCTTCGGCAACTTCAACCGGATTGCGCCGCTCGTCGCGGGCGGTCAGCTCGACGTATACATGACGCAGCCCAAGCCGGTGCTGCTGCATGTGCTTGCCAGCCGAATGTCGCTGACGGCGGCAGGCGATTCTCTGTTCGGGCTTGTCGTTTACGCATGGGTCGGCGATCATTCGTTAACCGGCCTGCTTCTCTTCCTCCTCAGCCTGCTGATCAGCGGCCTTCTCATTATGGCGGTCACCGTGATCGCCGGCAGCATGGCCTTCTTCATCGGCAATGCGGAGGGACTCGCCCAGCAGGTGTTTAACGGCTTCCTGGCGCTGACGACGTATCCGTCCGATATTTTCAAAGGGCTGGCCAAGACGCTGCTCTTCACGCTGATTCCGGCCGGTTTCGTCAGCTTCCTGCCGATCGGGCTGCTTCGGGAGTTTGATCCTGTTTTTATGTGGAAGGCACTGGCCATGACAGGAGGCGTAAGCCTCGCTGCTGCTGTAATGTTCAGAACAGGCTTGAGGCGCTACGCCTCCGGAAATGCGATTACGCTGCGCGGTTGATTGTTACCTTTTACGAGAAAGCTTTTGTGCCCGGTGCGGATTTTGTCTGCGGGGGCAACGGAAGCTTCTTTAACATTTATTTATATAAAATGACGCTGGACAGCGTAACCTTTTACCATTAAACTCCGTCTATACGGTAGCTATATTAAAGTTTTCTCATAGGAAGGGGGTCTCTGCAGCCGTAATGGGATGGAGGAGAAACAAGCAGTCCGTGGCCGAAGCTGTCGAAGGAAGCGTACATATGGAGCAATCCACACGAACAGATGCCAGCTACAGCGGTCAGACGCTGCTCACCGTAAATGATGTCGAACGGACGTTCCAGGTCGGCGGACAGCCGCTGCATGTGCTGAAGGGCATTAATATGGAGCTTAAGCCTCGTCAGCTCGTGATGCTGCGCGGGCGGTCAGGCTCAGGCAAAACAACGCTGCTGAATATGATTGGCGGGCTGGATCAGCCGACCAAGGGACATATTTTCTTTCAGGATCTCCCGTTTCACAGCATGAGCGACGATGAGCGGACGAAGGTTCGCCGCAAGCAGATGGGCTTTATCTTTCAGGCATTTGCACTGATGCCGCTGCTATCTGCATACGAGAACGTGGAATTATCGCTTCGCATGGCCGGCATTCCCGGCGGCCAATGGAAGGCAAGAGCCGAGCACTGTCTGGAACTGGTCGGTCTGTCCAAACGGATGCATCACCGGCCGTTCGAGCTCTCCGGGGGCGAACAGCAGCGCGTTGCCATCGCGAAGGCGATCGCCCACAGGCCCAGCCTGCTTCTGGCGGATGAACCTACGGCCGAGCTGGACTCGCAGATGGCCGCCCAAATCATGTCGGTCTTCCAGACGATCATTCGAACTGAACAAGTTACAATCTGTATGACCACGCACGATCCCACGATTCTGGAGGTTGCCGATCATGTTTACGAAATGGTTGACGGGAAATTCATTTAAGACTGCGGCGGTTATTGCAATCGGCGCTTCCCTGGTATTGTCGAGCGGCTGCTCGCTGCTGCCGAATGAAGACAACGAGGAAGTGCTGCCGGCCATCGCGCCGCCGCAGATCTCGAAGAAGCCCGAGTACGAAGTCACGACAGCGACACTTGAAACGAAGACGACTGCCATCGGGAAAATGATCTCGACGCAGGAAGAAACGCTGTATTTTACCCTCGACGGCAAACGTCTGAAGGAGCTGAACGTAAAGGTCGGCCAAAAGGTGACGGCCGGTCAGACGATCGGTTCCCTCGATGTGGATGATATGCGCAAGCAGCTCCGTTCCGACAAGCTTCAATTTCAGCGCGACGAGCTTCAAATGAAGGATACGCTGCGCAAGAAAGACGAGATGGATCCGATCGAATTCGAGCTCGCGAAGATCGCCTTCGAGGAGAAGCGGCAGAAGCTAGTCGAGTCCCAGGAAGAGATTGATAAAGCGGCTCTGACCTCGCCGTTTACCGGTACGGTCGTGACGCTGAATGTCATGAAGGGGGATCTCGTCAAGGCATACGATCCCATCTGCATCATAGCCAATACGAGCCAATTAACCGCAGCCGCGTTGATGACGCAGGATGAACTGCAGGGCGTATCCGTCGGGATGCCTGTCGTCGTTGACATCAACAATGCCGGCCAAATCTCGGGCAAGGTCTCTCAGCTGCCTGTCGTTCAAGAGGATAACGGCAATAATGGCAATGGCGGGAATGGCGGCAACGGAGGTAATGGAGGCGCGCAGCGCCCTGAACGTCCGGAAGATTTTCTAACGGTTAAGCTGGATAAATTGCCTAAGGGCGTCACACGCGGTACGCCGCTGTCGATCTCGATCATCATGAACCGCAAAGAGAATGCCATTGTCATTCCGCCTTCGGCCCTTCGCTCCATCGGATCGCGCACATACGTTCAAGTCGTCGACAAAGACGGCAAGCGCGAGGTCGATGTCGAAGTCGGGCAACAGACGGCGACGCAAGTCGAAATCCTTAAAGGATTGACACCGGGGCAGAAAGTCGTAGGGCGCTAGCTTATGGGGATGCCGCTATTTCGCTTTCTGTTCCGCAAAATGTGGAACACGCGGTGGATGACGCTCAGCTCGCTTGCCGGCTTGATTATTGCCGTTGCCTTTGCGACCAGCATCCCGATGTATGCGGACGGAGCGCTGAAGCGGGTTGTAGCCCAGTCGCTTAAAGACGAGAGCGGCGGCTTGCCGGCAGGATCGCTGCTGATGCGTTATCAGGAGACGTCAAACAAGACCGATCTGAACGGTCTGAATACCGTGGAGAGCTACATTAAGGACGATATTCCGTCCTTGATCGGATTTCCGTTCACGACCTTTGCGCAGAATTTATCGATTCGCAGCGGCGAGCTGACACCAGAGGATCCAACGAAGGTAGATGCAAGCCGAGTGCGCACCATGGCGCTTACGACGATGGCCGGCCTTGATAAGAAGTCGGAGCTGACGCAGGGCCGCTGGTTCGCTGACGCGGTCGGCGACAACGACACGGTCGAAGCCGTTATTATGGAAGAAGCGATGTACCGCAACGATATTCATATCGGCGATGTGTTCGAGTATCCCATCTACAGCGGGCTTAATCTCACGCTGCGCGTCAAAATCGTGGGTGCCTACAAGCCGCTCAAGGAAACAGATCCTTTCTGGTACCAAGGTATTGAAGGGACCATGGGCACGCTCGCGATCGGAGATAAAGCCTTCCATCAAGGACTTCTCAAGGATCGCAAAATTCCGATTCACACGGCGAGCTGGTACTATGCCTTCGATTTGAAGGAGATTCAAACGAGCCAGCTGGCTTCGCTGAACAAGACGCTCGACCGGCTTAATATCGATCTCTACCAGCGGCTCAAAGACACGCGGGTAGAAATCTCCTTCGCGAAGCTGCTCGGCGAGTTCAAGAAGCAGAGTCTTCAGCTGCAGCTGCTGCTCTTCACGCTTGCGGCACCGATGCTGGCGATGGTGTTCTATTTTATCGCGATGAATGCAAGACAGGCGCTCGATAAACAGCGGAGCGATATCGCCGTGCTGCGAAGCCGAGGTGCCGGGACGCGCCAAATCATCGGCATCTATCTCTTGGAGGGTTTGATGCTCGGCATCATCGCGCTCGTAGTCGGACCGCTCATCGGGTGGTTCATGGCGAAGAGCATCGGCTCCGCCAACGGCTTCCTGGAGTTCGTCAACCGTAAGTCTCTGCCGGTCGGCTTCTCCACCGATGCCGTTATGGCCGGCTTGGGCGCAGTCGTGCTCGCGTTGATGGCGACGATTATTCCTGCCGTCATCTATGCGAAGGCTTCGATTGTCGATTACAAGAAGCAGATTGCCCGTTCCGACCGCAAGCCGCTCTGGCAGCGCTGGTACGGCGATGTGCTGCTGCTCGGCGTAGCCGGTTACGGCTGGTATTTGTTTAATGAACGTCAGATGATTTCGGTAAAGAGCAACTTGACGACGGATCAGCTCAATGTGCAGCCTTTCTTGTTCTTCGTGCCGGCACTGGCGATCTTCGCGATGGGATTGTTCTTCCTGCGAATATTCCCATGGCTCCTGAAGCTGTTCAACTGGCTCGGGAAGAAGCTGCTGCCTGTTCCGCTTTACTTGACGCTGACGCAGCTATCTCGGTCATCCAAGGGCTATTATCCGCTTATGATTCTGCTCATTCTGACACTGGGGCTCGGCGTGTATAACGCTTCTGCTGCCCGGACCATCGATATGAACTCGACGGAACGTACACTTTATAAATTCGGTACGGATGTCGTGGTTCAGACGGTATGGGAAGGGAAAACAGAAGTTATCGATACGGGCGGCAGCGACTCAGGCGGCAATCAAGGCGGCGGAAACGGAGGTTCCGGCGGTGGCGGCAATGGCTCCGGCGGAAGCGGTGGCAAC
The DNA here is from genome assembly GCF_019431355.1 of Paenibacillus sp. R14(2021). Classification (NCBI taxonomy): domain Bacteria; kingdom Bacillati; phylum Bacillota; class Bacilli; order Caryophanales; family Paenibacillaceae; genus Paenibacillus; species Paenibacillus sp. R14(2021). Next base: position 121,448 of record NZ_CP080269.1, read on the forward strand.
GGTAATGGCGGCGGCCAAGGTGGCGGAGGAAACGGCGGCGGTACGTCGGTTCCAACGCGAATTAACTATTCCGAGCCTCCTTTCGAAATCTTCAAGAGCTTGGACGGCGTCGAAGCCGCTGCCCGTGTTCTTCAGACGAAAGGCAACATCGTCGTATCGGGTCGTTCCATTGGCCAAGGCACGGTCATGGGCATCGATAATGTCGATTTTTCCAAGGTCGGTTGGTTCCGAAATGATTTGTTTCCGTATCATCCGTTTCAATACTTGAACAATCTGGGTCTCTACGAACAGGCTGCAATCATTCCATCTAATGTCGCGAAGAAGTATCAGCTGAAGCTTGGGGATACGATCAGTGCCGGACTTCAGGACGGCGTGGTGGAATTCGCAATCGTCGGCATCGTACCTTACTGGCCGAGTCAATATCCGGACCAGTCGCCGTTCATCATTGCAAATCTCGACTATATCTATGACCAGGTACCGATCATTCCTTACGAGGTTTGGCTGAAAATGAAACCGGGTGCCTTGACCGGACCGATCATGAAGCAGCTGGAGGCTAAAGGCATCGAGCTCGCCGATGTAAAAGACGTTCGCATCGAGTTGGCCGCGCAATCCAAGCTTCCTACGCGCGGCGGTGTCTTCGGGATTCTGAGCCTTGGCTTCTTGGTCTCAATCATTATCTCGCTGACGGGATACATCCTGTTCTGGTTCTTCAATTTATCCGGCAGGATCGTGCAGTTCGGCGTGCTTCGAGCGATGGGGTTGTCGCGCAAGCAGCTGACAGGCATGCTGCTTCTGGAGCAGATCTTTACAGCTGGACTGTCCATCGGACTCGGCATCCTGATCGGCAAAATCGCAAGCTTGCTGTTTCTGCCGTTTCTGCAGACGACCGAGAACGTTGCGAATTCGGTTCCGCCGTTTAGAGTCGTATTCGATTCCAAAGATACGACGCAGCTGTATATCGTTGTTGCCTGCATGATGCTGATGGGCGCAGTGCTGCTGCTGGCCCATATCCGCAGACTCCGCGTACATCAGGCGGTCAAGATGGGAGAGGAGCGGTAACGCGTCATGATTACATGCGAAGGGCTAGTCAAAATTTACAAATCGGACGATCTCGAGGTCGTTGCGCTGCAAGGCTTGAACCTTCATGTAAGTGAAGGGGAGATGATGGCGATCATCGGAAACAGCGGAAGCGGTAAGTCGACGCTGCTCAACATTCTAGGCGGTCTCGACCGCCCTTCCGCCGGCAGCGTCAGCGTCGGTCCGTGGGATTTGCTCAAGATCACCGATGAGCAGCTTGTTTCCTACAAACGCGAAACGGTCGGCTTCATTTGGCAAAACAATGCGCGCAACCTGCTGCCTTACCTGACGGCGCTCGAGAATGTGGAAATGCCGATGATGCTTTCCTCCAAGCTGGACCGCGCCTACGCGAAGCAGCTGCTCGAATGGGTCGGCTTGAAGGAGCGGATGCATAACAAGCTCCATCAGCTCTCGGGCGGTGAGCAGCAGCGGGTCGCGATTGCGATTTCGTTGTCCAATCGGCCAAAGCTGCTTCTTGCCGATGAGCCGACGGGGTCCGTCGACACGCGGACCTCGGACCTCATCATGGATATTTTCCGCAGGCTGAACAAGGAAATCGGCATTACGATCGTCATCGTTACGCATGATTTGACGCTTGCGCATAAGGTCGATCGCGTCGTCGCCATTCGAGATGGGCTTACGAGCACTGAATTTATTAAACGCAATCCAAATTTGGATGACGAGTTCGAACATCCTTCCGGGTCGCAGCAAGGCGCGGTGCATGAAGAATATGTCGTGGTGGATCGCGTCGGCAGGCTTCAAATCCCGAAAACGTATTTAACGGCTTTACAAATTACAGATAAAGCATCGATGGAATTTGACGGCGAGCGAATCATTATTTCGCCGCCCAAATCATTGGAGGGGTAATCGGATGGAGAAGATTGCAATGCGTTCAAAAGGGAAAATGGTGCTTAAAGCGTCGGCACTGGCGGTAACCGCGGGATTAATGGCTTCCAGCCTCGCAGCCTGCAGTAAGGGAGACGGCAACAGCGATGCGGAGCGTCACGTGCTGCGCGTCGGATTCTTGTATTCCAACTCCGATAACGAGCAGTATTTGCGCCAACAGTTTACGGATGGGTATGAATTGCTGCATCCCAACATCGATATCGAGATTGTCTCGGCAATCAATTATGACGATCAGCGCTACGAAGAGCCGGATCCGAACAAGAAACAACCTGATCCTTACGAGAAGCTTAAAGACATGCTGAACGGCAAAAACCCTGTCGATGTCGTGGTTGTCGATTCCGGCAATCTGAAACGCCTCGCACAGGATAATATGCTGACTAAGCTGGATACGATCATTCAGGATAAAGAGTTCGATATCGATGATTTTGTTCCTTCTGTCATTGATGGAATCAAGGACGCAGGAGACGGGTCCATCTACGCTCTGACGCCGACATTCAGCTCCTCGGCACTTTATTACAATAAGAAGCTCTTTACGGATGCAGGCGTTGAACCGCCGAAGGACGGCATGCAATGGCCGGATATAATCAATTTGGCGAAGCGCGTGGCGAAGGGTGAAGGCAAGGAACGTAAATTCGGCTTCTCCTTCAACCGTTACGTTGGCGATCCATTCTGGGATTCCCAGACGTATTCGGCTCCGCTTCAGCTGAAAATCTTCGATAATAAAGCAGAGAAAATGACCGTCGATACACCGCAATGGAAGAAGGTTTGGACGGATATTGCAGACCTTTACCAAGCGAAGATCATCCCTACGCAAGAAGACGTGAACAACGGCGGCGGTATGGGCGGAGGAGGCATTAAGAAGGAAGCCTTCAACCCGTTCCAAGGCGATTTGTTCATCAGCGGCCGTCTTGCTATGACGATCGGCGGCTATGATTACATCAGCGAGCTTTCCAAAGCGAAGGATGCCGCGGTGAAGAACACGAAGCTTCCGAACGTGGACTGGGATGTTGTGACCGTGCCGACGTTCGCGGAAGTGCCTGATGTCGGCGGCAACATCTACTTGAACAATCTGATGGCGATCAATGCGAAAGCGCAAAACAGCGAGGATGCGTGGGATTTCATCCAATTCAACAACAGCAAGGAATGGGCGAAGCTCAAATCCCGCAGCACGTATGAAATGGTCTCGCGCAAATCGTTCCTGAAACCAAAGGACGGCATGGACTATAACATTGCGGCGTTCTATACGCTGAAGCCGGTACCGGCTCAAGATCCGGCTATCGATAAATTGTACCAAGACAGACCGAATCTGTATCAAGTACAGCAAATCGCACAGCCGCTCTTCCAAGAAGTCATGCAGAAGAAGAAATCGGTTGAGCAGGCGCTTAAAGAATGGCAAACCAAAGGCGATGTCCTGCTGCAGAAAATCAAAGAAAACCCTAATGGTCCCCTTGACGGCGTAGGCGGCGGTCCGATCGGCGTCGGCAATGCAGGCGGCGCAGCCGTTAATTACGGGGGCTAAGTTAGAAGCTTTGGCTAGTTCCACAAGAAATATAAGGAAAGATCGCAGCGGCGCCTCTTGGCGCTGCTGCGGTCTTTATTTATGATGCCGAGCAATTTCGAGACACTTATGCATGCTTATTTCTTCCCAAAGTGGGTAATCTAAGTGAAACGGAATGAAGGGAGCATCAAGCATGAAGTGGATCTATTGGGGACGATTATATGAAACCAAATTTCAAGCCGGCTGCCTGGTGAAGCGGATGGAAAATGATTGGTGGGTATATGGATATGAATGCCCGCAGGAAATTGAAGTATTTCAATCCCGGAAGGGACGTTATGGCGTTCGATTCCTCCCATAGTAAATTATTGCTTGACTTATCCTTCATATATATTGTATATTAATACTTGTCGCCATTGAATGATTGCATGTGAATCGGTGTTATCGCGGGGTGGAGCAGCTCGGTAGCTCGTCGGGCTCATAACCCGAAGGCCGCAGGTTCAAATCCTGCCCCCGCAACCAACCTTTCGATTATTATCGTAAGGGCCCTTAGCTCAGTTGGTTAGAGCGGTCGGCTCATAACCGATTGGTCGGGGGTTCGAGTCCCTCAGGGCCCACCATTCTACTCAATCAATCCACATGCCGGGGTGGCGGAACTGGCAGACGCACAGGACTTAAAATCCTGCGGTGGGTGACCACCGTACGGGTTCGATTCCCGTCCTCGGCACTTTTTTGTACAAGTAATTGCATTGTCCATATGAAACACGAAGCCTCCTTATCTGCTCTTCTGATTCAACTCAGACTGCAGTCAAGGAGGTTTTTATTTTCCCGAGGTGATGATAGGATATGAAACCGAGCTTAATGAATGATTGGAAAAACGTGCTGCGAAGCGAGTTAGATAAGCCGTATTTTCACGGGCTCCTGCAGTGTTTAACGCAAGCGTACGAGGAGCAAACGATATACCCGGCTCAGCCTGCTATCTTCAACGCGCTTCATTATACGTCCTACGCGGATGTGAAGGTCGTCATCCTCGGCCAAGATCCCTACCACGGTCCGGGACAAGCGCATGGCCTTAGCTTCTCCGTGCTTCCGGGCGTGAAGACGCCGCCTTCGCTGAAGAACATTTACAATGAACTGCATGCCGATCTTGGTTATTCTGTACCAGATCATGGCTGCCTGGTTCCGTGGGCACAACAAGGCGTGCTGCTTCTGAACAATGTGCTGACAGTTCGGGAAGGAGAGGCAGCGTCCCATCAAGGAATCGGCTGGGAACGGTTTACCGATGCTGTCATTGCAGAGTTGAACAAGAGGGAACGTCCTATCGCCTTTGTCCTGTGGGGAAAGCATGCCCAGGAGAAAGCGGCAGCAATCGATTCAACCCGCCACCGGGTATTGGAATCGCCGCATCCTAGTCCACTCTCGGCGCGTCGAGGCTTCTTCGGCAGCCGGCCGTTCTCCAAAGTCAATGCATGGCTGCAAAGCGTGCAAGAGACTCCGATCGACTGGCGGATTCCTCCGTTAGCGGAGCTTGAAGCAGCGGCGGCTGGGAAATGATGATGAGATGACTACTATTCTACCGGGCGTCGGCAAGAAGAAACCCGTACGCTGGTTGACGCCGGCCTCCGGATATTTGACCGGATATGCTTATACACTCAATCCTTATGTCGGCTGCGCGTTCGGTTGTTCTTACTGCTACGTGCGTCGAATGCCGATTGCTTTGTTCAAGGGCAAGCCATGGGGTGAATGGGTGGAGCCGAAGTCGTTTGATGGGGAGCAGTTCCGTAATGAATGGCATCGAGCGCTCCGCAAAGGGGATGTAACGGTATTCATGTCTTCGGCGACTGATCCCTATCAACCGGAGGAGTACCAGGCACGCATTACGCGTCGCCTTCTGGAGATCATAGCTGAAGCACCTCCTCAGTTTCTGCTGCTTCAAACGCGAAGTCCGCTCGTTCTCCGCGATGTCGATTTACTCCTGAAGCTTGGAGAAGGAGTGCGCGTCAGCATGACAGTCGAGACCGATCTGGAGTCCGTTAGAAAAGTGCTGACACCTTCGGCACCGCCTCTTGCCGGGAGGCTCAGGGCAATCCGCGAGCTGCGGCGAGCTGGAGTCCCCGTGCAAGCCGCGGTTTCGCCGTTGCTGCCCTGCAGCGAAGCTTTCCCTGCACAGCTGGCGGAAGCCGTGGAGCGCGTTGTCGTCGATGATTTCTTCCGAGGCGACGGCAGCGGGGGCAAACGCTCGGAGCAGCTGCATATGGCTGCGCGGTACCGTGAACTTGGTGCAGAGGCGTTGTATACGCCGAAGACCGCGGATGATTTTGTCGGCCAACTGAAGCGTCATATGCCGCAGGGCCGTGTTTATTTTGGGCAAGAAGGTTTTATGCCGTAATGAAAGCACATACGGAAGCCCCCGAAGATCTTCTTCGGGGGCTTTGGTTATTTGTTCACTTATGCAGCAGTTTTTAAGCCGATAGGGAATTAGCGCTGCGAATCGCCGTCGCTGCCAATTATGCCCGTAGAGCCGCTCACCGCAGAGCCTGGATTGGGAGGAGAACCGGCACCGGTTTCCCCAAGCACAGGCTTCAAGGAGGAGGAGACGTACGTGACGGCTTTGACTGTGGTGATGACTTGGGCAAAGAATTTACCTTTTTCCGGATAAATCGGTGCGACGTGTATAATCGCTTGGTCGCCTTCGAAGGAGATCGAAGCGATCCGTATGCCATAGCCTGGATTCGGTGCTTGGGCCGAGACGGTAACTTCATTCACATCGGCGTTAACCGGCTTGACGCTCAGATTCATATCGAAGAACGGGGAAGGAGCCGGATCTACGATCGGCGGCTGTGCAGGCGTATCTTTGACAAAAGAAATGGTGTCATAGAGCCAGCCTGCTGCATCTCCGCGCGTAATCAATGTTTTCGGATAGAAATTATGCTTCGCATCGAGCTTGGCGATGCCGGTGATCAGAAGCTTCTGAACACTGCCCATATAGTCGGGATTCACATCCTTCTCGTCCTGAAGCACCGCATACATATCGACGAACGCGTAGTCGCCCTTGCTAAGCAGCGCTTGGATCAGATGGTGGGCGAACTGCTCGCGGGTCATCTCGGCATTGGCTTTTGTTTCTCTCGGTATATCGAGATCGTTCATGGCTGCGATAATAAAGGCGTCTGCGTACCACGCATCATCCTTCATGTTCGGGAAGCTGTCGGTTACCTTCGGTTCTTTAAAGAAGTTGATGCCGTCGAGGTTCAGATTCAGCCCTTTTACGATCATTGAGATGCCTGCTGCGTACGTCAATTTCCCGTTTGGCTGGAAGGCATCTTTGCCGCCGCTGCTTCCGGTTAAAATACCTAGCTTCTGAAGCTCGGAGATTTTTGCGTCATTCGGATGATCTTTCGTATCGGAAAAAGCCCAGACAGATTGCGTTACGGCTATGAACAAGAGCAACATCATGCCGACGGCCAATAATGGTTTCTTCATCTTGCTACACTCCTTATTAACCTAAAATTGGTAGTATCCTTTCCCTTATGTAGACGCACCTTTCTCTTGAAAAGTTGCAGTAGAGCGGTGCGTTCAACGCAGACAGCTAGGGTCTAATCGTTACTCTCGTATGAATCGGTACAAGGGCAGCAAGCGTAAGTACGTCATCGTTGTACATCCGAATGCAGCCGTGGGAGACTTCCCTGCCGATGGAGCCGGGATCGTTGGTGCCGTGAATCCCGTAATGCGGCTTAGACAGGCCCATCCACAAGACGCCGAAGGGCCCTCCGGGATTCGGCTGTTTATTGATAATCTCGTAATTTCCAGTAGGCGTGCGCGTTAACATTTTGCCGATGCCGACCGGAAAGCCTCTTATAACGATATTGCCATCATGCAGATACAGCTGTCTGTCGGATAAATCCACGATAATTCGGTAGTTAGGCATACGGAATCCCTCCTTCCTGCCAGCATATGAACGTTGAAGAGGAGGGGATTGGATTCTGGCTGGAGATCAGCGCACAGGCATCGTAAACGGCTGACAGCTTCTGCGGCTACGAGTTAGATTTATTGATTAAACACTACTAATTATGGTCAGCGGCGGAAGGGTTTAGTCGATGGTGAATTGCTGCCGAAATGTGGGAAAGAGGAATTTGCAGCGCAGTCGGTGGTCCTTGTCGTTCAAGTAGTGCGAAAGAACATCCTTATTTGCGGGCAAAAAACAGAAAGAAGGAGGGATCAGCCTCCTTCTTCTGGCAGGTTAAACTAGACGCGGACGTCGAAATTACCGCCCAAATTCGGCTGTACGCTGCGTTCCAACATTTGAACGAACTGCTGGCCTTGCTGTTCGGACTGGTCCTTGGCGATCTTAAGTACGCTGATGCCAACCGCTTGTGCTAAATTGCTCTGAGACAAGGATGTCGAAAGCGATGCGATATCCATGCGGGTTCCTCCTCTCTGGTGTAGCTGACATATAGGTTATCGGATTATTACCAGGTTGTCTAAAGAGGTGAAGGACGAGAGATTAACGAGTAGATATAGGATAACCGATAGACAGTTCATCGACAGAAATAGTTAAAATATGCTAAAATAGGGCGATTCATTTGTGTGATTAACGAATTGGGGGACTAGATGTGATAACTAAATTAGTGCAGCGAATTCGTTGGAAGTTAAGAGGAGAAGTTCCAACCGAACATCTAATCAATATGGGATTGAAAGTCGGAAAAAATTTTAATCGACGCCCGGAATGTATTATCGACTACTCTCACTGCTTCTTGATAACGATCGGAGATGACGTAACTCTTGCCCCTAGAGTTCATATTATCGCACATGATGCAAGCACTAAAACGCATTTAAATTATACAAAAATCGGACTCATCCATATTGGAGACCGCGTGTTTGTCGGTGCTGGCAGCATCATTCTCCCAAATGTGAAAATCGGTAACGATGTCATCATAGCCGCCGGTAGTATCGTAGCCAAAGATATCCCCGATAACTCGTTATTTGTTGGCAATGCCGTCGTCGACACGGCAGCAAATTATTTAGAGAAGAATAGAAAGAGAATGTCGGAAAGTCCTACATTTGATCAAACATGGACGGTAACCGGCAATATCACAAGTGAGCAAAAGGAAATCATGATAGAAAAGCTTCGTGCGGGCATAGGATTCGTTGAATGAATAGCATGTGGAGATTTCAGCATAAGTTCAAAAAAGATGCAAAAAGCGGAAAGAGCAGCTAACTCTTTCCGCTTTTTGCATCTTCGCATTGAAGGTCATTATTGTTCTTTAGGCGTTATTGTTGGAATTGTCGCTATAAAGATGGAGAAAAAACGGAGCTTTCGGAGGCCATTCGAATTCTATCTACCGAATCAAAACGAGGATTACAGGTTAAACCCTTGTATCAAATTCGTATCACGCTAATTCATACACAAAACCCGAGTGGTATAATAAAATAAAAAAAGCCTTGATTTCTCAGGCTTTATCACTTGTAATTATGGTGATCTGGACAGGGTTCGAACCTGTGACCCCTACCCTGTCAAGATAGTGCTCTCCCAGCTGAGCTACCAGATCATGTGAATTAGAACTCGTTAGTGACAAGAAATAATATATCAAACTGAAATGGAGAAGTCAACCTTTTATCATAAAAAAATATTCTAAATCTACTTAGTCCTGCATAAGGTGTATTCAAGCGGTGAACCATGGAGAGGCGGGTTGTCTAGTGAAGGAAGCTGCCCATTTGGCGGTGTGGCTGGTTGGACTGTTCAGTATTGTCGGTACAGTTTGCGTATATGTAGCCAGAATGGTCATCCATGACAGCAGAGCATATGATGAGGAATTCGTATGGAAGAGAAAGCTGCCTCCGGAAGCGGGAGGGAAGCACTAGCAACCGTCAGAATGGGTTTGGTTTCCAGCACAGCGGGTATACTATTTCCAACAGTTGCTTTCACACATTCGGGAGTGGTATCGATGAGAAAAATAGCATTAACGGGATTAAGTTTATTACTGTGTACGGGTTGTTTGCCGACTAACTCGTCTGTTGAGGTGTCCGTCCAGAAAGCTGGATTCGTCAACAGCGTGATGAATTCTGTTTACCCGCAGGATCGCTCCGTATTTAGCGACGTCTATGAACCAACAGATAAACCGCATGATTTAGTACCGAAATTACCTGGTCAACTCGGCATCGATCAGCAGAAGCCGCCTTTGCACAACGATAATTAATAAGCCGGTCCGGTTGCGCATACGCGGCCGGACTTTTTTGATGATGCTTTTGCAAGCAGCCGTGCACCATACCGATTGTTATCTATGCATAAATCGCTGAAAGGCAAGCCATGCTACGAGAGCACTAACAGAAGGAGGATTCAATATATGGTACGCATGTTCAGCCCAGATGGTGAGTGGGTGGGAGCGGGAATGGAAAGAGAATCTTTCGTTGCCGCACGCAAAAACGGAGACGGCGATTTGATGTCGTTTAAGACGTCGTCCGGCCGGGAGCTTAATTACGAGGAGGCGCTGTCGGCTGTTCAGAGCGGCTCCATCGCCGGCGTGAACGTCTTTAAAGGCAAGGACGGCGAAATGTATATCCGCGGCGACGCGGACGGAGATCCGACGAACAATCTAGACCAGCTCCCTAACTTCTAATTCTTGTACTCCATAAGCACGCAAGAAAAAAAGCCCATAAATTGGGCTTTTTTTCTTGCATAATTAGCTTCAGAAGCTGTACCGCTTATGCTGCTCAACGAACCGCATGACGCCGGTGTGTCCTTCATACTGCGGCTTCGTATCGTCGTAATGCATTAGCCAGATCCGCTCCTGAATGTCCAGAGGCAGTGTCTGGAGCTCCTCTAACGTGGTATGCACAACACCAGGCGGCTTCAGCTGACAATCGTGGAAGATCGTTTGACAGCCACGGTCGATCAGCTGCCGCAGCAACTCCGGATGGAAGATCAGATCCGCCGAATAGAAGAACGTGTCGTTAATAAGATAGGAGTAGCTTTTCTTATTCGGAATATGGGCGGTTTGCATCGGTTCCACTGCGAACCAGGGCAGGAGCTCGGTCTTGACATTCGGCTGAATGCGCCGCACGTCGAAATAATCGCTCAGCGAAGCGCTCTCATCCTGCGTAAGCCCGCCCTTAAGTGAAGTTTCCCACAGGGCGTCAACAAGCGGCTCCGGCACGAACAGCAGCGGTTTGCGGCCGAACGTGTACTTCATGCGAAATGCAAACTCCTCCATGCCCCCGATATGATCGGCATGAATGTGGCTAATCAGCAAGGCATCTATATCGTCGATCGACTTGTCCAATTTATACAAGGACCGAGGCGCCGTTAAGCCGCAATCCAGGAGAAGGGTGTGCTGATCCGTATAAAAAAGCGCATTCGTGTTGTAATATGTCTTGGCAAAAGCGCTGCCCGTTCCAAGCATCTGAATATCCAATCGCGCATCCTCCTAGGCGTTACAATTCCTTTCCAATTTATCATTTCCACATGGCATTGAAAAGGCGCGGCGAACATTATTTTTTCTAAGTATTCGGATGGCTGCCAAGCACCGATCCCGTTAGCCCACATACGATAGCAATGAACGATTGCAGAGATGGGCAGGTGCGGAGAGATGGCTCCAAGCAAAGGCAAAACGGTAAAGAAAAAGAAATCCCCTTCGGACCGGAAGCAGGCCGTGTTGAAACTGGTGCTTTCGGATACATGCGCAGTGTGCAAAACGCCTTGCGCTAGAGGCATGCGGTACTATGAAAGCATGAAGCAGCCGGGAGCGGTTGGTAAGGGCGTGCCATGCATTTTGACGCGGACATACGTATAGTCTGCGATAGTTCCCGGATTATTATTTCCCAGGCAAGCGCAGTTTTCAACATAAATTGACACGCCGCGCGATAGGAAAAAACTTTTCGGATTGGCGCAACTTTGGACGACTTGGAGAGTATAACCATACATCCAGATTAACGGACGGAGGTTTACCACCATGAAGTTCAGAAAGCTTCTCATTTTGTCGCTGGTCCTGTCATTGTGGGGCGGAACGATGCTGTTTGCAGATGGTGCGTCTCAGCGGATTCGAGTCATCGTTAATGGCAGCGAGTTAGATGATGCGGGAATCTTTACGGACGGCAAAACGTATTTATCGGTCCGTCAGGTGGCGAGCACGCTGCAGGCACTCGTCAATTGGGATGACAACGCAAAGAAAGTGACGATTTACAAACCGAATGTGCATATGTTCTTGTTCCAGGACACGACGATCTTCGGAAATGTCTGGAAGGGCGATAGAATCAGCTTCAAAGTGTTCGCCCAAATTGATAATCTTTTGACCGCGATCTCGGCCGTGAAAGTAACGATTACCGATCCTAGCGGCGTCGAACAGACGATTCAATCCAAGAATGTTACCGTCGATAAAGATAATTTCTGGTACCGTACGGACGATTTCAACTATTCGTTTAGCACTGCAGGCAAATACACGATTCGCTTCTACTTGAAAGCGGCTGGCAGCGACGATTGGCAGGGCGTATCGGAGAAGACCATTACGGCAGCAGCTAAATCATAATTACGGCTTTATGGCGCTTCTGTTTCCCACAACAGAAGCGCCCTTTCGTTTGACCGTAAGATTGTTCCATGTTACGATACGAAAGAAGCGCATTAATGAATGGAAATGAGGGAATACAATGAGCGATCACGTACATGACGAGAATTGCAATCACGATCATGACCACGAAGAACACGTTTTCCTTGTCGCGGATGAGGAAGGTATCGAGCGTGAAATGGTTATGGTATTTACGTTTGAATCCGAAGAGCAAGTTTATTCCGTGCTGCTGGACCGTAACGATCCTGAAGCTGACGGTATAATTTTCCGTATTGAAGAAGAAGACGGTGAAGCTTTCCTGGTCGGTATTGAAGACGATGCAGAGTGGGAACGCGTAACGGCGATCTACGAAGAAATCGCGAAGAGCGAGAGCGAAGGTCAAGCATAAGAAGAAAAACTCCGCTGCCCGGCAGCGGAGTTTTTTGTGCAATTCACTTATTTGCGCGGATTATAGTAAATGGTTCGTCCGTTAAACATCGTTAATTCGGCTTGAAGATGCTTAGCGAAGTACTTGCATAATTCATTCGCCTTTGATTTGTCCCCGTGAGTAGAGGAGTCGGGCAGTACGACCTGAACATGCGATACGCTTCGTTCTCCAACGGTCTCCGAGCCTACCCCAAACAGAATGTAATTGTACTGTGGATGCGTTCCTTTAAGGTAGAACCAGCGGTTTTCTTCGCCCGGCTTCGTTTCCACGGTATAGGGAAAGGCAGCCTCCGTATAATTCCAGTCCAATTGCTGCCCGGTCAGAGCCGTTTGTTCCTGGTAACGGACGAGCCGTTCCTTCACCTCTGCGAGGCTGAGTGCATCTACGGTTGAACCTTGCACGAATTTTATGTAAGCGCTTTGACTCATTATCGCCCACCCCCATCTCATCATAGCATTCATGAAATAGCTTGACAATAACAACCAGCTGCTCGTTAATACCTGAGGGGCGATTCATTTCCCCGAAGCATGCCCAGGCAAAGTCACCTTGCTCGAATTCATACGATGAGAGGCGAATATCTGCTCTTTCAGTAAACATGAAAATCCCCGAACCGCTCATAAGTGAGCGAATCGGGGATTTTCATTGTACATGTTAAAGCTACGAGATTGCTTCTTCTTCCACGATGACCTTAACGAATTGAATGCTGCGATCCTCGGGGCCTTTGACCGGCAGTCCCACCTCAACATGGTCGATAATGTAATCGATGTTCGTCTGCGAGATGACTTCGCCCGGCAGCAGAATGGGAATACCCGGTGGATAGACATAGATGAATTCCGCAATGATGCGGCCGGCGGATTCTTTGAACGGCACGACTTCCGTATCGGCGTAGAAGGCATCGCGCGGCGTAAGTGACAGATGCGGAATCTCCGGAATTTTGACGACGAGCTCGTTAGCTTCGTTGATGTGATGCTGCTCGGCCAGATCGCGAAGCGCAGTCAGCAATTTGCCAAGCGATTCTTCCGTGTCGCCAGGGGTAACGAGCGCCAAAATATTGTACATGTCGCTCAGCTCGACCTCGATGTTGTAATGCTCGCGAAGCCAGTTTTCCGTCTCATACCCCGTGATGCCTAGATGGCGTACATGGATGGTCAGCTTGGTCTGATCGTAATCGTAGGTGGCTTCCGTACCTAGAATTTCTTCGCCGATGCAGTAGAGGCCGGGCATGTTATTGATTTCCTCTCTTGCATGCTGAGCCAGCTTAATTGCGCGCTCTGCGATGTCATGGCCGTTGATGGCCAGATTGCGGCGTGAAGTATCCAGCGATGCCAGCAAAATATACGAGGTAGACGTCGTCGTCAGCATACTGATGATCGTTTGGACGCGCTTCTGATTAATGCGCTCGCTGCGTACGTTCAGGACAGAGCTTTGCGTCATGGATCCGCCTAATTTATGGACGCTCGTTGCCGCCATATCGGCTCCCGCCTGCATGGCGGACATCGGAAGCTTCTCATGGAAATGGATGAGAACGCCATGCGCCTCGTCCACGAGAACGGGAATGTCGTAGCTGTGGACCAAATCGACGATTTCTTTGAGGTCCGCGCATGCGCCGTAATAAGTCGGGTTAATAACGAGTACCGCCTTAGCGTCATGATGCCGGTCAAGCGCGCGCTGCACGGAGCGCGTCGTAATGCCGTGATCGATCCCGAGGTTCGCATCGCGAGCCGGAGAGATGAAGATCGGACGTGCACCAGCGAAAATGATCGCGGACATGATCGACTTGTGAATGTTGCGAGGTACGATGATTTTGTCGCCGGGTGAGCATACGCTCAGAATCATGGTCATGATGGCGCCGCTTGTCCCTTGTACCGAAAAAAAGGTATAATCAGCTCCGAAAGCATCGGCTGCCAATTTTTGGGCCTCTTCGATAACGCCTGTCGGTTGGTGCAAATCGTCCAAAGGCGCGATATTTATTAAGTCGATGGACAACGCGTTGTCACCGATAAATTCACGAAATTCAGAGTCGCTGCCTACTCCCTTTTTATGTCCGGGAATGTGGAATTGTACAGGGTCTTTGGCCGCATGTTCACGCAGAGCGGTGAAGAGCGGGGTCCGGGTATGATCCATTGCTTTCATCCCAGCCTTTCATGTGGATTGTTAACAAACAAAGCCCAGTATAGCAAAAACAGGGGGGATTGCAAGCAAGATTTTTGTTGACACTAGATAAACAATGGGATATTCGGCAGAAGGCAGGGAAGGGGAATCTCCATGGAAATTACAAAAAGCTGGGGCGGCAAAAAAGTGCTGTCGTCGCCGTTCGTCGTGCAGCTGCTCATCATGATGTACCTCGTAGAATTCGTGAAAGGCGCGCTCCTCGTCTCCATACTACCGGTTTATATGAGAGAAGAGCTTCATCTCTCTGCTTTCGCAGTAGGCTGGGCGCTCGCCTTGCAGTATATTGGCGATAACGCATTTCGCTCGCCGCTTGGCTGGATCATTGACCGAATCGGATACCGCTACGTCATGCTGTTCGGTGTCTTGTTCACGAGTGCGGCGGTACTGATCGTCAGCTTAACGAATGGACTCGGCTGGATTGTGGTGGCATGCTTGCTGCTCGGCATCGGAACTTCTCCGCTGTGGCCCTGCGTCATTAACGGGTCAACGACGGTTGCGGGCAACGAAGCCAGCGGCACGATTATGAGCGTCGTCTATATGGCATGGCTGACTGGGGTCGGCTGCGGTCCTATCGTGATCAATTTCTTTATCGTACATACGTATACGCCGGCCTTCCGCATTCTGATCGGGATGATGCTGATCGTTGTCATTCTCGCATTTTTCCTGCCGGGGAAGAAGCAGTCTCTGGCGCTCGAGAATCGGGAAGACCCAGCCGTCACGGCAGTTAAGCATAACCTCGAACGATTGGCATGGCGCGTTCGCGTTCGCCGCTATTTCGCCAAAGTCGGCGCTTCGCTCCATGCGAGCAAGCTGCTGTATCCGGCGATGTTCACGCAGAATTTTGCGCTCGGACTGCTCACGCCGGTATTAACCCAATATGCGCGGACCGTGCTCCATCTGACGCCGCAGCAGTACAGCATGTATTTGGTCGCCGGCGGAGCCGTTACCGTACTTGGCTTGATCCCCGTCGGTAAATGGGTAGACCGCTTCGGCACCAAATGGTTTCTGCATGTCGGCTTCATTACTGCCGCAATTTCACTCGCGACGCTTGGCTATTCGAGATCGCTGCCGCTAGTCCTTATTATTGTAGCCTTTGTCGGAATCGGTTACGCCTGCATCATACCGGCATGGAATGCGCTAATCGCACAGGCGATTCCCAAGGAGGAGCGGGGAGCGGTATGGGGCTTCTTCCTGACCATTGAAGGCTTGGGTATGGTGTTCGGCAGTATCATTTCCGGCAAGCTGTGGGATGTGCTGGGGCCGCATTCGCCGTTTCTCGTCAGCGGTGCCGTACTGCTGCTCTTGTTTGTTCTTCATTTGTTCATAACAAGACATAAAGCAGATGTGGTAACATGATGAGATGGAGGGAACGCTATGAACAAAGACAAACGACTTGGCATCGTCATGATTATGCTGATGACGACATTTATCGGATTCGGGATTATTATTCCGGTTTTGCCGGAGCTTATTAAAGAAGCTAGTCCGGACAAAGTAGAGTTCCATACCGGGTTTATGCTCTCTGTCTACTCTCTTGTAGCATTTCTAATTTCACCGATGTGGGGCGGACTATCGGATCGAATCGGACGCCGTCCCGTTATCCTAATAGGCGTGCTGGGCTTCGCGGCCAGCTTCCTGCTGTTCGGTATTGCGGACGGCAGCCTGCCGATCATGTACGCATCGCGGGTGCTGGGCGGACTGTTCTCGGGCGCCGTGACCTCCGTCATTGTCGCATACGTTGCGGATATTACGCCGCCGGAGCAGCGAACTAAAGGCATGGGCCTTGTCGGCATGTCGATCGGACTTGGGTTTACGATCGGTCCGGGCTTCGGGGGATTGCTCAGTCTGGTATCGCAAAACACGCCGTTCTTCGCCGCTGCGGCATTATCGCTCGTCACGTTCTTTATCGCCGTAACGAAGCTGCCGGAGTCGCTGACCCCGGATATGCGCCAAAGCACGCATGAACGCAAGCCTTCCAGATGGTCTGCGTTTACGGGATCGGTTAAATATTTGTATATGCTCGCGTTGATCGTTTCGCTGTCCTTGTCAGGTCTTGAAGCAACGCTTCAGCTGTTCGGCATGAAGCGTTTTGACGTGACGCCGCTGCAGGTTGGTTTCATGTTCTTGATTTGCGGACTTGTCGGTGCTCTCATTCAAGGCGGAATCGTGCGCAAACGCATCCGTAAAGGACAAGAGCCCGCTTATATGGCAGCAGGCTTGATCATTTCGGCAGTCGGCTTCCTGCTCTTGGTCACGGCGCATTCGCTGCTGTCGGCTACCATCTATCTAGCCGTCTTCGGGATCGGCAATGCGCTGATCCGTCCATGCGTCACTTCGCTCATTACGCAGAATACAACGGTGGGACAAGGCGTCGCGTCAGGCCTTAGCTCGTCGATGGACAGCCTGGGCCGCATTATTGGACCGCTGCTCGGCGCATTCCTGTATTCACTGAACCTTACATTGCCTTACGTTTCCGGCGGGCTGCTTTCGCTTGCAGCACTTGTGCTGCTGCTTCGATTTAAGATGCTCGATCGCAGCAAGGATGCTGTTAAACCAACGGCTTCTGCTTCATAGTACTTGGTTATACTCGCATGCTCGTTAATGTGCGCTAGAATAAGAAAGAAGCTTCAAGCTGCTGCTTGAAGCTTCTTTCTTATGTCAGGCTATTCATTTCAATCCAAGACCCCGCAGCACGAAAGCAATCGTCTCCTCGCGTTCCCGGTCATCGTCCCAGACGGCATTCTCTTGTTCGCCGTATACCGTGCGCACAGCAATGTAGCCCATAATCGCAGAGATGCTGAGCCGCACGACGGTATAGGAAGGGATCTCCACCATCTGCCCCTTGGCTTGAAATTTGGAGACGATACGCTGCAGCCGTTCCAGCACCTTTCCAAGTACATCCTTCTGGAAGCGCTCCTGCATCTCCGGGTGGAACGGAATTTCCTGCAGCAGAATTTTAAGCACATTGCGGTGCTTCTTCAAGAAATCGATCCGGTTCTCGATCATGGCGCGCAGCACGTCCTCGTAGCTGTCGTATTCCGTGTCGAGTACTTTGCTGAACCCGCGCAGCACGAACGGGGCAATCAGCTTGGTCATTGCCGGTGCCACTATGGAAAACAGCAGATCTTTCTTTGTTTTGTAATGCCGGAAAATCGTTCCCTCCGCAACGCCCGCGCGCTGCGCGATTTCACTTGTCGATGAGGCGGCGTATCCTTTCTCTGCGAACACTTCGATGGCAGACTGTAGAATTCTCGTCTGCTTCTCGGTCATTTTGTCGTTCGCGGCATCGCTCTTCAACAGCTCTTCCATCCATTCTTCCATCGTGTTGCTCATGACGCCAACTCCTTATTGCACTGCAAGCCTATAATTAGAAATCATCATAGCATAGGAATCGTCATTCTTAAATGGCGCGATGCTTTTTGAGGGCGAGGACGTTGAGCAGCGCGAAGACGGCGGAGAAGCCGACCAGAACGTATACATCTGTCTGGATACTACTCCAGCCCTCGCCTCGAATCATCACGCCGCGCATGGCGTCCGCGCCGTAATAGAGCGGCATGATGCGGCTTAGCTGCTGCAGCCATGGCGCCATCGTGTCCAAATTGAACAGGCCGGAGAAGAAGACCTGCGGAACAACGACGAGCGGGATGAATTGAATGATTTGAAATTCATTGCTGGCAAAGGAAGAGAGCAGCGTACCCAAGGTCAGCGCCGTAAGCGATAGCAGCAGGTTCATCAGCAGCACATACCAGATGGAGCCATCCATATAGAGTCCCAGCACGCTGATGGAGAACCACGCAATGAGCGCGGCTTGCAGCAGGGTGAACAAGCCGAATCCGGACAGATACCCTAGCACTACCTCAGCTCTGCGAATGGGCGTGGCGAGCAGCCGCTCCAGCGTGCCGCTTGTGCGTTCTCTCAGGAACGAGACACCGGCCAGCATGAAGACAAAGAAGAAAGAGAAGAAGCCGATCAGGACGGGACCGAAGGAATCGAAGGCTGCCATATCTTCCGTGCCGTGCAAATAGGCGATTTCGGGCTGAATGCCGGACGATTCCGCGCTCATCGTGCGCTGCAGCAGCAGCAGAACCAGCTTGTTCACGGAAGGATCGCTGCCTTCCAGCTCGATGGATGGCTTGCCGCCGGCAAATGATAGAACCGCATCCAAGTCTCTGTCCTTCAGTGCTTGTTCGGCGGAAATCGAATCTGGGTAGGCGGTGACGACAGCTTCCGTTTTGTCCAACCGTTCCACGATGGCGGCCGGCGCTTGAACGACGCCGATATCGGGCTGGACGGGGTTGCCGTTGAATACCAGCTTCATCAGACCGAGAATAAGCAGCGGCGCGAGGAACAAGAGGGCGAGCGTCCGTTTGTCGCGGACAAACTGGCGGATAATGCGAATGGCGAGTGCGCGGATTCTCATGCGCCGGCACCTCCCCCGAGTGCGATGAACGCTTCCTCGATTGTTGCGCTGCCGCTCTCTGCCTTGATCGCTTCCGGAGAACCCAGCGCGGTCAGCTTGCCGCCTCGGATCAGGCCAAGGCGGTCGCATTTATCCGCTTCGTCCATGACATGCGTTGTCAGGATGATCGTCGTGCCGCGTCTGCGCATCTCGCCGAGCTCCTGCCAGATCGATTTCCGCAGGACGGGATCGATGCCGACGGTCGGCTCATCCAGCACGAGCAGCTCCGGCTCATGCAGCAGCGAGATTGCGAGCGATAACCGCCTTTTCATGCCGCCGGAGTAGGCGGAGACGGCTTTGTTCAGATGATCTTCCAAATCGACGACGGCCATCGAAAATTGGATGCGCTGCTGCATATGCACGCCCTTCAGGCCGTACAAGGCCGCGAAGAACATCAGGTTCTCCTTGGCCGTAAGCTCGTTGTACAGCGCGTCGGACTGTGCCATGTACCCGAACCGCTGCAGCATAGCCAGCTTTGGCATGGGTTCGCCCAGCATGAAGACCGAGCCTTGGTCGGCCTTGTCGATGCCGGTAATCAGCTTGATTAGCGTCGTCTTGCCGGAGCCCGAGGGACCAAGCAGACCGAACAGCTCGCCGCGTTCCACCTTCAGTGTAATGGCTTCGAGCACGGTGCGGCTCCCGAAACAGCGGGTTACGCCGCGTACATCAACCGCCGGAGCGGCATCGGAAGAAGAAGAAGAGCATGAATGCATCGGGTCACATCCTTCATAGAAATGAGTGATCACTCACTGCAATCATACGACAGATGGGATTATTTTGTATAGTGAGTAATCACTCATTATTATGCAAGAACAAGCCTGTTTTATGAAGAAGAGGCTTGAGGCTGCTTCTTGCCGCGAATTAAATCGACCGCGCACACCACGATGAACGGGACGACGATACAAATAAAGCCCCATAAAGGATGAATGGTGCTGACCTCGTAAGACCATTTGGCATCCCCGCTCATCAATGCCGATATGGACACGCAAGCCATTAGCAGTGCAATCGGGAAGATCAGCATGCGGTCTTCTTTTAGCCCCAGCAGATGGGCGCAGGTTTGATGCGCGGTGAACAGCACGATCGTCGTTTTCATGAAGGATGCGACGACCAGGGAATAGCCGATGAGTGCCTCGATGCGCTGAAAGACATCGATAATGTCCACGGTGCGTGCAACCTCGAAGAGCGAATATTTGCGTTCGCCCGCCAGAGGGCCGAATACCATAATGGTCACAACGGTCGTTAGGGCCAATGAAATCGCGGTGAATAAGACCGCTTGTATGACCTTGAACGTAAACCTGCTTCCGAACGAGGGAATGAAGGGGAAGATCATCGTGAATAGAATGATTTCTCCGAACGGGAAGCCGTATGAGAAATAAATGCCGTGAAGCAGAGGTTTTGGTCCGTCCGGCATTAGCGGCAGCAGGTTGCCGATATCGTAGTTTTTGTAGGACATGAGTGTGATGAGCAGCACGAAGAACATGACGTTGCCCATGAGAATCGGGAACAAGCCGGTTACTTTGTCGATGCCCGCGCGAACAGAGAGCGCCACCACCATGAAGGTGAGGAATATAAACCAGTAGGACGGTGTATTGCGCATCATGGAGCTTTTCAGGAACATGGCGATATCGAGGACGATCGCGGCCCCCATATGGAGCTGGAAAAAGAGAAAGGGCAGACCAAGCACGATCGTAATCGGCGTGCCGACAATTGAACGGCTGTACTGCATGTAGCTGAGCCCGGGATGCCGCTTGGCCATCCAGATGACGGGAAGTATCGTCAGGATGCCGAGACATGCAGAGATCATAATGCTGATCCAAGCTAAGTTTCCTGCAAAGCTGATAATGGGGCTTGGTATATTAATGATGGAAGAGCTCGTCATAAAGACGAACAAGAGCAGCGCTGCCTGATTGGCGGTAATCTTGTACTGCAACCTGTCTCATCCTTTCGTTGTTAACCATTTCACTAACGAATCGGCGCCAGGACCTAATATCGCATTAGCGACGTCATAGAAGGTGTATAGCTTCAATCTGCCGTATATCGTGATGATATGGTAGACGCTCAGAACAACCAACACGACGTAAATCAGCTTAATGCGGGTGGGTCTTGGCCCTTCCCGAACGCCGTCCTTATAATCAACCGCCATCATGGCGAACATGCTTACGAGCAAAACGACAACCAGCATAATCTCACTTCCGCTTAATCCGATTTTGTCTCCAGCAAGGTCCTGCCTGCCGTCGTGCCATGCGTCATCAGCAGCGTATCGACTTGGATGTCATATTCAATGGAAGCGAACTTTTCCGGCCAATCCTTCTCCCACTTCTTCCAAAGCTGCGGATGATGCTTGTAAATATCGTTGCCGATGCCGATCAGATCGGCCTTATGATGCTTCAAATGAACCAAGGATTTCAGCATTTGTTTCTTGATGACATCGGATACCTTTGCGCCGAAGGCCTCTTCTTCCTCGGAGGTATTGATGACCGAGCAAGACAGCTCCGTTGCCGCGACCGAAGCGTTGATCTTGTAGCTCACCTTAATTTTATCGCCCTGCAGCTTGACCTGGCGATGTTCGTCGAAATGAAGGGTTTCCACAGATTCATTGAGCATGGTTCGGTCATGCTGCTCCTCGTCCGGCTTGATTTCCTTCGCCTCACATGGGACTTGAAGGATGCCGTTCGTATATTGCTTCATGAGCATCAACAGGCCCTCCGTATCTGTACCAAGGAATGAATCGACGACGAGTCCGCCTTTGATGATGCTGAGGCCGGCTGCACTGGATTCCTTCCCTGTTCCTCTCGGGCTTCCGGCCAAATACGGGAGTGCGCCTACGCCGGATTGACTTCGAAGCTGCAGCGCAAGCTTAAGCAGATTAGACTCTACCGTCTTTCCGCTGTTGCTGCTGGCCGAGCGCTCACTCAGATAATATTGCTGACTGATGGTGCTTTCGATGAAAGGCTTATGCTCGAAATATGCTGAAGCGCTGCCCTTCGTGATGAAGACGGTGCTTGTCAGCCGCGGCTCGTTGTCCCGGTAGAACACGTCGAGCAGCTGGGGGATCGGGATTTTGTGGGCCAGCTTCTCACTGATCAAGATGACGCGCATATGGCTGAACTGCGCCTTGCGTCCAAGGTGGATTGTGATGTCGCGAAGCGCCTCGACGACCGAGCTGTCCCGCGTTCTCACATTAATATAGGGAAGGCCTGTTTTTCCCTTGGCGGCGACGGTTTGGGAAGGCTTATAGACCTGAAAGGTAACCAGGACTTCGTTCCGGCCCGCATCATCGAAGCCGATTCCCATGACGAATGCTTTTTCGGGCAATTCCGCGCGATCACCGCAGCCGGTCGTTCCTCCGCAGATTAAGAGGAGGCAGCAGGCCGCAGCAAGCAGCCTATGCAATGCGCCCATCGGCTAGTCCGCCTTTCGTTCTGTTATGATTTGCCGCGCAGGGGAGAGCGGGACTGCTTGTCTTTCTTCATTAATCTCCTGAGCGGCTTGCGGTACACGGTTTCCTGCATTTCGCTCGGCGTCCAAGGCGCAAGCGGCGCCATATACGGAACGCCGAGCGATTTGAGCTGAATCAAGTGGATCCAAATCAGCAGGCAGCCGATCATAAATCCGAACACGCCAAGCATGGCGGACAAGATCATGAGCGGAAGCTGCAGCAGCCTGAGCGCAATCGCGAGATTGTACTGCGGCAGCGCGAAGGAGGCGATGCCCGTGAGAGCGATGATGACGACCATGATCGGCGACGCGATGCCTGCGCTGATCGCAGCTTCGCCAACGACGAGCGCGCCGACGATGCTGACTGCGGATCCGACGGGACGCGGCAGGCGTATACCGGCCTCGCGCAGCACTTCGAAGATAAAGACCATAATGATCGCCTCTGCAAAGGCTGGGAAAGGAATGCCTTCCCTGGAATCGATAATCGCAAGCAGCAATACGGTCGGGATCAGCTCCGTATGGAAGGTGGAGATCGCGATATAGAGACTCGGCAGCCCGAGGGCGATCAGGAACGCGAATAAACGCAGGAGGCGGATGCAATTGGCGATAATCGTACGCTGGTAGAAATCCTCGCTTGATTGCAGCAGTTCGAAGAAGGTCGCCGGGCAGATGAGGACGCTGCCCGTCCCTTCGACAAGCACGACGATTTTACCGCTCAGCATTGCTGCCGCCGCCACGTCCGTTCTCTCAGTGTAGCGATATTGCGGGAAGGGGCTCCATGTCCGCTCCTCCAAGAAATCCTCCACATAGCTGGTTTCTAGAATATCGCTGTCGGGCAGCTTGCTGATTCGGTCGACGAACGCGGCCAGCACCTCGGGCTTGACCGCGCCGTCGACATAACCGAACGCAAGCGTCGTGCGCGCGCGTCCGCCGGTTTTTATTAAATGAAATTTCACCGAGGCGCTCTGGATGCGCGTGCGGATCATGCCGATGTTCTTCTTCAAATTCTCGATGGTGGACTCCCGCGGTCCCTGTACCACAGGCTCCGTAACGGGCTCGTTCACCTGCCTGGTCTCAAACCTGCCGGTCCGGTAGCAGATGGCCTGATTCCAGCCGTCGATAAAAATAACCAAGCAGCCGCTTAGCAGAAACTGCTCCGCCTGCTCCATCGTTTCGATGAGAAAGGCGGATTCCTGCGACGTTACATGATGGCTGAAGCACGTAATGATCATTTCTAAGGTGACCTCGGTGCCGGCTCCCAGCTTGTGCGTAATGAGATCCTGGAGCGTTTGCCGAAAATAATTGGTTCGTTTATCGAGAACGAGCGTATCGAAATAGATCGACAGCGCCTTATTCCCCAGCTTAGGCCCATAACTCCAGCGATACATCGTGAGATCCGAGCAATGCTCAAATCGGGATTGGATAACAGCGAAGTTAGTCTCCATCTCTGAAAAAATCGGTATGGACATCTGATACCTTCCTTTCCAGTATTCGCTTGTTTCTAAGGCTTCCAATTCCACCCTTTTTTTATGCATGGGGATCGCGGGACGCAGTTCGGCATCCGTCTTAGGTCGGGGGTAAAGACTGGTCTAGAGACGTTTTCCGCTTCTTTTCGGAAAAGGTAGACTTTAACAAGGAGTTCTGAGGAGAACCATAGTTGAAGGGAGCAAACGAAGGAATGCAGTGGATGACGAAATGGGCTTTCAATAATAAAGCCGCAATGAAGCTTGTTGTGCTTATGGCACTGGCGATGGGGGTTGTCAGCTATTTCCGGCTGCCGATGGAGTTTCTGCCCGAAGCCGATAATCCGATGGTTACGATTGCAGCGATCGGACCCGGCTACGACGCCAAGTCAATGGAAACGGAAGTCACCTCGAAGCTGGAGGACGCCGTGCAGTTCGTGAAAGGCAAGAGCTTAATGACTTCATCATCCGGCAACGGGTTTTCCAAAATCGATCTAGCGTTCGATTCCAAGACGAACATGAAGGAAGCGAAAGCCGAGGTTGAGACGGCTATTCGTGCCGTGCAGCTGCCGGCGCGGGTGATGACGCCTTATGTGGTGCAGTTCAACACGTCGATGATTCCAATCTCTTGGGTATCGATCGGGCTTGACGGCGTGAAGGAAAGCGATCGGGAGAAGACAGAGAAGGATCTGGTCAATGCGTTCAAATCAATCGACGGCGCCGGCGAAGTGTCGCTGGGCGGCAAGTCGACGCCGAGCATCTCGGTTATTCCCGATATGTCCAAACTGTCGGCGAAGGGCGTGCCTTTCCAAGCGTTGATGGGTGTCCTGCAGGGCCGCGGCACGGCAGCCTCAATCGGAGAGAAAACGATCGACGGCGCCTCCGGCAACATTAACGTCGAAGCGAATATCAGCGATATCGATACACTTCGCAAGCTGCCTGTCGCACAAGGAGTTACGCTTGGCGATGTAGCGGATGTGAAGCTGGCGCAGCAACAGGAAAGCATCAGCAGCCTGGGCGGCAAGAATGTACTCATGCTGACAATCTCGAAGACGGCTAACGCGAACGCGGTTAAGGTCGGAGACGAAGTGCAGAGCACGGTCGACCGTCTGAGCAAATCGTATAAAGGCGTCGAAATCAAAGTGCTCTCAAGCACGTCCGAGCAGGTTGTGCATTCCGTGAACTCCATGCTCCGCGAAGTATTGATGGGCGCCTTGTTCGCAACAGTCGTCATTCTGCTGTTCATGCGCAATATTCGGGCGACGCTGGTAACCATCGTATCCATACCGCTGTCGCTTGGCATTACGCTCTATTTGCTGCAAGTGTCCGGCGTCACGCTGAACATTATCACACTGGGCGGTGTAGCGGTCGCCGTCGGCCGTCTCGTGGATGACAGCATCGTGGTCATCGAGAATATTTACCGCCGCCTGCAGAAAGAATCGTTCTCCGTCCAGCTCATTATGGACGCGACGAAGGAAGTGGCGACAGCCATCACGTCTTCCACGCTGGTAACCGTAGCGGTGTTCCTGCCGATGGGCCTGCTGCGCGGCTCCTTGCAGGCGTTCCTGCTGCCATTCGCGCTCACGGTGACGTATTCGCTGCTTTCATCCCTGCTGGTCGCATTGACCGTTGTGCCGATTCTCAGCGCGGTGCTTCTGCGCAATACGAAGATGAAGGAGCACGAAGGCTCCAAGCGTTTCGCGAATTTCCTCGGCTGGTGCTTGAAATTTAAATGGGTGCCGCTCGTTGTGGCGGTCTTGCTTCTGGTCGGTTCCGTCGGCGCATACATGGCTATGCCGAAGGGCGCGATTGATTCCTCCAATGCCGCCAACCTGTCGGTGACGCTGGAATACCCGAGTGAAACGCCGATCGACAAGGTCGTTGAAGCGGGACGCCGTCTGGAAGCAACGCTTGACAAACGGAGCGATATCGATTGGGTGCTGATGCAGAACGGCAACAGCTCCGACGGCGCAAAATACGGCGAAGTATCCTCGCCGACGCTCGTTACGTATCTCGTGGACATGAAAGACGGCGCTGACGCAGAGAAGCTGATCGCGGACGTGAAAGCGCAGCGTGCCAATTTCCCTGGCGCGGATCTGAATGCCGGCGTGATGGATTTTGCAAGCAGCTCAAGCGGCACGCAGGTGCTCGTCGACGTCACGGGCAATGATTTGGATGCGATCGCCAAAGGCGCGGACGATATCGTAGCCGCTATTAAACCGATCAAAGACGTGCTGAAGGTCAAGACGAATCAAGAGCAGAAGAAGCCTGTCTATACGTTCGAGCTGGATCCAACGAAATCAAGCGGCCAAGAAATCGCCTCGCAGCTGCAAGGCTTGCTGAATCCGATCCCGCTCGGTTCAATCGCGATCGACAACCGTCAGACGAGCGTCATTCTGCAGCCTTCAGTCGATCCGAAATCGGAGAGCGAGCTGAACGCGCTGACGATCATGACGCCGCAGGGCCCGGCAGCCGTATCGTCCGTGGCCAAACTGGTGAAGAGCGAACAGGCGAGCGTATACTATCATAAAGACGGCAAGCCGTACGTCCGGGTCATTGCGGATGTAGAGCCGAGCCAATTGTCCATCGTAGGCAAAGAAATTACGAAGAAAGTCAATGCCCTCAAGAAAGCGGAAGGCATCGCTTATACGGTCGGAGGCGCTTCGGCAGACCAGTCCTCCGACTTTGCGGATCTCGGTATAATCATGCTGGTCGCCATCGGGATCGTCTATCTGATCATGGTCGTCACGTTCAAGACGCTGCGCGCTCCGCTTGCGATTCTGTGCTCGCTGCCGCTGGCGGCAATCGGCGCCGTCGTCGGACTCATCGTCTCCAATGTGTCGCCGGATTTCACGGCCGTATTCGGCGCGCTGATGCTCGTCGGCATCGTGGTTACGAACGCGATCGTGCTCATCGACCGCGTCAAACAGAACGAGCAGCGGATGTCGATCCGCGAATCGCTCATCGAAGCCGCGTCGACGCGTGCCCGTCCGATCCTGATGACGGCGATCGCAACCATCTCGGCTATGCTGCCGCTTGTATTCGGTTCGTCCGAGAGCGGAAGCATCGTATCGCAAAGCCTCGCCATCGTCGTGATCGGCGGCCTTGCCGCAGCGACGCTGCTGACACTGGTCATCGTGCCGTGTATCTATGAACTATTCTTCTTCCGCAAATCGAAACGCCAGCGCAGTGCCATCAACATGGAACACGCGGCCTAATCGGTAAACAACGAAAGCCCTGACCCGTTCAACGGGTCAGGGCTTTATGCTGCAGCGGGACAGCTGCCTTAGAAGGACATCTTATAAAGCGGCAGCACCGTACGGAACGTTTCTTCCACCTTGGCCAGAAAAGCATCGCCGTTCGCAAGGACGGGATCCTGGCGGTCGATGATGATGCCGCAGAGCGCTTCCGACGCTTTCACGGTACGAAGCCGTTCCAGCAGCTTGATCAAGCCTTCGCGGCCGAGCTCGCCTTGTTTATCGCCGCCTGGCACCATATGGTCGCTCGACCAGACGTAATCGGCCGGAATATGCCGCTCGATGTCATCCAGCTGCTGAAGGGCATGCTCGGCGAAGACCGACTTGTTATCGGATTCATAGATAATGGCGAACTGAACGAATACATGGGAGCCGAACAGTCCAATTTGGAAATGGGGGAACATTTTGTATCCGCGTTTGCCCGGCGCGAAGGCGACCCAGGTGTCATTCGGCGGATTAATGGTACGGCGAGCGTGTTTCGCAACATGAGGGAACATCTCTTCCCCGCACAGCTCGGTAAGAAATGGGGAAAGCAGCTCGCCAAGCTCGTTCAGCTTGGGACGTATGCGAGATATAAGGGCATCCATCCGGGGCTCCAAGCCCGGCACGGCGAATACGTCGAAATCATCAGGGGTAAACCCGGCGAACGCGGGGCTGCCGGAAACGGTGTCAAGTGTCATGATCCATCATCGATCCTTTCGGTCTGCTAATGAGTTGATGTAATTTGTTCATTATAGCATACGGCGGTTCGTTCGTTTGCATTCTCGCAACGATTCCGGTAGTCTACTCTAGTATAGTTGTACACCTGAAGTTGGGAGAGGTCTATCATGTTTTGGCAGCAGTTGTGGTTTCTATCGAATATGGTTTTTGTAACATTGGCGATCGTGTACCTCTTTGTACACCGTTCAGTTACGCTTGCCCGCGCAGAGCAAGACGCGGAGCGGCTTGCAAGGGAGAAGCGAAAACGGCTGACGTTCGCGGTGCTCAGCATTGCGTCATTTATAATCATGGTTTTATTTTTTCTGATCAATATGCGCGTGAACCGTTAAGACATTCGAGAATGTGTCCAAAATATGTCTCTTTCCAATTTTATCGCAACTTTCCCAGCAAGCGTAACGTTTAAGTGTCATGCGTGGTTGAAGAACAACCGATATGATTCCGAAATGTCGCGTTTGCAACTAGAAA
The DNA here is from genome assembly GCF_019431355.1 of Paenibacillus sp. R14(2021). Taxonomy (NCBI): domain Bacteria; kingdom Bacillati; phylum Bacillota; class Bacilli; order Caryophanales; family Paenibacillaceae; genus Paenibacillus; species Paenibacillus sp. R14(2021). Next base: position 149,879 of record NZ_CP080269.1, read on the forward strand.
TGTGTGAGAGAAAAGGAGATCGGCATGAAATCATTGAAGTTGATGTTAATGTTATCGCTCTTATTGCTGCCTTTTACGAATGCCGTAATCCAGCAGGCCTCTGCGGAGAGCGCCTCTGAGCAGCTGGTACTAAAGATTGGAAGCACCGCCATGGTACACAACGGGAGCCCTTACAAGTCGGCGCAGCCCGTGACGGCGATCAATGGCACGACCTTTATTCCATTTAGTTCGATCGCAGCCCGTTATGGGTATACAATCTCGTATGATCCCAAGAAGAAAGAGTCCGTTGCGAAGAACGGCACACACGAGCTTCGTTTCAAAATTTCCAGCGGCTTTGCCGCCCTCGACGGCGTGGCCGTGAAGCTGAAAGGCGTCCCGTTCATTCAAAACGGATACCTGATGGTGCCGCTGCGTTCCTGGGGTGAGCTGATGGAGAGCTCCGTATCGGTCGTCGGCAAAACCATTACGTTACAATGGTCAAGCGTCGTCATCCCAAAGAAGCCGACGGCGGACTTCGAGGTCCAACCAGCGGAAATTTACGCGGGTCAGACCACGGTTAGTTATATTGATCATTCCACGAATGCGACAGGATTGCCGTTCGTGGATGAGCGCTGGGACGGCAAGATGGATGTATTCCCTCAAGCGGGAACGTACGTCGTCTCAAGACAGGTGGAAGACAGCAACGGTACGTGGAGTGATCCCTATTCCGTCACGGTGGTCGTTAAACCGCCGAATCTGCCGCCTGTAGCGGATTTCAAGACAGAGAAGAGCCAGTACCGGATCGGTGAAGATATTCTGTACACGAATCTGAGTACGGATGACGAGAACGCGATCGTTCGCAGCACGTTTACCGGGAATGCGCCTGTGTTTTTCGAAGCAGGGGAGAAGACCGTAACATTGGAAGTCCAAGACCGTCATGGACTCATCTCCACGATTACGAAAACCGTCACGGTGACGAACGAAGTGCTGTATACGAGCGATGAGTATTATCGCTTGAAAACCGGCATCGGCAATGTCTTCTCGATCGATGGTAATTCCGTGCTTAACGTGCCGGCTTACCAATATTCGATCCAGCCGGAATCGTCGCAGATGGTACGCAGCAACAGCCCGGAAACACTGCTTCAGGAAGGCATCGCCTATGAAGCGCAGCTGACCGGTCAAGTTCGCTTCATGTTCCATAATTTGAATAAAATCGGGTATCCGGTTCGCATGTACTTGCTTGCCACCAACAACAACGGTACGCCGGTAAACTTGAATACGAGCTCCATGGGCATCGGCGGACCGGATCCGTACGTGTCGAATACAGGGAAGCTGTCGACGGTTCGTTATTTAACGTCGCTTATTAACAATCCGACGCCTAAGTGGATCTCGGTCCGTCCTCATCAAACGGTTGAAATTTTGCCTGAAATTTCGAAAACACCGATGAAGCCGAATGAAGTGCTCAGTGCTTACGCGGATGTGTTCAGCGACCAGGAGCTGCAATTCCAAATCGTGGTCGTGGCTGCGGATAAGAATGCCATCGCGGAGCTGCCGAATTTGACGGTTATGCCTCGTGACGGCATCCATGTCAGAGGCACGTTCTACAACGCCGACCGTACCATCGATATTGAAGATACGCTTGGCAGTACGCCGCAGCGGGTCATGCTCGGCGACAAGACGATTGATAAGTACTTGGACGGCATTGACGATACGACCGGCCAATTGCAGTACAATACAGGCAACTTTGGCGTACTGTACCAAATGCATCTGCCGCATGTGGCACCGCGGACATTGATTGCGTTAAATGCGCGAGGCGGGCTGTATACGGGGGCGTTCGTCATTAATGGCCAGGTGGTGCAAGTGGCCAACAATATGGCGCTGACCAGCAATGCACAGGCTGCAGTCCTGTACCGTACAGGAGATAGCGAAGAGTCAGTCGATATCGTGTTTACGCTCGCATCGGGCAGCAACATGCCGGTTGCGATGTTGTTCCTGCCGCTGCCGGAGGTTCGCTGGTAGTCAGGGGAGCGCAAGCTTAGGGAAAGCCAAGAGGCCATCAATCAGCGCTTTGCTGATTGATGGCCTCTTGGGCTTGTGATGATTAGTAGGGCAACTCGATCGAAACTTCGCGGCGAAGTTCTGCAGAGCGGAGAACGCCGTCGATAATCGCTTGCTGGATCATAATTTGCTCGCCTGGAATCGGAGCCGGGCGGCCTTCGCTGACAGCATCAACAAAGTCGCGCACCTTTTCGAAGAACAGGTCTTTGCTGTGCTCGATGACCGGTACGGGGGTTGATGTCGGCTGACCCATGAAATCATGGAATAACGTCATATTGCCGACCTTGCCGTCCCATACGCCTGACCAATTGCCTGTGCCGAACGGGTTAACCTTCAGTCCTGCCTCCGAGCCGAGGAACATCGTGGAGCCGAGGGAATCCATATGCATCGCCCATGAAATTTTGAATTGAAGCACCAGATCATTCTCGAAGCGAACGAGCGCAACGCCAAAATCCTCGACTTCGAATTTGCTCGCTTCCGGGTGGTGGATCGGATTCGTTCCGAAATGGTTGGATGTATACGCAGAAACCGTCAGCGGGCGCGGATAGCCGAGCGCGTTCAATGCCATATCGAGCGAATAGCAGCCGATATCGGCCATAGCGCCGGCTCCGGCAAGCGCCTTGCTGATGAAGGTGCCGCCCGGCATGCCGCGTCTGCGGCCTCCGCCGGTTTCAACATAATAGATGTTGCCGAGCTTACCGGATTGAACGATATCCTGCACAAGCTTCATGTTGGGGTCATAGCGCGGCTGGAAGCCGATTGTCAGCATATTGCCGGTCGACTTGGATACTTGCACCATATCGACGGCTTCCGCTAGGGTTACCGACATCGGCTTCTCCAGCAGTACCTGCTTGCCTGCCCGCAGCGCATCTACCGTAGTCGAGTGATGGGAGACGTTAGGCGTACAGATGCTGACGCCTTCAAACTCCAGATCCAGCATACTGCGGTGATCGTCGAAAGCTTGCGCGTTCGTTAATTCAAGCGAATCCACAAATTGCTTCGCCTTGCCCGGAATGACGTCGGCTACAGCGACAATTTCTACATTTGGAAGTTGTTTGTATTGCCGGACATGCGCATGCGCGATGCCTCCGCTGCCGATGATTCCGATTCGAATAGGGGGTTTGCTCATTAGTTTACAGCTCTCCTTTATCGATTTCGGCGGGTGTGGATGCCTCACTCACCGAAGTGTGCTGTTTGCGGAATTGTTTGGGTGTCATGTTGAATCGCTTCTTAAAGACGTAATACAAATAATTGCTGCTGGCAAAGCCGTGCTCGAGCGCGATTTGTTCAATCGGTCGATTGCCTTCTACGATGGCGGAACAAATCTGCGACAACCGGTAATTTTCCAAATAAGCAGTAAAGGATTCCTCGCCCTGCTCCTTGAACACACGCTGCAGCTGCCTTGCGCTGATCGGGATCCGTTCGGCTACCTCTTGCAGCGTCAATGGCTGCGCGTAATTGTCATGGATAAACTGGGAAGCGATGCGAAACCGGTGCTCGTTCATGTTTCTGGAAGGCGGTTCGAAAGTAAGGCTTGGAATGGCGGACATTCTCGCGGAACGAAGCAGAATTTGAATAATGGCTTGCTTGATCGTCGAGAATGCGCCAGGCTGTCCTTCATTCCAGGCGCGGTAAGCCGTCAGAAACCAGTTCATGGCGTTGTATTGGTCGACATGAGGCTTCAAGGGCAGAGAGTCAAGCGCTTTCATGCAGGATTCCGCTTCATGCCGCTCCCATGGGTCTCCCCAATTCTCGTCTGGATCGGTATCCTTGATCGGGACGATATCAATGTGCAGACAGAGCTCATCCATCGCTTCGCGCGCATCCGCTTCCTGCTGATGAATGACGTTTGGACCGGTCAAGTAGAAGAGTCCTTCATGGAGCGGATAAACCGTATCCTCCATAATGACGGTGCCTTTGCCGCGCGGAATGAAATGAAACTCATACTCCGAATGCTTGTGAAAACGGACGATCTTGCCGGGGGAAAAAGAAGTCAGGTGGCAGCGTAGGACACGAAACCCGTAGCCGCCCCAGCGAAACTGGATATCCAGCCGGTCGATCGCATCGTTCCGCTCAGCCATCGGCGAATAAGCAAATGGTTTTGCCATGACAGTACCACCCTTTCTTCTCCTGCGGACAGGGAATCGTTGTGACGTGAATTAGTTGCTCAGTTCGGACAGGGAAACGACGCGTTTCTCGGCATTGGCAATCGTTGCAGCTTCCATCAGCTTCGTCAGATCGACGGCAAGGCCGACGTTTTCAGTCGCTTCCGTGTTGTTCAATACGTGGCCGACCCATTGATCAAAAGCGGAGATTGCATTTGCCGGCTGTTCGATCGTAACCCACTCCTGCGCTTCCAGCTTGTTGCTTTTCACACGAACGACCTCATCCGGCAAGCCGTACAGCAGCGTACCTTCCGTGCCGTGAATCTCCACGCAGAACGGGGAATGTGCATTTACGAAGCCAGCTTCGACGATACCGATCGCGCCATTATCATAGTGAAGCGTCGCAACTGCGTTGTCTTCCACTTCTTTGCCGGTAACGTAACCGAAAGCAGCGCTCACGCTTTGCGGCAGGCCGAGGAACAAGCGAGTCAGGTACATGGGATGGCAACCGAGATCGATCAGCGCGCCGCCGCCTGTTTGCTCGAGGTTATAGAAATGCTTCGGAAGCCAGTCGGCAGTTGCGCCGTTATGAGAGAGGCGTACGCGCGCTTGCGTCAATTGACCAAGCAGGCCTTTGCTCAGCACTTCTTGCGCGGCCAGCGTGTATTTATCGTTCAGACGCGGCAGGGAAACCGTCAGTTTAACCTTCGCTTCGCGAACGGCTGCGAGAATTTCGTTCACTTCACGAAGCGTAGGGGCAATAACCTTCTCCGTGAAAATATGCTTGCCGGCGCGAGCAGCCTTCACCATGACATCGCGGTGAATATTCGATGGCGCATCGACAACGACCGCATCGATATCCGTGCGGGCAAGCAGCTCGTCCAGGTCAGCGATGAAAGGAACGCCCAATTTGGCTGCGGCTTCTTGGCCGCGTGCCGGAATCTCGTCCCAAACAGCGGCAACCTCGGTGTTTGGATTTTCTTGCACTTGTTTCGTGTAATCCCAAGCATGTACATGCCAATAGCTGAGCATACCAACGCGAATCATGGATGAATTCCTCCTATTAGAGATAATAGATTATTGTTCATGTCGTTCGTTTAGAGTTTTCAATGCTCTAATTATGCGACACATGTATACGGTAACACAAATAAAAGTACGGAATAATACGTATCTGTGACAATAAAACTTCAAATTTACGACAAACACATGACGTGAATTCCAAGGGTTACGAAAAATTGACGCGAACGTTAAATTACGTCATGATAAAGGTAATCCTATGAACTTCGACTTCTCGATGAAATGCAATATAATGAAGGAGAACTCGGATATGCGGACTTTTCTTAAAGCACCGATACATGTATACAGGCGCTTCATATCTCCGATCAAACCGCCGACATGCCGTTTCTACCCCAGCTGCTCCGCATACGCACTTGAGGCAATCGACAAGCATGGACCGGTTCGCGGCAGCTGGCTCGCCGTAAGAAGAATCTGCCGATGTCATCCCTTTCATCCTGGAGGAATCGATTTTGTGCCTCCGACCCGCGATGAGCTCGCGCGCCGGGCAGATGCCGCCCTTGACAGTGCTGCGGATGATTCGGTATAGTTTCAGCAAGAGGTTGAATGACCTTATATCTGATTTCGATGAAGAGATAAGTACAGAAGTAATGCCCTTACCAGAGAGCCGGGGTAGCTGGAAACCGGCAAGGCGCAGCTTGTGGAAAATGGTCTCGGAGAACCGCTCTCAAGCAGCAGGCGATAAACCTGATGTAAGCTTGCGGCGATTGACCTCGTTAACGGTCTGCGCTCATCCGCAGAGGGATGAGTCTAATGAAGCTTTCTTCATATCGGCTTGGCAGTAGTTTCTGCAGGTGCGGGACGGGAGAGAGGAATTTGGGTGGTACCGCGTAAGCGACAAGCTTTCGTCCCATAGAGGATGAGGGCTTTTTTTGTATGCTAAGCCGTTTGTTGCGCGAAACCATCCTATAGGAAAGCGAAGTGTTCACGATGAGTCAAACGAAACCCTCCTTTTACATTACGACGCCGATCTACTATCCAAGCGACAAGCTGCATATCGGCCATGCCTACACGACCGTTGCGGGAGACGCCATGGCGCGCTATAAGCGGCTTCGCGGATACGATGTCTGGTATTTGACCGGCACGGACGAGCACGGCCAGAAGATCGAGCGCAAGGCGCAGGAGAAGGGCAAGACGCCGCAGCAGTTCGTCGACGATATCGTCGTGTCGATCAAGGACCTGTGGAAGAAGCTCGATATCTCGAACGATGACTTCATTCGGACGACAGAAGAACGTCACAAATCCGTCGTCGAGGCCATCTTCGACCAGCTGCTGCAGCAGGGCGACATCTATAAAGGCAATTATGAAGGCTTGTATTGCACGCCTTGCGAATCGTTCTTCCTGGAGCGTCAGCTCGTTAACGGCAATTGTCCGGACTGCGGACGCCCCGTTGAGCTGGTGAAGGAAGAGAGCTACTTCTTCCGGATGAGCAAGTATGCGGATCGGCTGCTGCAATTCTACGAGGAGAACCCGGAATTTATTCAGCCGGAATCCCGTAAGAACGAGATGATCAACAATTTTATTAAGCCGGGTCTGGAAGATTTGGCCGTGTCCCGTACGACGTTCGACTGGGGCATCAAGGTCAAGGGCGATCCGAAGCATGTGGTCTATGTCTGGATCGACGCGCTGTCCAATTATATTACTGCGCTTGGCTACGGTTCCTTGGACAGCAGCCGCTACGATCAATTCTGGCCGGCGGACGTTCATCTCGTGGGCAAGGAAATCGTACGTTTCCATACGATCTATTGGCCGATCATGCTGATGGCGCTTGGACTGCCGCTGCCGAAGAAAGTGTTCGCGCACGGCTGGCTCTTGATGAAGGACGGCAAAATGTCGAAGTCCAAAGGCAATGTCGTGGATCCTGTAACCCTGATCGATCGCTACGGCTTGGATTCGCTTCGTTACTATCTGCTGCGCGAAGTACCGTTTGGCGCTGACGGCACCTTCACGCCGGAGAACTTCGTGGAGCGTATCAATTTCGATCTCGCCAACGATCTCGGCAATTTGCTTAACCGTACGGTTGCCATGATCGACAAATATTTTACGGGCGACGTGCCGGCATACGACGGCGAAGTGACCGCATTCGACAAGACGCTTTCGACCCTTGCGGTCGGCACGGCCGAACAGGTCGAAGCAGCGATGGAGCGAATGGAGTTCTCGGTGGCGCTGACGGCGATCTGGCAGCTTGTCAGCAGAACGAATAAATATATCGATGAGACGCAGCCGTGGACGCTGGCGAAAAGCGAAGAGAAGCGCGGCGAGCTGGCTTCCGTCATGCACCATTTGGCGGAATCGCTTCGGATCATTTCCATTCTGCTGCAGCCTTTCCTGACCAATGCGCCGCTCAAAATCCGTGCGCAGCTGGGAATCGAGGAAGGCGGGCTGACGGCGTGGGACAGCACGAAGCAGTTCGGCCGTCTGCCTGGCGGCACGCGAGTTGCCAAGGGCGATCCAATCTTCCCTCGTCTTGACGTTGCGGAAGAGACGGCGTATATCGCGGTATCCATGGGGGGCGGAACGTCACCGGCAGAGGCAGAGCCGGCTGCGGCTGCTCCAGCCGAATCGTCGACTGCCGTTGCCGAGCCCGCTGCAACGCCGGACGGCAAAGAAGAAATCGGCATCGACGATTTCGCCAAAGTGGAGCTTCGCGTTGCGCAGGTACTTGCGGCGGAACCAATCCCGAAAGCGGATAAGCTGCTGAAGCTGCAGCTTGATCTTGGCTTCGAGAAGCGTCAGGTCGTCTCTGGTATCGCGAAGTTCTACACACCGGAGCAGCTTGTTGGACACAAAGTAATCTGTGTCGTGAATTTGAAGCCCGTGAAGCTCCGCGGCGAAATGTCGCAAGGCATGATTCTCGCTGCATCGCACGGTGATCAATTGACACTTGCTGCAGTGCCTGATGGTATGCCGAATGGCGCAATTGTGAAATAAGATTAAACCTTTAACCGCCGGAGCATCCTGCTCCGGCGGTTGCTTGTTGACAGGTCATAGGCGCCTCTATATAATCGTAATAGTAATGTTTACGATTATGGTCGGGAGATTGAGGTGCAATCATGTTCAGAAATAACACGAGGCGTTTTGCAGTTCCGGCAGCCGTGCTTCTGCTAGCGGCAGTCATGCTTTCCGGCTGCGGATCTTCGAACCAAGGCAAGCTGGTCGAAGGCAAAATGAATGTCGTGACCAGCTTTTATCCGCTCTACTTTATCGCGCAGCAAATCGGCGGCAGTGTTGCCAATGTGATTAATATGATTCCTGCTGGCGTTGAGCCGCATGACTGGAGTCCGAAGAGCCGTGATTTGGAAACAGCCTCCAAGGCAGAGCTTTTTCTCTATAACGGCGCGGGACTCGAAGGCTGGGTCGGCGATTTTCTCGAAGGGCTGCCAAGCAGCTCGAAGCTCGTGACGGTTGAAGCGAGCGAAGGCATTGCGAAGATTTCCGGCAATCCTGAAGAAGAAGAGGCCGTAAGCAGCAAGCACGTCGATCCGCATACCTGGGTCAGTCCGAAGTCGATGCTCATTATGGCGGACACCGTGCTGCGGAATTTCGATCAAGCAGATCCCGCGCACAAAGCCCAGTATGATACGAATTACGCGGTTCTTCATGGGAAGCTGGCGGAGCTGGATAAGGATTACGAGCAAGCGCTCACCGCCGCTCCGCATAAGGATATTGTCACATCCCACCAAGCCTTTGCTTACTTGGCGCGTGATTATGGCTTGAAGCAAGTGGCTATAATGGGGTTGTCGCCGGATGCCGAGCCGAAAGCGCAGGATTTGCTGCGGATTGCTAAGTTCGTGAAGGATAACGGCATCAAAACGATCTTTTTTGAAGAGCTGGTCTCGGATGAAATGGCAAAAACCTTGGCTAGAGAAGCGCACGTGACAACGATGGTGCTCAATCCAATGGAAGGATTGACGCCGCAGCAGGCTGCCAAAGGGGAAGACTACTTCACGCTGATGCGGGTCAATTTGCAAAATCTAGTGAAGGCTTTACAATAGAAAGCACGTGCAAGTTCAGGAGTGATAACTATGACCAGCAAGCAGCAATCCGGATTTATGTGCCACCGGCCTATTATCGAGCTGGATGACATTTCGTTCGCTTACGAGCAGAAGCCCGTCATCGATCATGTTCATTTCACCGTACACGAACGGGATTTCGTCGGTGTCATCGGTTCGAACGGCGCCGGCAAGACGACGCTGATGCGCATGATCGTAGGCTTGCTGAAGCCGACGAGCGGTTCGATCAAGCTATTCGGCGAACCGATTCAGCAATTCCGCGACTGGGACCGCATCGGGTATGTGCCGCAGAAAAATTCCTTTAACCCGTTGTTCCCGGCGACTGTACGCGAAGTTGTGCTATCCGGGCTGTACAACCGCAGCAAGCTGTTCAAACGCGTCTCCAAAGGGGATGCCCAGAAATGCGAGGAAGCGCTGCACGCGATGAAAATTGAAGATTTAGCCGACAAGCGGATCGGGCAGCTCTCCGGCGGCCAGCAGCAGCGGGCCTTTCTAGCGCGTGCGCTCATTAATAATCCGGCGCTGCTGATTTTGGATGAGCCGACGGTCGGGATCGATGCCGAGACGCAGGAAGGATTCTTCCATCTGATCCGCCATATGCATCAGCATCACAACATCACGTTTCTTATGGTGTCGCATGATATGGACATGATTCGATCGTACTTGGGCCAGGAACCGCAGCAGACCTTTGGCAAAATAAAGCTTTATGTCAAGCATTCCCATGATCTGGAGGATTGTGTGGAAACGAATTTGACGCATAGTCTTCGCGAGCTGCGTCATTCCATGGAGAGAGGGAAAGTAGGCGTATAACGGTTGGATATCCTAACGAGTGAATTTTTTCAGAGGGCGCTCATCGGCGGCGTTCTTATCGGCATTACGGCACCGCTCATGGGGCTGTTTCTCGTGCTTCGGCGGCTTTCGATGATCGGTGATACGTTATCTCACGTCTCGATCGCAGGCGTGGCACTCGGCTTCTTGATCGGGGTTTATCCGGTCGCTGTGGGGCTGGTGTTCGCCATTGCGGCGACCTTTGCCATCGAGAAGCTGCGCAAAGCATACAAGACCTACGCGGAGCTGTCCATTGCGATCATAATGTCTGGCGGTGTTGCGCTGGCATCGCTGTTGTTCTCGATGGGGAAGGGCTTTAACGTGAACGTCAGCGAGTATTTATTCGGCAGTATTTATACGCTCGACGACATCGACTTGCTGCTCATCGGCATCGTAACGGCTGTTGTTCTGCTCGCAGTCGGCTTACATGCGAAGGAATTATTTCTGCTTACGTTCGACGAAGATGCGGCTGCGGTCAGCGGCCTGCCAACACGCTATTTTAATTTCATGATCAGCATTCTTACGGCGCTTGTTATCAGCGTTTCTATCAAGATCGTCGGGGCACTGCTTGTCTCCGCGCTGCTGACGATTCCGGCTGCCTGCAGCCTTGTCATCGCCAGGAGCTTCCGCCAATCGGTCGTTACCGTCGTTATTATTGCAGAGCTTGCGGTTGTCATTGGCCTGATTGTTGCCGGCGTATGGAATTTGGCGCCGGGGGGCACGATCGTCATGCTTCTGATCGTCATTTTGCTTCTGCTGCTCTCCTTTAGAAGAAAGTTCAGCACAGGCTAGAAGAGGAGGGGATCTTATGTCCGACGTTACGGTTTGGGCGGCATTCGGGGCCGGTATCGCATCCTTCATTTCCCCCTGCTGCCTTCCTCTGTATCCGTCTTATTTATCTTACATAACCGGTGTATCCGTAAGCGATTTGAAGAGCGAGCATCCCGGCCGCGAAGTCCGGATGCGGACTATGAGCCATACATTGTTTTTTATTCTTGGGTTCTCGGTCGTTTACTATACCCTTGGATACGGAACGAATGCGTTCGCGGAGCTGTTCTCGCAATACCAAGGTCTAATCCGCCAGCTGTCGGCGGTGCTTATTATTCTAATGGGACTCATACTTATGGGATTGATTCAACCGCGGGTGCTATTGAAGGAAATGAAAATGCCGCTGCGGATGAAGAAATCCGGCTACTTGGCATCCTTTATCTTCGGCATTGGCTTCTCCGCAGGCTGGTCGCCGTGCACAGGTCCCATACTCGCCAGCATTTTGCTGATGGCGGCATCGGAACCCGGCACATGGTTTGAGCTGACGACCGCTTATGCGCTCGGATTTGCTATTCCGTTCTTCGTTCTTGCGTTCTTCATCGGCTCTACGCGCTGGATCGTTCGTTACTCCAGCATTATGATGAAGATCGGCGGGGCCGTCATGCTCCTTATGGGAATCCTGCTCTTCTCCGATCAGATGACCAAGATTACGATTTGGCTGAATTCCATCACGCCTGAATTTATGAAATTCTAAGTGAAATATTCAATCTTCGCATCCTCAAAATGTTCAAAGATGCGCTCCGAGATAAACATGCGGAGCGCTTCTGCTTGTTCATCGGGATAGACGTATTTGCCCTGACCCCAGCGGCCCCATTTGTATTTGCGCTTCTCGATATCCATCTCGAGCTTCGTGCGCGGATATCGTTTCTCGATAACGTTCTTGGCTGTCTTCGTGAAGCGGTGCTGGATCAGCTCGAACGTGAGATTGGAAGATGCATCCTTCGGCAGCGCTGCGGCAAGCGATGAAAGCAGCTCCGCGTAGCCCTCCTGCCAGCCTTCATGCCAGATGATAGGGGCAATGATGAAGCCCATCGGATAACCGGCCCTTGCGACCTTCGCCGCAGCTTCGATTCGTTCCTCGAAGCGGGAGGTGGAGGGCTCGAAATGTTTGATGACATATTTGGCATTCACGCTAAAGCGAATTCGGGTGTGGCCGTTATGTTTAAGATCGAGCAGTGAATCGACATAATGAAACTTCGTAACGAAGCGGAGTCGGCCGTGTTCTTGGTCTGCCATGAACGTAATGAGCTCCTTTAGACTGCCCGAGATCGGTTCAAGGCCGACGGGATCGGACGTGCAAGCCGCTTCGAAACGGGTGATTTCGGGAGCGCGTTCGGCAATGTAACCTTTGGCGGCATCCAGAATGTCGTCCATATTAACATAAATGCGGATGTAGGGTTTGGCTCCAAGCGTCGTTTGCAAATAACAATAATGGCAATGGCCCATGCAGCCGGTAGCGATGGGGATGGCGTATTCGGCGGAGGGCTTTGACGTGTCGAACTTCAAGGTTTTGCGAATGCCGACGACGAGCGTTCGTTTGGCGATCTTGTACTGCTCCAGCTCGGTTTCGCCCGGCAGGTTCGTAATCCGGTTGTGCGAGGTCGTCATCTGGTACGGAATGTTCAACGACTTAACCCATTCCAGGATGCGCTGCCCCTTGGGATAATCCAGCGCGGCAGGTTCAAAATATACCAGCTCCGGGATAAACGAATCATGCACATTCTTCTTTGGTTTAGACTGCTCAAGTGTCGTTGCGGCCATAAATCGGTCAGCCTCCTCAGCTGCTGCAAATTTACGGTTAGTGTGGGGAAATCGCCGAAACCGCAAACATGGAAAGTTAAGTGCGACAGGTTGCGGCACGCTGGTCAGGCAGTGTATGATACTAAGAGTGAAGCGAGGGAACGGAAACAGGCTGCGGCAGAGCAGCATGCAAAACGAATCCGTACGTGTGGGATGATGGTGAATGGAGGTAGTACGATGCCGACTCCAAGTATGGAGGATTATTTAGAACGCATTTATAAATTAATTGACGAGAAGGGCTATGCCCGCGTCTCCGATATTGCAGAGGGTCTAGAGGTTCATCCATCCTCGGTTACGAAAATGATTCAGAAGCTGGATAAAGATCAATATTTGATCTATGAAAAATACCGCGGTCTTGTACTGACCAATAAAGGCAAGAAAATGGGCAAGAGGCTGATGGAGCGCCATCACCTGCTGGAATCCTTCTTGACCGTAATCGGCGTTCAAGAAGAGAACATCTACAGAGATGTCGAAGGCATCGAGCATCATCTGAGCTGGGATTCCATAACGTGCATCGAGACGCTGGTAGAGTTTTTCCGGAGGGAGCCGGCGAGGCTGGAGGCCTTTAAGTCGATTCACTCCGAGCTTAACAACGAATAACGAGAAAGGGACATTTCCAAGCCGTCATGCTGCACATGACCTTGGAAATGTCCCTTTTTTAATACTAGGGCTTAATGCCTTAATGATATTTCGGAAGATTATCGTCGTCCTTGCCGCCTTCAATGACGCGGAACGGCATGTTTTTGCGCGTTTTGTTTCGGCTGCTTGCCTGCTGCTGATCCTTGCGCGCGCCTGCTTTGTACTTCGGTTTGGGTTTTGCCTTGACCGCATTACCTGGAGGGAATTTATAAAGCAGATAGATGACGGCGAAGACGCCGACTGGAATAAGGAGCTGATAGGGATTGCTGATCGTTTGTGAAACAAGTCCGATGACGACAAGCACAAGGATGATAATGGATAAGAGACTCATTCGACGAGGCATGATACTCACCCTTCCTTCCCATACATTGGTAGACGGTTTACAACTTACGCATTCGCATTTTGACGGTCAAGCTCGAGCATCCGATTGAAAGATGCAATGGATACCGCAACTTGTTCGTCCGTCGGTTCTTTCGTCGTGAGCTTCTGCAGCCACAAGCCCGGATAGCCGAGGAAGCGCAGCACCGGCAGATCGCGAAGCGCGTTGGTGAAGCGAAGCGCTTCATAAGAGGCACCCAGCACGACCGGTAGAAGCAGCACGCGCAGGTAGATTCTTTCCCAGAGGGAATCCCAGTGAAAGAACGAATATACCACGACGCCGACGAGAACGGAGAAAACGATAAAGCTGCTTCCGCAGCGATAATGAAGCCGAGTGAAGCGTTGAACATTGGAGACGGTCAGCTCCGCTCCCGCTTCGTAAGCGCTTATTACTTTATGCTCGGCGCCGTGATACTGGAACAGACGTTTGATTAGCGGCGTAAGCGAGATGATGTATAAGTACGCGAGCAGGAACAGGATCTTAATAAAGCCTTCAATCAGGTTGTGTACTATTATATTCGAGAAGGCATGTTCGAAGAGCAATTGTTCAATTAAAGCAGGAACAAGCGTAAAAACTAATTTACCGGCTACAAAGGATAAGATACCTGCAACGGCTACGCCTACAATCATGCTGAGGCTCCAGCCTTTTTTCTCTTCGGATTTGACAGCCGAGCCGTCATCCTTCTTATCCTCGAGCTCGTCTTCGGCATACGATTCCATCGAGAAGTTCAAATGCTGCGAACCTTTCGCGCTGGATTCAAGTATGGCCACTACACCGCGGACGAGCGGGATTTTTTTGAGCTTTTGGATCCACGGCACCGTTTTGCGCGGGACCTCATAGAACATGATTTCATTATTTTTGCGGCGAACCGCCGTAACGTTTGCATTTCTGCCTGCAAACATGACTCCCTCTATGACGGCTTGTCCGCCATAGATATTTTGTGTGCTTTGCGACAAGGGCGAATCACCATCCTTTTAGTTATTCGTAAGTTATATGCCAATCTGATTGTTCTCTCTTATTTTACTTGATTCTCAAACACAATGCGAGAGGCATCCTTTCCCTGAGCAGCAGGAGCTGTTTTATGCGGCAACCCTTTGCACATACTAATGCGGACAACAAATGGATAAGCATCCAGAAATGGAGGAATCGCAATGCGTGCCATGCGTATAGAGCACAAACATAAGCAGAAAAGCCGAACGGAGTATGACGGCTCAGTAAGAACGAATGCCGTTGCGTACTGCCTGCGGCTTGGTTTTTTTGCAGGATTGATTTGGGGTGTGGGCCGCTGGCTGCTGTACATGATCCATTTTACAAAAGTCATTCCGGGCTTCTTGGCGGATCCTTTTTTTAGGCAGGCTTTCTTAAAAACAGCCTGGGGCCATACAATTGGAATAGCCGCGTTTATCGTTTTCTCGATTATCGCGACTTTTCTCTACAAGCTGGTTTTGGGGCGATTCTCCGGACCATGGCCAGGTGTGCTGTACGGGCTGTTCTGGTGGCTGGTGCTCTTCGTGATGACGGGGCCGTCCCTCGGCTTGTTCCAGCCGTTCAATCAAATCGGCTATGATACGATTAGCACGGAGTGCTGCCTGTACGTCATTTGGGGGCTGTTCATTGGTTATACGATCGCATTCGAATATACAGACGAAGTGTCGCGTGAACCGATGGGAGCTCATTAACGGCCGCCGGCCCCCCGGCACTTCTCAAAGCATGGGTCTTTGTGGTAGAATGGCTATTGATCTATGCGCCGGGAGGACTCTCCAATGACTTCGATTCTTGTATTAAACGGACCTAATCTCAACCTGCTCGGCGTACGCGAGCCTGGTGTATACGGCTCGATGACGCTTAAAGCTATTGAGGAGCTGGTTGCAGATACGGCAGCCTCGCTCGGCGTTCAAGTTGCCTTCTTCCAATCCAACCATGAGGGTGCGCTTATCGACCGCATTCACGAAGCTTACGGAACGGTGGATGGAATTGTTATTAATCCGGGTGCTTTTACGCATTACAGCATTGCGCTGCGCGATGCATTCAGCAGCGTGGGACTGCCGGTCGTTGAAGTTCACATCTCCAACATTCATAAGCGGGAAGCGTTCCGCCACGTTTCCGTGATCGCCCCAGTTGCAGTTGGTCAGATCGCAGGTTTCGGTGCGCAGAGCTATGTGCTCGGCTTGAACGCTCTCGTTCAGCACATGAAGCAACAAACAGAAAAAGGGTGATTCCATGACAACCAAACGAATTGCTGGTTTACGCGAGAAATTGCAAGAGCTTGGCGTAGACGCCATCCTTGTAACCCATGCCGTCAACCGCAGATACATAAGCGGCTTTACCGGCTCTTCCGGCGTCCTCCTCGTGACGCAAAGCGACAGCTGGCTGCTCACGGACTTCCGTTATATGACGCAGGCGCCTCAGCAGGCTGTCGATTTTACCGTTGTGGAGCATGCTGCTAGATGGATTGATACGGTTAAAGAGCTTGCGGCTTCGGCAGGTGTGAAGAAGCTCGCTTTCGAACAGGAACAGGTCGTGTTCAGTGAGTATACCGCGTGGACTGCGGCACTGGGGGATGGCATTCAATTGGTGCCGGTTTCCAGCGTTATTGAAGGGCTTCGTATGTTCAAGGACGAAGCTGAACTGGCTATTATGCGCGATGCGTGCAAGCTTGCGGACGATACGTTCCAGCATATGCTTGGCTTTATCAAGCCGGGCCTTCGCGAACGCGAGGTTGCGCTTGAGATGGAAATTTTCATGCGCAGCAAAGGCGCTGCCTCCTCGTCGTTCGACACCATCGTCGCTTCGGGCGAACGCTCCGCACTGCCGCACGGCGTTGCAAGCGAGCGCGTCATTGGCAATAATGAATACGTGAAACTTGATTTCGGCGCGTACTATAATGGTTATTGTTCGGATCTAACCCGTACGATCGTTGTAGGCCAACCGACAGATCGGCATCGCGAAATCTACGAGATCGTACTCGAAGCCCAATTGGCGGCGATTGCAGCGATTAAACCGGGCATGACAGGCAAGGAAGCCGACGCGATTGCGCGCGACATCATTACCCGTCACGGGTATGGCGACCGCTTCGGGCATGGCACTGGGCACGGCCTTGGGATGGAGATCCATGAAGCACCTCGTTTGTCCGTAACAGGCACGACCGTATTGGAACCGGGCATGACCGTCACTGTTGAGCCGGGGATCTATATTCCGGGCTTCGGCGGTGTTCGCATTGAGGACGACATCGTCATCACGGCCAGCGGAAATTCGTTGTTAACCTCATCTCCGAAGACCTTATTTATTTTGGAATGAGTTAAACTATTATAGCTTCTGTCTTGCGCGTAAGACCGCAGGGCAAAAAAATTTAGGAGGAATCTGCAGTGATTTCAGTAAATGATTTTAAGACAGGCGTAACTATAGAAGTAGACGGCGATATTTTCACCGTTATCGACTTCCAGCACGTTAAACCGGGTAAAGGCGCGGCATTCGTACGCTCCAAGCTCAAAAACATTAGAAACGGCAATACGGTTGAAAGAACGTTCCGTGCCGGCGAGAACCTTGGCCGCGCGAACATTGAAACACGCGCTGTGCAATACCTGTACAATTCCGGAACGGAATATTCCTTCATGGATAATGAAACCTACGATCAATTCACGCTCGACAAGCAGCAGCTCGAGTGGGAAGTTAACTTTCTGAAAGAAAACATGACGGTTAACATCTCCAGCTACAATACCGAAATCATCGGTATTCTGCTGCCGAACAGCGTTGAACTGAAAGTAACGGAAACGGAGCCGGGCGTTAAAGGCAACACGGCGCAAGGCGCAACGAAGAACGCTACGGTTGAAACAGGTCTTACGGTTCAAGTGCCGCTGTTCATTAACGAAGGCGACGTTCTCTTGATTGACACGCGCGAAGGCAAATATATCTCCCGCGCTTAGTCAATCCCAGACAAGCCCGATTTCTTCATAAAACCGCGCGGCACCTAGTGCCGCGCGGTTTTTGTCGTATTCAAAACCGAGTACCTATGTTATAATCTTACTTTAGTGAAACAAAATATCCTTAGACATATATTAGAACTTTCGTTGGGAGAGTGGATCAGCGGTGTCGTTGATAGTGATGAAGTTCGGCGGCAGCTCCGTAGGCTCGACGGAGCGGATGCAGCGGGTTGCAAGGCGGATTGCCGATTATAAGGAAGCCGGCCATGGGGTCGTCGTCGTTGTTTCGGCAATGGGGGATACAACAGATGATTTGATCGACCAATCGAAGCAGCTGAATGAGAAGCCGCCGGTTCGCGAGATGGATATGCTGCTTGCTGTAGGCGAGCAAATATCAGTAGCGCTGCTGGCGATGGCGATTGACGCGATTGGCCATAAGTCCAAGTCGTTTACGGGCTGGCAGGCCGGCATAGAGACGGAAGCGGTTCACGGCAAGGCACGCATTACAGATATCCGCCCGGATCGGATTCATGAAGCGGTGGAAAGCGGGCATGCCGTCATCGTTGCGGGCTTTCAAGGCGCGACAGTTCAAGGGGAAATTACAACACTCGGCCGCGGCGGCTCGGATACGACGGCCGTAGCGCTGGCAGCCGCGATCAAAGCGGATGTGTGTGAAATTTATACGGACGTAGACGGCGTTTACTCGACCGATCCGCGCGTTGTGAAATGCGCGCGCAAGCTGGATGAAATCTCGTACGACGAGATGCTGGAGCTGGCTAATCTTGGGGCAGCGGTGCTTCATCCGCGTGCGGTCGAATATGCAAAGAACTACAACGTGAAGCTTGTCGTACGGTCCAGCTTTACGCAAAACGAAGGCACGAGTGTGAAGGAGGAAGCGGTCATGGAACAAGGGATGGTCGTTCGCGGCATCGCATACGACAAAAACGTAGCACGTATCAGCATTTTGGGTGTAGGTGATGTACCAGGCGTCTTGGCCAAAGTGTTCGGCGCGCTTGCTTCGAGCGGCATCGACGTGGATATTATCGTACAGAGCGGCACGCAGGAAGGCAAAGCGGACTTCGCCTTCACCGTATCTTCGAATGATAGAGATAAAGCCATCTCCGTCGTAGAGAGCATTCGCGGCGAAGTGCCTTACCGTGAATTGACATCGGAACAGAACCTCGTGAAGGTTTCTATCGTCGGCGCGGGTATGGTCAGCAACCCTGGCGTAGCTGCCAAAATGTTCGCTGCGATCTATGATCTCGGCATTAACCTGATCATGGTCACGACGTCCGAGATTCGCTTGTCGGTCGTCATTACGGCTGAACGGGCGCAGGAGGTCGTTCTCGCTCTGCATTCCGCATACGGTCTGGATACCGCAGAGCAAGCGTTTGTAGGCGGACCGCAGGACCGCCGTTAATTTTCAACAAAAGGATCAACAAAGAAGGACAGCGGCGCATAAGCGCGGCTGTCCTCTTTGTTAGTTGCGGCGTCGTCAGAGAAACCGATTGCCGATAAAGGTAAACAGCTTCAGCAGAATTGCGGTAATGCCTGCTGCCATTAAAGGCCCTACGGGAATGCCGCGTAGAAACACGATGCCGATGATTGAGCCTAAGACAAGGCCGACGATGAGCTGAGGATCGAACTTCAGCATTTCGAGCCCTTTGCCGTTGACGTAAGTGGCGATCGCTCCACCGCTCAAGGCTAGAATACCCGGCCATGAAGTGACGACGCCGATCATATCCTTGGAGCCGATACGCTCTGACGCAAACGGGACGAGCACGCTGAATGTCAGGAAGAGCAGCCCAAGCTCAAGTCCTCTGCGCTCGATAGAGGGCAAGAAACGCTCCAAATGCACCAGCTTTACGATCAACAGCACGCAGGCCGCCGTGGAAATAATCGGCGAACGGCCGATGAGACCGATAATGATCAGAATGACTAGAATAACTTCGCCGTTCATGCTTGTTGACTCCTTCAAAACGTTGTCACCGCCTCCACATTGATTGCCGGAGCGTCCATACTCCATTGTATGGAACAAGCCTTCCCGTTATGTCACTTCTCGACGAGCATATCTCCTTGAATCCGAGGGACGACTCGGCTGATGTTAACCTGGCTGCAGTACTCGACATCTCGTCCGCTGCCGTTCTTGACCAGCTTCCGTCCAGTCGTGCTGGCAAGCAGCAGCTCATGCAAGCGGCTGCTGCTGTTCTTGTACAGTCCCAGCATGGCAGTGCCGAGGTCGTTCATCTCGCTCCCGGATGCGCTGATTGCCTGAAGCTCGTGGATAATCATGCCGGCGCAGAGGCCGTCCTCCAGCGCGAATTCATTGTGGCTGCCCGCGCAGAGCAGAACGAGGTCGCGGCGCAGCTGGGCTGCGGCCTGGGCGCACGCGGCGGCATTGGTAAGCGATCCGGCCAGTACGTAATCCGCGCGCATCGCTTTATGCAGCGCCCGGGTCCCATTCGTCGTCGTAAGGACGACGCGGCGTCCGCGCACGAGGTCATTCGTGAACTCTTCAGGCGAATTGCCCAGATCGAATCCGGGGATCTTCCGGCAAAACCGTTCGCCGGCCAGCAAATGGCCGCTGCACTGCATCGCTCTTGCCTCCAGCACGGTTTCGACAGGGTAAATCCCGGAGGCTCCGGCTTCCAACGCAGCGACAATTGTGCTCGTGGCGCGAAGCACATCGATTGCGATAACGGTTCGATGAGCGAACCGGTCGGCTTGTGCCTCATTTACGTTGGAAATCACTTCGATTTGCATACCTCTAACGCTTCCTTCCTTAATACCTGATTTCTAAGGATCTATGAATTCAAATCAAATCATATAAACGAACGGTTCGATTCTTTCGCCGAAATGGAAGGTATCCGAACGCAGCCCCCGCCGCATTGTTTCAAGCGACAGCACCTCCGAGGGTTGTATATTACCGAGGTTCGCTTCGGCCCCGAAGGTTTGAAGCATCAGCACCTGTTGCTGCTTGAGCGGCGTCTCCCACATGATCCGGCTGATATCGCCAAGCGTATGGCTCACCGCTTCGAGCACGCTATGCGCGCATTCGCCGTTCTGGTCGAACAGTCCGACGCCGACGCCGGATTCTCTGGCCTCAATCGTGACCATCGCGGCGCCGGCTTTCCAGTCTTCTTCAGCAGTCTGCAGCAGCTCCTTGGCATCGACAAGCGATCCCGTCAGCTTCTTGCCGTATTCCGTGACGACATGCAGCCCGTTTCGGATGCCCTCTTGAATGAGCTCGGTGCGGAGCTTGCGACTCAGCTCAATCGTGCCGTCCGATACCTCGATGCCGTTAAAGCCCATGCGGCAAACCGTGCGGAAAAAAGCAGGGATCACATTTTGCTGAACGGCCGTTTCGAGGAGCGTACCTCCAGGCATGACGGTCAGCCCGCATCGTTTAGCCAGCTCGATTTTGGCCAGCAGCAGGTCTGTCGGATAGAGAGGGGCGGTTCCGAAGCCGAATTTAATACAGTCCATATAGCCTGCTGCGGTTTCCAACAGGTCGGAGAAGGCGTTGCGTCCGAGCCCTTTATCAATGACCATGGTCTGCCCGCGTACGGCTGTTCCGTGCCCCTTGCGTCCGTCAGACGAATAGCTCGTTTGGTCGCGCTGTCCGCTCGGGTCTTGCAATACGGCAGGCCAAGCTGCCTGAGAAATTGATCTCATGATATCTCCTCGCATTCCTTTTCGTTTCCGCGTTTCCACAGCAATATATGCAGAGTGCCCAAAGACGGTGCGACAAGTGTCAGGCATATGCCCATATTGTGAGAATGAAAGATAGACAGGCCCGCATAGGCTGTAATAGAGCCGTTTCGCTAGCGATAGAAGCCTGCTGCGTGATTAAATGACGGAAAGTGAGGGAGAGGGATATGTTTAACAAAATCGTGCTTAGCATGGCGACGCTGCGTATGTTCTCAGGCACGCTCGAGATCATGGCCGCGCTTCTCATGCTGAGACTCAATCAAATCGATAAGGCGATTATCGTCAACTCGTCGCTGGCACTGGTTGGGCCGCTTGTGCTGATTTCGACGACGACTATCGGGCTTGCAGGGCTGTCGGATAAATTATCTTACGGCAAAATGCTCTGGATTGTCGGAGGCGTAGCCTGCATTTTGGTAGGCGCGCTGAAGAAGTAGAGTGGGCATAACGCGCCGCTTGTCCGCATACAATGGGAAACAAAGAAGGACATGCCTATCAATCTAGCAAGCTGTCGTGCAGATGACGGCGAACGAAGAAAGCGGGAGGGATTGCCGGATGCTTAAACGAGTGCTGCATTTGCTGCCGTCCGAACTGGCGGATTTGCTTAGCAGGGTCCCGGAGCGAATAAAGGATGACCTCGAGGAGATTCGCATCCGGGAAGGCCGCCCGCTGGAGATCAGCACGGCGCATGGGTTTTCGTTTCTGTCACCGTCCGGCATTCTGCTGGAGCATCCTGATGAAGCGTACAAGCCGTCTTCGGAAGTTTGCCGCAAAATGCTGGAACGAATCTCGAACCACTCGTTGTATGCCATGGAGGAAGAGCTGCGCCGGGGCTACATCACGGTCGCCGGCGGACATCGCATCGGACTGGCCGGCCGCACGGTGCTGGAAGGGGGCCATGTCCGCGGTATCCGAGATATTGCTGCGTTCAATGTTCGAATCGCACGAGAGGTCATCGGTGCGGCGTCGGGGCTGCTGCCGAAGCTGCTCGACCCCAAGCGGAAATCTGTTCACTCTACGCTCGTAATCGCCCCGCCGCAGCAGGGGAAGACAACCCTTGTGCGGGATCTGGCAAGGGCGGTCAGCAGCGGCGCCTGGGGAATGAATGCAGCGGCGAATTGGCCTGGGCGCAAAGTCGGCATTATAGACGAGCGTTCAGAGATCGCCGCTTGCGTACGGGGTGTCCCGACGTTCAATGTAGGGCCGCGCACCGATGTGCTCGATGCCTGTCCCAAAGCGGAAGGGATGATGATGATGCTTCGTTCCATGTCGCCGGACGTGATGATCGTCGATGAGATCGGCCGCGAAGAGGATGCAGCGGCAATTCTGGATGCCAGCCACGCCGGCGTTGCGGTAATCGCGACCGCGCATGCCAAGGATGCCGCCGATGCCCGCGCCCGCCCTGTGCTCGGCCGTCTGCTGGAGGCAGGGGCCTTCCATTTGTGCGTGGAGCTCCAGCGCAGCGGGTCCGGCTTCATCAGCCGCGTTCTGCCGGCAGCATCGGCGTTCCGGGCACCGGCGGCAAGGGAACCGACAACGGTCATAGGAGGCGAAGGTGTTGGTTAAACTCATTGGCGCGGCCCTCATTCTGTTTGCCGGCACGATGATCGGTCTGCTGCAAGCTTCGCGTTACGCCGCGCGTCCGAACCAAATCAGGCAGCTGATTCACGCGCTTCAGCGGCTGGAAACCGAAATCGGGTACGGCTACACGCCGCTTCCGGAAGCGATTGCCCGGTGTGCTGCAACGATGCCCGAACCGGCTTCATCGCTGCTGAAGGAAGTCATCCGGCGGCTCTCCGAATTGAAGGAGCTTACCTTCCGCGAGAGCTGGGAGGCCGCGGTGCTAAGCATTTGGCCGCATACGGCAATGCGGCAGCCGGAACAGGCTGCGCTAGTTCGTCTGGGGACGAATCTTGGTATCAGCGACCGCGAGGACCAGATGAAACATCTGAAGCTTGCGATGCAGCAGCTGCATTTGGAAGAAGACGCGGCACGGCATGATGGCGTGCGGTATGTGAAGATGTGGAGGAGCTTAGGTGTTCTCACAGCTGCGCTGGTCGTCATTTTGATTCTTTAGCGGGGTGCCGGAAGCATGAATATTGATGTCAGCGCCATCTTTCAAATCGCCGGAATCGGCATTATTACGGCCATGATTCATACCGTTTTGAAGCAAATGGGCAAAGAAGATATGGCGCACTGGGTAACGTTAATCGGGTTTGTCGTCGTCTTGTTCATGGTCGTCCGGCTCTTGAACGATTTGTTTCAAGAAATCAAAACGATCTTCTTGTTTCAATGATGGCGACGGCTGCGATTCGCCGCAGGGCAGGTGAGTAGAAGTTGGAAATCATTCAAATCGTCGGGCTTGGCCTTATTGCGACTGTGCTGGTGCTCGTTGTTCGTGAACAGAAACCGATGTTCGGGTTTCTGCTAGCGGCCTTTACGGGACTCTTCATTTTCTTGTTCGTCATTGGCAAAATCGAAACGGTCATCGGTGTACTGGAGCAGCTCGCCGACAAATCGGGCATCCCGTCGATTTACTTGAAGACGATACTGAAAATCATCGGAATCGCCTACATCGCGGAGTTCGGCTCGCAGATCGTACGGGATGCAGGGCAGGAAAGCATAGCGTCCAAGATCGAGTTTGCCGGTAAAATACTGATTCTAATGCTGGCCGTGCCCATCATCAGCGTCATCGTCGAAACCGTATTAGGTTTACTGCCAATAGGGAGTTGAAGCAGCATGCGTCAGCGCTTCGTTCGTTTCATGGTCCTGCAGGCTGTGCTTCTGTGGGGACTGCTGCTGATTATGCCAGTCATGGCTATGGCCGATCCGGCTGATGGAATTTCCCAGGAAGCCGCCCACACGGCGGATGAGCCTGCTTCTGTCTCGGGCGGCGGAAATGCCGATGCCGTGAACAAGCAAATCACGAACGAGCAGCTGCAGGGCATCGACACGCAGAATGTCGAGAATTACTGGAACAAGCTGATGAAGGATTACGGCGGGTTCTTCCCCGACCGCGACGTACCGAGCTTCGCGGAGATGATTATGCCCGGCGGGAAAGGGCTGAAGCTGACCACGGTGCTCGCAGGCCTGCTTCGCTACGTATTGCATGAAATTTTGTATAACGGCAAGCTGCTCGTTACGATCGTCATCCTCACGGTATTCAGCATGATGCTGGAAACGATGCAGACGGCTTTCGAGCGAAATGCCGTCAGCAAAGTGGCGTACAGTATCACCTACATGGTGATGATCGTGCTTGCGGTCAACAGCTTCAACGTTGCGATCGGCTACGCCAAGGATGCCATCACGGGGATGATTCAGTTCATGATGGCGATGGTGCCGCTCCTGCTGACGCTGCTGGCTACTATGGGAAGCGTGGTGACGGTAACGGTGCTGCATCCGCTCATTGTGTTCATGATTCATGCCGTCGGCACGGTCATCTACACGCTGGTGTTTCCGCTGCTGTTCTTCTCGGCCGTGCTGCATATCGCCAGCTCCATATCGGACAGGTTCAAGGTCACGCAGCTGGCCAATGTGCTTCGCAGCTTCAGCGTCGGAGTAATGGGCGTCATGCTTACCGTATTCCTTGGCGTCATTTCGGTGCAGGGCGCAACGGGTTCCGTAACGGACGGCGTAACGATGCGGACAGCTAAGTTTGTGACAGGCAACTTCGTGCCGGTTATCGGACGAACCTTCTCCGATGCGGCGGATACGGTCATCTCGGCGTCCATGCTGGTGAAGAACGCAATCGGGCTTGCGGGCGTAGTGATCATATTGTTCCTCTGCGCATTCCCGGCGGTCAAGATCCTCACGCTGGCGCTGATCTACAACGTATCTGCGGCAATCATGCAGCCGCTCGGGGACAGCCCCATCGTGAACTGCCTGCAAACGATCGGCAAGACGCTAATTTATGTGTTCGCCGCTCTTGCCGCTGTTGGCCTCATGTTCTTCCTGGCGATCACGATCATTCTAACGGCGGGCAATGCAGCGATCATGATCAAGTAGCGAAAAACCGGAGGCGATAGCATGCTGACTTGGCTTGCGGTATGGCTTCAGCAGATCATAGCAGTCGTGCTGCTGGCAGGCTTCATCGACTTGCTGCTGCCGAACAAATCCATGCAGCGCTATGTTAGGCTTGTCGCCGGCTTGATCATCTTGCTGACGATTCTTACGCCGATCATCCGCTTGCTTCAGGGCGATTTCAGCGCAAGGCTGGACGAGGAAGTCGAACATTGGATTCAAGCCGAATCGGCTAAAGAGTACCACATGCCAAGCCTGCAGGATATCCAAGACGGCGCTAAGGCGCTGCAGAAGAAGCAGGCGGCCTCGGCTTCCGAGCTGGCTGCGCAGAAGCTGGCCGGCGATATGAAGGCAGGCATCGAGCAGCGGACGGGGCTCCGGGTAGCGTCGGTATCGGTAAGGCTGGTGAGCGATTCGTCCGGACAACCTTCGCAGCTTAGCGGCGTCATCGTTACGTTAGCGGCTAACAAGGATGAGGAATCCGCTGGACAATCGCAAGAAGGAGCAACGGCGGAGTCGGTAGCGGATGTTGAAGCTGTGACTGTGACCGTGGAGCCCGTGCAAGCCCCGGCATCGCATAAAGAGGCAGAGGCTCGGCCGGTTGCAGGCGCCGCTGCTAATGCGGTACTGGATGTTCTGAAGGAAGGCTGGTCCGTCAATCCGGCAATCGTTGACATACAGGAACAGGCGGGGGATTCGGCTGCCGCTCAATAGGGAAAGGGGAGAACGGCGTTGGCCAAATGGCTGGATGGGCTGGAGTCGACCGTCGGCAAGGGGCAGGGGGGGCCGAAACGGATCAGGACGCTCCGCTGGCTGCTCATCATCGGCGGAATCGGAGCGGTGCTCATGCTGATGAATTCATTTCTCACATACCAGAAGGTACCGTCCGATCAGCAGCAGACATCGCAGAACGAGCCTCCCAGCGCGCCGGCGCTCTTAGGCAAGGACAACGCGGACACCTCTTCCTTTGACGCGATCGAGCAGCCGCTGGAAGCAAGGCTGAAAGAGATTTTAGAGAAAATCGTTGGCGTCGGAGCAGTCGACGTGTTGGTGACGGTTGACTCGACGGAAGAGGTCACCGTTCAGATCGACGAGAACGAATCGCAGCAGATCACGAACGAAACCGATAAGAACGGCGGTAAGCGAAGCATCACTTCGATCACGAAAGGCGGCAAAGTGGTGCTCTACGATACGGGCGGATCAAGCTCGCCCATCATTACGAAGCGTATACAGCCCCGAATACGGGGCGTGCTCATCGTTGCGAAGGGTGCCGAGAACGGCACGGTCAGACGGCTTATCACTGACGCCGTCGAGAAAGGGCTCAACGTTGCAGTCAATCGAATTTCGGTTGTGCCGCACAAGTATCAATAAATCCATTTGGACAACGAAAAGGGAGGCTGTTTATTCATGAACAACAAACGGCAAACGATTTGGCTCGTATCCATGCTAAGCCTGATGGTCATTTTATCGGCATACTACCTGTTTACCGAAGACGTCAGTACGACGAACGATATCGTCACGACGGACGGCACGAAGCAGTCGGGCGCGAAGGGTGATGCGACGGAAGCATCGGGCAATGCATCCGGCAATAATGCCATCATCGTGGACGAGGTCACGAAGGATGGCGGCGGCGACGCTGCGCAAACGGAGGACGGAGCGGGTAATAAAGACAGTGCGGATACGACGAAGGACGCGGCCGATACGACGGCAGCAACGGATAAAACCGATCAAGAAGTGCTCGATCAGCTGGATGCCGCGGGTGGAATAAGCGCAAGCGTGTTCAGCCAGATGCAGGCGAAGCGCGACCAGCAATACTATGAAGAATACGATAAGCTGCTCGGCAAAGTCTCCGATACGAAGCAGTCCGAGAAGGATGCAGCAGCTTCCATGGACCAGCTGAGCTTGCTCGAAGATAAGAGCGCGAAGATTACGAGCCTCGAGGAAGAGCTGTCCAAGCAGTTCGGCAATGCGGCTGTCGTGCCGGATGCAGCGAATCATTTCAAAGTCGTTGTGCAAAGCGACAAGCTCGAGCGCAGCCAAGCCGACAGCATTCTCACGATGGCAATGAAGGAGCTTAACTTGACGCCGGATCAGCTGACGATTCAATTCGTCAAATAAGCAGACATAGAGCCTCGGACGCCGGATTTCCGGCAGTCTGGGGCTTTTTTCCATTGAGATTACGTAAAAAATGGGTTCGTGTTCCGCTCCCTTTATGCTATAATAGATGTGGTATGTGCAGGTTTAGTAATTTGCACCGCTTTCTTATGTGTGCAAACAGCGCTTACATACGAATGACTTCAAGCGTCCTGCAAGTAAGGATGCAAAAACTTTTAGGAGTGAAACGATGTTTAAGCTGAGCGAGATTAAAGAATTGATCAAGCTGGTTGACGGGACTTCGGTCCATGAACTCGAAATTGAAAACGAAGGCGCACGCCTGTTGATCCGCAAGCCCGGTAAAACGGAAGTGGTAAATGTACAAGCCGCGCCTATTCCTACATATACGCAGGCTTATCAAGCTCCGGCTGGCGCAATCCAACCGGCCGCTGCTCCTGCCGCCGAGGCTCCGCAGGCATCCGCAAGAGACAACTATCATGCTATCGTTTCGCCGATGGTCGGTACATTCTATCGTGCCTCTTCCCCAGACAAGGCGCCGTTTGTGAACGTCGGCGACCGGATCAACGATAAGTCTATCGTCTGCATCCTCGAAGCGATGAAGCTCATGAACGAGCTTGAAGCTGAGGTACGCGGGGAGATCGTTGAAATTCTTGTTGAGAATGGACAACTCGTCGAATACGGACAACCGTTGTTCCTTGTGAAGCCGGAGTAAGAGATTCCGAATCGGAAGACACCGGGATCCAATGGACACGAGAGGAGCGATTACCGTGAAATTCAATAAAATATTGATTGCCAACCGAGGAGAAATCGCCGTACGTATTATTCGCGCCTGCCGCGAGCTCGGCATCGGCACCGTTGCCGTCTATTCCGAGGCCGACCGTGAATCCCTTCACGTCCGTCTCGCGGATGAAGCATATTGCATCGGGCCTGTTCTCTCCAAGGACAGCTATCTGAACTTGACTAACATCATGAGCGTCGCAACGCTTACGGACTGCGATGCCATTCATCCCGGCTACGGATTTCTGGCAGAGAATGCGGATTTCGCGGAAATCTGCGAGTCCTGCAACGTAACCTTTATCGGACCGTCGCCGCAAGCCATTAGCAAAATGGGCGATAAAGCCGTCGCCAAATCGACGATGAAACTCGCTGACGTGCCGATTATTCCAGGCTCGGACGGTCTTGTCGAAGATCTTGATGATGCCGTTCGCGTTGCGCGCGAAATCGGTTACCCGGTCATCATTAAAGCAACCGCCGGCGGCGGAGGCAAGGGTATCCGGATTGCCGAGAACGAGGAAATGCTGATCGCCCAAATTACGACGGCGCAGCAGGAAGCGCAGAAGGCGTTTGGCAACGCCGGCGTATATCTGGAGAAATATTTGACGGGCATGAAGCACGTCGAAATTCAAATCATGGCGGACAAGCACGGCAATGCGGTGCATCTGTTCGAGCGCGACTGCTCGATCCAGCGCCGCCGTCAGAAGCTTCTTGAAGAAGCGCCTTGTCCGGTGCTCAGTCCGGCTCTTCGCGAACGGATGGGTCAGGCTGCGGTACGCGCCGCGCTGGCGGTTAACTACTCCGGAGCCGGAACGCTCGAGTTCCTGCTTGGTCCTGACGGTAATTTTTACTTTATGGAGATGAACACTCGTATTCAGGTGGAGCATCCCGTGACGGAAATGATTACCGGCGTCGACCTCATTAAAGAGATGATTTCCGTGGCAGAGGGCAACCCGCTTTCCTTTAAGCAGATCGACCTGAAAATCAACGGCTGGGCGATTGAATGCCGTATCAATGCGGAAGATTCCGAGCGTGGCTTCATGCCGTCTCCGGGTCAAATTCAATTTTATTTGCCGCCGGGTGGTTTAGGCGTGCGCGTGGACAGCAGCGCATACCCCGGCTATACGATCTCGCCGCACTATGATTCTATGATTGCTAAGCTCATCGTTTGGGGGGCAACCCGCGAGGATGCGATCGCACGGATGAAGCGGGCTCTAGCGGAATTTGCCATCGACGGCATTCGCACGACGATCCCGTTCCACATGAAGCTTCTGAATCATCCGAAGTTTCTGAAGGGTAATTTTGATATTAAATTCCTTGAGGATTATGATGTCAATCATCCGGAAGAATCGCTTCAAGAGTAGGCCGGGCATAAGATCTGCATGGTTTGTCATATTTCCGCCAGAATGCTATAGTATAGGAATAAGAAGCGGATAAGCTATCGGCTGGCGGCTGAAGGCACGCAACTTTACGGGAGGTGTAGGATAACCATGAGTACGCTCGCAGCGGACTATGAGAAAACAGACATGGGCACTATTCAAATCGCACCCGAAGTCATTGAAATCATTGCTGGTCTTGCGACAATTGAAGTTCAAGGCGTAGCAGGCATGAGCGGCGGATTCGCCGGCGGCATTGCCGAGCTTCTGGGTCGCAAAAATTTGTCCAAAGGCGTTAAAGTCGAGGTCGGTCAACGCGAAGCGGCAGTTGATGTCTCCATCATTGTGGAATATGGAAACCGCATTCCAGAGGTTGCTTCGGAAATTCAGAACAACGTGAAGCGGTCGATTGAAATGATGACTGGTCTCCATGTTGTAGAGGTGAACGTTCATATCCATGACGTTCATTTCAAAATTGCGGAGAAGCCGGAAGAGGAAGAACCTGCTACCCGCCTGAAATAAGGGCCGCGAATGTAAAGAACGAACCATACCCCCTAGTGGTTGGGCTTGCCGCTCGGCGCTAGGGGGTTTTATCTAGTCCGCTCCATGAAGACGGGTACAACCTGTTCTTCTCATCCGCTCCAAGGAGGAATCTCTCGTTGATTAGAGTGTTGGACAAGTTCCTGTTATTTCTATACAGCCTTGCCATTGGCGCAGCAGCGGTTATCGCGTTCAGTGCGGGCCTCTACTGGTTCCCGGAAGAGTGGCTGAGCAATCTGGTTCATAACCTGTACGGCGGTGAAATGCGCTGGCTGCAGCTGACGGTTGTAACGGTCGCGGTTGTCGTGTTTCTGATCAGTCTTCGTTTCTTCTATGTTTCGCTAAGACGCAGCAATGCATCCGCGCCGTCTATTGACCAGCGGACGGAGTTCGGTGATATTCGGATTTCAATTGATACGGTGGAGAACTTGGCGCTGAAAGCAGCTGGACGCCAGCGCGGCGTGAAAGATTTGAAAGCGCGTATTCGCATCGGCGAAGCGGGCATCGAAGTGTCGCTTCGTGCGATTGCAGACGGTGAAAGCTCCATTCCGACGTTGACGGAGGATATGCAGCGCGCGGTCAAATCCCATGTGGAGGAGATTACGGGCATCCCTGTCGCGGTTGTCTCTGTGTATGTGGCGAACATCATCCAAACCGCTAACTTTAAAAGTCGTGTAGAATAGGGGTGATGCCGATGTGGAAGGAAATCTGGACAACCCATGGTGGTCGGATCGCCGGCGTGGCAGTAGGTATCATTCTTGGACTTCTTTATTTTATCGTCGGTTTTTGGGATATGCTGTTTTTCGGACTCCTGTTATGGGTAGGCTATACGGTCGGCAAAATGAAAGATGAACAGAGCGGTCCTCTAATACCATGGGGGCGCTTAACGGAATGGCTGACAGAACGCTGGCGGCCGTTCAAATAGTACTATGGTCTCCTCCGTACCCCGGACAATGCGGCATCTGTTCGGGGCAGGGAGGAGATCATATTTTGTGAAGTAATTCTTTTTGAGGGACGGTCAGGAGGACACATGAAACGAAGGTTAGCACGGGAAATCGTGGTACAAAGCTTGTACCAAATGGAAATGAATGAAGAGGCGACGACAGCTTCCGCAGTGGACATGCTTGTGGAAGAAGTGCATACGGAGAACGAGATCGAAGCGAATGCAGCGGATGTCGCTGTAATTGATGCCTACATGCGCGAGCTCATTCAAGGCGTGGTTGAACATAAGGCAGCGATCGACGATATGCTTCAGCGTTATTTGACGGGCTGGCAGGTGGATCGGCTCTCAAGGGTTGACCGGCAGATTTTGCGTCTCGCCTGCTACGAGCTCGTATTTCGCGATGATGCGCCGCCGAAGGCGATCATTAATGAAGCGATCGAGCTGGCGAAGCATTTTGGCACCGATGAGTCCGGTAAGTTCGTCAACGGGGTCCTGGGGCGGCTGCTTACCGCACTCGATGAACTGAAGCCAAAAGCATAAAGCACCGCAATTCAGAGCGATGGAAGCCCCTTAGAACCTCCGGGTACTAGGGGGTTTACGATAATTTTGCCCTTTGGGGCTATACATAATAGGAGTGATTCCATTGATAGCAGAGCGTATTGAAGGCAAAGCGATTTCCGATGCAATCCGTATTGAAATCGGCGAAGAAACGTCGAAATTGAAGGCGCAAGGCATTACGCCCGGACTTGCGGTCGTGCTCGTAGGCGAGGATCCCGCATCGAAAGTGTACGTCGGCAGCAAAGAAAAAGCCTGCCAGCAGCTTGGCTTCTATTCCGAAGTCCATCGCTTGGACGGTTCAGCCTCGCAAGATGAATTGCTCGCGTTGATTGATAAGTTGAATCACCAAAGCTCGATCCATGGCATCCTTGTGCAGCTTCCGCTGCCGAAGCATATCGACGAGAAAGCTGTCATCGACGCGATCAGCGCGGCGAAGGACGTAGACGGTTTCCATCCCGTCAGCGTCGGGAATCTCGTGATCGGGGATGACAGTCTTCTCCCATGTACGCCTGCAGGCGTTATTGAACTCATTAAACGGACAGGCATTACAATTGCCGGCAAACATGCCGTCGTCATCGGACGCAGCAATATCGTCGGCAAGCCGGTATCCATGCTGCTGCTTCGGGAGCATGCAACCG
Organism: Paenibacillus sp. R14(2021); assembly: GCF_019431355.1. NCBI lineage: Bacteria > Bacillati > Bacillota > Bacilli > Caryophanales > Paenibacillaceae > Paenibacillus > Paenibacillus sp. R14(2021). The sequence goes on from NZ_CP080269.1 coordinate 182,174, forward strand.
TAACGATCTGTCATTCCCGGACAGACAATATGGCTGAAATTGCGAAATCAGCAGATATACTCGTAGTCGCAATCGGCAAAGCGAAAGCGATCGGACGTCAATTTGTGAAGCCCGGCGCCGTTGTTATCGACGTGGGCATCAACCGCCTTGCTGACGGCAAGCTTGCAGGCGATGTGGATTACGAGGATGTGCTGGACGTTGCCGGCTACGTCACGCCGGTTCCAGGCGGCGTAGGACCGATGACCATTACGATGCTGATGCAGAATACGCTGAAGGCCGCGAAACAACAACACGCAATCAAGGGGTGAGCATCACCTGATGGCAGACCGAACGCGTATTTTTTCGATTAAAGAAATTAACCGATACATCGGAATGAAGCTGGAATCGGACGAACTGTTGAACGATATCTGGCTGCGCGGAGAAATTTCGAATTTTACGCATCATTCCAGCGGTCATATGTATTTTACGCTGAAGGACAAGGACAGCCGGCTCAAATGCATTATGTTTGCCTCCCACAACCAACGACTGCCCTTTATTCCGAAAGAAGGCGCGAAGGTGATGGCACGCGGCAACATTTCGGTGTACGAGCGCGACGGAAACTACCAGTTCTACTGTACGGCCATGCAGCCGGACGGAATCGGGAGTCTCTATCTGGCCTATGAGCAGCTGAAACGCAAGCTTCAAGATGAAGGACTGTTCGATGCTGCCCGCAAAAGGTCGATTCCGCCGTTTCCGAAAGCGATCGGCGTTATTACATCTGCTACTGGAGCCGCTGTCCGAGACATACTCATTACGCTGCAGCGCCGACACCCTTCCGTGCCGGTGCTTCTTTTTCCCGTGCTCGTACAGGGAACGGGAGCCGCGCCTTCAATCGTGAAAGCCATCGAAGCGATGAACCGATTAGGCGAAGTCGACGTATTAATAATTGGCCGGGGCGGCGGATCACTGGAGGAGCTTTGGGCTTTTAATGAAGAGGCTGTCGCGAGAAGCATCGCCGGCTCTGCGATTCCCGTTATTTCGGCGGTCGGTCATGAGACGGATTTCACGATTGCCGATTTTGCGGCAGATCTTCGCGCGGCTACGCCGACGGCTGCTGCAGAGCTTGCCGTTACAAGCGTCCAAGAGGTGAAATCCAAGCTAGCGCAGATGGAATCGCGGCTAGTTCAAATGCTTCGGATGACCGTGCAGAATCGAAAGGAACGTCTTGTGCGTTTGCGGCGATCGCCTGTATTCCTAAATCCGCGCAAATACGTGCTGCAGCATGCGGAACGTCTTGACGTGCTTCAGGATCGTCTTCAATTCCGAGCGCTTCGTGCCGCGGAACGCAGCCGAGAGAGATTTGGGAATCTCAATACGACTCTATTGCGCATGCACCCCGGCGCCAAGGTCAACCAAGCTTCCAAACAGCTGCAGCAGATCTCTGCCAGGCTGGAAGCAGCGATGTCCGGAAGCTTGAAGGAGCGCCGAACGGAGCTGCTGGCTTCCATGCGTCAGCTCGATGCGCTTAGCCCGCTTAAAGTCATGTCAAGAGGGTATAGTTTAGTATATGACGAGCAAGAGAAGAAACTGGTGAAATCGGTCGCGGACGTGCAGCTCGGCGACGTCGTGAAAGTTAAAGTTGCCGACGGACAGCTTGAATGTCAGGTATGGGGATTGAAAGGGGAGGCGTAGGTATGGCTGCCAAGGAAAAGGAGAAAGAAAAAGAAGAGATTAGCTTCGAGGCTGCGATGGAACGCCTGGAAGGCATCGTGAGCAAGCTCGAGAGCGGCGATGTCCCGCTCGAGACGGCCATCGAGCTGTTTCAGGAGGGGATGAAGCTTTCGCAGCTGTGCGGCTCCAAGCTGGAGCAAGTCGAGCGGAAGATCGAAGTCTTGATCGAGACCGAGAACGGCTTACATAGAAAACCGTTTGCACCGGCAAACGAGGACAAAGGGGAATAAACGTGAGAACTTCTCTTGCACTCGCAGACTACTTGGCACGTTCCGTATTGGAAATCGAAGCGGCTTTAAAAGCATCCATTCCGGAAGAATGGGATATTCCGCCTGCGCTTAGAGAGTCGATGATGTACTCTCTGGAAGCCGGCGGCAAGCGCCTTCGGCCAATTCTCGTGCTGAGTGCGGCGGAGGCGGTCAAACAGCAGGAACGTGCCCGAGAGATCGCAATGCCCGTTGCTTGCGCAATCGAGATGATTCATACGTATTCGCTGATCCATGACGATTTGCCCGCGATGGATAACGATGATTATCGCCGCGGCAAGCCGACGAACCACAAGGTCTATGGAGAGGCGATGGCAATCCTGGCCGGGGATGGACTGCTGACGCATGCTTTCTATGCAGTGACCCGTGCAGCCGGACTTGGGGCCCCTCCTGAGGCTGCGCTCGCGATTATCGCGGACCTGGCCAGACTTGCGGGTGCTCCCGGCATGGTCGGCGGTCAGGCAGCCGATATACTCGGCGAGCAAGGGGTTACGTCGCTGGAGGAGCTGGAATACATCCATTTGCACAAGACGAGCGACTTGATCGTGTTTTCCGTGCTGGCCGGCGCCCGGATCGGCGGAGCGGCGCCGCAGCAGCTGGATGCGCTCCAGCTGTTCGCGCGGAAGCTTGGGCTGGCCTTTCAAATTCAAGATGATATTTTGGACTTGATCGGCGATGAAGCCAAATTGGGCAAACCCGTCCAGAGTGATGTGGAGCAGCATAAGGTGACTTATCCATATCTCATCGGCCTTGAGAAGAGCGAAGCTCTCGTGGAGCAGTTGACCGGGGAAGCGAAGCAGGCGCTGGCCGATGCGAAGCTGGCAATGCCGGATACGCTGCATGACATCGCGGAATATTTGATGCGCAGGGACCATTAGCACGAACTGCCTTGGGCTTCTGCCGCAATGTATGTTATAATTTAGCCACATTTGACGTTTAATGGACCACGGGATTATACGCCGGGAAAGCGAGGAATTATCGTGTTGCTGGAACATATCAATGAGCCCAATGATTTGAAAACCCTCTCCATCGCGCAATTGGAGGAGCTTGCGGCTGAAATCCGCACCTTTCTGATTGAGAAGCTGTCGGCGACGGGTGGACATCTCGCTCCAAACCTGGGAGTTGTTGAGCTCACTCTGGCGCTGCACTATTTGTTCGATAGTCCTAAAGATAAATTTATTTTTGACGTAGGGCATCAATCGTACGTTCATAAAATTTTGACCGGCCGCAGGGATCAGTTTGATACGTTGCGTAAATATAAAGGATTGTGCGGGTTCATCAATCGCTCCGAAAGTCCGCATGATGTATGGGAGGCCGGCCACAGCAGCACGTCCTTATCCGCTGCGATGGGCATGGCGCTTGCCAGGGATTCGAAGGGTGAGAAGAACAAAGTCGTTGCCGTCATAGGAGACGGCGCGTTGACAGGGGGCATGGCGCTCGAAGCCTTGAACCATATCGGGCACGAGAAGAAGAACCTGATGGTCATTCTTAACGACAACGAGATGTCGATTGCACCAAACGTTGGCGCGCTTCATCATTATCTGGGTAAAATCAGAACGGACCGGCATTACCAGAAGGCAAAGGAAGAATTAAACCAGCTGCTGAACAAAATTCCCGCGATCGGCGGCAAACTGGCCAAAACGGCCGAGCGGCTCAAAGACAGCGTAAAGTATTTGCTCATGAGCGGAATCTTGTTCGAGCAATTCGGCTTTACGTATTTGGGGCCGGTCGATGGGCATGATCTTCCTCAACTGATGGATTTACTTGAGCAGGCCAGCCGCGTGCCAGGTCCTGTGCTCGTGCATGTCATCACCGTGAAAGGCAAGGGCTACTCGCCGGCCGAAGCGGATTCCTTCAAGTGGCATGGCGTATCTTCTCCGTATAAAATCGAATCCGGCCAAATGCTCAAGGCTGTTGGCCCCCCGATGTACACTGAGGTGTTCAGCGAGGCGCTGATGGATTTGGCGGAGGAGGATAAACGGATTATTGCGGTAACGCCAGCGATGGCCGGGGGCTCCGGATTGGTGAAATTCGCAGAGAAGTATCCGAATCGTATGGTGGACGTAGGGATCGCCGAGCAGCATGCGGCCACGATGTGCGCCGCGATGGCGATGGAGGGCATGAAACCGATCTTCGCTGTGTATTCGACCTTCCTCCAGCGTGCATATGACCAGGTCGTGCATGATATTTGCCGGCATAACGCAAATGTCGTGTTTGCAATCGACCGTGCGGGCTTTGTAGGCGGCGACGGCGAAACGCATCAAGGCGTATACGATATCCCGTTCCTTCGCCATATTCCGAATATTGCTATTATGATGCCGAAGGACGAGAATGAGCTTCGTCGAATGATGAAGACGGCGATCGATTACGACGACGGACCGATCGCGATCCGCTATCCGCGTATTAACGGTCTTGGGGTGACGGTCGAGAAAGAAATGAAACCCATCCCGTTCGGCACGTGGGAAACGCTTCGCGAAGGCGATTCCGCTATCATAGCAGCAGTCGGCCCGATGATTCAGGTTGCCGAAGAGGCTGCGGATATACTGAAGCGTGAAGGCTTGAACGTACGAATCGTCAATGCTCGCTTCATTAAACCGCTTGATGAAGCGATGCTCCTCCAGATCGCGGAAGAAGGGCTTCCTGTTCTGGTCATTGAAGAAGGCTCCGAGTTGGGCGGCCTCGGCAGTGCGGTGTTGGAATTTTATGCGCTTCGCGGCAAGCATGACATGCATGTTCGACTTTTGGGCGTGCCCGATGTATTCGTAAAGCATGGCTCGATTAAGGAACAGCGCCAGGAAGTCGGATTGACGGCGGAGCGCGCCGCTGCTGAGGTGAAGGCGCTGCTTCCGCGGATCCGTAAACGTGTGCCCGGTCAGGTATAGGAAGCAGGAGAAGCTTAAGCGATGACGATTGCAAAAGAACGAATTGATATTCTGCTCGTGGAGCAGGGGTATTACGACAGCCGCGTGAAGGCCAAAGCAGCTTTAATGGCGGGCTTGGTTATCGTCGACGGAGAACGGATCGAGAAGAGCGGCATGAAGGTGCCAAGAACGGCCTCCATTACCGTGAAAGGTGCCCTCCATCCTTATGTCAGCCGAGGCGGGCTGAAGCTTGCGAAAGCCATTAAACACTTCGGCCTTCAGCTTGCAGGAGCCGTCATGCTTGACATCGGCGCATCCACGGGCGGCTTTACGGATTGCGCGCTTCAGAATGGAGCCGCTTACGTCTATGCACTGGATGTCGGCTACAATCAGCTCGATTGGTCACTCCGGCAGGATGAGCGGGTCGATGTCATGGAGCGTACTAATTTCCGCTACACGGTTCCCGAGGATTTGAAAGGACCGCAGCCTACGTTTGCCACCATCGACGTTTCTTTTATTTCTTTGAAATTGATCCTGCCGACGCTCGGCACGCTGCTGCAGCCGGGTGCGGGAATCGTTGCCTTAATCAAGCCGCAGTTCGAGGCTGGGCGGGAGAAGGTCGGTAAATCAGGCGTAGTGAGAGAATCGAGCACGCATCGCGAGGTACTGGAGCAAGTGCTCGGCTTTGCAGCGGGCGAAGGATACGCCTTGAAGGGTCTAACGTTTTCGCCGATTACCGGTGGAGAAGGAAACATTGAATTTCTCGCCCACATGATCTGGTCGCCGGGCCAAGTTAATATTCCACCAGATGCTGATACTATTGCCGCACTGGTACAGGAAGCTTCCGGAACATTCGCGCAAGATACCAAGAGCGTATAGGTCGCTATTGGGGGAGAATAAGTCTTTCAGTTCGGCTTAAGGCCGATCTGGAAGGCTTTTTTTGATCGCGGGGTAATGAATTGGTATAAACCACTTGCGAAATTAAGATTTTTTGATAAGATAAGAATATAGCAAACAAATGTTCGCTTTTGGTAATAGTGATCAGCTAGAGGAAATTCCTTCCGGGACGCGAAATGGTTATTGTAACTCTTTCAAGCGCAGGAGGGATTTTCATGGGGAACTATGGTGATTGGCTGGTAATGTTGATTGCTGGCAGTCTACTCTTATATTGGCTGTATCGAGCCTTCTATCGCTGGCTGCATGAACCGCCGGGTATGAACACGAAGCTGCTGCTGAGTGAAGCGGAGGATGTGCGCGAGGATGATGTGAACGTACAGGTATTAGAGAAAGCTGGCTACGAGGTCACACACGGCAAGTACCGAATCCCTCTTACCATTGATTTGGACGGTTCGACGCTATACAGCCGATTGTTTATCGATTTAATTGCTGAGAAAGATGGCAAACATTATATTGTTAAGACAGCGCGCGAGCGAATGCCCATAGATTGGACAGGCAGCGGGGTCCGGGACAGACTGCTGGTATATGCGCTATTGATGCCGAATTGCGAAGGGGTATTGTTTGTGGATCATAAGGATTCATCCATTCGCACCATCACATTTCGATTTGGTTCCTAACTTGAGGAGGATAACATGAAGAGTGTTCGGCAAATGAAAATACGCGAGTTAATCAATAATGAAATCATTGAAACACAGGATGATTTGGTGGAATCGCTGCGCACGGCAGGGCTTCAAGTGACGCAAGCGACGGTCTCCCGCGATATTAAAGAAATGCAGCTAATTAAAGTTCCCATCGAGGATGGCAAATATAAATACTCGATTCCGCAAGAGACGAGGACAAATTCCATTCACAAATTGAAACGGACGTTGTCTGACCATTTCTTGCACATCGATTTTACGGATAACCTGGTTGTTATGAAATGTTTGCCGGGCACGGCAAATGCGATCGGCGCGATGATCGACAACATGGAATGGGTAGAAATCATGGGCACGATTTGCGGAGATGATACGATCCTTTTAATTTGCCGGACGAAATCGCAGAGCAGTGAAATCGTCGATCGTCTGCTTGGCTTAATGAATTAACCGATGATATGAACGACGTTAAGGAGGAGAGCAACTATGCTTCGCGAGCTGTCTATTCGTAATTTGGCTGTTATTGAACAGGTGTCTGTTAAATTTCACGAAGGTTTTCATGTATTGACGGGTGAGACGGGAGCGGGTAAATCCATTCTCATTGATGCACTCAGTCTTGTCGTAGGCGGAAGAGGCGCATCGGATATTGTTCGTTACGGCTGCGACAAAGCCGAGATTGAGGCTATGTTCGAGCTGTCTGCGACCCATCCGGTATGGTACATTCTGAAAACATTCGGAATTCAGGCATCGTCCGATGAGGGGCTTGTCATACGACGGGAGCTTTCTTCCCAAGGCAAGAGCATCAGCCGAATTAATGGACATATCGTTACGTTATCAATGCTTCGTGAAGCAGGGGAGTGCCTCGTTAACATTCACGGCCAGCATGAACATCAATCGCTTCTGCGGACTGAGAAGCATCTCGATTGGCTTGACTCCTATGCCGGTGAAATCGCTTATGGAAAGCTTGAAGCCTATCGCTCCGTTTATCGCCAATATGACAAGGTGCGTCATGACCTGAAGAGTCTTGAGGATTCCTCTCGGCAGAATATGCAAATGCTGGATTTATATCGGTTTCAAATTGAGGAAATTTCATCCGCTCGTCTGAAGGCAGGGGAAGATGAATCGTTGGCGGAAGAGAAGCAGAAACTAATGTCCGCCGTCAAACGCAGAGACTATGCCGCTGACGCCTATAATCTGGTCCAAGGAAATAAAGGCTTGGATGCCATTAGTAAAGCCGTCAATCGGGTGACGGATATTCGGGATTATGACCCGCTCGTACTTGATCCTCTCCTGGAACAGCTGCAGTCGGCTTTTTATCAGCTGGAGGATGCCGCGTTTCAGCTAAGGGACTATCGGGATACCGTTGATTCTGATCCGGAGCGGCTCATGTTCATTGACGACCGGTTAGACTTGCTCAACAGTCTTAAACGCAAATATGGGGAAACGATTCCTGATATTATAACCTATCTGGCTAACATTCAATCAGAAGCTGACAAAATCGAAAACCGGGACGAGCATTTGGCGCGGCTTCAGAAAGAACAGGAGAGGCTGTTTGAGGAATGCGAAACACTTGGAATCCAACTCTCCTCGCTTCGCCGTAATGCTGCAGGAAGGCTTGCTGCGGCCATTGAGAGCGAGCTTAGGCAGCTTCAAATGGAACGCACGACGTTTCATGTTCAATTGGAACAGCACCAGTCTGACGGGCATTATAGGCTGCATCCGAACGGAATTGACGAAGCTGCGTTTCTGATCGCTCCAAACCCAGGCGAACCACTTAAACCAATCAGTAAAATTGCTTCCGGCGGCGAAATGTCACGCATTATGCTTGCGCTAAAGACCATTTTTGCTTCGATCGACGAAGTGCCGGTGCTGATTTTCGATGAGGTCGATACTGGGGTCAGCGGACGTGCTGCACAATCGATCGCCGAGAAGATGTCGAGGCTGTCCGCACAGTGCCAGGTATTCTCAATTACACATCTGCCTCAGGTTGCATGCATGGCAGACCACCATTATGAAATTAATAAAACCATCGTTTCCGAGCGTACCTCGACGATGGTGAGGGAGCTTAACTCCAATACACGAATTGAGGAGCTGGCCCGTATGCTGGGCGGCGTGGAAGTGACGGAAAAGACCCGCCATCATGCGCAAGAAATGCTTGACTTGGCTTACAAACAAAAAGGAGCGTAATGGAACCCATTCGGGGAATGTTTTTGGCGACATAAAACAATAAGGGCAGGGATACCTTAAAGGTACGCAAATGGCGAACCACCTTTCTCGTCAAGCGATTCAGCAGCAGGGAGCGTGAAGTCATTGAATGCCAATCAGCGGAAGCGGTGGTTTGGAGTATTCCTCGTTACCATTGTCTGTTTGCTCGGCCTATCCTCTCCTATTCAACATTTCGCCGCATTTCCGAATGAAGTTCGGTTGTTCTCCGGCCAGTTGAAGCAGTTAGATTACGGCATGCCTGTACATGCTCAGGTCACAACGGACTCACATGCGTTACAAATCAATGGATCCCGTGACCGTTCAACTTCAATTAATTTGAATAAGCCGCTTACGATCCAATCGTTAGACAGCGGTGAGACTACGATGAAATTGAAATTATTCGGCAAAATTCCATTCAAGACAGTAAGGGTGAATGTCGTGCCTGATTTGCGAGTTATTCCAGGTGGACAAACCATCGGCGTTAAAGTAAAGTCGGCAGGCATTATGGTGGTCGGGCATCATCAGGTACTTGATGACAACGGAAGTAAAGTATCTCCAGGTGAAACGGCGAAGCTTCAATTAGGTGATCTCATTGTTCGCATTAACGGTAAATATGTCAACGAAGTGCACAAGGTCGCTCAAATGGCAGAGGAAGCGGGTACAGCCAAACGTGCGCTGCAGCTAACGGTCAAACGCGGCACCCGCTTGTTCGATACCAAATTGGTGCCTGTATTCGATGCTGAAGACCATGCTTGGCGTCTCGGATTATATATTCGCGATTCGGCTGCCGGTGTCGGGACACTTACGTTCTATGCACCAGACCAAGGTGTTTACGGGGCATTAGGGCATGTGATAACCGACATGGACACTCAAACGCCGATTGAGGTCGGCGAAGGGCAAATTCTGCAATCTAACGTAACATCCATCAATAAAAGCCAAAACGGTGAGCCTGGTGAGAAACGCGCACATTTTATTAAAGAGAGCAAGGTTCTTGGCAATATCGAGCGAAATACGTCCTTTGGAATCTTTGGTAAAATGAAAGAACTGCCTTCTCACAGCTACAATGAGCAAACGGTCCCGGTCGCTTTTGCAGAAGAAGTGAAAGAAGGCCCTGCGCAGCTGCTCACCGTCGTTAATGGACAGAAGGTTGAACGGTTTAATGTTGAGATTGTCCACGTAACTCGGCAGCAATCCCCAGCAACTAAAGGAATGGTTATCAAAATAACGGATAGCCGTTTGTTGGAACAAACCGGCGGAATTGTACAGGGAATGTCCGGAAGCCCGATCATTCAAGATGGGAAACTGATCGGTGCCGTGACACACGTGTTTGTCAATGATCCTACATCTGGTTATGGCTGTTTTATCGAATGGATGCTACAGGACGCAGGCGTTCTGCTCAAACCAGCAAGCATAAATCTTAAGGCGGCATAAGCCCCTTAAGATTTTTGTTTTTCTTACAAGAATATTTGCTTTTTATGAACATCCTCCAATTGTGCATTCTTTGTCGAAAACGTTCGAAATGTGAGGGTTGTTGTAATAAATTCTTCATTATAAAACAGAATAATTTAAAAATAAAGAAAAATATTATTCGACAGAAGGAATTTACTTCGCCATGTCGAAAATGTAAACCAAGCAAATAAGACAGACATAAGCAAGCTCGATTCAACCATTTCATTAAACGGAAAGAGTCTAAGGAGGACTATACCTTGCAAAGAATTGAAGTATTGTTAGCTGATGACAACCGTGAATTTACGAATCTGCTCTCCGAGTATATTTCTGAACAAAACGATATGGTTGTTACCGGGGTCGCTTATAACGGTGAAGAAGTACTGAGAATTCTAGAAGAATCGCGTGATATCCCGGATGTATTGATTCTTGATATCATTATGCCTCATCTGGACGGGCTTGGCGTATTGGAACGACTGCGTGAAATGAACCTGCCGAGTATGCCGAAAATCATTATGTTGACTGCTTTTGGTCAAGAAAACATTACGCAAAAGGCGGTACAGCTTGGCGCTTCCTACTACATACTTAAGCCTTTTGATATGGAAATTCTTGCGAACCGTATCCGCCAGCTAGTTGGAAATCCAACGGTTATCTCTTCATCGTTCACAGCGTCGTCAGGCGGGGCTGCAATTTCGAAGTCCAATGTTGTGCCGATTGCAAAAGGTAAAAATCTCGATGCGAACATCACCAGCATCATTCATGAAATTGGCGTGCCGGCACATATTAAAGGGTATCAATATTTGCGTGAAGCCATTACAATGGTATATAACAACATTGAAATATTAGGTGCGATTACAAAAACGCTGTATCCGGCTATTGCTGAGAAGTTCAAAACAACGCCTTCCCGCGTTGAACGCGCGATCCGTCATGCCATTGAAGTGGCATGGACACGCGGCAACATCGACAGCATCAGCCATCTCTTCGGCTACACGATCAACATCAGCAAATCCAAACCAACCAATAGCGAGTTCATCGCGATGGTTGCGGATAAGCTGCGCATCGAGCATAAGGTTTCCTGAGAGGAATTCCAATAGCTGTTTCAATGAAACGCCACTGCCGTGTAATTCACGGTATGTGGCGTTTCGCTTCGTATACCCGAATGTTTGCTTTTGCCTATGACTGTCATACATGGATTTAGGAGGATTGTCTTTGACAACAATGATTCAACCCACGATTCCTTCAAAGAAGCGTATCGCGATTTTGCTGTTTGTAACACTTGTTTCGGGCTTCAATCAAGGACTGCTGCTTCCGCTGCTTGCGATCCTGTTGGATCAAAGAGGCGTATCTTCGGACCTGAACGGTTTAAATTCAATGGCTTTGTATTTGGGAACGTTTAGTACGATGTTTTTTATCGAGAAGCCTATTCGGAAATTCGGTTATAAAACAGGCATTATGACGGGGATTTTGTTTGCAGGTCTTGCCACGCTGCTGTTTCCGCTGATGCCCTACCTTTGGGTTTGGTTTGTACTTCGTATCGTTGTCGGTATCGGTGACAGTGCGCTGCATTATTGCACGCAGCTGTGGATCGTTAGCAGCAGTCCGGTGGAGCGAAGAGGACGATTTATTTCGCTGTACGGCATGGCTTACGGAATTGGCTTCAGTCTCGGCCCCATGGGCATGAATTTATCGTCGCTGGGCAAGTGGGTTCCTTTCGGAGTGAATACCGTTCTTTTTCTTATTCTACTGTTTTTTGTAAGCTCACTGACCTCGGAATACCCCGAATCCGTCCAGCAAACCGAAGCAGCGGGCAATCGATTCGTTTTCACGTATAATAAAGCATGGTTTGCATTATGTCCCGCCATCCTGTATGGATTAATGGAAGCGACAATGAACAGTAATTTTCCGATTTACGGTCTGCGCATGCATCTGAGCAAAGAAATGATTTCGCTGCTGCTTCCTGCATTAGGCGTAGGCGGCCTGCTGTTTATGTTCCCGCTTGGTATGATCAGCGACCGCATCGGCCGCAAGCCGGTCCTCATGTTCTGTGCGATGACTGCAGGCATATTGTTCTTGATCGTCCCGTTAGCAGGGGACCATGCAGGCTGGTTGTTTGTGCTATTAGCCTTGATCGGCGGGCTTATCGGCTCCTTCTTCTCACTCGGACTCGCTTACGCGGCGGACATCCTGCCGAAGAATGTACTGCCTGCCGCCAATGTAATCGCGTCTATCCATTTCAGTATCGGGAGCCTCTTGGGGCCGAGTATCGGCGGGTACGGCATTCAGTATATCTCTGTATCGAGCATGTTTATTTTGCTCGGCGGCGCATTTACGTTATTTTCTGTATTGGGTTTCTTCTTTCGGGAATCGAAGAAGGGCGGACAGTCCGATAAACAGTCGATGGCCTAATTTTTTCGTGCCGCGTATCCTTTTGGCCGGCTCATTCGTTTACAGGTTGAAGCAACGCTAAGGATGAGGAGGTGCCAGATGACAACGGAACTGAAGGTTGAAGAAATGCGATTTGTGCTTTATAAGTACTGCTTATCCTTGACCCGTTCTTCATGGGATGCTGATGATCTCGTACAGGAAACGTGTTTGAGGGCGCTGCCGGTCATGAACGGTACGCTTGAGCATCCCAACCCAACTGCATATTTGCTGAGGATTGCCAAAAACATCGCTGTAGATCAAGCCCGCAGGAAGCAGCGTGCAGGGCAAGCGCTGCAGCGCATGGAAGCCGTGCTGAATCAGCTTTACGGCGATTCGCATGAAATGGAGTACGCGTTAAAGCTGCTCATTCAGCATTTATCGCCGCTGCAGCAAACGGTTTTTCTGCTGAAGGAATTGTTCGGCTTTAAGAGCGCTGAGATTGCGGCGAAATTAACGACGTCCGAGGGCGCGGTAAAGGCTGCCCTTCACCGCGCGAAATCGGCAATTGCGAAGCTGAAACAGCAGCACGGGTTCTTGCTCGAGGAAGCATCGCTTGTTGAGCCGCAGGTCGATCATGGTCTGCTTTTCGCCTACGCTAACGCCATTCGTCAGGGGGATGCGCAAGCATTAGTCGTACTTGCGAATGTGCAGGATCGGATTATGGATCCCGTTCAAGCTGTTGGTCAGCTTCATCAGCTCCAGGCATCTCAAGGCATCGGTTCATCCGTTAGCATGCTTTATGCAGCCTAATGGAACGAGGAGGTTCAATTCGCATGAACTTAACGCCTTATGTCATCGAATCAACAAATCGGGGTGAGCGCAGCTACGATATCTATTCCAGACTGCTTAAGGACCGCATCGTTATGGTGAGCGGCGAGATTGAAGACAATATGGCCAATGCCGTGGTCGCGCAACTGCTGTTCCTGGCTGCCGATGACCCGGATAAGGACATTCAATTGTATATTAACAGTCCCGGAGGATCGGTCACGGCAGGGTTCTCGATCTTCGATACGATGCAGTTCATTAAACCGGACGTATCGACGATTTGTACCGGATTTGCCGCAAGCTTCGGCGCTATTCTGCTCGCAGGGGGCACCAAAGGCAAACGGTTCGTGCTGCCGAATAGTGAAGTCATGATTCATCAGCCGCTTGGCGGCGCGAGAGGGCAGGCATCGGACATTCAAATCCACGCCAGCTGGATTTTGAAGACCCGTGAGAAGATCAACGCGCTGCTGGCGCACCATACCGGCCAATCGGTGGAGCAGATCGAGCGGGATTCCGACCGTGACCGATTTATGAGCGCGGCCGATGCGGTTGCTTACGGAATCGTAGACAGCGTAATTTCGACCGCGAAGAGCGCCAGACCAGCGAGCTGATGCGAGAACCATGAAACATGAACCATGATACATGAAGAAGATCTAAGAAAGGCGGGTTCCCGGAGGGAACCCGCCTTTCTTGTCGTGATTGTGTCTTATGCGTCCGGCCGAGGAGGCCGAGGACGTTTTTTGCGGAATTTCGGTGCGACATAATTTCGCTTGCGGTCGCGGAAGAAGGTCCAGCCGCCAATGAAGCCGACACCAATCAAGAAGAGCAGCATGCCAAAAATAAAGCGCCACCATTCGAAAGAATGAATGGACGTGTCGTCCCCGAAGGAAGAGAAGTAATGAAAGACGGCGTCTTTCATGAGCAAAAACCCATAGGTGGCGCCAAGTCCCGGAATAACGAGCAGCAGTACCGCGATGAATCGAATGAAAACTTGCTTCATAACGTAATAAATCCTCCCGTGAACCAATAAAAGAAAACGCTTATATGCTAGTATCATACCTTTTTCGCCCGGGGCTGTCCATTTCGAAACGGGACGTTGTTTTCCCGAGCCTCAAAAACAGGTACAATAGTGGGTGAGAGCTTTACGAAATCGAGAGGGGAACGACCATGACGATTCAGTGCGATATTGCCATCATCGGCGGAGGCATCGCAGGATATACAGCAGCGATCAGGGCCGCGCAAGCGGGTAAGAAAGTCATTATCGTGGAGAAAGAGAAGCTCGGCGGAACATGTTTACATAAAGGCTGCATTCCAAGCAAGGCACTGCTGCGGAGCGCGGAAGTATTCGCGACGCTGCGCAAGGCAGAGTCGTTCGGCGTTCAAGTGGAAGGGACAATCTCTGTTGATTTTCCCAAAGTCCAGCAGCGCAAGAGCGACACGGTCGAAACGCTCTATAAAGGACTGCAGTATTTAATGCGCAAGCACGGAATCACTGTAATGCAGGGGAACGGCCGCGTCATCGGACCGTCGATTTTCTCGCCGAAGAGCGGGAGCGTCGCAGTAGAGCTGCCGGACGGAGAAATGGCGACGATCGTCCCGGCGCAGCTCATTATTGCGACAGGCTCACGTCCGCGTACCCTACCTGGGCTAGAACCGGCGGCTGGTCAAATCATGTCAAGCGACGAAGCGCTGGAGATGGATCAGCTGCCCAAGTCGATGCTAATTGTTGGCGGCGGCGTAATCGGCGTAGAATGGGCTTCCATGCTCATAGATTTCGGTATCGAAGTCACCCTTGTCGAGTCGGCTGCCCGGCTGCTGCCGGGTGAAGACGTTGACGCATCCGCAGAATTGACTAAGCAGCTCCGCCGCAGAGGGGTTCGGATATTAACCGGCATCCAATTGAAGCTCGATACGTATACCTTTAATGACGGGCAAGCTGCGATATCGGCGGATACGGCTGACGGTCCTGTCCTGCTTACCGCGGATCGCCTCCTCGTATCCATTGGCCGTCAAGGAAACGTTGAAGGCATTGGGCTTGAAAACACGGACGTGCGCGTGGAGAAAGGCGTCATTAAAGTCAACGCCTACTTCCAAACCAACGAGCCCCATATTTACGCAATCGGTGATGTGAACGGCGGGCTTCAGCTTGCGCACGCTGCCGCGCATGAAGGCATTGTTGCGGTCGATCATATCTTGGGCGGCAAAGAACAAGCGACGGACCATTCTCGCGTGCCGAGAGCGATCTACTCGAAGCCCGAAATTGCATCGATCGGCTTGACGGAAGACGAAGCGTCGAAACAAGGACATGCTATCAAGGTTGGCAAGGTTCCGTTCCAAGCCATCGGCAAAGCGCATGTGCTCGGCGAGCCGGAAGGGTTCGCGAAAGTGATCGTGGACACGAAAACAAACGATCTGCTTGGCGTTCACATCATTGGACCACATGCGACGGACCTGTTGTCGGAGGCATCCCTAGCAATGCTGCTGAATGCAACGCCTTGGGAAGTGGGACAAGTCATACACCCGCATCCAACCTTGTCCGAAGTGCTCGGCGAAGCGATGCTGGCACTCGATGGTAAGTCATTGGCATTCTAAAAGAAGTAATTTCGGCATGCCCGTCAACATGAAAATGTAAGGTGAAATCCCCATCTGCGGGTATCGTTTCCTTTTCCCACGAAGTCGGTTATAATGGGTATAGGCAAGTCTTAGTACCTGGTTATAATAGCAGCTAAAAGGAGGGCAATCCTCATGTCACAATCCGAATCTGCGGTGCAGCAGCCTAAACATGCTGCGCTTGGACTTACGGACGAACAAGTTATCGAAATGTATTCGCTTATGGTTACTGCTCGCCGCTATGACGAACGCTGTCTGCTGCTTCAACGTGCAGGTAAAATTAAATTTCACGTATCCGGCATTGGCCAAGAGGCCGCTCAGGTTGGCGCCGCATTTGCGCTGGACCGCAATCAAGATTACTATTTGCCTTATTACCGCGATTACGCATTTGTATTATCAGTCGGTATGACTTTGCGTGAGCTTATGCTCAGCCTCTTCTCCAAAATCGCTGACCCTAACAGCGGCGGACGCCAGATGCCGGGCCACTTCGGCTCTAAGCGCCTTCGCATCGTGACCGGCTCAAGTCCGGTGACGACGCAGGTTCCGCATGCGGTCGGCTTTGCGCTGGCTGCCAAGATGAAGAAGAAGGACTTTGTCTCCTTCGTCACGTTCGGCGACGGCTCCAGCAATCAAGGAGATTTTCACGAGGGAGCGAATTTTGCAGGCGTTCACAAGCTTCCGGTTATTTTCATGTGCGAGAACAACCAATATGCGATTTCTGTTCCGCTGCATAAGCAGGTGGGCGGACGCATTGCCGACCGCGCATTGGGATACGGCTTCCCTGGCGTAGCGGTAGACGGGAATGATCCGCTTGAAGTGTACCGCGTGACGAAGGAAGCTCGCGAGCGCGCTGCAAAGGGTGAAGGTCCTACGCTCATCGAGGCGCTAATGTACAGATTGTCGCCGCACTCTACGTCGGACGAAGATTTGGCTTATCGGACGAAAGAAGAAGTCGATGCCAATCGGGACAAGGATGGCATTCCGAAGTTTAAGCAATATTTGATAGAGAACGGAGTCTGGGACGAGGAGCGCGACGCAGCGCTGATGCAGCAAATCAAACTCGCCCTTGACGATGCGACTAATTACGGCGATAAAGCACCGTTTCCAGAGCCGGAAGATATTTTGTACCATGTGTATGCAGGCGACGATCAAGGCAGAGGGGGACACTAATATGCCGAAAATGGACTATATTGATGCCATCCGACTTGCCATGAAAGAAGAAATGGAACGTGATGAGGATGTGTTCGTCCTCGGCGAGGATGTCGGACATAAGGGCGGCGTTTTCACTACCACCAAGGGACTCATTGATCAATTCGGAGAGGCGCGCGTGCTGGATACGCCTCTTGCGGAATCCGCCATCGTCGGTGCGGCGATCGGTGCTGCGATGTATGGGATGAAGCCGATTGCCGAAATGCAGTATTCGGACTTCATGTTCCCGGCAACGAATCAAATCATAAGCGAAGCGGCGAAGATTCGTTACCGCTCCAATAACGACTGGGAATGTCCGCTTGTTATCCGTGCACCGATCGGCGGCGGCATCTTCGGCGGGCTGTACCATTCGCAATGTCCGGAGTCGGTGTTCTTCGGGACGCCAGGCCTTAAAATTGTGGCACCATACACGGCGTATGATGCTAAAGGGCTGCTCAAGGCGGCTGTCCGCGATCCGGATCCGGTTATTTATTTTGAAAATAAAAAATGCTACAAGATGGTTAGCGGCGATGTGCCTGAAGAGGATTACATCGTGCCGATCGGCAAGGCGAACGTGCTTCGCGAAGGCGAAGATCTGACGGTAATCAGCTACAGCCTGCCGCTGCATTTCGTCATGGAAGCTGCTGCCGAGCTGGAGGAAGAAGGCATTACGACGCATGTCCTGGACCTTCGCTCCCTGCAGCCGCTGGACAAAGAAGGCATCCTCGAGGCCGCTCGCCGTACGGGCAAAGTACTCATCATCCATGAAGATAACAAGTTCGGCGGAATCGGTGCGGAAGTGTCCGCCATTATCGCGGAAGAAATGCTGTACGAGCTGGACGCGCCGATTATGCGGCTTTGCGGTCCGGACGTTCCGGCGATGCCGATTAACCCGCCGGGCGAGAAGTTTTTCATGCTGAATAAGGATAAAGTGAAAGAAGCCATGAAGCGTTTGGCTGTCTACTGAGCCAAGTAATTCACACGCATAAGTTTAGGAGTGGTCGGAATGAAAAAATTGACGGAAATCGTCATGCCTCAGCTTGCGGAGTCTCTCGTTTCCGCTACCATAGATAAGTGGTTGAAGCAGCCGGGTGATGTCATTGAAATGTATGAGCCGATCTGCGAGATACTGACGGATAAAGTAAACGCCGAGCTGCCTTCTACGATACAAGGCACGCTAAGCCAAATTCTCGTCGGCGCTGGGGAAACAGTGGCGGTCGGCACGCCGGTCTGTCTAATCGAAGTCGATGACGATAGCGCTGACGTAGACTTGCCAGCTGCACCCGCAGCAAGCAGCTCGCCTGCGGCGGCATCCGCTGCCGTCAGCAGCAACGATCGCGCCGCCGTACGCGCACAAGGCGCCGCTGCGCAGGCAGGAGGCGACGGTGACGACAGTATGCGTCATCGTTTCTCGCCGGCTGTGCAGCAGCTGGCGGTTCAGCATAACGTGAACTTGACGTATGTCGAGGGAACGGGGCTTGGCGGACGTATTACGCGCAAGGATGTGCTGAATTACGTGGCGTCCAGCAGCTCGAGAAATGTCCAGACGCAAGGGGCGGCAAGCGCAGCTGGAAGCATGTCTTCCGGGCCAGGAATGCCTAACCTGAATTCCCGCGAGCCGGTAAGGTCGACGGGCCTTCACTTATCTGAGACGCCGCGTATTCCGAAGATCGAGATCGAAGGCCAGCAGCTGCCCGGCCGGAGCGAATACTTCATCGATGTCACGCCTGTGCGCAACGCGATAGCGCGGAATATGCGTCAAAGCGTAACGGAGATTCCTCATGCGTGGATGATGATGGAAGTCGACGTGACGAACCTCGTTACACTGCGCAACAAGTTGAAGGAAGACTTCATGAAGCGCGAGGGCGTTAATCTCACATATCTCGCGTTCTGGGTCAAGGCTGTCGTCAATGCCATCAAGGATTTCCCGATCATGAATTCCGTTTGGGCCGTAGATAAGATCATCGTTAAGCGCGATATCCATCTGGGGCTTGCTGTCGGCACGGAAGACGCAGTTAAAGTGCCGGTGATCAAGAATGCGGATCAGAAGAACATTGCCGGACTGGCACGTGAGATCGAAGACTTGGCCCGCAAGACGCGCGAGGGCAAGCTGACGCTGGCTGATATGGAAGGCGGCACGTTCACGGTCAACAACACGGGTTCTTTCGGCTCCATCTTGTCTTATCCCATTATCAATTATCCGCAGGCTGCCATTGTCACTTTTGAATCGATCGTGAAACGGCCTGTCGTCATCAATGATATGATAGCGGTTCGATCCATGGCGAATATATGTCTATCGCTCGATCATCGAATATTGGATGGCGTTATCTGCGGAAGATTCTTGCAGCGCGTGAAAGAAAATCTAGAAGGCTTCAACATGGAGACGAAGCTGTACTGAAATGAGGCGAACAAGCAATGACAACGAACGTGAAGGCGATCGATGTTCATTATACCCCCTTGATGGGGTATGCAGAGGCTTGGGAGCTGCAGAAGGCATACGTCAAAGGCATAGATAAGGAGGAGCGGCGCGAGTCGCTGCTCCTTCTTCAGCATCCGCCAACGTATACGATCGGCTCGCAGCGGCACCCAGAGCATCTGCTTTACTCGGAAGAAGAATTGGCGGAGCGCGGCATCGGCGTGTTCCAAATCGACCGCGGCGGCGACATTACGTACCACGGCCCGGGTCAATTAGTTGGCTATCCGCTGCTGTACTTAGACGGTGCCAACTTGGATCTGCATCGCTATCTGCGCGAGCTGGAGCAGGTTATCATCGATTGGCTGGGAAGCTATGGCATCGAAGGCGGCCGTAAACCGGAGTATACAGGCGTATGGGTAGGCGATGCCAAAATTGCGGCAATCGGCGTGAAATTCAATAAAGCCAGGAGCCGTCGCGGATTCGTGACAAGTCATGGCTTTGCGCTGAATATTAAGGCCGGTATTGCGGAGGACGGATTCCGGGGCATTATTCCGTGCGGGATACAAGACTTCGCGGTTACGTCCTTTGCCGATGTAACCGGCATTCATCTTAGCGTGGAGCAGGCGGCCGCAGAGCTGCTGCCTTACTTCTCCAGCCGATTCGGCTATGAACTAGCGGAAGTGAACGGACTACTCGAAAATCCAACCGACTCCGATCAATAGCGTTGATATGAGCAGGGATGCGATTAACACCCAGATAAACACTTTCATGATGGAATTGGGACGCATGGCAGGCGGCTCCTTTCGTACAAAATAGTAATAGGCCTGTCTATATTGTAATCGAATTCGATGGATGGAGGAAAGCCGATGATTAACGAGAAAAGATTGATCCAAGAATTCATGGAGCTTGTTCAAGTGGATAGTGAAACGAAGAACGAGCGGGAAATTTGCGATGTATTGACGAAGAAATTCAAGGACCTGGGTCTTACAGTCGAGGAAGATAACGCAGCCAGCATTACTGGGCATGGTGCAGGCAATTTGATCGTCAAGCTGGATGCGAACGGATCTGAGGTTGCGCCAGTCATTTTCTTTACCTCCCATATGGACACGGTGACGCCAGGCAAGGGCATTAAGCCGCGTCTGGATGAAGACGGCTATATCCGCAGCGACGGAACGACGATTCTCGGCAGCGACGATAAAGCAGGGCTTGCGGCTATGTTCGAAGCGATTCGCGTACTGAAAGAGAACAAGCTGCCGCACGGCGGGGTTCAATTCGTCATTACGGTCGGTGAGGAGAGCGGACTTGTCGGGGCGGCTGCTCTGGATAAATCAAAGCTTGAGGCTAAATTCGGCTATGCGCTGGATTCGAACGGCGCAATCGGCGACATCGCGGTAGCGGCGCCTACGCAAGCGAAGATCGCCATTAAGATTTATGGCAAATCCGCGCATGCCGGTGTAAATCCCGAAGACGGCATCAGCGCCATCCAAGTGGCGGGCAAAGCGATTTCCCGCATGAAGCTCGGTCGGATCGATCATGAAACGACAGCGAATATCGGACGATTCGAAGGCGGCGGCGCCACCAATATCGTTTGCGACTTCGTGAAGCTGGATGCCGAAGCGCGCAGTATTGTGCAGCATAAGCTCGATAAGCAGATCGATTCCATGCGCGAAGCTGTGGAGGCTGTTACGGCGGAGTTCGGCGCGAAGGCTGAATTCGAGAGCAGACTCGTTTATCCTGCATATGCCTATAATGACGGCGATCCGGTCGTCGAACTGGCGAAGGAAGCGATCGTGAAGATCGGCCGAACGCCGCGTACGTTCCATTCGGGCGGCGGCAGCGACGCCAATATTTTCAATGGACTTGGCGTGCCGACAGTCAACTTAGCCGTTGGCTACGAGCATATTCATACGACGAACGAACAAATTAAAGCGGCTGATCTCGTGAAGACGACAGAATTGGTCATCGCAATCATCTCGCTTGCAGCACAACAGGCTGGCTAAATCCGCACAATAAAGGGGCGCTCACGAAGCTGTAAAGGTATCTACGGCTGCGGAGCTGCCCCTATTTTTTGCGGATCCTGTACGTGCGGGTATTTAGCTGTTCGGACGCGCAGCTTGCAAATACTCGCCGAGCGTGCGGCTTGCAAGCGAAGCGGCGATTGAGGATTTCGTGCTCGCTTTGCTCAGCAGCTTCAGCTGATGGCGAATCTCCCAAGCCTTGCCAACCAGCAGCAATTGATTGTCTTCGGTATATTGTTTCATTCGAGCAGCACCCCTTTTTGTTATACTGATAGATAGGTATGCCAATTGAGGACAAGCTATGCATCACGAAATCAAATCGTTGAGGAGAGAATAGACATGTTGGAGAAAACAGATGCATTCCGCGAAGTAACGGTGAAGACTGATCCGATTTTTACAGGTAAAATCATCTCTTTGCAGGTAGATACGGTGCAGCTCCCGCATGGCGGAACGGCGACGCGCGAGATTGTCCGGCATCCGGGCGCCGCGGCGGTGCTTGCGCTTATCGATGGCAAAATGCTGATCGTCGAGCAGTACAGAAAACCGATGGAGAAATTCCAAATCGAAATACCTGCGGGCAAGCTGGATGCCGGCGAAGACCCGATGGAGGCTGCGGCACGCGAGCTGGAGGAAGAAACGGGGTACCGGGCAGGGAAGCTGCGTCCGTTAAGCGCCTTCTATACATCGCCGGGTTTCGCGGACGAGAAGCTGTATCTCTACCTCGCGGAAGAGCTGACGATGGGAGAAAGCGCTCCCGACGAGGATGAGTTTCTGCACGTGGAAGCCATCAGCTTCGAGCAGGCACAGCAGTATATCAAGGAAGAGCGCATCAGCGATGCCAAGACGATTCTAGCCGTGTACGCGTGGCAGATCTACCGTCTTACAGGAGAAATCTAATTCATGGCCGCAGCACCGATACAATTGAAGCGGGTATTCGCAGACCTCCATCTGCATATTGGGCGCACGGAGCGCGGGGAGCCGGTGAAGATCAGCGGCAGCCGGGACTTGACGTTCAAGAATATCGCCCATGAAGCGGCTGTTCGGAAAGGGATCGGTCTACTTGGCGTTATCGACTGCCATTCGCCCGGCGTGCAGCGGGATATCGAAGCTCTGCTTCAAGGCGGCGAGATGACAGAAGCGGCCGGGGGCGGCATTCGTTACCGGGATACGACGATTCTGCTCGGGGCCGAAATCGAAGTTCGGGATACCGGCTTCGGGACGGCGCATCATCTCGCATATATGCCCGATCTGGCAGCGATGCAGTCGTTTACGGCATGGATGGCCAAGCATATGCGCAACGTGCAGCTCAGCTCGCAGCGGCTCTATGTGCCAAGCCGAGAACTGCAGGCAGAAGTCAAAGGCAGAGGAGGACTGTTCGTCCCTGCCCATATCTTCACTCCGCACAAGAGCTTGTTCGGTAGCTGCTCCGACCGGCTCGGCGATACGCTCGATCCGGCGCTGGTGGATGCTGTGGAGCTTGGCCTCAGCGCGGATAGCGAGATGGCGGGCTTGATTCCAGATTTGGACGGCTATCCTTACCTGACGAATTCCGATGCCCATTCTTTGGCAAAGATCGGGCGTGAGTATAATGAACTGCTGCTCCGCGAGCCGACGTTCCAGGAATTTCGTTCAGCTCTGCAGGGCGCAGAAGGCAGAGCGATCACCGCGAACTACGGCCTGAACCCGCTGCTGGGAAAGTATCATCGAACCTACTGCTCCGATTGCGGCTCGCTGGCCGAAGAGAATGAGGTGGGGGAGCGCTGCAAGCAGTGCGGGAGTCTGAAAGTGGTAACAGGGGTACTCGACCGCATTCTGGAACTCGCAAGGCAAGCGGGTCGAACTGAATCCTTCCATGCATCGGAGCGTCCACGATATATCTATCAGGTGCCGCTTGAGTTTGTTCCCGGCATTGGACGCAAGACGCTGAATAAACTGCTTGACCGATTCGGCACGGAGATGGCGATATTGCACGATGTGCCTGCCGCTGCGATCGCAGAGACAGCAGGGGAGCAGGCAGCGGCAATCATCGTATCCGCCCGCAGCAACGACCTGGAGCTGCAGGCTGGCGGGGGCGGCAAGTACGGCAAGGTGATTACCCGTAAGTAAGCAGGCGTAGGCTTCATTCCATCAGCAATTGTCATAGCGGAAGAAGCTTGGACATATACTGTACCAACGTGAGTTGGAGGAATGTATCATGCGAACATCCGCGCTTCAAACGACGGTTAAGGATCAATTGTCGCTCTATGTGTTTGTTTTCGTTCTCTTTGTGGTCGGCGTTGTATTCGGCGCGCTGCTCGTCAATGCCCTGACGCTGGATCAGCAGCAGAACCTGTCAGGCGACGTGCTGCAACTCATCCAGCGTATCCAGGACGGAACGAACGGGAGCGGCAGCGAAGCCTACTGGGACCGCGCTTGGTTCCAAGCCAAATGGCTGCTGCTCGTCTGGGTGCTCGGCTTGACCGTCGTCGGCATGCCGCTCGTCTTGGCGCTCGATTTCCTTAAGGGCGTACTGGTGGGATTCGCGATCGGCATGCTGGTGCGCGAATTTGCCTGGAAAGGGCTGCTCTTCTCGCTGGCTTCAGTTGCGCCGGCAAACGTGATTGCCGTACCGGCGTTCCTCATTGCCAGCGTGTCTGCCGTTTCCTTCACGATCTATGTGGTGAAAAGCCGTCTTCTCAGCCGTTTCGGCTCGCTGGGACGTCCGCTGGCTTCATTCACGGCAATAGCTGCATTCATGCTTGTCGTGATCTTGGGCGCGGCGCTGGTTGAAATCTATGTCACCCCGATCTTGATTAAGTGGACGGCCCCGCTGATTGGTCAGGCGGCCGCTGAATTGTAATCATTCTAAAAAAAATTGACTTTCTTCGTCAGAAGCACCTATAATTAAGCTGAAACCTAACCGATTCCGGTGATGGCCTAAGTCAAGGTGCGAGGGGGGAAGCCATGGAATCCCGGATTGATAAAGTCAAGCAGCAGCTGCAGTCGCAGGGGTACAAGCTTACTCCGCAGCGGGAAGCCACCGTTCGTGTGCTGCTGGAGAATGAAGAAGACCATTTGAGCGCAGAAGATGTCTTCATGCTCGTGAAGGATAAAGCGCCTGAGATTGGACTAGCAACAGTGTACCGAACACTGGAACTGCTCAGCGAGCTGCATGTCGTGGAGAAATTGAATTTCGGAGACGGCGTTGCCCGTTATGATTTGCGGACTGATAATAACAAACATCATCACCATCATCTCATCTGTGTCCAATGCGGAACGATGAGTGAAATATTAGAGGATTGGCTCGGGCCGCTCGAAGAACGTTTAGAGCAGGAGTACGGCTTCACGGTATTGGATCACCGGCTTGATTTTCAAGGCGTGTGCGTCAACTGCAGAGCCAAGAACAATCTTGCTAAGCCGGATCAACAATAACTCCCTTCGCAGTGTGCGCAGCTCGCAAAGCTGAGCACAACTGTCATAGGGAGTTTTTTGTTGCCTATTTTTTCTTGCTTGATTTCGTTCTCGTTCGTTTGCTGGCACGGGCAGTTTCCGTCGACTTGTGGGAGAGGCTTGCTGCGTCGAACAGCTGAACAAGCCCATAGCCCTGTCTGCTGGAGCTGTCTCCGGACAGCTTCTTGGCAGAGGACCGCAGAAGTTTGGCGACGCCGGAAGGGGAGAGGCCGGGGTTCAGCGATTTCAGCAGCGCGGCACCGGCTGCAACATGCGGGCAAGACATGCTTGTGCCGGATAGCACCATGTAGCCGCCGCCCGGCCAGGTAGACCTGATATAGCTCCCTGGCGCCGTGACATCGATGCCGGAGCCTCGGCTGCTGTAGTCGGCGGTTTTGCCGCTGCGCGTAGAAGAAGCAACAGCGATGGCGTCAGAGAAGCGGGCTGGCTGATCGATGCCGCCGCTGTTGTTTGGACCGCTGTTGCCGGCCGACGCGATGACGACAATGCCGCTCTTGCGTGCGCGTTCTACGGCCTCCTTCAAGGCGTTGCTGTTCTCGCCGGATAAGCCGAGGCTCATGTTAATGATAGGAATCTTCTTCTTGATGCACCATTCGATGCCTTTGATGAGATCGGATACATAGCCTGAGCCGTTCGCATCAAGCGCTTTGATCGCATAAAGCTTAGCTCTTGGGGCGACGCCTGGCTGCATGCCGTTCTTTCCCAGTGCAGCCGCTATGCCTGCGACATGTGTACCATGTCCGTTGTCATCCAAATAAGAGGAGCCGCCCATCGTATTGACACCGCCGGTCACGTACAGGTCTGAATGTCTGGCAATGCCCGTATCAATTATGCCAATCCCGGAGGCGCTGCCTCGGGTAGTCGGCCAAACCTTCGGCGCTTGCACTTGCTTAATATTCCACGGCGCATCCGTTTCGTCGTCTTCACCGCGTGCATTTGCCCTGGAGGAGAGCCGGAGCTGCTTCTTGACTAATGGAGTGGAGGACTTCCATGCCTGCCGGCCGCCGCCGGCTGAGCGGTTTTCGGCTGCGGGAACGAACCCGTGGGCATGGATCTTGAAATCCGGCTCGATGTAATTGATATCGGGATGCCGGGCCAGCGACTGCAGCTGCTCGCTGAAGCGGCTGTCGACATGGCAAACGATGGCGCGGCCGCGTCGGAAGATTTTTACTGGCCGAATGCCGAAATTGGCGAGCTGCTTGATGCATTTCATATACTGTTCTCGACTCTTAAAGCCGATCAGCGTACGAGAGGTATGAGCGGATGGACGGGCTGATGAGCAGCTAAGCAGCAGCTTCTCGACCTTTGGCAAGGCTGTTCCTCCTTTATCTATAGGCAAATAAGCGAAGCCAATACTGCAGTGTATGGAGACGTCCGCATAGAAGCTTGGGCGCTAGCTGAGCGGGTACATATTTTGTGACAGCCGGGGAAAAGGTAGCATGGAGGACTGTCAACCCGTCCTTTGCCTGTATATGATGAAGCAAGAACAGGAAAGGGAGATGCATATGATTATTGGCGTGCCGAAAGAAATCAAAGCCAGCGAATACCGCGTCGCGCTTACCCCGGCCGGTGCGGCGATGCTGAGAGCGGCTGGTCACGAGGTGATTGTTCAGAGCGGCGCCGGCGAAGGCAGCAGCTTCTTCGATGCTGCCTACGAAGCTGAGGGAGCCTCCATCGCCGCCGATGCCAATGACGTCTGGGCGCGTGCTGAGATGATCATGAAGGTGAAAGAGCCGCTCCCTGAGGAGTTCGGCTATTTTCGTAAAGGACTGCTGCTGTTCACCTATCTTCATTTGGCGGCCGCTCCCGAACTGACGAACGCGCTCGTGGCGAATCAGGTCGCAGGCGTTGCCTATGAAACCATTCAGCTGGCTAGCGGAAGCCTGCCGCTTCTGACGCCGATGAGCGAGGTAGCGGGGCGAATGGCCGTGCAGGTCGGCTCGCAATTTCTAGAGGCCTTCTACGGGGGCCGCGGTATTCTGCTCGGAGGCGTCCCGGGCGTTCCTCCTGCGGAGGTTATTATCCTCGGAGGCGGCATCGTCGGAACGAACGCTGCGCGGATTGCGCTCGGTATGGGCGCGAGCGTCGTTATATTGGAACGGAGTGCCGAACGGATGCGTTACATCGATGACGTGTTCAATGGCAGAATACGGACGCTCATGTCAAATGCCTACAATATCGCCAGCGCGGTGAAGAAGGCGGACCTGCTGATCGGTGCCGTCCTTATACCCGGTGCGCGCGCGCCGCATCTCGTCACGGAAGAGATGGTCAAAACAATGAAGAGAGGGGCTGTCATCGTGGATGTCGCTGTCGATCAAGGCGGCACGATTGCTACGATCGACCGCGTCACGACGCATAAGGATCCCGTTTACGAGAAGCATGGCGTCCTTCACTACGCGGTTGCGAACATGCCCGGGGCTGTACCGCGGACATCGACGCTCGCACTGACGAATGTGACGATTCCTTATGCGCTCGAGCTCGCAAACAAGGGGATGGTTGAGGCCGTTCGCGGGAATGAATCGCTTCGCAAGGGCGTCAATACGTATAAGGGGCGGATCACCCATCCTCAGGTGGCTGAAGCCGTGGGCTTGCCGTATACCGAAATCGCTCAGCTGCTGGACAGCGTTTCGATCGACACGATTAACTAATCCAGGCTTCGGCTGAGCTCTTCGTGTCGGACTCCTCGTACCGAAAGCGTGTGATTTGCCCATGCATGATTCGCTTTCCTTCCTCATAAGGTGTTGTAAGGACAACCATGGAGAGCTGTCGTCTATGGCGCAAGTCCGTGCCCGAATGGCGAAAGGGGACGCTTATTCATGGTTGTATCGGTACGCAGGTGGCTTAGGCGGATCATTTTCGTCCTGCTGTTAAGCATCTTCACGATTACGATGTACGGCGGATGCCGGCTGCTTGCGGTCTGGATCGCGCCAGATGATCCCTACCGTGTGCCTCAAGGGCATGCGCTGAAAGTATTCCATGCATTCGACCAGCAGGAAGGCGAGAACGGAAGTATCGCGGAGCGTCTTCGTTTATTTTATTGGTACGGGGAGTAACGGCCGAGACGGTTTCGGGCGGCCATGAGCAGGAGAAATGACGGAGAATGTGGAATTATAGCGGTATGCTGCTTGGATTTTGGAGAGGGAACCTTTATGATAGAACATCTGAAAGCATTTATCGCGGCCTTGCAATCGGGAAACCGGCGGCGTTCGCCGCATACCCTGCAATCTTATGAACGTGATGTCACGCAATTGCTCCGCTATATATCAGGCGAGGGCGTCGGCGATATACAATCGATCCAGAAGCACCATCTATCGCTTTATTTTCTTCAGTTGAAGCAGCAGGGGCGGGCAGCCGCAACCATTTCAAGGCATATGGTGTCGCTGCGTGCTTTTTTTCATTATCTACACGCAAGCGGGCTGGTTCAATCCAATCCTGCGCTTCATCTGGAATCGCCGAAGCAAGAGAAGCGAACGCCCGGCGTGCTGACGAACAGCGACATCGAGAAGCTTTTGGCCGCGCCGGATCTATCCACGGATACGGGTGTGCGAGACCTGGCGATGCTGGAGCTGCTTTATGCGGCAGGCATGCGGGTATCTGAACTCATAGGACTGAACCAGGATCATATTCATCTGACGCTGGGCTTTATCCGCTGTGTGGACGCCAAATCCAAGGAGCGCATTATTCCGATCGGAAGCGCGGCTTCTGAAGCTCTGTCGAAGTATATGGAGACCGTGCGCTTGAAGCTGGCAAAGAACGGTGAGCAGGCATTGTTTCTGAATATGCAGGGCGAGCGTATCTCACGGCAGGGGTTTTGGAAAATCGTCAAGAAGCAGGCCAAGGAAGCGGGAATCGAGAGCGCGATGACCCCGCACACGCTGCGCCACTCCTTTGCCGCCCACCTGCTTGAGAATGGAGCAGATCTTCGTTCTGTACAGGAAATGATGGGACATGCTGACTTGCAGACGTTGCAGCTCTACGTGCAAATGACGAAGACGCGAATGAAAGAGGTGTACAACCTCGCCCATCCGCGGGCCAAACGAATGTAAAGCAAGACGAAGAAATGGAGAGAATCTTATGAAATTTGATCGGATCGCAGTCATCGTGCTTGACAGCGTCGGAATCGGCGAGCTGGCGGATGCACCGTCGTTCGGAGATGCCGGCTCTCATACGCTGGGACATATTTTGAGAGAAGTGCCGGAATTGTCGCTTCCCCATATGCGGCAGTGGGGACTTGACCGCATCGCCCCGCTCGGCAGCTGGAAGTCTTCCGGTGAACCTGCCGCCAGCTACGGTAAGATGGCCGAGGTTTCCGTAGGCAAGGATACGATGACGGGGCATTGGGAGATTGCGGGCTTGAAAGTCATGGTGCCGTTCCGGACATTCCCGGATGGATTCCCGGACGAGCTGATTCATGCCTTTGAAGCCCGTACGGGAAGAGGGGTGCTCGGCAACAAGCCGGCGAGCGGTACGGAAATTCTGGACGAGCTCGGCGAAGAGCAGCTGAATAGCGGAAAATGGATCGTTTATACGTCCGCTGACAGCGTGTTTCAAATCGCCGCCAACGAGGACTTGATTCCATTGGAGGAATTGTACCGCGCCTGCGAAATTGCGCGCGAGCTTACGATGGACGAGCGTTATGCAGTCGGACGCGTAATCGCGAGGCCGTTCGTCGGTAAGCCCGGCGCATTCAAGCGCACCTCGAATCGACACGACTATGCAGTGAAGCCGCCGGAGCCGACGGTGCTTAATGCCCTTCAAGAGGAGGGGTACGACGTCATCGCGGTCGGCAAGATCAACGATATTTTCTGCGGCGAAGGGATTACGGAGGCACTTTCGACGATGAGCAACGCAGACGGCATCGCAAAAACGATCGAAATCCTCGACCGGCCGTTTCGCGGCCTGCTGTTCACGAACCTCGTCGATTTCGATTCCTTGTTCGGCCATCGCCGCGACCCGCAAGGATACGCAGCCGCACTGGAAGAGTTCGACCGTGCGGTGCCGGAGCTGATGAAGCAGCTCGGCGAACGGGATTTATTGGTCGTAACGGCGGATCACGGCAATGATCCTACATATGCAGGTACCGATCATACACGCGAGTATGTGCCGCTGCTGGCGTATAGTCCGGCATTGAAGCAGCCGTCTTCGCTCGGCGTCCGCGATACGTTCGCGGATATCGCGGCGACGATCGCGGCCAATTTCGGCGTGAAGCGTCCGGCGAACGGGCTTTCATTTTTGGATGAATTGAAATAGCTGTATGCTTTCGAAGCGAGTTTTTTGCTCGCAAGTAAGTTAATTAAGAAGTTTCGCATAAAACTTAAGCCTATGCTTTCGAAGCGAGTTTTTTGCTCGCAAAGTAGGTTACTCAAGAAGCGTCACAAAAAACTTTCAGGAGGTTTCAATTATGAACTTACAAGCAACACATGTCCGCGAAGCGGCGGATTACATCGGAAGCAAAATTTCCGTTAAGCCGGAGGTCGGCCTTATTATGGGATCGGGCCTTGGCATTCTTGGTGATTATATCGAAGAGGCAGTCGTGATTCCCTATTCGGATATCCCCCACTTTCCGATTTCGACTGTTGAAGGACATGCCGGCGAATTGATGATCGGCATGTTGTCGGGCCGGCCCGTCGTCCTTATGCGCGGCCGTTTTCATATGTACGAAGGCTATGGCCCGGATCTGACGGCGTTCCCGGTCCGCGTCATGAAGGCAATCGGCGTGTCCAAGCTCGTTGTTACGAATGCAGCGGGCGGCGTCAACACGAATTTCTCCCCTGGGGATCTCATGGTAATCAGCGATCATATCAACTTCCAAGGAAAGAATCCGCTCGTCGGTCCGAATGACAACGAGCTAGGCGTGCGTTTTCCCGACATGTCTCAGCCGTATAGCAAGCGTCTGCGTGAGCTGGCGTCCAATACGGCCATGGAGCAGGGTTTCACACTGCAGGAGGGCGTCTATATTGCCGTTCTCGGTCCATCCTACGAAACGCCAGCGGAAATTCGCATGATGCGCGTCATGGGTGCGGATGCTGTCGGCATGTCCACGGTTGCAGAGGTCATTGCGGCGAATCATGCCGGCATCGAGGTTCTCGGCATTTCTTGCATCAGCAACATGGCTTCCGGCATTCTCAACCAGCCTCTGTCGCATGATGAAGTGATGGAAACGACGGAACGCGTCAAATCGCGCTTCCTTGGCTTGATCACCGGCCTAGTTCCTTCACTATAGGCTGTAACAAAAATGTAACAAATTGCTCGACTGATTCTGACATTCTTTGTTGCGCGATCGTCGTATAATGTCCGTGATAAACCGAACAATATCTATCACAAAGTGGGGAATTTTTTCATGGACAAGCAAAGCTATCATCAGCTCGAGCGGCTTCGCGGGCAACTGGTTTCCGCCGCAATGGGTAACGGATCGTCGTTTCTGAACCGAGATGTTCTGCTGCTCAGTCAGACATTGGATCAATTGATCGTCAAAGCGCAGCGCGAGAAGCGCAAACCAAGATCAGCCCAAGGATGAAGGCAATCCACATACAATCAAGGCAATAAGCATAGGAGGTCATCAGACTTGCGAGCTGTTGATATCATTCAAAAGAAACGAAATGGCGGGACTCTAACGAGCGAAGAGCTGACATTTCTTATAAAAGGCTATAGCCAAGGCGACATCCCAGACTATCAATTATCAGCCTGGGCGATGGCTGTTTTTTTTCGCGGCATGAATGCCGAAGAAACCGCAGCGCTTACAAGAGCCATGGCGGAATCCGGCGATCAAGTCGATTTGTCGCCGATTAACGGCATCAAGGTGGACAAGCACAGCACCGGGGGCGTGGGCGATAAGACGAGTCTTATCATAGGACCGCTTGTGGCTTCATGCGGCGTGCCGGTTGCCAAAATGTCCGGAAGAGGCCTTGGCCACACGGGCGGCACGATCGACAAAATGGAATCCATGCAAGGATTTCGGACGGAGCTGACGCGCGAAGCTTTTATCGAACAGGTAAACGCGATTGGCGTCGCCATTATTGGTCAAAGCGGCAATATGGCGCCGGCGGATAAGAAGCTGTACGCGCTTAGAGATGTCACGGCAACCGTGGAGTCCATTCCGCTCATTGCAAGCTCTGTAATGAGCAAGAAAATCGCGGCAGGCGCGGATGCGATCGTGCTGGACGTGAAGACCGGCAGCGGCGCCTTCATGAAGACGCTGGAAGATTCGGAGAAGCTGGCGATGGCCATGGTGGAGATCGGTACGCAGGTCGGCAGGCAGACTGCCGCGCTGATCAGCGACATGGATCAACCGCTCGGCTTAGCCATCGGCAATGCGCTTGAAGTGCAGGAAGCCATCGACACGCTGCATGGCCGCGGTCCAGAGGATCTAACGGAGCTGTGCATCGCGCTTGCATCGCATATGGTCGTACTTGGTGGACAAGCCGGAGATTTGGCAGAAGCGGATAAGAAGCTGCGGGAGCAGCTGTCTTCCGGCGCGGCGCTGGCCAAATTCAAGCAGTTCGTCGCTGCACAAGGCGGCAATCCAGCCGTTGCAGACGACCCGTCGCTACTGCCGCAAGCGGCATACACGGTTGAAGTGCCTGCGGCTAGGAGCGGCTATGTGCACGCAATCCAAGCGGAGGAGCTCGGACTCGCGGCCATGCTTCTTGGCGCGGGCAGAGAGACGAAGGATTCCGTAATCGATCATGCGGTCGGCATTACGTTGAAGCGAAAAATCGGCGAAGCCGTTCATGAGGGCGAAACGCTCGCACTGCTTCATGTTCGCAATATCGATGCAGGCTCGGAAGCGGTGCTGAAGCGCGTCCAGGACGCGTACAAGATCAACGCGCAGCCGAAGTCTCCATCCCCGCTGCTGCTCTCTGTCGTGACAGAGCAGGGCATTCAGCGCATATAGACGATAGCAGTTGTGTGAAGGCATCCGAGCCAATCGGATGCCTTTTTTAATTGAAGCATACTTCCCGAATCTGGAATATTTTACGCCGTATCGGTGCACACTAGGAATGAGATTTTAGCCGATTTGCGGCTTTGCTTTGCCGCGGGCATCATTCAGGAGGAGAAGATCGATGAATAACCAATGGAAGAAGCTCTTCGTCATAGGATTGACGATGATTGTGACGCTTTCTGCACCTGTTTCGGCCTGGGCCGACGAGCAAAAGGCAGCGAAAGGACCCCAAGCCGCCGCGCAAGCATCGGATCTGGCCCCGTCCGCCCGCTCTGCTATTCTGATGGATGCCGACAGCGGGACGATTATTTACGAGAAGAACAGTCACGCAAAGCTCCCGCCGGCGAGCATAACGAAGGTAATGACGATGCTTCTGATCATGGAAGCCATCGACCAAGGCCGTATCAAACTGACGGACCGCGTACCGACTAGCGAATATGCCGCATCGATGGGCGGTTCGCAGATATTCTTGGAGCCGGGCGAGCAGATGACGGTGGACGAGATGCTCAAGGGCATTGCCATGGCATCGGGGAACGATGCTTCTGTGGCGATGGCGGAGAAGATCGCGGGCACGGAATCGGCTTTCGTCGATATGATGAATAAGCGCGCAGCCGAGCTCGGATTGAAGAACACGCATTTTGCCAATTGCAACGGACTGCCGGCAGCAGATCACTACTCTTCCGCACATGACATTGCCGTCATGTCGAAGGAGCTGCTGAAGCACAACGAAATTACGAAATATACCGGGGTCTATCAGGATTATCTGCGCAAAACAAGCGAGAAGCCGTTCTGGCTCGTCAACACGAACAAGCTCGTCCGGTTCTATACAGGCGCGGATGGACTGAAAACCGGCTTTACAAACGAAGCGAAATTCTGCTTGACCGCAACCGCACACCGTGACAATCTGCGCGTAATCGCAGTGGTCATGGGCGAGCCGAACACGAAAACGCGCAATGCGGAAGTCTCGCAAATGCTGGACTTCTCGTTTGCTCAGTATATGAACCATACGATCTTCAAGAAGGGCGACACGATGGGCAGCGTCCAAATCGAGAAAGGCGTGCTGCCAGCGCTGCAGCTGACCGCGAAGCATTCCTACAGCGTGCTGCTGAAGAAGGGCAGCTCCGTGAAGGAGATTCGCTACGAGCTTCAGATCAATCCGCTTAAAGCGCCGGTTACGGTCAATGAGCCGATCGGCAAACTGATCGTCTTCCAAGGCGACCAAGTGCTCACGGAATTTGCCGTCGATGCTCCGGCATCCGTTGACCGCGCAGGCTGGTGGATGCTGTTTAAGCGGTCCATGGGCAGCTTATTCGGCTAAATGGCTGGCTCTACAAGAACCGCTTTCTGCGGTGAAACGCATAATTTGTCTGCTCATAGCGCACTGCTTCTAGTTTTGTCGGGGGGCAGGAAATAGCAGCTTCAGCGTAGAAATCCTCCTTCAACACTAACCTATCTCCGGCAGAGCAGCGTAAGGGCTGCAGTCACGGATAGCTTGTGCTCCGCAAATTCGATGTTTAGGAGTGAACAAGAGGATGAGCTTGCAGGTAGAATTGGAGCATTACCGTAATGTGCTTATTGTTAGACTGCAAGGCGAGCTGGATCATCATACGGCTGACGTCGTGCGGTTCAAAATGGAAGAAGCGATTCTTCGCGGCAACAGCGATCATGTCATTCTCAGCTTGAAGGAGCTGCTGTTCATGGACAGCTCCGGTCTCGGCGTCATTCTGGGGCGTTATAAGCAGCTGAAGGCCAAGGGCGGGAAGATGGTCGTTTGCGACGTGAACAAGAGTGTTTACCGTTTGTTCGAACTGTCGGGCTTGTTCAAAATATTGCCGATTCACGATAATGAGCGCTTAGCGCTCACAAGTTTGGAGGTCGTTTCATGAACGCGAGAAATGAGATGACACTGTCGTTCTCTGCGCGCTCGGAGAATGAAGCTTTTGCCCGTGTAGCCGTCGCAGCATTCGTCTCCCAGCTGGATCCGACGCTGGAGGAGCTGAACGACTTGAAAACCGCGATCTCCGAGGCGGTGACCAATGCGATTATTCACGGGTATGACAGCGACCCTAGCGGCATGGTGACGATCGAAGGCGTGATTGAAGGCGACTCGGTCAAATTGATCGTCAAGGATAAGGGGCGCGGGATCGAGGACTTGGATCTGGCCCGTCAGCCGCTGTATACCTCCAAACCGGAGATGGAGCGTTCCGGCATGGGCTTTACGATCATGGAAAATTTCATGGACGGCTTCGACGTATCGAGCGAACCGGGCAATGGCACTTCCATTGCGATGACTAAGCGCATCGAATCGAAAAAAGCGCTGTTCAATTAGGCGCATAGGGGTTGGACCGTATGGACGTCGATATGAAACAAACGGCGCAGCCTTATTTGGATGATTCCGAGGTGAAGCGGCTGATCGCGCTGAGCCAATCGGGAGACACGCTGGCGCGCGATACGTTGGTACAATGCAATATCCGGCTCGTATGGTCCGTCGTGCAGCGATTTATGGGACGGGGCTACGAACCAGAGGATTTGTTTCAGATCGGCTGCATCGGCCTGCTGAAATCGGTCGACAAGTTCGATCTCTCGTATGAAGTAAAGTTCTCCACCTATGCGGTGCCGATGATTATCGGTGAGATTCAGCGCTTTCTTCGCGACGACGGTACGCTGAAGGTGAGCAGATCGTTGAAGGAAACGGCCAATAAAGTGCGCAAGACAAAGGATGAGTTGTCCAAGGTGCTGGGCAGGCTGCCGACGATCAAGGAAGTGGCGGAACGCCTCGGCATATCACCCGAGGATGTCGTCTTCGCGCAGGAAGCGAACAAGCCGCCGACGTCTATTCATGAAACGGTGTTTGAGAATGACGGCGATCCGATCACGCTGATGGATCAAATCGCGGACGATTCTCAGGAGAGATGGTTCGACAAGCTTGCGCTGAATGAAGCGATCGGGGGCTTGTCGGAGCGCGAGCGGCTAATTGTGTTCCTCCGATATTACCGCGATCAGACACAGTCGGAGGTTGCCGCGCGGCTCGGTATCTCGCAGGTGCAGGTATCCCGGCTGGAGAAGAAAATTTTACAGCTGATCCGAAATCAGATCGCGCAGTGACTGCGTACGATCGACGAAAAAAGCCAAACGGCCAAATGCCGTTTGGCTTTTTTTGCTGTCATTGCTCTGATTATCCTTACGCTCCTTTTCTCATACTAACAAGGAAATCATGACGAGAAGGAGGCGGCTGATGAGCTCCGACACCATGTCAAGCGTATATTTAAGGCTGCGCAAGCGAATCGGCATAAGACCCGGCGGCGTTGTCACGCTGGGGCAGGCGGCACGGTTATTCGCAAGCGATCCCGAGCTGGAGACGAAGCTGGAGCGGCTTACGCTGCATCGTCACACCGAAAAGGACGGCAATCGCGTCGTCATCGACCTGCTTCAGATTGTTCGGTTGATACGGGAAACCTCGCCGGAAGCTGTTATCGATTCCTTCGGCGATCCGCAAGTGCTCGTTATTGTGGCCGATGCGCCACGGGAGCCTAACATTGCAGTGCTCGTTATCATTTGGCTGCTGCTTTTTTTGGGGTCCGGTCTGGCTATCATGAATTTCCATACTGACGTAAACATGAAGGATGTGCATGAACGAATTACAGAGCTCGTCACCGGTAAGAAGACCGAGCATCCGCTTTGGTTTCAGGTTCCTTACTCGATCGGCATCGGCATCGGCATGCTTGTGTTCTTCAATCATTTGTTCCGCAAACGATTCAATGAAGAGCCTAATCCGCTGGAGGTTGAGCTGTACATGTACGAGGAGAACGTGAATGCCTACGTCATCGCCGACGAGATGCGCAAGAAGAACGAACCCGGCGAAACGATCACCGCACGGAAGCAGGAGAAGTCCGAGGGGGAGATCGAGGATGGTTAATATTGCTGCCTCGTCTTTTGTTGCCATATTGGGTTTTGCAGGCGGACTCGGGGTCGGCAGCGCGCTTGTTGCGCTTCTCATCGTGCTCGACGTCATTCCAAGACTTGCGCAGCTCGCGTTCGCCTACCGCAAATCGATATGGTTCGAAACGGCGGTCGTGAGCGGGGCCGTGTTCTGGTCGCTGGCGGATTTCCTGGAATGGCGCTTGTGGCTGCCGAAGATTACGTCATTGATTATTATTGGCACCTTCGACGGGATCTTCGTCGGCATGCTGGGGGCTGCGCTGACCGAGGTCATGAACGTGCTCCCCATTTTGGCTAAGCGGGTACGGCTCAGCAAGTATCTCGTTAGCCTTGTCATCGCCATGGTGCTCGGCAAGGTGACAGGTTCGTTGTTTGATTGGCTTGTATTTCAATGGATGGACGACAATTCATAGACAGAAGAGAAGGAAAGGGCGGGACTTCAGATGAATGAACGCGGGCACGGCAGAGAGAATCATGGAACAACGGAATTCAAGAAGCCGGTTCATGTATTCTGGCATGAGGACGAGGATGGCTTTAAAGTCGATATGGAGAAGGAAGCAGGCATGGAGTCTCACGGCAGTGCCGAGGGCGCCGAAGCCGGAACGGACCGTCAACGCATGGATGACAGCGGTTCGCATGCTTCCGGCACCGACGCGAACACCGATTCCGATTCTGTGGCTGCACATTCGGCTAAACAAGCAGACGGATCGATTTCCGGCCATCGAAAGCAAGCGCAAAGACAGCAAACACAGTCCAAAGGGAAGAAGAACATACCTATCCCCCTTCGGATCGAAGATTATTTGCAGAAGCTTGAGGACGATATTGGCTTTAAGACGAGCTTCGACATCGTTGTTCGCGACATGGTTTTCGGTGGCCGCCGCGTCGCGCTGTTCTTCATGAACGGCTTTGCGAAAGACACAGTTCTGACCGAAGTGCTGAAACGGCTGACTTACCTGCAGGCGGATGATTTCAAGTCAGATTCGTTCCATGATTTCTTCAAGCTCTACGTGCCGGCGATTCAGGTCACGGAGGAAGAGGATTGGGATAATATGATGACGGACGTTATGTCGGGGGGCACAGCCATGTATATCGACGGCGAGGCGAAGGTGCTGTTGATCGATGCGAAGAGCTTCCCGGCACGCAATCCCGAAGAGCCGACGCTGGAGCGCGTCGTCCGAGGAGCACGCGACGGGTTCGTGGAGACGATGCTCGTCAATGTCACGCTCGTTCGGCGCCGTCTGCGGGACAAGAAGCTGCGCTATGAAATCATGAGAATCGGGGAGCGGACGCAGACGGATGTCTGCATCGCCTATATTGACGACATCGTCGATAAGGAGATGTTGCAATCGATCCGCGACAAAATCAAGCAAGTCAAAATCGACGGTTTGCCGCTCGCTGATAAGCAGCTGGAAGAAGCGACCGTTAAGCGGGGCTGGAATCCCTTTCCGCTAGTCCGGTATTCGGAGCGGCCAGATACCGTCGCCGTTCATCTCATGGAAGGCAATATCGCCATCTTCGTCGACACGACGCCGAGTGTGATGATTCTCCCTACGACGTATTTCGATTTGCTGCAGCATGCAGAGGAGAACCGACAAACGCCATTCATCGGCACTTATCTGCGCTGGGTGCGGTTTATCGGGATCGCCTGCTCCTTGTTCTTGCTGCCGCTTTGGTTCTTATTTACGACGCGGCCGGAGCTCAAGCCGCTTGCGCTTGATTTTATCGGTGTGCAGAAAGCCGGACGGCTGCCGCTCGTGGCACAGTTCCTGCTTGCGGAGATCGGAGTAGATTTGCTCCGCATGGCATCCATTCATACGCCTACGCCGCTTGCCACGGCCATGTCGCTGATCGCTGCAATACTGATCGGCGATATCGCCGTCAAAACAGGCTTATTCGTCAACGAGGTCGTCCTGTATATGGCCGTTGCGGCCATCGGCATGTTCGCGACGCCAAGCTATGAGCTTGGACTGGCTAACCGGATCATACGGCTTTTGCTAATCATCGCGGTCGCTTTGTTCAAGGTGCCGGGATTCATGGTGGGTTCGACCGTGTTCGTCGTGATGCTCTGCCTCGAGCGGTCTTTCAATCGGCCCTATATGTGGCCGTTTATTCCGTTTGACTTGAAGGGCTTGCTCAGCATTCTGCTCCGCACGCCTGTCCTGCAGAACCGGAAACGCCCGAATTACTTGAAGCCGCAGCAGCGGGACCGGATGCCGAACGAGGGCAGCTGACGGATGCTTTTGCAAAAAATGCAAATGAAATGTGGAATTATCCATTTCGGCGGGGAACCGAATGCGCTATACTGATGCTAAATGATGCAAACATTAGTAGTAGGAACTTTTTGGGAGAAAGCGGAGGGAAATTGAATGTACTTTCACGGTACCAGTAAAATCAACGCACAAGGTCATTTGGAAATCGGCGGGTGCGATACGTCAGATTTGGCGCAGCAGTTCGGCACACCTCTTTATATCGTAGACGAGGCGCTTATTCGTCAAAGAGCGCGTGAATATGTAGAATCGTTTCGTGCATCGGGGCTTAAATTCCAAGTCGCATACGCAAGCAAAGCGTTCAGTGTTATGGCTATGTGCTCCATTGCGGAGCAAGAAGGACTGTCCCTTGACGTCGTTTCCGACGGCGAGCTCTATACAGCGCTTAAAGCGGGCTTCCCGGCATCGCGCATTCACTTCCACGGCAACAACAAGACGCCGGATGAAATCATCATGGCGCTTGACGCTAATATCGGCTGCTTCGTCGTCGATAATTTCAACGAGCTTTACCTGCTCAACGCCCTTGCCGGCGACAAAGGCAAGAAAGTGAACATCCTGCTTCGCATTACGCCTGGCGTCGAAGCGCATACGCATGACTATATTTCCACGGGACAAACCGATTCCAAGTTCGGTTTCGATTTGGGCAATGGAACGGCTTATCAAGCGATTCAAGAAGCCGTTTCCCAGCCGAACCTGGAGCTGCTCGGCGTACACTCCCACATCGGCTCGCAAATTTTCGAGGTGGAAGGCTTCGCGATGGCTGTCGATAAAGTAGCCGGCTTTGCCGTTCAAGTACGCAGCGAGCTGAATGTGACTTTCCGCGTCATCAACCTTGGCGGCGGCTTCGGCATACGTTATGTAGAAGGCGACACGCCTCTACCCGTCTCGCAATACGTCAAAGCGATTACCGATGCCATCAAATCGAATTTCACCGCTGCAAGCTATCCGATGCCTGAAATTTGGGTTGAGCCGGGCCGCAGCATGGTCGGCGATGCCGGTACGACGCTGTACACGGTAGGGACAAGCAAAGACATCCCTGGCGTACGCAAATATATCGCCGTTGACGGCGGTATGACGGACAACCCTCGTCCTGCGCTGTATGAGTCCAAGTACGAGGCTGTGCTTGCAAACCGCGCAAATGAGCCGGTTGTCGAAACGGTTACGGTAGCCGGCAAATGCTGCGAGAGTGGCGATAAACTGATTATCGATCTAGAGCTGCCGAAAGCAAACAGCGGCGACCTGCTTGCCGTATTCTGTACAGGCGCGTACAATTATGCAATGGCGAGCAACTACAACCGCATTCGCCGTCCGGCTGTCGTCTTCGTCAAAGACGGCGCAGCCGATGTAGCCGTCAAACGCGAATCGCTTGACGATATCGTCGGCAATGACGTTATTCCGGCACGCCTGCAAACGTCTGCGGTTAAATAACAGTTTCGACAGGAGGCAATACATTTTCATGGCTAAACAAGCAAAAATCACCATGTCAAACGGAGCAGAGGTTTATCTGGATCTGTTTGAAAACGATGCACCGAACACGGTTGCAAATTTCGAAAAGCTGGTAAATGAAGGCTTCTACAACGGCCTTGTTTTCCACCGCGTTATCCCTGGGTTCGTTGCGCAGGGCGGATGCCCTACTGGCACAGGCACGGGCGGCCCAGGCTACACGATCGATTGTGAAATCAACCCGAACAAGCACGAGCGCGGAGCGCTTGCAATGGCGCATGCCGGCCGCAATACGGGCGGAAGCCAGTTCTACATCGTATATCAGCCGCAGCCGCATCTGGACGGCGCTCATACGGTCTTCGGTAAAGTGACGAAAGGCATGGAGCATGTCGATGCATTGAAAGGCCGCGACAAAATGGAAAAAGTTGAAATTTTGAGCGTCTAAGCTAACAGCCCGCAGCTTGTGGAGAAAATCCGCAGCTGCGGGTTTTTTGATGCGGTTCCAAGTCGAGGATTGGAATCGCTTGCAAATGTATTCCAACAAAATTGGTTGCATTTTCGATGGTGAAGTGGTAACATTTCCACAAAAGTATTTGCGACTTTCCTTCGGGGTCGGGTGAAATTCCCAACCGGCGGTGATCAAAGAGTGAAGCTGTCCATACGTGAACAGCCTCCGTGAACTTTGTCAGTCCGTGACCCGGCTCGCAAGCGTGCAGTTCCTTCTAGGGAATGCAAGGCTGCTTGACGGTGGACCTGGTGTAAATCCGGGACCGACAGTATAGTCTGGATGGGAGAAGGAGACGTATCGCGAATTCCATTTGGTCATTTCTTGTCAACTTTGTTCTTTTTTTCACAAGGTTGTCAGGTTTGTTTGAATGTGTCTTCGAATCCGTCCCTTTATGATTTACGATACCCATCACCCCGTTGGCGTCCATAGCCGAGGGGTGATTTTTGTTATGACGATCGATGTTTTGAGCGATGAAACGTACATGCGCCTCGCGCTGGACATGGCTTCCAAAGCGAAGGGACAGACCGATATTAATCCTGTCGTCGGCTGCGTGATTGTGAATGACGGCCGTATTGTTGGACTAGGCGCGCATCTTCGGCGCGGCGAGGGTCACGCAGAGGTCCATGCGCTTCGAATGGCCGGCGACCAAGCGGAAGGAGCCACAGCCTATGTGACGCTGGAGCCTTGCAGCCATCATGGGCGAACGCCGCCTTGCTGCGACCGTCTCATCGAAGCGAAGGTGGCACGCGTCGTCGTCGCTTGTACCGATCCCAATCCGCAGGTTGCGGGACGGGGAATCAATCGACTTCGCGAAGCGGGGATTAGCGTCGAGGTCGGCTTGCTCGAACAAGAATCGATGCGCATGAACGAGGCGTTCAACAAGTTCATTGTAACGCGGCTGCCTTATGTCACGATGAAATCCGCGATGACGCTGGACGGCAAGTTGGCGGCAAAGACAGGCGACAGCCGGTACGTAAGCGGGCCGCGGGCTAGAGAGATGACGCACACGCTGCGGCATCAGCATATGGGCATCATGGTCGGTGTCGGAACGGCGCTGGCGGATGATCCCGAGCTAACGACTCGATTATCGGTTCCTGCCGTTCATCCTGTACGCATCGTAGTGGATTCCAAGCTTCGGCTGCCGCTGCAAGCTAGGCTGCTTCAGGACAAGACGGCTTCAGTAATCGTCTTGACGGTGGAGGGCGCCGATCCTGCGAAGCGGGCGGCGCTGGAAGCGGCAGGGGCGGAAGTGATCGCATGCGGCGAAGGAAGCCGGGTAGATCTGCTTCTGGCCATGGGCAAGCTTGGCGAACGCGAAATCGGCTCGATCCTGCTGGAAGGGGGAGGCAAGCTGAACGGCGCGATGCTTGCGCTTGGCTTGATCGATAAGCTGCAGCTCTTTATCGCCCCTAAAGTCATTGGCGGCGCTGCATCCCCTTCCGTGTTCGAATTCGAAGGATTTGAGAAGATGGCGGATGCAATTCCGTTCAGACAGGTTCATGTCGAGCAGGTTGGCGAGGATCTCTATCTCAGCGGTTATCCCAATTACGCTTCAAGCGACCGTTCAAACGGAGCATAGGAGCAGACGGATTGCCAATAATAAGCATATGAACTGTGGAAGCCGGAGAGGAGGAAAGCCATGTTTACGGGACTCATTGAAGAAATCGGCAAGCTGAAGCGTTCTTTCAAGCAGGGCGAAGCGATGCTCATCATTATCGAAGCCTCCCGCGTACTGAAAGGCGTCATGATCGGAGACAGCATCTCCGTTAACGGCGTTTGCTTGACGGTCACTGCGTTTGACGGATCTTCCTTCACCGTAGACGTCATGCCTCAAACCTACCGCCATTCCAATTTGAAGGATATCCGCCCAGGCGAGTCCGTCAATCTGGAACGCGCGATGCAGGCAGGCGGTCGATTCGGCGGCCATATCGTGCAAGGACATGTGGACGGCATCGGCAAGATTATCTCCAGAACGAATGATGCCAACGCGGTCGTGTTCACCATTCGCCCGCATGACGGCAAGCTGATGCGTTACGTTATTCCACAAGGCTCCGTCACGCTTGATGGTATCAGCCTGACGGTTGTGGCAGCCGATCATGACAGCTTCATGGTGTCGATTATCCCGCACACCTTGAAGGA
The DNA here is from genome assembly GCF_019431355.1 of Paenibacillus sp. R14(2021). Classification (NCBI taxonomy): domain Bacteria; kingdom Bacillati; phylum Bacillota; class Bacilli; order Caryophanales; family Paenibacillaceae; genus Paenibacillus; species Paenibacillus sp. R14(2021). The sequence goes on from NZ_CP080269.1 coordinate 225,360, forward strand.
AACGGCTTTGCAGCATAAAGGACCGGGCGGCGAAATTAACGTCGAATGCGACGTGCTTGGCAAGTACGTCGACCACTTGCTGCACTTCAAGGGCGGCGGCGATGATGCAGGCGAGGACAAGGGTAAGCCGGAGAGCGGAAGTAAGCTGACGGCGGCGTTTCTCGCGGAGAATGGATTTTTCTAAACAGTTGACAGATAGGCCATAGATAGTTAGCGAAGGAGTGAAGCAGTGATGAGCGACAAGCACGGTGCAGCGAACGGCCAATCCATATTGGACCCAATTGAAGAAGCGATTTACGATTTGATGCTTGGTAAAGCGATTATCGTCGTCGATGACGAAGACCGCGAGAATGAGGGCGACTTGATTGCCCTGGCCAGCAAAGCCACACCGGAAATTATCAATTTCATGATCACCGAAGGGCGCGGTTTGGTATGCATCCCGATTACCCAGGAGCGTGCGGAGGAGCTTGATTTGCCGCCAATGGTTCAGCGCAATACCGATTATCATGGCACGGCATTCACTGTGTCCGTCGATCACTCATCGACGACGACGGGAATCTCGGCTTACGAGCGTTCCCAGACGGTGAAGGCGCTGATCGATCCGAACACGAAGGCTGCGGATTTCCGCCGTCCGGGACACATCTTCCCGCTGATCGCGAAGAAGGGCGGCGTCCTAAGACGCGCAGGCCACACGGAAGCAGCGATTGACTTGGCCCGGATGTGCGGCTCTGCTCCGGCGGCGGTCATTTGCGAAATCATTAAGGAAGACGGCTCCATGGCTCGTCTGCCGGATCTGATTGAATTCAAAGAAAAGCACGGTCTGAAGCTGATCTCGATCCAAGAAATGATTCATTACCGCAACGAGAAAGAGAACTTGGTGGAGCGGGCCGTCGAAGTGAACCTGCCGACGGATTATGGCGTATTCCGCGCGATTGCCTACACAAACGAAGTCGACAACAAGGAACATGTCGCTTTGGTGAAAGGCGATATCGATCCATCGAAGCCAACGCTTGTGCGCGTCCACTCGGAATGTCTCACTGGCGATGTGTTTCATTCCCACCGCTGCGACTGCGGTCCACAGCTGGGCGCTGCCCTGCGTCAAATCAATGAAGCTGGCAACGGGGTGCTGCTCTATATGCGCCAAGAAGGCCGCGGAATTGGCCTGATCAACAAATTGAAGGCCTATCAGCTGCAGGAGCAGGGAATGGATACCGTGGACGCGAATATTAAGTTGGGCTTTGCTCCTGATTTGCGCGACTACGGCATCGGTGCTCAAATCTTGAAGGATCTTGGCATCAGCCAAATGCGGCTGTTGACGAATAATCCGCGCAAAATCCGCGGTTTGGAAGGCTATGGACTTGAGGTCGTGGAACGCGTACCGATTCAAATGGATAGCAATGTAGACAATGATCAATATCTGCACACCAAAAAAGACAAATTGGGCCATATGCTCAAATTTGACGATAAATCAAACAACATCTAACCCTAACAACACCTTGGGTAGTGTACAATCAGAGAGGATGAAGAAGAAATGCCGCATGTATATGAAGGACATTTAATTTCCGAAGGTTTAAAATATGGTGTAGTCGTAGGACGCTTCAACGAGTTTATCTCCGGTAAGCTGCTGAGCGGCGCGCTGGACGCGTTCAAACGCCACGGCGCTGAAGACAACGAAGTCGAAATCGCATGGGTGCCGGGCGCATTCGAAATTCCGCTGATCGCGCAAAAAATGGCCGAGAGCGGCAAATACGACGCCGTCATCACCCTTGGCGCCGTTATCCGGGGGTCAACGCCTCACTTCGACTATGTCTGCAACGAAGCGGCGAAAGGCGTCAATGCAGTGGGACTGAAAACCGGCGTACCGACTATATTCGGCGTCCTGACAGTAGACTCCATCGAGCAAGCAATCGAGCGTGCAGGCACGAAAGCCGGCAACAAAGGCTGGGAAGCGGCAGTGACCGCCATCGAGATGGCGAACCTGACGAAAGTGCTTAAAGGCTAAACAAGCGGACATTACCAATTGTAGACTAGGAGTGGGCTTTCGCCATGGCGGTGACCTATAAGCTGGATTCGTTCGAAGGACCGCTCGATCTTCTTCTTCACCTTATCGATAAGGCGGAAATCGACATTCATGAAGTGTCCATCAGTGAGATTACCGACCAGTATATGGACTACTTGAATGCGATGCAGGAGCTTGAGCTGGAGGTTACGAGCGAATTTCTCGTCATGGCGGCAACACTGCTGTCGATCAAGAGCAAACAGCTCCTTCCGAAGCCGCCTGTCATCGAAGATGATTACGAGGATTGGCCGGACGACGGATTGGATCCGCGCGATGAGCTCATTGCAAAGCTCGTGGAGTATCGGAAGTATAAGCAGATCGCGGAGCAGCTGCGAGAACAAGAGCTGGAGCGCAGTCTTGTTTATACGAAGGAGCCCGAGGATATGACCCCATTCATGAGGGTCGTGCCGGACAATCCGGTTAAGGGGCTCAGCGTACAAGATTTGATTGCGGCTTTTCAGAAGGCGCTCCGCAAATCGACGAGGCGCAACGTGATTGCGACCATTCACCGAGACGAAATTTCGGTGAAGGATCGGATTCGCGACATTGTCGCCGTTCTAAGGGAATTCGAAACGGTACGCTTCTCCAAGCTGATTCGCGACGATATGAGCCGCCATGAGGTGGTCGTAACGTTCCTGGCCCTGCTTGAACTGATGAAAATGAAACATATTCGCTGTTTCCAGCACAGCCTGTTTGATGATATCGTTGTGCATTGGAGGGGAGAAGCAGCTGATGGCGGATTATTCGAAGTTGAAGTCGATTATTGAGGGACTGCTGTTTATGGCAGGGGATGAAGGTTTGACGGCGAAGCAGCTGTCCGATATTTTGCAGCTGGACGCAGCCGTCGCCGCGGATCTTGCCAAAGATCTGATGAAGGACCTGAAATCCAAGAAACGCGGAATTCAGATGTCGCTTGTCGCCGGCGCTTACCGGTTGACGACGAATCCGGCCCACGCTGAATATTTTGAACGCATGGCTTATTCGCCGACGCGGGCAAGCTTGTCGCAAGCGGCGCTGGAGACCTTGTCCATCGTCGCGTACCGGCAGCCGATCACACGGGTAGAGATCGAAGAAATCCGAGGCGTCAAATGCGACCGCGCGCTTCAATCGCTGGTCAGCAAGGATCTGATCGAGGAAGTAGGCCGCGCTGAGCAGATCGGGCGTCCGATCTTATATGGGACGACCAAATCGTTCCTAGACTATTTCGGCTTATCCGGGCTGGATGCACTGCCTGAACCGTCAGCGTTTACGGCCGACGACCTGGATGATCAGACGCAGCTTCTCTTCGAGAAGCTGGAAGGCCGCCAGATGACGCTTGAAGATATGCGTATGGCCGACTTGGACGCCGCGTTTGGCGACGATAACGAGGAACACTTGGAAGAGCTTGAAATCGAGCCTGCTTCAGAGAGATAGTCTGGCAAGAATAAGAATGAGATTTGCATGCAAGGTCATACTATATCCGACCAATCAAGGGAAATGGGGGAACTCAGCCATGCTTGGCTACCCGTTCGGATGGATGATCGCGGCAGGTCTCTTTTTTTTGCTCTTTCTCATCATAGCGCTCTCACCGGTTATCATTCGCGGACATGTGAAGCGCATTGGCGACGATGACGATGCGGAGCTCCGCATTCGCGCGCTGCTTGGCCTTGTCCATTACCACTGGCAGATGCCTGTGATGAAATTAAAGGGCATGGGCATGGATTTGAAGCATGAGCTTACCGCTGAGAACATTTCTGACGCGAATAAAAATTCAGCAATGAAGCACGTGAATTCGAAGACAATCATGCAATACCTTGCTTGGGCTAGAACGATGCTGACGCAAACGGACGATTTGCTGGGTTGGGTTCGAACCTCCCTCGGGCATGTCCACGTTACGGAATGGAAATGGACAAGCGTCGTCGGCACCGGAGATGCCATGTGGACCGCGATGGTGACAGGTATGGTCTGGTCGGTGAAGACGACCGCCATCGGCATCATCTCGCAGCTGATCCGATTGGATGCGGACCCCCAGCTTGCCGTGCAGCCGGTGTACCAGGAGGCTCATTTCTCGACAGAAGGCCAGTTTACGGCTAAAATTTCCGTCGGCTATGCCGTATACGCCGGACTTCGTCTGCTCCTCCAAATAAAGCGCGTTCCTGGAGCACCAAGCGGCTTTGGGGGTTGGCAGCGTATTTTGCTTCGCAGCTGATTACATAATGCGTTCCGCTCGAGGGAACCCTACAGAAGGCAAGGAGCAGCTTCCGATTTTGAAACAAGGAGGACTTTATTGATGAATGACCATCCGATTCAAGGCTTAATGCAAACCGCGATGGAAAATATTAAAGAAATGGTCGACGTGAATACCATTGTCGGCGATCCTGTCCAAACGCCGGATGGCAGCGTCATTATGCCCATTTCCAAAGTAGGCTTTGGTTTCGTGGCAGGCGGCAGTGATATCCGCATGGGCGGCAGTGACAGCAACAGCGCAGGCAAGAACGGCGATGCTCACAACGCATCGGTATCGCTCCCGTTTGGCGGCGGCAGCGGCGGCGGCGTATCCATTACGCCGATTGCGTTTCTCGTTGTCGGCACCCACGGCGTACGCATTGTGCCGCTGGACAATCAAACGCATCTCATGGAACGTGTCCTCGATTCTGCACCGCAAATGTTTGACAAAATCCAGAACATGTTTCAAAAAAACCATTCCGATGCAGATATGGACTCCATGCTTATCGACAGCATGGAAGTCCGCTGACGCGTTGGTTACAGCGTGAAAAAAGCAAGCCGCCCCGGCAGGGGCGGCTTGTTTTTTTTGGGACGGGTTGGGATATATATCTTCCCGCTTCATATACTTGTACAAGACGGATTACGACTTAGTGACATAATGAAGGAGGACATGTATGAGGCTCGCCCGCATAACAAACAGACTGGTACGAATTGCAGTCGCAGCGCTGCTTCTTCTGCCAGGCATAACGGGGCTTGCATCCGCAGCGCCCGATAAGATAACAACAGGAGCTAAAGGAGCGGCGCTTATCGATGTGACATCGGGAAGAATTTTGTACAGCCATAATGGGGACAAGTCCATGTTGATTGCAAGTTTGACGAAAATCATGACCGCTATTGTAGCGATTGAGCACGGGCGCTTGTCGGACATGGTCATGACGAGCAAACGGGCGGCGGGGAAAGAAGGATCCTCCATTTATTTGCAGCTCGGAGAGAAAATGAGCCTGCAGAACATGCTGTACGGCCTTATGCTGAGGTCCGGCAACGATGCCGCTACCGCGATTTCGGAGCATGTCGGGGGATCGGAGGAGGGTTTCGTTTACATGATGAACGAGAAAGCGGAGATGCTGGGCCTCGCGAATACCCATTTCATGAACCCCAGCGGCTTGGATGCGCCGGGACACTATTCTTCGGCGATTGACTTGGCCAAGCTGACGGCTTATGCGCTTAAGAATCCCGTATTCAAGGAGATCGTCAAGACAAAGTCGAAGTCCGCACCTAATCCGAACGACAAATGGGATTACCTATGGAAAAATAAAAACAAAATGCTCGCGATGTACGAGGGTGCAGACGGCGTGAAGACAGGCTATACCAAAAAGTCGCTGCGCTGTCTGGTCAGCTCCGCCACGAGAGGCGGCCAGCAGCTCGTTGCCGTAACCATCAATGACGGCGACGATTGGAATGATCACCAGAAGCTCTTGAATTACGGCTTCTCGCACTATCCGCTCAGCGAAATAGCTCACAAGGGTCAGGCAGTTAATGGGTATCCGCTTGCCGTTGGACGAACGTTGAAATATCCGTTTGCAGAAGGAGAGAAGGAGCGGCTGCATACGAAGTTGAAGCTTGTCGAAACCGGTTCGACCGCTTATTCGCTCGGTGAGCGCGGGTTGATGGAGTGGTATATCGGCGATGAGAAGATCGGTGCTTCGCCCATATATGATGCACAGAGCAGCCGATTGAAGGTCCCGGACAAACCGACGTTGGCGGCTGGCGGCAAGGCGAAAACGGTTATGGGCACCCCGGCTTACGTCTCGTACTGGCATGCGCTTGCCGACTCCACATCGTCATTATTCGGAGGGAAGGGGGCTGAGGGATGGTAAATATCATTTGGCTCTTCTTCATTGCCGTCAGTTTTGCGGCCGCTATTATGAACGGACGCATGGAAGCGTTGACGGAAGCGGCGTTTGAAGGCGCCAAGAGCGGCGTTACCGTCAGCTTCGGACTGATCAGCGTCATGGTGTTCTGGCTCGGATTAATGCGGATTGCTGAGGATGCAGGTATTCTTCGCAAGGTCGCCGTGCTTCTTCAGCCGGTTGTCCGATTTTTGTTCCCGGACGTGCCTAAAGGACATCCGGCACTCGGCTACATCATGAGCAATATGAGCGCGAACATTCTTGGACTCGGCAATGCCGCGACGCCGATGGGCATTAAGGCCATGCAGGAGCTGCAGAAGTTGAATCCCGAGAAAGAGACGGCATCTGCGGCGATGTGCACGCTGCTGGCGCTAAACACGTCCAGTATCACGCTTGTTCCCACGACGCTCATTGCGATTCGAATGACATACAGCTCGGCGCATCCCGCGGAGATCGTCGGCACCACGCTTGCCGCAACGCTCGTAGCTACCGTTGCGGCGATTGCGGCAGACCGCTGGTACCGGGGCCGATATAATCGCAAGCCACCCAAATGGAAGGGAAGAGACAGCACAGTGACGCCTAGGGCGGGAGCGCCGTCCAATACAGCGGAAGCGGATTACGGCCAAGGAAAGGGTGAGGCCGTTGTATGAATGGGTAACGTCGATCTCAGCATGGCTCATCCCGCTAATGATCGTTTTTATTCCCCTATATGCTGCGTTCAAGCGGGTTCCGGTCTATGAAACGTTCATTGACGGGGCGAAGGACGGGTTCGGCACTGCGATCAATATCATTCCGCATCTCGTCGGCATGATGGTCGCCATCAGCATGTTCCGCGCTTCTGGCGCGATGGATATGCTGGCAGGCCTTATTCGCCCGCTGTTCGATCAACTGGGCATTCCAAGCGAGGTGCTGCCGCTCGGCTTGCTTCGGCCGCTGACGGGAGCGGGATCGCTGGCTTTTACGACGGAATTAATCAAGACCTACGGTCCGGACTCCATGATTGGAAGAATCGCGAGCACGATTCAAGGCAGCACGGATACGACGCTTTACGTGTTGACGGTTTATTTTGGCGCCGTCGGTATCCGCAAGAGCAAATACGCGTTGAAAGTCGGCCTGTTTTCGGATGTTGTCGGATTTTTTGCAGCTATTATTATCTGTTTATTCGTCTTCGGTTCGTAATAGTAAATTTCTGATGAGTGAAGCCCTGCAGCGTGCGGCGCCTGATATCGGCGAATGCACACTTGAGGGCTTATTTTGTTTATGCAAAAACAGCGCTTATTCGACACGCACTTTCTTTCGCATACGGATTTAGGGTATGATGGAGGATGAGGTGAAATGAATTGGAACGTTTACAGAAGATTTTGGCGCAAGCAGGCGTCGCATCACGCCGCAAATGCGAGGAGCTTATTCTCTCGGGGAAGGTTCAGGTCAATGAAGAGACCGTCACGACACTTGGTGTCAAAGCCGATCCCGCAGTGGATGTCATTACCGTTAATGGCCGCAGAATTCATAGCGAAAGCAAGCTATATTTGATGTTACATAAACCGAAGGGCGTCATTACAAGCGCTAACGATCCGCAAGGCCGCAAAATTGTCGCGGATTACTTGCCTGGCATCAAAGAACGGGTCTATCCCGTTGGACGGCTCGATTATGATACGGAAGGGCTGCTGCTGCTGACGAACGACGGCGAGTTCGCCAACCTGCTGACGCATCCGAGCCACCACGTACCGAAGACGTACTGGGCAACCGTGAAAGGCGTACCCCATGGTTCGGCGCTGGAGCGGCTGCAGCAGGGCATTCTGCTTGAGGACGGAATGACGGCACCTGCCGAAGTGGAGTATCACGATGTTAATACGGAGAAGAACCAAGCGACGATTACGATCACGATTTATGAGGGACGCAACAGGCAGGTTCGAAGAATGTTCGATGCAATCAATCATCCCGTCATCCTGCTTCGTAGAGTGCGGTTCGGTGATTTGGGTCTGCATGGTCTGGCGCGCGGCAAGTTTCGCCATCTAACGCCGAGAGAGATCCAAGACCTTCGCGCAGCGGCAGTCAAGACACATAAAATTCAAAAATAACGATCGGCGGCAACCTCAATTGCCGTCCGATTTTCGTTATAATGGGTGTACGGATTCAGGCATAACTGCATCTATAGAACAGGCGGTGAATAACATATGAAATCAAACCGCAGACTCATCCAAGTGCTGATCTTCCTTGGCGTTCTGGTGCTTGGCGGCTACGCGATCGGCCATTCGCTCTTTGCGAGCAGCAGCGACGGTCTGCCGAGAAAAGGCTCCACGCCTCCTTCATTCTCGCTCCTTGGAACGGACGGGAAGACGCATCGGCTGGACGATTACAAAGGAAAAGCGCTCGTCATTAACTTCTGGGGCACCTTCTGTCCGGGATGCGTGACGGAAACGCCTGATTTGGAAGAGCAGTACAAGAAGCACGGGGACAAGCCGTTTGAGATCGTCGGCATTAACCTCAGCGAGGACCGGCTTGCGATTAACAACTTTATTAAGCAATACGATGTCAGCTATACGATTTTACAAGACAACAATCGGCAAGTCGAACGCGCGTACGGGTTAAAATCGTATCCAACCACCTTCTTCGTGAAGCCTGACGGAACGATCATGGACGTGTTTATCGGTCCGATGGCGAAAGCGGATATGGACAAGCGTATCGCGAAATTGCTTGCGTCCTAATCCTGGGGAGGTTTTTTTGCATGTCGGCTTTTGAAAATACGAAGTGTCAATGCGGCCATCAGAATCCGGTAGGTACGGTGCTTTGTGAGAACTGCGGTTATCCGCAGGAACCGAGCGAAGAGAATAGCGATGAGCCGCTTGAGATGCGATACGACGGCATCGCGCGCCGCTCGCAGAAGAGCAATCCGTCGCCGATCGATCGCGTATGGAACTTCTTCTCTTCCGTGAAGGTTGCCGTGCGTCTCATTATCATCACGCTTATTGCGGCGATGATCGGAACGATTTTCACGCAGGAGAACGCATTCATTTCTTTTGATCCAAGTACATATTACGAAGACCGTTACGGCTGGATCGGCAAATGGTATTACAAGCTCGGTTTCTCCAACACGTATGAATCCTGGTGGTTTATCGGTCTGCTCGTCATGATCGGCACGTCGCTCGTAATTTGCAGCTTGGATCGGGTTCTGCCGCTCTATCGTGCGCTGAAAAAGCAGCAGATCCGCAAGCACGAGCAATTTCTAACCCGCCAGAAAACCGTATACGTCGGTGAGGCGGCTGGGGAACCCGAGGCTTGGACGGAGAAATTCGCGGCGCAGCTGAAGCGGAAGCATTATCGCGTAACGCAGGATAACGGCGCGCTGCTGGCGGAGAAGTACCGGTTTAGCCGGTGGGGGCCGTACATCAATCATATCGGGCTAATCGTTTTCTTGCTCGCGGTACTGCTTCGTACACTGCCCGGCTGGTCGATGGATAACTACGTTACCGTGCCCGAGGGGGAGACGGTGAAGGTTCCCGAGACGAAATACTACATCAAGAACGAGAAGTTCACGATCAATTATTACACGGATGCCGAGCTGCCGAAAGAATTGCAGGGAACGGCAAGAGCGAAGCTTTATGAGACGCAGGCCGTATTGTATACCTGCTCCGCGGATTGTGATGATCCTTCCAAGAAGCCGCAGCTCGTCGAAGTGAAGCATCACAAGATTATCGTCAATGATCCGCTGTCTTACAAGGGGATCAAGGCATACCAGTTCGGATTCGATGACACGCCGAGATTGAAGGCGGTGCACCCGGTGCTCATTGACCATCAGACGGGTAAGACTTACGGCCCGATCGATTTGAACATGCGCGATCCGAAGCTGAATTTTGATCTGGGGCCTTACTCACTTGAGCTTCGCCAGTCCTATATGGATTTTGCCTTGGATGCGGAAGGCAGGCCGACCACCAAATCGCGCGATCCCAATGCACCGGCATTCGTGTTCGTCCTGAAGGGACCGGAACTGTCGGCGCAAGGCGAACCGTACATGTATTTTCCGAAACAGACGGATAAAGCGCGGTTCAGCCAAGATGTGATTAATGGTAAGCTGGGGCAGCGTTACGAGCTGAAGGTGCCGTCGATGGACGGCGTCGAATTCGCCCCGGTGGAGACTTCGCTTAACATTCGTTACGACCGCGCTATGCCTTATATCTGGTTCGGCGCAGGAATTTCGATGTTTGGTCTGCTGATCGGTTCGTACTGGCAGCATCGCCGGATCTGGCTTCGCATCGATCGCGGCCGCGTAACGCTCGGAGCTCATACGAACAAGAATAATTACGGCATGCGTGCCGAGGTCGCTTCCGCGCTGCGCGGTATTGGCATCGTCGTAGAGCCGAAGTCGCTCGATAACGGGAGGAACAAATCGTGAGTTTGCTTGATTTCAGCAGCGACGCCTTTATTGTCGCATTCTTTTTATATTGCTTCGGATTTTTGTTCTACGGCGTGTCAGCGCTTGGCCGCAAATGGAGCAACCGCAGTCCGGAGGAGCATGTTAAGCGGTGGGGGACCGTTGCTTATATCATTTCCTTGCTCGGCTTCATCTCGCATTTGACCTTCTTCATTACGCGCTGGATCGGCGGCGGTCATATTCCGACCAGCAACATGTACGAATTCATGTCCTTCCTTGCAATGGCGATTATGTTCGCCTTCATTATTGTCAATGCCTTATACCGTAAGCCGCTACTCGGTCTCTTCACGCTGCCGCTGACGGTTATCATCGTCGCATACGCGGCTGTCTTCCCTCAAGAGGTGCAGCCGCTCATACCGGCGCTGCAATCCGTTTGGCTGAAGGTGCATGTGACGACGGCAGCGACAGGCGAAGCGTTCTTCGCCGTCGGATTCGCAGCCGGACTGATGTATCTGCTGCGTACGGTTGATTTCACACAAACGAACGAGCGAGCAAGACGCGAGCAGCGTTGGGTTGAATTCACGCTTTATGTCATTATTATCATCATCGCCTTCATAAGTTCCGTATTTGCATTCCGCGGAGCGGGTTATGAAGCAAGCTTCAAACAGGAGAATGTGACGATTGACGATAAGGGGATCGAGAATACGACGACGGAAACCGTGGAATACTCACTTCCGCCGATCTTCAAGCCATACAACAGTCAAGTCATCTCCGTCGATTCTTTCCTTGGCGTGGATGAGCCGCTGATGGAAACCCCATCCTGGATGAAAGGGGTCAACGCGGCGCGTAAGCTGAACACGATTACGTGGTCCATCATTAACGGCTCCATTCTGTACGGCTTGCTGAGGCTCGTGCTTCGCAAACGCATAGGAGCGGCGATCCATCCGCTTATGGATGGCATCGACGAGGATGATATTGATGAAATCAGCTATCGCGCCATTGCAATCGGCTACCCGATCTTTATGCTCGGCGCTTTGATATTCGCCATGATCTGGGCCTATATCGCTTGGTCGCGATTCTGGGGCTGGGATCCCAAGGAAGTATGGGCGCTTATTACCTGGCTCTACTATACAGCTTACTTGCATTTCCGCCTATCGCGGGGCTGGCATGGTTCCAAGTCCGCATGGCTGGCCGTCATCGGCTTCGTGGTCGTTATGTTTACGCTGATCGGGGTCAATCTTGTCCTTGTTGGCTTGCATTCCTACGCAGGTGTGTAATACGCATCTATTTACAGGCGCGCGTCTCTTCGGACGCGCGCCTGCAGCACAGTAAGGGTTCGTACATGAATTGAGAGGGGACATGGCATATGTCGGAAGAGCTTCACCGTATTCTGGTCGTGGATGATGAAGAACGTATTCGCAGGCTGCTCAAAATGTACCTGGAAAAAGAAGGATATCTGATCGAAGAGGCTGAGGACGGAGAAACGGCGCTTCGTCTTGCGACGTCGGGAGAATTCGATCTTATTTTGCTGGATGTCATGCTGCCCGGCATGGACGGGATCGAGGTGTGTACCCGATTGCGGCAGGTGAAAGCGACGCCCGTCATCATGTTGACCGCGAAAGGCGAAGAGATGAACCGCGTGCAGGGATTTGAGGTCGGTGCTGACGACTATGTCGTGAAGCCGTTCAGCCCGCGCGAGGTTATCTATCGGGTGAAGGCGATTTTGCGCCGTTCATCAGCTACTGCCTTCTTGACGAAGGAAGCGCTCACGAGCAACAACATCGTATTTCCGCATCTCATTATCGAGCACGACGCTCATCGTGTCATGGCTGGGGGACAAGAGGTCAGCCTGACGCCGAAAGAATACGAACTGCTGCATTACTTGGCCATTTCGCCGGATAAAGTATTTTCTCGCGAAGAGCTGCTGAAGGATGTCTGGAACTATGAATTTTTCGGTGATCTTCGTACGGTGGATACGCATGTCAAACGCCTGCGAGAAAAGCTGAACAAGGTATCGCCAGAAGCGGCTATGATGATCACCACCGTCTGGGGCGTCGGCTACAAACTCGAGGTGTCCAAGTAAGTGATGATCTGGCGAAGTGTTGTCGGTAAGCTTTGGTTGACTATAATTGCGCTTGTAGCGGCGGTTTTACTCGTGCTCGGCATGTTTTTGCTGCAATACATCGATATCGCATCCTTCGATGATTCGCACCGGGTCAAAGTGCTGTTCGTATACACGGCGATCATTGGTTTTCTGCTCTCTACCTTCTTGGCTTTCTTCCTCTCGACCAAAATCACCCAGCCGCTGCTGCAAATGAAGAAGGCAGCCGATCTTATCTCCCAAGGCGAATATCGGACACGCGTACCGATCCGCTCATCCGACGAGATCGGGGATTTGGCCAATACGTTCAATAACATGGCCGTTGAGCTGGATACGTTGATTCGCGATTTGAACCACGAGAAGGAGCATCTTGCCAGCGTTCATCGAAGCATGGCAGACGCTGTTGTTACATTCGATGCCGCCGGGCAAATCATCTTGGCCAATCCGCATGGTCAACAAATCATGGACCGATGGAACGAGCTGGAATGGTCGGAAGAACGCAGAGTGCATTCGCAGGTACCTGAGCCGTTGTTCGATCTCTATCGGACCGTGCTAAGGGAAGGCCGCGACCTGACGGACAAGGTCCATGTGCAAAGCGGCGTTTGGTCCGTTGTTATGGCGCCGCTGAAATCCAACGATACCGTACGCGGCGCTGTTGCCGTGATGAGGAACGTGACGGAGGAATCGAAGCTGGAGAAGCTTCGGCGCGACTTCGTGGCTAATGTCTCGCATGAGATCCGGACGCCGCTGTCTATGCTTCAAGGCTACAGCGAGGCGCTGCTCGATGATATCGCCGCTTCGCCTGAGGAACGCAAGGAGCTCGCTCAAGTCATCTATGACGAGTCGCTTCGCATGGGAAGACTTGTGAAGGACCTGCTTGACCTCGCAAGGATGGAAGCAGGGCATATGGAAATGAAGCTGGAATCCACCGACTTGACGGTTCTCTTGAGACGCGTTCACCGAAAGTTCGAGCTGCGGGCGAAGGAAGAGGAGATTCAGCTTCATGCCGAACTGCCCCCCGAGCCGCTCATTATTGCACAAGGCGACGAAGACCGGCTGGAACAGGTGCTGACGAATCTGCTCGATAACGCGCTTCGACATACGTCCAAGCAGGCGCATATTACGCTCAGCGCGCGTCAATTGACGCTCGAACACAAAGCATTCGTCGAGATCAAGGTCATCGACGGGGGCGAAGGAATTCCTTCAGAGGATCTTCCGTTTATATTTGAACGGTTCTATAAAGCGGACAAAGCACGTACCCGGGGAGCCGGCGGCACAGGGCTTGGGCTGGCAATCGTGAAGAACATCATTGAGTCCCATCAAGGCCGCATACAGGCCGAGAGCGTCGTCGGCGTTGGTACAACATTTACCATTCTGCTTCCGGCAGGCCTAGCTGTATAAACAACGTGAATTGGCGCACTCCAACGAGGGCGCCTTTTGTTTAAGCAAGTCTTTGATTCAATTCACCGCGCGTGCATAAAGGCACAGCAACCGCTAAAAGTCGGTTCTTGTTGAAGGAAGTAGACAAATCTTGTTGGTCGTGAAACATTTTCTTTCGGTAAACGCCTATTTCGGATAAAAAAAAAGCGCCGTTTCTCAAGGAAACGGCGCTCTTTGTCTTAGTATAGCTTAATTTCTTTGGCTTTATTGAGATCTGGCAGTTTCACGAGCTCGGCAATGACGTCTTTGGAAACGCCTTTGTCGACAGTCAATACCATGATTGCAGCGCCGCCTACAAGCTCACGGCCGACCTGCATGGTTGCGATATTGACGTTGTTGCTGCCAAGCAGCATGCCGACGTTACCGATGATGCCCGGTTTATCGTTGTGCGAGATCAGAATCAGGTTGCCTTCCGGCGCAACGTCAACCGGGAAGCGGTCGATTTGTACGATCCGCGGGCCGTAGCCTGTCAGCAGCGTTCCCGTTACAACGCGTGTCGCCACTTTGGAACGAAGCGTTACTGTGATGGAATTCGTAAAGTCGCGAGCCGTATGCGATTTTTGAACGACGATGTTAAGGTGACGTTCCTTCGCAAGGTGCATCGAGTTTACGACGTTGACTTGATCGGACCCGAGGTGATGCGAGAGCACGCCGCGAACGATGTAACGGGTCAACGGCTGCGTATCGACTTCCGCAAGCTCGCCTGCGTAGCTGACTGCAATTTCTTCAACGGCGCCTTCTGTAAGCTGCGATACGAAGCTTCCGAGCTTCTCGCCTAGGCCGAAATACGGCTGCAGCTTGCTAAGTACGTCAGAGGGAATCGGAGGCATGTTCACGGCATTCATGAACGGCTTGTCGCGCAGGATGTTCAATACTTGCTCCGAAACATCAATGGCGACGTTTTCTTGCGCTTCCACCGTCGATGCGCCAAGGTGAGGCGTTACGATAATTTTAGGATGCGTCAAGAACGGGTGATCGGCAGCTGGCGGCTCGACTTCGAATACGTCGAATGCGGCGCCTGCAACGATGCCTTGATCAACAGCTTCAACCAGTGCGTGCTCGTCGATAATGCCGCCGCGTGCGCAGTTTACGATACGCATGCCTTTCTTCATGACCTCGAATTGAGGACGGGAAATCATATGACGCGTTTCCGGCGTCAGCGGTGTATGCACGGTCATGAAATCCGCATTGCGAACGATGTCATCCACGCTCGACAAGCGAATGCCAAGCTTCTCTGCGCGTTCTTCTGTCAAGAATGGGTCATACCCCCAAATTTCCATGCCGAACGCTTTGGCGCGTTTGGCCACTTCGCTGCCGATCCGGCCCATGCCGAGTACACCGAGTACTTTGTTGCGAAGCTCCACGCCAAGGAAGGATTTACGATCCCACTCGCCGCCAACTGTTTTCAGGTACGCCTGGGGAATGTGACGGGCTACCGACATCATCATAGCGAATGTGTGCTCACAAGTTGTAATGGTGTTGCCGTCCGGCGCATTAATCACGATAATACCACGCTGCGTTGCAGCTTCCAAATCGATATTGTCGACGCCTACACCCGCACGACCAACGACTTTAAGCAATTTACCGGCTTCCATAATACGAGCGGTTACGCGCGTTTGGCTGCGAACAAGCAGCGCATCATATTCGCCGATAATGGCAACAAGCTCGTCTTCGCTTAAACCAGGCTTCTTGTCTACAGCGACATCCTCCGCATCCATAAGCTTCTGAATGCCTAAATCGCTGATTGGATCTGAGACCAATACTTTAAACATGTTGGATTGCCTCCTGAGCGTTTTGTATGATGAAAATATGGTAGAAGTGAAAGACCCTCGTCTATCTCGCTGCACAGCGCAGCAGTGTAGGCGAGAGTCTGATCACACGTTCACGTTTGGCCGGTCGTTATCGCTGAAAATCCGACAAATGCGGGCGACATTAATGTTTATTACATTATAGCAAGACGAACTATAATTGCAATGCTTAAAACTTGCTCAAATGTGAAAATTTCGTTATGATCGACCGTAAAAAGGGGGCATGATTATGGATAATTGGAATCAGATGCAGCCGGAGCCATTCCTGGAATTAGTGCGTCAAGGCAAACTGCTCAAGGAACAAATCATCGATGTACGGGAACAGCATGAATGGGACTATTACCATCTCGAAGACAGCACCCTTATGCCTTTGTCCAGCTTTGAAGAGAACTGGGAAGCTGTTCCGAGCGATAAGCCGGTGTATGTCATCTGTGCGCACGGTGTACGCAGCCAAGCAGTCTGCCGATATCTTAATGAAAAAGGATACGGCAGCCTTACCAACGTCGTTGGCGGAATGGCTGCCGTATCCCAGTTAGATGGATTTCAATACGATTGACTATTCTTTCTCCGGGTAGAAGAACGGAAGCTGAGGCAGAAGCTCCTTCGGATAAAGCTGGGCTTTGCTGTCGCCGAAGTCCCCGGAGCGGACGGCCTCCGTACTGACCAGCAGATCGACGATGGCATCTACGGTTTTCATTTTCATCGCGTTTGCTTGTCCTGATAAAATGAACTGATCCACACGGGAAGTTAAATCTTGCGGATAGAACGGCATCAGCGATTTGCGAGCATTGAGCTGATCCGCCAATATTTTGTTTTTGAGCGTCAGCGGCAGCGATTTCCATTGTTGAATGGAGAGCTCGGCTGACGCCTCGTAGTTATCGGGAATGTTGGGATTGACGGATGCGCTCCATTTGAGCATGGCTGTGTAGTAGTCCTGCTGACCGCCCATCGCGAATTTGACGGCTTGCAAATAATATGCATCCTTAACGAGCGCTTTAACGAGGTCGGCAGCCTTCATATCCTTGGCGGACCCGGCGCCGCGCTGCGCGGCTTCACTGAACATCTTCAAACTTTTGAGCAGCTGCAGCTGCGCGGACTCCAGAAGCGGCGAGCTTTTCGGCACGACTGCGTGCTCGGCATCATCGTAGTTTTGTTTCGCCGTACTGGACAATTCCTTCAATGCGGAGCTGCCATCATTCAATTGATTTGCGGAAAGCTTATGTATGACGGTAAACCACTCGTTTTGAAATTCACGATAAGGTAAAAATACGGTATGATAGAATGAGACCAGATCTTGCTGCTGGTAAGCGGCGGCAATACCGGATTTGTTGCCGCTGAGATGTTTCGTATTTTCGACCAGTCTCGCTTCGGTTTTGTCGGAACCGATCTTAACGCCGTAAAAGAATGCGCCGACAGCGAAGACGAGCATGAAAAGGAATCCTAGACTAAAGAGCATTTCAGTACGTGTTAGTCGTTTATCCATGTTAATCCCCTTCGTACTATTTTTCGTCAATTATTCCTGAATCGATTGTCCTACTAGTATAGGGTAAAATAGTTGAAAAGGAAATATGAACCTTCCATGGCAGGAGCAGGACATGAAGAAATTCGACATTCGCAATATCAAGCTGAAAGCCATGCGCATTGATGAGATAGACGATCGAATGCTGCTGATTAATTTGTACGCGACGCAGGCAATTACTTTCATTATCGGTTTCATTTGGCTATTATTTCAGCGGCGCAGCCCTTTTTTATTATTTTTCCCAGAATCCGGGCTCAGTTTTGTATATTGGGGACTAGGCTTGGCGGCAGCGGTCATCGCCGTTGACTTGCTTGCAGCTCGATTCGTGCCGGATGAGGCAAATGATGACGGGGGCGTAAATGAGCGCATTTTTCGTAATCGGCCTATCTGGCATATTGTCGTATTATCGCTGGTTGTGTCAATATGTGAAGAAACGCTGTTTCGCGGAGCGGTGCAGCATCATATCGGCCCTTATTGGACAAGCATTCTTTTCGCTGCTATCCATGTACGGTATTTGAAGCATTGGATTCCGACGGGGCTCGTATTTGCCATTAGCTACGCGCTGGGGTGGATTTACCTGCGTACAGGCACATTGCTTGCGCCTGTCATCGCGCATTTTATGATTGATATGATTATGGGATTGGTCATACGTTTTCGGAGGGAAGAATGAGCAGAGTTAAGAAATTTGGCAGAAAATACCGGTCTAAATCAGCTGAGGAGACGGATGACTCGGCTGCGGCACTGGAGGCAGAATGGGGTCTTGAACTAGACGATCAAGCAGAGCCGCTGCCAGCAAGAAGAACGACGCATCCATCGAACAAGCAGCAGATGACAACGTGGTTTTACAGACTGTTAATCGTACTGTTTATCTTATTGCTGATTGGACTTCTCATGTGGGGAAGGCATTTCAATATTTCGGCTTAACGATGGAATAGGCGAGAGGAGGCGGTACTACGATTGCACTCACGTTAGTTGGTTTCGTTCTTGCGGCCTTTTCGCTCAGTTTGCTTGCTTATATGGTACGGGTTTCCTATCGTTATCGTCTCGACGTCCAGGAAGTAACGCTTGATAGGCTTCCGGAGGCATTCGACGGCACTTCGCTATTATTTATATCGGATATACATAGACGTGTTATTCACGATGAGTTAGTGAACCGCATCACTGCTGCTGGAGGCACGGATCTGGTGCTGATTGGCGGGGATTTAAGAGAAAAGTCCGTTCCGCTCGAGCGGTCCCGTCATAATCTTCGACAGCTGGCGCGGATTGCGCCGGTCTATATGGTTTATGGCAATCATGATTATGATGAAGACATTCGAATGCTTGATGTGCTGCTGAATGAAGAGAGAGTACGCGTACTCGTGAATGAGTCCGTCGTCTTGGAGCAGCGGGACGGCAGTCGGATTCGATTGGCAGGCGTCGACGACCCCCGGACGAATCGAGAGAATCTGAAGCTTGCACTGCGGGATGAGGAAGACGGCAGAGGGGAATTGTTTACGGTTCTGCTTGCGCATGATCCTATACTTGCCAAACGCATGGGAGCAGAAGCTGAGCATGTGGATCTGATTTTATCCGGACATACGCATGGAGGCCAAATTGTCCTGCCTTGGGTCGGTCCGATCTGGCTCGGAGAAGAGGCTTCCGGCTATTGGCGCGGCTGGTTCGACGTAAAGAAGCGAACAACCGGGAACAGTAATTCCCGGTTGTTCGTCAGCAGCGGTTTAGGCACCTCAAGGCTTCCGATGCGCCTTCTTACGGAAGCGCAGGTTCATCGCATTATTTTGCGTTCTGCGCGTTCGGCAGGGGCGCTGGATCAATCGTCGCGGGATCAATGAAGCCGTAGCCTTTGCTTTCGAGCTTCGTAAGCAGCGTATCTAGTGCTTTTGTCGTCCATGGCAGCTCATGCATCAGAATGTTGACGCCAGGATGCAGCTGTTCAAGGACATTTGCGATGACTTTGTCCGGTTTATCCTTTGTGCTTTTGTCCCAATCCAGCGATCCATCAGACCAGGTCATGTAAAGCATGTCGTATCCGCGCACAATGCTCTTCACTGAGTCGTTGCCGGAGCCGAATGGCGGGCGGAAGAAGACAGGCTCTTTACCGGTTACTTTCTTGACGATCTCTTGAACGTCGCCGATTTGTTTCTTGACGACAGCTCCCTTTTCTTTCTTCAGATCAATATGATCCCACGAATGATTGCCGATTGTTTGGCCGCGGTCGGCGATTTTTTTGAGCAGCTCGGGATGGCGCTTGACGCGGTAGCCGTTCACGAAGAAGACCGCTTTGGCTTTATGTTTGTCTAATGTATCCAGCAGCGAGCTGATCATTTCATCTTCCTTAGGCCCATCGTCGAAGGTTAATAAAACAACGTTCTCGCTTGTTTCCCCTTTATGAATAGGAACAAAGCTGTACACTTTATTCATCTTATACAGTTTCTTAGGCGCGGATACAGCCGGCTTCGCCGTAGGTGGTGAAGACTGTTCATCAGGCTTGCTCCCAAGAGCCGCATTCGAATTCGCGTTATCAGAGTTATCCGTCGTCGTATTCACCGATTTGTCTGGCAAATCAAGGGCAGCGTCCGGTAATTTATTACCGCTTGCTGCAGAGGAAGTCTCATCCTGAGCAGCTCTTGATGCGCACCCGTTTGTTAGGAGCAGCGCGAGCATTAGAACCATTGCCGGTTTGAACGTTTTACGAATCTGCATCGAAACGACCTCCTGTTGTCATCGATCTCTTAAGTGTGCCCTAATTGTATCATATTTTGCCAGACCCACGAACTTTACCGCTTCCTTTATTTGTAGTGGAATGGCGTTTGGGCACAGCGGCAAAACTAGATGCGAACCGGAGTACAAAAGCACTTATGAGGAGGTTCCACCAATGAAATGGTCTGGGTTTCTGATTGGAGCGCTGGCCGGTGCTGCAACAGCGGCTTACATGGCAAAGAAAAGGCCAGGTATGTTCGCATGGGCGTCCAGTGCGGCAGGCAACACAATGACAGGCTTCTCGAAGAGGGCGATGGGAGCGATGCTCAGCCGCAAGTTCGGCAGCGATGCATCGCATGATGTCTCCCCAAAGCACTCAAGCGTTTCCGCAAAAGAGTCCGGCAACGCATGGGGACAAATTGAAATGCTCTTGAACAGCGACCCCAGCGTGAAGGATCAGGTGGAAGACATTAAATCCGAAGCGAAAACGCATTAGGTTTCAAAAAAAAAGAATCGTTTCGCCCTTCAATCGCGTATATACAATTGAGGGTCGGCGATTCTTTTTTTTTGCGCATCTAGTGCATTCCCACCCCAGACATGCTAACATAGCAATAAGTACAAATCATTCACCAAACTACAGCGGCTACATACGCTGTGTATAACAAATGTTACCTGCGTTCAATGCGCTTTCGAAGACAGTTTTTGCTCCGATATAACGAAGCAGATGCTTTTCGAGAAGGAGGATCCTATCATGAAAATCGAACGGCTCAATCAAGACAAAATCCGTATCTTCCTGACGTTCGACGACTTGCTGGAGCGTGGGATCCAGAAGGAAGACATGTGGCGCGAAATTCCGAAGGTTCATGAGCTATTCAGTGAAATGATGGATCAAGCCTACAGCGAGCTCGGCTTCGATGCCAGTGGACCGCTGGCCGTAGAAGTGTTTGCACTTCCCGCTCAGGGCATGGTTGTCATAGTCACTCGCGGCAAAGTGAACGGCAAGTCCGAGGACCAGATGCAAGAAGAAGAGAATGATGACGACGTCTACGAGATGGAAGTGACGCTGGAGCAAAGCGATGTCGTGCTTTATGCGTTCAAGGATATCGAGGATGTAATTTCGGTCTGCAAGCAGCTGAAGGCTGCCCAGTTGATCGAAGACGGACGTCTATATGCCTATAATGGCAAATATATGCTTGCCTTTGAGCCTGTAGGCTTTGAGCTTCCGCGGTACCATGCAATCATTGCGCTGCTCGCTGAATACGGGGAGGCGGCCTCCATAACGACTGCTGTTCTTGATGAGTATGGCAAAGTGATCGTACCTTCCAAAGCCGTGCTCGAAATTTGCAATCATTTCTAAGGCTTATCGTCCCCTTAAAGCATCAGCCGCGGTTTACCGCAGGTCTGGTGCTTTTTGTTTGCTTGGACCGGCCTCCACTCCAATTGATCCGCATAGTTGATCTGCCAACCGTTCATATTACTGATGAAAAGGTGGTGAACATTCCTTTGACTGGAATGGATAACAATAATGTATTGACATCGACACAAATTGTCATAGAAGACGCATTGCGGAAGCTGGGCTACGGGGAGGACATGGTCGAACTGCTTAAAGAGCCGATGCGGCTGCTGACCGTGCGAATACCGATTCGCATGGATGACGGGAAGACACGCGTATTCGTCGGTTTCCGGGCTCAGCATAACGATGCGGTCGGTCCTACCAAGGGCGGCGTGCGTTTTCATCCGGACGTTAACGAAACGGAAGTAAAGGCGCTGTCGATCTGGATGAGCTTGAAATGCGGCATTGCCGATCTGCCTTACGGCGGTGGAAAAGGCGGAATTATTTGCGATCCGCGCAAGATGTCATTCCGCGAGCTGGAACGTCTCAGCCGGGGTTATGTGCGGGCAATCAGTCAGATCGTCGGGCCGTCGAAGGATATTCCGGCTCCTGATGTCATGACCAATGCGCAAATTATGGCCTGGATGATGGATGAATACAGCCGTATTCGCGAATTTGATTCGCCAGGGTTTATCACGGGCAAACCGCTGGTGCTCGGCGGATCGCTCGGTCGCGAGAGCGCGACGGCTAAGGGTGTCGCAATCATGATTGACGAAGCGATGGCCAAGAAAGGGATATCCGTTGCCGGGTCGCGTGTCGTTATTCAAGGATTCGGAAATGCAGGTAGTTTCTTGGCTAAATTCATGCATGATGCAGGCGCGAAAGTGATTGCTATTTCCGATGTGAACGGCGCGTTGTATAATGAACAGGGATTGGACATCGAGGACTTGATGGATCGCCGCGATTCGTTCGGAACGGTGACGAATCTATTCAAGGACACGATTACCAACGAAGAGCTGCTGGCGCTTGAATGCGATGTGCTGGTGCCTGCTGCAATTGAGAACCAAATAACGGCAGACAATGCGGACCGGATTCGTGCTAAAATCATTGTTGAGGCTGCGAACGGCCCCACTACGCTGGAAGCGACTCGCATGGTCACGGACCGTGGTATCCTGCTGGTGCCGGACGTACTTGCAAGCGGAGGCGGCGTTATTGTTTCGTACTTTGAATGGGTGCAGAACAATCAAGGCTATTATTGGACGGAAGCTGAAGTGGACCATAAGCTTCGCGAAATGATGATCCGCGGCTTCAATAGTGTATATGAACTCCACAAGCTAAAGAAAGTAGATATGCGTCTTGCCGCCTACATGGTCGGCGTTCGCAAAATGGCGGAGGCTGTCCGGCTGAGAGGCTGGGTTTAATCCGATACCCTGTATCTCGGCTGACGGTTGATGCGGGAATCCTTGGAAGGTGACTCTGTGATGCTGCTCTTCTCTATATTAATGGCTGCGGTTGCTCCTGGCATTTCGCTGCTAACTTATTTTTATTTGAAAGATCGTTACGAGGCTGAGCCGATTCACATGGTTATCCGGGTTTTCTTGATGGGCGTGCTTATCGTGCTCCCCATCTTGGTCATTCAGCGAGGGCTTCTGCTTTGGCTGGGGGACGGGCCGATTTTATTCTCGTTCACGATTTCGGCAGGCGTGGAAGAGCTGATGAAGTGGTTTGTTCTCTACCATATCATTTACAACCATACGGAGTTTGACGAGCCCTACGACGGCATTGTTTACGCTGTTGCGATCTCGCTTGGTTTCGCCACAGTCGAGAACGTGCTGTATGCCATTTACCAGCCGATGTCCGTCGGGTCGCTGCTGATTCGGGCGCTGCTGCCCGTTTCCGGTCATGCCTTGTTCGGCGTCACGATGGGTTATTATTTGGGAAAAGCCAAGTTCGCTGCTCCAAGCAAACTAAAACGATTTCTTCTGCTTGCCGCAGCCGTTCCGCTGCTGGAGCATGGGATCTACGACTATATTATCGGCTCCGGCTCAACCTACTGGGTCTGGTTTATCGTTCCGCTCATGATTTTCCTATGGATCAAAGGCGTGCGTAAAATCAACCGAGCGAACGCGAGATCGCCATTCCGCTTAATGGGGCATGAAGAAGAGATTAAGCTTTAACATTTCCGTCCATAATAGTGAAAAACTGCTTGCGGTATTTGAGCAGCATCACCAAATTAGGAGGAAAGAATGCTTACGGCTCGAGTGAAAGTGGCGATTCGCTGCAACCATTGCGGAGAGAAATTCGTGCTTCGCGGACGCAGAGAGAAAGACAAGATCGATACAGGTTTTAAGCAATGTCTTTGTAACAATTTGAATGATTTCGATGTGGAGGAGCTGGCACTTTAACATGCGGCCTCCCTGAGTAAGGATAACTTAACCAAACATGCATAAAGCTCCTTTCTGCAAACCAAACTAACACCAGGTTTTGCATACGAAAGGAGCTTTTGCTATATGTACCGTCGATTAAGCGCTGTGCTTTTCCCGGTGTTTACCCTGCTTTGTATCGGTTCCCTATATTGGGGGTATCAGGAGCATCAAGAGAAGAACTCCATTCTGATCAAAGCGGAAAACCAGTATCAACGCGCTTTTCATGATTTGTCCTATCATGTGGACCAGCTTCACCGCGAGCTAGGCAATACGCTTGCTGTAAACAGCACCTCGCAGGGCTTTCACCGGAAAGGGCTGGTAAACGTGTGGCGGCTGACCAGTCAAGCGCAGAACGAAATCAACCAGCTTCCGCTAACGCTGCTGCCATTCAGTAAAACGGAGGAGTTTCTGTCTAAAATTTCGAATTTTTCATACAAAACTTCCGTCCGCGACCTGAGCAAGCAGCCGCTGAGCCCGAATGAATTCAAAATGTTAAAAACGCTCTATGCCGATTCGCATGATATTTCGAAGTCGCTTAATGGCGTCCAGGACAAAGTCATCGCGAACAATTTGCGCTGGATGGACGTTGAAATTGCACTTGCGTCGGAGAAGTCGCCGAATGACAACACCATTATCGATGGCTTCAAGACGGTTGACAAGAAAGTAAGCGAGTATCCGGAAATCAATTGGGGCCCTTCCGTCGCAAGCATGTACCAGAAACGGACGATCAAGATGCTTGCAGGCCAGAAGAGCACACCTGAAGAAATCAGAAAGGCAGCGGCGAAATTTCTGAAGCTGGACGCTGCCCAGGCCAAAGAAATTCGCGTCGTTGAGAACGGCCATGGCACCGAGTATGCATCTTACTCTGCCACCTATCTAGGAAACAAGAACGATAATCCGATTGAAATGGATTACACGCAGAAAGGCGCCCAGCTGATCTGGTTTCAGAATCCGAGAGACATCGGCAAGCCAGTCTTGAGTCTTAAGGAAGCCAAGAGGAAAGCTTCCGACTTTCTTGCGCGGCATGGATATCCGACGATGAAGGCAATCACCTATGACGAATCGGACACCACGGCAGTCTTTACCTTCGTCACGAACCAGAACGGCGTGTTGATCTATCCCGATAAGCTGACCGTTAAGATTGCGCGGGATAACGGGGATACCGTCTCGATTCGTGCCGCCGATTATGTCTTCGAGCATCGCAAGCGGAAACTGCCTAAGCCAAAGCTGATGAGTGCAGATGCGAAGGCAGCGCTGAACCCGGACTTCAAGGTAAGCCGGGAGCAGATGGCGGTTATCGATAATGATCTAGGCGAGGAAGTGCTGTGCTATGAGTTTATCGGCAAAATCAACGGTGCGGTCTACAAAATCTACGTGAATGCGGAGACCGGATTGGAAGAATCCATCGAGCAGTTGCCGGAATAAGAGGGAGGGCGTGCGAACATCGCACGTCCTTTTGTGCTTCTTTTCCTCTCTCCCCTAATTTCGACATGCTGTGCTATAATCGAGAGAGGGGAGGATAGCCGATGCTGCCAACGATAAATCAGTTTCTTTACTTGCAAGTTGCTTCATCCGACGAAAAAGAGGCTGCCTTGGAATATAAGTCCAGAATAGCGGACATCAGCGACGACGAGCTTCTTATCGAGGTGCCGATCCTTGAAGGGACTGGACGCTATAAACGATTGTTTCTTGGTGATGAGCTCTCAGCATGTTTTTTCACGGAAGAGGGAGTGAAGCACTTCTTCAATACGCATGTGCTGGGATTCAAAGAAGACGGCGTTAAGCTCATCCGAATTCGCAAGCCCGAGCTTGAATCGATTACCAAAATTCAACGCCGCCATTTCCTTCGCGTTGCAGCTGAACTGGAAATTGCCATCAAATTATCCTCGCATGTCTCCTTTATCGGTATAACCGACGACGTGGGCGGCGGCGGCATTTCCCTGCTGGCGGACGCCAAATGGCCGATTGTGCAGGGGACCGAACTCGATTGCTGGCTGCTTATTCCTTATCGGAACGGCACCGTCGATCATGCTCAGTTCAGAGCAGAGGTCGTCAGAGTGAAGCCGCTCGAGAACGGCAAGAACCAAATTATGGCGAAGTTCTCAAGTATCTTGGACACGGAGCGCCAGCGGATTATCCGTTATTGCTTTGAACGTCAGCTGGATTTCCGCAAACGATAATTTCGGTCTGGCAATGAATAAGGAATCCTGTAGTGGTAAAACTATCCTTATCCTTCCCGCTTTGGGACGGATAACGGTTCAGCGCGCTGCTTCGGAAGCAGGCTCTGACAAGGGGGCAGCCACATGTTCAACAGGTCGCAGAAACAATACATAATGTTAGCCGATTCCGTTACCAGCGTGATGAAATTCATTGTAATCGGATTGTTGATCGCGATTGCCTTGAGCCAGGTATTGCTTCAAATTCCGCAAGTCCGCCTGTGGGTGACGGGCGTAGATCGGCTGGAAGGAACCCCCTTCTAGCCTGTCTGCGTTCTTTGCACTTCCTTGGCGGCTGTGGTATAATTTTCACGATCGCAGGCAGAGCCTGCTTTTTTAATGACGATTAGAGCATGGTAGCAGCCGCTGCCCGAATTTCAAGGAGGTCAAACACCGCTTGGGCATGAATGGGGGAAGCATCAGCGGCCGAATTAATGTGGCAATCGATGGACCGGCTGGCGCCGGAAAGAGCACCGTTGCCCGTAAAGTCGCTGAACAACTGGGATATATATACATTGATACAGGCGCGATGTACAGGGCCGTAGCGTATGCAGCTATCGGCGCAGGCGTTTCTCCGGATGATTCGGACAGGCTGGGGCAGCTCGTGCATAACATCGACATTAAACTTGCACCGGGTGCGGAAGGGCAGACGGTCTGGTTGAATGGGGTCAATGTCACCGGCGCCATACGAACCCGTGAGGTCACGCTGATCGTATCTCAAATCGCCTCGCATGAAGCCGTAAGGCTGAAGCTTGTCGAGATGCAACGGCTGCTCGCAGAATCCAAAGGGATCGTGATGGACGGACGCGACATCGGCACGCATGTACTGCCTCATGCTGAAGTAAAGGTTTTTCTGAATGCCAGCGTTCAAGTCCGCGCGCTCAGACGGTTCCAAGAGCTGAAGGAGAGCGAGCTTGTTCCTCTCGCACAGTTGGAGCAGGAAATCGCCGATCGAGACCGAAGCGATGAACGAAGAGAAATCTCACCCTTGATTTGTGCGGCAGATGCGGTTGTCATCGACAGTACGGAACTGACAATCACCCAAGTCGTCGCACTTATTCTAGACTTATGCCGAACCAAAACGGTGGAGGCGAAGTAAACTATGGTATATAACGTTTGCCGAAGTCTGCTGCGCTTGATCTACGCTGTGTTATTCCGGTTTGAAGCAAGCGGGCTTGAGAATATTCCGGCTGCCGGACCCGTTGTTCTATGCTCCAATCATATCAGCCTGCTTGATCCGACGACCGTAGGCACAAAGGTCAATCGCAAGGTCCATTACATGGCCAAAGCAGAGCTGTTCAATGTGCCGCTGTTTGGAGCTTTCATTCGGAATCTCGGTGCATTTCCCGTCAAAAGGGGCGGCGTAAGCAAGGATGCCATCCGAAACGCTATTGGGCTGTTGAAGGAAGGCAAAGTGATGGGGATTTTTCCGGAAGGCACTCGAAATGCAGGCGACAGCGCGGGTAAGAAAGGTGCTGCGATGATTGCGCTTCGAAGCGGAGCAACTGTCATTCCGGTCGCGATCATCGGCGAGTACAAAATATTCCGCAAGATGCGCATCGTATATGGTAAGCCCATTGATATGTCGGTCTTCATTCAAGATTCTTCTTCCGATGTGCTTGAGAATGTAACGGATGCAATTATGGCGAATATCCGTAAAATGGTGAAGCAAGCGTAATTATTCACGTTATTCATGTTTTAGACGGTGGGCCAGTTTGACAAGGTTTCAAACTGCGGCTTCACGTTTAAATAAAGTTGGGGTATGAACTGAGGAGGTAATTTCAAATGTCAGAAGAAACAAAAGTTCAAGAGTCCGCAGCAGCGGAAGCAATCAGCCAAGATGCTATGGACAATTTCGTTTCCTTGAAAAAAGGGGACACGGTGAATGGCACGATCGTCAAAATCGAAGATAACCAAGTGTACGTTAGCCTTGGATATAAATATGACGGCGTTATTCCTCTTCGTGAGCTTTCTTCGCTTCAACTTGACAGCGCGCAAGACGCGGTGCAAGTAGGTCAAGAAGTTCAACTGAAGGTTGTCAGCATCAATGATGCAAAAGAAAGCCTTGTTCTCTCCAAGAAAGTAATTGACGGCGAGAAGGCTTGGGATGTTCTGCAAGCTCAATTCGAAGCCGGTGAGGTATTCGAAGTAACAGTTGCTGACGTCGTAAAAGGCGGCCTCGTGGCTGATGTAGGCGTTCGTGGATTCATTCCAGCATCCATGGTAGAACGTCATTTCGTAGAAGATTTCAGCGATTACAAGGGCCGTAAGATCCGCGTAAAAGTGAAAGAAATCGACCGCGAGAACAATAAAGTCATTCTGTCCGCCAAAGAAGTGCTGGACGCTGAATTCGAGCAAAACAAACAATCCGTGATCAGCGGACTTCAAATCGGCCAAGAAATCGAAGGTACAGTTCAACGCCTGACGCCGTTTGGCGCATTCGTTGATATCGGCGGTATCGATGGTCTGGTACACGTTTCCGAGCTGTCTTGGCAGCATGTAGCTCATCCGAAGGATGTTGTGGCTGAAGGTCAAGCCGTTCGCGTGAAAGTACTTAAAGTTGACCCGGCTGCAGGCAAAATCAGCCTCAGCATCAAAGCGGCTCAACCAGGTCCGTGGGAATCCACAGACGGTAAATTCAACGTTGGCGATATCGTTACGGGTACAGTTCGCCGTATCGTAAGCTTTGGCGTATTCGTTGAAATCGCTCCTGGCGTTGAAGGCCTTGTTCACATTTCCCAGCTTGCACATCGCCATGTAGCAACGCCGAATGAAGTTGTGAAAGAAGGTCAAGAAGTTCAAGCCAAAATCCTGGACTTCAACCCAGCTGAGAAACGCGTAAGCCTCAGCATTAAAGAAACAGAAGAAGCGCCTGAGCAACCTGCACGCCCTGAAAGAGAACGCAGTGAACGCGGAGAGCGCGCCCCACGTGCACCTAAAGTGGAACTGAACAACCCGAACGTTAGCCTGAGCAATGAAAGCATGAGCTTCACGCTTGCAGAGCGCTTTGGCGACAAGCTGAGCAAATTGAAATAATCGTTACTTTACTAAGCAACGATTAACCGATCGAAGCCGTTTATTCCGCATGATGTTGCGGAGTGAACGGCTTCTTTTGCGTGCAGCGAATTAGCGTATGATACATGCGTTGCAGGGGATAAAGGGAATAGGCAGGAGCGCATAATAAAGCCAATAAAGAGGTGAACTTAGTGAATGATGGCTTTGTGGCAATATGGCTCTTCCTGATGGCGGCCATTTTATTTTTTACCGGGTGGCGGGAACAAGTATGCGGCAGTACTTCAGCTCGAATGATCGGGTACTTTCTTGGCGGCATTATGCTGCTGCATGTCGTTAAGCTTGAATTTGGAAACGATTGGGTTGTAACTGGGAGTGCCGGTCTGGCCGTAGGCACGGCGCTTGTTCTACTGATGGCCACTCGTCAGATGGGAAGCATTCTCTTCGTGTTGTTTTCTTCTTTGCTCACTGGATTTATGTGGATGTGGATGCATTATATTTACAGCATGGATCCCGTGTTTATCGTCCTGCATCCCGTATGGGACGGTCCTATCTTAGCTGGCTTGTTCGCCGGCTTGCTCGCTGACCGGTTTCGATCCCAGTTTGTAATTGCGGTGCTAGGTGCTGTAATGTCCGTCAGCGACTATTATTTAGGTCAGCCGTCGCATGCCGAAACACTGCAAATCGGATCGCTTGCCTGGTGGGACGGACTCGTAATCGCTTTAACGGCAGCGAGATTGACGGGCAATGTGAAAGGATGGCTGAAGCGAAGAGCGATGGATTGGATGGATAACCGATCCGGTGAACAAGGAGGGAGCTCGTAAATAATGTGGGAACATTTGTGGACGCATTTGAAGTCTGGGCAGCCGCATCATGTTCTTTATGGCATTATGCTTGGCGTTGCCTTTGGTCTATGCGCTCGATTGATGATGCTAAGAACAGACTATCGGCAGTATCCAACTTATCCGCATGGCCGAATCATCCACGTGTCGCTCGGCGTGATCGCGGCATCGCTTGGCGCTGTTGCAATTCCGGCGTTGTATAAGAAAGATTTTACAGCGATTACGTTTCTAACACTGGCCGCCCAGCAATTCCGAGATGTCCGCAAGATGGAAAGAGATACATTGTCCAAAATCGACAGCATGGAGCTAGTATCGCGTGGTTCGACATATATTGAGGGCATCGCTATGGTGTTTGAAGGCCGCAACTACCTAGTTATTTTCTCCTCATTGCTAACGAGCCTTGCTTCTCTCTCGCTAGGACTTCCCTTTGGTGTCATTATGGGATTCCTGACCTTGTTTCTTGTTTACCGGCTGAAGTCGGGTAAATCGGTTTCCCATATTGCCAAAGCAGAGATTGTGAACGTGAAGATCGACGGTCCGGATTTGTTCGTCGGCGACATCTATATCATGAACGTGGGGCTGTCTGCCAACCAGCAAATCATTGCGGATCGCGGCCTCGGCATCATTCTCACACCTTTTAATGCGAATGGCAAAGCCACGCTCAGCAATTTGGGCCAGCGTCAGGCAATATTGTTTGATGTATCGACGATTCTTGGCGTATACAGGGATGACGGCGAGCCTGCGCTGGTCCCGGTCGCGAAGCTCGATATGAAGGACGGGCGATTGGCGGTTTTCCTGCTCCCGCAGGAGAAGGACGCGGAGAAGGCGAAAGCGATCGTGGAGAAAGTGCCGATATTAGAATCCGCGGTACGGATGCCAACGGAGGCAAGCGTGAATCAGAACAAGGAGGGACAGCAGCATGGCTAAAATCGTGGCGATCGTGGCGACTGAGCATGACCGGGTTGGCGGCGGTGCTCCGATATTCGTGGAATCCGACAAGGACAAACGAGAAACGACAGCATTCCTCCTTGAGAAAATCTTAGATGCAAGCGCACATGATTTAAAGAACGGCAGCTTCATCTTGGTGGATCGCCGCCAGTAATGAAATGTTAGCCAATCCCGTAGTTTTTTGCTATGATGGTAGGCGTGAGTGTGGAGTATGCCCTTTCATGACTCCGCTGCAATCTTACTGGGATTACATGAATCCCGCCAATTTAAACGGGTCTAGCCCGTTTCTTTATTGAGGAGTGAAACTATGTCTAAACCCATTATCGCCATCGTTGGGCGGCCTAACGTGGGTAAGTCTACAATATTCAACCGGGTGATCGGTGACCGGCTGGCCATTGTAGAAGACAAGCCTGGTGTTACCCGTGACCGATTGTACGGTTCGGGCGAATGGAATGGTCGTGCTTTCAGTATTGTGGATACTGGAGGTATCGAGATTGACGGAGAAGATGAGATCATGAAGTCCGTCCGTATGCAGGCGGAACTGGCGATTGAAGAAGCCGACGTCATCATTTTCATGGTCGATGCCAAAGCCGGGCTGACCCATGCGGATGACGAAGTGGCCCAAATGCTGCTTCGTTCGCGTAAGCCGATTGTCGTCGCAGTAAATAAAGTCGATAATTTGAACCGTAGAGACGATATCTACGAATTCTATAACCTTGGTTTCGGCGATCCTATCGCGATTTCCGGCTCGCACGGCATGGGAATCGGCGATCTTCTGGATGCAGCCGTAGAGAAGCTTCCCGAGATAGAAGAAGAACACTACGACGATGATGTCATTCGCGTTGCGCTTATCGGACGCCCGAACGTAGGCAAGTCCTCGCTCGTGAATGCATTACTCGGTGAAGAGCGCGTTATTGTGAGCGACGTTGCGGGCACTACCCGTGATGCGATCGATACACCGTTCGAACGAGACGGCCAGAAGTACGTCCTGATCGATACGGCAGGTATGCGCAAGCGCGGCAAGGTGTACGAAACGACGGAGAAATACAGCGTCATGCGCGCATTGAAAGCGATCGAACGCGCTGATGTCGTCCTCGTGCTGATTAATGGGGAAGAGGGCATCATCGAGCAGGACAAGCATATTGCCGGTTACGCGCATGAAGCGGGCAAAGCCGCGGTCTTCGTCGTCAACAAATGGGATGTCGTCGAGAAGGACGATAAGACAATGCAGCATTTCGAACAGAAGATTCGGGATCACTTCCTGTTCATGACGTACGCGCCGATTATTTTCTTGTCCGCATTGACCAAATCCCGTCTGCATAAGCTTCTGCCCGTCGTATGCCATGTTTCGGAGCAGCATGCGCTGCGTATTCCGACGCATTTGCTCAACGATGTCGTATCGGATGCCATCGCATTCAATCCACCGCCGTCGGACAAAGGCAAGCGTCTGCGTATCAACTACGCCACTCAGGTGGCCGTGAAGCCGCCGACGATCGTGCTGTTTGCTAATGATCCGGATATGATGCACTTCTCATATGAACGGTATTTGGAGAACAAGATCCGCGCAGCCTTCCACTTCGAGGGAACACCGGTTCGCATCTTCTCCCGGAAGAAATCGGACGAAGAATAGTGTTGCCCAAGCAAGATAGAACGGTTGGAGTTTCAGACGAAGCTGGTGTTCCTATTGGGGCACCAGCTTCCCTATAGTAACGGCCGATTAGGAGCCGCAATCATGCGGCGCACCAGGTCAAGTTGAAAGAGGCGAAATGATCGTGTTTACCGTGCTTGCAGTACTCATCAGTTATTTATTAGGGTCGGTTTCATTTAGTATTTTAATTGCCAAATGGGTCAAAGGCATTGACATCCGCAATTTCGGAAGCGGTAATGCAGGCGCTACGAATACGCTACGCGTATTAGGCAAAGGACCTGGCATCACGGTATTCCTGCTTGATATCGCCAAAGGCGTCGCGGCTGTATTCATCGGCCTCTATATGGCCGGGGGTGATTGGGGGCCGGTTCTTTGCGGCTTGGCTGCCATCGCTGGGCATAACTGGCCGATATGGTTTGGCTTCAAAGGCGGCAAAGGCATTGCTACGACGGTTGGTGTCATGGCAACGCTCGCTATCATTCCGACACTGATTGCCGGATTGGTTGCCATCCTCTCGATCATCATTACAAGGTTCGTATCACTTGGTTCGCTTATTTTTGCGCTGCTGGTGCCGATTTTCATCTGGAATTTCGGAGATAAGCCGCAATCCTATGTTTGGGCCGGTATGGTGATTTGTTTGCTGGCGTTCGTGCGTCACCGTACGAACATCGTTAAGCTGCTTCAAGGGAAAGAGAACAAACTTGGTGCCAGAAAAGGGTAAGGAGGCGCGGACATGACGAAACGCAAAGCGGCTGTGCTCGTTGCTGGCAGCTGGGGGACGGCACTTGCTGCAGTGCTTGCCGACAATAATTACGAGGTCGCCTTATGGTCGCGCAACGGGTCACAAGTAGATGAGATCAATACGCATCATACGAACAGTCGCTTCCTGAATGAAGCGGTGCTTCCGGATGCGATCAAGGCCGTAACCGATATGAAGCAGGCGCTTAGCGGGGCGGAACTGGTGCTCTTCGCCGCGCCGTCCGCCGCCATGCGGGAAGTGGCGAAGCAGGCAGCGCCTTACATAGAACCGAATACGTGGGTCGTACATGCCACGAAGGGCTTTGAATCCGTCACCTTCAAACGAATGACGACTGTGCTGGCCGAAGAGTTAGGCATCAGTATAAATCGGCTAGTCGTCTTGTCTGGTCCAAGCCACGCGGAGGAAGTCGTCCGCAAGCTGCCGACGACCGTCGTAGTAGCATCGTCCAGCATAGAAGCCGCCGAACAAGTGCAGGATGCGTTCATCACGAACTACTTTCGCGTCTACACGAATAAGGACGTGGTTGGCGTCGAGGTTGCCGGCGCGATTAAGAACATCATTGCGC
The DNA here is from genome assembly GCF_019431355.1 of Paenibacillus sp. R14(2021). Lineage (NCBI taxonomy): Bacteria > Bacillati > Bacillota > Bacilli > Caryophanales > Paenibacillaceae > Paenibacillus > Paenibacillus sp. R14(2021). Next base: position 259,224 of record NZ_CP080269.1, read on the forward strand.
TTGGCGCTGGGCTGACAGATGGGCTTGGATTCGGTGACAATGCCAAGGCAGCGCTGCTTACGCGCGGCTTGGCGGAAATCAGCCGGCTTGGCGCAGCGATGGGCGCTAATCCGCTGACGTTCGCCGGCTTGGCCGGCGTCGGCGATTTGGTCGTCACCTGTACGAGCAAGCACAGCCGGAATTGGCGCGCCGGCGCTATGCTGGCGGAAGGGCTGTCTCTTGATGAAGTACTGGCCCGAATGGGCATGGTCGTGGAGGGCGTTCGCACGACGAGCGCCGCTCGCGAACTTTCCCGTCAATTCGGCGTGGAAATGCCCATTACCGAGCAGCTCTTCGAGGTGCTTTTCCAAAATAAACAGCCAAGAAGCGCGGTGGAATCGCTGATGGGCAGAGGCCGCACGCACGAAACCGAAGAGATTGCGGGCATATAGCCTGCACCATCATTGGCCCTCTTTCATAAGATGCTAGCAGCACCCTTTGGGGGCAGGCGAACACGAGTTTTTACCCGGTAAAAACTTGGAGGAGGGAAAAAATGAGCGGTAAGAAGGATCTGTCCAAGGATGTTCTGAGCGCTGTCAATAAAAAGACCGGCAAGATCGTGACCGAGAATGCGGTCAAGAAGCTTGCAAGCGGCGTGACTGCAGATACGATGCAGGATGAGGATGAGCTGCGCAAGCTGATCCAATCCGTATCGGCTATGGCGAAAGTACCGGTGTCGGAGAAAACGATCAACGACATCGTAGGCGCCGTCAAGAAGAGCGGCATGAATATGGGCAACATGGAAATGCTGATGAAGCTGATGCTTAAGAAGTAATAGCAGGACTTCCGCATGAAGCGAACGGCATTGCAGCAGCAAGCGCCTCGCTTTGCCGGAAGTCTTTTTCTTGTCACCCTTATATTCGAAGCGCTGTAAAAGTAGCCCTTTCATCCGACCTAATGGTATAATAGAACGAATAATGGGTGTACAAGGTGGTAATGATCAGAATGGATCCGATGATGAAAATGTGGGTGTCTTTCGTAGGCATCGGTTTGATGGCGCTGGCAGCGGTCATGATAACGCTGGCGAGATTTAAGACGAAGGGCTTTCTGCGGATTGCTTTGTCGTCGACGGCGTTTTTGTTTCTGGTGGTCGGCGGTTTACTCGGACTTATCTCCATCACTTAAGCACAAGCAGCTTCATACACAATCAGTGGTGTAGAAAGGACGTTAATCGATGCTGGAATTGAAAAGCCGTACAAGGAGCATTACCGTTGAAGCCGAAGAAGGTTTTACGCTGCTCGATGCAGCAATTAAGCACAATTTGGACTGGGCGTTCTCCTGCACGCGCGGAACTTGTGCCAGATGCCGCTGCCTGATTGAAGAAGGGGCGGAATTTCTGGAAGAGGTGACCGACGAGGAATGGGATCGTTTGGAACCGCAAGAGCTGGAAGAAGGGTACCGATTGGGCTGCCAAGCTGTCATCAAATCCGGTTCAGGCTCCATAAAAGCTGTCAACCGGCCGTATTTTTGATGAGTGGACTGGAGTCCATGCGGGAACATGAGCAGCTCCTGCGCGCACTTGAAATCGTTGCAGGCGCGGCGGCTCCAACCGCCGCACCATGGCTGATCGGCGGCAGTACAGGGCTGCTGCTGCGGGGGATGGCGCTGCCAAGGCCTCCCCGAGACCTTGATCTTTATGCGGATGACGCGGACGCAGCGTCGATTCATGACGCACTGCGGGCGTATGCCGTTGATGAGCAGCAGGTAAACGTGAGTCCGATTTATCGTTCGGTGCTCAGCCATTACGATATTCACGGTGTACAAGTTGAGCTTGTCGGCGGTTTCGTTGTCGCTTCAGGCAGCGACCGTTACGCCGTTGAGGTAAGGGAAATGCTGAATCCTATGAGGCTTCAGCTGACAATAGGCGCACATCCCGTCGGTCTTGTACCGCTGGCACACGAGTTGTGGTTCAATGTGCTTCGGGCCAGATTTGACAGGGTTGAACTGATCGGCAGCTTCATGCGGGAGGACCTTGCAGCGCATAGGGCAGCGTTGCAGCTTATCGCGGCAAGGAATAATCTGTCCGAAGCGATTCGGAAACAAGTTGAACCGTTCATACAGATGTAAGTGATGAACGATGGAAGCGAGGGGATTTCGGGTGAATGTGGAAATCACGTTCCTTCCTTCCGGGCGCAGCGCAGTGGTTCGTGCCGGAACGACCGTCCTGGATGCCGCGAGGCGGGCTGGCGTGCCGATACGAACACGATGTGATGGTAAAGCAGCATGTCTCATGTGCAAGGTGACGATGCCTCACAGTTCCTCGGGGCTGTCTCCGCTAAATGACAATGAGCGCCGCAAGCTGGCGGGACTTGACCGTTCAGGGACAAGACTCGCTTGTCAAGCAAGAGTGTTTGGCCGCGCCGTCGTTGAGGTTCCGGAAGATCCGCTGCGTGCAGCTGTCAGAAGACAGATGATGCGCCAAGCGGAAGACGATGAATTATGGTAGGCTGGTCGTTCCGCTGACGCGGAACTGCTCGCCAATGCAACCTAGGAGGATAATCGTATCATGAAAGGCTTTAGAAGCGCGGCGGCAGCCATCGTACTCATAATGATGACTGCCCTGTTATCCGGCTGTTTGTATCCGAAGGATCAGCTGGGTCAATACCAGAAACCGCCGAAGGACGCGATACTAAACGTACAAACGGTCGTCGATCAATTTCAGAAGGACACAGGCCTGCTTCCGATTCAGAACAGCGACGAGAAAACACCTGTTTACGAGAAATTCAAGGTGGACTTCGATAAGCTGCAGCGAATGAATTATATATCTACGATTCCGGATACCGCCTACGAGAAAGGCGGCAGCTACTATTATCTCGTCATCAACGAAGAGAAGGACCCTACCGTCAAGCTGATGAATCTCGTTCTCTATCAGAAAATAAACGATTTGGAAGCTTCCGTGATGGCTTACGCTGATGCCAATGGCGGCAAGCTCCCTGCCGGGCAGAAGCTGTATCCGTCTTTCACGGCCATCGATTACGATGCACTCAATGTGAAGGAGCCCGTGCTGCACAGCATCTTCTCGGGCAGCTTGCTGTCCGCCATGATGGATCCCTCCGGCCATGTTTACATCGATTACGGAGCGGACATCATGCAGCAGCTATCCAAGCTGAATGAGGGCAAGAAGCCTGCGTCTGATACGGATCTGCGCATGATCCTGGTCGATAATTCCGACTTTGTTCCCGTCAAATCCCCCCTATATAAGCTTGTAAATGGGGATCCGCAGGCTGTTTTAAACTAATGGATTCCAAGCAAAATAGTTAAGCTCTTGCCGCCGGGCGGCAGGAGTTTTTTTGTTGTTCAGGCATAGGAGGTGCCGATCTTTCATATATCTCAATCTTGAAGGCCGGAGGCTCTGAGGCTCTTGGAAATCGAAAGATTTCATTGCTCCAGTCGTCATAAACTGGAGGAAACTGCAATAAGCTATTACTAGTCCAAAATCATGTACGAGTTGCGTCGCGCAAGCGGCGAACCCTGACGACGAACAACGAGAGGAAGCAGTAACGGTACGTCCATGTACAGGCGAAATACGATTGGGAGGGGATATTCAGTGGAGAAAGTTGACATTTTCAAGGACATTGCCGAACGAACCGGCGGGGATATTTACCTCGGTGTCGTTGGTGCGGTCCGCACAGGCAAATCAACCTTCATCAAGCGGTTCATGGAGACGGTTGTGCTGCCCAACATCACGAATGACGCCGATCGGGTTAGAGCTATCGACGAGCTGCCGCAGAGCGCAGCAGGCAAAACGATTATGACGACCGAACCAAAATTTGTGCCGAATCAAGCCGTGCAGCTGCGAGTGGCCGAGGGACTTGACGTGAACATCAGGCTCGTCGATTGTGTCGGGTACGCCGTTGTTGGCGCGAAAGGCTACGAAGACGAGAACGGCCCGCGCATGATCACAACACCTTGGTTCGAAGAGCCGATTCCGTTCCAGGAAGCTGCCGAGATCGGCACGCGTAAAGTCATTCAAGAGCATTCCACGCTGGGCGTCGTCGTGACGACGGACGGTACGATTGCCGAAATCCCCCGCAGCTCCTACGTAGAAGCCGAAGAACGCGTCGTGAACGAGCTGAAGGAAGTCGGCAAGCCGTTTGTCCTGATTGTCAACTCCACGCGTCCGAAGAGCGACGAGGCGCTTCAACTGCGCAGCGAGCTGCAAGCGAAATACGATATTCCGGTTATCACGCTCAGCGTCGCATCGATGGGCGAGGAAGAAGTAATGTCCGTTCTGCGCGAGGTGCTCTACGAGTTCCCTGTGCATGAAGTGAACGTGAATCTACCAAGCTGGGTCATGGTGCTGAACGACAATCACTGGCTGCGCAGCAACTACGAAAATTCCGTGCGCGATACGGTTAAGGACATTCGCCGTCTGCGCGACGTCGACCGCGTTGTGTCGCAGTTCATGGAATACGAGTTCATTGCAAGGGCCGGTCTCAGCGGCATGAACATGGGGCAGGGCGTCGCGGAAATCGATCTGTATGCGCCTGACGAACTCTATGATCAAATCTTGATGGAAGTCGTCGGCGTTGAGATTCGCGGGAAAGACCATCTGCTCCAATTGATGCAGGACTTCGCCCATGCAAAACGGGAATATGATCGATTCGCGGAAGCGCTGGAGATGGTCAAGACGACCGGTTACGGAATCGCGGCTCCTTCGCTTGCAGAGATGGCGCTCGACGAGCCGGAGCTGATCCGTCAAGGCTCGAGGTTCGGCGTCCGACTGAAGGCGACAGCTCCTTCGATCCATATGATCCGCGTCGACGTGGAGTCCGAATTTGCGCCGATCATCGGCACGGAGAAGCAAAGCGAAGAGCTCGTCCGCTATCTCATGCAGGATTTCGAGAACGATCCCATCAAGATCTGGGAATCGGACATTTTCGGACGCTCGCTCCATTCCATCGTGAGGGAAGGCATACAAGGCAAAATCGCCATGATGCCGGATAATGCGCGCTACAAGCTGCAGGAAACACTTGGAAGAATCATCAACGAAGGCTCCGGCGGCCTCATTGCCATAATCCTCTAAAGCAGGAAGAGACACGTACACGGCGTGTCTCTTTTTGCGTCCATAATGCAATAATTCGCGTAAAAACAGCGATTCTACCGCGAAAAACGAGCTTAGCCTCTTGAAATCGCATAGCCAACTGTATTACTATAAATCTGTTCTGGGTTCAGTATGCAGGAATTGCACATAACGGAATTTCTTTGCACTGATGCCTGCAGGTATAAATTCTCGGGTTTCGGTAAAACAGAATGATAATGATGTGCTTTTGAGCTGCCGTCAGGGGAGGTGAAAGAAATGAACAAAACGGAACTGATTGCGAAAGTAGCCGAATTGACTGACCTTTCCAAGAAAGATGCTTCCAAAGCGGTTGATGCCGTATTTGATGCCATCTCCGACTCGCTGCAAGGCGGGGATAAAGTACAATTGGTAGGCTTCGGAAACTTCGAGGTGAAAAGCCGCGAAGCGCGTAAAGGCCGCAACCCGCAAACGGGTGAAGAGATCGACATTCCAGCGAGCAAAATCCCGTCTTTCAAAGCGGGTAAATCTCTTAAAGATCTAGTCTCCAAATAAGAAGCGGCTTTGCCGTTTGATGACGTCCGGGTGCAATTTGCGCCCGGGCGTTTTTCATTTATAGGGCCGCCCGTTTCTATTGACAAGTACAGGTAATTCCAGTAGACTGTTGTTTGCAGTTCTTGGGTTTGCAGCCATACGAACGTCGGGTGTTAGCTCAGCTTGGTAGAGCGCTACCTTGGGGTGGTAGAGGTCGCCAGTTCAAATCCGGTACACCCGACCAGCATTGACATGGAACACCAGCAGCTGCTATCTCGAGAAAGCGATCGAGGGCAGTTTTTTAAACTATCGGCAAGAATTAAGCTTAATGAAACGATGGATGAACGCGATCATAATCCCCTGAGGAGGACAGAGCCTATGACGGACTTGAATGGCGAATATATTGTGGTGAAAGCGAAAGCACAGGGCGTACAGGTGATTGGCCTGACTCGCGGGCAGGATACGAAATTTCATCACACGGAGAAGCTCGACAAGGGCGAAGTGCTCATCTGCCAGTTCACGGACCATACATCTGCTATAAAAATTCGCGGCAAAGCTACGGTAATAACCAAGTACGGCACCGTCGATACAGAAGATGAACGTTAGAAAAAAGCAGGCATAGCCTGCTTTTTTAATTTGTACACTAAGAGAAAGCGGATATTCGATATGCGGAAGGCGGATGCTTCATGTCGCATTGGAAGGGACTTCTCTTAGCTTGTTCGGCCACACTGATGATTACGCTGGCGATAACTGTGTTACCGAATACAGAGCACCGCATGATGCAAATGAAAAGCGATGTGTCGGTATTCCATCCCGTGCCGCTCAAACGCCTCAGCACGTCAGTAGTCGTGGATTCCATGCTGAGCCTGGGCCTTGACCTAAAGGTGAAGAAAGTGGCTTGGAACGGGTCTATACTGACCGTCGATTTATCGAATGAGGAATATGGGAATGATGTTGGTATATGGATGGGCGATTTACAGCAGCTGCTCGAGCTTGCTTTCCAGCGTACGGACAATGTGAGCCGAGTGCTTGTGCGCTTCGTTACGCCTTTGCAGCCGGAAGCAGACGATGTCCGGAGCGAAGTGCGGCTGCTCGCCGCCGTTGACGTTAGACGAAGCGACGCGTGGTTGTCCACAGAACTGTCAAACTTAAGCGCCGCAAAGCCGTTTCAGGATGAAATCTGGCGGAAGCGCCTGCGTTTGTCCGTGTCTCAGTTGTAGCGAAACCAGAAACATAGTGATATAATTGTTTAGATTATAATGCAGCCATCTTTCGCTGTACTGTCCGGAGGCTAGGCCAATGAAACCTTATAAGATTCCCGAAATCGCGAAAAAGTACGTTGAATACGATATGATTCAAGCCCATACAGAGCTGCCGGATTTCCCCGAAACGAGAATCAGGCTGCTCTTCACATTTTTGGCCAATCAGCGTACGCCGATGCTGCACAGCGAGCTGTACTCGCTCGTCGTCTCTCTCGTGCAGATGGGTATGGATACCCATGATGAGATTGATTCGGCATCAGGCCGGCTAGCCGAGAAAGAAATGCGTTCGCGCCAGCTGAAGGTGCTTGCGGGCGATTACTTCAGCAGCAGGTTCTATCAACTTCTCGCTCAGGCTGGTCAAGTGGACATGATCCGCCGAATCAGCGACGGCGTATGCGAAGTAAATAAGCTCAAGGTTAATCTGTACATGAAAATGAAGCAGCTCAAGCTGACAGCCGAGGAGTACTTGAACCAGTGCGTCCAGCTGAAGATCGAGCTTTTTACTGCGTTTACGGCTATCTTGGATGAGAAGATGTCAGGGATCTGGGCGGAGCTGCTGCAAGGTTTCGGACGCTGCGAGGTCGTGTTGGACGAGCTGATGCGCAGCGAGAAGCCGGAACGGTTCAGCGACAGCTGGGCCTACTGGCATGTGCTCCAGGTCGGAACTGAAGAAGAGAAACGCAGATTGTCCGAACAGCTGCATGAGCCTTCGTTCATCGCTTCATTGATTTCTACGTATGACGTTCGCGGTCAGCTGGCTGACAAACTGAGACAATCCGTAGCGCATATGCAGGGCATTGTTTCGAAGTTGGAGTCCGACAAGCTGATGCGCGAGCTGCAACAGATCGGAGAGACGTTCTTGCGTCCTCTCCTGCCGGCGGCTTCCGCCCTCAACGAGAGAAGGTAGGGTGACTTAAATTGCAATCCAATTCAAAAGAACAACATGTACATGCCGTATTTGAGAGCATCGCGCCCAAATACGATTTAATGAATGATTTGCTCAGCTTCCGCAGGCATAAAGCTTGGCGTGCGTTCACGATGCGCAAGATGGGCGTGAAGCAGGGAGAAACCGCAATCGATCTGTGCTGCGGCACATGTGATTGGACAATAGCGCTGGCTCGCGCGAGCGGCAGCGGCGACATGGTGGGCCTCGACTTCAGCCAGAACATGCTGGACGTCGGCAAGCAGAAAGTAGTTCGCGAAGGACTGGATAAGCAAATTTCGCTCATCCAAGGCAATGCGATGGAACTGCCTTTCGAGGATAACCGATTTGATTTCGCGACAATCGGCTTCGGTCTTCGGAATGTACCGGATTTGGAGCAGGTGCTCCGCGAAATGAAGCGCGTCGTCAAGCCCGGCGGACATGTCGTGTGCTTGGAATTGTCCAAGCCGGTATGGCAGCCGTTTAAATCCATTTATTATTTCTATTTCGAACATATTTTGCCGGCATTAGGCAAGCTGTTCGCTAAGCGGTACGAGCAGTACAAGTGGCTTCCGGAATCGCTGAAGGCGTTCCCGGACTCCAATCAGCTGGCGGATAAATTCCGTGAGATCGGCCTCCGCAACGTTCATGCCTATCCGCTGACAGGCGGCATCGCGGCTTTACACATGGGGACGAAGGGAACGGACAACGCATGATTCGCAAAACACGCATTATTTTGGAAATGATCAAAGTAGAACATACGATATTCGCGCTGCCATTCGCGTTCATGGGAGCCCTTCTCGGAGCGGTAGCGCTGGAGAAGCGGCTGCCAAGCTGGGCGGAAATCGGCTGGATTATTCTCGCCATGGTCGGCGCGCGCAGTGCAGCGATGGGGCTGAACCGCGTCATCGACCGCGTCATTGATGCCAAGAACCCGCGTACCGCGAAACGGGCGATTCCGGCAGGATTACTGCGTGCAGGCGAAGTCAGCTTGTTCATTGCGGTGTCCTTTGTCGTGTTGTTTATCGCAGCCTCCCAGCTTGACCCGATCTGTATCAAATTGATGCCGATCGCGGTATTCTTCTTGGTTCTGTATTCCTACACCAAGCGCTTCACCTGGCTTTGCCACGTGGTGCTCGGCTTGACGATCGGGCTTGCGCCGCTTGGCGGCTGGGTCGCGGTCACTGGACACTTCGGGACGGCAGCGTGGGTGTTGTATTGCTCAGTCGTTTGCTGGCTCGCCGGTTTTGATATTATTTATGCTTGTCAGGATTTCGAATTTGACCGCAAGGAAGGCGTTTATTCCATTCCATCGCGGTTTGGTGTTAACGGCGGGTTGCAAATCGCGCGTGCTTTCCATGCTTTGACCGCTGTTGGATTTATTTCCTTATATTGGTTAACGGACTTAAGCTGGCTGTACTTAATCGGCGCAATCGCATCAATTGCTATACTTTGCTACGAGCATTTGATCGTTAGAGCCGACGATATGAGCCGCGTACAGACCGCTTTCTTCACTATGAACGGCACGCTCAGCATTATATTGTTTGCCTTCACGCTGCTTGATTTGGCGGTGTTGCATCAATGGTAATTGAAGCGAGCATCAAGCCTGCGTCCCGCAAACGATGGGTGGTCGGCATTACAGGCGCGAGCGGGTCCATCTACGGCATCCGATTGATCAGCTGGTTGATAGACAACGGCGTTGACGTTCACGCCGTTATTACGGAAGCAGGCTGGCGCGTGCTTAAGGAAGAGCTCGGCTGGGAAACGACGAAGCGACAAGCGGTGATCGCAGCCGCTTTCCCGGACGCACTTGAGAACGGGACGCTTGTACTTCATCCTAATGCGGATATCGGCGCTTCGATCGCGAGCGGCTCATTCCGGGTTGAAGGCATGATCATTATGCCTTGCTCCATGGGGACGCTGGCCTCCGTCGCGCACGGCATTTCGGATGATTTGATGACGAGAGCCGCGGATGTTATGCTGAAGGAAGGCCGCAAGCTGCTGATCGTACCGCGGGAAACGCCGCTGCATGCGATTCATTTGGAGAATATGCTTACGCTGGCCAAGCTTGGCGTCAAAATCATTCCGGCGATGCCGGCTTTCTACTACGGTCCGCAAAGCATTGATGATATGGTTGATTTCTTAGTCGGGAAAGTGCTTGATCAGCTTCCGCTGGATCATGATTTGTACAGAAGATGGGGAGATGAACAGCATGGGGTTAAATCGCCCGATCACCGTCGGTCGCATTGACTATGCGAACGTTTGGCCTATTTTTCATTACGCGGAAGAACAGCTTCCGCCGGAACGTTTTCATATCGATAAACGGGTGCCGGCTGCACTGAACAGAGCACTTAAGCAGGGAGAAATCGACATTACGTCGATGTCATCCTTCGCCTATGCGGCGAATGCCGAGGATTACTTGGTTTTCCCCGATTTGTCCGTCAGCGCGAAGGGGCGCGTCAATTCCATTCTGCTCTTCCTGAAGAAGCCGCTTGAAGAAGTGCTGATGGGGCGGATCGCCTTGACGGCAACGTCGGCAACCTCGGTGGTCTTGCTCAAAATCCTAATGAAACTTTACTACAAAGCGGAACCGTCCTACGTGACGATGGAGCCTTCGCTTGATGAGATGCTTGAGGAAGCGGACGCAGCGCTGCTGATTGGCGATTCGGCGATTCATGCTTCTTGGGCCAATAAGGAGCGGGGTCTTACCGTTATCGACTTGGGCGAGCTTTGGCGCAACTGGACAGGTTATGGCATGACATTCGCGCTAGTGGCCGTTCGCAAGGAGATAGCGCAAGCGGATCCTAGAGCGGTGTCAGAGGTCTTGCATGCCATGACGACGAGCAAGGAACGAAGCTTGCGGAACTTGGAACCGCTGGTGGCCAAAGCCTGCGCTCAGTTAGGCGGCGAGGCTTCGTATTGGACTCGATATTTTAACGAGCTGCACTATAATTTCGGATCGGACGAGCAGGCGGGACTTATGTTGTATTTCGATTATGCGCATCAGCTGGGCCTGCTGCCGCATGAAGTACAGCTGCAATTTTTTGCAGACCATGCTGCCCTTAAGGTGAACGAATGAAACTACTTGATATTTACGCCAAAATGAAAAGCGACTTGGATGCGATCGAGGGTCAGCTTGCGCGCAGCGTGACTTCGGATCATGCACTCTTAAGTGATGCGTCCACGCATCTGCTCAAAGCAGGCGGTAAGCGGATACGTCCTGTTTTTGTGCTGCTTGCCGGAAAGTTCGGCACCTATGAGCTCAGTGTGCTTGAGAGAGTCGCCGTCCCGCTTGAGCTAATTCATATGGCTTCGCTCGTTCATGACGATGTCATTGACAATGCAGAGACCCGGCGCGGTCAGCTGACCGTCAAGTCGAAGTGGGACAACCGTATTGCGATGTATACAGGAGATTACATATACGGCAAAGCGCTGGCGCTCGTGACGGAGCTGGAAAATCCGCAAATCCACCAAATTTTGTCCAAAGCGATGGTGGAGATGTGCATCGGCGAAATGGAACAGATTCGGGATTTCTTCAACACGGAGCAGTCTGTCCGCAACTATTTGCTGCGCATTCGGCGCAAGACCGCGCTTTTAATCGCCATCAGCTGTCAGCTTGGCGCCATTGCATCAGGTGCAGACCGCAGAACGGCTAACCTGTTGTACCGATTCGGCTACAATGTCGGCATGGCGTTCCAAATCCGCGACGACTTGCTAGATCTGCTCGGCACCGAGAAGCAGATCGGCAAACCGCCTGGTTCCGACATTAAACAAGGCAATATTACGCTGCCTGTACTGCTCGCGCTTCAGGAGCCGAAGATCGCCGGGGAGCTTCTTGTCGAAATAAATAATATTCATACATCTAACGGTGCAGGGGAAACCAAAAAGGCGTTGAACATTATACGTAAGAGCGCTGGCATCGGTATCGCGGAAGAGATGGCTACCAGGTACATCAACAAAGCGATTGACGCGCTGAGCGGCTTGCCGAGCATTTCGGCGAAAAAGAATTTAACGGATATTGCGCATTTCATTGCGAAACGAAACTACTAAACGAGCCTAGGAGGGAAATTCAGATGGAAAGAACATTTCTAATGGTCAAGCCAGATGGTGTACAGCGGGGCTTAATCGGGGAAATCGTGTCGCGCTTCGAGCGTAAGGGGTTAAAGCTTATTGCCGCTAAGTTTATGCAAATCACGCCGGAAATAGCGGAACGCCACTATGCAGAGCACATCGGAAAGCCCTTTTATCCGCCGCTTGTAGACTTTGTGACTTCAGGACCGGTATTTGCGATGGTATGGCAGGGGGATAACGTCATCGCCCTCACGCGCGCAATGATCGGCAAGACGAATGCAGTGGAGGCGGCACCGGGAACGATACGTTCCGATTACGCCGTACATACCAATTTCAATCTGATTCACGGTTCGGATTCGCTGGAAAGCGCGAATAGGGAGATCGGTATTTTCTTTGCCCCTCACGAATTGCTTCAGTATACACAAACGATGGGGCAATGGATTTAACCTTTATTTTGTGACCATGTGTCTGTTGCAGCGGGGGGAATCATAGTGGAAGACAAAGATTTTTCGCTCTTTATTGAACGGATTAAGGCAAAAACCGCAATTGATCTCTCGCAGTACAAAGAAGCCCAAATGAAGCGCCGCCTCATTACGCTCAGACAAAAATACGGATACGACTCATTTGCTGCGTATTATAAGGACCTGGATCAAGATAAGAAGCTGCTGAACGAGTTTCTTGATCGGATGACAATAAACGTGTCCGAATTCTGGCGTAATCCGAGCCGTTGGGAAGCGATGGAGAAGAAGTTTCTGCCGGAGTTGTTCAAGTCCGGCGGCCGTGCCAAGATCTGGAGTGCTGCTTGTTCAACGGGCGAAGAGCCGTATACACTCTCCATGCTGATCCACGAGATGGGCATGCAGGACAGAACCTCCATTCTTGCAACTGACCTTGATAACCTTGTACTCCAAAAAGCGATGCAGGGGATTTATCAGGATCGCTCGATTCGGGATGTTCCAAGCCATTATTTATCCAAATATTTCATGAAACAGAACAATGACGAATTGGCCGTTGCCAGTCAACTGAAGAAAATCATTACGTTCAAGCAGCAAAACCTGCTGCATGACACCTTTGACAGCGGATTTGATATCATCGTCTGCCGCAACGTGATGATCTACTTTACCGAGGAAGCGAAGCATCTGCTGTATCATAAATTTTCCCAGGCGCTGAAGCCGGGAGGGATGCTGTTTGTCGGGAGCACGGAACAGATTTTCTCTCCGGCCCAATACGACTTCGAGTCGGCCGATACGTTCTTCTACCGCCGTAAGATTTAACCGGCATGTATAGGGATTTCCAACTTCTCCAATACTAAGCGTATCCGAACGTAAAGTATTGGAGGTGCGGCATGGACAAACGTAAAGTGATTGCGGCGTACAGGCGCGGTTTTATTAATGTGCAGGAATGCGCCCAAATTCTTGGCATTGACACGAGTCAAATGCATGGACTTATGAGTGATCCCAATTTGAATGCGGACCCTCAGTTTAAGCGGGGGAAGCAATCCGCAAACGGATAACGTACGCACAAAAGCTGTTTGCAGCGCCAAATGGGGCCTGCAGGCAGCCTTTTTTATTTGGATAGGGTGTCCGAAATTGATGCACCCGTGTCGTTACCGCTTTTCCTTGTCAAAGCGTTGACGCTATACTATAATGAGCAAAGATATTTGAGGCAGACATGCATTTCCGAAATTGGACTTTGCGGTGTTCGGGATGAAGGAGGAGCTTTACGGTGAGTTTACGCTATCTGACAGCAGGAGAAACACATGGTCCACAGTTGACGGCGATTATTGAGGGGCTGCCGAGCAACCTACAGCTTGATTTCGAAGAATTGAATTTTCAATTGCATCGCAGGCAGAAGGGGCATGGCCGCGGCCGCCGCATGCAAATCGAGAAAGATACCGCAGACGTTGTCGGCGGCGTTCGTCATGGCAAAACGACCGGAGCACCGGTTGCGCTTGTCGTAGTGAACAACGACTGGAAGCATTGGACGACGGTTATGAATGTCGAACCGATCGAGGGCAGCGACGAAGAGAAACGCCGCGTGCATCGTCCCCGTCCGGGACATGCGGATTTGAACGGCGGATTGAAATATAATTTGAAGGATCTTCGCAACGTACTGGAGCGCTCGAGCGCCCGCGAAACGGCAGCCCGCGTTGCAGTCGGTGCGGTAGCCCGCCAGTTTCTAGCCGCATTCGGCATTAAAGTCGGCGGGCAAGTCATCCGAATCGGCGAGATCGAAGCGCCGGCGAACAACTTGCCGCTCGATGAGCTAATTGAGCGAACGGAAGCATCTTCGGTGCGTGTCGTCGATCAGGAGACGGAAGCGAAGATGACGGCATATATCGATCAAATCAAAGCCGAAGGCGACTCCATTGGAGGCATCGTCGAGTGCATCGTGGAAGGCGTACCGATCGGACTCGGCAGCCATGTTCAATACGATCGCAAGCTGGACGGCCGTATTGCGCAAGCGGTCATGTCCATCAATGCGTTTAAAGGCTGTGAAATCGGCATTGGTTTCGAAGCAGGTACAATTCGCGGATCACAGGTTCATGATGAGATTATGTACAGCGAAGAACGCGGCTATTACCGAGCAACGAACCGTTTGGGCGGGTTTGAAGGCGGCATGACGAACGGTGAGCAGATCGTCGTGCGCGGCGTAATGAAGCCGATTCCGACACTGTACAAACCGCTTCAAAGCGTAGATATCGACACGAAAGAACCGTTCACCGCGCAAGTGGAGCGTTCCGACAGCTGCGCTGTTCCAGCGGCAAGTGTCGTAATGGAGCATGTCGTAGCCTGGGAAGTAGCGAAGGCGTTCCTTGAGAAATTCGGAGGCGATTCCATGGAAGAGATCCGGGCGAACTACAACAACTATCTTGAACAGCTGAGGAGCTACTAATGAGCGGCTGCCGTGAGCTGACCGTCGAGCTAGGCGAACGTTCATATCCCATCTACATTGGCGAAGGCTTGCTGGATGAGGCCGGACGTTTGTTCGAGAAGCACGGAATCAGCAAGAAATCACCGCTGCTTGTCATAACGGATGCCAATGTGGCTGAGCGCCATTTGAACCATCTGGAATCCGTTCTGACGGCTTCCGGATTTATGCACGCAAGCGTCGTCATACCGGCAGGCGAGAGCTCCAAGTCACTGGAACAGTTGGAGAAGCTTGTAGGAGCTGCGCTTGAGCGCGGACTTGATCGCAAATCAGCCGTCGTGGCGCTCGGCGGAGGCGTCGTCGGCGATTTGGCCGGTTTTGTCGCCGCTTCCTATATGCGCGGCATCAAATTCGTCCAAGTGCCGACAACCATTCTAGCGCATGACAGCAGCGTAGGCGGCAAAGTTGCGGTGAATCATCCGCTGGCCAAGAACATCATCGGCGCATTTCATCAGCCGGAGCTTGTCTTGTATGATTTGAAGACACTCCAAACGCTGCCTGATCGCGAAGTGAAAGCCGGCTTGTCTGAAGTTGTCAAGCATGGCTTGATCTGGGACGCGGAATTTGTAGCTTGGTGCGATGAGCACGCGGATCAACTGCTTGCGCTGGATGCGGAAGCACTCGGTTATGCGCTCTACAAAGGCTGTAGCGTGAAAGCGGCCGTCGTATCGAAGGATGAGCGCGAGAACGATCTTCGTGCGATTCTCAATCTGGGCCATACCATAGGTCATGCGCTGGAGGCGGTTGCCGGCTACGGCGAGCTGCTGCACGGCGAAGCGATATCGATCGGCATGGTAGGCTCTGCTTTGGTGGCCGTAAGGCTTGGCGCACCAGAAGAGATCTATCACGTGACGAAGCGTGTTCTCTCCAGTGTCGGTTTGCCCGTTCGCTTGCCGATTCATCTGGATACCGATGAAATTATGCGCGCGATGATGCATGACAAGAAATTTCTTGAAGGCTCGATTACATTTATCGTTCCTACCGCGGTCGGGAAGGTCGAGATTAATAAATCCGTATCCACATCATTAATTCGAGAGATCGTGGAACAATTGAAACAGGAGGCCGTCTAGGATGAGTGTACGGGGAATACGCGGCGCCATTACGGTAGAAGTAAACGAAGAACAGCCCATTCTGCAAGCAACCGTTGAATTGTTGAACGGTATCGTAAGTGCAAACGGCATTGTTCCAGGCGATATCGCGAGTGTATTTGTAACAGTTACAGGCGATCTGGATGCAACATTTCCCGCTAGGGCGATCCGGGCCATGAGCGGATGGGATCTCGTTCCGTTGATGTGCGCGCTGGAAGTGCCTGTAAAAGGAAGCTTGGAGAAATGCATTCGATTGATGGTCCTCGTGAACACGGATCTGACTCAGGAACAAGTCGAGCATATTTATTTAGGCGGAGCCAGAGCGCTGCGTCCTGATTTATCCAAGGCCTAATTTTACCAATTACAAATCTGCGTCTCCATATGGATTGACGAATGCATTTATGCTGGTGTATAGTGATTTCATACTTGATGGATGAGCAGAGAAGAGCAGAGTAGCGGTTTGTTAGAAGAGATGAGTAGAGCTGAGATGAGTAGGCCATTAGTTGTGAAGAAATGCATGATTATTTCAGTGTATAGAGACATGTCTCTGTGTACTGCTTATTTTCCTGTATCTTCATTCAACTCTCATTTTCCATCTTCTGACATGAACACTCCTGCTGCGGCAGGAGTTTTTTTATTTTCCACTAGAGGAGAGATTGAGTATGAATCAGGAGCTGCAAGGAATTATTCGATTGTCCAGCACGTACAACCTCATTCCGATCGTACGGCATGTGATGGCAGATACCGAGACACCGATCCGGATATTTCAGCATTTCTATCGTGAGCGCCGCGCGTTCCTGCTTGAGAGCGTAGAGGGTGGGGTTAAATGGGCAAGATATTCCTTTATCGGCACTGATCCGTTCATGCTCATTCGCGGGAAGAACGGCGAGATGGTCATTGAGCGGAACGGAGAAGAAACGGTTCTTCGCGAGAAACCGATCGAGCTCCTGAAGGCGCATCTGCGTTCATACCGCAGTCCATCGCTGCCGGAGCTGCCGCCATTTACTGGCGGCGCGATTGGGTTTTTCGGTTATGATCTGCTTCAATATTACGAGAAGCTTCCGGCACACCGCATTGATGATTTGCAAATGAACGATCTGCAATTCATGTTCTGCGACCAAGTCATCGTATTTGATCACTTTAAGCAGCAGGTGCAGGTGATCGGCAACATTCATATTCCCGAGGCGGCGACGGACAGCGATATTCAAGCTGTATACGAGCGTACGCTGCAGAAGATCGAGGCTACGATCGAACGGCTTCAGCAGCCGCTGCCGTCGACGATCATGACAAAAGGAAGCATTCCGATCGATCCGGAGCTTGGCGATGTGCAGTCTAACCAGACGAAGGAGCAGTTCCTCAGCAACGTGGAGAAATCCAAGGAATACATACGTGCAGGGGACATCTTCCAAGTTGTACTGTCGCAGCGCTTCAGCATCGAAACGGAAGTGGACCCGCTTCATGTGTACCGCGTTCTGCGCATGATGAATCCATCGCCGTATATGTATTATCTCAAGATGGACGATGAAGTCATCGTCGGTACCTCGCCGGAAGCGCTCGTGAAAGTAGACGGGGAGCGTGTCGAGACGCGTCCAATCGCTGGAACGCGGCCTCGGGGCAAAACGCCGGAGCAGGATTTGGCGCTGGAGAAGGAGCTGCTGGCGGACGAGAAGGAACGCGCCGAGCATCTAATGCTGGTAGACCTCGGGCGCAACGACATCGGGCGCGTATCGGAATTCGGCACCGTTCGCTGCGACTCCTATATGGAAATCGAGCGCTACTCGCACGTCATGCACATCGTGTCGAACGTCTCCGGCAAGCTGCGGGAAGACAAGGACTTCTTCGATGCCTTCGTATCCTGCATGCCAGCGGGAACCGTATCGGGCGCACCTAAGCTTCGGGCGATGGAAATTATCGCAGAGCTCGAGAATGAAGCGCGCGGCGCATACGCCGGAGCGATCGGTTATCTGGGCTTTGGCGGCAGCTTGAATACGTGCATTACGATCCGAACGATTATTTTCAAGAATGGCAAAGCTTACGTGCAAGCCGGGGCAGGCATCGTATGGGATTCCATTCCGGAGAATGAGTATATGGAAACCGTTAATAAAGCGATGGCATCGCTCAAAGCCGTTCGTGCGGCGGAAGCGGCCTTTGCCGTGCAAGAACGCGGCACGAGTATGATCAATATGGACTATTATGCGGATGCGAAAGGGTGATCGGGATGGCAGTAACGAATGATATCATGACGATGCAGCGTGCGCTGAATCAGATTATCGGCGGTACCGACTTATCCCGTGAGGAAGCCCGGAGCGTCATGGAAATTATTATGAGCGGCGAAGCAAGCGGCGCTCAGATCGGATCTGTCGTAACGGCTTTGCGGATGAAGGGCGAAACGAGAGACGAAATTACCGGTTTCGCGGAAGCGATGCGCGCATGCTCCAACCACGTCTCTACGGAACGGAACGGGCTGCTCGATACCTGCGGAACAGGCGGCTCCGGCATTCATAAATTTAACATCTCGACCGCTTCGGCCATCATCGCGGCAGCAGCAGGAGTACGGGTTGCCAAGCATGGAAACCGTGCCATGTCGGGAAAATCCGGCAGTGCCGACACGCTGGAAGCTCTAGGCGTTAACATTACGCTGACGGCTGATCAGGCGGCTCGCTGCCTCGATGCAATCGGCATCTGCTTTATGTTCGCCCAGCTGTACCATCCGTCGTTGAAGCATGCTGCGGGTCCGCGCCGGGAGATTGGCATCCGGACGATTTTCAATATGCTAGGCCCGCTGACGAACCCAGCAGGCGCTGACCGCCAATTGCTCGGCATCTACGACCGTACGCGCACGGAGACCATCGCTTCCGTACTGGGTGATTTGGGTCTCAAGCGTGCCATGGTGGTCAGCAGCTTCGACGGTTTGGATGAAATCAGCATCTCGTCACCGACGCAAATTTCCGAACTGAAAGACGGCATTGTCCGCACGTACGAAATTACGCCTCAGGAACTCGGGCTGGGTACCCATCCGCTGAGCGAGGTAATCGGCGGCGATGCAGCAGAGAATGCACGCATCATTCATGCGATTTTGAGCGGAGCGGATAACGGCGCTTATCGGGATATCGTGCTTGCGAATGCAGGTGCCTGCATTTTCGTAGGCGGAGCAGCGAGTACGCTTCGCGCTGGCGTTGATATGGCCAGAACAGTAATTGATTCCGGGAAAGCTGCATCCAAGCTTCGGCAGCTGATTGAAACGACAGGAGAGTTGAGCCATGTTTCTTGATAAAATCGTAGCTTCCAAGCGTAAAGAAGTGGATGATCTAGCCCTAAATTTCTCCTTGCCCGTCATTGAACGCCAGATCGCGGAGCTTCCGCCCTGCCGCGGCTTTGAGTCCGCGCTTGCTGGCCGAACGAACCGCCAGATCGGTCTTATTGCCGAAGTGAAGAAGGCATCGCCATCCAAGGGACTCATCCGCCCGGATTTTGACCCGGTAATGTTGGCACGCACGTATGAGCAGGCTGGTGCGGACTGCATATCCGTGCTGACGGACGAAGATTATTTCCAAGGAAAGAATGAATATTTGACGGCCGTTTCCGGTGCGGTCAAGCTGCCGCTTCTTCGGAAGGATTTTACGATCGATTACCGTCAAATCTATGAAGCGCGGCTGATCGGCGCGGACGCGATTCTGCTTATTGCAGCGATTCTTCGTCCTTCCAAGCTAGCCGAATATTATGATATTGCCAAATCGATCGGACTCGACGTGCTCGTTGAAGTCCATGACGAGGAAGAGATGGAAGCCGTTCTCGGTCTAAGCAAAGCCTCGCTCATCGGCATCAACAACCGTAATCTGCACACGTTCGTAACCGATATTACGACAACAGAACGTCTGATCGGTCTTTTGCCGGCAGGCGTAACGGTGATCAGCGAAAGCTCAATCGCCGCTCCGAGCGACATTGAATTCGTGAAAGCCAGCGGGGCGAAAGGCGTTCTTGTCGGCGAGTTCTTCATGCGTCAGCCGGATGTCGGCGCAGCGGTAGAGCAGCTGATGGGACCGGTGACAATCTAATGCAGCCAGCGCGCGTCAAAATATGCGGCCTGCGCGATGCGGCAACCATTCGGGAGATGAACGGCCTGCCTCTCAATGAGATTGGATTCATATTCGCGAAGAGCCGGCGTCAAGTGTCGCCTGCGCTGGGTGCGGAGCTTATTGCCGAAGCTCGGCAGCTGCGCGGTCAAGACGGAAATATTCCACGAACGGTCGGGGTATTCGTCAATCCAACGCTCGAAGAGCTTGAAGCTACGCTGGCGGTTGCTTCGCTTGACGTCGTTCAGCTTCATGGCGAGGAGCCGCCGGTATTTTGCGATACGGTGCGCCGTAAATTCGGCGTGAATGTCTGGAAAGTATTCTCCGTGACGGATAACGATGTCGCGGATGCCGGATCGGCTGGGCCAGATCGGCTGGAACCGTTCAGCGGATGCGTAGATGCTTTTCTAATTGATACGGCTGGCGGGGGAACCGGCAAAACCTTTGCATGGCAGGTGATTGATCGGTACATGGCAGCGGCGGCGGCTATTGGCGTACCGCTCTATGTGGCTGGCGGCTTAGATCCGGATAATGTTCAGGAATTATTGTCCGAGTACTCACCTAACGGCGTCGATGTATCAAGCGGCGTGGAAACAGAAGGTACGAAAGATATCAGCAAGATCAAACTTTTTACGGAAAGGGTGAGAGGCGTATGAATCAATTACCGGACGAAAACGGGCGCTTCGGGAAATTCGGCGGACGTTATGTGCCCGAGACGCTCATGAACGCACTGCTGGAGTTGGAAGAAGCGTATAAACACTATTCGAAGGATCCGGCGTTTAACGAGGAAGTTCGTTACTTATTAACCAAATATTCGGGCCGCCCGACTTCTCTTTATTATGCACAACGCTTATCGGAGCAGCTCGGCGGAGCGCGAATTTACTTAAAGCGCGAGGATTTGAACCATACCGGCGCACATAAAATCAATAACACGATCGGTCAAGGCGTATTGGCGAAGCGTATGGGCAAAACCAAGATTATCGCTGAAACCGGGGCCGGTCAGCACGGCGTCGCTTCTGCCACCGTCGCTGCGCTGCTCGGCTTGGAGTGCAAAGTGTTCATGGGTGAAGAGGATATGAAGCGGCAGGAGCTTAATGTATTCCGTATGAAGCTGCTTGGTGCGGAGGTCATTCCGGTCATGTCAGGTACTCGTACATTGAAGGACGCCTGCAATGAAACGCTTCGTTATTGGGTCAGCCACGTTGACGATACGTATTACATTTTGGGTTCCGTTACGGGACCGCATCCTTATCCGATGATGGTTCGTGACTTCCAGCGGATCATCGGCGATGAGTCCAGGGAGCAGATTCAGAAGGAAGCCGGTCGTCTCCCAGACTATGTCGTAGCTGCAGTCGGCGGCGGAAGCAACGGAATCGGCATGTTCTACCCGTTCATCGGGGACGAGCATGTTCAGCTGATTGGCGTTGAAGCAGCCGGTCGGGGCGTCGATACGGACGAGCACGCGGCAACGATGACGAAAGGCCGCCATGGCGTGTTCCAAGGCTCGCTAAGCTACGTCCTTCAGGATGAATACGGCCAGGTTCAACCGGCGCATTCCATATCCGCAGGTTTGGATTATCCGGGTATCGGGCCCGAGCATGCCTACTTGAAAGATTCCAAGCGCGCGACCTACCTGCCGATTACGGATACGGAAGCTCTAGAAGCGCTGCAGCTGCTGTCGCGCACGGAAGGAATTATCCCGGCATTGGAATCCGCGCATGCCATTGCGCAAGTGCAGAAGCTCGCGCCAACGCTGGACAAAGACCAAATCATCGTCGTTAGCCTATCCGGCCGCGGCGACAAGGACGTTCAAGCCATTATGGGCTATCTCGAAGGAGGTGCAGGCCAGCATGGGCATTAATGCGATCGATGCTTCGTTCCAACGGCTTCGCGCCGAAGGCAAAACTGCGCTTATACCGTTTCTGACAATGGGGGATCCCGACCTGGCAACCTCTGTCGAAATCATTCAAACACTCGAACAAGCGGGCGCGGATATGATTGAGCTGGGCGTACCGTATTCGGATCCGCTGGCTGACGGTCCGGTGATTCAGCGCGCTTCCGAGCGTGCGCTTGGCCATGGCCGCGTAACGCTTGAGGATTGTATCCAAGTGGCGGAGAACGCCCGTCAAGCCGGCGTCAAGCTGCCATTTATCCTGTTCACCTACTACAATCCTATTCTGCAGCTTGGCCTGCAGCGGTTCTTCAAGCTCGTCACGGCTAAGGGCATCAGCGGCCTTATCGTTCCGGATCTTCCAATCGAAGAGGATGCTGAGTTGAGAGAGATGGCCGAGCAGGCCGGCATTCATTTAATTCCGCTCGTGGCACCGACGTCCAACGACAGAGTCGTGCGCATTGCAGCGAAAGCCCGAGGCTTTGTGTACTGCGTGTCTTCACTTGGCGTAACGGGCGTCCGAGCGGATTTCCACCAAGGCATCGATGAATTTCTCTCTACGGTCCGCGGCGCGACCGACACGCCGATCGCGGTTGGCTTCGGCATCTCGAGCCGCGAGCAGGTCGAGCGCTTCAGCAAACAGGCCGACGGCGTTATCGTCGGAAGCGCCATCGTTCGCAAGATCGAAGAGGTTGTTCCGCTGCTGCAGTCGCCAAGCTCGAAACAAGAAGGACTTGCGCAAATTCATGCCTTTGTCAGCGCGTTGAAAGGCTAATGCTACGAAACGCTGCGATCGAACCTTCGGCTGGTCTACGGACCTCCGAAGGTTTTTTATTAAGGTCAATGACTGGCAGCTGCTGGCATCCAATTGCTTTTGCACATAAAAGCTTAAAAGCGTGAAAGAAAATACGGCGAAGCCCTTTTAAAGAGGGTCGTTTTATGAGAGAATGTTGAAACAAGGTTTGAAGCTTTGAAACACATTCACGAGGTGATTAAGAATGCAACCGAAACAAACTATTGTTAACCTGCCAGTCTATCAACCAGGCAAACCAATCGATGAAGTCAAGCGCGAACTGGGCTTGAAGGACGTCATTAAGCTGGCTTCTAACGAGAATCCGTTCGGATCCTCTGAGCATGCTAAGGCAGCGATTAAGCATGAATTGGAACAGATCAGCATCTATCCAGACAGCTTCAGCACGGAATTGGCGGGCGCCGTGGCTGATTATTTAAGCGTTGAACGTAACCAGCTCATCTTCGGCGCAGGCTCCGATGAAGTCATTCTCATGCTGGCTCGCGCGTTCCTGTCTCCAGGGGACGAAACGATCATGGCGGACGAAACATTCTCGCAGTATAAGCATAATGCCGTAATCGAAGGCGCAACGACCGTCGAAGTGCCGCTTAAGGAGGGCACGCACGACCTGGATGCGATGCTGGCGAAAATAACGGATCGTACCAAAATCATCTGGGTGTGCAATCCGAATAACCCGACGGGCACGATTGTTCGCGAAGACGAGCTGGCTGCCTTCGTTCGTCAAGTACCGGATAACATCATTGTTGCATTGGACGAGGCGTATTATGAATACGTTACAGATGAGGAATATCCCGACAGCCTGTCCTTGCTCAAGAATTTCAAGAACGTCATCCTGCTTCGTACATTCTCCAAAATATACGGCCTGGCATCGCTTCGCATCGGCTATGGCGTTGGCCACCCGGATTTGATTCGTATGGTCAATCAAGTGCGCGAGCCGTTCAATACAACCCGTTTTGCGCAAGCTGCGGCCGTGGCATCTCTTGCAGATACTGATTTCTTGAACAGCTGCCGCGCGCGTAACGCGGAAGGGAAAGCTTACCTGTACGGTCAATTCGACCGCCTGGGGCTCCGTTATTACGAAGCGCACGGCAACTTCATTATGGTCGACGTGAAGCTTGAGTCCGGTAAAGCCTTCGACGGCCTGCTGCGGAGAGGGATCATCTCTCGTGCGCGTTGGAAGCATCATCCGACTTATATTCGCATTACGATCGGCAGCCAGGAGCAGAACGAAGCATTTGTCGCCGCACTGGAAGCTGTTCTCGTTGAAGCGGCGGTGCTAGGTTAATATCATGACAAAAATTGCGATATTCGGCGTCGGCTTAATCGGCGGCTCGCTCGCGCTTTGTTTCAAAGGCAAGCCCGGGATCACGGTCGTTGGTCATTCCGTACGTGAATCATCCGCAGCCAAATACGTAGAGAGAGGCGTCGTCGATTACGCGACGACGTCTCTTCGCGAGGCGGCCGAAGGCGCGGATTTTATTTTCCTTTGCGTACCCGTCGGGTCGCTTGAGCAATACGTTAATGATTTGAGCCAGTTGGACTTGAAGCCGGGCTGTATCATTACGGATGTAGGCAGCACCAAAGCATCTGTAGCGGCTTCCGCGCGGCAAGCGAGACTGGGGGAAGCCGTGTTCATCGGCGGTCATCCCATGGCGGGTTCGGAGCGATCCGGCGTCGAAGCCGCTTCGCTGTATTTATTCGAGAATGCCTTCTATGTCTTGACGCCCGAAGCAGGAACGCCGCAATCTTATATCGACAAGCTGACGGATCTGCTTGCATACACCAAGGCGCACATCGTGCATGTACGGCCTGACGAGCATGATGAAATCGTTGGCGCAATCAGCCATTTGCCTCATATTATTGCCGTTGCGCTCGTCAATCTTGTTCGCGGCTACAGCGAAAACAATTCTCTGTACGCAGTTCTTGCGGCAGGGGGATTCCGAGACATTACGCGCATTGCGTCAAGCGAGCCGGTCGTGTGGCGGGATATACTTGTGAACAATCGGACCGTACTGCTGCAGCTGCTCTCGGAATGGCAGGCCGGCACGAGCGCATTTATCGATATGCTCCAGAACGAGAACGGAGACGCAATTGAGCAAGCATTCAAGGAATCCGGTCAATTCCGCAGCCAGCTGCCGGAACGCCGCAAAGGCATGATTCATTCCGTTTACGAATGCTACATCGATGTGCCCGACCATCCCGGCATCATTGGCCATGTGGCAACAGAGCTCGGGAACGATACGATCAATTTAAGCAATATCCAAATCATCGAAAGCCGGGAGGACGTTCCGGGCGTGCTGAGGCTCAGCTTCAGAACCCAGGAGGATTTGGATCGCGCCGTTAGAAAATTAGGGGAAATTGGATATTCTGTTCATTTTTAGAAAGCAGCAGCCATTTTGAAAACGCTTATTGACAAAATGAAAACGTATACATATAATAAAAGTACAGTATGGTTTCTCTCCACTCCTATCCAAATCCATCGCAAATTTTTGCGGGGCCGCCTTTATAGGCGGTCTTTTTTTGTTCATTTATGAAACTTTTCATTCCGTAATTTCGTCTACGAAAGTGGCCGCGCCGCATGTCCTGTTTTCTTTGTAAAACTTTTACCCAAATCAGATTTGCGTCATGCTATAATTGCTGTAGTTTTTGTAAAAAAGTGGGATAGACAAAACATGTCGAAAGAAGCAGGAATTTGGTCACATCTCACGAATTATATGATTACCCACAATATGACCATTTTTTTATTATACCCGCGCAACTTTTTCCTCTTGGTTCGGTACAATAAATAACCGATCCGGGAGCACTCCTAAGGCCAAGGAGGGTCGCCCGCGATGACGGATTCCCAGCTTATCCGCGAAATAAAAGATGGCAATATACAGCTGTATTCGGAATTAATGCGGCGCTACCAACGTAAAATCCTAGCCTTTATCTACCACATGTTAAAGAGCGCCAAGCTTGAGCTGCTGGCAGAGGATTTATGCTCGGAAACCTTTTACAAAGCGTACCGCAGCCTGCATTCATTCCGGGAAGTAGATGCTTCCTTCTCAACATGGCTGTACACCATAGCAAGAAATACGGTACTCAGCGAGCTGCGCAAGCAGAAAGCAGGCAATGTATCCTTCGACGAGGTCGGCTTCACACCGATTGCACCGCCGGAAGCTGTTCCAGAACAGCGTCTTCTGCAAAGCGAGCGGATGTCGATGGTTCGCGAAGCGATCAATAGCCTGCCGGAGAAACAGCGTTCCGCACTAATTTTACGCGAATATGACCAGTTGGATTATCAGGAAATTGCTAATATTCTCGGTCAAACCGTAAGCTCAGTGAAGTCGCTCCTTTTCCGGGCCCGCAGCAGCGTGAAAGTGCAGCTAGAACCGTATTTTGGCGAATCGCCCATGCTGGAGGAGTACGAGGGGATGAAGATACGATGAATTGCCAGAATGTGCAGCAAACGTTCGGAGCGTATTGGGATTTAGCAGAGGATGACAGCGAACGTCAAGCCGTTGATGAGCATCTTCAAACCTGTGAGCGATGCAGGGAGGAGTTTCAGATATGGGAAGAAAGCGAGCAGTTGATTCGTTTCTTCTCCGAAGATTCCGTCGAGCTTGGACCGGTTGATCATGTGAATCATGGAGTCATGGACCGCATATACTCGGAACAGTCCTGGTTTATGCCAATCGCCAGCCGAAGATATCACTTCACGAAGTCCTTCCGTCGTAACGTTACGATAATAATGGCATTTTGTCTGGCGATGTTTGTCGTCGGCTTGTTTTATTTACTGACCTCTACGAACGATTCTTCTTCCGTAGAAGTCGCCAAGCTGACAGGACTTATTGAAACAGCCAATGCGGCTAGCGATAATTCCGTCATAAGCGCCGATTTCTATGCCGACGTGCCGGTTGCGAGCATTAGCGATCCTATTGTGCTGAATATTGTGCCTGCCGTTCCACAATACTATGTGGCATTATCTGTACTTGGCATTATTATGACGCTGCTCATCTTGAATTGGTTCTCAAGAACACGCAATTGACGAAGCAGGATACATATCGTAGAGAGACTCCAGTACTTCGCTGGAGATTTTTCGTTGGAAGAGGGTCGTGAGGCGTGCGGATCGGACTTATTCGCCATGGCAAAACAGATTGGAATGCACTAGGCAAAATCCAAGGACAAACGGATATTCCTCTTAATACTGAAGGCATTCGGCAAGCCCAAGCGCTTGCCCGCCGTCTCGTGCATGAGCCGATGAAGTGGGATGCCGTCATCTCCAGTGATTTGAAGCGGGCCCTTCAAACGGCGGAGATTCTCGCCGGGGCACTTGGTATTCCGCTTCTAGCACCTGATGAGCGGCTCCGGGAACGCTTCTATGGTAAAGTCGAAGGTACAACGGAACAAGAGCGGCTGCAGCGCTGGGGCACCGAATGGAAGCAGCAAGCGCTCGATCAGGAAACCGATGATGCGCTTCGTTCTCGAGCGTTATCGTTTGTCGAGGAAGCCGCCGCCGCAGTCCCGGCGAAGCAGTTGTTAGTGGTCACCCATGGCAGCTTGCTGGCGCAGCTGCTGCAGGCCATGTGCAGTGAATTAACAGATAAGCCGATTCACAATCTGTCCTTCTCGATTATGGAACGCGAAGCCTCGGGATGGACGCCGCTGCTTCACAATTGCACGCTTCATCTGGAGCGTGTGCAGCATTAACAATCCAAGGACTAATTGAAGTCGTTTACTCGCGTATATGCGGGTAATCGGCTTTTTTTGTGTATCCAGGTTATAAAATCCGTCAATGTTCCCATAATGGTAGTAAACCTGCAAGAGGGACCGGGGAACGGAGGGCGGCATATGAAATTAGCGGACATGCTCAGCTATGCAGATATCGGTCAACTGAGCCGTATTGCTTCAACCTATCAATGCGAATGCAATGGAAATTCGAAGAATGATTTGATTCAGTCGATATTAACAACGGTTAATCGCAGGGACGTGTTCGAAGCGCAAATCGGCGCTATGAAGTTGGAGGATTTGAGATTTATCAATTCCCTCTTATTTGATGCAAGAGACGCCTTCAGCTTGGAGGAATTAATTGCCCGCGTGCAGCAAAGCAAGTTCGGTGAGTCGCCGGATGAGTCGCAAGTAGTACTGGGTTCCGTTCAAACAACAGCCGAGGAGCCTGGAACAGCCAAGAAAAGCCGTGCAGCTAAGAAAACGACGACCAAGACAGCTGCCAAACCAAAAGCGTCTAAGGAAAAGCCGGCACCTGTCTATGGACCACGCGACACGATATCACGTTTTAAGCAGTATGGTTGGCTGTTTAATGGTTATGCTGGTCCCGAACGGTACCTGTTCCAAGTACCGAGCGATCTGAAGGAACGTTTCAAGGAATCGATGGAGCGCCGGCTGGCATCGGAAGTGATTTATTCGAGAGACGAGCCTCATGCTTACCGCGACGAACAGATGCTTATCGGGGAAGATGTTTCGCAGCTGCTTACCTATATTAATCAGAATGTGGTCGCGCTCACGACCGATGGTACGATGTATAAACGGACGCTGCTGCAGCTGCTCGAGCTATTCGGTGTGAAAGAGCCGCTTCCAGGCAAAGGTGAATGGCGGTTCGGCTATGGACGCAAGATCAAAGATTATCCAAGCAGGCTGTCGCTTATCTATGACTATTGCTATTACAAGGGCTGGATCGCAGAGCACAACGAGATTTTGGAGCTGACGCCTGCAGGCAAGGAGCGACAAGCCCAGCAGAGGCCGGAACCGCCGGATAAGCTGTACCAATTCTGGCTGCGCCTCTATAAAGGGCCGATTCCCAACATACGCGCACTGGTGCACTGGATCGACAAGCTTGGCAGCAAATGGGTGCAGGCCGATACGATTTTGCACACATTAACACCTTACGTCAAACCTTTCTATTATGATCAGGCGGAAACGATTTTGGAGCAGCGGTTGATTGGCATGATGCTGCATCTAGGATTGCTTCGCATAGGCGAGCATGCAGAGCATGGACAAGTCATTCGAATGACGCCGCTCGGACGAACGATTGTCTCGGGATTAAGCTTGGATGACGAGGCGATTGTATTGAACAGTTAATCCTTAGGCAACGGCACACTGCAAACGATGGGTATAAGCACATTCAATGACCCAGCAGGGCCAACGTCCTTCGCTTCGTTGATTGCGATGAATATAATTTAGTAGAGCCGGTTCGCTCACAATGGGGTTTATACACAGATGAAACCCACCTATATGCTTTCACTTATTCGCCTGCGGGAGTCGTCAGAGGCTGACGGATTGGACGATTGGCACGGAGAAAACGAAGACGATTAGGAAGCGATTGGCGTAAGGAAAGGAATATAGGATCTCTTAAACGCTGTGTTGGAGGTGTATCCTATGGATAAGATGAAAGTATCATACGAAGTGATGCTCGGACTTGCCGCAGAGATGATGCTGGATGAGGCTGTACTTAAATTCCGAACGGATAAATTGTACAAAGCCATCGATTTGGCGCTTGCCTCCGGAGACAAGGATACATTCCGCCGATTGACGGACGAGTTGAAATCACTGCATGCTTAGTAAGCGGCTAGATCCGCATGAATAAAGTCTGCTGGCACCCGGACGAGAGTCCGGCGAATGCTGCAGGCTTTTTTTTGATTTAAGTATAGGCAATCTATGGTATATTAATAGAATGGAAATTTTAAGTTAAGTACATGCTATCGATGGAGGAAAGGTGACAAGAATGAAGTTCAGTGAATTAAGCGCGCAGCAGTGGGCTGAACTCCAGCCTTATCTGGATACGGCAGTGCTCCCTGTAACCGGATTGACGGGCATGGAAATGCCGTACGAAGTAACCGAGCAGCTCGAACGACTTCGCGATGTGCTGGACATGATTGAACAGCCCTTTAAGGGAAGAATTGTTACCTATCCGGCAGTGCAGTATGGGCCATGGACATATGAAATCGCAGCTCATGTGAGCCAGGTTTGTAACAATCTCCGAACAATCGGCTTCAAATATGTCATACTTGCCGCGGCTGTTCCGGTTTTATCTGAGGCGAAACCGAACGCCGACTTGATGATTGGCCCAGCGGACGACGGCAGTCTGCCTGAAGCTGCAGCAGTTAGTGAATCCGTTCGCAAGCTATGGCTCGGACGCCCTTAGATTCAGATGAAATGCGGACAGCCTCTGCATAAGGTGACATCATAATGGGAAAAACATATGCCAGAGAAGGTCAATTGTGACAAAATGATAACAAATGCTAAATCCCATTTTGAACTGTCCAGCAAATTGTTTGCCATATTCTTGACGCTCCAAATCACCTAGGCTATTATAGGAAATGTCCAAGTTCATCGTTTGTTTTGCCTCTGCGGCAGAACACAAGATATGGCTCAGCAAAGGGGGTAGAACAGAAGATGAGTAACCATGAACAACACGAAAACACGCACGGTCCGGTTAAACAGAGCGGAATGTCCCGGCGTCAATTTTTGTCGTACACGCTCGGAGGCGCTGGCGCTTTCATGGCAGCGGGCATGTCTCTCCCGATGATCCGGTTTGCGGTCGACCCGATTTTGACGAAAAAAGCAAAAGGTACATGGATTAAGGTCGTCGAAGAAACCAAACTGACTGGTGACCCTCAGGAATTTAAATTCAAAATTCACCAGGTTGACGGCTGGTACGTAAGCGATCCCGAACTGACGGCATGGATCTCCAAGGATCAGTCGGGCAAAGCCTTCGCTCTTTCCCCGGTATGCAAGCATTTGGGGTGCACGATCGGCTGGAACACGGAGAAAAACAATGAATATGTTTGTCCTTGTCACGGTGCCCACTACACCAAGGATGGTAAAAACCTGGTTGTTGCACCAAAACCGCTCGATGAATACGATCTGAAGATTGAAAAAGGTTGGGTTTATCTTGGTCCAATCAAAGCAAATACACGGGTATAAGGAGGCGTAAAATCAGATGATGAAAGGTATTTACAACTGGATTGATGAACGTCTTGATATTACGCCGATGTGGAGGGACGTTGCGGATCACGAAGTACCGGAACACGTTAACCCTGCGCATCACTTCTCCGCTTTTGTGTATTGCTTTGGCGGACTGACGTTTTTCATCACGGTCATTCAAATTTTGTCGGGGATGTTCCTGACGATGTACTTTGTGCCAGATATCATCAATGCCTACAAGAGCGTTGACTTCCTGCAGCATAAAGTTGCATTCGGCGGTATCGTCCGTGGTATGCACCACTGGGGCGCGAGTCTCGTTATCGTTATGATGTTCCTTCATACCCTGCGCGTTTTCTTCACGGGCTCCTATAAGGCACCGCGGGAAATGAACTGGGTTGTCGGCATGTTGATTTTCTTCATTATGCTGGGTCTTGGTTTCACGGGTTATCTGCTTCCTTGGGATAACAAAGCCTACTTTGCCACGAAGGTTGGTATTCAAATCGCTGAATCCGTGCCGTGGATCGGTACATATATCAAAGAATTGATGCAAGGCGGAGAGATCGTAGGCGCCGAAACATTGACCCGTTTCTTCGCAATCCACGTCTTCTTCTTGCCGGGCGCGCTTCTGGCGCTTCTTGCGGCACACTTCTTTATGATCCGGAAGCAAGGTATTTCGGGCCCACTATAAGCCGAAAGGAGGCATTTTGCGAATGGCACACGGCCACAAATCGAACGAAAAAGTAGTATTCGTTGGTGACTCGCGGGTTCGTAAAAAAACGGTAACAGGCCCAGTTATTCCACCGGACTATTCGTCTTACCCAGGTAAATCGGAAGCGTTCATTCCGAACTTCCTGCTTAAAGAATGGATGGTTGGTGTCGTGGTTCTCGTTGGGTTTCTTGTCCTGACGATCTCTGAAGCGGCTCCGCTTGGTTACCCGGCAGACCCTACCAATGCTGCCTTTATTCCGATGCCGGACTGGTACTTCCTGTTCCTGTATCAATTCCTTAAATTGCAATACGTCTCGAAGGATTATGTCGTTCTAGGTACGGTCGGCATTCCGGGCGTAGCATTCGGAGCACTTATGCTGGCTCCGTTTCTGGATACGGGCAAAGAGCGTCGATTCTATAGACGCCCAATTACTTCGATTCTTATGTTCATGTCGCTTATCTCTGTCTTCTACCTGACGAAACAATCGTGGGATCACTACCAGCACGAGCTGAAGCTGACCAACACGATTCCGGAGCATATCCTTCGTGAAGAGAAAGCACGCGAAGCTGCTGAGAAGGCCGCAGAATCTGGCGGGGAACCAGCTCAGCCGGCAGCGGAAACTCCGCTTGTCGATCCGAAAGATCCTGCAGTTGCCATTACTCAGAAAGCGCAGTGCGTAGCTTGTCACGGTGCGGATCTAAAGGGTAATGAAAGCTCTGGTATTCCGTCTCTGCACGGAATCGGCGATGAATTCGATAAGGCACAGCTGGTTGACATCGTTACGAACGGTAAGAACAACATGCCTTCCTTTAAGGATAAGTTGACTACCGAGGAAATCGATCAATTAACGACTTGGCTGGCGAAACAGAAAAAAGCAGAATAATGAGATGAAAACCTGATCGTTTCGATGCGATCAGGTTTTTTTAACTGAATTTCGGGCGACGCTAGGATTAGCATCGGTCATCATGCGAGTGAGAGTTTTTAAGGAGAGGGTAATTGGTGAAGGCTGCAGCTCTTCCGTGGAGTCGAGATTTTCTAACGAATCGCATCAATTTATTGCTGCTTTTTATCGTAAACGCAACTGGTACTGTATACGGTTACATTTGGTACGGCGATCAAATGAAGTATACCGTTGCGCAGCATCCGTTCTGGCGCGTGATATTCGTGCCGGACAGTCCGACAGCCAGTTTGTTTTTTACGTTATCGCTGCTATTTTTGCTATTTCCTGTATTGGCAAAGCCGACTCCGGTGTACATAGGCGTACGTGCGATCATCGAATCGCTCGGCGTCGTCACTTCCATTAAATACGGCGTATGGGCAGTCACGATGATTCTGGCAGGCGCGGCGCAGGGCGATTCGCTGCAGTGGGAGCATTATATGCTGATTGTTTCCCACCTTGGCATGGCTGTCGAGGCGCTGCTGTTCGTCCGGTTTATGATTGTGGGGCGGTTTGCCGCATTTCTGGCGCTCATATGGCTGCTGCTGAACGATACGATTGATTATACGTACTTTGTGTACCCGTGGCTGCCAGACGTACTTGAGGACGATCTATCTGCCATCCAATCGTTTACAATGGGGCTGTCGGTGGTCAGCTTGCTTCTCACATGGCTCTTCATCTCGTTCCGTAAGGTCTAAGATGGGACATCCCTCCATAGGATGATAATAGGGGGGATGCGCGTGAAAGCATCAACGGTATTCGCGCTGCTAGGCAGCGTCGTACTGCTGTGGCTCTCAACCGGCTGCAGCTTGAATAGTCAAGGCTTTACAATGAATTCGATACAGGCAGACGCTCCGATTGATGGGCAGCGGCAATCATCGTCGCTTAATCAATTATATAGCTGGTCAGAGCAGCTGTATAACGCCGCAAATGACTCCAATCGCCAACAGGCGTTCCTCTTGCTTCAACGTATGGAATCGCTGGCTGCGGATGGGGATATTCGAAAGATGGGGACGCAGGCCGGATGGCAGGCATTCGAGCGAAGCATTCAAAGGGCTATTCAAGCTATGCCGCAAAAAGGGACAAGCCAAGTATGGTATACGGAAACTGCGAGGTTGAAGCTTGCAAGCGATGCGCTCCTAAGGCCGGCTGCGCCGCTTTGGCTGCAATATGAAGGCGTCTTAAAGGATGATACGCAGAGGATTCGAGCAACGTGGGCGGCTCAAGCGGAAGGACGGCTTAAGGCCGTACAAGCCACAATCAGTGTCTATGAAGAGCATGTGGATCGTCTGGAGGTTGCGGCGCTTATGCAGCGTGACCGCACAGATATAGATGGAATCAAGGCACAGCTGCTTTATCTGGAACGTCTCGTACGAGCTGCAGATGCAGGAGAGGTTCGCCAGGATAAAGTTCCGGCAGCGCTCGCAAGTTTGGAATCTGCGTCAGCCCGCCTTTTCAGAGGAGCGGAGTCCGAAGATGAAGCGGCTCTGACCGATGCGACTCCGCCCGGCCTATCCATTGGCGAGCAGCGAAGAGGCGGTTCACAGATTGCGGAATTGTTCATTGCCGCTTTCGTGATGGCGGTACTTGGGTTTGCCGGCTGGCGCAAATATCGAAATGGCCAAACGCAGGGGACGTCATTCTCCGATCGATTCAAATAAAGAATAGCCGGTGCGAAGCGCGCCGGCTATTCTTGTTTGAATCCTTCTCCAAGGACGTCATGCACATCCGAAATAATGATGAATGCAAGCGGATCGACACTGCGGACTATGGTTTTCATACGTCTGATTTCATGGCGGGCGACGACGCAGTACACGACCTGCTTCGGCTTACCGGAATAAGCGCCTTTGGCAGGGAACAATGTAACGCCGCGTTCCAAATCTTGCGTGATGACTTGGCCGACCTCTTCTCCGAATTCGGTAATGATTGAGAAGGCTTTAGCCGAATAAGCGCCTTCCTGGATAAAGTCGATCAGCTTGGATGCGATAAAAACAGCCACGAGCGTATACAGCACCTTTTCCTTCGGAATATAAAGCAGCGATACACCGATTATGATGATGTCGAGCGACAGAATGACTTGACCCATGCTCCAGCCCTTCAGCTTGGCAGCGATGCGCGCGAGGATATCGACGCCGCCGGTTGTGCCGCCGAATCGGAAGACAATGCCAAGCCCGGCGCCAAGCGTCACTCCGGCATAGAGTACTGCCAATATGTAGTCGTTGGAGGTCCGAAAAGGAACAATCCAGCCAAGGTGGATCAGCTTCTCCATCAGCGCCAAAAACACCGACAGCGAGACCGTGCCGAAGACGGTATACCCGGTATGGGAGCGGCCCAGCACCCGCCAGCCGACGAAGAAGAGCGGGATGTTTAACACGAGTGTGGAGATCGACAGAGGCCATCCCAAGGCGTAATTCAGCAGGATCGCAATCCCCGTTACGCCGCCTTCCATCAATTGATTGGGAATCAGGAAATAATGCAAGCCAAATGCATAAATGGCTGTCCCTAGCGCGACAAGCGGCAGGGTACGAAGCAACTGCGAAGCGGACGTTTTCAAAAGCGGATTCAGCTCCTATTCGGCGGAATGGACAAGATGAAGGCTATAACATAGTATGTCTCTTTGCGAGGATTGTCAAAAGCATTGTTTTCAGATACGCTTTGATATAACATATGTAGGGAAACCTCATGCACAGAGAGGAGCAGCATCGTTGTCCCAGAAATCACTTGCAGCTATTCAGCAAGAAGTAGATGCTTACATATCACAGTTTAAAGAAGGGTACTTCAGTCCCTTGTCTATGCTAGCTAGAATGAGCGAAGAAGTCGGTGAACTGGCCCGTGAGGTGAATCATCGTTTCGGCGAGAAACCGAAGAAATCAGATGAGGCGGACAATTCCGTAGAGATGGAGCTCGGCGACGTAATGTTCATCGTTATCTGCTTCGCGAATTCGCTTGGCATTGATTTGACCGAAGCACATGACCGCGTCATGCATAAGTTCAATACGCGGGATGCGAATCGTTGGACGCGAAAAAACGTCGAACCGTAATACATCTCCTTACATATGCTGTACCATCACCCTGTGTACAAGGAGGATGGGCGGATGGACGTAGAAAGCAGCGTGAAGAAGGCTTACGAAGCCATCCTAAGCGGCGATTTTGAACAGGCAATCCTGCGGTTTGAAGAAGCGATTGCGCAGGAACCGGAGAATGGTGCGATTTATTACAAGTGCTCCATTACGTGTGCCCGCAGCGGGAAATGGCAAAAGGCGCTCCATTATGCAGAACAGGCCGTGCTGCTTGATGCAGAGCACGCTGAATATCAGTATCATCTCGAGACAGTCAAAGCAAGAGGAATGGTGAGCGAAGCAGAGCAGCTGTTGTCGCAGTCACCTGCTCACACGGATCAAGCACTTGTGCTGCTGAAAGAGGCGTCGCGGCTTGATCCGCTGAACATGGAAGCCCTGCTGCTGCTTGCTGCCGTATTCGCCTCCCTGCGGCGTTATGAAGAAGGTGCCGCATGTGCGCGAGAAGCGCTTCGGCTGGATCCCGAGCATGCCGCAGCAAGGCGTTTATTCGCCGAGCTGAAGAGGAAGAGCAGAGCGCTTCGCGCGTACGGACTTAGAACCAAACGGAAAAGGAACAGGTGATTCGCATGGCAGCAGAGCAAATTCGAGTCGCAGTTGCGGGTGCAAGCGGCCGCATGGGACGCGAAGTCGTGAAGATGGTTTTACAAGATGATGGGCTGACGCTGGCAGCAGCTATCGCCCAGTCCGCAGGTCCGATTGACGCGGGAACGCTCGTCGGACTTCCGGCTTGCGGTGTCACGGTCCAAAATGACCTGAGCGCCGCCCTCGCTAGCGCAAATGCAGACGTCCTGGTTGATTTCACAGTACCGGCGGCTGTTTACGGGAATACGTGCACGGCAATCGCGCACGGTGTTCGTCCTGTAGTCGGAACCACAGGCTTCACGCCGGAGCAGATCAAAGAGCTGGACGAGCTGTGCAAAGAGAAAGGTATCGGGGGCTTGATCGCCCCGAACTTCTCCATAGGCGCGATTCTCATGATGAGATTCGCAGCGCAAGCGGCAAAATATATGCCTCATGTCGAAATTATCGAATATCATGGCGACCAGAAGCTGGATGCCCCTTCGGGAACTTCGATCAAGACAGCTGAACTCATCGCGGAGGCGAGGCAGGAGCTGCGTCAGGGCAATCCCAAGGAAGAAGAGATCATCGAAGGCGCGCGCGGCGGCTATTATAACGGATTTCGCATACATAGCGTAAGATTGCCAGGCGTGTTCGCCCAGCAAGAAGTTATTTTTGGCGGCAACGGCCAAACCTTGAAAGTACGTCATGATTCCTATGAACGCTCAGGCTATATGCCGGGCGTAAGCGTGGCGTGCAAGAAAGTCGTTACCTATACCGGACTTATTTATGGTTTTGAACATTTGATCGATTAACGACAATTCGGCAGGTCGATGCTTGTCCAACTGAGAGAACGTTCGGACATACAAGAGGGGAGTGCGGCGAGGTTGAACATCGCGTTTATTGCACATGATCGGAAGAAAGATGAAATGGTTAACTTTGTTATTGCTTACGAACACGTGTTTCAAGGCCATAACTTATATTCCACGGGCACGACAGGCACCCGCATCATGGAACAGACGAGTCTAAGCATTCACCGATATATGTCCGGCCCGCTGGGAGGCGACCAGCAAATCGGCGCGATGGTTGCGCAGAACGAAATGGATTTGATTATTTTCCTTCGCGATCCGCTTATGGCGCAGCCGCATGAACCGGACATCATTGCGCTGCTTCGCTTATGCGATGTGCAAGGCATTCCGGTTGCGACGAACGTAGCGACGGGCGAGCTCCTCGTAAGGGCGCTGCAGCGGGGAGATTTCGCGTGGCGGGAGCTTGTACATAAATATAAGCCGGGTGAAGTGTAATGACGGAATCAGTAGATATTCTGGCGTTCGGCGCCCATCCGGATGATGTTGAAATCGGTATGGGCGGTACGATCGCCAAGCATGTTCAGCAGGGCTACAGCGTTGCGATTTGCGATTTGACCGAGGCGGAGATGTCCTCCAATGGCACCGTGGAAACGAGGCGGCAGGAAGCTGCCGAAGCTTCCGCGGTGCTTGGTCTATCTCATCGTTCCGTGCTGCGATTGCCTGACCGAGGGTTGACGGGGTCGAGTGAACAGCTGCAGACCATCGTCGGGGAAATTCGCCGTCTGCGGCCGAGGCTTGTATTTGCGCCTTACTGGAACGATCGTCATCCTGACCATGTGAGCTGCAGCAGACTGATCGAGGAAGCGGTATTTAACGCAAAGCTTCGTAATTACTTGCCGGAGCTGCCGCCCGTTCAGGTCGAACAGATTTATTTCTATTACATAAACGACAGCAGTGACGTCAGCCTCGTGACTGACATCAGTGCACACATGGAAACGAAGATTGCCGCACTGCAAGCCTACCGTTCGCAATTCGCACCACCTGCACCGGGAGAGGATCGCGTGCAAACGCCGCTTACGGACCGCTATATTCAACGGGTCGAAGCGCGGGACATGCTGCTTGGCCAAACGCGCGGCTGGGCGTACGCGGAAGGATTTGCAATCCGCCGCCCGCATGCGGTACCTTTATTTTAGAATCGGATTCATTCGGCCGCTGCGCAAATGATTAGCCATGAATACATCGCGTATCGGCATATATATGGAACTACTGGGGGTGAAACGCATGGCAAAACGATTAAAAATCGGAATTACGTGTTACCCGACGCTGGGCGGATCTGGGGTCGTAGCGACCGAGCTTGGGAAGATGCTTGCGGAGAAGGGGCACGAAATTCATTTTATAACACACAGCATTCCTTTTCGGCTGGGACAATTTCAAAAAAATATTTTTTATCATGAAGTCGAAGTGAACGATTATTATGTCTTCCGTTATCCGCCCTACGATCTGTCGCTTGCCAGCAAAATGGCGCAGGTCGCCAAAATGCAGAAGCTGGATATTCTGCATGTCCATTACGCCGTACCTCACGCCGTGTGCGCGTACCTGGCGAAGGAAATGGTCGGCGACGGCCTGAGGACGGTTACCACGCTCCACGGCACAGACATTACCGTACTCGCGCAAGACGAATCGCTGAAGGATCTGATCCGGATGGGGATTAACAAGAGCGATGCCGTTACGGCCGTATCCATGGATCTTATCCGCGAGACGCGTGAGCTGCTGGATATCGATAAGCCAATCGAGCTGACGTATAATTTTGTCGATAAACGCATCTATTATCCGAGGGAATGCAGCTCGCTTCGTAGCGATTTTGTGACCAAGGACGAGAAAATTCTCATGCACATCTCGAACTTCAGACCGGTTAAACGGCTGCAGGATGTCATCGACGTATTTGATAAGGTCGTGAAGGAAGTGCCAAGCAAGCTGCTGCTTGTCGGCGAAGGACCGGATTTCCCGAAGGTTCAAGCACGGATCCGTCAGCTCGGCTTGGAGGATCGCGTTCATTTCCTTGGCAAGCAGGATGACGTTGCCCAAGTGATCTCGATCGCCGATCTTATGCTGCTCCCCTCCGAGAAGGAGAGCTTTGGTCTTGTGGCGCTTGAAGCAATGGCCTGCGGCGTTCCTACAATCGGCTCCAATGCCGGAGGTATACCGGAGCTAGTCACGTCCGGCGTAACGGGGTTCCTGTCGCCGATCGGCGATACGGACGATATGGCCTATAACGCGATCAAGCTGCTTCGCAATGAAGAACTGTATGCGAAGTTCCGTGAAGCGGGACTTTACCGGGCCACGCATGAATTTTGCAATGAGCGGATTACGGCGGAATATGAGCGTATTTATTACAAAACGCTCGGCATTGAAGCGGATATTCCAGTGCCGATTTGCGATTAAGCAGGATATAGAAGGGAGGGAGAGCCATGTCATGGAGCGAACCGCTGACGAGGGCGCTCCCTTTGCTTTATGCATTGGAGGAGCGAGGCTTCGAGACGGTCTTTGTCGGAGGCTGCGTGCGGGATACGCTGCTCGGCAAACCGCTGAAAGATGTGGATATTGCAACGGCGGCGTCGCCTGAGCAAGTCATGGCGATCTTCCCGCATACGATTCCGACGGGATTGCAGCATGGAACGGTAACGGTCGTCGCTGAAGGCGAAACTTACGAGCTGACGACGTTTCGGACCGAGTCGGCCTACGAGCAGCATCGAAGGCCAACCGAAGTGCAGTTCGTTAACAGCCTTGAGGCCGACTTGCTTCGCAGAGATTTCACGATCAACAGCATGGCGCTGCGAAGCGACGGCACGCTTGTCGATCCCTTCGGCGGGCTTCAGGATCTCCGGAATGGGATACTGCGCTGCGTTGGCGACCCGGATGCCAGATTGCAGGAGGACGCGCTGCGTTTAGTGCGCGCCATTCGATTCGCTGCGGCGTATGACCTGCGCATCGCGCACCGCACATGGCGGGCGATCAAGCGCCATAATCATCTGCTCGTTCATATCGCAATGGAGCGAATCGGGCTGGAGTTTGACAAAATGATCGCCGTCAGCGATCCGCAGCGAGCGGCCGCTTGGCTGGCGGCAAGCGGCATGCTTTCCTTCACGAAGGAAGCTTTACCGGAAGCGATGACTGCGGCTGTCGATGCGTATATGCAGGCTAGAATGGAAAGGGCATCTGCTTCGCTCCCGGAGAATATACACGAAGCGTATGTCAGACGGCCAGGCTGGCCAATGGCAGCAATGATGCAGCAGCTAGGCAAGGTTGGAGAACCCGAGGACCGCTGGGCGGCGCTGTGCGCTGCATTGTCGATGGATACAGCTCTAGCATCCGAGATGTTTGCGGCGCTTAAATATGCGACATTAAGGAGCATTCGGCTGGTTGGCGTGCTTGAAATTCATATTGCGATGAAGCAAGCTCTTCTAGGCATGTGCGATGACGAACAGATCGATCCCCATACTCGGTCTACATGGAGACAAGAGATGCATAGGGAGTGGATTTCATTAATTCTGCGGCATGGCAAGCCCGCCGCGAAATGTTGGATCCAACTCATCCGAAACATTCCGATGCTGGCTGAACCGTCTGCTGAGGATTGTCCGATTGAACAATTGCCCAAACTGCTGGATATGTTGCAGCAAAGCTTGGACAAGCTGCCGGCGGCGTCCTTGAAGGAGCTGGCCGTGAAGGGCAAGGATATACTCGGTCTGCAGGTGAAACCATCCGGGCCGTGGCTTGGAATCCTGCTTGCAGAACTGCTGCTGGAAACCGCGCTTGGCGAGCTGCCGAACGAGAAAGAACATCTACTAAGCGAAGTGGCCAAACGGCTGGCCGCCATAACTGGCTAAGTGCCGCATAATGAGGGGAATTAAAGATGAACAATCGTATTCTTGAGCTGCTGGAGAAGCAGGGCGGCAGTTACTTATCGGGTGAGCTGCTCAGCCAAGAGCTTGGGATCAGCCGAACCGCGATCTGGAAGCAGATTAAGAAGCTGGAGGCCGCGGGGTACGAGATTGAAGCGTCCCGCAGGCTCGGTTATCGCTTGATGGGGCGGCCGTCCAAGCTGACGATGCAGGAGCTTGGATTAAAGCTGCAGGAGAAGCAAGTGTCCATGATTCACGGCATCCGATTGTTCGACGCCGTCGATTCGACGCAAAACATCGCGCAGCGCCTTGCCGAAGATGGCGCTCCGGAAGGCACGCTCGTTATTGCGGATCAGCAAACGAACGGCCGCGGCCGCATGGGGCGCAAATGGGTATCTCCGCATGGCAAAGGCATTTGGATGAGCTTCATCCTTCGTCCGGGCATGCCGATTCATTTTGCTCCTCAGCTCACGCTGCTTACGGCGGTCGCGCTCTGCCGCGCATTGCGTGCTGCAGCAGCACCGCTCGATATCGGAATCAAATGGCCGAATGATCTGCTCATCGGCGGCAAGAAAATTAGCGGCATTCTGTTGGAATCGACAGCAGAGGAAGAACGTCTCCGCTACGTCATTGCCGGAATCGGCATCAGCGTCAATTTGACAAAGGAAGACTTTCCGCAGGAGCTGCTGGATATCGCCACTTCCCTGCAAATCCAGCTGGGCAGGCCGCTGGGCAGAGCCGAGATTGTTGCCGGCTTCTTTGCCCAATTTGAGCAGCTTTATGCCATCTATCAGAAGGAAGGCTTCGCCCCGATTCAAACACTCTGGGAAGCTTTGTCCGTCACCTTGCACAAGCCTACAAAGCTCATTATAGGAGGTAAAGAGACCATTGGCACGCCGATCGGCTTGAACGAGCAGGGAGCGCTGATTGTACAGAGGGAAGACGGGACGAGGGTACCATTATTCTCCGCAGAACAGGTGCCGCCGGCGGGATAACCGTTCATAGACGGAGCATTTATTATTTGGTATAATCGCCTTACTAGTCATGCTTATTTGAGGGCGGTATCGCTGCCGGCGAACTGCACCTTCGATGAAGAAAGAGCGTGCACCGATAACCGTTTGGTTGTCAGCTGCAAGGCAGTGCGCATTCTGCTCTGAGCCGTTATGGGACCGAGACAGAAGGAAGCCCGCTTTAGCCAGGATGTTCCTTTTTGGATTGGAACCTTTTTAGCGGCGCTAGAAGGTTTTTTTTGCGTTGATCACATAGGAGGTCCCCTCATCGCGAAAGCTTAAAGGAAAGCTGCTCGCGTTTGTGCGGCCGACCTTCCAATCCAAAAGGAGGACGGAGCAATGAAACAACCGTTGACTATTACGAAGCTAAAAAAAATGAAACAGAGCGGCGAGCCGATTTCCATGCTGACGGCCTACGATTACCCATCCGCTAAGCTCGCGGAGGAGGCAGGCATTGACATTATTCTCGTTGGGGATTCGCTCGGCAATGTTGTACTCGGATATGACACGACGATTCCCGTGACGCTTGACGATATGGTTTATCACACGCGGGCTGCTGCCCGCGGAGCAGCACATACATTCATCGTCGCCGATCTGCCGTTCATGACGTACCATCTCGGCAAAGAGACGACGCTGCGCAACGCGGCAAGATTAATGCAGGAAGGTCATGCGAATGCCGTTAAGCTCGAAGGCGGCGCAGAAGTAGCGGAAGAAGTTGCAGCACTCGTGAAAGCGGGCATACCCGTTATGGGGCATATCGGCCTCACGCCTCAGTCGGTTCATCAGCTTGGCGGTTATCGGGTTCAGGGCAAGCTGGAGAAGGAAGCACAGCAGCTAATCGACGATGCGAAGGCGCTGGAGGCTGCAGGGGCATTTAGCATCGTGCTTGAGCTCGTAACCGAACCGCTCGCGGCGGCGATCTCATCCTCGCTGTCGATCCCGGTTATTGGAATCGGAGCGGGACGCGGTTGTGACGGACAAGTGCTCGTATATCATGATATTTTGCAATATGCATCGCCTTATATGGAGAAGCGCTTCGTGAAGACGTATGCGGATATCGGGACTACGATCCGCGGCGCCATTAGCAGTTACGTGTCCGACGTGAAGTCGCGGGAGTTTCCACAGCAAGCCCATGTTTTCCCCATGGAGCAAGAGGTGCTGCGCCAGCTATACGGCGGAACGAAGACAGAAGCAGCAGGCAGCCAATCTCCGCAAACGGAGCAGGAAGGTGCCGCGTCCGCGGATGCCCGCAAGGGAGGCGGTCAATCATGATCATCTGTACGACAATCAGCGAGCTGCGTACCATCTTGAACGGGCAGCGCGGCGAGGCACCGGACGGCTTGATCGGACTTGTGCCTACGATGGGCTTCCTGCACGACGGGCATGCTAGTCTGATGCAGCGTTCCGTGAACGAATGCGCATTTACGGTATTGACGGTCTTCGTGAATCCGCTGCAATTCGGGCCGAACGAAGACTTTGACCGGTATCCGCGCGATTTGGAGCGGGATGCGGCACTTGCCGAGAAGCATGGCGTTGACCTCTTGTTCGCGCCGTCGGTGCAAGAAATGTATCCCACCCGGCCCCTTACCAAGATTCTTATTAACGAGGTGGCGGACCGGCTGTGCGGCGCTTCAAGACCCGGCCATTTCGACGGTGTCGGAACCGTCGTCACGAAGCTGTTCAACTTGGTTCAGCCGGGCCGCGCGTATTTCGGTATGAAGGACGCGCAGCAGGTCGCGGTTATCCAGCAAATGGTTAACGACTTGAATACGCCGGTCGATATCGTGCCTTGCGAAACGGTGCGCGAAGCAGACGGCTTAGCGATGAGCTCCCGCAACGTATATTTGAGCAGCGATGAGCGGGCGCAGGCGGTTATCTTGTCCCGCACGCTGCAGCAAGCCGAGCGCATGCTGCGTGAGCCCGGAATGACGGCAGGGAAGCTGTCTGCAGAAGCGGCCGCTTCGATCCGCACGTCACCGCTCGCAGTTATCGACTATGCTGAGCTGCTCACGTACCCCTCGCTGCAGCCGATTGATCCCGATCAGCTGCTGACGGAGATGAACCAGACCCTAATTCTCGCGCTTGCCGTCAAGTTTGGCGGCACGCGGCTAATCGATAACCGTTTACTTCAATCGGCTGGAGGTGGCCTCAATGTTTAGAACCATGATGAAATCCAAGCTGCACCGGGCAACCGTCACTGAAGCGAACTTGAATTATGTAGGCAGCATCACTATTGACGAGGACCTGATGGAGCTGGCGGATATTTGGCCCAACGAGAAAGTGCAGATCGTGAACAACAACAACGGTGCAAGGCTGGAAACCTATGTAATAACTGGTGCGCGGGGTTCTGGTGTCATTTGTTTGAATGGTGCCGCCGCAAGGCTTGTGCAGCCCGGAGACAATGTTATTATTATTTCATACGGCATGATGCCGGAAGAAGAAGCGCGCAGCTACAAACCGAAAATCGTTATTTTGGATGCTGCGAATAAACCGGTTCAAACGATGGACGCTGAGCTTCACGCAACGATCCTGTAACCAAGCGGCAGCACCCGCAATGCCAGCGCTGTGAAACGTCTGGGATGAAGTATGAAAAGTCATGCCGGGGCAAAGAATGAGCATAACAATTCACTTCAATCACCACAACAACGGCGTGAGGGTGGGTGTGCATTATGTTCAAGCATATATTTGCAACGATGCAGGATATTCTTCAGGACATCATTATTCATTATCCGAAAGCGAACGATAACGACCGTAAAGCACTCGACGACCAGTTGATCAAGCTGAAGCAGTTCAGCGACATGTTCATTGAAGAATGGCTGCAGTTCGAAGAAAAGATGGCTGATTTCCGCGAGCTGCAGCAGCAATGCCTGCATGGCGGCTCCATGCATGCTTGTTCCGCTCCGCCGCCTGTACCCGGCTATCCGAAGACCATATCAGAAGTTCCGGCTGAGTCGGCTTCCAAGACGCCAGCGTCATATTCGACGTCGAAGCCTGAAGTTACGTATGAAATGGACAGCATCTCCGATGCGGAGCTGCGCCAGGCAATGTCGCAAGGACAAGGCTATTTTAAATTATTGATGTTCCGCGAAGCGGCGGGACATTTTCAACAGGCGATTGCGATTTCTCCCGATTTTAACCATGCGCGACTATTCCTGGGTATGTCTTATATGCACTTGCAGGAATGGCATGAAGCGCAGCGGCATTTTCAATTATTGGTGGAAGTGACGGAGCATCCCAAATGGAGAGCGCTTGGTTTGAATGCGCTTGGCTGCATCCAAGCCGTAAGGATGAACCTGGAGCAAGCCGCCATTTATTTTGAGAAGGCGCATGAAGCTGATCCTAATTTTACCGACCCCCTATCCAACATGAAATCCTGTCAGGAGCATGAAGGACATTTATCGCTTTATTTCG
Source organism: Paenibacillus sp. R14(2021) (assembly GCF_019431355.1). Classification (NCBI taxonomy): domain Bacteria; kingdom Bacillati; phylum Bacillota; class Bacilli; order Caryophanales; family Paenibacillaceae; genus Paenibacillus; species Paenibacillus sp. R14(2021). The sequence continues at coordinate 304,202 of NZ_CP080269.1, forward strand.
GGAGCGGACAGCTGTAGATCTGTGGAGAGGATACGTACCGGATGAATTATGCCGTACTGGATTTGGAAACGACCGGCCACAGTGCCGGCGATGATATTATACAGGTTGGTCTTGTGCTGCTGGATGAATCGCTGAAGGTCATTCATTCTTACAGCTCGTTCGTCAGGCCGACCATCCCCATACCCCCATTTATTACGGGGTTAACCGGGATCGACGCTTCCATGGTGGAAGAGGCGCCGGAGCTTGAAGAAGTGCTCATCGATATCATACCGCTGCTGAGCGACGCCGTTCTGGTGGCGCACAACGTCGCATTCGATGCGGGCTTCCTAAGCGCAGCGCTCGACCGCTGCGGATACGTGCCCTTCGACGGAAGAAGACTGGACACCATTGATATGCTTCGCATTCTGTACCCCACCCTAACGACCTACCAGCTGGGCGCGGTAACGGAATTGTTCGGCATTGAACATGATCAGCATCACCGCGCGGACAGCGACGCCATGGCAACGGCGGAGCTGTTCGCTGCTTGCTGTCGGAAGATGGAAACCTTGCCTCTGCTGACGCTGCAGCGCTTGGCCTTGCTTCTTGGCGGCGATCTCGACGACTTGGGCTGGTTCGTCTCGCAGCTTGCGCTCCGTAAGGAAACGCAAACCTCCATCGATCTTGACGCCTACACTTATTTCCGGCAATTTGCAATGAAGGCAGGCGATTGGACCGAGGAGCAGCATCCGCGCAGCGACGAAGAGCAATCAACAGCAGTCGCGGATTGGACGTTTCATCAGTTTCTCGCGCATATTAAAACAGGTATTGCCGGCATCGTGGATGGCTATGAGGAGCGGGAGCCCCAGAATATGATGTTCCAGGAAGTCATCGATGCGTTTGAAGAAGGGCGGCATCTGCTTATTGAAGCGGGAACAGGTACCGGGAAATCGCTGGGCTATTTGATCCCCGCGCTCTACTATGGTATCCAGCAGAATAAGAAGATAGTCGTCAGCACGCATACGATTAATCTGCAGGAGCAGCTTCGGGCACGCGATTTGCCGCTGCTGCAAGCAGTGATGCCTTATCCGTTCAAAGCGGCGGTATTCAAGGGACGCGGCAATTATCTATGCTTGCGCAAATTCGAGGGTAAGGTCAATGTGCAGGATTTCAGCTCGCCGGTCGAAGACCGCATTACCGCTTCGCAAATGGTCGTCTGGCTCAGCGAGTCGATGCACGGCGACCAGGAGGAGCTTAATTTCGGCAACCGCGGCGTTGATTTCTGGAGCACGGTAGCTAGTGACGCGGATTCCTGCCTGAACCGCAGCTGTCCTTGGTTTAAGCGTTGTTTCTACCATCGCGCGAAGCAGGAAGCCAACATCGCGGACGTTGTCATAACGAATCACTCCATGCTGTTTACAGACATTCGCGCAGATCATCGCCTTCTTCCCGGTTACGAGCATCTCATTCTGGATGAAGCGCATCATTTGGAAGAGGTGGCAGGCAAGCATCTGGGTACGCAGGTTTCCTACTATTCCGTACAGCAGCCGATTTTCAGATTGTGCAAGGATGCCAGAAATGGACAATTGATCGTGCTGAAGAGCCGGCTGGCGAACGAAAACGTGGAGCAGACGCAGAAGTGGCGGGAAGAAATCGACGAGGTTATTCCCGTATTCGGCGAGCTTCGAGATGAATGGGACCGCTTGTTCGATATGCTGTATGGCTTCATGAGCGCGAGCAATCAAGCTAAGTCCGGCGCTTTGGACAGTGGGAGCGGCGGGGAAATCGGGCAATTCGTGCTGCGTCTCCGCGGCGGGAAATTGCCTGACCAGTGGTCGGAAGCTCAGATCGTTGAGGAAGCCATTAACGGCTACCTGAGCCAAATCATTCGGCCGCTTGATAAAGTATTCGCTGCGATCAAAGAAGAACTCGACGATCCCGGGATCGCAGCATTGGTAACGGATTTAAGCGGAACGCTCAAAGACTTGTCCCGTGCCCGCGATGATTTACGCCAGTTTATGAAAGCCGATAAATCGGACACCGTCTACTGGCTCGAAGCAAATAGCAACTCAAGAGCCAAATCTGTTCAGCTCTATGCCGTACCCGCAGACGTAAGCAGTCAGCTCAGGACGTATTTCTTCGAAACGAAGAAAAGCGTCATTATGACATCGGCGACATTGTCGGTACAGAAGTCCTTCCAATATGCTTGCGAGCAGCTAGGCTTGATGGGGGAGGAGGAAGCGGGCCGCTTAAAGACGGTGCAGCTGCCATCGCCATTTAATTACAGGGATCAGGCACTAGTCATTATACCGCGCAATTTCCCGGTGCTTAAGGGTGCCGCCGGAGATCCGTTGTTCAACGAGATGCTGGTTCAATCCTTATCGGAAGCGGCTATCGAGACCAAGGGAAGAATGCTGGTGCTGTTTACATCCTACAAGATGCTAAAGCAGGTGTATGATCCGCTCAAGGAACTATTGGTTCAGAAGGACATTCAAGTGTTAGGTCAAGGCATCGACAGCAGCAACAGGAGCAAGCTGACAAGGCGCTTCCAGCAGACGCAAGCATCCGTGCTGCTTGGAACGAGCAGCTTCTGGGAAGGTGTGGACATCCCCGGCGATGCGCTCACTTGCCTTGCCATCGTTCGGCTCCCCTTCCAGCCGCCAAACCATCCGCTTGTCGAGGCCAAATCGGAGCTGCTGCAGGAGCAGAAGCAGAATCCGTTCATGAAGCTGTCGATACCGCAGGCCGTGATTCGGTTCAAGCAGGGCTTTGGGCGGTTGGTTCGGACAGGGAAAGACCGCGGTATTGTTCTCATTTATGATACTCGCATTATCGATACGTACTACGGCAAATATTTTCTCTATTCGCTGCCGGGACCGAAGATTGAAACCATGCATTTGGATCAGATTGTCCCGCGCATGCATGAATGGCTGTCACCAAGTGAAGAAAGGGTGGAAACATGAAACCGATGAAAATATCCGAAGCGGTCGTTCGCAGACTCCCCGTTTATCTTCAAGTTCTGAACGATTTGAGCATGCGGGATGTACAGACGGTTTCATCACAGGAGCTTGGGAACAAGTTGGATTTGAATCCAGCCCAAATTCGTAAGGATTTGGCTTACTTTGGCGATTTCGGGCGCAAGGGCATCGGCTACGACGTCACGTACCTTATTGAGAAAATCAGACAGATTTTAAAACTCGATCAGCCGCTTAATGTTGCGCTCGTCGGCGCCGGGAATTTAGGACGCGCTTTATGCAATTATAATATGTATTTGAAAGACAATATGAAGATTACGGCAGTATTCGACGTCAGCCCGACGATGGTGGGTTCGGCCATCAACGGACTGACCGTCCTCCCGATGGACAAGCTGAAGGAAACCATATTGGATCGGCACATCCGCATCGGCATTATTACCGTGCCGGCGCTCGAGGCACAGCATGTTGCGGATCAGTTTGTCGAAGCAGGCGTTGACGGCATTCTCAATTTCGCTCCGACGATTCTTCGCGTGCAAGAGCAAGTGCGAATCCATTATGCAAACTTCACAACCGAGCTGATGAGCCTGGCCTATTATTTGGACGAAGAAGGAGTCGACGACAATGAAACGGTTGTGGATTGAGAACGGCACTTTCGTGACGATGGATGACAATCGTCCGATCGTAAAGGGCCATATGGTCATTGAAGGGGATACGATTCTATACCTAAGCGAGCAGGAGCCGGATCCGAAGCCCGAAGGCGCCGATAGGCTGAACGGCGAAGGGTTTGTCTTCATGCCCGGCTTGATCAATACGCACGGGCACGCTGCGATGTCGTTGCTTCGGGGATATTCCGACGATGAAGCGCTTCAGGTGTGGCTGGAACAGAAAATGTGGCCGATGGAAGGTAAATATACGGACGAGGATGCCCGCTGGGGTACGGCGCTTGCCGTTGCGGAGATGCTGAAATCCGGAACGACCACGTTCGTCGACATGTATGACCGTATGCATATTGTCGCGGAGGTCGTGGAACAATCCGGCATTCGCGGTCTCTTGACCCGCGGCGTCATTGGTTTATGCCCGCCAGAGGTTCAAACCGCTAAATTGAATGAAGCGAAACGGTTTGTCCAAGATTGGAACGGCCGGGCGAACGGCCGCATCCGGACGATGCTTTCTCCGCATGCGCCTTATACATGTCCGCCGGATTACATCGAGCGCATCGTAGAAGCAGCTCGGGAGCTTAATGTTCCGCTTCATACGCATATGTCCGAGTCCGCGGCAGAGGTGCAGCAGAACGTCAACGATTACGGCTGCCGTCCCGTCGAGCATCTGGATAAGCTCGGTTTCTTCTCTCGTCCGGCGCTTGTCGCCCATGCCGTTCATTTGACCGACGGCGAAATCGCTCTTCTTGCTGAACGCGGAGTCAGCGTGTCGCATAACCCGGCCAGCAATTTGAAGCTTGCGAGCGGCGTTGCCCGCGTTCCGGACATGCTGAAGGCGGGCGTAACCGTCTCGCTCGGCACCGACAGCGCAGCGAGCAACAACAATTTGGATTTATTCGACGAAATCCGGTTGGCAGCGCTTATACATAAAGGCGTTTCGGGTGATCCGACAGCCGTTCCGGCTTGGGAAGCGTTGAAGCTTGGCACGGTTTACGGTGCGGGTGCGATCTGGCAGGAGGAACGGATCGGCATGCTGAAGGAAGGCATGAAGGCTGATTTCATCGCGCTCAATGTGGAGCAGCCGCATTTCTATCCGCGGACCGAGATGATCTCCCATCTGGTGTATGCCGGATCAGGGCGGGATGTCGTTCATGTATGGGTGGACGGCGAGCAGGTCGTGAAGAACGGCGACTGCGTATTTTTGGATGAGGCGCAGATTCGCTCGGAAGCACAGCGCTGCTTTGAAAGGCTGTTATCCAGCTAATGCGCGCCAATCGATTGAAACGCGCGCCGCTGATGACGGCAAGACGTTGGGTGACGCTCATCGTGCTGTTCGTACTGCTTGTACTCGCATCGATCAACGCGTATTACCGCTACGTGCAGCTTCCTGTCTGGTCCGAAGAGAAGACCGCCGAATCCAATGCGATGGAGCGCGGTGGGCTCTCAAGCGTAACAAGCTCCTATTCGTACGTGTGGGATGAGCCGGTATGGGTCGTGAAAGGGAAGGATAGCAACGACCTGGACACCTTTGTCTGGCTGAAGAAGGATTCCACGATCACGCTTCGGGCAACGGATGGTCTCACGAAAACACGACTGCAGGAGCAGTTTCTGCGCGAGAAGCCGGATGCCCAAATCGCACATATTCGGCTCGGCTTATTCGGCGGAGAGCCGGTCTGGGAAGTGTTCTATGCCCGGAATCAATCCAGCCAGCTGAATCACTTCTATGATTTTTACCGGTTTCGCGACGGGTCGTTGATCGTGATGTACAAGCTTCCTTCCCAATAATGAAACGGGTTTACAGCCTCAGCAGTTTTAGGCATGACTCCCTTTAATTACACGCTCTCTGCCTCTGCAGACTATGATATACTTTCGTATAGCGCTTGATGATAGACGAAAGTGCAGCATAACTCTGTGGATGAAGGGGGCTTTTTGCCATGAAAATACGTCTAATGCCGACTTTGTTGACAGCCATCATATCGGCCGGATTGCTTGTAGGCGGATGGTTCATATACCGAAATGCAGCAGATATTAAGCCGCTGGAACGAATTGCAGCTGGAGCGCCGGGCGTCGTTGACGCGCAGCCGGTCATCGGCCGAAGCGACGTAACCATTGACCTCAAGCTGGAACGAGACGCTAACGTCCGGGACGTTTACGATACGATTGCTTCGCAGGGCGAATCCATTATTGGCAGCCGCGAGCTGACATTGAATATTGAAGATACGAATACCTCCAAGAAGCTGGAGGACGTATGGGCATCCACCCTCTTCGACGTTGCGCAGGCGATGGATCTTCGGGAGTATGCCGGTATTCCTGCGGCTATGAAGCAGGTACAGAACCGTTTTCCAGGTATCGCAGCCAATTCAGAGATGGATGAAACGAATGTGTATATCACGCTGAAGGACAGCGATTCAGTGAAGCATATCGTCCTGCCGCGCACGCCGAATCCGATGGGGGTGTGGCCAAATGCGTAAATATGGGAAAGAGATCGTGATCGGATTTGTGCCGGTCTTCATTTTATTTCTGCAGTTCGCAATCGGCATTAACATGATGCCGTTTATTCTGTTCGCTTGCATTGCAGGCGGCCTATTGTTTATGGCGAAGTCGCGCGGGCATCTGGCGACAGTAGGCGGAGATCGCAAAAGCAAGACTTCTGTGCCAAGGCAGATGACCTTCGAGGAAATCGGCGGTCAAGACCATGCGAAGCAGGAGCTTCGAGAAGCGCTCGATTTTCTCGTTCATGTGGAGCAAATATCGAAATTCGGCATTCGCCCGTTGAAGGGCATTCTGCTTACCGGGCCTCCGGGAACGGGCAAGACGCTGCTCGCGAAGGCGGCTGCCGGTTATACGGATTCGGTCTATCTCGGGGCGTCCGGCTCCGAATTCGTTGAGATGTATGTCGGCGTCGGTGCAAGCCGAATTCGAGACTTGTTCAAGGAAGCCCGGCAAAAGGCGGAGAAGCAGGGTAAGAACAGCGCCGTGATCTTCATCGACGAGATCGACGTCATCGGTGGGAAACGCGACGGCGGACAGCAGCGCGAGTATGATCAGACGCTCAACCAGCTGCTGACCGAGCTTGATGGCATCCATACGACGGATTCGCCGCGCATACTGCTGATTGGCGCCACGAACCGTAAGGAGATGCTGGACAGCGCGCTGCTTCGTCCCGGACGATTCGACCGGCACATTGCCGTTGATTTGCCAGACAAGAAGGGCCGCGCGCATATTCTGCACCTTCATGCGCGCAATAAGCCGCTTGACGGCGACGAAGTCAATCTGGAGAAGATCGCCGAAGAGTCTTACGGGTTCTCCGGCGCTCAGCTCGAGAGCGTGATGAACGAAGCGGCGATCTACGCGATGCGCGAAGACGGCGAGACGATCAGCCAGCGCCATCTCTCCATGGCGATTGATAAGGTCATGATGGGCGAACGAACCGACCGCGAAGCGACGAACGAAGAGCGGGAGCGGGTTGCGCTCCACGAGCTCGGCCATGCGATTGCAGCTGAGCTGGTGCGGCCGGGGAGCGTCTCGCAGGTAGCGCTGCTGCCGCGCGGCGGGGCACTCGGCTATGTGCGCCATAATCCGCAGCAAGACAAATATTTGTACACGAAGCAGTTTCTCGAGGGCCAGATCATGATTGCGCTCGGCGGGGCTGCGGCGGAAGAAATGTTTTACGGCGAACGAAGCACGGGTTCCAGAGGGGATTTCGATCAGGCGATGAGTATCGTTCGCTCCATGGTTGAATCCGGGCTTACGGAACTAGGCATTATCGATGCTTCGATGATGACGCCCGATAAATGGGCGGCCGTGAATGGCTCAATCTTGAACGATTTGATGCAAGATGTTAAAATGCTGCTTGAGGCGAATCGAGGCGTTTTCCTCTCGGCGCTGGACGTTCTGATCCAGGAAGAGACGTTAAGCGGCGACCAGTTCCGGTCGTTGCTGCAGCAATTTTCAACAGAACAGCCGTTATTGGCGCAATAATACGTAAGAAGGCAGAGCAATCGTCTGCCTTCTTATTTCTGCGTAAAAACGGTATACTATAGGAAGATAGTTGGAGGTGTGCAAGTTGACAGCAGTACGTAAAGTAGGCGTTATAGGCGCAGGTACGATGGGGCAAGGCATCAGCGAAATGCTTGCATCACGGGGCTTGGATGTGTGCATGGTCGAGCAGAACGGCGAGAAGCTCGCGCAAGCCATGGGCTTGATCGAACAAAGTTTGGACAAGCAGATGGAACGGTGGGCGGTAACGGCCGCGGAGAAGAAGCTGATCATGAACCGGATTCACCCTAAATCATCCTTTCATGAGCTTGCGGAATGCGAGCTTGTCATAGAAACCATAACCGAAGATTTGGAAAACAAGCTTGCGGTCTTCAAAGAAATAGATGCGATTTGCGGTCCTGATGTTATTCTGGCGAGCAACACGTCAACGCTAAGCATGACGGAGCTTGCAAGCGTGACGAAACACCCGGAGCGGGTCATCGGCATGCATTTCGTATATCCCGTAATCAAAGCGGATATGGTAGAAATCGTACGCGGTCTCCGAACCAGCGATGCGACGTTTGAACGGACGAAGGCATTCGTAGAGTCGACGATCCACAAACAAGGCGTCATGGTCTTCGAATCGCCGGGCTTCGTCACAACGCGTTTGATCTGCCTGTTCATCAACGAGGCGCTGCATGTGCTCGAAGAAGGCGTTGCTTCTGCAACCGACATCGATTGCGCGATGCGGGTCGGTTATTCATTCCAGCACGGTCCTTTCGAGATGGCGGACCGTTTCGGTCTGGATTTCGTCTTGGCCTCTCTCGAGCGGATGTTCCGCGAATTCGGAGAATTGAAATACCGTCCTTCCTTCATACTGAAGAAAATGGTTCGAGGCGGTCAGCTCGGCGTGAAGAGCGGAGCCGGCTTCTTCAACTATGATAAGGATGGTGTTCGGCTATGATGATTCTTGTGATGAACGCGGGAAGCTCATCGCTTAAATATCAAGTGTACAACATGCTGAACGAGACTGTCCTGGCACAGGGCAGGGTTGAACGGATCGGCATGGACGCCTCCATTTTGACGCATGAGCCGACAGGAGGTACGGAAGTCAATCAAGTCAGCGAAATCCTCGATCATAACACGGCGGTTCGCAAAGTCATCGATGTTCTGACCCACCCGGAGCATGGCGTCATCCCTTCCATGGATGCGATTCAAGCCGTCGGCCACCGTGTCGTGCACGGCGGAGAGAGTTTCAAGGCATCGACGCTTGTCACTGAAGAAGTGAAGAAGGAAATTCGCCGATTGTTCGACCTGGCGCCGCTTCATAACCCGCCGGCCATGATGGGTATTACAGCCGTCGAAATCAACCTGCCGAACATTCCGCAGGTCGTCGTGTTCGACACGGCGTTCCATCAATCCATGCCGCAGGAGACGTTCCTTTATCCGATCCCGATGGTGCTCTACCGCCGCCACAAAATCAGACGCTACGGCTTCCACGGCACGTCGCATGACTACGTGAGCAAGCAGGCGGCGAAGACGCTCGGACGTCCGCTTGAATCGCTTAAGATGGTTACATGCCATATCGGAAACGGTGCTAGCTGCGCAGCGATCCTGAACGGTAAAACCTACGACACCAGCATGGGCCTGACTCCGCTGGAGGGGCTGATGATGGGCACGCGCAGCGGCGATATCGATCCCGCCATCGTACCGTTTACGATGAACAAGGAAGAATTGTCGCTCAGCGAGGTCAACTCCATGCTGAACAAGCACAGCGGGCTGCAAGCGATCAGCGGCATCAGCAGCGATATGCGCGAGATCGTGGAAGCCATGGAGGGCGGCGATAAGCAGGCGAAGCTTGCGTTCGATATGTATACCTATCGGCTGCGTAAATATATCGGTGCTTATGCGGCAGGCATGAACGGGCTTGATGCAGTCGTATTCACGGCAGGCGTGGGCGAGAACTCTGTCGCAGTTCGCAGGGCGGTCTGCGAGCAATTATCCTTCCTTGGCATTGAATTGGACGTGGAACGCAACCAGATCCGCTCTAAAGAACCGCGGTTCATCACGAAAGACGGCTCCCGCGTGCAGGTGCTGGTCGTTCCGACGAACGAGGAACTATTAATCGCGCGCGATACGTATCAATTAGTGAAGGCCTAAACGAGCTGCCTATGAGGGCAGCTCCCATTATCGAAGGGACGGATCATAGCGATGCGAAAATTAACGACAATCAGTCAATTGAAAGACGCAGCAGGGCAGTCCGTATGGATCGGCTGCTGGCTGAACGGCAAGCGCTCCAGCGGTAAAATCCAGTTTCTGCAGCTGCGCGACGGAACCGGCTACGTGCAGGGCGTTGCCGTCAAGAGCGAGCTGCCGGAATCCGTATGGGAATCAGCCGGCAAGCTGACGCAGGAGAGCTCGCTGTACGTGAAAGGAACGGTTCGCGAAGAACCGCGCAGCCAGTCCGGCTACGAGCTGACCGTGGAAGATATCGAAATCATCCAGCTGACGCAGGATTATCCGATTACGCCGAAGGAGCATGGCGTCGACTTCCTTATGGACCGCCGCCATCTCTGGCTGCGCTCGTCCAAGCAGCGCGCCATTCTTGTTATCCGCGCGGAGATCATACGCTCGATCCAGCAGTTCTTCGATGAGCATGGCTTTACGCTGGTGGATCCGCCGATTCTGACGCCGTCCTCAAGCGAAGGGACGACGAATTTATTTCACATTAAATATTTTGACGAGGATGCGTATTTGACGCAAAGCGGCCAGCTCTATATGGAAGCAGCTGCGATGGCGCTTGGTAAAGTATATTCCTTCGGCCCGACGTTCCGCGCGGAGAAATCCAAGACCCGTCGTCATCTGATCGAATTCTGGATGATCGAGCCGGAGATGGCGTTCGTCGACCATGAAGAGAACCTGCGCGTGCAGGAACGTTTCGTTTCCTTCGTCGTGCAGAACGTGGTCGCGAACTGCCGCAAAGAGCTGGAAACGATCGGCCGCGATATTAGCAAGCTTGAAGCGATTCAGGCGCCGTTCCCTCGTATTACATACGATGAGGCGATCGCGTTCCTGCAGGAGCGGCAGCATGAAATTCAGTGGGGCGAAGACTTCGGAGCGCCGCATGAGACAGCGATAGCCGAGAGCTATGACCGTCCCGTGTTCATTACGCATTATCCCGCTTCGTTTAAAGCTTTCTACATGAAGCCTGATCCCAATCGCCCGGAAGTCGTGCTGTGCGCAGATATGATCGCGCCGGAAGGCTATGGGGAAATTATCGGCGGGTCGCAGCGGATCGACGATCCGGAGCTGCTGGCTGAACGGTTCCAAGAGCATGAGCTCTCCACCGAGGCTTATCAGTGGTATCTCGACCTGCGTAAGTACGGTACGGTCCCGCATTCCGGCTTCGGATTGGGCTTGGAGCGGACGGTTGCATGGATTTGCGGATTGGAGCATGTCCGGGAGACGATTCCGTTCCCGCGTCTGCTGTATCGCTTGTATCCGTAAGGTTGGTCAGGAAAGGCCTGGGAAGTAGCCAGGCAGAGGGGAGAACTGACCGGTGAAAAACGAAATGTGGAAATCTTATGCGCGCGGGATGGCGGCTGCGATGAATGGCGGCAGCGTCGTTGTCCCGGCCGGTCTGCTGCGCGCTTACCGAAACATTGGCCTCAGCGATACCGAAATGATGCTGCTTATGCAGCTTATGCTGTTTCGGCAGGTGGAAGAGACGGCGTTTCCGACGCCGGAGCAATTGGCAGAGCGGCTTGGCATACTGCCAAACGCCGCGCATCAGCTGCTCGGGCGCCTGATGAAGGAAGGGCTGCTGACCATCGATGAGGAAATCGATGCGGAAAGCGCCATGCGCGTAGAACGGTACAATTGGACCGGCTTTATGATCCGCAGCGCGGAGTGGCTCGCCGAGGAAGCACGGAAGTCTGTCGAAGAAGAACGCGCGAAGCCGCAGCATGCTGTTCCGCGCGCAGCAGCGGCACAGCCGGCCGAGAGAGCAAGCGATTTGTTTACGGCGTTCGAGCAGGAGTTCGGCCGGCCGCTGTCTCCGATGGAATGTGAAACCATCAGCGCCTGGGTGGATCAAGACCGCTATCCCGATGAGCTCATTCGCTTCGCATTGAAGGAAGCGGTGTTCGCAGGCAAGCTGCATTTTCGCTACATTGACCGGATCTTGATTGAATGGAGCCGCAACCGGGTGACGAATACCGACGAGGCCAAAGCGCATACGCAGAAATTTCGCGGCGGGCGCAGTTCGTAAAGGAACGGCGGGCGTCAGTTCGTAAGAGAGCCGCAGCCGCAGTCTATAGGGTAGCAAAAAGACGTCTTCCACGGCCACGGGGGAGGCGTCTTTTTGTGCTGCGGTCTCTCTGTTTGGCTATGTACGCGGGCGGCAAATTATGATAAGCTGAGTACTAATTAAAGTACCTTAAAAAGAAATTCAAAAAGTATCGGAGGCATTTCCGATGGATATTCCTTTTGTAACGCCCAAATCGATGGGAGAGGCGATTCGCAGGCAGATCCGCACCGCGCTTCACGCCAAGCCCGGTTCCACGACGGCCGAGATTGCCAGCATGACCGGCGTTAGTTTTCCGACAATCAGCAAAACAATCGATGAAATGAACGAGCAGCATGAAGTGCTGCTAACCGGGCTTGCGACGTCAAGCGGCGGCAGGCGGCCGAAAACCTATGCGCTGAATCCGGAATACCGAATCGGCTTGACCGTCTATCTGGAGAAGGATTTCATTGTCTATTCCGTCATTAACTATAACGGCCAATTGATAGAGCGGCAGCGGCTGCCCGGCGTGATGACAGAGGGCCCGGATGCCTTAACGGCTCAAATCGCTCCGTTCGTGCAGAGGTATGAGAATCTGCACACGCTGACGTTCGGCGTTCCGGGTGCGGTCAACGAAGGCCGATCGTTCTATATTCCATCCTTTGCCGCGTTCAAGGATTTTGATTTCAAATCCTATTATGAAGGCCATTTCAACAAGCATGTGCTTGTGGAGAATGACGTGAATGCAGCGGTAGTGGGCTATCAGGACCTGCTTCAAGCGGGCAAGAACGAATCCATTGTCTATGTGTATTTCGGCAGGCGAGCGCTTGGTGCAGGCATCCTGTTGAATGGCGAGATCGTGCGCGGAAGCACGTTCTTCTCGGGCGAAATCTCGCTTCTGCCGCTCTATGATGAGAAAAGCCTGCTGCAGGCGGTCCGTGAGCCGTCCTTGATCGTGGATGCGCTAAGCCGTCTCGTTGCCATCATGGTCGCAACTATTAATCCGTCGCGCGTCATTTTCTCCGGCGAGCAAATGGACGGGCTCAGCTTGGAAGACATTGTCACGCGAAGCGGGCATTATGTACCTCGTTCGATTCTGCCCAAGCTTGAGCCCAGCGAGTGGGAGCCGGATTATTTGCATGGTTTGCAGTGCTTGACGGTTCGCAACATGCTTGCTTCAGGAAGCGTAAAATGATCGCACAGGGGAGGTAACACGAATGCTTCAGCATCATGAAATGAAATGGTTTGCCGCACATGAGGAAGTCAAAGCGCTCTTCCAAACGACGCTTAACTGCGAGGTGCTTCTAGCCGTATCACGGAACGAAGAGCTGGTTGCGAAGGTGGACGACTATGCCAGGCAGTACAGCCGGATTTCTCTCGCCGGCGGCAACCAGAGCGGGAAGCTCATTGCGGCCAAGGGTTACCGAATGCCGCCCAAAGAGATGGTTATTCCTGATCCCGACGCGAAAGAATGGATTTACGTGGTCTTCGATCACACTTCTTATTTGAAAGTGTTTGCCGGACCTGTCGGCGCGAACGGCGCGGTCGAGTGGTCGAGCGGCGATGCCGTGACGGGCTGAGCAGGAAGACGCCAAAGCCGTGCATCAAGACAATAGTTACATGCAGGTAAGTAGGTAATCTTAAATTGCGTACTTCCAAACCGCTCTATTATTGGTTATAGTTTCATATGCAGACGCTATCATGTACAAATTGAAGGAGTGGTCGCAGTGGAATACAGAGTGCTTGGACGTTCCGGATTACGGGTAAGCGAGGTAAGCTTGGGCTGTTGGGCGATCGGCGGGCCTTCATGGCGCGACGGCGAACCGGTCGGTTGGACGGGCAATGACGATAACGAATCCGTTACCGGCTTGAAACGCGCATTTGAGCTGGGCATTAATCACTTTGATACGGCGGATGTATATGGAGACGGGCATTCGGAGCGCGTTATCGGACGCTTCCTGAAGGAAGTGCCTCGCGATAAAGTCGTGATTGCTTCCAAAGTCGGCTGGTTCCGCGGAACGGCGCCTAATGCCATGCAGCCGATCCATATCCGGCATCAGCTGGAGCAATCGTTGATGAATTTAGGTACGGATTATTTGGATCTTCATTATTTCCATAATACGAATTTCGGACCGAACGACGTTTATTTGGAGGAAGCGGCCGACATGATGCGCCAACTGCAGCAAGAAGGCAAAGTTCGCGTAATCGGGCAATCGGGCTACGGCTATCAGGATTTTCTTCGTGTCTGTCCCGTTACGCGCCCTGATGTGCTGCAATTCCACTATAACGCGTTCGGTAATGCCTTCGATCAGCCAGGTACGAATTTGTTCCGGTGGGCGGATGATCAGAATCTGGGAATCGTGCTGTTCGGACCGCTTGCCCAAGGGCTGCTGCTGGACAAATTCGATCCGGAGCATCCGCCGAAATTCGGCGAAGGCGATATCCGGGCAACGAACACCGCGTATACAAAGGAGCGGCTGCTGGAGATTCGCCGCAAGCTAGGGCCGATTAAGGAACGGTTCGGCGCGGAGGTGCAGGATCTGGTGAGGGTCGCAATTCAATTTGCCATCGCCCAATCGCCGAATGCTTGCGTCATCCCCGGCTTCAAGAACGAAAGACAGGTCGAGTCTAACGCAAAAGGTGCCGGCAACCCGCTGAGCGCCGAAGAAACGGCCTTCATTCGCAGCATCATACAAGGCTCTTAAGATTAGCGAGAAGCGTCCATTTCAGTTCTTTGAAATGGACGCTTCTTCATTAATTCGACAGTCCAAAGCGGCGGGAAGGGGCTGTCAGCAAGGGAGTACATCCAAGCAGCACTATTCGCGGGGAGTCAGCGTTAGAAGTGTTCCGTAATCATGACGAATAGCGCCGGTATCAGCTAGGCTGCTGCCGACGCTATTGCGATCAAGTGAAGCGCGTGTCAGATGATAAACATCGCCACGACGGTCGTAACACTCAGGCCGATTAAGACGGGCTTGAGGTTGCGGCGCGCCAGCTCGAACGGGCTGACGCCGCAAATGGCTGCGGCTGGTATAAGCGCCCACGGGATCAAGGTGCCGCCTCCGACCCAGATTGCGGCAACCTGACCCAGAGCGGTCAACGTCGCTGCGCCTGTGCCGATGGCGGATGCGAAGAGCTGGGCAATGGAGCCCGCCAGCGAGATGCCGGAGAAGCCGGAGCCGTCCAAGCCTGTTATGGCACCGGTTACGGTCAAGGTTACGGCACCGATCGCTTGATTCAGCGGAACGTGATTGGCCAGCGCCACGCCGAGATCGTTAACGATGCCGTGGGAGCCTTCGGGAAGTACCTTGCCGAACAGCTCCGTGAAGGCAGAATCGCCGAGGTAGAAGAAGGCAGCGATCGGAATGACCGGACCGAACACCCTGAATCCGAACTGGAAGCCTTCAATCAGATAGGTGGTCGTCTGCTCTAAGCCTTGATTGCGATGCGCGAGCATGGTCACGAGCAGAAGAATGAAGACGGCCGTTCCGCCGACAAGCGCCGTAGCATCGCCGCCTTGCAGGTTCAAGACGAACATGGCGACAACGTCGACGACGAACAGCAGCGGAATGAGCACGGCAAGGACGCGCTTCCATAGGAAAGGCAGCTCGATGCGCGCTTCCTCCATTGCGGTTACTGGGCTCGCTTCCGTGACCAGACCGTCGCGCCATTTGCCCTTTGCCATGTCTCGGCGCATCATCCAGAAGGCGGTTGCGGTCGTGACGACGCCCATCACGATGACGAGCGGAACGCTCGCTTCCATGACGGCGGATACAGGCAATCCTGCCGCATCGGCTGTCAGCTTAGGCGCGCCTTGGATAATATAATCGCCGGACAGCGCAATGCCGTGTCCGAACAGATTCATGGCCATGGCGGCGCCAAGTGCAGGCAAACCGACGCGTACAGCGACGGGAAGCAGCACTGCGCCGATCAGCGCGACGCCGGGCGACGGCCAGAAGAACCAGGACGTAACCATCATGATCAGGCCAATGCCCCAGAAAGCGAGTGTCGGCGTCCGCATGAAGCGCGTTAGGGGCGCGACCATCATTTCATTGATGCCTGTCTTGATGAGAACCCGGCTCATCGCCACGATGATGGAAATGATGAATATCGTACCGATCAGCTCTTTCGTCGCGTAGATAAAGCTGTTGAATATGCCGCTGACCGAACCGCTCAAGCTCTCCGTCGCCAGCCATCCAAGCGCGAAGATGCCGACCACGCAGACGAGCGTCGTATCTCTTCGCTTTATCAATACCCCTAGGATTAGGACGATAAAAGCAAGGTAAACCCAGTGCAGCGGAACGAGTTGAAATTCCACTTGAAACCCTCCCTTTGGCATAGAATACATCTATGGTTATGCATCATATGCGGGCCGGAGAGTAGGCGTTCGCCGCGTATCCGCGCAAGTGCGGGGTAAAATTGCAGGTAGCCGATCGCGGGCTGGATTCATATATATACAAGGGGGCAGCTCGTCTCACCATGATGTCAGCAGAGGAGGTGGAGGGAGATGAACAGACAGGCCTTTTTCGAGATGCTGATTCCGATCGTCAAGCAGCTTCAAGCTGAAGGTTCGCCGCTCTTTCCTTCCGTGCGGCTCGCGCAAAGCTGGCTGGAAACCGGAGGGAACATTCCGTATTGGAACAACCTGGGGGGATATAAGCCGGGAAGCGGCGTGCCGAACGGGTACTGGAAAGGCACGGTCGTGAACAAAAGGACGTGGGAAGTCATCGACGGTAAGCGTATTACAGTCGTGACGGCCTTTCGTGCGTACGACAGCATCTACGATTTTTACAAGGACCAGGACCTGTTGTTTGCAGGCAAACGCTATGCAGCGGTAAGATCGGCGGGAACGCCGGTGGAGCAGGCGCGCATGCTTCAAGCCAGCGGCTATGCGACAGATCCGGATTATGCCGATAAAATCATTCAGATTTTAAATGCAAGCGGATTGATGCGTTATGACTTACGTGCGGAGGAGGAGGAGCCAATGACGGCAGACGAGAAAAAAGCTTTTGACGAATTAAAAGCGGCGGTAAGCAGCTTGGCAGCGGACAATGAAGCACTGAGAAGCGACCTGGATAGCCAATTGATTACGATCCAAGCGCTGCAGGTGCAAGCGATTCAACTGGAGGCGCTCCATAAGCTGGACGTGATTCCGGCTTGGGCGAAGGAAGCGATGGACTCCGCGGTGAGCAAGCATCTGCTCGACTCGCCGAAGAACGGCAGCTATGATTTTTACCGAATGATGACCGTGCTGCATCGGGCCAAATTGCTGTAAACGGCCGCTCTTGTCCATCCTTGCGGGTGGCATGCGACAGATTTTGGGGTTAACTGTTATTGTCCTGCCCGGAGATGAGGTGTACACTATGAATATCTTTTTCGACAAATTTCGTAATATATCGATTTCTACGGGGCAGGAGATTGGGAGTTTTGAAAAAAATAGGACTTGTTATGAGAAAGATTCAATTTGCTGAGGCGCAAGGTCCCCGCGTATTCGCAGAGCGTCTGCAGACGATCGGCCGCGAGCTGGGCGTGGAAGTTGTCTTCATTTCGCCGGACCGTTACGTCAGCGATTACGATCAGGAGAAGGGCTTCGAGTATGAGAAAGGCGATCTGTGCAATTACGACGTCGTCATCGAGAAGCTGCAGCAAGAGAAGATTGAGCATGTCATTTATACGGTTTCCGGGTTTTCGTTCCTGAAGCTGTTTTTCGAGAAGAGCGTGCTGTTTCCTCATTCCTACCCGAATCCAAGCCTGACAGGACATGAGATGATGCGCCCATTCTACGATATTGTCGATAAAGCCATCGTGCATACGGACTACTTAAAGCAGAGCTTCCGTGATGATTTCAACGTGACGGATGTAGATGTTATTCCGATTGGATTCGAGGAGCGTCTTGCCTTGGAGCATTACGATCCTTCTCAGGTCGTGGGGAACCGTGTGCTCTGGATCGGCCGGGATGAGCCGAATCGGAGACCGGATTTGCCGCTCGCCTATGCGCGCAGCAATCCCGATGTCGAAGTCGTCATGGTCTTCGGAGGAATGCGGTACAAGGAGAGCATGAAGAAATACGAGATTCCTTCTAACGTGAAGATGCATTTTGCACTCAGCCGGCCCGAGATCTTCGAGCTGATGAACTCGGCGAAGGTGTATTGGAGCAGCTCCGTCTTCGATACGTTCGCGATGCCGCTGTCCGAGGCGATGGCAATGGGTAAGATTGTCGTAAAGCCGGAGCATCCCTGCTATGGGCATATTTCCTCCAGCCACACATTTGCAGGGAACGAGAAGAACTGGCCCGAGATCGTTAATATGGCGCTGGCCTCCTCTACGGTCACTTCGGACGATAACAGGGAGCATGCGTTCCATATGTTCTCGAACACGGTAATGAAGCAGGGGTATGAACGGTTTTTTGAGAATTGGCTTTAAGTGCATCATCGATAGGATTACGTATGAAAGCCGGGCGCTTGATGGTCACGGCTTTTTTGCTGCTGGCATAAATTGATATTGATACGAACAAGTGTTCCATATTATACTCAAACTAACCGAACAGAGGAGTGGATTGCCATGACGGATAAGGATATCGGGCAGACGGTGAGTATCATTTACATGGATAATAAGGGGCGGTTCTCGCAGCGACGGATTCGCATTGATGCCGTGCAGGAAGGTATCGTGAAGGCGTTCGACCTGGAGAAGCGGGCCCCTCGCGTCTTTAAAGCTGATCATATTCTTGCAGTGGAGCGCTTGAAGCGGCATGCGGGTTAATTCCTTGTTAGCGGCGGATTTTGAACTTGCCGTAATCGATGACGATGATTCGTTTCTTCCTAGTGACGGCTAAATTTCTTCGATTCATTTTCCCTTTCTTAGACATCGGGTCAAATGCTTTAATTTTGTGTTTTCTAAACTTTTTAATTAACCGTTTCAAGTTTCGCTCATTGCTCTTCGTTTTTCGGAACTTGGACTTGTACTTCTTCATGACCAGCCATCGGTACTTCGAATCATACTTCTAGATCTCGCCTAGATACTTTCTGAGCTTGCGGGCGTATTTATAAATCTTCACTTCGGTTTTATTGCTCTTGACACCGCTCTTGGAAAGAGCCAGCTTCAGAACCGAATTATGTGAGAGGTCATATACAGCTCGGTTATTGCCGCTTGCGATCTCCCTCTTCTTGCGCGCCGAAATAATCAGCTTCTCGTTCATCTCCTGCGCCTCCTCGCAGACATTATATTCAGGAACTAAAGTTAATGTTTTCTTAATGGATGACGGAACATAGCCATGATCGTTTATCTGGTTTTATCGAAGAGAAATTTGAGTGGCTCATACATTTCTTCTATTGGATGCCATAGGGTTCACTTGCTGAATCCACAGGCTAATAGACTTCATGGTTATATGCCCCTTTCTGACAAAAGCCCATGCATTATAGACGAACTGACATATACTGCGGTGTACCTAAACTTAAGGGAGATGAACACATGGGTTACGGAATGGGTAATGTAGGCGGTGCAGGTCAAGGTTGCGGCCCTGGTTACGGTGGCGGGTACGGTGCTGGATTTGGCGCAGGGGGTATTCTCGTATTGTTCATTTTATTGGTAATCATTACGCGTTCCGTCCTGTTCTAGAATAATCGGAGAACTGTTATCCCTCTAGGCGCTGCCCTCCTGGTTCCAATAGTGTGATTTAAGAAGGCCTGCTCTGGACTGGACAGCAGGTCTTTTTTACATGCGAATAGATGAACGTGAAGCCTCCAAGCCGTAATATTGCCATTCGAGTTAAGAAAATTTTCCCGCTTGCATTTAAGGGCATGCGAGACTAAAATCGGTTTAACAAGATGATCCGCCGCGCACAATAAGGCTGAAGTTATGGAGGTGAAGAAACCATGGCCCAAGACATCAATATTCCGGCGATATGCAACTCTACGAAATTGAGACGGGCTCAACGTCATATTTCGCGCCTCTATGATACTTGCCTTGCAGAGACGGGGGCGGGGCTGAAGGGAACTCAATTCTCCATCTTGGGTTATCTCAAACAAGAGGGACCGAGGACGATGGTGGAACTCGCAGAGCTGATGACCATGGATCGTGCCACGATCGGACATAATCTCCGGCCGCTCGAGCGTGATGGATTGGTACGTATTCAAGTGAGCGATTCCGATCGGCGCGCCCGTATCGTATCCATTACCGATGAAGGTCTTAGACGGGTCGAAATCGGAAGGCCTGGATGGGACCGAGCTCAAGCTGAATTCGAAAGGCAGTTCGGCGCTGAACAAGCAAAGTCAATGAGGGATATGATGGACGATGTCGTTAGCCTTTCCTTTACCGACTCACGAACCGGCTGGTCTGCCGAAGAACGATGATGAGTCGTCGTCATCGTCGATCTTCTTCAGGCATAAGGCGTATTGCGTGAATGCAAGAGCAAGCACACCAACTTGCCTGGTACGGTTCCTTCTGATATTGCTGACGCACTTAAGGCAGGAAACCCGCCGCCCCCAAGACTCCGCGCTCGACAAAGGCGGCCGCTTCACCGCGTGGGAGCAGCCTGAACTTTTCACGAGAAAACTCCGCATACGCTAATTCCCATAAACAACGTGATATCATTCTCATCGAAAACACGCAAAAGATTAGTCATTTCCAAATGGCATAATCTTGCCAATAACACCGAACGGAAGGCTTGTTCGGCGTGATGTATTTGTATGGATATGGCGAATTTTGTCTATACTTTGGCTTATGGTAGTCTGGCCTCAGGAGCATTTCCCGGAAGAAGCAGACGACTACAGAGTGTTCATCTTGTTCCCATGGGGGCCGATTTCATGCAGGACTGTTACCAGGACGTCGTTCTTGCCTTGGGAAATCCAACCGATCTCGTTGTGTATCAGCTGCCGCCCCAATATGGAGAATCCGCGGTTTGCCTCTTTATTGAAACGCTTGTGGACAGAGACAAGATTGAACGTCTTATTCTTCGTTCGCTTCTTGCAGCGAACCGCACTGGCGAACAGTCTCAGCCGAAGCTCGATTTGGCAGGAATCAAGAATTTGATCCCGATCCCCGACATTACTGAAGCTAAAGACACTGACGCATGCATTAACGGACTGCTGAACGGACAATGCCTGCTCACGTTTGGGGAAGCGTCAAATGCCTGTTTCCTGCTGGACGTTCTGAAGGTCAATCACCGAAGCATCTCCGAACCGAAAACCGAAGCAACCATCCGTGGACCGCGGGAAGGGTTTACGGAAGCGTTGATGATTAATATTTCACTGGTGCGAAAGCGTATAAAAAATCCAGCGCTGCGTCTGGAATCCTATCAAATCGGTGAGAGTACCTCAACCCAAGTCGTCCTGCTCTATCTCGAGAATCTCGCGTCGAACGACATTGTCGGCGAATTTCGAACACGCATTCAATCCATACATACCGACAGCATCCTGGAAAGCGCCTATCTAGAGGAATGGATGCAAGGCGGCGACGCCAGCCCGTTTCCTACGATGCTGAATACCGAGAGGCCGGATATCGTGGCGGCCAACATACTCGAGGGACGCATTGCCGTTTTTACGGACGGTACACCGATGGTGCTCATCGGGCCGGTTACCTTTTTTCAATTTTTCAGCTCGCCCGAGGATTATTATCAAAAAGCAGGCATCGCCACCTTAATCCGTTTCGTGCGATTTGTCTCGTTTCTACTCGCGTGCTTTACGCCGGCGCTGTATATTGCGGTGATTACGTTTCACCAAGCTTTGCTTCCGACATCCTTGCTCATTAGCTTGTCCGCGCAACGAGAAGGCGTACCGTTTCCCGGCTTTGTGGAGGCGCTGCTCATGCAGCTTGTATTCGAAATTCTGCGCGAAGCGGGGCTGAGGATGCCGAGGATTGCGGGGCAGGCCATCTCGATCGTCGGCGCCTTGGTCATCGGACAAGCCGCAGTCGAAGCCGGGCTTGTGTCCGCAGCGATGGTAATCGTCGTCTCGCTAACGGCCATCGCGAATTTCGTGACGCCGATTTATACGTTCGGCATTGCGCAGCGATTGATTCAGTTCGGGTTCATGCTTCTTGCCGGATTCATGGGCTTGTTCGGCATCTTATGCGGCGTCCTATTCGTGCTGCTTTATCTTGCTTCGCTGCATTCCTTCTCCGTCCCGTATTTGTCTCCTTTCGCGCCGACGACGGTCTCCGACTGGAAAGATACGCTGATTCGTGCCCCTCTGCAGCGGATGCGCACGTTCCCGGCTGCGATGCAAACCAAACGGAAAAACAGGTGATCTTCGATGCGCAGGAGGTTCGGGCGAATTCGCGTTCGCACGGGAACGGCAATTGCCGTATGTTTAGGGATTCTGATCGGGCTTAGCGGCTGCTGGGATCAGAAGGAAATGAACCAGCTGGCTATTATCAACATGCTCGGCATCGACAAGCATCCGGATGACCCGACGCTCGAGTATTATTACCAGACCATTAATCCTTCCGGATTCGGGTCGAAGCAGGGCGGGGGAACGATTTCGCCCGTCTATACCTATAAAGTCGTAGGAAAGGTCCCTCACGCGAGTTCAACCTACGAGGTATCGGACATTCTTCCAAGGCAAGTGTTTCCCGAACATTTGCAGGCGATCGTCCTTTCGGAAACCTTCGCCCGCAATCCAAAGAGAATGACGGTATTGCTGAATTCGTACGAGCTGCAGATGAATCGCCGGGCAAACGTCGACTTGGTCATCACGAATTCGCCGATGAGCTCCGTAATGAATACCTACGTTCCTTTTGAGAAAATTCCGGGAAAATCGCTAACGCAAATCATTGACATTCAAGCGAAGGGCTCTGCACGGGCGGTCCAACGCTCCAGGTTCAAAGACTTGATCGAACATACCGCAAGCACGAAGGCAACCGTCATTAATGCCATCCGCGTGTATGATCCGAAAACAGATCGTACGACGAAGAATTTGGAGAAGATCGACGCCTACCGGCAGAGCTTTGTTTTGGACGGGGGAGCTGTTTTCGTCAAGGATCGAATGGTCGGGAAGATGTCCATCAACGACATCAAGTGGTACGCCTTCCTGACGGGAAACGCGGATGCCTTTCTCCAACCGCTTGCGCCGGAGGGTTATTCGATCGAAGTAGAAGCCGGCCATGTCAAGGTGAAGAAGTCTTTCAAGCTTGCGAACGGAGCTCCGGCGCTTGACTTCCATATTACCGCTGAATTAAGAATGCGCAGCAACAATCTGCCCAGGCAGATGGGTAAGGATACGCTTCATCTGATCGAAAAGGCGTTCAATGAAACAGCGGAGAAAGAAGCCGTAGCTTTCATCAACATGGCTGCTGCGAAGCGCTGGGACGTATTGGGCCTTCAAGATCAAATCGCTTATAAGAGAGCTGCGGCGTGGAAGAAGGCTTTGGCGAAGGATCCGGCCTTATGGACGAAGACCCGATACGAGGTTAAGGTGCAGTCGAACCTGGTTACAGGAGGAATGCTGACGAAACCGTATTTATTGCATTACAAGGAGGAGTAGGCGTGCAGCAACGCTTAACAGGCTGGCAAACCTTTCTGCTGGTTTTGTCGTATACCAGCGCCGTTACTTTTTTTCAATGACCGACCCTATTGGTGGATGCCGGGAAGCAGGATGCTTGGATCATTCCTTTATGGGCGGGGATCTTCGGAATGATCGTTGCGGCGCTCTGGATGTACTTGTCGTATTTGCACAAGGGCCTTAATCTGGTCGAAATCAATACGCGGGTCTTCGGGAAAACCATCGCCAGGGTCAACGAGCTGATGGCTCCGCTCATGTTTCTCTTGTTTTGGCTGACGTATGCCGCGATCATCAAAGAATGGAACTGGGAACGGTTCATACCGTCCTTTCGAATGGATGTCGTGAAAACGATGAGCAAAACGACCAATGTCCTTGCGTTTCCGTTCATGGATATTTCCATTAGTTTGGCCATGCTTTTCCCGATTCTGAGTACGTCTTCGAAACTAAAGTCGGTGTTCGGCGGCATTGCGGCGACGGCTTTTCTTACGAGCCTGCTGCTATTTATCATGATCGGCGCGCTTGGGGTAACCCGGGCATCTCATTTGACCTTTCCATTATTCACGATTTTTCAAGAGGTGCGCATCTATACCTATATTGAGCATGTTGAAGCCGTTGTTTCTATTGCTTGGCTGTATATCGAGTTCTTAAAGCTTTGCATCGTGTTCTATGGCATCGTGCTGGGAATCAGTACTCTATTCAAGTTATCAAACAAGCCCATGATCGCCATCCCCCTCATCTGGGTGATCTCTGGATTGGCGCTATCCAGCCATAAGAGCTACATCGATTATTGGGAGTGGGACCAGCACTATATGTTTATCTACATGCAGTTCTTCGCCATTCTCATCCCGATTCTGCTGCTCGGGGCAACGAAAATGAAACAACTTCGAAAAGGCGGGTGACCGGCATGGTTGGCGTCATCGTTGTGTACATGCTCACCATAGCGGCACCGTTGGTGCTTAAGCATCAATTAAAAAGTACAAAACAAGAGAAGATCGGTTATGTGCTGCTAACAACAATAGGTCTGTTCATCTGGATCTCCATTCTAGTGAACAAGCCTTTCAGTCTGCCGCATTACATTGCCATGCTAATTGAAGCCTCCAAGCCGTGAAATTGCCGACGAGATAAGGAAAATTTTCCCACTTGCATTTAGGGGCATATGAGACTAAAATTGATTTAGCAAGATGATTCACCGCGCACAACGTCATATTTTGCGCCTCCATGATACCTGCCTGGCAGAGACGGGGGACGGGACTGAAGAAACTGATTTGCCGAAGATCGACGGTGATTTCGGCATCGTCGATCTGCCTATAACTAATAGGGGCATATAAGACTGTTTATGTGATGTTTCGTCGATTAAGTAGGACATACTAAAGCAAAATAATACAACCAAAAAGGATGGGTTAAACAATGACAGAAACGAACACGAACTTCCACGAGCATCGCATCGACCGCGGTCAAGGCAGCATCTACGTCCGTGATTACGCAGGCACGGGTCCGGCCTTCGTGCTCATGCACGGCTATCCCGACAACTTGCATATTTACGACGATTTGGTTCCTCACCTTATAGCAGGCGGTCGAAGAGTCGTTGTATTCGATTTCCTCGGCTTCGGCGCTTCCGACAAGCCGGCAGGCGCAAAATACAGCTTCGAGCAGCAATTGGGCGATCTCCACGCAGTAGTCCAAGGCTTGGGTCTGGATAAAATCATTCCGGTGGGACATGATTCCTCCGGTCCGGCAGCCATCAACTATGCGATCGAGTATCCGCAGCACGTCGATTCCGTCTGCGTACTCAACGCCTTCTATATGGAATCGCCGACGGCGAAATACCCGGAGTTCATCGAGCTGTTCGCGACGACGAGCTTGAAGGCACTCACGACGGCCATATTGCGCAGCCCGGAGCATTTCGCTTGGGTGCTCAACTTCCAACGGAATCAATTCCAATCTCATCTGACGGAGGAGCAAAAGGAATACTATTCGAAGTTCCTGGGACCGATCATCGATGCCAACTTCCGCCAACAGCCGAGCTCCGGTCCGGCGTTCGCGCAAATGACGGCGCAGCACTTCGATGAGCTTGCCAGAAACACGAAACGCATCAACAAGATGTGGCAGCTGAACGTTCCGGTCAAACTGATATGGGGCGAAACCGACCCGTACCTCAACTATGGCATCGCACGGCATCTTGCAACGCTGTTGAAAAAACCTCACTTGCACGTGCTGCCGGCCGGTCATTGGCTGCAAGTCGATATCCCGGACCAAGTCGCTAAAGTGATGTTAGAAAAGGTATAAGTTCATTATATCCTTACCGACCGGAGCGGCAGTAATTGGCGCTCCGGTTAAAGTTGACGAATGAAGCTCAATTGAAAAGGAGGATCTTGCATGAGAAGAATGCTGTTGATTGTACTGTTGATGTCCTGCGGGGCTACGTATATTTCTTCGTTGTTCCCGGTCTATGGGGAGCATTATAAGCTCAGCAGTTTGGAAATTACGATTTTATTCGCCGTGTATGCCGCGGTTCTGCTGCCAACGTTGCTGGTCGTTGGAGCGAGAGGAAGCTACTGGGGATTGAAAAAGGTGGTTCGGTACAGTATTTGGATCTCCATTGCGTCGACGCTGCTCTTTATTTTCAGCACCAACATATGGATGCTCTATGCGTCTAGGATATTGGAAGGCATCGCGTACGGCGCCTTCACAGGCGTTGCAAGTGCTTTTCTGCTCAAACAAACCGCTCACGATAAAGTTGGAACGGCACTTAAATTATCCGGGGTAACGGTCAACATCGGATTTGGCTTGGGACCGGCCATCTCGGGTTTGATCTTGCAATACCTGCATGTGCAGCCGCTTCGTCTGCCGTTTTGGATCCTGCTGGGCATGTTATTGATAGCCTTGATCGTGCTGGAATTGCTTCCGAAGCACGAGGATCCGAACGCGCAGAAGCATAAGATTTCGCTTGGCATTCCGCACAATATGCGCACGCCATTCTGGTCGTTTATCGGTCTTCCGATCTTCACCCTATTTACGTTAGGCGGAATTGTGTTCTCGCTTATTCCATCTTTCGTGAAAAATGTGCTTCATACCAGCAATCTATCGATATCGGGACTGTTGATATTGCTGCTTCTGGGGGGAGGGGCTCTCATGCAGTTTTTCCCATGGCCGCGTCATCCCGTTACGCGGATGCGCATTAGCATTCTCGCGCTTGCCGCCGGCTCATGGCTCATTGTTTTCTCAGGTCAGACAGAGAGCTTGTCTTTGCTTTGGGCAGGTATTTTCATTCAAGGCATTGGCGCAGGCTGGACGTTCCAAGTCGCGCTGCGGTTTGCAGGCCAGCTGCCCAAGCCGGAAGAACGTCCGCGCGTCATTTCGGCGTTTTATATGTGCGCGTACGCCGGGTTTATCGCTCCCCCGGTTGCCGTGGGCGTGCTGACGCTGTTCTTTAGTTTGAATGTGTCGCTGGTCATCATCAATTTGTTTGCCGCACTGATCGTGATCTACGTGTTGATCTATTCCGTTTCGTTTCAACGTTACTATGCGAAGTTGACATCGCAGTAATAAGTCATAACCATACGCGCGCTGAGAATCAAATTTCAGAGTCGCCGTGCGTCGAAGAGCCGCTGGAATCAGCGGCTTTTTGGCGTGCCCGGAACCTGCGCACCTTCATCAGGTTGCCGCAATATTTCTCATGGCAGAACCGTTTGGAGCGGTTTCGGGTTTCATCGTAGTAAGCCGACATGCACTCCGTGTTTTCGCATATGCGAAAGCGGGAGGGGTCGCCCTCCGCGAGGACGTGTCCGAAGGAAGCGGCTACGGCGGCTGCGGTTCCGGACCAGGCGACTTGTGCCGGCATGGAAGCCATATGATAGCCCGAATCCGATTGTTCAATGCGCAGGATCATAGGTCCGTCGAGCAGCGCCCGGTTAATCCCTTCGAGATCGGCAGGGTCCGCGGACTCGCCTGCCGACAGCTTAAGGACGATATGACGCATATGCCCCCGCAATCGCTTCAACGATTCCATTTCTTTCGCTGACGGAGCGCCCGGATGGGGCAGCTTTTGTTCAGCCAGCCATTCGTCCAGCCAGACTGGATTATCTATACGATCCTCGGGATTCGTCATGCTTTTCCCGTAGTAATAGTTGCTTCTAAGAAATGAATCCCATAACATGGCGCCCTATCTCCTTTACTATCGTGTCCGAAAAGATGCCTTTATTGTAACACTCAAAATTGCCAATAGCTAGTATCATGAAATCGCTTGACGGGGAAAAAATCGCATGATACAATGCCTCATGTAACGAGTTAAATAACATTTAGACAGTTACTTATTGGGCGGGAGGGAATGAACCTAATCGGGACATTGCCTTATGGATGGGACAACACTAGGAGGTGTTAAAACATGTACGATGCAATCGCCGCAGGATTGGGGCATGCGGGAAGAAGCGCGGAGCTTCAATTCGCAAGAGGGCATCGGATATCGTATCGTTGACAACCATAGAGGCCGCAAGCCTCGGCTAATATTGGATATTCATGAAAAATAAATCTAAGGAGACCAACAAAAATGAGAAAAGAATTCGTATTTCATCTGTACAACGTAGAGCATGATAATTTTATGAAGCTGCTCGCCAAATGCCCGGAGGATAAACGTACGGCTATCCCTGAAGGATTTAACACCAGCCTGTACTGGCATTTGGGTCATGTAGTGCGGATCACGGAATTCCATGTGTACGGACTGTCGCAGCAAACGATGTCGCTTCCGGAAAAATATAAGGACCTGTTCCACTACGGAACGAGCGCGAAGGGCTGGACGGAAGAGCAGCTGGCGCAGCTGCCGGCGTGGGATACTTTGATTGAACAGTTGAAGGAACAGCGCGAACGGATCTATAACACGTTAAAGGACCGCCTGGAAGAGGCCGTGCCGGAGAACTTCAAGAAAGCCGAGAGCTTCGGCGAATTGATTCTGACGACGGGCGCGCATTTGTCCAATCATAACGGGGTCGTAGCCGCCATGCTGCAAGTACTGCAAAAATAATCAGCTGGACAAGGGAGGCAAACCTCGATGAATTGGAATGAAATCACGACGCTTGAAGAGTGGCATGCAATCATGGATAAATCGTCGGAACGCGGACAAGTGATTTTAAAATACAGCTCGACATGCCCGGTCAGCACAAACGCACTCCTTGAATACGAGGCGTATTTGGAAGCCGAACCGAATCCAGATATCGATTACACGCTTGTCAAAGTCATCGAATCCCGCCCGGTATCGGACAAGATTGCCGCAGATTTGAATGTCAAACACGAATCGCCGCAAATGATTTATATCCAGAACAAGTCCAAATATTGGGCGGCAACGCACTGGTCGGTCACGAAAGCGCACATGACGGCCGTACTTGATTAACACAGCTTACTAATCAGGTACCCCTATGAAAACACAACTATGAATATTCACCATGGAGGGATATGTATTGTCTCGTAAATCAAAATTCGTCAAATTGAGCTCGGTTACGGCGATTGCCGCGTTTACGCTTCTCGTATCTGCTTGCGGAGCAAGCACCGCCGATCAGCGCAATGTATCCGATAACACCCGGAACGCAGCGGTGCAGACGAGCCAAGCATCCAACCCGATTGGGCTTCAAACGGCAGATTACAAGGTAAGCCAAGGGGCGGTCCAAACGGCAAATGCGGGTACGCTTAAACCGTATTCCGATGATGCACTCGTCAAGAAGCTGCCAGGCTTCAAAAACGGCTTCAAAAAAGTAAACGGCGTCACGCTGCACTATGTTGAGGGCGGCAAGGGCGAACCGCTGTTCCTGCTTCCAGGCTGGCCGGAAAACTGGTATGCGTTCCACAAAATCATGCCGGAGCTGGCCAAGAACTATCACGTTTACGTTGTAGATTACCGCGGTATGGGCACTTCCAGCAAGCCGCAGACTGGCTATGATAAGAAAACGATGGCCGCGGATATCCACGCCTTGGTCAAACAGCTTGGCTATAAGCAAGTCAACATGGCTGGCCATGATATCGGAGCTCAAGTTGCTTATGCTTACGCGGCCGGATACCCGGACGCGACGAAAAAGCTGGCCGTGCTGGACGTTCCGCATCCGTTTGAAGGCTTCCTGCATATTCCGCTCTTGGCGCCTCCGGGCACGTACGATTCGAGCGATAAAGAAGGTCGTCCGATTTTCCCGTGGTGGTTCGCACTCAACTCCGTGCCCGGATTACCGGAGCAATTGCTGCAGGGCAAACAGATGAGCACTTATCAAAATTGGCTCTTCGATTATTTAGCTTATGACAAAGCGCCGATGACTAAAGAGGAAAAAGAAGTTTATTATTCAGCGTATGCAACCCCTGAAGCGATTCGCGCCAGCAGCGGGTGGTATAATACGTTCGGCCAAGATATCGAGGATTTGAAAACGTACAAAAAGCTGTCCATGCCTGTACTTGGCATTGGCGGCCATAAGTCTACGACGCATACGCTTGATCTGTTCCTGCATCAATATGCGACTGACGTAAAGATGGTCAAGCTCGATAAAACCGGACATTGGATCGCAGAGCAGAATCCGCAGGAAACCATTAAACTGTTCAAGGCATTTTTCCGCTAATCCC
Source organism: Paenibacillus sp. R14(2021) (assembly GCF_019431355.1). Lineage (NCBI taxonomy): Bacteria > Bacillati > Bacillota > Bacilli > Caryophanales > Paenibacillaceae > Paenibacillus > Paenibacillus sp. R14(2021). The sequence continues at coordinate 334,161 of NZ_CP080269.1, forward strand.
AATGGCCCTTATGTGGCAATGAAATAAACCAATAAACCTATGCTAAAAGCTGCTTCTGCTACCGGAAGCAGCTTTTTCAGCCTTCGTTGTGGTCGGTACGCATGAGTTGATGCAGCTCATGCTTTAACCGGTATAGCCAACTGATCAAACTGCTCAGCCAAGCGCCTTAAGCCGATCTGCAGTTCGTTTCCGTACATTGGATGGCCGTGCCCGGTGATAGCTGACCGCGGATTCAGTTCAGCGATTGTTCTCACCGAAGCCCAAGCGTGCTGCCAGTCGAATGTAAAGTAAGCAGGCGGGCCGTGAATTTCCTCTTCCTGGGTTATCACAGCCCAAGCCGATTCCTGCTTGACCGTTATAAATGCGTCTCCGGCAATGATCATGCGATCGCGATCGCGGTATAAGGAAATATGTCCTTTTGTATGCCCTGGCGTATGGATCCACCGCCATTCCGGAAGCTCGGTAATCGATCCATCGTTCGGCAGTTCCTTCACAAACTGGTGAATATCAATTCCCTTATGCGGATACACCGGGGAAAATGCGGCCATTAGTCCGCCTCCGACGGAAGGATCAGCAGGCGGGTAATCTTCCTGCCCATTCAGATAAGGCATTTCAAGCGGATGTGCGTAAACCGGAACGTCCCAGTGTTCAAGCAGATCTTTCAAAGAGCCAACATGGTCGAAATGTCCATGTGTCAAAATAATGGCGCGAGGCTTATTCGGACCGAATCGTTCGGCGGCTGCAGTTCTGATATTGTCCCCATAGGTCATGATACCTGCATCAATTAATACCCAATCGCTGCTGCCCGGAACACCGACAAACACGACATTTGCAATTGCTGTCCGTAAGTAATCAATATCCTCAGGTAATCGGTTCATGATTTCAAGTGCTCCTTTTTTTCTTTATTAGGCTTGATTGTAAACAGAGCAAGAATGGAACAGAGTAACGCGCAACCGGCGAATAAGTAGAATAACCACGCCTCGCTCTTTAACATGACCGATGCAATCAGGGGACCTAATGCAACCCCAATGAACCGGGCACTGCTATACAAAGAAGTAATCGTCCCGCGCTGCTTCTTCTCGATGCCTTCCGTAATCAGTGCATCAAGGCTTGGGAGGACCAAACCGATTCCGCCGCCGCTAACGAACATGAGCGAGATGAGAAACCACAAACCTTTCGTGTTGGCTAGGCCGCAGGTCACCATGGCAGCAGTTAGTACGATAAGCCCGATCGCGCTGAATACCTTCATACGGAGCTTATTTTCGCCCACGATTTTGCCCGTGATATAAGAGGCTAGACAGATAGCGCTCAGCGGAATTGCCAACAAGAGACCTTTCTTTATGCCGTCGATATGGTAATGATGTTCAAGTACAGAAGAAAGATAGTATAGAAAACCAAACATGATGAACATGCCAAGGCAGCCGATAGCGAAAATCGCATAAAGCCAATGTCCTTTCTCGGCTAATAATGAAACGGTATGATGCACAAATGACCGGAAGCGGTTATCCGTGTTCGAATCCTGTTCAGCAGCGGAATCGCCAGGTTCGGGGGCTTTCACGAAGAAGATCACAGCCAGGATCGAGAAGATCGAAATCAACGGAATAACGGCGAGCGGCAGAAACCATAAAACCAAAGCAAGGGCCGAGCCCAATACGGGACTTATTACTTTGCCAAACGTATTGGAGGTTTCGATCATGCCGAGCCCGCTGCTCACTTCTTCTTTGCTGTCAAACATGTCTCCGACCAAGGGGATTACAATCGGAAAAGCTCCGGCGGCTCCTACGCCTTGGATGAACCGCCCCAGCAAAATAACATAATAACTGCTGTGCATACTCATTAACCATGCAGCCAGTCCCGAGACCAATCCGCCGACCGCAACAACGATTAAGCTAATGACAATAATGCGTTTCCGGCCAAAGCGATCCGATAAATACCCGGCAATCGGAATACATACGATCGACACGGCAGCATACACCGTTATAATTAAGCTCGTCTGCAAGTCGGAAATTTTCAACTCCCGCTGCATCAAAGGAAGAATCGGTATCAGCATGGAATTCGCAAGCGTCATAATTAAGGGTATGGACGACAACGCTGCCAGATCCAATTTCTTTTTCTCTTTCATTATTGGCGCTCCTTCATGCAGCTTCTGCTAAACCGAGTAATTTCAAACGATTTCAAACTTGAATGATAATCGTAAGAATCATGGGCCTTCTCTTCGTATGAGCATACACAAACTTTCCGATTGATTCTTTAAGCGTTTGCTTATAGTCATTCCAATTGGCATTTGATTTTGTACTTTGAAGCTGAGTAATGGTAGAACGCGCTACTCGCTGTACTTCTCCCATAAGACCTTCTGATTCCCGTACATAGACAAAACCGCGAGAAATAATATCAGGGCCATTAACGATTTTGTTATCCGATTTGGCAATGGTCACGACGATGATCAGAATTCCGTCCTCCGATAACACTTTACGGTCTCGCAAGACGATATGACCAACATCTCCGATTCCTAAACCGTCAACGAGTGTATTCCCGTTTGGAATTCTGCGATTCTTGCGAGCCTCGGAAGCCTGAATGTCTACGACATCCCCATTATTGATGATGAAAATATGGCTGGGTTCCACACCTACTGCTTCTGCCAGTTGGCGATGTTGGTGAAGCATGCGATATTCTCCATGTATCGGAATAAAGTATTTTGGCTTCATTAATGTAAGCATGAGTTTTAATTCTTCTTGGCTGGCATGTCCTGACACGTGCATCCCCGTCACAGTGCCTGACCCGTAGATAACCAGTGCTTTTTTTTCGAACAAATTATCCACGATATGCCCTACGTTGCGTTCGTTGCCTGGAATGGGGGATGAGGCAAGAATAACAGTGTCACCAGCATCCACGTGAATTTGTCTATGGGTTCCGTTCGCTAGCCGTGCTAATGCAGCCATGGGTTCCCCTTGGCTTCCTGTGCATAGTATGACCAATTCGTGCGGCGCAAAGTTTTTGCTTTCTGAGGCTTCTACAAGCATCCCGTTCGGCAATCTCAAGTAACCGAGGGACGAGGCAATGTCGACAACGTTGACCATACTTCTGCCAAGCAGAACTAATTTGCGGTTCGTCTTCTCGGCAGCGTCGATAACCTGCTGTACCCGATGTACATTGGATGCAAAGGTGGAGAGGAATATTTTTCCTCTAGCCTTCTTGAAAGCCTCCTCGATATGTTCGCCTACTTGCCGTTCGGAAGGGGTAAACCCGGGTCGTTCCGCATTCGTGCTCTCCGATAATAACGCCAGAACGCCGTTCTTCCCAATTTCGGCCATCTTATGAATATCTGCATATTGTTCATTTACCGGGGTCAAGTCAAATTTAAAATCTCCGGTATGAACAACCGTTCCTAGCGGCGTTTGAAAAGCAATCCCAAGGCAATCGGGAATGCTGTGATTCGTACGAAAGAATTGTACTTGCATCGACCCAAGCGTAAGTTCAGAATTCGAATCGATTTCATGGAGTTCTGTGGTGCCAATTAACCCATGCTCCCTAAGTTTTCCTTTAATCAGACCAAGCGTTAGACGAGTTGCATAAACCGGCATGTTCAGCTGTTTTATAATGTAAGGGACTCCGCCAATATGATCTTCGTGCCCATGGGTAATAACCAAACCCCGAATTTTGTTTTGGTTTTCGATCAAAAAGGTAATGTCCGGAATAATGATATCTATACCAAGCAAGCTTTCATCCGGAAATTTCGATCCGCAGTCCACGACAATGATGTCATCGTTAAATTGAACCAGGTACATATTTTTGCCAACTTCATTCACGCCACCTAGTGCAGCGATTGAGATTTGATCTGCCCTAACGTTCACAAGTTAACCCCCTGATGCAACAAGTTTTAGAACTTGCAAGAACGAGTATAATGTTGCTCGTGATAGTGGGAATTATCCATTACAATTTTGGAACAAAAATGTATAAACCCTCCGAATAGTGGATTCAGATGCAGGAAAATGTAAAGAGAAGGACAACCACCCATTAGGAGGACAATCTTGATATGTATTATTACAAAGAAGAATTAATCAACAAAATCGAAGTGGACCAACCCGATCCTGCAGCAGCGAAAGTATTGCAAGAAACCCTTGGCGGTCAGTTTGGCGAGATGCGAACGATGATGCAATATTTTTTCCAAAGCTCCAATTTTAGAGGGAAAGAGAAACAATTTCGTGATTTACTGCGAGGTGTTTTCCTGGAGGAGATCGCACATGTCGAGCTCGTTCAAAACACGATTAACCAACTGCTGAACGGAGCGGGGGAATCTGCGCCGGGGAACGCAGGTGTGGATGCCGCGCCGCTGGACGAAGCGATTAAGCATGCGAACCCGCATCATTTCATTATGGGGGCGAAAAGCTCACTTCCGGTGGATGCCGGGGGCAATCCATGGAATGGTTCTTGGGTGTACAGTCATGGCAACTTAATCAGCGATATGCTGAACAACGTTGTTCTAGAATCAACGGGTGTGCTGCAGAAAACAAGGATTTATGAAATGAGCGCAAACAAAACGTTCCGAGAAACGCTAGGTTTCCTGATCGTCCGTGACAACGCGCATCAGAATGCTTTCGCCAAAGCGTTGGAGACATTAGGGGTAGATTGGGGCAAATTGTTTCCGGTACCGAATTACGACATCAACAAATATCCGGAATGCCGCAAATACGTAGACATGGGTTTTCATAATGTTCAGTTTAATTTCAGGCTGGATCAGACCCGTATCGGCGAAGTGCTTCATGGCAAGTCACCTAGCCGCAATGGTCAAGAGTTCACTGTAACGCCTCCACCCGTTGGATATATGGTGCCTCAGCTCCCGGATATGCCTAATGAGCACAGCCCAGGCTTAGTCGATATGATGCAATAATATAGCCAAAGTTGGCCATACGCATATTTTATATCCTCAGGGGGAAAACCATATATGCTTGCAATTTACTAGTGAAGGGGTTTGAACAACTTGAAAAAACTGAGAACACTAGCAATACTGTCGCTAAGTTGCTTGTCGATAATGATGAGCGAAGGAATGTTGAGTGCAGCAGGCAACATGACTTCACCTTCAACCCAAAGTAACCAGTCTTATGACAACCGTTCGACGAATAGTTACAATGCGACCTCAACCACTGGAGGAGGAAACTACAGGGCAACGGCAGCTAATGATAATGATAATGACTTCGATTGGGGCTGGCTGGGCCTTTTAGGTTTGATCGGATTAGCTGGTGCGAGGAATCGCTCGCGTAACCAAGACCGTGACCGTGCTTAAATACAAAAAAAAGTCCCTCGGGAGGGACTTTTTTTATGTTAAATTTTCCAGAGTTGCAATGTACTTTAATGATATACGTTTGGACAAAATAAATAAGTCGTTAAGTTGAAAATTGAAGGAGGCTTTTTAAATGGGTATTTTAAGCGGTAAATCAAAAGAAGAACCCATGCATTACGGTGAAATATTTACTGTATGGACGGCATCTTCAATGGCAAAAGGTACTGTGTCTTGTTACCAAACGTACTTGAACCATTCTGGAGACAAAGAGTTACAAAAAGTGCTTGGCGACCTAATTAATCAAGCCGAGCTTGAAATTGCAGAGTTGGATAAAATCCTCGTTGAGAATGGAATAGCGCCAGCGCCAGTAATGCCAGAGAGACCGCCAGTAAAGCTAGAAGATATACCTGTCGGCGCCAGATTCACTGATCCCGAAATGGCTGCAAAAATAGCGGCAGACGTGTCATTAGGGTTAGTTGCATGCAGTCAAGCGATTGGAATGTCCGTCAGAGAAGATATTGGTGCTTTATTCGCTAAGTACCATATGACGTTGACAGCAATTGGACTTAAAATACTGAAAATGAATAAAGAAAAAGGTTGGCTCATTCCTCCTCCTCTGCAGATCAAGAGACCCGAACCCGTGCATGCTTAACTTCCCATTTAAAAAACCGTCGATATGTCGACGGTTTTTTTTTTGTCATGGAAAACATCTGCTCGAACGAATGATGCCAAGCTCGTTCAAAAGGGCTCTTGACGTTGTGTTCTAATGTTGAGTTCTAAGAAAATCATTCGTTTGATTATTTTGCTGCTGCGATATCATATTCGTAGCGAAGGTATTCGACGTATTTACTAATTGATTACAAGCATTCGAAATTTGATGCAGCTGTTGAATCGCCATTTGATGGCCTTGCAATGCGGTTTGAATAATATGGGCGGCTTGTTTTTCCCGTTGGGCAAGTTGTTCCAGCTGCATGGCGTTTTCTTGTTCCTGTCTCATTAGCTGTTCATACTGCATGGATGCTTGCTGCGTCTGATTAGTTAATTGCTGAATCAAACGTTCGCACTGTGCGAGGACCTGGTTCGGCTGCGTAAAGTTAGTGTAATTCGATTGCATACTTTTTTGTGCCTCCTAATTTTGTATTTTTCTAACAAACGTAGTATGTAGACGTACCTTGAAACTTATTCAAATAAAGTTTAACACTGGATGAAATAATGCAAAGGACCTGCCGTCCGGTTAGCAGGTCCTTCTTTATATGCACATTATGGAACTGGGAGGCTAGTTCCAACTGATTAAGTTGCTGCGATTATTCTTAGAACAGCCAGGAACGAGTGATGATTACCAATAATATGAACAGTACAAGTATTCCTCCGGCACCGAAGCCAGCACCATAACCGCCGCCGCAACCAGGGCCATAACCTTGACCTACACCACCAACGTTACTCATTCCGTAACCCATGTGTTCATCTCCTTCAAGTTTAGGTACACCGCAGTATATGTCAATTGGTCTATTTTGCATGGGCTATTCTCATAAAGGGGCATATGTCCATTTGAATATTTATATTCACGTAAGTAAACATTAATATCTGACTCAAAATGGAGGTGACAATAATGAAATTTATTTTAAAGTGGCTGGTCAATGGCGTAATCGTCGTGTCTCTGCTCATGTATTACGCGGATGTCTCCTTTTGGAATGCAGCCATTACTGCCACGGCATTGACGTTAATTGCTTATTTTGTGGGTGATCAGCTTATTTTGCGATCAACCAATAACATGGTGGCGACACTAGCGGATTTCGTGCTGGCTTATCTGATTTTATGGTTTGCAGCGGATCAAATGGACTGGGATTTAAACGGCGGCGAAATTTTGGTTATTGCGGTTATCCTGGGAATTGCAGAATGGTTTATTCATCGATATGTTTTTCAGGAAGAGTTATCTGTTAGGGCAAAGTGATTAGCGAAAAATTTTCTGCAACTTCTTTTAATGACGAATAGCGAATCCACAAATGGGCAAAATTCTCGCAAGAGGTAAAAAGATCTGCATCCGCAACCTCTTAACACCCGTACCATTATTGGCCACCGTGGTACGGGTTTACTTTTGATCTAAATGCGCTCAACTCAAGAACATGGCCGCATAAAATCATTCGAGAATAAGATGGAGAGGCGCTTGTTTAATGTCGAATAAAAAAAGCTACTACGCATTTGAGGATCCTTCGGGCACCACCATTGAATTTCAAGCCACTAGCTTACAACAGGCCATGGTTATTAAGAAGAAGAAGGCCCAAGAACTAGGGATTCCTAAAGAGGCTTTCGAGCTCACGAGCATACGAAAGAAACCAACCCAGATTGCCTAGCTGTCAGTAAACAACCACCCATAAATAGGCTTCTAAGCAGCGGCTGCTTCCCGGTATTCTACCGGGGAGCGGTCGTTTTAGTTTGCAACCTCACCGCCGCAGCGTTTAACTCCTCGGCTTACATTTTGTTTTTCCGTTTCTCTTTAGACAAAAAATCCCCTCGATTAACAACGTCAAGATCATCTTAACAGATGACTCCTTTTTCATTGTCAACCACGAGGGAATTATGTAGTTTCCTCATCCATGGATGAGGAGGTCAAGAACATCAATCGACACCTGTTTATTCTTCTAGTGTTCGATCCAGGAAAAGTCGCGTTACCGAAGTATAGTCGCCTTTTTCAATTTCTTCTTCCGTAGCCTTCTTCTCAAGCGGGTCGTGAGTGTTCATTCCGGGTGCGATTGTAGGTTCTTCCTTTTCACATTCTTTCAATGATATCATCTCCTTAAATTGATGAGGATTTAGGTGTCCGAAGTCACGCTCTTAACGATTAATAATTGAGCAAATGTAGCATTTATGTTTCATTCCCTTGATTTGCTGAATGTTTTCACAATAAACGCACTTCATTTGGAAGTCACCCCCACGGTCATTTTCCAGATGGCAGAATAATCATAATACACGTTGACCAGAATGAACGCGCAAGAAGCAACGCTTGTCCGGGATTAGGGCTTAGTGGAAATCGACATCGATTCGTTTTTTTGTGTTCGGCTGAGCTTTAGGCATATGAATGACTAAAACGCCGTTTTTATAAGTTGCCCTAACGTCTTCTGGATTCACAACGGCTGGAAGTCCAATTGAACGATGGAATCGACCCATGTAGCGTTCTTGCCGGTGTATATTCTCTTCCATAATCTCATGCCTTCTGTTAATGCTGCCGCTTATCAAGAGCATGTTATTTTCAATTTCAATACTTACATCTTCCTTCTTTTCAAGGCCGGGGATATCACATAACGCAATAACCTCATCATTCGTTTCATGTACATCTACGCTCGGATTACCAATGCTATGACCAAACCCGGTACTAAGGTGAGAATGGTCATTTGTAAAGAAGCGGTCAAATTCGCGCTTCATGTTATCCAAGTGACGAAACCGATCATAGGGCATCAAATGCATCTTAATTTCCTCCCATATCGTAGTTACCACAAACGATATATTTCCACTGGCATCAAATCTTATTCAATATCGAGAGGAGCAGGTTGTAAGGGCGGATCTCTTACAGCGGGGAACCGCTCTTATTCTTTTAAACGGTTTTGAATTCACCTGCTGACAGGTCAATCATTCCTGGAAATAGTACATAATCTTCCTCCAATTAAACCAAGATAAAGCCAACAAAATCCAAGGATGGGTGCATAAATGGCTTCTACTGAAACGAAAGCGGTAAACGGGGGAAATCAAGAAGAGAAGAACGAACCGCCTAAGCTGAAATGGTGGCAGCTTTCGCTGCTTGGCGTCGGCTGCACGATCGGTACTGGATTTTTTCTGGGCTCCGCCATATCGATTAAGGCTGGGGGACCGGCGGCATTGCTTTCTTATGCCATCGCTGCGCTCGTCACGCTGGTCGTCTTCGACGTCCTGGCGAAAATGACAGCCGAAGAGCCGCTCGAAGGCTCCTTCAGGGCATATGCCAAGAAGGCCTTCGGGCGGTGGGCTGGATTCAGCAGCGGCTGGGTCTATTGGTCGTCCGAGTTGTTGATTATGGGCAGCCAGCTGACAGCATTATCGCTCTTTACACGCCACTGGTTGGCCGGTGTCCCGATGTGGATCTTCGCCGCCTGTTACGGGGCGCTCGGCCTGTGCGTGGTCGTGATTGGGACGAAAGCGTTCGAACGGGTGGAAAATGTATTCGCCGTCGTAAAGATCGCTGCCATTCTCATGTTTATCGTCATCGCCTTACTTGTCGTGCTGAACGTCATCTACGTCCACGGCGAGCGCCATACCTTCACTGACTCCGTAACGCCGTTTGCCCCCTTTGGCTTCATAGGATGGTGGTCGTCGCTACTGCTGGCGATATACGCATTCGGCGGCATTGAAGTCATGGGACTCATGGCGATGCGGCTTCAGAAGCCGGAAGAGGCGCCGAAAGCCGGACGCGTGATGCTGCTTCTGCTTGCGGTGATCTATATCGCTTCCCTGCTGCTCGCCATTCTGCTTGTACCTTGGCAGACGTTTCATTCCAAACAAAGCCCGTTCATGCTGGCGCTCGCTCTATTCCGGCTGCCATGGGCGCTTACCGTGTTCAACGCCGTTCTCATCGTCGCGGGATTCTCGACAATGGTCGCCTCCTTGTTTGCGGTAACTAAAATTCTCGTCACGCTCGCCAAAGATAAAGATGCTCCGACCTTTTTCACCCGGAGCTGGAAAGGAAAGCCGATTGCCGCGATTAGCCTTACAACGGGCGGGCTCGTACTGTCGACCGTGTTCGCGCTGCTGATGCCGGGCCGAATCTATGAATATTTCACGATTGCCGCCGGATTGATGCTGCTTTACAATTGGCTGTTTATTCTTGCGAGCTCGTTCAAGCTGTTGAAGCTTACTGTTTGGGGCCGCGTCAAGAGCATGGCTGGCATGGCCGTGCTGCTGGCGGCAGTGGCAGGCTGCGTCGTCCATCATATGAGTCGTCCCGGTTTCTACATCAGCCTTGCCTTCGCGGCTGTGATCGGCGTGCTTACCCTCGTCATGAGGAAACGTTGGAAAGGCGGGGCGCCAAGCGGTCCGCAGCAAGGCAGGACCGAGCGTTTCTCACCCAAACAGCATTCGGAACGCCTCAAATCCAAAATACGCGCCAAATCCGATTAACGACAGTCCGGAAATGATCGAAATGAACTGGATCAACGGGCCGTTCAACCATTTTCGGAAGAATCCGGCCAAACCCGCCATCGAGATGTCCCAAAAGGCTATTCCCGCGATGATAGCCAGACTGGCCGCCGCTAGCTCGCGAGTATCGTACCGGACCGTCATCTCGATGAGAACGGAGCCGTAAATGCCGAGCCAGAACAAGATAGACAGCGGATTGGACACCGACAAGAGGAAGCCCGACAGTAGTGTCTTCCCGTAGGCGGAATTTCCAGAATCCGACCGGGCAAGCGGCACTTTCCGCGCGCCGTTCACGCTTTCGATTCCGGTGTAGATGAGCACGAAAGCGCCGAACAGCCATAGAAACGTCTGAATAAACGGGATCGAGATAAAGTGAACCAGCCCAAAAAAGACGAGTACCATAAAAAAAATATCCGCCATCATTGCACCAATGCCGATTAGCCAGGCATGCAGAAATCCATGCTTCATGCCCTTGTCCAACTGCGCTGCGTTGATCGGGCCGATCGGAGCAGATAGAGAAAGGCCGAGCAAAAAATAACCGAAAAGAACGGACACTTCGCTTGAGCCTCCCTTCGTTAATGACTAAACAGGCGGAACTTGTACCTGCCTGTACAAGTTATTCCTTCACGGCCGAGTTTATGTCGGAGAACACACGTGCGTCATTTAGATTTTTGAGCACTAGGTAAAGGGGAATCACCGTAAAAATGGAAAACAAAAAACGCCCCTTGGAATGCCCTGGGGCGTAATGATGTTTGAATAACGCGAGCGGCAGAAACCAAAAAACCAGTGCAAGAAGCCATGTCTATGCACGCAAATTTAATAATCCAGCAATTTCAAGCATACCCTTACTACAGTAAAATCATCTCTATTCTGCAGGAGGGATCAAGCTTGATGCAAGCCGCATTATTTGAACATCGTTTTTGGCTGCAGATATTGGGGGATCATGGAAGGTTTATCGTTAACTCATTGTCTCCGATTGAAAACCAGGATATCCAACATGCATCCTATTTTATTCAAGCATTCGATAATCTTCTTGAGCAAGCGCGAAGGGGAGGTTCGGAAACAGAGGTTAGTACGATCAATAACAAAGCCCTTGCGCTTACGATCGAGTTCAGAGCGTTCAAATTGGATTTACTGCGCAGAATGCTTCTTGGAACAGTAATCATCAGTTTAACGCCTTCGTTTATCAATCATATGCTTAACGAATTGGAAGAATATCTGCGTATTTTAAATGATTTGGTCGCTGGTAAACCGGTGCCGGTATTCGATGCGCTGCATTATGATTTTTTGTGGCTGCCTGATGCAGCGGGTCATGCGGCTGCGATTGCAAGCGATTTGGATGCAGTCGAGAAAGCTTTAATCAAGCGGAGCCAAAAATTCGAGAAACACTTTAATCAACTTTATCTTAAAAGCATTGAAATGGCCGGCTTCATGCGAACAAATTTAAAGGAGTTTCCTGCTTTCGGGAGGCTCCATAAGGAAGTCGGCATTGAAATGAAATGCTTTATGGGATTCTTAAATGAATTGGAGGAATTGGAAATAACCGCTGAGGTATTAGACCGGATCAGTCCGTTAATGCCTGACCACATGTTTAGAGAAGAATGCTATTACTTAGGAAAACTCGCAAACCTTGGACTAGTTTCGAATCCAAACTGTCAGGCGGATAAACCAAGAATACAAGGGTGATTCCTTTCAATTCCTATCGAACAAATGATGCAAAGAGCCCCGCAGAAAGGGGCTCTTTGTGTTGTGTTCTTACTATTGCGTTCTAAGAACGTCATTCGATTGATTATATTGAGGCGATACCATAGACGTGGCAAAGGTGTTCGACGTATTTACCAATTGATTGCAAGCATTCGAAATTTGATGCAGCTGTTGAATCGCCGTTTGATGGCCTTGTAATGCGGTTTGAATGATATGGGCGGCTTGTTTTTCGCGTTGGGCAAGTTGTTCCAGCTGCATGGCGTTTTCTTGTTCTTGTCTCATTAGTTGTTCATATTGCATGGATGCTTGCTGTGTCTGATGGGTTAATTGCTGAATTAATTGTTCACACTGTGCGAGGAGCTGATTCGGCTGCGTAAAGTTATTGTAATTCGATTGCACGTTTTGTGCCTCCTAATTTTGTATTTCTAACAGACGTAGTATGTAAGCGTACCTTGAAACTTATTCAGAATAGTTCCATTATGTTCAGGGAAAACCAAGATATATCAATATCGGTCTTAACGTCGTAACTGATAATTGATACGCAAAGGAAAAGAAGGGAGAACGACCAATGAATCAATCAGCAGATGCAATGACTGCAAAGGAATTGGAGTACATTGCAGATTCCATGTCCAATGAAGACTTGCTGCTAAAACAATGTACGGTAGCCGCCGCAACCGTTCAAAATCCGGAAATCAAACAAACCGTGAACCAGTTTAAGGATAAACACAACCAGCATTATCAGACGCTGTTATCAATGATGGAACAACACCGAACAATGGCTCCAACGCAGCCTCAACAATAAGAGGAGGATTAACCGAGTGAATAATCAAATCAATCTACCTGAAGAAGACATTTCCAATACCATTTTGGCGGATTTAAAACGCGTTACTAGGGAATATGCGACGGCTGCAACGGAATCTGTCTGTCCTCAAATCAGGAAAATGTTCACGGACCTGCTAAATGAGACGCTAACGATGCAGGGTGAGCTTTACACGGTTTTGAAGCAGGCAAACTTGTATAATGCCTCGTCGCCGGTCCTGCAACAAGAGATCGATAAGCAAATTGCTCAGTATAAGCAAACACAACAAAAAACGTCTCAGTTTGCTGAACAAAGCGTCCTTCAATTTCAATGAGATAATCGAGGTGAAGAGTGATGGAATCCACTAGTGACTTCGTAAAAAAGTTTGAGGCTACTCAAGAGAAGCAGCGGAAGAATGCGGGGAGGGGTAAAGGCAAGCCGTCACAGAAATTAGCTAACGTGCAGCATACGAACAACCCTTAATCGATGTGTGTCTTTAAAAGCAAATAGTAATCCTTTGTCTCGCTGAAAGCCGCGTAAAATGCGGCTTTTTTGCATGTATAACATATGAAGATACTCTGATCCGCGTGCACGTAAAGACACTGAACTGGACGCGGAACGGCATACTTAAAAGGCTGAGAAGACCATCCGCACAGGACGGTCTTTATTTTTTTAAAAACAGGCACATTTGAATTGGGGTTGAAATAGTCTACAGAAGCTTATTGGAGGTGTTAAGGTGGGCAAAAAATTAATTTTCGACTATATTGTTGTCGGAACGGGACCGGCTGGAGCGGTGATTGCCAAAACGTTATCAGATGATAAAAAGACGTCGGTTCTTCTTATAGAAGCAGGCGAGAATAACGATAAGGATAAGCCGATCAGAGACTCCACTTTTGCACTGGAATTGGAAGAGCACTTTTTCCCTCAATATTTTTGGCAAGGAGAGGGAGTCCCTCAAGAAGAGGTTGATGACCGTTCATTCGAATGGACAACAGGGCGGCTTTTGGGCGGAGGTTCATCCATTAACGGGGAACAATATGTGCGACCTACATCGGCTGTGTTTAGAGAGTGGGAAAAGTTGCTCGGACCATTATGGTCGCCTAGACGCGCAATACTTCGCTTCAAAAAATTAGAGAAGTATAACGGTCAATCAGATAATCCGCAGTTTCGTGGGTTTAGAGGGCGAATCAACATCCGGCAGGCACCGAGGAACCCGACTACGATGGCCGAAAAATTAACCGAAGCCATTGAACGAGCCACCGGGTATCAGGAAATTGTCGATTATAATGATCCTCGAACGCCACTAGGACCGTTTACACGTTGGCAGCTCTATCAAAATCCGGATGGAACGAGAGAAAGCTCGTCGAGCGCGTTCTTATCATCGGATATAATTCTCCCAAACGGGAGCGGCGCGAGAGGGCGGAAGCTGCGGGTATTCGTCAAGACAACTGCGCTCCGCGTTCTCTTCTCCAATAAACGTGCGAACGGAGTCGAGCTTCTCAAGGAAGGAAAGCATCTAAGCGCTTACGCCAGGAAGAAGGTCATCATTTCGGCCGGAATCAATAGCGCACAGCTATTAATGCTATCCGGCATCGGACCCGCTAATCTTCTTCGGCAAGCAGGCATACCTGTCGTATTCGATAATCCTAATGTAGGAAAGAAGTTAAGAAACCATACACTTAACTTTGCATCTTTCACAACGAATCCCGTTGATCAAGCATTGCCCCTGGGTGATCCGAATGCCTTATATACAGGGGGAGCTTTCCTGCCGGACCCTTCCGGAAAAGATCCCGACAGAAGAGCCGTTCAACTTATCGGTATCGCTGCTGAAGGAACGCTGAATATTGCGATCTTATGGTTACGCCCAAGAAGCCGTGGAAGTATTAAGATCCAGAACAATGACCCGTTGACAATAAGCTTAGCGGATGAAGCTTTTCTGGTTAATCCGGACGATTTAGAATCGGTTAAGAATATTTATAAAATGTACATTAAGGATATCGCGGCGAAGCTGGAAGAAATCGATCCTTCCTATCAATTGGTTTCGCCGACGCTGGATGTGATTGATGATGATTCCCAGTTGGAGGCATTCATTAAGCAAAATTTCGACCATAACCACCATCAACAAGGATCACTGCGTATGGCCCCTTTAACCAGAGGAGGAGTTGTTGATCGACGAGGCCAGGTTCATGGGGTAAAGGATTTAATTGTTGCAGATGCTTCCATTATTCCGTTTACTGTCGACGGGAACACCTCGTCAGCGGCATTTCTTATCGGCTATACGATTGCTCGGCAGCTTAAGAAAAAGCCGAACATAAATCAAAAACGCAGGACAAATGAACTGCATGAAATTGACGGGGAATAATCGCGTCCACTCGGACGCGTTTTTTTTTTGAAACTAGTAATCTGCCCAATTCAATTTCCTCTCTTGATCATAGATTATCCAGAACGCGATTAAAGGAGGAGCTATATGGCTGAACAAGTGAAGGTAAGCCCGCAATTCAGAAGGCTATGTACACAATTCGCAAGAATTCTAGGGGGCGAATCAGAAATTGAGGAAGGTCCGGTCTGTTTTGTCACGCGGATGACGAACCTCAGGGAAACGATCTTGGGCAGGAGAACGCAATCTCCTCTTGTTCAAATGCAGATGTTCTCGTTTGAATCTCTCGATCGTTCGGGTCGTGCTCTTTGTCTGGGCGAAACTGCCGTACATCAAAATCAGGTTAATCGATTGATTACGAATCTCCGTAAACGGGGGATCAAAGTGACTGCGGTTCATAATCATTGGCTCAAAGAAAATCCTCGCTTAATGTATATGCACTGGGAAGCCATCATGAATCCTGTTGTTTTTGCTAGAAGAACCAAAGACTCCATTTCATTCTTGGGTTAATGGCTGAGCAATGTCTATAGGTTAAGAAACAAGGAGAGGATGATTCGTATGGCGGTGAAAGCTAGCCCGCGTTTTATAAGGATTTGCAACCAATTCTCATCTATTTTAGGTGCTACGGAGCATGAAATTACAAAGGGTCCAGTCTGTTTTGTCTCTAGAAATAGAAGGATCAATGCCGCAATATTGGGAAGACGCACCAAGTCTCCTTTAGTTCGATATCAATTGTTCTCGTTCGAGTCATTGGACAGTTCAGGGCGCGCACTCTGTTTAGGGGAAACGGCGCTTTTCCAAAACCAAGCAAATCGGTTGCTTTCCAATCTTCGCAAAAACGGGATAAAAGTAACGGCGGTCCATAATCACTGGCTGTTCGAGAACCCGCGTC
This sequence comes from Paenibacillus sp. R14(2021), assembly GCF_019431355.1. Classification (NCBI taxonomy): domain Bacteria; kingdom Bacillati; phylum Bacillota; class Bacilli; order Caryophanales; family Paenibacillaceae; genus Paenibacillus; species Paenibacillus sp. R14(2021). Next base: position 350,374 of record NZ_CP080269.1, read on the forward strand.
TCATGTATATCCACTGGGAGTCAATCGATAATCCCATTGCCTTTGCGAGAAAAGTAAAACGTTCTATTGCGTTCTTGGGTTAATTTCACATTACGATTTAATCGGATTTGACTAATCTAACCGCAGAGCATATGAGACCTAACAAAACCTTATAGGTAGTTCGTGTAACGCACTCGTAATGCGTAGACAGAACGCCCCACAAGTTTATGAAAAACTCGCAAACCTCACGGGAAACCCCACATTTTATTTTAGGGTATTATTTGAATTAAGTAAAAAACTCCTCGCTGCGTATGGAGGCCACTGAAAAACTTAAAAAGGAGCAAGTTATCAATTTTTTGAGGAGCTTGCTCCTTTTTTACTTTGATTATAACAAGGGAAAGCAGGGGCGGCGGAAGAAAGAAGATGAATTAGAATTCAATAAAGATGCCGCCCTGTATGACTGCAAGGCCGGCCATATGAAGATTCGAAAAGAGCGGGCCAAGGAATGCTACTAGATCGAGGCGAAGAACAGCGAGCTTAAACATCGACACGGGTATGTTGTAGCCGCATCCTCGGGTCTATTCGGAATGGAGTTACAGGGGGCAATGGCAATATTTGCTGTAAACCTGAAACGAATCTTGAAACTAACAGATTAAAAATGGGTACCCAAATCGGGAACAAATGTAAGAAAAAGACGACATTATATCCAAATGCTGGATTGAAAGTCGTCTTTTGTTTTGTTCATTTATATATTTCAATAATGCTTTAGTGGCCTCCTGCGTATAAGGGGGTTTTAAATTGAAATTTGGGCAACTGATATTACTGGGGTATATAAAAAATCCGGGGGCCCCATTACTGGAGCCCCCTTTCATGGGAGAGGAGAAACCGGACGAAGAGCTTATGGGGAAACGTAAGTCTTCTCCGCGGTTGTCTACGGCATCTCGCGACGCCGATATCTTAAGAATGCCCATATTGCGGAGAGATATACCTGTGAATGGATTTAATTCTTACTTATGCTGTAGATCAGCTGTTACTTTGTCGAGTCGGCGATAGCTGCCGTGTAGAAATGGACGATTCGATTCCAAATTTGGTTCGAGGTTAGTTAGATTACATGACATTGAAATGCATCATTTATGAATCGGTGATTCGTTTATCGTTAGCTGCAGCACGAGACGACCGCCAATCAGCATCAAATCGAATGAAGCATCCATTTGCCAGCAACCCCCCTCCCTCGCTTTTCCGTGGAAGTGACTACTTACGTTGAAATTAATTTTGTCACGGGTGATATTTGCTTAAACATGTCGGCGCAATAGATGGCGCTGCGCGAGCTTTTTTGATCGGTACGGCAAGCCTAAGCGCGCAATCGATGAGGTGGCAGGAAAGGAATGGCTGCTGCATGCGCTGAGCGATAATTGATCGGCTGTTATGGGAGCTGAGATGACGGTGGCGGACGTGCCGCTGGATGCCGATGCGAGGCATTTTACTGAAGCTGGCATACCTACGGTTATGTTCTGCGCGGGTCCACGAACTTTAGAGGAAGCGAACGGCCATTGCGCGGATGAATATGTCCGAATCGAAGATGCGAGGAAAACGGTTACCATTATCGCTTGCATGCTGTATGATCTTCTTAAAGGCCATACAGATGGACTCAGAGAGGGGCAGACGAAGATGAAGATCGTAGTACTTGACGGGTTTACGCTAAATCCCGGCGATTTGGACTGGCGTGCGTTTCAAGAGCTTGGCGATTTGACAGTTTATGACCGTACGGCTAAGGAAGAGATCCTGGAGCGCGCTGCGGGAGCAGACGTAATTCTGACGAACAAGACGCCGCTGTCCGCAGCCATGTTGAGCGAGCTTCCGGCGCTCAAATATATCGGCGTATTGGCGACGGGTTACAATGTTGTGGATACCGCAGCTGCGGCGGAACAGGGCGTTATCGTGACGAACGTGCCGGATTACAGCACGAATTCCGTTGTGCAGCTCGTATTCGCACTGCTGCTCGAGCATGTCAATCACGTCAGTGCGCACAGCGAAGCATCGCGAGGCGGAAGATGGGCGGCTGGACCGGATTTTACGTTCTCGCTTCATCCGCTTCATGAGCTGGCAGGCAAAACAATCGGCATCGTTGGATTTGGCGGGATTGGGCAGCAGGTCGCCCGCGTTGCACTGGCCTTTGGCATGCATGTTCTTGTGCATACGCGCACGGAGAAGGCAGTCGCTGGTCTAGAGGCGGTGGGCTTCGCGGCACTGGGGGAATTATTCGCGAATTCGGATATCATCTCGCTTCATTGCCCACTGACGCCTGACACGGCCGGCATGATCAATACAGAATCGCTGGCATTGATGAAACGTACGGCACTGTTCATTAATACGGCGAGAGGCGGACATGTTATCGAACAAGACTTGGCTGACGCCTTGAATAAAGGCATCATCGCGGGGGCGGGACTTGATGTGCTTGGCGTAGAACCGCCGGCTGCCGACAATCCCCTGCTGCATGCAATGAATTGCATAATTACGCCGCATATTGGGTGGGCGTCGGTTGAAGCCCGCGGACGTCTAATGGCAATAGCGGCATCGAATCTGCAATCGTATTTGCGGTCCGATGCCGTGAACCGGGTCAACTGAGTTATACGTGGTTCTGTATAATTATGATTTTTGACCGAGCAGGTCTTCTGCTTCATCAAGCTGCAGGTGTACTAGCTTCCGTCGAATGTACTTGGGCTGCTGTTGTTAACGGCAGCTCTTTTTCTGCGTGTAGTGAAGCTGGAATGGGTGGAGAGCAGCGCGATGTTTCTGACGAGGCATATGATGCTGTTTTTCGTGCCGCTTCTTGCAGTGGCTGGGGCAATCATGCCGACGCTTAGCGCTTCTTGGATTGCGGCTGCTGACGGTTCACGTTCGGGACGGCAACGATCATGATTGCAATGGGATTAATAATGAAGGGGTTGTTATACGGCCGGCATTCCCGCGGCAGTTTACAAAATCGGCGGAGATATCGTCACGTTCTTCCTGGGGCCAGCCACGGTTGCTAAAGTAGTGCCCTTGTATAAACATGCAATGCGGTACATGAAATTACTTCCTCGCCTTGCGCAGGGCACACTCGTTGGCAGGGATCGGAACGATGGCGCACGGCATCGGGTCGGCCCGGCTTCTGGCGAATTCCCAAGAAAGAGGCAATAACGACAAAATCATTCAATTTGCAACTTTTATCTTTTCTTAAGGTTTGACAAAGTGATTTCTGCTATAGTGGCACAGTAGAGTTAGTCGATTTCACATGCCGGAAGGGAGATTTCAAGTTGAACGAAAGAGATAATGACAAAGATTTGAAGAAAGAAAACGAACTTCAGACAGTGGAGAATGAGAATCAAGAGGGTGTCCGTGCAATAGAAACGCCTGATGAACCTGAAGACGATCGCAGCGAGAGAGATACAGAAGATGAGAAGGAAGCTTCCCGTGAACATACCGAAGCTCATCAACCAGCATCGAAGCCAGCGGGCAGCGGCGGCAAAGCATGGATGTACATTTCTTTGGGCCTTGCGCTTATTCTACTGATTGTACTGGTGAAACCGCCGTTTGGAGGCAGTGCAAGCAAGGATGCCGTTGGCTCTGTAAATGGCGTGGCCATTACCAAAGATCGGCTGTACGATGAAATGGTGAAATTGGGCGGTGCCCAAACGATGGACAACCTCATTCAAGACGAGCTTGTTAAACAAGAGGCCGATAAAGCCGGTATCGCCATCACAGATGCCGATGTAGATAAGGAAATCGCGAACATCAAGAAGAGATTCCCGACGGAAGCTGACTTTCAATCCGCTTTGCAGCAAGCCAGCATGACGCTGGATGATCTCAAGAAACAAACGCCGATGCAGCTTCGCATCCGCAAAATCCTCGAGCCGCAAGTGAAAGTGACGGATAAGGACATTGAAGATTACTTTAACCAGAACAAAGCACAATACGATGAACCGGAACAAGTGAAAGCATCCCACATCCTCGTTGCGACGAAGGCAGAGGCGGAAGCGGTCATCAAGCAGCTGAAGGACGGCGGGGATTTCGCGCAGATCGCCAAAGAGAAATCCACGGATCCAGGCAGCAAGGATAAAGGCGGCGATCTTGGGTTCTTCGGCAAAGGCGCCATGGATCCGGCATTCGAGAAAGCGGCCTTCGCGCTTAAAGTCGGCGAGATGACGACGGAGCCGGTACAATCGCAATACGGCTACCACATCATCAAAGTTACGGACCGCAAAGAAGCGAAGACAGCAACGCTAGCGGAGAAGAAAGAAGAGATTAAAGAACAGATCATACAATCCAAAATCTCCGAGCTTTCCACAACTTGGTTGGAAGATTTGAAGAAAAAATCGCAAATTACGAATACGTTAAAAAAGGATGACCAAGAAGCTGCAGGAGCGCCCGACACTGGCGCAAATAACGCAGTAACAAGTCAATAATGAATCGAAAAACCACCACGTTCCAATATTTGGACTGTGGTGGTTTTTTTTATTGTGGTTATAATATTAAAGAGAATTTATAAGATAGCAGAGAGTTGAGAGTGAATGCGTTGCCAGTTATATCCGTGTTAACTATATTAACACTAAAGGATAGAAAATCTTTACAATTGTTCAAAATGTGTTTTACAAATTGCAAGTAAAGTTGTATTATTGGCTACAGGTTTAAAAAAATATATTATTGTGTATGGAGGCGGGCTCTTAAGAATGAAGAAGAAAATGTTGTTCATGGTTTCACTTATGCTGGTTGTGACAGGCATATTGTCTGCCTGCGGAAAGAGCGGATCAGGATCGGGTGCTGATCAAACGTTCCGGATGAACCTTACGTCCGAGCCGCCAAGTCTTGATGTCTCGCAAGCGCAAGACCAAGTATCCTTTACGGTGCTTACAGGCCTATTCGAAGGTCTGACTCGCACCGATGCATCCGGTAACATCGTACCGGGGGTTGCCGAGAAATGGGACGTATCCCCTGACGGCAAGAAATACACGTTCCATCTGCGCGACAATGCAAAATGGTCGAACGGAGATAAGGTTACGGCACAAGATTTTGAGTATTCGTGGAAACGTACGCTCGATCCGAACCTGAATCCTCCTGCTCCTTATGCTTACCAGCTCTATTACATTAAGAATGGTCAAAACTTCAATGTTGCGACGGATAACCCGAATCATATCACGGACCCGGGCAAACTCGGCGTCAAAGCGGTTAACGACAACACGCTGGAAGTAGATCTGGAAAATCCAACGCCTTACTTCCTGAACATCGCTGCGTTCTTCACAGCATTCCCTGTGAAAAAGGATGCGAACTTTGCTGAAGCGGACGGCTACATCAGCAATGGTCCATTCAAAATGAAATCGTGGAAACACGGCGATTCCATCGAACTCGTACCAAACGAAAATTATTGGGACAAAGATAGCATCAAACTTAAAAACGTTAAATTCGTAATGGTTAAAGATCCGAACACCGAGCTTAACATGTACAAAACGGGTCAACTTGACTGGGCAGGTAAGCCGACAGGAGCAATTCCACCTGAACAACTTGCTAAATTCCGTCAAGAAAACAATAAAGAATTGTCCGTTAAAGGTATTGCAAGCACGTACTACTACAACTTCAACAACACGAAGAAACCGTTTGATAATGCAAAGGTTCGTCAAGCGCTCTCGATGGCGATCAACCGTCAAGACATCGTAGATAAGGTAACAAAAGCAGGCGAAGTTCCAGCTTACGGCTTCGTATCGACTGGTATCCACGGCGTGAAGGGCGAATACCGTTCCGAAGTGAAAGACAGCGACTACTTCAAAGAAGACGTTGCAAAAGCAAAAGAATTGCTTGCAGCAGGCTTGAAAGAAGAAGGCATGACGAAAATGCCTGAATTCACGCTTACGTTCAACGAAGGTCTTCACAAAACGGTTGCGGAAGCAATTGCAAACATGTGGAAAGAAAACCTCGGCATTGACACGAAGCTTGAATTGCAAGAATGGAAAGTATTCTTGAAAAACCGTCAAAGCTTGAACTACGACGTTGCACGCGCAGGTTGGGGAGCGGATTATAACGATCCGATGACATTCATCGATATGTTCACATCCAAAGGCGGCAACAACGATATCGGCTTCAAAAACCCAGAGTACGACGCACTGGTTAAAGAAGCTTACAGCACGGCCGATCAACAAAAACGCGTAGACGCAATGGCGAAAGCGGAGAAAATCCTGGTTGGCGACAACATGGCGCTCATGCCGCTTTACTACTACTCTTCCGCGCAGCTGATTAAGCCTTACGTGAAAAACTACACGATTGATTTCAGCGGTAACGTTGATTACACGCGTATCTCGATTGAAAAATAATATGCAATAAGAATTCAGGGGACATAGGGATATATGTGGTACACCCATATATATCCCTTCTCTATGATTGGAGAGTGTTTAGGATGGTTCGGTACTTGGGTGGTAAACTCATTAACATCGTGTTCTCACTACTAATTCTAGCCACCGCAACCTTCTTCTTGATGAATGCAGTCCCTGGGGACCCGTTCACGCAGGAGAAGGCAATTCCACCCGAAATCAAAGCTAACATCATGGCACACTACGGGTTGGATAAACCGCTTGGCGTTCAATATTTGATTTATATGGAAAAGCTGCTCCAGTTTGACCTTGGCTTGTCTATGAAAAGCCAGAACCGAACTGTAACAAGTATCATTACGGATTCGTTCGGTACATCGCTTAAAATCGGTGCGATTGCAGTCGTCATATCTGTAATCATAGGTATATATCTAGGCATGATGGCTGCGCTTCGCCATCGCAAATTGGTCGATAATTCGGCTATGTTTCTCGCGGTAATCGGAATTTCAGTGCCAAACTTTGTTATTGGATCGATGATTCAATATTTTTTGGCGGTTAAAGTGCCTATTTTTCACGTTGCAGGACTTGAGGGACCGCTTGACTACGTACTTCCTACGATCGCGTTGTCGACGCTTCCAATCGCATTTATCGCTCGGCTTACCCGTTCCTCTATGCTGGAAGTATTGACTTCCGACTATATTCGTACAGCTAAAGCCAAAGGTTTGACGCCTTCAGCTATTCTGTGGCAGCACGGTCTGCGTAACGGTATTTTACCTGTCGTCACATACCTCGGACCGATGACTGCGAACATTATTACGGGCTCTGTTGTTGTGGAGCAAATTTTTGGTCTGCCTGGACTCGGTGCTTATTTCGTTGACAGCGTCATTAACCGGGATTATACGCTTATTATGGGGATTACAATTTTCTATGCCGTTATTCTAATGGCAGCGCGTTTTGTAACGGATATTCTTTACATTATCGTTGATCCGCGTATCAAAATGAGCGGAGGTGTCGTGAAATCATGAGTCAAACTGCCCCGTCTCCATTTGAACGTTTGGAACAAAAGCATCAAGAGGCTGAAGTTATCGCAACCGAAAGCCGCTCAACTTGGCAAATTACTTGGTCAAAGCTGCGCAGCAACCGCTGGGCGATGGCCGGTTTGTATATTGTTATTGTCATAGCCGTGCTTTCCATCGTTTGTCCGATGCTCTCGCCGTATACGTCGTATACGAACGATCTGGATAATACGTTTGCAGCGCCTTCTTCCAAGCACTGGTTCGGAACCGACAACCTCGGCCGCGATTTGTTTACGAGAACGTGGCTTGGCGTACGTATTTCCTTGACCGTTGGTGTTGCAGCTGCGCTATTCGATCTAATTATCGGTATTATTTACGGCGGCATCATGGGCTATGCCGGCAAGCGTCTTGGCGGTGCGATGAACAAGCTCGCCGAGGTGCTGTATGCGATTCCGCATTTGCTGGTCGTTATTCTGCTTAGCGTCGTTATGGGCTCGTCCCTGACGACCATTATCGTTGCGTTGTCGATTACGGGCTGGATTACGATGTCGTGGATTGTTCGCGGTCAAATTCTTCAGTTGAAAAACCAAGAGTATGTCCTTGCCGCACAATCAATGGGCGCGAGCGGTGCCCGTATTTTGTTTAAACACCTGATTCCAAACACACTGGGACCAATTATCGTCACAGTGACGCTGTCGGTGCCTTCGGCTATTTTCTCCGAGGCGTTCCTCAGCTTCTTGGGTCTTGGCGTGCAGTCGCCGGCATCCTCTCTCGGTACATTGATCGGCGAAGCGTTGTCTTCGTGGACGCTGTATCCGTGGCTGATGTTCATTCCGGCGTCGCTGCTCAGTATTACGATGCTAGCCTTTAACATTTTCGGGGACGGTTTGCAGGATGCATTCGATCCGAAAATGAAAAAATAACAGCGCTGGGAGTGAGCTTATGAACGATCCGATTCTTCGTATTAACGATTTGCATATCTCGTTTCACGTGCGCGGTGGGGAAGTACAAGCCGTCCGCGGTGTGAATCTCGAAGTCAATCGCGGGGAATCTGTTGCCATCGTCGGCGAGTCCGGCAGCGGCAAGAGCGTTACCGCGCAATCTATTCTACGGTTGATACCGACGCCTCCGGGCGTGTTTAAGCAAGGCTCCATCGAATTTATGGGCCAGGATTTGCTTGCCAAATCCGAGAAGGAAATGGAGAGCATCCGCGGTCACGAGATTGGAATGATTTTCCAAGATCCGATGACATCGTTGAATCCAACGCTGACGGTCGGCCGCCAAATTACCGAGGTATTGATCAAGCACCAGAAGATGACGCAGGCGAAAGCGACGGCACGTGCGGTTGAGCTGTTGACGCTTGTCGGCATTCCGAATGCAGATGACCGCGTTCGCCAATATCCGCATCAGTTCTCCGGCGGTATGCGCCAGCGGGTTATGATCGCAATTGCACTTGCGTGCAATCCGTCGCTGCTGATTGCGGATGAGCCGACTACGGCACTGGACGTTACGATTCAAGCGCAAATCATGCAGCTGATGAAAGAACTGCAGGAGAAGACAGGCACGTCGATCATTCTGATCACGCATGACCTTGGCATCGTTGCTGAGATGTGTGACCGAGTTGTCGTCATGTACGCAGGCAAAGTCGTAGAAACAGGCACCAAACAAGAAATTTTCAAAAACCCGCAGCACCCGTATACGAAAGGTTTGCTGCGTTCGCTGCCGCGTCTTGACCAGAAAAAGGACGAGCCGCTTGTGCCGATCTTCGGTACGCCGCCTGATATGTCGGCACCTCCGAAGGGCTGCGCATTCTGTGCACGCTGCGACGAAGCGATGCGGATCTGCGTGGACAACGATCCGATCAACTACGTCATCAGCGACTCGCAGACGGCTAGATGCTGGCTTCACGATCCGGCTCGTAAAGAGGAGGTAGGAGCATGAGCAAGCAAGAGGTATTGATTGAGGTCGATCATCTGAAGAAGTTCTTCCAAGTGGGCGGCAATCAGACGCTCAAAGCCGTCAACGATTTATCCTTCGGCATCCGCGAAGGCGAAACGCTCGGCATGGTAGGCGAGTCCGGCTGCGGTAAATCGACCGCAGGACGCACGATTCTGCGTTTATACGAGCCGACAGGCGGCGCCGTGAACTTTAAAGGACAGAACATTATGTCGGCGCGCGGCTCCAAGCTGAAGGCGCTGCGCCGTGAGATGCAAATGGTATTCCAAGATCCATACGCTTCGCTCAACCCGCGTTGGACGGTTGAAAACTTGATCGCCGAGCCGCTGGATATCCACGGTTTGGCAAGTAGCAGCAAAGATCGCAAGCTTCAAGTCGAGCGCCTGCTTGACCGCGTAGGTCTTCGTCCGGATCATGCTTCGCGTTATCCGCATGAATTCTCTGGCGGCCAGCGTCAACGGATCGGTATCGCGCGCGCGCTTGCCGTTAATCCGAAATTCATCGTCTGCGACGAGCCGATTTCGGCGCTTGACGTATCGATTCAGGCGCAGGTTGTCAACCTGCTTCAGGATCTGCAGCGTGATTTTGGCCTGACGTACTTGTTTATCGCGCATGACCTTGCAATGGTTAAACATATCAGTGACCGCGTAGCGGTTATGTACTTGGGTAAGATGGTGGAACTGGCGGAGAGCGAAGAGCTCTACGCGAATCCGAAGCATCCTTACACGAAAGCATTGATGTCGGCCATTCCGGTTCCGGATCCCGATGTTGAAGAAAAGAAAGATCGTATGGTACTCACAGGCGATTTGCCGAGCCCGATCAACCCGCCTAGCGGCTGTCATTTCCGCACGCGTTGTCCGTTTGCAACGGAGAAATGCGCTGCCGAAGTTCCGGCTTTCCGCGAAGTGGAACCGAACCACTGGGCTGCTTGCCACTACGCTTAATAATAGGAAGGGGCGCTTTGCTTTCGGGCAGAGCGTCTTTTTTGACATTTCCGAAGAAGCAGAGACAAGCAGTAATTAACTTGTCGCGCGAATTATGTTACTATACTAAGTGGTTTGGGAAGGATAAGGCGAAGGGAGCAAGTCGGCTTTGAGAGTTATCGCAGGCACGGCGAAAGGCCGGTCTTTAAAAGCGGTACCGGGCAAGAACACACGCCCGACCACCGATAAAGTGAAAGAAGCGATTTTCAGCATGATCGGTCCTTATTTCGACGGCGGCTGGACACTAGATTTGTTTGCCGGAACAGGCGGCCTCGGCATCGAGTCGCTCAGTAGAGGGGCAGACCGGGCGGTATTCGTCGATTTGGACGGAACCAGCATTGAAGTGATTAAGCAGAACGTGCAGACAGCTGGCATGACGGATCGTTCCGAGATCTATCGAACCGAGTCGGTCAGAGCGGTTAAAGCGCTGGCAAAACGAAGCATAAAGTTTGGTGTCGTATTCTTGGATCCGCCTTATCGGATGCGGGATATGGACGTGTTGATTGCTGAATTGGCCGATCGTGAGCTGCTTGAGGAAGGCGCTGCCATTGTAGTTGAGCACGATGCCGAACATGCATACCCGGCGTCCATTGCGCGGTTCAGACAAGTGCGTCATTCGCAGTACGGCGATACGGCCGTAACTATTTACCGCTTCGAAGCGGAACCCGAGCAGACAGAAGAGAACGTGTAAGATGGAGGAATAGAACGCATGAAAGCACCAAACGCAACACCGCGCTTGCCCGGCCACCGCGTTGCCGTCTATCCTGGCAGCTTCGATCCCGTCACCTGCGGGCATCTCGACATTATCCGACGGGCGGCAAAGCAGTTTGACCATTTAATCGTGGCTGTGCTGAATAATACGAGCAAGAAACCGTTGTTTACTGTAGATGAGCGCAAGGCGCTGCTGGCCGAGGTCACGTCGGACTTGCCTAACGTGTCGGTCGACAGCTTCAGAGATTTGCTCGTTCATTTCATGCGAGCAAGCGAAGCTCATGTTATCGTGCGCGGCATTCGCTCGGTGACGGACTTCGAATACGAGATTCAGATGGCCTCTACGAATCATCAGCTGGATGAGGAGATCGAGACGATTTTTATGATGACGAATCCCAAATATTCCTATTTAAGCTCCAGCATCGTCAAAGAAATCGCGATGTTTAAAGGCAACGTGCAGGATTTGGTTCCAGATGAAGTGAGAGCAGCGTTAATCGCGAAATTTGCTGACTGAGGCATCATCGCAACCGCAGCTTCGAAGCTGCCGCCGAGAGGAATGAGAGCAGCAGCAGCAGGGAGACGAACAGAAGCAGCAAGGCAGGCATGAATGGCCACAATGACTGCAGATCGCCGGCATGGACGATTGCGGTTGGGGCAGAGCCTGTCTTTTCGTGCTGTCCCATTGCGGGGAGCATGGCAGGGGAAATTCGAGCGAACAGCGCTGTTAGTGGTTTCCACAAGGCGAGGGTCAGAAGAAACGACAGGAAACCTTGACAGATGCGGGCAGCGGCGAGCGATCGCAAGGACAGTCCGCTTCCTGCGACCGAAGTCCCGGCTTGCAGGAGGGCGCTTAGGCCTCCCCAGCTGAGTACGGCGGCGGCCGCAGCGGCGTTCCAAGGCGCGCCTCCCTTGAATGCGGCTGTTGCCGCAGCGTATGCGCCGAGATGGCTTTCAACAAGTCCTGGCAGCAGAAAAGCAGGCACGATGCCGGGAATGAGAGGCTGGAGCAGCCGAACGAGCACGGCGCACAGAATCATGAACCCGCCGATCGCCATCAACTTGTAGACGGAAGTTGTAACGGCGTCTCCTAGCAGCTTCCCGAAGGATCGTCCGTCGCGGTTGTGGGCTTCCCGCATGGCGGCAGCTGCTCTGCGGAGCAGCCCGCTTGATGCGCTGTTATTGGAATCGCCTTTGATTTGCCGGTCATGCCGTTTTGTAAGAATGGCGGATGCTAGAGCAGCCAAGAGCGCGCTTGACCAAACGGTAATGAGAATTGCGGCCCCGAGCGCCGGCCGATGCAGGAAGCCCGTGCCGACGACGAGCAGCATGAATAGCGGATTAGGCATATGAGCAAGCGCGAGCAGGCGATTTCCTTGCGCGGCGGTAAGCGTTCCGTCGCGTTTCAAGGCAGCTGCCGCATCCGCACCGCAGGGGATCCCGCCTGTCCAGCCCAGCGCAAGCGCGATTCCGGCTTCGCCTGGAAGATGGAACAGCCGCTGCATGAGCGGCTGAAGCAAAGTGCCGAAGGCATGTACGGCGCCGAAGGCGAGCATGAGCTCCAGCAGCGTGAGGAAAGGAAGCAGTCCGGGGAATACGATATTCCACCAGACTGTCAGGCCTTGCAGGGATGCTTGGAATGCTTCGTCGGGCTTTATAATAATAGAAGCGACGAGCAGGATTGATAAGAAGGCAAGAATCAGCGTGCGTGTCATGTGTTCTCACTCCATAGCACAAAGTAGCGCCGGACAAACAGGGGCCACTACATGTTTACGCTTGTCTTTCGCCGGTTAGACCAGCGAAGCTCTAGATGGTGATCGGCTTCTCGTAGTAATCCCGGAATAAATCCCGCGGTCCCGCATCCTTCCAGCCGAGCGCATAGGCGGAAGTGGCCTGAATATCGAGCTCCAGATAAGGAAGCATCCCGTCAGCGCTCGCGGCGCTGCTCAGAATCGGGAGCTTAGCGGATTTACGCATCCGCTTTAACAGTTCTTGTCCGCGGGGGCTGTAGCCGAGCACGCGAATGTACTGGATGCCGCTTCGAAGGCGGTCCGGCGCAAGCAGTTCCTTGCGGTGCCCAAGCAGGACGGCGAGCATGGCTCGCTGAAGCTTCGTTCGCGTGTAACGCTTGGTCTTCAACTGCTCGAGCAGCGTTTCGAAGGCGATGTCGCCAAGCTTCGGCAGTATTCGCTTTACGCGATATTCCAAGCCTTCGTTCATCTCGTAATATCCGCCCAAGTCTGACACGGATTCGCTTACAAGCTTATGGAACAGCGTCGGCGCGTACTGTTTCCAGCTGTTCTGCCCGCGTCCGGCGGCATGGTCGCGCAGCAGCAGCTCCATCGTGGAGGGCGGCACGAACGGGGCCGCATGCTCCGGCGACGCCGATTCCGCAACGAGCTTGCGGATGGCCGTCGCGCTTGCGATTTGCGCGTCGGTTATGCTGGTCTGCGAGTAGCCCGCCTTCTCGCGCCGCAGAGAGAACGGTTCAATGGCGCTGCCGAGCCTCTCCAGCGCCAGCAAATAATGCAGCCCCAGCGTATTGTTGGGCTGCTCGAACGCGAATGCCGCCGCTTCTTGATCGTCCGCTGCGGCCATGAACGCGCGGACCGCGCCGCTGTAAGCAGCGGGATAGCTGGCGCCGGTCCGCAGTTCATCCGCCATGAGCCGCCCGAACGATTCGGGCTCATGCGCGAGCAGCCGCGCCACGCGGCGAAGCGGCGCTATATCGCCCGCTTCGCTCCCGAAGCAGAGCGCGTCTACGACGCCCGTCGCCTCCAGCAGCGCGCAAGCGCCGTAGGCGAACCACTCCGCCGCCTGCGTCGAATAGGCGACGGGCAGCTCGATAACCACGTCGCAGCCGCCTCGAAGCGCCATCTCGGCGCGCGTCCATTTATTCAGCAGCGCAGGCTCTCCGCGCTGCAGGAAATGGCCGCTCATGACGGCGACGACCGCATCGCTTTCCGTTATTTTTAGCGATTGCTGCAAATGATAGTGATGTCCGTTATGAAATGGGTTATACTCAACAATGATCCCAACCGTGCGCATAAGCTGACCTCCGTACAGGCAATGTATATTTGTCACTATATCACGACGTGAAATTGTTGACAAAATGATTCAATAATAGATATAATAAACTTTGTTTGTTTGGAGTGATAGTATGGAGATTCATGTTCGAGAATTAGCAGCCAAAGGTTTGAAAGTTCCTTATGAGTCAAGTCTGAATTCAGACTGGCTGCAGCAAGTGCGCAAGGATTTCATCAGCGCAAGTCCGATGACCGTTCGAATGACAGCCTGGGGCGAAGACGGAATAGCTCATGTGGAGGGCGAACTGTCCATCGATGTGGTACTGGCTTGCTCACGCTGCCTGGACCCGACAACCGAACATGTGGTCATTCCCTTTCATGAACGATTCAAGCCCGCTGCGGCGATGGACGGTTCTGAAGAGGAAGAGATCACGCCGGTCGAAGAGGACAAGCTGGATTTTGAACCGCTCTTGGAAGAAATGCTGATGCTGGCCCTGCCATTCGTACCGCTTTGTGACGAAGACTGCAAGGGACTTTGCCACACATGCGGCAGCAACTTAAACGAGCAAAATTGCGGATGCTCCAAAGATCGCATTGATCCGAGGCTTGCCGCTTTGAAAGATTTGTTCAAGGAATAACTAGCGTTAGAAGCGTACTGCTTAGGGAGCCGCTTCATGCAATTCTGTTAAGGAGGTGGGAAACATGGCAGTACCACAACGTAGAACATCCAAGACTCGTCGTGACAAACGCCGCACGCATTTCAAACTGGCGGTGCCGGGTATGGTGAAATGTGAGCAATGCGGAGAGTTGAAATTGGCTCACCGTGTATGCAAAGTTTGCGGAACATACAAATCACGAGAGATCATCAAACAATAGTTTGAATGACACGGATAGCACTTCATCGAGGATGAGGTGCTATTCTTTTAATGGCTGGAATGGCACCTCATCCACGGATGAGGTGCCATTTTTTTGCCCGGGGGCTGTCCTCGACATTGCGCGGAGCAGCGATCTTCTATATACTGTTAGTACCTGGTTATAATAGCAGACTTCATAAACGCACGGCGCAGGCATAGCAGCGACCGGATTACCGCATAAGCGCGGTACTGCGACTAATACTTAGAACGACGGGCAAAGGCGGTGCGGATCATCGAACGGCTTCCGAAACGAGAACGGCACCAGCTGTTATCCTCGCTTATTGAAGATAATCCGTTTATTACGGATCAGGAATTGACGCGTCAGTTGAAAGTCAGCATTCAAACGGTTCGTCTTGACCGGTTGGAGCTAGGAATACCCGAGCTGCGCGAGCGGATGAAATTAATGGCGGAACGCTCCTATGATCCGGTCCGTTCCCTGCCGCTTCACGAGGTAATCGGAGATATTGTTGATTTGCAGCTGGACCAAAGCGGCATTTCTATTTTTGAAATCAGACAAGAGCATGTATTCTCTAGAACGGGCATTGCCCGCGGCCATCACGTCTTCGCCCAAGCGAATTCACTGGCGGTCGCGGTTATTAACGACGAAATCGCTCTGACGGCTGCTGCGGACATTCGATTTGTCCGGTCTGTACAGTTTGGCGAGAAATGCATTGCCAAAGCTTACGTGAGATCCATCTCGGGTGGACGAAGCAAAGCCAAGGTTGAGGTTATCTCTTATGTAGGCGACGAAATGGTGTTTCAAGGCAATTTTGTCATTTATCGTTCCGCAGGCGAGTCGGTCATCGAAGGAGGTATGGATGGTGCGGATCGCAATTGATGCGATGGGGGGCGACCATGCTCCTTCGTTAATCGTAAAAGGCGCATTGGAAGCGGCATTGGAATGGCCGGAGGTTCACATCCTTCTGGTTGGAGATACGGAACAAATTAAGCTGCATCTAGGCGCTAAAGTGCCGTCGAACATTGAAATCGTTCATGCAGACGACGTAATAGGCCCGGATGACGAACCGGTAAAAGCGGTTCGCCGGAAGAAGAATTCCTCGATGGTGATGGCCGGGCAGCTGGTTCGTGAGGGGCAGGCAGAGGCCATGCTGTCTGCAGGCAATACGGGAGCGCTGATGACGACCGGTCTGCTCGTCGTGGGAAGACTTGAAGGCATTGAGCGTCCGGCGCTCGTCACGATGCTCCCAACGATGGACGATAAAGGCGTTCTGGCGCTTGATCTTGGCGCGAATATGGATGCAAAGCCGGAGCACTTGCTTCAATACGCCATTATGGGCAGCATCTACAGAGCCAAAATGAACGGCATGAGCAAGCCGCGCGTCGGATTGCTTAATGTCGGCACGGAAGCGATGAAAGGCAATGAGCTGACGAAAGCGGCTTATGAGCTGCTGGAATCGGCGCCGATTCATTTTATCGGGAACGTGGAGGCGCGCGATGTGCTGGTTCGCAATTGCGATGTGCTCGTGTGCGACGGATTCGCGGGCAACATTATGCTAAAGGCAATGGAGGGTACGGCCGGAACGCTTTTCAAGACGATTCGCGACGTATTTACGAGCTCTCTGCTGTCTAAGCTGGCTGCGGCCGTCGTACAGCCGAAATTACGTCTGCTTCGCAAGAAAATGGATTATACGGAGCATGGCGGCGCACCGCTTCTCGGCGTTAATGGTCTTGTGGTAAAATGTCATGGCTCTTCGGATGTCAAAGCCGTCAAAAATTCGGTGCGGCAAGCCAAATTAGCGATTGAGAGCAATTTAGTTTCTTCAATTGCAGCGGAAATCAGCAGGAAGTGAGTGGGACCATGAAGCTACATCCCGTAGGCATTATCGGCACTGGCAAGTACGTGCCCGAGCGTATATTAACGAATCAAGAGCTGGAACAAATGGTTGAAACGAATGACGAGTGGATCGTAACTCGAACCGGCATTAAGGAGCGCCGCATTGCGGCGGCCGAGCAGGCTACGTCGGATTTGGCTTTCGAAGCCTCGAAGATTGCGATCGCGGCTGCGGGAATTACGGCCGAGGATCTGGATCTCATCATTGTGGCGACGATCACGCCGGATACCTTCTTCCCTTCCACGGCATGCTTGGTGCAAGAGAAGCTTGGCGCTAAGAAAGCGGCGGCATTCGATCTCTCAGCAGCCTGCTCCGGCTTCATTTACGGGCTGGC
Source organism: Paenibacillus sp. R14(2021) (assembly GCF_019431355.1). Taxonomy (NCBI): domain Bacteria; kingdom Bacillati; phylum Bacillota; class Bacilli; order Caryophanales; family Paenibacillaceae; genus Paenibacillus; species Paenibacillus sp. R14(2021). The sequence continues at coordinate 367,478 of NZ_CP080269.1, forward strand.
CACGGCGTCGAATATGATTGCAACCGGCATGTATAAGTATGTACTCGTTGTCGGGGCTGAATGTCTGTCCCGGATTACGGATTATACCGACCGGAATACTTGTATTCTCTTCGGCGACGGAGCAGGTGCTGCCGTACTTGGTAAAGTGCCGGAAGGACGCGGCTTCAAATCCTTCGAGCTTGGAGCCGACGGCTCAGGCGGCGAATTGCTTTGCCTCAGCGGCGGCGGTTCGCGTTTGCCTTCCTCGACGGAGAGTATCGCATCCAAGCAGCATTTCATTTATATGGCCGGCAGTGAGGTATTCAAATTCGCCGTCCGTATCATGGGCAGCGCGGCAGAAGAGGCGCTTCGCAAGGCGGGAATGGAGAAGAGCGAAATCGATCTTCTGATCCCGCATCAGGCAAATGTCCGCATTATTCAATCGGCGCTGAACCGCTTGAATTTACCGGAAGAGAAAGCCATGATCAACTTGGATAAATACGGCAACGTCTCGGCGGCCTCTATTCCGATCGCGCTTGCCGAGGCAGTCGAGCAAAACCGCGTCAACGAAGGCGACTGTTTGGTGCTTGTTGGGTTCGGCGGGGGCTTAACGTGGGGCGCATCCGTTCTCGTATGGTAATCATCCATTCTTAATTTTTTTGAGCTACTCAGTGAAGCATAATTTTTTAACAAGTCGGAGGTGCAGTCATATGGGCAAAATCGCATTTGTTTTCCCCGGCCAAGGCGCGCAAGCCGTCGGCATGGGCCAGGATGTCTACGAAGCATTCCCTGCATCCCGCGCAATCATTGACGCTGCAGATGAAGCGCTGGGCTTCAAATTAAGCGAGATTATTTTTCAAGGTCCTGAAGAGCAACTGAAACAGACAGCTAACACGCAGCCTGCACTGCTTGCGGTTAGTATCGCACTGCTGGAGGCACTCAAGGAACACGGCTTGAAGCCGGATTACGTTGCAGGCCATTCCTTGGGCGAATACAGCGCACTAGTCGCGGCTGGAGCCCTCTCTTATGAGGATGCGATTCGCACGGTGCGGGCCAGAGGCGAGTTTATGGAGCAAGCAGTACCAAGCGGCCAAGGCGCAATGGCAGCCGTGCTCGGCGCAGAACGCGAAGCGCTGGCGGCGCTGTGTATTTCGGCATCAGCCGACGCTGGCGCGGTAGAGCTGGCTAACGTCAACTGCCCGGGCCAGATCGTCGTATCCGGAACGGCTGCAGGTGTGCAAGCTGTCGTCGAACGGGGCAAGGAAGCCGGCGCGAAGCGGGTCATTCCGCTCGAAGTCAGCGGACCGTTCCATTCCTCGTTGATGAAACCGGCCGCAGCGCGGCTCGAAAGCGTGCTTGCTTCCGTCACATTCGCAGATGCGGCCGTTCCGGTCATCGCGAACGTAACGGCACAGCCGGTTACGAACAGCGGCGAAATTCGCAAGCTGTTGGCAGAACAGGTGTACTCCCCAGTTCTATGGGAAGACAGCGTACGTTATCTGATCGATCAAGGTGTAGACACCTTCGTCGAAATTGGTTCAGGAACCGTACTCGCCGGCCTAATCAAGAAAATCGACAAGACGGTCACGGTCATTCCCGTCAACAGCCTTGAAGCACTGAAAGCCGTAGCACTCTAGCCCATCCTTTGACCTTCTGCCGCAGGCAGCAGACCGATGAGCCAACAATCATCGCCCAAGAAGCCAGCCAAAGGCGCAGGCTGTCCGGCTTTTGACCTTCTGCCGCAGGCAGCATGCACTTAAAAGCCGATGAGCAACATCCATCGGCCCAAGAAGCCAGCCAAAGGCGCAGGCTGTCCGGCTTTTGACCTTCTGCCGCAGGCAGCATGCACTTAAAAGCCGATGAACAAACATCCATCGGCCCAAGAAGCCAGCCAAAGGCGCAGGCTGACCGGCTCTATGCACCCAGGTAAAGCGTGTCCCAAAGGGACGAAAGTGAGCACAAGCTCTCATCGGCTTATCTCCGTCTCATCGGCGATCACGTTACCATGGTCCCGCAAGGGACAGCAGGCAGATCGCGAGCGCCAAACGTACAGCGTGTCCCGTTAGGGACGAAAGCGGGGCTAAGCACACGCCCACACGGGAGCGCTACTCTGCAGCACATACGTTATCCCATTCAGGGTGTCCAGAGGGCCGGGGCCCTTGGGGTCCCCCTTCCAGGGGGATTTAGGGGGTTATTACAACTTTATGGAGGCGATCCACTTGTTCGCAGACCTATCAGGAAAAATCGCGCTCGTAACCGGAGCATCGCGCGGCATCGGTCGTTCCATCGCCATTGCGCTCGCAGAAGCCGGTGCCGACGTAGCCATCAATTATTCCGGCAGCGAAGCAGCTGCAGCGGAGACGGCGGAAGCCATTCAAGCGCTTGGGCGCCGTTCGTTGGTACTGCAAGCGAACGTTGGCAAGTCCGACGAATTCGACGGCATGGTGAAGCAAGTCGTCGAAACGTTTGGCAGCATCGACATTTTGGTGAATAATGCAGGTATTACCCGTGACAATCTAATCATGCGTATGAAGGAAGAGGAGTTTGACCAAGTCATTGAAACAAACCTTAAAGGCGTATTCAATGGCATTAAAGCGGTCACTCGCCAAATGATGAAGCAGCGTTCGGGGCGAATCATTAATATTTCCTCGGTCGTAGGCGTGCTTGGCAATCCGGGGCAGGCTAACTATGTCGCGGCGAAAGCCGGCGTCATCGGTTTAACGAAAGCATCCGCCCGCGAGCTGGCATCCCGCGGAATTACAGTGAACTGTGTCGCGCCGGGCTTTATCCAGACGGATATGACGGACAAGCTGCCGCAGGAGATGCGCGAGAAGCTGACTGCAGATATTCCGCTGGCTCGCCTTGGCGATCCGCAGGATATCGCTTCGGCGGTTCGTTTCCTGGCATCCAGCGCAGCTGTGTATATGACAGGCCAGACGATTCATGTCGACGGCGGTATGTACATGTAGCGCTCCAAGAAGCGGCGGGCAGACGGAAGCACGTGTTTGATGTATGGCATTTTGTCCGTAATTCTCGTATAATACCATGGAGGAGGTGAACCGGATGTCCGATGTATATGATCGTGTAAAGCGCATCGTTGTCGACCGCCTTGGCGTTGACGAGTCGGAAGTGTCGCTAGAGGCTTCGTTTAAAGAAGATCTTGGAGCAGACTCTCTTGATGTCGTTGAATTGGTCATGGAACTGGAAGATGAATTCGATATGGAAATCTCTGATGAAGATGCAGAGAAAATTACGAGTGTGGGAGAAGTAGTGAACTACATATCTTCTCTGGCTAAGTAATAAGCAATGACAAGTCCCGTGGCTAAAGCGGGACTTCTCTCCATATTTCGAGACATGCTGCTTCATTAATGTACGGGTATAAAGCGCTTTTGCGTTTTCATAAATAGATTCCAGGGTTTGAGTTTCCCATCAGAGGTGAATAGAGATGAAACAGAGAGTTGTCGTTACGGGCATGGGGGTTATGACTTCGCTCGGTTCCGAACTGGATACGTTTTGGGGTAATTTGATGGAAGGAAAGTCAGGCGTCTCTTTAATCGAAGCGTTTGATGTTTCCGAATATCCGACTCGCATTGCGGCTGAAATTAAAAATTTCAATCCGGAAGATTATAATATTGATAAGAAAGAAGCTCGCCGCATGGATCGCTTCGTGCAGTTCGCGGTCGTAGCGAGTCAATTGGCCGTGAAGGATGCCGGCATTAACATCGGTGAAGATGTAGACGCAGAACGCGTCGGCGTTATGATCGGTTCCGGTATCGGCGGCCTGGGCACGTGGGAAGACCAGCATAACATTTTGCTGGAGAAAGGTCCGAAACGCGTAAGTCCGTTCTTCATTCCAATGATGATTGCGAATATGGCATCCGGACAAGTATCGATGACAACAGGAGCGAAGGGACCGAACAGCACTGCTGTTACAGCCTGTGCAACCGGCACACACTCCATCGGCGATTCGTACAAGCTCATTCAACGCGGCGATGCCGACATGATGATTTGCGGCGGCGCGGAAGCGACAATTAGACCGACGGGCTTGGCAGGCTTCTGCTCCATGCGGGCAATGTCTACGCGCAATGATGAGCCAAGCAAAGCATCGCGTCCGTTCGACGTCGAGCGCGACGGATTTATTATGGGAGAAGGCTCCGGCGTAGTGGTGCTGGAATCGCTTGAGCATGCGCAGAAGCGCGGCGCCCGCATTTATGCGGAAGTCGTCGGCTACGGCATGAGCGGCGATGCCCATCACATGACGGAACCCGACCCGGACGGCGCAGCCCGCTGCATGGTGAAGGCGCTTCGCGACGGCGGGATTGAGCCGTCTCAGATCGACTATATCAACGCACATGGAACGTCGACGCCGGTTGGTGACAGATCGGAGACGACTGCGATTAAGAAAACGTTTGGCGAGCACGCCTACAAGGTGGCGGTAAGCTCGACGAAATCGATGACAGGCCACCTGCTCGGCGCTGCTGGCGGCGTTGAAGCGGTTATCTTAGGTTTGACGCTCGTGAACGGTATTATTCCGCCAACGATTAATTTGGATAACCAGGATCCGGAATGTGATTTAGATTATGTGCCGAACACGCCGCGTAAAGCAGATGTGAACTATGCGCTCTCCAATTCGTTTGGTTTCGGCGGCCATAACGCGACGATCGTGATGAAAAAGTATGAAGCATGATAAGTTTGATGAGCTGCAGCTTCGTCTGCAGCTCCGTTTTCGTACGACGAAGCTGTTGAAGCAGGCATTCACTCACACTTCCTACGTTAATGAGCATCGGCAGAGTGCAACGGAGCATAATGAACGTCTTGAGTTTCTCGGCGACGCGATTTTGCAATTAACGGTTTCCGAGTATCTCTACGGTACGTTCCCGGAACGTCCTGAAGGACAGTTGACCCGTATGCGCGCATCGATCGTATGCGAGCCGTCATTAGCAAGGTTTGCGGAAATGCTGGATCTTGGCTCGCATATCCTGCTTGGACGCGGCGAGGAGCAACTTGGCGGAAGACAGCGTCCCGCATTGCTTGCCGATTTGTTCGAGGCTTTCGTGGGAGCGATCTATTTAGACCAAGGTTTGGATGCAGTCCGGGAGTTTCTTGCGTTGCATATGTTTCCTCATATCGACAACGACGGGGTTATGCTTGGGAAGGACTTCAAGTCGACGCTGCAAGAGAAAGCACAGCAGGCCGGCATGGGCCCGATCGAGTATCGGATCGCTGAAGAACGCGGACCGGCGCACGACCGGGAGTTCGTAGTCACCGTTTTTATCGGCGACATCGCCTACGGAACAGGAAGCGGACGAACGAAGAAAGAGGCCGAACAGCAAGCGGCCGCTGAAGCATGGCGCAAACTAATGAAATAAAGGATAATCATGAACCATAAAATTCTGGTCACCACTGGTAACCGGGATTTTTTCATTTCTTTGCGCGATGCTTCCGTATGGAAAAAAGGTCGGATATGGACATGGTAAAGCCGCTGGATCAGCCGTGCAGTGACTTTTTTCGACGGATTTCGACCTGAACTTTTTGAACAGTTATGGTACAATAAGCGTTGAGGTGAAGGTAAGCGATGTTCCTGAAAAGGATTGAGTTAGCCGGATTTAAATCGTTTGCCGACAAGACGGAACTGGAATTCGTTCGCGGCATTACGGCGGTCGTGGGCCCGAATGGCAGCGGCAAAAGCAATATCAGCGACAGCATCCGATGGGTACTTGGCGAACAAAGCGCCAAGAGTCTTCGGGGCGGCAAAATGGAGGATATCATCTTCGCGGGAAGCGACGCGCGCAAAGCGGTCAACTTTGGCGAGGTATCCCTGACGCTGGACAACAGCGATGGTGCGCTGCCGCTTGACTATAACGAAGTGACGGTCACGAGACGTGTTCACCGCAGCGGCGACAGCGAGTATTTGATCAACAAGCAGTCTTGCCGTCTGAAGGATATAACGGAATTGTTCATGGATACGGGGATCGGCAAGGAAGCGTATTCCATTATCGGACAAGGCCGCATTGAAGAGATTTTGAGCACGCGCTCCGAGGATCGGCGGGGGATTTTCGAAGAGGCTTCGGGGATCGTGAAGTACAAATCCCGCAAACGCGAAGCACAGAAGAAGCTCGAGGATACGGAATCCAATCTACTGCGTATTCATGACTTGGTTACGGAGCTGGAAGACCAGGTTGAGCCGCTTCGCGTGCAATCGGAGAAGGCAAGGCAGTTCAAGCAGTTCAGGGATCAATTGAAATCCGCGGAGATTTCTCTTTATGTACATAATATTGAAAACGTGCACACCAATTGGACGGCGTCCAACACGCGTATGTCGAAGCTGCAGGAAGAGCAATTAACGCTTTCGACCGTAGTCAGTAAACATGACGCAATACTCGAGAAGGATCGTCAGAAGCTTCGCGAGCTGGAGGAAGTTTTGGACCGATTACATGAATCCATGCTGCAGTTTAGCGAGGAATACGAGAAATGCGAAGGCTATGGCGAGGTTCTCAAGGAACGAAAGCGCAACCTGGAGCAAAACCGTTCACAGCTCCAAGCGACCTTAGCTGCTCAGAATGAGCGCATTGGCGCATTGACGAAGGAAGAGGCGGAGTTCAGAAGCAAAGCGGCGCTTCTTGACAGCGAGCTTGCGTCGCTAAGAAAGAAACTGTCCGAAGAGGAAGCCCAGCTTCTTGGCACGAATGCATCGGCTTCGGGCGATGCGGAAGAGTCGCTGAAAGGCGAGCTCCTTGACGTGCTGAGCACGATGGCGCAGCTTCGAAACGAAATTCGCTACGCATTGCAGCAGGAAGAAGCTTTGCAGCGCCGGATGGAGCGGCTTGGGGACGAGCATGCCAAATGGCAGGAGCAGCACGAGCGGCTCACTGCGAGACGGACGGAGCTGCAGCAGAAGCTGGAGACGACGCTGGCCGACATCAACCATATGCGCAATCGTTATATCAGTGAAGCCGAACAACTGCAAAACGGGCAGAAGCTGCTGGAAGAAGCGCAGCTTGCCGTGCGTAAATGGGAGCAGAAGCTGGAGGCGCTCACCTCTCGCCGAGATACAATGAAGGAAATGCAGGATGACCTAGACGGCTTCATGCAAGGCGTACGGGAAATTCTGAAGGCTTCTAGGCGTACGACAGGCGGGGTTGAGGGCGTGCACGGCGCGGTCGCCGAACTCGTGCGTGTGCCGGAGAAAGTCGAACTGGCAATTGAAACCGCGCTCGGAGGCGCTTTGCAGCATGTCGTTATGAGCGATGAGCGGAGCGCGCGGGCGGCAATTGCCTTCCTTAAGCAGCGTCAGCTGGGACGGGCAACGTTCCTGCCGCTGGATGTCATTCGCGGTCGTCATATTCCGGACCATGATCGCAGAACGATTGCCGGCATGGATGGCTTCGTCGGCGTTGCTGCGGAATTGGTGTCGTGCGAGGCGAAGTACGGTCATATCGTGGAGAGCTTGCTTGGCAATGTGTTGATTTCGGAGACGCTGGAGCAGGCGAACCGGATTGCTGCCAAGATCCAGTATCGTTTTCGGGTCGTCACGCTAGAAGGCGATGTCGTGAATGCTGGCGGCTCCATGACCGGAGGAAGCTTGCAGAAGAAAGGCGCGAATCTGCTGGGTCGTCAGCGGCAGATCGAACAGCTGGAAGAGGAAATTAAATCGACGGATAGTCAAATTACGAAGCTTCGCGATAAGATCAGCGACCTGCGCAAGGAACAGTCCATCCGCAATCAGAATGTAGACGATCTTCGCGCGCAAGGGGAGAAGCAGCGTATTGACGAGCAGCATCTGCGTGCCGAGCTGCAGCAGCTCGATAACGAGAAGCGTCATCTGGATGAGCAGTCGCAGCTCTTCCTAGCCGACAGCGCGGGTCATAAGTCGGAACAGCAGCAGATCAGCAAGTCTGCGAAGGATGCGGAAGAACGTTTGGATATCTTGACGCAGGAGGAAGCAAAGCTTCAGGAAGCGATCCGCATTGCGGAGGAGCGCCGGAAAGCCGGAGAGTCCGCGAAGGAGCAGTTGCAGGATCAATTGACGGATCTGAAGATTGCGCTTGCCAAGACCGACCAGGAGAAAATGTCATTTGAAGACCAGGCTGCAAGGGTCCGCTCAGACATTGGACGCGCGAAGCATGAGTTGTCCGGTGTTCGCGATATGCTGCAGCGGCAGGAAGAAGAGATGCGTCAGCATGCCGACGAGAGCGTTAAGCAGACGGAGCTGCTCAATGGCTTGCGGCTGAAGAAAGAAAGCTGCTCCGAACAGACGGATTTGAAGCGTTCGGAACGCGCGGATCTAATTCGCGAGCTGGAGCAGGGCGAGAGCGAGACCAGGGAGCAGCGTACGCAGCTGCGCAGCGTTGAAGATCAGCTTCGTCAAATCGAGATCGCGGTCAACCGGCTCGACGTTGAGCTTGATAATCTGCTTCGCAAGCTGAGCGAAGAGTACGAGCTCAGCTATGAACTGGCGAAGGAACGCTACCCTGTTCCGGAGGACGTGCTTGCGCTCCAGAATGAAGTACGTGACCTGAAGCGCCGAATTAGCGGACTTGGCGAAGTTAACCTTGGCGCGATTGATGAATATGAGCGCGTCAAAGAACGGTATACGTTCCTGAATGATCAGAAGAACGATCTTATCGAAGCGAAGACAACGCTCTATCAAGTCATCCGCGAGATGGATGAAGAGATGAGCAAGCGGTTCAAAACAACGTTCGAAGCGATCCGCGGCCATTTCGTCGTAGTCTTTGCCAAGCTTTTTGGCGGTGGACGCGCGGATCTAATTATGGTGGAGCCGGATCGCGTACTGGACAGCGGTATTGATATTGTGGCTCAGCCCCCGGGCAAGAAGCTTCAAAATCTTCAGCTTCTCTCCGGCGGCGAGCGTGCGCTGACCGCAATCGCGCTGCTGTTTGCTATTTTGCAGGTTAAGCCGGTTCCATTCTGCGTGCTCGATGAGGTTGAGGCGGCGCTTGATGAAGCGAATGTCGCCCGGTTTGCGCAGTATTTGCGCGAATTCTCGGAGCTGACCCAGTTTATCGTCGTTACCCACCGGAAAGGCACGATGGAAGAAGCTGACGTGCTCTACGGGGTCACGATGGAAGAAGGCGGGGTTTCCAAGCTCGTTTCCGTTCGTTTGGAGGATGAGGAAGCGGTATCTGCATAATAACTGCATCCAATATCGCATAAAAGACGTATACAAGAAGCCGGAGCTAAGCGTAGAAAGCAGCGAAGCCCGGCTTTTGCAAGTAAGGGATGGAGGTCCATAGATGAGTTTCTTTAAACGATTGAAAGAAAGTATTGCCCAGAAAACCGAAGCGGTTACCTCGATTTTCAAGGAAGGCTTGACAAAGACGAGGACTGCGTTCGTCGGTCGAATCGAGGAACTGATTACCCGCCGCAAAAAAATTGACGAAGCGTTCTACGAGGAACTAGAAGAAATTTTGATCGGTGCGGACGTTGGCGTCAATACGGTCATGCAGTTAATCGATGATTTGCGCGCGGAAGTGAAGATACGCAAAATCGAGAATGCTGCGGAGCTGCAGCCAATTCTATCCGAGAAGCTAGTCGGACTGCTTAAGGGAAGCTCGAAAGAAGAGCTTCGCATGGCGGACCAAGGTATGACCGTTATTCTGTTCGTCGGCGTCAACGGAGTAGGCAAAACGACGACGATCGGTAAGCTTGCTCATAAGTTTAAGAACGAAGGCAAGAGCGTGCTGCTGGCGGCGGGCGATACGTTCCGCGCGGGAGCGATCGAGCAGCTGGAGGTTTGGGGGAAGCGCGTTGGCGTCGATGTTATCAAGCAGGAATCTGGTGCAGACCCGGCGGCGGTTATGTATGACGCCGTCCATGCGGCGAAGCAGAGAGGCGTTGACGTGCTGCTCTGCGATACGGCAGGGCGACTGCAAAACAAGCATAATCTCATGGAAGAACTGAATAAGATTTTCCGGGTCATACAGCGTGAAGTGCCGAGCGCGCCGCATGAAGTGCTTTTGGTACTTGATGCTACTACGGGGCAGAACGCGCTCAGCCAAGCGAAGCTGTTCGGCGAGAAAAGCGGCGTGACGGGTCTTGTCTTGACGAAGCTTGACGGTACTGCCAAGGGCGGGATCGTCATTGCCATCCGAAACGAACTGAATCTGCCGGTGAAGCTTGTCGGCTTAGGCGAGAAGATGGATGATCTGCAGGAATTCGATTCCGAGCAGTTCGTGCATGCGTTATTCGGCGGCTTGCTGCAGCAAGCCGAGGATGAGACTGAAGCATCCGAATAAGCCGATGAAACGGTGACAAGTAAATATACTTGACAGCATATAGACGGCTTTGTTATGATAATCGTCGTGGAATCGGTGTAAAGGCAATTGCCTTGACGCAAAGGAGCGGCTGATATGACAGTCCCTGAAAATGACGCCCTGGCGAAAACAAACCGGATTAATATGCTGTTTGATTTCTACGAGCCGCTGCTCACAGAGAAGCAGCAGACGTTTCTAAAATATTATTTTCATGATGATTATTCGCTCGGCGAAATTGCAGCCGAGTTTGATATTAGCAGACAGGCCGTTTATGAGCATGTGAAACGTGCGGAAGCCGTGCTTGAGAGTTACGAAAGCAAGCTTAACCTGCTCGCGAAGCATCAATTAGCGGAGCAGTGGCTTAGCAAGCTGGATGCATTGGCGGAGCGGGTCATGCAGCAGGATGATCTTCGCTCGGAACTGCGGGACATCGCGCAGGGTTTGCGCGACGATGCCAAGATCGCTACATAGCAGTGACTGCCAAAACAATACCCATGCTTACGAAGTAGTTTTGTTTTAACTCGCCGAATAATCGGCTCGTGCTTCGCTCACAAAACTTTAAGGAGGTGACGATCATGGCATTTGAAGGATTGTCCAGCAGGCTGCAGAACGTATTCGGCAAATTGCGCGGCAAGGGTAAAGTGTCGGAGGATGATGTTAACGAAGCCATGCGCGAAGTTCGGCTGGCGCTTCTGGAAGCAGACGTTAACTTCAAGGTCGTCAAGGATTTCATCGCGAAAGTGAAGGAACGCGCTGTCGGCCTTGAACTAACGAAGAGCTTTACGCCGGGCATGGTCGTCGTCGATATCGTTAACAAAGAATTAACCGAGCTGATGGGTGGAACACATTCGAAGCTCGCTAAAGCGAACAAGCCGCCGACCGTTATTCTGATGGCTGGTTTGCAAGGGGCAGGTAAAACGACCTCGTCCGCGAAGCTGGCGAAATCGCTGCTCAAAGACAAGCACAAGCCGCTGCTTATCGCAGGCGATATTTATCGTCCAGCTGCGATCAAACAGCTGCAGGTTCTGGGTGAGCAGATCGGCGTTCCGGTCTTTACGCTCGGCGATCAAACCTCGCCGGTTGAAATCGCGCGCCAAGGCTTGCAGCTTGCCAAAGACAATGGTCATGACTATGTCATTATCGATACCGCGGGCCGCCTGCATATCGATGAAGCGCTCATGATGGAGCTTCGTCAAATTCATGAAGTAACGAAGCCGGACGAAGTGCTGCTCGTTGTCGATGCCATGACGGGTCAAGAGGCAGTAAACGTCGCACAGAGCTTCCACAGTCAGCTCGAGCTGACGGGCGTCGTGCTCACGAAGCTTGACGGAGATACGCGCGGCGGTGCCGCACTGTCCGTCAAAGCAGTTACAGGCTGTCCGATCAAGTTCGCCGCTACCGGCGAGAAGATCGAGCCGCTTGAGCCTTTCCATCCGGAACGGATGGCTTCACGTATTCTCGGCATGGGCGATATGCTGTCCTTGATCGAGAAGGCGCAGTCCAGCATTGACGCCGAGAAGGCCGCCGAGATGGAACGCAAGATGCGTACGGCTGAGTTTACGTTCGAGGACTTTCTGGAGCAGATGGAGCAGGTACGCAAGCTTGGACCGCTCGATCAGCTCCTCGACATGATGCCCGGCATGGGCAAAATGAAGGACATGAAGAACCTCAAGGTCGACGAGAAACAAATCGGGCGCGTCGAGGCAATCGTCAAATCGATGACGAAGGAAGAGAAGCGCAAGCCTGAAATCCTCAACCATAGCCGTCGTAAACGGATCGCGACAGGAAGCGGGACTTCCGTTGCGGAAGTGAACCGGCTGATCAAGCAGTTTGACGACATGAAAAAAATGATGAAGCAATTCTCATCCATGATGGGTCCGAAAGGCCCCAAAGGCGGTCTGAAAGGGCTCAAAGGCATGCTGCCGAAAGGGATGAAATTCCCGTTCTAACGAGCGGATAGATGATATTTATTGAAGGAGGTGAATTCTCATGGCAGTACGTATTCGTTTGAAACGTATCGGTGCGCATAAAGCGCCTTTCTACCGTGTGGTGGTTTCCGATTCCCGTTCCCCGCGTGACGGCCGTTTTATTGAAGAAATCGGTACTTATAACCCGGTTGCTCAACCGGCTCAAGTAAGCATTGACGAAGAAAAAGCTCTTAAATGGCTTCAAAACGGCGCACAAGCTTCCGACACTGTACGCAACTTGCTTTCCAAAGCAGGCGTAATGACGAAGCTTCACGAGCTTAAGCTTCAAAAATAACTACTCGGTGCGGGGGGCCTATTGTCATGAAAGAATTGATTCTTGTCATTGCGAAGGCTTTAGTGGATTACCCGGAGGATGTACGTGTCGACGTGAAAGAAGACGATCGCGGCACCGTTTACCTGCTGTCGGTGAATCCTGACGATGTCGGGAAAGTCATCGGCAAGCAGGGTCGGATCGCCAAAGCGCTGCGGACGGTTGTCACTTCGGCTGCCGTCAAATCGCAAAAGCGTGTCATGGTCGATATTATTTCGTAGCGATCGTACATCGAGACAGGGTTAGGATAGATATATCCTAGCCCTTTTTCGATGCTAATACGAAAGAGTCAGGAGACAGGTCATGGATCAAAAACAATGGTTATCCGTCGGTAAAGTTGTCAATACGCACGGTATTCGAGGCGAAGTGAAAGTTGTGTCCCAAACGGATTTTCCAGAGGAACGATTTGCTCCAAATTCCGTGCTTACGCTCTTCGATGCCGACAATAAGAACCAGCTAGAGGTTGAAATTCAAAGCGCAAGAGAACATAAAGGCATGTTTATCCTCAAGCTCAAAGGCTTCGAAAACATCAATGAGGTAGAGAAGTACAAAGGGTGGGCGTTGAAAGTGTCCAAAGAAGATCTCGTTGATTTGGATGAAGGCGAATATTATCATCATCAAATCATCGGTTGTTCGGTAGTTACGGACGAGGGCGCCGAGCTTGGCGTCATCACGGAAATTCTCGTGCCTGGTGCAAACGATGTTTGGGTGGTTCAGCCGCCGAAAGGCAAGCAGGTGCTCATTCCTGTTATTGATGAAGTTGTTCTTGATGTGAACATTACGAGCAAAATTGTGAAGGTTCATTTGATGGAAGGGCTGATCTAGCTCATGCGTATTGACGTATTAACGCTCTTTCCAGAAATGTTTCATGGGGTGTTCGGCGCAAGCATTCTCGGCAAAGCCAGAGACAAAGGAATTGTCGCTTTGAATGCGGTTAACTTTCGCGATTATGCGAATAATAAACACAATACAGTGGACGATTATCCTTACGGCGGCGGCGGCGGAATGGTGCTGAAGCCGGAGCCGTTGTTCGCGGCTGTGGAGGATCTTGTGCCGGATGGCGGTGTTAAGCCGCGCGTTATTCTGCTCTGCCCGCAAGGAGAGCCCTATACGCAGAAGAAGGCGGAGGCCTTGTCGGCTGAAGAGCATCTTGTATTCGTATGCGGACATTACGAAGGCTATGACGAACGGATCCGCGAGCACCTTGTGACAGATGAAATATCGCTCGGGGACTATGTTCTAACCGGCGGAGAGCTGCCGGCTATGGTGATGATCGATAGCATCGTTCGCCTGCTCCCTGGCGTGCTCGGCAATGAAACCTCAGCAGTCACGGATTCATTCAGCACCGGTTTGCTGGAGCATCCTCATTATACGCGTCCCGCTGTATTCCGCGGCTGGGAAGTACCTGAAGTACTTATGTCCGGTCATCATGCCAACGTGGAAGTTTGGCGGCGTCAGCAATCGATTTTACGGACGCTGGAGCGTCGGCCAGATCTCCTGGACAGCGCGGATTTGACGAAGAAGGAACGCGCCTGGCTTGCGGAGCAAGTTCGATCCAAGAAGCAAGAATAGGGCTTTCGGCGGCTTGGCCGGAAGAAATCAGGCTTCCATATTGTGTTCTGGGCTGGAATATGTTAAGATATCAGATGTTGCTTTGTTAACTCGGACGGTCCGCTGTATAGCGAAGACCTGGAATGCACGATAGTTCCAGTAGCTAATAAGAACGTCTATGGTGGAAGGAGTTGAAACTCAATGAATCTGTTACAAATCATTGCTCAAGAAAATCTTCGTACTGACCTTCCTAGCTTCCGTCCAGGAGACACGCTTAAGGTGCACGTAAAAGTTATCGAGGGAACTCGCGAACGTATTCAGTTGTTCGAAGGCGTTGTTATCAAACGTCGCGGCGGCGGAATTAGTTCTACTTTTACAGTACGTAAAATCTCGTACGGCGTTGGCGTGGAAAGAACATTCCCGCTGAACTCCCCGAAAATCGAGAAGATCGAAGTTGCGCGCCGCGGTAAAGTCCGTCGTGCGAAACTGTACTATCTTCGCGAACTTCGCGGTAAAGCTGCGAGAATTAAAGAAATTCGCTAATGAACGACAAGAGGGGGACTTGCGCAAACAAGTCCCTTTTCGTTTTTTACATAAGAAAATTCCAGTATAGAAGAGGGTGGAATCATGGATCAACAGCACCGCAACGACGAGCATAAGCCAGAGCAGGATGAAGCATCTCAAGCCGAACATACCGCCCGCGACGGAAATGACACCCCTGAAAGCACGAATCAACGTCCGCCTAGTGGAAAAGCACAGAAAGAAATTATAGAATGGGTTAAAGCGCTCGCGATTGCTGCGCTGCTCGTATTGGTCATCCGCTATTTCCTGTTTGCTCCGTTTATCGTAGACGGACCCTCGATGGAACCCAATTTCTATACGGGCGAGCGATTGATTGTCAATAAAGTGATCTATGATATTCGCCAGCCGCACCGCGGAGAAGTCATTGTGTTCCACGTACCTGACGAAGGCAGAGATTTCATTAAACGCGTCATCGGCGTTCCGGGCGACAAGGTTAAGTATGAAGGCGATAACTTGTACATCAACGGCAAGCTTGTGGATGAGCCTTACTTGAAAGCTTCGATTGAAGCGGCTAGAGCGAACGGCGAAATCTTCAACAACGAGGGCGAAGACCGCAATTTCCCCAATGCTAATTTTGATACGGACGTTGTGCCGGAAGGAACGGTACTGGCGTTCGGCGACAATCGGAGAAACAGCAAAGACAGCCGGATGATCGGATTTGTCTCGGATAAAGAAATTGTAGGACGCGCGGATATTATTTTCTGGCCAATGAGCAAGATGGCCTTCGTGAAACACGGATGAGGTGAATAATAGCATGACGATTCAGTGGTTTCCCGGTCATATGACAAGAGCGAGAAGGGAAATTCAAGAGAAGCTTAAATTGATCGATATTGCAATCGAGCTGCTTGATGCCCGCGTACCGCTTTCGAGCCGGAACCCGATGGTAGAAGAGATTCTGCATGGCAAGCCACGGCTTATTCTGCTGAATAAAGCGGATTTGGCGGATGCGCGAACGACGGACAAATGGATGGCTAATTTCGCCGAACAGGGTTATGCAAGCCTGTCCATTGATGCGTCGACGGGAACGCGGGTAAATGAAATTCCGATTAAGGTTCGAGCGCTGCTGCATGAGAAAATCTCCCGACAGGTGGCAAAAGGAATGACTCCCCGCCCGGTGCGCGGTCTGATCGTGGGGATTCCGAATGTCGGCAAATCCACGTTGATCAACCGGCTCGCCGGACGCAATATAGCGGCGACTGGAGACCGTCCGGGCGTAACGAAGGGCCAGCAGTGGATTAAAGTCGGCACAGAGATGGAGCTGCTGGATACGCCTGGTATTTTATGGCCCAAATTCGAGGATCAGCTCGTTGGCTTCAAGTTGGCGATGACGGGAGCTATTCGCGAGCAGGTGCTCAACATCGAGGATGTTGCGTATTTTGCCGTGAAGGAATTGGCGCAGTACTACTGGGATGCTTTGGCGGAACGCTTCGGTTTAACGGAACCGCCGAGTGATCTGGAAAACAACCTCGAGATCGTTCGCGTCATGGAAGACATCGGACGGAAAAGAGGTTGCTTGATCAGCGGCGGCCGCGTGGATTTGGAGAAAGCTTCAGGCATCATTCTTAGAGAACTTCGTGCGGGCAACTTGGGACGTATTTCTCTGGAATCGCCGGAATTTTTGGTTTGAAGGTGAGATAAGGGCTGCCGGGTTCGTTGAGGCGGCCTTTTCTATTGCGCGCCGGACGGTTTGTGTCGATCGAATGGATCGCGATTCTTGTTAATTTGCTAATCGCGGTAAAGATGTGAGGGGAAACGGGGGAATCGCGGTGTTGGAGTTTGAGAAACCGCTGTGGGAGCAGGGGTACCGCTTTATTGCCGGCATTGATGAGGTAGGCCGGGGCTGCTTGTTTGGCGATGTCGTGGCGGCAGCTGTTATTATGCCTGAAGGGTTGGTGCTGGAAGGCATCGACGATTCCAAGAAGCTGACGGAGAAGAAACGCGAAGCGCTGTACTGGGAAATCATCGAGCATGCGGAGGCTTGGTCTGTTGCGAGCGTCGATGCTGCTACGGTGGACGAAATCAACATTAAACAGGCTGCGAGACTGGCTATGAAGCAAGCGGTAGAGACGCTGGGCATGCAAGCCGATTATTTGCTCGTGGACGCGGAGAAAGTAGATATTGAATTGCCCCAGCAAGCCATCATTAAAGGGGATGCTCGGAGCCAGTCTATTGCGGCAGCCTCCATTCTTGCCAAAGTGACGCGCGACCGGCTCTGCAGCGATGAATGGGATAAGCTCTATCCTGCGTATGGCATCGCAATACATAAAGGCTATGCAACGAAGCACCACCGGGAGAAGCTGCTGGCCTTCGGTCCAAGTCCGATGCATCGAAGAAGCTTCTTGGGCAAGCTGTTTGCCGAGCAGCAAGTGTTGTTCTAGCACTTTGAATGCGCGTGCAGGATTTGTGAATGCTTTTTAGAATATAGCGATCGTAGATTGCAAGCGTTGGATGCCGTTGGTTTGGGATATTCTGAGCCAGCGGCTTTTTGTTTGGCTGCATGATTACTGTTGTTGGGGAGATCGCGTAGTCAATCTCACTCTTGGGTGAAGCTGTTTCTGGACCGGGGTTCATGGGCAGGGGGATTCAGCCGATAATAAACTATAAGTGTGCTTGTGTTATGGAGGAAGGAAGTGAACGTAAATGTCGATGTCGATCGGACAACTCGTCAAAGGGCTGCTGGGCGATGCGCAGGCGGGAGACAGTAAAGCGCTGGAGCTTAAAGTGGGTCAAACCGTGCGCGGCGTCATGCTTAAGGCAACGGGTGATGGAGAAGCGATCATTCAAATAAACGGAACGCCGGTACAAGCTAAGCTGGAAACCCCATTGCAGCCTGGTCAGGCGACTCTACTGCAGGTACAGCCGCAATCGCAGGACGGCGCGCTGGTATTAAAGCAGGTTGATCCGCAGACTGCGGCAATGCCGGAGGCCAGCGTGAAAGAATGGGTGAAAGCGATGGGACTGCCCGATACGAAGTGGGCGGGGGATCTGGTCCGCGATCTACGCGGAGATGGCGTTCCATTGACTCGAGAGCTTGCGAGTCAATTGAAGCAGGCGCTCGCCGTCATGCCCAAAGGCGGCGATGTGCAGTCATGGATGGGGGCGGCTGCGCTTGCCGTGAAGCGCGGCCTGCCGATGACGGGCGCGACGATCGGCGCGCTGCAGCAGGTTCTCTCCGGCGCGCAGGCGCATGCCCTGCTGGAGGCGCTGGAGCGGGGGCTTGCCGCTTGGAGCGGCACGTCCGCCGGCGGTGATGCGGCGGGCGGGTCCGCGCAGCCGCCGAGCGCGGCGCAAGCGGCCGCAGCGAAGCTGCAGGCGCTGCTGGCTGCAGGCGCAGCGCTGATGCGCGAAGCGCAGCCGGGCGGTGCGAAGCCGGCCGGAGGCGATGCAGCGGCGCAGCCGGGAGCTGCGGCGGGCTCTGCCGCACAGGGCGAAGGCGGCGCAGCCGGCGCGAAGCCGCAGGCTGCCGGCATGCCGGCAGCTGCTGTTGTAGATCAAAAGGCTAGCGGTCCATCGGCGCAGACAATGGCAGCAGCAAAAGAAGCGAACACGGGCAGTTTGGCTCAGCAAACTGTTAACGATAGTGAGCGAGTCAAGTCCTTGCAACAGACGGTTGGCAAAGCCTCCTCCCCATCCAAGGATTTGATGGGCGGGGGTAATTTGTTGTCATCTACTTCAACAACCTCGCTTCTTCTAGATGGAAAGGCAGCGCCAAGTGCCTTACTCGGAATGCAGAGCAAGCTCGAGTCCTCATTAACGAAAGAAGCTGAACTACAAACGATCATCGCCAATAAGCTAATAGCAGCCAAGAGTACAGCTGCACTTGGAAACACCTTGGCGTCACCACCGAGCAATAACTCAGTCCAGAGTCAGCCGCAACCCATACCGAGTGCTGAATCAGCTGCATTATCGGCGAAAGCAGCAGCATTGCAAGCTTCTGCCCAACCGGCGACTGCAAACAATTGGGTCAGCCAGATGATGAAATGGCTGGGCGTCGATCATGAGCGTCTGTTGGCGGCTGCTTCAGCAAGCGTCTACGATAAACAAGAGACGGCAGCCCTTCAAAATAAGCAGCAAGATAGCCAAGCAGCCGCAGCCGATACAAAATCTGCAGCGGTTGAAGGCAATAAAACGAACGCTGCAATGGTCAAAGAACAGCCGGTTGTGCTGTCTGGTCAAGAACGGACTGCCGGACAAGCAGTCGGTGATCGCGTCCAGCTGCAAGCAAATCAGTTGATAGCAGTGTTTCAGGGCGGCGCGGCAGGCGACGAGGGAACCAAGCATCCGACAGCGGAATCATTGAAGAGTGCACTGCTGACGATCGCCGCAGGCAGCGATGTTCCTCCTTCTCTTCGTGATACGGCCCAGCAGCTCGTGTCCCATATTACCGGACAGCAGCTTCTTCTCTCGCCGGAGAAGACCAGCTCGCTATTCTCACATGTGACGATGTTTATTCCCATGAAAGGACCGGACGGCAGCCAGACCGCATCCGTTCATATTCAAACGAGACGCGGCAGCAAGGGCGAATTAGATGCGGATAATTGCCGGTTGTTGTTCGATCTGCGAATGCGAACGTTAGGAGATACAGTGGTTGATGTACAGGTTGTCAATAAAATCGTGAATTTGAACCTCTGGAATGATCATCCTGCTGCCGCGGGGCTTGTAGAGTCCTCAAGGAGTGAACTGACAGAGGCTCTTGCGAGTGCGGGCTATCAACTGCTTACGCTACGATCTACAGCGATGCCGGAACGTCTGGCAGAACGGATAAACGGATCCGAAACAACTGCAGTCAAGGCGCAGGAATGGTCGAGCAAGCCGTATAAAGGAGTGGACTTCCGAGTATGAGTTCATTGAAGAAGAAGGGGATTCCGGAGAAGGAAGAATCCTATCAGCCATCCAAGAAAGCTGTGGCACTGAAGTACGAGCCCGGCGTTGGGAGCGCTCCGATCGTAGTTGCCAAAGGTAAAGGAAAGCTTGCCGACGCTATCTTGGAGAAAGCGGCGGAGAACGGCGTTCCGATCCAGCAGGATTCCTCGCTGGTCGAGGTGCTGTCAAAGCTCGACTTGGATCAGGAGATTCCACCCGAATTATATACGCTGGTGGCTGAAATCCTGTCGTTCGTGTATCGATCCGACCAGCGTGCAGGAGGCCAGAGCCAGTGAATAAACCGAGTCGTTTGGGTAACGCCAGACAATCCATCGGCAGATTTGGCGAGCACGCAGCCGAGCAATACTTGATTGAACAGGGATATTCGATTCTTGGACGGAATTGGCGCTGTCGTTCCGGGGAGCTGGATATCATAGCCAAGCAGGAGAAAACGCTGGTTATCGTTGAAGTACGGACGCGAAGAGCAAACAGTAAATTCGGCACAGCATTAGAATCGGTCGACGTTAGAAAACAGCTGCAAGTACGCTCGACGACGGAAGTGTTTTTATCTATGAACAAACTGCATGGCATGCAAATGCGGTTCGATGTTATCGCAATTACGGCTTCGGTGTTCCCGAGTGAGCAGCAAAGCTATACCATTACGGAGCTGAAGCACATTCAAGCTGCATTTTAATCGAAAGCGGTTAGTCTTACAGTCTACGACTGCGAGACTAACCGCTTTTTTGCTATCTGATTAATCCTGATGTTGTGATCTATAACGACTGGAGCTTGCGGTCCAAGCTTCGGTATCCGATTGCCTCAGCGATATGCTGCCCATCGACTTGCCCGGCATCTTCGATGTCAGCGATTGTGCGTGCCAGCTTCAAAATGCGGTCGTGCGCGCGCAGGCTGATGCCTAAGGAATCGAAGGCTAAGCGAAGCATCTGCTCAGCTTCCTTTGAGAGCGAGACCGCCTTGCGAAGTGAAGCGCCGGCAAGATCGATTAAGGGGCGACTTCCTTGTCGGCGGGCGTCTCTCCGTTCGACTGCGCCCAAGACGATTTCCCGCATTTGCGCGGAGCTCAAGCTGCTCTTCAGACCGTCGGTCGTGAGCGGGCGAGGAACCTCGATATGCATGTCGATGCGATCGAGGAGCGGTCCTGAGATTTTAGCGCGATAGCGGGATATCTGCATCTCGCTGCATGCGCATCGCTGATCCTCGGACTCATGGCCATAGAACCCGCACGGGCATGGATTCATGGAAGCTGCCAGCAGAAAATGTGCAGGGAAACGGAACACCGCACGCGACCTTGCAATCGTCACCTCTCGATCCTCCATTGGCTGCCTGAGCACTTCGAGCGCTGTTCGGGAGAACTCCGGAAATTCATCCAGAAATAAGACGCCCCGATGGGCAAGCGTCACTTCGCCAGGCCGCGGAATGGACCCTCCTCCTACCAGCCCAGCGGCAGAAATCGTATGATGGGGGCTGCGAAACGGCCTTTCCCTCATCAATGATGGGACTCCGCCGGGCAGCTTGCCCGCAGCGCTGTAGATCTTCGTAACCTGGAGTGCTTCCTCGTCGTCAAGCGGCGGCATGATGCCCGGTAGTCTTTTTGCGAGCATGGTTTTGCCCGTCCCGGGCGGACCGGATAGCAGGACGTTATGCCGTCCAACAGCGGCGATCATGAGCGCGCGTTTCGCGTGGTGCTGTCCAAGTACGTCACCGTAATCCAGACGATGAAGATTTGAAGCGGGCTCACTATCTGTAGCATGTGGAGAAAAGACGGCGGGGTTATATCGCAGAGAATCCCAGTTTTGTGTGCTGTTAGCCGGATCACCAAGTTCCTTTAGGTGCGATGCGGCGAACAGTGCCATTCCTTCGATGCATGCTGCTTCTGCGGCATTCTCGCGAGGCAGAAGGACGCTTACAATGCCGCGCAGCTTCGCTTGTTCTACCATTGCAAGTACGCCGGGTATAGCTCGAAGCTCGCCATTAAGCGATAGCTCCCCCAACACCAGTACCTGTTGAAACAGCTCGCTGCGGAGCTGGTTGCTTGCGCTCAAGATTCCGACGGCAATGGCCAAATCGAAGGCGGTGCCTTCTTTTCTCAAGTCGGCTGGAGCTAAGTTGACGGTAATTCGCTCCATAGGGAAAGCGAAGCCGCAGTTCTTGACGGCTGCGCGAACCCGCTCGATGGATTCCCTGACTGCGGGGTCAGGCAAGCCAACTACATTGACCTGCGGCAAGCCGCTGGAAATGTCCACTTCAACGGCTATAATTCGACCTTCGACGCCATAAACGCTGCCGCTGCTAATATGCGTATACATAACAAAACACACCTCCGCCGTATTCGGCTGAAGGTGCTTCCTTACAGTTCCGTCTTCAATTCTCGTATATGGCCTCATCATAGTTCAGAATGGAAAGGGCTGTCAACGGCCCATCATCGAAAGTACTGATAATTGTTCGATGGCTCTCAGGTCGCTAACGAAGCCGAGCAAGTATATGGGAGTAAATCACTGAAGTGACGAAAGCTGGCGGCATCGATGTGGTCGACATTGTGGCAAATGTATGAACGTACTGTCCTTCTAACAGCAGTAGTTCGATATATCCGTAGGGATTGTCGAACCGATCCTGTATTCCATCATTGAAGCGGTTAGCAATCGAATACAATTTGGGGGTAATTACCATATGGAACAATAATAAATAGATGGGAAGTATAGCTTCATTGCTTTAATCAAGGCATTGTGGGACAGCTCTTCAATGAGGTGCAAGAAGCTTAATTAGGACGCATTTTCTAAGCAGCAGCATCATTCGACACACTCAAAGCGGCATTTTTGCAAACGAGAAGAAGGCTTATAGTGGTCCAGCAAGGTCATAGAATAAGTTCCATCTTTTTGTAGACGTCTCATGAATCGGAAGGTATAATTCATTTGTATCAGAACATTTGTTCGTAGTCAATATTTTCTTAATCTTTGGTAATACTAGGTTAAGCATCAATACATCTCCATGTTGGTTCGATGTAACCCGCTTTCATATCGATATGAGATGAAACTGATAGCAAAAAAGATGGCTTACATTACTAAAAAAATAAGAAAAGCCATGACGAATTGTGTTACAATACTTATGGTTTTGGCTACTTACGTAGGAGTTAACTGCGGATAGGAGGATTTTCGTAAATGAATATCCATGAGTATCAAGGTAAACAATTGCTAAAACAATATGGGGTTGCCGTACCGGAAGGTAAAGTGGCATTCACTGTAGATGAAGCGGTAGAAGCTGCGAAAGCGCTGGCTACTCCTGTTGTCGTTGTTAAAGCACAAATTCACGCTGGTGGACGCGGTAAAGCCGGCGGTGTCAAGGTTGCCAAAAATTTGGACGAGGTTCGTGAATACGCCAGCCAAATTCTCGGTAAAGTGCTTGTCACCCACCAAACAGGTCCAGAAGGCAAAGAAGTTAAACGCCTGCTCATCGAGCAAGGCTGCGACATCAAGAAAGAGTACTACATCGGGCTTGTGGTTGACCGTGTAACAGGCCGCATCGTCATGATGGCTTCTGAAGAGGGCGGAACAGAGATTGAAGAAGTCGCTGAACACTCCCCTGAGAAAATTTTCAAAGAAATCATTGATCCTGCTGTAGGTCTGCAAGTATTCCAAGCGCGTAAGCTTGCGTACTCCATCAACATTCCTAATGAGCTGGTCGGAAAAGCATCCAAATTCATGCTTTCCCTCTATGCGGCATTTGTTGATAAAGACTGCTCCATCGCGGAGATCAACCCGCTCGTCGTAACAGGCGACGGCAACGTTATGGCTCTTGATGCCAAATTGAACTTTGATTCCAATGCGCTGTACCGCCACAAGGATATCCTTGAGCTGCGCGACTTGGCTGAAGAGGACGAGAAAGAAATCCAAGCGTCCAAATTTGATCTGAGCTACATTGCCCTTGACGGCAACATCGGCTGTATGGTTAACGGGGCCGGTCTTGCGATGGCGACGATGGACATCATTAAATATTACGGCGGCGACCCTGCGAACTTCCTGGACGTAGGGGGCGGTGCGACGAAGGAGAAAGTTACCGAAGCGTTCAAAATCATTCTCTCCGATGAGAAGGTTAAGGGCATTTTCGTTAACATCTTCGGCGGTATCATGAAATGCGATATTATCGCAGACGGCGTTATTTCCGCAGCGAAGGAGCTTGGTCTTGACCGTCCGCTCGTCGTTCGTCTGGAAGGAACAAACGTTGAACTCGGCAAGAAAATGTTGAACGAATCCGGACTAAACATCGTTGCTGCTGACTCCATGGCCGACGGTGCGCAAAAAATCGTCGCGCTTGTGAAGTAAGACAACTATTGTCGCTATGTAGCGGCATACGAATTCATTTAGGGGATGTGAGTTTCGATGAGCATTTTGGTAGGCAAAGATACAAAAGTCATAACCCAGGGTATTACAGGTGCCACAGGGTTGTTTCATGCGAAGGGCGCCCTGGAATACGGTACCCAAATGGTTGGCGGTGTAACACCAGGTAAAGGTGGAAGCAACGTTGATATTACACTAGAGAACGGAACGGTTGTATCGCTTCCGGTATTCAATACAGTAGCAGATGCAGTTGCCAAAACAGGCGCTACAGCATCGGTTATCTACGTACCGCCTGCATTTGCAGCTGATTCCATCTTGGAAGCGGTAGACGCAGAGCTTGATTTGGTCATCTGTATCACGGAAGGTATTCCGGTTATCGACATGATCCGCGTAAAACGCTACATGGAAGGCCGTAAAACACGCTTGATCGGACCAAACTGCCCAGGCGTAATAACACCGGGCGAATGCAAGATCGGCATCATGCCGGGCTACATCCACACGAAAGGCCATGTTGGCGTCGTATCCCGCAGCGGAACACTTACTTATGAGGCCGTTCACCAGCTGACTACGCGCGGTATCGGACAATCGTCTGCCGTTGGTATCGGCGGCGACCCGGTTAAAGGCTCCGAATTCATCGACATTCTGAATATGTTCAATGAAGATCCGGACACGTATGCGGTTATTATGATTGGCGAAATCGGCGGTTCGGCAGAAGAAGAAGCTGCTGAGTGGGTGAAAGCCAACATGAAGAAACCGGTAGTCGGCTTTATCGGCGGCGCAACTGCACCTCCAGGTAAACGCATGGGTCACGCAGGCGCAATCATTTCCGGCGGTAAAGGTACGGCAGCTGAGAAAATCGCAACGCTTGAAGCATGCGGTATTCGCGTTGCTCCAACACCATCGGAGATGGGCTCCACGCTTGTCGGCGTTCTTGAAGAGCGCGGCATACTGGACAAATGCAAAACGCACTAAGTATTAGAATGGAATAGCTTGATTCAAAGGTAAGCAACCTTTTCGAATGCCCTCTAAGGGCTCGGAAGGTTGCTTTTTTTGCGTGATTACTAAACTCGGCTTGCATTCTCTTTCCTGCTCAAGCACAATAAGGAGGATGCGGCCCTACCATAGAGAGGATGCGCATTATTAATGAAGGAACACGATATTCGCAAGGAAGCATTAGTTACACTGCATGAGACACCGGGCATCGGTTGGCAGTCGGTACGGAAGGCTGTCGAGTGCGGCCAATGGTCTGCATATGAAAGATTTACGCCCGAAGCATGGATGTCTTCGGCAGGACTCAAGCCGGAGCAAGGTAAAGCATTATCGAATGCGTTTACATCGATGGACATTGAAGCGCGCCGAGCGCGAATGATGAAGCTCGGGATAACGGTGATCTGCTATTTTGACGAAGCCTACCCCGAACTGCTCAAGCAATCGCCTCAACCGCCGTGGGTACTGTATACAATCGGGCGCTTGCACTTGCTTAACCAGCAATCTATAGCCATCGTTGGAACACGTGGACCGACGTCCTATGGGAGGAGAACGGCATCGCAGCTCGGAGAGAAGCTCTCGCTTCACGGCATAACCGTCGTAAGCGGGCTTGCGCGCGGTGTAGATGCCATGGCGCATGAAGGTGCACTAAAGGGAGCGGGAAGCACGATCGCCGTACTCGGGACCCCTGTGGACCGCGTATATCCTGCCGAGAATCGTCATCTCTTTCAGGAGATTGCGGCAAACGGGCTGATCATCTCTGAAGTGCCGCTCGGTACGCCTTTTCATCCTGGCTTATTTCCGCTTCGAAACCGAATCATTGCAGGTCTTTCGCTCGGAACCGTTGTAGTGGAAGCAGCGGAACGAAGCGGATCGCTCATTACGGCTGATCAGGCACTGGAGATGTCGCGCGACGTCTTTGCGGTACCTGGGCCTATTTCATCGCCGAAGAGTGCGGGTACGAATGGACTGATCAGACAAGGCGCTAAGCTGATTGCATCATTTGAGGATATCATGGAAGAGTACGAGGGACTGCTAAACAACACTCCGGCTGCGCCGGTGAATCAGGAACAAGCTGCGGTCGAACGGGAAGTGGATTTGACCGAAAATGAGGCGATAATCTATCGGATTTTGCTCCATGAAGCGCGAACGACGGATCAATTGCACGAGCTTTCTTCCTTCCCTTTTGGACTTTTGCATTCAGTTCTGATAAATTTAACTGTAAAACGGAAGATTGAACAGCACCCAGGTTCCATATATAGTGTATTGTAACAAAGTTGTGGAGAGGAGGACGCATTTATGGCGGATTCACTTGTCATCGTCGAGTCACCGGCGAAAGCCAAAACAATCGGCAAATATCTCGGAAGCAAGTTCATCGTGAAAGCATCGATGGGACATATCCGCGATCTGCCCAAGAGTCAGATCGGTGTCGAAGTAGAAAATGATTTTAACCCCAAATATATAACCATTCGTGGCAAAGGCAGCGTCCTTAAAGAATTGAAGGATGCCAGCAAGAAAGTCAAAAAAGTCTATCTCGCAGCTGACCCGGATCGCGAAGGTGAAGCTATCGCTTGGCATTTGGCGCATTATCTCGAAATCGACGAGAGCGACACCTGCCGCGTTGTATTTAATGAAATCACGAAGCAGGCGGTTAAGGATGCGTTCAAGACGCCGAGACCGATTAATATGGATCTGGTCAATGCTCAGCAGGCGCGGCGGATACTAGACCGTCTTGTAGGCTACAAGATCAGCCCTTTGCTTTGGAAGAAAGTGAAGAAGGGGTTGTCAGCAGGACGCGTGCAGTCGGTAGCGGTTAAGCTCATCATTGACCGCGAGAATGAAATTGATGCGTTCGTGCCTGAAGAGTACTGGACTATTACAGCTCAGCTGAAGAAAGGCTCGTCTTCGTTTGAAGCCAAGTTCTATTCCTTGAACGGGGAGAAGAAGGAGCTAGGTAACGAAAGCGAAATGCAGGAAGTGCTAAAGGCGATGGGCTCCTCGCCATTCACGGTCGGCGAAGTGAAGGAGAAAGAACGTCTTCGCAATCCTGCAGCGCCATTCATTACAAGCTCACTGCAGCAGGAAGCTGCGAGGAAGCTCGGTTTCCGTGCATCGAAGACGATGTCGGTCGCCCAACAGCTGTACGAGGGCGTGGATCTTGGCAAAGAAGGCACGGTTGGTCTCATCACTTATATGAGAACCGACTCTACTCGGTTATCGCCGATCGCGCAGGAAGAAGCGAAAGCGTATATCGAGGAGAAATACGGTCCGGCGTTTGCACCGGAGCAACCGCGAGTCTATACGAAGAAGAACAGCAATGCACAGGATGCGCACGAAGCTGTTCGCCCCACGTCAGTACTCCGTGATCCGGACACGATGAAGGAGTACCTCAGCCGAGACCAGTTCAGGCTGTATAAGCTCGTTTGGGAACGGTTCGTTGCCAGCCAAATGTCTTCTGCCGTGCTTGACACGATGACCGTCGACTTTAATGTGGGCAGCGGTGCTGTTTTCCGGGCCGTAGGTTCGAAAGTAAAATTTCAAGGATTTATGAAGCTCTATGTCGAGGGCAATGATGACGGGACAACCGACGAAGAGAAGTTCCTTCCGCCGCTGGCTGCAGGCGATGTCGTAGCGCCTGAATCTATTGAGCCGAAGCAGCATTTCACACAGCCGCCGCCGCGTTATTCGGAGGCGCGCCTCGTCCGAATGATGGAGGAGGTTGGCATTGGGAGACCGAGTACGTATGCACCGACGCTGGAAACGATTCAGAAGCGCGGATACGTTGCCATGGAAGAGAAGAAATTTATTCCGACAGAATTGGGCGAGCTTGTCATCCAGATGATGGAAGAATTCTTTCCCGAAATTCTGGATGCCGAATTTACGGCACACATGGAAGAAGATCTTGACCACGTCGAAGACGGCAAGGAAGATTGGGTTCGCGTGTTAGGCAACTTCTATACTTCTTTCGAGAAGCGTCTGGAAGTCGCCGAGGATGAGATGAAGGAAGTTGAGCTGCAGGATGAGATTTCGGATGAAATCTGCGAAAAATGCGGCAAGCATTTGGTTTACAAAATGGGCCGGTTCGGTAAGTTCCTCGCTTGCTCCGGGTTTCCGGACTGCCGGAATACGAAGCCGATCGTCAAAGACATCGGCGTCGCTTGCCCGAAATGTGCGGTTGGCAAAATTATCGAACGCCGCAGTAAGAAAGGCCGTTATTTCTATGGCTGCGATCAATATCCCGGCTGTGACTACGTGTCGTGGGATAAACCGGTCAGCAAGCCGTGCCCGTCATGCGGCAGCTTAATGGTTGAGAAACGAAACCGCAGCGGCGCGAAGCTGGTATGCACGCAATGCGAACACAACGAAGAAGTGGTAGAAGAGCAGGACTCTGCAGAATTGTAGATTCAAGCTCTGGATTGAAAGGATGGTAATTGCAGTGTCAGATGTACAACGCGTCACCGTAATCGGTGCAGGTCTTGCCGGCAGCGAGGCTGCTTGGCAGATTGCTTCACAGGGAGTTCCCGTAACACTTTACGAAATGAGGCCGGCAACGAAGACGCCGGCGCATCATACGAAAAACTTCGCCGAGTTGGTATGCAGCAACAGCCTTCGCGCGAACGGACTGGCTAACGCAGTCGGTGTTCTGAAGGAAGAAATGCGCAGAATGAATTCCATCATCTTGGACTGTGCAGACCGAAATGCTGTACCGGCAGGCGGCGCTCTCGCGGTTGACCGCGACGGGTTTTCCGGTGACGTAACCCGGATTCTGCACGAGCATCCGTTGATTGATGTCCGAATGGAGGAAATAACGGAAATTCCGCAGGACGGCATCGTACTGATCGCGACAGGTCCGCTTACGGCACCGCGCTTATCCGCGCAGATTCAAGAAATGCTCGGTCAGGAATACTTCTACTTCTACGACGCTGCAGCGCCGATCGTCGAGAAGGACTCCATAGATATGTCTAAGGTATATCTGGCTTCGCGTTACGATAAAGGCGAAGCGGCGTACTTGAATTGTCCGATGACGGAAGAAGAATTCGAAATTTTCCATGAAGCGCTTCTAACGGCTGAAACGGCCGAAGTGAAAGAGTTCGAGAAAGAACAATATTTCGAAGGCTGCATGCCGATTGAAGTCATGGCAAGCCGCGGGAAGCAGACGGTACTGTTTGGACCGATGAAGCCTGTCGGTCTTGTTAATCCCCATACAGGGAAGCTGCCGCATGCAGTCGTTCAGCTGCGTCAAGACAATGCAGCAGGCACGCTGTACAACCTGGTAGGCTTCCAGACCCATCTGAAGTGGGGCGAACAGAAGCGGGTCTTGTCGCTCATTCCAGGGCTTGAGAATGCAGAATTCGTACGGTTTGGCGTCATGCACCGCAATACGTTCATTAATTCGCCGAAGCTGCTGCGCTCGACGTACCAAGCGATTAATCGCGACAACTTGTTTTTTGCTGGGCAAATGACAGGCGTTGAAGGCTATGTGGAATCGGCAGCTTCCGGCCTGATTGCAGGGCTTAACGCAGGCCGTCTTGCTAAGGGAATGGAGCCTCTCGTATTCCCGGCTGATACAACACTCGGGAGCATGGCACAGTATATAACGACGGCTGACTTTAAACATTTCCAGCCGATGAATGCGAACTTCGGGTTATTCCCTCCGCTTGAGCAGCGCATGCGAAGCAAGAAGGACAAGAATGATGCTATTGCGAACCGGGCTTTAACGCATCTGGCCAGCTTTCAAGAAGAGCATCATTTAACCGTTGGTAGAAAGCAAGAAGCGCTCAGCGAATAACTGCGTGCGATGACCGTTAAAAACAGCAGCGGCAGCAAGAGGCAAGACAGCGGCCGCTGTTTACTTTTTTAAAAGTTTTTGCAATACTCAATCAATTCCGACGAAAGCATGCATTTGAACACTGTCGTTTACATATCGCGCATTGCAGACCTGAAGGAGGTTTTATAATGAATATGGAGTTTCATGCAACGACGATCTGCGCCGTTCGCCATAATGGCAAAGGAGCTATAGCCGGCGACGGGCAGGTCACTTTCGGTAATAGCATGGTGATGAAGCATCATGCCAAGAAAGTGCGCCGTTTGTACCGCGGTCAAGTTATTGCTGGATTTGCAGGGTCAGTCGCCGATGCGATTTCGCTGTTCGAGAAATTCGAAGGCAAGCTGGAGGAGCACCACGGCAATCTGCAGCGCGCTGCTGTAGAGCTAGCGAAGGATTGGCGCTCTGATCGTGTTCTGCGAAAGCTCGAAGCGATGATGATCGTCATGGACGCAACAGGCTTGCTGTTGATTTCCGGCGGAGGCGAAATTATTGAGCCCGATGACGGCATTCTTGCCATCGGCTCCGGCGGCAGCTTCGCTCTGGCTGCTGCTCGTGCGGTTCGTCAGCATGCGCCGCATATGGAAGCGAGAGATATGGTCAAATCTGCACTTGAAATTGCTGCGGATATCTGCGTATTTACGAATCGAAATATTATTGTGGAAGAGATCGAATAAAGTACGAGTAAGAGGTTCAAAATGGAGGGATTTCATATGCCAAACGAAGCATTGACACCGAAGCAAATCGTATCGGAACTCGATAAATATATCGTCGGTCAGAAGCAAGCCAAACGCTCTGTCGCTGTCGCTCTTCGCAACCGTTATCGTCGCGGACGCTTGGATGAGGCGATCCGGGATGAAATCGTCCCGAAGAACATCCTGATGATCGGTCCAACCGGAGTAGGAAAAACAGAAATCGCCAGAAGGCTGGCGAAGCTTGTCAATGCTCCGTTCGTTAAAGTAGAGGCGACCAAGTTCACGGAAGTCGGTTATGTGGGCCGCGATGTCGAATCTATGGTCAGAGATCTCGTGGAAACGGCCATTCGTATGGTGAAGCTGGAGAAGACGGAGAAGGTTAAGGATAAAGCGGAAGCAATGGCAAATGAACGAATCGTGGCGTTGCTGGTTCCTTCTTCCGTCAAAGCCAAATCATCGAAGAATCCGCTTGAGATGCTTTTCGGCGGCAACAACGGATCGAAAGAGCCTGACGAAGAACCGGAAGAGAGCTCATCGGTCATCGAGCGCCGTAAGCAGGTCAAAGAGCAGCTAGCAGCAGGCAAGCTTGAGAATGAACTGATTGAGATCGAAGTCGAAGATAATTCGCCGAATATGCTCGATATGCTTGCTGGCCAAGGCAACGAAGGCATGGGGATGGGAGCGAACATGCAAGAGCTCTTCGGTCAGCTGATGCCGAAGAAGTCGAAGAAGCGCAAACTCCCTGTCAAAGAAGCGCGCAAAGCG
Organism: Paenibacillus sp. R14(2021); assembly: GCF_019431355.1. Lineage (NCBI taxonomy): Bacteria > Bacillati > Bacillota > Bacilli > Caryophanales > Paenibacillaceae > Paenibacillus > Paenibacillus sp. R14(2021). The sequence goes on from NZ_CP080269.1 coordinate 398,649, forward strand.
CTTACGCAAGAAGAAGCCAACAAGCTGATCGACATGGACGATGTCATTTCGGAGTCGGTTAGCCGCGCGGAGCAATCAGGTATTATTTTCATCGATGAGATCGACAAGATCGCCAGCTCCTCCCGCGGGTCCGGTCCTGATGTATCGCGGGAAGGCGTTCAGCGCGACATTTTGCCGATTGTGGAAGGATCTACGGTCATGACTAAATACGGTCCGGTCAAAACAGACTACGTGCTGTTCGTCGCGGCAGGAGCTTTCCATATGGCGAAGCCGTCCGATCTTATACCGGAGCTGCAAGGTCGTTTCCCAATTCGTGTCGAATTAACAAACTTGAGTCTTGAAGACTTTGTAAAGATTTTGACGGAGCCAAAGAACGCGCTAACGAAGCAGTATACCGCCCTGCTGGAGACGGAAGGAATTACAATTACCTTCTCGGATGATGCCATTCATGAGCTTGCTTCCATTGCGGCGGAGGTCAATAAGAATACGGAGAACATTGGCGCTAGACGATTGCATACGATTTTGGAGAAGCTTCTGGAGGATTTGTCGTTCGAAGCGCCGGAGCTGTCGCTCGAGCATTTGACCATAACACCGGAATATGTGCGCGAGAAGCTCGGCAATATTGCGAAAAATCGCGATTTAAGTCAATATATACTGTAAGGGAACGGACAGGATAGTAGGAGGCAAACAGGAATGATTTTATTGGCAAAAACAAGAACGCTCAATCGTCTGCTGCAGCGTGCGGCAGGCGGGGCGCTCAATTTTCGAGAGATGGCTGAAGTGCTCAGTACGACGATTGGGGCCGATGTGTTTGTCGTCAGCCGCAAAGGGAAAGTACTGGGCTGTGCAGCAGCAGGTCCTTATCAGCATGAGCAGTTGCGTGCGCTTCCGACAGGGGACATGCGGTTCTCTCTTGAGAGCAATGAACGTTTCATGGGGATGCAGGAAACGGTCACCAACGTAAAGCCGGATTCCGGGATCGCGGAATCCTTTCCAATGATGGCGACGCAAGGGATTATGACGGTCGTACCGATTGTTGGCGGCAGAGAGAGAATCGGGACTTTGATCCTACTTCGGAGTTCGGATTCATTCGGGGATGACGAATTGATACTGGCAGAGTACGGAAGCACGATTGTCGGCATGGAGATTCTGCGCGAGCGCGCGGAAGAAATCGAGCAGGAAGCTAGAAGCCGAACTGTGGTGGCTGTGGCGGTCGGCTCCTTATCGTTCAGCGAGCTGGAAGCCGTCGAACATATATTCGATGAGCTGGATGGTAAAGAAGGGCTGCTCGTCGCTTCCAAAATTGCGGACAGAGTGGGCATTACTCGCTCGGTAATCGTGAATGCCTTGCGGAAGCTGGAGAGCGCTGGCGTCATTGAAACGCGTTCGCTTGGCATGAAAGGGACATACATTCGAATACTTAATACCCAGCTGCTGCTGGAGCTCAAAAAGAATAAAAGTTAATTATTGCATATTTCCATTACAAAATCATTCAAAAACCAGTTCAAATTTCCCTATTTTTAGTCCTATCTTCGACAAAGATAGGGCTTTTTTCTTATTGTAATAAATTAGGAAGTTGAGGAAGATTAATCTGACAGTAAAGTTCGACACAAGTCTCTCATATTTTTAATAATTCTTTGTCGAACAAAGAAGGAATGAGAAGGATTCTGTTGAATGTTTAACTTACAGACGAAACGAAAGCGGGGTTTTTCAGTGAACCTGTTGAATGGCCCAGAATTTAGCAGACTACAGGGTGCGGTGAATGCTGCGGAGATGCGACAACGCGTCATTACCAATAACATTGCCAACGTAGATACGCCGAAATTCAAGCGTTCCGAGGTTGTTTTCGAACAAATGTTGGAACAAAGCATGGGCAACGGAATCTCTCAATTGACTGGAAGAAGGAATAACCCAAGACACATTCCGATCGGGACATCAACTTCGGCGCCACAAGCCCAGGTCGTTACGGATGAGACGAGTGTGATGAACAACGATGTAAACAATGTCGACATAGATCGAGAAATGTCGTTGCTCGCCAAGAACCAACTCAACTATAACTTTTATGTACAGCAAATGAATCATGACGTGAAAATGATGCGAATCGGTATTGAAGGGAGAGGCTGAATTTGAGATTAACGAATGGTTTTGATGCCAGCGCATCTGCGCTTACAGCTCAGCGTCTCCGGATGGATGTTATTTCATCAAACATCGCGAATGCCGAGACGACAAGAGCGCAATACGTTAATGGACGATATGAACCTTACAAACGCAAATTGGTGGTTCTAGAACCGACCTCGAAATCATTTGCGGATGTCCTGAGCGGACAGATGGACGGTTCTAAGACAACGCCGGGGGTCAAAGCATCCCGGATCATAGAAGATCAAACGCCTTCGAAGCTTGTTTATAACCCTACACATCCCGACGCAGACGAGAACGGCTATGTCAAAATGCCGAACGTTGATGTGCTGAAGGAAATGGTAGACATGATCTCGGCATCTCGTTCGTATGAAGCCAACGTAACAGCTTTAAACGCAACGAAAGGCATGTTCGTCAAAGCGCTTGAAATTGGCAAATAAACAGAGATAATTCGGAGGGATTCCATTGATTAATCCAATGTCATTTAGTGCGGCGGCGCCTTCGCAGTCGATTAAGCCCATCGTATCAAATAGCCTCAAGGACCAAACAACCCCATCACAAATGACGCAGACCTTCAGCGATTTCCTGAAAAATGCGATCGACGGCGTAAGTGACCAAGAAAAGAACGTACATACGATGAATGATCAATATTTGCTGGGCAATGTGGATGTTTCTCAAGTCATGGTGGCTACACAGCAGGCAGAGCTCGGACTGCAGCTTACCTCACAAATCCGCAATAAAGTGGTAGAAGCTTATCAAGAGATTATGCGGATGCAAATCTAATGACGGGCATAAGGCATTAGAAGCTAACAGTGAGGTGAAATCGTGAACGAGAAATTTGCCCAGTATCGAGCGAAACTTGCTCAATATTGGAATGTAATGGAGAAGAAACAGAAGATTTGGTTGGGCGCCTCCGCCGCGATCCTCATCTTGTCAATCATCTTGCTGACATTCCTATTTTCAAGAACGAACTACGAAGTCGCGTTCCGCGATTTGGACAGCAGTGATGCAGCGGCCGTCATGGCCTATCTGGACTCCAGTAAAATCCCTTACAAGCTTTCGGATGCCGGTCAAACGATCATGGTTCCGACCGCTGAAGCTTCCAGGGTTAAAGTAGAAGCCGGCTCTCAAGGCATCGTAAGGAATGGCTCCATCGGATTTGAGTCGTTCAACGATAGTTCGTCCATGTTCGGATCGACCGATCGCGAATTCGACGTCAAATACAGAAGCGCATTGAACGGCGAAATCCAGCGCTTGCTTAATGGTATGCAGGGTGTTCAGAAATCAAACGTGCTTGTCAATCTGCCTGAATCGACACCATTCATGACGACGGAAGAGAAAGAACAGGCCTCGGCGTCCATCATGATCACGTTTCGACCGGGTTACCGTCCTTCTCAGAAGGAAGTAGACGGCTATTACAATCTTGTGAAAACCTCGATTCCAAATATTAAAGTTGATAACGTTACGATTTCTAGTCCTGAGGGCGAACTGATGGCTTCGAGCGAAGTCGGAGGCAGCGCTATTGGTGGAGATTTGATTGAGACTCATTATCAAATCCAGCACAAATACGAGAATGATTTGAAGCAAAAAATTCAATCATTCCTTGCTCCGATGGTTGGCATGGACAATCTGGTCGTAAACGTATCGAGCTCGATTAATTTCGACAAAAAGAAATCGGATCAGCAGCTCGTTTCACCGCTCGAGAACAACAACAACAACGGCATCGTGCTCAGCGAATCCTCCTCGAACAAAACAGCTACAGACGGAGCAGGCGGCGCTGGCGGCGTTGCTGGAACGGGAGAGACGGATGTTCCAGGCTACCAAGCCACTGCCGGCAGCTCCGGCGGCACCTCGGAAGAGAACAGCCGGACGACGAACTACGATTACAATAAGAGCAATATTCAAATCGAATCCGGCCCTTATGTAATTAAGGACTTATCTATTAGTATCGGTGTAGAAAAAAGTAAATTAAGTGCAGAAGCGAAAACCGAGATGAATAATGTCGTTGCATCCATTGTTCGGTCTCAGCTCGTCGAGTCCGGTCAAGACATGAGTAGTGACGAACTGATCAATAAAAAAGTTTCGATCATGGCGCAGACATTTATTGACAATGGCGGTTCGGCATCATCTGCTGTATTATCCACAGGCTGGTTGGTCGGTATCGGAGTTGCAGCGCTTGCACTGATCGGCGGACTTGGTTATGTCGTCGTTCGTCGCAGAAAACAAGCGGCGCTCGTAGAAGAAATGGCTGCACCAGGCAAAGTGGAATATCCGACCATTGATTTGGATAATGTGCAAAATGAAAGTCAAGTTCGAAAACAGCTTGAAACACTTGCCAAACGTAAACCAGAGGAATTTGTGAATTTACTCCGGACGTGGCTTGTTGACGAATAGAGGTGGAGAGAGTGGCAAAGTTACAGGGATTCAGCGGCCGCCAGAAAGCAGCTATTTTGTTAATTGCGCTTGGTCCTGAAGTTTCCGCTCAAATCTTCAAACATTTGAGAGAAGAAGAGATTGAACAGCTGACGCTTGAGATTGCCAACGTGCGTAAAGTAGAAACGCTCGACAAAGAGACGATTCTTAGTGAGTTTCATCAGATTTGCGTTGCGCAAGAGTATATTTCGCAAGGTGGTATCACGTATGCCCGCGAGATTTTGCAAAAAGCGCTCGGCGACCAAAAGGCTATGGAAGTTATCGGCCGTTTGACTGCCACGCTGCAGGTTCGTCCGTTTGACTTTGCCCGCAAGGCTGAGGCTAGTCAGATTCTAAACTTTATTCAAAACGAGAATTCGCAGACGATCGCGCTCGTGTTGTCTTACCTGCAAGCCGAGCAAGCGTCGCAAATCTTGTCCTCGCTGCCGCAAGAGAAGCAAGCAGAGGTTGCGCGCCGCGTAGCGCTCATGGACAGCACTTCGCCTGAAGTCATCTCACATGTGGAACGTGTCCTGGAGCAGAAGCTTTCCGCAACCGTTACTCAAGATTACACCAGTGCGGGCGGTATTGAATCAATTGTTCAAATATTAAATGGCGTCGACCGCGGTACAGAACGTACCATCCTCGATGCGCTTGAAATTCAAGATCCGGAATTGGCCGAAGAAATCAAGAAAAGAATGTTTGTGTTCGAAGATATCGTCAATATCGACAACCGTTCCATTCAACGGATTATCCGCGATATCGAGAATGCCGATCTGCAGCTTGCCCTTAAAGTGGCCAGCGAAGAAGTACGGGAAGCGATCTTCCGCAACATGTCCAAGCGGATGGCCGAAACATTCAAGGAAGAAATGGAGTACATGGGACCCGTTCGGCTGCGTGACGTTGAGGAAGCCCAAACGCGCATCGTAGCGACAATCCGCAGACTCGAAGAGTCCGGTGAGATCATCATCGCCCGCGGTGGAGGGGATGATATCATTGTCTAAGTTGTATAAATCTTCCCATGTCATCTCGGTTGAAGATTTAAAACGGCTTGAATGGTACAACAAATATGTTCAGAAGCCGTCTCCTGATGAGGAAGTACCCGAGGGACCCAGCGAAGAGACGATTTCACTGCGCGATCAAATTTTAGATGACGCCGAACACTTTGCGAAGCAGCGCATCCAAGAAACCGGCGAGCAAATTGAAACGATGTATGGTGATGCCAACGCCCAGATTGATCAGTGGTGGCTTGATCGCCGCCTGCAGGATGAAGAACTGATCGAACAGGCCCGTCAAGAGGGATTTGCGCTTGGTTATCAAGAAGGCAGAACGCAGGCTGAGGCGGAAGTGCGCTCCCGCTGGGAAGTGATGCTGACGGAAGCGAAATCCATTTTGGATTCTGCCTATGAAACGAAAGAACAGATCATTCAAGAAGCCGAACCCTTCGTTGTAGCGCTTAGTGCCGCAATTGCGGAGAAAATCATCAACAAGCAATTGACGATTTCACCGGATTGGTCACTGGATATTATCCGGAAGTCGCTTGAACGCCGTCGCGAGCAAGGCGTCATCACGTTATGCGTGTCGCCAAGGCAGCTCGGCTTTGTACAAGCCGCACGTGAAGAATTGTCGCTTGTAATCGATTCCCAGGCCGAGCTCCAAATTGTGCCGGATGTTTCGGTTAAAGAGTTTGGTTGTGTCATTCGTTCTTCGTTCGGCAGCATCGATGCTAGAATCGATACGCAGCTGGCGGAGATCAAACGCGAATTGATCCAGCTTGCGCTGCAGGCGGAAGAGCGAGGAGCAGCCGATGAAAGCTAATCGATTGGACGCCGAACGGTATATTGAGCATCTAAGACCGATTGATCCTGTTCGCGTTAACGGTAAAGTCACGCAAGTCATTGGATTGACCGTCGAATCGGAAGGGCCGGACGCCAGCATCGGCGATGTGTGTCTCATCTATCCCGCTAAGTCTTCCAAACCGCTCAAAGCGGAGGTCGTCGGCTTCAGAGACAACAAGGTCATTCTTATGCCACTAGGCGAGCTGCATGCGATCGGCCCAGGCTGCGATGTCGTCGGAACGGGCAAACCGCTGACCGTTCAGGTAGGCTCCGAGCTGCTTGGCAAAGTATTGGACGGCTTAGGGCAGCCGCTTGATGGTTCTCACATTCCAAGCCGTATGCCGCATCAGTCAACGAATAACCAGCCTAGCAATCCGCTGATGCGGCCAAGAGTCAAGGAACCGCTAAGTGTCGGCGTAAGGGCGATCGACGGATTGCTGACGGTAGGTCAAGGCCAGCGCGTCGGGATCTTCGCCGGCTCCGGTGTCGGCAAGAGTACGTTGCTCGGCATGGTAGCCAGAAACACATCAGCGGATGTCAACGTCATCGCGCTTATCGGCGAACGCGGCCGCGAGGTGCTGGAGTTTATTGAGAAGGATCTAGGACCCGAAGGTCTTGCGCGCTCAGTCGTCATCGTGGCCACCTCGGACCAGCCGGCGCTCATTCGAATCAAAGGTGCATTAATCGCGACGACGATTGCCGAATATTTTCGCGATCGCGGCCTGAATGTCATGCTGATGATGGATTCCGTTACCCGGTACGCGATGGCCATGCGCGAAGTCGGACTCGCGATTGGCGAGCCGCCGGCAACGCGCGGTTATACGCCTTCCGTGTTCGCCAATCTGCCGAAGCTGCTAGAGCGCGCGGGAACGGGTCAAAGAGGTTCGATAACAGCCTTTTACACCGTGCTTGTTGACGGTGACGACATGAACGAGCCAATCGCCGATGCGGTCCGCGGCATCTTGGATGGACATATCGTACTGAGCCGTGATATGGCGAATAAAGGGCATTTTCCTGCCATCGACGTGCTTGCATCAATCAGTCGTGTTATGAAAGAAATCGTACCGGAAGAGCAGCAGGATGCCGCAAATGAATTGAAACGACTGCTTGCCATTTATAAAAGTTCGGAAGACCTCATTAATATCGGGGCGTACCAGCGAGGCTCGAATGGATTAATTGATCAAGCGATTGACGCATTTGAGGTGATTCGCTCCTTCACGCGGCAGAAAACGAATGAAAAAGTCGGCTATGAAGAATCGCGCGAGCGGCTTATCCAGGATTTCTATCATGAGCAGGGGAGCTGATTTTGCTAGATGTCACGCTTTCAGTACGCCTTTCAAAAAATAGTAGATCTTAAGGTAAGCGAGAAGTCGCAGGCGGAGTGGCAGCTGTCTGTCGTCGTCGGGAAGCTGATGAATGAAGAGCAATTGCTGCAAAAGCTCCATCAGGAGCGAGCATCCTGGTGCGAGCGGCTGCAAGAGGCTTCGATCCAATCGGTTTCGCTGTCCGAGGTCATGACGATGCAAGCCTACATCGACCACCTCGATAACAGCATTATCTGCAAGCTTCGCGATGTTCGGCAAGCACAAGCGGCAGTGGACGAAAGTCGGAGCTTCTTGTCGGAGCGCGTGATGGACGAGAAGGTATGGCAGAAAACGAAAGAAAATGCTTTTCAGAGGTTCCGTGCCGATATGATGGTGAAAGAACAGCATGCACTGGATGAGCTCGCAACCGTACGATTCATGTATTCGGCTCCTTAACGTCAGACAAAGCTTTGCGAATCGGGAACTCATGCCCGAGGGAGGGAAACTATTTTGGCAGACATGGAAATGGAAAAGCAAGGCTACAGTGGTTTTGAGCGCTTTATGTTTTTTGTAACGCCGATCTTATTTACACTGATTCTGCTTGGTGTACTTGTTACCTTGTTCAATTTCGATTTGAGAAACAAGGCGCTGGAAATTGGGAATACCATTCCCTTCTTGAATCGGGTCATTCCTGAGCCAGCGGCTGAAGGCAGTCAAGCCGCAGATGAAGATGCGGTGAAATCAGCGAATACGACGGCCAAAATCACCGAATTGCGCGCACAGCTGACGACGAAAGAAACAGAGCTCACCAAGGCTGCAGAAGACAAAGCCAAGCTGACGAAATCAGTGAAGGAGCTTCAAAGCCAGATCGATCAATTGAAGCAGGCAAATACGGAGAAGCAATTGGATGATGCGGCTTATCAGAGCAAAGTCGGAGAGCTTGCTACGATGTATGCCAAAATCGCACCTAGCAAGGCGGCGCCAATTCTGGAAAGCATGGAGCTTGAGGAAGCCGTACTCGTGCTTGACGCCATGAAACCGGATGACCGTGTAAACATTTTGGAGAAGATGTCTCCGAAAAAAGCGGCAGACGTCACGGTCATGCTGAAAGACGTGAAAACGGCTAAGGACCGCGAAATCGCTGCCCTGCAGGCAAGAATTAAGAAACAAGATACTTCGGTATCACAGACGCCAGTCGTTCTGAGCAACACGCAGTTGAACTCGACGTTCTCGAAGATGGATGCCAAGAGCGCTGCGGATCTTCTTCTGAAGATGGCGGATGTCAGTCCAAGCAAGGTGCTCCGCATACTTAATGCGGTTGACGATGCACCTCGTTCCAAAATCATTGGTGAAATGTCAGCGGCCAATAAAGACGTAACCGCACAGCTGGTTTCGAAATTAATGACGGGCAAGTAAGGAACGACAAGGAATTGACAGCCTTCATTCAGAAAGGAGGTGAAATAGATGCAAATGCCAATTTCAAGCACGTCAACCGGCGCAGCGCCAGCGGCTTCAGGAGCGGGTTCGGCGAAAGCAGCCGACGGCGCAGCTTTTAGCCAGGCGCTCGTTCAAACGCTTGCAGGCGCTCAAGCGGGCAATGCTGAGGGTCAGGCTGGCGGCGAAGCAGCTGGGGTTGCGGTTAAACCCAATTTACTGGCTTCCTTGCTAGGCGGAAATATGTCTGCAACAGATTTGCTTGCTGCGATTGAAGCGATGATACAGAAGCTCGATGGAACAGACGCGCAAGCGTTGGCGGATACCACGTCAAAAGACGATTTGGCTGACGCCTTGGTTCAATTAGATAATCTGCTGAGCACGTTGACAGGCGTTCCGACTATGCAATGGCAAGCTTTGAATTTGCAATCGCCGGATTCTGCCGAAGCAGGAACAAATGAAGGCTCGGCGCAGTCTGCCGACACTTTAATGGCTGTACTGAATGCCATTAGTCAAACAGCAACACAAGGATTAACTGGACTTGCAGGGACTGATTCGACTGGAACGGCTAACCCGTCCGATTCGGATTTGGCTGTCATTACAGCCTTGAAGTCGGGATTGCAGGAAGCATTGACTGATTTGCGCGAGCTTCTGCAGCAGACCAAATCCGGCACGGCCGGACGTGAACAGACTGCCCTCATCAGCAAGCAGCTTGCTTCCATTGAGCAGCTTATTCTCGGAACGAAGCCCGAAAGCCAACCAAACCAACAGTCTCAGTCGGCAGCTCCCGCAGCGGTTGATCAGGCGGATTCCATAAGCGTGATTCAAAAAGCCCCTGCAGCGAACAGTCACCTGCAGCGAATGTCCCATCAGCTCCTTCATGTAGGATTGCTGAACGCGGTTCAGAAGCCGCAGGAACAAGAAGCGGCAGCATCCGTCACGGAGAACAACCAGGATTTGAATGAACTTGGACTGCAGCAGGTGAACGGTGCGACAGTCGATCTGCAGCGCCAGCTCTCGTCAACAACAGTTAAGCCGGTTATCATGCAGCCAGTACCCGTTCAACAATTCGCTTCAACCGTGCAAGGACTTATTGTGAGGGACTTCAATCTTTCCTCTGGCAATGGTGTTTCCCAAGCTCAGCTTACGCTTTTCCCTGAGCACCTAGGACAAGTGAACGTCAACATTTCCGTGCATAACGGCACGTTGACTGCACAGTTTGTCACAGATTCGGCGACTGCAAAGGATATGCTCGAGAATCAGATGGCTCAGCTTCGTTCCGCGCTGCAATCCCAGGGCTTAAATGTCCAGAAGCTTGAGGTTTCGCAAACGTCGGTGCAGCCGAACCTGTTCCAGGATCGTCAAGGCCAACAAGGTAAAGACCAAGGTGCCTTCAAGCGGAATCAGTCCAAGAACGACGCCATCGGAGAAATCGATTTTAATGCTGAGATCGAAGAGCTTTCGACGCAGCAAGTGGTTGACAGAGATCTGGGCTTAGGCCGGGGAATTCATACGACCGCCTAGCCTCTGACGCCAGATGAAACCTCAAGCACAATGGAACGGAGGTGACAAGTAGAATGTCCGGCGATCGCGTTTCAACACAGAATGTATGGCCCTATTACAGCTCAAGCAATGTGCAATCCGCAGCGGCCAAGAAGGAAGATAAGTCGCTTGGAAAAGACGACTTTCTGCGAATTCTAGTAACCCAGCTGCAAAATCAGGATCCGATGCAGCCTTTGCAAGATAAAGATTTTATCGCGCAGATGGCGCAGTTTACGTCCGTTGAGCAGCTGACGAACATGTCGGATCAACTTACGATGCTGAGACAGAACTTGGGCACGGCTTCAAGCATGATCGGCAAGAACATCAAGTGGTACAGTTATTCGGATACCGGCGAGCTTGTTCCGATGAGCGGCAACGTGGATTCCATTGTCATTAAGGATAAAGAGCAGTATGCGCAGGTAGGCAACGCCGATGTGAAGCTGGCTGATATTGTTTCCATTGCCGATACCGGCGATGAAGGCGGTGAGCCTGCAGATGGATGACGTCATGAAAATCGGCCATTTGCGATTAGCTGCGGCGGCGCAGTTCCGTAAACCGAATACGCAAGAAGCCGCTTCTGCCCAGAGCCCTACGTTTAAAGAGGTCTTGGACCGGAACGTGCTTAAATTCAGCCATCATGCAGAGCAGCGGATTGCGCAGCGAGGCATTACGCTGAAACCTGAAACGTTGACGAAAATCGGAAATGCGATTGACCAGGCAGCCGCTAAGGGAGCGAAAGACTCCTTGGTCGTCTACCGGGATATTGCGATGATTGTTAATGTGCCTAGCCGAACGGTCGTTACGGCGATGGACGGCAGCGCAATGCAGGGCAATGTATTCACGCAAATCGACAGTGCAGTGATTGTTTCGTAAGACGGCTGGACCTGAAGTTGAGGAAGCCGAAGAGCCGTGGATCGACGGAAGCGGCTCGATCTAGGAGAAACGCACGGAAGTCCTAATCTGACTTATATCTGTGGGAGGTTGTCAATCGAATGTTACGCTCCATGTACTCCGGTGTTTCCGGTATGCGCGGTTTTCAAACAAAGTTGGACGTCATCGGCAATAATATTGCGAACGTGAATACGGTAGGTTTTAAAGCAGGTCGCGTTTTGTTCAAAGATATTTTGAGCCAAACCGTATCCGGCGTAACTCGTCCAGAAGAAGGAACGACGGGTGGAATAAACGCGAAGCAAGTTGGCCTTGGCGTTGCGATTGCTTCCATTGATACCGTACATACGCCAGGAAGCGCAATGACGACAAACGTTCCGACAGACGTTCGGATCGATGGAGATGGATTTTTCGCAGTTTCCCCGACAGCGGACGGAGGTCAAGCTCCTTATCTGACGCGTGCGGGTAACTTTACGGTGGATGCGAACGGCCAGATGGTAAACGGCGACGGCATGTTCGTTCTCGACTCCAACGGCGGGCCAATCGTATTGGATCCGGCTGAAGTAAAATCGTTCTCGATCGCGCAAGACGGTTCCATCATCGCGGTTAATGCGGATGGAACAAGCCAAGCAACAGGCATTCAACTTGGCATCGTGAAGGTTACGAATCCGAATGGACTTGAGAAAATCGGCGGCAACTTGTACCGCATGACTCCGAATGCGAACGTTGACGGCGAAGTGACCTTGACGACTGCAGGGGATCCTGATGCGGGCACGGGGGCAATTATTTCCGGCCAGCTAGAAATGTCCAACGTAGACTTGACTTCCGAATTCACGGAGATGATCGTTGCGCAGCGCGGTTTCCAAGCAAACTCCCGAATTATTACGACATCTGATGAAATCTTGCAAGAGGTTGTTAATCTCAAAAGATAGGTAAATAACCGTAGGGGAGGCCTAACCCGCCTCCTTGCTAGGTTTAGGAGGAAGCCCATGATTGCTGTGACGCGTTTGAACGGGAAAACGGTACATATCAACGCGCTGCTTATCGAACTGATCGAAGAAACGCCCGATACCCTGATTACGCTGACGACAGGTAAAAAAATACTGGTGTTGGAGAAAGCAGTTGAAGTCATTTCCTCCATACAGTCTTATCTTCGCTCAATCGGCGTCTATGCGGCGTCCCAAAAGAGTGATCAAACGGAGGGAACATCAAAATGAAGAAACTGCTGCCTTGGCTCATTACGATTCTGCTGGCCATTACACTGATCGCAATCGTTGCTGTTATCCTGTTTAAATCGGTGATGGGCGGCGACGATCCCAAAGATTCGGCGGGCAAAGCAGCCAGCAACGCCGAAACCGTTAAAGTCGAGAAGCTTACAGCTGATGAACGGGTAGAGCTGACTAGCACACTCGAACAAATCAAAACAAATTTATCCGACCCTGATTACATTGCAGTTATGGGGCTTGCTTTTCAACTGGATGAGAAATCGACGAAAGAAGATTTCGATAAAATCAAAGACATTCAGATCAAGCCGATTATTATCCGGACACTTTCTGATATGAAGCCGGAAGAAATCAATGGCTCGCAAGGGAAAGACAAGCTTTGTGCACAACTGCTTAATTTAATAAATCGCGAGCTGCCAACTGGTAAGCTCACCAAGGTTGAAATCACTGACTTTATTGTAACGAAGCTGTAATCATCTTGCGTTTATGCCGCATTCCTTTGAAGGGGGTGAGATAATTGGTTGATGTTTTGTCGCAGAACGAGATTGACGCGTTGCTTGCAGCTTTATCATCCGGTGAAATGGATGCAGAAGAATTGAAGAAGGAAGAGACGCAGAAAAAAATTCGGGTTTACGAATTTAAGCGTGCCGTTCGTTTTTCGAAGGATCATATCCGCAGTTTGACGCGGATCCATGAGAACTTCGCGCGATATTTGACCACCTATTTCTCAGCGCAGCTTCGTACATTTGTCCAAATCAATGTCGTTCAGGTTGAACAGCTGCCTTATGATGAATTTATTCGATCTATTCCGAAGATGACCATTCTCAACATCTTCGAAGCAGAACCGCTTGAGGGACGGATGGTGCTTGAAGTGCACCCGAACGTCGCTTACGCAATGCTGGATCGTATGCTTGGCGGTCAAGGGCTTGCGCCTTCCAAAATCAATGCGCTCACTGAAATCGAAACAACGATTATGGAGCGGATCTTCAGCAGGGCTTTCGAGAGTTTGCAGGAAGCTTGGAAAACGATCGTTGATATTCAGCCGCGTCTTGAAGCCTTGGAGACCAATCCACAATTCATGCAAATCGTTTCGCCCAATGAGACGATCGCGCTAATATCGCTCAGCACGAAGATCGGCGACACCACTGGGATGATTAATCTATGTATCCCTCATGTCGTTATCGAGCCGATCATGCCGCGTCTCTCGGTCCATCATTGGTTCGTGTCGCAGAAGAAGACGCGTGCGCCTGAAGAGATCGAGGTATTGAAGCAACGGGTCAGCAAAGCAAAGCTGCCGATCGTCTGCGAGCTGGGTCATTCCAGCATTTCGATTCGCGAGTTTCTTGGCCTTGCAATCGGAGACGTCATTTCGTTGAATAAACCGATTCATGAAGGACTGGATGTCCGGGTCGGTGACAAGTTGAAATTTCATGGCAGCCCAGGTTCGGTCAAGGATCGCATGGCCGTTCAAATTGACGAAATTCTGACCGAAGGAGTGGAAGAAGAGTATGACGAGTAAAGATTACTTATCGCAAGAAGAAATCGATGCCTTGCTGCGTCAGTCTTCCGATGAGCCGGATATGCCGGAGACGTTAAGCCGGGAGCAAGAATTGAATCAGTATTTGAGCGCCATCGAGCAGGACGCCCTTGGAGAAATCGGTAACATCACATTTGGCAGCGCGGCCACGGCGCTTTCAACCCTGCTTGGCAGAAAGGTTGATATAACGACCCCTCAAGTATCGCTGATCAAGCGCAGCGAGCTCGACGATGAGTTTCCGAAGCCGCATGTTGCTGTATCGGTAAGCTATGTTGACGGCTTCCAAGGCATCAATTCGCTTGTTATTAAGACGAAGGATGCACAAACCATCGCAGATCTCATGCTTGGTGGAGAAGGCAAGCTGCTTGGCTCTGAGTTGAATGAAATCCATATCAGTGCTGTGCAGGAAGCAATGAATCAAATGATGGGTTCGTCGGCGACGTCGATGTCGACGATCTTCAACCGTTTTGTCAATATCTCTCCGCCAGGCATCGATATACTCGATGTCTCGAACGGCGAAGGCGTCGATAATTTGCCTCCGGACGATATGTTCATTAAAGTGTCGTTCCGTTTGGCAATTGGGGATTTAATTGATTCTACGATTATGCAGCTGCTGCCAATTTCGTTTGCTAAAGAAATGGTAGATACGCTGATGGGAGGAACTTCCGAACCGGCACCTGCGCCGACGCCGGCCTCAGCGGCTGTAGCAGCCCCTGCAGCAGCCGCTTACGCAGAGCCGACACCACCGCCTGCACCTGCATACTCCCAGTCGCCAGCGCCTGTACAGCCGCCTGTCTCGCACACGCCGCCGCCAATGCCGCAGTATACTGCAGCGCCGCCTTCCGGGCCTCAAACGTACGGCGGAATGCCGAATCGGAACGTAAATGTGCAGCCGGTTCAATTCGCTAATTTTCAAGGCGCTTCCTATGTTCCGGGAGACGATTCAAATTTAAATTTATTGCTCGACATTCCGCTTAAGGTCACAGTAGAATTAGGAAGGACTCAGAAGCAAATTAAGGATATTCTTGAATTGTCTCAGGGTTCCATCATTGAGCTGGACAAGCTGGCAGGCGAACCGGTCGACATCCTGGTCAATAACAAGCTGATTGCCAAAGGCGAAGTTGTCGTTATTGATGAGAATTTTGGTGTTCGTGTCACTGATATTGTTAGCCAATGGGATCGTATCCAAAAATTACAATAACACCTTAGGGGGAAGAAACAATGGCAAATCGCATTTTGATTGTTGATGATGCAGCGTTTATGAGAATGATGATCCGCGATATTTTAACGAAAAACGGATATGAGGTCGTGGGCGAGGCGCAAGACGGCGCACAAGCGATCGAGAAATATAAGGAACTGAAACCTGATCTCATCACGATGGATATCACGATGCCGGAAATGGACGGCATTGTTGCTTTGAAGGAAATCAAGAAGCTGGACGGCAACGCTAAAGTCATCATGTGTTCTGCAATGGGTCAGCAGGCGATGGTCATCGATGCCATTCAAGCAGGCGCGAAAGACTTTATCGTGAAGCCTTTTCAAGCTGACCGCGTTATTGAAGCGATTAAGAAAACGCTAGGTTAGGAAGATGAAAGGTTTAAAGAATTACCGACTTGCTGGATTTGCTGTCTTCGGCTGGCTAATGACAGCAAGTCTTGCATCAGCAGCAGTGGACTCAGATGAAGGCAAGCCGGAGATCGGTACGGGCATTGGATACTTAGTCTGGGTCATTGTTGCCCTTTTACTTGTCATTGGTCTCATCATATTGCTCATCAAGTGGCTCGCAAGCCGTAATCGGGGCTGGGGCACGAATCGGGCACTCCGCTCGCTTGGCGGCATTCCTCTTGGTCAGAATAAATCGCTTCAAGTAGTCGAGCTATCCGGACGCGTGTACGTTGTCGGTGTCGGCGAAGACATTACGCTGCTTGACAAGATCGATGATCCAGAAACGGCAGCCGCCGTGCTGGATGCGATTGAGCAGCAAAACAGCCGAACATGGAACTCTCCGACACTAGCGGATTTCGTAAGTCGATTCCGCAAGAAGAATGATGGGGCCGAGCCTAACAATCAGCCGTGGCAATCCTCCGCTTCGTTCAAGGAGCTGCTGAGTGACGGTATGAAGAGACAGTCGGATCAGAAACAGAAAGTAGAAGATCTGCTTAAAGAGCAAAATCATAATGATCGGTTGTTGGATGAATGAACAAAAAAATCGTACTGACGGTACTGGCGGTTCAATTGTTAGGACTGTTATTTCACACCCATGCATTTGCAGAACCGCTGCCTAATGTGAGCGTAAGTATAGGGGACAGCGGCAGCGGTCAGCCGGGTACAAGTGCATTGTCGCTTCTCTTAATCATTACGGTGTTAAGTGTCGCGCCCGCAATTCTCGTCTTAATGACGAGCTTTACCCGAATCGTCATCGTGTTAGGCTTTGTTCGAACTTCTCTAGGCACGCAGTCGATGCCGCCCAATCAGGTATTGGTCGGATTAGCGATGTTTCTGACCTTCTTCATCATGTCGCCGACGCTTGGTGCGGTTAATGATGTGGCATTACAGCCATATCTTAAGGGAGAACTCACACAGACCCAGGCACTTAGCAAAGCTGCCGTTCCGATGAAAAAATTTATGTTTAACCAGACACGTGAGAAAGATCTGCTGTTGTTCATGAAGTACACGAAGACGGAGAAGCCGAAGTCGTACGAAGATATTCCGATTACGGTCATGGTTCCGGCTTATGCGCTAAGTGAACTCCGAACATCGTTTCAGATGGGATTTATGATTTTTATTCCTTTCTTGATCATTGACATGGTCGTTGCCAGTACGCTTATGGCGATGGGGATGATGATGCTGCCTCCTGTCATGATATCGCTGCCTTTCAAAATTTTGCTCTTTGTCCTTGTCGACGGCTGGTATCTCGTTGTCAAGTCACTATTACTCAGCTTTAACACAACGTAGCCCCTGCGGAGAGGAGTGCAATCATGAGTACAGATTTCATCATCGCCTTGGCTGCACAGGCGGTCTATACCGTGTTAAAGGCCAGCGCGCCAATGCTTCTCATCGGTTTGATTGTCGGCTTGATCGTCAGTATATTTCAAGCGACGACCCAAATCCAGGAGCAGACGCTGGCATTCGTTCCTAAAGTGGCAGCTGTGCTGCTGTCCATCTTGTTATTTGGTCCATGGATTTTGAATACGCTGGTCGATTTCACTTACAACCTGCTGAATAACTTGTATAAATATATCGGATAGGGCTGTGGATCGATGGAGTTGTTTCTTCAAGGGTTCCCTATTTTTTTGCTTATTTTTTGTCGAATCACAGCATTTTTCGTCGTCGCACCTATCTTTTCGACTCGAAATGTGCCGAATACTTTTAAGATCGGTTTTTGTTTTTTTGTTTCTTTCCTCGTTTTTCTTACATATGGCATCAAGCAGACGATCGTGCCTGACGCGGAGTATATACTTGCGATCATTCGAGAGATTCTGGCAGGGGTGCTGCTAGGTTACACCGCTTATTTGTTTTTCGCGATCGTGAACACGGCAGGCAGCTTGATCGATATGCAGATGGGATTCGGCATGGCCAACGTGATCGATCCCATGTCGGGCGTATCGGCACCGCTCACCGGCAACTTTAAGGGCATGATCGCGACGCTCGTCTTTCTGTCCATCAACGGCCATCATTATCTGCTGTCGGCACTGCTTCAGAGCTATGATTGGATTCCGATCTCAAACACGTTGTTCCTGCATATGAAGTCGGGCAGCATAACGAGCTTTCTTACCGGCATGGTTGCGCAAACGTTTTTGCTGGCGATTCAAATGGCCGCACCGCTTGTCGTGGCGATGTTCCTAACAGACGTAGGCCTTGGGTTTCTTGCTCGCACGGCTCCTCAGTATAACGTATTCGTCATCGGCATTCCAATTAAGATACTTGTTGGTTTTCTCATACTGATTATTTTGATGCCGAGTCTTGTTACGCTGTACGAGCATATTTTTGAGCTGATGTTTAGTGCGATGCAGAAGCTGTTCTCTATCCTGCAAGGTCCTGCAGCTTAAGTGGGAGGGCTCTAAAGATGACGAATTACCGTTGGACGCTCGATTTACAGATGTTCTCACAAGAAAAGACGGAGCGTGCAACACCGAAGAAACGCCAGGAGGCACGTAAGAAAGGGCAGCTCGCTAAGAGCCAGGAACTGCCTGCGGCGTTCATTCTCTTGTTTGTCTTTCTCAGCTTCATCATGCTGGGCGGTTATTACAAAGTGCGGCTCATGCGTATTTTCGGATTACTGTTTGAACAGAAGCTGTTGATGGAAGTGACAACCAGCAACATCGTTACGTTGTTTTCCGATTTAATGATGCAGGGATTTATGCTGCTGGCTCCAATCTTTGCGATCACGGTACTTTTCGGCTTGCTCGGCAACTACATGCAGATCGGTATTTTGTTTACAGGCGAGCCGCTCAAAATGAACTTCAATAAACTGAATCCCATCAAAGGGTTTCAGCAAATCTTCTCGATGCATTCTGTCGTCGAATTTGTCAAAAACATCTTAAAGCTGTTGCTTATCGGCGTAATCGTTTATCTCACTTTGTGGAGTGAACGAAACCGGATACTAGGGCTTGCTACCGTATCCATAAGCGGCATATTCAGCTTTATCGCTCAGATCACGATCAAGCTGGGCATTGAGATCGGCGCCATTCTTGTCGTACTGGCTGCGTTTGATTATCTCTACAAGCGTTACGAACACGAGAAAAGCTTACGGATGTCCAAGCAGGACATCAAAGACGAATACAAAAAATCAGAGGGCGACCCTCTCATTAAAGGCAAGATTCGAGAACGGCAGCGGCGTATGGCTTTGCAGCGAATGATGCAGCAGGTACCGAAAGCGGATGTCGTCATTACCAATCCGACCCACTTTGCAATCGCCTTGCAGTATGACGGTTCTAAGATGGAGGCTCCGACGATCATCGCGAAGGGCATGGATTTTGTCGCACTTCGGATCAAAGATGTCGCCAAGGAGCACGGGGTCATCATGATGGAAAACAGGCCGCTCGCCAGAGCCTTGTATGATCGGACGGAAATCGGAGATACCGTGCCTGCCGACTTGTTCCAGGCTGTGGCGGAAGTATTGGCATATGTATATAAGCTTAAGAACAAAGCGAAATAAGTATCGATCATCGCAGGGGGGGAAGGAACGTCATGAAGGCAAGGGATTTAACCATACTCGTCGGGATTATCGGCATCGTACTTATGATGGTTATACCGATTCCTACAGGGCTGTTGGACGTTCTTCTCATCGTTAACATCTCCGCCGCATTAATGATTCTGCTCATATCCATGAATACGCAGGATGCGCTGCAATTCTCCATTTTCCCAGCACTCCTGCTCATCACGACTTTATTTCGTTTGGCGCTGAACATATCCACGACACGTAATATTTTGGCGCATGCACATGCAGGTAAAGTGGTAGGAACCTTCGGAAATTGGGTGGCCGGCGGCCAAATAGCCATCGGATTCGTTGTCTTCCTCATTCTGGTGGTCGTTCAGTTCATCGTAATCACGAAGGGATCGGAGCGCGTAGCCGAGGTTGCCGCACGATTCACGCTCGATGCGATGCCGGGTAAGCAGATGAGTATCGACGCTGATTTAAATGCGGGTCTCATCAACGAGCAGCAGGCCAAGGAACGCCGTCAGAAGATCGAGCGGGAAGCGGATTTCTACGGGTCCATGGATGGTGCCAGTAAATTCGTAAAAGGGGATGCGATTGCATCCATCATCATTCTAATTATTAACCTCATCGGCGGCTTCATTATCGGGATGTCCGTGCACGGCTTCTCCTTCTCGGAGTCGCTCAATACGTTCTCGGTGCTTACCATCGGTGACGGATTGGTCAGCCAAATTCCGGCGCTGCTCATTTCCACGGCGACCGGCTTGATTGTTACACGTGCGGCATCCGACGGAAATTTGGCGCATGATGTCACAGTACAATTGTTTCGCTATCCCAAGCTTCTGTATATCGTTGCAGGTACGGTAGCCTTGCTAGGCATCGGAACGCCAATCGGTCCAGTGGCCACGCTTCCATTTGCCATTGTGATCGGGGTTGCGGCGTACCGTATGCAGCTGAACATTACGAAACAGCAGCAGGCCGAGGAATTGCTTGTCGAGGAACAGGAGATTGAAGAAGTGAGAAGCCCCGAAAGTGTCATCAGTCTTCTTCAAGTGGATCCTATCGAGTTTGAGTTCGGGTATGGTCTCATTCCACTCGCGGACACGCAGCAGGGCGGCGATTTACTTGATCGGATTATTATGATCCGAAGACAGTGCGCTTTAGAGCTGGGGCTTGTTGTGCCGGTCATTCGGATCCGGGATAACATTCAGCTGAAGCCCAATGAATACGTGATTAAGATCAAAGGAAATACAGTCGCCAGAGGCGAGCTGCTCCTCAATCATTACTTAGCGATGAGCCCAGGCTTCGACGACGAATCTATCATTGGTATCGAAACGGTAGAGCCGGCATTCGGATTGCCCGCGATTTGGATCGATGAATCGACCAAAGAACGCGCTGAACTGACCGGTTATACGGTGGTGGATCCGCCATCTGTCGTTGCGACGCATTTAACGGAACTGATTAAACGCCATGCGCATGAATTGATCGGTCGCCAGGAAACGAAGGCGCTCATCGATAACGTCAGAGAGTCGTATCCTGCGCTCGTTGACGAGTTGATTCCCTCCATCCTGAATGTGGGCGATGTCCAGAAGGTGCTTGCGAAGCTGCTTCGCGAGAAAATATCGATTCGCGATATGGTTACGATCTTCGAATCGCTGGCCGACCACGGTCCGTTTACGAAGGACCCCGATATCCTGACGGAATATGTACGCCAAGCGTTATCGAGACAAATTACGCAGCAGTTCTCCAATCAAGGCGATACGCTTCGCGTCATAACGGTCGGCCCTTCGCTTGAGAAGAAAATCGCGGAATCGGTTCAAAGCTCCGATCAGGGCAGTTATTTGGCCCTCGATCCTGTCGCGACGCAAACGATTTACCAGCGGCTGAATGAACAGGTGAACAAGCAAATCCAGTCCGGCCAGCAGCCGATTGTACTTGCTTCGCCTACCATACGCATGTATTTGCGTCAAATCGTAGAGCGGACCATGCAGGATATACCCGTATTATCGTACAGCGAGCTTGAACCAAGCATTGAAGTCCAAAGCATTGGAGTGGTGAATCTATGAAGGTGAAGCGTTATATCGTCAATGCATTACCTGAAGCACTGCCAATGATTCGAAGCGAGCTTGGCATGGACGCCGTCATCTTAAACACGAAGGAAATACGCGTCGGCGGCTTCCTGGGGATGTTCGGCAAGAAGAAGACTGAGGTTATCGCTGCTGTTGAAACGAATACCAGCGCTTCCACCGCGAAACCGGCAGCTCGTACACAGGCACAAACTTCAGGCAAACCGGCTATAACGCCGGAAGTGATCGCATCCATGGCTGCTTCGTTGTCGTCAGCGGCTGCGAATCGCGAGCAGGCGGGAGGAGCAGGAACGGCTCCTTCGAGCACTACGGCTGTGATGACGCCTCCACTGCCAGAGACAGTCAGAAAGTCAGGTCCAGCGGCGGTATATGAAGCAAGGACTGCTGCCATTGCCGAACTTCCTGAAACAGCACCGATTCCAAAGAAATCGCAGGTTTCCGAAGATGCGCTCATGGAAGAAATACGCGATATGAAGCAGTGGATCGTGCGTATGTCAAAGCAGCAGCAGGTTAATGCATGGCCGGAAGCCATTCAAGCACTGAACGACCGACTGCTGGATCAAGAAGTTAGCCAACCTTGGGTCGATAAACTGGTCACGACCATAGAAGAACAATTAGCGTTAACCGGGCAACTTGATATGCCGGATCGAACATCGGTTTGGGAGATTGCAGCCCGTACGCTGCTGGATTGGCTGAAGGACTTTGGGGCTGCCGAGATCAACAAGAACACGCGCGTGATCCACTTTGTCGGCCCTACGGGCGTTGGCAAAACAACGTCCATTGCCAAGCTTGCAGCGGAACAGACGTTAAAGGCCGGTCGAAAGGTCGGGTTTATCACCTCCGATACGTATCGAATCGCGGCTGTCGATCAACTGCGCACCTATGCAACGATTCTAAACGTACCGCTTGAAGTCGTGTTCTCGCCTTCCGAGGTAGCACGCGCCTTTAGGCAGCTGGAGGACCGGGAATTGATCTTCATGGATACGGCAGGCAGAAATTTCCGTAACGAGCTATACGTATCTGAAGTGAACAGCCTGCTACAGCCAGGCAGAGAATCTGAAACGTTTCTGGTGCTCAGCTTAACCGGCAAATTCAGCGATATGTCCAAGGTAGCGGAGAACTTCTCCAAATTCGGCATTAACCGCGTCCTCTATACCAAACAAGATGAGACCCACGCGAATGGGGCGATTCTCAATTTGGCGCTGGGACACGGACTAAGGCCGACTTATATTGCTTACGGTCAAACCGTGCCCGATGACATCGCTGTCTTCCAAGCCGCCGGCTATGTCGCGCAGCTGCTGGGGGATCCTCATGGTGAATGATCAAGCAGAAGCCCTCAGGCACATGGTACGCAATCAAGAATTGAAGGGTGAAGGCAGGTCAACACGCGTTATAACGGTAACGAGCGGTAAAGGCGGGGTTGGCAAGTCGAATTTCAGTCTTAATTTCTCGCTAGCCTTATCGCGAATTGGCAAGAAAGTATTGATTTTCGATGCCGATATCAGTATGGCGAATATCGATGTGCTGATGGGCGTTACTTCTCCTTATAATCTCTATCATTTATTGAAGCAGGAAAAAACGATTTGGGACATCATTCAAGAAGGACCGCAAGGCGTGCACTTTATTGCCGGAGGTTCGGGTTTTAAAGACCTGCTCGACTTGTCTCCGGCGCAATTGGACTATTTTGCCGAACAAATCGGCAGATTGCACGGACAGTACGATGTGATCTTGTTCGATACGGGGGCCGGATTGTCCAAAGAAACGATCAAGTTCATTACGGCAGCGCAGGAAACGTTCGTGGTTACAACGCCTGAGCCTACCTCCATCACCGATGCTTACGCCTTAATCAAAATGGTGACAGCGATGGAGCATGACGTGAAGTTTAAGCTGATCGTCAATCGCGCGACCGATGACAAGGAAGGGAAGGCAACCGCCGATAAAATCGGCCTTGTCGCGCAGCGTTTTCTAGATATCGAAATTCCTGTGCTTGGCATTATGCCGGACGACCCAATCGTTACGAAAGCAGTGAAGAAGCAAGTGCCCTTCGCAATCGCGTTTCCGAGCTCGGATGCTGCACGATCGGTCATGGAGATAGCAAAACGGTTTGCGGAGATTCCTGGATCTCCTGCTGCCGCAAACAGCGGCGTCAAAGGGTTCTTACAAAAGATGTTCAGACTATCACACTAACCTTTGAAATTAGGAGGCAAGACGATGAATGTGACTTCACGCGTCCTTGTCGTAGACGACTCCGCTTTCATGCGAAAAATAATCTGTGATTTGATCGCGGAAGATGCCCAATTTGAAATTCTCGCAACCGCAACTAACGGCTGTGAAGCCATAGAAGCCGTGCGAGCATTGAAGCCCGATGTTATTACAATGGACCTGGAAATGCCTGAAATGAACGGACTCGAGGCGTTGGAACGCATCATGCGCATACATCCTGTGCCTGTCATAATGCTCTCAAGCATAAGCGATGACGGTACGAGAGAAACGATCAAGGCTCTCCAGAACGGAGCGTTCGACTTCATTCGCAAGCCGTCAGGCCCGCTGTCGCCGGATATCAAGACCGTCGGCGAACAGCTGTTAGAGAAGCTTCGAATCGCTGTCCTCACGAAGCGTCATTCCAGCTTGTTCGAGCCGAAAATAACCAAACAACCGGCATCGGCGAAGGAGAAGCCGCCGCAAACCACTGAAGCGGCTAAGCCGCCAGCACTTAAGCAGCCGAATAAATCGGCAAAGGCCGAGAAGCAGGAAAAAGCGGGGAAAACGGCAGCACCAGAAAGGCTCGCCCCCAAGAAACAGGCTGAGCCACCGATCGTCAGGCTTGAGGAAGAGCCGGAAATCTCGGCCAAGTCCGAGAATGAGCCAGCGGCTGCCAAGACGATCCATAAGCCAAAGCCATCCAAGACATTCCGCCATCTCGTTGCTATTGGAACATCGACGGGGGGGCCGCGCGCGCTGCATGAAGTAATCACTTCGCTGCCCGGTGATTTTCCGGCTCCTGTCTTGATCGTGCAGCATATGCCGCCTAAATTCACACGCTCGCTAGCGCAGCGGCTGGATGCCTTCAGCGCATTGCATGTGACGGAAGCCGTGCAAGGTGAACGCGTCTATGCAGGGATGGTTTACATAGCTCCAGGAGGCAGCCATATGGAGCTTGCCAAGGACGGAGCAGGATATTTCATTAAGTTATCAGAGGATGCCCCGCGCGGCGGACATCGGCCATCGGTCGATACGATGTTCGAATCGTGTGCAGGGTTTCCAGAGCTTCGCAGACATTCCGTCATTATGACGGGGATGGGAAATGACGGTGTTAAAGGCATGAAGCAGCTCATGGAGAGCGGTGCCGAGACGGCTATTGCCGAAGCGGAGGAATCATGCGTCGTGTATGGCATGCCCCGTGCAGCAGTCGAAGCAGGCGTCGCGAAGACCGTCGTGCCGCTCAAACAAATCGCTCCCGCGTTAACAAGTGCTGTAACGCAGTAAAGCTAGCAAACATTTCGTTTGGCAACCATTCAATCAGGAGGTGCATGGAAATGGATATGAACGCTTATCTATCAATGTTTATAGACGAATCAAACGATCACCTGCAGTCGCTTAACGAAAATTTGCTGAAGCTCGAGAGTGCTCCAGAAGACATCAGCATCGTTCAAATCATTTTCCGTTCTGCTCATACACTGAAGGGCATGTCGGCCACAATGGGTTTTGAGGATCTTGCTTCACTGACGCATGAAATGGAAAATGTGCTTGACCTCGTCCGGAACAACAAGCTCAAAATGGACAACTTTATTTTTGACACGTTGTTCAAAGGTCTTGATGCACTGGAGTCCATGGTTCAGGATATTATCGGCGGCGGTACCGGCAAGGCGGATGTAACGGCGATCGTAGCGTCATTGAAAGCGATCGTTAAGGGCGACTACAAGAAAGATGCGCCATCCGGTAAAGCGACATCAACATCAAGTGCCGGCTCAAATGACGGCAGCGTGCTTGACCAATTCCAAAGCTCGATTCTGCTGCAATCGATCGAAGCAGGAATGGCAGTCTTCCACATTGTGGTAACCGTCCGGGAAGATTGCGTGCTTAAAGCAGCCCGTGCCTACATGGTTTTCGATTTCCTGGAGCACAGCGGGGAAATCGTCAAATCGTCGCCTAGCGTGCAAGAAATCGAGCAGGAGAAATTCGACCGCTCCTTTACCGTATTCACCATCGCGAGCATTTCGGAGGATGAGCTGCGTAAAGGAATTGAATCAGTCTCCGAAATCGAAAGCGCGGTCATTACGCAGCTTGACCGTGAATCGCTTGAGCAGCTTGGCGTAGCATCGCAGGGCGAGCCGACGGCATCCGCATCATTCGCCGCCGCACAAGCCGTTGTCGATACGGGTCGCTCGCAGACAGCCGCCGCGTCCGCCCCTGCAGCGCAAGCAGCCCCGGCTGCGGCAGGAGCGAACGTCTCTAGAACGATTCGGGTTGATATCGACCGCTTGGATACGTTGATGAATCTATTCAGCGAATTGCTTATCGACCGGGTGCGGCTCGAGCAATTGGCCAGCGAAGTACGGCGCAACGACTTGACCGAAACGGTCGAGCATATGTCCCGCGTGAGCAGCGATTTGCAGAATATCGTATTGAAGCTTCGGATGGTCCCGGTGGAATCGGTATTTAATCGTTTTCCTCGGATGGTTCGCGACTTGGCCAAGTCATTGGACAAGAAAGTCGACCTCATTCTCTCAGGCGCGGAAACCGAGTTGGACCGTACGGTTATCGACGAGATCGGCGATCCGCTCGTTCACTTGCTCCGCAACTCGCTTGACCATGGCATCGAGCCGATTGCGGATCGTATTGCCGCAGGCAAATCCGAGACGGGAACGGTTCACCTGAGGGCTTACCACAGCGGCAACCACGTCTTTATCGAAGTCGAAGAAGACGGACGCGGCATCAACCGCGAGAAGGTCAAGCAGATTGCAATCAAGAACGGTGTCGTGACCGCTGAAGAAGCGAAGCGGCTGACCGACAGTGAAGTGAATATGCTGATCTTCGCTGCAGGGTTCAGTACGGCGGACAAGATTTCGGATATCTCCGGGCGAGGCGTCGGCTTGGATGTTGTTAAATCCAAGATTTCCTCGCTCGGCGGACATGTAACCGTCGAGTCCAAAGAAGGCAAAGGAACGAAATTTTCGATCCAGCTACCGCTTACGCTCTCGATTATTTCCGCAATGCTCGTGAAGCTCGGTTCCGAGAAATACGCGATTCCGCTCTCGTCCATCGTGGAAACTGGTATTGTGCCAAGGGAGCAAATCCGCAAAATTCACGGCAACCGGATGATTGACTACCGCGGCTCGGTCATACCGCTCATTTCATTGGCGCAGGTGCTGGCGTGCACATCCTTCCCTGAAGAGGAAGAGCAGGAGACCGAAATCGTCGTCATTCGCAAAGGCGACAAAATCGGAGCCGTGACGGTGGATGAATTCATCGGTCAAAGTGAAATCGTGCTTAAGACACTCGGTAAATACTTAACGAATATAGAAGCTGTCTCCGGAGCCACGATCCTGGGCGATGGGCAAGTGGCATTGATTGTAGATCCGAATGCGCTTATTAAATAAAGGAGGGTTTACGTATGGGTGAGGAATTGAAAGTTATCGTGTTTGGATTGGCTAACGAGGAATATGGGATCGAAGTGGAAAAAGTACGTACAATCGAGCGGATGATGCCGATTACGCGTGTCCCGAAAACGCCGGCCTTTATTAAAGGTGTTATTAATTTACGCGGCGTTGTGCTCCCGGTCATCGATCTGCGCGGACGCTTTGGGTTGGAAGAATCTGAGGCGACGGACAGCTCCCGGATTATTATCGTTGCCGTGAATGATTTGGAAGTCGGCTTCATCGTCGATTCCGCGAATGATGTCATCGATATCGATTCCGACAGCATCGATACGCCTCCAGAAGTGATCGGCGGCATTAAAGCCAAATATTTGCACGGTGTGGCCAAAATCGGAGACAGCCGATTGCTCATCATGCTGAATTTGTCCGAAGTTTTGAATAAGAGTGAAATTATTCAGCTTGAACAGCAAGAGGTTTAAGCCGTGAATCCACTTCACAAGCTCGAAGCATTCAAGCTTGATGTTCTGAAGGAGGTCGGGAATATCGGTGCGGGTAACGCCGCCACCGCGCTGTCCCGGCTTCTGGACAAGCCTGTCGATATGAATGTACCTACAGTCAGCTTAATCCCGTTCGAACAGGTTGCCGATCGTGTCGGCGGCTTCGAACAGGTCGTCATTGCCGTATTCCTTCGCGTTGAAGGCGATGCGCCAGGTAATATGTTTTTTCTTATCGAAGAAGATTCGGCTAAGAAGCTGCTGCGCAATCTGCTGGCCTTGGATGGCAGCGATGAAGGCTATTCCGAAATGGAATATTCGGCTTTAGCGGAAATCGGCAAT
Organism: Paenibacillus sp. R14(2021); assembly: GCF_019431355.1. NCBI lineage: Bacteria > Bacillati > Bacillota > Bacilli > Caryophanales > Paenibacillaceae > Paenibacillus > Paenibacillus sp. R14(2021). Next base: position 426,641 of record NZ_CP080269.1, read on the forward strand.
ATTTTGGCAGGCTCTTACTTATCTTCGTTGGCTGATTTTACACAGCTGTATCTTTCCCCAACCGTTCCGTCGATTGCCATCGATATGGCTGGCGCCATTCTCAGCTACGGACTTGTCCAATATGGTGAAATGGGAGATTCCGCACTGCTGATCGATACAACGTTCCTGGAGGGAAGAGAGGAACTAGCGGGTCATTTCTTCCTCATTCCGGATCCGGATTCATTTGATAAAATTTTCAGCGCCTTGGGAGTGCCTAACGAATGATGCTGGAGAATGTTGTGAAAGTAGGCATGGCCGACCTGAAGGTCGCTGCCGAAGGAGCAATACTCAAGACGACAGGACTTGGTTCTTGCGTGGGACTGACCTTGTTCGATGAACGTACCAAGGTAGCCGGAATGGTGCATGTCATGCTGCCATCCTCAGAAATAGCCAGAGAAGCCGCTATCAATATTGCAAAATATGCTGATACTTCGATCCCGCATCTGATCGACTTGATGAAACAGGCGGGTGCAGAGCCCGAACGGTTCGTCGCGAAAATGGCCGGCGGTGCTCAAATGTTTGCTTTTAGCTCGAGCAATGATTCCATGCGAATCGGGCCTCGTAACGTGGAATCCTGCAGGCTGATGCTGCAGCAGTTCTCCATTCCGCTGCTTGCGGAAGACACGGGGGCGAATTATGGCAGAACAATTGAGTTTAACAGCCTGAGCGGCATGCTTACGATACGAAGCGTACAGCAAGGAGTAAAGGAGATTTAGCATGATAGGTTCATGGCGCTGGAATGTTTCACTCGGCGTAGGCGGAAGCTTACTGACCTTGCTTTTCTCACTGGGCAGCAATGGGCTGGGCATTACCAGCCTTCGATGTCTGTACGCATTTGCGGCGTTTTTTGTACTGACTTTTTTCTTTCGCGCACTAGTTGCGTTTAGTCTAAAACCGAGTCCATCCGCGGCGTTAATGCATTCCGAGCCTATGGAGCCGACTCGAGGCCACAATATTGATTATTCCACTCCTGAAGAGGACGAAGAATTAAAGAGTCTGCTGAAAAATCAAATGGACAGCAGCGGGATGTTAGAGCCGGATCAACAGCATCCAGGATTCAAGCCGTTGTCGCCGCCCAAACTAGTTTCTACGCAAAACAAAGAGCCTGAAGAACTGGCTAAAGCTATACGTCACCTAACAGGAGGGTGAGACGATGATTGAGCCGAAAGCGCCTCATTTGTCTAACATCGAGATTTGGCAGAAGTGGAAAGAAGACGGAGACATTGAAGCAAAGAAGCGTCTGATCGAATATTACTTGACCTTGGTCGAATATGTTAGCAATCGGATGGCGATTGGACTGCCGAAGAATGTTTCCAAGGATGATCTGGCCAGCAACGGCGTTATGGGACTTATTGATGCGATTGAGAAATTTGATTACAGAAGAGGTCTTCAATTCGAGACTTATGCTTCCTGGCGGATACGCGGCGCAATTATTGACGGCCTGCGTCAGGGCGATTGGGTGCCGCGCTCCGTTCGAGAGAAGGCGAAGAAGATTGAAGAAGCTTATCAAATATTAGAGCAGCAATTTATGCGTTCGGTATCCGATTCGGAAATTAGCTGCTATTTAAATGTAACCGAGAAGGAATTCGGAGTCATGCTGCAAGAAATTGCAGTAACGACGGTTTGTTCGCTGGAGGATCCGATTCGTGAAGAGGAGTCGGAAACAAGACTGTCGCTGCTCGTCGATGAGAAAGCGAAGAATCCGGACTATAAGGTTCATGAATTTTTCTTGAAAGAATCGCTGGTTCGCGGCATTGATAGATTGACGGAGAAAGAACGGACCGTCATCTCGCTTTTCTATTATGAGGAGCTTTCGCTTAGCGAAATTGCAGATGTGATGTCACTGTCGCCGTCTCGTATTTCACAACTGCATTCTAAAGCGATCTTGCGGCTGCGCGGTGCACTAGATAAGCAGAAAGACCAACTCATGCAGCATTAGCAACTAAAGGGGGGGCAGCATTGTCTACGATTGAGCAGCTTCAAAACTATCTTGTTGTTCAAACATCAACGGATAAATTGACAGCTTGGATACAATTCAATATTGCGGATGATAGTTTCTCATGTTCGAGCTCGCAATTGGAAGAGTTTTTGAAAAGTCATGGCGTCAGTCACGGCATCCTGCCGGAAGTATTAATGAAAATAGCCCAGCAGCCCAGCAGCTATTTTCATAGCCAGACCGTAGTTGCACAAGGAGAGGCTCCCGTCAATGGAATCGATGGCAGCATTCGCTTCTCCTATGATATGAATGAGGATGAATACAAGCCGGTTGAAACGGAAGGCGGCAAAATTGATTTTAAGGAAGTAACGCAACTGAAGAACGTAAACCGCGGACAATTGATTGCGGAGAAAGTAAAAGCCACGAGCGGTACGGACGGAATGGCCGTCACCGGTGACAGCTTGCCATGCAAGAATGGTAAAGAAGCTCATTTCAAGGTAGGTAAGAATGTCGTTGTAAATCCAGAACAAACGGCTATGTATGCCGCGATTGACGGGCTTATCTCGATTACGGACAAGAATAAGATTAATGTTTTTCCTGTATTTGAAGTCAATGGCGATGTTGATTATAAAGTAGGCAATATTGATTTCGTCGGTACGGTTGTCATTCGAGGCAATGTGCTGACGGGCTTCCGTGTCAGGTCCTCAGGGGATATTCGAATTGTCGGCGGCGTCGAAGGAGCGATCCTGGAATCCGACGGCTCGATTGAAATATCTGGCGGCGTATTGGCGAGCAATAAAGGCTATATCAAGGCAGGGAAGAATGTAAAGTGCTCATTCATTCAGGACGGAAACGTCATAGCGTCTGAGGATGTGCTCGTCTCGCAAAGTATCATGCATTCCAGCGTAAGGGCAGGCAGAAATGTCATATGCAGCGGTGCGAAGGGGCTTATCGTCGGCGGGAATGTTCAGGCGGGTGAGCGCGTCGTCGCGAGAACGATCGGTAATACGATGTCTACCGCCACGATATTAGAGGTCGGGGTTAGACCGGAGCTTCGTTCCGAGCTAAGCGAGCTTCGCACACAAATTAAGCGGAATATGGATAATATGGATAAAACAGACAAGGCTTTAAATTTGCTTGACCACATGGCGGCAGCGGGTCAGCTGCCTCCCGACAAAATGGCGATGCGCATTAAGCTGACCTCTACGAAGCGCGCAGCTGCCGAAGAACTGGCGCAAGCGAAGGAACGCGTGCTTGAAATTGAGCGATCGCTTGAAGATACCGACCGCGCTAAGGTGGATGTCGTCAATGTTATTTACGGCGGGACCAAAATCGTAATCGGCCGCTACACGCGCTTCATTAAAGATACAACGCAGCGCGTATCGTTTCGTTATTCGGAAGGCGATATCGTCATGGGAACTTACGTGTAGCTTCACCCAATTGAACGAGCTTGAACAGGGGAGTGGACAGAGATGCCGTATAAGCCGATTGACTTTCAGGTGTCGATTCCACGAACGCTCGAGAGCGGTTCGCAGCAAAGCCATATCAACCATAAGCCGATTGTGAATCAAACGCATCTAGAGCACGATACGTCGAAGCAGACAGAACGGCTGAGGACCCGCAATACAGCCGTAGAGCAGGGGGGCAGCCACGTTATCTCTTCTAACCAGCAGCGCAGCACCCGTTCGTCGGCGCGAGGGAAGCGTAAGAATTCGAGGGCTGAAGAAGACGACGACGAGCAGCAGGATGTACCGACGAAGCAGCATCCATACAAAGGCAAGCATATCGATGTTTCGCTGTAACCTACTCGCACCAAACTACAATTGCAGGTGAATGGAATGGAACCATGGCAAACAATAATGATTATTGGCGGCATTGCGGTCGTCTGTGCCGCGGTTCTTCCTCGGAGAGCCGCATCGAATGCCAAGCAGGACGGTACGAATCAGTCCGTTCGGAATATGGAGACGGCGCTGGAGCAATTTATGGAGAATATGGAGGCGGACAATCGCGAAATCGCGAATTTGGTCAGTAAATCTAACCAGGAATCGCAAGCGCTGGCTGCTAAACGCGACGAGCGTCTGCTGCAATTGGAGAAGCGGTGTGCGGAATTGGAGCAGAAGCTTGCGGATCAATCGTTGAAGCCGATGCATGTACCTGTCCAGCTGCCTGAGAAAGCGACTTTGACGTACGAAGTGCCTCCAACGATTGCTTCGAACCTTTCGCCATCGGCAGTATTGGAACAGGAGTCCGCAGCTGCTCAAGAGCAGACACCTTCCATTCAGGAACGATATGCGGAACTGTTTGATATGTATCGCAGCGGTAAATCCATTGACGTAATCGCCAAAAAGCTTGGCCGGAACAAAGGGGAAATCCAGCTGATTCTACAGCTTTCTAAGCAGGAGGAAGCAGCCCGCCATGAATAAACGTATTTTTTTGTTCGGTATTGGCGTCGGTATTATTGCAGGCGCAGGGCTGCTTCAGCTTATGCTCATGGGAGAGAAGCAAGCAACGCAGCTGGATCATTATAACGATCGTCCTGCAGCTGTGAAGTCGTATACGCAAGCGGAACTGGATCAGGCAGTGGCAGCCGAACGGGAGCGGGTGGAGAAGGAACTAAAGGCTGCATCTGCGGCTTCATCACCTCCGCAAAAGGGCGGATCGAAGGAGCCAGCCAAGGCTGACGCAGGGAAGAAGCCTGTTCAAGAGGGTACAGACAGTACGGCGGTCAAAGCAGCAGCAGATGCACCAATACCGCCAAAGCGTACCGTTGTACGAATCCCGCCGAATGCTAATGTAACGGAAGTTGCTGATTTACTGGCTTTGAGCGGGGTCATATCGAATAAGAAGACGTTTATCGACCTGATGCGTACAAAGACGGTGCGGGCGGGCTATTTTGCATTTACCGGGAAACCAACGCTCCAGCAGGTCAGTGCCATCATTATGAGTAAGCCGCTTGATCCGGATGCTGCAAAATCGGAAATGAGCGCAGCAGGCAAGAAGTAACTTTATCAAGCTCCTCGCGCATCCCGAGAATCCTGTCAATTGCGGTTGCGCGGCTGCATATAGATGTGGTATAGTAATTGACGGTGTTAAAATCACACGTCGATTAATTTCGTCATTGGTGCTTCGACCCGGTCGGAGTGATGGCGAAAAATGAGATCGGCGGAGGAAACACAAAAAAAACCATTTAACAGGAGGTGTTGAAGAGATGGCGGTAATTTCCATGAAACAGCTTCTAGAAGCTGGGGTACACTTCGGTCACCAAACACGTCGTTGGAACCCTAAGATGGATCGTTATATCTTCACAGAACGTAACGGGATTTACATCATTGACTTGCAGAAAACGGTTAAGAAAGTCGAAGAAGCTTACAACTTCGTGCGTTCGATCGGCGAAGAAGGCGGAACGATTCTCTTCGTAGGAACTAAGAAACAAGCGCAAGACTCTGTGAAAGAAGAAGCAGAACGCTGCGGAAACTTCTACATTAACCAACGTTGGCTCGGCGGCACGCTGACTAACTTCCAAACGATCCAAAAACGTATCGATCGCCTGAAAACGCTCGAGAAATGGGAAGAAGACGGCACTTTCAACGTGCTTCCTAAGAAAGAAGTTATCATTCTCCGCAAAGAGAAAGATCGTCTTGAGAAATTCCTCGGCGGTATCAAAGGCATGAAAGGCCTGCCAAGCGCATTGTTCATCATCGACCCGCGCAAAGAGCGTATTGCGGTTGCTGAAGCACGCAAACTTGGTATTCCAATCGTTGGTATCGTTGATACGAACTGTGATCCGGACGAAATCGACTACGTGATCCCAGGTAACGATGATGCAATCCGCGCAGTTAAATTGCTGACAGCTAAAATGGCTGATGCAATCGTTGAATCGCACCAAGGCGAACAAACAACTGCTTAATTTTCATTAGCGATACAACAGAAAGGGTGGTCAGAAGGTGAATAACCTCTCACCGCCCTTTTTTTAAAATGATCACGAATTCAACTATTTCAGGAGGTCTAGACTCATGGCGGTTAGTGCTAGTGCGGTTAAAGAATTGCGTGAAAGAACAGGCGCAGGTATGCTGGATTGCAAAAAAGCGCTTGACGAAACAAACGGCGATATTGCGAAAGCGGTTGATCTGCTTCGCGAGAAAGGTCTTTCTGCTGCTGCGAACAAAGCAGGTCGCGTAGCTACTGAAGGAACAGTAGAATCTTATATTCACGCTGGAGGCCGTATCGGCGTTCTGGTTGAAATCAACTGCGAAACGGACTTCGTCGGTAAAACCGAACAATTCCGTGAATTCGCTCGTGACATCGCGATGCAAATCGCTGCTGCAAGCCCTAAGTTTGTCAGCCGTGAAGAAGTATCCGAAGAAGAGCTGGACAAAGAGCGCGAGATTCTGAAAGCTCAAGCGCTGAACGAAGGCAAACCAGAGAAAATCGTTGAAAAAATGGTTGAAGGCCGCATCAGCAAATACTATGAAGAGCACTGCCTCCTTGAGCAAGCATTCATTAAAGATCCGGATAAAACAATTCACACGCTGCTGAAAGAAAAAATCAGCACAATCGGTGAAAACATTTCCATCCGTCGTTTCGTTCGTTATGAACTTGGCGAAGGCTTGGAGAAAAAAGAAGACAACTTCGTTGCTGAGGTTATGTCCCAAGCAAAATTGTAATCCGAACGCACTGGCGGGGCGGGGCGTTCGCCCCGCCGTTTTTTTCTATCCACAGGCAGCATTAATAACAGTATGCGGCCTTTAAACAAGGTCAAAGATGGAGGTAAACCACGTTGCAAAGTCCCGTGTACAAACGTATTGTTCTGAAGGTGAGCGGCGAGTCGCTCTCGGGTAACAATGGCTATGGTATTGATTCCGCAATGATTTCTTCGATCGCGGAGCAAGTTAAAGAAGTGGTTGAATTGAATGTTGAGGTGGCTATCGTCGTTGGCGGCGGTAACATCTGGCGCGGCATTGCGGGTTCGGCGAAAGGTATCGACCGTGCAACTGCCGATTATATGGGCATGTTAGCGACTGTTATGAATTCATTGGCGCTGCAAGACGCACTTGAGCAAATCGAAGTGCCGACACGGGTGCAAACATCCATCGCGATGCAGCAAATCGCTGAGCCGTACATACGCCGGCGTGCGATTCGTCATTTGGAAAAAGGGCGCGTCGTTATTTTCGCAGCGGGTACTGGAAACCCGTTCTTCTCAACGGATACAACTGCCGCTTTGCGTGCAGCTGAAATAGAAGCAGAAGTCATCTTGATGGCTAAGAACAAAGTAGACGGCGTCTACTCGGCGGATCCGTTTAAGGATGCGACTGCCGAGAAGTTCGAGACGTTGACTTATATGGAAGTGTTGAACCGTAATCTAGGTGTTATGGATTCAACGGCTTCATCGCTTTGCATGGACAATAACATTCCGCTTGTCGTATTCTCCATTACGGAAGCAGGTAATATTAAGCGTGTTGTCCTTGGAGAGAAAATCGGAACCATCGTAATGAAAGGGAGTGTCAACTAATGCCGCAATCCATTAAGAAAAACGCAGAAGAGCGGATGGAGAAAGCAATCGGCGCGCTGAGACGCGATCTGTCTACGCTTCGTGCAGGCCGCGCTACGCCTGCGCTTCTGGACCGCCTTCAAGTTGAATACTACGGCTCAATGACGCCTGTTAATCAATTGGCGAACATCAATACCCCTGATTCGCGTACGCTCCTCATTCAGCCATGGGATAAGTCCTCGCTTGGAGCGATCGAGAAAGCGATTTTGAAATCGGATCTCGGCTTGACTCCGTCCAATGACGGCATCACGATCCGGATCGGAATCCCGATGTTAACGGAAGAGCGTCGTACGGAACTTGTCAAAATGACGAAGAAGTTCGGCGAGGAAGCAAAGGTTGCGATTCGTAACATTCGCCGCGACGCAAACGATGACATCAAGAAATTAGAGAAGACGGACATCTCCGAAGACGAATCCCGTCGTCATCAAGACGACGTTCAGAAGACGACCGACAAATTCGTCGCTGAGGTCGAAAAAGTGCTTTCTTCGAAAGAGAAAGAGATCATGGAAGTATAATACAAGCTCACCGGCCCCTCCGAATGGTGGGGTTTGTTGCATAAATCGACATTAGCGGCGGGAGGACGAACATGTTACAGCGATTAAGAGCCTTATTCGGCAAAGCGTCCGTAAAACCGTTGCAGATGCTTGATACTGATAACATACCGCAGCATATCGCGATTATTATGGACGGCAACGGCAGGTGGGCGAAGAGCCGCGGACTGCCGCGTATGGCCGGTCATCATTCCGGTATGAAAGCGGTCAAGCGAATTACAATGGCTGCAGATCGGCTTGGTGTCAAATATTTAACGCTATATGCTTTTTCGACGGAGAATTGGAAACGTCCGAAGGCGGAAGTGGAATTTTTGATGAAGCTCCCGCAAGAGTTTTTGGCGAGCGAGCTGAAGGATTTAATGGAGAAGCGCGTCCAAATTCGGATGATGGGATATAAAGGCGATTTGCCGGATCATACGCTGAAGGCCGTGGAAGACGCCATAGCCAAAACAGCTAACAATGACGGTATCGTGCTTACCTTTGCCCTGAATTATGGCAGCCGCAAGGAAATGATCGAAGCCGTGCGGAGCATCGGACAAGATGTACAGGACGGGAAGCTTTCGCCTGGACAGATTGAAGAATCTCATATGCAGCAGTATCTGTTGACGGCCGATGTGCCGGATCCGGATTTGCTTATCCGTACGAGCGGCGAGCTTCGTCTCAGCAACTTTATGCTTTGGCAGCTTGCTTACAGTGAAATGTGGTTTACAGACGTTTATTGGCCCGAATTTACAGAAGAGCACTTCAATGAGGCGGTCCGTGAATATCAGCGCAGGGCTCGCCGATATGGTGGACTGTAACGAGCCGAACTGGAGAGTGTTTTTCAGATGAAACAACGCATCGTGACTGGTGTCATAGGCGGCACTGGCTTTATTGTACTGACGATTCTTGGCGGATGGTTTTTCTTCGCACTTCTACTCTTATTGGCCGTAATTGGATTTATGGAGTACATCCGGATGAACGGCGTTTCAATTAAACATCCGCTGGCATGGATTGGACTCGCAGGGATGCTGGTCCTTTTCTTGCCCTGGAGCGACTTTGGCTTGAAGGAGCCGGCAGCTTTACATACGCTTTGGCTGGTTTTGTTTTTGCTGCTTACGGTCACTGTACTTTCCAAGAATGTCATTACGATCGACGGTGCAGCACTGATGCTCCTAGGCGCACTGTATATCGGTTATGGCTTTCATGCGATGTATGCGGTTCGTCATGGCGATTCGCATGGATTAATGACGACATGCATGGCATTCGGCGCGATCTGGGCATCTGACATAGGAGCGTACTTTACTGGACGGGCGATTGGCAAGAATAAGCTGTGGCCGGCAATCAGTCCCAATAAAACGGTTGAGGGTTCACTGGGCGGCGTCGTGCTTGCTATTATCGTCTCGCTTATTTTTGCGTTCGCTTATCCGGATGTGATCAGCATTGGACGGGCACTTCTTATTGGCCTTGCAGCAGCCGTAGCGGGACAGCTTGGTGACCTGATTCAATCCGCATACAAGCGCGTCCGCGGCATTAAGGATACGGGCTCCATTCTCCCTGGCCATGGCGGTGTACTGGACCGCTGCGACAGCTGGTTAATCGTGTTTCCGCTGCTCGTAATGACCAATCTGCTGCCGCTCTGAGACATAGGAGGCAAATTGCTTGAAGAAAATTACGATTTTGGGATCTACGGGATCGATCGGCACGCAAACGCTGGACATTATCAGCCGCGAGCCGGATCGTTATCAGGTTGAAGGGCTGGCAGCAGGGAACAACGTGGAGCTGCTTATTCAACAAGCCAAACAGTTTCATGCGAAAATGGTCTGTGTATCGACAAGGTCGCTTGCAGAGGAAGCGAAGGCAGCACTTCCTGCCGGTACAAAGGTTGTTTTTGGAGATGAAGGTTTGATAGAAATTGCCGCTTCGACGGATGCGAATTATGTCGTGACCGCCATTGTTGGCAGCAGAGGGCTTCCGGCGACGCTGGCAGCCATCGATGCAGGTAAAACAATCGGACTGGCCAATAAAGAAACGCTGGTAACCGCTGGACATTTGGTCATGCGAAGAGCGGCAGAGCGAGGCGTCCCTATTCTTCCGATCGACAGCGAGCATTCCGCTATTTTTCAATGCTTGAACGGTGAACGTCGAAGCGACGTGAAACAAATTACGCTGACGGCTTCAGGCGGATCGTTCCGCGATCGTACGAGAGTTGAACTTGAAGGTGTCACCGTCGCTGAAGCCCTCAATCACCCCAACTGGTCCATGGGTGCGAAGGTAACGATCGATTCCGCTACAATGGCGAACAAAGGCTTAGAGGTCATCGAGGCGCACTGGCTGTTCGATCTGCCATATGATCAGATCAAGGTGTTAATCCACCCGGAGAGTATCATTCATTCGTACGTGGAATTTATCGATCACAGCATCGTCGCGCAGCTCGGCATGCCGGACATGCGCGTTCCGATTCAATATGCACTGACTTATCCTGAACGCAGATCGACACCGACGGAAGCTTTGGATTTGGCGAAGCTGGCTGCGCTTCATTTTCGCGAAATGGACTTCGACAGGTATCCTTGCCTTCGGTTCGCATACGAGAGCGGGAGGACTGGCAGATCGGCACCGACCGTCTTCAATGCTGCAAATGAAACCGCTGTTGCTCGATTCTTGGATGGGAAGATTTCTTTCCTTGAAATCGAGCATGTTATCGCATCGGTCCTGAACCGCCATGATGTCATCGATGTCCCGGACATAGAGGCGATTGCAGAAGTAGATGCATGGGCGCGCCGGGCAGCGCTTAGCTTCTAACAGGGGGTTCTCTTGAATCGAACGGGAGAATAATGATAATCTAAGTACAGGCCGTTACGAACAGGAGGCTCGAGAGCGATGCATATGATACAGGTCGTCTTTATGACGGTAATGGTCTTCTTCGTCATTGTGACCATCCATGAATGGGGTCACTTTTATTTTGCGAAGCGTGCCGGAATTTTGGTAAGAGAATTTGCAATCGGATTTGGGCCGAAGCTGTTTTCCATTAAGCGAGGCGAAACGCGCTATACACTGCGACTTGTACCGGCGGGCGGATTCGTACGGATGGCTGGCGAAGATCCGGAATTGGTTGAGGTGCAGACCGGTCAAACCGTGGCTGTGCGCGTGAAGGACGGCGTCGTCACCCGTATTTACTTGGATCGGCTCGATGAACGCAGCAATGTCGTACGCGGAGAAGTTGAAACAATCGATATTGAACGGAAGCTGAAACTTGCCTTGAATGCTGACGGCGTGATTGAATCGTTCGACATTCATCCGCAGGCGCTCATGATCAGCAAGGGGAAAGAAACGCAGATCGCGCCGCTCGATCGGCAGTTTGGCAGCAAGACGGTAGGCCAGCGCGCGCTTGCGATTGTTGCAGGGCCAGTTATGAACTTTATACTGGCATTCGCGCTGTTTGCTGCGTATTTCCAAATGGCAGGGGTGCCAATGGAGAACCCAGACAAGCTACTTATAGGAGATATCGTCGCTGGTATGCCGGCATCCAAAGCGGATATCAAAGTCGGTGACGTAATTGATTCCATTAACGGGATCAAGATCGGTGCGGATTCCGAGAAAATGATCGGCATCATCAGCAAGTCGGTGAATGTCCCGCTGACGTTTACCGTCATCAGGGACGGCAAACCGCTGACTTCGAAAATCACACCGAAGAAGGATCCAGATACCGGAGTAGGGAAGCTCGGTATTTCGGCAGCGATTCCTTCGCGACCGGTTTCCTTCGGTGAAACCTTCACCTACGCGGGCAAGGCAATGAAGAACATGACGATTTTGATCTTTGGCGGGTTTAAGAAAATCCTTATCGGTGATTTCAAAATGGATGATCTTGGCGGTCCGTTACGTACGGCCCAAGTGACGAGCCAAATCGCAGAGCAAGGCTTCACGCAGCTCACTTCATGGGTAGCTGTATTAAGTTTATATTTGGGGATATTCAATCTGCTGCCGGTTCCGGCGCTCGATGGCAGCCGTCTGCTCTTCCTTGGCCTGGAAGCAGTTCGCGGCCGTCCGGTCGATCCGAACCGGGAAAGCATGGTGCATTTCATCGGGTTTGCGATGCTGATGCTGCTGATGCTGGCTGTTACGTATAATGATATTTTGCGCTTGGTAAGAGGGGAGCACTAGTCGGTCATGTCGAAAGAAAAACAATTCGTAACGGAAATTACGCCGCAGGGCGAGGATTTCTCCCGTTGGTACATCGATGTCATCAAGAAAGCGGAACTGATGGACTATTCACCGGTTCGCGGCTGCATCGTGTTCCGTCCGGAAGGCTTTGAAATTTGGGAACATATGCGCGATGAACTGGACCGCCGCTTCAAGGAAACCGGTCATCGCAATGCGTACTTCCCGATGTTTATTCCAGAGAGCTTCTTCCAGAAAGAGAAGGAGCATGTCGAAGGGTTCAACCCGGAGCTTCCATGGGTGACTGAAGCCGGCGGCGAGAAGCTGGAGGAACGTCTAGCAATCCGTCCGACATCCGAAACGATTATCGGCCATATGTATTCTAAATGGATACAATCATATCGGGATTTGCCTGTTTTAATCAATCAGTGGGCCAACGTCGTTCGTTGGGAGAAACGGACGCTGCCGTTCCTGCGTACAACAGAGTTTCTGTGGCAGGAAGGCCATACCGCGCATGAGCTGGAATCGGAAGCTCGCGAAGAAACGAACCAGATGCTGGAGATTTATCGCGATTTCTGCGAGAACTTCTTGGCGATTCCGGTCATTATGGGACAGAAAACGCCTTCGGAACGTTTTGCGGGTGCAGTGGATACGTATTCCATCGAGGCGATGATGAAGGACGGACGTGCGGTACAAGCAGGGACTTCGCATTATCTGGGTACGAAGTTTGCGGTTGCGTTCGATATTAAATATTTGGATCGCGAAAACACGCAGCAATTTGTTCATACGACGTCCTGGGGCGTTTCCACGCGCTTGCTGGGCGCGATGATCATGGTGCATGGGGATGATCGCGGTCTAGTCCTTCCTCCGAAGGTAGCGCCTACGCAGGTCGTTATGATTCCGATCGGACCTCCGAAGACACGCGAGCAGGTTGTTGGCCGCGTGGACGAGCTGTATGTCGAGCTTAAGAAAGCCGGCATTCGCGTGAAGGTGGATGACCGCACGGACATGAGCCCGGGCTGGAAATTCAACGAGTACGAGATGCGCGGCGTTCCGATTCGCCTTGAACTGGGTCCTCGGGATATGGAGAACGGACAAGTTGTTCTTGTTTCGCGGATCTCAGGCGAGAAACGCATCGTGCTGCAAGCTAGCTTGAAGGAAGAAATTAATCGTATGCTGACCGAGATCCACAATGATATGCTTGAGCGTGCGAAGCAATTCCGTTCGGAGCACTCGTATTCAGTGGAGACGCTGGACGAGATGAAAGCTTTGTTCGAAGAGCAGCGCGGCTTTGCACTTGCAGGCTGGTGCGGTTCCGAGGCTTGCGAGCGTCAGGTGAAGGAAGAGACGGGAGCAACAAGCCGTAACATTCCGTTCGAACCTGCAGAGCACAAAACAACTTGTTTGGTATGCGGGGAGAAGTCGGCGCATTCCGTTGTGTTTGCTCGGGCGTATTGATTTTTGGGGGAGGGCATCATGAACCAAACCGGGGATAAGCGGCAGCGATTCGAACTGCTCATGAAGCAGGCGGAGCTGCCGCAGCAATTGACGGATGAACATTTTGGCGATGGGTATATAGACAAAGTGATTGTAAGCCGGAGTAACCGGGAATGGACGTTTTGCATACGCAAAACGTCTTTGGTTCCTTTACCGGCTTTTGGTGTTTTTTGCAGGGCGATACAGTTGAAGTTTGCCCATATTGCGCAAGTTTCGTTTCAATTTCACTATAGCGACGATGTGGCCAAATCAGATTTGATTACGGAATATTGGCCCGCATTTCTGGAGTGGCTCCAGAAGAGCAATGCTTCGATCAACGGATGGATGAACAAGGCACAGATGGAAACGGACGGCGATTTGATTACGCTTCATATGATGGACCAGATGGGTCTGGATATGGCGAAGAAGAAACGAATCGACGAGCTGGCTGTCGCTTTCTTCAACGATCAATTCTCAATCGGCTGCCGAATGAAGCTTGTCGTGGCCGCTGCGACGGAATCCAAGCAGGATGTCTACGAACAGTTCGCGCAGAAGCGGGAGCAAGAAGAACGTGACGTTATTCAGCAAATGATGACAAGTTCTCTTCCAGAAGCTCCGCAGGTGGAAGAGGGCGATGTTCGTCTCGTGGTCGGCTACGATATTCGCGAGGCACCCGTTCCGATCATGAACGTGTTGGAGGAAGAGAAGAAGATTGCCGTGCAGGGCGCGGTCTTCGGTCTCGACGAGAAAGAGCTTCGTAACGGCAGCACGCTGTTCACGTTCAATGTGACGGATTTCACGGATTCCATCGCTATGAAGATGTTCGCGAAGACGAAAGACGACGTCAAGGTGCTGAAGCAGCTCGCTAACGGCAAATGGATCAAAGCGCGAGGACGCGTTGAATATGACCGTTTCATGATGGAGCCGGAGCTCGTCATGATGCCTTCCGATCTTCACGAGGTGATGGCACCGAGGGAACCGAAGGACGATGCGGAGGAGAAGCGCGTCGAGTTCCATTTGCACACGACAATGAGCACGATGGATGCAGTGACGCCAGTGGACGCTTACATTAAACAGGCAGCCAAATGGGGACATAAGGCCATCGCGATTACGGACCACGGAAATGTGCAGTGCTATCCGGAAGCGGCGAAGGCGGCGAAGAAGAACGGGATCAAGGCGTTGTTCGGATTGGAAGCCAATGTCGTCAACGATGCAATTCCGATGGTCATGAATGCGCGTGAAGACGTCATGTCGACGGCCGTTTACGTCGTTTTCGATATCGAGACTACCGGGTTATCGGTTATGAACAACAAGATCATCGAGCTTGCTGGCGTGAAAATGCTGGAGGGTAGAGAGATCGATCGGTTCTCGACCTTCATCAACCCGCACGAAGACATTCCATACCATATTCAACAGCTGACGAACATTACGAACGAGATGGTCGCCGATGCGCCCGAGCTGGAGCCTAAGCTCCGGGAATTTGTTGCATTTATCGGCGATTCGATTCTTGTGGCGCATAATGCGAGATTCGATATGGGCTTTATTCAAGAATGCTGCAAACGATTTGGCATGCCGGAAGTAAAGAACCCCGTGCTGGATACGCTGGAGCTTGCCCGTTTCCTTCATCCAACGATGAAGAATCACAGGCTCGGGACGCTGGCGGATAAGTACAAAATCAGCCTCGAGAACGCTCACCGCGCGATCGACGACTCCCTCGCTCTTGGCGGCGTGCTCTTCGGTCTCATTAACGACGCAGCTGCACGCAACATTACGGGGCTTCAAATGCTCAACGATTATGTGGGACTCGATCTATCCAATATGCGACCGTTTCACTGCTGCATCTATGCGCTTAATGCCGCGGGCAAAAAGAACTTATTCAAATTAATTTCCATATCTCATACAGAGTACTTCAAACGCGTTCCTACCATTCCGAAGAGTAAGCTTACCGAACTAAGGGAAGGACTGCTTATTATTTCCGGCTGCGAGAAGGGCGAATTCTTTGAAGCAGTCATGAATAAATCGATGGAGGAAGCGGAAGAGACTGCCCATTATTATGATGTTCTTGAAATTCAGCCGGTCACGTTCTATATGCATCTCGTCGATAAGGGCTTCGTTGCAAGCCGGGCGGAGATCGAGCAGGCGATTCGCCGTGTATGCGAAATCGGCGACAAGCTGGGCAAGCCGGTCATTGCGACGGGTAACGTTCACTACCTCGTGGAGCGGGATAAGATGTTCCGTGACATTACTATCCACGGTATTACCGGATTCAGTCCGCTGAAGGATCAGAACAAACCCGATGCACATTTCCGCACGACGAAGGAGATGCTTGCCGAATTTGCTTTTCTTGGCGAGGCTCGCGCCTATGAAGTCGTCGTGAAGAATACCAACGAGCTCGCGGACCGCTTCGAGCCGTTCGATATGTTCCCTTCCAAGCTGTTCGTTCCCATCATGGAAGGCGCGGACGAGGAAATGCGCAACACCTGCTATGAAACGGCCAAGCGACTCTATGGGGAACCAATTCCTGACGTTGTCGTGCAACGGCTGGAGAAGGAGCTTATTCCGATTACGAAAGCCGGCTTCTCGGCGAACTATCTCATTTCCGAACGTCTCGTTAAGAAGTCCAATGCAGACGGCTATCTCGTAGGATCTCGGGGGTCCGTCGGCTCTTCGGTCGTGGCTACGTTCCTTGGTATTTCCGAGGTAAACCCGCTGCCTGCGCATTATACGTGCTTGAACATCGAATGCAAATACAGCGAATGGTTTCTGGACGGCAGTTACCCGTCTGGCTTCGATCTGCCGGACAAGCTTTGTCCGAATTGCGGCAAGCCGCTCAAAGGCGAAGGCCAGGATATCCCATTCGAAACGTTCCTCGGTTTCAAAGGCGATAAAGTTCCCGATATCGACTTGAACTTTTCCGGCGAATATCAGGCAACGGCGCATAATTTCACGAAGACGATGTTCGGCGAGAAGTCCGTTTACCGGGCAGGTACGATCGGTACCGTCGCCGAGAAGACGGCTTACGGCTTTGCGAAGAAATACGAGGAAGACAAAGGCAAGAAATGGCGTGGAGCGGAGTTATCGAGGCTGGCCAGCGGCTGCACCGGCGTTAAACGAAGCACCGGCCAGCATCCCGGCGGCATTGTCGTCGTCCCCTCCTATATCGACGTGGAAGACGTGACACCCGTGCAATATCCGGCGGATGATCAGAATGCCGAGTGGAAAACAACCCATTTCGACTATCACGCCTTCGAGGAAAACCTGCTCAAGCTCGATATTCTGGGCCACGACGATCCCACGATGATGCGCATGCTGCAGGATTTGACCGGCATCGATCCGACGACGATTCCGATGAACGATCCGAAGGTCATGAGCATGTTCAGTTCGACGGACGCGCTTGGCGTAACCTCACAGCAGATTCGTTCTACCGTGGCTACCTACGGCGTCCCGGAGATGGGGACGAAGTTCGTTCGCCAGATGCTTGAGGAGACGAAGCCGGCCACCTTTGCGGATTTACTCCAAATTTCCGGCTTATCTCATGGAACAGGCGTATGGCTAGGCAACGCACAGGAACTGATCAAGAACCGAACGTGCACGATCAAGACGGTTATCGGTTGCCGGGACGATATAATGCTATTTCTGATTTACAAAGCGGGCATGGATGCGGGACTGGCTTTCAAAATCACGGAGAGCGTGCGTAAAGGCCGAGGCCTTACGCCGGAATGGATCGAAGAGATGAAGCAGTGCAAGGTGCCGCAGTGGTACATTGATTCCTGTCTCAAAATCGAGTACATGTTTCCGAAAGCGCATGCCGCAGCCTACGTCATCTCTGCCGTGCGGACAGCGTTCTTCAAGCTCTATCATCCGATCGAATACTATGCGACGTATTTCTCAATTCGTGCGGAAGATTTCGATTTGGAGCTGCTATGCCAAGGGTATGAAGCGATTTCGCGCAAGCTGACGGAAATTGAGGCCAAGGGCTTCAATGCAACGCCGAAAGAAAAAAACAGCGTCTCCTTGCTGGAAATGGCGCTCGAAATGACGGCTCGCGGCTTTTCCTTCAAAATGGTGGATTTGTACCGCTCTGATGCGACGCGATTCATTGTGGACGGCAGTTCACTTATTCCGCCATTCGGCGCCATCAGCGGCATCGGCGAGAACGCAGCGCGAAACATCGCGGCGGCACGCGACTTCGGCGAGTTTCTGTCCATCGAAGACTTTCAGCAGAAGTCCAAGGCAACCAAGACGATTATCGAGGTGCTCACAGGCATGGGCTGTTTCCGCGGTTTGCCTGAATCGAACCAATTATCGTTGTTTTAGACGATTACTGAACCGGGTTGATGTAAGACCGACGTAACCCGATGCTTCTGCTTTCAACGCTTTAAGTCTAGGTCTGCCCAGCTCGGAGTGATCGCCCCAGAGCGCATCCTCAGTGCAATCTTGTCACCACTTCATGGTTATGGTATAATCTTTCTGGTAATGATGATGATACGACTTTTTCGCAGAAGAGTGGGGAAACCCACTCTTTACGTTTTGTCTGCACCTTTTTACGTTTACGATTAACTACCGGGGCAGTAAGTACCGGTCGATTCTAACCGAAAATTATACTGACAGCGCGCTTTTGAGAGAATGCCTTGCTGCAGTGGGAGGTACATCGTTTTTGAGCACACCTAAAATCAAAACCGCCGTTGAAGAGATGGTCAAACCGTTCCTCGACGAAAATGGATTTGAACTCGTCGACGTAGAGTATGTCAAAGAAGGAAGTAACTGGTTTCTTCGCGTCTACGTGGACAAAGAAGGCAACATTGATATCGATGAATGCGGCCGGATCAGTGAGTATTTGAGCGAGAAGCTCGACGAGAACGATCCTATTGCCGAAGCTTACTTTCTAGAAGTATCCTCTCCAGGTGCGGAACGTCCGCTGAAGAAGCCCGAGGATGTAACGAAATCCGTCGGCAAACATGTTTTCGTGACGACCTATGAGCCGATCGGAGGCTTGAAAGAATTTGAGGGAACATTGCTTTCCTTTGACGGAGACGAAATCGTGATTGAAATCGGCAAGAAAAAACATATCATTCCGTATCCGAAAGTAGCAAGCGCCCGTTTAGCCATCGTCTTCTAATTTCGAGAAGAACGAGGCTTCACTATAACGTTAGGGAACCAGTTGAAAGGGGGAACTTATTTCCAATGAGCGCGGAATTTATTGAAGCTTTAACGGAAATTGAAAGAGAGAAAGGGATCAGCAAAGATATTTTGCTGGAGGCGATCGAGGCTGCCCTGATTTCGAGTTACAAACGCAATTTTAACACGGCCCAGAATGTCCGGGTTGATATTAACCGCTTTACGGGCGTGATCAAAGTGTATGCACGCAAAACGGTTGTTGACGATGTTCTTGATCCGCGTATGGAAATTTCCGTGGAGGCATCACGTGAAATTAACCCGCACTATCAGCTTGACGATGTCGCGGAGATCGAGGTAACGCCGCGCGACTTCGGACGAATTGCAGCGCAAACGGCGAAGCAGGTCGTCACGCAGCGCATTCGCGAAGCGGAGCGCGGCTTGATCTACAATGCTTTCATCGACAAAGAAGAAGATATCGTCAATGGTATCGTGCAGCGCCAGGATGTGCGCAATTTGTTTATCGATCTCGGTAAAGTCGAAGCGGTGCTGCCGCTGACCGAATTGATGCCGACGGATAAATTCAAGCACGCCGACCGTGTGAAATCGTTCATCACGAAGGTGGAGAACACGACGAAGGGGCCCCAAATCTTCTTGTCGCGTACGCACCCGGGCTTGCTTAAGCGTTTGTTTGAATTGGAAGTGCCGGAAATTTACGATGGCGTCGTCGAAATTCGCTCCGTTGCGCGCGAAGCCGGATTCCGTTCTAAAATCGCCGTTCATTCCCGCAACCCCGAAGTGGATCCGGTAGGCTCCTGCGTCGGACAGAAGGGAATGCGCGTGCAAACGATCGTTACGGAATTGAAAGGCGAGAAAATCGATATCGTCCGCTGGTCGGAGAACGTAGAGGAGTACGTAGCTAACGCGCTCAGCCCGTCGAAGGTCATCGAAGTTATCGTATATGAGCAAGAGAAGATGGCACGGGTTATCGTGCCGGATTACCAGCTTTCGCTCGCAATCGGCATCAAGGGTCAAAACGCGCGTCTTGCGGCGAAATTAACCGGTTGGAAAATTGACATTAAGAGCGAGACACAAGCCGAGCAAGAATTCGGCCGTCCGAAATCTGCGATGAGCACCATGCATCAGGATTCCGTTTCCATCGATTAGCTTCGAGCTGAGGGATGCCTGCAGGAGGGATGAATGGTGAGACCTAGAAAAATACCGCTGCGCAAATGCGTGGCTTGCCAGCAGATGAAGGCGAAAAAAGAAATGATTCGGATCGTCCGTACGCCGGACGAAGCCATTCTCATTGACTTAACGGGCAAGAAAGCAGGACGCGGCGCTTACCTGTGCGGGGAAGTGGACTGCTTCAGGCTTGCTAAGAAAAGCCGGGCGCTGGATCGGGCATTGAAACAGGCAGTCGGTCCAGAGATTTACGACGGACTCGCGCAGGATTTTATCGCTGTCGAGGACGCGTTTAACGCCAGTAAGGATGAGACGGATGATGAAGACGAGGCCTAAAACGCTTTCCACGCTGGGAATGGCTATGCGCGCCGGAAAGCTTATAACCGGGGACGAAACCGTGCTGAAGGCGGTCCGGCAGGGGAAAGCAAAATTAGTCATACTTGCTGCGGATGCATCAGATAATACGAAGAAGAAGTTTCGGGATAAATGTGCGACATATAACGTGAAGTGCATGGAGGCTTTTGACCGGATCACACTAGGTGAAGCGATCGGCAAATCAGAACGGGTAATTCTAGGGTTAACCGATGCAGGCTTTGCCAAGAGCATTGTACAAAGCTTAACTGAATCTTCGGAGGTGGAGTATATTGACTAAACAACAAGATAATAAAGATAAATTACGTGTCTATGAATACGCAAAATCGCTCAATATGAGCAGCAAAGAAATCATTACCATTCTTAAGCGTCTCAGTCTTCCCGTGAACAATCATATGAGCGTCATGGAAAATGAGATGGTTTCAAAGGTGGAAGGTTTCTTCCGCGATATTAAAGCGAACGCTGCAGCGAAACGTGCGCAGGAGAACGCGACGGTATCAGCAGCTGCACAATCGTCTAATCGTCCACAGCAGGGTCAGCAGGAGCGTAAACCGCAGCAGACACTGAATGCTTCCATACAACAAGGTCAAGGCAACAAAAATACGAAAGAACAACAGGGGAATATGAATACAACTCAATCTAATACACCTAATACGACTGCGTCCTTATCTGCCAACACACCAGCAGCTGCGACTGGCAGTCAAGCGCCGGCTTCCGGCACAACGTCAAGCACGTCTGCAGCGTCCAATACAGCTTCAACTGGTACGGCTTCGCAAGGCGGCACTTCCACTTCCAATCAACGTCCGCAAGGTCAAGGCGGTCAAGGTAATCGTCCGCAAGGCCAAGGCGGCTATCAAGGCAACCGTCCGCAGGGTCAAGGCGGTCAAGGCAGTCGTCCGCAAGGTCAAGGCGGCGGCTATCAAGGCAACCGTCCGCAAGGTCAAGGTCAGGGAGGCTACCAAGGCAGCCGTCCACAAGGCCAAGGCGGCGGCTATCAGGGCAATCGCCCGCAGGGTCAAAGCGGCAGCGGCCAAGGCGGCCAGGGTGGTCAACGTCCGCAGGGTCAAGGCGGCGGTTACCAAGGCAACCGTCCTTCAGGCGGTCAAAGCAGCAGTCAGGGCGGCGGCCAAGGCGGCTTCCGTTCATCGGCTCCACGTCCGGATGCGCAGCCAAGCCGCAGCAACAGCGCGCCTGCTCGCACATTCGAGAATCGCGGTCCATCCGATGATCAGAAGAAGCGCAGCAATAACAATAACTCCAAATCGTCGAACAATTCGTACGGCAATAACAAACGCTTCGACGATAATCGCACAGGCAATTTCAAGAGCGGCCGCGGCGGCAAGAACAATCGCGGTAAGGGCGGTCAACAGCAAGAGCGCCGCGAGAAGATCGACAATACGCCGAAGAAAATTATCGTACGCGGTACGGTAACGGTAGGCGATCTGGCTAAATTGCTTCACAAGGATGCATCTGAAGTCATCAAGAAGCTCATTACGCTTGGCGTTATGGCGACGATCAACCAAGAGGTGGATCTGGATACGGTTCAGCTCATCGCTTCGGAATACGGCGTTGAGGTCGAAGTGAAGATTCCTGTCGAGGAAGATCAATTCGAAACGATCGAAGAGAAGGACGACGAAGAATTGCTGGAAGCCCGTCCACCGGTTGTTACTATCATGGGTCACGTCGATCATGGTAAAACGACTTTGCTCGATGCTATTCGTCAAACGAACGTTACCGGCGGTGAAGCTGGCGGTATCACGCAGCATATCGGTGCGTATCAAGTTGAAATCAACCACAAGAAAATCACGTTCCTCGATACGCCTGGTCACGAAGCGTTTACGCTCATGCGTGCCCGCGGTGCTCAAGTTACGGATATTACAATCATTGTCGTTGCCGCTGATGACGGCGTAATGCCGCAAACCGTGGAAGCAATCAACCACGCGAAAGCAGCAGGTGTTCCAATCATCGTTGCAGTCAACAAAATCGATAAACCGGGTGCGGACGTAGAGAAAATCAAGCAAAGCTTGACGGAATACGCGCTTGTTCCCGAAGAGTGGGGCGGCGACACGATTTTCGTTAACGTCTCAGCGAAACAACGTACCGGCCTTGAAGAATTGCTCGAGATGATTCTTCTCGTCGCAGAAGTGAATGACTACAAAGCGAACCCTAATAAACGGGCGCGCGGTACCGTAATCGAAGCCGAGCTTGATAAAGGTAAAGGTCCAGTTGCCCGGATTCTCGTGCAGCACGGTACACTCAAAATCGGTGATGCCTTCGTTGCCGGCAATTGCTTCGGACGCGTACGTGCCATGGTTAACGACAAGGGCCGTCGTCTCAAGGAAGCTGGTCCATCCACGCCGATCGAGATTACGGGTCTGACGGAGGTTCCGCAAGCGGGCGATCCGTTCCTCGTATATGAAGATGAGCGCAAAGCACGCGCAATCGCGGATCGCCGCGCCATCAAGCATCGTCAATCCGAGCTTGGCGCAAACTCCCGCGTAACGCTCGAAGATTTGTACAATCATATTAAAGAAGGCGAGATCAAAGATCTTAACGTGATCATTAAAGCGGACGTTCAAGGTTCTTCCGAGGCGCTTAAAGGCTCCTTGGCGAAAATTGACATCGAAGGCGTTCGTGTGAAGATCATTCACAGCGGCGCAGGCGCTATCACGGAATCCGATATCAACCTTGCTGCTGCATCCAGCGCAATCGTCATCGGCTTCAACGTACGTCCAGAGCCTCAGGCGCTCGCGACAGCGGAGCAAGAGAAAGTCGACATCCGTCTGCACAGCATCATTTACAACGTCATCGACGAAATCGAGCACGCAATGAAAGGGATGCTGGATCCTGTCTTCAAAGAAGTGGTTATCGGTCAAGCCGAGATCCGCAACATTTTCAAAGTTACCAAAGTTGGCGTTATCGCCGGCTGTATGATCACTTCCGGCAAAATCACGCGCAGCGCAAAAGCGCGCTTGATCCGCGGTGGTATCGTTGTGTTCGAAGGCGAGATCGAATCACTCAAACGCTTTAAGGACGATGTGAAAGAAGTGGCGCAAGGCTACGAGTGCGGTATTACGCTCGATAAGTATAACGACCTCAAAGAGGGAGATATTATTGAAGCCTTCGTCTTGGAAACAGTAGAGAGGTGATTGACCTATGGCGAAAGTCCGCGTAGGACGTGTAGGCGAACAAATTAAGAAAGAACTCAGCACCATTATCCAAACGGAGCTGAAGGATCCGCGGATCGGCTTCATAACGGTAACCGGCGTCGAAGTGACAAATGATTTGTCACAGGCGCGGGTATACCTGAGCGTACTCGGCAGCGATGAGCAGAAGGAAGAAACGCTCAAAGCGCTGGGTCGCGGTACAGGTTTCATTCGTTCGGAGCTTGGCAAGCGGATTCGGTTCCGTCATACTCCGGAGCTGCTGTTCAAATTCGACAGCAGCATCGAGTATGGCAGCCGCATTGAAGCCTTGCTGAATACGATCAATGCAGGCAGTGGCAGGAGCGGACAATGACCGCGGCGGAAGCTGCGGCATTTCCAGCCGCTTACGGCAAGCAGCTGCAGGACGCGCTTGATTTCATTCGCTCCGGCAGCCAGGTTCTAGTTGTTTCGCATGTACAGCCTGATGGCGACGCCATCAGCTCGACGCTCGTCGTTAGTTGGATTCTTCGCCAGCTGGGCAAGCAAGCTGTCCTCATTAATGAAGGCGCGGTACCAACCCGCCTTCATTATATGGAGGAAACAGCCGGAATCATCAATTACAGCAAACAGCCGCCGACTGAATTCTTTGATCGAATTATTGCCGTTGACTGCGCTGATTTTAGGCGAATTGGTCTTGTAAAAGACCTGTTTGCCGATCAAGCGCAGCTTCTTAATATTGATCATCATCCGACGAACGACGGATTTGGTTCCGTGAACTTGATTCGAGCGGATGCAGCCGCAACGGTTGAAATTTTAAACGATCTTATTGAATATGCTGGCTTATCGATAGATAAGGAAGCGGCAACTGCCATTTATACCGGATTATTGACGGATACCGGCGGTTTCCGTTATTCCAACACGAGTCCTCGCGTTATGCAGATTGCATCCCGCATGCTCGCAGAGGATGTACAGGGGCATTGGATCGCAAACCATCTCCTTGAGCGGATGACAAAGCCGCAGCTGCTGCTTCTGCAGCGCGGATTGAACCGTTTGACCTTCTCGGAAGATAACCAAATCGCCTGGCTCTATGTAGCGATTACCGATATGGCGGATACGGGAGCGGTCGGGGATGATTTGGAAGGCCTCGTGAATTACGCGCTCAATGTGGAAGGCGTAGAAGTCGGAATCCTATTCAAGGAGACCGAGAATGGCGACGTGAAAGTCAGCATGCGTTCTTCTGGGAAAGCCGACGTAGCCGCCATTGCACAGTCCTTCGGCGGCGGCGGTCATGTTCGTGCAGCGGGCTGCAGGCTGCAGGTAGGCATTGATGACTCCATCCCTGCTGTTGTAAATGCCGTTAGAGAGGCGTTGAACGGATGATGGATGGTGTTTTGGCAGTTTGGAAGCCTGCGGGCTGGACCTCGCACGATGTTGTAGCCAAAGTAAGGGGTATATTAAAGGTAAAGCGGATCGGACATACCGGAACGCTGGATCCGCAGGTAACCGGCGTGCTGCCGCTTTGTATAGGACGTGCTACGCGCGTTGTGGAATATGTGCAAGAGCGTCCCAAGTCGTATGAAGCGGTTATGCAGTTCGGCATAGCTACGGATACAGAGGATTTGACAGGCACAATCGTATCGGAGATGCCCTCGGTTGAGTTAACTGAACAGCAGATACGCGATGTGCTTGCATCCTTCGTAGGCGAAATCGATCAAGTGCCTCCTATGTTCTCTGCGGTACGCGTGGACGGAAAGCGGTTGTACGAATTGGCTCGCGAAGGACAAGTGGTCGAACGGCAGTCCAGACGTGTAACCATATATAAGCTGGAGCTTCTGGAGCTGCAACTGAACCAACCGCGGCCGCTCATTCGTTTCTCCGTCGTTTGTTCCAAGGGCACCTATATCCGAACCCTGTGCGTCGATATTGGCAAAGCATTGAACGTTCCCGCGGCTATGGCGGAGCTCACTCGGACCATGTCCGGTGGCTTCACGCGTGAGCAATGCTTGACGCTGGAAGAAATTGCGCAGCTCAAGGCATCCGGAACTATTGAGGACAAGCTGATGGCTTCTGATGAAGCGCTGGATCATTTCCCGCGTGTAACTGTCAGCGCTGCCGATGTGCAGCGCGCGTTTCAAGGCAAGCGAATTCCGCTTCGCGGATTGCTGGAGCAAAATGCTTTCGAGCAAGATTCCTTGCTGCGCGTGTATGGGGAAGACGGCTTGTTTGCAGGCCTATTTCAACCGGATGATGAAACCCAATCACTTAAAGCTGTGAAGGTGTTTACACCGACGGCGGAGTAGTGAAGATTATAAAGCAGGTGTGACTGCAGTGGAAATTATTTCGTTACAGTACCCGATCGCAGGTTCTGAAGCAGCGCTCCGCGCACGGCCCAAGACATTGGCAATCGGTCATTTCGACGGCGTTCACCTTGGCCATCAGAATGTCATATCGCGTGCCATGGCATCGGCCCGGGCTGCGGGTCTCCAAGGGGCTGTGATGACGTTTCATCCTCACCCCAAAGAAGTGCTTGGCCGGAGCGGACAATATCTGACCGCACTAACGCCGCTCGAAGTTAAAGTGGAGCGTTTCCGCAAGCTGGGCGTTGACGTTGTGTATGTCGTTAAATTTGATCTGGACTTTGCCAAGGTTTCGCCCGCCGAGTTTGTCGACGGTGTTCTGAGACCTTTACAGGTGAAACGGGCCATTGTAGGCTTTGATTTCACCTTCGGGGCTAAGGGAGCCGGCAATCCGGACACTCTCTGGTCGCTGGGCGAGCCGGATATAGGAGTGGAGATCGTGGATCCATTGATGCAAAACGGTGAGAAAGTAAGCAGCACTCTCGTACGCGAGGCGCTGTCGAGCGGACGTCCTGAGGATGCGGCCAACCTGCTTGGCGAGCCTTATGAAGTTCGCGGCGTTGTCGTACAGGGCGAAGGCAGAGGAAGCAAGATCGGGTTCCCGACTGCGAATATTCAGCAAGAGCCAGGCGCTCTTATTCCCCGCCAAGGTGTCTATGCCATTATGGCTGAGGTGGAGGGAAGCCGCTATCCCGGCGTCATGAATATAGGCGTCAAGCCTACCTTTCATGAGACGCTGCCTGAACCGGTTCTGGAAGCACACTTGTTTGATTTCAGCGGGGACCTGTACGGGAAAAATGTTTCTGTACAATTTATTACGTTTCTGCGGACGGAGAAGAAATTCGGTTCTATTGATGAACTAATCGCACAAATCAAGTCCGATGCGGATCAAGCCCGCTCGGAATTGACGGCTTATAATCAGAAATAGAAACTGCATTTACTTCTCCCTGGAAGATGTGGTATACTCTTAGACGTTGCGTAGTCGCATTCTATTTCCAGCAAACGCAGCATTGAACCTTAGCTTGGCCTGTCCGTCATTCACCGGGCGCTGGCGAGGCTAACGGCGATTATGATACAAGGAGGTGAACATGGATGGCACTTACGCAAGAACGCAAACATCAATTGATTGACGAGCACAAAACCCACGCGAACGATACGGGCTCACCGGAAGTTCAAATCGCTATCCTGACGCAAAACATCGTCAATTTGACAGATCATCTTCGGACGCACAAGAAGGATCACCACTCGCGCCGCGGTCTGCTCAAAATGGTTGGTCAACGCCGTAAATTGTTGGCTTACCTGAAAAACAAAGACGTAAAACGTTACAGCGCATTGATCGAAAAACTCGGCCTTCGCCGATAATAGATGCGGGGATAAAAGCAACCTGGTTGTCAGGCCGCCCGGGAATTACGGGCGTGCCTGCGCTGGGTTGCTTTTTGTAAATTAACTTAGCATACTTACATAACCAACGTTTGAATAGCTCCATTCGGGGCTTTTCTTATAGATTTTTTTCCGGCAGTTTATGGCTAACGAACGAAAGAATGGAAAATAATATACTGACAATACGGCGGTCCCTAGATGGATTGCCGGTCGTTGCAGTGAGGAGGATATATATGCATCGCGTAGAAACAACATTGGGCGGCCGCCCGCTTGTTTTGGAAACGGGACGTTTAGCGAAACAAGCTAACGCTGCGGTAACGGTGAAGTACGGAGAAACGGTGGTTCTTTGTACGGTTGTTTCATCCACGGAACCGAAGAATCTGGATTTCTTCCCGCTGACCGTCAATTACGAAGAGCGTTTGTATGCCGTCGGTAAAATTCCTGGCGGATTCATTAAACGTGAAGGACGTCCGAGCGAGAAAGCCATTCTGGCCAGCCGCTTGACTGACCGTCCGATTCGTCCGCTTTTCCCTGACGGTTTCCGCAATGAAGTGCAAATCGCCAATATCGTCATGAGCGTCGATCAAGACTGCTCCCCTGAAATTGCAGCAATGATCGGTACGTCTGCAGCGCTTACGATTTCCGATATTCCGTTTAACGGACCGATCGGCGGCGTTATCGTAGGCCGTATCGATGGACAATTCATAATTAATCCGACCGTGGAACAAGAAGCGAAGAGCGACGTATACGTTGTTGTTGCGGGTACGAAAGACGCCATCATGATGGTTGAAGCAGAAGCGAACGAAGTACCTGAAGACGTTATACTTGAAGCGATCATGTTCGGTCATGACGAAATCAGACGCATTGTTGCTTCGCTCGAGGAGCTGCAGGCACTTGCCGGCAAAGAGAAAATCGAAGTGAAGCTGCACACGGTGGATGCTGCCGTTAACGAGGCGGTTCGCGCGTTCGCAGGAGATCGCTTGGTCGAAGCAGTGCGCGTCGTCGAGAAGCATGCCCGCCAAGAAGCCATTGATGCCGTCAATAGCGATGCCATCGCTCATTTTGGCGTAGAATACGCGGAATCGCCGGAATTGCTCGGCGATGTGAAAGAAGTACTGTACGATATCGTGAAGGAAGAAGTCCGTCGTTTGATTACGCATGACAAGGTACGTCCGGATGGACGGGCATTGGCAGAAATTCGTCCGATCGAATGCGACGTCGCGCTCCTGCCGCGTACGCACGGATCCGGTTTGTTCACGCGCGGTCAAACGCAGGCGCTCAGCATTTGTACATTAGGTGCGCTTGGCGACGTGCAAATTTTGGACGGCATCGATTTGACGGAAACGAAACGTTTCATGCATCATTACAACTTCCCGCCGTTCAGCGTAGGGGAAGCAAGACCGCTTCGTCCTCCGGGCCGCCGCGAAATCGGCCACGGCGCTTTGGGTGAACGCGCGCTCTCGAAGGTCATTCCGAGCGAAACGGAGTTCCCATATACAATTCGTTTGGTATCCGAAGTTCTGGAATCCAACGGCTCCACAAGCCAAGCAAGTATCTGCGCAAGCACGCTGGCGATGATGGATGCAGGCGTACCGATCAAGGCACCGGTTGCAGGCATCGCGATGGGTCTGATCAAGGACGGCGATCATTTCTCCATCCTCTCTGATATTCAAGGTATGGAGGATCATCTCGGCGATATGGACTTTAAAGTCGCGGGAACGGCAGCAGGCGTAACCGCCATTCAAATGGATATCAAGATCAACGGGATTGACCGTGCGATTCTGGCACAATCCTTGGAGCAAGCGCGCGAAGGCCGCATGCATATCCTCGGCAAGATGAATGAAGTGATGCAAACACCGCGTACGAGCCTGTCCCAGTACGCGCCGAAAATCGTCATCATGCACATCCATCCAGACAAAATCCGTGACGTTATCGGCTCCGGCGGTAAAATCATTAACAAAATCATTGATGAAACCGGCGTGAAAATCGATATCGAGCAGGATGGTACGGTGTTTATCGCTTCCTCCAACGCGGAAGCGAATGAGCGTGCGAAACAAATTATCGAAGGCATCGTACGCGAAGTCGTTGTCGGCGAAGTTTATTTGGGCACAGTGAAGCGGATCGAGAAATTCGGCTGCTTCGTTGAGATTCTTCCGAACAAAGATGGTTTGGTTCATATCTCGCAAGTATCCACGGAACGGGTTGCTAAAGTCGAGGATGTTCTTAAAATCGGCGATCAAATCACGGTCAAAGTAACAGAGATTGATGCACAAGGCCGCATTAACCTGTCTCGTAAAGCCGTGCTGGCGCCAGAAGTGCCAGCACAACAATCCTAACAGCAATTCCTTCAAGAGACAGGGAGACCTGTCTCTTTTTCTTTGTCTGCCTGAATTCTCATATTGTAATCGGGGTCATAATATGATGTAGGAGAAGGGTGGGACAAAGTTATGAAGCTGAAGAAAGGGATCATCATGGCATTGACCATGTGCGCGCTGCTAATTACAATCCGGCTGAACGGACCTATGTCGGAATACGTGTATGCCATGAAGCAGGGAGGTGCAGCAACAGCCGTATTTTCGCAAACCTTCTTGGATCCATCGGCATATGAGAGCGTGTCATTGCGTGAAATGATCCAATTGGAAGCCGATAAAAGGAGGATAGCCCCTGTCGATGCACGTATCGACCGCATATGGAAAGCCATACCCGGCTATAACGGGCTTGAAGTCGATGTCGATAAGACGTACAGGCTTATGGTTCATGCACCCGTGAATGAACCCATCCGTTTTGTATACCGGGAAGTGGAGCCCAAAGTGAGTTTGAATGATCTTGGTCGTGCTCCGATTTACAAAGGCAATCCGAATAAGCCGATGGTTGCGCTCATGATTAACGTAGCTTGGGGCAACGAATTCATTCCTTCGATGCTGGCGACGTTGAAGAAGGAAAATGTGAAGGCGACTTTTTTCTTCGATGGGTCTTGGCTGAAGAAGAACACGAATGTAGCAAGAGAAATTCAAGCCGCAGGCCACGAAATATCGAACCACGCTTATACGCACCCCAATATGAGCCAGCTTGACCGGCTTTCCGCTTATAATCAGATTGCGAGGACGGAAGCGCTGCTGTCGTCGACGCTGAATGTCAAGAATGCCTGGTTCGCGCCGCCGTCAGGAGACTTTAATCAAATGACGGTTGATGTAGCGGCTGAACAAGGACTCAAGACGGTGCTGTGGACGCTGGATACCGTAGATTGGATGCACCCCCCGGCTTATTCCATCATTCGCAAAGTGAAGACGCGTGTTGAGTCCGGCTCTTTGATTCTCATGCATCCGACGGATTCCTCTAGTCAGGCACTGCCCGGAATAATCGCAGCCATTAAGGGAAAAGGGCTTATGCTGGGCACGGTCAGTGAAACACTTTCCTCTAAAAGGGTGTCGTTAGTTGAGGCAGGACCATAATTTTGTTATAGTGAAGTCATTGATTTCATGCTTCTGATGTAGGAGGGGTCACTTTTGAACAATTATACACTCAGCAACGGCCTGCGAGTCGTTGTGGAATACATTCCGACCTGCCGGTCGGTTTCCTTCGGAATTTGGGTAAAGACCGGCTCACGCAACGAAACGCCGGAGAATAACGGTATTTCACATTTTATCGAGCACATGCTCTTTAAAGGTACAGAACGCCACAGCGCCAAAGACATTGCTGATCTATTCGATGGCATCGGCGGCAACGTGAATGCATTTACGGCGAAAGAGTATACGTGCTATTTTGCCAAAGTGTTGGATCAACATCTTCCGATCGCCGTGGATGCACTGGCCGACATGTTCTTCAATTCCCAAATGGACGCGGCGGAACTGGGTAAAGAGAAGAACGTGATTCTGGAAGAAATCGCGATGTACGAGGATACGCCGGATGACAAGGTGCATGATGAAGCATCGCGCGCAGCCTACGGTGATCACCCGCTTGCATATTCCATTCTCGGATTGGAAGAACGTCTTAACGCGATGGACGGCGATTTCTTGCGCGGCTACATGAACGGGCATTACAGGATTGACAACACAGTCATCGCGGTTGCCGGCAATGTGGAGGAGGCTGCGCTGCTGGAGCTGCTCGAGAAGCATTTCAGCGGGTTCAAGACTACGGGTTCAGAGCCTGCGCTAACGGTCCCGGCGTTCAGCGGGAATTATTTGTTCCATAAGAAGAAAACCGAGCAAAACCATATTTGCATCTCGTTCCCTGGCTGCTCGATTGCGGACCCGCAGCTGTATGCAATGATCCTGCTGAACAATGCTATCGGCGGCGGTATGAGCTCCCGGTTGTTCCAAGAGATTCGGGAGAAGCGGGGCCTTGCTTATTCCGTGTATTCCTATCATACGTCCTATGCAGACAGCGGCCTGTTTACGGTCTACGCAGGCACTGCGCCGAAGCAGACGAAGGACGTACTGGATCTGACGTTGGAGCAAATGCATGATTTGGCGGTCAAAGGATTAACGGATGCCGAGCTGCACCGCGGCAAAGAACAATTGAAGGGCAGTCTGATTCTCAGCCTGGAGAGTACAAGCAGCCGAATGAACCGTCTGGGCAAAAATGAGCTTATGCTCGGCCGTCATTACACGCTTGACGAAATGCTGGAGCGGATCGATGCCGTTCATATGAATGACATCCGTGAAGTAACCAAGCGGATGCTCTCGGTTCCATTCGCGGTTGCAATGGTCGGAAGCAATGACAAAGCAGCTGCAGCCATCGGGAGGGATTCGCTTGTTTCAAGTATTATTTAAACGGCTGCCCGGCAACGAGGATGTGCAGCTTCCCCGCAAAATGTCAGACTTGGCGGCGGGGTTCGACCTTCATGCTGCGGTTGATGAGCCGGTGACGCTCCAGCCGGGTGAGCGGAAGCTGATTCCAACGGGATTCGCTATGGCGATGCCGGCTGATCTGGAAGCGCAAATTCGCCCGCGCAGCGGCCTTGCATATAAGCATGGCATTACATGCTTGAATTCTCCGGGAACGATCGATGCGGACTATAGAGGCGAAGTTAAGGTGCTGCTTATTAATCTCGGGCAGCAGCCGTTCGTCATTGAGCGCGGCGAACGCATTGCGCAAATGCTGTTCCAGCTCGTTCCGGTCGTCGAGCTTGCCGAAGTGAATAACCTCCCGGAGACCATTCGCGGTGCGGGCGGGTTCGGGCATACAGGCGTCTGACGTTATCGATTTGCAATCATTATGACTCATGACAGAGCACCGAAGCAGCGGCTTCGGTGCTCTTTTGCATGTGGATATAGGAACTGCCGCGCATTGGCTGGGCGAATTCTCCGTTTCGAAGAATTCATTTTCACCCCGCTCTGGGCGGATGCATAAGATGGTCTATAACTAAGAGCGCACGCTGTCAACCGGCAAGCCTGAACGCAGGCTTCCGGTTCCAGTTTGTACTGTCGATCGGGCCGTTGCCTCTGTGCAGCGAGCAGCGATTGCAGTTGAAAGGAGTGAAACCTTATGCTGACAGGAGTTCAGGTCGTGCTGCTTGGCGGCGACGCCCGCGGGCTCGAGGTCATCCGCAAGCTGACCGAGCTCGATGCAACAGTCACGGTTGCCGGTTTTGACCAACTGCACTCGTCTCTGGACGGAGCGGTTCGCGCGGAGATGAGCGAAGAGCTGTTCGAGCATGCAGACGCAATCGTGCTGCCTGCGGTTGGAACGGACGACGAAGGCAAGATAGTCGCCGTGTTCAGCGATCGCGAGCTGGTTCTGACCGAGGAGTATGTTGCCAAACTGCCTAAGCATTGTACGGTATATGCGGGGATGGCGAAGCCATATCTGCGCAATCTTTGTCAGAAGCACGGCATTGCGCTGATCGAGCTGTTCGACCGCGACGACGTGGCGATTTATAATTCCATTCCGACCGCTGAAGGCGCGGTTATGATGGCGATTCAGAATACGGACATCACCATTCACGGCTCATCCTGCATGGTGCTGGGAATCGGCCGGACAGGGTTTACGCTCGCGCGTACGCTGCAGGGTCTGGGGGCCAAAGTTATGGTTGGCGTACGCCGAGAAGAGCATTTTGCAAGGGCGTATGAGATGGGCTTCGAGCCCTTCTACATCAAGCAATTGTTACAGTTTGTGGGGAATATTGACTTGCTTTTTAATACAATTCCGACTATGATAGTCACAGCGCAAATTATAGCAAATTTGCCATCGCGAGCGGTTATTATCGACCTCGCTTCCAAGCCTGGCGGAACGGATTTCCGCTTTGCTGAGAAGCGCGGAATTAAAGCGTTGCTCGCCCCCGGCCTGCCAGGAATCGTCGCACCTAAAACTGCTGGACGCATCATAGCGGATTGTTTATGTCGATTGATTATGGAAGATTCCAGGCAACGGGGGAATGGGCAATGAAATGGCAAGGCAAAACGGTGGGCTACGCGCTCTCCGGTTCTCACTGTACGTTCGCAGAGGTTATGCCGGTCATTCAACGCTTCGTGGATGAAGGAGCGAACGTCGTTCCGATTGTCACGCAGACGCTGATTACGACAGATACTCGCTTCGGCACGGCAGCGGAGTGGCAGCGTCAGCTGAAGTCGATCACTGGCAATGAAATCATTTCGACAATTGTCGATGCAGAGCCCCTGGGGCCGTCTAAACTGCTCGACGTGCTTGTCATTGCGCCATGCACGGGCAATACGACAAGCAAACTAGCAAATGCTATGACCGACAGTCCGGTTCTGATGGCTGCCAAAGCACAGATGCGGAACCAGCGTCCCTTGGTGCTCGCCATTTCGACGAACGACGGTCTTGGTTTAAATGCGGCTAATATTGCAAAACTATTAGTTTGCAAAAATGTGTATTTCGTTCCTTTTGGTCAAGATAATCCGATCCAGAAACCCAATTCGCTCGTTGCCAAGATGGAACTCGTTCCTGAGGCCTGCGAGGCTGCGCTTCTAGGCAAACAGCTGCAGCCGATGCTGATCGAGCGCGCTTAACGATCGTTTTTGACGACCATACTATGTACTTGGAGCAGCCCTTGACATAAGTTTCGGAAGGGAGACGACAACCAATGTCGAATCAGAAGTTGTTTAACGTCGCAGTAGTTGGGGCGACAGGCGCAGTAGGCGAACAAATCATCGGTTTGCTCGAGCAGCGGGATTTTCCGATCGGCGAGCTTAAGTTGCTTTCTTCCGCACGTTCCGCGGGCAAGAAACTTATGTTTAAGGAAATCGAATATACAGTAGAAGAAGCTGTGCCGGAAAGTTTTAAAGGTGTTGAAATTGCCTTGTTCAGTGCGGGCGGCGATGTGACGAAAGCACTTGCCCCCCACGCTGTTGAGCATGGGGCGGTTTGTATCGATAATACGAATGCCTACCGTATGGATCCGGATACTCCGCTCATCGTGCCAGAAGTCAATCTCGATAAGGTAAACGATCACAGAGGCATCATTGCGAATCCGAACTGTTCCACGATTCAAATGGTTACAGCGCTCAAACCGCTGCAGGACAGCTACGGAATTTCCCGCATTATCGTATCGACGTACCAAGCGGTATCGGGGGCCGGCAGCCGCGCAATTGACGAACTTCTTCGTCAAACACGCGAGGTGTTGGACGGCCATGTTGTGAATCCAGATATTTTGCCTGTTGGATCTCTTCCTGTGAAGCATCAAATTGCATTCAATGCTATTCCGCAAATCGATAAGTTTCAAGACAACGGCTATACATTGGAAGAAATGAAAATGGTTCGCGAGACCAAGAAAATCATGGATGATGAATCCATTGAGGTTACGGCGACATGCGTGCGCATTCCTGTCGTTTATGGTCACTCGGAATCGGTATACGTAGAGCTTAAGAACGATTATGAACTGGAAGACGTCAAGAAGCTGATTGCTGATGCTCCAGGTGTTGTTTTGGTCGATGACCCTCAAGGTCAAATGTACCCGCTGGCAACGGAAGCAGCAGGTAAGCCTGAGGTGTTCGTTGGACGACTGCGCCGTGATTTGGGCCATGCACGCGGCTTAAACTTGTGGATCGTTTCTGATAATCTGCTCAAAGGCGCAGCATGGAATGCTGTCCAAATCGCAGAATACATTGCCATCGAGAAACAGTAACGATTAATCCAAGAGCAGATTGTTAAACTGCAGCGGTCCGGCGTTAACAGCCAGTCGGATACGGAGGTTTGGCAATGCGCATCCTCGTGCAAAAGTTCGGCGGCACATCGCTGTCTACGGACGAAGCAAGGCAACTCGTAATCGGACATATCAAGCGGGAGCGGCAACGACAATTTGGACTTGTCGTTGTCGTCTCTGCAATGGGGCGTAAAGGCGACCCGTATGCAACGGATACGCTGCTTTCCCTTATCGCTCATCATGGGAATTCTCTCCCGGCCAAAGAAAGAGACATGCTCCAAGGCTGCGGAGAAATCATCTCCGCCTCCGTGCTGTGCAGCTTGCTGCGCGCCGCAGGCATTACGGCTATCGCGTTGACTGGCGGCGGTGCTGGTATTATTACCGACAATCAGTTCGGCCGGGCTCGAATTTTGGAAATTCGCACAGAAGGCATTCATAAAGCGCTTCAGGAAGGTCATGTCGTTATTGTGACCGGGTTTCAAGGCGTTACAGAAGCAGGGGAATTCACGACCCTCGGCAGAGGCGGCAGCGATACTTCGGCAACAGCGCTCGGCGCAGCGCTTCAAGCGGAACGGGTCGATATTTATACGGATGTAAACGGCATTCTTACGGCTGATCCAAGAATCGTGAAGGATGCAAGGCCATTAACTATAATCAGTTACTCGGAAATCGGCAATATGGCTAGGCAAGGTGCGAAGGTTATTCATCCGCGCGCCGTCGAGATCGCTCAACAAGCACGGATTCCGCTGCGCGTCCGTTCCACGTTCTCCGAGGACGAGGGGACCCTTGTGACCGATACTGTCCATGCATTAAAGTCTTCGTTTGTTCGTGACCGTCATGTAACGGGTGTTGCTCATGTGAGCGGCGTTACGCAAATAACGGTTCAAGCGCAGGACGGACATACCGATGTACAGCTTCAAGTGTTTCAAGCGATGGCTAAACATCATATCAGCGTCGATTTTATTAACGTGAATCCAGGCGGCGCGGTATACACCGTATTCGATCATGATGCGGATAAGGCGGTAAACGTTTTGCAGGAAATCGGTTACGCGCCTCGCGCCGTAAGCGGATGCGCCAAAATATCGGTGATCGGCGGCGGAATGAACGGCGTTCCCGGCATTATGGCGCGCATCGTGGAAGCGTTGACTGAGAAGGGCGTTCCAATTCTTCAATCCGCTGATTCCAACACGACCATCTGGGTATTGGTTCGCGAGAGTTACATGGTGACTGCGCTGCAAGCGCTGCATGCTAAGTTTGCTCTGCACGAATAAACGGCCGATGCGTTTAGTGAATATACTCTTATAGTTCTGTTTTGCTCTGCAAAATTTTTAGACGATTTTTGCCATGCGAAGGCTCAGTAGATTTTTGCACTGCAAAAATTCTTAGGAGGAGATATTTTGGATTTTGGACGTTTAGTTTCTGCAATGGTTACTCCGTTCCATGCGGACGGATCGATAGACTTGGATACGACAGGCCGATTAATGGATTATTTAATTCAAGATCAACAGAACGATAGTATCGTTGTATGCGGTACGACCGGCGAATCTCCGACGGTAAGCGACGAAGAGAAAGAAGCGCTGTTTACGTTCGCGGTTAAGCACGCGGCCGGGCGCTGCAAAATCATTGCAGGAACAGGAAGCAACGATACGGCTCATTCGATCCACTTGACTCGAATTGCGCAGCAATGCGGAGTGGATGCCGTACTTCTGGTCGCGCCGTATTACAATAAGCCGACACAAGAAGGCATGTACCAGCATTTCAAGGCAATCGCAGAATCCACGACCTTGCCGGTTATATTATATAACGTTCCCGGCCGGACAATCGTGAGCTTGTCCGCGGCGACGACGCTGCGCCTGGCTCAACTCCCTAACGTCGTAGCTACCAAAGAATGTGCTTCGCTAGATCAAGTGGCCGAGATTGTAAGAGAGGCTCCCGACAATTTCCGCGTATACAGCGGCGACGACAGTTCGGCGCTTCCGGCGCTGGCGGTCGGCGCTTACGGGATCGTAAGCGTAGCGAGCCATGTCATCGGCAAAGAAATGAAGGCCATGATTCATGCGTATTTGGATGGCAATAACGGCGAAGCAGCCAAGCTGCACGGCGAGAGCCTTCGCGTTTTTAAAGGGCTGTTTGACCTGCCGAATCCAGTCCTGGTTAAAGCTGCGCTGGCGCTCAAAAGGCTTCCTGTTGGCGGCGTTCGCCTGCCTCTGGTGGATGCGAACGAGGCGGAAATCGACGTACTTAAACAACTGCTTAACGGCTAGTCATTCCATTCACTGCTCGTGGTTGCTTCACCCGCATTCGCCACAAACCGGTGCGCTTGCATCGGTTTTTTGTTTCATTTGGCCTGTTTGAAGCGTCATGAACGATTAGATGCTGCAGGCGGACAAGCCCTGCTTAAAGCAGACATTATATCCATTACTTGTTTTTCGTATTTTCAATCATGTATAATGAAACCAAGTGACGGTGTGCGGCAAAATTTTGAAAATGTGTAACGCCAAGGGCGGCGTTCGACAGCACTTGTTATGAATTGCGTGCAGCGCGATCCTGCGGGAGAAATCGGCTGGCTATGCGATTTAATTGCGCAACTATTAATTATAAGTTGAAACGCCTGTCTTCGGTTGCTGATGCAGCAAGTCGAGGTCTGGTTTGTTTCGTAAACTATTAGGAGGTACGAATCCACTTGTCTAAGAAAAACATCCAGGATAAGCTGCTGATTTTTGCATTGGGCGGCGTCGGTGAAATCGGTAAGAACATGTATGTTATTCAGTACGGAAATGATATCGTAGTGGTAGATTCGGGGCTTAAGTTCCCTGAAGAAGATATGCTTGGAATTGATATCGTCATTCCTGACATTACGTATTTGACGGAGAACCGCGACAAAGTAAGAGGGATTTTAATTACGCATGGTCACGAGGATCATATCGGCGGCTTGCCTTATGTACTCAAACACCTGAATGTTCCGATCTACGGCACGAAATTGACG
This sequence comes from Paenibacillus sp. R14(2021), assembly GCF_019431355.1. Classification (NCBI taxonomy): domain Bacteria; kingdom Bacillati; phylum Bacillota; class Bacilli; order Caryophanales; family Paenibacillaceae; genus Paenibacillus; species Paenibacillus sp. R14(2021). The sequence continues at coordinate 464,973 of NZ_CP080269.1, forward strand.
CTTGGTCTGATCGAAGGCAAGCTGAAGGAAGCTGGCCTGCTGGGTGAAACGAAGAGAATCCTGATTAACGCGGAATCCGAAGTTCAACTCGGCTCCATTAAAGCTTCGTTCTTCAGAACTAACCACAGTATTCCCGATTCGGTCGGCGTCTGCTTGGACACGCCTGAAGGAACGGTTGTTCACACAGGCGACTTTAAGTTCGATCACACGCCTGTCAATAATCAGTACGCGGATCTGCAGCGTATCGCTGATATTGGACGCCGCGGCGTGCTGGCGCTTCTTTCGGACAGCACGAACGCTGAACGTGCGGGCTTTACGCCGTCTGAGAGCATGATCGGTGTGGAGCTGGAGGATATCTTCCGGAAGGCGACACAACGCGTAGTCGTTGCCACTTTCGCTTCTAACGTTCATCGGATTCAACAAGTCGTAAACGCGGCTGCTGCAACGAAGCGTAAAATCGCAGTTGTAGGACGCAGCATGGTCAACGTTGTTTCCGTAGCTTCGGAGCTGGGTTACTTGAATATTCCGGAAGGCATGATCATCGAGCCGGAGGAAATCAACAAAATGGCCGCTGACCGCGTAGCGGTATTGTCGACAGGCAGTCAAGGGGAGCCGATGTCGGCGCTAACGAGAATGGCGCGTTCGACCCACCGCAAAATCGATATTATGCCGGGTGACACCGTTATCATCGCAGCAACGCCGATCCCAGGCAACGAACGTTATGTAGGCCGTACGGTCGACGAATTGTTCCGTTTAGGGGCGCATGTTATTTACGGACCTGGATCCGTTTCCGGCGTGCACGTATCCGGTCACGGCAGTCAGGAAGAGCTGAAGCTGATGCTGAACCTCATCCGTCCCAAATATTTCATTCCCATTCACGGTGAATACCGCATGCTCCGTCAACATGCTATCCTCGGCGAGGCGGTTGGCATCGAGCGTGAGAACATATTTATTATCGATAATGGCGACACGGTTGAATTCCAAGGCGGTTCAGGCCGCAAAGGCAGCAAGGTGCCAGCCGGTAACGTCTTGATTGATGGACTCGGCGTCGGTGACGTGGGCAATATTGTTCTCCGTGACCGCAAGCTTCTTTCGCAGGACGGAATTCTTGTCGTCGTCGTTACGCTAAGCAAGCAAGACGGCGCAATTCTATCCGGTCCGGATATCATTTCCCGCGGGTTTGTGTATGTACGGGAGTCAGAAGGGCTGCTCGAAGAAGCGAACCGTATCGTCACTTCGACACTGCATAAGCTCATGAACGACAAAGTGAATGAGTGGGCATCGCTCAAAACGAATGTGAAGGACGCGCTTGGACGTTTCTTGTACGAGCAGACTCGCCGCCGTCCGATGATTTTGCCGATTATTATGGAAGTTTAATCCATTCCGTATGCGATAGACGATTCTCTAAGGAAGCTATGCTTCTTTAAGGGGATCGTCTTTTTGTTTGCAGAATGTTGTATAATTCCAAGGCCAAATTCCATACTATGCAGAGCCGGCCATAGCTATCCTTGGTTAGGTATTTGGAGGAGGACAAGCAAATGTGGGAGGAAGTTCAAACATTTAAATCAGAACAGCCGGAGCCGCCGGCAGGCGATCGTAAACCGCCCTTGAGCAATTCCGTCGTAGAAACGATTCAGCAGCTGGGTCAGACAATGACGCCGGCATCGGAGTCGAATGTGTTCTGCATGACGATTATCGGACAAGTGGAAGGGCATATCGTGCTTCCGCCGCAAAACAAAACGACCAAATACGAGCATCTGATTCCGCAGCTGGTAGCGGCTGAGCAGAATGCCAAGATCGAAGGGATCATGATCGTATTGAATACGGTTGGTGGCGATGTCGAAGCGGGTCTGGCAATTGCCGAAATGATTTCGTCGCTGACGAAGCCGACGGTTACGCTTGTCCTAGGCGGGGGACATTCCATTGGCGTACCGATTGCCGTTGCCGGCAATACATCCTTCATCGCTGAATCGGCAACAATGACCATTCATCCGATTCGCTTAAACGGACTTGTCATCGGCGTGCCCCAGACGTTCGAATATTTGGAGAAAATGCAGGAGCGGGTCGTTCGGTTCGTGACGTCGCATTCCAATGTGACGGAAGAGAAGTTCAAGGAGCTTATGTTAAAGTCGGGCGAGCTTACGCGGGACATTGGAACGACGGTAATCGGGATGGATGCGGTGAAGCATGGACTGATCGATCAGGTTGGCGGCATCGGACAGGCGCTCCGCCAGTTGAACCTGTTGATTGATGCGAAGAAAGCTGCCGGCACGGAAGGAAGGGGGCTTACACAATGACCATTTATACAATGATGCCGCTTGAGTTAGTCTTTGACGGCATTCATGAACAGCCGGGTCCTTATGTGTCCATACAAGTTGGAAACGTGCATCTTCAAATCGAAGCGGTCTCGCCGGGAATTGGCCGTGTAGTGAGGCTGCTCGACGGGCCGCTGGACGCATTCCTGCGTCCTGAATTCACGCCTGGAACGTTGATTGCCTACGGCAGTTCATACGCGTAATGGGCAAGTTAACTGGATAATAGTAACACATCGTACCCTGCTCCTATGGTATAATGGCAAGCAGAGGTGACGATTTTGGCTAAGAAAAAGAGGAAGAGAAAGAGCTCAATCGGGACGAGCCTGAAGTATGAAGTATACGGTATTTTGCTCATCACGATTTCTGTAATCGCTCTATCGGGAGAAGCAGCGGTCGGCCGTTCATTATCGAAACTTTTTGGACTTGTACTCGGCAAGTTCTATTTTGTTTTGGCATTAGTAGGCATTTATGTCGGACTTGCCGTCATGATTAAACGCACATGGCCTTCAGGCTGGTCGACTCGTAAAACAGGCGTGCTGCTGCTCGTGCTTGCATGTACCTTATGGAGCGCGAGTGCGGTTATGGATCAGAAGACGGAGCCGACAGGCGGACTGACCCCTTCGTATATCATGGCTCAATTGGGAAGCGACATTCACGGAGCGCTGTTTAACGCGCCTGGTGATTCGCAGGGGAATGCCCCGGTACAATCTGCGAGCGGGGGTTATGCCGGCGCGATTCAATATACGCTGTTATTCTGGCTGTTCGGTTATTTTGGCGCAAAGTTTATCATGATTGTGATGTTTGCGATCTCGATCATGCTGATGACGGGCAAATCGTATGTGGACCTGCTTCGAACATTACGCATTAGAGGCGGGCGGTTCTTATCACTGCTTCGCATGAAATTCGCTTCGAAGCGTCAGACGCTTTCTGCTGCATCGCCTAAGGCTTCAGGCAAGCAGGCTGTCATGGTCATGGATGATTTGGACGATGAGGATGACGACGATGCATACGCCCAGTCCATAAAGACTCGCGGCCAGAAGAAGCGTTCCCCGATCTTCTCTTGGTTCAATGATGTATCCAAACCAAGTGAAGCGGAGCACCATGACCATGAATGGCAGATGGAAGATGGTCAATCTACAGGTTCATTTGGCAAAGCTGGACAGGCACCCGCATGGCAGGACGACGAGGACGAAGATGAAAGCGCGGAAGCTTGGCGATCGCCAGTTCTTGAGAACGTTGAGTCGGCCGGTACGGCGATTCCCGCAGAGATTCCAGATTGGAAGATGACTACCGCAAGCGTACAAGAATCGGATTCAGAACATGAGCCGGAGCCGGCTTCATATCCGCCGCAGAAAGAACTAGAAGATGCCTACATAGAAGAAGAGCAGGATGAGTTCATAGCACCTGCTCCATCCATTCCTCGAAGTCCTGCCATCGCTGCGGACGGTGAGGATGACAGCTTAGAGACGGCAGGCAGTATAACCAAACCTCCGGCGGAGAAGCCGTATTTTCTACCTTCTCTGAATTTGCTGCAGAAGCCGAGCGGGAGCGGGAAAACGGGAGACTCGGCTGATTCCGTGGAATCGCGGCGCAAGCTGGAAGCGACGCTCGAAAGCTTTGGCGTACGCGCGAAGGTATTGGACGTTGTCCGCGGCCCTGCGGTTACCCGGTATGAAGTCCAACCGGCCACCGGCGTTAAAGTCAGCAAAATCGTAAGCTTGACGGATGATATCGCGCTTGCACTCGCTGCGAAGGATATTCGGATGGAGGCGCCGATTCCCGGCAAATCCGCGATTGGTATCGAGGTGCCGAACACGGAGGTTTCCGTCGTCACGATGCGCGAGGTCATGGAAACCCCATCTTTTCAAAACGCTTCATCGAAGATGTCGATCGCGTTCGGACGGGATATTTCGGGGCAGCCGATCGTCGGCAATTTAGCTAAAATGCCCCATCTGCTCGTTGCAGGCGCCACCGGCTCGGGGAAATCCGTTTGCATCAACGGCATCATCACCAGCATTCTGTATAAAGCACGCCCGGACGAAGTGAAGCTGCTGATGATCGATCCCAAGATGGTCGAGCTTAACATGTACAACGGCATCCCGCATTTACTGGCTCCCGTCGTGACGGATCCAAGACGGGCTTCGCTGGCATTGAAGAAAATCGTCGTCGAGATGGAGAAACGATATGAACTGTTCTCCAAATCCGGAACGCGGAATATTGAAGGCTACAATACGCTGATGGCTGAGAATCCTGCCGCGGTGCTGCCATATATCGTCGTTATTGTCGATGAGCTTGCCGATCTGATGATGGTTGCAGCCAACGATGTCGAGGATGCCATTACCCGGCTAGCTCAGATGGCCCGCGCGTCAGGCATTCATTTGATCATCGCTACGCAGCGTCCTTCCGTAGACGTCATTACAGGCGTGATTAAAGCGAATATACCTTCCCGAATTGCATTCGGCGTATCCTCCCAAGTAGATTCGCGGACGATTCTAGATATGGTTGGCGCTGAGAAGCTGCTTGGACGGGGCGATATGCTCTTCCTGCCGGTCGGCATGTCCAAGCCGATCCGCGTGCAGGGGGCGTTCCTTTCCGACCAAGAAGTGGAATCGATCGTCGCCTATGCCCGAGGACAAGGCGAGGCTGAATACAAGGAAGATCTGGTTCCCGAAATCGATGATTCCGTAATGGAGAATGAAGAAATTTTGGACGAACTTTACGAACAAGCCGTCCGGATCGTACTGGAGGCGAAGCAGGCGTCCGTATCGCTCCTGCAGCGCCGCATGCGCATAGGTTATACCCGTGCTGCCAGACTAATCGATCAGATGGAGGCCAGAAGCATTGTAGGCCCGTATGAGGGAAGCAAGCCGCGTGAAGTGCTGACGACCGTCGATCAATACGATGCGGGCAGGATCAGCTCTTAAGGAAACATCATGCATAGAAGTTACCTCGATTTCTCATAATAGGAATATGCTCCGCTTGCTTTGAGAAACCATTTGCAAGAGAAAGGCAGATCCTAAGATGAGAAATCGTTTAATTTCGGTGACCATCGTCATCGTCCTTCTGTTGTTTGGTGCGTTCACGGTCAAGCACGCGCACTTCGGCAAAACAACCGAAACGTTCAGCAATGCGATTCTAAAGGTCGGTTCATCCGGTAAAGATGTCTCGGAGCTGCAAGGTCGGCTCAAGGCGCTCGGTTATTTTAACGGCGCTATAGACGGTAAGTTTGGCGCATCAACCAAAAATGCCGTCACCTGGTTTCAATGGAAATTCGGGCTCAAATCCGACGGCGTCGTTGGTGCGAAGACGAAGCTGAAGCTGTGGGAAGCGACGAAGAATTGGCGGCCTACAGCCCCTAGTACGGGTGGCGGTAATGGCAGCAAGTCAAGCGGCGGTTCCGAATCGTCAGCAGGGGACATGAACAAGTCCAATAAGCTGGGCTTATCAGCGAATGATCTGAAGCTGATGGCCAATGCGGTTTACGGCGAATCCCGGGGCGAGCCGTACCTGGGGCAAATTGCAGTTGCCGCTGTTATTCTCAACCGCGTCAAATCGCCTAGCTTCCCAAATACGGTGTCCGGCGTTATTTTTCAGCCTGGTGCATTTACGGCGGTAGCGGACGGTCAAATTTATTTGACGCCGAATGAGAAGGCTGCCCGAGCCGTGCAGGATGCGATTAACGGCATGGATCCAACGGGAGGCTGCCTCTATTACTTCAATCCGGAGACGGCAACATCCAAATGGATTTGGACGCGTCCGCAAGTGAAAACAATCGGAAAACATATTTTCTGCATGTAGCAAGAATCGAAGCAGCCTGCCTATTGACGCGGGTTGCTTCTTCCATTTCCGATCGGGTAGAATGGAATAGATCACAGCAAAATGGAATAGATTGACTTTATATTACTTGAGCGGAAGGGGACGTGAGGCGTGAGCAACGCTCCATTTCAACGAGGTCAGCTGAATCGAATTCGATTGCATGTATTGCCGACACAACGTTTCAAAACCTTTTCCATTTCCCTCTATGCGGGTCTGCCGCTTGAAGAATCTACGGTGACTTCGGCAGCGCTGATTCCCTTTATTCTTCGAAGGGGGACAGCCTCTACACCGGAAACGATTGCCTTTCGCGAACGGTTGGATGAGCTGTACGGCGCCGGATTCGGGTTTGATGTATACAAACGAGGAGACGCCCAGATTATCCAGTTTCGGATGGACGTCATTAACGACCGTTTTGTTTCTTCCAATCAGCCGCTGCTGGCTGCATCGCTGAAACTGCTGGGCGAGGTTGTAACGGAGCCGGTTTTGGAGAACGGTCAGCTGCGCGCCAAGTACGTTGAAGCCGAGAAAGACACGCTGCGCAAGCGGTTGGAAGCGATTATTAACGATAAAATCAGGTATGCCGCCGAGCGCTGCCTGGAAGTCATGTGTGAGGACGAACCATACAGACTTCATCCGCTTGGCCGACTCGAGGATATTGATGCAATTACGGCGGAGTCCGTCACGAAGGCATATCGGTCCTGGCTGTCGCAGGCGGCGTTTGATCTGTATGTCGTCGGCGATACGACGCTGGAGGAAGTGCAGGCACTTGTCGGTGCGGCTTTTCATCAGAATGAAGGCAAGCCTGCGAATTACATGCTTCCGCAGGTTCACAAACCGGTCAAAGACGTTCGTACGGTTATCGAGAGTATGGAAGTTACGCAAGGAAAGCTGAATTTGGGCCTGCGGATCAACACTTCTTACGGTGATGACGATTATCCGGCAGCGCTGATGTTCAATGGGATTTTGGGCGGCTACCCGCATTCCAAGCTGTTTTTGAATGTTCGGGAGAAAGCCAGCTTGGCCTATTATGCGGCTTCTCGGCTCGATGGCCACAAAGGCATATGCACGATTCAATCCGGCATTGAAATCGGGAATTACGACAAGGCCTCAACGATTATTCAAGAGCAGCTGGAGCAAATGCGAACTGGCGTTTACAGCGACCTGGAGATGAACCAGACAAAAGCAATGATTGCGAATCATTTGCGCGAGCTGCAGGATTCCGCGAACGAGATGATCGGCTTTGACTTCAATGCGATTTTGTCAAAACGGGAGCGTTCCGCGGAGCAGCTTCTGAAGCAGGTACAGGCAGTGACCGCCGAGCAAATCGCAGCGGTGGCACGCAAAACCGAGCTCGATACGATTTATTTCCTGCGCGACAAGAAGGAGGGCTAATCGGTGGAAACGTTAGCATACCCCGGCGTTCAAGAAACGCTGTACCGTGAAATCATGCCCAATGGCCTCGAGGTCGTCGTCCTTCCGAAGGAAGGCTTCAGCAAGACGTATGCGACCTTCGCAACGAAATACGGGTCGATCGATAATCGTTTCGCTGTTGGCAATCAACCGCCGATTTCCGTGCCTGACGGCATTGCGCATTTTTTGGAGCATAAGATGTTCGAAGAGCCGACAGGCGATATTTTTGCAACATTTGCATCGCAAGGCGCGTCTGCTAATGCGTTCACTAGTTTTGACCGTACCGTCTACTTATTCTCGGCCACGGAGCAGATCGATGCGAACTTGACTACCTTGATCGATTTTGTCCAGAATCCCTATTTCACAGATGAGAACGTGGAGAAGGAGAAAGGCATCATCGAGCAGGAAATCAACATGTACCGTGACAATGCCGATTGGCGCGTTTACTTTGGGTTGATCGATGCGCTGTACCATCATCATCCGATACATATCGATATTGCCGGGACCGTCGCGTCGATCCGCCAAATCGATAAAGAGACGCTATACCGCTGTTATGAAACGTTTTATCACCCGTCGAACATGTTCCTATTCGTAGTGGGCGGCGTTCAACCGGAAGCAGTCTTGAAGCTGGTCAGGGATAATCAAGCAGGCAAGTCGTTTCAGCCGCAGGGCGAAATTTCCCGTTTCTTCGAGAAAGAACCGGCTTCGGTCAAGATCCCTCGGAAAACGGCTGCACTTCCCGTTTCTATGCCGAAGTGCATGATCGGATTCAAAGAGAGCCGGACGCCGCTTCAACCGAATGAGCTGCTTCGCACGGAGCTGACGACCAAATTAATGCTGGAATCGCTGCTTGGCTCCAGCTCGCCGATTTATCATGCGCTGTATGATGATGATTTGATTACCGATTCGTTCGGTCATGAGTATAACAGCAGCGAAGATTATGCTTTCTCCGTCGTCGGGGGCGAGACGCGTGATCCGGATGAGCTGCTTCGCAGACTGCGGGACGCGATTGAGCATGCCCAAAAAAACGGATTGAATCAAGAAACGTTCGAGCGCACGAAGCGCAAGAAAATCGGCGGTTATCTCCGGATGCTTAATTCCCCTGAGGCGATTGCCGGTGAGTTCACACGCTACCGATTCCGCGGCGCTGACTTGTTTAAGCTGCTTCCGGTTTATGAAGAAATTACGCTCGAGGAAGCGAATGAGCGTCTTCGGAGTCATTTTGACTGGGATCGCATGGCTGTTTCCATCGTGTCGAAGGACGCGAATTGAAAACGTTCAAAGAAATGACGGTTCTCGTGACTGGGGGAAGCCGCGGAATCGGAGCGGCTATAGCGCGCCGATTCGCTGCGGAAAGCATGAATGTCGTCATTCACTATAATCAAGCGCACGAAGCTGCGAACGAAACCGCTCGCAGCTGTTTGCGGCTTGGTGCGGCTGATGTTTTTACCGTGTCAGCTGATGTCCGTTCCAGAGACCAGCTCATCCGTATGCGTGAGAAGCTCGAGCAGCGCGGTATGGTACCTGACATTGTGGTGAATAATGCAGGCATCGCGCATTACAGCATGCTTGCCGATGTGACGGACGAAACATGGGATGAGGTTATGGACATTAACTTAAAGGGAATGTTCCTATGTACACAGCTCTTTATGCCTGCTATGATTTCACAGCGGTTTGGCCGCATTATTAACGTATCGTCCATATGGGGATTATCCGGTGCTTCCTGCGAGGTTCTGTACTCAACCAGCAAGGGCGGCATGAACGCGTTCACCAAGGCGTTGGCGAAGGAGCTGGCGCCTTCCGGCGTAACCGTTAATGCCGTTGCTCCGGGAGCCGTCGATACCGTCATGTTGGACAACCTGGATGCAGCTGAGAAGAGCGCGTTGGAATCCGAAATACCCGTTGGCCGCTTCGCACAGCCGGAAGAAATTGCATCGCTTGTCTACTTTCTGGCATTGCCGGAGTCCGCATATATAACCGGGCAAATCATTAGCCCGAATGGCGGATGGTTGACCTGACACAGATTGCATACGTGGCTGCTGCTCCATATGCTGCGATTTGAATTTGTTGGCAGATCGTACGGGTTCGCATAAGATTTCGCCTTTGCGTCAACAATACGGTTGTTGTTGCTGATCAACAGCCAACACCGCAAAGGAGGAACAGCACCAATGTCAACTGTCCTTACTAACTTCGGCACTTGGAAAGAATTTTTGTCGGATCGTGTACAACAAGCGAAAAGTATGGGTTTGAACGAGGATACGATTGCAAACCTCGCCTTTGAGATCGGCTCCTTCCTCGACGAGAGGGTAGATCCCAAAAACGAAGAGCAGCGTACGCTCAAGGAACTATGGGATGCCGGCGATGAATTTGAACGAAAAGCGCTTGCCGGCCTGATGGTCAAGCTTGTACAAAAATCGTAAACTGTCCACGAGAAAAGCCTCCAATTGCGGAGGCTTTTCTGTAATGTTCGAAGAATGTTGCAGGATTTTGACGGATATTGTAGAATAAACTTTTTAATGCCTAATCGCATCTGATATTCGAGTTTCAAACATTCTTATATTCCTCAGACAGAGGTGTCATCATATGGAATTCAAACAATGGTACATGGAATACAAAATACATAAGAACCGTCCCGGCTTGCTAGGCGATATCGCTTCTTTGCTCGGTATGCTTGAAGTGAATATTTTAACGATTAACGGCGTTGAGAACCGGACGCGCGGCATGCTGCTTCAAACGAATGACGATGAGAAAATTGAAATTTTGGGCCGCATGCTTCAGAAGGTCGATAATATCACGGTGTTGAAGCTGCGCGAGCCGAAGCTCGTTGACATCTTGGCTGTGCGTCATGGCCGCTACATTGAGCGTGACTCCGACGACCGCAAAACCTTCCGATTTACGCGCGATGAATTGGGAATGCTGGTTGATTTTCTGGGGGAAGTGTTTAAAAGAGAAGGGAATCAAGTAATCGGTCTTCGCGGCATGCCCCGCGTAGGCAAGACGGAGTCCATTATTGCAGGCAGCGTCTGCTCCAATAAACGTTGGACCTTCGTTTCCTCAACGCTGCTCAGACAGACGGTCCGCAGTCAACTGTCCGAGGAAGAGATGACGAACAACAATATTTTTATTATCGACGGCATTGTCAGCACCGTTCGTTCCAATGAGAAGCACCATGCGCTTTTGCAGGAAATTATGGCAATGCCTTCAACGAAGGTTATTGAACATCCCGATATTTTCGTGAAGGAGTCTGCTTACGAGTATAGTGATTTCGATTACATCATTGAGCTTAGGAATACGCCGGATGAGGAAATTTCGTATGAATCGTTCACGATGGGCTTTAACGATTTCTAGATCTATAGAGTTGAGGAGGTGTGAGTGTGTCGGATTTGGGTGCTTTGCTTAAGAAGGCGAGGGAGCAGCGGAACTTGTCGCTCGATGATATCCAAGAGTTGACGAAGATTCGCAAACGGTATCTTGAAGCGATAGAGGAAGGCGATTACAGCGTACTTCCCGGTTCTTTCTATGTTCGCGCATTCGTGAAGAACTATGCTGAAGCTGTGGGTCTCGATGCAGATGAAGTGCTGCGGCTATACAATAAAGAGATCCCCTCGACCGTAACAGAGCAGCAAGTCATTGAGCCAATCCAGCGGCCGCGACGCGCACAGACGCAAACCTCTGATCGTATCAGCCGATGGGGATTTCGGACATTAATGTGGTCGTTTCTGCTTCTAATCATTGTGCTGGTGTATATTTATGCAATCAAGCAGCCGGGCAAGGACCATGTCGATTCCGCTGATCAGACCAAAATGACAGATGATACGAAGCCGCCTGCAACGACGCCGGATAAGGATACCGTTAAGAACGGCGACGGCACGAGTGGTAATTCGAATGGTTCTGGTACGGACAACGGCAAGAATACGGAAACGGAGCCGCCGCCTGAGGAGCAAACGCCGCCGGTCGATCAGCAGCCGCCCCCGCCAGCTGCCACAACGTTGACGCTGGACCGGACATCGGGTACAACCGATTATTACAATGTCTCGACAGGCGGTACGCATAAGATCGAATTGAAGGCAACCGGTCATGGCTGGATCGGCGTCAATAAAACAAGCCGCAAAGGGAAATCCTTGATTAGCAAAAACATGGAAGCCGGAGATACGATTTCGCTAGATGTGGACGGCGCTGTCTATGTTAACCTCGGACGGGCCGATTATGTGGAAGTGACGATTGACGGCGTAGCCATCGATGACGGCAACAAAGTCGGAGGCTCGCGCAAAATGCAGCTGACGCCTGTGGAAGACCCTGCGAAAACGACGGATACGACGAACGCGACGACAGGTCAATAGTTTTTGAGGTATTAAAGGCATCCAGGCCAGAGGTTGTTCCGGCCGGGATGCCTTTTCTTGTGCTGCGAGATGGGTTATAATACGTGACAAGTAAAGGAAAGAAAAGGAGCTGCAGAAGGTCATGGCTGAAAATTCATTTGATATCGTATCGAAAGTCGATATGCAGGAGCTAAGCAATGCAATTACGCAAGCGGAGAGGGAGATCGAAACACGCTTTGATTTTAAGGGAACCAAGAGCAGCTTCACGCTTGAGAAGGCAGATCTCGTCGTCGTCTCGGATGACGAATACAAGCTGAGTAGCGTTATTGATATTCTCCAATCGAAGATGGTGAAGCGCGGCGTACCGATCAAGAATATGGAGTTTGGCAAAGTCGAGCCGGCATCTATGGGAACGGTTAGGCAGAAGATTAAGCTCAAACAAGGCATCGAGCAGGATATTTCCAAGAAAATCAACATTTTGATCCGCGACTCCAAGCTGAAGGTGAAGAGCCAAATTCAGGGCGATTCCATTCGCGTGACTGGCAAAAGCCTCGATGATTTGCAAGCGGTCATGGCTATGCTGAGAGGGGCCGATCTGCAAATCGACCTTCAATTTACGAATTACAAATAACGAGCCGATACGTACAAAATTACATATGGAGAAGTCCCCTATGACTGCTGAAAGCTGCGGACAGAGGGGGCTTCTCCTGTTTTGACACTGCATATGCCATGTATTATACTTGTAAGGATAGCTTTACGGAGGGGTTTGGGGGATACATCGATGACAGAACGAGTGAAAGTAGTTACGTTAGGATGCGAGAAAAACCTAGTCGATTCGGAAATTATGTCAGGTTTGATTGATGCACGCGGGTATCAGCTGGTCGATCAGGCGGACGATGCTACAGTAATTATTGTCAACACATGCGGCTTTATTGACGCCGCTAAGGAAGAATCCGTAAATACGATTTTGGACATGGCGGAATTTAAGCAGACGGGTCGATTGAAGGCGCTAATTGTTTCCGGCTGCTTAACCCAGCGCTACAAGAAGCAGCTGATGGATGAGATGCCGGAGATCGACGGCATCGTCGGCACCGGAGATTTTCACCATATCACCGACATTGTCGATGAAGCGCTTCACGGTAAACGTCCGGTGAAAGTCGGCAATCCTGCTTTCGATTATGATCAGAAGCTGCCGCGGCTCGTAACGACGCCCCGGTATACGGCTTATGTCAAAATCGCCGAAGGGTGTGACAATGCCTGCACGTTCTGCTCCATACCGATAATGCGCGGAAAGTTCCGCAGCCGTTCCATCGAGTCGATTGTTGCCGAAGTGCAGCAGCTTGCCGATCAAGGCGTCAGAGAAGTGAGCCTGATTGCGCAGGACTCAACGAACTACGGTACGGATCTTTACGACAAGTTTATGCTGCCGGAGCTTCTTAACCGTGTCAGCGAAGTGGAAGGAATCGCATGGGTAAGGCTGCATTACGCCTATCCGGGCTTCTTCTCCGATGAGCTGATCGACACGATCGCTTCCAATTCGAAGGTAGTTAACTATATCGATATGCCTTTGCAGCACAGCGAGGATTCCATTCTGAAGCGCATGCGCCGTCCTGGACGTCAGCGGGATACGCGTGAGCTGGTGCAGCGGATTCGTTCGCGTATTCCGGATGTAGCGCTGCGGACTTCCATCATCGTTGGTTTCCCGGGCGAGACGGAGGAAGATTTTAATCGGTTGTGCGACTTCGTACGCGAGATGAAGTTTGACCGCCTCGGCGTATTTACCTACTCTTCGGAAGAGGATACACCTGCTGTTCGATTGCCGAACGCGGTACCTGACGAGGTAAAAGAATGGCGCTCAAACACGTTGATGGAAATTCAGCGCGAAGTGTCCAAAGAGCTGAGCGGCAAGCATATCGGCAAAGAAATCGACGTTCTCGTTGAACGCTACGACGGACGAAGCGACGTATATGTCGGCCGTTCGCCATACGACGCGCCTGAAATCGACGGCGAAGTTTTCATTTCCAACTGCAAGGCAGCGATCGGTGAAATTCAGAAGGTGCGTATTACGCATGCTTACGAGTTTGATATGTCCGGGGAGGGGCTATCGTGAACTTAGCCAACAAAATAACGATGGCTCGGATCTTCTTGGTGCCAATCATTATGGTTCTGCTGCTTATTAACGTGGATTTAAAGCCGCTGACGATCGACGGTTCCGATTTTACAATCACATGGAATCAAATTCTGGCAGCTCTCGTATTTATCGTTGCGGCGAGCACGGACGGGCTGGATGGTTATATTGCCCGTAAGAACAAGATCGTGACCAACCTCGGCAAGCTGCTTGACCCGCTGGCGGACAAGCTGCTCGTTGCAGCCGTACTCATCTCGCTGGTAGAGATGGAGAAGCTGCATGCCTGGATTGCAATTGTCATCATTAGCCGCGAGTTTGCCGTGACTGGGCTTAGGCAAATTGCGCTTCTGGAAGGTACTGTTGTCGCTGCAAGCAAGTGGGGCAAATGGAAGACGGCTGTGCAGATCACGATGATTATCGCGCTGCTGCTCAACAATTTTCCGTTTGCGTTCGTCGATTTCCCGTTTGATCAGATCTCAATCTATGCGGCGGCACTTATTACGGTTTACTCCGGAATCGATTACTTCGTCAAAAACAAAAATCTCATTCCGCTTACGGCCTAGAATGACATGTATAGCATCACTCCTTCGTTATGAGCTTGAAGGGGTGGTGCTTTGCTTTTCCCGCTTTGCATGCAGTAAATCCCTTACATAGAATTGGAGATGTTTACATGCGCGCTGAAATCATTGCTGTTGGAACGGAGCTTTTGCTCGGTCAGACCGTAAACACGAACGCAACGTATTTGTCGCAAGGTCTTGCAGAGCTCGGCATCGATGTGTATTTTCAAACGGTGGTCGGCGACAATGCCGGCCGGATTCGTCAAGCGATTGAGCTTGCGCGTACACGAGCCGATCTGATTCTGTTTACGGGCGGTCTCGGGCCAACCATGGATGATTTAACGAAGGATGCGCTTGCGGAATATCTGAACCTGCCGATTGAACTGCACAAGCCCTCCATGGATAAAATCGAGGACATGTTTGCATCGCGCGGCATTCACATGGTAGAGAGCAACCGGAGGCAGGCGAACCTCATTGAAGGCAGCGTTCCGCTCGAGAACGAAGCGGGCCTTGCGGTCGGTAATGCACTGATCGCTGCGGGAACTCATTATGTGCTGCTTCCCGGTCCTCCCCGGGAAATGAAGCCGATGTTCGACGGTCCTGCCAAAGCTTGGCTGCGCTCGATTTTGAACGAGGACCGCAAGCTATACTCCCGTCTCCTCAAATTCGCCGGTATTGGCGAATCGACCTTGGAGCAGGCGATCATCGATCTCATAGAGGCGCAGACGGACCCGTCGATCGCGCCATACGCCAAGGAAGGCGAAGTGGCCATCCGGGTGTCCACGAAAGCGCTGAGCGAGGCGGAGGCGGCAGCAAGGCTGGATACGGCGGAGGAACAGATTAAAGCGCGGGTTGGGCAGCACATGTATGCAAGGGAAGACATTACGCTGGAAGAAGCTGTGGTCAGACAGCTCCGTGCAACGAGCCGGACATTGGCAAGCGCAGAGAGCCTGACAGGCGGCTTGTTCGCGCAGCTGATCACTCGGGTTCCCGGCAGCAGCGGCGAATTTACCGGCGGCGTCGTTACGTATACTAACGTCATGAAACATCGTTTGCTCGGCATCCCTATGTCCCAATTGGAAGGTAAAGAGGCTCCTGGGGCAGTCAGTGAATCCACGGCAGCGCTAATGGCGGAGAGGGTCAGGGAGCTGGCGGACAGCGACTTTGGCGTTTCGCTGACAGGCGTTGCCGGTCCTTCGGAGTCGGAGGGGAAGCCGGTGGGGCTCGTGTATTTCGGTCTCGCCGAAAAGGGGCGACCGACGAAGGTATTCACGGCGAACTTAAGCGGGAACCGCGAGATCATTCGTGTTCGCGCCGCCAAATCGTTGTTGTACCGGCTGTGGCAGGCGTTGTCAGGTAAGGAAGAGAACTAGCTGTTACTGTAAGAATAAGCTTGCCAATGTTTTCATGATCGACTATAATCGACATTAGACGGAAGAACCGTGGCGAAGAATACTTTGCTGCGGTTCTTTTTTTATTCTCTCTTTTGGCCAAATGAGAAATAAGAATATATGTTCGCAAAAAGTCTTGTCAAAGCTGTTGAAACAAGGTATCATGAAAGTATAAATCATGAAGGATGTGAGTTCGTTGGCAGATCGTAAGGCTGCACTCGAAATGGCACTGCGTCAAATAGAGAAACAATTCGGCAAAGGCTCCATAATGAAACTTGGTGAATCCACTCATATGCAAGTTGAAACCGTGTCCAGTGGTGCGCTTGCGTTAGATATCGCCCTTGGAATCGGAGGATTCCCGAGAGGCCGCGTCATTGAAGTATACGGACCGGAATCCTCCGGTAAAACGACTGTAGCTTTGCATGCCATCGCAGAAGTGCAGCGTGCTGGCGGACAAGCCGCATTTATCGATGCAGAGCATGCGCTTGATCCTTCCTATGCGAACAAGCTCGGCGTTAATATTGATGAATTGCTGCTTTCGCAGCCGGATACAGGTGAACAGGCGCTTGAAATAGCCGAGGCGCTCGTACGAAGCGGTGCAGTGGATATCGTCGTTGTCGACTCCGTCGCTGCACTCGTACCGAAAGCGGAGATTGAAGGCGACATGGGGGATTCCCACGTTGGTCTTCAAGCCCGTCTAATGTCTCAGGCGCTTCGCAAGCTTTCCGGGGCGATCAGCAAATCGAAGACGATTGCGATCTTTATCAACCAATTGCGTGAGAAAGTCGGCGTGATGTTCGGTAATCCGGAGACGACGCCGGGCGGCCGCGCATTGAAGTTCTACTCCTCCGTACGCTTGGATGTTCGCCGTATCGAGTCCATTAAACAGGGCAATGATGTGGTTGGTAACCGTACGCGGATTAAAGTCGTCAAGAACAAAGTTGCTCCTCCATTCAAGCAGGCTGAGGTTGACATTATGTACGGTGAAGGCATTTCGAAGGAAGGCAGCATTGTGGATATCGGCGTCGAGCATGATATCATCCAGAAGAGCGGCGCATGGTTCTCCTTTAACGGCGAACGTCTGGGACAAGGCCGTGAGAATGCGAAGCAGTTCCTGAAGGATCACCACGATATTTCTGCTGTCATTGAGAAGCTGATTCGCGATGCGAGCAATGTTGCTGCGGCTTCTGCCATTAATGATGCTGTTAGCGAAGATGACGAGTCTGAGGACGAATTGGATTTGGACTTGAATTAATTCAGGGATTGATAGATCTGATATAACTTAGCGAGAAGCACCTGCTGGATAAGGGGTGCTTTTCTTGTTTAGACAGAGGGGCGAACCTATTGCTGACCATAACCGGTGTTGAACAAGATTCGAAGAAGAAGCAGCGCTATCATTTGTATGTCAACGATGCTGCAGATCCATTTACTAGCGTACATGAGGATGTCCTGATTAAATATCGATTGTTGAAGGGTCGGGAGATCGAACCGGACGAGTTGAAGCAGATTGTACATGAAGACAGCCATCACCGCGCATATATATTGGCATTGGCTTATCTAGGCGCCAGGCAGCGGACTGAGAAGGAAATTCACCGCTATCTATCCAAGAAAGAGATTGACGAGGGAGCGGCCCGCAAAGCCATAGAGCGGTTGAGCCGGGAAGGGCTTGTCAACGATTCGCTGTATGCCGATCAGTATGCGGCGCAGCGAATGCGGACACAACTGAAAGGAAGGCGCCTTCTGCAGCAAGAGCTGCTCCAACGGGGTATCAAGAAGGATACCGCGAAGCAAGCGGCGATGAATCTAAATCCAGAGTCGGAGACCGAAATTGCGATACGAGCAGGAATGAAGAAATGGCCGCATATTAAAGGAGAGCTTCGCGAGCGAAAACAGAAGCTGGCGGCATTTTTGCTGCGCAGAGGGTTTCCCTCTTCGGCTGTAAGAGATGCTGTAAAAGCTGCTGTTCTAGCGGATCAGGACGAGGAACAAGGGCATATGCTTGACAAGTGATTTTCACAAAAGATAAAATAAGTTTGTATTCTTTCTTACAGAATCGATTTTCCTTCCAAAAATTGATTCGAAACGATTATTTTCGTCAAATTAAGAATTGTATCCATCGGGTTAAAAACCGGCTAGACAACCAAATAATGTCCCAAGCGTTTGCTTAGGTGAACAACGAGGAGGTGAAGATGATGGTCCAAGTATGGGCAGTTATCCTGATCGCTCTCGTTGTTGGTGCAATTTTCTTTGGTGTCGGTTATTTTATTCGAAAATCGATCGCCGAGGCCAAAATTTCCAGCGCCGAGCAGGCCGCTAGTCAAATTATTGACAATGCGAAGAAAGAAGCCGACGCGCTGAAGAAAGAAACGGTTCTCGAGGCGAAAGATGAAGTCCACAAGCTCCGTACCGAGGCTGAGAGAGATACTCGCGAACGTCGCAATGAGGTACAGCGTCTTGAAAGACGACTTATTCAAAAAGAAGAGTCGTTGGATAAAAAAATAGAAGCGCTGGAACGCAAAGAAGAGCAAGTAGCCAACAAAGAGAAGCGAATCGAGGAGACACAAGAACAGATCGATTCCCTTTACAAGCAGCAGCTTCATGAACTGGAGCGTATTTCGAACCTGACGATGGAAGATGCGAAACAAATCATCTTGACCAACGTTGAGCAAGAAGTTCGCCATGAAACAGCTCAAATGATTAAAGAAATCGAGCAGCAAGCTAAGGAAGAAGCAGATAAGAAAGCTCGTGATATTATCTCGCTTGCTATCCAACGCTGTGCAGCTGATCACGTGGCTGAAACAACGGTATCCGTTGTTGCATTGCCGAATGAAGAAATGAAAGGCCGCATTATCGGCCGTGAAGGCCGCAACATCCGCGCACTGGAGACGTTGACCGGTATCGATCTCATTATCGACGATACACCGGAAGCGGTCATACTGTCTGGTTTCGACCCCATCCGCCGCGAAATTGCACGCACATCACTCGAGAAATTGGTTGCTGATGGACGTATCCATCCAGCCCGCATCGAGGAAATGGTCGAGAAATCGCGTAAGGAAGTGGACGAGCGCATCCGTGAATACGGAGAGCAGGCGACGTATGAAGTTGGCGTACACGGCTTGCATCCAGATCTGATCAAGATTTTGGGCCGACTGAAATACCGCACGAGCTATGGTCAGAATGTGCTTAAGCATTCCATGGAAGTTGCGTATTTGACCGGTTTGATGGCAGCAGAACTGGGTGAAGATATTACGCTGGCCAAACGTGCCGGATTGCTGCATGACATCGGTAAAGCGCTGGATCACGAAGTGGAAGGCTCACATGTCGAGATCGGCGTTGAACTGGCTAAGAAATACAAAGAGCATCCTGTTGTTATTAACAGTATCGCTTCTCATCATGGCGATTGTGAAGCAACCTCCGTTATTGCCATGCTCGTCGGCGCAGCTGATGCGTTGTCAGCGGCAAGACCGGGCGCAAGAAGAGAGACGCTCGAAACGTATATCAAACGTCTGGAGAAGCTCGAAGGCATATCGGAATCGTTCGAAGGCGTTGAGAAATCGTACGCGATTCAAGCCGGTCGCGAAGTTCGCGTCATGGTTCAACCGGATAAAATCGACGATACCGAAGCATTCCGCTTAGCGCGCGATATTACGAAGAAAATCGAGAGTGAGCTCGATTACCCAGGCCATATTAAAGTGACAGTCATCCGCGAGACGCGCGCTGTCGAATATGCCAAATAACAACATAGGAATACAATCAGAAAAGTGGCTGCTTGTCGGCCACTTTTCTGGTTTATAACAGAGAGGTTATGTGAATGAACGTATTATTTATTGGTGATATTGTTGGCAATGTAGGACGTACGGCAGTCAAGAAAGTATTGCCTGCGCTGAAATCTAAGTATAATCCGCATATTATTATCGCAAACGGCGAGAATTCGGCGGCTGGACGAGGCATTACCGCCGCGATTGTGAAAGAACTGTTTGATGCGGGCGTGCACGGTATCACGATGGGCAACCATACGTGGGACAACAAGGATATCTTTGAGTGGATCGACGATCAGCCGCGAATCGTTCGCCCCGCCAATTATGCGCCGGAAGCGCCTGGGCAAGGCGCTGCGGTAATTAAAGCAAACGGCAAGGAGCTGGCCATTATCAATTTGCAGGGGCGGACCTTTCTGCCTCCCATCGACTGTCCTTTCCGGAAAGCGGATGAACTGATCGAGGAGCTCCAGCGGCAGACCAAGAACATTTTAGTCGACTTTCATGCAGAAGCAACTTCCGAGAAGATTGCAATGGGCTGGCATTTGGATGGAAAGGCATCGCTTGTCGTCGGGACGCATACGCATGTGCAAACGAACGATGACCAAATTCTGCCAAATGGTACAGCCTATTTAACGGATGTCGGTATGGTTGGTTCGAAAGAAGGTGTGCTGGGAATGGAGCGCGGCGCCGTGCTTCATCGGTTCCTGACGCAGCTTCCTGTACGTTTTGTCGTTGATGAAGGAGACTGGCAGTTCCATGCCGTCATCGTGGACATCGACGAAGCGACCGGCAAGGCGAAGAAGATCCAGAAGATCAGGCTTACCGAAACGGAATGGCTGCTCATGTAGCAGCCATTTTTTTATTTAAAGAAGAATAGGAGCTGCATCGGCCAAGTGAAATCCTATTAACCTCGATAGAATCAGATTGGGGGAAGCGGCGTCAATCAGCAGAAACGGTCATTTTCCTCTATTAATATTCTTGCAATTCAGAAGATTTTGCGAATGGAGCGCCAGAAAGAAGGAATTTTTTCGCTTCTCTCGAATACTATTTAAATAGCGGTATTCATCCATCATTCCCGAGGAGGTACTTTTCCATGGATGTCTTAAAAGTTTCAGCAAAGTCTAATCCAAATTCTGTTGCAGGAGCGCTCGCCGGCGTGTTGCGTGAACGCGGAGCGGCTGAATTGCAAGCAATCGGGGCTGGTGCGTTGAATCAAGCGGTTAAGGCGGTTGCGATCGCAAGAGGTTTTGTTGCTCCAAGCGGAGTGGATCTCATCTGTATTCCGGCGTTCACAGATATCGTGATTGACGGTGAAGATCGGACAGCAATTAAACTCATCGTCGAACCAAGATAACACCGGTAATGCCCACATGTGAAGACTGGACCTGTTTACGACGTAGGCAGGTTTTTTTGCGTGTCTATAATCTTGATGAAATGGGGAGGTCGTGACATGACCCGGATACGAAGCGTTGATTTTCATTGTGACGTACTATGGAAGCTGCTAGAGGATCCGACACTATCGTTCATGCAAGATGAGCAGGGGAAATTGGATGTCACCCTTCCACGGCTAAGGCAAGCAGAAGCGATTCTTCAAACCTTTGCAGTCTACGTGCCTGAGCGAATAGATAAATCTATGGTTCCGATCCTGCAAAGCATCGATCTCTTCTATCGTAAAGTAGCCGCCTCGCCGAAGATGATGCTTATCCGGTCTTCACGGGACATCTCGACGCTTCAGCGAAAGAAAGGTATAATTGGTGCAATGCTTTCCTTGGAGGGCGCTGACGGACTTCAGGGCGATCTGGCGATGCTTCGCGTATTGTTTATGCTGGGGATCCGGGCGGCCGGCTTAACTTGGAATGGCGCTAATTGGGGGGCGGACGGTGTTGTGGAGCCCCGCGGCGGCGGACTGACAAAAAAAGGCCGTGCTTTCGTAGAAGAATGTAATAGATTGGGTATACTGTTAGATGTGTCGCATTTGAGCGACAGAGCGTTTTGGGATATGCTGGAAATTACATCCAAGCCCATCATTGCTTCGCATTCGAATGCACGCAGTCTTTGCCCGCATCCACGCAATTTGACGGATGAACAGATCTCGGCGCTTATCGCAAGCGGCGGCATGATTGGCGTTACGTTCGTGCCGCAATTCGTTTCCGTGCGCGTTCCTTCCGAAATTGCTGACGTGCTGCGTCACGTAGAACGGATTTGCGAGCTTGGAGGAGAGAAGCAGCTCATGTTCGGGTCGGATTTCGATGGAATCGAGACGCATGTCGAGGCGCTGTCCCATCCTGGCGAGCTGCATCATCTGCAAGACGCATTGCTTGCTGTATACACGGAAGATATCGTGAAGTCGTTCTTTTCAGGCAACGCACTTGCTTTTCTTTCAAAGCATCTGCCGGCGTGAACGAAAAATCCTATTCCAATCTCTTTACGATATGGATATAATCGAAAAGAACTATACGAATTAAAAGCTGGAATGCCTTGCAATTTCACAATCTGAGACATAAAATTTATTTGACCGTTGCATCGAATAAATTCACACTTTTGTAAAGAGTTGTTGAAAAATTTGCAGGTTTATTCAAAAGAGGAGATGGGCATTTTGATCAGTCAATTGTCTTGGAAAATCGGGGGACAGCAAGGGGAAGGCGTTGAAAGTACCGACCGTATTTTCTCGACAGCTCTAAACCGTCTGGGGTACTATCTGTACGGATACCGTCACTTTTCGTCACGGATCAAAGGCGGTCACACAAACAATAAAATTCGGATCAGCACGAAGCCAATGCTGGCTATTTCGGATGATCTCGACATCTTGGTTGCATTTGACCAGGAAAGTATTGATTTGAATGCGCATGAGCTGCGTGCGGGCGGTGTCGTTGTTGCCGACGCCAAGTTCAACCCGGTACTTCCAGAAGGCATTAATGCCAGACTGTTCCCGGTACCCATCACGACGATTGCTGAAGAGTTAGGCACATCCCTAATGAAAAACATGGTAGCGTCCGGCGCGTCTTGGGCGCTTCTTGGTCTGCCTATCGATGTTTTCAATAAAGCGGTCGAGGAAGAATTCGGCCGTAAAGGTCCGGCTATCGTAGAGAAAAATATCGAAGCGGTTAAACGCGGCTCCGATTTCGTTCTTGAGCTGGCAGGCGGACCGCTTGAAGAATTTCAACTTGAACCGGCTGACGGCAAACAAAAGCTGTTCATGATCGGCAACGAAGCGATTGGACTTGGCGCGGTAGCAGGCGGATGCCGTCTGATGTCCGCTTATCCCATTACGCCTGCTTCCGAGATTATGGAATATTTGATTAAGAAGCTTCCTAAGTTCGGCGGCACCGTTATTCAAACGGAGGACGAAATTGCGGCTGTAACGATGGCAATCGGCGCCAACTACGCCGGCGTGCGTACGATGACGGCTTCGGCAGGTCCTGGTTTGTCCCTGATGATGGAAGCGATCGGCCTTGCAGGCATGACGGAAACACCGCTGGTCATCGTGGATACGCAGCGCGGAGGTCCTTCTACAGGATTGCCGACGAAGCAGGAACAATCCGATCTCAACGCAATGATCTACGGTACGCACGGTGAAATTCCGAAAGTGGTCATCGCGCCTGCTACGTTGGAAGACTGCTTCTACGATACGATCGAATCTTTCAACCTCTCGGAACAATACCAGATTCCCGTTATTCTCATGACTGACCTTCAGCTCTCGCTCGGTAAACAATCCTGCGAGCCGCTTGATCTCAATAAAGTACCCATTAACCGCGGTAAGCTCGTTCGTGAGCTGCCTGAGCTTGAAACCAATGAGCTGTTTAAACGTTATGAACTTACGGAAGACGGCGTTTCCCCGCGCGTTATTCCAGGCGATAAATTCGGTCTTCATCACGTAACAGGCGTTGAGCACGACGAGACAGGACGCCCATCGGAGAGCGCAATCAACCGCAAGAAAATGATGGATAAACGTCTCACGAAGCTGGACGGCATGTACATCCGTGATGCTGTTCGCGTAGACGCGCCGCATGCTGAAGCGGATCTGCTCATCATCGGCATGGGATCAACGGGCGGAACCATCGACGAAGCGCGCCTTCGTTTGGAAGCTGATGGTCTGAAGACGAACCACATGACGATCCGTCAGATTCATCCGTTCCCTAAGGAGCTCGTAGCACCTTATCTGCAAAGCGCGGTTAAAGTCGTCGTGCTGGAGAACAATGCAACCGGTCAACTGGCTGACCAAGTGAAGCTTCACGCAGGCCATGCTGACAAGATTAAGAGCGTTCTGAAATACGACGGTAATCCGTTCCTGCCTTCCGATGTGCACAAAGCATGCAAGGAGTTGGTCTAAGATGGCAACATTTAAAGAGTTTCGTAACAACGTAAAGCCTAACTGGTGCCCGGGCTGCGGGGATTTCTCCGTACAGGCTGCCATTCAGCGGGCTGCTGCAAACGTTGGTCTTGAGCCGGAAGGCTTGGCTGTTATTTCCGGAATCGGCTGTTCTGGCCGGATCTCCGGCTACGTCAATGCATACGGCCTCCACGGTATTCATGGCCGCGCATTGCCGATCGCGCAAGGGGTGAAGCTGGCAAACCGCGAGCTGACGGTTATCGCCTCCGGCGGCGATGGCGATGGCTTTGCAATCGGTATGGGACATACTGTACATGCGATTCGCCGTAACGTTAACATTACGTATATCGTTATGGATAACCAAATCTACGGGTTGACCAAAGGTCAAACATCGCCGCGAAGCGCAGAAGGCTTCAAGACGAAGTCGACGCCTGAAGGTTCCATTGAGTCCACGCTTTCACCGCTTGAAATTGCGATGTCGGCCGGCGCTACTTTCATTGCGCAGTCGTTCTCGAGCGATTTGAAGCAGCTGACCGCATTGATTGAAGCTGGTTTGAACCATGAAGGCTTCTCGCTGATCAACGTGTTCAGCCCATGCGTAACGTTCAACAAAGTGAACACGTACGACTGGTTCAAAGAAAATATCGTGAACCTGGATCAATTCCCGGATTACGATGCCACGAACCGTATTGCGGCGATGAACAAAATTATGGAAACAAACGGCATGCTCACAGGATTGATCTATCAGAACAAAGAACGCAAATCCTACGAGGATTTGGTTACAGGCTTCCAGCCTGAAGCACTGGCAAACCAAGATTTGACTTTGTCACAGGAGCAGTTCGATAAACTCGTAGCCGAGTTTAAATAATTGTCTGCAGATCAAATACGAATAAGGCATACCGTTCGGCTTGTGAACGGTATGCCTTTCTTTAACGAAACGAAACGAGACAGAAAGCAGGAGTATGACATGATGAAAGTTCCAGTCGGCGTATCCGCCAGACATATCCATTTAGAGCAGGCACATGTAAAAATTTTGTTTGGACAAGGAGCAGAACTGTCGGTGTTCAAGCCGCTCTCCCAGCCCGGTCAATACGCCGCGAACGAAACGGTCGAGGTTACGGGGCCGAAAGGCAGCTTCGGTAAAGTACGTATTCTTGGGCCTGTCCGCAAACGTACGCAGCTTGAAGTATCCCGGACAGATGCGTTTACGCTTGGTATAAATCCGCCCGTACGCGAGTCGGGCGATATTGCGGGCTCTGCGGGAATTACGATTAAAGGACCGGCAGGCGAGGTGACGATCGAAGAAGGCGTTATTGTTGCCGCTCGTCATATTCACTTCCATACGAGCGACGCGGAGCGCTGGGGGATTGCCGATAAACAGCGTTTGTCCGTCCGTCTGCATGGAGAGCGCGGCGTCGTTCTGGAGAATGTCATTGCGCGGGTATCACCCGAGTTTGCACTGGACATGCATATTGATACGGATGAAGCGAATGCCGCAGGCGCCAAAACCGGAGACGAAGCTGAAATCATCAGCCTAGGCTAAAGAGAAAAGAGTTACCGATAGAAACGAATCAAGAGACAATTGCCGGTAAATCGGCGATTGTCTCTTTTTTCTCACAACTTTGCGGATTGATGGGGCTGGAGGGTGCATTTTCCTTTCTAATCGGAATGGATTTTGATATAATCTTGGAATGGACACGTATAGAGAGGGGACGTGAATGGTTGTGAGCAGCGGCGATAAGGACTTCTCTAAGTACTTTGACTATTCGAGCGCGAAGGTACTGAAGGAATCGGATGGAAAAACAACCTACCGGATCAACGGTCGGGATATAACGATAAATGCAGCACCGAATTATAAGGATGAGAAGCGCAGAGGAAAAGAAGAGATACAGGTGCATTACGAATCCGCGATTCCTCCAGAGCTCTTGGAGCTGGGCAAGGGAAAAACCTACAACATTACGACGTACGGCTGTCAGATGAACGAACATGACACCGAGGTCATGAAAGGTATTTTCGAACAACTGGGCTATACGGCTGTCGAGGATCGCAATCAAGCGGACGTGATTCTATTAAACACCTGTGCGGTGCGTGAGAACGCGGAAGATAAGGTTTTCGGCGAGCTAGGGCACCTGAAGCATCTGAAGCTGGAGAAGCCCGGGTTAATTCTGGGCGTATGCGGCTGCATGTCCCAGGAAGAATCGGTGGTCGGACGGATCATGCAGAAGCACGGCTTCGTGGATCTGATCTTCGGTACGCATAATATTCACCGTCTGCCGTATTTGCTTCAGGATGCACTCTTCAGCAAGGAAATGGTCGTTGAAGTGTGGTCCAAGGAAGGCGACATCATCGAGAACTTGCCGAAGAAACGCGAAGGCATGCGCGGATGGGTCAATATCATGTACGGCTGTGACAAGTTCTGTACCTATTGCATCGTCCCGTATACACGAGGCAAAGAGCGGAGCAGGCGGCCCGAGGATGTCATTGCCGAGGTTCGGGAGCTGGCACGCCAGGGCTTCAAGGAAATTACGCTGCTCGGCCAGAACGTCAACGCTTACGGTAAGGATTTTGAGGATATCGCTTACCGGTTCGGCGACCTCATGGCGGATATCGCCAAGATCGATCTGCCGCGCATTCGCTTCACGACGAGCCACCCCCGCGACTTCGACGATCATCTTATTGAAGTGCTTGCAACGGGCGGCAGCCTGGTAGAGCATATCCACCTGCCGGTACAGTCGGGCAGCACGGAAGTGTTAAAGCGAATGAGCCGCAAGTATACCCGCGAGATGTACTTGGAGCTGGTAGGCAAGATCAAGCGTGCGATTCCGAACGTGGTGCTGACGACCGACATTATCGTCGGATTCCCTGGGGAGACGGAAGAACAGTTCGAAGAGACCATCACGCTCATGAAGGAGGTCGGATTCTCATCGGCCTACACCTTCATCTACTCGCCGCGCGCAGGTACGCCTGCGGCGGATATGGCAGATAATATTCCTGAGAACGTGAAGCGGGCGCGTCTTGCGCGCTTGAACGCTGTCGTTGCCGAACTCAGCCGTCAAAGCAATGAATCGATGCAGGGTCAAGAGGTCGAAGTACTGATCGAAGGCCATAGCAAGAATAATGCGGATGTCTTATCGGGACGGACGCGTACCAATAAGCTGGTCCATATTCAAGGGCCGGCGTCGTGGATCGGACAGTTCATTAATGCGCGGGTTACGGAAGCACAAACCTGGTATATCAAAGCGGAGCCAATCATAAAACATGAGGCCGTATCTTAATGTATCGGCTGGAGGAGATGGAATAATGGCAAACGAACAAACAGCTAAACATGAACACGATCATGACCATGATCACCATCACGGCATCAGATTCGACGTTCCGAAATTCAATACCGAAGACATCATCGTACGCGCCGATATTATGGCCAAAACGAAAGAGCTCGCAGGCATGATCTTCACGTCGGAGGAAGTGCAGCAGTTCCAGCGCGCCGAGAAGCAAATTCAAGGCAACGACCGCATTCAGGGCTTGATTGCCCAAATCAAGAAGAAGCAGAAAGAAATCGTTGCGTTCGAGACGACGTTCAAGAACGCCGATATGGTCGCGAAGATCGAGCAAGAGATCGAAGTGCTTCAGGATGAGCTGGACGGCATTCCGATCGTAACCGAATTCCAGCAAAGCCAAGCGGATATCAACTATCTGCTGCAGACAATCGTTTCCGTTATTCGCGATACGGTTGCAGAGAAAATTACCATTGAAGATGCACAAACCGAAGATCCGGAAGAGTGCATGTAATTAAATAAACGAACACCTGCCGATATTGTGCTTTGCAGCATCGACAGGTGTTTTTTTGATTCAAGATGCGGTTTTGGCGGGGGCGGCACTGGATCGTTTCCAGAACAGCGCGAGCAAGAGGGCAATTAGCGCGAATGCGCCGCCGAGCCAGAAGCCGTAATCACGGCCGAACATGTCGTTAACGAAGCCCGCCAAGAAGGGGCCGGCAAACATGCCGATCGAATAAACGGCTTGGTAGAATCCCATCGCTGTCGCGCGTTTGGAGGATGCGAAGGGCTGAATGGCAAGACCGAGCAGGATAGGCAGGTGCATGCCCTGCGCGAAGCCGTTCAACACCTGCGTCAGCGCGAGCAAGCCGAGGCTGGGCGAATAGGCTATGGCAACCGTGAAGATACCGCTCAGCAGGAAGGCGATTGCGATGACATTCCAGGTCCCGCACCGAGGGACGAGCCACCGGCCGGTAATTAAGGAAGCAGCTGCATGCGGAATCATGAAGGCGACGACAATGAGCGTCAACTGACCGCTGGAGGCACCTAATGAGGTTGCTTTAAGCGGCGTGAATCCGAACATCGTAATGAAGAGCACGCAGTGCGCCAGAATAGATAGCGTGGATACTTGCTGCAAGGAAGGCGTCCGCACGATTTCCCGCAAATGCCGAAGCGAGATCGGTGAACGCGCGACGCCTTCACGCGGCTCTTTGACCGCGAAGGATAAGGCCAAGCCGGCTGCGCCTAGAATGATGCCTGCGAGAAATGCCGCATGCCAGCTGTATGCGCCAGCCAGCCAGCCGCTCAGCGTCATGCCGATGAGCTGCCCAGAGACGGTCATGACGCTGATATTGCTCATCGCCTTCGTTGCCTCGGATGAGGCGTAATAAGCGGCATAGAGGACAGTGAAAGCAACCCATGCGGATGCGCATACGCCGGACATCATACGTCCTGCAAGCGGCCACAGCCAAGAGCCGGGCACCATGAACAAGAGACAGCTTAGCGCGCCGCTGATCATACCAAGCATGAGAAACGGCTTGCGCTTATGGAGCTTGTCGGACAAGAGTCCGAGCGGGAAGCGGATGAACATTTGCATGAAGCCGTAGCTGCCGAGCACGATGCCGATCAGGACGTCGGCGTAGCCGCTGCTCTTCATAAACGGAGATAGGATCGGCACATAGATATACAACGTTGACCAATACAGCAGCGTGACGGTAATGAAGATGGCATGATCAGACCGATTTGTTGGTATGGCAGCTGCATGTTCCTGGGTCGTAGGGACAGCGGACAAAGAAAGTTTCGCTCCTTCCGGGGAAAGTAGAGTCAGTCTTCTAACTGTATAATAGGATATCAGGCAGAGCAATGCTTTTTAGGCAAAATGGCGCTTTCCAAGAAACTTATTTATCGCTATCGTCGTATTAGTTAGCGTAGCAATTGGAAATGCGAACCTGGAGAGGAGTAAGCAGCATTGAAAAAATCATGGATTCGAGAGGTTAGGGATTGGGCGGTCACGCTTGGAATCGCGATGACGGCAGCGCTGCTCATCCAAAATTACGCCTTCGCGCAAACCGAAGTAAAGAACATATCGATGCAGAAAACGCTCGTCGAAGGGCAGCGTCTCATTGAGGACAAGATCAGCTATCATTTTGAAATGCCGAATCGGGGAGATATTGTCATCATCGACGGTCCCGAAAGCGATAAACGGTTAATAAAACGCGTGGTCGGCCTGCCGGGCGATGTCCTTAATTTTACGGCTGACGGCCGGCTGCTGGTCAATAATGCGGTGCAGCAGGAAAGCTACGTCAAAGGGCGTACGTTCTCGAACGGGCTGAACGTTCCCTATACGGTTCCGACGAAGACGGTATTCGTCATGGGTGATAACCGCGAGAACAGCCAAGACAGCAGGGTGCTTGGCCCGATTGCCTTGTCGAGTCTCGAGGGACGAGCTATTTTCCGGTTGTGGCCGTTAAGCAAGTTTGGGCAGTTGGATTAATCGGATGCCGTTCACATTCTCACATCCGCTCTTTGCGGTGCCGCTGCGACGAATTGCGCCTAAATGGCTCAGTGTGACGGGTCTTGCGCTGGGCAGCATGATTCCGGATATGGAGTATTTCATGGCGATGGAATCGTACCAAACCATCGGTCATTCATTTCTTGGCTTTCTGGTGCAGGGCTTGCCGCTCAGCATTGCAACGGCGTTTGCCTTCCATCTCATTGTAAAGCCGGTCCTGCCTAAGTTGTTCCCTGCCGCGGGCGGTATCGATCAGTTCGTGAAGAGCTTAACAGGTGATTGGCAGCTTCGCTCAGGGCGTACATGGCTTGTTTTCCTGATTTCCTTGCTCCTCGGCTATTGGACACATATCTTTATGGATGCCTGGACGCATGGGACCGGTATCTATGTAGAGTGGATTCCCGCGCTGCACCGGAAGTATGTAGGCGAACCGCTCTATCAGCTGCTGCAGTACGGATTCTCGCTGATCGGGGTGATCGTTCCTGCACTTCTGCTGCTCAATCGCTATATCCGATGGCGTATTGCCGCAAAACCAAGGAGCCTTCCGGCGGTCGAGACCGCGGGCATGAAGCTGCTGCTATGGGTATATGCCGCAGGCTTCGGTTTTATTTTATTCGCGGTAAAATTGCTGTTTTCGATGAATCGGAGCAATATCGTGAGCGTGGCGATCGTGGCGCCGCTCTCTGCTGCGCTGTTCGGCATCCTGGCGGCTTCCATGCTGTATACGGCTGCAAGGAACGGCAGTCTCGCTAAAGGGATAGGCGCCGTAGTCTTGCTCCTGCTCACGATGTCCTCGCTGAAAATCCTTGCGATCCTGTGGCCGGGATTATTGCCTAATGGTCACTACTGGATGTCTCGGCCCAAAGGCGAATTTATACCGCTTTGGTGCGCTTTTATCTGGTGTTGGTCAATCATGCTGCTGATCTGCTGCCGAATGATTGCGGGCAAACGGAGAACCGTTCACACCGGGCAGGCTCGGTTAACGCGGCCGAACCGAATGGTGTAAGGCGACGCTTCACTTGCATAAAGCCGCTGTTCATGGGGGATTCTACCATCGCCAAGTAGCAGGGGGTGCGTGAAGAACGATGAAACGATTCGGAATCATGGTTGTGCTAATAGTTGTCTTCGCAGGCCGGATGACCGCGGTTTCAGCCGAGCCGTCCTATGCCAAATGGGGACAGCTCGCCATGAAAGAAACGGCAAAGCGCTATCAGGCGGACATTGTGGACTACAAGCATTTGGGGCGGCAGACGGAACAGGCCGGTCTATTATCCGAGAATTTCAGGCTGCTGCTAAGCGACGGCGGACGCAAGTTCGAAGTGACGGTGCGGATTTATTTTAAACCGGATAGCGAACAAGTGATGCGCATTCAGTTTACGGAGAGCGGCAGGGGGCAATAAGCTGCCGACTGTCGCAAGCGTCGAGTTTTTGAATCCTTTCGTTGCATACGCGCGTATGACCGACTATACCGTTTGGGAGGGATTATCGATGATTTTTTCTACGACACCTACAATTGAAGGCCAACCGATTCAACAGTACCTTGGCGTTGTGACTGGCGAGGCTATTATGGGCGCCAATATCGTCCGCGATATATTCGCCTCCATTACCGACATCGTCGGCGGCCGTTCCGGCGCCTATGAGACGAAGCTGAAGGAAGCCCGCGACGTGGCATTTAACGAAATGTCCAGTCAGGCGTCCCGCCTCGGCGCAAGTGCGATCGTGGGCATCGACATCGACTATGAAGTCGTTCGCGAAGGTATGCTGATGGTCGCTGTCAGTGGAACGGCCGTACGCATTTAATGACATGAACTGCATATCGGATCGAACGGCATCTGCAGCATATGCGGATGCTGTTTGCTTATAGAGGAAGCGCTGGACATGGATAGCGGAGGAAGAGTAAAATGCAAATGAGATTCTTGAATCCAGTCGTTTGAAGGAGCGGTAACCGAAATGGGAGAAATAACGGCAAGTGAACTTGAAACCCGGCTGCGCGAAGGCGAGAAGCTGAGCGTTATCGACGTGCGGGAGCCCGATGAGTGGGAGTCCGGCCATATTAAAGAAGCGGTCAGCATTCCGTTGTCCGTATTTGTTGAACGTTTGGGCGAGCTGGGCAATTTCGAAGAGCCTCTGTATATGGTGTGCAGAAGCGGCAACCGGAGCGGGAAGGCTTGCGATTATTTGGCCGCGCAGGGCTATGAAGTGGTCAACGTGCTAGGCGGCATGCTAAGCTGGCCCGGTGACGTGGTTACCGGCGAATAATCGATATAGAGCATCAGCACTTTCGCATGCAATGGCGGAAGTGCTTTTTTTTGTATCATGAGACAGGGGTGGCTGCCATATAGTGGAGAGTAGGACAGCTTGAGCAAGGGTAGACGTATGCGGGCCGTAGTCATCTGGCCGCATAACGAAGGAGGCCGGCTATGCAGCACGATAGCGCGGAGGATGTGCTGGATTTACGAATTCACGGCATGAGCTGCACGGCATGTGCAACACGCATAGAACGTGCGGTCGGCAAGCTGGCCGGCGTATCCGGTGTATCGGTTCATTATGCGGCGAAGTCGGCGTACATTACGTTCGAACCGGGTACCGTGACGCCGTCCGGCATTATCGAACGAATCGGACAAATCGGTTTTCAAGCCTTTCCATATGGTCGGGACGAGAACGAAGGCTCGGAAGTCGATGCTCTAAAGCTGAGGGTTTTCGCGGGCAGCCTGTTCACGCTCCCCCTGCTGTGGACGATGGCGCATCACTATGTCTGGCTAAGCGGCATACCGGTGCCCGGCTTCATTCAAGAGCCTATGCTGCAGCTGTTTTTGGCGTCGGCGGTGCAGTTCTTTATCGGCATGCCTTTCTATTTCGGCGCCTATTATGCGCTTCGTGAACGAACGGCGAATATGGATGTGCTCGTGGCGATCGGCACAACGGCCGCATTCCTCTACAGCTACATTGCCATGCTTACGGGGGGAGCACTCTATTTCGAAACGCCGGCAGTCGTCATTACGGCGGTCTTGGTCGGCAAGCTGCTGGAAGCGACCGCATCCGAACGGGTCATGAAGGAGAGCGACAGCTATTCGTCGCTGCAGGCGAAAGAAGCTTCCGTCGTGCGCAGCGGCCGCCAGGAGCGAATTCCGCTGGACCGGCTCCGTGTCGGTGATCTGCTGATTGTGGAAGTGAACGAGCGTCTGCCGGCAGACGGCATGATCGTGGAAGGAGAGTCAACGCTCGATGAATCATTTCTGACCGGTGAGAGCGGATTGGTGAAGCGGGGGATCGGGGATCACGTGTATGCCGGCACGACGGTGAGAGGGCAGACACTGCGCATACGGGTTTCAGCAACCGGCCCTAATACGATGCTGAGCCGTATCGCGGCATTAACTCGTCAGGCACAGTCGACGAAATCCTCCATCGGGCGGAAAGTCGACCGGCTCGCCGCTGTATTCGTACCGGTTATGATGCTCCTCTCGTTAAGCACGCTCCTATTGTGGCTGTTATGGCTGAGCCCGGGCGACTGGAAGAGTGCTTCCGTACATGCCTTGGCCGTACTCCTGGCCGCTTGTCCATGCGCACTCGGACTGGCAGCGCCCATCTCGCTCGTGCTCGCGACGGGCAAGCTGGCTAGGCGCGGCATTGTGCTCAAGGAAGCAAGTGCGCTGGAGCGGCTCGCGCAGCTGGATACGATCGTGCTGGATAAGACAGGCACGTTGACGGAAGGCAAGCCGGCGGTTACAGGAATAACGGCGCTGAGCAGCTCGCCGAATGCGCTGCTGCGGCTTGCGGCGGCTGCCGAGGCGGGCTCGCAGCATCCTTTCGCCGAGGCGGTGCGGGAGGCGGCGAGGCGGGCGGGGATCGTCGTCCCGGCGTCCGCGTTCTACCAAGCCTACCCCGGCAAAGGAATTACTGCTCAGGTGGAAGGGAAAGTAATCGAGATCGGCAACGCTAGCTTTGCGGCCGAACAATCATGGGAGATTCACCGGACGCTGCAGGGGTTCGTAAGCCGCAAGGAGGAGGCTGGAGAAACGGTGATCTACGCGGCGGTCGACGGCGTATGTGCAGGAGCGATTGCGCTGTCCGATCAGGTGAAGCGAACATCGCAGTCAGCCGTGGAGCTCTTGACGCACGGAGGCGTGCACGTGGTGCTGGCTACCGGCGATCATCATGCCGCGGCATCGTCCGTTGCGACATCGACAGGCATTCATGATGTGCACGCGGCCATGCTGCCGGAGCATAAAGCCGCGCTTGTCCGAAGGCTCCAGCACGAGGGACATATCGTTGCCATGGCCGGGGACGGCTGGAACGATGCGCCTGCGCTGGCCGCAGCGGATGTCGGCATTGCCATGGGCGGCGGTACGGAAGCGGCACTGGATGCCGGACACATGACGCTGCTTCGTTCGCGGCTGACCGGCATTCCGGAAGCGCTTCAGATCAGCCGCTTAACCGTACGCAACATCCGCCAAAACCTATCCTTCGCGGTCATCTATAATGCGGTCGTCATTCCATTTGCGGCCGTTGGC
This sequence comes from Paenibacillus sp. R14(2021), assembly GCF_019431355.1. NCBI lineage: Bacteria > Bacillati > Bacillota > Bacilli > Caryophanales > Paenibacillaceae > Paenibacillus > Paenibacillus sp. R14(2021). The sequence goes on from NZ_CP080269.1 coordinate 499,295, forward strand.
GTCATCGAGCCGTGGATGGCGGGAACGGCGATGGCGCTCAGCTCGGTTTCCGTAGTGGGGAATGCGGTTCGTTTAAATGGGCAGATGAGCCGTTATTTGAATCGTCGGACGGCCGTGTAGAACGGGAAGACAGGGACAGCTCCGCGCCTGCTTGCACGCGGATCACGGCAAGCACGGCAGCGGCGGCATACAGGGCTGTGCGGCCCCGAACGGCAGCAGTCTTTTTCCGATTGACCAAGGGGAAACCTCCTAATGTCGAGTGTCCTGCTTGGAAATAGAAACCTGTAATACGTATGCGGCAGAACTCGATCAAAAGACCTCAATTTTGCGCTCCCGCAGTATAGACAACCTATAAAGGGAGTGGTATAGTTACTCAAGCACAATTACATAGGTGTTGTTACAGGTGCTGATAGACGCCGGAAGGCGAGCTTCAGCTTAATAGGGAAGACCGGTGAAAGACCGGCACGGACCCGCCACTGTAAGGAGCGCTTGGCTGCCTTGTGAGCCAAGCAATGGATCATAGCGAAGTCACTGGACGGATATCCCCGTCTGGGAAGACCTTGATGCCATCGACTCCAAGTCAGGAAACCTGCCTGTAATGCGACAAACGCTACCTACGTGGATTTAGGGAGGTGTTAGAGATGGGCATAGACATGAATTCGAACGCGAGTGAAGCGGCCGAACGGGTGTTTTGCCTGCCTGCCGATGTTCTTTGGAACATGAGCATTTCTGACACTAGAGTCGGAAATGCTTTTTTTGTTGCCTGAACGTAAAAGGGAGCAGCGTGCCGACGGTAATGCGTGCAGATAACAAGCAGAAGAAGATGGGGGAGAGAATAGGATGAAGTTAAAAAAGAAATCGGCCTATATGAAACTGGTGCTGTCGATGATGATTGCCGCGCTGCTGCTGCTTACAGCCGCATGCGGAACGGCGAAAAATACCGCTGACGATGCGTCCGGCAGTGCGAATACGCCTGCAAACACTGCCGCAGCGAACAATTCGGCAAGCGGCGCGGAGAATACGGGCACAGCCGCATCGGATAATGCGGGAACGCCGGCGGCGCAAGCGACAACAACGTATCCGCTTACGGTTAAAGACGCAACAAACACAGAGCTGACCTTCCAAGCAGCACCGCAGCACATCGTGACACTGGTGCCGAGCGAGACGGAGATCGTCTATGCGATCGGCGCCGGCGATTCGATCGTCGCTGTAGATGATTACTCCAATTACCCGAAGGAAGCGGCGGATAAACCAAAAATCGGCGGCATGGAAGCGGACATCGAGAAGATCGTATCGCTGAAGCCGGATCTGATCCTGGCAACGTACAGCATGAGCAAGGCCGTCGTCGACAAACTGCGCGCCTTGAAGCTGCCAGTTTACGCAACGGATCCTAAAACATATGATGCCGTCGTCGAGAAGGTGAAACAAATCGGCATTATTCTGAATAAGTCCGAGCAAGCAGCCGCCGTTGCTGACCATATGAACGAAGTTCGGACGCAGGTAGCGGAAGCTGTGAAGGATGCTCCGAAACCGAAGGTTTACCTAGAGTTCTCGCCGGGCTGGACGGTCGGCAAAGGCGAGTTTCTGGATGAACTGCTCACGATCGCCGGAGGCACGAACATCGCTGAGAAGCCGGGCTGGTACGAGATCGATCCGGAAGCGGTCGTGAAAGCGAACCCGGGCAGCATCATCTATGCGTCCATGACCGTGAAGGAAGGCGAGAAAAACCCGATTCTTGCCGCGATCGAATCCCGTCCGGGCTGGAATACGATTAACGCTATGAAGAATAAGCAGATTTTCGAGGTAGACCAGGATCCGCTGACACGCGTCGGCCCGCGCCTGGCGGACGGTCTGCTCGAGGTCGCCAAGAAGCTTCATCCGGATCTTGTTAAGTAAGATGCGGACCAAGTTATACGTGTATGGAGGAGCAGCGATGCTCCTCTTACTTGCATCTATCGTCGTCAGTCTTTCCTTAGGCTCCTCAGGCTTGCCGCTTAAGAATGTATGGGGCATTCTCGTTCATCAGCTGCCGGGCATGACGGATGCTTCGGCCAAATGGGATGCCAGCGAGATTGCGATTGTCACGCAGCTACGGCTCTCGCGCGTTGTGCTCGCCGTCCTGGTCGGCGCCTGCCTTGCGCTCGCAGGATCGGGCTTTCAAGGCGTGCTGCGGAACCCGCTAGCCGATCCGTTTACGCTCGGCGTGGCATCCGGCTGTTCCGTCGGCGCTGCCTTCATGATCGTCTTCGGGTTTCAAACGATGCTGGGGCTCTGGACGGTGCCGCTGGTCGCGTTTGCCACGGGGATGATCACGCTTCTTATTGTGTTCGGACTGTCACGGGCAAGAGGCTCTATGCATGTGGAGACGCTCATTCTCTCCGGTGTTATCGTGCAAGCGTTCCTAGGCGCCTTCGTTTCGTTCATGGTGTCATTGTCTAAAGGTGTCGTCAATGAGGCGATGTTCTGGCTGATGGGCAGCTTGAGCGCGCGAAGCTGGGAGCATGTCAAACTGATTACGCCATTTCTCATTGCAGGCCTTCCTGTCATGCTCCGCTACGCTCAGCATCTCAATCTATTCGTTTTCGGCGAGCGGCACGCGGCGCATATGGGCATTCATGTTGAACGCACGAAGCTGGTCGTTCTTATCGCATCTACGTTATTGACGGCGGTTGCCGTATCCATCGCAGGCGTCGTCGGCTTTGTCGGTCTCGTCGTGCCTCATTTGATCCGTTTGCTCGTTGGGCCCGACTACCGCATCATCGTGCCCATTTCCGCGCTCGGCGGCGGAATCTTCCTGTTGTGGGCGGATACGCTTGCGCGAACGGCGCTTAGTCCGAAGGAAATTTCGCTTGGTATCGTGACCGCTTTGATCGGCGCACCGTTCTTCGCGTATTTGCTCTATCGTCGCAAAGTGCTGCAAGGAGGAACGTCATGATTGAAGCGAAGCAGTTGTCCAAGACAATCGCAGGCCATGACGTGCTGCGCAGCATAAGCTTCTCGATGAGAAGAGGTGCGATGTACGGCATCATTGGACCAAATGGGGTCGGCAAGTCGACGCTGCTGCAGCTGCTGTCCGGCATGGATCAGCCCACGTCAGGCGAAGTTTTGCTGCAGGACAAACCGGCTGGTTCCTATAAACGCAAGGAGCTGGCTAGATGGGTCGCCGTTCTTCAGCAGGGCGGTCTGCCGGCCGCTATGTTTACGGTGCGCGAGGCTGTGACGATGGGAAGGTTCCCTTACCAGAACTGGCTTGGCGAGGAAGCTTCGCAAGGCGGGCTTGTCGTAGAGAACGCCTTGGAAGCGATGGGGCTGACAGCGCTGCGGGAACGCCGATTGGACGGTCTTAGCGGCGGTGAGCGCCAGCGGGTCGCGCTCGCCAAAGTTATGGCGCAGGAGCCGGAGCTCCTGCTGCTGGATGAGCCGACGACCTACTTGGATATCGGCTATCAAGTGCAGCTGCTGGACACCGTCAAGAAATGGCAGGAGGAGCGGGAGCTCACGATCGTCGCCGTGCTTCATGATTTGAATTTGGCGGCTCATTATTGCGATGAGCTGCTTGTCCTGCATGAAGGCGGCATAAGAGCCTTCGGGCCGCCGTCCGAAGTGATGAACCCTGAACTGATCAAGCAGGTGTTCGGAGCACGGGCGGTCGTGCTCCCGCACCCCGATACCGGCGTGCCGCAGCTGCTGCTGCTGCCGGATGCGCCGCCAGCGGAAGCAAACCGAGCATATATTCGAGAAGGAGAGAACCTGCGATGATGAATCAAGAATTAATGTCATTCATTAATGAAATCAGACCACTTGATGCTGCTGCGATGGAAGCTGCGCGGAAGCATCTTAACAGTTTAACGAAGCCGCCGGGCAGCCTTGGCAAGCTCGAGGAGATCGCTGTGCAAGCGGCAGGTATTACCGGGGAAATCGCGGCGGATGTGTCGAAGCGGGCTGTTATTGTCATGGCAGGCGACCATGGCGTATGCGAAGAGGGCGTCAGCGCGTTCCCGGCCGAGGTGACGCCGCAAATGGTGTTGAATTTTCTAGCGGGAGGAGCGGCCGTGAACGTGCTCGCAAGAGGAACGGGCGCCGACGTATTCTGCGTCGATATGGGCGTAAATGCGGAATTGGCCCATCCGTCTCTGCTGTCGTACAAGACGCGCAAAGGGACGGCGAATATGACGAAGGGGCCCGCCATGACGCGCGAAGAAGCGGTTGCAGCGATTCGCGGCGGCTTCGAACTAGCGGGCAAGCTCGCGGTGGACGGTTACCGGATGCTGGCGACCGGCGAGATGGGCATCGGCAACACGACGGCAAGCGCGGCGATCTGCGCGGTGCTCGGCGGCATGTCCGTTGATGAAGCCGTCGGGCTTGGCACTGGAATTCCGGAAGAACGGCGCCTGCATAAAGTGGATGTGGTGCACCGCGCGATCGCGTGCAATGCGCCTAATCCGGCAGATCCGGTCGACGTACTTGCAAAGGTAGGCGGATTGGAGATTGCCGGTCTCGTCGGCGTTATTCTCGGCGCTGCGGCAAACCGCTGCCTTGTCGTCATAGACGGCTTTATATCCTCGGCTGCCGCATTGGTCGCCGCTTCGATCGCGCCGGGAGCCGCTGCGTTTATGATGGGGTCGCATCTGTCCCAAGAGCAGGGCCACCGCAGATTGCTGCAGCGGATCGGATTGTCGCCGATGATACACCTCGATATGCGGCTAGGAGAAGGAACGGGCGCCGTACTTGGCTTTCATTTCGTGGATGCGGCGATTGCCGTGATGCGGGAAATGGCGACCTTCGAAAGCGCGGGCGTTTCGCGGGGGTAGCAAGGAAAAGCAATGAGAAGACATGGTTCGAAATGACGGCGAAACGAGGTGAGCAAGTGGCGATCTTCATTACGGGCGGCGCGCGGAGCGGAAAGAGCGGATTTGCGGAAGCCTACGCGATGAAGCTGGCGAAGCAGGGCGTATACATCGCTACGTCCCAAAGCTGGGATGACGAGATGAAGGCAAGGACGGCGCGTCATCGGCTGGATCGCGAGAAGTCTCAGTATCCCTGGCAAACGATTGAAGAACCATTCGAGCTCGCAGGGCTGCTGAGGAAGCTGGAAGAGCAGCATTCCGCAGCTGGCGGCGAGCGTACAGCCGTGCTCGTCGACTGTCTCACGCTATGGTTGACGAACTGGCTGCTTCGGCTGGACAAAGGAACGGACGGCGAGCTGGATGTGAACGATTACGAGGACCTGCATGCGGAGATCGAGAAGCTGATCGAAGCCGTCGCCGCTTATTCGGGGCCGCTGCTGCTCGTGACGAACGAGGTCGGCAGCGGAATTGTGCCTGCGTACCCGCTTGGGCGCAGGTTCCGCGACGAAGCGGGCCGATTAAATCGGAAGCTGGCTGCCATTTGCGGCGAAGCCTATCTCGTGGTAGCAGGGCTTCCGCTGGATTTAAAGAAGCACGCTTTTCAGCTGGAGGAGGACTAGTCGAGGATGCTGTTCTACTCCATCAATGAAATCCTGCTGCTGGCGGCAGCTGCCATTGTCATCGACTGGGTGGTCGGAGACCCGAACTGGCTGACGCATCCCGTGATTCGGATGGGCCGTTTGATCACGCGGCTCGAGCGAAGTTTAAGGCCTCCCGGAGCGGAATTGAAGCCGGCACAGCTCAAACGGCGCGGTGTTGTGCTTACGCTGACGACGGTGCTTGTTTCCTCCTGTCTGACTTACGCGGCATGTATGCTGGCCGCTTGGATTCACCCGTGGCTCGGGTATGCCGTATCGGCTTGGCTCATTTCGACAACGTTGGCTGTCAAGGGATTGAAAGACGCGGCGATGCTCGTCTATCGTCCGCTCGCGGCAGGCGATTTGGCGCTAGCCCGCATCCATGTCGGCTATATAGTGAGCCGCGATACGTCGGCGCTGGGAGAAAAGGAAGCCGCGCGGGCTGCGATTGAAACCGTGGCGGAAAACACGGTGGATGCGTTTCTTTCGCCGCTCGTGTTCGCTCTTCTTGGCGGCGCGCCGATTGCAATGTTATACCGCGCGGCCAATACGCTGGATTCCATGGTCGGCTATCGTAACGAACGTTATGCCCAATTCGGATGGGCGTCTGCCCGGTTCGACGACGTGCTCAACTATATACCTGCCCGGCTTTGCGGGCTGCTTCTTGCCGCTGCAGCTTGGGTGAGGCCGGGATTGTCCGCCGGGCGGGCGATCCGCGCTGTTCGCACATTCGCGCATCGTCATCCCAGCCCGAACAGCGGGATTCCGGAATCCGCTGTTGCCGGTGCGCTAGGTATCGAACTCGGCGGAGAGAATGTCTACTTCGGCGTCGTCAGCGAACGGGCCCGTCTGGGATGGCCGCTTCGTCCGCTTGAAGCGGAGGATATCGTTCGAACTGTCACATTGCTTTACGCAGTTAGTCTATTTTGTCTAGCGGGGGTGCTTGCAGCATGGTTATGGGTTTCCTGAAGCAGCAGCTTCAAGCGGCGGGCGCGGCTTTCCAGCTGCTGACGCGCATTCCGGTACCTGCGGCGATCCCGTTCACGCCGCAAATGCTGGCACGCAGCGTTGTCTATTACCCGCTGGTCGGCGCGGTAATCGGCGGTATCGTTGCAGCTGCCGGTTGGTTAATGGATGGGCGGGTTCCGCCGATGCCGTCTGCCGTCATCCTACTGTTCCTTTGGCTGCTCCTGAGCGGCGGTTTGCATCTGGACGGTCTGATGGATACGGCAGACGGCGTCTTGAGCCACCGCAAGCGGGAGCGGATGCTTGAAATCATGAAGGACAGCCGGGTAGGGGCGATGGGGGTTCTTGCGGCGGTTATGCTGCTGCTGTTCAAATTTTCCACCCTAAGCACATGGCTTGACGGTTGGACCAATTGGCCGACAGCTGCACCCCTGCTTGCATTAGCCTGCGGTCTCAGCAGATTGTGGCTTGTTTTCGCGATGGTATGCTGGCCTTTTGCCAGACCGGACGAAGGATTGGCTTCTTTATTCAAAGAGGTTCGTCCCCAGCATGCGGCGGCATCGTTCATCTTGCAGCTTGTTCTGACTGCGCTTTGCTTTCTGTTGTTTCCATCGTTGAATGCAGCCGGGCTATGCACGATCATGCTGATGGCTGGTCTTGCGCTCATCACCGGCGCTCTGCTCTCCGTCTGGTTGACTCGCAAGCTGGGCGGCTTGACCGGCGATACCTATGGTGCATCAGTCGAAATCATTGAAGCGGTGCTGTTGTTTGCACTCATGCTGAAATTGACATAGGAGGACAATCAGATGCTGGAACGTTACGGTCATGGCGGTGATTGGCGCACTGCTCAGGAGTTGTATGGATCTGGGGAAGAGAAGCCGGATTTCGTCGACTTCAGCGCAAATATGAACCCGTTCGGCCCACCGGCGTGCGTGGGTGAATTGATTCGAAATTATGGCGATTGGATTGCGCGGTATCCGGACCCGGCGGTTCGTGGGCTGCGCGGCAAGCTTGCGCTCCATCATGATGTTGATGCGGATAGCCTGCTTGTCGGCAACGGCGCGGCGGAATTGATCGACTTGTTGTTTCGCCTGCTGCAGCCGGCGATGACGGTGCTGGCGGAGCCGTGCTTCAGTGAATATCGGGATGCCGCAGTGAAGTGCGGCAGCCAAGTTCATACGATTGCGCTGCAAGCAGAGCAAGAGTTTCGGCTGACGATGGGTGTCATTGAGGATACATTCGCGCAGCTGCGTGACGCTGGTAGAACCGGCGGGCAAACGCTGTGGTTCTTCGGTTCGCCGAACAATCCGACTGGACAGGTCGTGCCGGCTGACATCGTAAGGGAGCTGCTTCGTTGTGGAGAAACAGTTGCAGTGGATGAAGCTTTCATGGATTTTGCCGGCAATGAACGGGAGTTAAGTTTGCTGGGCGATGCAGCATCTCGCGAGCGATTGATCGTCATCCGGTCGATGACGAAGTTTTATGCGATTCCGGGAATCCGGCTTGGTTACATGGCGGCCCATCCTTCTCTGATCAGGCAGTTGGCGGCGCTTCAAGTCCCTTGGAGCGTCAATTCGCTGGCGCAGCAGATCGGCGAAGCCGTGCTGGAGGATAACGCGTACGCCCAATCGACGAGGGCATGGCTGGAAGCAGAACGGCGCTGGTTGATCGAAAACATATCCGCTCTCGGACTGGTTGCATTTGGCAGTGCGGCGGTTAATTATCTATTACTGGCCATTCCCGAAGAACTCGGGTGGACGGCAGCCCGGCTGCAGGAAGCGCTTGGATATAGAGGTCTGCTTATTCGCGATGCGTCGCATTTCATAGGCTTGAACGACAGATATTGCCGCATTGCGGTACGCCTGCGAACGGACAATGAGCTGCTGCTAAGGCATCTGGGCGAACTGCTTGGCAAAGAAAGCTCAGAGGGTGAGGATGGCTTTTGAAACGGAAGAATAACGAGCTGGCACGCACGCTAATGATCCAAGGCACGGCTTCGGATGTCGGGAAGAGCCTCTTGACAGCCGCGTTCTGCCGGATTTTGACGGAAGACGGCTATGCGACCGCGCCATTCAAATCCCAGAACATGTCGCTAAACTCCTATGTCACCTGGGACGGCAAAGAAATCGGCCGCGCGCAAGGGCTGCAGGCGGATGCATGCGGGATTTTGGCCACGACGGATATGAATCCCATCCTGCTTAAGCCGAAGAAAGAAATGGTGTCCCAAGTGGTGGTGCACGGCAAGCCGCTTGGCGATTTCGAAGCGCGGGTGTACAGGGAAGAAGTGTTGGCGGAAGCCGGAGTGATCGTTCAAGACGCACTGCTCCGGCTTAGAGAAGCGTATGACGTCGTCGTGCTGGAGGGTGCGGGAAGTCCGGCTGAGATCAACCTGAAGGACAAGGATATCGTCAACATGCGGGCGGCCGTTTGGGCGGATGCTCCTGTCCTGCTCGTGGCGGATATCGACCGCGGGGGCGTATTTGCATCGATCGTCGGGACGCTCGAGCTGTTGGAGCCGCATGAACGGGACCGTGTGCGCGGCTTTATCATTAACAAGTTCCGCGGCGATGTGTCGCTGCTGCAGCCGGGTTTGGATTGGCTGGAAGCGAAAACAGGCAAGCCGGTTCTTGGGGTGGTGCCGTATTTGCCGAACGTGGGCTTGGAGGATGAGGATTCCTTATCGCTGGATCATGCTGTTGCCGCAGATCGGGCTTTGTTCAGCAAAGCTTCGCACGACGGGAAGCTGGATATTGCCGTTCTCCGCCTGCCGCATATTTCGAATTTCACGGATATCGATCCGCTTCGTGCCGAAGAGGATACGTCCGTCCGCTTTGTCGCATCAAAGGAGCAGTGGGGGCAGCCGGATGCGGTAATTGTCCCCGGCAGCAAAAATACGGTGGACGATTTGCTCTTCTTGCGCAAGAGCGGTCTGGCCGCATTATTGGACCAATTCATGCGCTTGGGCGGACATGTCGTCGGCATTTGCGGCGGTTATGAGATGTTTGGCGCTGCGCTGCTCGATCCGGATCATACGGAATCGGACTTGGATGAAACGCCGGGGCTGGGCTGGTTTCCGTTTGACGTGAAATTCGCAGCCGAGAAACAGACCGAGCGCGTGGAAGGCTTCGCGACGCTGCCAGGCATGCCCGGCGAATATCCGGTCGAGGGTTACGAGATTCATACGGGCGAGGTCCAGTGGCATTCGCATGTGCCCCTTCAAGTGTACGGGAACACGTTACAGTCTGACTCCGCCTCGACCGTCAGGCCGTTCCTGCTTCGCAGAAGCATGGCTCCGGGCGAGCAGCTGCAGACGAACGAATTTCAGGCTGAGGGCTGCGCAAGCGGAGACGGCCGTGTGTGGGGAACGTTTCTTCATGGCGTGCTGCATAATGATGATTACCGGAGAGCTTGGTTGAACCGGCTTCGTCTTGTGCGCGGCTTGGATGGGCTTGCGACCGGCGTCCGGGTCAGTGAGCGGAGAGAGCAGGCGTTTACGCGCTTGGCTGATCATATTCGCAACAATACGGATATCGAGCGAATCAAGCAAATCATAGGCTTGTCCAGATAGGGGGGGGGGGTGCGGCGATGAGTCAACCATTTCGAAACGAGAATCACATGTATAGCTCGTCGATTTGTCCCGGTATATCGATTCGCCATGCCGAGGATCGCATGATGATCAAAACGAGCGAAACTTATTTGACGCTGAGCAGCGCTGTGCATGGAGGCGGCTTCGGGAGCGCGTATCGTTTCATGAACTGGAAGGTGCCGCTTAGCTATGATTGCAGCGATCCGGTGCGCGATTTTGGAGAGAAGCTGAACGAATGGGGCTACTCGCTGCATACGACCATCGGCATGCTGACCGCGGCGAAGCTGACGCATGCATCTATCGCGGAGACTGAGGGCGAGGCGTTCACTATGCTCTGCTGCACAACGGCAGGTACCAGCAACGCGGCCCGTTCCGGGCTTCCGCACCCAACCTACGCGCTATATACGCCGGGAACGATCAATACTTTCCTCCTTATCGACGGACGGCTGACTGCTTCGGCGATGGTGAACGCGGTCATTACGGCAACGGAAGCCAAGACTACGGCGCTGCAGGACTGCGGCATTCGCGATAAGCAGCATGATCTGCCGGCGACGGGGACGACGACGGACTCAATCGTGATCGCTTCAAGTCAAAGTGACCGATATATGCGGACGCATCCCTATGCGGGTGCAGCGACCACGATCGGCGATGCGATCGGCCGCCTCGTTTACGAGACGGTATTCGAAGCGGTGCGGACGCAGGGCGAGCAATAGCGGAGAAGGAGGAAACGCGCGGACCGGAGACGGTTCCGTGCGTTTTTTCATGGGGCGGTTTGGCGGCTGTTTTGACGATGAAAGCCTGAAGTCCCTATAATAGAGCATAGGAAAGATAGAACAGGGGAACTCGACATGAAAGACGCTTACGATAAAATCACCCAGACAGAGCTGCCGATCGACAGCCTGCTGCCGGAGCTGCTGCAGACCTTGGAAGAAAGAACCTCGGCGGTGCTCGTCGCGGCGCCCGGCGCCGGCAAGACGACCCGCGTGCCGCTGGCGCTGCTTGCGGCGCCTTGGCTTGCGGGGCAGCGCATACTCATGCTGGAACCCCGCCGCCTGGCGGCGCGTTCGGCTGCCCGGTATATGGCATCATCGCTGGGGCAGCAGGTTGGCGAGACGATCGGATACCGCGTGCGGATGGATACGAAAGTCGGACCGAATACGGTCATCGAAGTCATTACGGAAGGCGTCTTAACGCGCATGCTCCAGCAGGACCCTTCGCTGGAAGGCGTCGGCATCGTCATCTTCGACGAGTTTCATGAGCGGCATTTGCACGGTGATCTAGGCCTAGCGCTCTGCCTGAAGGCGCAGTCGGTATTTCGCGAAGATCTTCGCCTGGTGGTGATGTCCGCGACGCTGGAAGCGGAGCCTGTCAAGGAGCTGCTCGGCGGTGCGCCGCTGCTGGTCAGCGAAGGAAGCGCGTACCCGGTGGATACCTTCTACGTGCCGAAGCCGGTCGGCGGGCGTCTCGAGGATGCCGTCGTTCGCTGCGTGCTGGACGCGATGAAGCAATATGATGGCGACGTGCTCGTGTTTCTGCCCGGCGCCGGCGAAATCCGCCGCGCGGAAGGGCTGCTTCGCGGGGCCATTGGAGGACGTGCAGCGGATGCTGGGCATAGGCCTGCAGTGGTGGTGCTTCCGCTGTATGGCGCTCTTTCACCGGAAGCGCAGGACCGAGCGGTCGCAGCAAGCGCGGGCGGCGAACGCAAAATCGTGCTCGCCACCTCCATTGCGGAGTCCAGCGTGACGGTTCGCGGCGTCCGTATCGTCGTGGACGGCGGCCTCAGCCGCGTGCCGCGCTTCTCGCCGCGGACAGGCATGGCGCGGCTTGAGACCGTGCCGGTATCCGTCACTTCGGCGGATCAGCGGCGAGGCCGCGCCGGGCGGGAAGCGCCGGGCGTATGCTTCCGGCTCTGGAGCGAGAGCGAGCATCGCCGGCTGCAGCCGCAGAGCGATCCGGAGCTGCTAGGCGCTGACCTTGCGCCGCTGGCGCTGGAGCTTGCGATCTGGGGGGTCGAAGACCCCTCGGAGGAGCTGGCATGGTTGACGAAGCCGCCCGCCGCTGCCTATGCGCAGGCGATGGAGCTGCTGCGAGAGCTGCGCGCCGTGGATGACACCGGCAAGCCGACCGCGCATGGGCGAGCCATAGCGGAGCTCGGCATGCATCCGCGCCTAGCGCATATGGTGCTGGAGGCGAAGCCGCTCGGGCTTGGCGCGCTCGCTTGCGAGCTTGCGGCGCTGCTAAGCGACCGCGATCTGCTGCGCAGCACGCGCAGCATTGACTTGCGGCTGCGCCTCGACGCGCTGCACGGACGCGGTGCCGAAGCTGCTGCGGTTGATCCGGCCGCGGCGAAGCGAATCGCCGCGGAAGCGCGCGAGTGGATGCGGGCGGCAGGCATCGCACCGCATCCGCAGGAGCAGGGCGGCTCAGCCGGATCGCCGCGCCGGCAGGGCGGCACCGGCGGCGCAGGCTCCGCGGCTGCCGGCCCGGCAGGCAGGGCCGGCGCAGCCGAAGGCGATTCGCCGCGCTTGGCCGCATCCGCGGCTGCAGCGCAGCCGCTCGCGGCGCTGCAGCCGGATACCGCCTGCGGCGTCCTGCTCGCGCTCGCGTATCCCGATCGCATCGCGCAGCGGCGCGGCGACGGTCGCTTCCTGCTACGAAGCGGGCGCGGTGCCGCCGTGCAGGAGCTGCAGCAGCTCTCGTCGGCGCCGTACTTGGCGACCGCGGAGCTGGAGGACAGCGGCAGCGACAGCCGGATCCTGCTGGCCGCACCGCTTACACTGGCGGACCTGGAGACCTATTTTGCCGATCAATTAGAGTCGGAGACGGACGTGAGATGGGATCGGCAGGCCGAAGCCGTGCGCGCGAGACGCCGGGTGCGGCTGGGCGCGCTTATTCTGAAAGAATCGCAGCTTGCTGATGCGGATGCGGGACAAGTCGCCGAAGCGCTGCTCGGCGGCATTGCCGACAACGGGCTTGAGCTGCTGCCGTGGACCAAGCAGGCCCGGCAGCTGCAGGACCGCATCAATCTCATGCACGCGCACAATCCGGAATGGCCGGATGCGTCCGAAGCCGCTTTGCGCGCGTCGCTTCCAGCTTGGCTCGGTCCCTATATTGGCGGCATGCGCAGCCGAAACGATCTGTCCCGGCTGTCGATGGCGCCGATCATCGAATCACTGCTGTCCTGGCAGGAACGCCAACAGCTGGACGTGGAGATTCCGACGCATCTGACGGTGCCAAGCGGCTCGCGCATTCCGCTCGATTACAGCGACCCTGCCGCGCCAGTGCTTGCCGTCCGGCTGCAGGAGCTGTTCGGCCTGCGGCAGACGCCGCGAATCGCAGGCGGGAAGCTGCCTGTCACGATCCATATGCTTTCGCCGGCTCACCGGCCGGTGCAGGTGACGCAGGATCTTGCGAGCTTCTGGCAGCATGCGTATTTTGATGTCAAGAAGGATCTCAAAGGCCGGTATCCGAAGCATTACTGGCCGGACAACCCGCTTGAAGCGCCTGCGACGAACCGGGCTAAACCCCGGCCGCCGCAAGCTTAATTTTCGCTCGCAATTCTTGCGGGCGCTTTGCACTTATTCTATGATCATGAAGGAGACTGCTTCCGTGACACTATTCGAGAAGCTATGCCTTGCTTATGCAATTATCGTAAACCTCTACGCCTTCTCGCTTATGCGAGTAGACAAAATCCGTGCGGTCAAGGATCGCAGGCATCGAATCCCGGAACGCAAGCTGCTCGGCGTGAGCGCCGCCGGCGGCGCGCTTGGCGCATTTGCCGCCATGCGGATGTTCCGTCACAAGACGAAGCATCCTGCTTTCTCCGTGGGCCTGCCGGTCATGCTGGTCGTTCATATTGTTTTGGTTATTTGGGCAATCCAATAGAAGCAGAAGCCTCAAATGTAAGCAGAAAGGAATCGTTGCAATGATTCGTTATTCATGTCCCTGCTGCGGCTATCCGACCTTGGAGCAGCCGCGCGTTTGGGAGATTTGCCGGTTATGCGGCTGGGAAGACAATGGGCAGGACGATCTCTACGCAGACCAGGTCTGGGGCGGTCCCAATGCAGATTATTCGCTGACCGAAGCCAGAGCCAATTTCAAGCAGCATTACTCCATGTACAGAGATCCCGGTAACACCCTGCACCAGACGGAACAAGAATTGAAAGCGAAATGGGCGCTCATGCGTGCTTTCGACAACCTTAAGAACGCGCCTGACGCATCCAAACCGCAGCAATGGCTGCAGATCACCGCGCTGGAAGGCGTGCTGTCGGATACCGTTCAAGCACGCATTGCCGGCATTCTCTATCCGTGACGCTGCGCCGCGAACTGGAACCAATTGACACTCCCGCGGCCCTATGCTATATTGTTCACTCGTGCTCCCCGTGAGCGCATCCCATTATCCGCTATACGATCAGACCAAGCCGCATGCAAATGCGGCTTTCGCCGCCTTCTTTTACATATTACCGTGAGGCCGCGGCAGCCGTTATCATGCAATTACAAGCTTGCAGTCGCAGAGGGAGGTAACTGACATGACCGTTCAAAGTGCCTTTCAAGAAGAGGCTAATCGCATCGACGAAGTACTGCTGCAAATCCGCAAGCAGCTGCGCGGAATCGGACCTCGGTACACCGGCAACGATTTCACGGAGCAGATGCTGGAAATCCAGCGCGAGCAGCGCGAGCAGCGGCTGAACGTCGCAGAGCGGGAGCCTTATTTTGGCCGCATTGATTTTCAGGAAACGGTGCATCCCGCTCCTAAGCCGCTCTATATCGGCAAGGCCGGCGTTGCGCATGAGAAATCCAATGAGGTGCTGGTCGTCGACTGGCGCGCGCCTGTTGCGAGCTTGTTCTACGCCTTCAGCGGCGGAGAAGCGCCTGTATCCTACGAGTCACCGGACGGCGATGTTGAAGGCACGGTGCACCTGAAGCGCAACTTGATGGTGCGCGAAGGGAAGCTCGAGCGCGTGGTCGACAGCTACGTGCGCGGCCAGGAAGAGGAGAGCGTTACGGACGAATTCCTGCTTTACCGGCTGGGCGAGAGCAAGGACAACAAGCTGCGCGATATCGTTTCGACGATCCAACAGGAGCAGGACCGCATTATCCGTACGGATAAAAATAAAGCCGTCTTTATACAAGGGGTCGCGGGCAGTGGTAAAACAACCGTTGCGCTGCATCGGCTCGCTTATTTGCTGTACCGTTACGCAGGATCGATCCGGGCGGAACGCATGGTCATCTTCGCGCCGAACCGGATGTTCCTCGATTATATTTCCGGCGTGCTTCCGGAGCTTGGCGTTGGCGACATTCTTCAGACCACGTTTCCGGACTGGGCGCTGGAGCAGCTCCAGCAGACGGTACGTTTGGACGAAGCGTACGACCCGATGAATTACTGGTTCGAGCAGCCGCGAACCCGCGAAGAAATTCAAGGCTCCTCGAGCCGCATCAAGGGAAGCCTGGCATTCAAGGCCTTGATTGATGCCAAGCTCGCGCTGACGGAATCTTCGCTCATCCCGGTGGAATCGTTCGAGCCTATGCCTGGCTGGCGCGTCACACCTGAGATGATTACGGAATGGCTGTCGACCGACGAGAGCAGCGAGCCGTATATGAAGCGCCGCAACCGGCTGGTCAGCCGCCTGAAGCGCTGGCTGGAATCGGAATGGAAGACGCGCCGTCTGACGGACAGCAAGCTGAAGACGAAGCTGAACACGAAGCTGAATGCCTACGTCAAGAAGATTCCTTCGCCGACCGCGCCGCAGCTGTACAGCTCGCTGCTCGGCGACGCCGCCGCTCAAGAGCTGCTCACTTCCAAAGGCTGCGCGGCAACGATCAAGCTGCTGAAGACGAAGCTCGTATGGCCGGAAGACTTGGCGCCGCTTGTCTATATTCAGGTCCGCCTGAACGGATTCGACGGGCTGCCGTACGATCATGTCGTAATCGATGAGGCGCAGGACTACTCGCCGTTCCAGCTGGAAGCCTTGAAGCAGTGTCAGCGTCAGCCGTCGATGACGGTGCTAGGCGACTTGCAGCAGGGGATTCACGGCTATGCCGGTATTCACAGCTGGACAGAGCTGACGTCGTTGTTCCTTGAAGCCGACACCGGCTATTTCGAGCTGGATCGCAGCTACCGGTCGACGATGGAGATTATCGACTTCGCCAACCGCGTGCTCGGTGCCATGGGCGACGGTGTGAAGCCGGCTGTGCCGGTATTCCGGAGCGGCGAAGCGGTCGACGTCGTGCCGCTGGCGAATGACGCCGAACGGCTTGATACCATTGCAGATACGATTCAATCGTGGCAGCAGAACGCCGACTATCGTACGATTGCCGTGCTAGGGCGCAACACCGCCTCCTGTGAAGCCATTTCGAAGCGGCTTGCCGCCGCCGGCATTGAAGCCGCGCTCGTCCAAAGCAAGCAGGAAGCCTACGGCGGCGGACTTACCGTCGTGCCCGCTTATTTGGCCAAAGGGCTGGAGTTCGATGCCGTGCTCGTCGCCGATGCCGACAGCGGCAGCTTCGGCAGCAATGACGCCAAGCTGCTCTACGTGGCTTGCACGCGGGCGCTTCATAAGCTGAAGCTTCTCTATTGCGGCGAGCTGACGACGCTTGTCGCGGAGCCTGCCGCCGTTTCCTAAATGCGGGACAGAAGCGGACCGGATATGCTATGCTAATGGCTTGTAGACCAAGGCTTAGCCTGGTATAACCGTTTGATAGCAGAGGGGAATTGCGACAGATGGATTTTATCGTGGAATACTTATCTTTTTTTGTCATACAGGGGGAAGGCGGCGACAGCGCCGCGGCGAAGACGTTTACCCATTACCAAACCTTGGATCGCTATGATTATGCGGACAGCGAGCTGAAATCGTTCCTGGACGGCGAATTTACGCGGATCGTGAAGCGAAAAGCTGAGCGCCACCCGAGCACGGATGCAGCGCCGACGAAGATCGGCCGCTTTATCGTGGAGCCGGGCTACGAGCTCGACAGCAATCCGAACTACAATACGTTCCAACGGCTGCGCACGGCGGAATCGGCAGCGGAGTTTCACGGCTTCGCCGACGAGCTTGTCCGACTGTACATGGAGGCGGCATCCGTTCGCGGCGGCGCCTTCATCGTTGTGCACGCTACGCCTAACCGGCATACGGATCAGCCGATTCTGTTCGTGCTGAAATGCGATTTCGAACCGAAAATCGCGCGGATCACCGATGCGGACAACTTGATCTCCCATGTGGAAATGGCCATAAGCGCACGCAACATGAAGTCCATTCAATATCCGCATATGCCGGAAGAAGGCATGCTGGAGTACTGGGAGCTGAAGATCCACCAAGCCTCGCATGCCCGGTATTTCGAGGATTTCCTGCGTTTTATCAGCTACGAGAAGGCCATGCCGGAGCTCATGAACGAGCAGGTGCTGACGATGGTGCATGACTACATGGAGGACAAGTGGCAGGGCCACGAAGGCGAGGAGCGCCAGCAGGAGGCGCAGCAGTTCGAGGTATGGGCGGCCAGCGAGAAGCGCGAGCTGCAGGAGTCGTGGCCGCAGGAGCGGGTCATCGCCGCGGCGGAAGTGCTCGTGGAGCAGCAGCCGAATCTCAGCGTGGCGTTCAAGCTAGGGGATATTTCGGTGAAGGGGCCGCTGTCAGAGTTCGGGCAGACCATTCATTTTGCCACCTACAATGGCCGTTATATCGCCCTCGTCGAAGGTGACTTCTTCCAATTCGATCGCAGCATGTCGCCGGTCGAGCTGCTGCAGCCGCCGGATTTGCTTGAAGTGCTGGAAGTCGTGGGACGTAAGAAAGAGAAGGAAACGCCTAAAGACGATCTGCCGTATTAATGCGGCGGACGGGAGCCATGAGAGGAGTCTTGCGCTTGCTCAACACGCGGTTCGGATACGGGCTGTCAGTGCTGGCTGCGATTGTTCTGGGGCTCGGCTCCAGGCATTATGCCCATGACTTGCCGGATTGGCTGGCGGACCATGCGGGCGATGCGCTCTGGGCGTGCATGGTTTACTTCGGCTGCCGCTTGCTCTGTCCCGGCCGAAGTCTGCGATTCGCAGCCTGCACGAGTCTTCTGTTCTGTTGCGCGATCGAGTGCAGCCAGCTTTATCAGGCCGATTGGATCAACGCGTTCAGGCATACAAAGCTTGGCGGGCTCGTGCTCGGACAAGGCTTCCTTGCCGTAGACTTCCTGCGTTATACAGTCGGAGTCATCGCTGCTCTAAGCATGGATGGGTTGTCGCAGGCAGGAAGAAGACGAACAGCAGACAGCATCACGACTTTCAAATAGCGAGTTTGGGCGATTGGCAGGCATAGAAGCTTCCAGTCGCCTTTTTTACATACAGATCTCCATGCTTCGGTCGAACCGAAGTCAATTCTATTCAGAAAGAAAGCAGGTGTACCATGAGAGAATGGTTGGATGATGAAGCGCTTCTTCGTAGTCGGATTCCGTCGCTGCACGCCTGTACGAAGCTCGAACGTATCTATAAAGGGTACTCGGGCGACACCAAATTGATCGGCTTTGCCAGCGATGACCGGCCGCTCTACCTGCTTAGAACCTATAGCTTAGATGAGAAAACGAGAAAGGAATCGGAATTCGCAGCCCTTCAGCTGATGGAGCGTCATGGCGTGCCCTGCTCGCGGCCGATTGAAATCGGCGATCTGCCGGATCTCGGCATCGGATACATGCTCTTGTCCTACATCGAGGGAGCTGAAGCGACGGATGCGCTGCCGCTTCTGACGGGTCGCGAGCAGTATGCGGTCGGCGTTCAAGCTGGCATCGAGCTGCGCGGCATCCATCAGGTGCGTCCGGCCGATCCGATTCGGCCTTGGCATGAACGTATGGCGGTCAAGCATGCCGCTTACCGGGAGGCCTATGCCAGCTGCGGCACGATTCTCCGGGATGAGGCGAAGCTCTTGTCCTTTATTGACGGGCATCTTCATCTCATGCAGGACAGGCCGAACCGGTTTCAGCATGATGATTACCACGTCGGCAACCTGGTGATTGCAGGCGGCCGTCTGTCCGGGGTCATTGATTTTAATCGCTTCGATTGGGGAGATCCCCTGCATGATTTCCTGAAGGCCGGTATGTTCAGCGCAAAAGTCAGCGTGCCTTTTGCTGTTGGCCAAATTCGAGGGTATTGGAACGGCAGCGAGCCAGACGAGCGCTTCTGGCAGCTGTACGCGCTCTACTTGGCGATGACGCTTATCTCATCCGTCGTGTGGATTCTTAACGTGAAGCCGGAGGAGCTTGACCTCATGCTGCTTAAGATTAACGCGGTCTTGGACGATCACGACAGCTTCGAACGTATCGTTCCTGCTTGGTACAGCTCCTATGCGGAAGCCGATTGACATTGGATGCGGCGATTGTTATTATTTGCAATAACTTCAATATCTTGAATGGCTAAGAAGAGAAGAGTACCTTGGCGACGTCTTTCGCAGAGAGCCCCGGCAGCTGGGAAGGGGTAAAGCACCGACTTGGGAATATGGTCTCTGAGCTGCGCATCGAAGCCCACGTGGTTGTAGACTGCGCCGGAACCCGCATCCGTTAACGTGCTAGGGTATACACGCGAGCCGCGTCGTACCTGAAGAGGCAAATGCCGAGAGGCATTGGTAAAATTGGGTGGTACCGCGTGAGTTTCAACTCTCGTCCCTTTGGGATGGGAGTTTTTTGCGTTCTAAGACAAGGAGGGAAGCGGAATGGCGAATATTTTTATCGGTGGGGCATGGCCTTATGCGAACGGTTCCCTGCACCTGGGCCGGCTGGCGAGCTTGCTGCCGGGCGACGTGCTGGCGCGTTATTACCGTGCAAGAGGCGACAAGGTGCTGTACGTCTCCGGGAGCGACTGTCATGGGACGCCCGTCGCCGTGCAAGCCGCGCAGGAGGGAGTTTCACCCAAGGCTGTCGCGAGCCGCTATCACGAGGAGTTCGTGGATTGCTTTGAGAAGCTCGGCTTCTCGTACGATCTCTATACCCGCACAGACCAGGAATTCCATCATCGTGTCGTTCAAGATCTATTCCTCCAGCTGCTGGAGAACGGCTGGTTGTACAAGAAAACGGTTCAGCAAAGCTTCTGCGAGACGGATCAGCGTTTCCTGCCCGACCGATATGTGGAAGGCACGTGTCCGGTATGCGGAAATCGCGCCCGCGGGGACCAATGCGACTATTGCTCGACGCTGCTCGATCCATCGGACCTCACGGATAAGACATGCAAGCTTTGCGGCAACCCGCCTGTCGACCGCCCTGCGGAACATTATTATTTGGCGCTCAGCCGCTTTCAGGCAGCACTCGCGGATTACGCGAAGGATCATCCGGAATGGAGAGAGAACGCCATCCAGATTACGAAGCGTTACTTGGAAGAAGGCCTCCAGGATCGTGCCGTAACCCGGGATTTATCGTGGGGCGTGAGTGTTCCCGTACCGGGATTCGAAGACAAGAAAATCTATGTGTGGATCGAAGCCGTCAGCGGCTACTTGTCGGCCAGCCAGCAGTGGGCGGAGGAGAACAGCGGCAGCTGGACGGATTTTTGGGTGGACGGGAACGAACCGATCACCGCCTATTACGTGCACGGCAAAGACAATGTGCCTTTCCATACGCTCATTTGGCCGGCGATCCTAATGGGCGCAGGCGGCCTGCACCTGCCCGACCGAATCGTTTCCTGCGAGTACATGACTCTAGAGGGAAAGAAATTTTCGACGAGCCGTAATTGGGCAGTTTGGGTGCCGGATATTCTGAGCCGGTATGGGCCGGATTCGATTCGTTATTTTCTGATCGCGAATGGTCCTGAGAAGAGGGATACCGACTTTTCCTGGCGGGAATTTATTCACAGTCATAACGGCGAGCTGCTTGGCGCCTTCGGCAATTTCGTCAACCGGACGCTGGCCTTTATCGTAAAGTCCTTCGAGGGGCGGGTACCGGAAGGAACGCTTGACGAAGAATGGGGAGCGGCGATTGCGCGTCTATACTCGGATTCAGGCGCACTCATCGAGCATGGCCATTTTAAAGAAGCGATCGAGCTGATCTTCGCAAGCGTCCGCCAGGCCAACAAATATTTTGATGAGCAGAAGCCGTGGCTGCAAATCAAGGAAAATCGCGCGGCGTGTGGAAATACATTGTATGTCTGCGTTCAAATTATCGCCAACCTGGCGAACCTGCTTCAGCCGTTCGTTCCGTTCTCGTGCGATCGGATCAGGCGGTTTCTCGCGTTTCAGCCTCCGGTATGGGAGCCTGTTGCCGCCTCGGCTGGCCAGCAGATTAACGATTTGACGCTGCTGTTCGAACGCATCGACGTCAGCCGGATCGAAGAGGAGACGCAGCGGATGGAACAGCACCGGACATCTTAGTTCCCTTCTAAGGCTTGCAGCAGGGTATGGTTAAACGCAGCCTGATCCTCCTTGTAGTTGTCGGTGTAGCGGTTGAGCATGCGAACGCCGACGGCGTTATGCGTTGGTAGTACGACGCAGTGGCAGCCGGCGGCTCCGGACGCATAATACCAATTGTCCTGATGATACAGCCGAAGAGGCGTTTCCCGGCTTCCTCGGATGTCAGAAGCTCATCATACAGGTCGAATAGTTCTGGCGGAAGCAGACGATTGCCGTTAATGATGCCTTTGCCTAGATGCAGCATTCCCCAGCGTGCAAGGTCAAGCGAGCTCGTGTAGAGATTGCGCTCATGCCCTTCGTTCGATTCGATTCGGACGGAGGCATAACTGCCGTCTGCCTGAAAGACGCAAACGAGACTCGCCTTCGGAACAGAGACCCATTCCGTTGCGCTGCATTGGAGCGGATCAAGGACCTTCGCGGTCAGCAGGTCAGCGATAGTGGAGCCTGTTAGCGCTTGAATGAGCTTGCCGGTCAACCCTCCTTCGTAGCATTTTCTGGGAAAAAGGCTCAAATTGCAAAATCATCCTTCGTCGTTTGCATAGGTACAGGAGCTGGCTGTCCGAGAAAGCTTTCATCATATTTTCATAGAAAGCGAACTCTGCCAGGCTCCTTCAGGCTTCTTTATTCGTAGTTTAGGAGGAATGCAATCATGCCGATGAGAACGAAAGCCGCCATCGTAACCGGTACTTCACGCGGGATTGGCGAAGCGCTTGGAGCTGCACTGCTTGAGCAGGGCTATCGCGTTTACGGCGTATCGCGGTCGGAATCGCAGCGACTGCATGACGAGGCGCACTATACGGCAATGTCGTGCGACCTATCGGATGCGGAGCAGGTCGGATTGCTCGCGGAGCGGTTATTTCGCGAGTATCCTCTTGCGTCGGCCGAAGAACTGCTGCTCATCAATAATGCAGCTATGCAGGAGCCGCTCAGGCCGCTTGAGGCCGTTTCTGTAACGGAAATGACAGATCATATTCAGACAAGCCTGCTTGCGCCGATGGCGTTATGCAGCGCGTTTATTCGCAATACAGCCAGCTTACCTATGTTGAAACGAATTGTGAACGTCACCTCGGGGCTTGCGCTCTATTCCGCGCCGTCGATGAGTTTGTATTGCAGCAGCAAGGCGGCACTGAACATGCTGACGCGATGCATCGCCGACGAACAGCGGGATCGGCCTTATCCGGTATTTGCTTACGCCGTGGATCCGGGCATGACCGAGACGCAGATGCAGGTAACGGCGCGAAGCCAGCCGAAGGGCGATTTCCCTTATGTCGATTTCTTTCGGGAGAGCCACGAGCAGGGGGAACTGCGGACCTCGGATGAGGTTGCCGCCGAGATTCTCCGGCTTCTGGCGATGGAACGGCCGAATGGTTCGCTTCTGCGTGTGAGCGATTGAACCCGGCGTACCGTCCGTTCATATTCCGTTCATAGATCGGTTCTATAGTAAGACAGCAGAGCCTGCGGGAGCAGGTCTAGTTTATTGCATCAGGAGTTGATAGCTGTGGCGACCTTGCTGGTTGTTGATGATGATCCCCATATCCGTGAGCTGATTCGGATTTTCCTTGCCCGTGAGGGGTTTGATATTGTAGAAGCCGGAGACGGCGAAGAAGCGCTCGCCGTGCTTGAGCATACGCAGGTGCTGCTTGTCATTCTCGACGTGATGATGCCGAATATGGATGGCTGGGAGCTTTGCCGCGAGCTTCGCAGAGCTGCGGAGCTGCCCGTGCTCATGCTGACGGCGAAGGGCGAAACAAGCCAGAAGGTCAAAGGCTTCGAGCTCGGCGCAGACGATTACCTCGTCAAGCCGTTCGAGCCGCTGGAGCTTGTGGCCCGCGTAAGAGCGCTGCTGAAACGGTATCGCATCGCGACGTCGCAAGCGGTGCAGGTTGGCGGGGTGCAGCTTAACCGCGAAACGTATGTCGTCACGATGGGGGACTCGTCCATGACGCTGCCGATGAAGGAATTCGAGCTCATCTTCAAGCTGGCCAGCTACCCCGGCAAAACCTTCTCGCGTGAACAGCTGATCGAACAGCTCTGGGGTTTCGACTATGAAGGCGACGAGCGGACGGTCGACGTTCACATAAAGCGTCTAAGGGAGAAGTTTCCCGAGGAGCGGAGCGGATTTCGCATTCAGACCATTCGAGGTCTCGGCTATCGATTGGAGGTCTGATCGTGGCGAAACTACCGAAATGGCTATTACAGAGCTTGAAAGTTATCGGCGGCGTCATCGCGATGAACCTATTGATCTATTTCTGCTTCTCGATTGCCTTCACGATCGTCGGTTATTACAAGGAGAAGCATGGCAATGCCGCGGTGACCGCAGAACTGCAGCAGGACGCACGCTTGATCGGCAGCGTGCTTGCGGGCGAAGCTCCCGAGCTCTGGGGCAAAACATTGTCGAACATTGCGCGCAGCCAATCGTACGTCATCACGCTGGCGGAGCCTTCCGGCGAGCAGCTGCGGATTGCTTCAGATGTGCTGCCTGCAGCGCCTGTTTTCCCTGCAATCGGCAAGGAAAATATCGCGGCGGTTATGGGCGGCGATGTGCTGGAACATCTCGATAGGAAGCAGCCTTTTGCCACAGGCATTGCCATGTTGGGCATCCCGGTCAAGATAGACGGGCAGACGTACAGTCTGTTCGTGCAGCAGAAGGCGCCAAGCTTCTATAAAGGCTTCTGGCAGCAAGTGCTTATTATGTTTCTCGGCTTCCTTCTTATGTTTATCGGTATGCTTCTGATTGGGAGGCCGTGGCGGGAGCGAGGCGGCATCTATGTGTACATTTCGGCCATCCGGCGAATGTCCAAGGGGGATTTCACAGTCACGATCGATAAGTCCGATCAGATGCCGGGCCATTTCGGCGAGCTGGCGGCCAGCATTAACGATATGGCGGTTGAACTGAACCAAATGGAGCGGATGCGGCAATCATTCATTTCCAACGTATCGCACGAGATCCAGTCTCCGCTTACGTCCATTCGCGGCTTCGCGCGCGCCATTCAGCAGGAAGGGCTCGATGAACAGCAGCGGCAGCATTACGCGGGGATTATCGAAACGGAGAGCATCCGGCTCTCGAGGCTGAGCGATAACCTTATGAAGCTTACGACGCTTGAAGCAGACCAGCAGCAGCTGCACCCGAAGGCATTCCGGCTCGATCAGCAGCTTCGCGCCATGATTCTGGCCTGCGAACCGCTCTGGACGGAGAAGAATATTCTCATGGACGTGAATTTGGATGAGAAGGTGATGCTAAGCGGCGACGAGGAGCTGCTCTCACAGGTGTGGATGAACATACTGGCGAACAGCTTGAAATTCACGCCGGAGAACGGGAGCGTGTCCGTTGAGGTGAAGGCGGCAAAAGACGGTGCATCGGTCTGTATCTCGGATAACGGCATCGGAATCGCCCAAGCCGATCTGCCGCATATTTTTGAACGATTCTTCAAAGCGGATAAATCGCGCAACCGCAGGCAGAGCGGCAGCGGCCTTGGTTTATCGATCGTGAAAGTCATCGTCGACCTGCATGGCGGCAAGCTTCATGTCAGCAGCAAGCCCGGGGTCGGTACGACCATAACGGTGACGCTGCCTGATTTTGCGAGCAAGCAAGGATAATTGAAACGCATGTCCTGTTACCCGCAGGACATGCGTTTTTTGGTGTCTCGCTCCGAATAGGCTTGTGCCTTTAATTGCGGCCAGTGGCTGCCGACAAACGGCTTCGTAAGTCGCTATCCAGATTGACATGGACGATTTCGTTGCGCAGCGGCAGGCTGCCGGCAAGGGGATGATTATTCAGATGATAGGCGCGTATCGCATCCGTGTCCTTGAGCAAATGGCCGGTCAACAGGCAAACGGCCGTCTCATCCCGATGGATAGTTCCAGCCAGCACCAGCTTCCGCAGCCCAGCGACCGCGGCAGCCGATGCCGGTTCGCAGCCAATGCCGCTGCGATCGATGCAAGCCTTTGCTTCCATGATTTCGTCGTCGCTGACGGATGCTGTAACACCGTTCGTTCGATCGAGCGTCCATCGCGCTTTGCGCCAGCTGGGCGGATTGCCGATATTAAGCGCGCTTGCTGCAGTATGGGGGCAAGGCTCAGGGAGGAGTATGCACGAAGACTGCGCAATCATGCGATGAAAGGGACTCGCGCCTTCGGCTTGAATAATCGCCACTCGCGGCATTTTCGTGATAAAACCAAGCGAGAATAGATCCTGAAGTCCTTTTCCCAGCGCGGCAGCATTACTCAGTGCTCCTCCGGGCAGCAGAATCCAGTCCGGCAGTTTCCAATTCAGATCCTGCGCGATTTCGTAAATGATGCTTTTCTGTCCTTCGATTCGAACCGGATTTACCGAGTTGCAGATGTAGAGGCCGAGGTCTTCCGCATGTGCCTCCAGCCACTTGATACCATCATCATAGGAGCCGGGAAAAGCATACACCTTCGCGCCGAAAGCAGTCGTTTGCAGCACTTTATTGATGGAAATATCGTGGTCCGGCAAGAGGACGAGCGACGAGTCGCCGCTAGTCGAGGCATACATAGCCAGAGAGGAGGATGTATTGCCCGTCGACGTGCATGCGAATCCTGTGTAGCCCAAGCTGCGGCCGTGCGAGACGGCTGTTGTCATGCCGTTATCTTTGAAGGAACCGCTTGGGTTCTCGCTCTGCGCTTTCAGCCAAAGCCGCCGAATGCCGACGAAGGCTTGAACGGATGGGGCTTCGTATAGGCCTGTATTGCCTTCGTTCCTCGTTACGATCATGTTCTCCGGCAGATCCGGCGCAATGAGTTCTTTGTAGCGCCATACCCCGCTGGCCGCCGCTGAATGTCTCTCACCGAGCCGCTTATGAAATAGGTCTTTCATTTTCTCGGCTTCAACATGACCGAATGACTGTATGATCTCCAGCAATCCGCCACACGTACAACGGTATCGCATCGGCTTAGCCGCCAGTGGATATTGTGCTCCGCATAGGATACAAGCTGCAAGCATCGACATAATTCCCCCTTTATCCGTTTTTTAAACTTTGTTCTCTTGTGGGAGACGTCTCTTGACTTCTACAATAAATTGAAGTCATTAATAATACCAATACAAATATGTAAGGTTTACATAAAAAATTATTATGATATTGGCGGAGGAAGAGAACGACGATGAACTTATATGGACTGGTTGTGTTCCATCATGTTGCCTCGACCGGAAGTGTCACCAAGGCGGCGGAGCTGCTGCGGATCAGCCAACCGGCCGTAACCGCGCATGTACGAAATATGGCAAGCGAGCTGGGATTCGCGCTGCTTGCGCCGAAGGGAAGGGGGATTTTCCTGACGGAAGCGGGAGAACGGCTCGCGGGGCATGCTGCCCGATTATATGCCCTTCAGCAGGAGATCGATCGCGATCTTGCCGATTACCGGACTGGAGCGGCAGGCGAGCTTCGGCTCGCGGCTACTTCGCTGCCGGCGAACTTCCTGCTTCCGAAGCTGTTGTCGGTTTATCGCGAGACCTGCCCGGATGTTCTCGTATCCCTGTTGACGCTGAACGCGAATGAGGCGATGGAGTCACTGCTGCACTACGAAGCGGACGCGGCCATCATTGGAGGCGGTGCGCCGGATTATCCCGGGCTGTGCAAACAGCTGCTGGGTGAGGACGAGCTGTGGTTTATCGCCGCGCCAACGCATCCTTATGCGCAGAGGCAGGTCGCATTTGAGCAGCTTATGCAGGAGCCCTTCATCATGCGGGAGAGCGGAAGCGCCGCCCGGGAGCAGCTGTTAGCCTTGTGCCGCGTGCACGGTACGGGGGCGCCGAGAGCTGCCCTGCAGGTGAGCGGCGTGCATGAATCGCTGCATGCCGCGGCCGCCGGCATCGGCTTGACGTTGGTTTCATCGCTGGAAGCCTCGGCGGCGGTCGCGCGCGGGGAGCTGGTGCGTCTTGGGGTGAAGGATTTGGAGCTGCGGAATGCGATCGTGCTGTTTACGAGGGAGAATGAAGCGCTGCCCCCGGCTGCGAATCATTTTGTACAGCTGCTATTACATGATGCAGCAGCTTGCTGAACAAGCTAAGTGTTGTCCGTCATTCTAGAGAAGAGGCAGGGATCGCATTTATCATGGCAACTGTTCTGTATATCACCGCGCATCCGAATGACCATCACGCATCGTTCAGTATGGCCGTAGGCAAGGCGTTCATCGATACCTACCGGGAATCCAATCCGCAGGATGAAGTGATTCATTTGGACTTGTACAAAGTTAATATTCCTTATATAGACGGAGATGTTTTCACTGCTTGGGGCAAACTAGCTTCAGGAACGGCGTTTGATCAGCTATCGGCTGACGAGAAGGCGAAGGTGGGCCGATTAGGTGAGCTTTCGGATCAGTTCGTCGCAGCGGACAAGTACGTATTCGTGAATCCGATCTGGAATTTCTCGTATCCGCCGCTGCTCAAAGCCTATATCGATTCGATCGTCGTAGCAGGCAAAACATTTAAATATACCGACAAAGGTCCGATCGGTCTCATGACCACGAAAAAAGCATTCCACATTCAAGCAAGCGGCAGCGTGCTGTCATCTGGCATGTATGCCGACTTCGAAATGGCGCACCGTCATTTGGACGCAATTATGAAGTTCATCGGGATTATGACCATCGATGCCGTCTTCTGCGAAGGTATGGCTGCCATGCCGGATAAGGCGCAGGAAATTAAAACCGAGGCGATTAAGAAAGCCCGTGAAGCGGCCAAAAGCTTCTAAAGACAAAGGGGCTGTGATGATGAACTCATCGCAGCCCTTTCTCTAAATCAAAAAAACCCTCATTTCCTCGAACAGAGGGAAGAAGGGATCGCACTTACATATTGATTTTCAGTATGTAGTTTGTTAAAATCGAAAGAGCATTGTTGAGGAAGAACCATTTAACCGCAATTATCCAAAATAATTATATCACAGTGAACCTTGCGAAGTCAACCTCTGGTTTGCCTAAAGTTGATGAAAAGAGAGGGTGGATTTAACGTGAGTGAGAAACACGAATTATGGTCGCACGAGCAGCGACGCGTTGATGATGTCGTGCGCCAAATTGATACACGAATTGAAGCGCTGGAGCTGCAAACCTCGGATACGCATTTGGAAATGGTCGATATCCGCAAAAACTTCTGGGACGACGTTACCGTGAACCTGGAAGATTCCGCGGAAATGGCTGAAACGTTCGCCAGCCTCAAGCAGCAGGCGGAAATTCTCTCTGAGCGGGAGCGGACGCATCGACATGCGGCACAGCAATTAAAAACCTTGCGGAAGCTGCAGTCCTCGCCGTATTTTGGACGGATCGATTTTCGCCAAGCAAGCGAAGGGGCTCCTGTCGATCAAGTCTATCTCGGCATTGCTTCCGTCCGGGATAGCAGCGACGAGGATTATTTAATTTATGATTGGCGGGCGCCGATTGCCAGTCTTTACTACGATTATCCGCCGGGTCCGGCGGAGCTGAAGACGCCTGATGGTCTTGTCACTGGCGAGCTGCTGCTGAAGCGTCAATTCGTCATTCGAGAAGGCGAAATCATCAGCTTGTTCGATACGGGCGTCACGATCGGCGATGAGCTGCTGCAGGAGGTACTGGGCAAGCAATCTGATGCACAGATGAGAAGCATCGTCGGCACGATCCAGCGGGAGCAGAACTGCATTATTCGGAACGAACACAGCCGTCTGCTGGTCGTTCAAGGCGCCGCTGGGAGCGGCAAAACTTCGGCGGCATTGCAGCGCGTAGCGTATTTGCTCTATCGGTTCCGCGGAACGCTGACGGCGGATCAGATCGTGTTGTTTTCGCCGAATCCGATGTTCAACAGCTACGTAGCTACGGTTCTTCCAGAGCTTGGCGAAGAAAACATGCAGCAGGCTACATTTCAAGACTATCTAGCCGTACGGATCGGGCGTGCGTTCAAGCTCGAGAATCCCTATACGCAGCTGGAATATGCCTTAACCTCAGTCGAGGATACCGCTTACGATGCGCGTATGTCGGGCATTCGCTTCAAGGCGACGACGGACTATGTCGCGCTGATTGACCGTTACATGGGTTATTTGGGCGGGCAGGGGCTTGTTTTCCGCGACGTCACATTCAGAGATGAGACGCTTGCTTCGGCCGCCGAAATCGGCGATTATTTTTATGGGCTTGATTCCGCTATTGCCGTGCCCAATCGCATGCGGTTGACGGCTGAATGGCTGCTAGGTCTTCTGAAAACAAGGCATCGCTCAGCGCTGGAGGAGACTTGGGTCGACGAGGCGGTAGAGCTGCTCGACAAAGATACGTACATGAAAGCTTACCAGACCTTAAGACGTCAAAATCGGAGCCTTCGGGATGATTCCTTCGACGATTTCGACCGGGAGCGGGAGCTGCTTGGTCAATATGTCGTGCAGGAAGCCGTCAAGCCGGTGCGTTCACGCATTCGTAAGCTTGCTTTCGTGGATGTGCGTTCGACGTTCCTGCAGCTCTTCCGTGATCCGGCATTGGGAGCGGAATTGGCGGTACAACAGGGCGTGAAGCTTCCATCGGATTGGCAGGCGATCTGCCAAAACACCTACGAGCGCTTGGTCCGTAAGGAGATGGCCTACGAGGATGCAACGCCGTTCCTGTATGTGGTGGAGCGCCTTCGAGGGTTTCAAACGAACACCTCCGTTCGGCATGTGCTGATTGACGAAGCCCAGGATTATACGGCTTTCCAATTTGCTTATTTGAAACGGCTGTTCCCGTTCAGCCGCATTACTGCACTTGGAGATCTTAATCAGTCCATCAATGCCCACGCGGATGCGAGTGCGAGCACCGGTTTCGTTGCGCTTGCGTCGCTGTACCCCGCCGAGGAGACCGAGACTGTCGTGCTGAAGCAGAGCTACCGTTCGACCAGACCCATCGTAGAATTCACGAGCAAGCTCATTCCGGGCGGCAATGAGATTCAGCCGTTCAACCGCGACGGCGCGAGGCCGACGCTGCGGATTGCGTCTAATGCCGAAGCTCTTCACAGTCTGATCCGAGAGCGGATCACGGTGCTCGCTGCCGAAGGGAACCGGACCATCGCCCTCATATGCAAAACCGCCGCCCAGAGCGCGGAAGCTTATGAAGCGCTGAAGGACATGGCTTCGCTTCGCCTGATCAAGACCGAGACGTCTACATTCGAACCGGGTATTGTTGTTATCCCTTCTTATTTGGCGAAAGGCGTCGAGTTCGATGCGGTGCTTGTCTACGATGCCTCGTCTTCGCCGTCAGGCTACAGCAAGGAGAGCGAGCGGCGGCTGTTCTATACGGTGTGTACCCGCGCGATGCACGAGCTTCATTTGTTCGCCGAACGCGAAGCCGGTCCTTTCCTGCAAGGAGAAGCTCGAATGTTCTACGACGTGAAGGATCAGACCGCAGATCTGCAAATGCAATAGATGGGGAATAGATGGGGAAGAGGTTGTCAACATGGAATACTTGAAAATCACTACGAACGAACAATTGGAAGAAGCGATCGCCGTCCGGTTTGAGGTGTTCGTTAACGAACAGAAGGTGCCCGCGGATTTGGAGCGGGACGAGTACGACGATTCGCCGGCTTCGTGTCATCACTTCATCGTGAAAGACGATGGACGGGCGATTGCTGCAGGCAGGTGGAAGACGTATGAGCCAGGCGTAGCCAAGCTGCAGCGCATCGCTGTGCTGCTGCCCTACCGGGGGACCGGTGTCGGCCGTCAGCTTATTGCTTTCATAGAGGAACACGCGAAATCGAGTGGTTATACGGCAGCCATACTAGGAGCGCAGTGCTCTGCGGAAGGCTTCTACAGGAAGCTTGGCTACACGACAGTGTCCGCCGAGCCGTACATGGACGCGGGCATTCCGCACGTGGATATGCGTAAGACGCTGTAACGAGCACGTTATAGGAACAGGGGCAGCCCCTTCTCGGAAGAGGAGGGGCTGCTTTTTGCTGCGCCTTGAAATTGTGACATTAGGATTTGCGGTCCGTGAAGAAGTAAACGAAGGCCGCAAATGGCAGCAGCGCTCCGATCCATGCGGTAGTCGTCCATCCCGCGTGCGCATAGGCCAAGCCGCCTATGAACGAGCCGACAGCCCCGCCGATGAAGAAGATGGCCATGAAAAGGCCGTTGAGTCGCCCCCTTGTTTCTTGGCCGAGCGAATAAATCGCCCGTTGGCTGGCAACGAGATTTCCGGATACCGCCATGTCTAGCATAATCGCCGCAAGCAGAAGCAGCGCGACCGATACGTGCGGATTGGCATGAACAAGCGCCAAGATAATGAAAGACGCAACGGCGAGGGATATGGCGCCCAGCGTAATCGAGCGCGTCCGACCTTTATCCGCCAATCTTCCGGCGATTGGAGCAGCTACAGCGCCTGCCACGCCGACCAAAGCAAACAGCGCTATTTCTTTCTGGGACAAGCCGTATACTTGCGTCAATCGTATGGGAACCGTCGTCCAGAATAGACTGAATGCCGCGAACAGGCAAGCCTGATAGAACGCTCGGCGCCTTAGAATTGGCGTTTTTATGAATAATTTACATAGGGAAGCAACCAGTTGCCCGTAATGCAGGCTGCTTGCTGGCCGTCGTACGGGCAGCATGAAGGCTAGCAAAATCCCTAACAAGGCCATCAGCGCGGCAGAAATAGCGAAGATCGCGTTCCACCCCCAGACGCCGGCAACCAAACTCGCGGCAGGACGTGCCAGCATGATTCCGAGCAAGAGTCCGCTCATGACATTGCCAACAACTCGGCCCCGCTGTTCTTCAGTTGATAAATAAGAAGCGAAGGGTACTAGAATCTGCGCAACGACTGAGCCCAATCCGATCATTAGCGACGCGGTCATGAACATCAGCGACCCGGAAGCAAAAGCAGCCCCGCACAAAGCGAGTACGATAAATGCAACCATGGCCACGATCAGCCGGCGATTCTCGAGCATGTCACTTAACGGAACGATAAAGAGCAGGCCTGCGACATAACCGATTTGCGTGATGGTGACAATAAGTCCGGCCGCTCCCGGCGCGATGCTGAGGTCGGCGCTGATCAGGCCGACAAGCGTTTGGGAGTAATACAGGTTAGCAACAACAAGACCGCATGCTGCAGCCAATAAGAACATGATTCCCGCGGAGATTCGCTTATTCTCCGGACGTGGTTGACTCATTCGTATCATCCTTCCTCTTAGTATCGCCAGTGAGGGCAATAACTGAACGATGCGTTTACTTATTGGAATGGAATAAATATATACTGAACGTACCGTTTTGTAAATAACCAACTTTATTTAGCCTTGGAAAATGAATATACTAGCTATAGGAAATAGCTGGGTGAAGGAGAGACATGATGCCAAGCAGAGGCAGGCCGCGAAATCCGATTACGCAAACATCCATTTTAACGGCTTCGTATGAGCTTCTTTTGGAAAGTGGATTTAAAGGCGTGACCGTTGAGAAGATTGCAGAACGCGCCGAGGTTAGCAAAGCGACCATTTATAAATGGTGGCCCAACAAAGCAGCCGTGGTGATGGATGGTTTTTTGGCTGCGGCCACAAATCGACTTCCTGTCCCCGATACGGGCAGCGTCTTCGAAGACGTGCTTATTCACGCAACGAACCTGTGCAGATTCATGGAAAGTCAACAAGGCAGAATAATCGCCGAAATTATCGGAGAAGGTCAGCAAGATAAGGTCTTAATGGAAGCTTGTCGATCCCGCTATATACATCCCCGTAGATCCGAGGCGGTTATGATGATGAGCCGGGGCATAGAACGAGGGGAGCTGCGCAAAGAGCTGGATTTGGCGATTTGCGTTGACTTGCTTTACGGGCCAATTTTTTACCGTATGCTGGTCACAGGTGAGCCGCTGCGCGATGAGTTTGTGAAACAGCTGGTCGAGGCCGCCTTTCGCGGTCTTCAGCCTTCGTAAAGGCATGTTCAGGCCTCGCGAAGTCGCAGTCATTTAATAGAAGTAGGATTTGCGCTGTTCGTTCGTTTTATTCCGAGGCATATCCGTTTCCTTCCAGTAGATTACAGATACATATCGACAAGTGTTAGGAGACGCGGATGAGTAAAGATACAAGGCAAGTCGGAACCGCATTCAGGAGCAGCGCAGCTAGAGTAAGGCGCGGATTGCTTCTGCTTTTCTATCTCGGTATCGTGAGCGCGGTGTGGCTGAACAAAAGCAGCCTGCTCCTATGGATGAAAGGAGGCACTGTGCCGCTTGCGCTCATTCTGCTGCTCGTCGCCTTATTGGCATGCATCCCCGTTATCCCGTTCAGCGTCGTCATCGGCACAATGGGGTTTCTATACGGACCGCTGAGCGGCGCGCTGATCAGTCTGCTCGGTGCGTGGCTTGCCGCGCTGCTCATGTACGGGCTGTTCCGGTATGCACTGCGCGAGCGGGGACGGGCCATGCTTCGTCGTTACCGACTGACGGAGCGTTGGACGTCGATGGTGGAGCAGCATCCGTTTCGATCCATTCTGCTGGCGCGGCTTATGCCGATTCTGCCCCAAACGGCAGTGAATATTTACGCGGCAATTGTGTCTATTCCTTTGCTGAGCTATGCCGCAGCTTCCTTGCTCGGCAAAATTCCGGCGATGCTTATCTTCGCCTTTATCGGCGACGGAATTTCGGAGGGTTGGCGCTCGGTGCTGCCGGCTGCAGCGGTCTATGCGGGCTTCCTGCTCGCAGTGTATACGGCTTATCGCGTGTGGAAGCGGAGCAGCTAGATTAGTCGTTAGGATGATCGAAAGGCTGGAATGCCTGTAAATGCAACATTTTTCCACTTCAGGGCGTACATTTGAATAGGTTCGGCATTATGTCAATACAAGCAAAGGAGTCCTGCATGCGCACACTCTATGTTTCCGATTTGGACGGTACGCTGCTAAACGACAATCAGACCGTGAACGCAGAAACGGCCGGCATCCTGAATGACTTGATCGACCGAGGTCTTCCATTTACGATCGCGACGGCCCGTTCATGGGAATCCACGCGTGACCTTATGAAAGGCATTCATTTGAAGTTGCCGGTTGTGCTCATCAATGGCGTCTTTATTTATGATACCGGGCTCAGCAAGCATCTCCGTGCAAATTACCTGCCTCGCGAACGTGGTGAGCGAATCATCCGCGCGTATCTGGAAGCCGGGCTGAATCCGCTCATGTACACGGTCGACCGAGATGGTCAGTCCCGCATCTATTACCGAGGGGTCTTCAATCCTAGCGAAGCGCACTACATCGTCAATCGGCTGAGCGGCGGAGATGCCCGTTTCAGGCTCGTCGACAGTTACGAGGAATGCCTGGATGAATCAATCATTACGATAAACGCCATCGATGTGCCGGAACGACTGCAAGCGACGAACGACAGGTTCAAGCAGGACGCGGCCTGCATCTGCCACTATGGTCCCGATATTTACACCCCCGGTTACCACTGGCTCGAGATCGCAAGCTATCTGGCGACTAAGCGGGAAGCGGTGCTTGATTTGAAGGCCCGATACGGGTTTGACAGACTCGTCTGCTTCGGTGATAACTTGAACGACTTGCCGATGTTCGAAGCGGCTGACGAGAAATACGCCGTGCGCAACGCGCACGAATTAGTGAAGCTTGCGGCGGACCGGTTGATCGGAAGCAATAATGAGAATGGCGTCCCGCGCTTTCTTCAGTCGGCCTTTTCGCAATCCGGGCCTTATCCGTTTAATAGAAGGTCAATTTGATTGAAGAAAATGAGGCATGCGTATGTTTTATTGGCGGGTCAGCAAACATAATCCTTCCGAGCGGGATTCCAGCGGCGCTAAAATGAAGCAGGACAGGACGAGCCCGCCGGAGAGCAGTCGTCTTAGCGAGAGCGAGCCGCTTACGATGGAGGCTTATGTTCAAGCGGAAGCGGCATACGTCGACACAGTACAGGCTTTCCTTCGTGAATCGGATGTGGACGAAGTGCGCGTCATCAACCCGACCGCTCACTTGCGGAGCAAGGTGGATCCCTTATTCGAAGCTAGATTCGCGGATATTCATCTTCAGGATGACCAGCTCGTAGACGCCGCGAGGATCGCGGACATTTGCAGCATGGCTTACCGGAGTATCATTTGGTGCATGCTGGTACGCCGCAATCGTTTCTTCGTGCATTTCGGCTACGACGACTGTCTCTATATCGGCAGCAGCAGGCCATGCCGGGATGCTGTGCGCTTTGCCAGGCAGCAGGGGCTGTACGTGGATGAGTGCGTATCGCCGTACTTAAGCAGCAGTGATGCCAGATCTTTATTTTGGACGCGAAAAGGCGAATTAACGATCGAGGGCGAAGAAGAACTGGTATCGGTGTCGCTCAATCAGCTTCGTATGCTTTTTGGGCTTTCGAAGGATCATCCCGTGACCGGTCATTTCACATTGTCGGAGAGACACGCGGAAGCCGTCGGCCAATGGGTATCGCATGCTATCGACTTGGAGAGCTGCGAGTATTACATCGCGGACTAGGTGCCGTGGAAGAGGGCAGGTGATAGCTTGAATATTGTTTGGCCGAAGGAAAAAATAGTTGTCCCACAATCAGGAGGGTTACATGATGTTCACATCCATTAAACTGCCGCGGGAGCAGAAGGAAGCGCTGATCCGCAGCCTGCAGACCTACTTCGAGGAGGAACGCTCCGAGACGATCGGCGAATTGGGCGCCGAGACGCTGATCGACTTCATGATCGGCGAGCTTGGTCCTTACATGTATAACCAAGCACTCGCAGATGCTCGGAAATTGATTCAAGAGAAGATGGCTCAGATTGACGATGAATTGTACGCGATCGAGAAGCCCATTCGCACAATCCGCTAGAATGGAGGGACGGCATGCAGAGAGAGCAAGGCAATCAACAGAAGCAGGATTTTCCGGGCGGGCTGGCCAAGCCCGCCCACCGCGCACTGGCAAACGCCGGGCTGTCCAGCCTGGCGGATGTCTCGCGAATGAGCGAGCACGATTTCAAGAAGCTCCATGGCATCGGTCCGAATGCGCTCGAGAAAATCCGCCAAGCGATGAAGGCGAAAGGGTTGTCCTTCTCCGAGCAGTAGGGTCGGAGAAGGTTATGCGAAGCTGGATCATAGATCCCTTCGATTTTGCAGCAGCAGGAGGGCCAGGCAAGCAGATGCCGCGGCACTCCTCGATAAAGGGGGAGCAGGCATGTTTACGCATCGGTCCTTAATGGGCGAGGATCTCAGATGGATCGCTTCGTTCCCGCAATCCGCGGATGAATTGTTTTATGTCAGTCCGAGGTTTCACTATCCGCTGACGCCGGATCAAATCATGAAGCTGCTTGAGTACCGGCGCTTGCCAACCGTTGTAATCGACGCGGCGACAGGACATACGGCGGGTTACGCCAATTTGTACGACTGTCAGGAAACAAGCTGCTGGCTGGGCAACGTAATTGTGTCTCCGCGCTACCGGGGCCAGGGCGCAGCGGAAGTGCTGCTGAAGACGATGATGCATAAGGCCAAGTCAGAGCTTCACATGCAGAAGCTGCTGCTTTCCTGTCATCAGACTAACGCGCGAGGATTGGCTTTTTATCACAAGCATGGGTTTAAACCGTACGACATGAAACGGATTCCGATGGAAAATAAACGGGACGTCATCACCATTCAGATGGCTATCGATCTGTAGGCGGTCACTTTTATAAATGGCAGCGCTTTCGGAGGGCGGGTAAGCGGCAGGAAGAGGTCGGATGGAAGTAAGACAAATGGCCGTTGCCTATCTATTTCACGGGGATGAGCTGCTGCTCATTAGAAAATCAGGCAGCCGTCTGCACGCGGAGACATATTGGAGCGGGGTTGGCGGGCATATGGAGCCGCATGAGCTGAACAGTCCGCGTGAAGCATGCCTGCGAGAAATTTATGAAGAAGCGGGGATTCAGGCGTCCGAGCTGATTGATTTGAAGCTTCGTTACATCCTGCTGCGGGTGAAAGAAGCCGAGATCAGGCAGCAATACGTGTATTTCGGCCGAACGACCGGACGATCGGTTCGCGCTTCGGACGAGGGGGAGCTGTTCTGGGTTGATCAGGAAGCATGGCCGCAGCTGACTTTTTCCACAATTAATGCCTTCATGCTGGCACATTATCGGGACCATGTAGACGCGGAGCAGGTATTTACCGGCACGATTACGCTTGAGGAAACGGGCCAGCCCGCGATGCAGTGGGCGGAGCTCCGAGATCCGAAGGTGTTCTAGGGGCGGGTGGGGCTTGGGGCGAACGTGAGCTTGCCAATAAAAAGGGAAAGACAGAACGGCCCCCATCAGATACAATATTAGGAAATGATGAACAAGGTCGAACACAATGAGGGAGAGACACGATGACGAAAACCTTGGATCAGCTGCGTGCTGAAATTGACGGACTGAACCTGGAGCTTCTTTACTTGCTCAATAAACGCGCTGAGGTCGCAATTGAGATCGGTCAAGTGAAGAAAGGGATGGCGAAAGAAGTATTCGATCCCGAGCGTGAACGGCATATATTTAACCACCTTAATCAGTTGAACGATGGTCCGCTTACAAACGAAATGGTGCAGAAGATCTTCAAAACGATCATGGACGAAGCTTCCCGTCTGCAGCGTGAAACAATGAACCGGACCGGTTGAACGCTGAATGAAAGGCGGAGGATCGCGATCCATGGCAAGATGGGGTACGGCTGGTCTTGAACTACTGCGGATTTGCTTGCTGCTAGCTGTTGCGCTGTATGTGCTCGATGGCGCGGAACGATATTTGCTTCGCGATATGCCAGGGCAGCCTGCGGCGCATTTGTTGCGGGGACTCGGGAATTTTCTATTCTTCTTCGTGCTGTACAGAAACCGGCTTCAATTCAGGGGCTGGCATTCATCGCCGCGCAATAAGAGGTTAACGCTGCCTGTTACGGCAGTTATGGTGATGGCAGCCATCGCACTCATTCTTGTCCCAACATTCTTGTAGATGGAAGGTGACGGGTTGACACGAATACTCATGATTAGCGATGTTCACGGCTGTGCGGTACAGCTGGACGAGCTGCTGAAGCTTGTAAACTATCGCGCGGATGAGGATCAGCTTATGCTGCTGGGGGATTACGTGGACCGCGGCCCGCAAAGCAAAGAAACCGTAGAACTAGTCATGGAATTGACCAGACAGCCCAATGTCATTGCTCTCCGTGGCAATCATGACCAGCGGTTGGTCGATTTGGCGATATCCCATGATCCTGAAGTTCCAATAAAATTTATGGAACATGGGGGATTGACGACGTTGCAGAGCTATGCCGGGATCCGCAGTGAATCCTTCGATCCGTATGATTTGAAAGAGTTCTCACAGTATTTGAGCGGCAACTATGCGAAGCATATTGCATTTCTCCAAGGGCTGCCGCTCTATCATGAAAATCTCCAACATATTTATGTGCATGCTGGCCTGAATCCGCTGTACGCGAATTGGAAGGAACAGCCGGAGCACGACTTTATGAATATTAAAGGTGAATTCCTTCATGTTAAGACGGTGGTGGACCGACTGGTTATTTTCGGCCATACGCGAACGTCGGAGCTGCAAGACTCTGCCGCCGTTTGGTTCGGAGGCGATAAAATCGGCATTGACGGCGGCTGCGCCTACGGCCAGCAGTTGAATGCTTTAATTTATGAACAAGGTACCTATTCCTCGGCGTTCGTAAGAAACCGAAAGGGAGACGAATGACATGGATGCATTGGACGGCAGGGAATTTCCGACGCTTGCGCGGCCGATTAATTGGGGGCCGGTCACGGCGGTTTTTGCGCGTGCGGAAGACGCGGGCGACGAGTCGCTTGTAAGCAATGTCAGCATCATCCCTTTTGTCGGGAACAAAGTCGTGGTCATTCAGCAGGAGAACGGACGCTGGGAGCTGCCCGGCGGTACGCTTGAAGAAGGGGAGTCCTATTGGGCTGCGCTGCGGCGCGAAATGGCGGAAGAGCTCGGTGCCGAGCTTGTGTCCTACCGGATCTTCGGCTGCTTTCTGTGCGAATCCAGCGCCGCAGCCCCTTATCGGCCGTATATTCCTTATCCTCGATTTCGGCGTGTCGTTGGTTACGGGGAAGTCAGGATCGTCGGCAAACCGCTTAATCCTCCTGACGGCGAGCAGATTGTATGCGTCGAGGCGGTAGAACTCGATGAAGCGGTTCGGAGGCTGCAAGGGAACGGGCGCTTCGAATTGGCGGAGCTGTACCAGCTTGCCTATGCCATTTGTCGGGATCGGGAAGGAATGCGATGAGGCGAGCGGCATGTTCTCCGCTTCTCCTCGGCTGGAATCTCATTCGCAAGAAATCGTTGCGCGGACACGTCGTGTCCATGCCGATAGGCCTATATTTAATGTCATTAATTTCTGTAGTGTTCACTCCCATTCTGAATTCGTTGGGGTACGGCATAGGCTTGCTGGACTGCAGAGGACTTCGGCGGCTCTGGCGCCGGAATGTTAAGCCAGATATGCGCACATATATGCAGTGAAGGGGGAATGACATGCGTTTACGTCAACTGTCAACCGCTGTAGCTGTATCTGCTGCGGTGCCTTTGATCATCTATCTTCTTCTATTAGGCGCGCAAGCTGTAATTAAACATCAGGAGACGGACTTCCAGTACCATGACAGCTATTTCTTGGTCCTCCATGTAGGTTGGGTCGGTTACGGCGCTTGTTTCTTGCTGTGCTTTGCGCTCTATCTGGCTATTTTTGCCGTGTTTCGGGCGATAAGGAGGGCCAGCCGATGAAGGATGCTATTGTCATTGTTCCTTATGACCCCAACTGGAAAGCCGAATTTGCAGAGATCGGCTCCGGGCTTCGCAGGGGCCTGCACGAACACGCGCTTCGCATCGACCATATAGGCTCGACTTCGATTGCCGGTCTGGATGCCAAACCGGTCATTGATATTCAGATATCGATTGCGCTGCTCGAGGATCTGGAGGCCATGTCGGAAGGACTGGCATCGCTTGGCTACGTACGCCGGATGGACAATTTGGATTTATCCAAGCGGTATTTCCGGGAATCGGAAGGGATGCGCCGGACGCATATTCATGTTCGCGAGCAGGGGAGCTTCTCCGAGCAGTTCGCGCTGCTTTTCCGAGATTATGTACGGGCGCACAAGCATGAAGCGAAGCGATATGCGGCAATCAAATACGCGCTGGCTAATTCGCACCGGAATGACCGCGAACGGTACGTGGAGGAGAAAGAGCCCTACATTTGGGATATGATGCGCAGTGCGAGCAGATGGAGCCAGAAAATCGGCTGGAAGCCGGGCGCTTCGGATGCTTAGATGAATGCTGGCCAGAGCAAGCTGCTGCGGGCACAGGGATCGGATAAGAAAGCAGGGGGGATCGCACTGGAAGAGCTCACTTTCGGCTTCGCGGGTAAGGAAGATGCCGCGCTTGCGGCGCGCATGAACCGGCAGTTGATTCTAGACGAGCAAAGCGAGAATCCGATGTCCTTGGACGAGCTGGAGGCACGGATGTTGAAGTTGATGGCGTCGGGCTACACATGCGCGATTCTGCGGCTGGACGCTGCGATTGCCGGCTATGCGCTCTATCAGCTGCGGCGTCATCCCTACGACGCGGAGCGGCAGGAGATTTATCTGCGCCAGTATTATATTGAGCCTGCGTACCGTGGAAGAGGCATTGGGCGGGCGGGTGTTCAGCTGCTGCAGGAGCGGGCTTTTCCTCCCGGCGCGACGGTTATTATTGACGTACTCAGCTCGAACCCCGCCGGCGAGCGTTTCTGGCGGAGCGCGGGATTCGAAGCGTATGCGATCACGATGAGAAAACGCTAGGAGTGAAGACTTATGAAGATCGACCTGCGAGGAGAATCAAACATGCCTACCGAACCTGAACCTGCCACCTTGTTCAAAGAAGTCGACGAGTCGCATCTGCCGAAGATACTAGCCATTTATAACTATTACGTGGAGCATACGACCGTTTCATTTCACACGGAGCCGCTGACGCTGGACGAGATTCGCGTTAACGTCATGAACGCCAGTCCCAAATTCAAAACCTTCGCTATCTTGGAAAGTGATGTACTGATCGGCTATGTGCTCCTCACGCAGCATAAGAACAAGCAGGCTTACGACGTGACGGCGGAAGTTACGGTCTATCTCGATCCGAACCATTTGGGGCGCGGCGTCGGGAGCAAAGCGATCGCTTTCGTGGAGGAGGCCTGCCGTGCAGGTGGATTTCATGTGCTTGTTGCTACGATTTGCACAGAGAATGAACGGAGCATGCGGTTATTCGATCGGCATGGCTATGTGAAGTGCGCGCATTTTCAGGAAGTCGGGCTGAAATTCGGACGGCGGCTGGACATTGCCAGCTATCAGAAAATCATCGGTTAATTGTTCGCAAGGGAGCGTGAAGGCATGGATCGCGTCGCTTATATTCGGGAACAAGAGAAGCAGTACCACGACGATTGCTATGCGCGGAGCAAGCTCTTTGAGCCCGGTTCTTGGCTGCATAAGCCGGTA
The DNA here is from genome assembly GCF_019431355.1 of Paenibacillus sp. R14(2021). Lineage (NCBI taxonomy): Bacteria > Bacillati > Bacillota > Bacilli > Caryophanales > Paenibacillaceae > Paenibacillus > Paenibacillus sp. R14(2021). The sequence continues at coordinate 541,053 of NZ_CP080269.1, forward strand.
CAGACAGTAATGGAGCTGCTCGAAGCCTTCGACGGCAATGAGGAGCTGACCGTGCTCGACCTGGGCTGCGGCGTCGGCAGAAACAGCATTCCGATTGCGGAATGCTTGATGCATCGCCGGGGCAGCGTCGTCTGCGTGGATGTGCTGGAATCGGCGATTAGCGGACTGACCGCTTACAGCCGGGAGTTCGGCGTGGACGCCTTCATCCGGCCGGTGTTGTCCGGCATAGAAGCGTTCGAGATTGAGCCGGGCGCCTATGATTATATTGTGGCGGTGTCTGCGCTGGAGCATGTCTGCACGATCGATGCGCTGGGGATAAGCTCGCGGAGATGGCTCGAGGGACGAAGGTTAACGGCATTAACTGTTTGGTGATCGGTACGAACCAGCGGGAAACGCTGGTCGCTACGAGCGAAGAGCTCGACCCGTTGTTCGAGATTAACCTGGCGGCGGAGCAGCTGCTGGCGCTATTGGATCGGCAGTATGCGGGCTGGGAAGTGCTGAGGCGGCTCGTTAAACCGCTGGCCTTCGATATTGAACGGCAAGGGCAGCCGGGGAAGCTGACCTCGGATTGCGTGACGCTGGCCGTGAGGAAGCTAACGGCAGAAGTGTGAGCGGCAAGAGGGCGATTCGTGCAAAGCCGGGACGAGGCGTGCATACGGGTGAAGGGAGACTGAACGATGGAGCGGATTAAAGCGGTTTTGTTCGACTTGGACAATACGATCTTGGATCGGACGCGTACGTTCAGCGGATTCGCGGAGGCGTTCCTGACGACGCATTTCGGCCATGTGGAGGATCGGCGGGCGATGCTGCGCCGCATCGTGGAGCTGGACGAGGACGGTTATAAGGACAGGCATGCGCTGTTCACCGAGCTGCTTGATGAACTGCCTTGGCAGGTTCGGCCCCTGCATAGCGAACTGATGGCGCACTGGAAGACGGGCTATGCGAGCAGTTCCGTTCTGGCGGATCAGGCGCGGGAAGTGATCGAGCGCGCGAAGAGCAAATACCGGATCGGGCTCGTCACGAACGGCACGACGCAAGTCCAGTACGGCAAAATCGATCACCTCGGCATCCGGGGCGATTTTGACCTTATCCTCGTGTCGGAGGAGGCGGGCGTGAAAAAGCCGGACGCCCGCATCTTCGGACTGGCGGCCGACGGGCTGGGCGTTCGGCCGGAGGAATGTCTGTTCATCGGCGATCATCCCGTCAATGACATCGAGGGCGCGGCTCGCTGCGGCATGGCGACCATCTGGGTGCAAGCGAATCAGCCTTGGCGGGACGGCCTCGAAGCGAAGCCGCTGCACGCGATCAAGCGATTGAACGAGCTGCTGACGCTGTTATAGAGAAAGCTGCAACACTCGCTGCATGAGATATGGCGAGAGGAGGACGTACCCGCGATGATTCGAATGTTGAAGCCCGGGGAAGCGCCGCCTTATGCGCTGCTTCTGCTTGCTGATCCGGATCGCTCGGTTATTGAAGCCTATGTGCATCGGAGCGTCTGCTTCGTAGCGGAATTGGAGAATGAAACTATTTGCGCCTGTCTGCTGCTGGCCGCTGGACCGGATACGATGGAAATCATAAATATAGCGGTACGCGAGGATCATCAGGGCAGAGGCTTCGGGAAGCGGCTCATCGAGCACGCGGTCCGGTACAGCGCGGAGCTCGGTTATCGGCAGATGCACATTGGAACCGGCAACTCCAGCCTTCAGCAGCTGGCCTTGTACCAGAAATGCGGCTTTCGTATCGTCGGCGTGGAGCCGGATTATTTTATCAAGCATTACGCGGAGCCGATCTACGAGAACGGCATTCCGTGCAGGGATAGGATCCATCTTCGAAAACGGTGGTAAATAGCGGTCGTTCAGCGCTTGCTGTAAGCGCTGGATGCCGCTTTTTTGTTGTTTAGCGGTATGCCAGGGGGCGAAAATAAAAAATGGGCATGCAGGCAGATTTTGACCTTGCATTAAGAGCGTATGTTCGGTATATAATATTTATACGAACATATATTCGCTTTCGTGGAGGGGATCACCGATGTCGAGGCAAATCTTCCTGATCGACGGACAGTCATTCTATGCCTCCCTGGAGAAGGCTGCCCACCCGGAGTATCGCGATAAACCGGTTGCCGTAGGCGATCCGTCAAGGATGAACGGCATTATACTCGCGGCGTGTCCCATCGCCAAGTCCCGCGGCGTGACCACGGCGTCGCGCGTCGGAGAGGCGCTTGCCCGGTGTCCGGAGCTTGTCGTAATCCGGCCCCGGATGGGAACGTATATCCAAATCTCTTTATTGATTACCGAAATTTTTGAATCGTATACGGAGCTGGTGGAGCCTTACAGCATCGATGAGCAGTTTCTCGACGTCACGGGTTCTCTGGAATATTTCGGCTCTCCGGAGGAGCTGGCTGCGTGCATCCAGCACGATGTTCTCCTGTCGACGGGCGTTCTGTCGCGGGTCGGTATCGGACCTACGAAGATTCTGGCCAAGATGGCTACCGACAATTATGCCAAAAAAATACCGGAAGGCGTCTTCGAGCTCTCGTACGACAAGCTGGAATCCACGCTGTGGCAGCTTCCGGTGCATCAGATGTTCATGGTCGCCTCGGCGATGACGCGTCACTTCACCCGGATGGGGTTATCGTATATCGGCGATATCGCCCGTATGGATTTCGGCGAGTTCAAGCGGCGCATGCGGCGCGAGATGGGCAAGCAGAGCGACATTCAGGCGGGTTACTATTGGCAGACGGCACGGGGCATCGACCCGAGCCCCGTGGAAGCGGGCATCCGGCATCAGCTGAAATCCGTCAGCCACGGCAAGGCGCTTCGCTGGAATCTGTACCGCGAGCTGGCGGATATCGAGGTCGTACTGCTGGAATTGGTCGTGGAGGTTTGCCAGCGCACGAGGCGGAATCGATTCCTCGGCGCGGTCGTATCGGTCGCGGCTGCGGAAACCGACGGCGTCCGCTCCAGCTGGTTCAGCCGGCAGATGACACTGCCGCAGCCGACGTCATTGACTCACGAGGTGGCGGCCGCCGTGCTGAAGCTGTTCAAGGCGCACTGGAGCGGGCGGCCCGTGAGCCGGCTCAGTATTGCATTGTCGCAGCTGACGGACGACAGCGCCATTCAGCTGACGCTGTTTGAGGATCGGGCCCGCGCTTACCGCAAGGAACGGGTTATCGACGAGATCAAAGACCGCTACGGGAGCGATGCGATTATGCGCGCCTCCTCGCTGCTGGATGCCGGCGTGGCGCGGGAAAGGGCAGAGCAAATTGGAGGACACTACAAATGAGCAGGCTGGACGGCAACGAACGATGGAAATCCAAGATGTTACTCACCGAGCATGCGGAGCAGTATGACCAGCAGCATGCCGGAGGCGGCGGCCAGGATGCCGCGGCCGCGAAGGCGCCCGTGCCCAAACAGCGCAATATCATTACGATGGAAGAGCGGACGATGCTGCGCGACTATATCTTGCTGCCGCATATGGAGAAGATGGTGGAGAAGAGCATCGCCGACGTGGAGCATACCACGAATATTTTGAAACGCGGGTATTTGATGGCTGGGCAGAAGATTCTGGACCGCATCGTGCAGGATCTGTACGGACTGCGGCGGGAACTGAAGCGGCGCAATATCCGGATTCTGAGTGAGGAGCAGTCGGACTTGGTCGTGTACCACCGGTATTACTGCCGGGGCTACGAGGACCGGTTCGGTATGACGCGCGACGTGATGCGTTCGGAAATCAGCGTGCAGCTGGCCCGATACACGTCGGAGCTTGCCGTGCTGCTTAAGGGAGGGCCGGTGAAATCGAATTGACCGAACGAAGGGCAGGCGCGCTGCGAAATGGATGATCGCAGCGCGGCATACGGGATTCAGCACATTCGCCATAGCCAAACCGTCGATTTTCACTATAATTAAAAGTACTTGATGGGATTTACAAATGTTGGAGTGAATACAACCTATCAGACGCCGTCGGCCATGCTTCCGACCGGGGATCTTGAAGGCGCTTACCGCTTCATGCAGGAACAGGGCGTGGAGCTGGCGAGCGCAATCGAGCATAATCATTGGTTCGTCTTCCGCGACCCGAACAGCAATATGCTGATGGTTGTGCGGGCCTAGAAGGCTTAACAAGTAAGTATTTGGAAATCCACCGAAACTTTCCGGCCGCAGGCTGCGTTGAAATGACAAGAGGTGAAGGCGGATGAAGAAGAAGATACTCCTGCCGTTCTTGCTGGCGGCCGTATTATTGTCGGGCTGTCAGCGATCTGCGTTCGGGAGCGGCGGTGCGGAAGGGTTTCCGATACCAACGAAGCCCTATACCGTGGAGCAGGCTATTCAGAACGGCGACGTCGTGAACGATCACGGCACATACAGAAACCTGGGGAAATGGCGTCAATTTCTGACCGCCGTGAAGAAGCATAGGTTCAAGCATGAGCAGGTGCGCATCACCGAATACTCCCTCGAAGGTGCCCCGATCTTCAGCGAGCTGACGTATGACGGCCAGCGTATTCATTTTACATACGATAACGCCATGGATCCGCTTGGAACGAATCTAGGCAGGCCAAGCGCAGTGTGCGCCGGCGTTGATTTGAAGAGCCAGAACGATGGCCCGAAGACATACCTATTGACGGGGTGCGATACGCAAATCGGCCAATATTTTCAATTTTATGAAGAACCGGAAGACTGAGGTTGAACCGGCAAGCGCCTCCATGTAAGATAAACACATTATATGCAGCAAGAAGAAAGGCACATCGATGTGGACGTATACGGTTAATTTAGTCCGTGATTTATCTCCGGGCGTGAAGCGATTCATTGCAACGGAAAGTTTGTTTGGCATTGGGGCAGGGATATTCAGTCTCATTCTAAATTTGCATTTGCTGGATCTCGGGTTCTCCAAAGGTGCGATTGGACAGATCACCTCACTCGGCGCACTGACGGTCGGCCTGACGAGCTTGCCGGCGGGCTACGTTGTGAAGCGTGTCGGGCGTAAACCGATGCTCGTCGCCGGCATGCTGCTTGCGTTTCTGTCGCTAGTGCTATTCGGCTTCGGAACGACGATGACGGAAGTCACCGCAGCGCAGCTGATCTGGTCGCTTGGCATTACGGCAATCGTAAATTCCGAAATTCAATTAATCTTCCAATATTGCCGAAGCAAGAAGGAAGAGACGAGCGCGTATTCGCTGCTGTTCGCCATGTTTACGTTCTTCACCGGCGTCGGCACGTGGATCGGCGGTTATTTGCCGGATTGGCTCCCTGGGCATTCCACGGTCTATCAATATGCGTTCTTCGTCGCGGGTGGATGCCTCGGCTTGTCCGGCATTTTACGAGGACTGCTGCTCCCGTCCACGAATGCGAGAGCGGATGAGGGTGCAGAAGCGGGAGCTGGCGGAAGCCTCGCGGAGCAGCCAGCTGCGCGGAAGAAAGGGCACTCGTTATACTTCCTGCTCATTCTCTCGCTGCTTATATTTAACGGCGGTTTTACGTTCGGGCTGCTCAGTCCCTTTCTGAATGTCATACTGAAGTTCCGCTTTCATATGGAGGACGGGAATATTTCCGGTTTGCTGGCGCTGTCCGGCTTCTTCTTCTTCGTAGGGTCGATCGCGATGCCTTATCTCGTGGAGAAGTGGGGCAGCCGCAAGACATTCGTCGTGCTGTTTCTCTATAATGTTCTCGTCGTAGCGCTGATGGCGGCCGCCATGCCGGCTGCCGTGTTCGCCGTGCTGCTGCTCCTGCGGGGAACGGGCTTCACGATGCTGAACAATTTAACCGACAGCGAATGCATGTCGGCTGTAGCCGAAGGGGAGCGCAATCTATTCGCGGGTATGCGGACGGTGTCCCGCAGCATCGGCAATACGATCGCATCGTATTGGGCAGGTTATATTTTGGCTGGGAATCATTATTCGCTGCCTTTCATTCTGACAGCTGCGGCTGTGTTGATCGGGTATATCATCTATGCCTGGCTGGTGCAGGGAATGTTGGATCGACGGCTGCAAGAACAGCAAGCGCAAGGACAGGTGTGACGCGAATTTTTTCGAACCGCCGCGAAGGAGGTCATTTGCATAGATCAACGCATGTCTCCTAAGAGAGTCACCCGAAGAGCTTTTCTCAGTAGTGCCGCTAAACTAACCATTGGCATTGGCGGTATACTTACGGGATGTACAGGGTTATTTTATTATGGCGCGGTTACGCATCGTAAAGTCGGCAGCGAAGCGCCTCCGAAGAACATCGTCCTGCTTGGAAAAGCTGCGGATCTGAAGCTCCTTCAGGGCGTGACCGTCTATGATTACGAAGCCGAAATCGTAGATGCATGGTATACGAAACCGGTGAAGGGCTTCGTCTACGTGACGGTTGACGAGGCAGGCAGACTGCTAATTATGTCTCCGACGTGCTCGCATCTGGGCTACGGTAAAGCCAGCCGCTGAGGCCGAACGCAGCGGCGGGATTAAGGGATTGTATTTCCTGTGCCCATGTCACGGCGCGGGCTTTGATAAGGAAGGCCGGGCAGTCTACGCCGTCCAGCAGGGACTGGATACGTTCGAGCCGATTCTATCGGATGGGAACGTATATTTTGATATCATGCAGCCGGTGAAAGGAATAATCGCCGGGGCTTAAGTCATCAAACAAGGAGCGTGCCGGGCAATGAATAGCAAGGAACGATTCTCGGATCGGGTGGATACGTATGTGAAGTTTCGTCCGAGCTATCCGGTGGAGGCCATCGACCATTTGTACGCTGTGGTTGGCTTGCGGCCGGATTCGGTCGTGGCAGACGTGGGTGCAGGAACAGGGATTTTCTCGAAGCTGCTTCTCGAACGAGGAAGCAGCATTATCGCGGTGGAGCCAAACAACGAAATGCGGTCAGCGGCGGAAGCGACCCTGGCGCAGGAATCGAATTTTCTCGCGGTGTGCGGATCAGCCGAGGCGACTACGTTGACGAACCAGTCCGTGGATTTCATCGTATGCGCGCAGGCGTTTCATTGGTTTGACCGGCCGGCGGCGCAAGCGGAGTTTAAACGGATTCTGAAGCCCGGCGGGCAAGCCGTGCTGATCTGGAATTCGCGGCTTACGCAGGGCACTCCGTTCCGAGAGGGATATGACGATCTGCTGCGCAGATTCGCGACCGACTACGAGCAGATGACGCACAAAAACATCTCTTCTGCGGATCTCGCTGCCTTCTTCAAGCCGGAGACGATGCAGGAAGCCCGGTTTACGATGCGTCAAGCGTTCGATTACGAAAGCTTGAAGGGGCGGCTGCAATCTTCCTCCTACAGCCCGATGCCCGGCCATCCGCATTATGAGCCGATGATTGCGGCGCTGCGGGAGCTCTTCGATGCAAATGCGGAGGACGGTAAGATTCAGTTTGACTACGAGACGGAAGTGTATTGGGGCGAGGTTTGATCCCCTGCATGGCCTCAAGCGAGGATAGCAGCCAGCTGGAACGCGGATTGCGCTCTGGCTGGCTGTTGTCTTAGAGAACGATTAACATTCACCCCTAAGGAGGCGAGCATCTGCATGCCGCAAATCTGGTTTGATCCCAGTCTGCTTACAAGGCGCAAGGGGCAGGACGCGCGAGAATCTGCGCATTCCATGTGAGTGTAAGGGTGGAGGGAGCGCGGAAGACGCCATTCCCATTATATAGGTCAAAGGAAACGGGGGTATTGAAGTCGAATAATACGATTACAATGAATGTGGAAATCATCGGGTGAGGACGTGGCGCAGGTGTTGAGAGACAAAATAAAAGCAAAGCAAACCGGGATTTTGACGTATGGCATGACGCCTCCGAAGGCAGATAATACGCCGGAGAAGCTTGCAGAGATTGCACGAAAGCAGTGCGAGCGTATCAATGAGTTACAGATTGACGCCTTGATCCTGTATGACGTCCAAGAGGAAGCGGACCGGATGGAAGAGGAGAGGCCATTCCCTTATACCCAAATGATCGACCCGGTTACCTACAGCGGCACCTATTTTAACCAGCTGACGGTTCCCAAGATCATTTATCGAAGCGTAGGCAAATATACGGAATCGCAGTTCGAGGACTGGCTGAAGACGGGAAGCGAGCAAGAACGGTATTCCGTATTCGTAGGCAGCTCGTCGAGCAAGCAGCAGGTGAATTTGGCGTTAGATGAAGCGTATGCATTAAGCAAGCCATTCCATGACGAGTTGACGCTAGGCGGCGTAGTCATTCCCGAACGGCATATGGTCAAGCATGACGAGCATGTACGGGTCGTCAATAAGATGAAGAACGGATGCAGCTTCTTCGTCTCGCAGGCTACCTATAATGTAGAAGCCTCCAAAAATTTCTTGTCGGATTATTATTATTACTGCACCGCCAATGAACTGGAAATGGTGCCGATCTTATTTAATATTGCGCCTTGCGGTTCCGCGAAAACGCTGGAGTTCATGAAGTGGCTTGGCATCAGCATTCCGAAATGGCTGGAAAACGATCTGAAGTATTCCCATGATGTCTTGGACAAGTCCATCAAGCTGACGCAAAAAATATTCGAAGAGCTGTTGGAGTTCGGAATCGAGAAAGGCATTCCGGTTGGCTGCAGCGTCGAAAGCGTCTCAACAAGGAAGGTGGAGATCGAAGCCTCCATCCAATTGGTGAAGGACATCAAAACCATCATGGACAAGCGGGTAAGCAGTCCTGCGATCATGATCTGATCGTTACTCCATTACCTGTTCTGAGACAAGACTGTCGATTCCGGCAGTCTTGTTTGCGTCATGACTGGTGCGAAGTGGATGGCGAAATAAACAGAAAGAGCAGCGATATCGCTGCTCCGAAAGAATGAAAGTCAAAAGCGCTGCAACAACAAATAGCCGCTGATGCTTGATGTTTTCTTGCGAAATACGATTTTAAAACCGATGTCATTGTCCAATAAGCAGGTTAGCGCATTGATAAGCAACCCGCCCGGCACCAAGTGAGAAGTGCAAGGTCTAGCGCTTCCAATTACGCGAGCGGAAATAATCCGGCGAGGAGAACCGGCATTAAGGGGGTTTCTCGACCAACTGATCAGAACTAAATCAGGCTGCCGAAGAGCTTTTCTACCAGCCACTCGAATCACCTCTTTTCTATTAGATTCTCTATAGTAGATGAAAGAAATGGCGATGTTGTGCAACATGTCCAAATCCATAATTAAGCGGAAGATCAGAAGAAAGGAAGGATACCAATGGCTAATTTCCCCACGCTCGAAACGGAACGACTTGTCCTGCGGCAGCTGCGCGGTGAGGATGCAGAGGATCTATTCCATTATTTCGCCATGGACGAGGTTACGCGCTATTATGACGTGGACAGTTTCACAGAGCAGAAGCAGGCGGAAGAATTAATTAACAACTGGCAGCAGCGTTTTGACCGTTCGCTAGGGTATAGATGGGGCATCACGCACAAAACAGAGGATCGGGTTATTGGCACATGCGGCTTCCACAATTGGACGAAGGAGCATATGAAATCCGAGATCGGCTATGAGTTGTCGCCGTCCGTATGGAATCGGGGAATTATGACAGAAGTACTGAAAGCCGTGATTCAATTCGGATTTGAAGAGCTGCGGCTTAACCGCATCGAAGCATGCATCGACCCTGCGAACAGCCGTTCCAGAAAATTATTGCTGCGCTCGGGTTTTCTTGAAGAAGGACTGTTGCGCGAGTATTTTTTTGAAAAGAATCAATTTATGGACGCAGCGATCTTCTCCTTATTGAAGAAGGACTATTTGGAATCGAGGTGACCGCTTGCGAATTCGAACGGAGGCACGCGCGGTTATTATTCAGAACGATCGGCTGCTTGTAGATTTCTAACCAGAATGGGATGAAACTACTATCGTTTATTGAAGGTTAAGCGGCTTCGGAACGAAACTTACCATAACTTGTTAGATCGATAGATTGTTTCTCTTTGGCGCGAATATTTTAATCCATAGACTAATAACAATGGGTTAAGACGTTCTATTGAGAAGGAAGTGTGTGCCATGAGGAGATATCAGTGGGTGAAGTGGCGTTCGTTCATCATCTGGCTGGTGGTCCTCGGCATCGGGTTTTGGCTGATCTATTCCGGAGGACCGTCTGTCTGGATGGTTACGTTCAGTGTGCTCAGCTTGCTGCTCCAACTGCTTTTTGCCGTGCTGTTCATGATCGTTCAATTCGCGGCGCTCTTCTGGTTTCTTGCGCGAGGGCGAACGTACTGGATTTTGCCCGGAGAAACAGGGGCGACGTGGGACGATTACCGCGGGAATCCCGAAATTGTGGAAAACGCCAAGCGGATCGTAACGCTGCTGAAAGGTGTCAAAGCCTTCAAGGACATGGGCGGGGAAGCGATTCGGGGCTTCCTGCTGTGCGGCCCGCCAGGTACCGGGAAGTCTTATTTGGCGCAGGTTATTGCCAATGAGGCACAGGTGCCTTTCGCTTATGCGTCGGCACCGAGCTTCCAGAACATGTTCTTCGGCGTCGGCAATTTAAAGGTCATGCGGATCTACAAGAAAGCACGCAAGCTGGCGAAGGCCTATGGCGCATGCATTATTTTTATCGACGAGATCGATGCGATTGGGATGAAGAGGCAGTCCGGCGGCGGCATGATGGGCGGAATGATGGGCATGGGCGGCGGTTCGGGCCTGCTCAATGAATTGCTGCTGCAAATGGACCCGCCTAATATCGATAACACCAAGATAGCGAAGCTGCTTCGAATGGTGGGTCTGCGCCGGAAGAAGGCAGAGCGTCCCGCCGTGCTGACCGTTGCGGCGACGAACCTGCCCGATGTGCTGGATTCTGCGCTGCTGCGGCCAGGCCGGTTCGACCGCCAGCTGTGGATCGATACGCCGGACTATGACGGCCGGGTGGATATTTTCCAGTATTACTTGAAGAAGGTCAGACGGGATGATACGTTGACGCCGGAGAAGGCTGCGCTCGACACGATCGGGTATAGTCCGGCTCAGATTAAGCATATTGTGAACGAATCCGTCGTTATCGCACATCAGCGAGGGGCATTGCTTGCCGGCTATCTGGATTTCCGCGTCGCGATGGAAACGTACGAGTGGGGATTGAAGCAGCCGCTTCGCTCCATGAGCGACGACGAGAAGCGGAATGTCGCCTACCACGAAGCAGGCCATGCGGTTGCGCAGTATTTGCTCAAGCCGCATGAACGCGTATGGAAAGTAACGATCATTCGCCGCGGCAGCGCCCTTGGTTTAGCTGCGACGAAGCCGACGCATGAACGCTACAACCGGAGCGACAGCGAAATTCTCGCAAGCATCCAGGTCTGCTTGGCGGCGCGGGCGGTAGAGGAGGAATTCCTCGGGAAGAAGCTGAATGGGGTTACTTCCGATCTGCAGCAGGCGACGGCCATGGCTGGCGCATATCTCGGGATGGTGGGAATGGGCGACGAGTTGTTCAGCTTCCTCGCTACCGGTTCGCAGGCGGAGGCGCTTCGCATGCTGCGTCCGAAGATCAACGAGCTGTTAAAGGATCAGATGCAGCAGGTGAAGAAGCTGGTGCGGGAGCATGCCGATTTCGTGCATGTCATCGCGGAGGAGCTGCTGCTGCAGGGCGACCTTACGGGTGAAGATATTGAGGGTATCTATTTGTCCATCTACGGGCGTACACGTCCCGAACCGCCGAAGGTCTCGGCGCGGGCGATGAAAGAGACGACGGCAGCGGAGGCCAAGGAAGAGGATCAGCTGCCGGATGCGCAGCCGGATGATGATTCTGCGGATGAAGCGGGCGAGGACGATAAGGAATAGGATCATTGCGATGGATCCTTCGAAATAGGCTTCTTCAACAAAACCTCTGAACGAGCGCCGCAGGCGTTTGTCCAGAGGTTTTGTTTGTCGGGGGCGCGATGCCATTCATGCGATTAGGTATCAAGCAGGATCTCGCCCGTGCGGGAAAGATCATAAACGTAAATGAGTTTGGATGATGGAAATAGGCTGAGCTCCTTGTATCATTTTGGGGCCGGGAAGACCGCAGCAACGTTTACAAGGCCGAAGCGGAATGCTTATAATGAAAACCAACTATCCTTAGTTATAACGGGTTATGATGCAGGAGGGAATAGATTGTTTAAATTCATTCGAGGCCATGCGGTTTGGTTATTGTTCATGTTAATGGTGTCGATCATGCTGACGGGCTGCGGCGGCGCGAACAAGGGAGCGAGCGACAGCGGGACGGGAGCCGGCAGCCCGGCGCAGCCGTCAACGCAAGGTAACCCTGCCTCGCCGAACAGCGATTCGAAGCCTTCCGATGAACTTGTCGAGCTCATCGTATCTGCTGCGGCCAGTATGTCCGATGCATTGCAAGACGTGAAGCAGCGTTACGAAGCGGCGCATCCGAGCGTGGCGATTACGTATAATCTTGGCGCTTCGGGCGCGCTTGAGAAGCAGATCGAGCAGGGGGCGCCGGTCGATTTGTTTCTGTCCGCTTCAACGAAGAATATGGATGCCTTGGCTGAGAAGCAGCTGATCGATCCCGCAGATCAAGTGGATCTGCTCTCCAATAAGCTGGTTGTCGTCGTTCCGAAGAATGCACAAGCAGCCGTCGCTTCCATTGCCGATCTCGCGAAGCCTGAGGTGAAGAAGCTTGCCATCGGCATCCCGGAGAGCGTGCCGGCCGGCAGCTATGCCAAGGAAGCCTTGAACGGCGCGAAGCTGTGGGATAAGGTCCAAGCCAAAACCGTGCAGGGCAAGGATGTGAGGCAGGTGCTGCAGTATGTCGAGACTGGCAATGCAGATGCAGGTTTCGTGTATCGGACGGACGCGCTGACCTCGAAGCAGGTCAGTATCGCTTTTACCGTGGATTCCGCTGCTTACTCGGCGATCCTGTATCCGGGCGCGATTGTGAAAGCAACGAAGCACCCGCAGGAGGCGGCTGATTTCTTTACTTATCTTCAGTCCAGCGAGGCGCAGGGCATATTTGCAGCATACGGATTTAATGTCATTAAATAATTAATTTAATATCATTAAATAAGTGTCATCCGGTGCAGGGGAGACGGCCTCGAAGCGATAGTCTAGGCTGACTTCCTGTGTTAAAATGTGGATATTCCAAGCCAAAGGTGGATTCGCATCGATGGATGTCTATTCACGCATTATGGGAATTCCGATTCCCAAGCTAACCATGCCGGAAACCGTTACTCGTATTCATGATGTTATTGCCGCGAAGAAGGACGAGCTGTACCACGTGGTTACGCTGAATCCGGAGATCGCGATGTCCTGCCAGAAGGACCGTGAGCTTCGCGGCATTATAGACGAAGCAGAACTGCTGACGGCTGACGGCGCAGGTATTGTCATGGTTTCGCGTATCAGGGGCAACGCGCTTCCGGAGCGAGTGACGGGCTGCGACCTGCTCTTCACGCTGTCTGCTGGGCGCTGACGAAGCGACGAATAAGCGCGCGGCGGAAGTGATTGCGGCGAATTACCCACAGGTAACCGTAGCTGGCAGGCAGCATGGGTTCTTTGATGCGTCGGAGGATGAGCGTATCGTATCGGACATTCAGTCGCTGCGCCCAGATCTGCTGATTGTTGCTCTGGGCGCCCCAAAGGCCGAGCGCTGGATTCATGCTTATAAGGATCGGCTGCAAGCAACCGTGGCAATGGGCGTGGGCGGGAGCTTGGACATTCTGGCCGGCAAAGTGAAACGGGCGCCGCGCCTCTGGCAGCAGCTGCACGCGGAGTGGCTGTACCGGCTGCTCCATCAGCCGTCCAGATGGAGGAGGCAGCTGATCCTGCCCCGATTCGCGATCCGAGCGATCTTCTTCAAGGAAGCGCGGGGTACATAATCGTACACGTGAAAAAGGCGACAGCCCAAGCGGTAAACCGCTCAGGATGTCGCCTTTTTATATGGTTCTGTTCGAGGTTAAGCCGCTCAACTGCGGCGATCAGGCCTTCACTTCAGATTTTCTCATTAATTTGGCATCGCGCGGCAGCAGGAAGGCGCATAGCCCAAGAAGCGGTAGGAACGAGCACAAGGTGATGACGAACGAATAGCTCGTCGTGTCCATCAGCCAGCCGAGCACGACGGAGCCGAGACCCGCCATGCCGAAGGCAAGGCCGAAGAAGAGGCCGGATACCGTCCCTACGTGGCGAGGCATCAGCTCCTGCGCATAGACGATGATGACGGAGAAGCCCGACATCAGAATGAGGCCGATGGCGCCGCAAAGCACCATCGCGAAGGCTGGGCTCGCGTAAGGCAGCAGCAAGGAGAACGGCGCCGTTCCGGCAATGGAAATCCAAATCATGGTCTTGCGCCCGAATCGGTCGGCGAGCGGTCCGCCGAGCAGCGTGCCGGCCATGCCGGCAAATTGCAGCACGAACAAGCAAATCTGAGCGCGCGAGAGCGGCAAATGGTAATGATCCATGAAATAGAACGAGTAGAAGCCCGTCATGCCGGCAATGTACACGAATTTGGAAAACAACAGCACGATCAGCAGCGACATCGTCCCGAGAATAAACATCGGCTTATGCGGCGACTGCGTATTACGGTCTGCGCCCGCGCCAGCTTTGGGCTTCGCCGGCGCCAAGGCCAATTGGCCCGCGTACCAGCGGCTGATCACGAACTGGACGGCAATGCCGGCGACCGCTGTGATCGTGAACCATAGGAAGCCGTGCTGTCCAAGCGGAAGAAGGACGAAGGCGACCAAGAGCGGTGCGAGGGCTTGTCCCGTGTTGCCGCCCACTTGGAACACCGACTGCGCCATGCCTCGTCCGCGGCCTGCCGCCATTCGCGCGACGCGGGACGATTCCGGATGCAGCACGGATGACCCGATGCCGATGAAGACGGCTGCGGCAAGAAGCATCCACAAGGCATCCGCATAGGCGAAGCCCAGCACGCCGATCAGCGAGAACACCATGCCGAGCGGGAGCAAATTCGGCATCGGCCTGCGGTCGGACATGAAGCCGATCAACGGCTGAAGCACGGAGGCGGTAATGTTGAGCATGAAGGCGACCCAGCCGATTTGAGTAAAGTTGAGATGCATGGATGACTGAAACAACGGGAATGAGGCAGGAACGGCCGTCTGCATGGCATCGTTAAGCAGATGGGCGAAGCTGACGCCGAGCAGCATCCAGATGGCGGGATTGCGCGGCGGATGGAGGACGGTAGTTTGAGTCATGATGACTGCTCCTTTCGTTTTTCCTTATTTTAACGGAAATTGGTCGTGCGGTCGCCTGTGAATAGTGCTTTCAACCGCGCAATTTTTGCTATAATGGGTGCGGGTGAAGCGAGATGGAGATTAAAGTTCGAACGGAATGGATCGAGCTGTGGCAGGGGACGGATGATTTTGCGACTATTTCCCACGCGCACGATAATTGGATGCAAGTAACGCTGCCCGTCAAGGGCACCTGCCTGTTTACGCAGGACGAGAAGAACTATGAATTGAAGCAGGGCAGCGGATTGATTCAGCCGCCGGGAGCCAGGCATCATTTTGAACTCGGGAAACAAACGAGCGTCATTATTCTCAAGGTGCGCGAACAAGGCGCAGGCGGCATGGATGCGATGCAGCCAGACTATCAAGCCGGCAGCACGCACGACATCCGGTATACGTTCGATGCAGACGAAGTGACCGGACGTTTCCGGAACTGGATGGTTGCGCTGCTGCAGGGACAGACGGCAGCTGATCCACTTGCCGTACAGGAAGTGGAGAGCGAGATTGTCGGCTATGTAGGCGAGCTGACAGGTTCAGTCAAGCCAGCATCGGCCGGCAGCGTTAAGCCTGCCATACTTGGCATCAGCGATCCGCATATGCTGCGGGCGATGACCTATATGCAAGATTGCTATGCGAATGCGATTCGCGTGGATGAGCTGGCCGGCATTGCGCTGCAGAGCCGGTATCATTTTATCCGTTCGTTCCGCGAGGCGACAGGCACGACGCCGTATCAATATTTGCTCAAGCTGCGCATAGAAGGAGCGATCAACCAGCTGCTGCATTCGAGCGCAACGATTGCGAAGATCAGCAGCGACTCTGGCTTCGCGAGCACGAGCCAGTTCTACCGTTCGTTCCTGAAGCTTAAAGGCATGACGCCGCAGGAATTCCGGCAGCAATAGGGAATTCCGCGGCGTCCGAATGGCGCTGTGTACTGTGTACTGTGTACGTTATTCAGGAGTTGCGAGTAAACTTGGGCGGAGCGGCAAAGTTGCTGTTAACGCTCTTTTTATTTAGGAAGATACTGGTGGTATAAAAAAGGATACCTGATCACTTTTTTGTGCCTACTTACTTATTTCTCGGAAATCAAGCATAATGAATTTGCACTAAAAGTAGTCAATTCAAATAAGAAGGGAAGTTTTTAAGAATGGCAACTGTTCTTTTTATTACTGCACACCCGCATGATCATCAAGCTTCGTACAGCATGGCTGTAGGAAAAGAGTTTATCGATGCTTACCGCGAGGCGAATCCGACGGATGAAGTCGTTAACGTAGACCTATATAAAGAAAACATTCCGACAATCGATGCAGACGTATTCGCTGGTTGGGGCAAGCTTCAATCCGGTACGGCTTTCGACCAATTGTCCGATGAAGAGAAAGCAAAAATCGCGCGCCTTGGTCAAATCGTTGATCAATTCGTAGCAGCTGACAAATACGTGTTCGTTTCCCCAATGTGGAACTTCTCGTTCCCTCCAGTGCTAAAAGCATACATCGACGCCATCTGCGTAGCAGGCAAAACGTTCAAATATACGTCTGAAGGTCCAATCGGCTTGTTGACGGACAAAAAAGGCCTTCACATCCAAGCAAGCGGCGGCGTATACTCCGAAGGCCCAGCGGCTGGCATGGAGAGCGGCTTCAGCTACCTGAAGAAAATCGCTGGCTTTACAGGCATTCCTTCCTTCGAACCTCTGTTCGTAGAAGGCGTAGCTATGAACCCTGCTGAAGCACCTGCAATCAAAGAAAAAGCGATTGCTAAAGCGAAAGAACTTGCAAAAACGTTCTAAATCGCTAACGAAAGAACTTGCAAAAACGTTCTAAATCACTAACGAAAGAACTTGCAAAAACGTTCTAATAAACACATATATACAAATCGAAGCCGCCCGTTCAACGGGCGGCTTTTTTTCGTGCGCATAGGTTTCGATCGCAAGCATAAGGAATGGATTCAAGTGCGTCATCCTTACAACGCTGTAAGCTTGTTGAAAGCCGAATCAATAGGAGAATGGGGATCCGAACAGCTACACTTGAGAAGAATTCAATCAAGCCGTAAGGAAAGGGAGATCGAATATGGCAAAACTAACACTAGGCGTTCTATTCGGCGGAGCTTCGACGGAGTATGAGGTATCGCTGTCATCCGCTGCTGCCGTCATTTCACAATTAGATCCCATGAAATATGACATAGTCCTGATCGGTATCACGCAGGAAGGACATTGGTATCGTTATGGAGGCGGCGCAGCCGAAATCAAGGATGGTCGATGGAGCCAGCATCCCAGCTGTGTGCCGGCCTTCCTGTCATCGAACCGGGCGATGAAGGGATTGTTCGAACTGGCGGGAACGGAATACAGGTTCATTCCGCTGGATGTTGTGTTCCCTGTGCTTCACGGCAAGAACGGAGAGGACGGCACGCTGCAGGGACTCTTGGAGCTTGCGGGTTTCCCGTTCGTCGGCTGCGACAGCTTGTCGTCTGCCATCTGCATGGACAAGGTCGTCGCCAAGACGATAATCCAAGCAGAGGGGATATCCGTACCGCCCTCGATTACGCTCAGGGCAGACGTATGGGAGGCTGAGCGAAGAATCGAGCCCGGTAAGCTGTCTTACCCGGTGTATGTGAAGCCGGCAAGATCCGGCTCCTCCATCGGCATTACGAAGGCGAATAACGATTTTGAGCTTACAGCAGGCATCGAGGCTGCACTGCTGCATGACGACAAAATCATCATCGAGACGCATATCGAAGGCGTTGAGCTCGGCTGCGCCATACTGGGGGGAGCGAAGCCCATGACGGGAGAGCTGGATGAAATTGAGCTGACCGGAGGTTTCTTCGACCATGCCGAGAAATATTCGCTGCTTACGTCGGTCATTCATCTGCCTGCCCGTTTGAGCGAAGCGAAAGCGACGGAAGCACGTGAGCTGGCACTGCGTATTTATCGCGTTCTTGGCTGCAGCGGTTTAGCGCGGGTAGACCTGTTTCTCCAGGCGGACGGCACGCTGTACTTCAATGAGGTGAACACAATTCCCGGATTTACATCCACAAGCCGCTATCCAAGCATGATGCGCGAAGCGGGTCTTGATTTTCCTGATTTATTGGACAGATTGATTGCGGATGCGCTTCGTGTCTAGTCACCTTACGACATTGTAAGCAATTTGAAAGACGGATCAATAGGAGATATTGGCTTGAACGGCTACACTCGGCTTAATCAAGTAAGCCATCAAGCTGAAGCGAGGAGTGTCACTTATGAACCTTTTATCGAGAAAAGCATTAGCAGATGCACACGGCTGGACATCAAGAAGCGCAGAGCTCCAAGCTGTTTCATATAGCTCCATATACCTCGGAGAGGAGCAGCAATTCAGCGGTCCGCTGATCCTCGTCAACAAGGCGCATCCGGTAAGAAGCAGCCTGCCGCCGCGAATTAGAGCTGTGTCCGGCGATATTTTGCAAGCAGCGGGCGAGATGGAGCCGCAGATTGCCCTAGAGGAGGAATGCCTGTCGCAGCTCAGCGGTCTGCTCGATGCCTGCGGCGGCAAGTCGCGCATTTCCGTCGTAAGCGGCTATCGCTCCAAGGAAACGCAGACGGCGTTATACTTGAATTCCTCACGAACGAACGGTGCGGTGTTTACGGAAAGCTATGTTGCGCTTCCGGGGGCAAGCGAGCATCAGACCGGACTTGCCGTGGATGTTGGACTTGTTAATGAAAGCTTGGATTATATCCGGCCTTCGTTTCCCGATGACGGCGTGAGTGGTTCATTCAAGCAGCAAGCCGCTGCTTTCGGGTTCATTCAGCGCTATCAGGCGGGGAAGACGCCGATTACCGGCATCGCCAGCGAGCCGTGGCACTTCCGCTATGTGGGATTCCCGCATTCAGCGGTTATGGTGAACGAAGATTTATGTTTGGAAGAATATATGGATTTCTTGAAACGCCATACATTCGGAGAAACGCATTTTATATTCGAGAACGATGCGAGTTGGTACGAGATTTATTACGTTCCAGCCTGGAACGAAAAGTCGGCAGTTCCGGTTCCGGAAGCAAGCGAGGTAAAGTGGCGAATATCCGGCAATAACATGGACGGCTTCATCGTGACGGCCGCGTATCCGAAGGACGGCGCCAGTCATGTCTAACAAGAGCTATGGAGCTGTCGACCTCGCCAAGCTGGCTGCCGCGGTTCTGGTCATTACGATTCATATCGGCCCTCTGATGTCTATAAGTCCGGCTTCCGACTATATCTTGACCGGCATTTTTGCCCGTCTTGGCGTTCCGATCTTCTTCATGGCGTCGGGGTTCTTCTTCTTCCGCCAGATAGAGGAAGGACAATGGAACTGGCGCGCTTGGCGGCGCTTCATGGCCCGTATTGGCGCACTTTACGGAATCGGCATTCTGCTGTATGCGCCGCTCAATCTATACAGCGGGCATTTCGACAAGCCTTGGAGCGGATATTCGATCGTTCGCGAGCTGCTCTGGGGCGGAACGTTCTATCATCTCTGGTATTTGCCTGCGATGATGCTCGGGTTGACACTCGTTTATGCGCTTCGAACATGGATCGCAAATCGATACGTCCTGACTGTCGCTGCCGTGCTGTACGGCATTGCATTGCTTGGGGACAGCTATTACGGTCTATCGTTGGAGCTCGGGCCTGTTTCCAAGGTTTACGATCATCTGTTTCAGCTGTTCGGGCAGACGCGCAACGGCCTCCTGTTCGCACCGATTTTCATTGCACTTGGAGCGTCGGCGGGAAGAAGGGATGCGGCGCCGCGCGACTCGGCTTGGTACGGAGGCATGTTTCTTGTCTCCTTCGCGCTTCTGATCGCGGAAGGAACAGCGCTTCATCATGACGGCATGCCGATTCATAATGATATGTATATTGCGCTGATTCCAGCCGACTATGCGCTTTTCCGGCTGCTGCTGCTGCTGGGCGGCAAGGAGCGCCGCATCATCCGAAGCATGAGTACGTCGGTGTACATGCTTCATCCGCTTGTGATCGCGCTTGTACATGGCGGCGTTAAGGCTGCTGGGCTTCAATCCGTGGTACTCGGCAGCAGTATGGTCAACTTCCTGAGCGTCACCGCACTATCGTTGCTGTTCGCGCTGGCGATTGCTATACTCACGTTAAAACGAAAACGTCCGATGCCAAATCAACAGCGCACCTGGGTGGAAATCAATCTGAATCATCTCGACCATAATACGCGCGTCTTGCAGCAGTCCCTTCCTGAAGGAACGGCGATGATGGCCGTCGTCAAAGCCAATGCGTACGGGCATGGCAGCGTCCAAGTCGCCAAGCGCTTGTACAGCTCGGGCATCCGTCATTTTGCGGTAGCTGAGATTGGCGAAGGTGTTGAACTGCGGAAGCACGGCGTGAAGGGCGAAATTCTAGTGCTCGGATATACGCCGACGCAGCAGCTGGGCGAACTGGTCCGATGGAAGCTGACGCAGACGGTGATCCATGCCGATGATGCGCGCCGGCTTCAGGATTTCGGCAGCAGCTTCAAGGTGCATGTCAAAATCGATACGGGCATGAACCGCCTCGGCGAGCCAAGCGATCATCCCGAGGAGATTCTATCGATGTATCGGCACAGCCGCCTGCATGTAACCGGCACGTATAGCCATCTGGCAGAAGCGGACAATTTGGATTGCGATGGCGCAGCATTCAGCAAGGAGCAGATCAGACGCTTCCACCAAATCGTAGACGTTATTAGAGACGAAAGCTTGGACCCCGGACGGCTTCATCTTCAAAGCAGCTACGGCATATTGAATTTCCCGGAGCTTCGAATGGATATGGCGAGGCCAGGAATCGCGTTGTACGGATTATTATCCTTGGAAAGCGATACGACCCGTATGAATGTCGAGCTGCGTCCGGTATTATCGCTCAAAGCGAGCGACAGTCTCTCGCGTGCATACGATCAAAGCGGGCGAATCCGTCGGTTATGGCAGAAGCTTCATGGCTGCACGCGATACGCAGGTGGCCACGGTTACGATCGGTTACGCGGACGGCATTCCGAGGGATTTGTCGGAACGGGGCGGCAGCGTCCTGATCCGCGGCCGGCGCGTCCCGATCGTAGGCAGAATCTGCATGGATCAGCTGACCGTTGACGTAAGCGGCATCGAAGACGTGCAGCAGGGAGACACGGTCACATTGATCGGGGAGGACGGCGGACTGCGCATAACAGCAGGCGAGATTGCCAAACGGACCGGAACGATTACAAATGAAATCGTGTGCGCACTCGGAACCCGTGCGGTCAAGCAGTACGAGGATGACAAAGGTACGCAGCCGCAAGAGCAGCTGCTGCCCCGCATTTCTATCATTCGATAAAGGAGCCAGATGATGTACGATATCATGATCATAGAAGACGATCGCAAAATTGCGATGCTGCTGCAAGCCCATATTCAAAAATACGGCTACGGCAGCACGATCGTCGACGATTTCGAGCATGTTCTCGAACAGTTTCAGGCCCATAAGCCCCATCTGGTGCTGCTCGATATCAACTTGCCCAGCTACGACGGATATTATTGGTGCCGTCAGATCCGCTCCGTCTCCACCTGCCCAATCATCGTCATCTCGGCACGCAGCGGCAAGATGGACCAGCTGATGGCGCTTGAGAACGGGGCGGATGACTACATGACAAAGCCCTTCCATTACGAGATCGTCATGGCCAAAATACGCAGCCAGCTTCGGCGTGCCTACGGCGATTATGCGTCCAAGTCGGAAGAGCGCGTTATTGGCCAGTCCGGACTGCTGCTCTACCCGGAACGTATGGAACTGCATCTGAACGACAAATTCGTCACCTTGAGCAAGAAGGAAACCGTGCTGATGGAGACGCTGCTCGAGCGATGTCCACGGGTCGTCAGCCGGGAGACGATTCTGGACAAGCTATGGGATGATACGTTCGTGGACGATAACACGCTCAGCGTCAACATTACGCGCATCCGCAAACGGCTGGCAGAGCTCGGAATCGAGCATGCGCTCGAAACCGTCCGGGGAACGGGTTATCGGCTCAATCTGGTTTGGAAGGATGAAGCCGAATGATGAAGCTGTTCGTGCGCGAGCATCTGCCCCTGCTGGGGTGGTCTGCCGTCCAATGGACGGTAGTGCTGCTCATCTACCGCTTAGATGGCTATGATCGGCTGCCGACCGCATTGTACGCGGTATTTCTGAGCTTTTTTATGCTTGCCTGCTATTTGGGCATCCGGTACGCTACGCATCGCGGCTTCTATGCACGTCTATCGAGCCGGCTCACCTCGCTCGGACAATCGGTGAATCGCCGGGAATCAGCGCCGCTTCCGGCTGCGCTCGGGCAGCTGCTGGAAACGCAGTACAGCCATTACCGCAACGAGCTGCAAGTCTGGGAACGGAAGCAGCGGGAGCATCTGACGTTCGTCAACCAGTGGGCGCACCAGATGAAAACGCCGCTGTCCGTCATTGAAATGATTACGCAAGGCGAAGAGGATGAGCGATTGAAAAGCATCTCGGAAGAGGTCGACCGGATGAAACACGGCATCGAAATGGTGCTCTATACGGCCAGGCTGGAAACGTTCGAACAGGATTTCAGCGTGGAACAGGTAGCGCTGCTGCAGACGGTGCGCGAAGCCGTTCACGAATATAAGCGGTTGTTTATCCGCAGTCACGTCTATCCCGAGGTCAGCGTAGACGAGCATTATGTCGTTCAAACCGATGCCAAGTGGCTTCGGTTCATTGTCATGCAGCTGTTGTCCAATGCGATCAAATATACGTCCAGCAGCGGACAATCCATCAAGATAGCCGCCTTCGAGCACGAAGGAAACGTAATCCTCGAAATTCGCGACCGAGGCGTCGGAATACCCAAATCCGACCGTAAGCGCGTATTTCAGGCGTTCTACACAGGGGAAAACGGCAGATCCTTCAAGGAATCGACGGGCATGGGCCTATACCTCGTCAAGGAAGTCAGCGAGAAATTGAATCTGCAGCTGCAATTGGAGTCGGAGGTCGGCGTAGGGACGGCAGTGCGTATCCTGTTCGGGAGTAAGCTTACAAGGTTGTAAGGGAGTTGAAAGGCGAATCAATAGGTTTTGCGGCGCGGGGTAGGTTACACTTACGGCATCAAGCATAAGAGGAGGATAACCAAGGTGGATATCGTAACCGTTCGAAATCTTGGCAAAATCTACGGAGGCGCCGTTTCCTACGAAGCGCTGTCAAATATCGACCTCACGATCGGCGAAGGCGAATTCGTCGGCATCATGGGTCCGTCCGGAAGCGGGAAGACCACGCTGCTGAACATGGTATCCACGATCGATCGGCCGACGTCCGGCGAAGTGAAAATCGGGGGAGCGGATCCGCACCGTTTAACGTACGATCAACTGGCCTTGTTCAGACGTCGGGAGCTTGGCTTCGTCTTTCAAGCCTATAATCTGCTGCAGACACTGACGGTCAAAGAGAACATCCTGCTTCCTCTCGTGCTGGATGGGATCGGCCTTGGCGAAATGAATCGACGGGTGGAGGAGATGGCCGATAAGCTCGGCATTACAGCCATCATGAATAAACGCACCTATGAGATTTCCGGCGGACAGGCGCAGCGAACGGCAATTGCAAGGGCGCTGATTCACAAGCCGAAGCTGGTCTTGGCCGACGAACCGACCGGCAATCTGGATTCACGCGCCGCGCGCGACGTCATGGAGATTTTGGAGAAACGCAGTAAGGAAGACCGGACGACAATGCTGCTCGTGACGCATGATCCAGCCGCGGCCAGCTATTGCAATCGTGTCATCTTTATCAAGGACGGCAAGCTGTACAACGAAATCCACTGCGGAGACAGCCGCGCGGCATTTTACCAGAAAATCATTGATTTGCTGTCCATGATGGGAGGGACAGAGCATGAGTTTTCGCCAGTTCGCTATTCTTAACGTGCTGCGAAATAAGCGCGTCTATCTCGCTTATTTCTTAAGCAGCGCCTTCTCGGTAATGATCTTCTTCACGTATGCGCTGCTGCTGTTCCACCCCGATCTGCAAGGCGAGCTGGTCGCATCTCATGACACACTCAGTCTGCTCGGGACGATGGGAATGAAGGTATCGGAAGTCATTATCTTCGTCTTCTCGTTCTTCTTCCTGCTGTATTCTGTCGGCGCGTTCTTGAAGCTTAGGAAGAAGGAATTCGGCATTCTTATTCTGCTCGGCATGTCGAGGAAGCAGCTGAATCGAATGCTGTTCGTCGAAAATGCTTCGATCGGCTTGGCTGCGGTTGTGTTCGGTATCGGGCTCGGGCTCGTATTCTCCAAGCTGATTCTGTTAGTATGCGCGAAGCTGCTCGCTATCGACCACGGGTTGCGGTTCTATGTGCCCCTGAACGCCATATGGCTCACCTTGGCGGCCTTCGCAATGCTGTTCCTCGTTATTGCATCGCTAACCTCCAAGATGGCGGGGAAAGAGAAGGTGGCAGCGCTTATCCAGTCAGAGGACCGTCCCAAGCCGGAGCCGACCGCTTCGCTGGGGTTGTCCGTGCTTGCTATCGTGCTGATCGCGGCCGGTTACTGGCTGGAATTCGATTTCGCCATTCATCATCATTTTACGCCGCAGCAGCTGCTCGGGGGCGTGGTCCTGGCTATCGCGGGTACGTATGTTCTCTTCAGGCAAACGAGCATTTACGTGCTCCGGGCGCTGCGGAAGAACAAGCTGTTTTATCGCAGGACGAATATGCTGACGCTGGCTGAACTCACGTACCGGATGAAAGACAACGCGACGATGTTCTTTATCGTATCGGTCATCTCCGCCATGGCGTTCACGGGCATCGGCACGACGCTTGCTATCGGGGATCCAGGCTTGGCTTCCATGTCGAATCCGTATGCATTCAGCTATTTCTATACGGCCAGCAATGTGGATGCCGCGCAGAAGCTGAAGGCGATCGAGAACGAATTGACCCATGCCGGATATGCGTTCCAAGCCGGACCGGTCAGCGCGCTTCCAACCGAGAATGGCCTCACGCTAGTGAAACTAAGCGAATACAACCGGCTGGCTGCCGCGCTGGGCTACAAAACGGAGAAGCTGAGCAATGATAGCGAGATGTTCGCCACGCCGTCGTATATCTGGCAGAAGAGCGATTACGAAAAAGACGGTACCCCGACTGGAACGGTGGAGTTGACGAACGGCAAGTCAAAGGCGACGGCCGAATTTATCAGGTACATTCCAACTATCGTGCTGCCCGGCATCGGTTATGGGGGGACAGCCGTCGTGACGGATAGTTTGTACTCGAAACTGCTTGCCGGCTACGAAGATCGCGCGAATTTGCCTACGACGGTTCAAATTGTCGTGAAGGACTGGAAGACGACTGGCGAGCTGTCCCAGCAGCTGCAAGAAAGCATTCAAAACGACGCGGCTGCGGACGATTATTTGCGGTCGCTCTCCCTCGAATGGATTGCGTCCAGGCAGCAGAATGGCATGCTGCTCATCGTCAGCGGTCTCGTCGGCATCGTATTCTTCACGTTCGCCGCGAGCTTCTTGTACTTCAGACTCTATGCGGACTTGGAACGTGACGAGAAACAGTACGGCATGATTGCAAAGGTTGGCCTAAGCAGCAAGGAATTAAGCCGCATTCTGACCCGCCAGCTGTTTATTATGTTTTTCGTTCCTCTCGCGATGGCGCTCTTCCATAGTACAATCGCGTTCATTGCGCTCCAGCAGCTGGTTGATTTTTCGATCCTAGCGAATTCGCTCGAAATATTCGGATCGTTTGTTTTCATTCAATTGGTCTATTTCCTCATTGCACGCTGGAGATCCATTGAACATTTGAAGCATCAGCTGAGCTAGAAAGGGATTAGGGTGCAGCGATGCTGCATGCATGAATCCCCCGGATTCCGGGGGATTTTTTTGGTTACCCCGCATCGTATTCTTTCTATGCAATGCTGGTATGCGCCGCATGATTTGCAGCTCAGGACCAGCCTAACTATGGTAAGATAGAAACGTTATTTTACAACATTTACGAAACATGGTGAAAATTTCTGCGTATCATTCATTACTATCGTTACTGGAGGTTATTATCATGGGATTGATGAACTGGATTCGAGAAGGATTGACGGGACAGAAAATTTGTCCGATCGAGCATTTGGAAGCCTACACGCGATTAGGTGAGCAAGTCTACGCGCTGCATGTGGAATTCGCCGACTGCAAATCGCCGCGGGCGCTGGCCTTCGTGCAAGCGGCAAGAAGCCTGCAGACGATGGCTGATGCGCTGATCGGAGATGCGTTCGAGGGCGGCGAGCCAAAGCCGGTGCCGATCGTCACGCATGACCAGGCCGACGAGTGGTATGGTGCATTGCCTGATATTATGGTAGCTGCCCGGCAGGAAGCGGCTTTTGCCAATTCAGCCCGCTTGGAGCTGCCGATCCGTCTTGACAAGCAAATCGAAGGGCCGAAGCCTTGTCCGGAAGCGCATTTGGCGGGCCTTCGCAGATCAGCCGCCGATATGGAGGAACTGCTGAAATTGGACGTCGATCTCGCGCGCGGCGAAGGTGATACGTACAAAGAAGCAATTCTGCTGTACGAGGAAGCTAGAACACGCAGGCAAGCGGGCGATGCCATCGTCGGCAACATTACGAACGGGCGCCGCGTTTCGGCGGAGAGCCATGAAGAAGCGGAAGAACAGTACTGGATCGCACTGTCGAATTTCATTCTGATCGCACAGGGCTTGAAGGAGCCGGGACTGCTGAAACAGCAGACGTCTCGCATGCCGAAAGGGAATTTCCGTACCTGCAAGCTGGATGCCAAGGATATCTGGAAGGTCACCTCGCAGCTGGCGATACAGGATATCAACCGTTCGGGGGAGCGAAGGCAGGCAATCGAGGACTTGAACGAGCATTGGGAGAACTTCGTCGAAACGCCGGTTGAACGGGAATACGAAACGACGGTCGAAGAGCTGCTCTCCCGCGGCATGATTAAAGAAGATTCGTATTGGTACTGCTGTCCATTCCCGTCGGTATACCGCGTGACGGCGCCATATGTGCATGTGCTAGGCAAAGAAATCTTAAGAAGCCATGTCTTCGTCTACGAGTACGGCGACGACGGTGCGCCGGGCCGATTCATCACGCAGGCGTCGTTTCAACCGGCAGACTCGCGGAAGTATTGCGAAGACTAATGAACGGAGATTGTAATCATGGGGATTCTGGGACGGTTAAAGGGATGGCTGCAAGCTGCCGAGGAGCCCAATCGCACGACGGAGCCTTCGTTTGAAACCTATTTGGAATCCGCGGGCGAGCGTCTTCGCGAGTTTGCGGTCATCATCAGCAAGCTGGAGTCTGAGCTGCTGACGGTGAGAGACCGTGTTCGCGGGCAGGAACGTCAGCTGGTTCGCTTGCGAGGTGAGGCGGAAGCAGCTGCTGCTAGGCAGGACGCGGGGGCTGCAAGATCCCATTTGGAACGGGAGTTTGAGGGGAGGAGCCAGCTCGCGGTCATGATCCAGCAGGCCGAGAGCATGGAAGCTTCGCTGCTCCAAACGAAGCAGAGGTTCGCTTCGTTCAAGCAGGCCGTAGATGAAGCCGGGGCGAAGCGCGATATGCTGCTGCTTCGGAAGCTGCATGCTTCAGCGGAGCTGGAGGCAAGCAAGCTGATATCCGGTCAGCAAGCGGAAGGCGGCTTGGAGCAGCTGCGGCAGGAGGCGCTGGAAGCGGAGTCGCGTGCGGAGCTTGCGCGTGCCGCAAGCTCGGATGCTATCGATGAGGAGATCGAGAAGCTGCTACGGAGCAAGCAGCAGTAGGGAGTTTGAGCGGCAGCCTTTGCCGAATTGGCAGATGAACAACAAGAAGACCAAGCTTTCGCTGTAGGCGAAGCCTGGTCTTCTTGTTGTTTGCCTTGCGGCAGGCCGACTGCGAAGCGGCTAGTAAACGTCCCGCGCGTACCGCTTGGTACGGGACATTTCTTTCACGTAAGCGTCCGTCTCGGCTGCGCTCATTCCGCTGTGCTGCTGGATCGCCTTCTTCAGCGCCGTATCCACTTCCTTCGCCATTCGGCTGGCATCGCCGCAAATGTAGAAGTGGGCGCCTTCCTTAATCCAGGACCACAGCTCCGCACCGTGCTCTTGCATGCGATGCTGGACATAGATCTTCTCCTTCTGATCGCGGGAGAAAGCGGTCGTTAATCGGTGCAGCTGGCCATTCTGCTGCATCTCTTTAAGCTCTTCTTGGAAGTAATAATCATATTCCGCACGCTGCTCGCCGAAGAAGAGCCAATTCTTTCCTGTGGCGCCTGCTGCATGGCGCTCCTGAATGAAGCCGCGGAAAGGACCTACGCCGGTCCCGGCGCCGACCATGATCATCGGCGTCGAGGGATCCGCCGGGGGACGGAAATGAGGCGCCTTCTGTACAAAGATCGGCACTTCGGATCTTTCATCTGTTCGTTCGGCAAGGAAGACGGAGCAGACGCCTTTTCTGATCTTGCCGTTGAAGTTATAACGGACCGTTGATACGGTAATATGCACCTCGTCCGGATTGTGCAAGGCGCTTGACGAGATGGAGTATAGCCTTGGCTGCATTGGCTTCAATGCGTGTAAGAAAGCCTCAGGCGCTGCGTGGATCGGGAACTCCTGCAGCAAGTCGATCAGCTGCCGTCCCCACAGCCATTTGCTGAGTTTTGCTTTGTTCTCTTCCTGCAATAAGCCGCCGAGCACCTCGCTTCTTGAGTGTTCATGGACGAACTGGAGCATGCTGGGGGTGATCCGCGTGATGTCGTAATGCTTCTGCAGCGCCGTACCCAGCGTCATCTCGCGGCCTTTCACTTCGACGACGGATGAAGGATCCTGCTGTATTGCTTCAAGCAGCTCGCTGACGAGTGCCGGGTCATTCGTCGGCCATACGCCAAGTGCGTCGCCGGCTTCATAGTGAAGACCGGTATTCTTCAAATCAAATACATAATGGCGGGTATCCTTCTCGGAGCCTTCTTTGTTTAAGCTTTGAACGGAGGCGATCTTCGCCAAGAGCGGTTGATTGCGATCATAGGTTTGTTTGCTCTCTAGGCGCAGCGCCTCTGCGTTGACCTGTTGTATGGTTTGCATAACGGATTGCTGCCAGCCGCTGACAAACGACTCGTAGTCGGTATCCAGATCCATTCGGTTCATAAGGCGCTGTGCACCTAGATGCTCAAGCCTTGCGTCCAGGCTGCGGCCATATCCGCAAAATTGATCATAGCTGGAATCGCCGAACGCGAGCACCGCATAACGCAGCTCTTGCAGCTTGGGAGCGTGATCGCTCTGCAGCGATGCCCAGAAGCTTGTTCCGTTATCCGGCGGGTCGCCTGCGCCGAATGTGCTGGTAATAAACAAGACCATGCGCTCTGAAGCCAAATCGGACCACGTATAAGCGTCCATGCTGCTAACACGCACGTTAAGCCCGGAGGATTGCAGCTTCGCCGCGCTATCCAGCGCCGCTTGTTCGGATGTTCCCGTTTGCGACGCCCACAGGATCGTTACGCGTGCATTGCCTGCCGATGCTGCCTGCTTCTCCTCCTGTGCGACGGATGCCGGACTTTCAGAGCTAGTTGCAGGAGGCGGCGGGTCCAGCGTTACGATGCTGGAAGAGGAGGCCGGTGAAGAAGAACCGGTTTCCGCATCGTCGGGAAGGAATGTACGCGAGAACATACCGGCTAGAATGCCGTCCAGCCATATTCGTTTGGAGCGCTCGAGCGGCGCGGACGGAGGCAGCACGGGAATTCCCGGCGACGTCATGGATTCGTCGGTCCTCAGGCTGGTGATGAAGCCTGCGACGTACATTTTCTCGTGACTGTCGAGCGTAAGCGTAGACGAAGATTCAATGCCTAGCATACTCGCGAGCGTATCCACTTTGGCCATATACATTTCCTCCTTGTAGATTGGGCTTCCTCCGCCCGCTGCGCCGTCATCCTCGGCTCTTGGTTCAGGGGAGTCGGTGAATTCGGAGTTTAGGTTAGCAGCGCGGACAAGAGAGACGGCGCATACTTTCATTTCAGGCTGCATGGAGATGGGATCGACGGCATCGTTCGTCACATCGTTGATGGCGAGCATACTGCCGAACCTATCATTCCAATGAATTGGAGCGAAGCAGTTGCCGGGCATTACGCGATCCGTCACTACTGCCGGCAGAACAGCGCTTCCCCGGCGGGATGCAATTGCAATGCGATCCTGCTCACGAATGCCGAGCTGAGCCGCATCCTCGGGATGAATCTCGATGAAGGGGCCAGGATTCAACTTGTTCAAGGTCGGAATCTTGCCCGTCTTCGTCATCGTATGCCACTGATGCTGCACGCGGCCGGTGTTTAGAATGAAGGGAAAGGTATCATCGGGCATTTCGGCCGGAGGCATGAACGGGCGGGCCCAAAAAACGGCTTTGCCGCTGTCCGTCGGAAATGCGATTCGCGGCTGGCTTCCGTCCGGAAGCTTCACCAGCTTCTGGCTGACGCCGTCGTTTAAATAACGAATGGGATTGCGGATCATGCCGCTCTCTTCGGCAATCGGCCACTGCATCGAGGCTTCGCGAAGCCGTTCGTAGGAAGCACCGCGGATATCATAACCCGTCTTTGGGTTCCAGGCTTGCTGGATCTCGGCGAACACTTCGCTGGATGAAGCATAAGTGAACGCATCGGCAAATCCCATTTCGCAGGCGACCTTCGCGATCAACATCCAGTCCGCCATTACCTCGCCAGGCGGCTCGACGGCTTGCTGCATCAAGGTGAGATTGCGTTCGGAATTGATCATCACGCCTTCGGCTTCCGACCACAGTGCGCCGGGCAGCATATAGTCCGCGTATGCGTTCGTCTCGGTATCGAGAAATGCATCCTGCGTAATGACGAGCTCCGCGGCTTGAAGACCAGCGATTACGTTCTTGCGATTGGGTACGGAAGCGACCGGGTTCGTACAAATGATCCAACACGCCTTGATGTCGCCGGCCTGCATACTTTGAAACATCGAGACGGTTCCTGTACCGACCTCAGTGCGAAGCGTTCCGCGAGGCACCTGCCACATGTCCTCGATGAACTGCCGTTCCGCGTCAACCAGCACGGACCGCTGGCCTGGAAGTCCAGGACCCATGTAGCCCATTTCGCGTCCGCCCATTGCATTGGGCTGACCGGTCAAGGAGAATGGACCGCTGCCAAGGCGGCATATCGCACCGGTAGCCAGGTGAAGATTGCAGATGGCATTGGTATGCCAAGTGCCATGCGTGCTCTGGTTCAGCCCCATCGTCCAGCAGCTGATCCAATTGGGCGCTTCGCCGATCCATTGTGCGGCTTGACGAATGTCGGCTTCCGGAATACCGGTGAGCTGCGAGACGCGGTCTGGCGGGTAATCCTCCAAGAACGCCGGCATCGCTTCCCAACCGGTCGTGAATTCGGCGATGAAGGCCGGATCGGTTCGGCCGTTCTTCACGAGCAGATGGAGCAAGCCGTTCAGTAAAGCCAGGTCGGAGCCGGGCTTGATCTGGAGGAAGAGCGATGCTTTATCCGCTGTCGCGCTTCGGCGCGGGTCGACGACGATGAGCCTCGCGCCAGCTTTCACCCGATCCATCATCCGAAGGTAGAGAATGGGGTGGCAGTCCGCCATATTAGCGCCGATCACAAAGAACAAATCGGTATGATCCATATCCTGATAAGAGCCGGGCGGACCGTCTGAGCCTAAGGAGAGCTTATAGCCGCTGCCGGCGCTTGCCATGCAAAGTCGCGAGTTCGATTCGATATTATTCGTGCGAACGAAGCCTTTAGCTAGCTTATTGATGAGATACTGCGCTTCAAGCGACATTTGGCCGGATACATAGAAGGAAAGCGCATCAGGTCCATACTTATCGAGAATGGAACGCAGCTTGGCAGCCGTTTCGGTTATGGCTTGATCCAAGCCGAGACGTGTCGGTTCGTCGTTGCGGCTCTGCCGTTTATAGGCGTAGTCGAGGCGTCCGGGTGCTGCGATCGCCGTCCCGCAGGTACTGCCCTTCGTGCATAATCTGCCGAAATTCGTCGGATGGGATTTATCGCCAGTGACTTTGACGACGCGATTATTGGAAACTTCCATAATAATGCCGCAGCCAACGCCGCAATACGGGCATACACTCTTCACTTTCGTTGTCGTCATGCTGATCACCTTGCCAACGTGCATCGCACGTATAATGGGGTCGTTCCGAGAAAGATCGTATTACGAACTATTTGATTAATGTTATATTATATAACATCATCTTCCTTGTCAACGGATTTTGAGGTATGATGTTAATTAATATTACATTAGCACCTCAAGAGGCCGATAATGCTACTAGGTGCCTGCAGCTTTAGGCTACTATTTAATGAAACAACGCAGATGAGGAGCTTCGCTATGAATAAGAATAAATTGCCTAAGAATGTGTATGAACAGCTCGCTTATTTTCGCTATCGGATCCGCAAGTTTATTCGCTTTAGTGAAGAGGCCGCCCGCAGCAAAGGAATTACGCCTCAGTATCATCAACTGATGCTGTCCATCATGGGCTTTCCGAATCGCGAGTATGCAACGCCCAAGGAGCTGGCGGAAAGGTTGCAAATAACGCCGCACGCCTGCGTGGAGCTGATTCATCGGTGCGAGGAGCTTGAATTGGTGCAGCGGTTCCCGAACCCTAATGACCGCAGAAGTATCTTTATCCGCCTAACAGAGAGCGGGATGGGGATCCTTGAGGAGCTATCGGAAATTCATATGGATGAACTGAAACGGGCAGGCTTGCTGGAGTTTCAAGAGCATTTTCAGTTATAAAGAGC
This sequence comes from Paenibacillus sp. R14(2021), assembly GCF_019431355.1. Classification (NCBI taxonomy): domain Bacteria; kingdom Bacillati; phylum Bacillota; class Bacilli; order Caryophanales; family Paenibacillaceae; genus Paenibacillus; species Paenibacillus sp. R14(2021). The sequence continues at coordinate 573,824 of NZ_CP080269.1, forward strand.
CGTACAATGTGTCAGAAATATTGACATGGAAACACCTGCTGAAGAGGTAATCTATGAAATAAGAAGGCGTTAATTTTTTCAAAATATATGTATAAATAGTGAACACTTCGTGGCGAATTTGTGATATACTATAGCCATAATCCGTCAACGGGAGTGTTGCGCAATGAACAAACGTCATGAGACAGCAGGCGCGGAATTGATTACCCCTATAGAATCGAAGAAACCTTCGTATTGGACTTCGCTTATGCCTAAGATCGGTTTGGCACTGATGCTGATCGGATTCATTATGAGCTGCTGCTTTGCTTATGAATTTAAAGATACCAATCTCGGCTTAATGGTCGGTTTCGGGTTCATCATCGGCGGTACGCAAGTGCTGCTGCTCGGAAGCTTGTTCCATGCGCTTCAGCCGAAGGTCGTGAAGGAGAGCAGCCTGCCTGCCGTCCAATCGTTGGATCAAATTCAGCCGTAAAAGGTTAGCGCTTTCAAAAAAAGAGACAGCAGCCGCTGTCTCTTTTTTTGCGTTGTCAAGATTGCAAATAATGACAACTTGCATGACCGGAAAATGCCATGGGAAATAAGCCCAAAAGACTGTGAGGATCAGGAAAAGAAAACGTTTTAAAAGGCGATTATTACGAAAGCGGTCTCAATATTGAACGACTGTTGAACGAAAAGTGTCGGAAAAGAAACAGAACATTGACGGAATTGTTAACTGCGGTTTCAATCCGGCGTTCATCTGCTATGCTAGCGTCAAAAGAAACAAAATAAGTGATTCTGCACGTGCTAGGAGATGAGAAGCAGATGAAGAGAACATCCAAAATCCGCGGCTTGATGCTGCTGATAACCGGGTTGTTGACCATGGTGCTGCTGTCAGGATGCGACAGCAAATACGTTGTCTTCAACCCGCAAGGTCCAGTCGCCGAAACGCAGTACCGACTAATTATTTTATCGGTGGTGCTTTGCGCCATTGTCGTTATCCCAGTCTTAGCGATTACGGCTTTCATTGTATGGCGATATCGCGACAAGCCGGACAATAAAGCGCCTTATAAACCGCACTGGGATGACAGCAAAGTGCTTGAAATCCTCTGGTGGGGCATACCGATTGTCATTATTGCCATTTTGGGCTTCTACACGGCCCGTGATACGTATGCGCTGGCGAAACCGCCGGTTACGGATGTGAAGCCGATTGAAATTCAAGTCACTTCGCTCGATTGGAAATGGCTCTTCCAATATCCAGACCAAAATATTGCGACAGTCAATTACGTCCATATCCCTGCCGGGGTGCAAGTGCATTTCGAGCTAACGAGCGATGCGCCGATGAACTCCTTCTGGATTCCGCAGCTAGGCGGTCAGGAATATACGATGCCGGGCATGGCCATGTCGCTGTGGCTGCAGGCCGACCATACCGGCGAGTTTTACGGTACGGGAGCCAACTTCTCGGGTAAAGAATTTGCTCATATGCGCTTTAACGTCATTTCCGAGTCGCAAGAAGATTTCAACAAATGGGTTAAGGGCGTTCAAGGCACGTCGAATGAGCTGACGAAAGCCGGCTATGATGAGCTTGCGAAACCAGGCAGATCTGAAGAACAAACCTTTTCTTCATACCCGCCGGACCTGTTCGATTCCGTTGTTATCAAGAATGGCAACCATCATATGATCATGGGTGATGACAAGGATGCCGACAAAGACGGCGGCAAAACCGACCATGACATGGGCGACATGGATATGACGGATATGAACGATATGAATTCTAGTGAAATGAATCACAATCATCAGGATTGATGAGGGAGGAACACAGCTATGTTTGCCAGTATAAAATCTTTCGCCTCCTCTTTCTTTGTGACAGGCGATCCGCTCATCTATGGCGCTGATGTATCGATCGCGCTGACTTCGATTGCGATTGTCTTCGTCCTCTTCTATTTTAAGAAGTGGGGCTGGCTTTGGAGAGAGTGGCTGACAACCGTCGATCATAAGAAGATTGGAATGATGTATCTGATCGCATCGCTGCTGATGCTGTTCCGCGGCGGCGTGGATGCGCTCATGATGCGGGCGCAGCTTGCTTTTCCGAATGTGGAATTCTTGCATGCAGATCATTATAACTCGGTCTTCACGACACACGGTACCATCATGATACTATTCATGGCGATGCCGATGATGTTCGGACTCTTCAATATGGTCGTGCCGCTGCAGATCGGGGCGCGCGACGTTGCTTATCCATATTTGAACGCCGTCAGCTTCTGGCTGTTCTTATTCGGCGCGATGCTGTTCAACTTAAGCTTCGTTATCGGCGGTTCGCCGGATGCAGGATGGCTCAGCTACCCGCCGTTGTCCGAGATGTCGCATAGTCCCGGCGTCGGGCAGAACTTCTATATTTGGGGGATCCAAATATCGGGGATCGGTTCGCTTGCAACGGGGATCAACTTCATCGTTACGATTCTCAAGATGCGCGCTCCAGGTATGAAAATGATGAAAATGCCATTGTTCAGCTGGTCTGTATTCTCTAGCTGCATCATGATTATCTTTGCTTTCCCAATCTTGACAATTACGCTTGCACTGCTCTTCGTTGACCGTTTCTTCGGCGGCCATATCTTTACGATTGACGGCGGGGGAAACCCGATGATGTACGTCAACTTGATCTGGATGTGGGGTCACCCCGAGGTGTATATCGTGGTGCTGCCTGCATTCGGTATCTTCTCCGAAGTCGTGGCGACGTTCTCGCGTAAACGGATTTTCGGTTATAAATCGATGGTGTATTCGCTGCTTAGCATCAGTATCTTAGCCTTCTTCACTTGGGTCCATCACTTCTTCACGATGGGTTCCGGCGCAGACGTCAACGTCTTCTTCGCGTTAGCGACGATGGCGATCGGGATACCGACCGGGGCGAAAATATTCAACTGGCTCTTCACGATGTTCCGAGGACGGATTCGGATGGAGCAGCCGATGCTGTGGACGCTCGCGTTCATACCGTGCTTTGTCGTCGGTGGAGCAACGGGGGTTATGCTCGCTGTAGCGCCCGCCGACTATCAATACCATAACAGCTACTTCCTGATCGCTCACTTCCACCAAGTGCTCATCGGCGGCGTCGTGTTCGGTTATTTGGCGGGGATTTACTACTGGTGGCCGAAGCTGTTCGGCTTCAAGCTGAACGATCGTCTTGGTAAGTATGCGTTCTGGCTCTGGAATATTGGTTTCTATGTTTGTTTCATGCCGCAATATGCGCTTGGCTTCATGGGCATGACGCGCCGTGTCTACACGTACGGCTGGGATATGGGCTGGGCGCCGCTCAACCTCGTATCGACCATCGGCGCAGTACTGATGGGTATCGGCTTTGTGTTCCAAGTCTGGCAAATTCTGTACAGCGTCAAATTCGGCGAGCGCGATACGACTGGGGATCCTTGGAATGGCCGTACGCTTGAATGGTCGATTCCATCGCCGCCGCCGCTTTATAATTTCGCGATTGTACCTGAGGTCGATGAACGCGATTCGTATTGGGAAGAGAAGGAACGCCGCAATTTCGCACCTGCGGAGCCCGTCCAGGCTTCGAAGCTGGAGGCTATTCATATGCCCAAAAATTCGGGCATACCGTTCATCTTCTCGGCGTGCTGGTTCGTTGCGGGCTTTGGTTTCGTGTTCGGCTGGCTGTGGATTGCTTTCGCAGGCTTGGCCGGTGTCGGCATAACGCTGTTAATCCGCTCCTTCCAGTACGATACGGATTATTACGTACCGGTTAAAGAAGTGGTCGAGATTGAGAAATCAGCAGGGAGGGCGGTTTAATATGGCGCACGCTATTCAAGGACATTCGAAGCACGGCGCGGATTCGCATGATCATGGCCACCATGATCAAGAATCGCTCAAAGTGCTCGGCTTCTGGATATTCCTCGTCACGGACTGTCTGCTCTTCGGTACTTTGTTCGCTACGTACGTCGTTCTTCAGGCGCATACGGCTGGCGGCCCGACGGGCAAGGAATTGTTTGAAATCCCTGGATTTGTCGCAGAGACGTTCATTCTCTTGACAAGCAGCTTTACGAGCGGCTTAGCCGTTCTTGCAATGAATAAGGGCAAAGTCAATCAGCTGATAGGCTGGTTGATCGTCACGGCCATTCTCGGCGCAGCATTCGTCGGTCTTGAAATCAACGAGTTCGTGAACATGGTGCATGAAGGCGCGACGATTTCGACAAGCGCGTTCTTGACCGCATTCTATGTCCTTGTCAGCACGCACGGTATTCACGTTTCCGTTGGTCTGATCTGGATGATCGGTCTTATGATTCAGTTGAAGATGAAGGGGATTAACCCTGTCACGCGTCGTAAGATCACGGTCATCAGCTTGTATTGGCATTTTCTCGATGTGGTTTGGATCTTCCTCTTCACGATCGTGTATTTGATAGGGGTGATGTAAATGAGCCAGCATGCAGCAAGCCACGGTCATGACGAGCATGAGTCGCACGGATCGCTGAAGTCGTATATTATCGGCTTTATTCTATCCATCGTGCTGACGCTCATTCCGCTCATCATCGTATTTAAAACCAACATGGGCAAAACGGCCGTCATCGCGACAATTATAGCGATGGCTATCATTCAGCTGCTTGTTCAACTGTTGTTCTTCATGCATATCCGCGAGGGCGAGAAGCCGCGCTACAATGTCATGGCACTCATACTCGGACTCTTCATCGTGGTCGTTATCGTGCTAGGTTCGGTGTGGATCATGTCGTTCAACTCTGTCGTGCAGTAGCAGCTTGGTCCTTGAATCAGCCGAATCCGTCCTGTGTGGACGGGTTCGGCTTTCTTATATAATCCGGTGATGGACATGACTGCGGTGAATTGCCTATTGACGCTTCTTTGATCTCTGCTCTATAATGACAACTAACTTCATTACGTAAACATTCGTGGAAGAGAAAGAGTACGTCAAACCGTCTGATTCACAGAGAGTTGGGGCAGGTGCAAACCAACATTCAGGCGCTGGCCGAAGCCGTCTCCGAGAAGCACGCTGAACGTCAAGTAAGCGATGCCGTATGCCCGGCGTTAACGGGACGCGTATGCATGCATGCGCGGAAGAGTGCCGATTTCCTGCGGGGAATTGGAACTAGGGTGGTAACACGGGTATAACAGCTCGTCCCTTTATGGGGACGGGCTTTTTTGCGTGCATTTTGAATGAAACAAAGGAGGAGCAACGGATGAGCGGAACAACGTTAACGGATTTATTGTCCCCGGCTGCACGCAGGATGCAGCCGTCGGGTATACGGAGGTATTTCGACTATGCGGCGGGCAAGAAGGATATCATTTCGCTTGGCGTCGGCGAGCCGGATTTCGTGACGCCGAAGCATGTTCGCGACGCGTGCATACAAGCGCTTGAGAGAGGCCGCACGACGTATACGTCGAATGCCGGCATGCCGGAGCTGCGCGAGGCGATCGTGAATTACCTGCGAGACGGATTTCAGCTGGAATACGATCCCGCTAACGAGGTTATTGTTACGGTAGGCAGCAGCGAGTCAATCGATTTGGCCTTGCGGACGATCATTTCCGAAGGCGATGAGATTCTCATTCCGGAGCCCTGCTTTATTGCCTATTCTCCGATCGCAGAGCTATGCGGAGGCGTGACCGTGCCGATCGAAACAACGGCGGAGCAGCAATTCAAGCTTACGGCGGAAGCGCTCAAGGCGAAGCTGACGCATCGTTCAAAGGTGCTAGTCCTCAGTTACCCGAGCAATCCGACAGGCGCAATCATGACACGGGAGGACTGGGTTCCGATTGCGAAGCTTGTCCTCGAACATGGACTCATCGTCATCTCGGACGAAATTTACGCTGAGCTGACCTTCGGCGCGGTTCACGCAAGCATCGCGTCCCTCCCAGGCATGATGGAGCGAACGCTTGTTGTCAGCGGCTTCTCCAAAGCTTTCGCCATGACAGGCTGGCGTGTCGGCTATGCGTGCGGACCGGCGGAGCTCATTGCAGCCATGTTGAAAATCCATCAGTATACGATCATGTGTGCGCCGATTCTGAGCCAGATCGGTGCGATTGAATCGCTGGTCAACGGCCTCGAAGAGAAAGACCGGATGGTGGATTCCTACAACCAGCGGCGTCTCTCCTTCGTTGACGGGCTTCGCGGGATTGGGCTGCCGTGCCATGAGCCGCTTGGTTCTTTCTACGCGTTTCCGTCGATCGCGCACACAGGGCTGACTTCGGATGAATTTGCGCGGCGCTTGCTGGATGAAGCCGGTGTCGTAACCGTTCCCGGCCATGTCTTCGGGGCCGGCGGGGAGGGCTTCATCCGCTGCTGCTATGCGACATCCCCATCGCAGCTGGAGAGCGCATTGGAGCGCATGGATGTCTTCCTACGTTCGCTCTGACGAAGCTTCCTGGAAACAGGCAATGAAGCGCTGCGCACGCTTCGATAAGAGATGATCCTTCAGCCACAGGATGCCGGTATCGGACTCGAAGCTGGCGTCGCGAATCGGGAGCATGCGAATATCGCCGGACGGAAAAGAAGAGAGGATCGATTTTGGAAACACGGTCGCGCCGATGCCGGCTGCGACCAGTGACATAATGACCGCGACGCTGGAGCATTCGCAGATGATGCTCGGCTCGAGTCCATGTCGACGGAACTCGTTCACAACCTGCTCATGCATGCGAATTGTCTTGTCCGTCTTCAGCGTCAGCAGCGGGTATTCCGCCAGCTCCTTCATGGTGATTAATCCGTCGTCGCCGGCAAAGGGAGTCCAAGACTTCGGAAAGACGGTGACATAGGGGTCGGAAGGGAGCGGGAGCATCGATAATTTGGAAGGCAAAATGCCTGTCTCGAAGGGCAGCCGCGAGATGACCAGCTCGATAGTTCGTTTCTCCAGCATCTCGCCGAGCAGGAAGTGATCACCCTCGTTGATCTTGTACGTAATCTGAGGGAAGGCTTCACGCAGCTTACGGATCGGTTCAGGCAGGATGGAGATGCACGACACGACGGCACCAATCGACAAGGTACCCCGGATCCCTTCTTCAAGCTCCTTGACCTCCAACATGGTTTCGTCAAGCTGGAACAGCAGCGACTCCGCCTTGGACTTCAGGAGTTCACCGGCTGCAGTCAGCGTCAATTGCTTTCTGCCGCGTTCGAAGAGCTTGGCACCAAGTTCTTCTTCCATGAGCATAAGCTGGCGGCTTAGCGGCGGCTGTTCCATATGCAGGCGTTTGGCCGCGCGGGTAATCTGTTTCTCCTCGGCGATGGCGAGAAAATATTTTAACTGCTTTAGCTCCATAATAGCTCCCATTAGCATACCTTGAAGGTATGCGAAATTAATAAAACCGATATTATTACTATAGTCATGCGCGTAGTACAATAGCAACTAGTTCGGACTTTTGAATAAGGAAGGGATTCATATGCAGGCAGCAACATCGATTGCGATCGAACGCACACAATCGCCTAAAGCCAAGCCGCCGCAGGATCAGCTGGGCTTCGGCGTATATTTTACCGACCATATGTTCGTGATGGATTATACGACAGAAGAAGGCTGGCATGGATCGCGCATCGTGCCCTACCAATCCATTGCGCTTGATCCCGCTGCGAAAGTATTTCATTACGGACAAACGGTATTCGAAGGGTTAAAGGCTTACCGAACCGAGGACGGACGCATTTTGTTGTTCAGGCCGGAAGCCAATTTCGCGCGAATGAACCGATCGAATGAACGGATGAACATGCCGCCCATTCCGATTGATATGGCCATGGCCGCGATTAAGGCGCTTACGCTGGCCGACCAAGATTGGATTCCGACGGATGCAGGCAACTCGCTTTATATCCGGCCGTTCATGATCGCAACGCAGGCGACGCTTGGCGTGCAGCCTTCGGAGCGCTATCAGTTCATCATCATCATGTCGCCGGTCGGCGCGTACTATCCGGAAGGCATTAATCCCGTCAAAATATTCGTGGAATCGCATTACGTCCGCGCGATGATCGGCGGCGTCGGGGAGGCGAAGACAGCAGGCAACTATGCAGCAGGACTCAGGGCGCAGACGGCAGCGAAGGAGCAGGGCTACACGCAGGTGCTCTGGCTTGACGGCGCTGCGCACAAGTATATCGAGGAAGTCGGCAGCATGAATGTCTTCTTCAAAATCGGCGGCACCGTTTATACGCCTGCACTTAACGGAAGTATATTGGATGGCATAACCCGGAACTCCGTTATCCAAATGCTGAAGCATTGGAACATTCCGGTCGTCGAGCGGGTTCTGTCTATCGAGGAGATCTACGAGGCGGGCAGGGACGGTACGCTCGAAGAAGCCTTCGGCACGGGCACGGCAGCAGTCATATCGCCGGTGGGTGAGCTGTGCTGGTTAGGCGAGAAGCTGGTCATATGCGGCGGTGAGACCGGAGAGCTGTCGAAGAGACTCTACGGGTCATTAACGGGCATTCAATACGGCAGAGAAACCGATCGGTTGCAGTGGATGGTTGAAGTGAAATAAGCTATAGAAGCAGTGAAATAAGGAGAAGTAAAATAAGTCATACGAGAAGAGACCGCGCCATCATAGACGCGGTCTCTTTCATTTGCGTGTGTTTTCTCTATAGGGCTTCCAATTGCTCGTTAGAATCCTGCATCTCCGAGAGGAATACTTGAAGCGCAGGGGTTACCAATGCATCCTTGCGTCGTACGAAAACCGTGCTGACCTTGGCGTATTTCTCGGCAATTTCGTGGATGCGAACTTGATCGCGATATTGCGGCATGTCGACGGTGGAGCGCGGCAGCAGCGTGATGCCAAGGCCCGCGGCTACGCAGCCGATGATGCCTTCGAGCGTGCCGAACTCCATGATTTTGACCTGAGCGGCGCCTTCGTCGTGCAGCATGCTGGATAGCTTCGAGCGATACGAGCAGCCGTTCCGAAAGACCAGAATGGTGCGGCTTGCCAAGTCACTGATCCGGCGGATGACCGGATGGTCGACAGCCGTGACAAGAACGAGCTCTTCTTCGATGAAGGTTTCTTGAACAAGATCCGGATGCTCGACGGGAGACGCGACGAAAGCGCCATCTAGCTCATAATGGAGTACGGAGCTTATGCCTTCATCGCTCGTCCCCGTGGAGATAGACAAATCGACATTCGGATAGCGTTTATGGTAATTAGTCAGCAGCGTCGGCAGTCGAACGGCGGCTGTCGTCTCCAAGGACCCGATGTGCAGCGGGCCTTGAGGGGAGGTGGTGCCGGTAATCGCCTGCTTGGCTTCGTCCGTCAGATGAAGGATTTTCTCGGCGAAGGGCAGCAGCGTATGGCCGGACGGGGTCAGCAATATTCCCTTGTTATGACGGTAGAAGAGCTGCGTGTTCAAATCCGCTTCCAGCTGCTTTATCTTGTTGGTGACATTGGATTGCGCGTAGCCCAAGTGCTGCGCAGCCTTGGAAATGCTGCCTTGGGCAGCAGTAATATGAAAGACATGGAGCAAATGAAGATCCATTGTTGGTTGCCTCCGCTCACAAATCCGTATGTACGGATTTGCTATCTGATCTATGTATAGTTGATTGCACTCCTATGTATTATACAGGATAACAAGACTTACGTAAGCCTAAACGCATCGTATAGGGGCGTGACAGTCGCTGATCGCTAAGATGTCATGTCCAGAGCGTTATCGATGCGGCATGCTTGCTGTTGACATCGCCTCATGGTGTCATCCAATTAAAGCTTGCCATTAAAGAAGCTGTCCTGTGCGCATCATTGAATGATGACAGGGACAGCTTCTATTTCGCGAGTGGCGAATTCCTCTCCTTAAGGGATACTCACACCATTGTCTCAGGATAAGGGAACAAGTCGACAATTCGCGTGCTCTGTCCGCTTTCATTCGTGAAGACGACGTGCTCGCGCCTGAAGCCGCGCGGACTCTCCAGGCCGCAAGCGGCAGCTAGCGAGAATAGACCCTCCCGGAGTTGAAGAATATAGTTCATGACGCGCCACTGCTTCTCTTCCGGGACCAGCGCTTCCTGGTACTTGGAATCCGTTGTCGTGATGCCGGTCGGGCATTTGCCCGTATGGCACTGCATCGCCATTATGCAACCGTTCGCCATCATGAAGCCACGGGCAGAATTGACGCAGTCTGCACCGAGCGCAAGCGCTATGGCAACTTTGTCGGGGGTAACCAGCTTACCGGAGGCGAAAATTTTAATTCGGTCCCGTATGCCAAATTTACGCGCGGTGTCGTCCAAGATGAGCAGCCCTGCAAACAATGGAAGCCCCATGCCGTCGGCCATCGCTTTGAAGGTTGCGCCGGAACCGCCTTCCGAGCCATCGACGGTGATGAAATCCGGATAGATGCCGGTATCCAGCATTGCCTGGAAGAACGGTTCAAGCCGTTTGCCATCGCCGACGACGAGCTTCACGCCGACAGGCTTGCCGCCTTCGTCTTGCAGGGAACGAATGAATCGCAGTGCCTCCTCGGGGTTCGTCAGCGACTCGAAGCGATTTGGCGAATTGACGGTCTTCCCAACCTCGACGAGGCGCGCTTTCGCTACGGGCACTGTCACTTTGGCGCCTTCTAGATGGCCGCCGCGGATTTTGGCGCCTTGATGGAATTTGAGCTCGAAAGCCTTGATATTCGGCAGGCTTGCTTTATATCTGAAGGCTTCCAAGGAGAATCGTCCGTCTTGATTGCGAAAGCCGAATAAGCCCGGCCCAATCTGGGAGATGATATCGACACCGGTCTCAAGGTGAACGTCCGCAACGCCTCCTTCTCCGGTATTGATCCATGAGCCGCCCGCCATCAAGGCGCCGCTTCCTGTCGATTGAATATAGTGTTCGCCGACTGCGCCGAAGGAAGTGGCCGAAGCGCCGAACATGCCCTTGAGCCGCCAAGGCTCCCTGCGATCAGGTCCGATCACGATGACGTCATCCTCGTGCAGCAGCCATGGCTTCACTTGATCTTGAATGAATTTCTCCTGGCGCGTGAAAAGGCCTTCATTCGTAATGACGTATTTCTTGCCTGGCCGTACTATATCGTTATCGACGCGAAGCTCGCTTGTAAGCTTAGGGAACATGGCATTCGACAAGTAATAACCAGGCTTCTCGTAATCTCGCCTTCCGCCGAAGGAGATAAGGTCCGTCCGGTATTTGGCCGCATAGACCAATCCGACGAAATCAGCCCGCGAGAACGGCCTGCCGTCGTTGTCGTTATCGAACCAATATTGGCGAAACTCCGGACCGAGCTTCTCCAGCAGGTAGCGGACCCAACCGAGAAACGGATGCGAGCGGATGATGGAGTGCTTCGGCTGTTTGGATAATACGAGCATATAACCGAAAAAAACCAGAGGAGGGACGAGAATAAGAATGAGCAGAACGACCAAAATAACGGTAAAAAGCATGCGTAAACCCTCCAGTAGACGATAGATGATATGCAATGAGCAGGAGCAGGTATATCTTACCACGAATCCGTAAAATCATTCATGACGACTATGATTGACCCTGGAAGCATGGGTAGCGGTCTCGCGGAAAAAAAATTCGGAATGATCGTTCCTTAAAGTATTGTTTTCTGACGTTCCCTATAGTAATATGTGTGCAGGGGATGAGATGCCAATGGCTAGAACAAAGGAATTTAATATCGATGATGCAATCGAGAAAGCAATCCAAGTGTTCAGAGCGAAAGGCTATGAAGGCACCTCGATGCAGGACCTGGTGGACGCACTCGGACTGAGTCGAAGCAGCATTTATGAAACCTTTGGCAGCAAGAAGGACCTATATCTATCGGCCTTAGACCGTTACGGAGACAGCACAAGTGAATCACTCACCGCTGTTCTTTATGAAGCGGGTCCAACGAGAGAATTGCTCCTTCGCTTCTTCGATAAATTCATTGCGCATAATACGCCTCATAGCTGTTTGATGGTGAATGCATCTTTGGAAATGTGCGATCATGCCGACGTTTCGGCAAGAGTGCAGGCATCAATGGCGGGCAATGAACGTGCTTTCTACCAATTGCTGACTCGCGCTATGTCGAATGGCGAGCTGAAGGGCAGCCCTAATTTACGTGCCTTGTCGAAATATCTCGTGAATGTGAGAAACGGGATCACCGTCTCTGCTTCCGCAATGGACCGGTCGTCGTTAGATCATATCGTAAAGATGTCACTCACCTTTTTAAAGTAATTTTTTTTGACCTTTTTCGGAATGCTCATTCCCGATAATTTAGTTAAGGAGATGCAAACCATATGACAACACAAACAAATTCACTGACGGGTAAAGTAGCATTCGTAACCGGAGGTTCCCGCGGTATTGGAGCCGAAATCGTGAAGCGTCTCGCTTCGGACGGTGCAGCCGTAGCGTTCACCTATGCAAGCGCGGAACAGAAGGCAGCCGAATTAGTGAAAGAGATCGAAGCGGCAGGCGGTCGTGCGCTAGCTATTCGTGCAGACAGCGCGAATGTACATGAAGTTAAGGACGCGGTAGACGAAGCGGTGAAGGTATACGGCGGCGTTAATATTCTGGTCAATAATGCCGGTCTGCTTCTCACGAAGCCTTATCATGAATTCACGACAGAAGAATTCGATCAGATGGTTGCCGTTAACGTACGTGCCGTATTCGCAGCCGTGCAGGCGGCGGGTCCGCTTATGGGCGAAGGCGATCGCATTATTACGATCGGCAGCGTTAATGCGGATTCGAGTGGCTTCCCGGGAATGAGCTTGTATTCCATGTCCAAAGCTGCTGTAGCCGGTCTTACTCACGCTCTGGCACGGGATTTGGCGCCTCAGGGCGTAACGGTAAACAACATTCAACCGGGTCCGATTAATACCGATATGAACCCCGCTGACGGCCCAAATGCGCCGTTCCTTAACTCGCTTATGGCGCTTGGCCGTTACGGCAAAACATCCGAAATTGCGAGTCTGGTCGCATACCTGGCATCGCCGGATGCAGCATTTATCACGGGTGCGTCGATCGACATTAACGGCGGATTCATGATCTAATTCTTTCTATCGTTTGCGGGCCGCCGATCATCTGAACCATCAGGTGAACGACGGCCTTTTTCTTATGTGCTCGTGGATCGTGGAAATTCGAAAAACAGTTATTCGCGTACTTCCTATCATTTGGATCTTGCATATGCTGGTTTAAGAGAATCAAGTAGACAAGCAAATACGAGTTTCGAAGGATGATAGCATGCCGCGCACACCGTTAGCCAGATTGCTTCGAGAGATATATGTGGTTGCAAACTTATCCAAGGAGAAGAAACAACCGATCGGGCATATCCTGCACGAACAGCAGGATCGCCGCAAAGTCATACTCCAACGTATGAGAGAGACGAAGCTTGAACAAGAGGATAGCGCATTGGTTCCGCCAGAAACACCAGACCCCCGAAAGGCAGAGGTTCATGGACAAGCAGCTGTCGCGCCGCGTATCGTCATCATCGGAGCCGGCCTTGCCGGATTGGCTTGCGCCTATAGACTGAAGCAAGCCGGTATTAACGCGATGCTGTACGAAGCCGACGACAAGCCGCATGCCGGACGTGTAAGCACCCGGTACGGCGAATTCGATGAAGGACAAATCGCCGAGCGCGGAGGGATGCTCATCGATACCGGACATCGGGCCGTCATTCGATTGGCGCGTGAATTGGGGCTTCGATTGACCGATTTACTCGCAGCAGAAGCAGCCGGTACGGAGCCGCGGTATTTTTTTGACGGCGGGGCGTATACGTTCACCGAAGCGGCGGAGGACTTTAAATCGATTATGAACAAGCTGAACCGGGATACGAAGCAAGCGGGGTATCCTACGTTGTACAATCGATACACGCAGCATGGGTTCCAGCTCGACCAACTGTCCGTTATCGATTGGATCAATTTGAACGTTCCCGGCGGCACGCAATCGAAATTCGGCAGACTGCTGGATATCGCCTGCAACATTGAATACGGCGCGGAATCCAGCGTTCAGAGCGCGCTGAATTTTATTTATTTGCACGGATTTCTGGCGGAAGAGGATGCTTTTCGCATGTTTGGCCTCTCCGATGAGCGGTTTCATATACGCGGCGGCAACGAGCAGCTGATCCATCGATTGAGCACCAAGCTGGATGAAGCGAATATCGTTCGCGGGACGCGGCTGACAGCCATCGCCGAACAATTGGACGGGAGCTATAAGCTGACGTTCCAACGCGATTCCGCAAGCATGGATGTGATCGCGGATAAGGTCGTGCTGACCGTGCCGTTCAGCATCCTGCGTTCTTCCGTCGATATAAGCAAGGCCGGGTTCAAACACCTCAAACGCCAAGCGATTCAAGAGCTCGGCATGGGGATCAACAGCAAGCTGCATCTGCAATTCACCGACCGTCACTGGCAGTCGCTGCATGCGAACGGCGACACGATCGCCGATACGGGTTACCAGAACACATTCGATGTCGTACGCGGACAGCCGGGGACAGCAGGCATGTTGGTTGATTACACGGGAGGGCGTATCGGCGAGGGCATGGTTACAGGAACGGCTGATGAGCGGGCCATCCAGTTTCTGCAGCAGATCGAACCCGTGTTACCTGGGCTCAGCGGGAAATGGAACGGGAAGGCGGCCAGGGATTACTGGCTGGGCAATCCCTATTCCCTTGGATCCTATTCCTTTCGCAAAATCGGGCAGTATACGGCATTCGCCGGCGTGGAAGGGGAGCGGGAGGGGGCTGGCGGGAATTGTCACTTTGCCGGAGAACACACGTCCATTGCATTCCAAGGGTACATGAACGGAGCGGTTGAGAGCGGAGAACGAGCGGCCAAAGAAATTGTTCAAGACATGAAGAAGCGAAAACCATAAATAACGGAAAGATAGCTGTAATAACGAGTAACCGGTTCCTGCATGCAGCGGGAGCCGGTTATTTGTTGTAATTCGATCAAAAGTACGCGGGAAATTGTCATTTCTTTGGGTATTTTTTCGGTTAGAACTTGTTCAAGGCTATTCGAACATGTCATAATAAATAAAGTAATGTTCTTGTCATCAATTTGAAAACATATGAAAGCGGGAATCGAACACAATGGGTCGTAAATGGAACAACATTAAAGAAAAGAAAGCTTCGAAGGATGCCAATACAAGCCGTATATATGCGAAATTCGGTCTTGAAATCTATGTAGCCGCCAAGAAAGGCGAGCCGGACCCGGAATCCAACCAAGCGTTGAAATTCGTTCTGGAGCGCGCCAAAACGTATAATGTACCACGCGCCATTATTGACCGTGCCATCGAGAAAGCGAAGGGCAGCTCCGACGAGAACTACGTTGAACTGCGTTACGAAGGCTTTGGCCCGAACGGATCGATGGTGATCGTGGATGCACTGACGAATAACGTGAACCGTACAGCGCCGGAGGTCCGCTCCGCATTTACGAAGAATGGAGGCAGCATGGGCGTCAGCGGCTCTGTATCGTATATGTTTAATTCAACAGCAGTCTTCGGCGTGGAAGGCAAAACCGTCGATGAAGTTCTCGAGCTGATGATGGAAGCCGACGTGGATGTACGCGATATTACCGAAGAGGACGAAGCGGTAATTGTATATGCGGAGCCGAATCAATTCCAAGCCGTACAGGACGCATTCAAGCAAGCGGGAATAACAGAGTTCACAGTTGCGGAGCTGACGATGCTTCCTCAGAACTATGTGGAAATTCCGGAAGAGTCCCAAGCACAGTTCGAAAGACTCATCGATATGCTGGAAGACCTAGAGGATGTGCAGCAGGTCTATCATAATGTAGAATTTGGCGAGTAATTTTTTTTACCGCTAAAAATAGGAAGAATGATTACAAAAGCCGCAGGTTTGCGGCTTTTTATTTGCAAATGCATAAGAAAAGAGACAATATCATCCAGATGCGCTAAGATAATAGTAAATAATTTTGTTCATTCATCTAGCAGGCATTGTGAAAATTTTGTCGAATTTTTAAGAAATAAGAGATGATATTGCTTCTATTACAAAGGTTTGAGGTGCCAGCAGGGATGATGCTAAAAATAGTTTTTAGACTATTGATTATTTTCATTGGTTTGGTCGGCGTTGGACCAAGCATCGCTCAAGGGGCGTCAAATGCCGCGAGCGATAACGAAATTACATCTTGGCAGATTCGCTGGGAGCGCGCATCGGAAAAAACAGCGTCTCCTGAACAAGCAGCTGGTGCCGGAGAATGGCAGACCATTCACATGCAACATCCCCTTATAACAAAACCGGATGAAACTGTTTCTGCATGGGTGAAATTTAAGCTGCCTAAACTGAATAATAATGAAGGCTTGTTCTTTCCTTTAGTTTACGGGCAGACAGTAACTGTTTATAAGAGCGGACAAGTGTTGTTCCACTCGGAACGTAAGTACTGGTTCGACATTAATCGCGTTTTGATCCCGCTGTCGGAACAAGATTCCGGTAAAGAAATTTATTTTCAGCTGCAGAGTGATACGGATCGTTTAGGCTTGGGAGCCGGAATGGAGATCGGAGATTATCAGAATCTTGTCCGATCGTATTCGAAATACGATATACTCGATATTATTATCGGCAGCGCTTTTATTTTCGTGGCACTTGTTATGTTGGTTTGCTCCGTGTTTCTTGTCCGCAATCAGCTCAAAAGTTGGATTTCGTTATGCTTCATTATTTTACCGATCGGTGGAATTTTGATTGGCTACTCCCCATTCTTGTATACCTTCTACGGTCAATATGGGTATATTTATTTAGCAATTTTCGATATCTCCCTGTACATTTTCTTACCAGCACTGATGTTTTTCTTCGAATTGGTATTCGGCAGCGGCTATCGCAATATCGTATCGTATTTCCGACGATTTCAAATCTATTATTCCATCTTTGGCCTTATCTTTTTAGCTGTTAACCGTATGTCAGCGGATAAATTCCAACATGCATACTTTTTCGTTTCGGTTACTTTCATAGGCTTAATTATGATTGTGCAATTTATACTTATTCTAGGTATTCTTCTTCAACAATTGTTAAGGAAAAATATCGATTCCATTATCCTTTCAACAGGGCTTGCGATTTTTGCGATCGTAAGCATAGCTGAGTTATTGAAATTTTATGCATCCTCGCAAACCTATAATTTGTCCTGGTGGAAATGGGGACTCGTTGCGTTTGTGCTCTCCCTTATTATTCTTCTTGGCCGCAGATTTACTTACCAGCATAAGCTGATCGTAACGTATTCTAGAGATTTAGAGATCTATAATCTTGAACTTCAGCGATCGGAGAAAATGGAAATTATCAGTCAACTGGCTGCTTCAGTCGCCCACGAGGTTCGCAACCCGCTGCAGGTGACGCGCGGCATGCTTCAATTGTTAGGAGAGCGTAACACTTACTCAACAAGAGAAGGCGAATACTATAAGCTTGCCATTGATGAGCTCGATCGCGCATCGACAATTATTACGGATTTCCTTACCTTTGCCAAACCGCAGCTTGAGCAAGTGATTGAGCTTAATTTAGCCGAAGAAATCAAACATGTTGAGGGCATTATCGTACCGCTTGCAAATCTTCAGGGCGGTCGAATTGAAATCAATGTGCCTAAGACGTTGATGATTATCGGGAATTCTTCCAAGCTTAAACAAGCGTTGATCAATATCATCAAGAACAGTATAGAGGCTTTGGAAGGCGACGGAAGTGTTCGCGTTTGGGCTTACCAGGAGAAGGAGCACGTTGTTATTCATATCGCAGACAGCGGCAACGGGATGGATGAGCGAATTCTTGCCCGGCTCGGTGAACCGTATTTTTCTAATAAAACAAAAGGTACGGGTCTAGGGCTGATGGTTACGTTTCGGATTATTGAAGCCATGCAAGGGACGATTGAATTCAAGAGTCAGAAGGGAATTGGAACGGAAGCAACGATTCGCTTTCCTATTGCAAGCGTTGAAAAAACAAACGCGAAGGTCCCTATGTGACCTTCGCGTTTGTATATGTAATGGGGTTGATATTTTACCAAACCTCTTCGACACCATCCGATTTGGATGCATCACCTGGGTTTTGAGGAATAACCAAAGCTACTTTGGATTCCGATTCTTCCACGACAATAATTTCTACGTCATCCGGCAAAATCAGGCCAAAAGCTTCATTTAACGCGCCTTTTGGATCAGCTAGCAGCTTAGCTTTGAAAGATTCGTCCGACCAGGCTTTTTCAATAATTTGCTGTTTTAATTCTTGTTCCTGACTCATTGATGAACACCTCTTCGATAGGGATATAATACCAGTCCTAGTGTACCATTAAGTGAGACTATTGTTCTACTATTATTTGATAAAATACGACAAAATGTGTGTAAATAGGACGGTATAACCAATTTCACCTTATCGTAGACAACAAACGAGAAAATCCACCATCAAGATGCAGCCTTTTGTTACGGTCGATTGAAGAGGCTTCGATGGTTAATTGATCACGAAGATGAGCCTGAAAGGCATTTAAATGGGGGATTGACACGTTCAAGCTCAGACTAAGTACGCAGTTTTCGGCAGCAAGCTGTGCGTACCGATTTAATGCGCCATTGAGGTAAATGGCGTTTTTGATTTCGACGATTGTCATAGGAACCGCAGGAGTTGATTGTTGTTCTAGGGCGATCATGTTTAATAAGCTGTTAGCGGTGTTTAACGCGAAGTCTTCTTCCCAATCCGAATAGTCGTCCGAAAGCTGCAACGTTGCAAGCGTGAGATCAATTGCACAGGTAGTCTCTTGTTCGAGTTCTAGCTTTCCTGCTAGCAGCAGCGCTCCGGTACTCGCCAATTTGACAGGAGACGCTTTAAGCGCGAGTTGCTGCATATCAATCGGATGTGAATAGCCGGTATTCTCGCTGGATACCGCAATCGACCATTCCGTTACATAGGTACGATAATAGCTCCAGAAGGGCGATTGATGATGGAATAAGGATTGGTAAAGCTCAAGCATCGATAGTTGAAACAAATTGCCGAGTGCAAGCTGGTTTTTCCAATCTTCCGGAGCGGTGTCCATTAAGTCATCCTGAATGAAGAAGTAAAGCATGACAAATACGTTGGCCAGTGAAAGCTTACGGTAATGCTCCGGTTGAAGTTGGGTGATCGGTTCCATCCAGTAAGGGAGCAGATAGCAAATATAGTTCTTGGTGCCGGCTGGGTTCAACGGATTGAAAGCCTTCAAGTAATTCAAGCCAAGTTCATTCAGAGACGCGGGATATGCTCCGATGCGGGCTTCCGCTTCATTGAAAACGAGTTGCATTTCTTGTTCATACTCCGTTTTCCATAGCATTGCTGAATCATCCTCTCTGATCTATCTTCATGGTTAATGCGAACATACCAACCTGATAGGAGGCATCTTCGTTCGTTAACCAGCCGTCTAGTTCCCGGTTTCGTTCGTTCTTCAATCCATCGCGCTGCATGAGTTCCGTAACCGTCCCCATATAACGGTGCAATAGCTTTCGCGAATCGGACTCGGCAGCATTTATGCGGTAAGTCTGCATCGCAGCTTCGCTATACCCGGCTTGGATAGCGGCATCGAGAATATGCTCGGCAACGGAGCCTGGGAACTTGTCCGTGATTGGCTTGCGGGAAGCACGGAAGAGTGCCTCAAACAGTGGTAGACCCTCAGCTGGCACAGGGCCTGTCGCGGCATCCAGCAAATCTATGATTATGATGGTGGAGTCTTTGTGCGTAACAGATCGCAGCCAATCCAAGAAGTGAGGCAAATCGGGCAGATGAGGGACGACGAGCCTGGATATGACGAGGTCGAAAGGCTCTTTACCCTTGAAATTCTTATAGTCATCGCGAATGAAATCAAGTCCCGGCATGCTGCGTGTTTCGGCATAAGCAAAGATTCGCTCGTCTTTCTCAAGACCCGTACAGCGAAGATGCGGGTAGTGCTGCTTGATCTCCGCTAAGTAGGAGCCGTTTCCGGAACCGATGTCCAGTACGGATGACGCAGACTGAAGTCGTTCACGCAAGATTAGCTTTTCTTCCTGCTGGTAAAACAGTTCTGTCGTCAGGTTCAGCATGTCGTTGAACAGACGCGCGGAGTCGATGGCGCTCATGGCTGCATATCCTTCCCTGAATAAGAAATTAGTCCTAGTTCCAGTATACCGTCAGGATCTATTGTCGAACAATGGGGAATGTCTTTACGAGGGTGATTTGTTTTGACGCTCTTGGTCGAATCACCTATGATAGGGATATGCAAATGTTGCCGCGGATCGTTATTTGAAATCTTGAATCGTAAATGTCCACCTCGAATACAGTACTGCCGCCTATTGGCGGCAGTTTGCTTTTGCCAGGAAGCTCGGCAGATGCAGATCTCGTATGATATCGTTGCAGAAATGAAGCAGATTGAATAGCGGCGCAAGCCGGATGGAGGTTAAGCCATGCAAGTGCTTGAAGTAGATATTCGCAAGGCGGGGTATTCCGCGGAAGATCCGGTTATTCGGAATATAGGTTTTTCCATTGGCGCAGGAGAGTTAGTCGGCTTGATCGGACCGAACGGAGCAGGCAAGAGCACCACGATCAAATCGCTGCTTGGTCTCATCCGCTACGTGGACGGCCAGATGACGTTCGGCGGCGAGCAGGGGCGATATGCCTATGTGCCGGAACAGCCAGTACTCTATGAATATATGACGCTGTGGGAGCATCTTCAGCTTGCCGCTTCCGCTTATGAGCTTGACGAGTCAACGTTTCACGAGCGGGCGGAGGCGATGCTGGAGCGGTTCCGTCTGTCGGATGAGCGCCATAAGCTGCCGACAGGCTTCTCGAAGGGCATGCAGCAGAAGATGATGCTGATCATCGGCTTCCTGCTGAAGCCGGATGTCTATGTCGTAGACGAGCCCTTCGTCGGCTTGGATCCGCGCGCGACGAGGGACTTCCTGGAGCTGCTGCAGGACGAACGCCGGCGTGGCGCAGGCGTATTGATGTGCACGCATGTGCTTGATACTGCTGAGAAAATTTGTGACCGCATCATTCTCATCAACAGCGGTTCAATCGTTGCCCAAGGAACGCTGGCGGAGGTCAGAGAGCAGTCGGGCTGTGCGGTGGATGCGCCGCTAACGGATTGCTTCTACGCGCTGACTTAAGGAGGATGCATGTGAATCAACAATATAGCAAATGGACGAATGCCGTACTGTTTAGACGAAGACTGCGGCGGTTTTGGATGGAGCAATGGAAGGTATGGCGCACCGCGCTCGACTGGACGGTATGGCTTTACTTCATCGTACCAGGATTGTGGCTTGGGGGCGGCTCCTACCTGGATATCTGGCATCATCCTGCATCATGGTTAACGGGCATGCCGATATGGACAGGTGAACGCTTGCCGCTGTTCGTGATTTTCCTGGGCAGGCTGCGCACCTTTACCGAAGAAGCGGATGTACTGTTCCTGCTGCAGAAACAAACATGGGGGAGAGGGCTGAAGCTTAGAGGGTTTGGCTACACGGCTTGTATGCTGCTCTTGTTAACGTTAATTGTTTATGCGCTGCTGCTTCCTTTCTTCGTTGTCGTGCATCATTTTACGGCAGCATCCCTAGCGGTTATGGTCATCTATACCTGGATATGGGCCTGCATGGGTGCGGTATGGAGAAATAGGTTGGAGGCCCGCTACTCCGGTTATCTGAAGTGGGCGGTCAAGCTCGCCGCCATGCTTCTATTGGCTGTCACCTATCTGATCCCGATGATTGTGCTCGGTTCGGAGCCGCTGGATCTGATCGTTCCGATCTGCGTGGGCCTTGTGGTGCTAATCCTCCTCATGAGGTCGAAGCTGCGGGCAAGAGATATGTTTGACTCCGATGTTCAACAAGAACAGCTGGCTCGGCTGGCCAGCACGCAGCTGCTGCTAAGAAACGTAATGACGCGCAAACCGAGGATTCGCATGACTCGCCCGGTCGTTTTTCGCCACTCCAACCGTTTGTTTAAACGGTTTCAGAGCGATGCCGTTCTCGCCGAAATGATCATCAAATCGTTCGTTCGCAGGCTGCCGCTCATTCGGACCTGGCTCATCTTTACGGTCATTTCCGCCGTGGCTGTCCTGCTGTCGCCTACGGTGCTGAAGCCATTCCTGCTCATCGTACTGGCGCTGCTGCTGTCTTCCTGGGTCGTTTCCCATTGGCGGAGTATGCTGGCCGAACCGTACTTTGCTCAATTCAAATGGTCGGACCATGCGCTTCGGGAATCGTCCGGGCTCGTTCGCTTCTGGCTTGTCGTCCCGTCTGTCTTCTTGATGTCACTGATTACCGGCTTGCAGGATTATGGAGGCTGGGGCGTGCTGGCTGTCGTACCGAGCGTGTTCATATGGATCGGCCTCAGCAAATTTCTGAGTACGATGGTGCTGCTCAAGGCACGGCCTAAAGGCGAATAACGATAATCCAACCATTGCCTGCCGCGAGGTGCGGTTGTGAATTCATCTGTTCTTGAGCAAGGTTGAACTTAGAGGGGAATCCAAGCTTCTCTTGAATGAGCCGGTTGCGGCGCTTTCGCCAGCCAGGCAGCTGGACAGCGAGATCTAATGGATATAAAGGAGTGCAGCCGCAATGAGAATAATCGCCGCAACGATTTCGGACTATGCTTACATTAGAGAGCATGACCGTCATATCATTGAAAAATTAATCTTACCTAAAATTAGGCAGAACGAGATTTACATCCTTCAGCATGAAAGCGAAATGAATGTGGGGTGGATGCGTTACGGTTACTTTTGGGATAACACGCCTTTTATGAATATGATTTGGATAGACGAAGCGCATCGTAACAGAGGATTCGGCAAGAAAGTCGTTCTCTTCTGGGAGGAAGAAATGAAGAAGATGGGATTTACATGCGTAATGACCTCTACCTTGGCCAATGAAGAGGCGCAGCACTTTTACAGAAAACTAGGTTATCGCGATTCGGGCTGCTTGATTCTTGAAGAAGAGCCATTGGAAATTCTTCTTACGAAGTCACTGAAGTAACGGCCGCGCGGCAAAAGGTCTTGGATAGGCCGTTGACGAAATAAATCGAGAAACAAGCTTCGGGCAAATCGGTATTGAAAATGAAACTGGGGATGATGAAGCATGAATGACAGGCTTCGCTGGCGAAACTATTTATTGAAAACGAAGATGTTCATTGTGTTCGCTGCAACATCCCTGTTTATCGTCGCGCTGACCTGCCTTATTTTTTACCTTAAGAATGTAAACGATTTCAAGGCACAGACGATCGCGTTGTCCGATACGATTACGCGTCAGTTCAGCCGGACCTTCGAGCTGTACGTGCAGGACATCGAGCGGCTGTCGGTCTCCATCATCGGCGACCCCGTCATTCAGCAGAGCCTCATTGACCACTACAAATCAACGGACGAGGTGGAGCAGAACCAGATCGAGCTGCAGGTCAACAACCGATTATTCTCGCATTTACAGCCGCGTCCGCAGCTTCAGAGCATCTATATTTTCTCCTTGGACAACTTCGCGTATTTCATCTCTAAAGCAAGCGGACCCAAAACCAGCTTCCATCTGCGCGACGAATCCTGGTACGCGTACCGGGACGCCGTTCTTCGGAACAAATTTCTTCTGCTGCCGGTCACCGAAGAGGATACGGGCGGCGACCGCAAAGCCCAGGTCATCTCGTTCGTCCGCAACATTAACCGTATTCCTTACCGCGAAATATCCGCCTATATGAAAATCAACATCAACGTCAGCATCTTCAAATCCATGCTCGTCAATTCCGACGCCAACGAAGTGGAACGAAATATGAGGGTGTTCATTGTGACGGACGACGGACATATCGTTTACGATGACCGGGACAAGCTGACGGGACAGATCGACGCGGAACTTGGACTGTCCGCATTCCGTCCCTCGGGACGCTCCGGCGAGCTGGTTTGGCAGGGTCAACCGTATCTGTACACGATGGAGAAGTCGGCCTATACCAATTGGAATACGGTCATCCTCATTCCGAACGAATTCCTATTGTCGAAGCAGAAGAAAGCACAATATATCCTGCTGCTCGTCGGTCTGCTCGCCACGCTGCTCATTGCTATTGTCTCCTATGTCCTGTCGCATCAGATTACCCTGCCGCTTCGTTCCATGATGAAGAAAATGTCGCGCGTCGAGCTGGGCGATCTGAGCCAGCGGATGACCGTGCAGGGCAGCGATGAGATCGGCCGTCTGAGCCGAATCTACAACAACATGCTGGACAGTATCTCCCGTCTGATCTCCGAGGTATACGAATCCAAGCTCGCGGAGAAGAACGCCCAATTGTCGGCGCTGCAGGCGCAGATCAATCCGCATTTTCTGTATAATACGTTGAATATCATGAAGTCGATCAGCCGCATTCGGGGCATTGAAGAGGTGGCCGAGATGTCGGAATCGCTGGCCGAATTGTTCCAATACAGCATGAAGAACCTGCAGCACCCCGTGCCGCTGCGGGATGAGCTCGACCACATCCATAATTATATGAAAATCCAGCAGCACCGCTTCAGCAATCGGTTCGATCTGTCCACCGATATCCCGGACGAGCTGCTGGACGCCTCCGTGCTCAAGCTCACCATACAGCCGCTCGTTGAGAATGCAGTCATTCACGGACTCGGCAAAGTGAAAGCGGGGGGATGCATCGACATTCGCGCGCGCAGGCGCAAGGGCATGCTCATCGTGGAGGTGTCCGACAACGGCGCCGGCATGGACGGGAATCGGCTGCACGAGCTCCAGCACACCCTTCGGTATCCCGGACGGCTGTTCGATCCGATGGAGGAGCCGAATGGTATTGGACTGCGAAACATCGGCCAGCGGCTGCAGTTGCTGTACGGAGAGAATTGCGGGATCGAACTGGCCGGCAATGCTGGAGGCGGATTAACGGTGCGGCACACGTTGCCTTACCAGCGGTACGATCACAAGGAAGGAGAGACGGTCAATGAATATCTTCCTCGTCGAGGATGAACGATGGGCGCTGGCAGAGCTGGTGGAATTGTTCAAGCGCTATCAGCCCGCCCACAGCATCCATGCTTTCAGCAACGGAGAGGACGCGCTGCTCGCTGCGGCGACGGTCCCCCCGCACCTCGTGCTAACCGACATCACGATGCCGGGTATGGACGGCCTTGAACTAATCGAGGCGCTGATCGGCTTATATCCGGATGCGAAGGGGATCGTGCTCAGCGTTCACGACCAGTTCGCTTATGCGCAGCGGGGCGTGAAGCTTGGCGTAATCGATTATCTGCTGAAGCCGGTTAAGAAGGACGTGCTCTACAACGCAATCGACCGGGCGCTGCAGAGCATCGCCGATGACTCTAGGAAGAACGACGACCGCGCCTGCTGGTCGCTCATGCAGCAGATGCTTACCGCGGATGCAGCGAATCACTTAATCGCCGATACGCTTATGGATAAGCGTTATGGCATGGCGCTGATTCAGATCGACATCAAGCCCGCCTCTGCCGAGTCCGGGGACTCTGGTGCTGGACTTCGTACAGACGAGCTGAAGTCGCACTTTCGCCATCCCCGCCTGCGCGACCAAGAGCTGAACTGCATGACGATCGACCCGAGACGCAAAGTAATCCTAGCGCCTGCGCCAGACGACGAATTAGCGGGAGCCTTTCGAGTCGGCCTTGCTCAGCTGTATGGCAGGTTAACGCGGACGGGGATGCAAGCGCATGTCGGGTACTGCTTTAAGGAGGCAGCGAAAAGTCTGAACGGATGCTATGAAGGGCTGTTGAAGACATTCGAATCGCGGCTGAGATTCGGACAATCAACGTGGATCGAGCCTGAGCCGCAGGCGCGCAGCGAGAAGGGGCAGCTTCCCGAACTATCCGCCGTATGGGAGAAGGTTCGCGTCCTCCAAATACACCTTAAACAGGGTGATATGCTGAAAGGAAGGGAAACAATCCAGAAAATCGCTAGCGAGCTTAGCAGGAGGGACATGACCGTGAAGCAGCTGACGCTGTTCGTGAATGACCTGTTCTACTCGCTGAAATACAACCTTCAGGCATCCTCGCGAAGCGAGATCAACCTCGGCAAGCTGCAGGAAGATATCAGCACCATGAGTGCGTTTACCACGTATGAGCAATTGACGCGCTGGTTGACCGATAAGACGTTCGCGCTCATTGGTGAGCATGTGCCGATCGATCCGAACCCGAAGGGGCTTGTTCCCGTCCTTATGAATTGGATTCATGCGAACTATCCGAACGACTTATCATTGCAGAAATTCGCGTTCGACAATCATATCAGCTTAAGCTATCTATCGAGACTTTTTAAGTCTCAGACCGGCTTCACTTTCTCCGATTATTTAATCCGCCACCGAATCGCCAAGGCGAAGGAACTGCTGAATGAAGGCGGTGCGCGGCTGTCCGATGTAAGCAGTCTGGTCGGCTACGAGGATGCGAAGCATTTCAGCCATTTATTCAAAAAAATCGTGGGCGAGAGCCCTCATGCCTACACGAAACGAAAAAAGGAAAATTCACCCCCCCAATTCTGACAAATCCGCAGGTGTCAAGGCCAGCTGGCTCCATCTAAAATAAGGGTAAAGGGAGCCCGGGCCCTTGGCAGTACGCTCCTCATTGCAAGCGCATACATCCAATCATTTTGAAATATCGAGGGGTCCGTAAGGAACGGCTGACGATGTCAAAAAAACAGACCGATTAGGGAGGATGTTCAAGAATGAGTCGAACGAAACGCCAATCACTTGCGATTTTTATGAGCACGCTGCTCATCGTCGTCCTGCTTGCAGGCTGCGGCGGAAGCGGGGGAAGCAATAACGCGGGTGCAAACACACCAGCGGCAACGAACAACAAAGCAGACAACACGGCAGCAGGCAATACAGATAATGCTAGCCCAGATGAAGCGAATGCAGCGAACACACCTGCCGAGAAGCAGACGCTGACGCTTATGGTCGGCAATACAGGCACGACGCTGGACGCGCTCAAGAACGTCGCGGCCGAAGCCGAGAAGAAGCTCAATATCGCCATCGAATTCGATATTAAGCCAGACGGCACGGAAGGCGACAACCTCGTCAAGACGCGTCTTGCGACAGGCGATATGGACGATCTGCTCGTGTACAATACAGGCTCTCTGCTGCAGGCGCTCAACCCGGCAGACAACTTCCTGGATCTGGCGAACGAAGCGTTTATGGGTGACGTGATGGATTCGTTCAAGACAGTCGTCACCATTGACGGCAAGGTGTTCGGCGCCCCGGTCGGCTCATCCCAAGCCGGCGCGATTCTCTACAACAAGAAGGTATATGCGGATCTCGGCCTGAAGGTGCCGACGACGTGGACCGAATTCATGGCCAATAATGAAAAAATCAAGGCAGCGGGCAAGACGGCGGTCATCGCGTCCTACAAGGACACATGGACCTCGCAGCTGTTCGTGCTAGGGGATTTTTACAACGTGTCGACACAGGTGCCTAGCTTCGCTGCCGATTATACGGCTAACAAAGCGAAGTACGGCACGACGCCTGAGGCGCTGCGCGGCTTCGAGAAGACGGCCGAAGTATTCAAGGCCGGGTATATGAACAAGGATTTCCTCGCCACAACCTATGATGTAGCACTCAAGATGCTCGCAGACGGCACCGGCGTTCATTATCCGATGCTGACAGGCGGCCTGGATACGGTCATGCAGAACAGCCCCGACAAGATCGGCGACATCGGCGTCTTCCCGATTCCAAGCGAGAAGGCGGACGTGAACGGGCTGACGGTATGGATGCCGAGCGGCATGTATATCAACAAGAACAGCAAGAAGGTCGAGGCGGCAAAGCAATGGGTAGCCTACTTCGTCTCCAAGGAAGGACAAGCGGCATTCGCATCCAAAGTGAAAGCAGCAGGTCCTTACGTCATCAAGGGTATCGATCTGCCTGCGGATTCCTACGAAGGCGTTAAGGAAATGCAGCAGTACTTCGATGCAGGCAAGACGGCGCCGGCGCTCGAGTTCGTATCGCCGGTCAAAGGACCGAACCTCGAGAACATCACGGTTGCGGTCGGCAGCGGCATCAGCGACGCTGCAAAGGGCGCAAAGGACTACGACAAGGATGTCCAGAAGCAGGCGCAGCAGTTGAATCTGCCCGGCTGGTAGTCAGCATAGACAGCGGACGAATGGCATTATTATGGGGAAGGGCTCTGCACAAGCGCTGCAGAGCCCCTTTCTCGAAAGAAAGAGGAGAGACCGATGACCAAAGTAACGATGCGGACGTATTCCTACCTGTTCCTGCTGCCGGCCGGAATCATTTATTTCGTCTTCTACCTGCTGCCGACCATCTTGTCCTTCTTCTTCAGCATGACGAGATGGACGCTCACCAAATGGGATTTTATCGGCTTCGAGAACTACGCGACCTTCTTCTCTGAAACATCGCTCAGTATCGGCTTTAAGAATACCGTGATCTATGCGATTGTGACATGCGGGCTGAAGGTTGTATTCGGCCTGCTGCTCGGCGCGTTCCTGACCTCGCAAGTGAAGTTCAAGAACTACTTGCGCTCGGTCGTCTTCTTCCCGACGCTTCTCAGTACGATCGCAGTCGGGATTGCCTTCTCCACCATGATGCATCCCTCCCAAGGTGTCATGAACAAGGCGCTGGATGCCATCGGCATCATCGGGCCGGACTGGCTCGGCAATACGAAGCTCGCGCTGCTGTCCGTCGCCTCGGTTGATGTTTGGAAGGGTGTCGGCGTTGCTACGGTCATCTTCATCGCCGGCATTACGGCCATTCCGCAGGAATATTATGAAGCGCTCAAGATCGACGGCGGCAGCAACTGGTCCGCATTTCGGCACATTACCATGCCGCTCAGCCGACCTGCCATGAACTCGGTCATCATCTTGGCGTTTATTGGCGGTTTACGCTCGTTCGATCTCATTTGGGCCATGACCAAGGGGGGGCCGGGCTTCACGACCGACCTGATCGCCTCGATCATATACAAGCAGTATCAAGCCGGCTTCTACGGTCTCGCAACCGCAGGCAACGTCATCCTCTTCATCTGCGTGTCTGTGCTGGCGTTCCCGCTGTATAAGTTTCTGACCAGAAGCGAGGTGGATGTATGAGCAAATGGATGAGCACCCCGGTGAGTAAAAGCATGCGCCGTAACGTGAACTTCTCGGCAGTCCGGGGAATGGGCAGAGGCGGCCGGCAGCTCGCGCTCGGCGTGGTTGCGCTCTTCATCAGCACCATGATTTTCTGGATTCCGTTCTACTTCGTCATTATCAATTCGCTCAAGAACCAGACGCAATCAGCCGACCTGTCCATGGCATGGCCAACCAGCTTCCATTTCTTCGAGAACTATAAAGCCGTTTTGTCTGCGTCCGAGCATATGCTTGTGCGCGCCTTCCTAAACAGCGCGCTGCTGACCATACTCTCGATTGGCATCCTCGTCCTTGTCGCCGCGATGGCGGGCTTCGTCCTGCAGCGCAGGGAAGGTGGGCGCGCCTCCTCCTTGATCAATTTCTTGGTGCTCGCCGGACTGATGATTCCGCCCGCTATCGTCCCTACAATCTGGGTACTGGACGGCATTCACCTGTTTAAGACGCTGACCGGCATTACGCTTGTCGAGGTGTCCTTGCATTTCCCGTTCGCCGCGATTCTGTATAAAGCTTTCGTTGCATCGCTTCCGCGTGAAATCGATGAGAGCGCAATGATTGATGGCTGCGGCGGCGGTCGGCTCTTCTTCGGTATCATTTTCCCGCTGCTTAAGCCGGTGACTTCGACGATCATCGTCCTTACCTCGATCAACGTGTTCAATGACTTCGTCAACCCGCTTTACTTCTTCCCAGGCTCGGCAAACGCGACAGTGCAGCTGACGCTGTACAACTTCATGAGCCGGTTCACGACCTCATGGAACCTGCTGTTCGCAGACATCGTGCTAATCTCAATTCCGATGCTGGTCCTGTTCATTTTCTTCAATAAGAAGATTGTGGCAGGCATGACGGCAGGTGCGGTCAAAGGTTGAGCGGGCAGCATAACAAGATTCCTACATGTTTAAACGGTGAAAAGCTTGAGAAATCAGGCTTTTTATTTTTTAGTCTGGGGTAGGTGCCGTTTGAATATGAAAGTGCTTCCTTAAATTTCCTGAAAAAGGAGATTGTATGCAGTTCGCGAATATAAAACAGGAAGGATTTTACGTGAAGTTTGAATAATACGGGGTCAGAAATCGTCGCAAGAGCGAGAGAAGGATGAACATCATGAATCGAATCATTGTAATCGGATCTGCCGGTTCAGGCAAGTCTACCTTATCACAAAGATTAGGCGAGGCGCTCTCGTTACCAGTCGTTCACTTGGACCGATATTATTGGAAGCCCAATTGGCTGGCAACCCCGAGCGAAGAGTGGGATGAATTCCTAGAAGAAGTTGCAAGTAGAGAGCGATGGATTATGGACGGGAATTATACGAGGACATTAGGTATTCGATTGCATGCTGCCAATGCGGTCGTGTTTCTAGATATGCCAAGAATTTTGTGTATTTATCGGATTATCAAAAGAAGAATACAATATCATGGTAAAACAAGACCGGATTTAAATGAGGATTGCCCTGAGAAACTAGATTGGGCTTTTATTAGCTGGGTATGGAATTATAAGAAAAGCAGCAGACCAAGAATTGTTGAAATGCTTGAACGAGTGAAGGAAGGTAAACAGGTTGTAATATTAAAGACAAGGAACGAGGTAAAGGAATTTATAGCACGATTAGAGAAGAATGGAAGATCCTAAGAAGATGTCAGGAAGCGGGTGGTAGCTCATGCGCAGGATAACTTTCATTTTCGTGTTCCTTGTAATTTTATCCGCTTGTCAGGCAGCTCATACAAGAGGAAATCCAACGGCAGAAGAAGCGTTAAGAATGGATCCAGATGCAAATATTTTCATGTATAACGACACGATATTTAATACAGGCGTTCCGTGGGTGGATGAATTAATGTTGACGAAAGATAAACAGGTAACCGAAATTAGTAAACAAAAGAGCAATGGTAAAGACTTCAAAAATGGTACAGCAAACAAACTAGCAAAAGGGACCAAAATCTACCGTGTCAAAGAAAGACAGGATATTTTAATTGCAGAAACCAAAGATGGTGACCTAAGATACTATAATTTAATTGAAGGATAAGAAACTAGGAACCCGGTACCTCACATTTTCACGATATGGGTTTTGAAAGCGGGCTCAAAGATTCTACTGAGGTTCAGTCAGTCATACAGCAGATACAGGGTCTGGGTAATTAAACCCGGATGGAATAAGGAGGGAAAACCTTATCATGATTTATGTCGTTAGACATGGAGAAACAGATTTAAACAAGCAAGGAAGACTTCAAGGAAGACAAGGCATTGAGCTAAATACCCGAGGTATCGAGCAGGCGGAAGCACTCCGAATGCAGCTGAGTTCTATTACATTCAGTCATATCTATTCATCTCCGCAAGTAAGGGCTATTCAGACTGCAGAAATCATAACAGGAAAGAGAGCTGCCATCGATCCAAGACTTGATGTTTTTGATCTGGGGGAGGCTGATCGATTACGCCGAGATGAAGTGAAATGGAAAGGGCTTGTTCCAGACCCGGAAATATATAAAGGTGTTGAAGATATAAATGGCTTCGTTATACGGGTGTTTGATTTCATGAAAGAGCTTGAAAGTAACTCGGGAGCAAGAGATGTACATATATTAATAGCGGGGCATCGGTGCACGACGGGATGCATTGGGGCTTACTTTGAAGGGATGCCAGACAATGGTAATATACTCAAGTTCTCTTCAAATAACGGCGAATATAAGAGCTATACATGTAAACCAATAGAAGAAGTTTAGGTTTCTATCGACCAGAAAGAGAGGGGATGGATGACTTGAGCGATACAGAGGAAGCGAACAAAGTTGAGCGTAGGAACGAGCGAATGCGGAAAGATGCCAAACCATCCGCAGTCGATCCCGCGCTTTGCCCGATCTGCGGAAAAGACAACCGCTGCGGGAATCTAAAGGGGATGCCGCAGGGGACTTGCTGGTGCTTCAGCACGACGTTTTCTGAGGAAATCTTCAACCTCATTCCAGATGATCGCCGCGGACTCGCGTGCATCTGTCAAGCATGCGTAGAAGAATCTCGCGAGAAGCAAAAGCGATAATTACCCCAAATGCACATAGAACGTTGCAGCTTGTGGTCGGAAGCAGCAGCCTCATATTGACGGATTTCCACACGAACAAATCCCCATCGTTATGCATTTACGATGGGGATTTGTTATTCATATGGGATGGCGAGATGACTTCAAGTAGCTATATCGCTGCAGACCATTCTCCTGTTAAGGAAGAGAAATATGCAGCTGTTTTATCAATCCGCCTTCGAGCTTAAAGGTATGCTTCAATAAGAACGGATCGGGAAGATTCGTCTTATCGAAGTCACCGTCAATCGAAGCGATGACGACGTAAGTCCCGTCATGCTCTGACGTATCGGTCATTTCAAAACGAACATGAGGGCCAAACACATCGGATTTGCTCCAATTGTCGATGGCTTCCAGCCCTTTGTACGCTCTGTTATCGTCAACGACTTGTGCATTAACGTCGAACGCGGCGATAAAGATGTCGGGCTGTTCATCATTCGCGGCGTTAAAGTAAGCATGGACGGATTCCGGCAATTGAATCATGAACAAAACCTCCTTTGCGTGTAGGACTAAACCATTAGACCGTAGGGATCGTACCGCCGTCAATGACATATTCACTTCCCGTAATGGTGGCAGCACGGTCAGAAACCAAGAAGGCAGCGAGCTCGGCGACTTCCTCAGGCAGCCCCGGACGACCGATCGGGATACCGCCAAGGGAGTCCATCAGTTCTTGAAGCGCGGCTTCGCGGCTTCCCGCAACAGTTGCGATTCGGTCGATCATCCGATCTGCCGCTTCTGTCTGAATAAATCCAGGCGCGATGGTATTAATCCGAATGCCTTTCGGAGAAAACTCGTTGGATAAGCCCTTGCTGTAATTGGTAAGGGCTGCTTTCGTTGCAGCATAGGCCAAGGTCGTCTCGTACAGCGGGAGCTTCCTCTGAATGGAGCTTACGTGAATAATCGCGCCCTTCCCTTGCTCGACCATAAGCGGGAGCAAGTTTCTGTCCAAGCGGACGGAGCCAAGCAAATTCAAGTTCAAGGTTCCGATCCAGTCTTCTTCGGTTAAGGCAAGTGCGCCCCCTGGAGGAGTGGAAGCACCGCCTACCGTATTAATGAGGATATCAATGCCGCCCAGCTTCTCTTTCACAGCTTCTACAATCAGCGTAGTACCTTCCGGCTTCGTAACATCGGCTTGAATGAAATGAACCCCCGGGATATCAAAATCCGCCGGAATCGTCCGCGCAGTCGTCAACACCGTGGCGCCGGCTGCAGCCAGCCGCATCACAATGGCGTACCCCATTCCCTTGGTTCCTCCGGTTATTAATGCGCGTTTCCCTTGAAATTCATGCTCATAAGCAGCGAAATTCATATTGAATATCCTCCATGTGTATAGAATGAAATGAGTTGTGTATCGGTCACATGTGCTAGCTTACGCCCTATTGATACATAAGTCTAATTTATTATAATAATATATATCATTATTTTCGTTCATGTATAGTGGTCCCTGAAGCCTGATCTGGCATTAATCATGAGAAGTATGTATGATTAAAACATTGCTTATGAGTCGTATGAATAGGAGGCATTCAGATGGAACTTACTCAATTAGAATACTTCCTGGAAGTTGCAAAGACCGAGCATCTGACTAAATCAGCAGAGGCTCTATCTGTCACGCAGCCTGCGCTTAGCCATTCCATTTCGAAGCTTGAAGCTGAGCTCGGGGTACCGTTATTTGAACGGAAGGGAAGAAGCCTGCAAATTAATCGCTACGGAAAGATGTTTGCTCGGCGTGTGGAGAAGATATTGCAGGAAGTGGAACGGGGAAAACAGGAAATTGAAGAATGCTCGAACCCGGAATCGGGAACAATCCACCTTTCTTATTTGAATATATTGGGCGTGGAACTGATTCCCCATCTCATTCGTGAATACCAGAAAGCGAATCCCGCAATAACCTTCCGGTTATCTCAAGGGGACAAGGGAACGATCCTGGATCAGGTCGAGGACGGCTTCTCGGATCTGTTGATCACCTCAGAAAGACCCGTAAACGACACCTATGAATGGGTGCCAATTCGGACGTACCCCCTGTACTTAATCGTCTCCTCCGAACACGCGTTTGCGGATATGGAAACGATCAGTCTGAAGGAAATTGCCGGCGAACCGTTTGTCAGCCTGAAACAGAACTGTTCGTTACGCGACTCGATTCTGACCCGCTTTCATCATATCAATTTCACGCTGTCATCCACTTATGATGCCGAGGATCTCCAGACGGTGGCCGGATTCGTAGCCGCTGGACTCGGCGTATCCGTATTGCCCAAATCAGCCGGCTTGAACCTCGAAGGGCTGCGATGGATTCCGATTCAAGAGGAGGAATGGGTTTGGGAAATCGGCTTGCATCTCAAGAAGGACCGATTTCTATCCCCGGCAACCGACCGATTCGTTCATTTTATGAAGGAGGAAGCGTCGGCCTATTCAAGCTGAGACTTCCGTCGACGAGGGAATAGTAGGGGAGATTGGTAACATGCACCGGCAAACTTGCTGGAAAGCGATTCGCATACTATAATGTGCTTATTAAAGTTGCATCTCCACAGAAGCATCATCATGATTAGGAGGGAAACAAATGAGCACAGTGAATCGAGGCATTAATATCGGTCCTCCTTGGTTTAAAATTGCCGTTCATTCGGTTGTCTGGTTAGCAAAAAGCGGAGGGATCGTATCAAGCGCTATGATCGCGAGTCAGGTTGATTCCCACGCAACGTTCATGCGCCGCGTCATGCAAACTTTATCGGTCGCAGGGATTGTGGAATCCAGGGGAGGTCGCGAAGGCGGATATATGCTGCGCAGACCCGCTGAACAAATTACGTTAGGGGATATTTACGCTGCCGTTAATCAATGTTCACCAGAACAAGAGCAAAGCGTAGAAGATTGTGATGAAGCAGGCGAGCTGCTCGATCTGGAACTGGAAAAAATCCTAGCAGAAGCTGAGCAGCAAACGATCGATTTCCTGCGTCGGTATACGTTGACTCAGGTCATGAACCGGGTCGATTACTTCGTCAATTAATTTTTTTTTAACGAATGGGTAGCCATATTTTCGATTTTGTTTTATACTGTGCTTAATAAAGTTGCAGTTAAGGACTGCACTTTTTATTTTATTCTTAATGTGCTTATTGTAAGCACATATATCGGGAGGGAAAAGCGTATGACATTCCACCTTGGGCACAAGCGGGGCGGTCTAATAACAGGTTATATCTAGACATAATGTGCCTGTGAAAGTTGCAATTAAAGATCAATTAAGAGGAGAAGATTGAAATGACTATATTAACCATCGTATTACAAAGCGTGTTGGCCCTGATGTTCCTCATGGCTAGCTCTGGAAAAATCTCGGGTGCCAAAGTACAAGTTGAAGGCTTCAAACGCTGGGGACTGCCGCAATGGTTCCGAGTTGTAACGGGACTGATTGAACTCGTCGGAGCCGGAGCTTTAATCGTTGGCTATTGGGATGCGAGCTGGATTGCTCTAGGAGCCGTCATTATCGGTATTACAGGAATCGGCGGCATTATCACGCATATTCGGGCTAACGATTCGATGAAAGAGACATTTATGATTGTTCTTCTGACGATTATCGCAATCGTATTGTATGCTCTTCACGCATCCGCTTTATCCGATTTCCCGGGCTTTAACTAAACGCCGGTAAAAACACGCATGATAAACAGGAGGAGGAATTGACATGGGAATTCTAGATAATAAAATCGTGCTCATTACGGGTACCGGAGGCGGACAAGGCCGCGTTGCTGCACTGACCTTTGCAAGAGAAGGCGCAATTGTTATTGGATCCGATATTAAGGTTGATGGCAACAACGAGACGGTTGAGATGGTACGCAGAGCAGGCGGTACAATGACAGGCTTCGCTCCTGTCGATCTCACTGACCCTGAACAGGCTCGGAAGCTTGTAGAGGATGCCGTCGCTGCTTATGGCGGACTCGACATCGTCTACAATAACGCGGCTATGCAGTATTTCGGCCCGATGCCGGATTTCTCTATCGATCATTGGCGGGCTACGATTGCCGGCGAACTTGATATTCCATTTTTCGTATCGAAATACGCTTGGCCGCACTTGGTACAGCGCGGGGGCGGTGTCATCATCAATGTCGCGTCACTGGCAGGTATGGTCGCAGGAGAGACCCCTCCGATGGTTGCGCACAGCGCAGCAAACGCGGGCGTTATCGGCATGACGCGGCAATTCGCGCTTGAAGGCGCGCGCCATGGAATCCGTGCGGTAGCGATCAGTCCTGGACCGATCCTGACACCGGCAAGCGACCGCGACCTCGGCGACAACCAAGCGGCCCGGGACGCGATAACCAGCAAGACGCTTCTTAAGCGGTTCGGTCAACCCGAGGAAGTCGTGGAGCTTGCAGCTTTCCTCGCTTCTGATCGGGCGTCTTACATCACAGGCGCCAATTACGCAGTTGACGGCGGAGCTTCCGCTTGGTAATCCTAAATGATGGAATCCAGGAAATGAACCTGGATTCCATTTTTAACATTCGGCGCTGGCCCGCGTTATTCAATTTAAGGTTGACAGAAATTAATCCTATAATTATATTATTTAATAATAGTTTATTTACGATGTGCTATAGGGGGAAACGAACGTGGAAATCGGTGTAGATTCATTTATCGAAACAACGCCTGATGTGCAAACAGGCAAGACGATCAGTCATGCGGAACGTATACGTGAGGTCGTAGAGGAAATCGCCCTTGCCGATCAGGTCGGGCTCGATATATTCGGAGTTGGTGAGCATCATCGCAAGGAATTCGGGGATTCAGCGACCACCATTGTGCTGGCGGCGGGAGCGGCATTGACCAAAAAAATACGTTTAACGAGTTCAGTAACGGTGCTTTCGGCTGCTGATCCTGTACGCGTGTTTCAGGAATTTGCTACGCTAGACGGGATTTCAAATGGGCGTGCGGAGATGATCGTGGGCCGTGGCTCCATGGTCGACGCGTTCCCGTTGTTTGGCTATGATTTGAATGACTACGACGAGCTATTCGAAGAGAAGCTTGAACTGCTCTTGAAATTAAGAGAATCCGAGATCGTAACCTGGAAAGGCGGCCATCGACCGGCCTTTACGAATCTCGGCGTATATCCGCGTCCGGTTCAGACTCCCATACCTGTCTGGATCGGCAGCGGGGGAAATCAAGCTTCGGCGGTTCGCGCCGGCGTACTGGGATTGCCCCTTGTTTTGGCGATTATCGGAGGGAGTCCGCTGCAGTTCGCTCCGATCGTGAAGCTTTATAAGAAAGCCGCGGCCCGTGCAGGTCATGATGAATCCAAACTTAAAGTAGCTGTACATTCACTGGGATTTGTTGCGGAGACGAATTCGCTTGCAGTCGACAGGTATTTCCCGCCTACTCAGGCATCGTTTAATTTATTCGGCAAAGAGCGCGGTTGGGGAGAATATACCCGTTCGTACTTTGATGCTTCACGGAACTTAGAAGGCTCACTCTACGTAGGCGATCCCGAAACGGTAGCCAACAAAATTTTGTTCATGCGCGAACATCTAGGCTTCTCGCGGTTCTTCCTGCATTTACCTGTAGGCACTATGCCGCATCATGAAGTGCTGAAAGCTATCGAGCTATTGGGAACCGAAGTCGCACCGCGCGTTCGAGAAGCGGTGGCTGCGAAATAAGCATAGAAGGCATAATTAAATGGGATCAAGTATCTTGTCCGCTGATGGCGGACAAGCACTTGATCCCAATTTCAGTTACGGCATTAAACCTCGAGTCCGTTGCGAACTGCCAGCTGGTTGTACCAGTAATAGCTCGCCTTGGGCGTACGTTCAAGCGTTTGGAAATTCACGTCGATCAGCCCGAATGGCTTCGAGTAGCCGAATGCCCATTCAAAGTTGTCCATAAGCGACCACACCATATAGCCTTTCAGATTAACGCCGGACTCCAGCGCGCGATGCAGGGCAAGGATGTGCTTATGCAGGAAGCTGATCCGGTTCGCGTCGTTCACTTCGCCGTTTACGTTCTTCGCTTCATAGCATGCGCCGTTCTCGGTAATATAGATCGGCAGCGCGCCGTATTCCGACGTCATCCACGTCAATACGTTATAGAAGCCTTCCGGATAAATGTTCCAGTCGAAATCCGTTTTCTCAAAGCCGGAGCGTATATCCAAGCTGTCGTACAGATCGCCCGCACCCGGGTTATATTTCACGAGCGTGCCCGTGTAGTAGTTAATGCCCAGGAAATCGATCGGCCGACTGATGATTTCCATGTCGCCCGGTTGGATTTTGACCGTGTAGCCTTTGTCCGCATACCAGCGCTTTACATGTTCCGGATAAGTGCCTTTCAATACCGGAGACAAGAACCATTCGTTAAACGCGCCGTTCCGAAGCGCCGCTGTTCGCACATCGTCCGGATGCGAGCTGTAAGGCTCGTTCCACTCCGTGTTCGGCGCATAGCCGATCTCGCCGACAATGCCGAGCTCTCTGAAGCGCTCAACCGTCTTGCCGTGAGCAACAAGGATATGGTGAGCCACATCCAGCGCAGCCTGCAGGTCTTGCTTGCCCGGCGCATGAGCACCGATGTAGTTAGAGAGAATGGAGATACACCATGGCTCATTCAGCGTCAGCCATTTCTTCACTTTGCCGTTCAAACGCTGGAAAACGGTTTCGGCGTACGTAACGAAGGCATCAATCGTCGCGCGGTTTTCCCAGCCGCCCTGATCCTGCAGCGCTTGCGGTAGATCCCAGTGGTATAAAGTCAAGAATGGCTCAATGCCGTTCGCCAGTAATTTATCCACCAGCTCTTCATAGTAATCCAAGCCCACTGGATTCACTTCGCCCGCGCCTTGCGGAATGACTCGAGGCCAAGCGATCGAGAAGCGGTACATCTTCACGCCCAGCTCTTTCAGCAGTCGGACATCATCATCAACGCGATGGTAGCTGTCGCAAGCAATGTCGCCTGTATCGCCGTTCAACACTTTCCCCGGCGTCTTGGAGAATGTATCCCAAATACTAGGGGCGCGGCCATCCTCGTCGAACGCGCCTTCAATCTGGTAAGCAGCCGTGGCTGTACCCCACTGGAAATCGTCTGGAAATTTCACAAAAGTCAAAACAGTTCCCTCCAGCATTCATCTTCTTTAACCATAGACAGCCTTATTATATAAATAAATAACTGTTGCTGCTACGCGGGGATTCTACTTTTTAGGTTAATTAATTTAAGGTTTTGGCGCATGCTTTATTCATTCGAATACACGCTCGCTTGAGGCTCGCATGGCTGCGATTACTTGACATCTGACATCGGCTCGTACTAATGTTAGTGGCAAGAGGTGGAGTACATGAGCAAGAAACAGGACATTATGGCTGCTACGCTCGACTTGATTCATGAAGAGGGGCTGCAGTCGGTTACGTTCTCCAAGTTATTTAAACGAGCAAACGTAGGGTCCGGTACGCTGTATAATTATTTTGCCAATAAAGAAGAGCTCGTTAATGCTGTCTACAAGGATGCGCGGATGCTTATGGGGGAATATCTCTTGCAGGGTTACGATCCTGAAGCGAGCCTGTATGAGCGCTTTAAGTGCCTTCAGTTAAATCGACTGCGATTTGGCATCCATCATCCTAAAGAGTATCTGTTTATCGACAGCTATTCGTTCTCGCCATATATATCACCAGAGCTGCGTAGTATGGACGATGCGCACAATTCCCGAGAAGTCGTGCTTTCCGTCATTATTGAAGGCCAGAAGCAGGGGATTATCAAAGAAATGGATTCTCATCTATGCCATCAGCTCATACACGGCATTATTACTTCGATACTGAAAGGCTATTATGTACAGAAATACCCGCTGAACGATATTCAGATTCAACAAATGCTGGAGGCCTCGTGGAAAGCGGTCCTCGTCTAATAACAGCCCTTTTGACCGGCAGCGGTCTGAGCGGGCTGTTTTTTTGTGGATTTCTCTTGTAAGCTTCGGTTCAAATTTAGAATATTAATTCCGAAACCGTTCAAACAATCGATTTAAGGATGGAATGAATTTTCCGGTATATATCAGTTTTAACGCAAAAACCCCGTATGCTTCTTGCTTGTTCCACACGAACTATGGTGCTCTGAACAGAAATATCAAAGCACATGTCTGAATTAATACATGTATTGGATAAATCTTCATGGAATATTCATTCCGAAAATCCATTGACGTAGTTCAACCAAAGAGCTATACTCACTATGGAACAAACATTCCAAACATTTTCGAGGAGGTCATGATACATGTCTAAAGTATGGCTCATCACAGGAAGTTCCCGAGGGTTTGGCCGCAGTCTTGCAGAAGCGGTGTTGGCTAAAGGAGATCAACTCGTCGCAACGGCCCGCAAAACCGAACAGCTTGCCGATCTCGAAGAGCGCTACGGCAGCCAAGTCCGCCTCGTACAACTGGACGTCAATCGATACGAGCAGGCGGAAGCAGCCATCCAAGCCGCTTTCGAAACATTTGGACGGTTAGATGTCCTTGTGAATAATGCAGGTTATGGCAATGTCTCTTCTATCGAAGAAACGTCAATGGACGACTTCCGCGCTCAAGTGGAAACAAACCTATGGGGCGTCATAAACGTCACGAAAGCTGCGCTGCCATTGCTGAGAGAGCAGGGTCATGGTCATATCGTACAATTCTCTTCCATCGGCGGCCGGACCGGCGCACCGGGTCTTGCTCCATATCAAGCGGCCAAATGGGCCGTGGAAGGCTTCTCCGAGGTACTGTCCAAAGAAGTCAGCCCGCTAGGGTTAAAGGTCACATTGATTGAACCGGGCGGTTTCCGTACCGATTGGGCAGGCTCCTCCATGCAGCATATTGAGCCGAGCGACGCGTACAAGGATACGGTCGGCGGCTTGCTGAAGCATCTGCGCGATGTTACCGGCAAGGAGAATGGCGATCCAAGCAAAGCCGCTCAAGCGATCATCGCGATCGTCAATGAGGATAACCCGCCGCTTCGTTTGCTGCTCGGAAGCGATGCGGTCGCGATCGCAAACGCGGTTGATACAGGGAAATTGGCGGAAACGAAACGTTGGGCGAAGCTCAGCATCTCAACGGACTTCGAAGCGAAAGCATTGGATCCGGAAGTAACGCGCATGTATGACGAGTTTGAGGACGAGTAAGCAGGAGCCGCAAGTGCGTGAACGCGGCCTAATGGGTTAACCGCTTCAACCAAACGCAGAAAGAAGGTGCATCATTGCAAATAACCGCGAGAATTTCGTTATTATCGATGGCTGTTGTTACTACCTTCGGAACGATGATGGCCGCGCCGGCAGTTAAGCTGCTGACCGTGGCTTTCCCGGATACGAACGCGCTGCTCGTGCAGTGGGTTGTAACGATGTCATCCTTGTTTATCTTGCCGACGTTATTCATGGCAGGCAGGCTCGGCAGGCGATTTAACCGCAAATCCATCTTAATTGCAGGCTTACTCATGTACATCGTTGGGTGCGTCGGCCGGCATTCATGCATTCGTTTGACATGATTTTAGTCTTCAGGGCGATCTTGGGCTTAAGCATTGGCCTGATCTCGCCAACGTTCAACACGCTCATTGCGGAGAATTTCCAGGGCAATGAAAGATCGCGGATGAACGGCTTGCAGACCTCAATCAATGGGATCGGCGGAGCGATTTTCCTTTCTATCGGCGGATTTATCGCATCGCTGGGGTGGAGAGACGTATTTCTAACGTATCTCTATGCTGTTGTATTATTCATTATGGTGCTCGTATTTCTTCCTAAATTTCCGCCTGCTCAGGCTAATCAAGGCGCTAAAGCAGCCGTTAAGCTGTCGAAGTTCTTCTATTCCGTAGCGATAGCAGGGGGACTGCATGCGATGCTGTTTACGCTGATCCAACGAATCTTTCTTTATTTCTGGCCAATAACGGGATCGGCAGTGTCACATCTGTAGGTTACTTGACCGCATTCGCTCTACTTGGTGTTTTCGCAGGCGGTCTTGCTGCGCGACTTAGCGGCGCATTAGGGAAGCGTCTTGTCCCGTTGAATTTAGGGGTGATGGCCGGCGGATTCCTGATGATCGGATCGGCGCACACGGTATGGACGGTCGCGCTGTCGGTATTCTTGATCGGCCTAGCGGAGGGAATGCTGTTCCCGCTGTCCTTCATTAAGACGGCGGAGGTTGTGCCTAAGCTCGGCTTGACTACGGGCATTTCCTTACTGCTGGCATGCGTGTATGCTTGCCAATTCCTCAGCCCTTTGTTCGTAAGAGGGATCGAGCTGCTGCTTCACACGAATTCAGTCCGCGGTGTGTTTATTGCCGTGTCAGCTGCCTTAGCCGTGACGACCGTCATTTACTTGCCGTTTGCCCGAAATCGCAAGCGAGCAGAAGAGCAGCCAGCCATTTCGTAATC
This sequence comes from Paenibacillus sp. R14(2021), assembly GCF_019431355.1. Classification (NCBI taxonomy): domain Bacteria; kingdom Bacillati; phylum Bacillota; class Bacilli; order Caryophanales; family Paenibacillaceae; genus Paenibacillus; species Paenibacillus sp. R14(2021). Next base: position 616,049 of record NZ_CP080269.1, read on the forward strand.
ATCTAACAAAATAAATTTATAGGCGGTGTTTTGATTGCGCAACTTAGAACAAGTTTATATAAACGGGAAATTTGTGACTCCTCAAGGTACAGATCGGCAGGAGCTGGTCAATCCCTCAACTAGAGAAGTTTTTGGAACGGTAACGCTAGGCAACGAAGAAGATGCTAAGCTTGCCATTGCAGCAGCGAAAGCAGCATTCACATCGTTCACGAAGACTTCGGTGCAGGAACGCGCGGCAATGCTGCAGCGTCTTAACGACGCCATCCTGGATCGAACCGACGAGCTGGCCGAAGCCAATATCCTCGAGTATGGCGCACCCCGGATGGCGGCTGCGGGCAGGGTGAAGCTGGCTGCGGCGAACTTGATGGACAGCAAGGAAGCGCTGGAGCAGTTCGAATTTGTTCACTATATCGGCAAGGCGAAGGTCGTATCAGAGCCTGTCGGCGTGATAGCAATTATTACGCCTTGGAATGCAAGCTATTCTCAGATTACAGCGAAGCTGGGCGCGGCGATTGCGGCGGGATGTACGGTCGTCATTAAACCGAGCGAGCTGAGCGGGCTTCAAACCCAGCTGCTTACGGAATGCTTCCACGCAGCGGATATTCCTGCCGGCGTCATTAACGTCGTGAATGGTCTCGGTGCTACGGTAGGGGCTGAGCTGACTCGAAATCGGGATGTCGCGATGGTCAATTTCACAGGCTCGACGCGGGTCGGCAAAGAAATTCGCAGGTCGACGGTCGATTCCATGAAACGCGTGACCTTGGAGTTAGGCGGCAAATCGCCGAATATCGTTCTCGACGATGCCGACTTTGCCAAGGCGATCCCTGCGGCCGTTAGATCGTGCTACATGAATAATGGACAAGCCTGCGTAGCTGGTACCCGATTGTTCGTTCCGGAGCATCGGCTTGATGAGGTGAAGCTGCTTGCCCGTGAAACGGTTCTGTCGATGAAAGTCGGCCTGCCTTCCGAAGCGGATACGATGCTTGGTCCGATCGTAACCGAGAAGCAATATAATCAAGTGCAGCACTACATCAGAGCCGGCCTGCAAGAAGGCGCTGAGCTCGTCATCGGCGGGGAAGGACATCCTGAAGGACTGGAACAAGGGAACTTCGTCAAACCGACGGTATTCGCTAACGTTACGGAAGCGATGGCGATCGCGAAGGAAGAGATTTTCGGACCGGTGCTGTCGATTCTGACGTACCGAACGGAGGAAGAAGCCGTTGAAATGGCGAATAATACGGACTATGGCCTGGGTGCTTACATCAGCACATCGAACCTGAAGAAGGCTAACGATCTGGCGTCACGCATTCAAGCCGGCGTGATACTCATCAACGGCGCAGGGTTCGAAATGAAAGCCCCGTTCGGCGGATTCAAGCACTCCGGCATCGGCCGTGAATACGGTATCCACGGGCTGCAGGACTGCCTGGAAACGAAAACGATCACTGGTTTCGATCTGCCGATGTAAGAATAACTCCATCAGTAACAACGAAAACACAGCGGCTGCCGGTTAGATTACGGCAGCCGTTATTTGTGTATATCGTGATGACATCAAGCTAAGGCTAAGCAGAACAGATGGGAACGGCAGGTTGCCTCCGATTACCGGAGCATGCTTAATTGACATCTGACGACGAAGGAGCTGCCTTTATGACCCTCATCTCCATGAATAACCGCGTCTTAACCTTTATTAATGTGTTTACGGTTGATCCCAAGAATCAGGATCGGCTTTGTAGTCTCCATCGCAGTCTAGACGGGACGAAGGTTACGATGTATGCGCAGTGGCGAAGCGAAGAAGATTACCAAGCGATGCGCGATGACCCTAAGCCGCTTCCGTATCTTAAGGAAGCATTGACGATCGCGGCCTTTGAGCCGGGCATGTATGAAGTCGTCCGAACCTTTGAGCCTTCTAAGGAGTAGAGAGGAGAGCAAGGGAGGCAATGGGGCGCAACGACAAAAAAGAGAGGGCGCTGAGCGCCCTCTCCGAATTCGGAATGATTACTGATTCGAGAATTTATTCAATACATCATGTACGCGGCTAACCATAGCGGCTGCATCTGCGCGCGTCACTCCGGCTAAAGGATTGAAGTTGCCGGCCGCGTCCAGATCCACGATCTTCAAGGCAAGTGCCGTCTGAATCGCGCCTTGGTGCAGCACGTTGATGGCATCGTTATCCTTGATTTCCGCAGGGATCAGATTGAGCATCGGCAGCTTGCCGCTCTTTTGAAGCGTATGAATGAGAAGGTACGTGAACGATTCACGAGTTACGCTTGCATTCGGATCGATCTTAATTTGCAGGTTAGATCCTACGGCTTGCTTGATGAACTGTACAGCCTGTTCTGCCGTAATCATCTCATTCTCACCAGCCGGGGCCGGGTGAGCTTTAACATAAGCAACGGCTTGGTTCACGATCTCCGTAGCATCAGCACGAGTAATGCCTGCAGTCGGATTAAAGTTACCGGCTTGATCCAATTTCACGAAACCAAGAACAAGCGCTGTCTGAATCGCGCCTTGGTTCAGGACGTTGATGGAATCATTATCGTTGATCGCGGCAGGGTTTACTTTCACCCTTGGCAGCTGGCCGCTTGTTTGAAGCGTATTAACGAGCAGGGATGTGAATGACTCACGAGTTACGATCGCGTTCGGATCAATCTTGATTTGCAGGTTCGCACGAGGGCCAACCGCTTGCTTGATCAATTGTACGGCTTCTTCACCCGTAATCGTCTCGTTATCGCCAACTGGAGCCGGGTGAGCCTTCAAATAAGCAACGGCTTGGTTGACGATCTCCGTCGCATCGGCACGAGTAATGCCAGCAGTCGGATTAAAGTTACCGGCTTGGTCCAATTTCACGAAGCCGAGAACAAGCGCCGTCTGAATCGCGCCTTGGTTCAGGACGTTAATGGAATCGTTATCGTTGATCGCGGCAGGGTTTACTTTCACTCTTGGCAGTTGACCGCTTGTTTGAAGCGTATTAATGAGCAGGGACGTGAACGACTCACGAGTTACGATCGCGTTCGGATCAATCTTGATCTGCAGGTTCGCACGCGGACCAACAGCTTGCTTGATTAATTGTACAGCTTCTTCACCCGTAATCGTCTCGTTATCGTCAACTGGAGCGTGATGTGCTTTCAAGTAAGCAATCGCTTGGTTCGCGATCTCCGTTGCATCAGCACGGGTAAGACCAGCAGTCGGGTTAAAGTTGCCCGCTTGATCCAATTTCACGAAGCCAAGGGCGAGTGCTGTCTGAATGGCGCCTTGGTTCAGGACATTAATGGAATTGTTATCCTTAATATCCGCCGGGATCAGATTGAGCCTCGGCAGTTGACCGCTTGTTTGAAGGGCATTAACGAGCAGGGACGTGAACGACTCGCGAGTTACGATGGCGTTCGGATCAATCTTGATTTGCAGGTTCGCACGAGGGCCAACGACTTTCTTGATCAATTGTACCGCTTCTTGTCCCGTAATCATCTTATTGTCTACGACCGGAGCAGTGTGCGCCTTCAGATAAGCTAATGCGTTGCTTATCTCTACAGTTGCATCCGCACGGCTAATTTCCTTCTTCGGATTGAACTTCCCATGGGCATCCAAATGCACAACACCATAGTTCAATGCGCGCTGGATCGCAGCGGAATAGCCCTTAGTGACGCGGTCTTGGTCTTTAAACTTCACAACAACCGGCTTGACCATCGGCAGTTTGCCGCTGACTTCAATCGCTTGAATGAGCTGGTACGTGAATGCTTCACGGCTAAGCTTCTTGTTGGGCATCAGATCCTTCGGAAGATCCAATCCGTTGACTGCCGCAATGATGAATGCATTTGAATACCAGGCGTTATTGCTGACATTCTTGAAGTAGTCGGTGGCTTTCGGTTTATGATCGAATCGCACCAGATCCAGGTTCAGTCCAAGCGCCTTGACGATCAGCGCAACGCCTTCTGCCTGCGAAACGGATTTATACGGAGCGAATTGCTGTGCGCCGACCCCTTTGACCATACCGCCATTTTGCATGGCAATAATTATATCCTTACTCGGAACGTTAGCAATATCCTTGAACGATGCCGCAGAAGCCATCTCTTGACCTGCAAAGCTGAGCGCTATAACAGCCGCGGTGGACAACATAATCATCTTGAATGGTTTATTCATCGAAATCACCTCGTGGAGTTGTTTGTTGTTGCTTTCGTTGTTGTAGACGGGCCTTTGGTTAAAAAGGTTACACTTGCGAATGAAATTCTTTGAATTGGAGTCAGTTTTGGTGTTGAACAAACCAATTAACCCTATGTACGTGCCAGAAATAATGCATATTGTAAACTAAAAAATGCCGTTTCTTATCGTTTAACGATAAGAAACGGCTATTAATATTGAATTATTCTCATCTGTACCTCAATGGATGAAGGCGCACTCGTTATCGAGCAGAGTAAATAGCTTGTAGAAGCGTCGCACGCGAAGCTTGCGGCAGTCCAAGCCGAAGAAGGGCAGCGTTCACGGGCCGTGGAAGCGGCCGTTGGTGAAGTCGTCGGTCTCATGGGGGAGGATTGCGGCCATCAGCCAAGAGAATCGGCGCGTCAAACATCGCTGCTGCAGCATCTCGTCGGCCAATTCCGGATGATTGGAACCCGTTTAAGATAGGTGGCCTGTTCTGTTCAGTTAGAAATTGCCGGATATTCGATTTCAGGTTTGACGTTAGAAGACAAGCCCATTAAAGTAGAATGAGATAGAAATTACTGGAAAGGGTGACAAGCGTGGCATTTGAAATCGTAGAAGCGACAATATCGGACATGCTAGCGGCGTTCACCTCGGGCGAGCTGACTTCAAAGCAATTGGTTCTAATTTATTTGAACCGAATCGCGGACCATGACAAAAGCGGACTGCTCCTCAATTCTGTGCTCACGATCAATCCCGACGCGCTATTCATCGCCGAGGCGATGGATCGAGAACGCGAGGTCAAGGGACTGCGGGGGCCCTTGCACGGCATCCCCGTATTATTGAAAGATAATGTCGATACCGGTGACAAAATGCCGACAAGCGCCGGCTCCCTGGCCCTTGCGGACAGCTATGCGCCCGAGGATGCTTATATCGTCAAGAAGCTTCGGGAAGCCGGAGCCGTTATTCTGGGTAAAGTGAACATGACCGAATTCGCCAACATGATGACCGATGGGATGCCGACCGGCTACAGCTCGCGCGGCGGTCAGGTGATGAACCCGTACAACATCTCGACGCCGACGGGTGGTTCGAGCGCCGGCTCGGGTGTTGCGGTTGCGGCGAACTTCTGTGCGGCGGCTGTTGGCACGGAAACATCGGGCTCGATTCTGAATCCGAGCAATCTCTGTTCGGTGGTCGGCATCAAGCCTACGGTTGGCCTCTTAAGCCGGACGGGCATTCTTCCGCTGTCCAACTCGCAGGACACCGCAGGGCCGATGGCGCGAACGGTAACGGACGCAGTGCTGATGCTGCAAGTCATGACGGGTTACGACGAGCGCGACGCGGCAATGGGCGGGGGCCTCGGCAAGCAGCCGGCAGATTATTCCGCGTATCTCGACCGGGAGGGGCTAAGAGGCGCCAGAATCGGTATTCCACGAGACTATTATTTCGAGGAATTGACCGAGGAACAGCTGGCGATCTTCGACCGGGCTGTCGCAATCATGCAAGACATGGGCGCAACAATCGTTGATCCGGCGAATATCGCCACCGCAAGAAGCATTGTCTATTCGACCGTGCTGATTAATGAATTCAAAGCTTCCCTAAATGCCTATCTCTCGAAGCTCGGTCCCGGCGCTCCCATGCGCACGCTGAAGGAAATCATCGCTTTCAACAACGAGCATCCCGTAGAAACATTACGATACGGACAAAAAACGCTGATCAACGCGGAGTACCATTCTTCCGGCACATTGACCGACATTAAGTATTTGAACGACCGTGCTTTGGATATCCGCTTATGCAAGGAGGAAGGCATCGACGCGACGATGAAGGAGCATCAGCTTGACGCGCTGTTGTTCCCGGCGGATTTCGGCTCGCGGCTGGCTGCGCGGGCGGGCTACCCGTCCATCGCCGTACCTGCGGGCTACACGAAGGCCGGTCCTCCGTTCGGCGTAACGTTCACGGCAAGAGCCTACGAGGAACCGACTTTAATCCGCCTCGCCTATGCCTTCGAGCAGGGGACGATGTTCCGGCGGCCGCCCAATTTGAAAAGCTTCATCGATTGACGAGCGGTAGATGGACACGAGGGAAAGAATAGGTCATGAAGATTAGCGCCATTATAGAACGATACCGATAAGGAAGGGGCTGCATGTCATGAAATGTGCCGTGTTGGACGATTACCAAAAGGTCGCGATGTCGATGGCCGATTGGTCAACGGTCACGGATCGAATGGAGATAAAGGTATTCCCTAATCATTTCGATAACGAGGACGAGTTGGCCGCCGCGATCGAGGATTGCGAGATTGTCGTGATTATGCGGGAGCGGACGCCTTTCCGCAGACCGCTCTTGCAGCGTCTTCCGCGCTTGAAGCTGCTTATTACGACAGGCATGCGCAATGCTTCCATTGATCTGGGAGCCGCATCAGACAACGGTATCGTCGTATGCGGGACAGGTGGGGGCGGGGAAGGAACGACCGAACTAACATGGGCGCTTATCCTGGGACTAGCGAGGAAGCTGGTGCAGGAGAATGAAGCGCTGCGAAGCGGCGGTCACTGGCAGAGCACGATCGGCGTCGATTTGATCGGCAAGCGTCTTGGCTTGCTCGGGCTCGGGCGGATCGGAAGCAACGTAGCGCGAATCGGGCAGGCGTTCGGCATGGAGGTATCGGCATGGAGCCAGAATCTGACCCCGGACAAAGCGGATGCCGCAGGGGTGAAGCTTGCAACTTCCAAGGAAGAGCTGCTCTCGAGCAGTGATTTCGTCTCGATTCACCTCGTGCTCGGCGACCGCACGAGAGGACTGCTAGGCGTAAGGGAGCTCGAACTCATGCGGCCGACTGCCTATCTCATCAACACCTCCCGCGCTCCGATCGTTGACCGGGAGGCGCTTATCGCGGCGCTGAGCAGCGGCAAGCTTGCCGGTGCCGGGCTGGACGTATTCGAGACGGAGCCGCTGCCTGCGGACGACCCGCTTCGGTCGCTGCCGAACGTGCTGGCCACGCCGCACATCGGTTACGTCACCGAAGCCGCGTATCGTAATTTCTTCCGCGGCATCGTCGAGGATATAGAAGCCTTCTTGAACGGATCGCCGATTAACATCATTAATTATCCGGCTTCACCAACATTCGTCCAAGAGTAACGATTAGCTGTTTGCAATGCTTGGCGTATACCGTGGCGGCAGACGCGGTGGTGGAATTGAGATTCGAATCGTGCAAACAATTATGATACACTAAATGTCTTATCGTTAAACGTGTTACATGACCCAAGAGGAGAAGGATTACACCCATGAATAAACGGACGATTCTAAGCGCATTGTGCATCATCTTAGGCTTGCTGTGCATCATGCTTACATTCAGTGCACCTAATGGCTTTACACTCGGAATCTACCTTGTAGTCGGCATCATTACCTTGCTTATGGGATTGCTTGGCATTAAATATTCCAAATCTTAATGCATACATGCCCGCTAAGCCTCTTGTCCATGCAAAGGACAAGAGGCTTTTTGTCGTCCGCAGATGATCGCATACGTTCTTCGTGATTTGGCATAATAATGTTGAATTTGTCATCCTTGGAGGAGCTTTCATGAGATGGAATCGAAGAGCAGGTGCAAACCATCATTACCGAAACGCGCTTAAGATGAGAAGCATGCACCTTGAGGAAGTTAACCAGCAAAACAAAGATGCCAAATTTACGACGGATATCCAGCAGAACGAGAACATCATCAGAGATACGTTCCAGCGTTGCTCCGACTTGGAATGGCGAAGCATTGACGTTAATCTGAGCACGCAATGGCTCGTTGTTTATATCGATAACTTAATTGATAAGCAGCAGCTCGAGGAATTCGTCATTAAGCCCATGCAAGCAAGCGCCGCGGCGGGCCGTATCGCCAATGGACCGAATGAGCTTAAGAACGATGTGATTTCCGTCAGCATGACGAGCTGCTCTAGCAGCATTTCTCAGACGATCCGTAACCTGCTTGAGGGTCATGCCGCCATTCTCATGCCCGGCAGCAGCGATGTATTGACGGTTTCTATTCCCGATTCCACCCAAAGAAGTCTAGAAGAGCCGCCATCCGAGCCGGTTATACGCGGACCACGGGACGGCTTCATCGAGCAGATTTCCACCAATATCAGCCTGATTCGATCCAGACTCAAAACGCCTAAATTAAAGGTGGAGTATATTACGCTGGGCGAGCTTTCCCGCACGCGGATCGCCATTACTTACCTTGAAGGTATTGCGCTCGACACCTTAGTTAACGAAGTGCGAACGAGATTAAAGCCGATCCAATTAGACGGTATCCTCGACTCCGGCTATATCGAAGAATTTATTGAGGACCAGCCGTTTTCGCCCTTTCCCCAAGTCCACAGCACGGAACGACCGGACGTGGTCGTGGCAGAGATGCTGGAAGGAAAAGTCGCGATTCTTGTCGATACGACCCCATTCGTCATGGTCGCGCCGATGACGTTCTGGACGGGCCTTCAGGCGAGTGAAGACTACTACATTCGCTGGCCCGTTGCCACCTTTATTCGCTGGATCCGAATCCTGTTTATCCATTTAGCGGTATTCGCTCCTCCGCTATATGTTGCTGTTACGACCTACCACCAGGAAATGATTCCCACAAATCTTGTGCTGAGCATCGCGGCCTCGAGGGAAGCGGTTCCCTTTCCCGCGATGATTGAAGCGCTGCTGATGGAAATCATATTCGAAGCGCTGCGGGAAGCCGGAATTCGACTGCCGAAACAAATCGGCCAAGCCATAAGTATCGTTGGCGGTCTAGTCATTGGACAAGCGGCGGTTGAAGCGGGATTCATCTCTGCGCCTGTCGTCATCATCGTGTCCATCACCGGCATTTCGTCCTTTACGATTCCTCGTTACAGCTTTGCCAATGGGATCCGGCTGCTTCGTTTTCCCATGTTGTTTTTAGCAGGGACACTCGGTCTTTACGGTATTGTACTTGGATTTATCGGGGTCATGTTACATGTCACGTCGCTTCGCTCATTCGGGGTTCTATATTTCTCTCCATTGACGCCGTTTAAATGGACTGGCTTAACGGATGTGTTGATCCGGATACCGACATGGGCGAAATTCCGTATGCCAAGGAATAATCAAGAGGGAGAGCAAAGCTAGCTGGCTTTAAGCTGCTTAGATGAATAGCTTCAGAATGAACGACCGGGGGTGATGAATTGCGGAGACTCAGATATACGCTGCTTCTTACAGTTGTCTTCATCAGCGGGTGTTGGGATCGCACGGAAATGAATGATCTTGCATTCGTGATGGGTACAGCGCTCGACCTAACGGACAATGGGAAAATTCTATGCTCCCTCCAAGTTGCCATTCCTGCGGCAACGGGAAGCGGAAGCGCTACGGGCGGGGGAAGCGGCAATCATGAGAAATTTTACGTCATCTATGCGGAGGGCAAGAACGGCAACGAGATCCATCGGCTTCTCCAGAAGAAAAGTTCCAGAACCTTGACATATTCGCATCGAAGCGTTGTGTATATTAGCGAACGTCTGGCTAGGCACGGCATTAACAATGCGATGGATATTTTTACGCATGACCCGAGGAACCGTTTGAAGACCTACATGATGGTTGTAAAGGGAACAGAAGCTAAGAAAATTCTGGAGATCAATTATCCGTTAAAACAAGTACCGATCGAAACGGTGAAGGTGTTTGATGGATCGGGGGACGATTTAGCCGTCACCTTGCGCGATTTTTATATTACGCACCTAAGCGAAGGCATTCAACCTGTCTTAGGCGTAATCGAACCCGATATCCATGGTAAAAGCTCGCAATTATTCAGATTCACGGGCGCCGGTGTTTTTAAAGGTCTTAAGCTTGCCGGTTTATTAGATGAACAAGAAACTTTAGCGATGATGTGGGTGATGAACAAGCTGAAATTCGGTCGAATTACAACAGATTTACCCCATGGCGAGGGGGAAATCGGCATGATGCTGATGCATACAAGAAGCAAAATCACCACGCAGGCCGGTCATGATGGCGTAAAATTCAAGGTCCGATTGTTCGGCGAAGGCAGCTTGGTGGAGAGTAACACCCCGCTCACCGTTACAAAGCCAGCAGATTTGAAACGGATGAAGAAAGCGCTGGAAGATTCAGTAAGGAAAGAGGTCCAAGACTTGATTCTAAAAACCCAAACCAAACTTAGAGCCGACAGCATGGGCTTTGGACATGAAATGTATAAATATGCCCCTGTGAAGTGGGCGGGTTTGAGCGATCAATGGGACACACAATTTCCGAGGGCGAATATTAGCGTCGACGTCAGCCTGAGGCTGCATGGAGCAGGTATGGTCAGTTCTTCTATTGAATTTAGAGATAAGGAGATGGATAAATGATTTTAGAAATAATGACTTACATCATCATCCTGATGGGATGCTCGATCTATCAGGTACGGCAGTTTGTAAGCAAGAAACAGTCGGGACTAACTGTCTTTTACAGCTGCTTGATGGGCATATGCGTAATCACCGGCTCGTTATGGATTGCCCATGTTCAATTACCAAGCCTGACAACTCCGCTGCGAACAATGTTCGAGCCGGTCGGGAAATTCATTTTGGCACAGCATCGTTCAGGTCACTGACTTTTTCAACTGTCTTTTGATGCTGTCAATAATGAGCAGTCCAATGGGCAAAATCAATTGGGTAAGTATCGCAAAGCTTGGAAACGTGTAGGTCAGATAATAATTCAACTCGGTCGAGTAATTGATAAAGACCGTAACCGAACTAATCACGGACAAAATCACGATGGGGAAGATTAAGTCCCGATATTTCCCAACATTAAACACTTGGCTGACGCTCAAACTGATCACGAAGAAGGTAAGGGCGATTTTGACAAAGCAGCCCGCCACCCATATGGCAACCGCTAACGCTTCCAGCCGTTCGAAGCTGCCCTTAATGCCGATATACCGAATGACGCTGAGAACGGGAAACGTGAGCTTTTCCATTAATGGTCCCAGGACCATAATTAAGGGAAAAATCGTAATGCAAAGCAGACCAAAAATAGTAATCAAGGAAACGAATGAGGATTTGGCTGCTAGTTTGGGCTTATTCAAATAAGGAAGAAGCCAGCCTAGAATAAAAAATTGACCTAGATACGCACTCGGAAACACGCTAGCTTGAAGGACGGGGACGAAGCCTTTACTCAGTACGGGAAGGAGCCGCTCCGTACTGGATTCCCCGAGCATGAGGATCAAGAGCGGAATCAGCAAAACGAAAATGACTAAAGCGAGATACTCATTGCATCGTGCGATGGATTCAATCCCCATATAGACGGCAATTCCGCTTAGCACCGCCAAAGTTAAACTGATAATAATAGCAGGACTTCTCATGAGCAGAACGGTATTGATGAACTGGATATGCTGATTCAGAATAATGCTGTCGAACGTCATCCAATAATAAATAAAATAACAGCTCAGCGCTTTGCCGGCCCATTTGCCTAAAATTTGCGAGCTGTATTGGATGATCGTCATACCCGGGTAACGATTCGACAATGCGAGCATGACCCAAATCGTGATGCACCCGATCAAGACGGCAGGGAAAATCGCTATCCATGAATCCTGTTTGGAAATTTGGGCCATTAAGCTGGGTACGATCAGAAGGATAGTTGGCGCGATGAAAGAAAAGATCAATAGGCATAACTGCGTTCCCGATATATGTTCCGTTTTTCCAGTGGATTCCATTGGTGTTCTCCTTCAAAGCAGATTCATCCAAGTATTCCCTGCGTGTTATTTTGTATACTAAATTAGACTTAGGGCAATCGACGACAGACAACGACGAATCGGCAATACAAACAAACCAACCCCAGGCCGATGACCTGTGGTTGGTTTAGCTAATAAGCGGGGCCAAGAATGAGCGTTAGCACTTAGCCAAGCGTAATTCCGATCGCTGCATTATCGTCCGGCGAGCCGAGCCAATAGCCATAAGCGATTGCCCGTTCAACGAAATGCATCAAGGCAGCAGGATCGGGTGGACCTGGTTGGACGGTTTCGACCGGACGGCCGATCTCATTGAAAAACTCGCCCATTTTCGCAGTCGATGCGACTAATAACGTTACCGTTTCATTCGAAGAATTTCTCCAAGCGTGCTTTACATCTCCCGCAATATCAACCGTTTCACCAGCGCGAACGGTCTTCCAGCTATCTACCGTGAAAGCTTCAAGTTCGCCTGTGATAACAACAAAGGTTTCGCGATCATCATGACTGTGAACAGGCACGACCACGCCAGGCGGAACTTCAGCCTTCATAAGGCTATATTCCCGGTTCTCCGATAAATCCGTTAAGAGCTGAATACGCGGTCCCATTACATCCAATATTGTCGACATAAAAAAATTTCATCCTCTCATGATCAAGCAAGCTATTACCGATGCTTTGAATTTAGGGCAAGGTTCTCGAAGTCTTCGTCGTAATGTCCTTGCCACATTGTCTATCTTAACGATAATTGTTCTATTTTTCAGTAATGTTTCTTACATTAAGTAAGCGACTTGAAATGAAGAGTCGATGACAGACAAATCAGTTCAGACCGAACTGTACAGGATAGCGAGTATAGGATAGGATTTACACAAGGGACGATGAGTATAAATCAGCCTAGGGGAGGAAAGTAACATGAATTCGTTAGATGTACTTACGCAAATTTCAGCAGAAGTGGATCATAACCGTAAATCTGATTATGCGATTAATCCTGTATTTTTAAACCGGTGGTCTCCAAGAGCTTTCTCGAACAAGCCAGTAACAGATGATACCTTGAACATGATTCTTGAGGCTGCGCACTGGGCACCGTCATCGTACAATGACCAGCCATGGCGATTTATCGTCGCAAAGACAGAAGAGCAGCTGCGCGTGTTCCATCCCATATTGAGTGAATTTAACCTCATGTGGGCGGGGAAAGCGCCTGTGCTGATCTTGCTCGCATCCGATAAAAACAGGAGCAACGGGGATCCGAACGGAGCGCATGCATTCGATGCGGGGACGGCGTGGGGGTACTTGGCTTTGCAGGCAAGAATGCTTGGATTGTACACGCATGCCATGGGCGGCATCGATCGAGAGAAAGCAAGGCAACTGCTGCATGTGCCAGATACGTTCGATGTTCATTGCATGATTGCGCTGGGCTATCCAGGGGAAAAGAGCGAACTTCCCGAAGCGATGCAGCAGCGTGAAGTGCCGAATACAAGGCTGCCGCTGAAGGACGTTGTATTTGAAGGGAAAGTAACGAGTTAACTGTATACGAACCGCAAGACTACAAAAAGTGAACCCGTAATGGGGTTCACTTTTTTAATGGCATCTAATCGGCTTTCATCCGCGCTTTTCGATAACTCGGAGCAAGTCTTGAATCAGATGGCGAAGCTCGTCCGAGCTTTTGGCAACCGTCTTAAATCCGCGTAGTGCGCTTGTCACTAGATGTGCTAATCGCTCTGGAGGAATCCCGCTGGAGGCGGCAGGGTACACTTCGAACAAAGCGGTAAGTACGGCTTCCAATTTCCCATAGCTTGTATCGAGTGCCTCCTGGGCAAATTGATAAGAGCTGTCGGTTATTTCTTTATGTTCCGGCGAATGCAGGGAATCATTGAAATTACGGATCGACCATATTTCAAAGGCGTATAAAATTTTGTCCTCCGTTGTATGAGGAGTCGACAGCCCTGCCTTGATCTCCTCTATGAGCATATCGCCATGATGAACAATCACGGCGTTAAATATTTCCTCCTTACTCTTAAAGTACAGATACAGTCCTGCGCGCGAAATGCCTGCCGCTTCCGCAATCTCATTCATCGATACTCGTTTGTAACCGTACTTGAAGAACACCTCTAATGCCGTCGCAACAATATGCAGCTTTTTTTTATCTTCCATATCTCCATTTTATACACTTTACAAGCTTTGTCTACTCGTCTAATATAGACATATAGACATTTTATGAATAATGTCTAACTGGAAAGGAGCAACCAACATATGATTACCGAACAAAAACCGCTGCAGTCTGGTTTCGGATCTGATACGACCGCACAACAAGTGATTGCTGGACAAGACCTAAGTGGAAAGGTAGCCATCGTCACAGGCGGACATGGCGGCATCGGACTGGAAACAACACGTGCCCTTGCCGGAGCCGGCGCAACCGTCATTGTCGGAGCCCGCGATGTCATGAAAGCACAAGAAACGCTCGCTCCACTGTCAACTGTCGAAGTGATTCGACTTGATCTAGCGGATCCTTCATCGATCGACGAGTTCGCCGATGCCTTCCTGAGCTCCGGTCGTCCACTCGACTACCTGATTCTGAACGCCGGCGTTAGCTTCCCGCCAACTATTCGAGACGAGCGGGGATTCGATACTCATTTCGCTACGAATTACCTTGGGCATTTTCAATTAACGGTACGCTTATGGGAAGCGTTGAAGCGCTCAGGGAACGCTCGGGTCGTCGCGCTCTCGTCTATCGGCCATATGTCAGGACCGATCGAATTCGATGATTTGCATTTCACGAGAAGACCATACGACAAGTTTATCTCCTACGGCGAGTCGAAGACCGCGTGCTCATTATTAGCCGTTGAGCTCGACAAACGAGGCCAAGACCACGGCGTGCGCGCTTTTGCGGTTCATCCCGGCGCTATATTGTCAGGTTTAGCTCGCCATTTAAGCGATGAAGATCTTGCCGGATGGGGCGTGAAACGGAACGAAGATGGCACCTATTCGTCATCAGGAGGCTTCAAAACCGCCGAACAAGGCGCCGCCACAAGCATTTGGTGCGCAGTCAGCCCAATGCTGAATGGCAAAGGAGGCGTCTATTGCGAAGATGGCGATATCGCGGAGGTCGTCCCGGCAGACAGCCAGCTGCAACGCGGCGTCCGTTCATGGGCCATTGATCCGGTGTCGGCTGAGAAGCTATGGACGATCAGCGAAGATCTACTGCACCTTCCTCATGGAACAATTCCGCGGAGTCATCCTTAATAATTGCAGGTATCTAAGAAAGACCGCCTCCTTCTGGGAAGCGGTCTTTCTTGCCATGTAGAAGAATCCGACTGGCGCGGTACCCTCGCTATATAATTTCTGCGTCGTCCGCCAGCTTGTTATGCAGCCTGAACCAGCGTGACACCAACATGCTGCTACCAATTCTGTAATAGCGTTAAGTCGAGTTGAATATTTCCCATATATTTCTTTTACTCTGATAATATAGTATGAAAGACTCGATTTTTCAATCTGGTTATGATGGAATTAAACAAATTGGGATTTGAAATGAGGCGAGTGCATTTCGTGGAGAAGGATCGACTTCATAAAATCTATGACTTAAGGAAGATCTATAAATGAAAATATTTTGGTTAGTATTGCTGCTATTTATATATATATTGATCATCTATCGGATTTACTTTAAGAAAGGAAAGACTTATTTTAGAGAAAATGTTGGATTGTTAATGTTGACAATTATTGTAGCTTTGACTCAAGAGTGTATTCATTCTTATAAGATTTTAGTTTCAATTTTAAGTATAGATTTAATACTAATTGCATGGAGAAGATTGAAATTCAGTCAAGGGCAATTTAATCATAAATAAAATAAGCGGAGCCATTGTCTAATGCCACGTTACTTTTTATTGCGGGGGATTTCAAAAATGATGGTTAGAAAGGCCGAATCAACCGATTTAGAATCAATTTCAGGTTTATCTGAAATCTGGGAACAAGAAGATATTACCTATGGTTTGAAAGCGAATACTGCTAAGGATTTATTAGCATGTTTGGAAAATGAATTATGGATTGCAGTTGAAGAAGTCATAATAGTTGGATATTTAATCGGAGAGGTAAAACGAAATACGAGCTTATCAATTTTCGAAGAATCGGATCGTACATATTTTGAAATAGAGGAGATCTATATACATCCAGATCGTAGGGGGAGAGGAATTGGGGAAAAACTTTTAAAAGAAGTAACTGAAAATCTAAAGCAACAAGGAATAACTCGAATGACTGTAAGTACCGCAAATAAAGATTGGAAAAATATAATTGGGTTTTATGAAAAGTTTGGATTCAAAACTTGGACAATGACATTGTTCAAGTGAATTCTACCAAAGCAAGTACAATTAGAAGACCGTATTCGCACTGAGGGAAGAATCAACAGGACAACGCTGAGAGCCTAACTCTCAGCAACCCGTTTGAGCTAGTTTAAAAACTAATCTAAAGGACTGAGTAAATGTTCTTTGTTAATTCAAGAGCAATTATTGAAAGAACTAATAATGGAGAAATTGAAATTGTAATACAAACAAGAGCTAAGTCGAATTCACCGTTAAAGATTGAATTGCCTGGAGGTAGGATTGAACCATTTGAATCATTAACACAAGCACTTATCAGAGAGGTTAAAGAAGAAACCGGCCTAGACGTTTTCGAAATTGAAGGTCAAGAAACTAGAATTGATACAGTAGGAATTGATCCCGACTTTGAAGTTGAGTGTATCAGACCATTCGCAGCCTATCAAACAATTAAAGGACCGTTTGATTCGGTTGGTTTTTATTTTAGATGCAAGGCGAACGGTGAATTATTGGTTGCAGGTGACGAAACACTCGATATTAAATGGGTAAATATTGAACAATTGGCTAAAGAAATAAATGAAATGCCTTTAATTTTCTCAGACGTAGATCGGGCTGGAATAAAATACTACATAAAACATCATGGGTTTTAAGCGGATAGCCGAAATAATTGCAGTTGGGCATACGGCCTTGGTCCGGCCATAGTCCGGTGTGACGGATGGCCGCAGTAGATGTGGTTCCTTGAAGTCAAACTAAAACCATGAAGGGACATATTAATGAAACTTGATCGTATTAATCATCTCTGTTATTCAGTATCAAATCTAGAACGATCGATTTTATTTTACGAACAAGTCTTCGATGCCAAATTGTTAGTAGTAGGTCGAAAGCTTGCTTATTTTGATTTAAATGGCAAATGGATTGCTTTAAATGAAGAACCAGATATTCCACGAAATGAAATAACAGAATCATATACACATCTTGCATTTTCAATTCCAGAACAAGATTACGTGAAATGGAAAGAGAAATTAGAACATCTAAATGTTCAAATACTTGATGGAAGACCAAGGAATACACAGGACATGAAATCAATTTATTTTGTGGATCTGGATGGACATAAATTCGAATTGCATACAGGACAATTAGAAGACCGATTGAAATATTATAAAAATACAAATCCACATATGAAATTCTATGTGTAAGTGATACTAGGAGCTGAAAATATGATTCAAATGATAAACATTCGGGATAACTCCGATCTCATCGAAGAAGCTATTCAATATTTTTGGAGACAATGGGGAACTGAAACAAATTATCATTTCTATAAGGACTGTATCATTCAATCTTGTAGCACAGGCAGTGATTTACCTCGTTTTTATTTGGCAATGGAAGATGGCAAAATCATTGGATCGTATGCGCTGCTTAGAAGTGATCTTAATAGTCGTCAAGATTTAAGTCCGTGGTTTGCGTGCCTGTTTGTTGAACCTGAATTAAGAGGAAGAAAGATAGGAGATATGCTTCAAGCCCATGCAATAAATGAAACAAAGACAAAGGGATATCTGAGGCTTTATCTCTGTACAGATTTAACGGAATATTATGAAAGAACAAATTGGAAATATATTGGTAAGGGTTACTCCATAAGTGATGAAGAAACAAGAATATATGAAATTCAGATTATGGATTAATGATTTTTGTTCGTTAGACTAAGCACATGATTTTCGTGGCGGCATTCATGATGCCTTAGTCTATCTAACAGATGAAATAAACCTAGAAGGTTTGAAACTAATGAAAAATGACATTGAACTTTTGGTATTGAAATGTATTTTGATTGGGTGTCTAGAAGAGAAGCCGGTCCTTGGCCTGATTCCGAGAAGTAACAGCAATTAAACAAACTCATACGGAGGATAATATTGAAGATCTGGTTAGTATTGAGATTGTCATTCAAGGCGAGAATATTCAGTGCATGAACGAGAATTACTTTGATGCCCTCTTAGAATTAAGGTCAATACTAGAACCAATAGGAATGCAAATGTTGTGTAACGGTGCTGGACGCAATGTATATCCTTCAGCCATGCAATTATCTTTGGGTTATGGAGAAGGCTTATCAAATCTATAAAGGAAAACCAGCAAAATTAAATAGCTCGTATATCGTAATATAAAAAAAGAATGGAAGGATGTGAAGGTAACGATGACAACAAATGATCAAAATCATATAATCCATGATGAGAAAAGCGAAAAGGTAAAGAAGTATAGCATCCTCAATCAGTTGGCCCTGAAGGGACAAACGGTTCTCGTCGGCTCCTCGTTAATGGAATTTTTTCCGATTAACGAACTGCAGCAGACGCTGCAGCGCAATTATTGTATTTATAATCGAGGTATTGCTGGATACGTAACAGCGGATTTATTGGCGTCAATGGAGGCATGTATCTTTGAGCTTGAGCCTACCAAATTATTCATCAACATCGGAACCAATGATATTAGCGCTTCGGACTACGAATTGGAGCACCTGATTGCTAGCTACAATAAAATTTTGACCCAAATTGCCAATCGGCTTCCAGCATGTCGGGTATATGTTATGGCTTATTATCCGGTGAATGCCAAGGCGGAATTCCCATTCGTGCCGAGAGAATCGATGGATGAGGTATTTAAGTTTCGAACAAATGAGACGATTCGGGATGCGAACAAAGCGATCGAGCAGTTGGCTATCAAGCACGGTTATGATTTCATCGACGTGAATGAGGGTCTGACAGATGCGGAAGGGGATTTAAAGCAGGAATACGCCGTAGACGGAATTCACATGCTGCCAAACGGTTATGCCGTCGTATTGAACAACTTGCAAAAATACCTCTAGACGGAAAAGAAGGCGATGAAACTACTCAATAAGTGGTTTAAAGCGCTGTGCGATACGGATCATGTAACCACTCAACGATTGAATGACAGCGCTCTTGATTATGCAAAATATGTGCTTGGAGAATCGTGGACTCGTCTTCTTGGCGAGATTACAAATAAACTGTAAACTAAACGCATCACCGTTAAGATATGGTATATTCTTCAAATAAGAGGAGGTGCCTTGAACATATACCGGCCAGTATTTACGCGAATAAAATGCATCATTACGGCAACCATAATCGCCATATTAGTATCAGGTTGTTCGGTCCAAGCTATTGAGAACGTTAATGCTTCGTATCTCGTTCAAGAAGTTCAAGTGAAAAATAATATCCTGGATTTTGGCGTGAAGGTTACAGATTTGGCTGTTATTGAAGTCATTGAGAACTATTTTAAGGGATTCAATGATATTCACGAGTGGAGTAAATATTCAACTGAGCATTATGTGAGAAACGTTTATTTGTGGTGTACTGGGGTAGATACTTCAGTCTTTACCTACGGTAAGGTTATTGGGTTGCATGCTGAATTACAGATTGAGCGTGCTGATTTACTGAGTTATGATATCGTAAGCTTTACCAAAATATCCAGCAAATCATTTGAGTTACGAGTCAATCGCGACTGGAATAATGGAACGCATGATACGACTACTTATTCCATCATTAAGACCGGACAAACTTGGAAATTAGACGATCGCTTCTAACAAACCATAGCAACATGAAGATATCCGCGGATAACGCGGATTTTTTATTATATGGCCATACTAGTGCTCAGCAGGGCATGTGATTGACAGGACACCAAATGGTGTCATATACTTAAACCGTCACCAAATGGTGTCCAATTGGGGATCATCAGAAATTTAGGAGAGGGTGTTGTGAACGAGAACAACCAGTTGCGGGATGTATACGACGCGATTGCAGATCCGACTAGGCGCCGGTTGATTCAATTGTTAGCAGAGGCAGCCGAGCTGCCGCTTCATGAGTTAACCGCACAGTTTCAAATGGGCCGAACAGCGGTATCCAAGCATTTGACCATTCTTAAAGAAGCCGGACTCGTGCTTGACCGTAAAGTCGGCAGGGAAACGCGATATCGATTAAACGCCGACCCGCTTAGGGAAATACAAGATTGGGTGGCTTATTACAGCAAGTTCTGGAGTACGAATATGATGCGCTTGAACCTATTATTGGAGGAGGAAGAAGAATGAGTTTAACATTATCCTTGGATTATCAATACTCGTCATCGATCGAGAAGGTTTGGGCCGCCTTGACCGATCCAGCCAAGCTTGCTAAGTGGGTCATGGAAAATGACTTCAAACCCGTCGTCGGACACCGTTTCCAGTTTCGCCAGAAGCCGACAGAATGGTGGGATGGCATTGTTGAAGGCGAAGTGCTTATCGTAGACGAGCCAAGCCGGTTGTCGTACACATGGGGCAGCGCAGGGGAGAAGCACACGGTCACCTGGACGCTGCAGGATTTAGGGGACGGCAAGGTTAACCTTCATCTTGAACAAACTGGAATCTCGAATGAACAAGCCTACAATGGCGCTAAGTATGGCTGGGGCGCTATGCTCGGCGAGCTTGAGAAGCTGTTGGTTCTATAACGTCGAACCTGAAATGACCTGGAATATCTTAAACCGGCTACATGCTACAGGCAGCCGGTTTATTTGCACTCTATGGAGTCACAACAAGATCTGGTGCTAATTCGTTCTGCTATTTACTGTGGGCGATGCATGATAGACTATGAATATAAGTAGGAATTAACATAAATGGAAGGGTGTTATGCTTGAGCGAGTCCAATCAGGAGTATATTGTCATCTCGGGTGCAAGGGAAAACAATCTCAAGAACGTATCCTTGCGCATTCCCAAGCGGAAGATCACGATCTTCACCGGGGTTTCCGGCTCCGGCAAATCATCAATCGTCTTCGACACGATCGCCGCAGAATCCACGCGATTGCTGAATGAGAACTTCAGCCTGTTCGTGCGCAATTTTCTGCCCCGCGTTCCGCAGCCGGATACAGATGCGATCGAGAACTTGAGCATGGCTGTTATTGTGGATCAGAAGCGGCTGGGCGGCGGTTCCCATTCCACGATGGGCACGATTACCGATATTTCTCCCATTCTACGTCTGCTCTTCTCCCGCGTAGGTCAGCCTTATGTTGGACAAGCAAACCTATTTTCATTTAACGATCCGCAGGGTATGTGTCCGGAGTGCAACGGGATCGGCCGCAGGCTGGGCGTTGATTTGAGCAAGGCGGTGGACATGTCAAAGTCGCTCAAGGAAGGAGCGATTCTGCTGCCGGGCTATACGGTAGACGGCTGGGAATTGAATGGCCTCGTACAGGCAGGCTTCGATCCCGATAAGAAGCTGAGCGATTATTCGGAGGAGGAACGGGATCAGCTGCTTTACGGCAAGGCGAGGAAAGTAGAGACGCAGTTCGCCGGGAAGGCCGTTAATCTTACCATAGAAGGCGTCATTGAGAAGTTCACCAACAAGTACATCAAGCAGGATGTGAAGACGAAGTCCGAGCGCACGCAGCAAGCTGTTGCGCCATTCATCTCCGAAGGTCCCTGCTCCAGCTGCCGCGGCGCGAGACTTAGTCAGGCCGCACTGGGATGCAGAATCAATGGACTCAACATCGCGGAGATGTCCGCTATGGAGGTTGGACAGCTTATCCGCATCATTCGGGAGATTGACGAAGCCATCGCCGCGCCGGTCATCAAGTCGCTGACAGAGCGGCTTCAGCATTTGGTCGATATCGGGCTTGACTACCTCACGCTGAACCGTGAGACGGATACCTTGTCGGGCGGCGAGTCGCAGCGCGTCAAGATGGTGAAGCATCTAAGCGGTAGTCTGGTGGATGTCACCTATATCTTCGATGAGCCCAGCGTCGGCTTGCACCCCCGTGATGTACATCGGTTGAATGGACTGCTTCAGAAGCTGTGCGACAAGGGCAATACCGTGATTGTCGTCGAGCATGATCCCGATGTGATCAAGGTAGCGGATCATATCGTCGACGTTGGGCCTCACGCTGGCAGCCGCGGCGGGACCATCGTATATGAAGGAAGCTTCCTAGGCCTGCTTGAGTCAGATACGCTGACAGGCAATCATATGAAGCGGCCGCTGCAGCTGAAGCAAGATTGCAGACAGCCAACCGGTAAGCTGCCCATTAAGGATGCAGCGCTGCACAACCTGCGGAACGTGAGCGTAGCTATTCCGACTGGCGTACTAACAGTGGTTACCGGTGTTGCTGGCTCGGGCAAGAGCACGCTGATTAACGACATCTTCCTCAGCCAGCATCAGGATGCAATCGTCATCGACCAATCAGCCGTCGGCGTGTCCACACGCTCGAATCCCGCGACTTATACGGGCATTATGGATGATGTGCGCAAGGCGTTCGCATCCGCGAATAAGGTCAATCAAGGCTTGTTCAGCTTCAACTCCAAGGGAGCCTGCGAGAACTGCCAAGGGCTGGGCGCCGTGTATACAGACCTTGCATTCCTCGACAGCGTGAAGCTGCCATGTGAAGTTTGCGGAGGCAGACGATTCAAGGAAGAGGTGCTCGCATACAAACTGAACGGGAAGTCGATCGCAGATGTGCTGGAAATGACGGTGGAGCAGGCGTTGGAATTTTTCCAGCTCAAGGATGTTGTACGCAAGCTCCAGGCGATGAACGATGTCGGGCTGAACTACATTACGCTCGGCCAGCCGCTCAGCTCGCTCTCGGGGGGAGAATGCCAACGAATCAAGCTGGCAAGCGAGCTGCATAAGAAGGGGAGCATCTATGTAATGGACGAGCCTACGACCGGCTTGCATATGTCGGATATCGGTCAGCTTCTGGGCATCATGAACAACCTCGTGGATGCCGGCAATACGGTCATCGTCATTGAGCACAATCTCGATGTGATCAGCCAAGCGGATTGGATCATCGATATGGGACCTGATGGAGGAAGCAAGGGCGGTCAGGTGGTATTCGAGGGAACAACGCAGCAGATCATTCTTGCGGAGCAGTCGATCACGGGAAGATACTTGATGGCATCATCATGAACATGACAAGCAGGGCTGCCAGCAGAATCGGCAGCCTTTATTTTATGAAATAACAAGCAAGGGGCAGTGCTGCTGCTTGCCCCAATAGCCTGTCTGCATGTTCGATTTACTCCCGCAGCTCGAACATGCTCGTAGTGAGAAGCTTGACTTTGACATGCAGCTCAATCTCCGGAATATCCTTATCTTTAACAGCAAGACCTTGACGATAACAGACTTCGTTTAAGGAGTAAATATCGACGGAGCGTTTCTTCCCGACTTCATAGGTTTGCGTGATTTCGCCTACGATGTTCTTCTGAATCAACGTATTCATCTCATGCAGCCCAAGCGGTTTCTTCTGCTCCCGTAGGGCGGCGTCCAGGCTAATGTTCAGGTTGACGAAGCGTTTACCGTTCTTGTATGCGGCTGTTTTCTTCACCTTATTGTTCTTTAGCACTGCAGTGCCAACGAATGTGCCTTGATCATCCTTGAGGGGGAGCATGCCGCGTAAGGTTGCTTCCTTTAACCATTTCACACCGGCTACTTTCTCACGGTTGAAACTGGCTTCGCTCCTGCCGTTCCTCAAAGCAACAAGGCCGTTCACAATGGGCAGCGTAATCGGCTTGCCGTCTTTATCCCAGTTCTCGGTGAGCTTGATATGATCAAGCAGCGTCGTCTCGAACGGTTCCCTTGAAGATCGTATGAATTGCTGATAACTCAGCGGCTCGAATGAGGATTGCATCTGTTTATATAAGAGATTTGGCTGGTAGTACATGGTGTTAACAGAAGAGCTTCCAGTGATCGGTTTTGTGCTTAGGACCTTCGCGAGGTCTTCGTTCGTTGCAAATACCCAGGGCGTATAGCGTTGATCGCGCGTTCGCATCAACTCGTCATGGATATCGAATACACCCCTGGCAAGCATGCGATCACTGAATATAAACACTTTATTCTGCGTCCAATCGGTACGCATCTGGCTTTCCTTCTGCAGATCGTACATCGCCATTCCGATACTGTCGCCTACGCCTTTCCCGACAACGATTGGATTCGGCGTAGTTCCGCTCCCTTCCTGCTTCGCCATGGATGCTAGCTCATTGATTTGCGCATAGATTTTATATTTCCCGTCGACATAATCGATGCCGATCATATTGACGAAATTGAAGTATTGAATATTTTTTACATCCCAGCAGCCGCAGAGGGATAACGCGATGCAGCCGGCTAAAGCTGCTTTCCAAGCCCGCTTCATCATTTTCCGTCCCTCATCTTCGTATCATCCTGCAAATGAAGGTTCTGGGAACGCGTTTTCATTTGATTCGCCGCTTTCTTTAAGAGCGCCCCTCTGAGGTCTTCCCAAGAAGGCGGTGAAATCGGAGAGAGGTAAGGGACCCCGAACGATTTGAGATCCGATAAATAGGCGATGACGAAGAAGATGGAGAGGAAGAACCCGAACATTCCGAGTATCGAGCAGATAAACATGATGAGAATGCGGACGACCGACACGATGCCGCTCAGCGTCGGGTTCACAAGCGTGTAGCCGGCAATCACCGTGGTCGCAGCCACGACCGTAACCGTCGGGGATGTAATGCCGGCTCGTATGGCGGCATCGCCGACGATGATACCGCCGACGACGGTTACCGTTGGCCCCACCGACTTCGGGAGCCTCAGCCCGGCTTCCTTAAACAGCTCGAACAAGATGAGCACGATAATCGCCTCCAGCGGGAGTGAGGCTGGAAGTCCGATGCGATTTGTTGCGATCGTAGCTAACAGAGGCAGCGGTACCTGCTCGAAATTGAATCCGATCAGCGCGATGTAGAAACCGGGCAGGAACAGGGCCAAGTGCCAGCCGAATAATCGGATTAGGCGTTGAGAAGAGCTGATAATGCCTCGGAAATAAGCGTCTTCCGGTGATTTAATGAGCGATGATAGCGTAACAGGGGCAATGATGGCGAGCGGCGTGCCGTTAAGCAAAATCACGAAACGTCCGCCGATCAGGTACTCAGCGGCAAAATCGGGCCGTCCGGTATTGTCGATTAGTGGTAATATCGACCTGGATTTATCCGATATGGCTTCTTCGAGCTGAGAGCTCGTAATGAGCGCATCGATGTGGATTTTCCTTAATCTTGCACGCGCCTCGTCGACAGCCTGCTTATTCGCAATATCTTGGATGTAGAGCAGACATATCGCGGTCTGACTCCTTACGCCAATGGTAAAGGATTCCACTTTGAGAGTCGGCGTTCCCAGCCGTTTGCGGATCAGCGCTACATTCGTTATGATGCTTTCGGTAAATCCGTCGCGCGCTCCCTTTGTGGCCGTTTCCGTGACGGACTCTTCCGGGTTTCTTTCGGGCGGATCTGCGACGTATTGCAGGTAGCAGCACTCCGCTTCCAAATCAAAGAGGAGTAAGTTGCCGTTAAATACATAGGAAGCGAGCTCGTGCTTCCATTCCGATGTTAAAGTTACGGGGTGCTGCCGCCAAACGTCTTCGCTGCGAGAGCTTATTTCATTGATTTGCTCCCGATTGGACATGCCTTGGCAGAAAATGAACAGAAAGCTTCCATTTGGCTCGAAGCTCACATCACCGCAGTCTTCGAATAACTTCCGAATGTCGCTTTCGTTTAATTTAGCCATTCCGCTTCACCGCCTTCTTGTTCTTACCCGCCCAGATACCTATTAAGATCACGACACTAACACCGCCGCAAAACAGACTGGAAACCATATAGTAGGTTTTCACATGATTATGGAAGGTGACATCCGATAGCTTGAATTGATTGATGACAAAGAGGAGCAGGGTAATCAGGAGAAGCAGTATTTCGGGATGCCGCCATTTCTTCACCCATAGTGTCTGAATGATATAGATCGCAAGCGATATACGTATAAAAGCACCGGCTAACCATTGATAAATGGACAAGAAGTCGGTTTGACTGAGCATGCTTCCAATGGATGCCATGCGCCACTGTTCGTAGGTCGGGTACCGCAGCATCGCGGCTTCGAACGGACCGAACATGGCCATAATGCCTGCCAATGGCTCGAACATTAGCTCAATCAATATGAATACAACCAGAATCATGTATTTGCGAGACAGCTTTCCCCTGACATCGTCCTTCAGGAAGAACACGAGAAAGATCTCCGTAATACCCGATGTCGTGTACCAAGCGCCTTGCGTGATCGATAGCGCCGAATTTTTAAATACGGGAAACAGGTAGCTGTAATCTTTGAATTGAAAATTTACCGTCAGGACGTATAAGCCGAAGACCACGATCCAGGGGAGAAGAATGCCATTGGTGATCGCAATGGCGGCCAATCCCTTTCTTGCCGTGAAATAACAGGCGCCGATGAGGCAGAGGCCGACAACCCATGTCGGGGTATAAGTCAAATAGGTCGTATTGGACCAAACGATTGTATCCCGTAAGCTGATGCTCGCCTGGGTTAAGAAGTATACGGAGAATAGAAGTGAAAAAATAAACCCAATTAGTGGATTGGTTTTCTCATACGCCCAAGTGGACAGCGAAGCAGGAATATGTTTGTACATATAGCCATACAGCAGGCCGAGCATTAAGGAAGGGACGATGGCGAACAAGACGGACACCCAGGCATCGCGATTCGAGGTATCTAGCAAGATGGGTATCAAGATTACATGGTTGGAGACTCCGATAAATGTAATCAGCAGCATAGATAATTGGAAGGAGGTGATTTTACCGTTCATACCGATCCGTTCTTCCTTTCGGTCTCAATGTGGCTAATATTTCCATGCATACGCTTTATTATGCAAGAAAATAAGCTTCCATTGATGGAAGCTCATTATAGGCGTCAACAGTTGCGTTCAAGTCGAATCGGCGGCTTCTTGAAGTGAACGAGAAGGATTTCTAAGGAAATAAAGAGAAGTACAATGAATTAAACGATAAAGGATTGTGATATCCGCGTGAATCAGATCGGAGCTATCATTCAAAAAGGACCCCAGCACTGGGCGATTATTCAGCAAGAGAATGGGGTGGGAAGCATCACGTTGTCCGGGATCTGGGTCATTCCGGAGGAGGAGCAAGCGAGCAGCGTACAAGTATATACCCGAATAGTCGGCGAAGAGGATGCAAGAGAAGTTGCATCTTGGCAGCCCGCTGCTATGTTAGCAGAGCAAGCCTGGAAAATCACCTTGAATGCGATTCCTCAGGGAGGATTATATCGTCTGGAAACGTGTTTGCAGCTTGACGATAATCCAGCCTTAGAATGGGCGGTTCGCGGCGATATGATTCATCACATCGGCGTAGGCGATCTATGGGTCATAGCCGGACAGAGCAATGCTGCGGGCTACGGTAAAGGTCCATTCCAAGACGCGCCTCAGCCGGGGATCCATCTGCTCCGCAACAACGGTCAATGGGATTTGGCTACGCATCCTTTTAATGAATCAACGGCTTCCATTCATTTCGAGAATCGGGAACGAGCTAATCCCGGCCATTCTCCCTTTCTTGCATTTGGCAAACTGCTGCAAAAAGAGGTTGGCATTCCTATTGGTTTGCTGCAAACAGCACTTGGCGGTTCCCCGTTAAAAGCCTGGAATCCAGACGAAGATGGCGTTCTGCATCGCAATATGATGAAGACGATTCAATCGGCCGGCGGCAAGGTTCGGGGGATACTCTGGTATCAAGGCTGTTCAGACTGTTCGCCTGCGGACTCAGCCAGCTACCTGAAACGATTCGGACATACCGTGCAGCATTGGCGGCGTGAATTGAAGGATGCAAGTTTACCGGTCTTGACGGTTCAGCTTAACCGCTGCACGGATTCAGCATCGGCTGAAGCCGATCAATCCTGGGGGCGCGTGCGTGAAGCACAACGTCAAGCAGCGTTAACGATCCCGAACGTTTATGTCATTCCGGCATTAGATTGCCCGTTATCGGATGGTATACATAACAGCCCTGCGGGAAATATGATCATTGGCGAAAGAATGGGCAAAGTTGCGTTAGCACATATTTATGGGTGTGCAGTGCTGCATACGGAAGCCCCTTGCCTCACTTCTGCCGCATTCACGGAAAAGGGTGGGATTGGCATTTGTCTGCAATTTGCTAACGTATCCGGTTACCTGCTGGCGATCGGACCTGTCTCACAGGTATTCTCGGCCCAGGATATCCATGGCGAAATCGGAATTAGCAGCTGGCAAATAACCGCACGCGGCGAAATAACGCTGAACCTAGCTCGTGCTGCAGAGGGTGAAACCGTTGTGCACGGGGCATACCAGATGAATCCTTCAAGCTTCTTGCCCCTGGATTCGGGCACGTATATGCCAATTCTAGCTTTTTATGGCCAGAAGGTTACGTGAGGCAAAGTACGCAGAACAATAAACGATAATCAGTGGAATGGAGATTTTCTTGATGACAACAAGTAACACGAATCACAAAGTTGATGTGTTTATTAGCATGGCTGACAAATGGCAGGAAGAATATGAGAAGCTACGAGCGATTGTCCTTGACTGCGGATTGACCGAAGAATTTAAGTGGATGCATCCTTGTTACACGCTAAATAATAAAAACATCGTCTTAATCCATGGGTTTAAAGAATACTGCGCGCTATTGTTCCACAAAGGTGCCTTGCTGCTTGATGCGCACGGTATTCTCGTTCAACAAACCGAGAATGTACAGGCGGCGCGCCAGATCCGCTTTAGGCATGTTCAAGAAATCGTTGAGATGGAAGCGATCCTGAAAGCCTATATTCAAGAAGCCATTGCCGTTGAAAAAACCGGGTTGGAAGTGAATTTCAAGAAAACGACAGAATTTGCAATTCCGGAAGAATTTCAGACGAAATGCGATGAAATCCCTGGACTGCAATCGGCTTTTGAAGCATTAACGCCGGGACGGCAGCGAGCCTACATGCTTTACTTTTCGGCGGCCAAACAATCCAAAACGCGAGTAGCAAGGATTGAAAAATATACGCAGCACATTCTCGAGGGCAAGGGATTGGATGATTGATGCGGGCATTTCGATAACTCGTAAAGGGAACGCATCTGATATGGTATAGTAAGGAAGTGCAGGCTAAGAGCTAATTCTGTTATTTCAGGAGGAAATACGATGGAAGTGTTTGCAGCCTATTTGGCAAGCATAGATAACCCCCAGCATCGGGCTCGAACGGAGGAAGTTTTAACTTGGGTTGCTGAGAATTATCCTGACTTAACGCCTATCATTTCGTGGAATCAACCTATGTTTACGGATCACGGTACATATATCATTGGATTTAGCGCTGCCAAGCAGCATTTGGCTGTTGCCCCCGAAAGAGCGGGAATGATTCATTTTTCGGATGAAATTGTACAGGCAGGCTACGATCACAGCAGCCAATTGGTACGTATGCCGTGGAAGAGTCCGATCGATTACGCCTTACTTGAGCGCATGATCGAGTTTAATAGATTGGATAAAGCAGACTGTACGACGTTTTGGCGAAAATAAAATAGGCTTTGCTGTACATTCAAGGGAGGAATAAACAACATGAAACTTATCGACCTAAGCGTATCTATTAGCCCGCGTATTCGCGAACCGCTGCCAGCCAAGATTGAATACTCTTCGCACGAGGATGGAGCCAAGCAGGCAGCGGCAGTGCTTGGCCTTGCGCCGGAGAACTTCCCGGAAAGCAAGGCGTGGGCAACCGAGACAGTGACGCTCAACACCCACGCGGGCACGCATGTCGACGCCCCTTGGCACTACTGGCCGACTTCGGAAGGAAAGCCTGCCCGAACAATCGATGAGCTGCCGCTCGAATGGTTCTATGCCGACGGCGTCCTGCTAGACTTCAGCTCAAAGCCGCCAGGCTACGAGATTGGGACGAACGATCTCATCGCCGAACTGGAGCGGATCAACTATACGCTCAAACCCTTCGACATCGTGCTGATTCGCAGCGATGCGGACAAGCGGCTCTATCACGAGCACTATGCGTTTCTCCATGCGGGCGTATCGGCCGAAGCGACGCTTTGGCTGCTCGAGCAAGGCATCAAGGTAGTTGGTACGGACGGCTGGGGCTGGGATATTCCGCTGAATCTGCAGGCCGAAGCCTACAAGAAGGATCCCAAAGAAGGCGTGTTGTGGGCAGCGCACTTCATCGGCAAGGACAAGGAATATTGCCAGATCGAGAAGCTCGCTAATCTGGATCAGATTCCGAAGCCGTTCGGCTTCAAGATCTGCTGCTTTCCCGTTAAAGTGGAGCATGCAAGCGCCGGATGGGCCCGGCCGGTAGCCATCTTGGAAGATTAACCGCGGTATTAAACGATTATACTCATTCTTTCGCTTGCGGGAGCACAACTTCCTATGCGTTAATATAGATGTCGGGCCGACGAAATCTTCGCGAAAGGAGCTGATTCAGTTGATCAAGCACACGGAGGTGATTTCCGCCTAAAGCGGAAATCACTATAGGGAGGGAGGCCATATGGCCTCCCTTTTATTACATCAAATGGATGACGGGATGAACCGTCCTCAATTATACTGATTAGAGCATGACTGAGCTGCAAGCTCGTGCTTATCCATATTGACGAGAGGGGGAAGGAAACGTGAACAAATCGATTTTCGAAGGTGAAGCTATGGTCGAAGCGATTAAGGAGGTTTACGTTGAACTACAAAAACGGAAGAGATGTGCTTCCCCCTAGACTGCTCGAGGAGCTTCAGAGCTACATTCAAGGAGAACTGCTGTACATCCCAAAGCAGCAGAACGAGCGCGCCGCTTGGGGGGAGAAGAGCGGATCACGCGTCATGATCAAACGGCGCAACGAGGAGATTTACCGGTGCTATGCAAACGGAAGCACTGTACAGGAGCTTGAACGGCAGTACCATTTGTCCGGGGAAAGCATTCGCAAAATCATCATCAAGCTGCGCAGCGCGGCGGCGATCCCTTTATCCGAGGGAGACGCCATTGACTCGCCAACCGTTTACGAAGCTGTCCAGGCTGGCAAGCGATAAAAACAAATAGACGATCTCATGCCCGATTGGGAAAGTGAGGTCGTCTTTATTTTTGAATCCCGGCGGGTCTCCCTCGCCGTTTTGTTTCGGTTATAGCAAGCTGCGTAAATCGCGGCTTTTTTTGCGTGATGGGATAACGAACAACTTGAATGATAACTCTCAACCCCAACTCGATCAAAAGGAACAAAAAAGAACAAATAGATTAACTTAAATAAAATTAATAATAAATTAAATCAAAGTTGATCTGTATTTTACACAACAATTCTATGATTCGTAGTGTAAGCAGCAAGTTCCAAAATAAGATTTACGAAGAGGAAGGAGTGTGAAGGATGGCTGCAATTCAACTGAAAGAGATAACGAAAACCTATTCGAACGGTAAAACGGTCATCGAGAATCTGGAACTTGAAGTTAAGGATCGTTCTTTCACCGTGCTGCTAGGTCCGTCGGGCTGCGGCAAGACGACGGCTCTGCGAATGATCGCCGGGCTTGAGGAGGTCAGCTCCGGTCAGATCTATATCGGCGAACAGAATGTCACGAAGGCGGAACCCGGGGATCGCGGCATTGCCATGGTATTCCAAAACTATGCGATCTATCCCCATATGACGGTGCGCAGAAATATCGAATTCGGTTTGAAAAATATAAAGCTTCCCAAGGAAGAGATCGGGATGCGTGTCGAGCAAGTGGTGAGCATGGTCGGGCTGAAGGACTACTTGAATTCGAAGCCCTCCACTTTATCGGGCGGACAGCGGCAGCGAATTGCACTCGCCAGAGCGATCTCGAAAAAACCTGAAGTGTTTCTGATGGATGAACCCTTATCCAATTTGGACGCTAAATTACGTAACCAAATGCGAAGCGAGCTGATCGAGCTGCACCGCAACTTGAAATCGACATTCGTCTTCGTCACTCACGATCAAATCGAGGCGATGACGATGGCTACGGATATCGTGATCTTCAATCAAGGACGTATCATGCAGCAGGGTACTCCAAAAGAAGTATATGATCATCCAGCCAATCTGTTTGTCGCGACCTTTATCGGCGATCCGGGCATGAATACGATTCTTCTGCCGGATATCGGTACGATCGGATTTCGACCGCAGAAGGTGAAGCTTACAAAGCAGAGCCAATTGGAAGGCATACAAGCCGCCGGGATGGTCATGACCAAGGAAATGCTGGGTATGGACCACCTCTATCACGTTGCAACCGGCATGGGCTCAATCATCATGAAAACAGAGGCTGACTTAAACGTCGGGGAATCCGTACATCTCTACTTATCCGGTCAAGATCTGTATTATTTCGATATCAACGAGCAGCGGACGAGCGATGCGGCGCTTATCGAGTCCGCGTTGCACAAGGTCGGGGCGATGGAGGGTGTCACTTTGACTCGCAATCAATTGACTGGCAGCGTGTATGGTTAACCGGATCCTTCGCAACCCGTATGTACTTATCGCTCCGGCCGTCATTCTCGTATGCGTATTCTCTTTGTATCCGGCTTTCTTCGCGGTGCGAGTCAGCTTCATAAACTGGGATACCGTGCTAGGAACGAAGAGCTTTGTCGGATTCAAAAATTACATGAATATTTTTCACGATCCCGTGTTCTGGAAGGTCATGAGAAACACGCTTTATTACAGTTTCTTTACCGTCGTGATCGGTATCGTACTGGCCTTCCTGCTAGGGATCTTCTTTCAAGAGAACAAGTGGGTGGACAATCTCGTGCAGAGCATTATCTTTACGCCGCACATCCTGTCGAGCGTCTCCATTACCGTGATGTGGATGTGGCTGATGGATCCAGGCAGGGGCATTCTCAACTTTGTGCTGCATGAAGTCGGCCTGCCGACGCTCAAATGGATGATGAGTCCCGATACATCACTGATGTCCATCATCGTCGTCACGATTTGGAAAGGGCTTGGCTACAGTGTCATGATCGTGATCGCCGGCCTGCAGTCCATACCCGGCTACATCTATGAAGCCGCCAAGCTTGACAATGCCGGGAGATGGACAAGGCTGTTCCGCATTACGCTGCCACTATTGTCGCCGACGCTGTTCTTTATGTTCATTACAGCGACCATCGCTTCCTTCAGTTCATTCGATATCGTGAGCTTGATGACCAAGGGCGGGCCGGAGAATTCGACAAACTTGGTCGTATATTGGATCTATCAGATCGGATTCTTGCAGTTTAATATCGGTAAAGCAAGCGCGGGTTCGGTCTTATTCATGCTGTTCGTAAGCATCGTTGCCGTAGCCAACTATTACTTCTTCGCTAAGAAAGTTCACTACCAATAGAGGAGGATGGAGTAACGATGCGATATACGATCAAAGTCATGCGTGTCCTTATGCTTCTTGCATTAGTCCTCGCGTTTGCGTTTCCGTTCGCCTGGGTAGTGAGTACTTCGCTGAAAACGTACGTGGAGTCCATCCGATTCCCGCCGGACTTGATTCCGAACATTCCACAATTTACCAACTACAAAACGGCGTGGGTACATATTCATTTCTTCCATTACGCGAAGAATTCAGTCATCATTACGCTCTCGGTTGCATTCGGACAATTGCTCGTTTGCGTGCCGGCTGCTTATGCCTTTGCCAAGAAGAAGTTTAGGTTTTCCGGCATTCTCTTCGCGCTGGTCCTGGTCGACCTGGTGCTGCCCACCCAAGTGAGCTTCGTGCCGATGTACGTGCTGGTCAGTGACTTGCACTGGCTCGACACCTACTGGGGCCTGATCGTTCCGTTTGTTTTCTCGTCATTTACGATTTTCTTCCTGACGCAGGCATTCAAGCAAATTCCTGATGAGTTACTGGACGCCGCTAAGCTTGACCAAGCCTCGGAGCTGCAAATCATTACCCGGCTCATGGTGCCGATCTCGAAGCCATTCCTGCTGACCACGATTTTGTTTACCTGCATCGGCAAATGGAACGACTACTTCTGGCCGCTTGTGCTAACGAATTCGGAATCGGTGCGAACATTGCCGATGACGGTCAAGAGCTTGGTTGCCGATACCCGCGGCGTCACCCATTGGAATGAAGTCATGGCAGGCAACATGATGTTGATTCTCCCGGTTCTGGTTCTCTATCTTGCAGCGAACCGCTTCATTAAGAGTGCTTTCGTATACGGTATTAAGTAACCCTTAATATAAAAAATGAGTGGAGGCTAGCAAACAAATGAAACGGAATGTGAAGTACGCAGCAATGATGGGTATCTTGGCTTCGGCCATCGCCGTAACAGGCTGTTCCAGCGGCACGTCGAACGAATCGGACAATGCGCAAGCCGGAACGAATGCAAATGCGACTAAATCCGATGCAGGCAATGAGAAAGTGAAAGTCGATTTTTGGTCGATCTGGGATCCGACCAACGGCAACGGTAAGCTGATCGCGGACGAAATCGTAAAATTCAACGAACAAAACCCGGATATTGAAATCGTCATGTCGGGTCAAGGCGGGTATGACGGCGTTGCGGAGAAATTGGAAGCTGCGCTCGTTGCCAAAAACACGCCGGTAATCGCCCAAATCGAAGAGTCCTTCCTGGCTCGCTATAATCCGATTGCGGCGGATTTGGGCAAATATATGTCATCGTCTACGATTGCTAATTATAACGAAGGCTTGACTCGTTCGAGCTATGCAGACGGCATGTTCAAGGCGGCGCCTATGAACCGCAGCACACCAATTCTATACATGAACGCTGATTTATTGAAGGCGGCTGGATTGGATCCGAAAGGGCCCAAAACATGGACGGAGCTTCAGGAATATGCCAAAAAACTGAGCAATCCGGCCAAAGGAATCTATGGTTTCTCGGGGTATTGGGATTCCGATGCATGGTACTGGGAGTCTGCGGTTTATTCCTATGGCGGCGAAATGGTCAACAAGGACGGGTCGCAGGTCGTGTTCGATAACGATAAGGGAACCGGCATCATTCAATTGTTCCAAACCATGATTAATGATAAAACGATGCTGAATGCTTACAGCGCCCAGGACAATCAGTCTGATCTGATTAAACAGAACTTCTTCGACGGCAAAGTTGCCATGGATTGGGATTCGATCGGTTCGATGGGCGAACTGATCAAGAACGCCAAGTTCAACGTTGCGGTGGCGTTCCAGCCGCAAGAAGGCGGTAAGAACGTGGTCGTGACCGGTGGTGCGAACATGATCATCATCGACAAAGCAACGGAAGCGCAGAAGAAGGCGGCAGGTAAATTCCTCGACTTCTTGGCGAACGACGAGAACGTTACGAAATTCTTCCAAACCACGGGGTACCTGCCAACGACCAAATCTGCGCTGGAGACACCGGAAATGAAGCAATGGCTGCAAGAAAAACCACAATATCAAGTCGCGATTGACCAGCTGCAATTCGCGCACAGCCGCCCTTGGCAGAAGAATTGGAAAGCCATGTATACGACAATTCTCGAGGATCTGAAGGGCGCCTTGATTGACACGTCGAAGGATCCGAAGGAAGTCGTGCATCATGCGGCAGTAGCAGCACAGCAAATTATTGACGAAAACAAATAACGCGAGTGAGAAGGGAGCACCCTCATGGTAACAAAAAATAGTTTCATGAATGGCGGCAGCTGGTATAAAGGCAACTTGCATGGACATTCCACTTTATCCGACGGCAGGCTGACGCCTGAACAGCTTCGCGAGGCTTACAAGCAGCAAGGGTATCACTTCATTGCGCACTCCGAGCATGATTTCTTCTCCAACTTCGAGGCGGATAATGAGCCGAATTTCATCCTGCTGCCGGCCAGTGAAGTAGGCCTCCGCATGCCGGCAGACGATTGCCGGATCTTCCACCTCCATGTCATTATGGGGACGGACGAGCACCTGGCCGCGGCGACTAAGGAGCCGCTGAAGCATATGGAGCCGATCAAGTGGCCGGATTTTGTAAGCTATGATACGGCTCAGGGGTTCATTGACGATATGACGGCAAGGGGCAACATCGTCATGTTTAACCATCCGCACTGGTCCACGGTCGAATGGGAAGACGTGTACGCACTAGATAACCTGTTTGCGCTGGAGGTCTACAATCATTGCTCGGAATGGATGGAGAACATGGGGAATTCCCGCGTGATGTGGGAGACGCTGCTGCGCAAAGGCAAGAAGCTGTGGGGCACGGCGACGGACGATAATCACAACAATTATCCGCTCTACTCCAAGCAAAATGACTCTTTCGGCGGCTGGGTTGTAGTCAAAGCGCCGGAACTGACGCGCAATGCCGTTGTTCAAGCATTGGTCGAAGGCAGCTTCTACTCCTCGACCGGTCCGGAAATTTACGAGTTCCGCATCGAGAACGACGAAGTGATATTCGAATGTTCGCCGGTGGAGCGCATCTACATGAACGGCGATCTTCGGCAGTATCAAATCGAGCTCGGGGAGAACATCACGTCACTTCGCAAAAAATTGCGCGGCGACGAAAATTTCATTCGAATCGAATGCTATGATAAGAATGGTAAATTCGCGTTTACGAACCCGATTTATTTAAATTAATCGATGGACCCGTAGATCAACCCGGAATACAGATCAGCTGTATTTCGGGTTGATAAATGAATGGAGTAGGTGAAGCTTTGTGCTGCAGGTGGAAAGAATGAGCATGATTTTGGCGGAATTGCATGCCAAGGGCAGGGTAACAGTCAATGAACTCGCCGAGCAATTGAATGTTTCCAAGGTAACGATACGCCGGGACTTGGATACGTTAAGCCGGGAGAATAAGCTGCTTATCGTACATGGAGGAGGCATCAAGCCGAACTTTACCCTGTACGAGGCACCTTATAGCCAGCGCAACGCCATGAATATTGAACAGAAGCAGCGCGTTGGCATGAAAGCAGTTGAATTGATCAACGATTACGATGTGATTGCTTTGGGCGTAGGCACGACTACGATTCAAATCGCCAATCACTTATTCAATAAGAAGAACCTGACGATCATCATCGGGTGCATCCAGGTATTGAACAGTCTGATCGAACGAAAAAAATCAGGATATTTTACGGGCAAGCTTATTTTTCTGGGCGGTGAAATCGATACGGACCAAATGTTCGCATCCGGCTCGATGACGATCGAATTGCTGGAGAAATTCCACATCGACAAAGCCTTCATCGGCGCGAACGGCTATTCGATCACCGATGGAATTACGACTTATGATATCGATGAAG
Organism: Paenibacillus sp. R14(2021); assembly: GCF_019431355.1. Taxonomy (NCBI): domain Bacteria; kingdom Bacillati; phylum Bacillota; class Bacilli; order Caryophanales; family Paenibacillaceae; genus Paenibacillus; species Paenibacillus sp. R14(2021). The sequence continues at coordinate 653,120 of NZ_CP080269.1, forward strand.
GAAATTTTCTTAAAAAAATGCTTCAACGTTCGAATAAAGTGCATGTCGTCATCGATCATTCAAAAATCGACGTAAAATCCATGTACAAATATGCGGATTACAACGAAATCGATTGCGTCATATGCAATGAAGATCCCCCTATGGATTGGAAAGAAAAGCTTGCATCAGCAAACATAGAATGGGTAAACGCTTAATAAAGGCGATCATCGTGAAGGAAGGTTACGTTCATGCAGCAAGTGCCCAATACGATTGTGGATCAACATGTACATTCTAATTATTCGCCCGATTCGAAAGAAGCCTTGGGTGATATCGTGGCTCATGCCGTAAAGCTGGGGAAACAGGCGGTCGTGACGACGGATCATTTTGATTACGACTGCAAGTATTTTAAGAAAGACGTTCTGATCGATATGGACAGCTATGAACGCGAGGTTGCCGAATTGCGCCAAACGTATGCGATCGATATCCGGAAGGGCATCGAGGTCGGCTACCGCAAAGACTATCATGAAGCCATCAATCAGTATCTGGGTCGCTATTCGTACGATCTGGTGCTTCTTTCCGTGCATAATAACGGCGTGCTCGATTTTGCGGAGGAGGCCTATCACAATCAACCGATGGATCGTATGCTGGAGGATTATTTCTCCCATGTACGCGATGCCGTCGAAAGCATGGATAATTACGATGTGGTTGCCCATCTCGATTACGTCGCTCGTTATACGAAGACGATGATCACCGCCTCGGATTACGAACGCTGCAGAACGGTATTATATGATTTGTTGAAAGCCATCATACGCAAGGACAAAGTGCTCGAGCTGAACACGACCGGACTGTTCCGGCAGGGGTGGATTCATCCGCACGCCTACTTGATTGAAATGTATTTGGATTTGGGCGGGAAATGGTTCTCACTAGGCTCTGACGCCCATCGGATCGACAGCATCGAACAAGGATTTAGCCAAGCGATCGAATTGCTGAACTCGTACCATATTCATGAAGTCGTGCAGTTTCGCGGCCGTGTTCCTCAGCTCGTGACGATATCAGGTTAAGAAGGAAGGACTATTATGCCGCTTAAGAAAAGTCTGAGCTTCAGGAATGACGGCACGTTTAAGATTGTTCAGTTCACCGATCTTCATTGGTCAAGCGGCGGCTTACTGGATATGCGCACTCAATCGCTGATGCAGGAAGTCTTGCGAGAAGAGAAACCCGATCTTGTCGTCTTTACAGGTGATATCGTCTACGCGAACTATAGTGATGATCCCAAGCGCTCCTTTCTTGAAGCGGTCTCCTGCGTAGAATCGGCTGAAATTCCATGGACTGCGGTGTACGGCAATCATGATACGGAGAAAGGCGTCACGCGCGAGGAGCTGATGGAGCTTCAGGTAAACAGCGCCTATTGCCTTTCCGAACCGGGTCCGGAGGAAATCTTCGGGGTCGGCAATTTCATCCTTCCTGTACAGAGCGCTGACGAAAGGACCGTCTTCGCCTTGTATTTTCTCGATTCGGGCAGCCATGCGCCTGCACCAGTGGGAGGCTATGATTGGATTCGTCCCAGTCAGATCAATTGGTATATCCAAAACGCTCGGAAACTTGCCGCCGAATACGGAGAACCAGTACCGTCTCTTGCTTTCTTTCATATTCCCATTCCCGAATACAAGCAGGTGTGGGAAGAAGGCATTTGCTATGGCGTGAAGCATGAGGATTTCATTCCACCCATCATCAACTCTGGGTTCGGCGCAGCCATGCTGGAGCAGCAGGATATGCTTGGCACATTCGCCGGACACGATCATATCAATGATTTTTGCGGTGACTGGTATGGGATCCGCCTCTGCTACGGCAGGGGAACGGGGTACAACGCGTATGGTATGGCCGGGTTTGAACGAGGTGCCAGAGTCATTTTGCTTCGTGAAGGAATCAGAGACTTTGAGACTTGGCTTCGTCTCGAAGGCAATACGGTGGTACGGGAACAGCCGATTCATGCGCCGGAGAAGAATCAGACCGAGCAACCCGCACCCCCACGCTCCAACGATGGCGGCGAGTGGTGGCTATCCGATCTTCGAGCTAGATACGCGTACCATCTGGTGACGAATCGTGAGAAGCTTGAGCCGGCTTCACCGGAAATGATCGAGCTGGCAAGGCTGCTTGCGCCCGAGCTTCATATGGCGGAGAACGAGCCTTATACGCTGCGGGATTGCATAGCCGTCTGTCATCCAGAGGAACCGATCATCGCTTATCATCTGTTCTGGGATAGAGAGACGGGGCAGGGAGAGGCGGATCATCAGTTGATCTGGGTCGGCTATCATCCGCATACGAAGGAATTGACAGAGATAAAATCTTACTTCCATGAGAATATTGTAAGCTCCCCGGAAGCGCTGGCTGAAGCCCAAGCGGCTAATGGCCGGCCTCAAGCTTATATACAATGGGGGATTCATGGAACGTTCCTGACCGGCGGCATTCGTGATGTCACCGTATCTCGACAGTCCAATGGCATTCTGATTACGAATACAGGCTTGGATTCGCTGCAATGCATGTTTGCTGATGCGAAGAGAGGACTGATCAGAGGCGTTCCCATTCGGGAAGGCGAACCATTAAAACCATACTCTGGAGCATTTACAGCCTATATGAATTTCTGCAATCGCGTAGATACCCGGACTTATTTGAATGATGATAATCATGTCATCGTTGCCTGTGAAGCAAATGCCGTAATCAGCCAGGCAGTGCTGCATTACCGATTTATTCCAATGCCGGAATGGCCGGACGATATTCGGGAATAATAGGTTTGATCTTATTGATGGACATTATATCGCTGCAAGCCGCAATTTTTTGCGGCTTTTTGTATGCAGCAAAACTTTATTATTAAATCTGACAGCATCAGCATGAAACGCCTAATTACGACACCCTTCAACATTTAATGAAACGCCGCCGTACTTTTTACAGTATGAATGGCTATAGATAATTTCCAAACGAGGTGTCCGCTCCATGACGAATACAGAAACCGAAGCATATTTAAGAACCGAATTAAGGCAGATTGAACAGTGGGAACACGAACAGAAGGATATCTTCTTCTGGGAAAAACTCGGCAGGCTGCCCTTTGCCATCCTGGACCGAATCACCCCGAAGTTCATCCAGGATAAAATAGGTACAGCTCTTGACGAGCTCGGGGGCTACATCCAGAGCGGCGGGCGTTATCTGATCAGCAAAGAGCAGATGTACCGCAAATTTTTCCCGAATGAAGAAGGGGATCAAGGACCGGCCTTGGAACGAATCGGCCAGCTTCCGCTCGGAAGAATGGATGAGATCGCCAAGCATATTATTGAAACCAGCAGCAAGACGGCGGCAGTGCAAGGCGCAACGACGGGAATCGGAGGCATCTTCACGCTCGTCATCGACATTCCGCTCCTGCTTGGCATCTCGCTTAAAGCGCTGCAGGAGATTGCGATAAGCTACGGCTATGACCCAACCGAACAATCGGAGCGCATATTTATCGTCAAGTGTCTGCAGTTTTCGTCCGCTGACGTCGTCGGTAAGAAAGCCATTCTTGAAGATCTCGCCGCTTTTCATTCGGGTGAGAAGAGTAATCAGGTACTGTCCCAGCTGCAGGGTTGGCGCGAGGTGATGCTGACGTACAGAGACAACTTTGGGTGGAAAAAAATGGTTCAGCTGATACCGATCGCAGGCATGCTATTCGGTGCCTATCTGAACCGCTCCACCCTGCAAGATGTCGCTGAAACAGGTAGAATGATGTATAGGAAGCGCAGAATTCTCGAGAAATTGCATGCTGATAAGTTGCTTTAATACGAAGAGCGAAGGGTAAGCATAAGGTCTTGGCGAATGTTGGGCATGCGTGCGAGATGCCTCCTGCCAATCAGCATTCTAGTATGCCTTTATTATGAGGAACCATTGGGGGGCGTATGCGCTTCCGAGTACCAACGAATACAAAGACGGCGCGATCGGGGCATAGAAGCCCGAGGCGCCGTCTATTTAATATTCGCCAAGAAGTACTTCGCCCACTTAAAAAGCCCTATTTTTCAATCACTACTTGTGCCGCAGGTTTGTCTCTGATCTGGCGGTATGCTGCGCAAATACACATTAGAACTCCTGTTGTAACAAGGACACCGACTGGAAATCCCCATGACCCCCATGCCGGGAATATAAGCGGCATCAGCGAGACGCCGAATGCAACAGGAACAGGAACTTTAAACAATTGACAAAGAATGAATGTAATTAAAATATTTACAATCCCAACCCATATGACTGAACCTGCCAATAAGTGATACACGCTGACTCCAAGAAGAGCTGTAATCGCCAATACAGCCAAGCGAGATGGAACTTGTTTCCAACTAAATTTCTCCGTATGAAAGAGCTCAAAGATAAGAGCGAATACGGGCGGAACGACCAATACATTTAGATTCGTTACGGATGCCAGACCAATTAAGAGGCCTAAAATAATGGTGATTATCACCGTATCCGTTATCTTTCTAAAATGCTGCGGACCATCAGGCAGCTTTGCTCGAGATCGCACGACATAAGCGGCCGACATGATAAGAAACGTAAAGACGGTTGTAGAGATTGCAAAAACATAGTCATGTAAGCCTAAAAAAATCGGCAGCAATGCAGCAGGAATCGTTGGTCCGAAATTAACGCGAAAAATGTGCATGAATATGACAACAATGACAAGTCCTAACCAAATTTTCATCAGAGGAGTCAGGGACAAGAAGTTCAAAGAAGTACCAAAGTATGCAGCTAAGGTTGGAGAAAGCCATAGATGAAGCGGCTTCTTGATCCAATGCGGTACTGGAAACGCCATAACCCCCATGGCCATACCAGCGATTTCCGGGAAGAGAATATCCCTTTTTTGAAGAACAATGGAACCAACAAGCATGAGAATAACCAATATGTAAGCCGTTAAAAAACTTCTGGATTTTAGAGTATTCCAAGTCATTTTGAAGGTTCTCCTTTTCGAGACCAGTTCATTGCGATAACGAAGACGAACTGATTCCTTTTCTCTGCCTTAATATCCACTTGACGGGTGATTTTTATACGCCTTATTAAGCATATTGATGATATATGGTTGGGAACGTTTACAATTGGATCATAGTTCTTGTCTATCGTTTCCATAGACACAATGATATTGATCTATGATTTTGATTTTCATACAATGAGGCAACAGAAGAAAGTCGGCCAAATCGGATGGAGAACGACAAGCGGTTTAATATAGACGTTGTTACGACGACATAGCACGATTGCTCTCTGAAAACATAGGAAGTGGTGACCGTCCATGCAACCCAGGGCTGCAGTACAGCAAGAAATTAGAGGCATCGGTTCTATTCAATTCTTACCCGTTAACCTATTTGCGTCGGTTATGGGGATTTCAGGTCTTTCATTGGCTTGGAGAGAGGCAAGCAAGCTATTCGGGACTTCCACTGTCCTCGCTGATATTATTGGCATTATTGCGGTTTTGATTTTTATCGCCTTAAGCATAGGCTATATTTCAAAATGGTTTCTTTACCCGCATAAAGTGAAAGGTGAGTTTACGCATCCCGTGGTGGGGAATTTCTTCGGAACGATCACGATCGCGATACTCTTACTTTCGTCAGTGGTGGGTGTCTACAGTGAAAAAACGGGCCAAGCGGTATGGATCATCGGAACTGCGTTGGCGATAGCTCTTTGTTTTGTTTTCGTTACACGGTTGTTGAACGGGAATCATGAGCCGGTAAATAAGGTTCCGGCTTCGCTAGTCCCTGTGGTAGGCACACTTGATATTTCGGTTGCCGGAGGGACGATGCCGTTCCCATGGGCGCATGAAATTAATTTGTTTTCCCTTGCAGTCGGGGGAACCGTGGCTTTGGTATACTTCACGTTGATTTTGTCCAGATTGATTCATCATGCGCCAATGCCGGCAGGATTAACGCCTTCCATGATCATCATGATTGCGCCTTTTGAGGTCGGTTTTCTTGGCTATACGAACTTTGAGCAGCGGATTGATCAGTTCGCATCCATTTTGTTTTACTTCGGTCTGTTCTTGTTCATCGTTTTATTCTTCAAAGTATTCAAAAAGTCTATTCCGTTCGGCGCTTCCTGGTGGGGCGTAAGCTTTCCGATGGCTGCTCTCACTAATGCCGCTTTAAAATACGCTTTATTCGTGGATTCTTGGCTGCTGATCGCCATTGCCGCGGTTATTCTGGCTTTGCTCAGTATCGTTGTGGTTGTTCTCTTTGTTCGAACGATGAAAATTTTGTTTAATGGCACTCTGCTTAGAGGGTAATCCTATCGATTCGGAACACGCGGTGGAGGAAGGATGGAGTGAAATGAACATCACTAGACTTCAATTTGACGTCGATTTTGATAATGCTATATTCTTCAGTCAATATGTGATGGTTGTAACGGATGAGAAAATCTCGGGCGGCGGATTGCTAGAAGGTTACGACGAGAATAGCGTTTGGATAAATGGCAATCAGCATTCACGCTCACATTCCTCTTTCATTCAGATGCCTCCACCTCAAGTGCAGATCGATTTTGCGAAATGATTCATAGGAATCGCTTCGTCTGAGCGAAGAGAACCGCCGGCCTAGACATTAGAGAACTGACAAACAGGCGAACAACTTCGCTTAGCAGACCCGGGAGCATATACGACACTTAGGGTTGGAGCCCTGTTACCAAAAAGTCCCTCTTTACGGAGGGATTTTTTATTGCTCGTATAGGGATGATAGAGAACCACAACATCCAAATTCTGGTTGACGCTATCCTAAAGCCCGTGATATAGTCTCTTTATTCAAGTTCCAATTTCGAGTGAACAAACAAAGGAGGTCGTCACGATGGCAAGCCCAATTGCTCCAATCCAAACCAACTGCATAGGCTTGTATCCATTGGCTGACCCTGCCGTGCGTATGCGTTAATTTCCCCTACATACCTCGCTCCAGGCGGTTGCGCCTGGAGTTTTTCTATTTCTTCTCCAGGTCCTCGTCTGCACGGTCACGGTCACGCCGCGATTGCACTTCAGAAAGGGGCTCTTCGCCACCATGCTGCAAAAACAAAAACGCAAACCAAAACCATCCATGTCCTGGCTTCTCCAGTACTTGCGTCCCGTCAAATGGCGGATGCTCGCACTGCTGCTCTTGCTGCTGGTGACGACGGTACTGCAGCTCCTGAATCCGCAGATCGTTAAGCGCTTCATTGACCAAGCGACCGGCTCGGGAAGTGTCTCCAGCCTGCTGTCGCTAGCGGGGCTGTACCTCGTCGTTGCCGTGCTCAATCAAGTGTTCACGGTATCGGTCGACTACCTGGGGAACGACGTCTCCTGGCGGGCGACCAACCAGATACGGGCCAACCTGCTCAAGCATACACTCCGGCTCGATATGAGGTTCCACAACGTAAAGACACCGGGAGAAATGATTGAACGAATCGACGGCGACGTGACCAACATGTCGAACTTCTTCGCGATGTTCATCGCCAAGATCGTGGGCAGCTTCGTCTTGCTCGCGGGTATTCTTGGCTATATGTTCGTCTATAACTGGCCAATTGCCGCGACGATGACGGCCTTCACCTGCCTGTCGATCGGCATCATGTTCGGAATCCGCGACATGGGCGTGAGTGCTTCCCAATCGGAACGCCAAGCGAACGCAGCCCTCTTCGGCCTGATCGAGGAGCGGATCTCGGGCATTGAAGACGTACAAGCGAACGGTGGCGTACCGCGCCTCATGAATCGTTATCACCGGGCGATGCGGGCGGTCTTCCTCTCCGGACGCAGGGCTTGGATGCTCCGAGTCATGCCTTGGAACGTCACGGTCGTGATGTTTACGATTGCCGTCACCGTCGTGCTGATGATTAGCGTCCGCATGTACCTGCAGGGGCAGATCACGCTCGGCATGCTATTTCTCTTTTTCCAATACACCCAGATGCTGAATGATCCGATCGAACAGCTCGGTGATCAGCTGCAGGAGTTCCAGAAGGCGAAGTCCGGCATGCGCCGTGCGCAAGAGCTGCTCTCGCTGCGAAGCGAGATCGCGGATGGCGATGACGACGAGCTGCCGCAAGGCCCGCTATCCGTATCGTTCGAGCAGGTTAACTTCAGCTACAATGAGGATCAGCCTATCCTGCACGACATCAGCTTCAATCTGAAGCCTGGGGAGCGGCTTGGCCTCATCGGAAGGACCGGCAGCGGCAAGTCGAGCATCAGTCGGCTGCTGCTCAGGCTGTATAATTTGGACAGCGGTCTCATTCGGGTAGGCGGGGTGGATATCCGTTCCCTGCGCTTGGAGTCGCTGTATCGCAGGGTCGGCATGGTCACGCAGGACGTGCAGCTCTTTGACGGAACACTTCGCGATAACCTGACGCTGTTCAATCCGCACCTATCGGACGAAGAGATCCTAGAGACGACCGAACGGCTTGGGCTGCGTCCTTGGATCGAGGCGATGCCACAGGGGCTGGATTCGCGCCTCTCCGCCGGAGGAGCTTCGCTCTCCGCGGGGGAAGCGCAGCTGTTCGCGCTGACGCGGGTATTCCTAACCCAGCCAAGTCTGGTCATTCTCGACGAACCGTCCTCGCGGCTTGATGCCGCGACGGAGGCGATCCTGCAGACGGCCGTGGATCAACTGCTGGAGCGGTGCACGGGAATCGTGATCGCTCATCGGCTGGCCACGCTGGACCAAGTCGACAAGATTATGGTGCTGCGCCAAGGCCGCGTCATCGAGTTCGGCGCGAGAGCTGCCTTGGCGCAGGATCCTGCATCGGAATATGGCCAGCTGCTGCGAGCCAACCGAGAGGAGGAATTGGCATGACCGTCACGCAATTCATGGGGAGATTGTTTCGATACAACCCCATACTATATCTTGTAAATGCCCTGCTATGGGGATTCTTCCACGCGATGCCGGTCGGCATCGGGCTAGGGATGAAATGGTTCTTCGACAGGGCGACGACCCAGTCCCACGATTACCTGTGGCTTGCGCTGCCGCTGATCGTCGTCGCGGTTGTCCGCTTCTCCAGAGTCGGCATGTTTTTTATCGCCTTTTTCAAATGGGTGACGTATATCTATCACCTCCAAGCCGTTCTGCGCCGCAATATGCTGGCCGGTATCATGCGCTGGCCCGGACGCAATCTGCCGGCCTCTCCCGGCGAAGCAATGACTCGTTTTCGGGAAGACGTCGACGAAGTCGTCGAATACGTGGAGTCCTGGGTGGATTTCTGGGGCCGCGTGATCTACGCGGTCACCTGCATCGTAATCATGGCCCGCATCAATTGGCAGATCACGATCGTGGCCATCCTCCCGCTCGTCGTCGTCACGCTGTTTAACAACCTGTCAGGCAACCGGGCGAGACGGTATTCCCGGCTGAACCGGGAAGCGACCGGCCGGATCACCGGCTTCATCGCGGAGACATTCGGCGCCGTGCAGGCGGTAAAGCTCGGACAGGCAGAGGATCACGTGCTGAACCGGTTCCTCCAGCTGAACGAGAGCCGGCGGAAGGCGGCCTTGCGGGACAATCTGTTCAAGCAGTGGATGAGATCGCTTAACCAGCATGTGCTCAGCATCTGCACGGGCGTTATCCTCCTGATGTGCGCCGCGGAGATGAAGGCGGGCCGCTTCACCGTCGGCGATATTGCGCTCTTCACGTCCTACCTAAGCACGTTTGCGTTCAGCGTTTCACTATTCGGTTACATGATCTTTCAACACAAGCGGCTGCGCGTTGCGCTCGACCGGATGCGGATTCTGTTCCGACCGGGCGAGGAGGACCGCATCGCGGAGCATAGCGAGATTCATCTGTACGGCGATCCCCCGGAGATCGAAGCTCCTGACGCGAACGAGGATGATCGACTACAAAGCCTAGAGGTTCGCGGCTTGTCCTATACGTATCCGAACTCGGAGAATGGGATCCGGGACGTCGGCTTCCGCTTGGAGCGCGGCAAGTTCCTGGTCGTCACTGGCCGGATCGGCTCGGGCAAATCAACACTCGTCCGCACGCTCCTCGGCCTCCTGCCGAAATCGGACGGCACCATACGATGGAACGGGAGGTTAATAGAAGACCCGGCTGCCTTCTTGAAGCCGCCGAGGACGTCCTATACACCTCAAGTGCCGAGGCTGTTCAGCGACACGCTGGGGGAGAACATCACGCAAGGCAGCTCCGTCCCGCCGGACGCACTGGACCGCGTCATCCGCCTGGCCGTCATGGAGCAGGACCTTCAAATGTTGGAAAACGGGCTTGAGACGTTCGTCGGCCCCCGCGGCGTCATGCTCTCCGGCGGACAGATCCAGCGTGCTGCCACGGCTCGAATGCTTATGACGCAGTCAGACGTATTCATCTTCGACGATCTATCTAGCGCGCTAGACGTCGAAACGGAGAAGGTATTGTGGGAGCGGCTGTTTCAGGAACAGGACGTGACCTGCATAGCGGTATCTCATCGCAGAGCGGCGCTGGCGCGCGCCGATCACATCCTTGTCATAAAGGACGGACGGGTCGAAGCAGAGGGCACGCTGTCCGAGCTGCTTGCGACCAGCGCGGAAATGCAGCTGTTATGGCAGGGCGAGGAGTCAAGAGGGGACGCCGAGAAGGAAGAGGCCGAGCAGCCGGCGTAAGATAGCAAAACATTCCCTTGATCGGTATACGGACCGGATTCAAAATTATTATGCTAAATATTGTCTCGCTTATGGCCGCGAATCTGCGGCCTTTTTGCGTAGTAGAGCACGTAATTGGACACATCCGGCAAAACCGGTTAAAAAGTATGGTGCAGGTATAACTAGGGTCGCATCTATCGATTATCGGTAGACGCGATTTTTTTTATGTCGTGCAGCGTTGAACGAAAACAAAAGAGAGCGATTTCGGTAAAAGATGTTAATAGGTTTGTCCCGTCGTACTTGATGATGGAATCTGTATTTTCTCCGGTTAAAATCCGTCAAGCCTAGGGTTGTGCCGAAAGTCAGGCGAGCGCAAAATGGGGAACGAAGGAGGTGAGCGTTTTCGAAGGAACCTAGGCATGATTATCCTGCATCTTATTTTAAAGGAGGAACATGAATGTCCAAACGAAGGAACAAGTCTATATTCGCCGTCTTGCTCGGTTTCCTGATCCTGCTGGGTACGCTGCCGCTCGGCGCGGCTACGGCTTCGGCGGCTACGGCGTTCTCGAGCGTCGCAATGAACACGGCGACTCCGGCGATGTACGACAAGTTCGAAATGACGTTTGATTTGAGCGCGACCTACAGCAATCCGTTCAATCCGGACGAAGTCGACGTCCGTGCGTATTTCACGACGCCAAGCGGCCAAACGGAGGTGGTGCCCGGCTTCTACAGGGGCGGTTCATCGTCGAAATGGGCGGTACGCTACTCGCCTCGGCAGAGCGGTACGCACAGCGTCTACTTGAAGGTGACGGACGGCAGCGGCACGGGACAATCCCAGACGTATACGTTTACGGCCGGAGCCGCCGGGACTAACCGCGGCTTCATGGGCGTGAGCGGCAGCCGGTTTACCGATAGCTTCGGCAAGCAGCTGACCCTGATCGGCACGAACTACGCATGGGGCGCGCCGAGCGAGATATTGGCCGCGATGCCGCAGTACGGCGCAGCCAAAATGAACCTGATGCGGGTCTGGTACAGCGTATGGTGGGGTAATTACGCGCCGGAATGGGGACCTACCGTAACGACGCAAAACGGTATTACGATGAGCTATGACGGCATCGGCAAATACCAGCTCGACAATCAAGCCCGTATGGATACGCTTATCGATACCGCTTCGGCGAACGGCATCTATGTCATGCTGACGATGAACAGCTTCGGCGACTTCTATTACGACTGGCCGCAGAACGCATACAATACGGCGAACGGCGGACCTTCGCAGTGGACCGAAAACAACACGGATTTCTGGACGAACACGTCGGCGATCAATTACCAGAAGAAGCTGCTGCGCTATGTGTTCGCACGCTGGGGGTATAGCCGCGCGCTCGGCATGCTGGAATATTGGAACGAGTCGGATAACCGCGTAGATACAAGCGCGGCGACGCGTGCCGCCTGGCACAGCACGGTAGACGGATACTGGAAGAGCCTCGACTTCTATCATCACCCGACGACGACGAGCTTCGCTTGGAAGGACCATCAGGAATTCAACCAACCGTCGTGGGAAAGCCTGACGACACTCGACACCACCAATTTCCACCTGTATGACGGGGGCTCGAACGTCATCGATAAATGGGAGAACGAGCTGAAGCATTTCCGCACCGATTTCGGCGGGCGTCCCGCCTTCGTCGGGGAATACGGCATCAACGGGGGCGGCGAAGATCCGAACGATGCGGCCGTGCAGCGATACGTGCATGACGGCCTCTGGGCACCGATCTTCCGTGCCGGCGCGGCCGGCGGCAACCTGTGGTGGGAGTTCGCCGGCAGCACCGGCTTCAATGTCCCGGCAAACATCAAAGGGCTGCATACGGCGCTCGCGAACGTCGTCCAACCGGAGGAGGCCTATTTGAACAATATGCCGTTCACGGATTACGGCGCGCAGGCTAATAGCACGAAGGTTGGCGGTTACAAGAACGCGGACCGGGCGCTTCTCTGGATCAACGACACGCAAGCCAACTATACGGTAGCGAGCCCGCGTACGGTCAGCGGCATGTCTTTCGCGCTCTCGGGCGTCAACAACGGCACGTACGACGTGACCTATTACAACACGGTCACCGGAGCGTCCGTCTTGCAGACGACAGCGAGCGCGTCGGGCGGCAGCCTGACATTGGCCGGCATACCGGCGTTTACCCGCGACATCGCCGTCAAAGCAGTTCGGCAGGGAAGCACGGTGCCCGATACACAGGCACCATCCGCGCCGGCGAATCTGACAGCGCCGGCTAAGACCGACACGACCGTCAGTTTGGCATGGACGGCTTCGACGGACAACGTCGGCGTCGCCGGCTACGACGTCTACCGCGGCACGACGCTAGCCGGATCGACGACGGGAGCGACATCGCTGACCGTGACCGGCTTGACGGCAGGCACCGCGTACAGCTTCACGGTCAAGGCGCGCGATGCGGCCGGCAATGTCTCGGCAGCAAGTACGGCGCTTTCCGTCACGACGAACCCGCCGGACACGACGGCGCCGAGCGCGCCGACGGGATTGGCGTCACCTTCGAAGAGCGATACGACGGTCGACCTGACTTGGAACGCTTCGACGGACAACGTCGGCGTCACTGCCTATGACATTTACCGTAATGGCACGCTTGCCGGGTCGGCCAGCGGCGGAACAACGTCGTTTACCGTAACCGGCCTTACCGCGAGCACGGCTTATTCGTTCACGGTGAAGGCGCGCGACGCCGCGGGCAACGTATCGGCGGCCAGCGGCGCCGTCAGCATCACGACGCTGCCGCCGATCGCGCCGAACCTGCTGCTGAACGCCGGATTCGAACAAGACGACGGGTTCGGCCGTCCAAACCTCTGGACGTGCGAGCAGACCTATTACTGCTCCCGCGATACGTCCGTGAAACGCACCGGAAGCGCCTCGTTCAAGCTGAGCGGCACGGCCGGCGCTTGGTTCGGCTTCTACCAGGACGCTGCGGCTTCGGCCGGCACGGCCTATACGTTCGATGGTTACATGAACGTCGCGTCCAACACAGGGAGCACGCTTGAGGTGCGCGTCCGTTTCCTCGACGGCGCAGGCGGTACGATCGGTGACAATCTCGTCGCGTCGGCCACATCGACGACATCGGGCTTCGTCAACGCGCACGGCACGTATACGGCCCCGTCCGGCACGCAGACGGCGCGCATCTACGTGTATGTCAAAGATTTTCGCGGGACGATGTATTTCGACGACTTCAGTTTAACCGGCGGCTCGGGTTCCGGAACCGACACGCAGGCGCCGACGGCACCGACCGGGCTGACGTCGCCGTCGAAGACCGAAACGACCGTCTCGTTGTCATGGATGGCGTCGACCGACAACGTAGGCGTGACCGGCTACGACGTTTATCGGGGCACGACGCTGGCCGGTTCTACGACCGGTACATCTTACACGGCGACCGGCCTCACGGCGGGAACGGCCTACAGCTTCACGGTCAAGGCGAAGGACGCCGCCGGCAACGTCTCCGCTGCCAGCGCCGCGCTTGCGGTGACGACTAATACGTCGCAGCAGCCCGCCTGGGATCCGGGCGTCCAATACAAGTTCGTTAACCGCAGCAGCGGCATGGTGCTTGACGTCAGCGGCGCCTCCACGAGCTCCGGCGCGAGCATTGTCCAGCTTACTCCCGGAAGCGGCAGCAGCCAGAAGTGGAACATGATTACGACTAGCAGCGGGCTCAAGATCATCAATGCGAATTCAAGCAATAATCTGGACGTGAGCGGCGGATCCGCAAGCGATGGGGCGAGTGTCATCCAGTGGTGGGATAACGGCGGCAATAACCAGCGGTGGACGATCGTTGGCGTCGGAGGCGGATATTACAAAGTAATCAACGTCGGCAGCGGCAAAACGCTCGACGTCAGCGGCGGCTCCTCGGCCAGTGGAGCCGGTATCGTGCAGATGACCGATACCGGCTCAGCGAGCCAGCAGTGGAGCATCGTACCGGCATAACAAGCTGCGCAACTCGGCAGTCACGCTGTGCTCATTCATTCGCAGACTAGTAACCCTCCAAGAGGTCGGATCGGGCAGCAAGCCCGATTCGGCCTCTTTTTCGCACGCAACATGCTTGCTGCTGCCTTTACCCTCGCGCCAGAGCCCGTTTCCTGCTTACCGTATGCTCTCTTTTGTAGGGTAACGAGGTTCGCTTTGCCCGGTTGTTGGCAGAGGCGCGGAAATCGATAATAGAGGCATAGCGACGCCAATCCGCACAGAAAGGAGAAACGACATGGTCAACCCATCCACGCCCCCGGCTATCGCCGCGGCTGCCCCGAAGAAGGCAGGCTTCGGTCTTCTCGTCAAGAAACAGTATCAACTGCTGCTGATGTCGGTTCCTTTCGTCCTGTTGGTCCTGCTGTTCTCGTTCGGACCGCTATGGGGATGGATCATGGCATTCCAGCACTACAAAGTCGCCTTAGGTATCTGGCGCAGTCCGTGGGCCGGCTTCGACAATTTCCGGCTGCTGTTCCAGGACCCGCAGTTTTTCAATGCGCTCCGCAACACGGTCGCGATGGGCATGCTTAACCTGGTCACCGGCTTCTTCGGCGCAATCGGGCTGGCGCTGCTGCTGAACGAGGTGAAGCTTCGCTTCTTCAAGCGAACCGTGCAGACGCTCACGTACATTCCCCATTTCGTGTCGTGGGTGGTCATCGCCAATATTTTCGCCACGCTGCTGTCGCCCGACGGAGGCGTCATCAACGAGCTGCTCGTGAAGCTCGGCATCCTCGACCAGCCGTACTATTTTCTCGGCCAGGAAAAATGGTTTTGGTGGATTCACACGTTGGCAAGCTTCTGGAAGGAGCTCGGTTGGAACACGATCATCTACCTCGCGGTGCTGGCGGGACTTAACCCCGAGCATTATGAAGCCGCCGAGACGGACGGTGCGACGCGCTGGCAGAAAATGCGCTACATCTCCATTCCCGGTCTAATGCCGACGGCCGTGCTGCTGCTCATCCTAAGCGTCGGCTGGATCGTGCAGAGCGGGTACGAGTCCCAATTCCTGCTTGGCAATCCCGTCGTCATCAGCCGTTCGGAGGTGCTCGACCTGTACGCGCTGAACTATTCGACGAGCATCGGAGATTATTCGTACGGCGTCGCGGTAAGTCTGTTCAAGTCCGTCGTGAGCATTGTGCTCGTGCTGCTGGTTAATTACGCGGCTAGAAAAACAACCGACAGCCGGCTATTCTAAAGCCGGCACCTGAAAGGAGCCCCCCCATGATCCACAAACGAGCGGCAGGAGACTACGTCTTCCAAGCGCTGAACTACGGCTTGCTGCTGTTGCTCGGCATCGGAACGCTGTTCCCATTCGTCAACCTGCTTGCCATATCGCTTAACGACGCTGCCGATACGCTGAAAGGCACGATCTATGTATGGCCGCGCGTACCGACGCTGGACAATTTCGCGACGATCTTCGCGAATGATGGTCTGGCGGCAGCGGCGCTGCGATCCGTCGTCCGGACGGTCGCCGGTACGGTGCTCGGCGTCGTCTGCACGGCGATGCTCGCCTATACGCTGAGCCGGAAGGAGTTTTTCCTCCGCAAGCCGTTCAACGTCATCCTCATCGTGACGATGTACGTCAACGGCGGACTGATTCCGTTCTATCTGCTGATCAAGCAGCTCGGCCTGATGAACACGTTCGCGGTCTACCTGCTGCCCATGCTGATCGGCGTGTTCAACGTCATCATCATGCGCAGCTACTTCGAGCAGCTGCCAGACGGAATCGTGGAGTCGGCTCGCATCGACGGTGCGTCCGATTTCCAGATCTTGTTCCGCATCGTCCTGCAGATCAGCCTTCCCGTCGTGTCGACAATCACGCTGTACATCGCCGTCATGCACTGGAACTCCTGGTTCGACAACTATTTGTACGCAAGTCGCAACGAGCACCTGAACCTGCTGCAATACGAGCTGCAAAAAATATTGATCAGCTCCGTCAATCAGGTGTTCGATACGAACACGCATATCGACGCAACAGACGCGCGAAGAACGAATCCCGAAACGATTCGCGCGGCGATGACGATCCTCGTTACGTTTCCGATCCTGCTCGTGTACCCGTTTCTGCAAAAATATTTCGTTAAGGGCATGACGTTCGCCGCAATGAAAGAATAGGCGGGCGACGATCGCGATATCGCCGGAGCACCGATTCCGATGATATAATACAAATACAAGAAAAGAGGGTGTCAGTATGGCAGTCAAAACGCGGAGATTCAGCTTGTCCCTCGCGGCGGCGACGGTACTTCTGGCGGGCTCGTTAGCCGGCTGCTCGTCGAACGGCAACGGCAATGGCAACGGCGAAGCTAACGGTAACGGGGGAAGCAAGAACGGAGGCAGCGCGCCGGCGGCGAATTCGGCGGGCGAGAACAAGGGCACGGCCGAAAATGAAGGCGCTTCCCAAACGCCGGCCGTTGAACCGATCACGTACACCATGAACACGACGGACGAGAAAATGACGTGGGATACGCCAATTACGAAAGCGTTTACAGATAAGACCGGCGTCTCGTTCAAGTATGATCTGGTCGTCGGCGACGAAACGCAGAAGCAGGACCTGTGGCTCGCGGCCGGCGATTATCCGGACATTATGACCATGGGACCGGCGGAGGTGCAGAAATACAAGGACGGCGGCGCCTTGGTTCCCCTGAACGAGCTTATTGACAAATACGGCCCGCATATTAAGGAGAAGTTCGGCGAGTACTTCAATTTGCTGAAGGACGCCGACGGCAACATCTGGTCGCTCTACGGCGTCAATAAAAGCCGCGAAGCGAAAGCGGATGCCGCCGCCAATTTCATCATCCAGTACGACGTGCTGAAAGAAGCCGGATACCCGCTGATCAAGACGCTGGATCAGCTGTACGACGTCGTCAAAGCGTACAAGGATAAGCATCCGCAGATCGACAACAAAGAGACGATCGGTTTCTCCGGCGCGATGACGGGCTGGCAGGTGAACATCCAGTACAATAACCCGATCATCAGCGCATCCGGCCTTCCGGATCACGGCAACTTCCGGATCGACGGCAGCGGCAATGTCACGTATAATCCGGTTTCGGACGATGCGAAGACCTACTATGCGTTTCTGAACAAATTGTATCAGAACGGCCTGTATGACAAGGAAGCGTTCTCGCAGGACGATCTCAGCAAGAAGCTGGCGCAAGGACGCGTGCTGGCCGCCTACGCGCCGGCCTGGATGGTCGGCACCGTCGAGACGCAATTCCGTCAGGACGGTCACCCGGAGCGAGCTTATGCCAGGCTGCCGATCTACTTCAATGAGGACACGAAGGACATATCGAACACGGTCGTACCGACGTTCGCGGGCAGCCTCCAGTGGGCCGTCACGAAATCGGCGAAAAACCCGGAGCGGTTCATTCAGTTCGTGGACTACTTATTCTCGGAAGAAGGCCAGATTCTGTCGCAATGGGGCATCGAAGGGAAGCATTACGAGGTGAAGGACGGCCATCGCGTGCTGAAGCCGGAGGAGATCGAGGCGCGCAAGACGGATCCGGACCATGGGATCAAGGAAGGCTTTTCCGGCAATGGCACGGGCAGCGGCTACTGGTTCAACGTCGGTGACGGCGCCAAGCTGGACGACGGCGATTACGCGACGCCGCTGACGAAGGATTACGTCGTCAGCCTATACGACGACATGACCAAGGACGTGCTAAGCCGGTACGGGAAGACAGTGTGGGCGGATTTTCTGCCGAAGGCCGAGGTCGTGCCGGGTTATCTATGGCAGCTGTCGCCCCCGGAGAACATTACGCTGCAGGCGAAGAAAATCGAAGAGACCTGGAAGAAATTTTTGCCAAAGCTCGTCATGGCGAAGAACCAATCGGATTTCGATAAGAGCTGGGATGACATGAAGGCGGCAATGGACAAAGCGGGCCTACGGGACGTCGACGACGCCTATACGAAGCTATGGGCGGATTTTAACGCCAAGTTCGCCGCTACGATCGGCGGCTAGCCGACTTATGAACGTACTTCTCGCCCTCTTGGGCGTAGGAGTGCGTTCGCTTGTCTGAACCCGGCCGGCAGCGGCAGGTGAACGGGTATTTTGAAGGCGTTGGAAACGGAGGGACGGCATGAAAATTCGGACGAAACTGATCCTGACCAATCTGTTTATCATGCTGTTCCTGCTCAGCTCGCTCACGTATCTGCTGACGAAGCGGAGCAGCGACCTTGTGTACGGGCATGTCGTGCAGAACGCTTCGCTGTCGCTGTCGCAAATCAGCCAGAATCTCGATAACAAGCTTGCGTCCTATGAGGACGTTGCGAATACGCTGTTTCTTAACCCGTCGCTCAGCCTTATCCTCGATCAGCGCTATGCCGACCAGCTTGAAGCGTACGAAGTGTATTCGCAGCAGTTCAAGCCATTTCTGTCAGCGATCCAATCGACCCGGGATGTGCTGAATATCGACGTCTATACCGACAACCCGACGTTCTACTTCTCGAACGTCCAACTGATCGACAGCGATGTCAGAGCCAGCGACTGGTACAAGGAATTAATGGGCAATCACACGGGCGGTTACTGGACCCCTCCCTACCTGACGTTCGCGAAGAAGGAATCTGTGATCAGCTTCCGCAAGCGGTTGAACAACGTCAATCGCGATTCGGCGAGCGTCGTCTCCCTTGAGGTCCGGCTGAAGAACCTGGCACAGCTCGTCGAGCAGGAGAGCCGCAATAAGCGCGTCATCTTTGCACTACCTGACGGCACGGTGTTGATCGACAGCGGGAGCGCGGATCATATTGACCGGCTTGAGCAGCTTCCGTTCGGCGGCCGGATCCTTCGTGGCCAGGCGGGCAGCTTTCATGCTGAGATCGGCAAGGCGTCCTACCAGATCCTTTATCAAACGCTCGACTCGCGCAATATCGTCAAGGATATGAAGGTCATGACGTTCGTGCCGACGACGGAGCTGACGCCGGAGCTGGACCGGCTGCGCTCTGCCGCGATTTTGCTGTTCGCTATCGCGTTCCTGTTGTCCGCACTGCTTATCTCCGCGATGTCGGTCGGACTGACCCGCCGGTTGTCCGAGCTGGCGGTCAAGATGAAACGGCTTAACAAGGACAATTTCGACAGCTATGTCGGCGTTAAGGGAAACGACGAGGTGGCTCAGCTCGGTGAAATGTTCAATCTGATGGTGCGGCGTCTGCGGGAGCTCATCAGTGAAGTGTACCAATCCGAGATCGACCGGCAAGAGAATGCGCTGCGCACGAAGGAAGTCGAGCTGTACGCGCTGCAGACGCAGATTAATCCGCATTTTCTGTTCAACACGCTTAATATGATTCGCGGCAAGCTGCTCATCGCAGGCGACCGAGAGAACGCCAAGGTGATCGGCTTGCTGGCTAAGTCGTTCCGTATGATGCTGAAGAAGGGCGGACAGACGATCCGCCTCGCCGAAGAGCTGGAATTCATCGACAGCTACCTGCAAATCCAGCGGTACCGCTTCGGAGACAAATTCAACTATACCATCGACGTCAATGGCGACGATCTTGACGTCAGCGTGCCGAAGCTGTGCATTCAGCCGCTCGTGGAGAATGCGGTGACGCACGGCGTGGAGCTGAGTCCTGACCCTTCGGAGATTCGGATTACGGGCAGGCGGGAGAACGGCAAGCTGCTGCTTACGGTCCAGGACAACGGCGGAGGCATTGAATTGGAGCGGCTGTCGGAAATTCGAAGGCGGCTGGACGAAGGCGGGTTGACCGGGGACGCGCACATCGGCCTGCCTAACGTGCAGCGCCGGCTGCGCAACCTCTACGGCGACGAATTCGGTCTTCGCCTCTCAAGCGAAGCAGGTGCTTGGACTGAAGTGACGATGACGATTCCAACGGAGCAACGGGAGGTCGAAGGTGATGTACGACGTATTAATCGTGGATGACGAGCCGATCGCCAGGCAATCATTGCGCTATCTGGCCGATTGGGAGCGCCTCGGCTTCAAGGTCCGTGCCGAGGCGGAGGACGGCCTGCAGGCATTGACCCTCTTGAAGGAATGCCGTTTCGCCCTCGTGCTGACGGACATCCGCATGCCGACGATGAACGGGCTTGAGCTGATTGCCGCACTGCGCGAGTTTTCCGATGCGCAGGTCGTCATTATGAGCGGGTACGACGACTTCGAATATGCGCGCGAAGGGCTGAAGCTCGGCGTCAAGGATTATTTGCTGAAGCCGGTCGACGAGGATGAGCTTGAGCAGCTGCTTGAGAGGCTCGCGGCGGAGCTGAACGAGCGGCAGCTGCTGGAACGGCGCGAGCGCCTCGGCATCACAGCCGGCAGAGATCGCCTGCTGCGCCGAATCGCTCACGGTACGGTTGCGGCCGCCGAGATTCGCGATCACATGCGGCTGCTCGGCATGCAGCCGCATGCACAGAGGTACGCATGCCTGCTGGCCGAGTTCGATTTCATGGCTGGCGGCGACGTGACCGACCGAGAAGCGGAGCTAAAGCGCTTCGCCTTGCGCAACATCGCGGAGGAGCTATGCTTGGACCGGGGATATGTGTTCGAAGATGCGGAGGATCGGCTCGGGCTGCTGCTCGGCGGTGCCGCAGAGGAGACGTCGCCGCAAGCGCTGCGGGCATTCGCCGAGCGGCTTTGCGCATCGGCGGCAAACTTCGCCAAGGAGACGGTAACTGTCGGCCTTGGCCGCGGCGTTGGCGATGTCGGCGAGCTGAAGCAATCGTGGACGGAGGCGGAGGCGGCACTGGACGGCAAGTTTCTGTCCGGACCAGGCGCCGTGCTGGAGGCGCGCGGCAAGCCGTTCGGTGACGACGAGCAGACTTCGCTGCGGGGGCTGGAAGCGGACGTCTTGGACGCCGTTCGCCATTTCCGCCGAGCCGACGCGCAGCAGGCGGTCGGCCGTCTATGGGACGGCTTCCGGACGGAGCGGATACCGGAGCACCGTGCGAAGCTCGCCGTGCTGGAGCTGTTGATTCAGCTGTATCGAATCGTCAAGGAGCAGGGGGCTGGACACGAGCGGCTGTTCGATGCATCGCTAGGCGAATATGAGCGCGTGATGCGGAGCCGCACGATCGATGACCTTCGGGCGTTCGCCGAGGCGAAGATCAACGGCGTGCTGGACGCATTACTTCGCATGAAGGAGCTGCGGCCGAACAAAATCGTCGAGGACGTCAGACGGATCGTACAGGCGAGGTACGCGGAGAACGTCAGCCTCCGCAGCGTCGCCCAGGAAATCTATATGAACCCGAATTATATCGGCAAGCTGTTTAAAGCGCATACGGACATGACGTTTAACGATTACGTGCTGCAGGTCCGGATGGAGAAAGCCAAGGATCTGCTGCTGCAGACCGACAAGAAAGTATACGAAATCGCGCACGAGGTCGGCTTCGGCGAGCTGGACTGGTTTTATAAGCGGTTTAAGACGTATGCGGGAGTCAGCGCAGGGGATTTTCGGGGCGCTCGCTGACTGGTCGCCGACGAACGGATTTCCGCGGCGCGGCGATTGCCTGCGGAAGGCAAGGGAAACGAATAGGAACGAGACGGAGGAGATGCAGGATGGATCCAATGCCGCACTTGAAGCGGGAGAACGGCATCACGACGCTTATCGTTGACGGGCAGCCATTCACCGTGCTGGGCGGAGAAATTCATAATTCCAGTTCGTCCAGTCTGGCTTACATGGACGAGAAGGTTTGGCCGTATTTGCGAGGACTGCATCTGAACACGGTGATCGTCCCCGTGTTCTGGGAGTTGGCTGAGCCTGTGGAGGACATGTTCGACTTCGAGCTCGTGGACGGCATCGTCCAGAGGGCGCGGGAAGAAGGACTGCGGCTCGTGCTGCTCTGGTTCGGCCTGTGGAAGAACGGGCTGTCGAGCTACGCGCCTGCATGGGTAAAGCGGGATTACGACACCTATTTCCGTGCGCGGTATCCGGACGGGGCGGCTTCGGAGACGATCTCGCCGCTTTGCGATGCGGCGGTGCAGGCGGACGCACGGGCGTTCGGGCGGTTCATGAAGCATCTAGGTGAAATCGATGGGGATCGCCGCACCGTGATCATGATACAGGTCGAGAACGAGGTCGGCTTCCTAGGCGCGGAGCGTGATTACAGCGAACCGGCGAACGAGCGGTTCGAGGGGCAGGTGCCGGCCGAAATCGCGCAAGCATTCGGAACGGCTGGCACCTGGCGCGAGGCATTCGGCGAGCAGGCCGGGGAAACGTTCATGGCTTATCATTACGCCCGTGCTGTGGAGGCGATTGCTTCCGCGGGAAGCCAGGCGTATCCGCTGCCGATGATCGTCAACGCCTGGCTCGACCAATACCCGAACCGGCCTGGCGCTTATCCGAGCGGCGGACCTAGCGCTAAAATGATCGGCGTGTGGCGCATCGGCGCGCCGTCGATCGCGGTCTATGCGCCGGACATCTACCTGCCGAATTTCCGGGAAATATGCGAGACGTACGCGCGGGACGGCAATCCGCTTTTCATTCCGGAAGCGCGCCGCGACACGGTGTCGGCCGCTAACGTCTTCTGCGCGATCGGCAGCTTCGATGCGATTGGCTTCTCGCCGTTTGGCATCGAGGATTTTCTGGCCGGAGACGTGGACGAAGCGGACGCCTCGCTGCTCTCGACGCTGAATATCGAGCAGTCGGGCTTCGTGCTCAATGGCACGGGGCCGTATTTGGCCCGCAGCTACGCGCTGCTCGGAAGCATGCTCCCCGTCATTCATCGATACCGCGGCACGGGCGCCATGACCGGCTTCGTGCAGCAGCGGGACAAAGGCTGTATGCTCTCCTTCGCCGGCTGCGGGCGGCCTCATCATCCAGCTGGGAGCCCATGAATTTTATTTGGCGGGTTTTGGCTA
Organism: Paenibacillus sp. R14(2021); assembly: GCF_019431355.1. Classification (NCBI taxonomy): domain Bacteria; kingdom Bacillati; phylum Bacillota; class Bacilli; order Caryophanales; family Paenibacillaceae; genus Paenibacillus; species Paenibacillus sp. R14(2021). The sequence continues at coordinate 676,473 of NZ_CP080269.1, forward strand.
TTCGGCAGTATTTTTGCCTAAGCGGGGCGAACGGGGCAAGGTCGGCGTCGTCCGAATCGAGGAGGGAGGTTTTGATGGAGAAACATGGCGCAGGCGGCGCGTGCTGAACGGAGATGAAGGGGCGTACGGCGTCTATTTACGTGCCGATCCCGAGGTGCTGCGCGTCGAAATCTATCGGTATGTCTAAGCACAATTAATTTCATGCGTATTTAAAAGATGGCTCTTATACCAGCCATCTTTTTTCATTGAAGCCGGCACCGTCGTACGCTGTTTGTTTGATGAGAAGCATCCTCTGCGGGTTACGCCCGAACGCTTTGCTCGAATTTTGCCCGTAAGCGGTTGATGTCTTCTCTTGGCGGAAACCCGAACATCCGGGAATATTCGCGGCTGAACTGCGATGCGCTTTCATAGCCGATCCTGAAAGCCACGTCAGCTGCATCCGCGGACTCGGATAATAAGAGATGCCGCGCTTCCTGCAGGCGCAGCCGTTTTTGAAATTGGATGGGACTCATCGCGGTCACTTCTTTAAAGTGCCGGTGGAACGAGGAAATACTCATGCTTGCAGTCTCTGCAAGCTCTTCGATTCGCATCGACTTATCGAAGTTGGCCATAATGAATTCGATTGCGTCCCTAATGCGATAGGTACTGCTTCCTTCTATTGCGATTTGGGCCAGCGCCGCGCCAAACTGCCCTTGCAGCAGTAAATATAAGATTTCCTTCGTGTAAATGGGAGCCAGGTACGCAATGTTTTGCGGCTGTTCCACCAATCGGACCAATCGCAGTAGCGCATCTAGGAGCGCGGACTCGGTTTGGCCGACGAAAATCGCAAGGGCCATGTTTTCTTGCCGAGCGAATTGAATGTCGGCGTCTTTCAATACCGCTAAAATTTGATGCTCCGACATCTCTAATCTCAAACTCAAATACGGCTCATCGAAGGAAGCTTGGATGATCTGACCGACTACCGGCAAATTCATAGATGTAATTAAATTGTCTGCAGGACCGTATTCGAATCGTTCTTGTGCCAGCATAATCTCTTTAGAGCCTTGGGCAATAAAGCAGAAGGCAGGTTTGTACACGCTATGGACAGGCTCGGTTTCGTTAGAGCGGCGAATAAAATATAATGAAGGAATCGCGGTTTCGAAAACCCCGTCCCGACCAGAATGTTTCTCGATGAGAGCGGCGAGTTCAATCCGCTGTTGTTCAGTTGGACTAGTCATTTGACTCCCTCCGTCTCCGTTCTTCTTTGATCGTTCTATTATAAGGCAACTTATGTTCATACGTAAGTGGCAGCGAGAGGATTAGGCAATGATTTGCAACGATAGGGATAACGGCCGCCTGTTCCATTGCTGCATAATAAAGAGGCTTTGATTGGCCGGATGAGATGAGAAGAAGATCAAATCACTAAGTTGGAGGATGTTAGATGCAAAAAGTGATTTTGAACAATGGTGTCGAGATGCCATTGCTTGGTTATGGCGTTTTTCAGATTAGGGATCATAATGAGTGTGAACAAAGCGTCTGTGACGCGATTACGGCGGGCTATCGACTGATTGATACTGCTGCCTCTTATCTAAATGAAGAAGCAGTTGGCAAAGCGATCAAACGAAGTGGCGTGGCAAGAGAGGAATTATTCATCACCACGAAACTTTGGGTGCAAGATACGGGTTATGAGCGCACCAAACAAGCTTTTGAAAAATCGCTGACAAGATTGCAGTTGGACTATTTGGATTTGTACTTAATTCATCAGCCCTATGGAGATCTGTTCGGCTCTTGGCGCGCGATGGAAGAGTTGTATCGTGAAGGGAAGATCCGTGCAATCGGCGTCAGTAATTTTCACGAGGATCGACTCATTGATCTGATTCTCCATCATGAAGTTGTTCCTGCCGTGAACCAGGTTGAAACGCATCCCTATAATCAACAGATCGAAAATGCAGCATTCATGAAAGAGAATAACGTGCAGATCGAATCCTGGGCGCCTTTCGCTGAAGGAAAAAATAACTTGTTCCAGAATGAGGTATTGGTATCTATAGCTGAAAGGGTTCATAAATCCGTTGCTCAGGTGGTCTTGCGTTGGTTGACGCAAAGACAAGTCGTCGTGATTCCAAAGTCTGTTCGTAAAGATCGAATAATTGAAAACTTCAACATCTTTGATTTTGAATTGAATCAAGAGGACTTGAAGTCGATAGCTGCATTAGATACGAAGCAGAGCTTGTTCTTTTCACATCGCGATCCTGAAATGGTGAAATGGCTCGGAACACGTAAACTTGATATCTAATGTTCTAAGAGACGAATGAGGCAGATAGGTTATAACCATTAGCAAGCGGTATGTTAAATTAATGGCAAAGGGGTATTGCTAAATGAACTACGTAAAACTTGGAAATACCGGATTGGACGTATCACGGCTTTGTCTTGGATGTATGGGCTTTGGCGATGCTGCGCTCTGGACTCACCCGTGGGTACAAAATGAGGAGCAAAGTCGTCAGGTGATTAAGAAGGCACTCGATCTTGGGATCAATTTCTTCGATACGGCAAACGTATATTCGGCTGGAACAAGCGAGGAATATGTTGGACGCGCTCTGAAGGATTACGCGAATCGAGATGAAATTGTCATCGCGACAAAGGTGCATTTCCGTATGCACGAAGGTCCAAACGGAGCAGGGCTTTCCCGCAAGGCGATTATGAGCGAAATAGATAAGAGCTTGAAGCGACTTGGGACCGACTATGTGGATTTGTATCAAATTCACCGCTGGGATTATCATACGCCAATCGAAGAAACGATGGAGGCGCTTCATGATGTCGTGCGAGCGGGAAAGGCTAGATATATTGGCGCTTCCGCTATGTTCGCCTGGCAGTTCCAAAAGGCGCTGTATGTTGCTGAACGCCACGGATGGACGCGGTTTGTGTCGATGCAAAATCATTATAACCTTATCTATCGGGAAGAGGAGCGCGAAATGATGCAGCTCTGCAAGGCGGAAGGAGTCGGCGTTATTCCATATAGCCCGCTTGCCTCTGGCCGCTTGACGCGTGATTGGACAGAGACAACGCACCGTTCTGAAACGGATAAGGTACAGAAGTTGAAATACGATGCATTTGCGGAGGCGGATCGTGCGATCGTGGAGCAGGTTGCGTTGATTGCAGAGCAGCGCGGTGTCTCCCGTGCGCAAGTCGCGCTTGCCTGGATGCTGCAGAAGGCACCTGTTACCGCACCGATCATCGGCGCCACGAAGGAATCACATCTCGAGAGCGCGGTCACCGCGCTGGAGGTCAAGCTAACCCCGGATGAGATTGCATCGTTAGAGGAGCCGTATGTGCCCCATGCCGTAGTAGGCGCGCTCTAAACATCCTTCTGCACATTTGAAGTAAGTGTTTCCTCGATGCTTCAATCAAAAATATTCGGATGCTTTTTCTAATAGAGTTATATCATTGATAGTAGAAACCAGCGGTGGTAGTATGAAATTATGTATACGTCCATTATGGTAACCAAGTTATATATTCCCGCGCCTCGGCCGAAAGCGGTTCTCCGCCGGCGGTTGACCGAAAGGCTGAGCGATGGTTTTCACCGCAAATTGACTCTTATATCGGCACCCGCGGGCTATGGCAAAACGACTTTAATTTGTGAATGGCTCGCGGAATGCGGCCGGCCGGCTGCATGGCTGTCGCTCGACAAAGGGGACAACGAGCTTACGCGCTTTTTAACCTGTATAATCTCCTCTCTACGAATGCTTGCGGAGAATATAGGGGAAGGCGTTCTTGCTGTGCTTCAATCTCCTCAACTACCGCCGATCGAGTCAATCCTGACGGCTCTTCTTAATGAAATCGCAGTCATTCCGGCTCCTTTCATACTCGTTCTTGACGACTATGACGCGGTAAATTCGGAATCGATCGACGATGCCGTGTCCTTCCTGCTTGACCATCTCCCCACGCATATGCACCTTGTCATGATAACCTGCGAAACTCCGCGAATTCCGCTCGCCCGATTGCGGGCTCGGGACCAATTGACTGAATTGCGCGTTGCCGACATGAAATTTACGCTCTCCGAAGCCGAAGTTTTTCTAAACCAGGCAATGGGACTTAACCTAAGCATGGATCATATAGCCGCCTTGGAATCACGCACCGAAGGCTGGGTTGCAGGTCTGCAATTGGCTGCGCTCTCCATACAAGGAGATTATGGCGCCGATCAGCTCATTCAGTCTTTCACCGGCAGCCATCATTTCGTGCTGGATTATCTGGTAGAGGAAGTCCTGCAACGGCAACCGGAAGCCGTACAGACCTTTTTGCTGCGGACCTCGATCTTGGACCGTCTATGCGGATCTCTTTGCGATGACGTAATGCTTGATCCCGCGGTATCCGGTATGGAATTCTTAATCGACCTTGATCGCAAGAACTTGTTCGTCGTTCCCTTGGATCATGAACGATGTTGGTATCGTTATCACCATTTGTTTGCCGATTTACTCCGCAGACGGCTGCAGGAAAGTCTCGACGGGAGCAATATCGCGAAATTGCATGAACGAGCAAGTGTCTGGTATGAAGACAACGGCTTCGAGATCGAAGCGTTTCATCATGCCGTGGAATCCCAAGACATCGAGCGCGCTGGACGTCTGCTAGAAGGCGAAGGGGCGCCGCTTCATCTTCGCGGGGCTGCAGGCCTTTCGCTGAACTGGTTGGAGTCGTTGCCTGCCGCGGAACTAGACGCCAGACCCGCATTGTGGGTGATCTATGGTTCAGCACTGCTGATTGCGGGCAAACCGACTCGCGTCGAGCACAAGCTGCGAGCTGCAGAAGCTGCCCTAGAAGGCGTGGAGCAGGACGCCGCTATCAGAGACCTGACCGGGCTGATTGCCGCAACTCGGGCTACATTGGCATTGCTTATGATGGCTGGAAACCCTGATCGTCCCGATCGGAATTTACAGGCAGCCGAAACGTTCATGCAGAACTCGGAGTCCGAAGACAAGACCGATGGACTTGTCGAAGTAATTGCTCATGGAAGGGATGCTGGGATCGGGGCAAAACACGAGATAGAAACCGTTATTGAACAGTCACGTCGTGCGCTCGAGTATCTGCGCCCAGATAATCTCCCTGTTCGGACGGCAGCCGCTTGGATGCTGGGCGTCGCCTGCCAGAGGCGGGGAGACCGTTCAGGAGCTCATGAGGCCTTTAACGAAGTTATAACGAATAGTCAAACGATGGGTCATAAGCTGATGGCTGTAGTGGCCAATATCGGACTAGGTCAACTACAGGAAGCGGAAAATCGGCCTGATTTGGCGGTAAAAAGTTACCAAGAGGCACTGCTGCTGGCCGGAGACATGCCGCTGCCGACTCTCCGTGAAGCCGAGCTTGGTCTGGAACGTATGTGCAAGGTCCTGGAACACGGAAATAAGGGCAACCTATTTGAGCCGCTCAGCCAACGGGAAATCGAAGTGCTCGAGCTTATAGCCAAGGGACTCTCGAACCGGGAAATCGGAGAGAAACTCTTTTTGGCCTTAGACACGGTCAAAGGGCACAACCGCAGGATTTTCGAAAAACTTCAAGTGCATAGACGCACGGAAGCGATTGCCCGTGCCAGTGAGCTGAATTTGTTCGGGAACACCCGTAGACCACACTAAAGTGTCTACAGACTCCAATCCTCTTCAAGCTATACTGCATATAAATTAGCCAAGAGGAGATAAACATGAAAAAGATTGCAAGAGTGACTGGAGCATTGTTTCTAGTGGCGACAGGTGCATACATGATAGGAAACGGGCTGCTGGATCCTATTCTGCATCGACCGGATGTTCTCGCAGGTTTGTATCCGGACCGAACAAACGTGATGGCTGGATTGTTTTTGGAGTTGATAAACGCCTTGGCGGTTGTGGGGATTGCCATGCTTCTGTATCCCATTTTAAAGAAGTACAACGATGCGTTTGCGCTGGGGTACTTCGGTTCACGAATCATCGAATCGGCGCTGCTCATCCTAAGTTTAATCGGTCCGCTTGTACTCATTGGTCTGAGCAAAAGTTACATTGGCGCAGGAGCTTCGAGTGGAACTTACTTTCAAACGATAGGAAATTTAGTGGTAGAAGCTCATTTTAAATGCTTTGAAATGGCCATGATCGTGCTGAGCTTGGGCAGCTTGTTGTTTTGTTATATCCTCTATCGATCGAGGTTGGTTCCACGCTTCTTGTCCGTCATCGGTTTCATCGGCTATGCGGCATTGTTGGCAAGCAGTTGTCTGACGATCATCGGCCAAGATATCGGACCCGTTCTCTATATTCCAGGAGCGATTTTCGAAATCGTTCTACCCATTTGGCTGATGGTTAAGGGATTTCATCTACGAACGGAGGAATCCTGATTCATGATACGGATAAGGCTGTGGAGAGAACCGGCTGCGTGCGCGCAGCCGGTTTTTAAGCGACTTATAGTTTCTTCAGTTGATTGATGATTTCCCCAGGCTCCAGGCGCTCCATAAAGTCGGGGTTGACATGCGCGAAGCGGATAGAGCCTTGCTGATCGATAATATACGTCGCTGGAACCGGTAGAATCCAACGAACGGTCGCATTGAACGCAGTAAGATCAAGCCCGAAATTGTTGGTAAAAACGGGTTTAAGATAATCGGGTACCTCATAGAGGACGTTGTAGCTGTCGGCTACTTGGCCGTTTGGATCGCTTATGACTTGGAAGGCTAGCTCTTCCTTCTCCTTTTGGGACAGCGAGTTGTCAGGGCTTTGCGGCGAGACCGCGATTAATTGGCCGCCAAGCTTCTCTATATCCGGCAGCAATTGTTGATAAGCCCTAAGTTGGATATTACAGAACGGACACCAGCTGCCACGATAGAAGGTTAGAACGACAGGACCTTTCGCTAGCTCGTCATAGAGGCTCACTTGCTCCCCAAGCGGATTTGCCAGCGTGAAATCTGGAGCTTTAGCGCCTTCTTTCAAACCGAAAACGATGCCCGATTCTAGCTGCTCTTTCATGTGACGAAAAAAAGCTTCTTGCATTTCCTCCGGTGCGGTTGTGATAAATCCTGCCTTCGATTGTTCCAATTCGGCTTTCATGGACAACATGTGTATGCACTCCTCAAACTTAAAATTGGATTAATCAATCCATTTTGTTGATGAGAAACATATTATCGCTAAAATTCTGGATTGTCAAATCCATTTTGTATATAATACTGTCATGGATAACTTAGTGGAAATTCAAGATCAAGAACAGCGGCTTACGAGAAAGGGAAAGGAAACGCGCGGACGTATCGTTACTGCTGCCGCCAAGCTGATGTTTGAGCGTGGGGTGGCCGGGACAAGCGTGGAGGATGTTAGACTGGAAGCGAAGGTCAGTTCATCGCAGCTTTATCATTATTTCAAGGAAAAACGAGAACTCGTTTTGGCTGTAATTGGTTATCAAACCGAGGCCATTTTGCATGCTCAAGAGCCAATGCTGAGCGATCTGGACAGCATGGAGGCACTTCAAGCCTGGCGTGACGCCATTATTCAGCTTCAAATTCAGCGGCAATGTCAAGGCGGATGTCCAATTGGATCGCTGGCTAATGAACTGTCAGATTCGGATGCATCCGCTCGTTCAGAGCTTGCAGTTGGTTTTATGCAATGGGAACTCGCTATCAGACGCGGACTCCGTTCCATGCAAGAACGCGGCAAACTAAGCGGCTGCGCGGATCCGGATTCTCTTGCTCTGGCATTACTGGCTGCCCTTCAAGGCGGTCTTCTTCTGACCAAAGTGCGCAAGGAAACAAGCTCACTTGAAGCAGGACTGGACGCCATGCTTGCGCATATCGGCTCATTTATCGTCTGACTCACCACAGGTGGGACCATTTTATGCAGCAATAATATTGTTCGAATGAAGTCCGCGCAATCTGCGGGCTTTTTTCGTTATCAGACTCGTCCGATGAAGCTTTCATGATGTAAATGAAAATTTTTTAATCCTATCACAGGATGAACGAGTTCGTCGTTATATTATCGAGTGGAGGGAGGCTGCCCCAGAACTAAAGTAACCAAAGGGGGAAGCTAGCCTTACATGGACAAACAGCGGCATGATACGGAGGAACGTAAAATGATTAAAGAATTAGTGGAAGAACAAGAATGGCTTGAAGGCTTTCCAATAATGAATGAATTACGAACCCAGCTAAGCGAACGTACATATCTAGATTTTCTTCGTACTATGAGGGAAGAAGGGTATAAAATGTTTGCATTATATCAAAATGACCAACTAGTTGCATTAGCCGGAATAAGCATACTCACGAATTTTTATTTTGGGAAACATGTATTCGTTTATGACTTAGTTACCAAATCTTCAGAACGATCTCATGGGTATGGTAAGGAACTACTTGCGCATATCCATCATTACGCGAAGGAAAAGGGTTGTGGAATTGTGGCTTTGGGATCGGGGATTTCCAATATCGATGCCCATAGGTTCTATGAAACAAAGATGGGTTATGAAAAGATCGCATACTCGTTAATCAAAGTTATTTAATCACAAGTTGTAAACACGAGCCGTGAATATCACGGCTTTTTTGCATGAAATCAAATCGAAGACGAAGGTTTTTTGAATCCGTTCAAGCGATCTGCATGGTTCTATTATAAATTTCGTTCTAATAATAGCCCCACTTGTTCTGCTTTTCACTGCTCGACTCGCCGATTCTGGGTACCTGAATTCGAAGGATCCGAATTGAATTTGGCGGGATGGGTGAAGAAAGTGACAGGCAAACCAACCATTTCCGTTGGTTCGGTTGGTCTTGAAGCGGACATTTTTGGCTCCGCGAATGAAGGTAACCCCTACGCACGGCGCGATGCCTTGAACGAGCAAGTCAAGCGGGAGGAATTCGATCTAATTGCAGTCGGACGTTCATTGTTAGCCGATCCTGCCTGGGCCAATAAGGTTCGCGAGGGCCGACTGGATGATATTACACCAGTATCGGGAGATGTATTTGCAAAGCTGACATAACCGGTTTACGAGACGAACAGAATCGGAGGATGTGAGCATAATGACAACTACGATAACAACTCAAGAAAGACGCGACATGCGTGTATACCGATTAACGGCTCCTAACTTGGATGGACTTCAATTGAACACGGAAGAAATACCTGAAGTTGCGTCTTACGAAGTTCTTGTCAAGCTTCATGCGGCCTCGTTGAACTACAAGGACACGTTCTATATTGCAGGTGACAAGGGGATCCAATTACCGCGCCCAACGGTGCCGCTTTCGGATGGAGCAGGGGAGGTCGTTGCCGTAGGTTCTCAGGTGGATCGCTTCATAATTGGCGACCGCGTTGCCGGTGCAATCGCGCAGGATTGGCTCTAAGGTCCCATTACTGCGAATGCGTTTAATTCCAGCACGTCACTTGGTCATGGACTCGATGGGAATTTGTCCGAATATCGCGTGTTTAACCAAGAAGGTCTGGTCCGATTGCCGAGTAACTTGTCTTACGAGGAAGGCGCAGCGCTTCCTTGTGCGGCCGTTACAGCTTGGAATGCCGTTCGGGACGTTCGTCCCTCCCAGACGGTTTTGATTCTCGGCACCGGAGGGGTTGCCCTCTTTGCGCTCCAGTTTGCAAAAGCGCTCGGAGCGAGGACGATTATTACTTCCTCCAACGACGCAAAGCTCGCTCGGGCTATTGAAGCCGGGGCCGACCATGTTATTAATTATCGAAGCAACCCGGATTGGAATACAGCGGTCCGCGAATTGACTGGAAATATCGGGGTCGATCATGTCGTGGAAACAGTAGGTTCGACTACGCTGGAGCAGTCGATTCTCGCTACTCGGATCGAGGGTATGGTCCACTTGGTCGGAATTGTTCCTCCCGTTGGGAGAATAGATCCGATCCCTGTCATTTTCGGAGCAATCACCGTCCGTGGCGTGCGCGTCGGTTCGCGCCAATTGTTCGAAGAAATGATTGCTTTAATCGAACGAATGGATATTCATCCCATTATCAGCCAGCGCTTCGCGTTCGAGGATGCAAAATCAGCCGATATGCAGCAGCTCAATGGACCTGACTTTGGCAAGATCGTCATTAACATCCATTAAATTCTCATAAGATTCGATTTGTGACGGGTCCCGGGTCCCGCGAGATGACTAATAACTTTAGTCGCTCATGAAGGCGATCTCTAGAGGGAGCTGCATGCGCTTACTTCGCTATAATATAAAGGGGCTGTCCCAAAAGGTCACTTTATGACCTAGGGACAGCCTCGTTTTTGTTTTTGTAAAACAAAAAGAAACCACTCTTTGGTAAAATGGAGGTACCACCCAACCACATACCGAAAGGAGAGGTTTCTTTGTACATTCAATATACCATGGACCAACTTTGTCTGCCTATGAACTTGGAGGAAGACATCCCCGAAAATCACCTCGTTCGAGTCGTCAATGCGGCTGTTAATCGACTTCCGGACAGCATCTTTGCAGACGCTTACGGCTGCCTTTTCTATGCTTGATCATGTTCAGAAATTCTTAAAATTCATTTCGAAGGACGATTCTGCCTGTTATTTCTTTGGCATCCATCCGTCGATGCGCCTCAGATGCATTTTGAAGGGGAAGAATGGTCAAAGGAATATCCAGCTTTCCTTCTTCAAGTAATCGGAGAACAGCCTTTGCGGCAGGACGGCCAGCAGATGGATTTCCAAGCAAGTAGCCACCTACATTAAATCCCTGGACCCCTATATTATTAAACCATAATGTATTACTCAAAATATTCACTGGTTGCTCGCTTGCATTGCCTACAAGCAAAGCACGACCGAGTGGAGCCATTAAGTCTAAGCTCGAAGTAAGCATATCTCCGCCTACCGGATCGACGACGATATTAAACTTTTCATTTGCGATCGCTGATGGAAAATCTTCAGCCAGGATAACATCGTCATAGTCTAATTCACGTGCAGCTTCAAGTTTGGAGGCTGTTCTGACCGTTCCAACAATGCGGGATGCTCCAAGTGAGCGCGCAATTGCAGGAAACGCAGATGCCAGTCCTCCAATAGCGCCATGGATTAATACATTCTCACCTTCTTGAATGTGTGCCACTTTTGTTAGGGCCAAATAAGCAGCCGCAGCATTCGGGAGCGCCGACACAGCAAGCGCCGGGTCAACCTTGAATCCATCGAGAGATATGGTAAGAGCGGCATTAGCAACTGTAACTGTAGCGTACCCCCCTAAACTCATCAAAGAGAGTGTAACGACAGGCTCACCGATCCGAAATTCGGTGACACCTTCACCCAATTCACGGATAGTACCGGCAACCTCCAAACCGGGTACAAATGGAGGCTCAAAAATAGGAATCGTGCCACGGCGAATGAATGAATCAATTAATCCGACAGCAGAGTGAGTTACATCTATGCTGACCTGCCCCGGCCCTGGATGAGGATCTGGCATTTCAGTTTCCGAGAATACGTCAGGACCTCCGTATTGTGTGATTACCATAGCTTTCATGTTGATTTCCTCCTTCAGAGTTTAAGTTTGTCCGCGAACTGACTTCTTTATTATTGCTGAAGTGAAGATGCAAAAATAGTCCGATTGTGCTTTAATATTGCCTAAGACTACGAAAAAGGGACAAGATAAAATATTGATGAATAGGAAGGTGAAGTAATGGAGAACATGACTGCTGAGACTCAAAATTATCTGAGTCGTATATTGACGCTTACTTCACAATTTTCTTTTTATGATGGAACTTATCAAACAGAAATTCCGTTTCTTTCGATACTTAAGGCAAACAAATCTATACCCATCGAGCATGGGGTTCTTGGGCCTTCTTTTTGCGTAGTCATTCAAGGGAATAAAGTATTACAGGTCGGGCGAGATACAATTGAATACGGAGCCGGGGATTATCTTGCTTCAAGTATCCACATGCCAATCAAAGGTCAGGTTCTAAAAGCGACAAAAGAAACACCCTATGTTGCGTTGCAAATTGCTCTTACCTCTGAAGAAGTATCTTCAGTAGCTTTGGAGACACATAGTAAAATCAATGCTTATAATAGCTTAAGCACTGGTGCATTCATTGGAAAAACAAATATTCAAGTGCTGGGGGTATTTGAAAGGCTTCTTCAGCTTTCCTTTGACTCTCAAGCGATCGATTTTCTTGCTCCCACAGTGAAGCGTGAACTTATTTTTCGCCTTTTAACTGGAGAAGATGGCGATGTTTTTTATAGTAAAATGCTTTTGCATCAAGAGGCTTCTGGAATAACCAATGTCATTAATTGGATTAAAGATAATTTCGATAGTTCGTTTATGATCAGTCAATTAGCTGATTTAGGAAACATGAGTATTTCCAGCTTGCATCACAAATTTAAAGCGGTAACGACGATGACACCACTTCAATACCAAAAACGGATTAGACTTCAAGAAGCACGAAGAATGCTTATGGGAGGTGCGATTGATGTTACGAGAACGGCATCACAGGTAGGTTATGAAAGTTCCACACAATTTATAAGGGAATATAAACGTCTATTCGGACTTTCGCCTTTAAAGGATGTTCGAGCCATTTACCAAAAGGCGGAGAAGGGGACCAATGAAGTTTAACACTGGGAAAAGGGGCTGTCCTAAAAGGTCACTTTATGACCTAGGGACAGCCTCGTTTTTTGCTTTTGGAAAACAAAAAGAAACCACTCTTTGGTAAAATGGAGGTACCACCCAACCACATACCGAAAGGAGAGGTTTCTTTGTACATTCAATATACCATGGACCAACTTTGTCTGCCAATGAACTTGGAGGAAGACATCCCCGAAAATCACCTCGTTCGAGTCGTCAATGCGGCTGTTAATCGACTTCCGGACAGCATCTTTGCAGACGCTTATCCGGGTGGCGGCCGAGATAGCTACCACCCCAAAATGCTCACCAAAGTTATCATTTATGCCTACACGCAACGAATTTACTCATCCCGCCAAATCGCTAAAGCAATACGCGAAAATGTCATGTTCATGTGGATCGCGGGCAGACAACGACCGGATTTCCGCACCCTCAATCGGTTTCGCTCCGAGCGGATGAAGACGGTTTTAGAAAGTGTATTTACAACTATTCTTCAGTTTCTTACAGAGGAGAACTACGTGAAACTGGAGCATTACTTCGTCGACGGCACCAAGATCGAAGCCAATGCCAACCGGTATACCTTCGTCTGGGGCAAGGCGGTTGTGAAGCAAAAGATGAAGCTACAGGAAAAAGTACAGCAATTATTCGCCACCATTGAAGCAGCCGAAAAGCAAGAAGACCGGGAACACGGCGGGCAGGATCTGCTTGAACTTGGCGAAACAGCCACCGTTACCAGCGAAAAATTAGAACAGGCCGTAAAGCAACTGGAGATGCAGCTCCAGGAAGAGCCCAAGAATAAACCTTTGAAGAAGGCAGTATCCGCACTCCGCAAAGATCTGCTCCCCCGCCTGCAAAAGTATGAAATTCAGCAAGAAATTCTCGGGGAACGAAACAGCTTCAGTAAAACCGACAATGATGCGACATTTATGAGAATGAAAGAAGATCACATGCGCAATGGGCAGCTTAAACCCGGCTATAACGTGCAGATCGGGACGGAAAATCAGTTCATTATCGGATACAGTCTCCATCAACGCCCTACCGATACCCGCTGTCTCAAGCCCCACTTGGAGAAGGTCAAGGCACAACTAGGTAAGCTACCCGGAACCGTAATCGCAGATGCGGGGTATGGCGGAGAAGAAAACTACGCCTATCTGGAAGGAGAGCAGGTCGAGGCAATCGTCAAATACGGCACTTATCACATCGAGAAATCCAAACGATGGCAGCAAGACATCAGTAAAATCGACAACTGGCAATATGACGAAAAAGAAGACACCTGGATCTGTGCGGCAGGACAGAAATTATTCTTCCGGCGCGAAAGTAAAGAAACAACCGAGAGTGGATATGAGATCAAGTATCGCCACTATCGGAGTACAAGTTGCGAAGGCTGTCCACTGAAGCAATCGTGCACGAAAGCACAAGGGGATCGAGAAATCCGGGTGAGTCTGTCATACCTGAAGTATAAAGGGCAGGTACGTGAGAAGCTCAGAAGCGAAGAAGGATATGCTCTCTCGGTTCGACGAATGACTGAACCTGAAAGTGTGTTTGGACAAGTGAAGAACAACCGGGGATTCCGGCGTTTTCTGCTTCGCGGCTTGCCGAAGGTAAGCCTAGAGGTCGGGTGGCTTTCGCTTGCCCACAATTTGCTTAAGAAATCGACAATAGACCAAAATAGAAAAATGGCGGTGCAGGAGTAAGTTCTCCTGCCCGCCATTTTTTGTTTTGATCATCTTTTCGCATCAAAGCGAGCTATCTCTTCAGCGAAGCGCTCCCCTTTTGGGACAGCCCCTTTTCAACTAATCCACTATATTTCGCGTATAGTACGCAATGATGTCTTTGCGCCGAATAATACCGAGGAAGACGCGATCGTCGTCTACGACTGGAACGAAGTTCTGATCTGCAGCCAGCGCCAACATATCGTCCAAATCGGCTCCGATCGCGACACATTCGATTTTCATCCTTTTTTTAATGGAGACGACGGAAACCTCATGCATATTATCGAAGCTGAGGGCTGGCGTGGCTTTCAGCTTCCACAACAAATCTCCCTCGGATAGCGTTCCGAAATATAAGCCATTGTCGTCCAGTATCGGGATGGCTGAATAGTGGCTCGCCTCCAATTTGTCTAAGGCTTCTTTCATGTTGGAGGATGTCTGAAGGTAAGAGACCTCGTTCTTGGGATATAAAAACGATTTGATGTCCACTGAATCACACTCCTTTGGTATATTAAAACATATTTCGCCTTGGGGTGCATGTGGAAGTGACTGGGTCATGAAAGTCTGCTTCGTATAAAGCAGGAAATTTATTCAATAATAATACAGCTAGCATTAATCCAAATGTAAAGAGGAGCAGATAATGTGAAAATCAAATGGTTGCTGACATTATTGTTAACCTATGCGCTCGTAATTAACACCACGCCAGAAGGTGCATCCGCACAAGCGAAAATGGTTAAGGAGTTAGGGTCGAATAATCTAAGCCCCAAAATGGTGCAATTGAAAGTTGATATGCAAAAGGCATGGATTGACCATACCATATGGACGAGAAGCATATTGTCAGTGCACTGTCTAATCTTAAAGATCAGCAGGACGTATTGGACCGGCTTTTGAGGAACCAACAGGACATAGGCAATCTAATCAAACCTTATTATGGAGAAGCCGCAGGCTATAAATTGGCTGAACTTCTTAGGGAACATATTATGATCGCAGGCAAAATTGTCATGGCTGCCAAAGCGAACAGACAAAATGATGTGGAAAAATTAGAAGCGGATTGGCGCAGCAACGCAGACGACATAGCCACATTTTTAAGCACAGCGAATCCGAACTGGCCGTTTAAAGAACTGCAGGATATGCTGTACACACACCTTCAGTTGATGACAGAAATCGTTCTGGATTATTTGAAGGGGGATTGGAAAGCGGATATTGCAGCTACCGACAATAACGAGATGCACATGATTCATGTAGCGGACATACTGACTGAAGGCATTATTAAACAGTTCCCTGAAAAATTTTAAGCGTGGGTGATAGCGATCCAACTGAGGGTGACAAGAACGTTAACACAAAGTCCGCGTAAATCGCGGCTTTTTGTGTTTTGTGATAACGTTCTTGTCGACTATTTTTAAGGGGCGAATTTTTTTGCTTGTGTACCAAGGAGACGCCGCGACAGCAGCAAGGCAAAAGCCAGAAATACGAACATAATAAAACCATACACCAGGACATAGCCGCCGATATGGTAGAATAGGCTGCCAACGATCGGGCTGACGGCCATTCCCATATAACGGAAAAAGTTATACGCTCCGACGGCGGTCGCACGGTTATGCGTGAAAGCGCCGGTCAATATCGTCGTCTGCACCGGGAGCGAGAGCCCGAGGAATAACCCGAAGAAGATAATTCCAGCCAGCAGCCAAGGTAATGAAACTGAGTAGAAGATGAGGAAAAACAACACCGAAATTGCATTTAGATAAGTCATCAGAACGAGCAGCTTTTCTCCATCTATACGTGCTTGGATTTTCCCGCCAAAGTAACTGCCGACCACGATGCCAAGCGACATCGGCAGAAATACCAGTCCCTTTTGCTCGGCTGACAAGCCGTAACGATCGGTTAAGATGTTCGGCAGAAAGACAAGAAAATTGTAAAACACGTAATACTGAATAAATCCAAGATAAATAATGGACGATCCGATCCGATTCTGAAGAATCGCTGCAAAATCCCGCAGTTGAAAGCGACCTGCTGGGACGCTGTCAGGCTTCGTTTCCTTCAAATAGAGGTAGTTAAAAACCAGCACAACCATACCCGTTGCTGCAAGAGCGAGAAACACGGAGTGAAAATTGAACAACCCGCTAAGGAAGCCGCCGATGACCGGCCCGAGCACAGGGCCTAACGAAACCAACATTTGAAAGGTTCCCATCGCTTGGCCGCGTTCTTTTCCATCAAACAAATCGCTGATGACTGTAACGGCAACGACGGATCCCGCAGCGATTCCGATCGCTTGCAGCGCTCGGAAGACCAGCAGAAGCGCTATGGTTTCGGAGAAAAAACACCCAACCGAAGCGATAACATACAGCGATATCCCGAAAAGTAGGACTTTGCGGCGCCCCTTCGAGTCCGTGAGCGGGCCATAGATCATCTGCATGATGGCAAGAAATAAGGTAAACACCGAAATCGTCAAGTTGACAACGAATGATGTAGAATGAAGTTGACTGGCAACCTCTGGTAATACCGGGGTGTAAATGGTTTGCGTGAACGGCCCAAGAAATGCAGCAAAAGCGACAATGTAAACAAGGAATTTACGATTCATCATGTATAATCCTTTCTATGAAATGTTATTGTCATCTTACTTGAAATCAATGATTTATTCCAACGCATTGTATGCTATAATCTCATTCACTAGAAGGAATGAATGGAGTGGGCGAATTGGAACTTCTTCAACTGCACTATTTTATAGCGGTAGCTCGTTTGGAGCATATGACCGAAGCTGCAAGAAGTCTGCATGTTACGCAATCGTCATTAAGCAAAACGATTCAACGCTTGGAGGATGATCTTGGGGTCCCGCTATTCGATCGAACAGGCAGGAAGCTGCGATTGAATGAGTTCGGAACAAGATTTCTTCGGCGTGCCGAAAGGGCTTTGTTCGAATTGGAACAAGGGAAGCTGGAACTTAGCGATCTATCCAGCCCCGATCATGGCACACTTGAATTAGGGGTGACTAGCGCAAGCCTATTACCAGTCATTCTTCGGAAATTTCGAAATAAGCGGCCCAATATTCATTTTCATGTACAAATGCTGTCTACTCAGGAGATGGTTACGCTTCTTGAAAGAGGAGAGGTTGATTTTTGTTTGTCCTCGCCTCCGATTGACAAGGATGATATCGGATGTCAAGTCGTGTATATCGATCCCATCCTCGTAGCGGTTCCTAAGGAGCATCGGCTGGCGAACCGAACCAGCGTATCCTTGGCAGAGCTGAAGGACGAATGGTTTGTCGGCGTTAAGGTCGGTTTCGGTACGCGCGATTTGATGGATGCGGTATGCAGATCGGTTGGCATTACACCTAATTACGTGTATGAGGGAGATGAACCTGCACGGCTTATCTATCTTGTGGAAGCTGGAATCGGCATTGCCTTCATACCAAGTACGGCAAGGAATTATCGGGTCGATATCAAATATCTCGAAATAGAGACTCACGAAGTGGTACGGGAGATCGCTTTACTTTGGCACAAGAGCCGTTATATTTCGCGGGTTGCTCAGGAATTTCGCGAGGTCGTTTTGGAATATTTTGAGGAGATATCCAAACAGACAATTTAAATAGATAATCGAATATGGACGGAATCATATACGCTTCATTAAGCACTGGAACAAAAATTGTTCGATTTTTTCAATTTCAACAGGATACTTCGGTTTTTCAGGCATATAATCATTCCATTCTGAATGGAATACGATTGTTGTTATTTGGAATGCAGCTTAAAAAATGAAGGAGGCTGTGTTAATGAATCGTTTAAACTGGCTCTCAGCAGGAAATTTGGAAGCGCTTAAAGAAGAAGGCGCAAAGGTTATCCGAGGCGGTATCGCTGTTTTTTATCATGAAGACCAGGTGTACGCGGTGGACAACCGTTGCCCGCACTTAGGCTTTCCGCTCCATATGGGGAGCCTGTGCGACGGGATTTTGACGTGCCATTGGCATCATGCCCGGTTTGACATCTGCAGCGGCGGTACGCTTGATCCCTGGGCGGACGATGTTCCGTCTTATGAAGTGCGGGTCGACGGCGGCGAAGTGTGGGTGAATCCGGTTTCCAGAAGTGCGAAAGGCGCGGCAAAATATAAGCATAAACTAAAAGAAGGCCTTGAGCAAAATATCGGCATTGTCATCGCGAAAGCGGTCGTCGGACTAATCGAAGCGGGAGTGCCGGAGCAGGACATCGCCCGGATTGGCATCGAATTTGGCACGACATATGGAACGGGCTGGAACGCCGGACTTACGATTCTTACCGCGATGGCGCAAAGCGTCGACAAGCTGGACAAGGACGGCAAGATACTTGCGTTGTACCAAGGTCTTGTCCATGTCGCTCGAGGCAGCTCGGGCAGAGGAACCCGCCACTTGCTGTCGGCGCTGCCTACAGCGGACTTGCCGTTCGAACGTTTGACCGAGTGGTATCGCAATTGCATAGAGGTGCGGGATACGCAGGGCGCTGAGAAAGTGCTGATCACCGCCATTTTGAACGGCATTGAGACGAAGCGGCTATCGGAAATGATGCTTGTCGCCGCAACAGATCACTTTTTCTTGGACGGAGGACATGTGTTTGATTTTCACAGCAAAGCCTTTGAGGCGCTGGAGTGGGCGGAGGTATCGCAGAAGGAGCAGATTTTAACTTCACTCGTACCGATGATGGCTCGTCCGACGCGGAGCGAGGAGCTGCACCAGTGGCAGGCGCCGCTGAACCTCGTAGAGCCGATCAAACAAGCGGTCAACGAACTGGAGCAGAATGCGGCGCAGACGAAGCTCGAAGGTGGGTCAACAGATACGCGGCTGTCTGCTGATAGGGAAGAGCAACTACTGCAGCAACTGCTGAGCGATACGCCGGAGCAGACCATCTCCCTGCTGCGCGATCTGCTCATCGCGGGAACGGCACCAGCGCAATTGGCGCAGATCGTTGCTCTAGCCGCCGCGGAACGAATCGTTCGTTTTCATACGCAGAACGATTTCGGCGATTGGATTGCAGTGCTCCATACGTTCACTTATGCTCACGCCGTACACGAAAGGCTGCTGCAATCGGATGAGCCGCTCCTGCAGCGGGCGATTTTTCACGGAGCCGTCAGCGTATATCTTGACCGTTTCTTAAACGTGCCGACAGCGGCGCGTCCGAAGCCGTCCAGCTCCGCCGCGCCGTCTAATCATCAGGAGCTGCTTGATTTGCTCGATCTGCGCCAGCAGGTCGGACCGGCCGCGCAATGGGTGATGGACTACATTCATGGCGGTGGTGATCCGGGAGCGCTGCTTAACACGCTTGGCCATGCGCTCTTGCGGGAGGATGCGGAATTCCATTCTTTCCAAATGTATGAGGCTGCAGTGACCGAATACAACCATTGGCAAGCGGCGGCAGGCTCTTTTGCGGAGAAGGCCAAAGAAACGATGCTGCTTGCATGCACCCGATATTTGGCAGCACACGCGCCAACCGCGCGCGAGCTCCCGCATACGGCTAAAATTGCCTGGAGGCTGCATAAAGGGGAAAGGTTGTTTGAAGAAGAATAGCCAATGCACACGCAAGCTCGATCGAAGGTGCGCTTCGGCTGTTCTCAAGCTCGATGGAGTTACGATGCCAGCTTCGCGGATGAGATCTGGGTTTTGGCATAAGTTGCCCTTCGTTGTATGAATAACTTTAATTGTTATTTGGTAATCTAACACAGGTTACGAATAGAAATGAGGAGGAAATATACAATGGCTGCCAACTTAGGTGCACATGAAACCATGGAAATTCACGAACTTCTGTCTGCATCCGTATCAAATATCAACACGATGAGGCTATATCGACCGCATATCCAGGATCATTTACTGGCGCAGATTGTCGATAAGCAGCTTCAATTTGCTATTCAGGAGTACAATCACTGTGCTCAGATGGTGCATCAATTTTCCGGCCAACCACAGGGCATGACCGGCACTCCAGCATCCTCTTACGGTAGGACTCAGAACGTGTCGCCAGTATACGGTCTCAATCATCCAGCGCCAATCAGCCCAGACAATAGAATTGACGATCGGGATGCAGCGTTTGCTTTACTGAACCTTCATAAATCCTCCGCTTCCATGAAAATAATTGGTGCACTCGAATGTGCGAATCCGCAGCTTCGGGCTAACCTGCAGCAAGGAGCCGTAAACTGTTCCGAGCAAGCTTATGAGATCTGGCAATATATGAACCAGGCAGGGCACTACCAAGTGCCTACAATGAAGGATATCACGACGGAGACAACTCTCGCCGCCTTTCAGCCCTCCAATATGAATGCAATGGGCATGTCTGGCGGGATGGGCCAATCCCAGCCAATGAATCCTGCCATGACGCAATGACGCATAATATTCAATGAGAGATTAAGGAGTAGAATGAAGTCTCGTACAACGAAACCGGCCTTGGATCTGATCCAAGGCTGGTTTTTTGCGCTTCGAATGATTAGGTTTGTACCGATGTTCTGCGGGGAATAAAGTTAAAAGATAAATAAGAGCTAAGGAGCATTACGAGATGGCCAGAACCTCTGCCAATAAAGAATTAAAACCAAGCTATGCCTCTAATAATCTTTGGTCGGGTATATTATTCGGTTTTGGCTTGGTCTCTTTTATCGATGAGGCCGTATTTCATCAGTTACTCCATTGGCATCACTTCTATGATAAATCGACAACAACAGTAGGGCTTGTCTCGGATGGACTTTTTCACGCGTTCAGCTGGTTCGCCACGATCGCCTCATTATTCATGTTGGCAGCTCTGAAGCGCACCCGATCATTCTGGATCAAACGCTGGTGGGGCGGCATATTTCTAGGTGCTGGTATATTTCAACTATACGATGGGATCGTTCAGCACAAACTCATGAGGCTGCACCAAATCCGTTATAACGTGGATATAACAAGATATGATGTCGTTTGGAACACCATAGCCGTACTTTTGATTGTCATCGGCTTTGTTCTTACAGCCCGCAACAAAACCAACAACCTAGAACCCCAAACAACTGAAAAAAGAGCCTAATATGCACCATATGAGCTCTGGTCCTAGCGGTGATATGTCGTTTGATCCTATGCTGATGATGTTGTTTACCGTTCTTACGATTTTGTACATCGCTGCTGCTGCTATCACCCATCGCCGTTTCCGCAAATGGCCGGTATATCGGACCTTTTGCTGGGCTGCGGGTATCTGGAGCGCCGCATTGACTGTTGACGGGCCGTTGGTAGCGTATGCGCATGAGAGTTTTACGATCCATATGGCAGGTCACTTATTGTTAGGGATGCTCGCGCCTTTGTTTATCGTGATGGCTTCTCCCGTAACATTGATGTTACGGTCTCTGCCGATTTCGTTGGCTCGGCGTTTTGTAAGAGTGAGGCATATGAGGTACTTTCATTTGGTCATGCATCCGGTGGTAGCTGCGCTTCTTAATATCGGAGGGCTCTGGGCATTATACACAACCGGTTTATATGAAGCCATGCATAACAGCGATATGGTTTATGACGTCGTTCATATTCATCTATTCCTTGCCGGATATCTATTTACGTCATCGATCATTTATTTGGATCCGGTTTCTCGCCGGTTTAGCTTTAAATACAGGGCAATTGTACTCATTCTGGCGATAGCCGGTCATAGTATCTTATCTAAATGGTTATATGGTTCGCCTCCCATCGGAGTACCCGTTGAGCAAGCGGAGGCGGCAGCGATACTCATGTATTACGGCGGTGATGTCATTGAATTGTTGCTTATCGTGCTTTTTTGTTTTCATTGGTACAAATACAGGATTTCATCCCGAAGCATATAACGCAAGCAATTCATGCTCCGTATTGAATTCCGGTTTTATCATAATCTAAACACGAAAGGTGATACTAAACTTCGTTGAGGGTTAAATTCGCTTGTCGTGCATACAGTCGAAAGTCCATGAAATTGGAAGCAATGAAATCAACCCATTAAAGTGTTCAATAAAGGGGCTCAAAGCAATGTCGAAAAAAAAGTTAACCAATGGCCAGTTGGAAGGCAGTGCACTAACGCATGAAATGGTTTCAGATGTTTATATGGCCGGCACGAGCGATGGCGTAATCATTCTACAAGATAGACAAATCAAGGTCGAAAAAGAAGGCCATGATTCAAGCGGCAAAAAAAATAAAATGAAATAGCATCGGCTAGTCGGCTCTTTGGGCCCGGCCCATAACTAAACGTTCCAAACTAAACCACGCAAGGATGTGCTGTGCTGCCCATGAATGAAGAGCGGATTATGACTGCACTTGAAGAAGTGATTGATCCTGAAATCGGTGTAAATATCGTTGACCTCGGACTTGTATACGGCATCGAGGCAATGGAAAATGGGAAAGTCGTCATCGAAATGACGCTCACTATTCCCGAATGTCCTTTGGTGGACCAAATCGTAGCGGATGTTAAAAGGGCAGCCGAATCGGTCGAAGGGGTTGTACAAGTCGAGGTAAAGCTCGTGTTTGAACCGAAATGGACACCTGCACGAATGAACGATGAAGCAAGAGAACAGATTCGTTCCAGGCAAATGGCAGTGACCTAACCTAGGCCCAGGAATATTCTGATTGAAGTCCGCGGAAATCGCGGGCTTTTTTTTGGCATCATTTTCAGACAAAGTATTTTATTTATAACACTACCTTGACAGTCATAGTAGTATGACGTATTATTTAATTGCGGAGGTGATTTAATGAGCGAGAACAAAATTACATCCGATCTGCTGCGCGGACATACCGATACGATGATTTTACGGCTCTTATCCGAAGCTGACAGGTACGGCTACGAGATTGTCAAGTTGATTGCGGAGCGCTCGGACGGTGAATACGAACTAAAGGAAGCAACCATGTACTCCAGCGTTCGGCGTCTTGAGGTCGAAGGTGATATCGAATGGTATTGGGGTGACGAATCACAAGGCGGTCGTCGCAAGTATTTTAGAATAACCGACAAGGGCAGGGAGTCTCACGCCCGCAACAAAAGCAACTGGGAGTATGCAAAACGCGTACTTGAAAATTTATTATAAGGAGATGGATGTTATGAATGAGAAATTGACGAACTACTTGAACGGTGTTTTCGCACCGTATGATGGTGTGAAAAGCGCAGCCGAATTAAAGACCGACCTGCTCTTCGATTTGCAGGAGCGGTTCCGTGAACTCAAAGCCGAAGGCAAGGACGATGAAACTGCTTTTGAGATGACCATTGACAGCATTGGCGACATTGAGCAAACGGTACTGGAGGTTGCTAACCTTTCCCGCTCTCTTGAGCGGCAGGTGGTGACGAACTTTAGCGCGAGCAACCTGGCGAAGAGCGACTTTGCGGGCGTTATCGCGCATAAGGGACAATTTAATGCCAGCGCATTACGCGGTTCCGATTTTGCGAGAGCAGACTTGACCGGAAGTTCGTTTAAGAGCAGCGACATGCGCGAAGCCAATTTCGACGGCGCGAATCTGACCGACTGCACGATATCCGCCAATGACCTTTCAAATGCGAGCTTCAAGGAATCGATCCTAGTACGCACCAACTTCAGCGTATCGGGGCTGGACGGCGCAAAATTCACTGGCGCAAAACTGACTGACGTCACACTAACAAAGACGGACCTTAGAAAAACAATCTTTGAAGGTTGTATCTTTGACGGCGTGGTCTTCAAATATGCCGATCTGAGCGGGCTTCGTTTTGACGGGCAAACCTTTATCGGCGTTAAGTTTGACAAGTCGGCATTAAACGAAGTTTCGTTTAGGGGCGCTACGCTCAAGAATGTGTCTTTCCAGGCGTACTTCTCGTTGACCAATAAGTATTACCGTTCCATCAAAACCATCTGTTTTGACGATGCAGTCATGGATAAACTGACCTATGCTGCGCTCAAAGGCATGGGGGCCGATTTGTCCAAAGTTACGATTCGATAAGGATGCTTACGAAGTTGCGTTTTTTACAAAACGCTTAGGATATGCTTACGAAGTTGCGTTTTTTACAAAACGCTTAGGAGGGGAAGTATGCCAAACAAGTCGATTCAAGTGATAGGTTTGCAAAAGTCCTACAAGCAGCTGCAAGTCCTTAAGGGCGTAGATTTCGAGGTGGAAAAGGGCAGTATTTTCGCCCTGCTTGGCTCTAACGGAGCAGGCAAAACAACAGTTGTCAAAATCCTCACCACGCTGCTGAAACAAGACAATGGAACCGCTACCGTAAACGGATTCGATGTTGCGGCAAAACCCGACCATGTGCGTCAGGCGATCAGTCTGACTGGTCAATTTGCCGCCGTGGACGAAATTTTGACCGGACGGGAAAATCTGATCATGATTGCCAAGCTGCGATACCTCAAAAATCCGCGTCAGGTTGCGGACGATTTGCTCAACCGCTTCGGCCTGACAGACGCCGCCGACCGCAGAGCGTCAACTTATTCAGGCGGGATGCGTCGGAGGCTTGACATCGCCCTGAGCCTTGTGGGTCAACCGCAGATTATTTTCCTCGACGAGCCAACCACTGGGCTTGACCCCGAGGCACGTATCGAGGTTTGGAAGATTGTCAAGGAGCTTGCGGGCGGCGGCACGACGGTATTCTTGACCACGCAGTATTTGGAGGAAGCCGAGCAGCTTGCCGACCGAATTGCCATCCTGCATGAGGGCAAGATTATCGCCAGCGGCACGCTGTCGGATCTAAAGAAGTTGTTCCCATCCGCAAAGGTGGAGTACGTGGAGAAACAGCCGTCTTTAGAAGAAATATTCCTTTCCATAGTCGGCAAAAAGGAGGCGAAATAAATGGAGGCGGTAAAGAAACATTTCTTCAGCGATCTAAGCGTTATGCTTGGACGTTCCATGCGCCATATTTCCCGCAGTATGGACACGATTATTTCGGTCACCATCATGCCGATCGCGATGATGCTGCTGTTTGTCTATGTGTTCGGCGGTGCCATTCAAACCGGAGCGGATAACTATGTGAATTACCTGTTGCCTGGCATATTGCTGATTGCTATTGCCAGCGGGATATCCTACACGGCTTTCCGCTTGTTTACCGATGTACAACGGGGCATATTCGAGCGGTTTCATTCCATGCCGATTTCACGCTCCACCTTATTGTGGGGGCACGTGCTGACCTCGCTAGTGTCTAACGCCATCTCGGTTGTCGTCATCATCATCGTAGCATTGATTATGGGCTTTCGTTCGCCGGCGGGGATATTGTCATGGCTTGCAGTAGGGGGCATACTTGCCGTGTTCACACTGGCATTAACTTGGGTCGCGGCGATTGCCGGACTTTCAGCCAAATCGGTGGATGGCGCAAGCGCATTTTCCTACCCGATCATCTTCCTGCCATTTATCAGCTCAGCGTTTGTGCCGACCGAATCGATGCCGAAGGTCGTTCGAGCCTTTGCCGAAAATCAGCCGGTGACCTCGATTGTGGAAGCCATCCGTGCACTATTGTTAAATCAGCCGGTAGGCAATGACATATGGATCGCTCTTGCGTGGTGTGTCGGGATATTGTTCGCAGCCTATTTCATTGCGATGAGGGTGTATAAGAAGAGAGTGTGAAGCAGGAGACAATGTCCGAATGAAGTCCGCAGTAAACGCGGGCTTTTTTTGTGCGCTAATGCACCAATCGACGTCATTTAGTCATTTCACAGCAATACATTAATTTACATTTTCAGGGCACTCTGTAAAAGAAGAAAGGAGAGTGAACAATTGAGTTTTCAAGGTAAAGTTGCTGTCGTTACAGGTGCAAGCAGTGGTATGGGAAAGGCAATCGCAATTGAATGGGTGAAACGTGGAGGAAATGTAGTTATCAATGGTCGACGCGAGCAAGCGCTAGCAGAGACTGCAAAAGAAATCGATCCAACCGGCGCGCACATAGTTGTCGTTGCTGGAGATATTGGTGATCCTAAAACAGCTGAGCGGGTAGTTAACGAAGGACTCGCACGCTACGGGCATATTGATACGCTAGTAAACAACGCTGGTATTTTCATCGGGGGAGCGACCACGGATATCACTCAGGACCAATTCGAATCTGTAATGTCAACTAATATGGCAGGATTCTTCTACGTTACCCAGCACGTTCTAACCGCGATGCTGAAGAGAGGCGCCGGCCATATCGTCAACATCACAGCAAGCGGGGGCGCAGAACAGCCTATGAAAGAAATGCAAGCTATACTGGCTGCGTTAACCAAAGGCGGCCTGAATGCGGCAACGAAATCGCTGGCGATTGAATATGCGGACAAGGGCATTCGCGTGAATGCAGTCGCACCTGGAGTTACCAAAACACCGATGCATGCGCCTGAAACGCACGATTTCTTGGCTAATTTTCATCCGCTAGGTCGAATGGGCGAAGTGTCCGATATCGTTGAAGCTGTCCTGTATTTGGAATCTGCAAGTTTCGTGACTGGAGAAATTCTTCACGTCGATGGTGGTCAGAACGCCGGCAAGTGGTAAGCTTGTGGAATTTTATGAAGGGGGTGTCCCAAAAGTCATCAAAAGATGACGATGGGTGCCCCCGTATTTCTTACCCTATCTTAGTTACCGTACCTAATTGCGCGGGTCGCATGTTCTTCCGATCGCTGTTGTTCCCGGAGAAACACCAGATCTCGTTCTACGGATTTGGGCTCCCCCCATTTCGGTAGGTAGCCCAGTCCCGTTAATTCACGTAACGGCGATAATGTTTTGTCTTGCGCACGAGTTTGCATTGTGACATGTAACGGCGCATGCTCTTCTTCTGCGTATGGTTGCTGGACTTTTTGCCGCGGATACATACGTAATGCTTCTTGGACAAGGAATAGGTCCGAATACCTCTGCGGAAGCATCGTCCTAGCCAGCCGGCATCTGTACCGTTTTTCTTGAATTCTGGAAACGGGACTCGCTTCCAAACCGATCTCCGGAAGACAAGTGTGCCGCCTTTGACGCTTCGCGTGTAGGTCCGTTCTCCGCCGGGACGATACAGCATCAACGCCCGCTTCGCTTTGAAATAGATAAATGACGTGTGCTTGCCGACGATGCCCGCTTTGCCCCCTTTGATGGCGCGGGCGGCTTCCCTCAGGAACTTGGGGCCGTAATAATCGTCATCGTCGAACTTGGCGACGAGACCTTTGTCTGCCCGCTTGATGGCGTAGTTCAAGCATTTTCCGAGCTTGTATTTCTGCGGGAGTTGAAAAACCCGAATCTCGTTATCCCGGTAGTGGCTGGCCCGTTTTTGGTAGCGCTCGATGTCCAGTTTGTTATTGTTCAGAACGATAATCATTTTCTTGTCCTTCCACAGCTGCCGGTCATAGTTTTTGAACACGTTGTCGATGCACGAGGATCTGATCGTGCAAGTAATAACGGTAATCATGGGTCTTCATCTCCATTTAGCGTAAGTTCAGGCTTGCTGCCATAGGCATTCTTTGTAGGATATGAGCGATCTGTCTCGCAAGGCACGGCGTATTAATGATATTGCATACGCCGTCAACGGAGCGGGGAGACGAATCATTCGTTCGCACTGTGTTAATAATATGTAGGAAAGCGTACAACAGCTACTATCTATGAGGAAGTGAAACGTTCATGACGACGAAATCTGCAGCTGAACAAAAAACAGAACGTGAGGGGAACTCACTGTTTCGAACCATGAAAATCGCTGCATGGGTAGCGCTTATAGTAGGCGGCATTTTGTGTGTCTCCAATTATAGTGATTTCAGTGACAATAACAGGCTATTAATGGCTGGAATCGGCTTTTTGGTGGGCAGCGTGTTCATCTACATGATTGGTACAGCGATAAATCTCGTGCATAAACGCAAGACTGAATCCGAATAAATAACTGCATATGAATCGTTTAAGGGCTGATTCCTTCACATTGGAGCAGTCCTTATTTTATTGAAATGACCTGCAGCTAAAGCCGCTGTAATATTGGTTCGGTATTCGGGGGATAAATAAGTGAATCCAAGGTGATGTTTAGGAGATGAGGAAGAACTTATGAATACTTCAAAGCTCTTGCGGCTGCCCGCCACAATCGGCGTCTTGGTAAGCACCGTTTTACTTACATCAGGTTGCAAGTCGATGATTGTCTTCGATCCGAAGGGTCCGATCGGCAGCCAGGAACGTGACTTGATCTATATCACAACACTGCTTTGCCTCATTATC
Source organism: Paenibacillus sp. R14(2021) (assembly GCF_019431355.1). Classification (NCBI taxonomy): domain Bacteria; kingdom Bacillati; phylum Bacillota; class Bacilli; order Caryophanales; family Paenibacillaceae; genus Paenibacillus; species Paenibacillus sp. R14(2021). Next base: position 704,737 of record NZ_CP080269.1, read on the forward strand.
GTGGTTCCGGTGTTAGTGATTACGGCTTGGATTATCTGGCGTTTCCGTAACAAGAAGGACAACAATGCGCCGTACCAGCCGATATGGTCCCACAGCACCAAACTGGAAATCCTCTGGTGGGGCATCTCGATCGCCGTCATCTTGGTCGTGGGCATTGTGACTGCACGATACACGTACGCGCTGGATCCAGCTAAACCGATTGCGTCTGACAAAAAGGCGATCACGGTCCAGGTAACGTCGCTGGACTGGAAATGGCTGTTCCAGTATCCGGAGCAAGGGATCGCAACCGTCAACTATCTGGTCATTCCGGAGCGAACGCCGATTAAGTTCGAGCTTACCGCGGACGGCCCGATGAACTCGTTCTGGGTGCCGCAGCTTGGAGGAATGATTTACACGATGTCCGGCATGGCAACAACATTGTATCTTCAAGCCGATGAACCCGGTAATTATATGGGGACAGGAGCCAATTTTACGGGCCGCGATTTCGCGAAAATGGGTTTTACCGCCAAAGCCACTTCGAAGGCGGATTTCGATCAATGGGTGGCAGAGTCGAAGGCTAAAGGGAAAGCATTATCCGAAGAGGGGTATCAGCAGCTTGCGGCGCAAGGGACTTCGGACCGGCTCACCTTTGCATCTATTCCGTCAGGTTTGTTCGAGCGAATCGTCCATGAATACTCGACGAGCCGCGGAGCGCCTCCGGGATATACGATTAGGGCCAGAACGCTTAGTGAAGAAAAGAAAGCCGAACATACGGAACATTCGAAAAACGGTCAGCTGCCGCCCGGAAATAACGCGCAGAAGGATGCCCCTGACGTCAGAAGCTTCGGGCAATCCGATTATAACTCGCACAACATGCACATGAATCATGGCAAATGAGAGGAGGGGCTTCCGTGATTGATTCAATAAAGGATTTCGTCTCATGGTTCTTTGTCACGGGCGACCCGTTGATTTACGGGGCGGATGTGGCGATCGTGCTGACGACGGTGGCGATTATCTTCGTGCTCACCTATTTCAGAAAATGGGACTGGCTCTGGCGTGAGTGGCTGACGACAGTCGATCATAAACGCGTCGGGATTATGTATATCATCGCATCGCTGCTTATGCTGTTCCGCGGCGGCGTCGATGCGCTGCTGATGCGGACGCAGCTTGCCTTTCCCGATCTGAAGTTTTTATCGCCGGAGCACTATAACGAGGTCTTCACGACCCATGGCGTCGAAATGATATTTTTCATGGCGATGCCGCTGATGTTCGGCTTATTCAACATTGCCGTGCCGCTGCAGCTGGGCGCGCGCGACGTCGCGTTCCCGTTCCTCAACTCGCTGAGCTTCTGGCTGTTTTTCATGGGCGCGATGCTGTTTAACATGTCCTTCGTTATCGGCGGTTCGGCGAATGCCGGCTGGCTGTCGTATCCGCCGCTTTCGGAGCTGACGGGAAGCCCGGGCGTGGGTGAAGACTTCTATATCTGGGGCGTTCAAATTTCCGGGATCGGGTCTCTAATGACGGGAATTAACTTCATTGTCACCATTGTGAAGATGCGCGCCCCCGGGATGACCTGGTCGAGGGTGCCGATATTTACGTGGTCCGTGCTCTCAAGCTGCATTGCGATTATTGTCGCGTTCCCAGTCCTGACGGTCACGCTTGCACTGGTGTTCCTGGACCGCTTTCTTGGCGCGCACTTCTTTACGACGGACGGCGGCGGCAACGCCATGATGTACGTCAACCTGATATGGATGTGGGGCCACCCGGAAGTGTACATCATCGTTCTGCCAGCCTTCGGTGTGTTCTCGGAAGTCGTGGCGGCCTTCTCGAGGAAGCGCTTGTTCGGTTACGGATCCATGGTGTTCGCGATGCTCAGCATTAGTCTCTTGGCGTATTTTACATGGCTCCACCACTTTTTTACGATGGGCTCAGGAGCCGACGTCAATCTCTTCTTTGCGATTACAACGATGATCATTGCGATTCCGACAGGTGTGAAAATTTTCAACTGGCTGTTTACGATGTACCGCGGGCGGATAACGTTCCAAACGCCGATGCTTTGGACGCTCGGATTCATTCCGTGCTTCGTCGTCGGAGGCATGACCGGCGTAATGCTCTCGGCAGCGCCAGCGGATTTCCAGTTCCATAACAGCTATTTCCTCATTGCCCACTTCCATCAGGTACTCATCGGCGGGGCCGTTTTCGGCTACTTTGCGGGCTTGTATTACTGGTGGCCGAAAATATTCGGCTTCAAGCTCAATGAACCCATTGGCAAGTGGGCGTTCTGGATATGGAACATCGGTTTCTATGTATGCTTCATGCCTCAGTATTTTGTCGGTCTCGACGGCATGACCCGCCGGCTTAGTTCTTACGGCTGGGACAAAGGCTGGTGGGCGATGAATTTCACGTCAACCATTGGCGGCTTCCTCATGGGACTCGGCTTCCTGTTCCAAGTATGGCAGATCGCGCACAGCATTAAGTTTATGGAAAAGGACACCACTGGCGATCCGTGGGGTGCCCGCACGCTGGAATGGTCCATCCCATCACCGGCGCCTCTCTATAACTTCGCGACAATACCAGTCGTTACCGACCGAGATGACTGGTGGGAGGAGAAGGAGCGAATCGCCGCAGGGAAAGCGCCAAAGGCGAGGCCGAAGCTCGAGCCTATCCATATGCCGAAAAACTCGCCGATCCCTTTTATTCAAGCCATCTGCTGGTTTACGGTCGGCTTTGGTCTTGTGTTTCACTGGCTCTGGATTGCAATTCCCGGCTTTATCGGCATTGCCTTAACCATGCTGGCACATTCGTTCAACTACGATACCGATTACTATATTCCTGTAGACGAAATTAAACGTACGGAAGCAAAAGCAGGGAGGATTGTCTAATGGCGCACGCTCACCATCAACCTTTTGCGCATGAGGGCGGCCATGAAGGCCATCACGATTTGGAGGAGCTTCGAAAGTTCGGCTTCTGGATCTTTCTTATCACCGACTGCATTTTGTTCGCTACGCTGTTTGCTACCTATTTCGTGCTTCACGAAAATACGGCAGGCGGACCCGGGGCGAAAGAAATCTTCGAACTGCCCGGCGTCATCGTCGAAACGTTCATTCTGCTGACGAGCAGCTTTACCAGCGGTTTGGCCGTGCTGGCTTTGAACGCGGGAAGCCGGAAAGGACTGATCGGCTGGCTGCTTGTGACGATCCTGCTCGGTGCCTGCTTTATCGGGATGGAAGTAACGGAATTCTTGAAGCTCGTGGACGAGGGGCATACGATTCATTCCAACGCGTTTCTATCCGGTTTCTTCACGCTTGTCGGTACGCACGGGATGCATGTCTCACTCGGAATCTGCTGGATCACCGCATTGATCATACAGCTGAGCCGGCACGGCATAACACCCGTCACGCAGCGAAAAGTACATATTACGAGTTTATATTGGCACTTCTTGGATGCCGTATGGATATTCGTATTCACGTTCGTTTACTTATTGGGGGTGAGTTGACTTGGCGCAGCACAACACAATCGGACATGGAGACCATGGTAGTCATGTCAAGCATCACGGATCACTGAAGGAATATGTAATCGGATTTGCCCTCTCCATCATCCTGACGATTATCCCGATCCTTGCTGTTGTGGATGACTGGTTCGGGAAAACGGCAACGTTCCTTGTGCTTCTGATTACGGCGGCTTTGCAATTTCTCGTGCAGCTGCTGTTCTTCATGCACTTGCGGGAAGAGGAGCGCCCGCGTTATAACCTCATAACGCTCATTCTCGGTCTGTTCATTGTAGCCGTTGTCGTTTACGGTTCCATTTGGATTATGGATCATAACATGTATTAGAGAAATTTACTACTGAACATCCGGCAAGATTGGGATTGGAGAGACCCGGAGATCGCCCCAGCCCTTAAGGCATTGATCAGCTTCGGCTTGCGGAGCAGCATGCGAAGACGCTCCGCCAAATGACGGGCATCGCCCACGCGGAACGTATAACCGTTAAGTCCGTCGACGATTTTCTCGGACATTCCGCCTACGTTGGAGGCGATTACCGGCAAATGCGATGCCAGCGCTTCGTGAAGGGCGAGCGGATAATTCTCGTACCAGATTGAAGGCACGACGGCGATATCGGCTTCTTGGTAAATGCGAGGGAGTTCCGATTCGGTGTACGTGCCGCGAAACGAAATGCGCCGATCTCCGGACGCCATCCGCTTCAGCACCTCCGCATATTCCGGCTTGCCGGAACCGTAGAGATGCAGCCTGAGCCGGCGGTACGGCACCAAGGACATCGCTTGAAGTAGAACGTGAACGCCTTTATGTTCGTTTAACGATCCGCCGTAGACGAGCGTAATCGGGGCGCCAGTCCGATATGTTTTGGCGTTCGGGACAAGCGTCTCCCGCCGCATCCCGTGGGGAAGCACTTCAATCCGGAGCGAAGGCAGCACATGCTGGGTGTAGGAAGCCAGAAAAGCGGACGGCGAGAAGATGCGCTGCGCGCCATGAAGCAGGGGCGCGAGCGTGAGGAGGCGTTCGCTTGCTTGCGGAATCTGGCAATGGGCCATACAGGCCAGCCCGCCTTCCGGCCCGGCGCAGAGCTGTTTGTCGACCCGCACCAAAATCGAACGCGGGCATATGGACCAATAGTCCGTTAACGTCATGACATACGGGATTCCCAGCCTGCGGGCGGCCTGCACGAACTCGATGCCGCGCATGGCATGCGCGATGTGAATCAAGTTCGGCTGCTCCCGGATCAGGACGGCTTCCGCCCACGCCGACAGCCGGGGTTCTTCGACGTTCGTAGCCGATTGGGCCGGATCTGCCGCCTGGATCCGATAGGCCAGTACCGGTACGCCGTCATAGACGTATTCTTCGCTCGCGATTTCGTCCGGGGAAGTGGCCTGCTCCGAAAGCTGACCGCTGTAAGTCACGACTTTTACGCGATGGCCTCGCTCCTGCATGCTTCTGGCCACGTTCAGCACGAATTTCTCGGTTCCGGTGTAAGACTCCGGATAAAAGGTATGGACGACATAAAGGATGGAAAGCCGTTCGCCAGACTGCTGGCGTTCATTGGGGGGCTGAGCCTCGAAAGGCCGGGCTTCGGGCAGCTGCAGCGCAGGCGCATGCAGAACCGCGGACTGCGCTGCAGCGAACTTCAGTCTCCGGCGTGCAGACCGTTTTCCTCCGGAGCGATGCCTTAGACGCCCCGTTTTCTTCGAGGTTCGCAATTTGCGCCTCGGACGCGCCGGATGGACGGCGCTTCGCTTGGCCTTCTTTGCCGCTTTACTTGTAGGTGATGGCCGGCTCTGTTTGACGGATGCCGAACGGATTTTCCGCTTCCTCTTCATAGCACACCTTCGGTAAACGCTATACTTCTGCAAGCTGCTGGGTTATCATATGTGCGCCTGCCGAAATTGTCGAGGGCGCCCCAGCCGTCTTTCCTTTCGCCGAGCTGGCGGCAGGATCAATGGTATAGCAGCTATTATGCAAACAAGGAGCAGCTGCTAGTTAGGGCAGCTTGCTCCTTGTTTTGTTGTGTCCGTTCAATTATTAGTTCTATCTAGCGATTCGCCTATATGCTTATTTACCGTCTACTAGGAATTGCTCGATACGGGCTTTAATGGCGTCTCGAGTGTTTCTGAACTGAACCATGATTTCTTCTTCAGTTCCAATTGCTTTCGCAGGGTCTTCGAAGCCCCAGTGCCATTTGATAACATTCTTGTTCATGATCACAGGGCAATGTTCGTCGGCATGTCCACAAAGCGTAACGACGTAAGTTGCTCGGTTTAACGTCTCCGTATCGATAACATTGGAGCTATTGCCGCTGATATCGATGCCGGCTTCCTCCATGACTTGAACGGCGCGAGGATTTAATCCGTGTGCTTCAAGCCCTGCGCTTTTCACTTCGTATTTGTCGCCTCCGAGGGCGCTCAGGAAGCCATCGGCGATTTGACTGCGGCAAGAGTTACCGGTGCATAAGAAATAGACAAGTGGTTTGTTACTCATTTTGAATTACCCCTTTAGGATTGAATGGTGAGTTAGCGAGAAATCAGCCTAAGACTTTAAGCCATAGATAAAGCCCGGATAGCGTAATGAACAACACCGGGACCGTTAGAATAATGCCGGTCTTGAAGTAAGCGCCCCAGGAGATCTTCACGCCTTTGCTCGACAGTACATGCAGCCAAAGCAGGGTGGCGAGCGATCCGATCGGTGTAATCTTGGGGCCCAAATCGGAACCGATCACATTCGCATAGATGAACGCTTCACGAAATATGCCCGCCTTGTTCATACCGTGAATGGCCAGCGCATCGATCATGACGGTCGGCATATTGTTCATGATGGAGGAGAGAATGGCCGCAATGAAGCCGGAACCTACCGTTGCGACGAACAAGCCTTGCTCACCCGTCCATTTGAAGAGCTTGCCGAGCTCATCTGTCAAGCCAACGTTTCGAAGACCATAAACGACGACGTACATACCGATAGAGAAGACAACCACGGCCCATGGTGCTCCTTTTACAAGCTTCCAGGTATGGATTACCCGGCTCCGCCTAGCAAGGAACAAGAAGACGAGTGCTGCTGCGCCTGCAAAAATGGATACCGGAACCTCAATAAATTCACTCGTTAAATATGCGATGAGAAGAACGGCAAGGATGATCCAAGAGATCTTGAATAATCTGATGTCCTTAATCGCATCGACCGGTTTCTTCAGCTGAGTCAGGTCATAATGCTTCGGTATGCTGCTCCGATAGAAAAGGAAGAGCACCAGCAAGCTGGCAGCGACCGAGAAGAGCGTCGGAACGATCATCCGGCTGGCATACTCCGCAAATCCTACGCCGAAGAAGTCTGACGACACAATGTTCACGAGGTTGCTGACGACCAGCGGCAGCGAAGCTGTATCGGAGATGAATCCACTCGCCATGATGAAGGGAAGAATCATGCGTTCATCAAACTTCAGCGCTCTAACCATTGCCAGGACGATTGGCGTCAAGATGAGCGCTGCACCGTCATTTGCGAAGAATGCAGCAACCGCGGCGCCAAGCAAGATCACATAGACGAACATGAGATTCCCGTTCCCCTTGGCGAACCGAGCCATGTGAAGCGCTGCCCACTCGAAGAAACCAATCTCATCGAGTATGAGCGAAATCAGAATAACGGCCACGAACGCAAGTGTGGCGTTCCAAACAATCTGGGTTACGTCCCATACATCGTGAAAATGGACGACACCGCAGATTAAGGCGATAACAGCGCCGCCGCAAGCAGACCAGCCGATGTTAAGGCCTTTAGGCTGCCAGATAACAAATACTAACGTAATGAGAAAAATGATCGACGCAATAGCCAGCATAGTGCCTCCTGAAATTAGGTACAGCCTTGTGATTTCATAGCATTGATTTGTTCCTCCAGCGAAGGAAGATGTTCGATAACCTGCTTCAAATAAGGCTTATCTTCTACATTTAAAGAATAATAAACCCACTGGCTTCGCCGCTCTTCATTGATTAGACCGCCCGTTTTGAGTTTTTTCAAATGCTGGCTGACGTTAGGTTGTGAAGCCTCCAATAAATCGACGATATCGCAGACGCACATTTCTTTATGCCGGAGCAGCGCCATGATCGTCAATCTGGTTTTATCGGAGAGAAGCTTTAGGGATTCAGACACTTCTTCGATGGATTGCATGTTCATCCACACTCCTTTCCATTCCTTGCCTCTACGTTTGTATTATACACGACTGATTATATAAGTAAACAATTATATAACTGCATACTGATATTATAACTGCATTCAGCTATCTAAACGTTAGTGCGCAAAAATCTGGCGGCTAAGAAGCCGATTGCTTGCCATATAAGGCTTTGAGAAGCGGTGGCGTTGCAATCGTGGTCAGGATAACGGCAATTACCAAGGTAGTAAAATAGGTTCGGTTAACGAGATTTGAAGCAAGTCCGGTTGTGGCTAAAATGAGGGCAACTTCGCCGCGTGAAACCATGCCAGAGCCGATTATCAGTGAAGAATGCATATTGAAGCCGGTTAACCTGGCACCAAGTCCTGCACCGATTATTTTGGCGAGTACGGCAACAAGGGTCAACCCAACAATAAGACCCAATTGGTTGGAAAATCCTTCAAAGGAAACGGAAAGCCCGATGCTTACGTAAAAGACTGGCACAAACACAGCGTAGGCGATAGGCTCCATTTTTTTCTCTACTTCATGCTTAAATTCCGTTCTGGAAACGGCAATACCGGCAGCAAATGCACCAATAATTCCAGCGATGCCCAAGTATTCAGCGCCATAAGAGAAGAACAGGCAAATCATAAAGGCGGTACTAATAACCGGCTCGGTAATTTTAAGATGGGAGAACTTTTTCATGATATACGGAACGACTTTCCAGCCAACCAAAATAACCAAGGCGAAAAAGATCATTTTCTTTCCGATCACGAGGGAGATGCTAATTTGCTCGTTGGTTAAAAAGCTCATCATTACGGCAAGCGTAATGACGACTAGAATATCATCGACAAGCGCTGCACCTAAAACAGTTGTACTCTCGCGGCTTTTGAGCTGCCCAAGCTCGCGGAATGTCTGAACGGAAATGCTGACGGACGTAGCAGAGAGCAGCAAGCCTAGAAATATTGCGTGGCTATTGCCGAGTCCGAGTACAATTCCTGTCATATAGCCGCCTAGTAACGGCAGGATAATACCACCTACGGCAACGGCAATAGAAGAATTGCGATTATTATTAAGCTCCTTGATGTCCGTTTCAAGACCAGCCATAAACATCAGCAGCAATACTCCAATATGACTGAATGCTTGAATGACATCGGAGTTTTGAACCCAGCCGAGCACGGCGGGCCCGATAACAACGCCGATAACGAGCTTGCCTAACACCGATGGCTGCCCTAGTCTTACGGAAATATCTCCTGCGATTTTGGTGCTTAAGATGATGAGCATTAACGGTAAGAATAACGCCATGAGTCCACCCTTTCCCTAAAAAAACACAGAAAGAGCCTGTTCATTGAACAGACTCCACCTTGTGTTCCCGTATGTGATTTGGCTCATTATATCACATTTCACCGTTCCGGGAAAATAGGAAAAACGGATTAACGAATTATTAGCCTTGCTTCGGCCTGCCGGCGGAATACTTTGCGGATTATTAAACACATTTCCCGGATCATATTTCGCTTTTACTCTCCGCAAACGAGGATAGTTCGCGCCGTAGTAGACCGGTCCGGAATTTTTGATTCCTTGGTCCGGAACATTGATGTAGGACCCCACGATATATGGCTGCAGCTTCCGGCGCGTTTCGCGAGCGACGGCAATATTCTTGGCGGCATCGGATTTCTTGGTCCATGAGCTGTTCCACTCGACGTAAAATTTCGCTTTCCGCCAGTAGAATGCCGTCGCTTTAGGCGCTACGCGGCTTACGGCTCCGCCCCAGTTGAGAAAGAAGAAGCCCGCGAATTCGTCTTCTACCTGCTCTAAGAACTTACGCATGGACTTGATGGCCTTATCCGGGAACGGATGTCGGCCGAAACCGCTGGAGAACTGGTTGCTTTCCCTTTGCGTAAGGATAGGATCAGGAGGTAACAGGAAGTCCACAACTTTCGGGTAAGGTAATAAGCGAATGATCTTGCTCGTTGTCGTTCCGATGCTTGTCATGGGCTTTAATAGACGGAGCGCCTCCGTCTTGGATCCGAGGAAAAGCCCGTTCATGGTGACGTTACCGCCCTTTTTCGGACCGATCGACAGCTCGCTGCCCAGTCTGTTATCCACGCAGGGCGCCCATTTTTGCCAAGCTTTGAGTACCTCCGGGAATTGATCCCATGGCCAGGTGATGCGGTATACCGTAGCTTTCTCCGGAGCGGAATGCAGTTTGAATTTGTACTTGGTGTATACGCCGAAGTTACCGCCGCCGCCCCCTTTGGAAGCCCACAGGAGATCCGCGTTGCGTTTCTTGTTGGCGCGAATGACTCTACCTTTCGCGTCTACCATTTCGAGCGCAATCAAATTGTCGCTGACGAGGCCTCCGTTGAAGCGGTCCGATTCCTCCGCCTAGCGTGATGCCGCCGATCCCTACGGTAGGACTGTCGCCAAACGGAGCGATATATCCGAGCGGCGCAAGCGTTTTAGCTATTCTTCCTACGGTGTTGCCCGATCCGACAATGGCAGTGCTTTTCTTTTTATTTAGATGAATTTGCTTCATTTTACTGACATCGATGACAAGGCCTCGTTGACCTGTGAAAGAATGACTTCCAGAGAATGCCTTCCGCTTCTCGGACGGATGGGAACCTTGTGCGCGCATATAATTACACTTGACCCAGCATATGGTACGTTATATCGTATGAAGGACATCCGACTATGGAGTGGGCAAATGCAGTTATTACAACGTTTTAATGAGGAGTGATTGCATGGACAGTCTTGAAGTTGTTCGAAAATTTTATGATGAAACTGTTGAATATGAATGGAACCGGCTTGAACGCCACCAAGTCGAATATGAGCTTACTAAACGGTATATAACCCGCTATGTTCAACCAAATGACAAGGTGTTGGACCTCGGTGGGGGTCCTGGTAAGTATTCCCTTTACCTTTCGGAGCTCGGCTGCCAGGTAACCTTAGCGGACCTTTCCCAGAACAACGTAGACTTTGCATTGCGGAAGGCACAAGAACTTGAACTGCCTCTGAAAGGATTACAAGTAGATTGCAGAGACTTATCAGGAATTGAAGATGACCAATATGACCACATTCTCTGCATGGGACCGATGTATCATCTAATGGAAGAGGACGACAGGATTGTCACGATTAATGAATGCTTGCGAAAATTAAAGCCAAACGGGACACTGTTTGTGGCATTTGTATCTTCGTATTCATTCGTATGGGATTATCTACTTCGGGACCCAAGCTTGATATTGAACAAGGAGAATCGTTCTCAGCTTCATGCAATAGTCGAAGATAAGAATTTTACGGGATACGGGTTTTCGGAAAATTTCTTCATACGCCCAAGAGATGTGCTTTCTTTTTTCAAGCCTTTTTGCCTGGAAAAGCTTCATCTCCTTAATTGCGAGAGCTTCTTATATATGCGCGAAACAGAGCTCCTAAGACAATCACCAGAAGTGGTAACGGCATGGCTCGATTTAGCAGAGCAAGTGTGCGAGCGCGAAGATTTGCTGAGTATAGCTGAACATTTGATGTACATTGGACGCAAACAGCAATGATAGCTATAACGAGAGGCGCTTAAACATTGTCGGATGACAAGAATATGATCTCATTACAGGCCGCGTAAATCGCGGCCTTTTCTGTGTTATGGGTTTTTTCTTTTCATGTTTATTTCAGAATTCCTTGGTATATTTGAGTTCTATGGACTCGTCACAACAGGAGGTAAGGGGATTATGCGTATTTTGCTGGCTGAGGACGATGAGATGCTTGGTGAGCTCACCGAGCATCAGCTGAAGCGGCACTATTATGTTGTCGACCATACACAGACGATGTTTAAGATGAAGGAGAAGAAAGAGAAGAAATAAGATGGGCATGAAGCCTGCCGGAGACGGCGGCTTTTTTTATGTGGTTAGTCAGAACACCGGTTGGCGGCCTACACGTTTGTTAATTTCGCCTGAATTTCTTTTAAAAATAAATCGGCAGCAGCCGAAAAGACCTGATGCTTTTTCCAAACCATACTTAAACCAGATTCAAGTTTTGGCTGAAGAAATTTAAAACAAAGGTTACTATCACGAGACGTATCCACAATTTTATCAAGCGTTATTGCATAACCAATACCTTCTTTAACCATAATCGCAGCATTATAAGCAAGATTGTATGTAGCCACGACATTTAATTTACCAAAATCCTCGCCAAACCAATCCGAAAATTCATTTTTAGAAAACGTCTGCTTCATAGCCTGTCTTGAACAGATTAGTGGAACATTTCTTAAATCCGCTGGTTGGATGGCAGCTTTCCAAGCAAGGGGACTGTCTTCCCTCATAATAACGCCCCAGACATCTTTGGCGGGGATATTGATATAATTGTATTTTGATACTTCGGCTGGTTGAATTAATATGCCAAAGTCAAGCAATCCCTTGTCAAGCCGTTCAGTTACATCATCCTCGTTTCCGCTATAGAGGTGATACCGTATATTTGGATAACTAAACTGTAATTCTTTAATTACCCGTGCAATCAGTTTCATGGCTTCTGTTTCCCCGCCGCCTATGTAAATATCACCGCTAATTGTTTCTTCCATGGAGCTAAACTCCGCCTCTAATTTATCGACCATATCAACGATTTCTTCGGCTCTCTTTCTTAAGAGCATGCCTTCATCAGTAAGAACGATACTGTGACTGCTGCGAATAAATAGTTTTTTTCCTAGCGCTTGCTCAAGATCTTTTAATTGTCTAGACAGGGTTGGTTGTGTAAGATGCAAAAAATCAGCCGCCGCCGTAATGCTGCCTTCTCTTGCAACAGTAAGAAAATAACGCAAAACTCTAACTTCCATCTAAACGCCTCCTTGTTGCTTTATCATACACGTTCATGAAATGCCCAATAAGCATATCTTATTATAAGATATGAGTATTTGTTATATACAAATTGTAAGCTAAAATAAATACAAAGAGCAATATGATTCACATCACACTTGGAAAGGCTGGAGGCAATGAATAACATGGATGCGTCAAAGGTTTGGTTTATCACGGGAGCCGGTCGGGGAATGGGCACAACAATCGCGAAGGCTGCTTTGAACGCGGGACACAGGGTAGTCGCTACCGGCCGTAACACGAATGTAGTGGGCAAGGCAATCGGTGAAAACGAAAATGTAAGGGTCGTCCAATTGGACGTCACCCGGCCTGAAGATGCACAATCCGCAGTCAATGCGGCAATCGACCAGTTCGGTACCATCGATGTGCTGGTCAATAATGCTGCACACTATTATGGGGGGTTCTTCGAGGAACTGACCTCGGAACAAATCGAACGTCAGCTGCAAGTGGCCTTATTTGGCCCCATGCATGTTACCCGGACAGTGTTGCCGGTCATGCGCAAGCAACGTTCCGGTCATATCATCTCGATTTCATCGGGCGCTGGCCTTTCTGGATTCGAGTTCAATTCCGCCTATTGCGCATCGAAATTTGCGCTTGAGGGGTGGATGGAGTCGCTGGCGCCAGAGGTAACCCCATTCGGCATTCATACGACCATTGTCAACCCGGGCTTTTTCCGTACGGAACTTCTAACGGAGGCGTCATCAACTTACGCCAAACCATCGTTTGAGGACTATGCGGAACGCAGAGCTAATTACTTGGCATTTTTTAATGGACAGAACGGGCAACAGTCCGGCGATCCGAACAAGCTTGCGAGCGCGCTCCTCATGATTGCTAGCCAAGAGCAACCGCCGAAGCGCTTAATCGCAGGCGCTGACGCAATTGGTATTGCAAAGCAGAAGATTGTCGATCTCCAGGCGCAGATCAATCCCTACCGTGATCTCTCGACGTCCATGGCCTATGACGATTAAACGCAATCAGTTGCTTGTCTATATATTAACACTGGGTGTATTCAGTATCTTAAATACCGAGATGGGCGTAATCGGAATCTTGCCTTTCATTGCGGACCACTTCGGTGTCAGCATTTCCACTGCTGGGTTAATCGTGAGTCTCTTTGCGCTGACGGTTGCCGTCTCTGGCCCCATATTACCTTCATTGTTTTCGCGGATGAACCGCAAGAAAGTCATGCTGTTTGTGCTTGGCATTTTTATTGTGAGTAATCTTGTTTCCGCTATCACAACAGACTTTACCGTATTATTGATTGCACGTGTCGTTCCGGCATTTTTCCATCCTGTTTATTGTTCAATGGCATTTACCGTCGCAGCTGCGTCCGTAAGCAAGGATGACGCTTCGAAGGCAGTGGCCAAAGTATTCGTTGGTGTGTCTGCAGGGATGGTGCTTGGCGTACCTGTCTCAAGTTTGATTGCTACCGCCACTTCGCTGGCTTATGCGATGTTGTTCTTTGCTGCTGTAACGACAGTCGCATTCATGGCAACACTTCTGTGCGTACCATCGATGCCTGTTGTGAAAAGTCTCACTTATGGTACTCAGTTACGCGTATTAAGAAGATCCATAATATGGCTCTCCGTTGCCGCTGTGATCTTCATGAACGGAGCCGTATTCGGGGTGTACAGTTACCTTGCCGAGTATCTGAAAACCGTGACTAATTATGCCGGGAATACAATTAGTTTGATGTTATTCCTATATGGTGCGGCCAATATTGTTGGAAACATGATTGCAGGGAAGCTGCTTACCAATCATGCATTAAGAACGGTAATGACTTATCCGTTTGCGTTGGGAGCAGTTTACACCCTGCTTTTCATCATGGGACAGTTCAGTGTGCCAATGGCCATCATTATTTTGATTTGGGGAGTATTGGGCGGCATAGGAGGCAACATAACTCAATATTGGATTGTGTCTGCATCACCTGAGGCTCCCGAATTCGCGAATGGCATCTTTCTGACATCCGCCAACCTGGGAACAACACTTGGTGCAAGTGTATGCGGACTATTCATATCAGGTTTAAGTACGCAATACGTCGTACTTGGGGGAATCTTGTTCCTGATACTAAGCATCGCTGCAATTTATCCAAGAAACTTCATGCACGGACAATTGGAGGTTTCCAATGATGCAAGATAAGTCTTTCCTAGGGACTTGATTTATTCCGACATCTTAGTACAATAGTTTTATGACTACTGAGAAGATATTGAATGATGAGCACAGGGCCAGAATATTTAAGGCATTAGCTGATGAAACAAGATTAGAAATCATACGAGGTCTATACGCTAACATGAAGGAGATGAATTGCGGAGAAGTAAACGACATTCATGGTACTTCAAAATCGAATAATTCGTATCATTTGCGTACATTAAGGGAGGCGAAATTGATCACGGTACGTAAAGAAGCGCAAACGAGGTATATGAGCATTAATTTGGAGACCTTTCAGACTTACTTGCCCGGATTTCTTGATACGTTGTAGAAAGAAATCCTTTTTTTTACTCTTTAGTTCATAATTTATTGAATTACAAAACAACTGAAAAGGGCTAGGGCTTGTATCATAAATGCATGACGCGAGGGCGTACAACTACGACAACAGGGCCTCCTGGGCGCTCGTTGGTCTCGACAACCCCGAGCTGTACAGGAGGCCCTGCTGTCATGCACACCCGCCTGAAAGATCACCCGACCGGGAAACCGCACTCGAACCCACGCTCACCTGATTGGTAGAGCAACGGCTTCTAACCCTCGACGAACCTGACCGTCTCGTCGAGCGGCGCCCGGCCCGTACGGGCGTGACTCACCGTGACGTCCTCGAACCCGATCGACATGCCGCAGAAGAGGATGAGATCTTCCGGGGGTGATAGGATCTCCGCGACGGTCTTGTGATACTTCGCCCACGCCATCTGCGTACAACTGTGCAGCCCTTCGGCGCGGAGCAACAGCATGACGGTCTGCAGATACATGCCCACATCGGCCCATTGGGGCGGGCACATGTCGCGGTCGATGTAGCAGAACAGGGCGGCGGGCGCGCCGAAACAGTCCCAGTTCGCGGAAGCGGCCCTCTGGCTCGCCTCCCTGTCCTCGCGCAAGATACCGAGTGCGCCGTAGCGCTGCTTGCCGAAGGCGGATCGGCGCTCGTGGTACGGGGACTTCAGTGCGGGCGGGTACTGATCGTACTCCGGCTCGTCCCAGGGGTCGCCTGCGGCTACGCGATCGCCGGCGCGCTTCTTGAGCTCGGTCAGCGGCGCGCCGGTCAGCACGTAGGCGTGCCACGGCTGGAGGTTCGATCCGGACGGCGACCAAGCCGCGGCGGACAGCACGCGCTCCAGCACCTCCTTCGGTATAGGCCGGTCGGTGAATCCGCGCACTGCCCGTCGGCTCGTCACCGCCTCATAGACGTCCATGATCTCCCACCTTCCTATCTGTGCCGAAGTAGCGTGCGTGGACGTCTGTGGTCACCTGACGTGCGTCTTTGTTCGCGCTCAAAAATCGGCGCACGAGATCGAGGCATATCTTTTCGGGGCCAGCCACTTCAACCATGCCATTCATAGGCACCCCGAGTGTGACGTCGGCCAGTGCAGCCGCAACGTCATCCGACAAGATTGGCTGGAGAAATGCAGGCGACAAGCGAACAGTTTGTCCATCGCTGGCCTCTTGGGCGATGCCGCCGACGAACTCGAAGAACTGCGTTGCACGAAGGATGGTATAGGGAACGTTCGAAGCCTTGATCAGATTTTCTTGGGCCACCTTCGCTCGGTAGTACCCATTCTGGGGAAGACAGTCGGTGCCGACGACCGACAGTTCAACGTGATGTCCCTCACCAGCGGCCGCTTCTGCGGCCAGGAGATTGCGACCTGATGTCTCGAAGAACTCGCCTGTGCTAGGTGATGCCTCAACGACCTGATGGCCAAGCTTCGTGAGCTTGTGAACAAGTTTTTTTCCGATGAGCCCACTGCCGCCAATAACCACAATCTTCATACTGAACCTCCTACTTCGTAGCCCGGGCTTGTGATGTCTAAACATAAATTCTAATGATCGCTGGAAAGCCTTGGATAAGCATTCTATGTAATTTCCATAGAAGATCATATAGATAGCATTAGTATTTCATTAACGATGAGGATCATACCATGCAACAACGAAATCCAAGCTCCGTCGTTCATAATACGCTGAACCTGCATTAATATTTTTAAGAAACACTTTCGCATTGCTTCCATCAGGGTTCGAATTCCACACATCCCCATGCTCCCAGTCAGATCGGATCCAGGGGTCAGTTTTTTGTTTTGTTTGAGAAAATAGGGACCGAAGTCTAAAGAAGAACAGTTTTAAACTGTCTGGTTCGGGTTATCCTGAAGATGGATATGAAAGTGGAGGCGAAGGGACAACATGGTGAAAGACAGATTATGGCGTCAGGATTTCGTAACGATCAGTTTATGTCATTTTTTTATCTTCATGACCTTTTATATTTTAGCCGTGACCTTGCCGCAGTTCGTACTCGAGGAGCTGCATGAGAATAAGCAAGGAATCGGACTTGTAATCACGCTTTTTGTTATTACTGCGGTCATTTCAAGACCTTTAACTGGGAAGTGGCTAGAAGAGATTAACAGACGCAAGCTTTTAGTTATTTCATTGATTATTTCCACGGTGTGCAGCTTTTTGTATACATGGATTGACAACAATTCCATGCTCCTCGGGCTGCGGATTATTCATGGCTTTGCTTTTGGAATTGTGACCACATCCACTCCAGCCATTGCTCTGGATACGATCCCTGAAGATCGGAAAGGAGAGGGAGTCGGGTATTTTAGTTTGTTTATGAGTCTTGCGATGGTAATCGGGCCTTTTGTAGGCTTATGGATAACAGCGCAAGCTAGTTACGGTGTCTTGTTCCTAACAGTCGCTGTATTTTCGCTGCTGTCTTTATTGTTCGGGATGTTCACAAGTTTTCCTAAACATGCGGACCGTTCAACATCAGTAGCTGTTGTAAAGGGGTTTAGACGTTACATTGAGACGCCGGCAATACCTATTTCCATAGCAGGTTTTTTTCTTGCTTTTTCTTATGGTGCCTTATCTACATTTATCTCCGTATATGCCAAAACCCTTGGTCTGGAGCGTAGTGCAAGCTACTTCTTTGTCATACTCGCATTGATGATCCTTATAAGTCGTCCCTTTACCGGCCGATTGTTCGATCGAAAAGGAGAACATATCCTCGCTTATCCAGGAATCATCTTATTCATTATCGGGATGATTATGTTGAGCCAAGCTTATTCGACACCTGTATTTCTTATTTCGGCAGGAATTATTGGACTCGGATATGGCGCTATCTTTCCTAGCTTTATGACCATAGCGATTAAATCCTCTTCCGGTCATCGTAGAGGCGTCGCAATCAGTACGTTTTTAGTGTTTTTTGACTCAGGGTATGGGATAGGTTCTTATCTGCTCGGCATTCTTGCGGCAGTGACAAGCTATCACACGATGTATCTGATCGGTGGACTTCTTATGATAATAACACTTGTCGTTTATTACTTATTCCATCATCGGAGACAGAAAATATAAGTTATCGCACTCACCTTCTCCCCGAATTTGCATAATAGATGACACGTCATTTATAGTATTAGATGACAGAACATCTAAAGGAGGGGAGTTTTATGACCAAAATTCATGTATGGCAAACTGGATCCGTTCGCATTGACCGTTCTCTAGCTTTTCGGGAGAAAACGATGCACCCTGCCCCTTATACAGGTTTTATGCGTTCAGAATCCTGCAAAACTTGGGTTCCCGTTTCCACGTATCTTATTGATCATCCAAAAGGACGAGTTCTAATCGATACGGGGTGGCATGAAGACATGCGTACAAATCCGAAGCGTCACTTGGGATGGTTTTCTCACGCGATGTTTCAGGGGAAACTGCCGGCCGGACAGTCGATTAGAGAGCAATTGGAGACTTTGGGACTTAAGGCCGCGGACCTCGATTATGTGCTTCTCACGCATCTACATTCAGATCATGTTAGCGGAGTCAGCCATGTTCGCAGTGCGAGAAGAATCCTAACTAGTGAAGTGGAATGGAAAGCAGCTGAAAAGGATTTCGGCTATATCCGTTCGATGTGGCGCGACGTACCGATTGATACCTTTTCATTGGAAACCATTCCGTTCGGTCCTTACAATAAAGGAATCGACTTGTTTCAGGATGGTTCAGTGTATCTCGTACATACGCCAGGGCACAGTAAGGGACAATTTTCGGTCATGGTCGCTACATCACAGGGTTGGGTACTGATCGTAGCGGATGTGGGCTATGCACAACGATCTTGGAAGGAATTAATACTCCCCGGATTAACGACGAACAAAAGGGAGGCGAGCAGTTCGCTCCAATGGGTAAGTGATTTTTCCAAAAGGGACGACTGTCGCATCGTGTTGGCTAATCATGACCCGGAAGTCATTCCACATATTATTGCTTAATGAATTGGAGAACCAGACGACTATGCCTCATTTCGAAACTGAACGTTTCCGGTATTTTATTCTCGCTGCTCAACGACTAGGAAACAGGCAATTGAACGAATTTATGAAGACAATCCATTTAACCGCGTCTCAAGCAGAGGTCATCCGCGTACTTGAACAACGACAGCCGCTTTCGTTAAAGGAATTGGGAGGATTGTTAGTATGTGAGTCCGGAAGTCCATCTCGTTTAATCGATCGGATGGCAGAAGAAGCATTATTGGAGAAAGTCGTGAACCCTTCCGATGCGAGGTATCTGTTATTGCAGCTGACGGAGAAAGGGATAGAAAAAGCCGAGCACATTAAAGACTTCGAGTCCAAAATGTATCAAGACTTAGAGCAGCTAATTACTCCAAGTGAATTAGCAATGGTAACGGATACACTCGAAAAGCTGATAAGCCAATTTTCGATAATTGACACCCTTAGACGCCGGAATTTTTTGCGTAATTCATAATCTTGATGGGAGATGCTGTTGGTTCCGTTGTTCTGCGTACAATAGGATACCCTCCATATTTTTGGATAAGATAACATATGCTTATTTTTCCGTTGGGAAATTGTCCGCATCCCCCAGCAAAGTGTACCGACAAACATCTATCCTATTGAGGTGAAACAGATGAGCGAGAACGATTACATGAAGGTAATTCACAAAATCGCAAAAAACTATTCAGGCCCACTCGGCGCTAGTGACCTAATCGAACGAGCTGGCAGTGCCAAATTCACGCTGCTTGGTGAGGCTTCCCATGGAACCTCCGAATTTTATACGCACCGAGCGGCTTTATCTAAACGTCTCATCGAGGAAAAAGGGTATACCTTTATCGCCGTCGAAGGGGATTGGCCTTCGTGCTTTGCGCTGAATCGATATATTAAGGGACATGCCGGATCCAATGTGCGGGAAGCCCTGAAGGATTTTGCCCGTTGGCCGACTTGGATGTGGGCTAACCAAGAGATTGCCGAATTCGCGGAATGGCTTCGAAGCTATAATTCGGGAAAACCCGAGGAAGAGAAGGTTGGCTTCTACGGAATCGACGTGTACAGCCTGTGGGAGTCATTGAACGAGCTGCTAGGTTACTTGGAATCGAAGGGCGGCGAGGCGTTAGAGGCTGCCAAGCGCGTATTCGAGTGTTTCGAGCCGCACGGTGGTGACGAGCAAAGCTATGGCGTGGCTTCGTCGTTGTATGGCGAGGGCTGTGAAGACGAGGTCGTCCGTTTGCTGCGCCGGCTGCAAGACAAGTGGAAGGATTCCGTGCTCATACAAGACCGAGAGCAAGAGCTAAGTGCAGAGTTGAACGCCCTAGCCGTCCATGATGCGGAGAACTATTACCGAACAATGATTCGTTACGATGCCCAATCTTGGAACGTTCGGGATCGTCATATGGTGGAAGTTCTTGAGAAGCTGATGGCATTCCATGGGGAGAGCGCACGAGCAATTGTGTGGGAGCACAACACGCATATCGGGGATGCAAGAGCGACGGACATGAAAGACGAAGGCATGGTCAACGTCGGCCAATTGCTTAGGGAGAAGTACGGGGAAGATGTATACGCCGTTGGATTCGGCACGTATGAAGGAAGCGTTATCGCAGGAAGATCGTGGGGAGCACCTGCCCAAGAGATGACCGTTCCGCCCGCGATGCACGGAAGCTGGGAGGAGCTGCTTCACCGGCTCGGTCCGAAAGACAAGCTTCTACTTTTCCCCGCGAACGATTCTGTATTGGACGAAGCCATTCTCGGACACCGAGCGATCGGCGTCGTGTATCACCCCGAAAGAGAGAGGGGGAATTACGTTCCGACTTGTCTGTCTAAGCGTTATGATGCATTTATCTATATCGGCCAGACGAAGGCGTTGTCTCCGCTCGTGTTCGAACCCGTACAGGCTTGAAGATCTCAGAATCGAAAATTAAAGTTGACGAGATGACTTAGAAAAAGTCATCTTTTTTTATGGGTAAAAGAACGGAAAAAATAAACCTCTTCAAGATAAAAGAGGTCAACCAGTAAAAACAGACTGACCTCATAAAACGAAACGGGCTGGATAGTGCAAAAAGTCACTTAATTTGTTGGTTTTTGCAAACGCGGGTTCAAACCAAGACCATTCATTCAACTAACTTGCAGCAGGATAGTTAAATAATTTTCACGAATATGTATAAAATTGAAGTGTTTGCGAAGTTCGTAAATATGACGTTAGGCGACATCAGATGTCAGGAGGATATATGAATTTAAATCAATGGACGGATTTAAACTATTTATTGAAAGGAAATGCAACTCAAGCTGAGGTTTATCAGCTTTTGCAGGAGCATAAAATACTAGATTTACTTGGAGAATATAACCCGATTCTGGTTGGTACAGTTCCAATCGAGATAAATGTCATTGGTAGCGATCTTGATATTATTTGCGAAGTACAAGACTTTATTAAATTTGAATTAATAGCTAGAGAGAAGTTTAGTACCTATCTTGGATTTTCCGTAACGAAAGAGATGGAAAGAATCACAATCAATTTCACAATTAAGGATTGGCCCATTGAGGTTTTCGGGCAAGGTATGGATACAACTGAACAAAACGGTTTTAAACATATGATCATTGAATACAGAATGTTAGAACTGTATGGACATAATTTCAAAAAACAGATAATTAAATTAAAGCAGACAGGCCTAAAAACGGAACCGGCATTTACAAAACTATTAAACCTAAAGGGAGACCCATATTTGAAATTGTTAGAACTATATAATTGCAAAGACGAAGAATTAAGGGAGATGTGGATTGATTCAGATGACGTCGCCTAACACCGTATTCACGCTGCGGGCTTACGCCCTTGGTCCGGACCGAAGTAGAGAAGCCAGGTAGTGGATTCAGCTGGACAACCACTGCGAGGCTAAGTCTGACGACCCGTTCCCTCCAGTCACTTAAGCCTCTCGGGTTCGTGAATACAGTAACGTTATATGCAATCGGGGCAGTGCGAGATTTTAAATACTAACGAAGAGTTATTTGAAGGCGAAGCCAGTCACTTCTGTCCTAGCAACCGGACAAATTGATAAAAAAACTTAAAGACGGTGATTGTTTTGTCAGTTGCTGCAATAATTCTAGAACCTAAAGATACAGATTTCTATGTACCCGTTGCAACAGAGAGTTTTTTTCAGAGAGCATGGGTTCCTGCCATAAAGGAGTTAAATCTGGAGTTACTTTTGTTGTTAAACCCGGGGTTAGATCTTACTAAAAAGGATCTCTCTCCACTAATTCAAGAATTAGAAAAAATAAAAAGCTGGGCTGAAGCAAAATTACATAAAGATGAATTAGATTATTTAAAAAGAAGAATAGATTCCCTCAAAGTTAAGTTAATAGAGGCATTTAATAATGGAGCAATTACTATATTCATTGGATAAGCATCATTTTATTGAGGGTTTACATAGAAATCCTTATGTTGAGTTGATCCAGTGAATACTGTGATTGATTAAAGCAATCTATAAATGGATCCTGGAATTTTAAAGAGCATCAAGAATAGAAGCAAAAATTCAAGTTATGAGAGATTGGAGCATTGAGAGTATTTCAGGAAGGCCCCGACAGCATATAACACTATATTCACGCTTCGGGCCATTCGGCCCTCGGTCCGGCCGAGGGTTTTCAGGGGAAGCTGAATCAGTCGGACAACCACTGCGAGCCTAAGTCTGACGACTCGTTCCCTACGGTCACTTAAGGCTCTCGGGTTCGTGAATACACCAACGTTATCGGAAATAAACGAAAGGACAAGAGAGCATGTATAAACAAGAAGCGGTATTTAAATTTAAAGAAGTATTCAATCCGCAAGAAGTATTATCTCAGTGGATTATAAAATTATCTATGGCACGAAATGATTTTCTATATGTACACAATAGACTCTTTGAATTAAGTGACAAGAAAGATAAAGCCGGAGAGAATTTTTATTATTTTAGAATAGCACTATCGCATTATAGGGAAGCAATAAAATATATTGACAAGCATAAAGAGAAAAAGAAAATTATTGAGTTTATTAGTATTTTAGACAAAAAAACCAAAGATGATTACCGGAAATTAATTGAGTCATGTTCTCCTTGGGATGGCTCTTTTGTTAAAGAAAAAATACTGCCAGTAAGAAATAACCTATTTCATTATTATAATGATGACTTTCAATTAAATTTAGAGAATTTGGATGATTTCTTTACAAGAGTAATAGTCTCAGGCAACAGTCGGAGTGAAGTGGATTTAGTATTTGCAGATGATGTATCTTTAAAAATTAGCTTTGGAAATATTGAAGAACAAGAATTTAAGGAAATACTATTGGAATTAGTTCAATTATTAGTAGCATTCATTAGATTTATAGATAAGGCTATTAGTACTTATTTATTAATTAAACAGCAAAGAGTAAGTTACTTTGTAAGGAGCTCAAAGTAGTCGTTTACATCCGATAACACCGTATTCACGCTGCGGGCTTACGCCCTTGGTCCGACCGAAGTAGAAGTGCCGTGGGGAACTCAGTCGGACAACCCAGCGAGGCTAAGTCTGACGACCCGTTCCCTTCAGTCACTTAAGCCTCTCGGGCTCGTGAGTTATGATGACGAGGCCAGCTCCTAATTGTACAACGTAGGTTATAGAGGTGTTTATGGACAAACTACTCTACAGAGCTACAACAAAAAGGAGCTGGTTAACATGAATAGTACCACAAAATATATCGGGATGGATGTCTCGAAGGAAACCATCGCTGTTGCAATCGCTGAATCCGGAAGAGAAGAACCGCGGTTCTGGGGAACCATTCCGCACAAGCCAGAGGCTGTGAGGAAGTTGTTGAAGCAGCTCGGGGAGAAAGAACAATTGGAGGTCTGCTATGAAGCTGGACCAACGGGTTATGAATTGTATCGATGGCTAACGAGCATGGGGGTCAGCTGTATCGTGGTGGCACCGTCGCTCATACCTAAACGGGCAGGAGACCGTGTGAAAACAGACCGCAGAGATGCGATGCGACTGGCTCAATTGTTTAGAGCCGGTGAACTTACAAGTGTCTATGTACCGGATCGGGATACGGAGGCATTGCGGGATTTAGTACGAGCCAGAGAAGATGCAAAAGAAGATCTGCATCGTGCAAGACAACGCATGGTGAAACTTGTTGCGTCATCAAATCCATCAACCCGTGCATTTGAAAAAACGATGGACGAAGAGTTACAAGAAGTGGCTAGGCGCATTGAAATTTGAGCGCACTGCGGAGCATTATGTATTCCAGGACTACCTCCATGTGGTCTTAGAGAGTGAACACCGATTAGAGCGGTTGGAAAACGAAATTAAACGGGAGAGTACAACGGCGCCGCAAGCGGAGGTGATTCAAGCTGTGCAGGCACTTCGGGGTGTGGGACTCGTAACTGCAGTAACCCTAGTAGCAGAAATCGGGAGTTTCGCAAGGTTTCGAAATCCACAGCAGCTAATGGCGTATGCGGGTATCGTGCCACAAGAACGATCGAGTGGGGAGTCAAGCTGGCGAGGACGAATAACGAAGTCTGGAAATGCGCATATACGGAGGGTAGTAACGGAAGCGGCATGGCAATACCGGCACCGGCCGGCAATGACGGAGAGAATGCAGGTAAAGAACCAAAAGCAAGAGGCAGCAGTACAAGCGATTGCATGGAAAGCGCAGCATCGGTTGCATGGGCGGTATTTTCGACTTATTGTACAACGAGGCAAGCAAAAATGTGTAGCAGCAACAGCAATAGCGAGAGAACTGTTAGGGTTTATCTGGGCAATTGCGCGGGAAGTGGAACAGACTCGAGCAGCTGGTTAAAAGCAAACGTGATGTAAACCAAGGAAGAAAAGGAAAAGGCTGAATTCCTGGGCCCGAAGGCAACGCGAGAGAGGGAATGGATTCGCGTCTTGTATTTGCATTAGTCCTAAAGGGTGAACATGCGTCGTGAGTTAGCGAACAGATTCTCAGACGGTCGGATATAAAGTGTGGTACCCAACCCACGGATATCAGTGTGCCAACTGTCGAGTTGACTGTTGCCTTCGCGCCGAGGAATTCAGTGAAAATAAAGGGGGGCTAGACAAGCCTCGTCATATCAATACAAGAACGTTATATGCAATTGCCCTTAGAGCCTAGTAAACCTTTTTATTTGGAGGAATTTATATGTTGCGCTTTATCAATGAAATTCCAACTGATTTTCCAATTGGTGGCGTGCATTGTATACCCATTTTAGATGACGGGAACTTAATGATGGTTTGGGATAGAGAAGAGAAAGTCCTCACAACAATAGGAGGACGATTAGAATTAAATGAATCTATAAATGAAGGATTGGAAAGAGAAGTAATGGAGGAAGCAGGAATTGAAATAACGGATAAACGGACAACATTTGCAAGCTGGTTCTGGGAGGAAACACAAAGTTACACGATTTATATTTTAACAAACGTAAAGAGATTTTCAGAAATTCCAAAAGGATATGAAAAAACTGGATATGTAATCATGAATTTTGAAACCGCTATAGATATGATTAAGAAAATTGAAGGCAGAGGAGAACGAATAGAAATCATTAGAAAAGCAGGGATATTGTCAAGGCATCTCAGGGAAGAGGGCAACAGCAGATAACAACGTATTCACGCTTCGGGGCATCCGCCCCTCGGTCCGGTCCGAGGATTTTCGATGAACCCTGCACAGGCTAAGTCCGTCGGACCCGTTCGCTATCGCTCACTTAAGCCAGTGAGGGTTCGTGAATACAGGAACGTTATCAGAAATCAGTGTAAAACAAATATTTATTAAATCTAAAACTGCGGAGTTTGCACATGAAGAAAATCTTAAACCATGTATTATGGGGGATTATTTTATTCCCTTTCTTTATCAGTATGTACTATGTAAACTATTTCCCATTATGGCTTCTTTTTGGACTTTATATATTAATAATTGGGGCGTTATCTATTTATGGAAGCATATTTTCTAAGCTTGAAAGGATAGAGAAAAAGGGGAAAAGAATTTACACGAGAATCATTTTAATAATTACAGGAATAGGGTTAATAGTCTTTTTTAGTTTGGTTTGGGCCACGAGTTACATGGACATTGGTAACTATATATCAAAAAACTACAATACAGTTAAGCAGAGCCGAGGGTAATTCAACCGGACAACTTCTGCGAGCCTAAGTCTGACGACCCGTTCCCTATGGTCACTTAACGCTACAAGAACGTTAGATGCAACCCTTGCATCAAAAGAATCTTAAATGATATTTTTTGTGAATTAATAGAAGAACAGGTGAAGTATGAAAAATAATCTTAATTTACATTTTTTAGTCTATTTTGGTATGTCTTTTATCATTCTATTTATTATGTTTATAATTAAACATTATTTCTATAATCAGGAATCTCTTAATCTAGTAATATACTTAGTAATGATCTTATGTTTGACTGGAGCTACATGTACTGTATATGCCATAATTATCCTGAATAAATTAGTTAAGACTAATGCATCGAAACAAAAGTACATATTAAGTATGCTTATTATTTTATCACCCATAATAATTTATATGTTGTATTCCAATATTAACGAGCGCATAGAATTCAATAGAACTATCGCCAATTTAGAAAGTACAACACCAAAATGGGCAACCAAAGAAGTAAATGATTGGCTTGATAAAATTGACACAGAATTTCAATATAAGCTTGATAATAATAATTTGATGTTAACTTATTTTGAAAGTTATGCAGAGTCGGCAAATATCGTGTTTAGATTTTATAATGCAATAAATTATAGCGAGTACTATTGGGAGAAGTCATTAAATTTTGACACAATTACAGTTAATCTAATTGAATCGGGCAAGAACTATAAGGTAATAACAAAAAAAGATTCAATAGAGATTGAAAATATTGGGAAATTTAAAGTAGATCGAATAAAGTATGATGATTGTGCCTTTCTATCAGATCATGGGGAAGTAAATAGTTCTGAACCAAGTTATGTTTGTAAAGAAAGAGAAAAAGGTTTTGATGGGGAAGCGAGGTATAAACTGATTTTTCAGATACCGTTAGTAGAATTAAAAAGATATAAATATTTGGAAGATATAAAGATATTAAATACCTTAAAGATACGTACTAGTAAAACGCCCTTTGATCTGGACAGAAGAAGAAGTGCCGTGAGTTTATTCAACCGGACAACCACCGCGAGCCTAAGTATGACGACCTGACGACCCGTTTATAAAACCCATCGCCAATCTCCGAGAGAATCGTAGCTGCCGTGAGCGCACCGACACCGGGAATCGATCTTAACAACGGGTAATTGGGAAGAATTTTATGAATTAAAGGTGAATGGAGTAAGAGAGCACATGACGTTCGAGTAAATTCGAAATCATGTGCTCTCTTCCTTTCTTCGTCGATTACGGGGTGTACGAAAATAGTTTTGGAAATAATAAGGGCAGCAAACAACCAATTTGAATCGTGGGATTGAAAACGTTTTTGGAATGGTGTAGATTAAGGGACAGGCTAATAAGCAGGCCTATGATTTCATCAAACCAAGGAGTGAATTACAATCATGACTTTCAAAGCGGCTATATTTGATTTGGACGGCGTCATTACGGACACGGCGGAGTTCCATTATTTGGCGTGGAAGAGGCTGGCGGACGAGCTCGAGATATCCATCGACCGGGAATTCAACGAGCAGTTGAAGGGAGTCAGCCGCATGGAATCACTGGAACGCGTACTGGTGCGAGGCGGCAGGAAGGAGGATTGGTCCATCGAGGAGAAGATCAGACTCGCCACGGAAAAGAATGACTATTACAAGCAGCTCATAGACACAATTACGCCGAGCAATCTGCTTCCCGGCATCGAATCGCTGCTGATGCGCCTGAAAGAAGAAGGAATCCGGATCGGTCTTGCTTCGGCAAGCAAAAATGCGCCGGATGTCATCCGAAAGCTGGGCGTCGGTCATTATTTCGATCATATCGTTGACGTCGGTCTGGTTGCGAATGGCAAGCCGGATCCGGAAATTTTCTTGCGAGCGGCGGATGCGCTCAATACGCCATACAGCGATTGCCTTGGCGTTGAAGACGCCGAAGTGGGTGTCGAGGCCATTAAAGCAGCCGGTATGTTCGCGGTAGGCGTAGGAAAACCAGATATTCTCGCGCAAGCGGACTGGGTCGTTGAAAATACGGGAATGCTTAACTATGCAGACCTCTGCAAAAATTATGCAAACCGCGGACACGCTGCCAGATAAATATTTCATATTGACCATGAACATAAATATTGATACTATGAAACCGTAACCAAAAACGTTTTCGAGAAATGGGGTGATGAAATGGCTTCGATTAAGGAAATTGCTGAACGCTCAGGATTTTCAATTTCAACAGTTTCCCGAACCCTGAACAACTATACGGATGTTAATGCCAAGACCCGCGAGAAAATTATGCAAATCGCCAAGGAGATGAATTATTATCCCAACGCGGTTGCAAGAAGCTTGGTGCAGAAGAAAACACATACAATCGGCATGTTTTTTGGCAATAAAGAGAATTCCGCGCTTGATCATCCCTTCTTTTTGGACATCGTTTCGGCCGTCCGCGAAGAAATGGGCAACCAGGGCTATGATATTTTATTATTCACGAACAAAACCAAAGAGCATTCCACGCTTACGACACTTTGCCGGGAACGCAGCGTAGACGGCGTCGTACTGCTGTTATCCGGCGAAGGCAAGAAGCGAACCGAGCAATTGGACGAGCTGCAGGACAGCAACATTCCATGCGTTGCGATCGATATTCCGCTAGTTGGTGATCGCTGTACTTACGTAGAATCCGATAATTACACGGGGGCGAAAGAAGCCGTAAACTACTTGATTTCGCAAGGCCATCGCACAATCGCTTTCATCGGCGGTGACGAAATCAGTAAGCAAAGCTTCGATCGGATGCGGGGATACCAAGACGCATTGATGGAGAACAAGCTTGGCATGGATCCTATGCTGATGCGGCTCGGTTATTTCTCGAAGACAAGAGCCGTAGAAGAAGCCGGTTATCTGCTTGCCCACAAACCTAACATTACGGCCTTTTTTTGCGTAAGCGATCAGATGGCGAACGTCGTCATTGAATTCTTGAATAGCCGCGGCATGAACGTGCCGGAGGACATTTCAGTTATGGGATTCGATGATATCAAGGAAGCTGTATATTTTAGGCCTAGATTAACCACAATAAGACAGAACAAGTACGAGATGGGCACACAGGCCGCTCGTATTCTATTGCAAACTATCGATGATGAAGCCACCCGGCCAGAACCCGTAACACTGCCTTGCGAGCTCGTTATCCGCGAGTCCGTCGCCAAACCTAGACACATATAAGTTTTTTTGATTGTTTTTCAAAAACGTTTTTGGATTAACCAATTTCGAAAAATATGGGGGATTAGACGATGAAAAAACATGTACCGGCAATGGCAGCTCTTCTGATTGGCGCTTCTTTGCTCTCGGCCTGCGGCAACGATAACTCGAATGCCGGCAGCAATCAAACCGGAGCCGATGCGGGCGGGAACGCGGACAATAACCAAGAAGTGACGATTCAATATTGGCATACGCAAACCGAAGAAGACCGCGTAAAGCAGCTCAAGGCGCTCATCAGCAAATTTGAAAGCGAAAACAAAGGCGTGCACGTTGAACAAATCCCGATCGCGGAAGAGGATTTCCCGACGAAGATCTCGGCTGCACTGGCAGCGAACAAGCTCCCGGCCATCATCGAAGGCGGTATCGACGCCATGCAATTACTGGGCTCCCAAGAGGTGAGCGACACGGCAACGAGCGAAGCGGTCATCAATGAGCTGGGCAAAGACGATTTCTACACCGGCGCGCTTGCATCGCTCAAAAACCCGGATGGCGAAGGCTACCTTGGCGTTCCGATTTCAGGCTGGGTGCAAGGGATCTGGTACAACAAGAAAATCTTCGCCGAGAAGGGCTTGCAGCCCCCGACGACATGGGAAAACATTCTGAAAGCGGCGCAAACGCTTAACGCGGCGGACAAGAAGCAATACGGGATCGTCATCGGCAAAGCGAAGGACGATTTCACGGAACAAACCTTCAGCCAGTTCGCGCTGTCCAACGACGCGAAGATCTTCGACCAGAACGGCGACCCTGCCTTTACATCGGATCAAATGAAGGAAGCGCTGACGTATTATAAGGATTTGTCGAAATTCACTCCTCCGGGTGCGACGACTTGGCGGGATGCGCATGACCTGTACCTGTCGGGCAGCGTACCGATGATGATGTACTCCACGTACATCATGCCGGATCTGTCCAAGAACGCCGAGCTTGCCAAGAATACGGGCTTTGCGATTCCGGAGCACAAGAATAAAGCGACCTTTGGCCAAATCACGGGACTTGCGATTACGAATACGATTGACAAGAGCGAGACGGAAGCTGCAAAAAAATTCGTATCATTCTTGATGCAGAAAGAGAACAATATCAACTATCTGCATATCGCCCCGGGCGGAGCGAACCCAACCCGCAAATCGGTGGCCTCCGATCCGACTTACTTGGAAAATCCAATTCTGAAAGCGTTCGGAGAGACGGCGGCTCTAATCCCAGCCGGCCTTGAGAACCTGCAGCGTTTCGGCTTCCAAGATAACAAGACGTACACTGTCATGGGTGACATTTCGTCGCGCTTCATCATTCCGGAAGCGGTCAACAGCATCACGGAGCACGACGGCGACGTCAACGAAGCCGCAGACAAAGCCGAGGCTTCCATGAAAGAAACGGTAGCGCAATCGAAATAAAAAGCAGCAAGGACAAAGGAGTGAACATCTGCGGCGAATCCCCCTTGCATGGGGGTTTCGCTGCAATGAAGCTATGAAAAAAACTTCCAAAGCAGCAGAAGCCAGGCTTGGTTATTTATTGATCGCGCCCTCATTGGCATTGATTGCGGCAGTTATCGTGTATCCACTTTTTTATAATATCTGGCTGAGCTTCAATCACGTATCACTTAATCCGCGCAAACCGAGCAAATTTATCGGTTTCGGCAATTATAAGAGCTTGATCTTAGACGGCAGCTTCTGGCATTCGATCGCGGTAACGCTGATTTATGCGATCATCACCGTTGTCGGTGCGACGGTAATTGGTCTATACGCGGCACTGCTGCTGAATCAGAAGATGAAGGGCCGCCGTCTCTATCGTTCCGTTATTCTGCTTCCTTATGTCGCGCCGGTCATCTCGCTGGTATTCATCTGGAAGTACATGTTCAACCCGGCCTACGGCATCGTGAACGATGTGCTTGTTGATCAGCTGCATCTGCTCAGCCACCGCATCGATTGGCTGGATTCCGCGTCAGGTTCGCTCTGGCTCGTCATTATATTTGATATTTGGCATCTGTTCCCGTTCACGTTCATGATGATTCTCGCCAAGATGCAGTCCATTGATGAATCGATGTACGAAGCCGCGAGCATCGACGGCGCAACGCCTTGGCGCAAGCTGTGGCACATCACGCTGCCGGAAATCAAATTCGTCGTTGCTTCGCTTGTCGTACTGCGGTTCATCTGGAACTTCTATAAATTCGACGAGATCTATCTGCTGTCCAAGCAAGTGCCCGTTGTCGGCGTGTATACCTACATGACCGCCTTCTCGACCTACAATTACGGCTTGGCTTCGGCCATTACGGTATCGTTGTTCGTTCTCGTCATGGCACTTGTGCTTGTCATCGTTAGGAAGGTGATCAAATGGTAACCACGAACGGTTTTGCAAAAAGGCTGATTTTATACGTTCTTGTCGCGCTGACGCTGTTCACCGCTATTTTTCCGTTTCTGATGATGCTGAGTACGGCGCTGAAGCCTAGCGCCGAAACCATCAGTCTAAATCCGACGTTTTTCCCGCGCCACATCACATGGGAGAATTTCCGCGATGTCTTGAATCCGGACGTGTTCCCGTTCTGGCGTTATTTCCTGAACAGCTTCCAAATCTCCTTCGCGACAGCGCTGATCTCCGTCGTTGTCGGCACCATGGGCGCTTATAGCTTTGCCCGCCTAGATTACAAGGGACGCGGCGTTTTCCAGAAAGGCGTCTTGTTCATCTACATGTTCTCCGGCGTGCTGCTCATCGTACCGTTGTACAAAATGGTTACGGCCGCCGGCCTGTACGATACGAAAGTATCGCTAGTCATCGTCTACATCGTGCTTACCATGCCGGTTACGCTCTACATGCTGGGAAACTATTTCCGCACGATACCGGAATCCTTGGAGGAAGCCGCTCTCATTGATGGTCTGAACCGGTTTCAGGTTATCTATAAAATCATTGTGCCGTTGTCGCTGCCGGCGATTGCGTCTGTCTTCATTTACGTGTTCATGATTGCATGGAACGACTATTTGTTCGCTTCGATCTTCATCACGTCCGAGGACAAAATGACGCTGCCGATCGGGCTCAGCCATTTGTTCCAAACGAAAAACTTCGTCTGGGGACGCATGATGGCGGCTTCGCTGCTGACGGCGGTTCCGATCGTCATCCTGTTCAGCCTCGTAGAGAAATATTTCTCCGGCGGCTTGACCGAAGGCGGCGTCAAAGGTTAATCGAATACCATTCACGGGAGGCATCATCATGAGTAAACAATTAGTGGCCGTCGCGCCTAGACAAGCAGAGCTCTTACATTACGAAGATCGTCCGATCGCTGCGAACGAAATCAAAGTCAAAGTCAATTACGCTTCGCCGAAGCACGGCTCGGAGCTGGCGGATTTTCGCGGCGAAACGCCATTCCTGAACGACCAATACGATCCCGAATGGCAGCTGTTCCTGCCGCGCGATCCGGGCGAGGAGCTGGGCGTTAAGTTCGGCGAATGGAACCTCGGCAACCAATGGGTCGGCACGGTTACCGAAGCCGGCAGTGAAGTGACGGATTACGCGGTCGGCGACATGGTTTGCAGCTACGGCGGCATTCGCGAGACGCATATTATCAAGGCGGTCGACAATTACCGGCTATATAAAATGAAACCGGGCATGTCCTGGAAAAACGCCGTATGCTATGATCCTGCTCAATTCGCACTCGGTGCGATCCGCGACGGCCATGTCCGTCCGGGCGACCGCGTCGCGGTAATTGGCCTCGGTGCAATCGGCCAGATCGCAGCGCAACTGGCCAAGAAACTCGGCGCAAGCTATGTAGCCGTCATCGATCCGATTGAAGCTCGCCGCGATGTGGCGCTTCGCGACGGCGCGGATGCGGCATTTGACTCCATGAACTGCGACGTCGGCCTTGAGCTGAAGAAAGCGACGAACAAGCAAGGCGTCGACGTTATCATCGAGACGAGCGCGAACGTGCATGCGCTGCAGGATTCGCTCCGCGGGCTGGCATACGGCGGCACAATCGCATACGCCGGGTGGGCGAAGGAATTCAAAGGCGGGCTGAACCTCGGACGGGAAGCGCATTTCAACAATGCCAAGATCGTCTTCTCGCGCGCGGGCAGTGAGCCGAATCCCGACTATCCGCGCTGGAACCGCAAACGCATTGAGGAAGTGTGCTGGGAGATGCTGAGCAGCGGCTACATTAACTGCGAGCACATCGTTTCGCCGGTTGTCAGCTTCGAAGAATCCGCCGAGGCGTACTGCGAAGTCGTGGACCGGCGTCCGGAGCTAAGCATCAAGCTGGGTATTACGTTCTAAGTCTGCTGAGAGTGATTAACTAAAGCGAGGTCTTTCGAATGAAAATAGCTACACAGGACAAGCCTTTCTTCCCGGAGCAGGTAGAAGCGAAACTCGCAGCCGTGCAAGCGATGGGGTTTGATGCCTATGAAATCGACGGCAAGCTGCTGATTGACGAATTTGAAGCCGTGAAGCGCGCGATCCGTACGCTCGGTATTGAAGTCCCGACTGCCTGCGGCGGATACCGCGGCTGGATCGGCGATTTCAATGCCGAACGGCGCGAGCATTCCATAACGGACATCGGCGAAATATTGAAGCATTTGGCCGAGATCTCGGGAAAAGGGATTGTCGTGCCTGCGGCATGGGGCATGTTCTCCCGCAGGCTTCCACCGCACACGCCGCCGCGCTCCGACGAAGAAACAAGAGCCGTGCTTCTCGATTCGCTGGGCAGGATCAACCGCGTTGCGGAACAAACTGGTACCTATCTCTACCTCGAACCGCTGAACCGCTACGAAGATTATATGATCAACTCGCTCTCGGATGCCGTCAGCCTTATTGAAGAAGGCGGGTTCTCCCGCGTACAGGTCATTGCGGATTTTTTCCATATGAATATCGAAGAGCGCAATATCGCTGCCAGCCTGAAAGCGGCGCGCAAGCATCTCGGCCATGTCCATCTGGCGGATAGTCACCGGTTTCAGCCCGGAGACGGCCACATGGATTTCGTCTCGGGCTTCCGGGCGCTGAAGGAAATCGGATACGACGATTATCTAGCTTTCGAATGCCGCGTGCAGGGTGAAGACGAAGCGTCGATCTACCGAGCGTCCGTCAACTATATCCGTGCCTGTCTGAGACAGGCGGAGCAATCTAATTAAACAGCCGCCTACGCGCGGAACGCATATCGCTCCGCGATGCGTTCCGTACGCAGGCGGCGTTGAACGATAGGGAAGTGAATACATGGGTAAGCTGAAGGTCGGCCTGATCGGTACCGGCGAAATCGCGCAGGTTGCTCATATTCCGGCGTATAGGAAGCGTTCGGAAGAGGTGGAGATCGTGGCGCTGGTCAACCGAAGCAGAGAGAAGGCAGAGGAGATCGCAGCGCAGTACGGTATTTCGAACGTATTTACGAGCCATAAGGAAATGTTCGAAGCATGCGAATTGGATGCCGTTAGCGTCTGTACGCCGAATCGCTCGCATGCGGCAATGGTCATCGACGCGCTGCATGCGGGCTGCCATGTGTTGTGCGAGAAACCGCCGGCGCTCCATGCGAGCGACGCTGAAGCTATGGCAGCCGCCGCGGCCCGAAGCGGCCGTATGCTGGCATATAATTTCAGCTTCCGCTACTCAAGCGAGGTAGAAGCGCTCAAGCGGTACGCCGACGCCGGCGAGCTTGGGCATATTTACGCTGCCCGCGTGGAAGCGATGCGCCGCAGAGGAATTCCCGGATGGGGTTCCTTCACGAATAAAGAGCTGCAAGGCGGCGGGCCGCTTATCGACATCGGAATTCATATGCTGGACACAGCGCTGTACCTCATGGATTTTCCCGAGCCGGCATCCGTGCTCGCGGCCACGCATCAACAAATCGGCAACCGTCCGGGCGTTGGTCTGATGGGCAGTTGGGATCCGGAGGCATTCACGGTTGAGGACGCCGCCATGGGGATGATTCGCTTCAAGAACGGCGCATCGCTTCTGCTCGAAACGTCGTTTGCGATCAACATGCGGGAGAAACAGACGATGAATGTGCATTTGTTCGGCAATCAAGGCGGCGCGACAGTATTTCCGCCGGCCTTTTTTCAAGAGAAGCACGGCTCGCTCGTCGATTTGTCGCTTCCATTTATTGTGGAGCACGACAAGCGTCAGCGGGCCGTGGACGATTTTATTACGTGCTGCCTGGAGGGCAAGACGCCTCGCTGCACGGCGGAACAAGGCGTCCAAATCATGCGGCTGATCGATGCCTTTTATCAGTCGGCGGAAACCGGCGAAGCCGTATATCTATAAAGAAAGAAAGCTTGGGGAAGAGGAAACCAAATGCTGCAGTATGGATTGGGAATCGGGGAAGACCAAAACTGGCTTTTCTCGGAAAACGGCTTTCAAGGCGAACTGCTGGGCAAGACGGAGACGATCATGGCGCTTGGCAACGGCTATATGGGTCTTCGTTCCTCGCCGGAGGAATCGTACTTGAAGCAAACCCGCAATTTATTCGTTGCGGGCACCTTCAACAAATTCGATGACGGCGAAGCGACGGAGCTGCCGAATGCCGCCGATCTGACGGAGATGGAAATCGTGCTGGGCGGCGAGAGGCTGTCGCTTGAAAGCGGCCGCGTCCATGTATACCAGAAAAGCTTGAATTTGCGGACAGGGGAACTAACGCGCGAATTTCTATGGGAGAGCCCTAAAGGGCGCAAGTACAGCTGCCGCTTCTTGCGTTTCGTGTCGCTCGATAATTTGCACATGCTCGGCATGCGCATGGAAATCACCCCGCTGAGCGGCGAGTGCGAGCTGCGCTGGACAAGCGGCATCAACGGCCAGATGACCAATTCCGGCGCGCAGCATTTCCACGAGGGCATCAAGCGGATTTACGACAAGGAAATCGCGCAGCTGGTACAGACGACAACGCAGTCGAACATCGACTTCGTACTCCATGCCGCCAATCGCTGGGAATTGGACGGAGAGCCGCTCGCGCTGAAGCCGGAGATGAATATAGGCCGCCGCAAGGTCGGCATGTCATATTCATGCACGGTGCCGGCCGCGTCGGTCATCGCTGTCGAGAAAATCGCGAGCGTCAACACGAGCCGCGATGCCGAAGCCATGCAGGGAGAGGCGTACAGCCTGGATATGCTGCGGGAAAAGTCCCTGCAAGCGTTCCGCTCAAACTTCGGCAAGGGCTATGCCGCACTCCTGTCGGACAGCGCTGCCCGTTGGAAGGCCTACTGGGACAACGCAGACATCACCATCGAGAGCGAAGAGGACGGATTTGATCAGTTAGCGGTCCGGTTTGCGCAGTATCATCTGCTGATCATGACCCCGCATCACGACTCCCGTTATGGGATCGGGGCGAAGGGCTTGACCGGCGAAGGGTACAAGGGTCATTCCTTCTGGGATTCCGAAATATTCATCCTTCCATATTTCCTGCATACGATGCCCAGCATCGCGAAGGGGCTGCTGGAATACCGTTATCTTGGCTTGGACGGTGCCCGTCTTAAAGCCGCTGACAATGGCTATGAAGGCGCGATGTATCCGTGGGAGACGGCCTTTACGGGCAAGGAAGAGACGCCGGTATGGGGCGCGGTGAACGTGCTCACGGGCAAAGCAACGAAGATTTGGTCGGGCTTTCTGGAGCAGCACATTTCGGCGGACATCGCGTTTGCGGTTGTTAAGTACGCACAGGCCACCGGCGATGAAGCGTTTATGGATGCTATGGGAGCTGAGATGTTGATCGAAATCGCTTCATTCTGGGCGAGCCGTGTTGTGTGGGACGAGTCGAGACAGGCATACGTCATCCTGAACATCATCGGCCCTGACGAATACAAGGAGCATATCGACAACAACGCATTCTCGAATTACATGGCGCAATGGGCCATTCAAGCGACTATCGAGCTGTGCCTGTCCTATCAGGAAACAAAACCGGACATCTACCGGCGCTTGAACGAGACGTTCGGCATCGAAGACAGACTGGACCAGTGGCGCAAAGTCGCTGCACGCCTCTATCTTCCGTCTCCGAGAGCAGGCGACAACCTGATTCCGCAGGACGATACGTATTTGACCAAGCCTTCGATCGATATTGCGCCTTACAAAAACAGCGCTTCGGTGCAGGGCATTCTGCGGGACTACAGCCGGGATCAGGTCATCGGCATGCAGGTATCCAAGCAGGCCGACGTCGTGATGCTGCTTTACCTGCTGCAGAATCGATTCTCGAACGAAGTGAAGGCCGCGAATTTATCGTACTATGAATCAAAAACGATCCACGACTCTTCGCTCAGCATGGCCGTGCACAGCATCGTTGCTAGCGGCATCGGCGAACGGGAGACGGCATACGAGTTCTTCCGACAGGCATCGGAAATCGATCTGGGTGCGAACATGAAATCGTCGGACGCCGGCATCCATTCCGCATCGCTTGGCGGCATCTGGAAATGCATCGTCTTCGGCTTCGCAGGGATTCAAGCGGAGAACGGCGAACTGAGCATGACGCCGCGATTGCCATCGAAATGGAAATCGCTGCGGTTCCCATTCGTGTGGAAAGGGACTCGGCTCCAAATTGAGCTTACGCACGAGCAAATCGCGATCGAGGCGGAATCGCCTTCGCCGGTTCCGATCGATGTGAGGATCGGGCACCAAGTCTACAGGCTGGAGGATCGGCTGACCGTATCCTACTCGAGTGCGCAAGGGAGTTGACGATCCTATGAAATTTATTTTAGCGCCGGACTCGTTCAAAGAAAGCATGTCGGCTCAGCTCGTGACCCGCGTCATGCGCAGTGCGATCGAATCTATCATGGAAGGCGCGGAGATCATCGAGCTGCCCGTCGGCGACGGAGGAGAAGGAACGCTGGACGTGCTGGCGTACGCGATGGACGGTCGGCTCCACGAGGCAAAGGTCAGCGGTCCGCTCGGCGAGCCGGTTACCGCCAAATACGGCATATCGGGCGACGGAAAGGTCGCCATCGTGGAAATGGCGCAGGCGAGTGGTCTGCAGCTCGTCGCACCCGAATCGCGGAATCCGCTCGTGACGACGAGTTACGGTACAGGCGAAGTGATTCTGCAAGCGCTTGGCCATGGCGTCTCGCAGCTGCTCATTACGATCGGCGGCAGCGCGACGAATGACTGCGGCGCGGGCATGCTCCAGGCGCTGGGCGCCTACGTGCTGGATGCGGGCGGTCAGCCTGTTGGGCCTGGGGGCCGAGAGCTTGGACGTGCGGCAGCTGTTGATCTGTCAGGCCTTGATGCACGGCTGAGGTCGGTGTCGATCCGCGTGGCCTGCGACGTGACGAACCCGCTTGTTGGTCCGCGCGGGGCTTCACGCGTATTCGGCCCGCAGAAAGGGGCGACGGAGGCGACGGCGAACGAGCTGGACGCGGCGCTGACGCATTTTGCCGATGTCATTGCCTCGAATACCGGTCATCGCCTGCATGATATTCCGGGCGCAGGAGCCGCAGGCGGCGTCGGCGCGGCGCTGATGCTGTGCGGAGGCACGCTGGAGCCCGGCATCGAGCTCGTACTCGACATGATGGGCTTCGACCGCCAGCTGCCTGGCACAGATTACGTGTTGACGGGCGAAGGCCGAATCGATCGTCAGACGCCGGACGGCAAAGTCATTGCGGGCATCGTGAAGCGCGCCCGGGCCGCTGGCGTACCGGTCGTCGCTTTCGCCGGCAGTCTTCAGCCGGGTTACGAGCAGCTGTACGACGAAGGCTTGCAGGCGGCTTTCAGCATTACGCCTACGCCCACGACGCTTGCAGATGCGCTCGAACAGGGCGAGACCAATTTGTTCCATACCGTATCCAATGCCATCCGTTTGATTCGTTCCGTGCAATCCTAGATAGAAACAAGTAGTTCAGGAGGAGAAACACATGCTGCACCAAGCAACTAGAAACACGCATAGAACAAGCGTTCAGGACAAGCTGCAATTTCTGTACGGGGATCGGAGCGCCGAAATCATGTCCGGCATCGAGAAGATCGCCGCCAAATACGAACCGCTCAAAACGGCGGCGAAGCCTTGGGTGAGCGAGAACGACGTCATGCTGATCACGTACGGCGATTCCGTGCAAAGCTCGTCGCAGCGGCCGCTTGAGACGCTGCATCGTTTTCTGAATGACCATCTGAAAGAGACCTTGTCCGCCGTTCACATTTTGCCGTTCTATCCGTTTACGTCCGACGACGGATTCTCCGTCACGGATTACCGCGCCATCGATCCAGCCCTGGGCAATTGGGCGGATATTCAAGCGATTGCGGCCGATTACGATATGATGTACGACGCGGTTATCAATCATATCTCGAAATCAAGCGAGTGGTTCCAGGGGTATTTGAACGGCGATCCGCAATACGCGGATTATTTTATCGAGGCGGATCCTTCGCTGGATTACAGCGCGGTAACCCGTCCGCGTGCACTGCCGCTATTGACGCCGTTCGAGACGAGCCGGGGCGAGAAGCATATTTGGACGACATTCAGCGAGGATCAGATCGACCTTAATTTTCAAAATCCGGACGTGCTGCTGGACATTCTCGACATTCTTGTCATGTACGCGATCAAAGGCGCGCGCTTCATTCGCCTTGATGCGATCGGTTTTGCTTGGAAGAAGCACGGCACGACGTGCATGCATCTAGAAGAGACCCATGCGCTTATCAAGGTTATGCGCGATATTTTGGACGAGCTTGTACCCGGCACGATCATGATCACCGAGACGAACGTGCCGCATGACTTTAATATCAGTTATTTCGGCAACGGCTATGACGAAGCGCAAATGGTCTACCAGTTCCCGCTGCCTCCGCTGACGATGTTTTCGTTTCTGACCGGCAGCGCCGGGAAGCTCCTGCAATGGGCGGACAGCCTGGAGCCGACGACCGAGGGAACGACGTTTTTCAATTTCCTGGCCTCCCACGACGGTGTAGGCGTTCGGCCGACGGAAGGCATCCTGACCGAAGCGGAACGGCAATTGATGGTCGACCGCACGCTTCAGCACGGCGGACGCGTATCGTTCAAGAACAATCCGGATGGCTCGACCAGCCCGTATGAGTTAAACATCACGTATGTGGATGCGCTGACGCATCCGGACGAGCCGGACGAGGTTCGCATCAATCGTTTCCTGGCGGCCCAGACGATCCTGCTGTCGGTTGCCGGCGTACCGGGCATCTATATTCACAGCTTGCTCGGATCGCAAAACCATTACGAGGGCGTCGAGCAATCCGGCATTAACCGCCGCATCAACCGCGAAAAATTAGACATTGCGGCCTTGGAAGCGGAGCTCGCCTCCAGTCCGGTTCGGAAAGGGATCTTCGAACGCTACAGCGCGCTGATCAAACGGAGAAGAGCGCAAAGCGCCTTCCATCCGCAGGCGAAGCAGGAGGTGCTGTTCCTGGACGACCGGGTGTTCGCCGTCGCGCGGACGAATGCATCCACGGGCGAGCAGGTGATCGTGCTCGTCAACGTTTCTGCCGATGAAGTGCCTCTCGCACTGGAAGCGCAAGGTACGGATTTAATCAGCGGACGCGCAGTGAACGGCGGCATGACACTGATGCCGTACGAGGCGATGTGGGTGAAGACGAACCGGTAATCGGTTCGTACCAAAATCGCCCGGAATTTTTCCGACTCAGCTTGTAAACCAGTACGTCAATTCAGACCGTATCCCCGTGGATACGGTCTTTTTGGCGATGGTCCAAGCTTTCTACGGCACCGCATTTGCTGTGTTGAGGTCCGTAAGGACTCCAATTCCGATTATCGCATCCAAAGCGAGGAGCATCAAAGTGGGGGAATGGCACTGGGTAAACGGCGGGTTTTAAGAAAACGCAAACGGCGCGGCTTCGCACGAGGAGGGTATCTCACGGTTATTGAATAGCTACGCTACTCATGCTGAAGGAAGGATGGCGGCTGCGAACGGAGCGGCGGCCAACATGGCACTTATCAGGTGACAAGTACTTTATCCTATTCTCATCTCAAAAAAGACATGTAGGCATCTGGAAAGAAGAGTCAGCTTCCTTTGTTCAACGGGCAGCAGGATAGTATTATCAATTCACGAATACGTATTAAATTGAATTGATTGCGAAGTTCGTAAATATGACGTTATACGACATTCTTTTATGAGGTGAAGTACAATGAAGTACACAATAATCCGTGATATTAGATTATTTGAAGAAAAAACGCGAAGTTCTTTTCCAAGCTATATTGGAGAGATTTATTCTATTGATAAATCAATTCATTTTCTAAGTGATAGATATTCAAGAAAATTAAGAGAACTAGATTTTGTTACTAAAGACTTTCATCATTTATATATTGTACTAACACCATATTTGGCAGAAGGAGCGATTGAAGAATCGGCCAATAGACCTGAAAAATGGATGAAATTTTACTATATTGGAGTATCACTTGAGCTATTTAATTTACAATCTAAAGAAGATAAAGAGAACAATATTATTGAAATTATTACTAATGTATTAAAGTCAATCGCTATCTCAGAAGATCAAATTTGTATTGTTGATAAAGTTTTCAAGAAATTAGTGAAACTAAGAAGTAATTTAGAAATCATCCATCTGACTAAGGATACTAAGAAATACACAATAACTATTAGTTATCAAATAAGACCAGAAAACAAAATATCTCGAGCATTTATAGAATGTTTTGATAAAAAGACTGGAATTACGAGGAAATCAAATTTAATTCAACTTAAGAGTTATGAAGATATCTTTTATCTAGTATCATCTATTACCGAATCAAATGGATTTATTAATCTAAAGCCAAGAAACTCGGAACTAGCTAATTTTCATATTAAATCTTACGAAACACCAATGAAAATAAATATTGATCAAATGCCAATTGTTTAAGTTCCTCATTGAAGTAGAACGTCGCATAACACCATATTCACGCTGCGGGCTGACGCCCTTGGTCCGATCGATGTAGAAGTGCCGCGGGTGAATCAGCCGGACAACCACTGCGAGCCTAAGTCTGACGACCCGTTCCCTAACGGTCACTTAAGACTCTCGGGTTCGTGAGTTATGATGACGAGGCCAGCTCCTAATTGTACAACGTAGGTTATAGAGGTAGTTATGGACAAACTACTCTACAGAGCCACAACAAAAAGGAGCTGGTTAATATGAATAATGCCACAAAATATATCGGGATGGATGTCTCGAAGGAAACCATCGCTGTTGCAATCGCTGAATCGGGAAGAGAAGAACCGCGGTTCTGGGGAATTATTCCGCACAAGCCAGAGGCTGTGAGAAAGTGGTGGCACCGTCGCTCATACCTAAACGGGCAGGAGACCGTGTGAAAACAGACCGCAGAGATGCATTGCGACTGACTCAATTGTTTAGAGCTGGTGAACTTACAAGTGTCTATGTGCCGGATCGGGATACGGAGGCATTGCGGGATTTAGTACGAGCTAGGGAAGATGCAAAAGAAGATCTGCATCGTGCAAGACAGCGCATCATATCAATACAAGAACGTTAGACAAAACTCCCTAGTTCCCTAAAAGATCTTAAGGATTGATTTTTATTACTCCTGTATAAACTGGCAGTATCCCTAAAACCTTGGAAAAACTTGTTAAGGGGATTTTTAGATGAGCTAAACAGAAAAAATAAAGATACCAGAGGTAACGATCTAAAAAACCAAAAAAATAGTAGATTATATAGAATTTACCAACAGGTAAGGGCTGGTTATCAAGAAGGTGAGAGTGAGCATTTCGATGAAGGCCCCAACAGCATATTAAACACCGTATTCACGCATCGGACCATTCGGTCCTTGGTCCAAGCCAAAGGAGAAATGCCGAGGGTACAATCCAAAGTGAGGTGTCATTTATGAAAATTGAAATCCTTCAAACAAACGAAATTTCTACATTTGTGGGGATTAGAACCAATAGTGTGATGACTGACTTAGGAATTGCAGTCAACCATACATTTAAAGAGTTAACTGAAAGAAAATCTGAAATACGAAATATAAAAAATCATCAAGTGACGTATGGGATTACACCCCCGAATTATAAAGGAAATAATGGGCTTTTGGATTTTTATTGTTGTTTTGAAGTAAAGCAAATAACTAATTTACCTCACGGCATGGTACATATCCAAATCCTTCCAAGGCTTTATTCAGTCACATATTTTATAGGCGCATCACGGAAGACTTATATGGCATATGATTTTACATCTAGATGGTTACAAGAAAATGGATATGAATATGATGATGTCTCTTATTATTTTGAGAAGTATGATGAGAAGACAATTAGAGAAATCGACGATGATAAGAATGAAATTACAATATATTGCCCAATAAAAAAGAAGCAATCTTGAAAGTAGTTCATGACAGCATCGCCTAACAGCGTATCATGCATCGTGGGGCATTCGCCCACGATCCGGCAGAGGGATTTCGGGGAACGAACGACCGCCAGGGCGCTAGCCGCTCGGCGGTCGTTGTCGTTTCAAGAATGGTTTGGCCAGCGAAACGGGCTTAACGCAGCCCATCCAAGATCACCGCGATCGCCTTGTTCAGATCGAGCGGATAACGGACGAAGATGCAGATCCACATCACCAAGCCGAGCGACGTGGTCGCGACAAAGATGACTTTCTCCTTCGTGTTTTGCCATTTTCTGCGGTGGAGGACGAAGCCGCCGCAGATGAACAGGGCATAGCAGACAATGAGCGGAATCATGACATTTCTTCCCCCTTATAGGATAAGTGGCTCTGCTTCAGCCAGGTGACGGCAATAAGCAGCACTGGGATAATGATCGCAAACAGCGAATAATAATCGAACAAGTACTTCCGCACCCATTCGAAATTATCGATCACGTTGTCGAAGTACATCGCATACGCGGAGATCACCCAGATCAGCGGGTAAGCGACGATGGCTCGGTTCTGCAGGCCGAGAAGCTGGCAAATGCCGAGAACGGCGCAGTAGAAAATGACGCTCAGCTTAATGAAGACCATGACCAGTACGTTGACCGATATAATTGCTTCAAGATGCTCGATGAAATTGGAAAACTGCATTTCGCGGAAAATAATATAGATGGGATTCGACAGATGCTCGCTCCGATAGACGCCCAGAATGCCTACGGTAAAGAGGAGGGCAATCGACATGAGTACGCCGGAGGAGCTGATTCCAAGCAGAAAAGGCTTCCGCAGCTTGTCCCGCTGCGCATAAGGGAACAGCATGAGCAGCGATATCGTCTCCATGTACGGGAATCCAAGCAAATATGTCGTATGCAGGAAGACATGCCCCAAATCGACCTGCGGGAGGTCGAAACGGCTCCATCTCCATTCTTTCAGCATAAGCGTGAACGGAATCCAGAAGATCAGCATCATCGAAGGCGTCAGCATCCCGCTGACCGAGGAGATCGATTCGATGCCTTTGACGACCGCGTATGCACACACGAACAGCACCATAATATTAAAGATGGAGATGGGCGTCTTGGGCATGATGTTCGAGCTCATATAGTCGCTCATGTTTCGGGTGACCCAGGATGAGATTTGAAGGAAAAAGACGATATACAACACCGATACGAACCCGCCGACCCATTTGCCAAGGAGCTTCAGGGCAATTTCGATCAAGCTGAG
Source organism: Paenibacillus sp. R14(2021) (assembly GCF_019431355.1). NCBI lineage: Bacteria > Bacillati > Bacillota > Bacilli > Caryophanales > Paenibacillaceae > Paenibacillus > Paenibacillus sp. R14(2021). The sequence goes on from NZ_CP080269.1 coordinate 749,473, forward strand.
CCCAGGGTGAAACTTGTACAAATACAGCCAAAGGCACGCGAGAATTACGCCGTACAAGCACGACCAGAGCTCAAGCAGCCAGGCGTCCTGCTTCCCGCTTGCTATCGTATCGCTCGGCAGCAGGATAAATGTCGTCCCGATGCAAAATGAGAGCGTCAAGGTGAAGAGCTGCCATCTGTCGAGCTTTGCTTGCTTCATAGGTTAATCTCCGTTTTCACGCGAATTGTATGGCTTTATCGTGTTGCCTAGCATCGTAACCTTCGATTCCGTCTGAAACTTGAAGTCCATCCCGAGCCATGCTTCTTCGGATACGCGATGGTTTTGCAGTCCTAATAAATCCCAGCGGTTCTTCTTCGCCAGCTTGATCAAATCGTTGGCGCGTTCAATGAGGTGCGAGTTAAAGGCTTGCTCGACATCGTGAAGATTGCCGAGCGTCATCATGCTGGTTTGTTGGTTGTTCAAAATCGTCAAATCGGCGCGGATGCGGAACGTTAACCGCTTGTTCGCATGATCCTGTTTGCGCCCTACCTGGATATGATACGCTTGTACATCGACGCGTGAACCTTTCACATTCAGGCTGAAAACAGATTTGGTCGCCCTATGATTCAGAATGTAGTCTATTTTCTGCATTTCTCTGTCGATTCGGCCGACCATTCTGCCCTTGACGATAACGGCGCTGTCCGTCAGATTGAGGCCATTCTTGCGGGCATCAATGTCGTCGAGCCGACTTGCCGAAGCGGCTCTCCGCGTGCCGTTAAAGTGAACGATGGGCACGATCGCCGGCTGATACGTGGAGATGCCCTCCGCCAAATCCTTCATGCGCGTCATCGAGGCCGACGAACCGAGGAAATCTGCGTTCAAATCCAATAACGAACGGAAAAACCGGCCGGGCACGATCTCGAGCGGCGTGAACGTGTTCAGCACTTCCGAGAGCGGGGAATCCGTCACCAGCACGAGCACGTTCGTACGACGCTCCGGATTCCGTTCGAGGAAATTAATCATGTCCGTTAGGCCAAGCCTCGCGTAACGTTCGGTTACAATGTAGCACTGCATATGAGCGGCGAACAGCAAGCGCGGCATCGCCGTTCCCGTAATCTCGGTTATCCTGCCGAGGCTGGACTCTTCAAATTTGTACGAATACACGGAAGCTTTCGTAGAGCCGCCGCCTTTGGCCGAGACGCCGGACGGATTGACGATTTGAAAAATCGCCGTGACGCGGCCTGTCTTCGGATCCTTGTCCACCGAGCCGATATTCACGATCGCCAATTGATTGATTTCTTTCATGTCCCAACAACCGGAACAAAACAACAGAAGCAGTAGCGCGAACCAAACCATTCGCATCGCAATCACCTTTCGGACTTGTTCGTTTGAAACGGCTTTTTCTCCGAGAGATGAGCCATATATTTGCGCGGCACCCGAACGAGCGTATCCTTCCAATCGGAGAGGATGAGGGGGGCAACGGGCGTCATGTAATTGACGCCGAACGAGCGCAGGGAAGACAGATGGATCAATAGGAAAAATCCGCCGCACATGATGCCGAATAAGCCCATTACGCCGGCTAGCGCCATGAAGATGAACTGTAGTATCCGCTGCGAGATGCCGAATGAATAACTAGGCGAGATAAAATTAGATATCGCAGTTAACGAGACGACGATAACCATAGCCGCGGATACGAGCCCGGCTTCGACGGCGGCCTGTCCAAGCACCAGCGCGCCGACGATGGAGATGGTCTGTCCGGCGATTCGCGGCATTCGAAGTCCTGCTTCGCGAAGCAGTTCGAAGGTGATCATCATAATGAGCGCTTCGATGAATGCAGGGAATGGTACTGCTTCCCGCTGAGCGGCCAGATTGATCAGCAGCGTCGTAGGCAGCATTTCCTGATGGTAGCTGACGACCGCGATGAACAGCGGCGGCACGAATACGGCCAGCAGGAACGCGAACATCCGCAGCCATCGAAGCAGGATGGCGATGTCGGCCCTCTGGTAGTAATCCTCAGGCGAGACGAACAACTGGAAAAACGTGATGGGGCCCACAAGAACGAAAGGCGTGCCATCCGTCATGACGGCAACCTGACCCTCGATCAATTTGGCGGTGACGACATCCGGCCTTTCCGTGCTGATCAGTTGCGGGAATGGAGACAGGCCTTTATTCTGGATCCATTCCTCGATATAGGCGCTTTCGAGAATGCTGTCGGTTTGGATGGAAAGAAGCCGCTGCCGGAATTCATCGACGACGGCAGCGGGAGCTGTATCATGCATATAGGACAAGAACAATTTTGTTTTGGTGACGCTGCCGACGATAATCTTCTCGAAGACGAGTTGTTCGGACTTCAGCCGTTTGCGAATCAAGGACACGTTGCAGTCGACGTCTTCGATAAAGCCTTCGCGCGGACCGCGGATGACCGACTCCGTAATCGGCTCCGTCACGGAACGATATTGTATCTTGGAGACATCATAGCTGACAACGGATTTCCCGTCCTCGGGAATTAACAGGCACTGCCCTTCAAGCACAGCGGCGATGCATTCGTCGACATTGTTCAGCGTCTGCCTGCGCACCGAGAAAATATGATCGACCATGTTTTCGGCGGGGGAAGAAGAAGCAGCGTGACCTAAATCGCGCGCCCGAATCAGCGGCCCGACGATCCACTCTTCGATTTGGCTGTCGGCGACGAGCGTGCCCAGGAAGATAATAAAGCCATCGAGTCCTTCAGCAAGCTGAAGCTTCTGACAGGTCAAGTCCGTTGAATGTCCCAGTCGCTTCGTAACCTCGTCGGCCATTTGCTTACCGGGCAATATTTGCTGCATCTTCAAGCCTCCTGCGAATTCGTGACTTCACAGGATATCATTTCCAATTGCCAGGTAGTCAATACGTATCAGCCGTGGTTATACACTCGCATTGGCTAATATATTCGATTTATTAGATCTGAGCTGGAATGTAATGTATTGACCGATTTTGCCCATGCTCAGGCTGAATTCCAACTTACGACCAAGCATTCGCGCATGGAGGTCAAGTATACGTGCCTTTCGCAGAGGCTAGAGTAGGCATGCGTACAGTCAAGTGGTTATTAACCTACGTAGTATAAGATACACTTGCATGTAAAATCATGAATATCTTCCGTTAGGAGAGATGTTATGGCTCAAATGAAAAATCAAGGACCTACGAGACAACCGCCGGAGTCTCCTCCTCCCGCATTCATCCCACCGCAACCCGCAGTTTCTTATATCGTCGACTGCGTTTACCAGTACACCTATGTTTGGCTTAGATCTGGCGAGAACTTCTGGTTTTACCCGACACATGTCGATATGGACGGCGTTGCAGGGTATAGATGGAGCGGGTCATACTGGTATTTCTATGGTATCGATCCGCGATTCATCAATGCCGTATCGTGTCCTCCGTTTCCTACCCTTTTCTGAGCACTATAAAACAGAGTACCGGTGATTCTGTTCACATAACGCGCTCTGTAAGTGATATTTTGGTTAGTTGAATAATCAGCAAGTCGAGGCTGCCGATACAAACGGCAGCCTTTCGTTCTGTCAAAGTCATAACGGCATAAGGTAGACATGGCGGACAAGTATATAGATTGAAGCCCATGGGGGAATGAGCCTGATGAAGATTGGTAAACCGATTCGATTTTTGGATGCCTTACAAGGGTGGACAACGGTGTATATGGCAAAGTAATAGGGGGATTCTGGAAAGTTTTAATATTGGCGTTTAGCTCATTCATTGTTCGGTCGGCAGAATCTCCAATCCACGGTTCCAGTGGTTTCGGGGGTTCTTTTTTCTCTATTCGGAATTAGTAACTAATTCTTCTATTTGGGTAAAGCGGGGACCCTTTATGCCTACATCGTTCAAGTGTATAATGACGACTATAAGAACGAACTGTGCTTAACTGGCGGAGGTTTAAAATAAAACCGCTATATGGACAAGACGCTTATCATTAAATCACCGTTATACGAAGGGAACGAACTGAACCTGTTCATGGGCTCGTTCCGAGTTGCATCTTACATCTAGGAGGAACGGACATGTCGGTTGGCTTATTGGCGCACTTGCTGGGGAAACTCCCATACAAACACTTGGCGGAGAGGGTTGCTGAACGAGGGGTTGATTATGTACAGCTTGCGCTGTCCAAGGCGATCTCGGACGTGGATTTTTCATTGGGGCGCATGAGTCCGGGATTAGCTAACGAAGTAGGCGGCGCGTTCGCGGACCAACGCGTCGGCATCGCGGTACTTGGTTGCTATGCCAGCTTGATTGAGCCGGATGACGACCTGTATCGGCATAATGTCGATCGATTTAAGGAGCATCTGCGCCATGCGCGGCATTTTGGAGCTTCGATCGTAGCGACCGAGGTTGGCGTACCCAAGGACCCCGCTCGATTTGCGGAAAACGAAGAACGACTTAACCGGGCGTTGGAAGAATTGGTCGAAGAAGCCGAACGTTGGGGTGTCACGATTGGCTTGGAAGCGGCGCAAGGGCACTTGATTGCTTCGGCGGAAACGCTGGCATCATCGTTAGAACGGTTTCCTTCCTCTTGCCTCGGCGTCGTACTCGATCCGTGTAACTTAATGAATGCGGCTGCGCTGGATGATCAAGACGAGGTGATAAGGAACGCATTTCGCTTGCTTGGGCCGCGTATCGTTAGCGCGCATGCCAAGGATCTAAAGCGCGGGGAAAACGGAGAGATCACTTTTACGGCAGCTGGACTGGGCGATCTAAACTATCCATTATTCTGGGAATTGCTAGAGGGGCATAAGCCATATGGCTTCGTCACGCTTGAAGACGTTCAAGTGGAGCAACTGGCTGCCGCAACCCGTTTTGTGCGTGACGGCCGAGCAGCAGCGCGAACGTAAGTTTTGCGCATTACGACAGGCTTATAGCAACGATGCGGTTGAGAATCTCGCAGGTACTAGCCGAACGAACAAGAATATCTTGCTTATCAATGAGATGGCAAAAATTTAATACAGACCCAAACAAGTTGAAGGCTGCTGGACGATCCAGCAGCCTTTTACATGTGCGTAGGCCGGGTTAAACCTATATCAGCAACAATCCGTTTGAATGCGGCAAGACATGTAATCATCGGATTCATCCACGCTTCCACCTCTGTTGACCTCATGAAATAAAGTATATCTATCATCGTAAAACAATGCATATTAGTTACTAAGAGGATCTTATAAGATGAAATTAAAGATAATCATCTGATTCGAAGGAGTGTATGGGATATGAGGCATGAGGTCGTGGCGGCGGATATAACGGTTGTCGGCGGCGGGCTGGCGGGGGTTTGTGCGGCTATCGCTGCGGCTCGGCTGGGCAGAACGGTTTCGCTGGTTCAGAACCGGCCCGTGCTCGGCGGAAATTCCAGCAGCGAGGTGAGGGTGTGGGTTTGTGGCGCTACGGCGCACGGAACGCACCGCTATGCAAGGGAAACCGGCATTATGGGCGAAATGTTCATTGAGAACCAGTTCCGCAATAGGGATGGAAACCCTTATTTTTGGGACTTGGTCATCATGGAGAAGGTGCGGGCGGAGCCGAATATCCGCTTATTCCTCAATACGGATGTCCATGAAGTGGAGGCCAGCGGCGACGAGAATAACCGGACGATTCGTTCCGTTACCGGCTGGATGATGGGATCGGAACGGCGGATCCGTTTTGAAAGCGCCGTGTTTCTCGATTGTTCGGGCGATGGGCTGGTTGGGTTTCTCGCCGGCGCCAAGCATCGGGTCGGCCGCGAGTCGAAGGACGAATACAACGAGGATTGGGCGCCTGACGTGGCGGACGATATTACGCTCGGCAGCACGCTTTTGTTCTATACAAAGGATGCGGGCCATCCGGTACAATATATCCCGCCTTCTTTTGCTAAAGACATCACCCAGACGACGATTCCGATGAAGCGAGTCATTCGCAGCGGCGATAATGGTTGTGCCTATTGGTGGATCGAATGGGGAGGCGAATTCGATACCGTTCATGATAACGAGCTGATACGCGATGAGCTGTGGGCCGCCATCTACGGCATTTGGGACTATATCAAGAACTCGGGCAAGTTCGATGCCGATAATATGACACTCGAATGGATCGGCTCGATCCCCGGAAAAAGGGAGTACCGCCGATTCATCGGCGATTATGTGCTCAATCAGAACGACCTTTTGGCGCAACGCGAATTCGAAGACCGCATCGGGTTCGGAGGATGGTCCATCGACCTACATCCGCCGCAAGGCATGTACTCGGCGGAAAGCGGATCCAAGCACCTGCATATCGACGGCGTCTATCATATTCCGTTTCGCTCGCTTTATTCCGTGAACGTAGACAATTTACTCATGGCCGGCCGCAATATAAGCGCTTCGCACGTCGCGTTCGGAACGACGCGGGTAATGGCAACCTGTGCCGTCATCGGGGAAGCCGCGGGTACCGGGGCTGCTTTAAGCGTGGAGAAGGGCATTACGCCACGCGAGCTGCATAACGGCCATCTACGCGAATTGCAGCAAACGATGATGAGGCAGGATGCCTCGATTATCGGCTTGCGCAACGAGGATCCGGCCGATCTGGCGCTGAAGGCGAACGTCAAGGCATCCAGTACGTTGACGCGACTTGCGGTGGAAACGCCGGTGGAAGCCTATCCCCTTAATTCCGACGTGGGCTTGCTGCTGCCAGCGGACCCGGGCATTGACGGCATCGAGCTGTTGGTGGATGCTGCAGAAGCCGCGACGCTTGCGGTCGAGCTGTGGAATACGGGCCGTGGCGAGAATTACGTCCCGCATACGCTGCAGACGACTGCATCGGCGCAAGTCGCCAAAGGCGACAGGCAATGGGTAAAGCTGGATTTGCGCTGGAAACCGGCTGCCCCGCAGAACGCCTTCCTCATTATTAAAGCCGCCGAGCGAATTTCGCTGCAATTGTCAGGTCAGCCGCAATCGGGAGTCCTTACATTCGTCAAAGGACCGGCGCCGATCGTGTCCGCAGATCTCGAGGACCATCAGACATCGCAGCCTGTCATCCAATGGAGCATGCGGCCGTTCGTGCGCAAACCGCTCTGCTTCCGTCTGCTTTCATGGACAAATGCGTTCTCCCCGGAGAGAGCCGTCGACGGATTTGTTCGTCCGTTTGCAGGTCCGCATCTGTGGTCGTCCGTCGCCATGCGGGAAGACTCGCCCGAGTGGTTGGAGCTTAGCTGGGCGAACCAGGTGAACGTCCGGTCGGTCCACATTACGTTCAATGACGACGTTAACGAGGACTTGATCAACCTTCATCACCACCGCACACCGTTTGCAATCATGCCAGAACTGATTCAAAATTATGCTGTCGAGGTATATGCGAACGGCGAATGGACCGCTGTAGCGGAAGGACAAAACAATCATAAACGCAAACGCATCCATACGCTGGATGCGGCGGTCGCCGCTGACAGGATCCGGATCGCAGTTTTCTCGACTAACGGCAGCCTGTGCGCCGAAATTGTCGAGGTCAGGGTGTACGAATAGTTTATAGGCGCGAAAAATAAGATGGTTATGCAGCTTTTGTGCAAGCCATCTTTTTGTTGTTCGAATAGGTTTGAAACTTTCTTTCGGGAGGGGTGCCGAATGAATGACGATCTATTAACTGTATTGGTTGTCGATGACGAACTGCCAATTCGTCAGGAGCTTCGTTTGTTTTCCTGGGAGAAGCATCATGCCGAGTGGATTGGAGAAGCGGAGAACGGCGAGGAGGCGCTAAGGTTTTGCCGTTGCCGCACGCCGGATATCGTCATAACGGACATTACGATGCCAGTCATGAACGGACTCGAGCTGCTTCGAAGCTTGAAGTCGGAGTTTCCCCATATCCAAGTGATCCTGCTTACCTGTCATTCGGATTTCGCCTATGCAAAGGAAGCGATCAAGCTCGGTGCGGTAGAGTACCTTGTGAAAGTGACGATGGATGACAGTGATCTCGCGCAGGCGATGCATCGGGCGAAGGGGGGCGTTTATCACGAGAAATCGCTTCAGCGCAGCGAGGCGGAACGTCAACGATGGAAGGCGTTCGAACAACTGATGGAAATGACTCGGCAGACTGCCGATGACGGGGAGTTTCCAGCCTGGCTGCAAGATTCTTTCCAGGCCAAGCTTCCGTTACAGCTTGCTGCGTTTCATGTGGAGACGAGAAAGGCAGGTCGTCTATTCGTTCATCATGCATGCGAAGAATCGCTAACTTTGCTGGAGCAGCTGAAGCCGTTCACCTGGGTTCCGGCCGACAGCGACAGCGGCATTTATGTGCTGGTATTCCGCGCGGAGAACGGCAATTCGCCAGAAATACGCCGCGAACTGGAGGAGATAATGGAGGAGCTGTATCAATCACTCGACGGCAGACTGCCCTTCCTTTGCGATGCATACAGGCTTTATGGCGTCCTAAGCGATCCTATTTGGAGAAGTGCGGATTTTGCGGATATGTACCGCAGCGTTTGCGAGAGGCCGGATGCGGTTTTCTATGATGGTGCAGGCAGGGTGTTTGCGACTTCGCCCACCGGACCGGCATCACTTGACGAACAAACGGCGACTGAAATGTCGGTCAAGCTGCACAAAGCGCAATGGAACCGGGAACAGCTGGCGGAGGTCATTCGGGGGGATTTCGTGCAATGGGCGATAAACAGACGCATCGTGCCGGAGGAGCTGCGGACGTTCGTTGCCGATTGGCTTCGCGGCTGGCACCGAGAACAAGCGGCTCAAGGCGGCAAAGGGTGGAAAGTATCGTGCCAGATCCTCGATGCTGCTACCATAAATGAATTGGTGGAAGCTTTCGTTCATGAAATCGAATCGACGGGCAAGGTCAAGAAGTGCCGCAAAGAAATCACGGAAGCAAAGGCATTTGTCGAAGCGAACCTCGAGAAGACGATCACGCTTAATATCGTTTCCCGGGAGGTCGGGCTGAGCCCGCATTATTTGAGCCGGTTGTTTCGGGAAGAAACGGGAGTTCCGTTCAACGATTTCGTGACTGGGAAAAGAATCGAGAAGGCGACTGATCTGCTGCAGCATACATCGCTCAGGGTATATGAGATTGCGCAGCAGGTAGGCATTCCGAGCTACCGTTATTTCTCCGCCCTATTTCGCGAATGGACGGGAGCGGCTCCAACCGAGCTAAGAATGGCTGACCAAGATGGCAAAGGATGATGGCGATTGAACCGGATCTATCGCTGGTACAGGAGTTGGAGCCTCGCGACCAGACAGTTTCTGTTTTTATTTATCATAACGTTCGCGTTTTTTATTCTTCTAGCTTGGAACAACTACTACAAAGCGGCCGATTTGTTTAAAAATCAAATGGTATCGGATTCAGTGACATTGATCGCGCGCACGAACCAGTTTCTTGATACGTATCTGGACAATAGTCGGAATGTACTGCTGCTATTATCGACGGACGCCAAACTGCTTCGGGAAGGAGACGGCAACAAAATATCCGAATCGCTCCGGTTCATTGCCGAGAACAACAGCTCGCTCGTGAAAACGCTGTATATCATCCGCAAGGATGGTAAAGTGTATGCCAGCTCCCAGGTCAATTACGATATTATCGGCAATCCGAAACTGAGCTCAATTTATGACAAGTCGCTGCAAACCTATGGTGCGGCGGTCGTGAGCCAGCCCTATGTATCTCCGCTCTCCGGCGAGACGGTAGCCATATCCCGTCCGGTAAGCGAAGGCAATGGTGACATTTTAGGGGTCGCGGTCATCGAGCTCAATCTGGATAACCTGAACCGGAAAATAAGCGAATTGACCTCAGGCTCCTATCAGACCTTCGTGATCATGTCCGATAAGGATAGGGTAGTTACGTTCGATCGGGATAACGGCATACTCCCGCAAAAACCGGGTACATATCACGATGACCTCCCCGAATCGTTCATCGGCAAGCTCGCTGAGCTACCGGTAACGGCAAGCGAAGTGAACGGGCCGAACGGCAAGCTCGTTGTCGTAAAATCCGGACAGAATCGACTTGGTTGGACGCTGCTCGTGCTGATCAAAGACCGTTACTTTTATCAGAACGTCATCCGTTTGTTCGATAATTATAAGGCGGCCGCCAGCATTTGGTTCGTGGTCCTGCTGTTCATGGCGTTTGCCATGTCCCGTTATATGACCAAATCGATCCGGATGCTCGCAGTCAAGATGGACCGGGTACATGATATGGGCGTAATCCCGAGCCTTGTCGTGAAAAGGGAAGACGAGATCGGGCGGCTTACCCAAAGCTTTAATGCCATGATGGAACGGATCCGCAATCTGCTGCAGGAAACGAAGCAAATGGAAGAGCGGAAGAAACAGCTGGAGCTGAAGGTGCTGCAAAGCCAGATCGCCCCTCATTTCCTGTACAACACGCTGGCATGCATCGGAAGTTTGGCCAAGCAGCACAGGACGCAAGAGGTCAAGGAAACGATCAGAGCCCTAGTCGGCGTATTATCGCTCAGCTTCGATAAAACATCGGAATTCTTAACGGTGAAAGAAGAGCTGGAAGGGCTGAACATGTATATGCAAATCCAGAAAATACGGTATGGAGACAAATTCAAATTCGTTCAGGAAATCGATACTGAAGCGTTATCCTGCAGCATACTGAAGCTGACGCTGCAGCCGATATTGGAGAATGCTGTCTTCCACGGGATCGCCCCAAGCCGCTGCGGCGACGGTCACATTCACGTCCGGGGATCCATACGCAAAGGGAAACTGCGGTTCTTTATCCGCGACAACGGGGCTGGGATGGATAAGTCGAAGCTCCGGGAGGCACTTGACGAGCAGACGGCGGAACCTAGAGAGCGCTCCTCCGGCATCGGAATGGCGAATGTCCACCACCGTCTGCGGCTTCACTATGGCGCTCCTTACGGACTAAGGATCGGAAGCCTGCCGAATGCGGGGACGGTCGTCTGCATTACGATTCCCGTCGTGCACGGATGATTGGTTTGAGGAGACCTTTGGTCGACTCAGCATTCATCCACGGATGATTGGTTTGAGGAGACCTTTGGTCGATCAGCATTCATCCACGATGAAAAATTGTCGGTTTTGTTCTTCATTTCGCAAGTTCACTGTATAGTTGAAACCTTGTTCGCCTTGCTATACTTGGTTTGCGCAATTGTATGCGCTTACAAAGATGCGAGGTGAAACCTATGAACCAGCGGAATGCAGCCCATTCCGTACAAAGATCGGCGCCGAAACCGGGCGTTATCTCCGTATTCGGCAGAAACATTTGGCGCTTCAAAGCTTTCTATTTGATGCTCTTGCCGGGACTCATTTATTATATCGTCTTCAAATATATCCCGATGTACGGCGTCATTATCGCTTTCAAAGACTTCAACATGATGGATGGGATCTGGTCGAGCCCATGGGCAAGCCCATGGAACAAACATTTTTTAACCTTTTTTCATTCACCATATTTCTCACAGCTGCTTACAAACACCTTTCTGATCAGCGTATACAAGCTGCTCTTCGGCATGATACCTCCCATTGCCATGGCGCTGCTGCTTAACGAATGTCGGATCAGATGGTTTCGATCGCTGATCCAAACCTTAACGTACATGCCGCATTTCCTGTCGTGGGTGATCATATACGGCATTCTGCTTGCGCTGCTGTCCCAAAGCTCCGGATTGTTGAACCAATGGCTGAAGGATGCAGGCGGAACAGCTGTTCCCTTCTTGACCTCGACGTCTTATTTCCGGTCCATTCTGGTCGGATCGGAAATATGGCAAAATCTCGGCTGGGGAGCAATCATTTATTTGGCGGCTATTGCCGGCATCGATCCTACGCTTTACGAGGCGGCACGGGTGGACGGCGCGGGAAGACTGCGAATGATCTGGCACATTACGCTTCCCGGCATCCGGACCGTTGTCATCATGCTGTTGATTTTGAACCTGGGCCATATCCTTGATGCGGGCTTCGAGCAAATTTATATCATGTACAACATTCAAGTCTATGCCGTCGCCGACATTCTCGATACCTGGGTGTTCCGAACCGGTCTGCAGCAGCTTAACTTCAGTCTGGCTTCGGCGGTAGGATTATTCAAAGCTGCAATCGGATTGGTTCTGGTGCTGGGGTCGAACAAACTCGCCAGGCGGTGGGGGGAGGGCATATGGTAAAAAGCACGAATGACCGCATCGCAAACGCCGTTGTCTTTATCATCCTGCTTGTGTGCGGGCTTGTCGCGGTGTTCCCTCTACTGTACGTCCTGTCCGTTTCGCTCACTCCGTTCAGCGAAGTGCTCAAAAACGGAGGCTTCATTCTCGTGCCGAGATCGATCACGTTTGACGCTTACCATAAGCTGCTCATGGAATCGAATATTCCCCGCGCCTTCGGGGTTACTGTACTGGTAACCGTCATCGGCACGATTCTCAATATGGTGATTACGGCGTTAATGGCGTATCCGCTCAGCCGCAAACAGCTCCCGGGACGCAACCTTTTTCTTATGATGGTGGTCTTTACCCTACTGTTCAGCGGCGGGATCATACCGACTTATCTGGTCGTCAAGTCGATCGGGCTTCTGGATTCCATTTGGGCCATGATTTTACCGAACCTCGTGTGGAGCTTCAACGTGCTCATCATGAAAAGCTTCTACGAGTCGCTCCCTGAGGAACTGTTCGAATCCGCAAGAATCGACGGGGCCAAAGAATTCCGCATCTTGCTCCAGATCGTCGCACCGCTTTCCGTACCGGTAACGCTGACCATCGGATTGTTCTATATGGTGGGCCACTGGAACGAATTTTTTCAAGCGATTATGTATGTGACCGATCGGACACTGTTCCCTCTTCAGGTGGTCGTGCGGGAAATTTTGATCCAAACGCAGCAGCCGCTCGAAAATGCCGACAATATGACACCGAGCGAAACACTGCAAATGGCTTCCGTTATTCTGGCCAGTCTGCCCATAATTATGGTATATCCGTTTTTGCAGAAGCACTTTACTAAAGGCATGCTGCTCGGCTCCGTCAAAGGTTGAAGCTCGGCACCCCGTTACTGCAGGAACGGGAAGGGCCGGTTTAACAATAAAAGGTTTTTAAAAGAAAGGGGATCCAAAAAATGAAGAGAATGAAAGCTGTTGCCGTCATGTTAAGCAGCATTGTGCTTATTTGCAGCGTGGTTGCAGGCTGCTCGTCCGGCAATTCATCGAATTCCATGAACAAGAAGACTGCAGGCGCACTTGGTGAAAGCATCGCGGGTTCCGGTGAATCGAGCGGCCCAGTCAAACTCGATATCATTGAGACCGGTAACAATTTGCCGACTCCGGACAAGGACTTTATTAAGCAGGCCATTGATAAAGCGATTCAGTCGGATTTGAATTTAACCGTATACGCGTCGGGTGATGATTATAAAAACCAGTTGAACGTGCGGCTGGCATCCGGCAATTTTCCCGATTTATTCCAAGTATCGGACCGCGCAGCGCTGAAACAATTAGTGGAGCAGGGGCTTGTGCTCGATTTGACCCCGTATACGGATAAGCTGCAGCCGGTTAAGGATTTCATCGGCGACGAGAGCTTGAAGAAGACGACGATTGACGGTAAAGTGTACGCCGTTCCGAAAGCGCCCAGTATCCCTTACAACACCTATTGGATCCGCAAGGATTGGCTCGAAAAGCTCGGTCTTCAGCCGCCTTCTACAATCGACGAGTTTCTGAAGGTGGTTAAGGCGTTCGCCGAGCAGGATCCGGACGGAAACGGGAAGAAAGATACGCTCGGACTTACCGGCAGCAAGCTTTCCACGTTCGCTCCGATCTTCGGCGCATTCGGTGTAGGGGACCCGAACACGTTCTACATCAAGGACGGGAAGCTGACCAATTCTCTGTATGACCCGGCAATGAAAGACGCACTCGGTTTTATCAAGAAGCTGGTCGATACCGGTGCGGTCGACCCGGAGATTATGGCCAATACCGGTCTTCAGCATCAGGAGAAGGCGATTAAGGGGCAAGCGGGCATAATCTGGGTCGATTGGCCGAACCTGAGCAAGGATCAATTCACCGAGCAAATCAAGAAAGTAAACCCGAACGCCAATTGGATTCAACTCGCACCTCCGTTAGGGCCAGGCGGACAACATGACGGTCCGTACGATTTGGGCGGAACCACGGGAATCTATGCGATCCCGAAAGCACTGGAAAACAACAAGGATAAACTTCAGAAAGTATTCGATCTGCTGAACTACGTCTCCGGCAAGGAAGGATCGATGCTGGTGCAGTTCGGTATTAACGGAACACACTACAATCTGGAAGGCGACAAGGTCACGCCGACCGAGCTGATGGGCAAAGAAGCGGGCTTTACTTGGCTGTACCAGTTTACCGGCCGGCCGGAAATGACCTACCTACAGACGAAATTCGCGCCGCAATCCAAATATATCCAATTTGCCAACAGCCAGCCGAGAATTCAAATCCTGAACGGATTCCTGACCAATCCTGAAGGGTATAATCCGGCGGATACCATTCGTTTCATAGAAGAAGAATTCGTGAAATTTATCTATGGAAAAAGCCCGCTTACCAAATACGACAGCTTCCTTAAAACGCTTGAATCGAGCATGAACTTCAAAACGTACATGGATGCATCAACCAAGCAGCTGGAGGAGCTCGGTTACGGTAAATAAGAAGGAAGAGCGCTTCATTTAGTAGTTACGCTTTACAGCATTAATTTACCGTCACAACCATGTCGATGACTATGAAGGCGGAGGTAAATTATGAGCAAATGGTATAGATGGTATCGAGGTGATGCTCTAAGACTAATTCTCTCATTCCTGCTCGTATTCTCGTGCATCCCTTCCGGAGGAGGAACGCTCGCGGAAGGGATGCAGCTTAAAACCGGAAACTATTATTACAGCCCTGCCCCGGATGCAGGAAATTCTCCCGACAATGGGGCGATTGGCTTGGTATCGTCAGAGGGTGGCAAGCTTCTAGACAACTTAACGACGACCTATGCCGGTTGGATGGGAAGCGCCACATCCAAAGGAACGGTGCAGGTGGTGTTTGACCTGCTGAAGGACTACCCGCTTGATAGCATAAACATCGTATTGAATTCGCCTAACAGCTATTGGGGGTATAAACAATTTACGGTCAAATACCGCCCCGAGGCTGCAACGGATTATTACTATATTGCCGGCAAGCATGTTAAATCGGGAACCGCCTTGAACGATTCGGTTAACATCAAGGTGAACAACAAGACAGCCAGGTTTATTGTCATCGATATTAAGCGGTCAAACGCCTATCAGCATATCCCGCTTACTGAAGTGCAAATTTATAAGGGCGTGGGCGATGAAGGACAGAATCCGGCTCCTGCTTTTACTGTAGAGCAGATGCAGGCTGAACTTAAGAAAGACGCTTTGATGGTGGATAAATTCGGACAATGGATTTATGAAACGTGGACGGGAAAGGTTGTAACTGACACACAATTGCAGGAGGAATATGCGAATGAGGCGGAAGCGCTGGCGAAGGTTTCGCTGGACCGAAGAAAATACGATCAGTACGGCGGGATCAAAAGCGGAGGGCAGTACACAGGAACCGGATTTTTCCGACTTGAACAAATCGATAAAAAATGGTGGTTTATTACACCGGACGGCCATAAATTCATTTTAAAGGGCGTGGATGCGACAAGCATATGGGAGTGGGGGTACGGAACGCCGTATAAGAGGGCGGACGGCACGCCCCGGAAGGTGTTCGAGGAGCTTCCTGATCCGAGCGTTTATACGCCCGCTTACACAAATGACTTAAATGGCGAAAGAGTCAGCTTCGTCATCGCCAACGTCATGAAGAAATACGGCAGCGATTATGAGTCGAAGTGGGAGGAAATCACCAAGAAGAGGTTGATCAATTGGGGCTTTAATGCCTTTAGCAAGTGGACCAGACCTAATAATGTCACGTTTCCCTATATACAGGTTCTGCAAGATCCGATGAATTTGAAAAGGATTCAATGGACGTACGATGTGTTCGATTCGCAAGCTGAATCCATTATCGACAACGCTTTGTGCGCACAGCTTCATAAGGCGAGGAATGACCGGTGGCTGATCGGCTACACTTACGATAATGAGGCCGGATGGACGACCGACATTGTCAAAGAAATTTTGACGTATGACTCGACATCTGCGGCGAAAAGAGCTTTTGTGGATTTTCTTGCGCCAAGATATAACAATGACATTGATGCTGTTAATCAGCTTCTTGGCACGAACGCCGAATCATTTGACACCTTAAAGAATACGTCGATCGCTATCGCTCACGTTCCGGCTGTTGATGTATCGGACTATATCAAATTAGCATCCAAAACGTACTTCTCGACGATCCGTACGATTATTGAAAAATATGATTCGAACCATTTGTTCTTAGGTTCCTCTATCGTCGCCACCTGGCGGACCAGTCTGGATTGGGATTCGGCAGCCATGGGATTTGTGGATGCTTTCTCTGTAGATAATTATTCGAAAGATGCGGGTTGGCTTTCCAGGTATGAGGCTTTCGGTAAACCGCTGTTGAATCTGGAATATACCTTTAGCACTAGCGAGCGCGGTCTATCGCCCGCCAATGCAGCCACTAGTACGGCTAGTATAGCGGACAGAGGAGCGGCCTTCAAAGCTTTCATCGAAGGTCAAACGGCACATCCGCTGTTCGTCGGCTCGGGTTGGTTTGGGTATTTTGATCAGGCGGTTACCGGGCGTAGAGACGGCGAGAATTATAATACAGGCTTGGTAAACCAGCAGGATCAGCCCTATACGGATATGGTCAATATCATGAAGACCGTCAATTCAGAGGTGGAAGCGATTCATGAGAATGGGCATTCGTGAAGCAACCCTAAGCAGCCTTAGTTCGGTATTGAACCGGACTAAGGCTGCTTAGCTTTTCATAGACGCATGAAAGAGATTGCACCATTCCATGGGGCGTTCACGCTTCTTTGTTGTCGTCCAGTAAAAATTGTCTGAGCTCATAATACGATGGTACAATAGCTTCATGAAAAATTAATGACAGACAGGAGTTAGATACGATGATAAAAGGTTTCGGAGGAGTATTTTGGAGAACGAAGGACCTTGAGCTAATAAAAAAATGGTACAGTGAAGTGTTGAAGATTGAAATAGACAATTGGAACGGGACTGTGATAAAACCCCAATTGGGAAATGAGACCATCTTTTCTTTCTTTACAGAGAATGACAATTATTTTCCAACAGAACAACAAGTGATGTTAAATTTCCAAGTCGATAATTTAGACGAGACTATTAAACATCTTGAACATATTGGTGTACCTCTTGCAAAGAAACAAGAGAGTAGTGAATATGGAAAGTTTATTTGGATTGAAGATCCAGATGGTCGATTGGTCGAGCTTTGGGAGAAATAACGGCCCGTGGTGGAGCAGGGCTGCTTGAGGAGATGCGAGATAAAGACAGTACGGGCAGTAGGACTTCTAGAGATCTGTCCGTTGAAGTGAAACTACAGCGAGCTGAAGCCTGTATCAGCTTCTTGAGGGCGAAAACGATACAGAGACTGCCAGACGTTACAGGAATTACGCGTACGCGTGAATGAATACATCACCTACTACAATTCGGAACGTTACCAATGGACATTAAAAATGATGACTCCTGATGAATTCAGAAGTCATCTATTGACGGCGTAGCCATACCGGACCTTTTTCAAACAGTGTCCTTAAACAGGATCACAGTTCAATCTCTAACGGTCTTCTGTTATTGGAATATCAGCGTGCGGAACAGATGTGGAGTCCGGTGTGTGCAAAAGCGGAATTCAGCTAAATAACCGCCTCGTCTTGGCACCCATGATCCATTACTCCTCGGGTGAGAAAATAACGCTTGTTCTGCAGGATACGCTCATCATTTGGCCGATAAAGTCTGGCGGCTTCATTATGCTTATAAGCCAACTCATATTTCCCAAGGCGATCATAGCATACGCACAACTGCAAGTGAGGTAACCAAGTGGAGCACATTGGGTTTGCCAATCCCCAGGTATCTTTAGGATGTTCTAATTGTGTAGCTACTGTGTACCAAAATATGGATGCTTGAATGTCATTTTGTTGTAAAAAGTGATAACCTAAACGACAACAATATTCAGCGCGAGGGGGACCAAATTGTAACGATCTTAATGAAGAGCGAAGTTCGTTTTGCTGATCTCCGAGATGATGAAAGGCATCCGCTAGTTTTCCACAAGCTGAGATATTGTCTTCCACCCAACCTTTGCCTGTCGCTAGAAATTTTTCATAATAGTGAATTGCCTCTTCAAACCTCCGATGATCCAATAATTCATTAGCATAATAATACAAATCCCGCGGCGAAAATTCCTCACCCAAGGCTAATCGTTTTTCATAAATACGGAGATTTCGTTCATTTTCATGATGAAGGCTACTGTGCGTGACAGCTATATCACTATTTAAGATGGATCCACACACTGCCAGATACTCATGCACAGCGCCAACCCATTGAAACTGATTGCTTCTTTTCACTAGTCGATTGCGTCTTAAACTGGATGTAACTTCGCCAAATTCATCGAATGCAAGATGATAATTCATTGTGACAGAATCAATGTTTGGGTCAAGCGTCTCTTTTAAAGCAGCGAGTTTAGCGCGACCCTTTTCCTTCAAAATGTCATCAGCATCCAACCAGAAAATGTAGTCCTTACTTGCTTGATTAAATGCAAAATTCCGGGCTTTTGCAAAATCATCAATCCAAACAAAATCATAAATTCGCTCCGTGTATTTGCGAGCAATTGCTTTCGTTTGATCGGTCGATCCTGTATCTACAATAATAATCTCATCAACAAGATCACAAACGGAACTCAGGCACCTTTCGATGACATCCTCTTCGTTCTTTACAATCATACATAGGCTAATAGAAATCATAACACTCACCTCACAATAGCTTTATTCAAAAAAATGCCTACGTGAGTTTCTCTTCAGATCTTACTAATCCTCAAGATTGGAAAGATAATAGGCATACTCTAAGGGTCTACTATAAATTTTTCGTTTATAACACGTCAGATCTTTGTATATATTTTTTTGGGGTTGTCCGTTAAGTTCGATAATCCATAGTTTTCTCTGTTCGTCTAACACAAAGTCGACACTCAATTCTCCCAATAAACCCAAGTAAGTCTCTGCTTCTTGTGCGGCCGTTACACTTACCTCATACAGAGAACGGTGTATTTCATTCACTTTATCCTGCGAAAATAATCGCGGAAGAATTTCTTCAGCATCATAAATGGTTTCACATATACTCGTATTATAGTAATGTTCATAGGCTGCTCTACACGTTATGGCGGAAACAGTCCATTCTCCAAGAATATCTTTTTGAACCAGGACCCGGATGTCAAAATACTGATGAACAAGTTGACTTATATGAATTCCTTGCTGAACCAAGTATTTTTTCAGTCCGAATAGTTCATCTAATTTTCTCTGAATGCCTTCACTTTGTCTCCAAATATATCTTGGGGCCAAGCTGTGCAAAGAGATGTGAATATCTCGATTATCCTTTAGCTCAACTCGGTACACGGACTCCCCTTTAGCCCCGTAAGAAGGCTTAATGTATACTACTCTATATTTCTCCAGTAGCTCTAATACGTTGACTTCGTTATATATAAATGTGTCTGGCAGATAAGGCTTAAGCTTTGACTGCTTCAATATATTGTAGATATCCCATTTATTAAAAAAATTAATTATATTAAAGCATCTATTCCTGCCGATCGCCTTCTCAAGGCGTTGAATGATTATTGATCTTTTGTTGAAGCACCGGTTATATACGACATGAGGAAAAGGGAACGAACTTTGCTTCCAGATGCCCTTCATAAGGCTGAGCCCAATGATACGTTGTTCCTCCCAAAGGATATCAGCGGGAGTAAAAGTGTAAAGCTTTAGGTTTACATTGTGATACCGTTGATATAGCTTTAATATTGTTTTTTTGCTGTTCCTTCTGGTAACGAGAATACCTAGTAATGGACAACTCCCCAATAAGATCACTCCCCCCGGCTCAATCTCTTTGTATTATCTAATGCAGACGTAGACATATGGTATGGGACAATATCACGGCAGAGCGCAAATTCAGCGAATATACTGCTCTATCAACCTATTATTTTGTTAAATAGGTATTTTTCCATTTTTTTTATTAAAAATTTGAATAAGATGAATCACATCTGTGAAAGGAGTTGAATCTATGGGAAAATATAATTGTCCTCCAGGTCCCCCAGGACCAGAAGGGCCTCGAGGGCGCCGAGGAGAGACAGGAGCAACGGGAGCAACGGGGATTCCGGGAGCAACAGGAGCACGAGGAGCACCAGGTGCACCAGGTGCTACAGGAGCAACGGGGACTCCGGGATCACCAGGAGAACGAGGTGCAACAGGGGCAACGGGGGCAACGGGGACTCCGGGAGCACCAGGAGAACGAGGAGCAACAGGAGCAACAGGTGCAACAGGTACAACGGGAGCAACGGGTGCACCGGGGACTCCGGGAGCAACAGGTGCAACCGGTGCAACAGGAGCACCGGGGACTCCGGGAGCACCAGGTGCAACAGGTACAACGGGAGCAACGGGTGCACCGGGGACTCCAGGAGCAACAGGTGCAACCGGCGCAACGGGTGACACAGGAGCAACGGGTGCACCGGGGACTCCGGGAGCAACAGGTGCAACAGGTGCTACAGGAGCACCGGGGACTCCGGGAGCACCAGGTGCAACAGGAGCAACGGGCGCAACGGGCGACACGGGCGCAACGGGCGCAACAGGTGCAACAGGAGCAACAGGTGCAACGGGAGCACCGGGGACTCCGGGAGCACCAGGTGCAACAGGTGCAACAGGAGCAACAGGTGCAACGGGTGACACGGGAGCAACGGGAGCAACAGGTGCAACAGGTGCAACGGGTGACACGGGCGCAACGGGAGCAACAGGTGCAACAGGAGCAACGGGAGCAACGGGTGACACGGGAGCAACGGGAGCAACGGGAGCAACAGGTGCAACAGGAGCAACAGGTGCAACGGGTGACACGGGCGCAACGGGAGCAACGGGAGCAACAGGTGCAACAGGAGCAACGGGTGACACGGGAGCAACGGGAGCAACAGGTGCAACAGGAGCAACGGGTGACACGGGAGCAACAGGTGCAACAGGAGCAACAGGAGCAACAGGTGCAACGGGAGCAACAGGTGCCGGATTAGCCGAATACGGGTATATTTACAACCTGGGTGCTCAAGTTGTACCGATTGAGGCCGATGTCATTTTTGATTCAAATGGAATAATGACAACTGGAATTACGCACGCTCCCGGAACCTCTCAAATTCTAATTACCACTCCGGGAGACTACGAAGTTACTTTCTCCGTGTCCGGTGTGGAACCCAACCAATTCTCGTTATTTCTTAATGGCGCACCGGTTGCGGGTACAGTCTATGGTTCAGGCGCAGGCACTCAGCAAAATAACGGTCAGGTTATTATCGCCATAGCTGCCGGCGATGTTCTTACTCTTCGAAATCATACTTCTGCTGCCGCAGTTACCCTGCAAACATTAGCCGGAGGCACACAAACAAACGTTAATGCTTCTATCCTAATCAAAAAATTAGATTAGTAACTTAAATCTCTCGTATTGGGATTACAGATTGCAGAAAACTTCTCTTGCTACCATTGGAATCTTGAGAGTTCTCTTTGTTTCAGATCGTGTCATCCCGATCACTTTTCGGATGCGGTAGAAGGACACCTGAAGAAATAATTATAGCTGTTTCTTCTATTCCTGCATGCCCAAAACAGCGACCTCAGGGTCCGACCTTTATTCTCCTTCCGTTCATAGTCTTTTGGGGAGATGAAATCCTGCGAATGAGTGAGCATACGAAAGAAAATCCCTTAATACCGAGGAACGGGTACGATTGTTGAATGAACCAGCGAACCAGCGACAGTCTAGGACTTTTTTATCAGTCCAAGAATGCCGCTGGTTTTTTTGTAGTAATAAAAATCTACGTAGGTTCTCCAGATACAGAGGATCCTTGCGCTGAATAAAATTGTGGGCGAGGAAGGACAGGAAATGACCAAAGTCGTTATTAGAAAGCTATGAATGATTTGCTGCGAGGACTATTGGAAGTTGGAGTACCGAAGGACTAACCCGTCAACAATAGTCAAAGAATATGAATCTTTCTGCAATGAAAGCGTTGACAATATGACTGAATGTGTTTAATATTGGGTCAAAGCCACGGTAAGCGTTATCATTTAATAAAAACAGTCATAATCCGTCATCTGCATACCGGAGGCTTGTAAAACGGGGAGGAAGTTGTCTATGAAAAGGAATAAAGCACTATCCGTTTCTCTTACGACCTTGCTTGGCGCCAGCGTGTTATTGTCTGCATGCGGCAGCGGCAGCGATGACAAAGCAAACAACGCAGCAAACAACGCTGCGGCCAACAACACTGCGGCAAACAATTCGACCGAACCAACCGAAACCTCGAAGGAGAAGGTCACCATCGATTTCTGGACGTTCTGGGGGTCGGAAACGCGCCGGCCGATCATCGAGAAAATCATTGACGATTTCAACAAGTCGCAGGATCGCATCACGGTCAAACATACGTATTATCCTTTCGGCGATATCTGGACGAAGGAGCTTGCGGCGGTCGCGGCAGGCAATCCGCCTGATGTGATCGTGAACGATATCAATGCCACCGCCCAGCGCGCGGACAAGAATCAGAATACGAATCTATCGAAGTACTTGGAGAAGGAAGACATCAAAGACCGTTTCTTCCCGCAGTTGTGGGATACCGTGATCTACAAAGACGAAGCTTATGCGCTGCCGTTCACGACGGATACGAGAATGATGTTCTATAACAAAGACCATTTCAAAGAAGCGGGACTTGACCCCGAGAATTTTCCGAACACCTGGGCAGAGCTCGAAGAAGCGGCCAAGAAGCTGGATAAGAAGGACGGAGACAAGTACACGCGGATCGGTTATTCCCCGCAGTACGCCGGCTTCGATTGGGGCAGCATCGCAATGAACTTCGACAAAGGCACGAACTGGTTCGGCCAGGACGGCAAGCCCGTCATCAACGACAAAGCCCATCTAGATGCCATGAATTACGTGCTTGCCAACGCGGAACGGATCGGGCAAAAAAACCTGGATAATTTCAAAGCGTCTTTCGGCAGCAAGCAGGCGAATCCATTCATCGCGGGCCAAGTTTCGATCTGGCCAGATGCTACGACGTTCTATACGCAGCTTCGCGACTACGGTCAAAACGTGAACTTCGGCATTGCGCCGATACCGGAGATCGAAAACGGTTCCGGCCACTACAGCGTCGGCGGAGGCTTTGTCGTCGAGATTCCGAAGGGCGCTAAGCACCCGGACGAAGCGTGGGAGTTCATGAAGTATCTGACGGATAAATCGGCGCAAACCTATTGGGCGGAGAAGAACTTCGACAGCGTCGCGAACAAAGAAGCGGCCAACGACCCGGAGCTCCTGAAGAATCCTGTATATAAAGCTGCTGTCGACAACATGGCGGTAACCAAAATATTCCCTACGCCAGTCAATGCGCCGGATTTCTTGAATTTAATCAATCCCAATCGGGACGCGGCGATTCTGGGCAAAGCATCTCCGCAGGAAGCGCTCGACAAGGCGCAGCAGGACGTCGAGAATTTGCTGAAGCAAAATACCAAATAAATAGTAGCGCCCTTGGAGGGGAGTGGATCTTACCGTCGCTCCTCTCTTTCATTGCCGTTCGCCAAGACCGAAAGGGGTATGATCATGGACTCAGCCGCCAAGAAAAGAAGGATGGGGTTGCAGCAGCGGAAGGAAGCAAGGCAAGGCTTCGTATTTGTCTCGCCGTGGATCATCGGCTTTCTGGTGTTTACCGCAGGTCCGCTGCTGTTCTCGCTCTATGCGAGCTTCACGAATTACGATATTACGTCCAGGCAGGAATGGATCGGAACGCAGAATTACGCCACGATGTTCTTCCATGACCCTCTGTTCTGGAAGTCGCTCCATAATACCTTGTATTACGTCGTTCTCAGCGTGCCGCTGACAACGCTCGGTTCCTTGCTGCTGGCCGTCATGCTGAATCAGAAGATACCAGGCATGAAGGTGTTCCGGACGGTATTCTATCTGCCTTCGATTCTCTCAGGAGTCGCGCTGTATATTTTATGGCAAATGCTCTTAACGCCAGGGAGCGGGCTGATCAACGTCATGATTGGCTGGTTCGGCGTCGACGGTCCCGCCTGGCTGGTGGATCCCGTATGGACGAAGCCGGCGATTGTACTCATGAAGCTGTGGAGCGTCGGCGGGGGAATGCTGCTGTATTTAGCCAGTCTTCAGAATGTCCCGGAGCAGCTGTACGAGGCTTCGGAAATCGACGGGGCAGGCCCGATCCGGCGTTTCTGGCATATCACGGTTCCGATGATCACGCCCGTTCTCTTATTTGAATTGATCACGCATCTGATCGGCGCCTTTCAAATATTCCAGGAAGGTTACGTGATGTCAAACGACATGAACGCACCGGGTTCTCCTATGGATTCGCTGTTGTTCTTTAATCTCCATATGTTCCTGAAGGCATTCAAGGTATACGACATGGGCTATGCAATGGCTCTGGCCTGGTTCTTGTTTGTGGTCGTCATCGTATTGACGATTGCGAATATGCTGCTCTCGAAATTTTGGGTTCATTACGAAGGAGGGGATAACCGATGAGCACCAGAACCGCCTCGGGACGGTACTTTCAAAACCGCAAGACGAAGCAGCGCTTAGGAAAGACGATTCTGCTGCTCGCGTTAATCGGGATTTCGATTATCCTTCTTCTGCCGTTGTGGTGGATGATCGCGACTTCGCTGAAATCGCTGACGGAGATCATGTCTTTCCCGCCGACCTGGTTTCCCAAGGCAATTCATTGGGAGAACTACGAGCTGGCTTGGAGCAAAGGTCATTTTGCTCGTTATACGCTCAATACGCTGCTGCTTGCAGCCGTCGGCGTTATTTCGCACGTACTGTCCAACACGTTCATTGCCTATGGTTTTGCTAAGATCAAGTTTCCGGGAAGAAACTATTTGTTCTCGATCATGCTCGGAACGATGATGATCCCGAGCTTCGTGACATTGATTCCGCAGTATATCATGTTTTCCAAGTTTCATTGGGTGGGCTCTTATTTGCCTTTGACGGTTCCCGGATTTTTCGGGGCGGCTTATCAGATCTTTCTGATCCGCCAGTTCTTCATGTCGATACCGAACGAATTGATTGAAGCCGGGAAGATCGACGGAGCAAGCCACTATTATATTTGGTGGAAAATTATGATACCGCTCGCCAAACCCGCGGTTGTCGTCATTGCGATCATGACCTTTCAGGGCGCGTGGAACGATTTCCTCGGGCCGCTCATCTACATTAACAAGGAATCGATGTTCAACCTGCAGATCGGACTGCAATCGTTCAAAGGCCAGGAAACCACGCAGTGGCATTATCTGATGGCGGGCTCGCTTATGGCGATGCTGCCGGTGATCGCGCTATTCTTCTTTTTCCAACGGTATTTCATTGAAGGCATGAATATTTCGTCGGGGACCAAAGGGTAACCCGCCTCAACCTATACGACATTCGAATCGCAGAAGGAGCTGGATCAAGATGACAAGAGTGAAACCATCTAACGTCGTTGTGCTGAAAAAGGGAATGGAACAAGCAGAGAAGGGCAGTTACGCGCTGGGCTCATTCTCGCCGCGCTATACCCCGATGATTGCAGCCGTTCTTCGAGCAGGCCAAAAGACGCAGTCGCCGCTGATCGTGCAAATCTCCAGCAAGGAGCTCGTTCGCTACGGCATTACGCCGAAGGCGTTCGCGGATGAATTTTACGCTTGCATCGAGTCGGAACGCATTACCGTTCCGGTCGTGCTTCATCTGGATCATACGAAGGATATGGCCGTTATCCGCGAAGCGATCGCCGCTGGCTTCACGTCCGTCATGATGGATGCCTCCGAGAAGCCGCTCGAGGACAATATCGCGGACTCCAAGGAAGCGGCCGAATACGCGCATCGGCATGGCGTTTCTGTCGAAGCGGAGCTCGGAATGATCGGAACTACGGATTTCGTCGAGACGGATAAGGACGAAGAGCTGTTTACGGACCCTCAGGAAGCGCTGCGATTCGTCACGGAATCGAACGTGGATGCGCTCGCCGTCTCATGCGGCACCGCGCACGGCGTCTACATGGTGAAGCTTCCGAGTATCGACTACAAGCGGTTGCAGGCAATTCGCGCGTTGACGCCGGTTCATCTCGTGCTTCACGGCGGTTCGGGCGTACCGGCGGAGATGATGAAGCAAGCCATCCTGCTTCCGGGCGGCGGCGTAAGCAAGGTGAATATCGCCACCGATCTGGAGCTGGCGTTCCTTGGCGCGCTCGGCCGGGAAGAGCGGATGACGAATGAAGAATGCCGAAATCTATCGCCTGCTGACCTTGAACGAGGAAGGGCAGCCGTCGAAGCGGCCGTCGCGGATAAAATGACGCATTTTCTTGGCTGCGCGGGCAAAGCGGGCCAATTCGAATATTCAGCGGTATAAGCCTTTTTCAATCAACGGCCTACTATTTTCCTTCCAGGAGCGTGATGAATGCTATGCATCAGAACGAGAAGAAGAAGCTGTACATGATCGGCAACGCCCATTTGGACCCCGTCTGGCTCTGGCCTTGGCAGGAAGGCTTTCAAGAGACGAAAGCGACGTTTCGTTCGGCACTGGACCGGATGAAGGAATATGACGATTTCATCTTCACGTCCAGCTCCGCGCAAAATTACGAGTGGGTGGAACAAAACGACCCTGCGATGTTCCGCGAGATTCAAGTCCGCGTCGCCGAAGGCCGATGGGTGATTGTCGGCGGCTGGTGGATTCAGCCGGACTGCAATATCCCGAGCGGCGAATCGTTCGTGCGGCAGGGGTTGTACGGCCAGCGGTATTTCAAGAAGAAGTTCGGCGTTACCGCCAAAGTCGGCTACAACGTGGACAGTTTTGGTCATTTCGGCATGATGCCGCAAATTTTGAAGAAGAGCGGCATGGATTATTACGTCATGATGCGTCCGATGCCCAATGAGAAAGGTCTCCCGGGCCGGCTGTTCAAGTGGGAGTCGGATGACGGTTCCCAGGTGCTCGCTTTCCGCATTCTGTTCGAATATTGCTCGTGGGGCAAAGATCTGGAGAACCATATCCGCCGCTGCGAGACGGAGCTCAGAGCACCGTTCGACCAGTTGATGAGCTTCTACGGCGTAGGCAACCACGGAGGCGGGCCGACTCGGGAGAACATCGACAGCATAAAGCGGCTTCAGAAGGAGCAGGACGATGTCGAATTGGTCTTCAGCTCGCCGAACGCATTCTTCGAAGATATGGAAAGACAGAATCTTCCATTGCCAGTCGTCCATGATGATCTGCAGCATCATGCAAGCGGCTGCTACGCGGCGCATTCGGGCGTGAAGCAGTGGAACCGTAGAGCGGAGAATCTGATGGCGACGGCGGAGAAGATATCTTCGATTGCCGCATGGACGACCGGACAGCCTTACCCGAAGGATTATGACCGCGCATGGAAAAATATCTTGTTCAATCAGTTCCACGACATTCTGGCGGGTACGAGCATCGAAACGGCGTATGACGATGCAAGGAACGAATACGGCGAGGCGCTTGCCATTGCTTCGCGCGGATTGAACTTTGCCGTGCAATCCTTGTCATGGAATATTCATATCGAGGAAGAGGAGAACATGAAACCGATCGTGGTGTTCAATCCTCATGCTTGGGAGAGCCGCGTGAACGTCGAAGTCGAAGTCGGCAGCCTCAAGGACGAACATGTGCTAATCGATGACGAGGGTCGTCCTGTCGCCTTCCAACGGATCCAGCCGTCCGCTACCAGCAATGGACGGTACCGGCTGAGCTTTATTGCGGGTCTGCCGTCACTTGGCTACCGCGTCTATAGATTGACCTCGAATCCTTCAGCGCTCAAAGCAATGGCGTCGCCCGTCAAAGCGAACGATTATTCGATGGAGAACGGGCGTTTCCGAATCGAATTCGACCCGAACACCGGATATATCGTTTCGCTTCGCGATAAGCACCATGATGTCGAAGTGTTCCGGAATGCGGCGGCAAGGCCGGTCGTCATCGAGGACAAGTCGGATACATGGAGCCATAACGTGTTTCATTTCAATAATGTGATCGGTGCGTTTACCGCCAGTCGCGTGCAGCTCGTCGAGCATGGTCCCGTTAAATCCGTGATCCGCGTCACTAGCGATTACGGGCGTTCTTCGCTCGTGCAGGATTTTACAATGTATGCCGAGCTTGACCATATCGACGTGAAGGCAACGATCGATTGGCGCGAGCAGTTCAAGATGCTCAAGCTTGTCTTCCCGGTTAATTTGATCTTCACCCGCCAGTCTTATGAACAGCCTTACGGCTACATCGAACGGGCGCATAACGGCGAGGAGGAGCCGGGTCAATCGTGGATCGATTACTCGGGCATCACGAGAGACACGAGCAAGGTTTATGGCGTGAGCTTGATCAACGACTCCAAATACAGCTACAGCATCCATAACAAAGAGATGGCGATTACGCTGCTTCGCAGTCCGATTTATGCGCATCATGATCCGCTCGTCCCTTCGGATACCGGGCATTATTCCTTTATCGACCAGGGCATTCAGACCTTGCACTACGCAATCCTGCCGCATGAAGGAACTTGGGAAACGGCCGGAACCGTGAAGCGGGCGGCGGAACTGAACCAGCGTCCGATTACCGTGATCGAAACCTATCATAAGGGCGAGCTCCCGCAGCGGGATTCGTACCTGTCGGTCGACGTCGACAACGTGCTGGTCAGTGTCTTGAAGAAGTCCGAGGACAATGACGATCTCATACTTCGTGCCTATGAAACGGCGAAAACGAGCACGCGGGCTGTCATTGCGCTGCCGAAATGGAATCGGAGGATCGAGGCGGATTTCGGCCCTTGCGAAATTAAGACCTTCCGGATTCCGAAGGATGCAAGCTTGCCGGTTACGGAGACGAATCTGATCGAATGGGAGCTTGAATCCTAGGACATTTCGGCCTTTCATATAGGAAGCGCGGCAAGAATCGGGTATAATTGGCTTAATTGCCAAGAGATTCGGTATTCGGAATTGCCGTTCCGTCATGCGATTTATCGGCTAGGAGGAGTTAGCATGATCGTCATTGAGAGACGTCACCGGATCAAAGAGTTACTCTTGAAAGAAAGAAGCGTAAAAGTGGCCGACCTGGTCCGCGAGTTCAACGTATCCGAAGAAACGGTCCGGCGAGATCTAAATCAATTGGAGAAAGAGGGCCTGATCGTCAAAAATTACGGAGGCGCCGTCCTCTCGGACGATTTGCAGGTCGCCTTCAATCAAATTCCGCCGGTACAGCAGCGGAAATTCGAGTTGTTCGAGGAGAAGGACGCCATTGGCGCGGCCGCCGCGTCGCTTGTCGAAGACAAGCAGATCGTCATACTGGATTCCGGTTCGACGACATGGTGTGTTGCCCGGCATTTAAATACGTTGAAGGAATTGACGATCGTTACCAACGGCGTCAATATCGCGGATGAATGCGCAAATTCGGAAGGCACGGAGATCTTCTTGCTCGGCGGGAAGCTGATTAAGAAATCCATGAGCATCGTCGGCCCTCAAGCGGAAGCGGACATGCACAAATACAATGCGGATTACGTATTTCTCGGGACTTCAGGCATTTCCCTCAAAAAGGGCTGCACCAGTTCCGACCCTTACGAGGCCGAAATCAAACGGGTCATGATCGAAACCGCGCAGCAAGTGGTTATCGTTGCCGATCATAGCAAGTTTAACCGTCAAGCCCTTCTCTCGTTCAGCAGCTTCGACAAGGTGGATATGCTCATTACCAGCGATCTGGTAGAACCGGCCATCCTACAAGCGATCGAGGCGCAGGGCGTGAAGGTGATCGTCGTTCCCGTGGGCGGGACAATTGGATAAGATAGCTGATCAACGCGAGTACGGAATTGGGGTGTTAGTGGAATGACGGTTTGTTTGATCCGGAATGTGCGTTTACTGGGCGGAGCTGAGCCGGTTCAATGCGATGTCCGTGTTCGGGATGGCCAAATAACGGAAGTTCATCGAGACAAAGCAATTGCCCCTGCGGAATACGAGACGGACATGGAAATCGACGGCAGCGGCCATCTGCTCATCCCGGGCATGATCGATGTCCATATACACGGTGCCGATGGCTTTGATATGATGGACGGTACGCTCCGCAGCCTGGAGGCGGTATCCGTTGCATGCGCTAGAACAGGCTGCACGACATTCCTGGCGACTTCCGTATCCTCGTCGTTGGAAGACCTGTTCGGCATGCTGGCTAGTGTCTCTCAATACGAAGGGAAGGAACAAGGAGCGCGAATTGCCGGCGTGCATATTGAAGGGCCGTATCTGAATACGAAGCGTAAAGGCATGCAGAATGAACGGTACTTGCGCCATCCGGATCGGGATGAAATGAAGGCGATTCTGGAGAGGGCGGGTTCGTTGATCCGAATGGTGACCCTGGCGCCTGAACTTCCCGGGGGCTTGGAGATGGTTGCGTTTCTGAAAGAGCGCGGCATCGTGGTGTCCGTGGCGCATTCCGATGCGACGTACGAGGAAGCCAAACAAGCGTTTCGATGCGGCGCAAGCCATGTTACCCATTGTTTCAACGGCATGCGCCCGATCCATCATCGGGAGCCGGGGGTCGTCGTCGCCGCCTTCGAAGAAACCGATGTGAGCGTGCAAGCCATCGTCGACGATGTCCATCTTCATCCCGCCATCGTTCGTTTGCTTTATCGAGAGAAGGGAGCCGATAAGATGGTTCTCATTACAGATGCGCTCCAAGCGATGGGGATGGGGGATGGCAGCTATCTATTCGGCGGTCACAAGGTGACGGTGTCGCAAGGTGTCGCCACGCTGGAGGACGGTACGCTCGCTTCAAGCACGGTAACGATGAATGCGGCATTAGCGAAAGCCGTTAAAGCCGGTATCCCGTTGGAGGACGCCGTCCGTATGGCAACGGAGACGCCGGCAGCCGTGCTGGGCTTATCCCGGAAAGGGCGAATCGCGCCGGGAATGGATGCGGATCTGGTGCTGATAAATGAGCAATTCGAGGTCTTATGGACAATGGTTAATGGAGATATCGTTTACAACCGTACAGAGTAATAGATTGGTTGCCGGGTGAAGACGGGTGACCCATTCCTTGTTCCGGATACCGCCTATATAATGGGGGAATGCCGGATGGGGAACGACTCCTCGACCTTTGCGCTGCGATCGGCGGATTCTATCCTATAGAAACTTTTAAAACACCTTCAAGAGAATGCGTCATGTCGTAAGATATGAGGATAATCTTTGGAGGTGTTTTTGCAGCCGTCAGAAGATGACTTTCTCTGGCCTACTTGGTCGTGGACGTGTTTACACACCCAAATAGATGATGCAATTGAAGATTATTACCGAAAAACTTCGCCAAAAATATGTCCATTCCTTCTAAAAAAGTGACATGGGCGCGCCATCCTCGGCAAGCTAGAATGAGTATCAGAAAGAACGACACTCACATTCTAGGGGGAAGCGAACATGAAGAAATCGATGAAGCTTTTAGGTACCTCATTAGTCGCACTTAGCCTTGTTGCGGCAGCAGGCTGTGGCAGCAACAGCAATAACGACGGCAATAGCGGCGGCAAGGACGCTGGAAGCAGCAACCAGACAAACAGCGGCACGAATGCTGCAGCAGGAAATAGCGGAGATGCCAAAGCAGAGAAAGCAGACATCCTGTTCTGGACACCGTTCTCCGGCGCTGACGGCGAGTTTATGAAGAAGATTGTTGAGAAATACAACTCTTCGCAAGACACCTACAAAGTGAAGCTCGTTATTCAGCCGAACGGCGAATACTACAAGCTGCTTGACGTAGCGATGAGCGCGGGCAAAGACCGTCCAGATCTGGCGATCATGCACGTGGACCAAATCCCGACTTACGTGAACAAAGGCCAGCTTCAGCCGATGGACGATCTGGCGTCAGCAGCAGCAATCAATAAAGCTGATTATGTAGAAGCGCCGGTGAACTACGAGACAATCGACGGTAAATGGTACGGCATTCCGCTCGACATTCACCCGCTCGTTATGTACTACAACAAAGACCTCTTCGAGAAAGCCGGCATCGCGGCTCCGCCAACAAACCGTGCCGAATTCGAGGCGGATGTCGAGAAGCTGACAGACAAGTCGAAAGGCGTATACGGCTATGTTCTTCCAACGCTCTGGCCGCAGCAATTTATTTTCCCGACGCTGGTATGGCAAAATGGCGGCGACCTATGGAACGGTACGGACGTAGCTTACAACTCGCCTGAAGCCGTTGAAATGGTGAAATGGATGCGCGGCCTCGTAGATAAAGGCGTATCCCCGGGCAACGTACAGCAGGATGGCGAGAATACCCTGTTCCTGCAAGGCAAGAACGCAATCCAATTTAACGGTCCTTGGATGAAAGGCCAATTCGATGAAGCAGGCATTAACTACGGCGTAGCGCCGGTGCCGCAAATCGGCAAAGCGAAACAAGCGGTATTCGCGGGTTCCCATAACTTCGTACTTCCTAAAGGTGTAACGGATGCAAACGTGATTAAAGGCATCGGCGACTTCCTGAAATATGTATCGACCAACTCGATGGATTGGGCGGCTTCCGGCCAGGCGCTGGCTTCCAAGCCCATGCTGGAAAGCGCGGAATTCAAGGCGCTCGACATGCAAAGCAACGTAGCGAAATCGTTCGACCATGTCCAATTCGCGCCAAACGTACTGAACTGGGCAACGATCTCCGATCCGATCTGGGGCGAACTGAGCAATGCGCTGCTGGGCAAGAAGGACCCGCAGAAAGCGATGGACGATGCTGTAGCGAAGTCCAGACAAGCGATGAAAAAATAATCCGGATTACTTCCCTCGCGGAGAAGGAGGAGGCGTATGAGCTCGCCTCTTTCTTCTCTGTTTTCACCTTTTAGAGACATACGAAATGGAGGAGCTGCGATTGGTTAAGAGCACCTTGCAATCCCGCTTAACGTCAACCTTGTTTGTACTTCCTTATTTGCTTTGCTTTTGCGCGTTTCTGCTGATTCCGATTTTGTACGGCGTCTATATTTCATTCCATAATTTCGAGCTTCTGTCGGAAAAGCATGCGTTCGTAGGTTTCGATAATTATATGAAAATCTTCACGCCGGGCTCTTATTTGTTTGAGCAGTTCACGACCGGTCTTTGGAATACCATGCAGTTCGTGCTGTACTCGGTTCCGCTGCTTGTTGTCCTTGGTCTAGCCCTTGCGCTGCTGCTGAATCAGCTGCCGAAGCGGATCCGCGGGCTGTTCCGTACGTTTTACTTCATGCCGTACGCAATCTCCGGCTCCGTCATGGCGGTAATATGGCTTATGATGTTTGACACCAATGCGGGCTTCCTGAACGGCCTGCTGGCCAAAATGCATATCGATCCGGTAGCTTGGCTGACCGATCTGCCATGGGTATGGGTATCGCTTGTTCTTACAACGCTGTGGTGGACGATTGGCTTTAATATGATTATATTCACAAATGCGCTGAATGAAGTGCCTGAGGATTATTATGAGGCCGCTTCCATTGACGGAGCGAATGCGTGGAGAAGATTCGTCAGCATCACGCTGCCGTCGATCCGTCCCGTTATGCTGTTCATCATTATTACTTCTACCATCGCTTCCTTTAACGTGTATGCACAGCCTTTCTTGCTGACACGCGGGGGACCCGGCAACAGCACACGCGTGCTTCTGATGAACGTCCTGGATGAAGCGTTTAAAGGCAAGCAGGTCGGCTCGGCTTCGGCGATGGCGATTCTGATGGCGGTTATTATCATTATTATCTCGGTCGTCCAATACCGGTTTGCTTATGGAAGGAAGGAGTAGGAAGCATGAAAAAAACATTACTTATTCTCGTTGCTGTCATCCTTGCAGCTGTTTTCCTGCTCCCGCTGATTTGGATGTTGTCCACTTCCTTCAAGAATGATTTTGAGGCACTTGCCGGGCAAATGAATCTGATTCCGAAAAAGCCAACGTTCGAGAACTACCTGAACGGGTTAAAAGGCAACCTCATGAACGTTCCGATTACACGCTGGATCTCGAACTCCTTGTTCGTAGGTGCTGCAGGCACGGCGATCGTCCTGTTGTTCTCTTCCATGGCTGCATTTGCGCTGGCCAGGTTGCAGGACTTGCCGCTGAAGAAGCTGATGTTCCCGATGTTTATCGGTTCGATGATGATCCCGGGCATTCTGACCTTCCTGCCGATGTACATGGAATTTAATACGCTTGGCTGGATCAATACGTATGCGGCCCTCATTCTTCCTTACTCGTCCGGCGCGTTTGGCGTATTTCTGCTGTTTCAATTTTTCTCCGCATTTCCGAAAGAGATCGAAGAGGCTGCGCGGATCGACGGCGCAAACAAATGGCAGATTTATTCCCGTATTCTGCTGCCCGCTTCGGTATCCATTATGGTGACGCTTGCAATCTTTACGTTTATGGGCATATACAATGATTTCGTCTGGCCGCTTTATTCAACAACTTCGCCGGAGATGCGTACGATTACAGCCGGCATTGCGATGATGGCGCAGGGCAGCTACACGCAGGCATACGGCAAGCTGATGTCGATGACGGTTATCGCGACGCTTCCGGTATTTATCATCTTTATCGTAGGCCAGCGTTCCTTCGTGAAAGCCATTACGCAAGCTGGCGTGAAATAGAGATTTAAGAATGGCAGCGTATGGCAGAAGACTAGCCCTATGTGCGGCCATTCTTTTTTAGGAGGTCATCGGAAGTTGAATCCGAAACATTGGGCTGTTCTGGCAGCAGCAGTGCTGCTTGTTGGGGCGGCTGTTATAGGAGTGTGGGTATTGAAAGATTCCGCGAAGGACGAAAAGGAAATTACAGCCCATTACAACGGGCATGGCGGTACGTTCAAAAATACGCTAGCCGAGATCGATACGCCGGATCCAAGCGTGATCTACAAAGACGGCTACTATTATATGACCTTTACGCATAACGGCGCGGATATCATGGTGATGAAATCCCGTACCATGGACTTCAAGCAGGCAGAAAGAAAGGTGGTCTGGTATCCCGATATCGGAACCCGTTATTCGGCTGAGCTGTGGGCGCCGGAAATGCAGTTCCTGCAAGGCAAATGGTACATCTATTTCGCCGCTGACGACGGTCTTAACGAGAATCACCGGATGTTTGTCCTAGAAGCGGATACCGATGATCCGATGGGCAGCTATACGTTTAAAGGTCAGATCACCGACGACACGAATAAATGGGCGATTGACGGCCTTGCCATGGAACTGAACGACAAGCTTTATTTTGTATGGTCCGGCTGGGAAAGCGATATCAACATACAGCAAAATACGTATATCGCACCGATGAGCGATCCGCTGACAATCAGCGGTCCACGTGTTCTGCTTTCCGAGCCTGATCTGGAATGGGAGAGAGCCGGAGGTCCTCCATTTATTAATGAAGGACACTCGATTCTCCATCATAATGGCCAGGTTCATATCGTATATTCGGGAGCGGGCAGTTGGACGCCGTTTTATGCGCTTGGCATGCTGACGCTCAAGGAATGCGCAGATCCTCTCGTCGCTTTGAACTGGACGAAGGCACAAGAGCCGATTCTGAAGATGGACGAAGTCGCTGGCGTTTATGGTCCGGGCCATAATTCCTTCGTTACTTCACCTGACGGCACAGAGCAGTGGATCGTCTATCATGCTACAACAGCTCCAACGGATGGCTGGGGCAATCGCAAGGCACGCGCGCAGAAGCTGGTATGGGACAAAGCCGGCAATCTGCAAATCGGCAAGCCGTTAAGCCTGGATACAGCAATTGAGGTTCCTGCGGGTACAGGCGTATTCAAGGCGGACGCTGCATCAGCGGATGTAAGCTTTGATCTGATTCCTTCTACAATTCAAACAACGGCACCTCTGCTTATTCATTATCAGAATGGTACGGAAGATAAGGTTCGAGCCAAAGTGAGTGTTAACGGTGAACAAACTGCAGATGCTGAGCTCCCTAAGGTGCTAGGAGCCGGATACGCTTATACCGACATCGCGCTTGCAGCAGGAATGAACGAGATTCATATCACTATGGATGGCGGGCAAGGCCGCATCGAAGCGATTGAGCTTCCTAGATACGAAGCGGAGTATGCTGCGGCAGGGACGCAAGGCGAAGCCGAGGAGAATCTGTTCTCGTCAGCTGGAGGTAAGGTTGTCATTGCGACGGGAGAAGGCGAAGCCCTGCGGTTTGCCAATATTCAGGTGCCGGTAAGCGGGGCCTACGAGATCAGATTGGCTGCGGCAAATTTTTCGGGCAGCGATGCAGAGCTGCAAATTCGCGCAGACGGAATTGGAAGCAAAGGGAGTAGTATTGTTTTTCCAAACGGAAAACGCAACAATTACCAAACTCATTCGGTTACCTTGCAATTGAAGGCGGGCAAGAACGCCATTATACTGGAGAATGCGACTTCAGAGGTGCATGTCGACTATATGGATATCTTGCGAAGTTCTACACAATAGGGGGCGCTGGTCATGAGAGGCTTGTCCTTTCGTTTCTTCATTACATCAAGCTTAATTTCTATGATTGGGGCAAGTCTTGCCTTGACTGGCTGCAGCCGCAACAATACCGATACAGCGGTGTCCGCTGAGCCCAAAGCATCCGCGATTCAGCTTAATTATTGGACCCCCTTCAGCGGAGGAGACAATTTATTTATGACCGAAATGGTTGATCAGTTTAATCAAGAGCACGAGGATATTCAGGTCGTCCAGATGAATTCGAGGCTGGACGACTATTATTCCAGGTTAAGGACGGCAATTCTGTCCGGTAATGCGCCTGATGTTGCTATCATTCATGCAAGCTCTTTGCCCCAATTCGTACAGAACGGTTACATTGAAGATTTATCCGGTCCGGCGAAGATTGCGGGCCTGGATTGGAAGGTATATAACCAAGCAGGGGTGAAGGCGGTGTCCTTCCAGGGCAAGCCGTATGCAGTGCCGCTTGATACCCATATGCTTGTCATGTATTACAACAAGACGTTTCTGCAGCAGGCGGGAGTTCTTGACGCGGAGGGCAAGCCGGTGCTTCAGGGCGGAGAAGCGGGCTTTACCCATTTTCTGCAGCAAATCCGGCAGGCTGTTCCAAGTGGTATCGCTCCGCTTGCCCAGCCAAGCACCCGTATTGACGCGGTCTGGCTGTGGTGGAGTCTGTACAACCAGCTTCAAGGCGGTGGAAAGTTCTATAACGCAGACGGTACGAAGGCCGTTCTTAACAATCCGGCTGCGCGCAAGGCTTTGAATTATATAGAAGGACTGTACAAGAGCAAGTTGATTCCGCCGAATATACCGGATGCCTTTAAGCTTTTTAATGAAGGAAAAGCAGCTGTTCTCATTTCGGGGGTATGGGCAACCGGCGCACTGGAGAAGAATGCTTCGCTTCATTTCGGCGTAGTCCCGCTGCCCACGATCTATGACAAGCCTGCCGCATGGGCGGATTCCCATACGCTGGCCATTCCGTCGCAGCATGATATGCCGAAGAAGAAACGGGAAGCGGCGATCGTCTTTATGAAATGGTTAGCCGAGCATGGCGCCAAATGGGCGGAAGCAGGTCATGTTCCAAGCGTACTCGCGGTAATGGATACGGAAGCGTTCAAGTCGCTTAATTATCGCAGCGAGTATGCAGCAGCTGCCAATTCAGTGGCGTTCTGGCCAAAGCAGACGAAACAGCATAGCTTTATTGAAATCATTATCCGGCAGTTTGAGCGGATGATTTACGGTCAGCAGACACCGGAGCAGGTGCTTGAGGCAGCGGATAAGCAGATCAATCTTGAGCTATCGAAATAGGCGGGGTGAGCGATGATGACTACATTAAGACGCTTGCAGCAATGGTTCAAAAACCTGGCGCTCGCCCGCAAGCTTATTCTCGTTAACGTGCTTCTGATTGTTGTCCCGCTCGGTGTGATCGGGGCATGGTCGTTTTCGATTTTTGCCTCCAAGATGGAGGAGCAGGTCGGCAAGTATCAGCTTCAGATGCTGAAGCAGGTAACGCTGAATATCGATACCTACATGAATGAGCTTAACCGGCTATCGCTTATGCCTTATCAGTACCAGGAGATATTGGATTTTCTCGCAACGACGAGACAGCCCGGGGAGGCTTTGTCGCTCCAGGAGATCGATGATTTGAACAGCTTCGTCTCCAAGGTGTTTCTGAACGGTCGCGTGGATATTATGGGCATTTCGTTGTTAGGCGAGCATGGCGCTTCTTATGTCGTGCTGCCGGAAAGCCAATATATGACGACTTATCAGCTTGGGGGCAATACAGAATGGCTGGAGAAGGCAAAGGGACGTTTCGGGCAGCCGACTTTTATTACAACCCATGACGTAAAGTCAACTAGCGGGACGGTCTATCAGGTATTCTCGATCGCACGGGAGCTGCGCAGCTTCGACAGCGGGGAGACGCTGGGGTATATCGTCATCGATATCGATCCTGCCGCTGTGCGCAAGCTGCTCTCCCAGGTCAGTCTTGGCAGCAAGGAATCGTTATATATGACAGACAGTGCCGGAGATCTGGTACTGAGGAAGGAGAAGACAGCCATTTATCCTGCCATTGAAGGCTTGTCGCAGGAAGGCGTCTCACATCACAAGGTAGACGGGAAAAGCCTGCTTGTTGCTCATGTGAACTCCGAGGTAACGGGCTGGACAACGGTTGGTGTGGTGCCGGTCTCGATATTAATGCAGGATAGTCTGGTCGTCCGCAATTCCATTACTCTGATCGGCGGCATTTGTATTGGACTGGCTGTGTTGCTGTCGGTCTTTATAGCGTTTCGAATAACAAGTCCTCTCCGGATGCTGCGTTCTCTCATGCGCAAGGTGGAGCGCGGCGATCTAAAGGTATCATTTCCTGTCAAGCAATGGGATGAGGTTGGCCAACTGGGCAATGCCTTTAACATGATGGTGTCCCATCTGAGTGAGCTGGGCTACCGTCTTTACGAAACGGAAATTAGAGAAAAAAATGCCGAAATCGCTGCTCTGCAAAGCAAGATTAATCCGCACTTTCTATACAATACGCTTGGTTCCATCTCTATGTATGCCGAAGTGGAGGGGAACCGGGAAATTGTGACGATAACGAATAATTTAAGCCGCCTGCTCCGTTACTCATTAAGCGGTCGTAAGGAAATTGTTACGCTCCGTGATGAGCTGGATCATGTAAAGGGATACATGACCATCCAGAAAATGCGTTACGACGACCGGATAGATTTTCGTCTCCAGGTGGATGAATCGCTGTACAGCTGTCCCGTTATTCCGCTTATGATCCAGCCGATTGTAGAGAATGCGATTAATCATGGGCTTGATAAAGGAATCGGCGGAGGCCGGATTCAACTATCCTGCTATCAGGAGCATGGGATGCTGCTTGTTGTTATAGAGGATGACGGAGTCGGGATGACGAGTGATCAGCTTAACGCTATGCGTCAGCGCTTGGATAAAATTCATGATCTTGGAGGTACTTCCGGTAACGGCCTCATGAACGTGCACCGACGAATCCGGCTGCATTATGGCGAGCAATACGGTCTGCAGCTGGAGAGCATGCCGTTTCAGGGATTGAAGGTTATCTTGACGATGCCTATCGCTTATTCTATGACTGGATAGTGAGGAGACTGGCGAATGCCAAACATTCTGATTGTTGATGATGAAGCGATATTCCGCAAGGGGCTGCGCAAAATCATCGAGTCCTCTTCCGGCAGCTGGCAGGTTGCAGGCGAAGCAAAGGACGGGTATGAAGCGCTGGAAATGGTGGAAAGTCTAAAGCCCGATTTGCTTCTGACGGATATCCGGATGCCTCGGATGGATGGACTGCAGCTGATTCATATTGCGAAGGAGCGTTTTCCGAAGCTGCTTGTTATCGTGCTTAGCGGCTTTGATGAATTTACGTATTTGCAGCAATCGCTTCGGCACGGAGTCCGGGATTATCTAATGAAGCCTGTGGAGCGGGAGGAGCTGTTCAAGACGCTTAACAAGCTGGAGACGGAGCTTGCCAAGTCCCAACAGGTCCCAGAGCTGTACACATCGGAGCCGACCGATGCGAGGGTCATCCGCCAGCATGTAAGCGAGCATCTGGTGGCAGGACTGCTTAAGGGCTACGTCAACGAAGGCGATCTCGCACTTCTTGCGAGAATAGGAGTGACCTTCCAAGAGCCGTATTTTGCCTGCATGATCATTAAGCTGGATAAGGATCTGCTTGATAAGGAGCGGTACGAGAAAGCTGATCCAAGCTTATTCCAGCTGTATATTCAACAGATCATCCAGGAGCTTCTGGATCAGAGGGCAAAGGGCTTTTCGTTTATTTTATCCGAGACGGAGGTTGTCGCTCTTGTTAATCTGTCCGGCCAGCCAGAGGCAGGAGACCCGTTGCTCGAGCTGTCGGAGACGATCCGCAGGCGGATGATCTCCTTATCGAGATTAACGGTAA
Organism: Paenibacillus sp. R14(2021); assembly: GCF_019431355.1. Classification (NCBI taxonomy): domain Bacteria; kingdom Bacillati; phylum Bacillota; class Bacilli; order Caryophanales; family Paenibacillaceae; genus Paenibacillus; species Paenibacillus sp. R14(2021). The sequence continues at coordinate 789,828 of NZ_CP080269.1, forward strand.
CGATTGGGCTTGGGAGAATCGTTAACGGGATGAAGGAAATTCCGCAGTCCTTCCAGGAGGCGAAGATTGCCCAGCTCCACCGCTTAATTGTTGGAGGAGACCGGATTATCAGCTATGCAAGGATTAAGGAAGGCGGGGAAGAGATAGCTTGGAGTTCTCTGCTGGAGCTCCCGCTGGGAATGCTTGAGTCCTCCATTCAGGAAGGGAAGCTGAAGCTGACAAGAGAATACACGGCATCCTTCATTACGGCTCTCTGCTCTCAAGCCAAAAGCCCAGAAGTCATTCATCAGCAGATCTGCAAGGTGCTTATTCATGGGTATGAGGAAGCAGAGAAGCTGGAGCTTACGCAAAGCTGGCTTGGCGAGCGTACGATCCAATCGGTACTGCTCGAGATTTGCTCGTTGAACTCCCGAACGGAGCTAATCGACTGCTGCAGCTCTCATCTGGAGAAGCTGGCCGAATGTATTGCGAACAGACAGCGGAAATCCGATCATGATCCCATCGAGAAGGTCATTCGTTATGTGAACCAGCACTATCAGGAGCCGCTGTCACTGACGCAAGTAGCGGAGCAGGTCTATCTAAATCCTGCTTATCTGTCGACGTTGTTCAAGCAACGGACTGGTCGTTCGCTTGTCGAATACTGGACAGAGCTTAGAGTCTCTGAGGCGAAGAAGCGTCTTGTCGCATCTAATGAGAAGGTGACGATTATTGCCGAGAACACCGGCTTCGGAAATATCCGCCATTTCAACCGCGTATTCAAAAGCGTTACGGGTCTTGCCCCGATCGATTATCGGGAACAGGCAAGAGCGGTAAAGGCATAAATCATAACAGCCTGCAGAGCAGATTGCTGCTTTTGTAGGCTGTTTTTTGTGTGAATAGCTGCTTTTGCTTATCGGATCGTTGCTTCCGAAATGCCGCCTTCATCGATCTCACCTATCTTCTTGTCATGAAGCTTACTGAGAAGCAGAAGGCCGGAAACGGCGCCGCATAGGGCGGACAGCATATCCCATTGCGCATCCCATATGTCGCCTTGCATGCCCAGAAACTTGTCGGCGTCACCGCCAATTGTTTTATATGCCGTGAATTCGGCAATTTCGTACAAGCTGCTTGCCGCAAGTGTGCAGGAAATGGAAACTGCTGCCAGACATTTACCTCTCTTTATTATGTACAGTCGAAGCAATAGTTCTCTGGCAGCGATTGCCGAAATAATCCCTTGAAATACATGGCCAATCCGGTCGAAATCATTTCGTTTTAAGTGAAGCCACGTCCGAATCCAGTTGAATAGAGGTACATTTTCATAGGTGTAGTGGCCCCCAATCAACATGCAGACTAAGCTTACAAGCAACAACCCGTAAAATAACCCGGTGAACCTGAATTTATGAAAAGTTGCGGTCAAAACAAGGACGATAACGATTGCGGGAGTAACCTCGGCGAACCAAATGGGGTAATCAGCCGGCCGAATCACCGACCAAATCGTAACGGCAATGAAACCGACCAGTAAAAGCTTAGGGAATACATGACCATGTATTGGTGAGGACATGTTTGCGCACTGCCTCCTTTGGGCTAACCGTATAGAACCCGCCGTTTTTTGTTTTCATTTTGAATCGAATTGTAACGCGTCCATGCCTTAAGCGATATCCTATATAGCCAAATGACTATCCCCGTTTTTCTTTCCCTTCTTTAGAGACGGAAAGTCGGATGACATGTTATTCGCGCAGCACCAAGTGCAACCGGGAGACACGCTAGCCGCAATAGGTCACAAATATAACATTCCCCATCAGATTCTGGAGGAGGCTAATTCGCATCTTTCCAACCCGAGCCAATTAAAAGCCGGGGAGATGGTATATGTGCCTCGCATTTCGAACATGGTTTGCCAAAAGACCTATTCGGAGATGGCTCCAGTGAATCAAGGCCAAGCGATGTAGTTACGACAGCATCCTGTAAACCGTTGGAAACAAAACGACCGATCTCACAAGGTATATACCCGGGATGCGGTCGTACCTTCAAAGCTACGGGGAGCATCGGTTGGCTGCTTTTGAGGGCAAATGGATGAAACCCCCCGTTGCAGCGGCTCTTGCCTTTTCCAGAGAAACGGGTCAGAAGACATAACACCGTGGACTGCTTTAAATCTACATTTCACTATTCCCGGAATTTACAGTTACATACAGGGGAGGAATCCGGAAGACCGCTCCTTCTAGCTATCGCACACTGACTGTCATTTAGCTTCGGATTGCTTTTTGGCGCAATTCACCGTTTAAGCCTTTATTCGCATTGCTGTATTTAATAAATACTGCTAACATTTTATGGAATGGGCACAGAAGTGGCATGACGTGAACGGTGAAGCATCAGCCCCCAATCAAAAAAAACGAATAGACTAGGAGGAGAACTCATGCTCGAGCAGATTTCTCAGCATCTATACCGCTACGAAGATACTTGCCACGTCTATGTCATTAAGAACGGCAGCGAGGCGGTCTTGATCGATTTCGGATCGGGAGCCGTGCTCGAGTTACTGGCGTCGATCGGCATCAAGAAGGTATCGGATGTGCTGATGACGCACCATCATCGGGATCAAGGCCAGGGTCTCGACAAAGCGGTCGCGGCCGGCTCGCGCGTCTGGGTTCCTCACCACGAGCAGGATTTGTTCGCGAATATCGACCTTCACTGGCACGGCCGTGAAATCTATGTCAATTACAATGTACGCCAGGACAAATTCTCCGTGCTCGAACCCATTCCGATTGCCGGGACGCTGAAGGATTACGCTAACCACCATTTCGGCGGTTATTCGTTTAACGTTGTTCCTACGCCTGGGCATACGTCCGGATCGATTACGCTAACGGCCGTGATCGACGGTAAGCTGATGGCATTTACGGGGGATTTGATCGCCGGCCCGGGCAAGGTCTGGTCCATGTCCGCGACGCAATGGTCGTATAACGGCTGTGAAGGGGTCATCCACACACTCTGTTCTTTGGCAATTCTGCGCAATATGGACTTGGACATGCTGCTTCCGTCGCACGGCGAAAGGATGGTGCATCCCTCTTCCGCCATCGACCCGTTGACAGAGAAGCTTGAGCAGCTGCTCCGGCTGCGCGGCCAATATTCGGATTACGAGAACTTCAAGGAACCGGAATACCGGGAAATCACGCCTCATCTATTGTGGAATGCCCGCAGCTTTGCCAATTCCTATGTACTCCTGTCCAAGAGCGGCAAAGCGCTCCTCATTGATTATGGGTATTCCAACATCTATCAGATTTTCACGGCAGGAGCGGATCGCGCATCGCGCCGGCCATCCCTTATGCCGATCGAACGGTTGAAACAACAATATGGCGTCACCAAGATCGATGTGGTCATACCGACGCATTATCATGACGATCATGTGGCCGGTTGTAACCTTCTCCGCGATGTGGAAGGGACGGAGACGTGGGTGGCCGATAATTTTGCTGTTTTATTCGAAAATCCATCCCATTATAACGTACCTTGCCTATGGTATGATCCGATTCCGGTAGACCGCAGATTGCCGCTCGATACGTCGATTGCGTGGGAGGAATACGACATTCGCGTCTACGAACAACCCGGGCATACGCTCTATGCGGTCGCCATCTCGTTCGAAGTCGACGGTAAACGCGTGTTGGCAATCGGAGATCAGCAGAATAACGAGGGGCAGTTGAACAATTACGTTTATCAAAACCGGTTCCGCACGCATGATTATGTACGGAGCGCGGAGTTGTATGGAAAGCTGAAGCCGGATGCGATAATTTCCGGCCATTGGGATCCGCTATGGGTGGAGGAAGGTTACTTCGATAAGCTGATGCGGGACGGGGAACGCTTAAAGCAGCTGCACGAGGAGTTATTGCCCCTCGAGACGATTGATCTGCAAGCGGAAGGCTTCTGCGCCTGGATAAAACCCTATCAGATTGAAACAAGCGGCGGGAAGACGACCGAAGTAACGGTGGAGGTTCTAAACCCGTTTCCAAGCAAGGAGAAGGTGACCGTTCGGCTAATTATACCGTCAGGCTGGAACGCGGACACGAAGGAGCTCCAACTGTATATCAATCCTCGCAGTGTGGAAACAGTACGGTTTGCGTTTACGGCTCCCGAAGGCAGCCTCGTGAAGCGAGCTCGGATCGCGGCCGATATCACGATCGGCGACCGTAAGCTGGGTCAGCAGGCGGAAGCACTTGTGACGGTCAATTAAATCACAGCGCTATTATAGGGGAGGCTCCTTCGTTGTCTGCATGTGTATGTCTGCAGCGAAGGAGCCATTATTTTTCCTTATTCATCCTGCGCTAGGTAAAGTAACGTGGGAGCATGACGATATTTGTTTTTCAAGGCCAATCGAAACAACTACGGAACGTATAGCGGCACTAGTTTTGTACGCTCGCAGTGAATTCGATAACAAGCTGATTTCTGAAGCGATTTCGGAATTCGGAGCAATTGGCTGTAAGTCGGAACTAAATAGCTGATAAATCAAAGACCCACAAGCAAGGACACTTTTGAAAAAGTGTCCAGCTTGTGGGTCAACGTTTCATTCTTGGGCTGTTTAAAAAGAACGTCCGATTATGTTAGATCAGCTTGCCGGCTTGCAGCAGCTTGTAGAGAACGGTAGCAGCAGCTTCCCGCGTTGTTGGAGCGGATGGATTGAACAGCTTGGAACCGCCAATTTCAGTACCTTCCATCAGACCAGCTGATGTAACGAATTCGATACTGTCTTTGGCGAAAGAACCAAAACTGCTTTCATCGTTGTAAGCATTACGCGAACCGCCATTGTCGGCTTTAAGGCTCAGTAGCTTACTTGCCTTCGTCAGCATAACGGCGAGCTCTTGGCGGCTAATAATGCCATCCGGGCGGAATGTATCGTCCGCGTAGCCGGTGATCAGTCCTGCGGCATAAGCAGAGCCGATCGAATTATAGTACCAAGCGGAGGATTCTACGTCCGTGAACGGCAATGGTGCAGCTGCGCTTAGACCCAAACCGCGGGTAAGCATGGCTGCGAATTCAGCACGCGTTACGGATTTCTTCGGTGAGAAGGTCGTGCTGGTTGTGCCATTAATCAGGAATTTCTCAGCGAGAGCTTGAATTCGAGATTGTGCCCAAGAAGTTGAAATGTCGCTATATGCAGCCTCGTGCTTAACAGCGGCATATACCGAGAATCCAGGACGGTTCACAACAACCGTGGTCGTGCCGTCTGCATTCGAAGTGAATACAGCTGGAGCGGGAGCAACCTTCCCATTCTCGATGAACAAGACACCTGATTTATCAGTCTGGAACCCTTTGTCGAGCGTGAACGAGCGCTTAACGAACACGTTTGCAGGTACGGCAAGAGGTTTCACGGACGTACCGTTCACCACATTGACTTCGAATGAGACCGGAACGCCAACGATGGAGGTTCCTTTTCCTTCAGCTTCGAATTTGCCTGCTTGGTCAGCAGCGGAGCTAATGACAAGCTCAATGCCGCTGCCGGCTGGTACTGATTTCAGTAGGGAGAGTGGAAGCTCAACAGCAGAAGCACCCGTGTTCAGGTACAACGTGCTGCCTTGCGGTGCTGCAGCCAATAGGGCAAGTTGTGCAGCTGTCAGACTCAGCTTGGAAGCCTTGCCTTCCTTAGCATCCACGTTAACGACGATCGCAAGCGGTGCAGTACCGCTGCCAATAGCAGATTTCAGGTCTTCATCTGTGACAGTCGCCACATCGGCTGTCGTTGTTGACTTCGCTGTGACGGACTGAAGCCCTTGACCCGTAATAGCAGTCAGCGCGTAAGTAGGAGTCGGCGCTGGCGGCGGCGTTACGATTGGCGGCGTAGATGTCGGCGGGGTAGATATTGTCTTGTGCTGAACCGAGAAGGTTTCGATGGCTACAGCCCCGCGAACGACGGCATCTTTAGAAAGATCATAATTATAGGCTACTACAGCCAAGGAGTACGTGCCATCTTTAAGTGTACCTGGATTTTCATTAAGATCGGCATCTAACGAGTAGGTGCCGTCGAAGCCTTTATACGAATAGCGTCCAGGCTTGAGCGGTTTGCCATACGGTCCCTCAGCCTGCAGGAATCCTACGGCTTGATCATTCATATCGTCGATTTCAATTAGATAAAGGTTGATGTCATCTGCAGCCAACTTGAATGACACGTCGATCGTATCGTTCAATCCGTCACCGTCAGGAGAGACAATCCGGCTTGACAGCTGAATATCTTGAACAGTGAATCCGGTGTCCGGAACCTCTGTTCCGACGTGGACGACAAATGGAATGTGGAGGGTTGGCTTGCCTTCGGCCTTGAGGACGACATCCCCTTCATACACGCCATCAACTGCATCTGCAGCGGGTGCGACTTCCAGTGCGAAAGTCTTTTTCTCTGAGGCAGCGGCGGTTACTGTTCCGTCCGTCAGACCAGTCAAGCTCGCGCTGATTTTACTTACTTCAGGAGTTCCGATTGGATGATACGGATCTGAGGTTACTTCGTCGTGCAACACGACCTCAGCCGTATACGTTACCTCTTCTGCAGATGTATTGTTAACCTGCAGGGTAATCGATTTGGCAGGATCACCCGCCTTCATGATTCCGAAGCTGGCATTGTCGCCATAGTTCGTAACATCATGCGGGTTCATGTTGATATCGAGCATTTTCAAACTTTCGACTGTCTCCAGAACAGCAGGTGTATTGATCGCTTTTGCAATATTTACGCGTCCTGCACCCTGTGAGTAGACATCATATTGAATGCCGTCCTCATCGCTGATTTCATCGGCTGTATTCGCGAGAGCAGCACGGATCTCGAACGGCGTCCACTCCGGATGCTCTTGCTTCAGCAGAAGAGCCAGACCAGCTACATGAGGCGTAGCCATACTTGTACCGCTTATGCGCTCATACGCTTCAGCATAAGAGATCGTAGGATCGTTCTTACCATAAGCCGGCCACGTGGACATAATATTAACGCCTGGTGCAGCCAAATCCGGCTTAATGCCAAGTTTGCCATCCGTGTTTGGTCCACGCGAGCTGAACGTCGCCATGTGATCACCCGTGAAGGATTCAGAAGGATAGTCGGTGCCAAAAGCAAGTTTGATCGTCGAGCCCGGGTTTGACTGCGCCAATTTGGCAATCGCTCGGCCTGTCTTGCCTTCCATATCGAAGGTAGGGAGGAAACCTAAGCTGTCTCCCAAGGAGGGGGTGTTAATCCATGAATCACGACCGTCAATCGATTCGCTTAAAATGGCTTCTGCGGTTTTTGGGTCAGTAGTAGTTGCATTGCCATTGAAGATAACAACGGCTTTGGCACCGTGCTCTTTTGCTATCGCAATCTTATCCACGAAAGCAAGTAAGCCGCGCGAGATGAAAGCGATTTTGCCTGTGACGTCTTTGCTCGCATAATCTTTATCGGCGCCAAGTCCGACATATACGGCTTCCTGTTTTTCGGTTCCTAAAATGGAAGGGAAATCCTCCTCGCCTGTCCGCCAGCCCATTACATTCAGGCCTTGATCTTGATAGACAGTGCCGATAGCCGTCCCATCATCTTGGTACACTGCACCAGTTACGGTAGCTGTATATTCCGTGCTCGCGCTGTCCACCGCGCCGACCGTAATCGCCAGTTGGCTCGATGCCGGAGAACCCATCGAATAATAATAAGACTCGGCACTATCGGCTGCGTTACCGCTAGCTACAACTGCAGTGACTCCAGCTAGCACAGCATTATTTATCGCAATTGCATCCGGAGAGAAGTTATCCTTGGCATCATCGGAGCCTAGCGACAGGTTGATCACATCCATGTGGTCTTTAACAGCATGTTCAATCCCGTCGATGACCTGTGCAGTGGAACCAGAGGATCTGCCGGTTTCAGCGTTAAAGCCAAGTACTTTATACACATGCAGCTCGGATTCGTATGCCACGCCTTTTTGTACGATGTCGGATGAGGGGTTCACGCCTCGGCCGGCGATGGTTCCGGATACGTGAGTACCATGCTGAGTACCTTCATTTTTTGTAACTTTATTAGGAATCTCTTCGTAAGGATCGTCCGTATTGAAGAACGAATCATGACCACCCTTGTATGCATCCTTCAGATCCGGGTGAACGTAATCCACGCCAGTATCAATGACGCCAATTTTAATGCCCTTACCGGTAAGTCCCTTGCCCCAAGCCGCTGGGACGCCGATTTGATTGAGCGGGTCGATATCGCATTTGCAGTCGGGGGAGATGGCAGACGGTGTCACTTTCGCATCTGGGATCGAGTAATAGGTACGGTTCTCATAGATGGATTTTACCCCAGGCAGCTTAGCCAGCTTCGGAATCTGATTGGCCGGCAATTCGACTTCCATCCCGTTAAGCACCGTGTCGTACTGATAGGTGACTTGAATCGGAATACCGCTATTCATAGCGCTGGCTATGAAACTAGTATGCTGACTCTGAATGGCACTTACTGTCGCTTCTGCATGAAAAGAATTGACTCCCATCCTGGTGGCATAATTCCCTTCGGAGATGGTGGCTCCTTTCATTTGAACGATGACCTTCACCTTATCGGCGGATGTCGTGTTTAAACGAGGAGAGATGAGCGGGCCCGTATTGGATTGAAGCTCTGCTGCAGACGGCTTACTTTGGAGCAGCTTACTGATCAGTTGGGGTGAAATCGTTGAATGCTGGCTTCCAGCTGCATACGCAGCGAAAGGCTGGAACAGAAGAACCGTGGACATTGTTGCAGAGAGAATGGCTTTGTTAAGAAATTTCTGCAATCGGATACCTTCTTTCTATTAGTAGAAGTGACCATTCCTTGAAAAAAATGGACATGGCAATTTCTTTAAATATTTCGCTAACATTCCTTAAAATCCTTTTCCAAAATCGAAATAGTCTAAAAATTCTAATATAAATATAGAGTAAATGTTAAAAACAAAAAGAGACCAGCAGCAACAAAGCCACAGATCTATTGATTTTCAGCATATCGTGCGCATTGCGACATATTATTGTTCTGAAGCCCCACAGGTCAGGGAGGGATTGGATTGTCGGATGCGTTTGTGGCACGTTCACTTGAAGAGGTAAGGTTCTGGTCGCGCATTATGAAGGAACATTCCTTATTCTTGAGACTCGGATTTCGATGTGAAGATACCTTGCTTATCAATGAGGCCAATCAATTTTATACGATTTTTGAAAACATTGAGTCTCGCGCAAACCATTTTACACTGGGAACAGATCCGAATACCATAAAACGGTTCAATGCCGAAGTCCACAACGCTGTTTCTCATATCTGGTTATTCAAACGAAAAGTACTTGGTCTCATCCTTACATGCAAACTGCCTGGGGCGAACAATTTTCCTTTGTTGGTCGACCACGTGAGCAGGGAGGCTAATTACTTTAGAAATCGGTTAACCGAATTGAATACAGGGAGATTGGAACCTCTTCCCGATGCGATCATTGACGAAAATGTATTCTTTTTGAGGATCATGGCCGACCATGCCAAATTTATCAGCCATTTGTTGGATCCATCAGAAAGAAAATTAATCGATCAGGCGAATAATTTTAGCGAAGAGTTCGACCAATTATTGTTTCAAGCCAGAGATTTGGAATCGATGCGACCCCAATCGCAAACGGTACCGCTTCTTGACCAATTTCTTGATCAAAATAGGGTTTCAGTCAAATCGTTACGTGACTTTAAAAAAACCGCTCGGGATTTAATCGCTGCTTGCCGAATAAAAAGTATCATCCATCCGCTATTAGCTGATCATGTATTCCGTGAGGCTGAACATTTTCTCTTTATTATAGACGTCTTTGAGAATAGCTTGACGGGTAGGACCTCACAGTAGCCTGCCAGTAAGGCGAGTCGTTTACACGGTTCGACGACAGCTTATATGCTGTAACGGGCTGTGCGAACAATCGAATATCATTTTTAAAGATAGGCGTGTTTCCGAGGCACAGGGAAACGCGCTTTTCTTGTTGGTGAGATGGGGCGCGAGCCGGCTGATTCGCTTGACGGTAGAATGAGCGCCGATCACGGGTCATTGTCAGCAATCGTGCAAGACGTGGAAAGGAAAGGAATGGAATCGCGCATCCCGAGGGATGCTAGACGCAGAAGTTCTTGCAACGAAGAAGGAGTGATTACGAATGAAACAACTTCCTGAGTTTCCGGCGTCCTATTGGATCGCTTCCGTCCCGGAAACGGATTTTCCGAAGCTTGGCGCAGACGATGAAGCCGATGTCGTCGTCGTAGGCGGAGGCATCACGGGCATTACCGTGGCCTATCTGCTGTCCAAGGCTGGCAAGCGGGTCATCGTCCTGGAAGCGGGACGCGTACTGAACGGGACGACCGGCCACACAACGGCCAAGATCACCGCGCAACACGATTTGATTTACGATGAATTGATTCAGCATTTCGGCGAAGACAAGGCTAGGCAGTACTACGAAGCGAACCGGGACGCGCTGGCGTTCGTGCGGAAGACCGTATCGGAATTGAACGTGTCGTGTGACTTGGCAGACGAGACAGCTTATTTGTATGCGCAGTCTGATGCGGGTGCAACCAAGCTGGAGCGGGAGCTGGAAGCGTACCGGAAGCTCGACATCCCGGGAGCACTGTCCGACCGCATAGCATTGCCGCTTGAGGTGAAGGCTGCGCTGGCGATGGAGCGTCAAGCCCGGTTTCATCCCTTGCCTTATTTAATGGCGTTAATCGATCGGATCGTCGCCTCGGGTTCCCAGTTGTTCGAGGAAACGACCGTCATGAAGGTCGAAGACGGGGACGAGCCCGTCGTGTTGACCGACCGCGGCCACCGCGTCCGTTGCCGGCACGTTGTGTCGGCGTCCCATTTTCCGTTCGCGGATTGGAAAGGTTTTTATTTCGCCCGCTTGCATGCCGAACGCTCGTACGTGCTAGGCGTACGCATCGGACGGAAATACGAGGGCGGCATGTACTTGGGGGTCGACCAGCCATCGCGGTCTATCCGGGTTGTTCACGACGAGCAGGAACCGCTCGTCCTGATCGGCGGCGATGGCCACAAGGCGGGGCAGAGCGCCTGCACATTCGAGCACTACGAGGCTTTGCGCGACTTTGCCGAATCGTTGTACCCGGTGAAGGAAATCGCCTACCGGTGGTCGACCCAAGACTTGGTCACCTTGGACAAGCTGCCGTATATCGGCCGTATCAACGGTGCGTCGGACCGGATCTGGGTTGCGACCGGGTACCGGAAATGGGGGATGACGAACGGAACAGCGGCGGCGATCTTGCTGACGAACAGGATCCTGGGCGAGAAGGACCCTTACCAGGAGCTATTTGATCCGTCGCGGCTGCATGCCGACCCGGACATCAAGACGTTTGTTAAGGAAAACGCCGATGTCGCGAAGCACCTGATCGCCGGCAAGCTGGAATTAGTGCATCGTCATCCTGGGGACGTCGCCGCAGGGGAGGGGGCTGTCGTCCGCGTACGGGGTAAACGCGCAGGGGCTTACAGAGAGGCGGACGGAACGCTGCACCTCGTGGATACGACCTGCACGCATATGGGCTGTGAAACGTACTGGAACGACGGCGACCGCACGTGGGATTGCCCATGTCACGGGTCTCGGTTCTCGTACACGGGCGAAGTTGTCGAAGGCCCTGCCAAAAAGCCGTTGACATCGCTTCGCGAGGAAGCCGAATAAACAGCTCTTTCCATAACTGCAATGTTGTAACGACCTCAAGCGCTGGCGGGCAGTTGACGTCCCATGAAGGAGTCGACCACGCGAAGAAGGCGATGTCGTTCAGCATTCTCATATAATTGAGACAAGATCATCATTTCATTAAAAGCCGCGAAAATCGCGGCTCTTTGGCGTTATGGGATCAAGTTCTTATTTTGTACAATATCGTCGTCACCGCCGCGAGCAAAGGAATTTGTTTTCATTTTGAATCGAATTGTAACGCGTCCATGCCTTAAGCAATATCCTATTAGTCAAATGACTATTTACATGGAGGTTATTTTATGGATCGTGGTTTTTTCCCTGGCGGTGGATTTGGTGGAGGTTTCGGGCGGCCCTTTTTTCGACCTTTCCCACATCCCTTTTTCCCAAACCGTTTCTTGTTTCCGTTCTTCTTCTTTTCCCCGTTTTTCTTTCCTTTCTTTAGAGACGGAAAGTCGGATGACATGTTATTCGCGCAGCACCAAGTGCAACCGGGAGACACGCTAGCCGCAATAGGTCACAAATATAACATTCCCCATCAGATTCTGGAGGAGGCCAATTCGCATCTTTCCAACCCGAGCCAATTAAAAGCGGGGGAAATGGTATATGTGCCTCGCATTTCGAACATGGTTTGCCAAAAGACCTATTCGGAGATGCCTCCTGTGAATCAAGGCCAAGCGATGTAGTTAAGCTGGCGTTGGTTGGAATCCCCGCGACTCCCCTCGGCCAGTACATTTGGCTTGCGCGCCGAGTCAATCACAAGGCGTAAGCACGCTTATAGGGACGATAAGAAATTAGTCGGGGCTAGTTAGTTTCAATATATAGTTTAGTTTATGACAAAGGCTACCGACTGTTTCGGTAGCCTTCACTCAGCATTATGTGGATGATTGGTCCCGGTTACTTCGAAACATTTTTGCTGCTAGGAATGGAGCGCTACTTTCGTCTATGGACTTCAAATGCTCCATAAACGAATTAGAACATAAAGATCGGCCCGAAGGTAGTGGTTTTACAAAATGAAGCGTACAGGCAATACGATTTTTATTACAGGCGCGATTCCAAGTATTAGCCATGTAATTTTCTTGCCTCTATAATTATATAATGAGAAGCACGTTCCTTTATTAACCAAGTTCCGTTTTGACACACATATGTGTCATCATATTTAACGCTATAATCAGTGATAACTTCTTTACCATCTTCTTCTCTCACCATTTTTATTTGAGAATGTACAACACCTCTTGCAGTATCGCCATCCACTTTCACAACGTGTTGTCCGTTAATGGAAAAATAACGTTTCACAATAGAAGCGTGACCTGTAAATTCCTCTTCTAATTGTTTTGTTCCTATAACATCAGACACCAATTGGCTGCCCATATAAACCTTAAACCTAGTATCTGGCGTAAATAAAAGCATCTGATCTGTAATGTTTTTTTCATCTGTCAAATTTGCATAAGCATCAACTAATTCTCTTAATTCTATTTTTGCTTGTAAAACCTCTAACGACATCATTTTTTCCTCCTTTAATGACCAACGAAATTTCTTTTGGTGGCAATTCAGCATGAAGATTGGAATGGCGGATAGTCCAATAATGCAATTTGAAAGCGTTTGACGTTTTTAATTGTAGAACGTAGAATTAAACCATTCAATGGTCGATATTTAACTAAATGATAATTAATAGTCACATTTTCTTATTGTGACCATTATCTTTATTGGATGGAGCGTTTGCAAATGGGTAAAGACAAGGTAGACCTACGTATTCTAAAAACAAGGAAAGCCATTAAAGAGGCCTTCTTGAAGCTTATTCAAACGAAAGGCTACGAACGGATAACCGTACAGGACATTGCCGACGAAGCCATGATAAATCGGAATACTTTTTATTTACACTATATGGACAAGCCTGATTTGATGGAGTATTTATGTCAGGAAAGCATGGAAAGAATAAATGTTTGCTTTAACTTGGATATAAAAGATCGAGAAATCCATGCTATAGATAAGGAAATGTTTGTCTCAAGCTTAAAGGAAATGTTAAAAGCCATAGAAGACAACATTGTTTTCATGAGAACGATGCTTAGTCAGAATGGTCAACCTAACTTCTCAACCCATTTAAAAGAAGCATTAAAAGATTTTATTCTTTCCGGTATTGGTGATTATAATCAAAATCAGAAAATGAAAGTTGGATTAGAGTACATTATTTCAGGGTTAGTAGGCGTGATTTGTATGTGGATTTCAGAATCAGAGCATTTGGTAGTTGAAGAGGTCATCGAACATTTGAGTGAAATTCATTTTAATAATGTATTAGACTTGTTAAAAAACGTTTAACGGCAACAGGAGTTTAGTTAAAGTTTACATCCCCAACTTACACAAAAGCGCCAAAGGCTGTCGATATTTTCTCGACAGCCTTTGCTTCAGAAAAGGAATAACTTAGTTTTGTTCGTACAACGCAGTCATACCCTTGGAACATTCTTATCAGATATCGTATCTTTGTACTCAGGAGAGGTGATAGCTGTTTTATGGCTAATGATCAATCTTATACGATCGGGCACGTGTCACGGATAGGTCGAATTTCCATCCAGACGCTGCGATATTACGACAACATTGGGCTGGTGTGTCCGAGCCGGACGGATCCCATTACTCACTATCGTTATTATTCGAATATGGACATTTTGCTGATAAAAATTGTGCAGGATTTGAAGCGTCTTCGTTTCTCGCTTGAGGAGATTTCAAGCATATTGAAACAGTCAGGCCTGGACGGACTATCAGCAGCTTTGGAGGGGAAGAAACAAGAAACGCTTAAGGAAATCCAACGACTTCAACTGACGCATGCTTCGATAGAGAACCGGATCAGTCAATTGGACAGTCTGAGAAGCCTCAATGAAAAGCTTGATTCCGGAGGGGAAGGCGTCCTGATTGAATTGAAACGCCTAGCTGACCGCATGATCGCATTCGAGAGAAAGCGGGCAGTTTGCGGAATGGAGGCGTCTGTTGTTCGTTTTACACAGCTGTTTGATAAGCTGGACATTCATGGATTGACGGCACAGGGGCAAATCATGAGCATCTATCACGAAAATTTGCTAACGTTCGACCGAACCGATTCGGATATTGAGGTTTGTATTCCCCTATCTGCGAATGCTCTAAATTCCCCCTTCGTTCGGATGCTGCCTGGCGGCGATTATATTACAGCAACCTACAGCGGCCCGCCTAACGAAGAGTCTTGCAAAAAAGTGTACCGCCATCTTTTGGATTGGATGGGCCGACACGGGTACTCTGAATGCGGGCCCGCCATAGAGCAGTATGTCGTTGATTTGAGTCAAATGCGCGATCCCCATGAGTTTATCGTGGAGCTTCAAATTCCGGTGGAGAAGGTATTGACTCTATAGTGGCTATAGGGTTTAAGCTGGTTTCATTCTGATGAAGTCAGGGAGGAATGGGAGCATGCATCTCGTATTAGGCACAGGGCCACTCGGAAGATCGGTGATCAAGGAGCTTCGAAAAAGGAAGGAACCGTTTCGGGTGGTGAATTTCTCCGGGCAGCAGCCCGGGCTCGAGCATATCTCGGTTGTCAGAGCCGATTTAATGAACCTTGATCAAGCGAAAGCTGCCATTAAAGGAGCGACTTTGGTCTATCAATGTACACAGCCTCCTTATCATCAATGGGAGGGTAGGTTCGAACGGCTGCAGGAGAATATCATTGCGGCTGTAATGATAACCGGTGCTAAACTGGTCGCCGCAGAAAATGTGTACATGTATGGGGACGTGGAGGGTGAAATACACGAAGGACTGCCTTACGCTGAGCAGACGAAGAAGGGGCGTATCCGTGCGATGCTTGCCAACCAGCTTCTTGAAATGCACCATCGTGGAAAGCTTCAGGCCGTCCTTGGTCGGGGGTCCGATTTCTTCGGACCCGGCGTTACGGATTCATCCGCTGGCGAAAGAATGTTTCAACCCCTTCTAAGGGGGAAGGCCGCGTCTGTAATAGGTGAACCCGATCGGAAGCATACATTTACGTTCATTGACGATTTCGGGAAAGCGCTCGTTACGCTTGGACAAACAGAGGATGCATATGGCGAAGCCTGGCATGTACCGAATGTAGACGCGATAGCTGTGAAAGAATTTGTTGAGTTGGCCGCACAGCTTGCTGGTGTGGATGCAAAGATAAAGCCAATGGGGAAGGGGATGCTGCGCTTTGGCGGGCTATTCATTCCGGCAGCGAGGGAAAGCATCGAGATGTATTATCAATTCGAGAAGGACTTTGTAGTAAGCAGTCGAAAATTTACGGATCGGTTCCGGCAGAGGGCAACACCGCTGGAAGAGTCACTAGCTGCCACGATCGATTGGTATCGAGATCGAAGATCCTAAAATTAATGTTGGACGACAAAAACATCTTGCCTAATATCCAGTAACGATCAGATTTTTAACTATTCAGGAAGGGATGAATGGAGCTATGCGTAATTCACCGACGATTTCAGAGGAACACCTTCGTTCCTGTCTAAAGGAGCAGTATGATTTGGCTCCCGCCACACTTGAGTTTCTTCCGCTGGGACTTGATTACAGCTCTGCAGTGTACCATGTGGTTAGCGAGCAGGGAACTGCCTATCTGCTCAAAGTAACGTCTAGGCCTTTATACGAACCACAATTTCTGATTCCCCGATATCTCAACGATCATGGGATTACGTGTGTCGTTGCTCCCATTTCAGCCAGGAGCGGTACCCTGTGGACCCATCTAGAGGACTGGACTGTCGTTGTCTATCCCTTTATCAACGGGGAGTCAAGCTACAATGGGATGTCAGCCGAGCAGTGGAATAAGTTGGGGACCCTCTTTAAACGGATTCACCAGATCATTTTGCCGCCTGAAGGATTTAAGTCGCTCCGACTGGAGACCTTTGATCCGACGGAATATGTTCGATGGATACGATCCTTTGAGGATCAACTTGCACGCGTTGAAGGCGGAACTACATTGGAGCGTACACTTCATGCATCTTGGGTAGAGCATAGGTTGACGATACACATGAAGTTGACCTCATTGGAAAAGCTGGCTGCGGAGCTCCAATCGCAAGCAATCCCGTATGTAATCTGTCACGCGGATCTGCATCCAGCCAATTTGATCCGAGATCAGGCTGGGCAAGTATTTGTAATCGATTGGGATGAGGTAATGTTCGCTCCCAAAGAGCGTGATTTCATCTTTGTCAGTTATCCACATGCCCATGCATTTTTTCAGGGGTACGGATCGGCAGAGGTTAATGAGAAGGTGCTCACCTACTACCGCTTAGAAAGGGTCCTTCAGGATCTAATTGCGTGTGCTCGAAACGTGTGGATCAGGGATGATCTAGGGGAAGAAAGCAAGGCGGATGCCATCAAGTTGTTTCAAGATATCTTGGCGGGAATGGCGGAATAATAATGACAGGTGTCGGCTGACAATAACATTGTCTCATCTCATTAGAGGCCGCGTAATTCACGCTTTTTTTGTGTAATGGGGTAAAAGTCCTTGTCAAATTTGATACAAGAAATTCTATCCCATTTCCGATTTTGACACGAACTCTATCTCATTCCCGACTAGCTTCATTTTCTTTATCTCTGGAGGTCTTGATATATTTTGATTTTTTAGTACAATGATTTTATGACTACTGAAAAAATAATGAATGATGAGCACAGGGCCAGAATATTTAAGGCATTAGCTGATGAAACAAGATTGGAAATCATTCGAGGTCTATACGCCAATATGAGGGAGATGAATTGCGGAGAAGTGAACGACATTCATGGTACTTCAAAATCGAATAATTCCTATCATTTGCGTACATTAAGGGAGGCGAAATTGATTACGGTACGAAAGGAAGCGCAAACAAGGTATATGATCATCAATTTGGAGACCTTTCACACTTACTTGCCTGGATTTCTGGATACGTTGTAGAAGTAATGTCTTTTTTTGTTCAATGAACTTCAATAGTTATTGAATTACTAAACTAACAGGAAAGGGTGAATATATTGGGGAAGTAAGTTGACGGCTTCTATTTTTTTATTCATTAGTTCAAAGTCTGTTGAATTACTAAACTAACAAAAGGGTGAGTCAAATTGATTAAGTGAGTTTAATAACAAGATTCTTTATTGTTCACTATTTCAATATTTATTGAAATACAAAACTAAAAAAGGGTGAGTCAAATTGGGTAAGTTAACAGCTTTATTATTCATGATCATGTTTTTTATCGGTACGGATACATTTCTGATTTCGCCGCTAATCCCTACTCTTCAGAAATTGTTTGATATCCCGACCGAAATTTCCGGTTGGATGGTGGGAGCCTATGCTTTAGGTTATTCCATATTTGCACTGATTGCCGGACCGCTCTCCGATGGATGGGATCGCAAAAAAGTCATGTTTTACGGCATGCTTTGTTTTTCGATCTCCACCATTTTATGCGGCTTTGCCACAGGCTTTTGGTCGATGTTCTTATTTCGTTTTTTGGCCGGAATCAGCGCAGCGTTTACATCGCCTCAAGTCTGGGCTTCCATTCCGGTTTTGTTTCCTGCGGCCAAGAACGCCAAAGTATTCGGAATTGTAATGGCGGGCTTAGCTTCTGCCCAAGCATTCGGGATACCGATTGGAGGTCTGCTCGCTTCAACCCATTGGTCTTATCCTTTTTATGTAATCGGCGTATGTTCGCTGGGGGTGTCGATATTTATCCATTACACGTTGCCTTCGATGAAACCGAACCAAGACCAAAGAACGAGGCTGCCGATATTGAAAAGATATATCCCGTTGTTGACCAGCAGAATCGCGAGAAGAGCTTTCCTTGGGCATTTCTTGTTTAATTGCGGATTCATGGCTGCCTTTGCTTTCATTGGAAAATGGACGACGGACCGCTTTGAGCTTTCGGTTGATCACGTGGGGTACGTCATGTTTTTTCTAGGTGTCGGTAATCTGGTGGGGAGCTTTGGCGGTGCGTATGTGATTCAAAAGCTCAATCGTTTCAACACCTTGGTTGGGGGCTTTCTTCTCGCCACTGGATGTTTTATCGTTTTGCCTTTCATGCCCTCGGTTGCAGCTTTCGATGGTGTTTACTTCTTCATATTCTTAAACATGGGGATCGCCTTTCCGTTAATCATGGGTGCTCTGACTTCTTTAAATCCGACGATCCGCGGCACGATTTCTAGTTTGGGCAATTCGATCATGTATGCTGCGACAACAGTCGGTTCTTGGATTGCAGGCTTGATTTATGCGACTTTTAACGGTTTTGTCGGTGTCTCCATATTTGCGGCGCTTTGCTTTGCCGGTGCGTTGTTCTATTTTGTATCCAGCGGCATTTTGACTAGTCAAGCGGAAACAAAGAAGAAGCTTGCATCATAAATTTTGCCTTATCGTATTACAACTAATTAGTTAGAGGTGATTTCGTTGTCTACTTATCTGCTCATTCACGGCGCCTGGCACGGAGCTTGGTGCTGGGAAAAAATCGTTCCTTTGTTAGAAACCGCTGGTCATCGTGTAATTGCAATCGATTTACCCGGACACGGAGAAGACCAGACGCCAATTTCAGAGGTAACGCTCGACGTGTATGCAAATCGTGTGGTAGCTGCTATTGATGGACTTGACGAAGAGGTTATTCTAGTCGGACACAGCATGGCCGGGATTGTTGTATCGCAAGCAGCCGAGTACCGTCCGAATCGAATTAAATCGCTCGTTTATTTAACCGCATTTCTATTACAAAATGGTCAAAACATGCTCGTGATCCCGCCTAATCCCAATATGCGAGTCTCTGAAGATGGGAGCACAATTACCGTTCCCGCAGACAAAGCAAAGGATACGTTCTACAACAATTGCCTAGATGAGGATATAACCGCGGCTGTATCTCGGTTACAGGTGCAAGCCACGAGTCCATTTGTGACACCCGTGAGCCTGACGCAACAAAATTTTGGTCAAGTCCCTCGATACTACATTGAAGGCCTTCGCGATCATGCCATACCAATCGAGATGCAGAGGCAAATGCAAGCCGCATCTCCCTGCAAGGAAGTATTCACGTTGGATACAGATCATTCGCCGTTCTATTCAACGCCAGAACAACTATGTAACATTCTGCTCAATATCGGTTAAATGTGAGTGCGTCCGGCTGCCAGACGGGACCACTGGGCGGCCATGTTATTCAATCATCGGGCGCGATTGTTGAATAAGCAAAGCCCAATTTCCTTTTCGTATGAAAGGAAATTGGGCTTTTTATTTGCTTAACGTTGTAAATCCGCATTTCCCTATATAAGTAAGCTTTGGAGCAGTCTGCCGGCGGCAGCTTTAGGACTTTAACTTTCCAATGGATAGGTTAACACGATAGTTGCCATATTTTAAGATGCCGTCAAGAAGTAATTGCATTTCTTCATTCGAGGCGAAGTGTGCGGTCAACAAAAAGCATCCATCCCCACTGATCCGGTGTACTTCGGAAATCGCCTCTTCCGTATTGAAAAACGTATGAAATGCTGGATGATTGGCCGAGTCCACGAAAACAGTAATAAATGCAGTGACAGGCTGTCCAAGTTTCGCCTTATTTGTCCCAATCGTATACTGTTCAAGAACGCCCAAATCCTCTAACCTTCGAATACGATTTCCCACAGCCTGCCCAGTCATGTGTATTTCTTTACCAATATCCTTCCATTGTATTCTTGAGTTTTCCTTTAATAAAGCCAGTATCTGGAGATCCACATTATCAATCATCATTATTTAATCCTTTCATCATGAAACTTGGAAGCAGAAAACCGTTTCATCAACTTATTTTGTTCATTAGTAATCGTCACTATACTTAGTTATATCC
Source organism: Paenibacillus sp. R14(2021) (assembly GCF_019431355.1). Taxonomy (NCBI): domain Bacteria; kingdom Bacillati; phylum Bacillota; class Bacilli; order Caryophanales; family Paenibacillaceae; genus Paenibacillus; species Paenibacillus sp. R14(2021). The sequence goes on from NZ_CP080269.1 coordinate 810,221, forward strand.
TCTTACACCAACTTGTCGAGCAGCTATATTTATATATAGCACAGAGGAGCAGGCAGGAATACAAAAATATTTTATAAATTTTAAAAGGAGGTTATATGCATGCAGTTGCAAGAAATTCTGAAGCACAATGAACATTTTGTAGAGAGCAAAGAATATGTACCCTATGCGGCAACAAAAATACCAAAAAAACGAATGGTTGTTGTTTCATGTATGGATGCTCGATTGGTGGAACTGCTGCCTAAAGCGTTAGATTTACACAATGGCGATGCTAAAATCATCAAAAATGCAGGCGGAATAATTACTCATCCATTTGGAAGTATTATGCGTAGTATTGTTACTGCTGTATATGAACTAAATGCTGATGAAATTTACATTATTGGGCATCATGGTTGCGGGATGAGTCAAAGTAATCCAAAAGGGACACTTCAAAAAATGTTAGACCGCGGAGTGGCAACACCGGAAATTTTGTCCGCCCTCGAGTATGCCGGAATTGATCTACACAAATGGTTATTCGGATTCGATAATGTCGTTGATTCCATTAAAGCGAATATTGAACTGGTTCGGAATCATCCTTTAATTCCTAAAGACGTTCCTGTACATGGCCTTGCTATCGCACCAGATACAGGTAAATTAGATGTAATCGTAGATGGGTATAAAGAATTAACTTTGAATATTAATTAATAAATAATCATCATATAATATTAAATGAAGGGAAGTTATTATACATGAATAGAAAAGAAGCAACTCAAAAGATTCTCGAGGCAAAAGCAGCAAAAGGTTTAACGTGGAACGAAATTGCGAAGGCAGGAGAAAATTCAGAAAGCTGGATCGTTACAGCTTTATTGGGACAAGCTACTATGACTCGTTCAGAAGCAGAACAAGTGGGTCAACTTTTAGAGTTGGATGAGGAAGTCATTCAGGCTTTAACCCTGATTCCCCACAAAGGAGATACCATGCAAATGCCTCCTACTGACCCACTCCTATACAGATTATACGAAATGGTATTAGTTTATGGTCCTACGATCAAAGAACTCATTCAAGAAAAGTTTGGTGAGGGGATCATGAGTGCCATTGATTTCGAGTTGGGTATTGAGAAAAAAGAAGACCCAAGAGGAGACCGCGTAGTCCTTACACTTAATGGTAAATTTCTACCCACTAGAAAATGGTAATGAATTTAGTGTAAAATAATCCCCGCCTTGTTAAATTGGTTCACAAATGGGTTGAGGACAACGTCTCGACCCATTTGTTTATATATATAGAGTCACAAAAGGAGTGTAAGCTATGGAATCAGCTGTTTCAAAGAAAGTAACGATTAATTCATATATCATTGCTTTTTTATTTATTATCTCGATGATTACGGCTTCGGTGATGTTGAAAGATCACCAACTTATTCTGCCCGAAGCTGCTGCTATGGCGGTTGCGATGTGGGTGTACCGAGAAGCAGGATGGATCAGGCAGCCTTCGAAGATTTTTCTTGCACCGTCTATCACGGCTGCCATCGGTTTCGCGGTGAATCAATTAAATATTCCTTATCTAGGAAAGGTCAGCCTGACCATCGTACTCTTGATGCTCTTTATGCGTATCATTCAATCGAACTTAGCACCGTCCATTGCAACGGGATTACTTCCGTTGGTTGTGAATGCAACCGAATATTCATTTATTATATCGGTTTTCATTGAAACCTTCCTATTAATGCTCGGGGTTCTCGTATTTGCATTAAATAAAGGACTTGAGAAGAAAGTTAAGATAAATTACAAGTATATGCTCGTTTTCTTAGCGCTGACTTTCGTGTGGATGGGTGTATGCTGGCTTGCTGGATACCAACAACTCGCAGTAATACCGCCTATTCTTGTTGTTGTGTACGAGTCCCTTCAGAAGCCGATGTATAACGGCAAGATTGCTTTTAAGCAAGGGCTTGTATTGACAATATCTGCGACTGTCGGAACGCTGTTGTACTTATCTATTGATTCGTGGATCGTGGTAGCGCTGTTAGATATGATTTTGATGCTTATTCTGCTGCGTATTGTCGGCATGCGCATCCCGGCAGTGTATGGCTTTACACTGCTGCCGTTTGTTTTCCCAAAAGATATTGTTACGATGTTACCATTAGTTTCATTGGTTGGATCTGTATTCCTGTTAGCTTCGGTGTTGGCGTATAAAAAATTTGAAATGAAGCGAAGGACAAAGGAAATTCAAATGTTTAATAGCATGTAGTTGCAGGCAATTTAACGAAGGACGTTGTCACAGAAGGGGGCCGTGATTAAATTCACGAGCCTCTTTTATTGAAAACGCAAAGCTATAAAACACTAATGATTGTGACACAAGTTAAGAGGACAAGATCATAAAATCACCTTTCAGCAATCTTCATTCATTTAAACGCAACCATTTTTGGGCCGGCGCGCAATGAGCCGAACCAGCTCCAACAATAATATTGGCAAGGATACAGAGCGCGGATAAGCAAGATAACGCGGCTCCCAGACCGGGTAAAATTTTTCTTTGTATTTCCTAAGCCCCTTAAATCCATACCAATAACCACCGTGCTTAAAAACAAAATGCGCAAGCTTTTCTTCCCGGATAGCCGCCTGAGCATGACCAACGCTTGAGAGCGGAGCCATGCCCAAGTTGAAGGTTTGATATTCTTCTGCTTTAGCCCATTCCAACAATGAGACGAATAATTGATCCATCGTTCCGTTCGGCGAGTTCGGAAGATGTCGCATGAGATCAACAGATATGCTGCAGTTATCGTCATAGCTTGGCGCTAACGACGCAAACGCAGTTATCTCTTCCTCTGGATTGACCAATAATGCAATCGGGGACAACTGCAGGTAGCATTCATCAAACCAACCAAGCGAGAAGCTCTTCTCTTTTTTGCCATGCAGCCATTTCTGCGAAATAGGGCGGAGCTTCTCAAGTAACTGATTATCGTGGGGCGGCTTTGACACTTCAAAGCGGAATCCTTCACGGTCGAATCTGTTTTTGACTGTTCGTAAGTTGGTCATTCGTTTTCCACTAAGGGTAAATGTATCTAATGGAACTAGCGCCTCTTCCCCCAATTTGAAGAAACGATATCCGTTTTCATGGTAGATCGGAAGGTAACTCGGAGATACCTGGTAAAAGACAACCGACAAATCATACAGATCCGCAAATCGCTGACATTCCTGGATGGCTTCGCTAATCCATTCTTTTTGTCCAATGGGGTCGCCGAGGACGACGAGTTTATTTCTAATAATGGAATAAGGAATCAATACGCGTTCGTTGCTCGCCCAGAAGAAGTTCTTGTCACCGGCAAATAACACATGCGTCAATAAGTTCCCTTGCTCGTGTTCCAGGAACAATTGCAATTTCTCTTGTTCTTCTAGGGAGGTCCCCTTGTTCACCAAGCGACTTGGCCGAAGGAGCAGGATAAGCGAAAGCATTAACCATGTGACTACAATTCCGGTAATAGCGACAAGGCCGTTCAGCTTCGGATTAATTAACCACGTTAATTTAGCTTCCGAAGTCGATGGATTTGGCAGAGCAGGGTGGATCCCCGTTGCGATGAGATCGTAGACATAGGCGAGTACAAGCGTTAGTACCCCCCACAGAGCTGCCTTTTCCCTACTGAAACTTGCGGATATCCTGTAAAACCGATCCCGAGAAATCCAAAGTAACAAGGCCACAACGAGCAAGAATAGGGCTTCTTCGATATCAAATGACTTGCTGAATGTAAATACGGCACCTGCGCACAGAAGGAAGAGCGTTAATTGATACGCACGTTTTACGCGATGAGATATCCCCCAGGATAGTACGATCAACAAGAAGCCGATGACGACGCTTAATTGGTGAGACAATTTCATTAGCGGAGCGGCCAACAGCTCATCTGTAAGATGTAACCGAAATAACAGACCGGGCAGAGCCGCAGAGAGCAGCAGAATAAATCCGCTTGCGAAGACTAATTTGCCAAGCGACCAAACGCCGAGTTCTCCGACCAATTTGAACTGGTTAGGAAAGTGCCATATTCTTTGCCAGCTGTTCAAGCCATTCTCGAAATTCTCGTCATCCGGATCAACCGGTTTGTTACGATCCATGGCGACGTCGGATGCGGCGATAACAAGACCGATCATCCAGGGAAACAGATAATACAGCAAACGGAAGAGAACGAGGACGGCAGCTGTTTTGTCAGCAGGATAACCCAGCTGTTGCAGCCCGAGCAGCGCGGTCAGATCGAAGCCGCCTATACCGCCAGGAGCCATCGTGAGCAGCCCAGTGATCGCCGAGACGGTATAGATCCCTAGCGCTTCTGCCAGTGAAAGACCGGGAAGCAGACAGGTGCCGATGAGCCAGAAGCAGATTCCTGCACAGACCCATTCCAGTAAGGACGCGCCGATTGAGGCCGCGATTGTAGCTCCGTTCATTCGCGGCAGATTTCGATTCAGCCATTTTGCATAGAACGAGGTACGCTGCAGAAATACGTATCCAGGCAAATACAAAGCGGTTGCCCATACCGCAATTAACGTCCAAGGGTGGACGTGAATAACCGTTTGCATAGGTAAAATACCGAAAATGCCCGCCCACGAGAGTATGGAGAGGCCAGTAATCGTAATGGTGGAGAGGAAAGCGATTGAAGCCGTAATCGTCTGCATCGGAATCTTGCGCTTCCGGTAGAAGAAAGTCCGAAAAGCCGCGCCTGCGATTCCGGAGAAACCGATCACGCTATTCGACGTGTTTGCGACCCACGCATAACGGAATGTATCCCAGAGGCTGATGGGGATTGTAAAATGACGCCGAAGCACAAAGTCATAAACAGCAACCGAAGATACCGCGATCAATGAGGCTCCGAATAGGAAGAGCACGGTCTCCGGCTTCAAATGGTGAAGCGTATGAAGGGTACTGGTCCAATCCATGCTTTGGAACTCGCTTTTACCCTCCCAGTATATAAACGCAATCACAGCTGCCGGGATCAAGATCTGCAGGAGCTTGTAACGATGAAGAGCTGTGAATAGTTGGCCGATCTTTGTGCGGTGAAGAACTTCTTGAAGACGTTTCATTCGTAATTCAGAACTCCCTTACGCAAAATATTTCTACTTACGGCTGCCAACAACTCAAGATAGTATTCCCAGAATCAAGCATGAACTGTCCATTCTCGGTCAGTATGAAATAATTTTTTAGTGTCGATGAACAATCCAGCCCAAAACGAAGTCTTTCCCTATATAGACAGGAGAGGAGACTTCAATCAATGAAACGGATTATCGAATCAGTCATGCAAAGATCGACCATCATTTTAGTTTGCGTCGTGCTAATATTGGGATGGGGAGCAGTCTCGGCCTTACAAATGCAGAGAGACTACCTGCCTGGCATCAATAACACCACATTAATGGTGTCGCTGCGTGCTTCATCCTATCAGGCGGATCAAGTGAAGAAGGATATTACAGCACCTCTCGAGGATGCCATCCGCAAGACCAATGGAATAACCAACCTGGAGACAACCTCATACGACGGCGGGGTCTTGATGAATATCTACTACCCCATGGATTACGATATGAACAAAGCGGAAAACGCGCTTAAACAGGCATTGAATGATGCAGTATTGCCCGATGGGGTCAACAAACCTGCCGTAACCCGATTAACATCGAGCACGTTTCCGGTCTTGAGTTACAGTCTAACGGCCAATAACAACAAAGTAGACGATCTAACGCTGCAATCCACCTTGCAAACCGACATCGTCAAGCAATTGAAATCCGTTCCCGGTGTCTCGGATGTCCAAACCGTTGGCGGGGCAAACCGAGGCTATGTTGTCGTTCTGCGCATGAAAGATCTCGTGGCGAATAACTTGACGCTGGACGATTTCAATAAATCCATCACGGCAGATGTGCCAAGCCTGCAAGGAAGCATTGCCAACGTAAAAGCGTCGTTCCCGATCCGAGTCGAAGGATGGGATCTCACCGAGCAGCAGCTGAACAAGCTTACGATCAAGAACAAAGACGGCAACAGTGTCCCTTTGTCAGCCGTTGCTTCGGTATCTCAATCCCTAACCGATGTAAAAACCGTCTCAAGAACGAATGGCGAAGCAAGCGTGATGATCAATGTAATCAAGACGCCAACGGCAACGATTACTGATGTAGCGAAACATGTGAAAGAGCGCGTAGCTGGCATTTCGGCTGTTCAAAGCGGCGATGCCGCGATGACGCTTCAAACCGACCGCGCGCAAGATCTGAACGGTTCGTTAATGGGTCTTGTTCGCGAAGGCTTATTGGGCTGCCTATTCTCCATGCTCTGCGTGTTGTTCTTCTTTAGAAATGTACGCTCTACGCTACTGATTGCGGTCACACTGCCGATTTCGCTGCTTGCAACGACAGCAATCTTGAAATCAATGGGTGTTACTCTGAACATCTTGACCGTATCTGGACTTATTGTTGCAATGGGACGTATCGTCGACGATGCGATCGTGATTTTGGATAACATGTATAGACGCGTTCAGGAAAACAAAGACAAGCCTGTTCTGAGCGTATTGTCTTCTTCGGTGGTCGAGATGCTTCCGGCTATCTTTGCTTCTACCGCGACTACGGTGGCCGTATATGTACCTATTGCCTTAGTCGGCGGTATTATTGGTGCGTCATACTCCGGCTTTGCTTGGTCCGTCGTCATTGCGTTAGCAGTATCCTTCCTCGTCGCCATGTTAGTGATACCGGCATTCGCTTATATGGGATGGAGAGAATCGAAGGCGGAAGCGGTCACGCTCGAACCCTTCATGAAGCCGCTTCTTCAATCCGCGTTGAAGCACAAGAAGACCGTAATCAGTATCTCGCTGATTTTGTTTGTTGCCGCGGGGATATTCGCATCGCAGCTGCCGTTTAGCCTGCTGCCAAGCACGGCAAGCGGCGAGGTCGCCGTAAAAGTGGAACTTCCGAAAGGAACGCCGTTGTCCGAAGTGGACAAAGAAGTCAAGCATGTGGAGAGCGTCTTGCATAACAATGCCCTAATCGCTTCCTATTCCGTTACGTTTGGTTCGACCTTCACGCCAACGGCGGACGACGTCTTTGACCAAGGGGGAGGGTTCATTCAACAGCCGAACGTGGCGAATCTGTCCATCCAATTAAAAAACAAAAAGGATGCCAATACCGTCATTCCGGCACTGCAAGCCGATTTGAATCAAGTGGCCGATAATTCGGCGATTACGGTAACGAATCAGAACATCGCCGGCGATGATTCCACGATTAATATCATGTTAACCGGCGCCGATCAAACCACGTTGGAAAACACGGCTCAGCAAGTCCGCACGAGGCTGGTGTCCATTCAGGGGCTGAGCGTTACAGGGAAAACGGATCTCACGAATGGAATACCGAAATATGCGCTCACGATTGATAAAGAAAAAGCGCTGCAGGTTGGCATTAAACCTGACGATATCAATAAATTGTTGGCGCGTTACACGTCCAAAGCGAAAGACTTTGACATTTCAATTTCCGCAGGCACGATTCCAGTCGACGTGTATATCGATTCCGTCAAGACGGGCGTTGAGAACAATAATGCAGTACCGGTGTATACGCCCGAACAAGTATTGGCCTCAATGGCTGCCGAGACTGTACCCGGAAGTAACGGGCAGAATTATCGTCTGGACCAAATCGCATCGATTCAGAAAAGCGACGCCGTGTCTTCCATTCAAGAACGCGACGGTCAACCGTTCTCCGTCGTGCAAGTTCAGATCATATCAAGCGACATGAGCAAAGTGTCGAAAGAAGTCACTCAGTCCTTGAAAGACATGAAACTGCCGAACGGAGTCACGTATTCGCTTGGCGGCATAACCCAACAAGTGACGCAAATGATTATTGAAATTACGATCGCGGTCATTATATCCATTCTGCTTGTATTGCTCATCACCAGCTTTGTTTTCAAAGGTTGGAAAGCTCCGTTTGCTGTATTGATCAGCATTCCGCTTGCTTTGTCAGGTGTCGTACTGGCCTTGTACGCCATTCATGGCCAATGGAATCTCGCCGCATTCATCGGCGTATTGATGCTTACGGGAATCGTGGTTACGAACGGGATTGTCCTGATCGATAAAATCGAACGGAATTGCAAAGAAGGCATGGGACTTCGAGAAGCCGTCATGCAAGGCAGCCTTTCCAGGGTTCGTCCGATATTCATGACTGCGGGCACGACTGTTCTGACTTTGATTCCGCTGGCGTTATCGCATAGCTCCGATACCGTCATTTCGCAAGTGCTTGGTATTGTGGTCATCGGCGGCATGATCACCTCCACGCTCAACAGCTTCGTTGTGATTCCGATTATTTACGAATGGATGCAGGGCAAGGCTATACGGAACGCGGATGCAGTAAACCGGATGAACTGATTATTTTGGGTTAAAACTACAGGAAGAGGAGGGGTATCGATGTGGGATTGGGCGACATGGCTCGAACAGTATGGATACGGACTAATTGCTTTGGCAGTATTCTTTGAAATACTCGCGTTACCTCTTCCTGGCGATATGATGTTGAGTTATACCGGACTATACGTGTATGAAGGGAAAATGAACTTGATCTTGAGTATCCTTTCGGCGGGGGCTGGCGCAGCAGCCAGCATCTCGCTATCCTATTGGATCGGATATCGTCTGGGGAAACCGTTCATCGTCAAGTATGGACATCGCATCCACTTGGGTGAAGAACAACTGTCGCGGATTACGGTATGGTTTGAGAAATACGGAGAAAAGTTATTGTTCATTGTTTATTTCATTCCGGGCTTAAAGCATGTTATCGGCTATTTCTGCGGGGTAACGAGGATGCCCTTTCGCCGCTATGCAGTCTTTGCTTATTCCGGGGGGCTTTTCTGGGTCAGTTTATTCATCTCACTCGGTAGAGTGTTAGGACCGAAATGGGAAGCCTATCATGCAACGGTCAATCGTTATATGATTATCTTTGGCATTGCCTCAGCTTTGTTGACACTGACGATTTATTTTTACCGGAAATATAAACGACGCGTGCTGGCTTCATTGATGGATTTGCTGAACAAAGGCGTTCGCCATTTCAATTCGCTGGGTAAAGTCAGATTCCTGGTGCTGGCTTCATTCGCATTATTGGTGCTGTTCGTCTCGTTGATGCTAGGGATGATACAGGATTTTCTTGCACATGAATTTAGTCAATTCGATGAAGTGACTTCTTATGTGGTACTAACGATATTTGGTCCTGAGTGGCATGATCAAATGCAACTTTTCGCGAAGCTGGGAACCCTATACCTCTATGGTCCGCTTATCGTTATGACATCGTTCTGGATTATGTTCAGAGGCCGGAACAAGGGCTTTGAGTTTATATTTCTTCTTTGGGTGGTACTTGGCGGGGAATTGCTCGATGACGGATTGCGTATGCTTTTTCACCGTCCTGGGCCGGTGGCAGCTGGAATCCAACTCATCAATACGTTTCCGAGTGAAGAAACGCTTTCGTCGATAACGGTATGCGGCTTCTCGGCCTTTTTATTGCTTCGGCATTATAGCGCAAGTTTAATCAGGACGATTGTCATTCTATTTGTTATTCTTGTGTGCTTGCTGGTCGGCATTAGCCGTATTTATTTCAACGTACAATTTCCAAGCGATGTCGCGGCCGGTTACGTGTTCGGCGGCGTATGGATAACTTTGAATGTCATTCTGCTTGAAGTGCTGAGGAAACTTCAAGATAATGAATCAGCGATAGTAGCGAAATGACGTGAATCCTCCTGGTTCCGTTTCGGTAGGAGTTGAGTACGCGAATGGTGGATGAGGAACTTAAGCATATCATTCATCGAGCCAAACGTGGTGACCGGGAAGCTTTTACAGATCTAGTCCAACGTTATAAAGGCCATGTCTATCGATATGCGGTGGGGATGTTAGGCGATCGAATGGATGCAGAAGACGTCTCTCAAGAGGCGTTTATTAAAGCCTATTACTCCTTATCAAGTTTGGATAACGAGTTTGCTTTTTCATCTTGGATCATTCGAATTGCGGCTAATCTCTGCAAAGACCGATTAAAAAAACATGCGAAAAGCGCAGAACAAGAAATTAATGGGGAACAGAACGAGTGGATCGCGGATCTACATGCAGCCAACCCATTGGAGAAGTTATCGATAGAAGAAGGACTATCCAGACTTTCAGCGGGTCATCGGGAAGTTCTATTATTACATGAAGTCCAAGGCTATAATTATGAAGAAATCGCGGAAATGATAGACGTTCCTCTTGGAACAGTGAAATCAAGGCTGTTTGCAGCCAGGATTAACTTGCGGAAACAATTAAGAAGGGAGGACTGACTGCGAATGACCAAACATCCAAAGGAACAGTTGTCGGCCTACCTCGATGATGAGCTGACTCAAGACGAAAGACGGGAAATCGAAGAGCATCTTGAGACATGCGAGTCTTGTCAGGCACTGCTGGAAGACATGGTGGATAACAAATATGAACTCGTGCAGACTTTCGGCCACATCCAAGCACCTATGGATTTCGAGGTTCGGGTTATGCAATCAATCGGAGCGGAAGAAGAACGAATATCCGCAGGCAAGGGTCGGATTTTTGCGCTTCTTTTGGCTTTGTTGACACTAGGGGTATTTTATCTGTTAACCGGAGCGGTTATCGGTAAACTCATACATGGATGGTCCAAATTGATGATTACACTGATCTACGCAGCATCCCATTTCATTCTCAGTGTACCCGTCTTAACCGGGGGGACGATTCTCCTCTCATTAGCTATCCTTGTGACATCCTTAATTTCACTTAAGCGGCTGCTTCAAGCCTCAGCTAGTTGAAAGGGAGGGTCACATTGAGAAAACTAACCTACACCATATGCTGCTTTATACTGCTCATGCTGCTTATCCCTGGCATGGCATCGGCGAAGAGTATTTTTGAACACCAGAATACCATTGTGCCTGCAGGTCAGACCGTCGACGACGTGTACGTTGTTGGAGGTGATGCCGATATCTCCGGCCAAGTACAGGGCATTGTTGTCGTCATTAACGGCAACCTGCATTTGGGCAGCACTGCCAAGATTTCCGGCGTGATTGTCGTGATTGGAGGGAAGGTTGATCAAGATCCGGGAGCTGTTTTGGGGGACGATATCTATGACATTTCATTGGATAACGCTACGCAAAATAGTCTTCTGATCGGCGGCGGACTCGTGCTAAGCCTATGGGTGCTGCAGTTGGCAGGAAGCCTGCTTATGGTTCTTGTACCCGTCCTGATAAGGGTCCTCAGCAAGAAAAAAATGATCGCATTTACCGAACGCTATCAGCGTGAATCCATGGGCCGGCTCTTATATGCCGGATTTCTAAGCGGCTTGGTTATCGCGGCATTAAGCGCATTGCTGCTCGTTACCGTGATAGGTATTCCGATCTTGGTTCTCATCCTGCTAGCGCTTCTCATTGCATTGGCTATAGGAATTACCGTGATCAGTTATCGAATAGGAGATAGGATCAAAGGTTCGGAACAAATGCCGGATTGGTTAAAAGTGCTTATCGGCGCCAGCATGTTAACTGCGTTTTCGAGTATACCTCTGATTGGCTGGATGCTCTTATTGGTAGCTGGATTACTCTCCTTGGGAATATGCACACAATGGATTGCAGGGAAGCGCAAGAAAAAGACGAAAGCTTAACGTTTCTCCGATTGGCCATCTAGCTCTACATAATAAACCGCGAGTAATCGTGGTATTTATGTAGAGCTATTTTATTGCTTACAATTATAGTGTTAATGAAATCAAGGAAGAACTGAGAAAATTGGAGCTTAATCGATGAAGCAGTGGAGAAATATTTTCCCTCTTGCATTAAAGGGCATATGAGACTAAAGTAGACTAAAGTTGGTTAAGCAATATGTTTCACCGCACACCAATAAAGCGATGCGAGATAGAGGTGAAAAAACATAGCCATAGACATCTATATTCCAATTACACCCGCTAAATAGGGGCATATGAGACAATACCTGAATATTTTCGTAGTAGGGCATACTAACAATACAAATGTTCACGAGCATCGCATCGACTGAGGACAAGAAGCAGGAGGAAAATACATGAATGAATTGCTGGATTTAGCAGTGAAAGCACACGGGGGACTAGAGCGTTGGAAGCAAATTTCGAAAATCTCCGCCCGCACGTCTGGCAAAGGTGCGCTCTGGCATCTCAAAGGCAATCCTGGTTTATTGGATGACTACAAACTTGAAATCAACACGCGCGAACAGCATGTGGTGCTCGAAGGCTTCTCTGCAGTGGACAAGCGCAGCGTATTTACACCGGAGCGAGTTACCATCGAGAGCATTGCCACCGGTGAAACGCTGCTGTTCCGCGACAACCCTCGTGCGGCATTTGACGGTCATGTGCTGTCAACGCCGTGGGACGACCTTCATGTGGCGTATTTCGCAAGCTACGCGATGTGGGTCTATCTGACTCAGCCTTTTTTGTATACGTATCCTGGCTTTGTGACCGAGGAACTCTCCCCGTGGCAGGAAAACGGCGAGACATGGCGCCGACTCAAAGTCATATTCCCTGACTATATCGCGAGTCATTGCAGGGAGCAGATTTCTTACTTCGGGGAAGACGGCCTGCTGCGTCGCCATGACTATAACACAGATGTTATAGGGCGGGGTTCACCTGCTGCCAATTATGCGTCCGATTACCAGGAAGTAAATGGGATCATAGTACCAACTAAACGCCGGGTATACCCTGTACAAGAAGGCGGTCTAAAAGCTCCGGAGCCTCTGATCGTAAGCATCGACATGAGCGAAATTTCGATCGCATAAGCACGGAAGAAGCTGCGTTGTTAAAACCGAACAACATCGAAAAACAAGAGGAGGTAACAAGGTGGAGATCATTTCATTAAAACATGAAACGTTCAAGGGACAAATTAATCATGGGATCACGCTCGTTGACTTTTATGCGCCTGAGAGCAAATCTTGTCAAGAACAGCTTACCATTGTGGAGAAGCTGGCTCATGAAGTAAGACATCAAGCTATCATTGCCAAAGTCGATATTAATCAAGAAAAAGAACTGGCAGTAGAATACGGCGTATTGAAAGCTCCAACTTTGATGCTTTTTAAAGATGGTTATCAAGTAGAAACAATGGTTGGGCCGCAAAGCAAAGAGGTTTTGCTGCAGCATATCATTAGCTATGCAACCATGGGCGATTCATGCGTGTGATGAGCGAAATCTTCATCTACGAATAGCTCTTATAACCTTTGAAAATACAGATGCTGATGGGTTGTTTCACAACAAATAAACTGCTCCTGTCATATGAATGAATGAAGCTGTGGATATTAATCCTCAGCTTCTTTATATTGATCAAATAACGCAGCGATCAGATAGCGGTTAAAGAGCCTGCGGGTCGTTTTTCCCCACTGCTCTATTGAATTTCCCTGTCCAAGCCGGTTTTCTCGCAGCGCGCGCCGGCCCACCAGGTGGACGGAAACTGCAGCATGGCTGACGGCCCCCTGGAAGATACAACGCTAGCAATTACGTAAACGATTGTTAAGGAAGTAAAAAGATGCGCGTTGTTGCGTCCTTTCTCCGGTGCCTATAATGAAAGCGTAACCAAAACAGATCACCATGTGAGGGGGGATGGCTATGAAGCAAGGAAAAACCCATTCGATTCGGACACGCGGCCGGCACACTCGACAGGAAATTACATCCCGCTGACAATCCAGAAATGATGTGCGTAATCCCAATGTAGAAGAGGAGAGACACGGTGCGCATGCAAAATTTCAGTATCAGAAGCATGTCGATGAGAAAATTTTTATACATATTACCTTTTATGGTTCTACTTTTCACTTTTGCTTACTACCCGCTATATGGATGGGTTTATGCCTTCTTTGACTATACGCCGCCGATTCCGCTGTCCGAATCGCCGTTTGTCGGGCTCAGATGGTTCCGGTCTTTGGTCGAAAACCAGGTAAAGATCGATCAGCTGCTGCAGGTCATTAAGAATACATTCGGCATGAGCGGTCTGAATCTGCTGTTCTCCTGGCTGCCCATGGTTTTTGCCATCTTTCTGACCGAGATCAAAGCCGTCCGTTTCCGGAAGTTCATCCAAACCGTCACCACCCTACCGAACTTTATCAGCTGGGTATTGGTCTATTCACTGGCCTTCTCCATGTTCTCCAGCGAAGGAATCGTGAATGGTATGCTCCGGCAGCTGGGAATGACCGATTCCCCGGTCTTGTTCCTTCAGAATTCCGACCATGTGTGGTTGACGATGTGGTTATGGACGACCTGGAAAGCATTAGGGTGGTCAGCCATCCTGTACATCGCCGCGATTATGGGAATCGATGATTCACTTTACGAGGCAGCTCATGTAGATGGCGCTACAAGGATGCAGGTGATCCGGCATGTCGTTCTGCCAAGCATGCTGCCTACCTATTTTGTACTGCTGATGCTGCAAATCGCGAGCTTTCTGAACAATGGCCTGGAGCAATACTTCGTCTTTCAGAACGCGTTTAACAAGGACAGCATTCAGGTTCTGGACTTGTACGTATACAACCTGGCCATGGGGGGAGGCAGCTATTCCGTGTCCGTTGCAATCAGCATGCTGAAGAGCTTGATTAGCGTAGTGCTTCTCTTTTCAGTGAACGGACTGTCCAAAATGTTAAGAGGAGAGAGTATCGTATGAGCGATAAGATGGCCGAAGTGGTACCGAATGCGGTGCATCAAAGCCGAATGGATAAAAAGACAAGCTTTAAGCTCAGCACGACGGACAAATTCATTTCAGTTGTAATCTATACGCTGTTTTCCCTGTTCGCATTTGCCTGCGTATACCCCTTTTACTCCATCATCATTAACACCATCAGTGCCAACGATATCAGCGCCAGAGGTGATGTCGTATTCTTCCCGAAGCATATTCACTTCCAGAACTACGTGGACGTGTTTAAAATACCGGGGCTGGGTACGGCGGCGATGGTCTCTCTGGGAAGGACCGTGATCGGAACGTCTCTGACGGTAGGCGCTTCGGCCTTCCTGGGATTCATGTTTACGCAGGAGGATATGTGGGGGCGGAAGTTCTGGTATCGATTTACGATTATCACGATGTTCTTCAACGCTGGAATTATTCCATGGTATTTGACGATGCGGTCGCTGCACCTGACCAATAACTTTCTGGCCTATGTTTTGCCGACGATCGTCGCTCCCTTTTTTATCATTCTGGTCAAGACGTTCGTGGAATCGACGCCTAAGGAGCTGCAGCAGGCGGCCGGTATCGACGGGGCGGGAATCATGACCCTCTTCTTCAAGATCATACTGCCCATAAGCAAACCTATATTGGCGACGGTCGCGATATTCGCAGCCGTGGATCAATGGAACTCTTTTCAGGACACGCTGCTGCTTGTGACGGAGAGCAAACTCTACAGCTTGCAGTTTATTCTGTACAACTATATTAATCAGGCGAGTTCCTTATCGACCATGGTCAACCTGCAGAACGCCGGCTCGACGACAATGGCCAGCTTGGCGACCAAGCAGACAACGACTTCCATCCGAATGACGGTCACTATTATCGTCGTGGCGCCCATTTTGCTGATTTATCCGATTTTCCAAAGGTTTTTTGTAAAAGGGATTATGATCGGTGCGGTGAAAGGCTGACTTGTGCTTGCACCATTATAATAAATTGACCAAGCGGGGGTTGCATATGAGTAGAAGTAGTAAAGCAGTTAAGAAATCGATGACCGTATCGTTGGCCGGTCTGTTCCTGGTGTCGGCTGCATTAACCGGGTGCGACAGCGGATCGGGCAATACGCCGGCACCCGGCGAGCCGGCCGGATCCGGCACGAATACAGGCGAATCCCAGACCGCTGGCACGATCGATCACAGCAAGCCGATCACCATTACCGTATTCGATAATGCGTCCAATTACCAAGGCGAGCAGACAGGGTGGTACGGCAAGCTTGTCAAGGACAAATTCAATATTACCTTAAACATTCTCGCTCCGCAGGTGGCCGGCGATCAGTTGTATAAGACCCGGACGGCAGCTGGCGATCTTGGGGATCTCCTGATCGTCGATAATAGTCAGTTAGAAGAACTGATTCCGGCCGGTCTCGTCATGGATATGACGGATAAGCTCAAGAATACGAAGTACTTGTCGCAATATGTGGATAATCATTTCAAGCCTTTCAACGCAGCCTTCGACAAAGTGAATCCGGACGGCAAGATCTACGGTTTGCCGACATTTGAAGCCGATACGTCGCCGACGACCTTCTCGGAAGAAATTCCTTACTCCAGTCCGATCATGCCTTGGGATTATTACAAGGGAGTCGGGGCCCCGAAGCTTAATGATCTGAACGATCTGCTGAACGTCCTGAAGCAGATGCAAGCGAAATATCAGAAGACGCCGGATGGCAAGCCGATCGTACCGATCACCCTGTGGAAGGATTGGGACGGCGGGAGTATGGAAAACGTTCGCTGGCTCAGCAACTGGTACGGTTATGAGCAGCCGGACGGGACATCGACGATCCAGTTGAATGCAAAGGGCGATATCGTTCCGCTCGTCGACGACAACAGCATGTATAAGAAGATTTTGCAGTTTTATTTTAACGCCAATCAGATGGGGCTGGTCGACCCCGACGCGCCGACACAGGATTGGAACAAAGTAGCTGAGAAGTTGACCAACAAGCAGGTTCTTCTCTTGTGGTACTCATGGCAGCGAGGTTTCTATAATTCCATCGAGAGAGGCAAGGAAGGGGACGGCAACGTAGCGGTTCCGATCGCCGACTCTCGCATCATTCAGAGCAGTGATGCTTATTACGGCAACGGAAGAGTGTTCGCTATCGGTGCGAAAGCGAAAAATCCCGATCGCATCATGGAATTCATGGATTGGCTCGCCTCTCCGGAAGGGCTGCGCTATTACACGAACGGCTTTGAAGGCTTTAATTACGAGAAGACAGAGGGCGGCAAGTTTAAGCTGACCGAAGTCGGACAGACCGCTTTCCAGAAAAATACGCCCGTTCCGGACCAGTACGGCGGCGGCGGATACCAGGACGGACAGAGCAAGATCAACAGCATGATCATGAGCGACTTTGTTCTCGATCCGGATACGAAGGAATTCTATAACAGCAATTATTGGAGCTCGACAATCGAAGCGAACAAGACGGCTCTGACGACAGATTGGCAGAAAGTGTACGGCGCCGAGAATGCGACGGACTACTACCTGAAGAACAATATGATTGATGTCGTGCCTAATATCAACACGAGTCTTGGAACCGATTCGTCGGATATTAAAAACAAACGAAGCCAGATCTCGGACTATGTGAAGAACACCTCTTGGAAGATGGTGTTTGCAAAAAATCAGGCGGATTTCGACCAGCTGTGGACAAAAATGCAGAAGGATGTAGACGGCCTCGGCTGGAAGGATGTTGTATCTGCGGATACGGCTAAGGCTCAGAAGATCGTAAAAATGCGTGCCGATGCGTTAGCCAGCAAGTAAGATCCGGCAAAATGGAATCCAGGAGGGATATGTATTTTTCTAAAATATATATCCCTTCTTTGTTATGTAATCTGTGATTCGAAGGGAGAGAGCATGTGTGCTTCGAGCCGTAAACGTAGAGAATGGAGCGATTCAGGGACTGCCGGCAGCAGACCCCCGGATTACGAGCTTCAAAGGGATTCCGTTCGCCGCGCCTCCCGTAGGCGATAACCGCTGGCGAGCCCCGCAGCCGGCGCCGGACTGGATAGGCGTGCGCAAAGCGTATGAATTTGCGCCGGTCCCCATGCAGGTCCGGCAGGAAATCGACGCGAACAATATCTACACCAGGGAATGGGCCGTAGAGCCGGACATCGCCATGAGCGAGGACTGCCTCTACTTGAACGTATGGACGCCGGCCAACAGTGCCGACGAGAAGCTGCCGGTGTTCGTATGGTATTTTGGCGGTGGTCTGCAGGTCGGCCATACGGCCGAAATGGAGTTCGACGGCGAACGGATCGCCCGCAGAGGCATCGTGGTCGTCACGATCAGCTATCGTCTGAACGCGTTCGGATTCTTGTGCCATCCCGAGATTACGGCGGAATCGCCGGAAGCTCCCGCGAACTTCGGTCATCTCGACCAACAAGCCGCAACAAGATGGGTCAAGCGCAATATTGGGGCTTTCGGCGGCGATCCGGACAACATCACCATCGGCGGGCAATCGGCCGGGGGAGGCAGCGTCATGAACCAGCTCGTTTCGCCGCAGAACGAGGGACTCTTCCAGAAAGCAATCGTTCAGAGCGGGGTATTTACGAGGCTTTACCCAGGAAACGGCTTTCCAAAGTTTCTGCGCGATATAGCGGCAGCCGAACAGGAAGGCGTTCGATTCTTCGAATCGCTCGGCGTGTCCTCGCTTGCAGAAGCCCGGAAGCTGGATGCGGTGTATGTCCGCGACATGTATCTGGCGTCCAAGGCATTCTGGGGCACCGTTATCGATCACAAGTTTAACGTAGGCGACGCGTTTCAATTGTTCCTTCAGAACAAGCGCTGGCCGGTGCCGGTGCTATTCGGCCATACATCCTCCGAATTTTTCAGCGTTCCGGAAGCCAGTACACTTGGCGAAATCAAGGAGATGGCGGATGATATGTTCAGCGACGATGCTGAAACTTTTCTAGCACTTTGCGGCACACACTCGGGCAGTTTGGACGAGGTCATGAAGAAAGCTTCGACGAGCAGCATCGAATACGCGATACGGGTCGCCGGGCAGGCCAATGCCGATTCCGGCGCCGATCTCCCGTTGTACTACTACAACTTCGATGCGGACATCCCGGGATGGGACGACCCGGGGACGTTCCACTCGGTGGATCTCTGGTTTTTCTTCGAGACCCTCGCCAAATGCTGGAGGCCGTTCGTCGGCAAGCATTACGATCTGGCCCGGCAGATGTGCCAGTACTGGGCGAACTTCATTGGCAGCGGAGATCCGAACGGCAAGGATTCGACGGGAGAGGACCTGCCGCGGTGGGAGGCCTATACGCCGGAGGCGCCGTTTGGCATGCGATTCGCGGATCGAAGCGAGTTTGTCAGAGAACAGCCAGGCGAGATGATGATGTTCCTCGTGGGGCAATACTTACGCATGTAAAAAGATGCACGTTGTCCAGTCCGTTCCCGCCAGCCTATAATGAGAGCGTAACCATTGCAGAAGCAAAGTCGATGAAGAGGAGATGGCTATGAACAAAGGAAGAGTTCGTTCGATTTGGGCTCTGGGTTCCGCCATGATGCTCATGGCGGCGCTGGCGGCCTGCGACGGCAACGAAAACAACGATGGCAATGGCAGCAATGCAGCCTCGGGCCCGTCCGGAGGGGCCGCGGCGGAAGCGGCGGCGGGTCCATACGGCAAATACGACCCGCCGATTGAGATCACGACCGTGCGCAACCTGAGCGACATCGTCGAGAACAACGTCCTTGGCGTTCTGAAGGACGAGAAGTTCGAGGATAACCGTTGGACAAGGCTCTACTTCGACCAGCTCGGCATAAAAATCAAATACAACTGGGTCGTTAAAGGCAACGACACGTCGGATCCCTATTTGCAGAAGGTGAACGTGATGCTGGCCTCCGGCGACCTTCCGGACGTCATACCGGTCAACGCCACTCAGCTCAAGCAGCTCGCCGACTCGGGTCAGATCGAAGACATGACGGATTTATACGAGACATACGCTTCTCCTCATCTCAAGGAAGTCCTTTCCGAGGAGGGTTCGGGACCGTTCGACTCCGCGACGTTCGACGGCAAGCTGATGGCCATCCCGCAGACAGGCTCATCGATCGAACAAGCACAGTTGATCTGGATCCGCACGGATTGGCTGGACAAGCTGGGTCTGCAGCCGCCGAAAACTATGGACGACGTCCTGGCGATCTCGAAAGCTTTCTCCGAGCGGGATCCGGACGGCAATAAGAAGAAAGACACTTTCGGTCTTGCCATTACGAAGGAACTGTTTGGTGGATCGATGGGGCTGGAGGGTTTCATGGCCGGCTACCGCGCTTTTCCGAATATCTGGCTGGAGGACTCGGCGGGCAAGCTGGCGTACGGCAGCGTACAACCGGAGATGAAGAAGGCGCTTCAAGCCCTGCAAAGCATGTACAAAAACGGCGAGCTGGATGAAGAGTTCGGCGTCAAGGAAGGCACCAAGGTATCGGAAGTTATCTCGAATGGCAAAATCGGGATGGAGTATGGTCAGCAATGGAATTCCATCTGGCCGCTGCAATTGAACAAAAACAACGATCCGAACGCGCAGTGGCGAGCGTTCCCGATTGTTTCGGAATCCGGTTCTCCGGTGAAGGTTCCTCTTAAATTCAGCACGACGAAGTTTTTCGCCGTCCGCATCGGCGCTGCGCATCCTGAGGCCATCATCAAGCTGTTCAACATGCACGTCGAGAAGAACTGGGGCGAGACTCAGGAGAACGAGTACTATTATGCGCCGCCGGATGCGGAGAGCGTATGGCAGCTATCCTTGGTTCAGCCCGCGCCGACGAAGAAAAATCTGGAGCTGTTCCGAACGTTAGACGAAGTGCGCAGGACAGGCGACAAGCCGAAGCTGACGGGTGAAGCGAAAGCAATCCAGCAGAAGCTGGACGCATACGCTTCCGGTTCCAAGGAAGGATTCGCGCTATGGGGCTGGGAACGCATCTACGGACCCGAAGGAGCGGAGGGCATCGTCGATCAGTACGACAAAAACAATGCATTTCTCTTTGATAAGTTCGAAGGCGCCCCGACCTCAACGATGGTGGAACGGCAAACGACGCTGGAGAAAATGCAAAACGAAGTATTCGTCAGGATCATCCTTGGCGCACCGATTGGGGAATTCGACAAGTTCGTGCAGGATTGGAACAAGCTTGGCGGGACTCTGATTACGAACGAAGTCAACAATTATTATGCATCAATGAAGAAGTAGCGCATTGTGTTACGAAGCGTGAAGGGATAGGATGGAATCGACTAGACAGATTAGGGGTTGAAGGCGCCATGATCAAAACACCGTTGTTCTCGATTCGCAACACCCTGTTTCTCCGCTTGATCTTTACGTTTCTGCTCATTTTGATGCCCCTGATCATTCTGGGCGTCTATCTCTACCAGTGGTCGATTCACACGGCGAGAGAGGATATCGCCAAGACGGCGGCCTCTCAGACGACCTTCTATCTAACCGATTTCGAGAACGAGATCGAGAGGATCAAGCTGCTGCAATTCGGCTTGCTCGAAGACGAGGATCTGAACAAACTGACGCTCCTCTGGGATCGGATGGGCGTTATAGAAAAAACCGACAAGACCAATTCGCTGCGCAATCGACTCTATCTTGTTCAGAATAGCAGCAAGTATATTAAAGAAGTAAGCGTATACATCAATCCTATAAGACGCGTCATCTCCTCCGTCGACGGCGTAAGTCCGCTCGATGAGACGCGTTATGACGCTGTTCTCTCCGTTTACGGCAGCCGGAATACCCGAATCATCGAGTGGAGGAATGGGTTGTACCTCAGCGCGGTGAAGCCGAGCGGAAGCCCGAAGGGACAGCCACTATTCATTGTCGAGATTGAATTGGACCAGCAGAAACTGACGGAGGCGTTGGCTCAATTCAATACCTATTCCGGAAGCGGCACCCTGCTTCTCTCGGCGAGCGGCGGCATCCAGCTGGCGAGCGGTTCCGTCGCGTCCTTCCTGAAGGAAGCTTCCTCGTACGTCGGGCAACGGAAGGACTCCGAAGACTACGCCGAAGGCACAGCGTTCGGGGGGCATTTGTATTACACCATCTACGCCGGCTCTGACAAGCTGGATATGGCAATCTATCGCTTCATTCCGTCTGAGGTCATCCGAAAGCCGCTCGACAAGTTCTATACTTGGGCCTGGCTTTTTGCTGCGGCAGCGCTCGTTATCGTCGCCATCTATGCAATGTCGACTTATAAATTCATACATAAACCGCTGCTGCGGCTTGTGAAGAGCTTCCGACGCGTCGAGAATGGTGATCTAGAGCAGGTCATCACGCACGAGTCCAAGGATGAATTCGGCTATTTGTACAGCCGATTCAATCAGATGGTCGCAAACCTGCGGGCGCTGATCGATCAGGCCTACCGGCAGAAGCTTATGGCACAGCGTTCGGAGCTAAAGCAGCTTCAATCGCAGATCAATCCTCATTTTTTGTTCAACAGTTTGTTTATCTTGAACACGATGGCCCGAACGGGAGACATGGAACGGGTCGAGCAATTCACGATCCAGCTTGGCGAATACTTTCGCTTCGTGACCCGCAGTGCCTCCGACGAGATTTCGCTCGCGCAGGAGATCCATCATGCACGCACGTATATGGACATTCAACTCCTTCGCTTCTCTAGGCGTATACGGGCGCGGTTCGAGGACCTCCCGAAGGAAGCCGCGCAGGCGAAAGTACCGAGGCTGATCGTGCAGCCGATTATCGAGAACGCTTTCGAGCACAGCCTGGAGCGGAAAGAGGAGAACGGGTTGATCGTCGTTCGCTTCGAGAGCGGGGACGATGAATTCCGCATCGTCGTCGAGGATAACGGCGACGCCTTGTCCGAAGAGAAGCTAAACGAATTATCAAGGGCTTTGGCTAATCGGGACGAATATGCGGAGACGACGGGAATAGTCAATATCCATCGCCGCTTGACGATTACGTTCGGCGAGAGGGGCGGCGTCCGAGTCGCCCGAAGTGAGCTCGGAGGACTTCAAGTGACGCTTCACTTTCCATGGGAGGGACTAGCCAATGTACCGTTTGCTGATCGTGGATGACGAAGAGATGATAACCGACGGTTTATACGAGACGTTGACCGGATGCGGCTTGGATCTGGACCTGTGCAAAGCTTACTCCGGCAGGGAGGCATTGAACTGGCTCCATCGAACCCGGGTGGACATCGTGCTGTCCGATATCCGGATGCCCGGAATCGACGGGATGCAGCTCCTGTCCATCATCAAGCGGAATTGGCCGCATTGCAGGTTGATCTTCCTGACCGGCTACAGCGACTTCGATTCCGTGTACCGGGCAATTCAGACGCCCGACGTTCAATACCTTCTCAAGAGCGAAGGGTACCCGAAAGTCATTCAGGCGGTCGGCCAAGCGGTGGCAGAGCTGGACGACAGCCTGCGGGTGAACGACCTCATCCAGCAGGCGCAGGAGAAGCTGAAAACGTTGGAAGTGCTGGCGCGAGGCGAGTACTTCCGCCATTTGCTGCACGGCGCGAATCCGGCGCCGAGCCTGGCAGCGGACTTCCGTAAGCTGAACATCCCTCTCGAAGCCGACAGACCGGTCTACGTGGCGCAGGGAGATCTTTTCCATGCCTCATCCACCGTGTCGTCTTATGCCAATCGGCATGAATCAGCTATGGCCGTCATGCTGCTGGCCGAGAGCTTGCTGAAGGGCCAGGCTCGGAGCCTTGGCATGATCGATCGCTTCGGAGATCCGGTCTGGTTGATCCAAGAGTCGACTGATCGAGCGGACGGGAACGAAGCGGAGGAAGGCGCGTCCGTCCTCCCTTATCTGGTCGGCCAATTCGAGCTGATCCAACAAGCATGCCTGAAGAGCCTCGATCTCTCCGTAGCCGTCACGCTGGGGAATCGGCCATCCGATTGGATGAAGCTGTCTTCGACCTATGACAAAATGAGGCGGCAACGGCAGACTAGAACCGGAGATGGCGCTCTAATGGTGCAGACGGTGAATCTAGAAGCTTCATGCTGCACGAAGCAGCGTTCGCCGCGGGACAAATCGGACGCGTTGTCCGCGCATCTGGATGCCGGCAGACGCGACGAATTTCTCCTGGTGTTCGATGAGCTGACGGAATCGGAACGAGACAACGGCGCGCCGTATCTGCTTGAACTGTATTATACGATCTCGCTTGTTTTATTGTCATACATCAACCGATGGGAGCTGGAGAATCAAGTGTCCGGCGTTTCGGCCCTCATGCGCCGCGACGAATTCGTGTCGTGGAAGGAAGCGTTCTCCTTCCTCCGAACGACGGCTAAAACGCTCTTCGAACTAAGAAGCTCTGGCGAAAGCAACCGGGCAGCCGAAGCGATCCTGAAGGTTCGCGCTTATATCGAGGAACATCTGGACGAGGATCTATCGCTGGTCCGCCTCGCCGGTTACATCCATTTTAATCCGTCGTATTTATCGCGTTTGTTCAAGCAGGAGTGCGGCGTCAATCTGTCCGACTATATCGAAACCGCCCGAATCGAGCGGGCCAAAGAGCTGCTGAGGAACGACGAATTGAAGGTGTTGGAGGTTGGGTTTCGGGTCGGTTATGAGGCTTCCCAGTCGTTCTCCCGTTTTTTCAAAAAAGCGATGGGTGTAACGCCTCAGGAATATCGGGAGGCCTCAAGAATGTAACGAAAACGAAGGAGGAGGGATAGTGATGACCCACATACTGTTATTCGAGGAGCCGGCGAAAGCTTGGGACGAAGCGTTGCCGATTGGCAATGGCAGACTAGGTGCGATGGTGTACGGCCAGCCGCGGCACGAGCGGCTGCAGCTGAACGAGGACTCCGTTTGGTATGGCGGACCGAGAGACCGCAATAACCCGGACGCACAAGCGAATCTGCCGGAAATCCGCAGGTTGATTTTCGAAGGGAAGCTGAAGGAAGCCGAGCGCCTAGCCCTGCTGTCGTTGTCCGGCCTGCCGGAAAGCCAGCGGCACTACACGCCGCTTGGCCACCTTCTGCTTGATTTCACGCTGCCGGACGGAACGCCGGATCAATATTCGCGTGTGCTGGATATGGCCAGCGGCATCGTTACGGTCGCGTTCAGACAGGGTGGCGTTTCATTCAAGCGGGAATTGTTCGCAAGCCATCCCGATCAGGCGATCATCATGAGACTGAGCAGTGATAGGCCGAGCGCCATCGGGTTTACCGCTCGCCTGGAACGGGGTCGCTGGCGTTACGCCGATCGGTCCGGCCGAAATGGGGACAGCGCGATATGGATGAGCGGCAGCTGCGGCGGCGAAGGCGGCAGCGAGTACGCAGCCGTGCTTAACGTGTCAGCGGAAGGCGGAACGGTGAGGGCTGTCGGCGACCATCTCCTTGTGGAAGGGGCCGACTGCGTGACGCTTATCCTTGCCGCTGCCACAACGTTCCGTGTCCCGGATCCGCTTGCGGAAGCGCAGGAGAGGACAGCGGCGGCCCTCCGGCTCGGCTGTACTGAGCTGTATAAGCGCCATATCGACGACTACCGTGCGTTGTTTGGCCGCGTATCCCTGTCGCTCGGTCCGACAGACGCAATACTAGCGCGTTTGAGCCTGGCGCAGCGCATGGAGCGGCTGCGCGGCGGCGAAGCAGACCCGGACCTGTTCGCGCTATATTTCCAATTCGGCCGCTACCTGCTGATCGCCTCCAGCCGTCCCGGCTCGCTGCCCGCTAATCTGCAGGGCATCTGGAACGAGCATTTCCTGCCGCCGTGGGACAGCAAATATACGATCAACATTAATGCGCAGATGAATTACTGGCCCGCGGAACCATGCAGCCTTCCCGAGTGTCATGAGCCGCTGTTCGAGCTCTTGGAGCGGATGCGCGAGCCCGGTCGGTATACGGCGTCTGTTATGTATGGGTGCAGGGGCTTCACCGCTCACCATAACACCGATATGTGGGCGGATACTGCCCCTCAGGACACTTATATGCCCGCAACCTATTGGCCAATGGGCGCCGCCTGGCTCTCCTTGCATCTGTGGGAGCATTACCAGTTCTCGATGGATTCGGAATTTCTTCAACGGGTATATCCCATCTTACGCGAAGCAGCGCTGTTCCTGGTAGATTTCGTAATCGAGGCGCCAGGCGGCGAGCTTGTGACCTGCCCTTCGGTATCACCGGAGAATACCTATATCCTTCCGAGCGGCGAATCGGGCGTGCTATGCGCGGGGCCGTCAATGGACACCCAGATTATCCGCGAGCTGTTTACCGCGGTGCTTGACGCTGAACGTACGCTAAGCGTTCCGGAGAACGAGGGACTAGGGAGAGAGCTGCGGCGGGTTCTGGAGAAGCTTCCTCAACCGAAGATCGGCCGATACGGCCAGCTTCAGGAATGGTACGAGGACTATGAAGAGGCGGAGCCGGGCCATCGTCATATCTCCCATTTGTTCGCCCTGCATCCCGGCAGCCAGATCACGCCAAACGGCACGCCCGAGCTAGCGGCGGCGGCCCGACGCACCCTGGAGCGGCGTCTTGCGAACGGCGGCGGCCATACGGGCTGGAGCCGGGCGTGGATCGTCAATTTCTGGGCGCGTCTAGAGGAGGCGGAGGAGGCGCACGCTAATCTCGCGGCGCTTTTGACTCATTCGACGCTGCCGAACTTCTTGGACAATCACCCGCCGTTCCAGATCGACGGCAATTTCGGCGGTGCCGCTGCAATGGCCGAAATGCTGCTGCAGAGTCATGCGGGCGAGCTTCATCTACTTCCGGCGCTGCCGGCACTTTGGTCAACGGGCTCCGTTCAAGGGCTGCGCGCTAGAGGCGGCTACACGGTCGACTTGGAATGGAACGACGGCAGGCTGACGAATGCCACAATTACGTCTACTGCCGGTGGACCATGCTGCATCCGCAGTCCGGTAAGCGGTTCGATTACAATGGAAGGGAACCCGATCAAGTGCGAGAGTTCAGCAGGACTTCTCCGCTTTGATGCAGCTGCTGGCGCCGTCTATACGCTGCTTTCCTTTTGATACGATACCGTGGTGATCGGAGACACAACATTTCTGGTGCTTTCACGGCACGCTAATGCAGGCAGAACGCATCGAGCAGGACGGGCAGCACGCCGCGCTAAGCAACTGGATTTCATCTGCCTGGAAATCCCGATATGGTGTATTTCTTGACGGTCCTATCGTGCTGGCCGGCTTGACGGACGAAGAGCGCATGCTACCACAGTCGTCGCTGAACCCGGACGCCTTGCTGATTTCGGATCGTGAACGCAGCCATAGCTGGTGGACTCCGGGAGATGTGCACCAAATGAATATATACGAAGAACCGCAGCCCGTTTCTGCAAGTTTGTGCCGGAGTGGTGTAGATGGAAAAGGGTTTTACGAAATATGTTTAGGACGGCTAAAGCATTGAAACGAATAAGAATATCAGCATACATGCCTAATACCAATTCACTTATTCCTAGATTTTTATCCCGACCTGAGCATATGCCAGTAGTACGGTGGACGACTAAGGCCACAAATGAATTGTTTTTAAAGCAGGATAAATTTCATTCAAGCAAAGGGAACGCCCATCAGGGTTTTCCCTTTACTTATGGTTCAACAGTTGCTTCAACGACTTTCGATACAGGCAAAATGGATCAGTAAGACGGTTGGAAAGCACCGAGGCTTAAAATTGCTCGCTACTCAAGATTACGCAGAAGGCAAATCGTTAGGAAAGAAGAGGAGAAATACAACGCGGGAAGTATTTCAGAGTGTGCTGCGATGGCTGACAGGCGATAGAATCAGCGGATCACATTAGTGAAAGCTCGACGGCGAGAGTGGTTACTAAAAAGGGAGTATTTTCAATTATCAACGTAAACGCCGACATTGAGAGGCCACTCGGAAAATGTCGGACGACAAGAATATATATACAAAGGAAGTCGCATAAACTGCGGATTTTTTAGTTTTTGTATAGAAGTTCTTGTCATTTACTCAAGTCAAGAACTTCTATACAAAGCCGTTTAAGGACAAGAACTTCCTATACAATCCGTGAGCCATAAAGTACACCGATTCGGGCAGGCCGCACGCCTGCCCGCGTTTCCGTGTTACTGGAAGCCCAGTACGGGATGCGGCACGTACAGCTCTTCCAGCGCACGGATTTCGTCGGAATTGAGCGCAAGCGAGAGCGCAGCGGTCGCGTCGTCCAAATGGCCGGGCTTCGTCGCGCCGATGATCGGCGCCGTGACCGGGGATTTGCTCAGCACCCAGGTCAGCGCGATCTGGGCTCGCGGTACCCCGCGCTCGGCCGCGATGCGCCCGACGCGTTCGACGATCGCGCGGTCCGACTCGACGGCGGACGTATACAGCGTCTTGCCGAACGCGTCGATTTCCGACCGTTCGCTGATTTCGTCCCAGCCGCGCGCCAAACGGCCGCGGGCGAGCGGGCTCCACGGGATGACGCCTACGCCGAGCTCTTCGCAGAGTGGAAGCATTTCCCGTTCTTCCTCGCGGTACAGCAGATTCAAATGATTTTGCATGCTGACGAATTTGGTCCAGCCGTGCTTCTCCGCCGTGAACTGCGCTTTGAGAAACTGCCAGGCGTACATGGACGAAGCGCCGATATAGCGGACCTTGCCGGACTTGACGATGTCATGCAGCGCTTCCATCGTTTCCTCGATCGGCGTATGCGGGTCCCAGCGGTGAATTTGATAGAGATCGATATAGTCCGTGCCAAGTCTTCGCAGGCTGTCGTCGACTTCGCTCAGGATCGCTTTGCGCGACAAGCCGGCGCCGTTCGGGCCGGGCCGCATGCGGCCGTGAACCTTAGTCGCGATGACGATTTCCTCGCGCCGTGCGAAATCCCCCAGCGCGCGACCGACGATTTCTTCGCTCGTGCCGTCCGAGTAAACGTTGGCGGTATCGAAGAAATTGATGCCCAGCTCAAGCGCTTTGCGGATGAAGGGGCGACTCCGCTCTTCGTCCAGCGTCCACGAATGCGTTCCTCTTGACGGTAAACCGTAGCTCATGCAGCCCAGACATAGTCTGGATACCTCCAGGCCGGTTTGGCCCAGGCGGGTGTAATCCATTTCGATTCCTCCTCTGGTTTCGGTAAATCGATTGGCGAACGAAGTCTGCTGATCCTGCTGTTGACTCTATCGTAACGTTTTTTCGATTGGATCACAATTTCCCCTCAATAAACCATATTCGAAGTGAGAAGCAGTAGCCTTAACAAGTATCGCAAAAATGTGTGGCCTCGCCAGCAACAGCTCTTTTTCGAATTGAACAATATACAAAATTATCCTTCTTGCATGATATCTTTTGACCAATAATTTAGGTATCAATTAGTGGGAATTTATTTGTGAAACAATCGATAGAATCGGAGTTAACCGACTGATTTCGGTAGAGGAAAGGTTCTAAGCGTTGCGCTCGTAAACGTGGATAACCACGAGGGAGCACATATTTTATTAGCCGTACGCCTGGGCAAAGCATTTGGTGAAATTAGGGAGTTATAACTCGAATAATCCGTGAAAAATTATCCTATGTAAGTAGGACGTGTCTTCAACAATCAAAAGCACATTCCCAAGAAATCAATTGTTCTGGATACCGGACAAAATTTCAGCTTAATGCCGGCAGCTTTATTTCGTTAAGATGAAGAGAAGACATATATCGTTAACCGAAATAGGACAGGAGTTTGCAATGTTTGCCGCAAGTGAAAATTCATCGCATCCGTTTGGATTTTGAATAAGACTGAAGGGGGGGGGCGGGTGATTTGATGGGCTGAATAGGCTTCTTTTGTATTTCGAAAGTTATTTGACAATCGAACAAAATTATTTATAATTACTATTAGATAATGGTTATTATTTAATAATACATAACTTAACCACCATTCTGCCGGAAAGTAAAAAAAGGAGGTATACCGGCTGTTTTAGCCTGTCGTTATTAACTTTTTTCTAGGAGGAAATGTAGTGGGAATTTTTTATCATTTTTTTCATCGCAAAATCCGGGCGGTCACTCTGGCCGTTATAACTTTCGCGATGGTTGTTACGGGAACCCTTGTCTCAGTGGGCGGAGTTGCCCACGCTGATGTCCCAAGAGGATCAATTACGCACGTTTATATTAATTTGTACGCACCAAGTAGTACGGCGGGGAGCCAGTATTCATCGTTTATCAACAGCCTTCGACAAGCGGCGGGACACTCCTATCGCGGCAGCACCTATCAATCTCAGCAAGTAGACAGAAACCCAAGTGGCAACCCGAATCATTACTCGACAGGTCTGATCATGGCAACGATAACGATGCCGAGCCAAAATCGAACCGCTACGCTTTGGATCACCCCAGGCGATCTGTATGTGCGAGGATTTACAAATCAGTATGGCTTTACGTATCAGTTCTCCGATAATGCTTCCGAAGATTACGACTTGCGTACTCACATGCGCCAAAGTGGACATGATCCTGGGAATAATTATGCTACCCTACCTTTTGGAGGCAATTACAATGCCTTGTCCGGTGCCGCAGGTCAAGGCCGGCAAGATATGTCTATCTCGTGGAGTGATCTGATTGGCTCCGTCTCCCATCTGGCGACGGTCACGAACCCTTACGCCAGCGGCGATTACATGTGGACCGCCAGGGACCTTATGTTCTTGATCGGATACCTTTCCGAATCTGCACGGTTCTGGGACGTATATGGCGTTAATGCCGCTATCATGCAGAGTTATAATAATCGCTATAACGGTCTGCCACTAACACAGCAGTACCTTGAGAATAGATGGGGTCGTATTTCGGAATATGGCCAAAATGTCACTGCATATCCGTCTACGCCCTCGGTAGACATTACAGGTGTAGGGACTCTGTTCAGTTGGTATGACGTTGCACGCTATTTGGCAATGATGCTTAACACTTATGACATGGCTAAATATAATTTTGGCGACTGGAGCTATAGTCAGTTGTAAGTCGAACATCGTTATGCGAAAAGCTTATAAGTGGAAATAAATGGAACCTGCTGCACATGTGCAGCGGGTTTCTTTACGATTTTCTCCTCGTTCATATGGAGCCTGCCTTCTTTTTTGTCTCAATCGTTGCCATAAAAAGTCTTACTATACACTGCCGGGGGCCTAAAAGTACACGAGTTATTAAGCTAGCTGTCTCAACGGCTGGAGGTAATTGGCTGTTGTCCGATGACAAGAACTTCTATTCAAAGCCGATTGTCTTATGTAACAAAAAAATCGCCGACACCTGTTTGGCGACAAGAATATATCACATTCATGGCCGCCTCAACTCAAATAACGTGACACGATAACTCAGCAATTTTCGAAGGCAGCCGGTGTTTTGTTGGAAGGAGATAACAAAGGAATGGAATCTCGCAAATGTGTCATCTAGCCAGGATCATATCTTACTGTTACCGGAGCAGTCGATCAATTAAACAGAAGCCTGTCTTTTTCCTTGCCAAAAGTCAATAATCGCTGGGTTGGCGGCAGATGATAACGACCGTTGCCGCTGTACGAGAAAATAATGATGTGGGTTCCCGACACGCAGGAAGGTTCCCTTCGGTAGGGAAGCATATGAGAAACGTTACCGGCGTCCGACTTAGTGCCTTGCAGCATTGGAAAAGTTCTATTCCGAATAAGTAGACATTCTCCAGATATAGTTTTTAAATGTAAGACTTGCGGTTCAAACTCGCCGTGTTATGAGAACATTCCCGAAGAAGGCCGAACCTTCCGCTTGGGAGATCCGGCCTTCTTCGACTGGCAGGCTGAAATTTAACACCAGCCACGCTCGGGCCAGTCGCTCGCATAAATAATCGGTAGAAGAAAGGCGATGACGAAACTGCTGTAAACGAGCATTAATCGAGCATTTGAGGCCTGCGTTTTTAATTTCGCCCAAAATCCTGTTTCCGAAAAAGGCTTCAGATCTTTTACGTCCTCGCTCATGTAATATTCCCATCCTTTAAATTAAATTGGTTTTACCGGTTCATTCAAAATAAACCAAAAAAAAGGACTTCACAAAAAATTATTTACTCCAACATATGTCATGATGAAACAGGTACTACAAGAGAGGATATGCCGGATGGCAATGGAGTAGTAGTTCCACCTGTGGAGAGACTCGCCTCTAACATTATTCATTCCATACAAACTGTGATAAAATTCACTTTGTCACCTTCCAACCGGTTAGGCGGATGCTGAACTCGAGCAAAAGAAATTATAAAGGGTGTGTCGAGATGTCGAAACTCCAAGAAATTATTGGGATTTCCAGAAAAATCATTTATTATAAGGGCTACCAAGCCACGTCGATCAGCGATATTATGGACGAGGCTCACATCGGAAAAGGCCAGTTCTATCACTACTTTTCGTCCAAGCGCGACCTCGGCCTGGCCGTCGTCGATGATCTGGTCAAGGAATGGGACAGGGATGTATTCGAGGGCATTTTCGCAGCCGATCTTGATCCTATCGCGAAATTAAATAAAATGCTTGACAGGACGTTGACCATCCATACGGTCGATAAAGGGAAATCGGGTTGTCCCGCGGGGAACCTCGCCATCGAGATGAGCGAACACGACGAGACGTTTCGGCTAAAAGTCCACTATATATTCGACCGGTGGATTTCGTCGATCGAAGGCGCGCTGAGCGAGCTGAAAGCACAGGGGCATCTAACGTCGGACATCGATGCCAAACAGCATGCACGAGCCATTGTATCTATGATTGAAGGCGCCATTTTATTAAAGAAGAGCCAAAAAGAAGTCAGCTTTCTCACGAACGCCATCGCGATCATTCGCTCGCAATATCGGCTTTCTTAAGCCCGATTGCTTGGCGTTTTTTTTCTATTGCACATGCGAAGGGATTTTGTTATGATCACTCTGTACCGAATGGTAGGTACAATAAAGAAAATTTTATAAGGGGGCAAGTCGATCATTTTTTTATCCATTGTGTACCAACTAGTAGGTACTGAATTTTGTTTTTGGTAAGTGACGCGTATATGAATCCTAAGAGAGAAGGATACGCATGTCAGCGGATAGCTTATATCTAAAATACTAGACGGGCCGCTCGTTTAGAAGCAGGAAAGCATTTTTATGCAAAACGCGGCATTTTTCAAAACACTAGTCATCGTTACCCACCCGAATATCGAATCGTCCGTCTGGAATAAAGCATGGGTGAACGAATTGAAAAAACATGATGAGATCACGATTCATGAATTGTACAGAGAATATCCGGACGAGAACATTGACGTCCAGCGGGAGCAGCAGTTAGTTATAGCCCATGACCGGATTATTTTCCAATACCCGCTTTATTGGTACACCGCGCCGCCGCTGCTGAAAAAATGGTTCGAAAACGTGCTGCTGTACAACTGGGCATACGGTCCGGAAGGGACGAAGACAACAGGCAAAGAAATCGGGGCCGCGTTCTCGTTTGGCGCGGCTAAGGATGCGTATCAACCGGCCGGTTCCAACCGCTTCACGCTGGAAGAAATTTTGGTTCCCTTCCGAGCGCTTGCCAACTATATCAGCGCCGTGTACCTGCCTCACTTTGCGTTCAACACGCTCGACGAAACACTCTTGGAGCAAAGCAGCGAAGATTATGTACGGCATATTAAGACGATTAAGCCGTTGGTTGTATGAAACATCTTAATTTCCGAGGAAGAACTTGGATTAACAATGGCCGACGCCATTCGAATTGTTGATGTTCTCCCTTAAGCTCCGGATTCATATCATGCAAAAATATATAACAGGGAGATAATTGACATTGGGTAATAAGAATAGGAATCCATGGCTTGCTATTATTGCAATTGCATTAGGTGCTTTCTCAATTTCGCTTGCTGAGTTTTTGCCAGTTGGTCTACTTTATGAAATTAGCCGAAGTTTTGATGTATCGGAGGGTACTGCCGGAATTACAGTGACATCCACTTCTATATTAGCTGCCATTGCGGGTCCGATTCTTACGATAGCTATCGGACGTCTGGATCGGCGGGTGGTGGTTCTCGGACTGTCGTTGCTGCTTATTGTTTCTAATGTACTTTCGATGCTTACAACCCATTTCTTTGTGCTAGTCATTGCACGAATCATCCTTGGATTAAGTGTTGGGGGATTCTGGGCTGTGGCTATGACTGCTCAAGCAAAGTTAGTTCCGCAAGAGAAGATAGCAAAAGCAACTTCGATTGTCCTCGGAGGATTTGGAATTGGCACGGTCATAAGTGTTCCATTAGCGTCTTTTATGGCCGCACATTTTGATTTGAGAATCGTTTTCATGGTAGGATGCATACTTGCGATTGCTGTTTTTATCATCCAACTCCTACTGCTTCCGAGAATTCCGATGGAACAGGGGGTTCGTGGAAAAGATTTCTTGGCGCTGTTGAAAATGAAGAAAGTAATATCGGTCTTTGTTATTGCGATTCTCGTTGTGGGTGGTCAATTTGCAGCCTACACGTATATAACACCCTTTTTCCAGCAAGTGACTGGAATGGGCCCGAATCTGCTCAGTGCGATCCTGCTCGTCTACGGTATTGTTTCTTTCCTAAGCAATTTTGCTGCTGGTTTCATAGCCGGACGCAGCCTTAAGGGATTGTTAGTGTTAACCGTAGTTATTTTCCTTATTTCATTACTGGGCCTTTCACTGTTTGGACATAACGTTGTCATTTCAATCATGGCTTTCATTATTTGGGCGATCGCCTGGGGAATGGCTCCCTTGGGCCTGCAGCTATTGGTTTTTTCAAGTGCTCGGAACGCTATAGATGCCTTGAGTCCGGTCTATGTAGGTGTTTATCAGTTGTCTGTCAGCTTGGGAGCTTTAATTGGCGGTTTGGCAGTCGATACGACCAATGTAAGCAGCGCGATGTGGCTGGGAGCGTTCTCGTTCGCTTTGGTTCTCATCCTTCTTACGGTTACCTCGACAGTCAATAACCGTTCTCTTGTCAGTCAAACAGAATAACGGACCCATATCCCGAGATCTCTTCAAGTAAACTTATCTAGCAGGAACATATCTTACTGATTCCGGAGCAGCCGATCATCAATCGGCTGCTTTTGTCATTGAAGCATAGTTTTACGAATCGCGGGCATAATACCCCTAAAAATTGCGCTAGTAAAGGAAAGAAGATAGCATGGTAGGTCACGGCATGGCGATTATGCCTGGTCGGTAGCACATTTAGAGTGGTTGAAGCAGGAGACCGCCGCAGAACTTCCTAATGCAGCCTTGAACAATTGATGAAGTGGAGAACGCCTTATGAAATCTATGAAATGGTTATGGATAACAAGCCTTATTCGGCTGCTTCAGCCGGACATCGGCAATGAGCAGCCAGACGAACATTTATTCGTGGCGCTTCGCGGGCAGAACGCTGTCGTGATTCAACGTACCGATTATGCGTCACCAGGATTCACCATGGTGGATTTGGACAAGTTCGATCGGCTTGTCGAGCAGTTGGAGCAGCGGAGCTATGAAGCTCCTCACAATGCGATCATCGGCAATGATGGGAGAATCGTTGCCGAAGAGCTCGGCTACCGACTCAACGAGCGGCTGTTTACCGAGAAGTTCTACGCGTACTTCTACGGGACGGGCTCATCTGCGATTGATGCACCGCTTGCTCCCGTCTATCCGCGGGTGGATCGCGAGCTGCTGGCGGAGATCAAGGAGAAGCCTCTTGGTCAGTACGTCACGTATTACAACAGCCGCAATAAGAACCGTTCGCATAATATACGGCTGGCGGCGCAGGCGATTAACAATACGGTCATTTTCCCCGGGGAGACATTCTCGTTCAACAAGATCGTCGGCAAGCGCACGAAAGAAAAAGGCTATTTGGAGGCGCCCATCATCGTTAGAGGCGAATTATCTGAAGGCATCGGCGGCGGGATTTGCCAGGTTTCATCCACGCTGTTCAATGCGAGCGACCGTGCGGGACTGCAGATCGTGAAGCGTTACTCGCACAGCCGGAGCGTGCCGTACGTGCGGCCGGGCCGCGACGCGACGGTCAGCTGGAACGGTCCTGACTTCGCCTTCCAGAACAAGTACAATCAACCGATCCTTATCCGTGCGCTGGCGGTGCCCGGCAAATTGTACGTGTCCATCTATTCCTCAGATGTCATCGAATACAAACCGCGCAATGTGCCTGGCATGACGCTCGGTGAACTGCCAGAGGAAGTGCCTGCATCGGCAGAGAATGGCTAATGGCTCCCATAATGGAGCCGATTAAAATCAAAGGTGGAACTGACCAGAAGCGGTCGGCTGCCTTCGTTCATCTAACGGGCAGAAGAATGTGGCGGAATAGCTGTTTATTATCGCTCTCTATTTTGCCAGAGTAACACATCCGCTTCACCTACAATATGATGAGTCTAGAAACTAAAGAGGTGAGCCAATGGCAGTTGTAAAAGCTAGGAAACAGGATATTGATATGTTGGCAAGGTTGCTTCGAGCTGAAGCTGAGACCGAAGGTGAAATGGGCATGCTCCTTGTTGGAAATGTTGGCATTAACCGAATAAGAGCGAATTGCTCCGATTTTAAAGGAATTCGGACAATTCCCCAAATGATCAACCAAGCGCATGCATTCGAAGCGTTACATTATCCATTGTACTACCAAAACGCAAGAGATAGGGAACGTCGTCTGGCGCAACGGGCCGTGAATGGAGAGCGGAACTGGCCAGCCAAATTCTCCTTATGGTATTTCCGTCCAGGATCGTTCGAAAATCCCGGACCATGTCCGCCGACTTGGTATGATCAGCCGTTAGTAGGACGATGGAAGAAGCACTGTTTTTATGAACCGACGGGGCAAGAATGTGAAAATGTATATAATACGTTTGGGTGACAACAAGTTTATGTCATTAATGGCCGCGTAAAACGCGGCTTTTTTCGTTATGGGATAAAGTTCTTGTCAAAAACTAAGGGACAAGAACTTGATTCATATTTCCGATTATGACATGAGCTCCATCACACTCCCGACAATAGGCAGGGAAGAACGCATCCAGCAGCTTTCCTTGATCGAATACTGAAAAAGAAAAAGCCTAAGCTGAACAATTCAAGACCATTCTCGCTGGCAGCTTCGATAGATAGACTTTTCTGCAATTAGGGGAAGTACCAGCGTTGCTGATACCACCCATAAATATAAAAAATATGTGATGCAAAAGGTAACGGGTCCTCTTTGTCGGGAAAAACTTTGCAGCTTCAGGAAAATGTCCAGAAGCTGCTTTTTTTATGGATTCTGCCTGCTTCATCCGACAATCGGCGGGGGTCGAGACTGACCAGGACAGGAACAATTTCAGTACTTCGGCATCCTGCGGACCGGAGAGCTGCGGCAACTGCTCGAAGAGGTAATTCAATTACTAATCGCTTGATGGACCGCTCGCTCGATTCATTAAGATCGCGCTGGCGATAATACTGAAGAGATACTCAGCTCGTGGCGCGGACGAGGGCTGGTCACCGAGCCACGCGAGAGCAGCAACTAGCGAGAACAAGTCGTCACCATTCATGTCGGCACGCGCTAGACCCTCGGCCTGAGTGCGAGTGAGAAGCCGCGTGCCTGCCGTTCGCAACGTGACACACGAAGCATGGAGTGCGGACTCCGTGTCCTCGATGGCTGCAATCATAGCTGCCACAACACCTTGATACTTACCCGTGAATGTAACGACTTCGCGCAGCCACGACACAAGTGCATCATCGGGTGAACTCGCAGTTTCGAGCTCACGTGCCTTTGCCGTCAGCTCGTCGAAGCCTGCGCGGAGCAATGCATCAAGCAGCGCCTCTCTGGTCGGGAAATGACGATACAATGTGCCGAGCCCGACGTCAGCTCTTCGAGCGATATCGCGCAGCGATGCATCGGCGCCGTGCTGGGCTACAACTACGTTCGCGACTGCCAGTATGTGCTCATAGTTTTTCTTCGCATCGGCTCGCATATGCTACCTCCTTGACAATTGGAGCGGTGCTCCGTATAATCATGAACGGAACAGTGATCCGGTTATATTCGGTTATGTGGAGCACTGCTCTGGTAAGTATAACTCATCTGCATGAAAGGAGAAAGCAAGATGCCTTCAGATACAATAAAGGCGATTCGTTTGTACGAATTCGGCAGCTCTGAGGTACTGCGTTCGAAGGGGCGCCCCTTCCCGAGTTGAAGCCAGGTGAGGTGCTTGTCCGCGTTCATACCGAGATAGAAACCGGATGAATCGGTGCACAGTTATGGCGGCACACTAAACGATAAACAATCAAGGAGCGATACAAATGAAAACAACGATTTTCGAAGAATTGGGCGTTATTAGAGCACAAACGCTGCTAGCAACGGAAGGCCTGACTGAGGAACTCGCGGATCGTATTCCCGCTGGTTGCCGCAATAATATCCATTGGCAACTTGGTCATATCTATTTCGTTACGGAGTACATGACGCTGTCGTAACTGAATCTTCCGATGAATCTGCCGGAAGGGTTTATTGAACGGTTCGGATCAGGTAAGGGGCCGTTGGATTACTCTGCATCGCTTCCTAACGCGACATTGCAAGAATTGAAAACCCTGCTGACGGAACAACTGGACAGAATCCGCAAGCAGTATCCGATAGACCGCTTGAACGATAGTGTCAATGCGATTAAAACGTCCACGGGACTTTCTCTGGTAACTCCTGAGCAATCGCTGCGTTACAACATGTACCATGAAGGATTGCACGCCGGAATCCTCTCCACCTATAAAAGAATATTGTCCCAATAACCTTTCGTTCTGAAGTACAATCGCTTTTTCTTATGCCGCATGGCTGACAGGCGAGAGAAACAACGCTTTTAAATTTGAGAGGAGAATATAAAACATGGCAAATCTAACAGCTAAAGTGGCAATAGTAACGGGCGCATCGAAGGGAATCGGTGCCGGCATCGCGAAGGGATTGGCAGAGGCCGGTGCGGCCGTCGTCGTCAATTATTCCTCCAGCAGGCAAGGGGCGGACCTTGTCGTAGCCGAAATTACCAAAGGAGGAGGCCGAGCAATCGCGGTTCAGGGCGATATGTCCAAAGCGGCGGACGTCGAGCGGCTGTTCGAGGAGACGAAAAATGCTCTTGGTACGCCGAATATCCTGGTCAACAATGCAGGCATCTTCGAATTCCAGCCAGTAGAGGACGTGACGGAGGAGTTGTTCCATCGCCACTACAACATTAACGTGCTTGGGCCAATTCTGACCGCGCAGCAAGCGTTGAAACATTTCCCTGCGGAAGGCGGAAGCATTATCAATATCGGAACGATCGCAAGCAAGAACCCGGTTCCGACTACCATGCTTTACGCTTCGAGCAAAGGTGCGGTGGATACGATGACGATGGCACTCGCAAAGGAGCTCGGTCCACGTAACATCCGGGTAAATACCGTTGCTCCGGGCTTTACAGATACGGAAGGCAATGCCGGTTTCGTCGCCAGCGAGGCCGGAAGGGCTCTTGCTGCGGCTACGCCGCTGGGCGGCCGGTTCGGGAAACCGGAAGATATAACCCCGACAGTGGTCTTCCTCGCCTCAGATGACGCCGCATGGCTGACGGGTGAGAGAATCAACGCATCCGGCGGCGTGCATTAAGCAGGGAAAAGGCGAGCATTGACAACAATGAGGGGAAGACTTATTATGTATCTATTCAATAAAACAATTTAATAGTTGAATAAAACAAATATATCTAAAGGAGGGATACATTTATGAAAAAAGTATTGATTACAGCCGCAGCCGGTGACACAGGACGTCCGGCGGTTGCAGCCCTGTTGGGAAAAGGATTTCAAGTTCGCGCTATGGTCCGTAAGGACGACGAGCGTGCACAAAAACTGCGTGATCTCGGCGCAGAGGTTATAATTGGTGACATGGCTAGTCTTCGCGACATCCGTGCAGCAATGGAAGGCATGCAAATGGCGTACTTCTGCTACCCGGTACAAGAGGGATTGGTTGAAAATGCTGTCATTTTCGCGCAAGCTGCCAAAGAACAAAACCTGGAACTCATCGTAAATATGTCGCACAAACAATCCCGTCCGTATGCACGCAGTAAAGCAACTCAAAATCATTGGCTGAGCGAACAGATTTTCAATTGGTCAGGCGTGCCATCGGTACACCTTCGCGTCACGTTCTTTATGGAGTGGTTGCTCTATATTTCTTCGAATATCAAGTACGGCCGCTATTTGATGCCTTTTAACAGAGAGAACCGTTTTGCACCGCTTGCCGCTAACGACACCGGTGCTATGATTGCCGGCATTATGGAAAACCCAGAGAAATACTCAGGTCAGGCGCTTGCGCTGCATGGTCAAGTGGAGTACAGCCACGAAGAATTGGCGGCAGAAGTAGGCCGAGTGCTCGGCAAAGATCTGCCTTATGAGCATGTTACGGTTTCGGAATTCTTGGAAGCAATCGGCATGCAAGAACAAACGGCTTTGCGGAAACACATTGAAGCTGTCACGATCGATCAACAAGAAGGCTTGCTTGCTGGGTTGGATACAACAGGTGTGACGATCCTTGGCCATCCGCTGATGACTGTCGATGCGTTTATTAATGAAAATCGTTCGGCGTTCGAACTGAATTACCCGAAAAAATCGAGCTAATACAGCTCATGGTGCTTTGACGGGGATGGGACGCGCCTGATGGCATCCGACGAATTGGAGTTCATGGCAGAAAATAAGAAAGCCCTGATGAATGACCGTCAGGGCTTCTTACCCATGGCACTTTTCTAACGTTTAGCGAGTAGGTCTGGCTTTACTAAGGATCAACCGGATGTCAGATGAAATTGAAGCTGCTTTCGGACCCGGGTTTGAAATAGCCGTAAGTTTACGTTTTACGCTTTGAATGGCCTTGATCGCCTTATCATCGGTTACGGTCAATATATTTGCGTTTAAGCCTCGAAGATTCGATTGTCCTTGATACGTTCCGCGAAGCCCTACAATGATTGTATCCCCAAGTACCAGAATATCATTGTAACCTTTTTGGCGGATTTGAGACTGCAGGTTTGTTGTCCCGTTCGACCCAGTGCCGTAACCAGACATGCTTCCTCCAGATGTGCTGGTGCCGTAACCAGACATGCTGCTTCCTCCAGATGTGCTGGTCCCGTATCCAGAGCCTGTTCCGTAACCATTCGTACCACTCATGCCGGTACCATAGCTATTCGCACCACTACCGTTCGAGTTGTTATATCCGAACGTACCGCCACCGGTCGAACTTGTGCCGTAGCCCGACATGCCCCCGCCGGTGTTACCGGTACTATAGCCTGTCATGCCTCCGCCACTCGTGCCGGTACCATATCCAGTCATGCCTCCGCCGGTGGAGCCAGTACCGTAGATGGAAGATGTGCCACCACCGGTTGAACTTGTGCCATAGCCAGTCATGCCACCACTGGTCGTACTGCGGCCCGTTTGGCCGGGCGTTGTACTATTCCTGCCTCCCATGCCTTGGCCGCTCTGTTGGGAAATGATCTCTCCAATACCAGTTCCTTTGTTTCGCACACCATTGTTATTCCCGCAACCGGAAGCGATTAACGGGAGCAGCAATAAACCACATGCGATAGATATCCGAATACGCATCACTGTAGTACCTCCTTTTTATAAATGTGTTACCCCGATAAGGTGCCCTTAAAGGGTTGTCTTACAAATGAAAAAAATGGAGTACATACAGGGATAGGCCGAAATACTTGTTTATTCCATTTTCCTATTCAAAGGTCTTAC
This sequence comes from Paenibacillus sp. R14(2021), assembly GCF_019431355.1. Taxonomy (NCBI): domain Bacteria; kingdom Bacillati; phylum Bacillota; class Bacilli; order Caryophanales; family Paenibacillaceae; genus Paenibacillus; species Paenibacillus sp. R14(2021). The sequence goes on from NZ_CP080269.1 coordinate 851,338, forward strand.
TTAAAATTTTCAGGTATAGGAGAGGTAAACCAGAGGGAGAATGTAAAGGGTGGGATGACGAAAATAAAGCCGGAACATCAATACAAGAAGAAGGAGACCCTACTAATGACTGACAACAACAACCATCAAACTGACATGAACGATGAAATGAAGGACCTGCTAACACATCAAGCAGGAGCAACGGATTTACATAAAACAAGAAGAATGAACGAACCTGTTCAAATTGACCCTCCAGCAGTTCCAACTAATGGAGCAATTGATCCAAGAACTTCTGAGTAATAGGATGCTTAGCACAATCTCATCGAAGATATTTTGGAAAATAATCGCTCCATCGGTCCAGCTAATCGTGATATGATGGGACAACGTATTAATTTATCGATATAGAAATGGCTGTCGAGACTCTCGACTGCCTGAGGACAGCCTAATAGCTGTCCTGTTTTTTTCGCATTCCGTCGCTTCCAAATTACTAAAAAGTTAAGATTATAAGTTGTTTTGAGATACGGAGTTGTTTTATAGTACTTACTAAAGTATAGTTGTCACGTGCTAATGCACAACCATCCTTGGAGGTTACACACATGACGACTAGGAATCATATCGCGCTTCAAACTCCACTTCATACGGGCTTCGGACCTAGAACGACCGCCAAGGAAGCCTTGGGCGGCCAGGACCTGACCGGTAAGATCGCTATCGTTACGGGCGGCTATGCCGGGCTTGGTCTGGAAGCTGTCAAGGTGCTTGCCTCTGCAGGAGCAACGGTTATCGTGCCCGCACGCACGCCGGAGAAAGCGCAGGCAGCTTTAAGCGGGGTTCCGGGCGTGGAACTGGAACGATTGGAACTTATGGATCCCGCGTCCATCGATGCGTTTGCCGAGCGGTTCCGCACTACCGGCCGACCTTTGCATATCCTTATCAATTCCGCAGGCATCATGGCGACTCCGCTGGCTCGCGATTCGCGGGGATTTGAATCCCAGCTTGCGACGAATCATTTGGGCCATTTTCAGCTAACCGCGCGGTTATGGCCGGCGCTCAAGAAGGCGGAAGGCGCAAGAATCATATCCGTATCGTCGCGCGGGCATCAGCTCGGCGGCTTTGATTTTGAAGATCCCAACTTCAATACGCGCGACTATGAGAGGTGGGCTGCGTACGCGCAGTCGAAGACGGCGAACGCACTGTTTGCCGTGGCCATGGATAAACGTGGAGAAGCACATGGCGTACGGACCTTTTCCGTTCATCCGGGCACGATCATCACGAATTTGAGCCGCTATATGACCGATGACGAATTGGGTGCGATTAGTACGTTGAATGAGCAGGGGGAACGCGTCTTATCAGAGTACAACGATGAATTCAAGACGATCGAGGAAGGCGCGGCCACTTTCGTCTGGTCCGCGGTTCACCCTCAGCTCGACGGGAAGGGCGGCGTCTATTGCGAGAACGGGGACATCGCGATCATCACATCCACCCCGTTCACGCCAGGCGTATACGAATGGGCAGTGAACGCCGAGGACGCCGAGCGGCTGTGGACGTTAAGCGAACAATTAACCGGCGTGAGATTCGAACTCTAACAAATTCTGAATATTGATAACGGCAGCTTTCGCGGGCTGCTGTTATTGTTCTGCTCGGTTTCCAGACTGGATTAGAGTAAAGCATGGATTGTCATGTCGTACGCGATAAGGCTGATCTGATGATGGATTAGTGAACTGGGGTGGCAACACGACGAATCTTATTGCCAAGACATTGTTCTTGGCGGGGGGTTCTTTTTTTGTTTTCTTTCAAAAGTCAAGAACAATGATTTCTTTCAATCTGAATGAATTTATCCTGAAGAGGAGTAATATAGACGATCCGGAAATGGATTTTAATATAGAAAACGGATTGGATATATACTTGGCTTCGTCATCAGCGTAAAAATAGGACAGATAAATAACTTCAGTCCCTAAAGGACACGTGGTAAAATGTGGTATGGAGAATTCACTTTACTATTAGGAGTGGCATGATGCAAGTCAATATTCCCGGACAAGAAAATATTAATATTAGTCATCTTGTTTTAGACTTTAATGGAACGATTGCTTTGGATGGACGAGTATTGCCCGGTATAAGGGAAAGACTAATGGAATTAGAGAAATTGCTTAAGATCCATGTATTAACTGCTGATAGCAATGGGAGTGCGGCAAGAGAATGTGAAGAGTTACCTGTGGAACTACAAGTCATCGGACAAGATAATCAAAGAGAAGAAAAAAGCAATTTTGTTTGTAAACTCGCACCTGGAGTTGCCGTTTTAGGTAACGGGGTAAATGATGAGCTTATGTTCCGCCAAGCCGACCTATCAATTGCTGTAATTGGTAAAGAAGGTTGCGCTACGACGACGTTAATAGCAAGTCAAATCATTGTTAATGATGTTTTAGATGGATTGGATCTATTATTAAACCCTCACAGGCTAGTTCCAACCCTTAGAAAATAACATTACATGTAACGGTAAATTAAATCGCAATATCCAACGTAGCAAACTTTGAATGACAGATATGAGATTATGCGGGTAAAAAAACACCGGTAACCTTAAGGAGGTGACCGGCGTTTCCATATTAGCGTTTCGGCATTTTGCTTTCATCCATGTACAGCAGGTTCCAGCGGTGGCCGTCCAGGTCGGCAAATCCTGCGCCGTACATCCAGCCGTCAAATTCACTCGGCTTGCCAAAGATGCTTCCTCCGGCAAACTCTACTTTTTGAATGAAGGCATCTACTTCTTCTCGGCTATCAGCGCCAATGGAAACAATACTCCAGCTGGTTTAGTCAGTACCGTAGAGTACTAAATAATATACTTTTTGAGCACTCCCTAAGGAGTGCTTTTTTCATGAGGAGATAGGTAACTTGTTTCGTGCAACAAGAACATCTATACAACGGAAATAGGTAAGGTTCAAAGCAATTAATTGGCATAGAAATGACGTTGACAATAAAGCGGTAAGTCATTAATATAAAACAATTCAATTGAACAATTGAATTATTGTTCACTGAATTGAAATTAATCTTATTTTAAGGAGAGATATGATGAATAAGTTTTAATTACCAACGTGGGGAGTGCCTGTGATGCATCGACGATTTCGCGGGTAGGAAAGAGCATTTACTCGACGACCCCGCAGGATGATATCGCAAAATCGTTCCCTGTGTTGACGATACCGCAGTTGGTGAGCATGTTGAAAGAACAGCCGGATAGAATTCGCGAGACGTTTCCAATTAGCCGCTTCAACGAAAGCGTATCTCCTCTTACAACGTCAACAGGACTTGACCTACTCACACCAGAACAGTCGGTCCGTTATAGCATGTACCATGAAGGATTGCATTTCGGGACCATTAACGCTTACAAAAGAATCTTGTCCCGTTAAAACCTATCCAGGACTACCTAGATAACGTGGACGAATTTTAAAAAATGGATATTCATTTTAATATTAATATGAAGAAAAAATAATGGAGGGCTTTATGAATAGAATGAAATCGAGATGGTTTATCATAGCAATTACGTTAGTAGCGACTATACTTCTTACAGCCTTTGCAGGAAACCATGAAAAGGGAATTATGAAAGCCGCAAATGAAACAAAAACCCATCTTTATTCCGATAAGGAGCTCGTCAAAAAAATTCCAGGATTTAAAAACGGTAATAAAGCGGTAAATGGAGTCACTCTCCACTATGTTGAAGGTGGTAAAGGTAAACCGCTGTTCCTTCTTCCAGGATGGCCGCAAACGTGGTATTCATTCCACAAAATTATGCCGGAATTAGCAAAGAAATATCATGTTTATGCCATTGATTATCGGGGAATGGGTAGTTCCAGCAAGCCGGAAACAGGCTATGATAAAAAGACATTAGCTTCTGATATTTATGCGCTAGCCAAAAAGCTCGGTTACGAGAAAGTTAATATCGCAGGACATGATATCGGATCTATGGTTGCTTACGCTTATGCAGCTAATTACCCGCAAGCTACAAATAAAGTAGCGATGCTGGATGTTCCGCACCCTAACGAGAGCTTTATAACGCAACTACCGCTCTTGCCTCCGCCTGGAGCGTACGATTTAGAGAATCCTGATGCTCCGAAGTTCCCGTGGTGGTTTGCATTGAACACGATACCAGAATTACCGGAGAAATTGTTGCAAGGAAAACAGTTGGAAACCTTCCACAATTGGATTTTTGATTATCAGATTTATGACAAAGCATCTATGCCTAAAGAAGATAGAGATGCCTACATTACTGCATATTCAACACCTGAAGCCATTCGCGCAAGTAACGGTTGGTATAAAACATTAAGACAAGATATTGAAGATTTTAAAACGTATGATAGGCTTTCAGTTCCCGTTCTTGGTATCGGAGGTACAAAGTTTAATCTTGAGCCGTTCTTACGTGGTTATGCCACTGACGTGAAAATTGTAACATTTGAGAAAAGTGGACACTGGATCGCAGAGGAAAAACCACAAGAAACAATTAAAGCGTTTAAAGATTTTTTTAATTAAAAAGTAAAGAAAAAGGGGCTGTCCAGAAAGTCAGAGAACACTGACTTCTGACAGGCCCTTTTATAAAAAAGGACATAATTATGCAAGCATAATACAGGGCAGCATCCGGTCCTGCGGCGGTCAACTATGCGATCGCATATTCGCAGCTGCGTGAGGCAAGAATATTATTGGGTCAAGCGCGAAATTCATTGAAGAGAATTAGGTCCTTGACACGATTAGGGACAGCATATAACATATAACCATTCAACAATGAAATTGAATAGTTAGGATGTGGTGATCGTGGACGAAGTGCGTAAGTGGAAAGATAATTTGTATCTTGAGTTTGCTCGCATCGGCAAGTGTCTATCTAGTCCGAAACGTTTAGAGCTTATCGACTTACTTGCTCAAGGCCCTAAATCTGTCGAGCAGCTTTCTAAGCTTACGGGAATGAGTGTCGCGAATGTATCGCAGCATTTGCAAACGCTGCATGACTCCAAACTCGTTCGTTTTCATAAGAAGGGGAATTATGTTATCTATGAGGTTGCGGAATTATCAATCGTTGACTTCATGATTTCTTTGCATCGTCTTGGCGAAAAGCGGTTGACGTCTATTCAACAGCTAAAGGCTGAAATTTTTCAAGATCACGCCAATAGTACGCTTCTGGCTTTAGACGAGCTCGAAAAGATGGAAGAAGGGAAAGTTTTATTATTAGATATAAGGCCCGAAGATGAATATCAATCAGGGCATATCCCTGGAGCCATTTCGGTACCTATTGATGACCTGAAAACAAAGCTTACGACATTACCGACGGATAAAGAAATTGTTGTGTACTGTCGAGGGCCATATTGTAATATGTCCGCTCAAGCAGTTGAAATTTTACAAGAAAACGGATTTCATGCATATCGAATCGAAGAGGGCGTGCATGAATGGAAGCGACACTTTGAACAATTGAGTCATTAATGATGGTGGTTTATGAGTTAGAACCTTAAAAGGCGAACAATACTATTTATCCAATAATTATTATTCGTATTCTTGTTGATCAAACCCCTAATCACTGATATATTAATTAAGCAACATTCGCAAACAGAATATACTCGAATATGCTCGGTAATATGGTCTGAGTGTCTCTACCCGGTTCTCCTTAAATGAACTGGACTTCGAGTTAAAGTATCGCGTCTTTGGCTTATTTGCTTAATTATTCGCGCTTTAACTATCGAAGGGTCTAGAAGGTAGCGTTCGTCTACCGTCGAGACCTTTTTCTATGGCCTCATTTCCCGAGCATATCGAACACCCAGAGGAGACCTGCGAGAATGAAACGAAACATACTGACGAAAATGGTTATTGTAGGCGGAGTTACGGTGCTTTCTTCCGCGCTGCTGGCAGGCTGCGGTTCGAAAGACAACGCCGTGCAAGGAAGCGGCAAAAGCCCGATTATCGTGGAAGGCCCGATGCCGATCGAAGCCGAAAAATTCGCAGGCAAGCTGAAAAACGTCAAAGAAGAGAAGTCAGGCAGCTTTGTTTTTTACGTCGGCACGTTGAACGACTACCCGGTCATCGTGGCGAAAACGGGTAAAGGAATGGAAAATACGGCGGCCGCAACGGCGGTCGCGATTGAAAAATACCACCCTGCCGCCATTATCAATCAAGGGACGTCGGGTGGGCATGACCCGAGCCTAAACGTATTCGATATCGTTCTCGGACAACGCACGACCAATCTCGGTTCGTTAAAAACGGAAACCAAATTGGCTAATGAAGGAATGGATCCGACACTTTGGAAACCGATGGACTTGATGGCTTCCGAAGGCAGCGCCGGAGAAGATCCGAACGCCGAAAAGCCTCGCTTCTACGATGGAGATAAGGATTTGCTCGAAGCTGCCCTGGCGGTTAAGGATACGTACACGAAAGGAAAAGTCGTGGAAGGCACGATCGGCTCCGCGGACGTATGGAACAACGAAGTCGACCGCATCAATTGGTTCCATACGAAATACGGAACGTCCGTCGAAGAAATGGAAGGCGCCTCCGCGGCGCAAATCGCCAAAGCCTATGGTGTTCCGTTCCTCGGCATTCGGATTCTGTCGAACAATAAAACAAATGGAGGCAAATACGACCCGAGTACGGCCGAAGCGAATCAGGAGTATGTTTACGAAGTGTTGAAGAAATATATTGAGAATCACGGATAACTCGAACAAAGGACATAACTTTCTTTATCCTTAGGGATGAAAGTTATGTCCTATTTTTGTTAAATAGAAAATGATATTCAGAATCTCATCTTTATCATGAATAATAAATATAATATAACAGGTAATCCTACGATAGCTGATAGTATTGTAATTGCAGTATGTACTTTCTTCTCATCTCGTAATAGTAATAGTAAAGACTTATACCCCAAGTTACCAATCCATCCACCTAAACCATTTAGGATTATATCATCAATATCTGCTGATCCAATACCTAGAAGCCCCTGAATGATTTCAACAAATAAACTCACTACTAATATAAACAATAGATAAATTCGAACGCTTTTATTGTTCTTAAATAATGACAAATATACACCAAGGGGAATGAAAATAAGAATATTGCCAACCACATTAGCGAAAGCGAAATTTTTTAAATTAGCAGAACTGCCAGATATGTATTCACTTATGCTATAAAAAGGAATGAGATTGATTGACCTAACTAACGTCCTTTGGCTATTAAATAGCTCGAAAATCGAAACTCTCGATAAGAATAATATTTTAATTAACAAAAGTATGTAACCGATGAAAACACCATATAAAAAGACTGTTTTTATTCGTTCTGGTTTATTCATAGATATCTCCTTTTTGTATCCTTCGCAACAAACTCATTAATCTCATTTCATTTTCCTTCAAAACTACTATCGTTCAAAGATCCTATTGCCCTCCATGCTTGCTTTCACCAGATTCGATTTGCTAGTGCGATAGGAAGAGTATACCGTAGTTACTTAAACTATTTTGGTGCGATTTCTTAAAAAATTCTTAAGTTTGCAGGATAAAATGAGAATATCGGTGACCCGTCTTTCTCGATCAACATTGCTCATTGGATACCTCACCAGCTGTCGTACCGTGATGCCGCCTTTTGGTAATGACAACAGTGATTGAATAAAAAAAGAGAAAGGAACAATATCCTTTCTCTCCTAAGCACTCTATATTTTAACGTTTCTTTTTACCGCGCATTTTATCATCTCGGCCGCCAAATTGAAAACCTAGTTGGCCGCCATAACCGCCAATATGGCCGCCTAAATTAGCACCAACGCCTTGACCACCGAGAAAACCTCCAGCATGAACACCGGATCCAAATCCGCTAAGGTGACCACCGGCTTGAAAACCAAAGCCTTGCGGGCCTGATCCTTGAGGGAAATTCCAGTGGTACGAATTCATTTGCTGCTGTTGTGGATACAGACCCTCTGGATATATCGGCTGTGGGTATTGACCGAATGGGTACATGTAGGGATTAATAGCCATTCATAAAGCCTCCTTCCAGGTTGATATGAATTACCCTATTCAAAATTCGTTGGGTATGAAGCTTGGCTGCTTTAATTAGGCATTAGATTTTTTGAGTATTAAATATGTATTTCTTTATTGTAGTTTGGGATCTATCGGTGATGAATGATGGTTTGTGATAACTTCTTGAAAAAGATTGCTTTGTCCCATGCTCCCTCCCGGCTTCAAGCCAAGTATACGCTCTAAATCACCAACGGTAAGAGGTTTGGCATGTTGCATGAATTCGTAACCGACTTGTCCATTAGGCTCCAAAGTAGCTGTTTTGACATCGCTAATAGTAGAAACTCCTAGCTGACGTAGCCGCGTTTCGAGCTGGTCAACAGTCATACGGCATGATTTAAGATTTTTTTGAACAATTTGTCCGTTCTGAATGACTAATTTAGCAATGGGTTGAACAATAGTCGTACCAAGCGAGATCATAATTACAGTGGTAGCAATTGTCATTTGGGAAATGGACTTTCTTCCTGCGATACGCAGAAGTACTATCCCGAAAAGGGGGCTTTTCGGCGTGGTCGTTTCATTATCAGAAAAAAAAATGTTGGCACAAACCTCTAATTCGTCCTCATTTTCTAACGTTTATTGACTATTCAACAGAACGGGCATGAAGTAAAATATGACCTGCACGCAGTAAGATTGTTAAAGATTAACAAAACAAAACGGGGGACGGGAGGGTTGCAGAGCATCTGAAATCGGAGCGTGAACACAATGCAAACAAGCGGTTAATTCGATTTAATGGAAAGCGCTTTATTAGTCGAGGATGGAAGGGAAGGATGAGATTGTATTTTATACGAAACATATTCGCCTTGGCGGCCGTGTTTGTAGCCTCCTGCATGATTTGGCACGCGTCCGCGCATGCGGAGCAGCCGTATTCCTCTTACTGGTTTCCGAAGGACTTGCTGAACTGGTCCCCCGAGACGGACAAGGATGCCGCGTTCAACAAGTCGGGAATACCGCTTGCAAGCCGGTATACGGGCTATCAGGTAAATCCGAACGTTACTTTAAACCCTAAACTGGCAGCGCTTTCGTCGATGGCTGATCATACGAGCGGGACGCCGTCGCAAGGCTCGGATCAATTTAATACGTACGCTTTTCAATATTGGCAGTATACCGATCTGCTTGTCGATTGGGCCGGATCCTCAGGAGAGGGCATTATCGTCCCTCCGAGCGCCGACGCGACCGATGCCGCGCATAAGAACGGCGTTCCGATTCTCGGCACGATCTTCTATCCGCCGACCGCATACGGCGGAAAGATCGATTGGGTGAACGACTCCTTGGTGCAAAATCCGGACGGCTCGTTCCCTTTTGCGGACAAACTCATCGATGTTGCGAATTATTACGGGTTCGACGGCTGGTTCATCAATCAGGAGACGGCCGGCGGGAATACGGCGACCGCGACCAAAATGCAGCAAATGCTCAAATATTTGCAGCTTAAAAAGCCCGAAAACATGAAAATCATGTGGTACGACGCCATGATCAGCAGCGGATTCGTTTCGTGGCAGGGCGCGCTCAATGCTAACAACAAAATGTTTTTCCAAGATAACGTAAAAGTTTCCGACAGCATGTTTCTTGATTTCAGATGGAGTACAAGCAGTTTGAGCTCTTCGAACGCGACAGCGACGAGCCTGGGCAGAAGTCCTTATGAATTGTATGCTGGCATCGATGTGGAAGCGAACGGATATAATTCCTTCCCTAGATGGAGCTCTATCTTCCCGTCCGGAGGTCCGGCGGTTACTTCACTCGGTTTGTACCGCCCTGATTGGGCTTACAAATCATCGACCGGGCAGGCGGACTACTATGCAAGAGAGAACCGGTTCTGGGTCGGACCGAACGGCGATCCGCGGCGTACGGCTCCCGGAACGTCATGGCCGGGAATCGCGAATTACATTTCAGACAAAACACCGGTTACGAGTCTGCCGTTCGTAACGAATTTCAATACGGGGCAGGGGCATAAGTTTGCGGTTAATGGTGAAGTGCTACGAACCGCAGATTGGAACAACCGCAGCCTGCAGGACGTAATGCCGACTTGGCGCTGGATCGCGGACAGCGCGGGCACTGCGCTGAAGCCGGATATCGATTTCGCAAACGCCTATTACGGCGGAAGCTCCCTTAAGATATCGGGCGACCTTAGCCCGGCGAACGCCACGCAGATCAAGCTGTACAAGAGTGATCTGCCGGTAGATTCGGACACGAAGCTGGGCATAGCGTTCAAATTGGCGGATACGAGCCTTACCGCCTCGCATATGCAGGTCGGGATATCTTTCTCGGACGATTCGAACCAGTTTGTATACCTGGATGCGGGAGATGCACCGGGGGGGGCGTGGACCACGAAGTCGATACCGATCGGACAATATGCCGGCAAACGGATTGCCGCCATCGGGCTGGGCTTCGCGAGCGACACGGTTATCAGCGGCTACTCCGTCAATATCGGGCAGCTGTCCGTATCCGACGGGGCCGAGCAGCCTTCGCAAGCTCTCCAGCCGGGTGAACCTGCGATGGAGAACGAGTTTACCGGAGGAATCATCGCGGATGCTCGGTTGACATGGACAAAGACGGACCCGGCTGCCGCGTTGTACGAAATATATCGTCTGAAGCCAGACGGGACGCGCGAATTTCTAGGGGCAACGCCAAATGACGCTTATTACGTGTCCGTAATTAAACGGACCGGCAAAGAAATGCAAACAACGCTGCAAATCGTCGGGCTCGATCGCGATTTCAGGCACGGCGCTCCGGCGACCGTCACGCTGAACTGGCCGGAATATCCAAAGCCGGTGGCGGATTTCACCGTAAGCCAGCGATATACCGCTCCGGGCCAGCCGATTGATCTGATAAATCAATCGTCGGAAACGGCCGATTCGGTCAGCTGGGATGTAGGAGGAGGCCATGTCGATTACAGCTCGGGGCATCCGGTCGTCACCTATGACCAAGAGGGAACGTACACGATTACGCTGACCGCCTCGAACAGCTCGGGCGAAGACGTGCATACGGAGCAAATTAACGTTACTTGGGCGGTATCGGGCGGCCTGTCCAATCTCGCGCTGAACAAGACGGCGACGGCCAGTTCGACGTGTGCAGCGAGCGAAGCTGCGAGATTCGCTTTCGACGGCAATTTGAAAACCAAATGGTGCGCCAATGTCGGCAGCGGGCCGCACTGGGTCGTAAGCGATTTGGGCTCCACTTATGCGATAACTGATTTTGTGATCTCGCATGCCGAGCTTGGCGGCGAAGCGGTCAGTATGAATACGTACGATTATAAAATTCAGCTAAGCGACGATAAAGTGAACTGGAGAGACGTCGTCGACATCCACGGGAATACGAAGGGGCTAACTGAGCATACGATCGACCTGTCGGAAGCAAGGTATGTCCGGCTGTGGGTGACGAAGCCGACCAGCACAACCGACAATGCGGCCCGGATCTACGAATTTGAGATCGACGGGTATGCGATCAATCCCGCTTTCTTAAGTCTTAATAATGCGTCAAATGCCGGGGATGTGTTGAGTCTGCTCGGCTCGCCTGCATCGCCGGGTCTTCATCTGGATTTGACAAAGATGAATTTGCTCAGCGGCGACGGCAAACTCACCGTTGCCCAGGCGATCGTGGGCGGCAAGTCGGCAAACGGTTATTTCAGCAGCGCCGCGATTCAGCGTGTGATCGATCAAGCGGTGGCCGGACTGGATAAGACGGCTCCCGTAACGAATATTACGGTGGTTCCTGCCGAACCGGACGGGCAAAACGGCTGGTATGTTCACCCGGTCGAGCTGCAGCTGACGGCTTCGGACGATTTGTCGAGCGTAGTAAAAACGGAATACAGCGCTGATGGCGGAGTGACCTGGCTGCCTTATACCGATCCGATCACGCTCAGCGAAGACGCGGCGACTACGATCACCTACCGCTCGACAGACGCCGCTGGTAACATCGAAACGTCCAAAGAAAGCCACTTTAAACTGGATAGGACCGCGCCAGCCGTAACCGCTTCGGTTTATGACGGAGAAGTGTTCACGGATGACCAAGCGATCTTACCGCAAATAGTCGTAGCAGATGCGGTTTCCGGCGTTGATGCGAGCCGAACGATTGTTACGTTGGACGGCGTGCAGCTTCAGCCTGGAGATGCGGTGGAGCTTAGCGGGCTGACGCTCGGAACCCACGTCTTGGTTGTGGAGGCAAGCGACAATGCGGGTAATGCCGGTACCTTGACGGTTCATTTCCAGACGACGGCAAGCATCGACTCCTTGCGCGCCCTGGTCGACAGATTCAGAGTGGACGGATCGATCGACAACGCCGGTATCGCGAACAGCTTGCTGACGAAGCTTGAGAATGGGAACTTAAACAGCTTCGTGAACGAGGTAAGCGCGCAAAGCGGGAAGCATATTTCAAACGAAGCGGCGGCTTATCTGCTTCGGGACGCGGCTTTCCTCATCCAGCAGCAATAACTCGAAATGCTCAAAAAGGAGCCGGCCTCATCTTCATAGCCGGCTCTTTTTTTCACTTCGGCCGTGACAACACAAAATATGCTGAGATTATAAGCAATCTTAATCTAAGGGCACCCAGACCTTTTAGGATTATGGAGTATGAGGGAAAAACGTGTCGTATTTATGAGGAAATCATAGGTCCAACGATGCTTAGTTACATAGAGCCAACAAAAATATCCGTCTTACTATGCCAAGCTAATGGCTGTCAAAGAGCATTATTAATACTCAACATAAAAATAAAGCTTGAACGTGACGTAACGTAACCTTGTATAATCAAACCAACGATACGACGAAATGGAGGATTTTGTAAATGGCAATATTGGTTTGTGGCGGAGCCGGCTATATTGGAAGCCATGTAGTAGCCGCCCTTATTGAACAGCATGAGGAACTCGTGGTTATAGACCGCTTGGCCGCGGGAAGGGAGAATGCCGTAGTGGGCGGTAAACTGTATGATGGCGATTTGAATGATCGGGTAATGTTGGACATGATCTTTAAGGAAAATGAAATCGAAGCCGTCATCCATTTGTCGGCCAGCTCTCTTGTCGGCGAGAGCATGACGCATTCGTTAGCGTACTATCGCAATAATGTGGAAGGATCATTGCGTTTGCTAGAGGCTATGCATAAGCACCGAGTGGATAAAATCGTTTTCTCTTCTACGGCCGCAGTTTATGGCGATCCGGAACGGATTCCGATCCGCGAGGACGACCGGAAGATGCCGAGGAATACGTATGGAGAAACCAAATTAGCGGTAGAACGGATGCTGCATTGGGTGGAACAGTCGCACGGCATCAAATACGTGATTTTGAGATATTTTAATGTAGCTGGAGCTCATGACAACGGTTTAATCGGCGAGGATCACGACCCGGAAACTCATCTTATCCCTTTGGCTATCCAGGCTGCATTAGGACAAAGAGAAAATATGATGATATATGGAGATGACTACTCTACGAAAGACGGAAGCTGTATAAGAGACTATGTTCATGTCATGGATGTTGCCGAGGCGCATCTTCTGGCCTTGAACAGCTTGAGGAGCGGAGGGAGAAGCGGTGTCTATAATCTCGGCAACAGCGAGGGCTTTACAGTAAAAGAAGTTATTGAAACCGTCAAGAAGGTGACCGGGCTGGCTTTTCCAGTGCAAATTGCTTCCAGACGCCAAGGGGATCCAGCAGTATTGATTGCATCGCCTGATCTCATCATGGAAGAGCTGAACTGGTTCCCTAAGAGAAGCAGCTTGGAAAAGATGGTCGCAAGCGCCTGGGAGTGGCATCGTACCCATCCACACGGATACGCTAAAGGCAATGAGGAGACATGGCAGAAGGAGTCGCAATCTTGAATCGGAAAGACAAGGAGTATCTAACGACCGGGCAGCTCGCGAAACGTACAGGAATGACAGTTAGAACTTTGAGGTATTATGACCAGATCGGGTTACTAAAGCCATCGCATTATAACCATGCTTCTGCCCGTTTGTACAATAAAGAAGATTTAGTTCGGCTGCAAAAAATTCATACTCTAAAATATATTGGTCTGACTCTTGCCGACATCAAACAAATTATCCATGAAGGCTCACTTCCTGAGCAGGACTTAAAGAACTCTCTAATGGTGCAAAAGGAAGTGATCCGACAAAAAATTGTCCATATGCAATATGTATCCAAAGCGATAGATGAAGCTCTGGATATGCTCCGGGAACATCAAACAGAAGCGGATTGGGATAGTTTGTCGGACATTATTCAGACGATTCATACCGAAAAAAATTGGGGCGAGCAATACCGTAACGCACTCCGGCTGCAAGCAAGAATCCGGCTGTACGACCGATTCAGCGCCAATAAAAACGGATGGCACCGGTGGTTCTTTGATCAGTTCGGTTCAGCATCAGATCTTAAAATATTGGAAATTGGCTGCGGAGATGGCGCCTTGTGGAGCCGAAATATAGACAGGGTTCCGCCATCATGGAGCATCACGCTTATCGATATATCACCGGGCATGCTGGAAGCCGCTCGAACCAATGTAAATGATCAAAACAACCAGTTTACGTTTCTGACGGCAGATGCGCAAGCGATTCCGTTCCATGACAGCGAGTTCGATGTCCTCATTGCGAATCACATGCTTTATCACGTGCTGGATATCGGGCAAGCTCTGTCAGAGTGCCATAGGGTGCTTAAAAATGACGGTCTACTCTATACGTCTACCATGAGCAAGAGCCATCTTCAGGAAATGGAGCAGCTCGCAAGGACATTCGACCCCGATATACGAGTGCTTGACGATGTCATGGAACGGTTTCATTTTGATAACGGTGCAAAGATACTGGCGTCTCGATTCACAGACATTGAGTTGATCCGGTATGAAGATTATATGCAGGTGGACGAAGCGGAACTGCTTATCCAATACATGACTTCAACGCCTATGAACGCTAGGCTTTATCTAACAGGCGATATTTTAGAAGCCTTCAGATCCTATTTGAATGCGAAAATTCGGGAAGGTAACGGAAGCATCTATATTACTATGGATTCCGGCTTCTTTCTATCAAGAAAAAGGAGCAAGTCTGAATAATAGGTTGCCAGACCAGCCCACATGATGAGGAGGATTTTTCATGAACATTTTCATAAATCCAAGGGTAGAAATAAAAGCTGAAACGGTATTATCCGCAAATTGGTATCAGCTAAAGAAAATGACCTTTGCCTATCAAAATAACAACGGCACTTGGGAAACCCAAGAGAGAGAGGTTTATGACCGTGGGAACGGGGCTGCCATTTTTCTATACAATCAGGAAAAACAATCCGTAATTCTTACCCGTCAGTTCCGAATGCCTACTTATGTCAACGGCAATGAAACGGGGATGCTTATCGAAGCGTGCGCGGGCTTGCTCGATACGGATAGTCCTGAGGATTGTATTCGCCGAGAGACAGAGGAGGAAACAGGCTACAGGATAACAAACCTGAAAAAGATCAGTGAAGCCTACATGTCGCCTGGTTCGGTGACGGAGCTGCTACACTTTTTTGCGGCGGAATACGATTCTCGCATGCAGGTGAATGAAGGCGGAGGAGTTGCGGAAGAACAGGAACATATCGAGGTGCTGGAGCTTTCTTTTGCAGACGCACTGGAGATGATCAGACAAGGTGAAATCAGGGACGCCAAAACGATCATGCTACTGCAATACGCGCAAATACACAGGCTTCTTCAACTGGAACGGCTGCGCTCAAGGTTTATGAAATGGGGCATATGCCGGTTCTTGGGGAGTGGTATGCACTTCCATTGATGGAAACTGCCGGCTCACGCACGACAGGAGATGAGGTGTATAACAGCATCTTTCACCCGTCAGCGGTGAGACTGCTGTCTCATTGCGATGCTGTTTTGCGTGTCGGAGGGCCATCGGCAGGAGCAGATGAAATGGTACGAGTGGCTGAAGAGAAAGGGAAAAACGTGTACCACAATTTCAATGAGATTTCGGTAATCTTTCCAAGCAGCGAAGCAGGATAAGATTTCTTCACGGAAATGAACAAGCATGTTGCTTTGTGCGATATGACTTTGGATAAGCTGGGTCAAAAAACAAGTATGCCCCTCTTTAGTTAAATTACCATTCTGATTCGAACATATCTCAAAGATTAAAGGTGTAGATATGAGGGCTAGATTTCGAGAAATTATTTCTACGAAAGAGCAATTTGAAGATCTGCGTTCTCTGTGTGGCGGGTATCCTAGCCAGAAAGCAGCGAATAAAGTGATGTCTATGCTTGATTCTCATTGTCGGGAGTTTATTTCAAAGTCCCCTTTTTTATCAATGGCAACTTCGAATTCATTTGGACAATGTGACGTTTCTCCGCGAGGAGATGCACCTGGGTTTGTAATAGTTCTCGATGATCATCATTTATTTATTCCAGAGCGTCCAGGCAATCGGAGGATGGACTCTATTCAAAATATGTTGACAAACGCTCATATCGGGCTTCAATTTTTTATTCCAGGGTTAGGAGAGACCTTGAGAGTGAATGGGAAAGCCTTTGTTTGCCGTGATCCAGAACTTCTTGAAAAAAGCAGTGTAAATGGTCGTAGCCCCTTTTTTGGTATTGGTGTAGAGGTGGAGGAGTGTTATGCACACTGTGCCAAAGCGTTCATTCGATCGGGAATATGGTCCCCGGATACATGGGTTCTCTGAAGAAATGCTTCCTTCGGCCTATTCTCAGTGTGCATTGCGTTTTATTGAAGGTTTTAACGTGCAAAGGAGCCATAGGCATAAGAAACAATGACTGGTAATTAATTGAAATAATAGGGTCTCTAATGCTAAAATAGTAATAAAAGCAACTTAGGAAGGACTATAGCCTTGATGCAGAGGATTAAATTTATGTATAGACAATTCATAAGGGAACCACTGTGGTTTAAAATTCTAATTTCTACGACTTTTCTTATTTCCATTATATTTAGCAGTTCATTTTTTTCGGATGATGCGTATTATCAAAGCTGTGCCAAATTAGCTGCTGCTATCTTTTTTTGTGCTTACGGCATCAGAATGCGGAGGAATCTTCAACTTTCTATAATCTTCTTTGCAGTAGCAGTTATATGTATTTATCTATCATGGCACAATTTCGAACTCGCAAGACTCTAAATTAACGGGGGACACGATAGTTGAACAGTTGTCTTGAAGTAACCGTATGAAAAGGAGTTTATTTATGGATTTCAAACTTAAGCGTTATCATTGAGCTTCGAAATTATGAGAATCGATTGCGTGAAAGAAATCGGCCAGAACAAAAGATCCAAGACGATCATGAATTTGCAAAATGGTTAGTTGATCATGCTAACTAACGGGAAAATGGACAGCTGCTAAATTCGCAGCTGTCCATTTTCAATTCTAACCAAGAAAATAGGTTGCGGCGTGTTCCTACGATTCCCTTCAAAAGACGGTTGCAGTTACACCGTATCGCTGCCGGCTGCGGTCGGTTCGTGCCCGGCATTCTGCAAGATCGTAACGTTCTCGTCATAAATATGAGCCTTCATCAGTTGGCAGGTCTGTTCGACGTCCTTCGCTTGCATCGCCTGCAGCAGCACCGCATGCTCCTCGTAGATCTGATTCTGGTCATGATACATCGGTCCCTGGACGAAGAAGTGCAGCCGGATCCGATTGACAATGCTCGACCATATATTGATGATGTTGCTCGCGCGGGACGCTTGAATCAAATATTCGTGGAACGAAATGTCGTAATCGACAATTCGCGCCAAATCCTTCTGCGCGGCTGCTTCCTTCATACCCTCGACAAATCGGTTCATATGCATGAAATCCTCATCGCTCATTCGCGATAGCCCGGAACGGATGGCGAATAGCTCGATCGTCAGCCGGATAGGGATCAACACTTCGATAACTTCTTCCTTGGAGAATTCCGCTACGACCGTTTCCTTGTAAGGGGAGGAATGGAGGAGACCCTCCTGCTCCAGCGTGCGTATCGCTTCCCGAATCGGGCCGCGGCTAACACCCATTTCCTTTGAAATCGCAATTTCCCGCAGCCGGTCGCCCGGTTTCAGTTGGCCAGTTAGAATCGCATTGCGGATTTCATCCGTTACCCGGTGTCGCAGCGAGGTTGGCTTCTGCTCTTTAAAGCTGAATGTTTCCATCGTATGAACCTTTCTGCTTCTGGTTTTTGAATCGTTACCTGTATCATAGGCGATTCCTCAACCCTTGTCAAAACAACAATCGGCAATAAGATTGTTGACAATCAGACAAGGAAAATTTATACTCTTTTTGAAAACGCATACTCGGCATTATCGATACGCTACAACCAATTTATGCAGGCAGGTGGATACGCTTCATGAAAATCACCGATGTTCAAGTTCTCTATCTCAAGCTACCGCAAATCGATGCTACGCGCTGCGACGGCACGCAGGACACGCTGATTGTCCGTGTCCGGACCGATGAGGGGATCGATGGAATCGGCGAGATCGATTCAGTGCCCGTTGTCGCCCGTTCTATTATTAACGCCCCGCCGTCACATGCCATCGCTACCGGGCTGAAGGACTTGCTTATTGGAGAAGATCCATTCGAAATCGAGCGGCTGTGGGACAAAATGTATATGGGCGCTCTTTATTACGGACGTTCAGGCCCCGTGCTCCATGCGATGAGCGGCATAGATATTGCCCTATGGGACATTATCGGCAAGGCCTCTGGCCGGTCGACGGCACAGATGCTGGGCGGTGTTTACCGGCAGGAGATCAAGGCATACGCGAGCCTGCTTATGCCAGATACGATTGCTGAAGCCGCGAAGCTGGCCGAGACGTACATGAACCACGGCTACAAAGCGATCAAGTTCGGCTGGGGGCCGATCGGGCGGGTGTCGAAGGCGTTCGACATCGAGCTGGTCCGAACGCTTCGTTCGGTCATTGGGGATGAGAACGACCTGATGATCGACGTGGGTCACGTATGGGATGTGAAGCATGCGATCCGGATGGCTCAGGAGTTCGCCCGGTACGGCGTGCACTGGTTGGAGGAGCCGCTGCCTCCGGATGATTTGACCGGCTACATGCAGTTATCCCAGGCGGCTGACATTTATATCGCGGCCGGGGAGCAGGAAAGCGGAAGACGGGCATTCGACCGACTGCTGCGCGAAGGCGGAGTCGACATTTTACAGCCCGATCTTGGACGCTGCGGCGGACTGACGGAAGCTCGGAAAATTGCTTATATGGCTTATGACAACAATCGCAGAATCGTTCCGCACGCCTTCAAAACCGGTGTTCTTGTGGCGGCAAGCACGCATTTCGCGGCCAGTATTCCTCATGGAGATTTGATCGAGTACACACGATCGGAATCACCACTCGCGAGACATGTCGTTGCGAATCCGCTTTCATTCAAGGACGGCTACATCCAGCTCCCCAATGGTCCCGGTCTGGGCATTGAGCTTGACGAGGACATCGTGAAGAAGTATCTAGCACATTGAGCTTGTACAAAGGGGGCGCTCCTTTGTACAGCGAGAATTGGAAGCGATTACACCTCTGGAGGTGGGAGATTGGCATGAACGTCAAACGCAAATGGTTGACAAGATCGCGCCGGGAGGCGCTGGACTGTTATATCTTCATGAGTCCCGCTATAGTCGGTCTGATCTGCTTTATGCTCGGTCCGATCGTGGCTTCTGCCTATTTCAGTTTTACGAATTATGATATTTTGAGCGCTCCGACCTGGGTCGGACTGGACAATTACAGGGCGTTGATTAAAGACCCGCTCATTTGGCAGTCCTTCAAGGTGACGCTGATTTACTCCGCTGCCAGCGTGCCGCTTGGTTTAGTCGCATCCCTGCTGCTTGCGCTGATACTGAACCGAAGCGTCAAAGGCATCTTCGTCTTCCGCACGATCTTCTATCTGCCGGCCGTCATGTCCGGCGTTGCGGTGGCGCTGCTGTGGAAATGGATTTTCAATCCGGACTTCGGCTTGATGAACTGGGCGCTCAGCCAGATCGGCATCCACGGTCCCAAATGGTTCATTGACGAGCAATGGGCGCTTCCGCCGATTATCATTATGAGCTTATGGGGTGTGGGCGGCAGCATGCTGGTATACCTCGCAGGCCTGCAGGGCATTCCTACCGACCTGTACGAAGCGGGGGAGATCGACGGCGCCAACAAATTCAGGCAGTTCTTTCATATTACGCTGCCGATGCTTACGCCCGTTATTTTCTTCAATTTGATTACGGGGGTTATCGGCGCGCTGCAGGTGTTTACCGAGGGCTTCATCATGACTGCGGGCGGACCGAACAACGCCACCTTGTTCAGCGTGCTGTATTTGTACCGGAATGCGTTCGATTATCTGCAAATGGGCTATGCATCGGCAATCGCGTGGGTGCTTTTCCTCCTTATCTTGTTGTTTACGCTTATTATTTTCAAATCGTCTCCCATGTGGGTCTTCTATGAAGGGAACAGGAGGTCGTCGAAATGAACATTCCGGATGCTTCCGCAACGGGGATTCGAAAGGTTCAAACACATCGGACGGCCTCTCGGCATCGGACGGAGCGGCTCAGGAACGCATTCAGCTATCTGCTGCTCTCCCTTGGCTCGCTGATGATACTCGTTCCGTTCGTCTGGATGATTTCAACCTCGCTCAAGCGCAAGCAGGACGTTTACACATTCCCGCCCCAATGGATTCCATCTCCCATGGAATGGCACAATTACAAGGATGCCTTCACGACCTTTCCATTCGGGCATTATACGTGGAATACCGTTACGATCACGGTGTTCGTACTGCTTGGGACGCTGCTGTCGTGTTCCTTCGCCGCTTATGGCTTCTCGCGGTTGAACGCGCCCGGACGAAATCTCGTCTTCCTAGTGCTGCTGTCCACGATGATGCTGCCGACCGCGGTGACGATGGTGCCGACTTACTTGTTTTTCAACAAGCTAGGGTGGACCGATACCTTCCTGCCCCTGATTGTGCCGGCCTGGTTCGGGACCGCCTTCTTTATTTTCATGATGCGGCAGTTTTATATGGGCATTCCGTTCGAGCTGGAGGATTCGGCCCGAATCGACGGCTGCAGTACGTATGGAATATGGCTGAAAATCATCGTGCCGCTGAGTAAGCCAGTGCTGGTGACGGTAGCCGTCTTCACGTTTATGGGGACATGGAACGATTTTATGGGCCCGCTCATTTACTTAACCGACGAGAACAAGCGCACGCTTGCACTGGGTCTCTCCTACTTCCAGGGTTCGGCTCGCTCGTCTCCAGACCTGCACCTGCTGATGGCCGCGACGCTGTATGCGATTGCGCCTTGCGTCCTTCTTTATTTTCTAAGTCAGCGGGTATTCGTCAAAGGAATGGTCTTCACCGGCGTGAAAGGGTAGTCCGCCGGGAAGAATCCTGCTTCGCCGCGAAGGGCGGCGTTCGGTTCTTCTTGGATATTTCATAAGAGGAGAGGGAACAAAACGATGAAGCAAAGGGGAAAATGGGCATTCGGCTTGGTCGCGGCAGTGATGATGTTCACTTTGTACGGCTGCTCGGGCGGTGAGGGAAACAAGAGCGGTACGGGCGGTTCGGAAGGAGCGGCTGGAAACGAAAGCAAGACGGCCTCGAATGGCGGAGAGAAAGAGAAGGTATCGCTGAACTTTATCCGCTGGTCGAACGGACCGGCACTGGATAACGAAGAGAAGGATAAAGTCAAGCGATTCAACGATTCCCACCCGAATATTCAAGTGAACATGACCATGCTTCCATGGGATGAAACCTTCAAAAAAATCGAGCTGTCGCTGGCATCGAATTCGCCGGTGGACCTGTTCTACTGGGACGTACCGGCCTATGCGTGGTATAAGAAAGGGCTGATGCAGAACCTGCAGCCTTATTTCGACCGCGACCTCAACATGTCGGATTACGATGAGAAGCTGTTCGCGCCTTTCAAGTTCGACGGCCAAAATATGTATGTCGCGCCGGAGAACTATCAGACGCTGGTGTTGTACTACAACAAGGACCTGTTCGATAAGGCCAACGTCGCGTACCCGACGGCGGACTGGAACTGGACCGATTTCCTTGACACGGCGAAGAAGCTGACGATCAAGCAGGGTGACAAAACCACCCAGTTCGGAACGACCATGTCGCTTGGAGCCTGGTGGGGATGGATGGCACTCAGCCAAGAGCAGGGCGGTTCCCTGACGGACAACATTCATGATCCGCAGAAGCTGTCGTTCAATACGCCGCAGACGAAGAATGCGCTGCAGTTCCTGCAGGATCTTATCTACAAGCACGGCGTTGCGCCGGACGCGGCGCAGGCGAGCGCTCTTGGCGGTGACTTCATGAGCGGTAAAATCGCCATGTACGTTGGCGGGGATTGGGATTTGGGCACGCTGAAGGGAACGAAAGACCTGCACTGGGACATGACGCCGATGCCGAAATGGGACGGCCAACGCGTCGTGCCTTACTGGATGGGCGGTTATGCCATGACGTCCAAAACGAAGCATCCGGACGAAGCTTGGGAGTTTATCAAATGGACGATGACGGACAATCAGGAAACGCTCTCGAAGCAGCAGTCCTGGATTCCGGTAAGCAAGTCGGCCCTCGAGAAAGCAAATGTTCCGGCTTGGGCGCCGAAGGGCTATGAGGAAGCGCGCTTCGCCTGGAAGGAATACGGAACAATCGGAGACATCTATCACCTGAGATGGCGCGAGGCGCAGGACAAAGTCATAGCTCCGATCGACGATCAAATATTCGCCAACAAAATGACCGTCGACGAAGGCCTCAAGCAGATGGAACAGCAGGTAAACGAAATTCTAGCGAAGCCCTGACGGACCGATCAACGGCCATAACGGCGTTTGCTGGTTTTGCATCGCTGCAGGGTCTGCGTCAAAAAAACTGGAAGCTGGGCATTAGCCCCGCTTCCAGTTTTTGCGAAACGCCGAGGGCGAGCAGCGCTCGGCGTTGCGGAATGTATGCAGGAACGCATTGTAGCTCTCGAAGCCGCACTGTTCGGCCACTTCTCCGACGGCGGCGTCGGTCAGCATCAGAAGCCGCTTCGCATGGTTGATCCGCTTCTGCAGCATATATTCCTTTGGCGTGAAACCGTAATGCTTCTTAAACTGCCGGATAAAATGATAGACGCTGAGTCCGGCCTCGCGGGCGATCTCCTTGATGCTGCCGATCGTCAGATAGTTGGCGTCAACGTATCTTAGGGCCTGCTCGATGCCGGATGGAACCGGCAGAACGGCTCCGTCGCGGTCGGCAAGCCGGGCGCACTCCATCAGCAGCCCGTATATGGAGGAGGACTGCTCCCATTCCAGGTGGGGAACGGTCGTCCGCATGCCGTCCAGCACCGAGCGAAGCATGCGGACGACTGAGGCGGACGCGGCTCCGGGAGCAGCGCCAAAAGCGGGAAAGAGCGATACCGGGCCCCCGAATAAGCGAGGCCACAGATTTTCCAGCTCGCTGCCGTCGAAGACCAGATACAGCAGCTGGCACGGGTCCTCCAAGTCCGCTTTGTAGGCATGCGGATAGCGCATGTTATGCAGCAGGCAGTCGCCGGGGCCGAACCTCATCCAGGCCGTTCCATGGCGGAATGCGCCTTTGCCTTGCGTGATAAGCAGTATCTCATAGGCGGGATAGTTGTCCCGCTCGAAGTAATAATTGGCGTCGCAAGGATCGAATCCGCCGACGAGCGGATAGTAGAGGGTCGCCTTGGCAAAGGGGCTCGGCGTGGACAGCCATTCATCGTGCATGCTTTCGCATCCTTCTCTAGAGAGATTTGCAAACGGGAACATCCTGCTGGATCGTATCCGGCAGGATGTTCCGCTGTATGAAGTTTTTCGCTTTTAATAATTCCCGGTTTAGGCCTTCGCTTCCGCCGGCTCTTCGAATGCTTTCGGATCGTCCGTCCACGGCAGCATCCCGAGCAGCATTTGGCGCAGCTTGGTGTCGGCTTTGGCCTTGAGCTCCTCGGAAGGCTCGTAGCCGGGCCACGTCCGAAGGAAGGACGGCGCGTAATTGTAAATGAGCGAACGGCGGGTTTCATTCGTGTAGTTGTTGAGTGCCGAATGGTAGGTATATCCGTTAAAGATAACGGCCGTACCGGCTTTGACGCTCATCCGCGTGTGGCCGGGCATATCTTCCTGCTTCTGCACCTTCGGCAGCTGCTCGTTGGTCATATGCACGCTCCCCGGAAGGAAGGCGAGGCAGCCTCCGTCATAGTTCACGTCGGAAAGGAAATAGAAAACCTTGGCCATGAACGGGACTTTCTTCTCGTTCACGAAAAGCTGGCTGCTCGTATCCCGGTGCCAGTTCGTATGGGCTTCCTTTTGCGGAGGCTTGATCATGCCGTCATTATCGATCATGACGAAGGAGTTGCCGAGGATGTCGCGCAAAATGGACATCATCCGTGCGTTTTCCATTAATTGAAGCAGAGCATCGTCATATTCAATGACGCCGCATACCTGCTGGACGTTAGTTAATTGACCGGAGGACGGATTATATCCACCTTTGGTTTCCCATACCTTAAAGGCGTGGTCCAATCGCTCGTTATAATAATCGACCTCGCCGGCAGCCAAAAAGCCATCCAGTACCAGATAACCGTCTCGTTCCCACAGAAGCTTCTGTTCAATCGTTAGACCATGCAGATTCATGCCGCATTCCCCCTCAGATTATTGCGCCTCTATGCATGATTATAACGTCAATGAAATCGGAAAAGAAAGCGTATTCTTGCTGAGTATACACCATAATTTGCGGTGAGCTTGGTTCGAGATTGAGACGGCAGATTAGGGCAAGAATTTCGACCGCGGCCGGCCAATACCTTACGTTATGGACTCACCTTTAAATTTGCTGTTACATAAGTTCGACGATATTGGAAAGGATACAGTTTGGTATTCCATCATTTGGAGAAAGGGATGATTTCAGAATGAACAATAACGAAATAACGGATCCAAAACAAAATGTTAAGCAAGGTAAGAAGAAAAACGCTCAGGAGATGAATGAATCAGGAATCGACTACATTTGGGGCAGCGACCAAGATGAACTAGTCCAGAAACAGGAGAAGGAGGAGTAATCCCTGAATTAACTTGATACGAGAGTGCAAAAGCGATGGAACCGATCCATCGCTATTTTTGCATTGCTGCGCCGCGTTGCGCTAACCGGAGGATAGTTCCCATATGTGATATTACAATCATTGATTCCGTGACGGGGGAGGATTGAACAATGAATGTTAAACTAAATTTGGTAATCCTAGCACCGAACTAAATTAGAGCAACGAAGCATTGGGGAGATCATCAATGACGAAAATGCGGGCGGCCCAAAAGCCGGGGGGGACCTGATGCGCGGCGCGCCTGCAGGATCTAGCCGTCACCGTTGTGCACCGGTCTTTCCGCTCTTCGGCCGCATTCGGAAGACTCCGATGCGATGTACAATTGCTAGAAGTGGTCTCTATTTCGCTTGCCGCAACCTGTAAAACGGATAAATATCGGCAAACACCGGATAACATACAACCCGATCAATTGCGATATAATGCAATTGTAAGCGGTAACATACATGGCTATCGCCTTTTAAAAAAATGATTGTTAACCTTCACCCAGCATAGGAGGAAGTACGGTGCCCAAACAATTGATCGCGCAAGCCCCGCGCAAAGCTGTGATTACGGATTACGAGGATCGGGAGATCAAGCTGAACGAAGTGAGGGTGCGCGTCGAGCACGCTTCGCCGAAGCACGGCTCCGAGCTAGCGGGTTTCCGTGGAGAAAGCCCGCATACGGCCGATTACTTCGACGAGAAGGACGGCTGGAACCTGTTCTTGCCCCGCGATCCAAAGGATATTTCGGCGGACGGCGGATTCGGCCGCTGGAACCTCGGCAACCAATGGGTCGGCGTCGTTACCGAAGCGGGCTCCGAGGTGTCGGCATACAAGATCGGCGACCGGGTTTGCGGCTACGGCGGCATCCGTGAGACGCATGTCGTGAACGCGGTGGACAATTATTATTTGAAGAAAATGCCCGAAAGGATGTCGTGGAAAAACGCGGTGTGCTTCGATCCGGCCCAGTTCGCCCTCGGCGGCATCCGCGACGCCAACGTTCGCGCGGGCGACCGCGTCGCGGTATTCGGGCTCGGTGCAATCGGCCAAATCGCGGCTCAGCTGGCCAAGATGGCGGGCGCGAGCTGGGTGGCGGTTGTCGATCCGATCGAAGGACGCCGAGCGGTCGCGCTCCGGAACGGCGCGGACGCGGCATTCGATCCGGCGAACGAAGATGTCGGCCTCGAGCTCAAGAAAGCGACCGGCAAGCTCGGCGTCGACGTCATCATCGAGACGAGCGCCAGCGAATTCGCGCTTCAGCAAGCGCTGAGAGGACTCGCGTACGGCGGCACGATCGCGTTCGTCGGCTGGGCGAGAGCATTCAAGGGCGGTTTGGATCTGGGCCGCGAAGCGCATTTCAACAACGCCAAGATCGTCTTCTCCCGCGCGTGCAGCGAACCGAATCCGGACTACCCGCGCTGGAGCTGGCGCCGGATCGAAGACGTCTGCTGGGACATTCTGTCCAAAGAGCTCATCGATTGCGAAGACGTCATCAGCCCCGTCGTGCCGTTCGCGCAATCGGCGGAAGGCTACGAGCAGTACGTCGATCGGCGTCCGGACCTAAGCATCAAACTGGGCGTCTCGTTTTAACGGAAACGTTACGGAAAGGGGGGATACACGGCATGGGCGACCGACTGGGTTCCCTCCTGAGGCATGCCGAGCTCCAAATCGTCGAATTCGACATTCATCGCCGCATCGAAATGAATACGTTCAACAGGACGCTTCCCTGGTACGTTATGTCCTACTTGAAGTCGGGCAGCGCCAAGCTGCGGATAGGCGGGGATGTGACGACGATCGCGCCGGGAACAGTCACCTTCATTTCTCCGAACGTGGAGCACGACCATTACAAGGATACGCCGGACGAAACGGAGTTTCTGTGGTGGCATTTCACGTACGAAATCGCGGGCGTCATGGACGCCATGAAGATGTTCCAAATTCCGTACGTGTTCCGGCTGCAAAAGAACGAGTCTTTCGAGAAGGTGTTCATGGAATTCATGGAATCGGCGGACGCCGAAACGTCTTCCTTGCCGTTGTCGATCCTGACGCGGGCGAAATCACTCGAGCTCTTGTACATCATTCTGAACAGCGCGGTCGGCCAAAGCGACGCGCACGCGAACGTGGCGAAGTCGGAATGCTTCTTGGACTTACTATCGCGATTCGTCCATTCTCCGGAAGAGCCGTTAACGCTTCGGATGATGTCGGACGAACTCCACTTGCACCCTACATACGTGAGCACCCGGTTTAAAGAGCTTTTCGGCAAGCCGCCGATGCAGGTCCAGCGCGAGATGCGCATCCAAAAGGCAAAGGCGCTGCTGGAGTCGTCTGAGCTGTCAGTGACGGAAATTTCCCAGCGGCTGGGTTACAGCGAATTGCAAAATTTCACGCGGTTGTTCAAGTCCTACGTCGGTATTTCCCCGACGCAATTTCGCGAGCTTAACCGCAAATGGAGGGTGATGAAATGAAGCTGGCCACGCAAGACAGAGGTTTCTTCGGCTCCACGTACGAGCAGAAGCTGTCTAAGCTGAAGGAGCTCGGTTTCGAAGGGCTCGAAATCGACGGCAAATCACTGATCGAAAACTATAGCGAAATCGAAAAAGCGGTCAAAGCTACGGGCGTGTCCATCAGCTCGATCTGCGGCGGATACCGCGGCTGGATCGGCGATTTCGACGACGAACAGCGCAAGCTTGCGATCGCGGACATCGGCGAGATCATGAAACGGACGGCCGAAATTGGAGCGGCTGGCGTCATCGCACCGGCGGCGTTCGGCATCTTCTCCCGGAAGCTTCCGCCGTTCGCTCCGCCGCGCTCGGCGGAAGTGGAACGCGAAGCGCTGCTCGATTCCTTGAGCAAGCTGAACGATCATGCGTTGTCCACGGGCAGCGCGCTGCTCCTTGAGCCGCTGAACCGCTACGAGGACCACATGATCAACAAGCTGGAAGACGCGGCGAGTTTGATCCAAGAAGGCGGCTTTCGCGGCGTGAAGGTGATAGCGGATTTTTTCCACATGCAGATCGAAGAGCGGGACATTTCCGCGAGCTTGCGGGAAACGGGAAGTTTGGTCGCCCACGTGCATTTGGCGGACAGCAACCGCCTGCAGCCCGGCTGCGGGCATACCGATTTCCGGAAGGGCTTTCGAACGTTGAAGGAAATCGGGTTCGAAGGCCACATGGCGGTCGAGTGCGAGCTCGCTCCCGGAGACGGGTTGCAGGCATACGCGGAGATGGCGAACTATTTGAAAGCGTGTATGCAATAGAATCGGTCTTCCATTCTAACGATCGAGGTGTTCATTTATGATGAATCCCGCATTTCGCACGTTCGGCAAATCGTTGTACGCAATCGGTCTGGCTTCGATGATCGTCCTGGCAGGCTGCTCCTCCTCAGGCGACGGGAAAGAAGGCGGCGCTATCAAGCTGCAAGTGCCCGACTCCGCGATTTGGGGCGAAGAGAGCTCCGCCCTTCAGGTTATGTACGACAAATTCGAGGCCGACCACCCGGACATCAAGCTGGAACAGGTAACGATGGCCGACGACCAGGCGATGTCCGCCGCCCTCGCGGCCGGTAAAGCGCCCGACCTCATGCTGATGGATCCGTCCCTCGCGAAGGAACGGTACAAAGGCGGCTACGTCGAACCGCTCGACGCCTATTACGACAAATACGGCTGGGGCGACGGCATGTTCGGCTGGGCCAGAAACGCCTATGTCGAAAACGGCAAAACGATCGGTATTCCTTGGAATTACGAAGGCCTCATTCTCGTTTACAACGATACGATGTTTAAGGATAACGGCTGGACCGTTCCGAAGAACTATGGTGAGCTCATGAGCCTCGTACCGAAAATCGAAGAAAAGGGCATCATGCCGTTCGCTTGGGGATCTTCGGATAACCCGGGCGTGGACGACTGGTGGGTGACGAGCATCGTCAACAGCATGCTCGGCAGAGAAGGAACGAAGCAGCTGTTTTCGGGGAACCTGAATTGGACGGATCCGGCGATCCTGGACGGAATCAAGCGTTACGACGAGTTTTGGAATGCAGGCTACGTGACGGACAAAAAGTCGCAGGCGATCTCGCAGGAAGACAGTACCCAGCTGTTCTTGAACGCCAAAGCGGCGATGCGGCTGGACGGCACATGGAGCTTGGCGGCCGACAACAACCCGGACTTCGAGATCGGCTTCGCGGCGTTCCCGAGCTGGAAGCAGGACGGCGAGCCGATCATTCCGCTCGGGGTGGGCGGCGGTCTCGTCATCAACTCCAAATCCAAGCATAAGGAAGAAGTCGGCGAGCTCTTGAATGACTTCTTCGACACCGAAGTCGTGAAGACGATGGCGGAGCACGGCATTCCCGAACCGATTCAAATGAACTACGGCGACCTCAACCTGAAGCCGAACGTGGCCAAAGCGCTGAACCTGATTTCCGAAGCGGAGAAGGCGGGACAGACCGGCTACGTTGCCTGGTCTTATGGGCCTCCGAGCGTCGTGCAGGTGCTCGAATCGGATTTCGCCAGTGTTTATTTGAAAAAGACGACTCCGGAAGCTTGGCTTGCCAACCTCCAGCAGCTGAAAGAGAAGGATGTCAAGGACAATCGGATTTTCGCTCTCGATAAGTATTGATCGTTTCTGGCGGCCGAAGGCGTTTCCTTTTTCCCGGGAGAATGACGCCTTTCGGGCGCATGATTTCGCAAAAGGAGATGACGGCGGTGATAAAACGTTCGCGACTGATACGCTGGAAAGGGTGGCTGTTCATCTTGCCGGGACTGTTATTCCATGTCTTCGCCGTCACCATCCCCGCGATGCTGTCGCTTTATTTGCCTTTCACCGAATGGAACGGCATCTCGATGCCGAGGTTCATCGGAATCGACAATTTCGTAGAAGCTTTCCGCGACAAAATCGTCGGCACCGCATTTCTTAACAACGTGAAATGGATGCTCTTCTGGGTGACGATCCCGATTATGATCGCATTCGGCCTCGCCTATTTGCTGTTCAAAATCAAAAGGGGCCAAACGGCTTACCAATCCATTTACTTTTCGACGTCGATCATAACGGTGACCGTCGCAGGGCAAATTTGGTTTTGGATGTACAACCCGTTCAGCGGCATCAACTTTTATTTGGATAAAGCAGGTCTCGGCTTCTTGGAATGGCCAGGGCTGACGATTCCGTCGTTCGCCCTCGTTTCCGTGCTCCTCGCGGACATGTGGCGGGGCTTCGGCGGCAACGTCATCTGGCTGCTCGCGGCGCTGACCCAGAACGACAAATCGATCGAGGAAGCGGCCAAATTGGATGGCGCGGGGCGCTTCCGCATCCTCTGGAACATCGTTCTGCCGCAAATCCGCCCGACGCTCGTCGTCGTGACGCTGCTCACCGCACTCGGGGCGTTCGGGGCTTTCGAAATGGTGTACGTCATGACCGGAGGCGGCCCAGCGCACGCCACGGAGACACTTTCGACGTACTACTACTCGCTCAGTACGAGGGGCCAACGGGCAGGGTACGGCTCCGCGATCGCGTTGTTCCAAATGTTCATCGCGTTCGTCTTGATCGCCGTTTACGCCTACTTGAAGAAGAAGAAAGGCTGGGATGTGTAAATGATGCTCAGGTTCAATTGGCGGCATATTCCGCTATTGATCGTCGCGGCTTACTCGCTGTTCCCGATGCTTCTTCTCCTCATGAACGCGTTCAAGAAAAAAGCCGAGATCTCGAAAAACCCGTTAGGCTGGCCGAAGTTTTGGACGTTCGAAAACTTCTCGCGCGCTTGGCAGCAAGGCCATTTCGACGTCGCTTACATGAACACGCTGATCATTACCGGAATGACCGTCGTACTCGTCTGCGTCTTGTGCGGCTTCGCCGCCTACGGACTGACGTTCTTGAGTATGCCGGGCTCTGGCGCTTTTCTCGCCTATCTGTTCATCACGATGAGCATGCCGATCGGTTTCATCCCGATTTTCTTCATGGAAATCAAGCTGAACCTGATCAATACGTATTGGGGCGTCATCATCCCGTTCGTCGGAGGCGCGTTCGCGTTTAACGTGTTCCTGTTGCGGGCGTTCATGCTCGGCATTCCGAAAGATTTGCTGGAGTCGGCGACGGTGGACGGCTGCGGCGCGATGAAGACGTTTTTCCAAATCATTTTGCCGCTTGCCCAACCCGCTTTCGTCGTCGTCGCGATTTTCACGACCCTGTCTTCCTGGAACGAAATTTTCCTTTCCAACGCGATCCTGCAAACGGATACGATGAAGACCGTGTCGGTCGCCTACTTGAATTTCACAAGCAAGTACAATACGAACTGGGCTCTCATGGCTGCGGGAGGCATCTTGACCGTCGTGCCGATGGTCGTCTTGTTCCTTCTCATGACGAAGAAGTTCGTCAGTGGGCTGCAAGAGGGCAGCGTCAAGTTTTGATGCGCCGGCTTGGGCGCTTCGGGTACGTACCGGAATGTATCTTTTAACGGAAACACAGGAGGTCGTAAGGTGACAAAACCGTCACCTTGCGGCCTCCTGTTTCGATGGATATGGCGATCCTATTCCGTCTATAGTAGAGATAACGAAAGGAAGGGAGCGCCAAGACACATCTCCATATGACTGCGCTATGCTCGCTAGAGTGGCGAAGCGCTCAAGGCCCAATGCAGGCTGATACTCCATTGTGATTCTGACAACGCGCTCACCCAAAACAAAAATACAGAAAAAAACGACTTGATTATCACAAATTTAATGAATAATAAACCTATAAAAACAGTTCCGAATCACAGATATTTAAGTGTATCGTATCTGTATAACAAAATTAGAAACCCAAATAAATTAATGCGGGGTGGTCAGTCATGGGGAAGAGCAGTCCGGCGTCCGAAAGGCAGAAAGAGATTGTTAAAATGATTTCGCAAACAGGAACCGTGTATGTATCTAATTTGAGCAAAAAACTTAACGTAACGCAGGAAACAATCCGAAAGGATTTGGAAACGTTAGAGAAAGAAGGCGTGCTGCTCCGCACGCACGGCGGCGCTGTATTAAATCATAAAATCCCCGTTCACCGGCAAATCAGCAATGTTGATATTAAAATGTCAATCGCCAAAGCCGCTGCGGAGCTTGTCGAGAACGGGGATATCATCGCACTTGACAGCAGCGATTTTTCTGTTCAGCTGGCGAAGGAATTGAAGGATAAATCCATTACCGTCATTACCAATTCCATTTCCATTATGCTGGAACTACTCGATCACGAGAACATTCAACTGATTACAATTGGCGGTTATGTGAATGCGCAAGCCTATTCATTCATCGGAGCAGTGGCGGAGAAATCCCTGGACAATTATCATGTGGACAAATATTTCTTCTCCTGCAGCGGATTTGACCTTGTACAGGGCGTCTTTGAAAAACACGAGGGAGAAGCGCAGATTAAAAAGAAGTTTCGCAGTGTGGCCGATGAAGTGATTTTAATGGCGGATCATACGCAGTGCAATCGAAAATCGTTAACTTTCCTAATGAATATTCATGAAGTCAGTAAACTGATTATCGATTCCAAGCTGCCACTCCAGCAGCTCACCGCATTAAAAAGTATCGGTATTAATGTAGTAATGAGTGATTAGCTTTTGTTTTGCAAATTAGGCTTTTGTTTCATTGAACCAAATGCGCTGATTCGACAGGCTGCATTTGGTTTTGTTTTTTTTAAAACAAAACTTGATGTTTGTTTTGTAAGCGGTTAATATTCTGCTTGTGAAGGCGAAGGCTGCTGCCATGCTTCACTTTGGGAGGTTGAAATGGTTAATGAAAAATATCGGAATAATTGGCAGTTTAAATACAGATATTATCATGAAAATGGATAAGCTTCTTACCCGCGGCGAGAACATTCTTGGGGAGAAGGTGGTCATCCAATCGGGTGGCAAAGGAGGCAACGCAGCTACCGCTGTTTGCAGACTCGGGAAGAATCCGATTTTAATCGGCTCTATAGGGCAGGATCATTACGGTGACATCATTTTAAACGATTTAAACGAGACCGGAATTGACGCTTCGTATATTAAACGGTCTGCGTATAGCCCTACGGGTATTACGACAATCCTTATTGATAAATTTGCCGAACGGACGATGGTCGTTGCGCGGGGAGCCAATATGGATCTAACGGCATGCGATATTAAACGGTATGCCCGCCTAATCGAGGATTGCAGCGTTCTGCTTGTTCAATTGGAAGTGACGGAAGCAGCGGTCATTGAAGCCATGAAGATGGCCAAGAAACGGGGGATACCAGTCATCATAGATCCGGCGCCGGCTGAAGGAATTACGATGCAAGCGATCAAGTATGCGGACATTCTAATTCCCAATGAGCAAGAAACCAAGCATATGACGGGGATTGAAGTTAATCATATACAAGACGCTTATCAGGCCGCACAATATTTTCAGCACCTCGGGATTACGAATAGCATTATAAAAATGGGTCATCGCGGTTCCCTGGTTTGCACGCCAAGCCACTCGCAATTCATTGAAGCCATACCTGTAGAAGCGGTAGATACTGTAGTTGGAGATACCTTCTCGGGGGCGCTTGCATGCTCGATAGCAGACGGTAAAGATTTATTTCAGGCAGCCTGGTATGCAACAATTGCCAGCGCGCTTAAAGTGACAAGGCTTGGTCCGCGTGATGGAATTCCGACTTCAGCGGAAGTAGAAACATTTATGAGAATACGAAATTTACCGCCAGAACTGCCGATTACACGTAATTAATTCCAGCAAGGAATAAGGGGGGTCACCGCAATGAGCGAGCTTTTACTTGAAGTCAGGGAAATGAGCAAAACCTATCCCGGCGTTCAGGCGCTAAGCCAGGTTCAACTCGAGGTGCGTGCAGGAGAAGTTCATGCCCTGATTGGTGAAAATGGCGCCGGAAAATCAACCTTGATTAAAATTTTGGCAGGTGTTGAGCATCCGGACAAAGGGAGCGTATTTCTTTTTGAAGGCCGACCCGCCGAAATCCAGAGACCGATTGATGCCACTTTGAAGGGAATTTCGATCATATATCAGGATCTCAGCCTTTTTCCGAATTTAAGCGTGGCGGAGAACATCTGTAAAGGCCGTAAAACAAACAAACGCGGTTCGGGTTTTGTCAGATGGCGGGAAATGCGCGAAACGGCGAAACGCACATTGGATGAACTGGGTTTTGCGATTGATGTGGATATCCCGTTGGAGAGATTAAGCATTGCCAAGCAGCAGCTTGTTGCGATTGCACGAGCCCTTGCCTTTGAAGCGAAATTGATCATCATGGATGAACCGACTTCTTCTCTTTCGTCCGGCGAAGTCGAACTGCTTTATAAGGTCATCGAGGATTTAAAGCGAAGGGGCATCGCCATTCTCTTTGTTAGTCATAAGATGGAAGAGCTGTTTAAAGTGTCCGACAGGTTCACCGTTCTTCGGGATGGCAAATTTGTCGGTTCGTACGATAAGGAAGAACTAAATGAAGACAAGCTTATCCGCCTCATGGTGGGCAGGGAATTGCAAGTGATCGAACGCGAAAATGCGGTACAAGGGAAGAAGATTCTGGAGGTAAGCGGTTTAACAAAAAAAGGAAACTTTAAGGATATCAGTTTCTCGCTCCATCAAGGCGAAGTGGTCACGATCACCGGACTTGTCGGATCAGGGAGATCGGAAGTCGCCCATGCCATTTTCGGTCTTGAGCGGTTTGAAAGCGGTACCGTTACGTTAGAAGGAAAGCCTTTAAAACTCACTTCTTCTGAACAAGCCGTTGCCAAAGGGATCGCATACGTTCCGGAGAGCCGGCAAAAAGAAGGACTCGTTCTTCAGCAATCCATTGTTCGCAATACATCGCTTTCTGTTTTGAAAAACCTTACAAATGGTTTTGGCAGCATTAATGAAAAGAAAGAGCTTGAGATAGCAAATGAATACATCAAAAGCCTGGATATCAGGCCGAACCTTCCTTTTCTGAATACCGGCAACATGTCCGGGGGAAACCAACAGAAGGTAGTCATTGCCAAATGGCTGGCAACCAGCCCTAAAGTATTGATTGTCGATGAACCAACGAATGGAATTGACATCGGGGCAAAAAGAGAAATTCACAAGCTGCTCCGAAGGCTCGCAAAAAGCGGGATTGCCGTCCTGGTTATTTCTTCCGACCTATCCGAGGTGCTAGCGGTAAGTGACCGGATCCTCGTCATGCGAAAAGGAAAAATTGCCGGCGAGCTGCTGCAGCAGGAAGCGACACAAGAAAAAATTATGAATCTTGCCGTACTGGGAGCGCCTATGACTCTGGTCCCTGAACCGAATTGATGAGGAGGTGTATCTACATTTATGAATAAACTTGTCCATCAAAAAGAATTCGGCATCGCTCTTGTCGTCATTCTGCTTTCGATTCTTTTGACCGTATTGAGCCCTGTATTTCTCACTCCGGGGAACATCCTGGATATCTTGAAAGCAAATTCCGTCCTGGGTATTCTTGCCGTTGGTATGACGCTGATTGTTATTACGGGAGGAATCGACGTTTCTGTAGCTGCCGTTACTGCAGCAGTAACCGTGATTATCGGCAAGCTGGCGGTCACCATAGGATCAAGCACTTCAAGTCTTCTGGCTATATTTATTATCGCTCCGCTCGCGGGTGCTTGTTTTGGATTTATTAACGGTCTCCTGATCGCCAAAACAAAAATCCCGCCGATCGTTGCTTCCCTTGGAACAATGAGCATTATTTCAGGTCTTACGCTCTATGTAACAAACGGGGATTACGTGAACAGCAGCATGCTTCCGAAAGGCTTCCTTCAGTTTTCGGATTTCAAAATCGGCGGCGTATCGATTTTAATCCTTATTTTTCTGCTTGCCGCCATATTCACCTGGTTTTTACTAAAGTATCTAACAATGGGCCGCGATATTCTTTCCTTCGGAGGCAACCCCGTTTCCGCAATGCGGGTCGGAATCAATTCGACGAAGGTGCAGCTATTCGTTTATACGTATATGGGCTTGCTGGCCGGTATCGCGGGCATTGTGCAAACCGCTTACAACAAAGGCGTCGATCCGAACGGATTTTCCGGGTTTGAGCTGACGGTTATTGCTGCCGTTGTGCTCGGCGGAGCGAATATTATGGGCGGCTCAGGCTCCATCCTGGGTACGGTTCTTGGGACACTTCTGCTTGGGATTATGCAGAACGGTCTGATTTTAGCTAAAATCAACACGTTTTGGCAGGACGTTTTTGTTGGTTTGATTATTTTAATCGCGGTTTCTTATGACGTGATCAAACGTAAACGGGCCGACAAAAGTCTGGCTAAAGTGGAAGTCGAAGCATAAAAAGGGGGGGGAGAATGTGAAACTTTCAAAGGAATGGATGCTGGGTGGGGTCTTGGTTGCACTGTTTATTGTGATGGCAATCGTTGCGCCCGGATTTACAGATGTCTATAATCTCACAAACATGCTGTTTCAAATTCCCGAGCTTGGCATCCTGTCGCTGGGCATGCTGGTTGTCATTTTAACGTCCGGGATCGATCTCTCTATCACTTATCTTGCCGCTTTGTCGGGCGTGATTATGGCTTACTGTATGACCTCGGGGATGCCCCTGGCGCTCTCCATTCTGTTAGGAGTGCTAACGGCACTTATTGGCGGGTTATTGAATGGTTTCTTCGTTGCCTTCGTCGGGGTTTCTCCTATTCTTGTTACACTAGGGACCATGACTTTTTTTAAAGGGATCGTCACCCTGATTACGAAGGGCAACAGCATATCCGGATTTCCGGACAGCTACGCGGCGATCGGCAGTAACGCCTATTTCGGTATACCGCTGCCCGTTATTATTTTTGGCCTGATCGCATTAGCGGCATGGTACTTGCTGAATAAAACCGTATGGGGACGTCATGTATACATGACTGGAAACAGCCCTATTGCCACCTTGTTCTCCGGAGTAAACACAAAACGGGTGATCATCTACGTTTATTTGTTCTCTGCCATGATGGCCGCGATTGCTGCCGTAATCATGACAAGCCGCTACAATTCGGCCAAGGTGGATCTGGGAAGCTCCTATCTGCTGCAAAGCATATCCGTTGCCGTATTGGGAGGCGCAAGTATTTCCGGGGGTTACGGCAAAGTAATCGGAGTCGTTCTTGGTACCGCAATCTTTCAGGTTCTTTCAAGCGGTCTGAATCTGATGGGAGTCTCCAGCATGATTATTAATATCCTGGTTGGCGTCGTACTGATTGCTGTCCTGTTGATCAACTTCTTCTCGGCCAACATGAAACGAAACGAGCTCAGGAAAACAACTTAATCCCGGTTTCACGCTTTGTTTTATATAGACCAACAAACAATCAGGAGGGTTTACACATGAAGAAAAAGGTTGGTTCACTCGTATTGTCTGTCGTATTGACAGCGGGGCTGTTAGCAGGCTGTGCAAGCGGCAAGCAGGAGAATACCGGAAACGATGCTTCGGCGAATAACGGAGCGGCTGGCTCCGGGAAAATTAAAATCGCCGTTGTTCCTAAATTGGTGGGCATTCCTTATTTCAACGCTTCGGAAAACGGGGCGAAAAAAGCAGGTGAAGATTTAGGCGTAGAAGTCATTTATACGGGGCCAACGCAGGCGGACGCCGCTCAGCAGGTTAAAGTTATTGAAGATTTGATATCGAAAAAGGTAGATGTCATTGCCGTCGCTCCCAACGATCCGGCTGCTTTGTCCCCGGTGCTGAAAAAAGCGAAAGCCCAAGGCATTAAAGTCATGGACTGGGATACCAAAGCGGATCAATCAATTGTCGATCTGTCCGTTCAGCAAATCGATAATGAAGTCTATGGCCGCCATATGGCCGATCTGCTGGTACAAGCTATGAAAAAAGAAGAGGGCAATATCGCGATTATTACCGGCGGTCTGTCGGCAAACAATCTGAATACCTGGATCGATTGGTCTACCAAGCAAATTGAGGAAAAATATCCGAAGCTTAACATTATCGGCGAAAAAATCGGAACCGATGAGAAGCAGCAGGTCGCTTACCAGAAAACACTCGATTTGCTGAAAGCGAACCCGGATCTTGACGGTATCCTTGCTTATTCGACAGTCGCGCCTCTTGGCGCAGCTCAGGCGATTCAGGAGAAGAACATGCAGGACAAAGTTTCGCTTATCGGCGTTGCGCTGCCTACCGATTCCAAACCATTCCTGGAGGACGGCTCGCTCGATACTGCTACCCTTTGGAATCCGGTTAACCTCGGGTACTTGACTGTCGTAGCGGCCAAAGCTTTGAAAGAAGGACAACCCATCACGGATGGGCAAGATATTCCGAATATCGGTAAAGTACAAGTGAAAGACGGAGGGAAAACGATTATCCTCGGACCTCCTACTGATTTCACGAAGGAAAATGCCGGACAGTTCGATTTCTAAATCAATAAGCGGATGGTGGAGAGAACCATGCTGCAAAATTATGCGCAGAAAAGCGAAAAAATCAAACAGGCCTTTCGCGAATTAAAGAAAAATCATCCGGAACAGCTTAAACAAAGATTGAACATGTCCTGGAGCAACTGGGGATTCGGCGTCGAATCCCTGGCTGCTGCAGCCAAACGTTTAAGTAAATACGATGTGAAATACATGGAGCTGCACGGGAACCATTACGGTGCGGATTTGGGGTATCAAACCAAGGAAGTCAATCAGATTTTGCAAGGCTGCGGCATCGAAGTATCGGGTGTTTGCGGAATGTTCTCGAAGGAAAATGACCTCTCCAGCAACATCGCGAATCATCGGCAGGCGGCAATCGATTACATTCGGCGGGAAACCGAGTTTACGGCTTCCGTAAATGGGAAGTACCTGCTGGTGGTCCCTGCAGCTGTCGGCCGTCCTAATAAAGTTGACGATATGGAATGGGCGAGAAGCATCGAAACATTGCGTATCGTTGCCGATTCGTTCAGCAAATGGAACATTAAAGCGGCCATCGAACCGATCCGCGCTGCGGAAACATCTCTCGTGCACAATATTGCCCAGGCGCAGGCTTATATTCATGAAGTGAATCATCCCGGAATCCGGCATATTAATGGAGATATTTATCATATGCAAGTGGAAGAACCCCATATTGGCGAAGCTATTTTGCAAGCGGGAGGCCAGCTAACCAATCTGCATATGGCGGACAGCAATCGCGGCGCATTAGGTACGGGGCATATGGATGTGGACACGATCATTATGGCGCTTTACCTCATCGGCTTTAACCGCGAAGGCTGTTATGTTACGCCGGAACCGCTGGGTCCCGGAGGAAATCCATACCCTGCCATGTACGGGAAGCCGAATCAAGATGAGCTGGATGAATTGGTCCGTTATACCGTCACCTATTTCAGACAAAGGGAAGCTCTATTGATAGAAGCTTTATAATAAGAGGTGATCGTATGAAATACAGTATCGGCGTCGATTTCGGCACCCTTTCCGGCAGAGCCCTGCTTATCGAGGTTGAAACCGGCAGAGAAGTGGCTTCGGCTGTAAAAGGCTATACCCATGGCATCATGGATCAGTTTCTCCCGGATGGATTGACCGCGCTTGAAACGGACTGGGCTTTGCAGCATCCTGAGGATTATTTGGAAGTTCTAAAAGTGACCGTTCCGGAGGTGCTCCGTAAGTCCGGCGTCTCGCCGGAAGATGTGATCGGAGTGGGCATTGATTTCACCTCATCTACGATAATCCCGGTAAAAGCGGACGGCACGCCGTTATGCTTTTTGGACGAATTCAAAAGCCGCCCCCATAGCTATGCGAAACTTTGGAAGCACCATGCCGCCCAAGAGGAGGCCAATCTTCTCAATGAACGGGCCGAGCAGCTGAATGAAACCTTTCTTGCCCGTTACGGCGGCAAAATCTCGTCGGAATGGCTGCTGCCAAAAGCCTGGCAAATACTAAACGAGGACCCCGAAATTTATGCAGCGGCGGATTCTTTTCTGGAAGCGACCGATTGGATTGTCTCGCAATTGATCGGCAAGGAAATGCGCAACAGCTGTACGGCCGGCTATAAAGCGATTTGGCATAAACAGGACGGCTATCCGTCGAATGCTTTTTTGAAATCGCTGGACCCGCGTCTGGAAAATTTCGTTGAAGAGAAATTGTCTGCCGAGCTTTATCCGGTGGGAACGAAAGCCGGAGAGATTACGGCAGAAGCGGCCCGGATGACCGGACTTCGAGAAGGAACGGCCGTCGCCGTTGGTAATGTGGATGCGCATGTAGCCATTCCCGCGGTCGGTATTACGGAACCGGGAAAAATGCTGATGGTTATGGGAACATCGACATGTCATATTTTACTGGGCAAAGAAGAGAAAATCGTCCCAGGCATGTGCGGCGTCGTAGAGGATGGCGTCATGCCGGGATGGATGGGCTACGAGGCCGGGCAATCCTGCGTGGGCGATCACTTTGCCTGGTTTGTCGGAAATTGTGTATCTTCCGAAGCTCAGCAAGAGGCCGCGAGGAACGGAATGGATATCCAGCAATTCCTTACTCAAAAAGCGCAGCGATTGTCCGTAGGCGAAAGCGGTCTGATCGCGCTCGATTGGTGGAACGGCAACCGTTCAACTTTGGTTGATGCGGATCTGACAGGCTTGTTTCTCGGCATGACGCTGCAAACGAAGCCTGAGGAGATGTATCGGGCTTTGCTCGAAGCGACTGCCTATGGAACGAAAATCATCATTGACGCGTTCAACGTTAGCGGCGTACCCGTCACCGAGCTGTATGCGGCAGGCGGCATCGCGGAGAAAAATCCTTTGATGATGCAAATTTATGCGGACGTATGCAATATGGAAATTCGAATTGCCGCGTCCAGCCAGACGCCCGCCTACGGATCGGCTATGTTCGGAGCAGTTGCAGCAGGCAAAGAACGCGGGGGCTACGATACGATCTCGGAAGCGGCTAAAGCCATCGGAAAAGTGAAAGCGCATTATTACAAGCCAATTCCGGAAAATACGGCTGTTTACGAGGAGCTGTATGCCGAATATAAACGTCTGTACCACTATTTCGGCCAAGGGGAGAACGATGTGATGAAACGTCTAAAGGCGATCAGGAAGAACGCTTTGAAGTACGATTAAAATCGTTCATCATATGTCGGGCAGAATCCTACGAATCATAAAGAAATGGCGCCACAGATTTGAGGTCTGTGACGCCATTTTTGTGCCTTAGAGATCACCTTCAAGCTTCAAAATCACATGGACAAGAGACGGCCTCATGAAGCGATTAGTTGATTAAACCGGATTGCTGAAGCAAATTGAAGATGGCTGCCGCTGCCTCTTCACGGGTAGTTGACTTCTTTGGCGAGAAGAAGAAGCCGCCGTTCACTTCTTTGGCTTTCATCAGTCCGATTTCCGTGACTGTTTGGATGCTGTTCTTCGCGTAATCGGAGATGTCATCGGCATCCGCAAAATCAGCGCGGCCTGCTGGGTGCTCTGCTTTCAGTGCCAGCAATCCGGCAGCACGCTCCAGCATAACGGCCAAATCTTGATGCGTGATGGTTCCGTTCGGGTTAAAGCTTCCCTTACCAAGCCCTGTGATGATACCGGCTTGATAGGCTGCGCCTACTTCGTCCGCATACCATTTGTCAGCTGTCACATCTTTGAACGGCAGTTCAGTGCTGCTTTGAAGACCAAGTGCACGTGTCAGCATCGCTGCAAATTCCGCGCGTGTCACCGAAGCGCTAGGCGAGAACGTCGCTTGCGATGTTCCCTCAAGGAGCAGCTTGCTAGCAAGGGCTTCGATTTTCGTTTTTTCCATCGCGTTATCGATGTCGTTGAAAGCGATTGTTCGAGTGACTACCGCATAAGCAGCATAGCCGGAACGGGTTACGGTAACCGTTGTTGTGCCGTCGCTGTTTAAGGTAAACGTTGCAGGGGCTGGGCTCACCGTGTGACCGCCGAGGTAAAGTACCCCAGCCGATTTGGTGTCTGCGTCCTTAGCAAGAACAAAGGACTGTTTAACAAAATCCTTGCTTGAAAGCTGTAGAGGTACCGCCGCCGTGCCTTGAACGCTGTTGACTTCAAATGCAACCGGTGTGCCAAGCACCGTTATGCCGAGGGCTGCATTCGTGAATGCTGCGCGCTGCTGTTCCGCGCTTGATAAAGTCACTTGAATGCCGGCATTTTTAGGTGCCTTGGCAAGTATCCGAACTGGCAGTGCAGCTGCTGTAGTTTCATTCGTGAAGACGATGGAATTGGCTGCATTGGATTTGGACAGCAGTTCGACTTGGCTTGCAGTCAGGTTCAATTGCGCTTGCTGTGCGGTCGCTGGGGTTGTAACGATTACGGCAACAGGCTCTGTTTTCAAGGCTTGCTGCAAGTCGGAGTCGGAAATGGCTGCGATGACTTTGTTTCCGTCCGTTTTCAAATCAGGCTTAACAAGCTGCTGTGTTTGTCCTTTGTTTATCACGTTTGCGAGTGAATAATTAGTCGACTGAGCAGGAGGAACAATAATCACTGAACCGCCGTTGTTACCGCCGCTGCTCGGAGCTGTAAGAGTCACCTTTACGTTAAGCGTTGTCTTAATGGCTGGTTTCGCCGCAGAAGCGATTGTTACCGTCAATTCAACCTCTGTGCTGCTGCTCGGCCGTTTAACCAATACGCCCTCGTTATTGATGAATTCTGCTTTGCTGCTTCCCGTCACTTTGTACGTAATGCCAGGTGTAGTTGGAAGGGTGAGTACTGCTTCGTTCAGATTCGTTGTGTTGGAAATATTCGCTTGGAAATCATCTTTGGCTTGATTCACGATTTCCCACAGGGAATCGATGTTTACAAACAATTTGCCCGAAGCGACGGCCTCTGTTACATTGCCGGCGTCGTCCCAAGCATGAACAACGATGACGCCGCCATCGAGAATCAGCGTATCCGGTGTTTTATAGCTGCCTTCATAAAGGCCTGGCGTAGTTGCGCTTTCAATCATTGCGATTTCGTTCGCCTTCGTGTTTTGAAGAGCGCTTGGCAGCTCGATCCGGAATGCGGCGTTCAAGCCCGGGGTGCTCTTGAAGGATACAGGCAGCGTATCCCCTTGATTCAGCGTCACATCAGTCGCTGGGGTAATCTCGCTAATCGCATATGAACTTAAATCCAAATAGACAGTACGCGTCACCGTTGTTTCATTGCCTCCAAGATCTTTCGAAGTGACATGGATGATATTCGTGCCTGGATCAAGCAGAATACGGTGCGTAAACGTACCTTCGGAGCTCACATTCGCCAATTCTCCATTGACGTTTAACTCGCTCAAGAACGCATCGCTAGTTGTTCCTGAGACGGTCAACGCTTCTAGATTTGTCTTGAAGTTGTCGACTGGAGCAGCTAGTGTTAGGCTCGGAGCTGTAACATCAAGCGTTACCTCGGTAGGTACGGAGCGATCCGTCGTTTTCCCCAAAATATCAGCTTCAACAGTCAAGCTGTTCCTTCCTGGTTGCAGCTGGACAGGTATTGTAAATTTTCCGTTCTCGACCGACACGGTCCCTACTTTGGCAGCTCCGTTATATAGGGTTACTGCCGACCCGTCAACGGGCAGAAGTCCGGTTACTTCAATCGAGGTTTCGTTCGTATACGTGTTCGCGGCAGGCAAAGTGATGACAGGTGCTTTTACTTCGTTTGTGACCAGCGCGTTGATCATATAGTTTCCTTCACCTGCAGGCGCCAAGACCCACAAGCCTTCAGTCATCCGCCAGCTGCGAAGCGCGCTCTGACCGTCCTTATCCACGCCAAGCCCAGGCGTATCCGGATAAGTGCCTTCTTGGATATAGGCGATATAGAAATCGCCTTGAACAACAACAGGGGATGGGAATTCGACTCTCGTCCAATTGTTGTCGCGCAATGCTTCTGCTTCGTATGGACCTGCGATCAGACGTCCGGGAGATCCATTGCTTCCGCTTGCGTCATACAACGCATACTTGAAATTCGTGCCGCCGGGATCAGGCCATGTCGAATCCCAGAATTTGAATAAAGCACCTGAAATTTGCGCGGCACCCGCCGATGGCGTCATTCGAACGGCCCACGTGTACCCTGATACGCGGGAAGCGTAAGCATCTTCAGCTGTTCCGTCGTCATAGCTGATGCCATTCGGAATGCCGATGAACGGCTTGAGCGTCACGTTAGCTTCAACTGAACCGTTCGCAGGTGCCGTCACGGTCACTTGCGTTCCATAGTATTCGCCAACCGATACGGCCAGTGTATAAGTGCCTTCAAGCACATCCAGCGAGAATGCACCGTTCTCATCGGTTTGAACAGGCATGATGTTAGCGTCTTCCATGACGATGATATTCGCATGGGCAATCGGCTGGTGATTACGTTCATCCGAGATGACGCCTGTGATCCGGCCGTGAGGCATCGCCTCTAGGTTGAACGCCACATTGGTATTGCCATGGTCGGCTATCGTCACCGGCTTGGTTTGCGGATAGTAGCCATAAGCCTCCGCCTTCAGATTAAAGTCGCCGGCCACGTGGTTAAAGGAGAAATGCC
Organism: Paenibacillus sp. R14(2021); assembly: GCF_019431355.1. Classification (NCBI taxonomy): domain Bacteria; kingdom Bacillati; phylum Bacillota; class Bacilli; order Caryophanales; family Paenibacillaceae; genus Paenibacillus; species Paenibacillus sp. R14(2021). The sequence continues at coordinate 895,641 of NZ_CP080269.1, forward strand.
CCGTACTCGGATCGGTTCTTACGGAACGACCGGTTTCCAATACCGTAACCGTTGCGCTCGCTGGTAAGCTTTGCGGCGTCACAACGTTCAAGGGCTGGCCCGGAATGAAGTCGTCTTTGTCAGTTGCTGCAAGGGAATATGCCGGCCCGGCATTTGTAGGTTTTGGCAGCTGGACGCCGTCATAGACATGATTGGATTGCATGATCTCCGCAGGAGTACTAGTGCCGATAACTTTGAAGTTATCGATATACCAGCCTTCCCATGCGACGGATGAATCGGTCTGCATGCGGAAACGGAATTGAACCTGTTGGTGGATATAAGGAGTGAGGTCATAAGCGAATGATTCCCACTGATTATCGCTGGAGATGCCGTTGAAGACAGCAAGCTCGGTCCATGTTGTGCCTCCGTCAGGCGAAATTTCAAAATGGCCGAAATCACATCCACTCTCCAAGCTATACCAATTGCTGAAGTAGACGGATGCTTGGTCCACCTGACTCAAATCAATAACGGGGGAGACCAATGAATAGTCACTGGATTCCGTATAACCGCCATTTAAGCGGGTGCCCCATACATTCGGTGCAGATACAGCGCTGCCCGGCCCCTGTGAAGAAGGATTTCCGCGTTCCCACTCATCATGGATTCCGCTATGCGTCCAGTCATTGTCTGTTGATCCGTCGAAGGTATCAGCGAATACGGGAACAATTTCAGGCATCTCGATGCTGAACGCACTCGAGGGCTCACCCGTGTTTCCGCTGTAATCGACGGCAGCTACTTGATAATAGTTGGTGCTGCTGCCGACGGCATTGGTATCGGTGAATGACGTTAGTTTCGTCATTACAATCGGGGTAAACGCTGCGTTATCGGTAGAACGATACACCTCATATTGCGCCGTGTCCTCGTCAATCGACGCTTCCCACGTTAAGTTCACGTTTCCGCCTGAATCGCTCGTTCCTGTCAGATCTGTCGGAGAAACCGGCGGTAACGAATCGGGAGGCTGTACAGCAAGATCATCGAAATACCAGCCGTCCAAGCCGCCGAAGTTGCTCGTGAACATGTTGAATAGAAGGTGGATTCTTTGACCGGCATAGGGGCGCAGATCGAGATATTGTGTTTTCCACTGGTCGCCTGTGCCGGTAAAACTCATTTGCTCTACAAAATTTTCATTTTCATCTGTAGCGATGTAAACTTTAACGAAATCGTTATTTTGTTTTAAGTTATACCAGCTTTTGAAGGATAGAACGGCTCCTTCGGGGCTATTGGTCAAGTCGATCGGAGGAGCTAGGAAATACGCATTCACTCCGTCTGGGTAAGACTTCCCTAAATTGGTGGCGGCAGCTTTGGTGCCGGAATAAGCGGCTCCTGGACCGAATTTAGGCACGCCTACCGCCCATGAATTATTGACGCCTCCGCTCTCGAAGCCGGTAATGTCCCCTTCAAAATCCTGCAAATAGCCAGGCTTAATTCCGCTGGAGACCTCGACGGGGTAAACAGGCGTCTCTGCGTGGTTGCCGCTATAGTCGTTGACTGAAATATAATACTCCAGTCCTGCGGGGTCCCTGAGATTGTCAGGTAGGGGTGCTTCATATTGGCCAGAACGATAATTGCCGGAAATATTCGTGACCGGTAGATTTACATAGTCGTCTGTTCCTTTGACTCTAGCCAATACTTCGATCTGCGTGACACCGATATTGTCCGAGGCAGTAAAGGATATTTTCGCATCTCTGCCGCTGTACACAAGAGAAAGCGGGGTATGTTCGAGAACAGGGGCAAGCGTGTCCTCTCCGGGTGTCTTGACTTCCCCTGAAACCGTACCTGAGCCGTGAAGAACGGAATTTACGGCATCAAGTGCATTAACAATGCCATATCCGTAAGCTTGGTTCGGGCTTTCAGGATAGCGAGTGTCTGTTCGAGGCGTAGCGGTGTTCTCTAATATCTGTTCCATTTGGTCGACAGTAAGCGAGTGATTAGCCTGAAGCAGCATGGCTGCAATACCGGTCGTGATCGGACCAGACATGGAGGTGCCGTTCCAACCGCCTTCATAATCCCCGCCAGGTACGGAGGAACGGATGTTGACGCCTGGAGCAGACACTTCCGGCTTTAATTCGCCGTATGGAGAAGGACCTCGCAAGGAGAAGTTAGCGATATTTCCATTGATGTCGGTTGCGCCTGTAGCAACCGATTCCGGATAATTGCCTGGAGGCGGCACGGAACCGGGTCCGCCGGGATTGCACTCATTGACATTACCTGCAGAGAATTCGGGGAAAATCCCTGCGGCACGCCATGCTTGTACGATCGGCCGGAAAAATTCATCGATGCCCGTACAGCCTCCCCAGGAATTGTTAACGACATCCGGCGCCATCTCGGGATGTGCGTTTCCATCGCTGTCTACTGGGGCAAGGAGCCATTGGCCGGCATCCAGAATGATGGCATCCGTCGTGCTGGGATTAAATATACGAACAGCGATCCACTTTGCGCCGGGTGCGACACCGATCTGGTTGCTGCCATCCGCTTCAGAGCCTACCATGGTGCCCATGGTATGCGTGCCGTGAGCCTCATTGTCCTCGGGAAGCGCGGTATGGCTATGGGCATCATACCAGCTGAGCTCGGGATGTACGATTTGACCCGACTCGTTGTATGCGCGCCATTTCCGCTGTAGAGCAGGGTGCGTATAATCGACGCCTGAGTCCAGGTTGGCTACAACGATTCCTGTACCGTCGATGCCCATATTCCAAGTTTGAGGAGCATTCACATAGTCGATACTCCATTCCACGTTGGCCGTATGAGGCACTGCTGCTTTAGCAGCTGCGGATCCAGCATGAGGTTCAGCCGGTTCTTTTGTTTTCTGGATGTTATCAAGAAAATATTCTTGATTGGGCAGGATGGCATCAATGTCCGGACGTAATGCCAGCTGCTCCATTTCTTTTTTGGTGGATGTGACGGATAGCGCATTGACAATAAAGAAGCTTTTGTAGTCTTTCACGCCGCCGTTTGCGGCTTTCGCATTATGTAAGTAGGATTCGAGAGAGCTCTGGGTGCGGGAGGCCGTTTCACGCAAGGAGCTGATAACCGCATTGCGCATGGACAGTTTGGCAGCAGCCGGGGTGACTTTTTCTGTCATCGCTTTCTGCTTGGCCTCTAACGAAACGCGCATAGGGTCCGCTTGTTCCTTCATTTTAATCAAATAAGTCACGTATTCATCATCGTCAAATTGTTTGGTAACCTTGGGGTCGACTTTTGCTTTTACGGTGTCTGGGGACACGGCAGAAACGATGTTGGGTTGTACGAGGTCTTCCGAGGCAGCGGCAGCCGGGATGGAATTCGTGAGTACGAGAAGAGCAGTTAGTCCGATCGTTAAATGGTTACGGAAAGATTTCCAATTCACGTGGTTTCCATCTCCTTGATAATCGAAGTATTGGTTATTCCTTTCGCAGGTCTAAGATGAAAGAGAAAGGATTTCTGCTAACCACCTTCTTTCAGGAGGAATGGAACTATGAATAAAAAGTTAAAAAATCATAATTAACATTAAATTCTGATAATTTAACAGATATATTATATGATTAAAATTCCTTGATTTAATAGAGACTTTCGTAACGGGTTATTATGGCTGTGTAAATATAGTGGTAGGTAATTGGAAACAGCAGCAAAGAGAAAAAAGTCGGATAACGTCTAATGGGGCACTGGTAGATTCTATATCGCAACAGCTGCCTGTTTATCTGTTTCCCCCGAACAAAGAGGCCGGAAAATCGGGAACGGGCTGATTAATGTAAAACAATCTGTTAATATCCGTTTATATAAGGAGGTGAAATCACGTGGCGACACTTCATTTAATGGTTGGTCTCCCTTGTAGCGGTAAGACTACGCTGGCACGGCAACTTGAATCGAAATACTCCGCACTTCGCCTTACTCCCGATGAATGGCATATCCGTTTATTTGGGCATGATTTCGGAGATAACATGACGGAATCTGACGAAGCTAAGCATGATTCTAGACATGATTCAGTGGAATCACTGATGTGGGATGTGGCGGCTAGGGTTTTGGTTCTTGGTGTTGATGTCATTCTGGATTTTGGATGCTGGATTCGAAGTCAACGAGACGAGTTTCGTTCTAAAGCCAAAAATTTAGGGGCTGGCTTTAAAATTCATTTTGTTGATGTGCCTGAAGAAGTGTTATTTGAACGTCTAAAAGCTAGAAATGATATGCATACAGAAGGAACTTTTTTCATACCAAAAGCAAGACTTAAAGAATGGATACAAATTTTTGAGCCACCTTCATCGGAAGAACTTGATTCCTCTAACGGTTAGACTATCGGGTACGATAGCTCAACGCACCTTGGAGTAGCTTGCCGGAGGCAGCTACTCCGTTTTCGTTAAGCGCGTGCCCAGAGGCATGTATCTTCTAGCCGGTGAAAGTCCGGTCGTGGGAGGGGCCAAGCCCCCATGTAGCTAGGATGCCTGCGTACGGCGAGAGCTTTGCGTAGAAGCGCATCGACATAAGTCTTGTCAGAGACAAGGCGAGCGACATACCAGGCCGTAACATCAAGTGAATCCTGCCGCGTCGTCAAAAAGGTCTCGCAAGAGGGACAAGAGGAAGCCGAACCTCGGCTTAATGGGTGAAGGCCACGGAAACTGCTACGAACTTGGAGCGGCAGTGAAGAATCCTCCGGCGTAAGGGGATCGGCATGGTATGAAAGAGGATACAGTGAACTGGGGAGACCCTCCCCTGCACGGATTTTTTTAAAAACCGTAACGAAGTGGTCTATAAGTCCAAAAGATGAAATGATCAACTTGCAGGAAGGGAGTCCGAGGGGCTCATAGTACTGAGGAACGACAGGACAACACAACCTGTCGGAGGGAAGGAGCCCTGCTTTGTTCATGTTTCTTGAGGAGGTACGAGTTAGTGAATGCCGAAGGGCTAACAACACCAAAAGAAAACGTTCAACAACTCCAAGAGAAGCTAGGTCATGCGGCCAAGGAAAACAAGAAACGAAGATTCCATGCTTTGTATGACAAGGTCTATGGAAGGGATATTCTGTGGGAAGCATGGAGGCGAGTGCGCGCGAACAAAGGTGCAGCGGGTGTGGATGAACAAACCCTTGCGGACATTGAGAGGCAAGGTGAATTTCAGTTCATAGAAGAGTGCCACGGACTGCTGAAAGAAGGAGACTACCACCCTTCGCCTGTTCGAAGGAAGTACATCCCCAAGAAGGATGGAAAGCAGAGGCCTCTCGGCATCCCAACCATTCGTGACCGGGTCATGCAAATGGCAACGAAGCTTGTCATTGAACCTATCTTTGAAGCAGATTTCCAAGAATGCTCGTTCGGTTTTCGCCCGAAAAGGGGGGCCAAACAAGCGCTGGAACGAATCCGTAAAGCATGCAACCGCAAAGGAAATTGGGTGGTCGACGTCGACATCCAAGGCTACTTCGATAACATCAACCAAGAGAAGCTAATGAAGCTGATCGCCATGCGAATCAGTGATCGTCGTATCTTGAAATTGGTGAGAAAGTGGCTTGTTGCGGGAGTTATGGAAGAAGGAAGTGTCCGGCGCTCGGATTTAGGCACGCCACAGGGCGGAGTGATTTCGCCTTTACTAGCAAATATCTATCTGAACTACTTCGATCTGTTGTGGGAACGCCATGGGAAACAATGTGGAGAATTAACGCGATATGCAGATGACTTTGTGGTCGTATGCAAAACCAGAAAAGACGCTATGCGTGCCTATGAACTCATCCAGAGGATTATGGAACGATTGGAGCTAACCCTGCATCCGACCAAAACACGGATTGTTGGTTTATGGACAGGTGAAGAAGGCTTTGACTTTCTGGGGATGCATCACCGCAGAACGAAAGCAGAAACGTCCAAAGCACGAGTGTATTATTCAACACAGCAATGGTTAACTTCAAAAGCGGAAGCGCGGATTCGCGAAGTGGTGAAGGAGCGCTTAGCGCCACCAAGTATGCGAAAGTACGCTTTCCAGGAACACGTTGCATGGCTGAACCCCAAGATCCAAGGTTGGCGAAATTACTATAATACGTTTTACGGTAAACGGATATTAGCCAAATTAGACTGGTATATTCTACAGCGGTTCACAAGATGGTATGCGAAGAAACGGCAACGAGCGAGATGGATAGGGTCCTATTCAGAGGTAAAGTATTTGGCAAAATTACATGGATTGAAGAAGCTCTTGTAGTCTGCACGCTCATGAATGACGAACATCGGAAAGCCGTATGAGGGAAAACCTCACGTACGGTTTGATGAGGATCCCTTTACTCTAGTCCCTGACGGGCAGGAAAGCGTGGGAAGTTTCAGTTATAATAGCTGTTAGTAAGCGTACCAAAGGGAACCTCGGAAACTAATGTTTTTCCCTTAACTGTTTATACTAAGCTTAAAGGTACGCGTACGCGGCTAGCCGAAGGGGGACATCTGTTTTGGATGCGCAGTTTCTAGATTTATTGGCCAAGAAGTATGATACGGAAGAAAAAGTTGTAACAGAAATCATCAACCTTGAAGCGATCTCCAATCTTCCTAAGGGAACTGAGCATTTTGTCAGTGATTTGCATGGGGAGTTCCAGGCTTTTCAGCATGTGCTAAGAAACGGTTCGGGTACCGTAAAAGATAAAATCAAAGTCTTGTTCCGTGGGGTTTGGACGGATCATGAAATCAATGATTTTACGGCGTTAGTTTATTATCCGGAAGAAAAAATACAGCTGGTTAAAGGAGACCTGTGCAATAAACAAGCCTTGAACCGATGGTACAGACAAACGATTGAACATATGCTTAAGCTCATCTCTTATGCCTCTTCCAAATATACGCGATCGAAATTGCGTAATGCTCTGCCGGAGCAGTTTGTATATATTGTAGAAGAGCTTCTATACAAGACGGATTCGACCAACAATAAGGACCCTTATTATGAGGAAATATACCGGCAAATTATTTCCTTGGGTCAGGCGGACAAGCTCATTATCGGCCTTGCTTATACGACCCAGCGCCTGGTGGTCGACCATCTTCATGTGGTCGGAGATATCTATGACCGCGGGCCGGACCCCGATAAAATCATGGACACGCTGATCAACTACCATTCTGTAGACATTCAGTGGGGGAACCATGATGTCCTGTGGATAGGCGCCTATGCGGGTTCCCTGGTTTGCCTTGCGAATATTATCCGGATCAGCGCCAGATACGACAATCTGGACATCATCGAAGACGTATATGGCATCAATCTTCGCCCACTGCTGAACTTGGCGGAGAAATACTATAATGACAATCCGGCCTTTAGACCGAAGCTGCAGACCGACCATAACGGTTCGGAGCAGGAAATCCTGCAGATTACCAAAATTCATCAAGCCATTGCCATGATTCAGTTTAAGCTTGAAATCCCGATTATCAAGAGACGCCCATACTTTAATATGTCTGAAAGGCTTTTACTTGAGCAGATCGATTACGACAAAACTGAAATCAAAATCGGCGGAAAAACGTATCCGCTGGAAAACACCTGTTTCGCAACCGTAAATCCGCAGCAGCCTGAACAATTGCTCGAGGAAGAACAGCAGGTGATGGAAAAGCTGCTGTTCTCCGTTCAGCATTCCGAAAAGCTGGCTAGACATATGAATTTCCTTATGAAAAAGGGCAGCCTTTATTTAAAATACAACGGGAATTTGTTGTTTCACGGCTGTATTCCTCTAGATGAAGAAGGAAACATGGAAGAAATGCAGATTGAAGACGAGACGTATTCGGGCCGTCAGCTGCTCGATGTCTTTGAATATTATTTACGTTACGCCTTTGCGCATCCGGAAGAGACGGATGATCTAGCTACGGATATGGTATGGTACATCTGGACAGGGGAATGTTCCTCGCTCTTTGGAAAGAGAGAAATGACCACCTTTGAACGGTACTTTATCCAAGATAAAGAAACCTATAAGGAGAGAAAGAACCCTTATTACCAATTGCGTGAAAATGAGGCGATCTGCCGGAAAATCCTGCAGGAATTCGATATGAATCCGGATCATGGACATATCATTAACGGACACACGCCGGTTAAAGAAATTCGCGGAGAGAGTCCCGTTAAAGCAAACGGGAAAATGATTGTCATCGACGGCGGTTTTTCCAAAGCCTATCAATCCACGACGGGCATCGCCGGATATACCTTGTTGTATAATTCCTTCGGCATGCAGCTCGTTGCCCATCAGAAATTTATTTCAAAAGAAGATGTGTTATGTAACGGAACGGACGTATTGTCTGTAAAAAGGCTGGTGGACAAAGAACTGGAGCGGAAGCTGGTGAGGGAAACCAATGTCGGGGAGAAGATGCTGCAGAAAATCTCGAATTTGAAGAATCTCCTGGAATATCGCTACATGAAATGAAACAACTGCTAATGAATATGGAGTGTGAATAATTAATTAGGTAATGAGAAATCTTATTACAGGATTTTAAAAATATCACCAAGGAGGAGAACAATATTATGGCTAAGCCAGACAATCGTGAGGATAATCCAGCTCGTATCCAGAATGCTATAGACCACACCATAGCGAATCTGCATGAAGCAGAGGATTATCTCGATGAACATGCTGATGAAATTACTGCTGATGAAAAGCAGAGTATCGAGTCCAAAAATGCCCGTCGCAAAGAGAGCATCAGCGGCTTCATCGAGGAGAAAAAAGACGAATCGATCACATAAATACATGTTAATCGAGTAGGAGGGGGTGACCAACCCCCGACCTCTCCAAAAGACAAGAAGTTGTATTGTTTTCCAGCGCTGTGAGATCGGGAATTACCCGCTCTTCGCATGCGCTTTTTTTGTCGCATTAACGCCCCCGAATCTATCACATCAATTTTCCCTGTCGGTTATGCACCGATGAATCTATTTTATACGGATGCCATCTTTGAGACCGACCCGGCGACTCAGCGCTTCATTCTCACAATGAGAACCGCGAATCAAGATACACCGAGCTGCTTCTCGAATCGATCCCGCGGGTCGGCAAGAAATGGGACCAGGAGATGGCGCTCCCTGATCTAGAAAGCAAAGAGTATGCGCTGGCGGGCTGCAAGTTCGCCGGACGGTGCGCTTATGCGAAGGATATATGCCGCTCGACCAGACCGAGCATGCTTCACCTGAACAGCGACCATCAAGTGCTGTGCTTCAAGCATAGCAATTATGAAGTTCCCACGGGCAGCACGCCGCTTAGCGTTCCGGCAGCTGCGGGCGGGAATCGGTCTAGTTTGAATGTCTAACGAATCATAAATGGAGGTTGGATATCATGCTGCAAAATCATGGATTAGGATTTGGATTAGCGACTGCACCGCTAATGACGAACGCCAAGACACGTTCCATCAGTGCTGAGAACCCGAAGGGCGAAGTCGGTGCAGGCGGGAAGGAAGCCAGTAACCTTGACATCGCCAGGAAGGGCAAGCCATGTATTACGCTGAAGCAAGGCGAGACGGTCACGCTCATAGACGTGGACGGTCCGGGGGTCATTCAGCACTTTTGGATCACGGTGACGGATCGGACGGATAAGGGCTACTTTGTCCTTCGAGATTTGGTCATTCGCATGTATTGGGATGACGAAGACGCCTTCGGTGGAAGTCCCTCTCGGCGATTTCTTCTGCAACGGATTCGGTGCCAGAAGCTTGGTCAACTCCTTGCCGATCGCCGTTAATCCGACCGGTGGCATGAACTGTTACTTCCCGATGCCATTCCGCAAGTCAGCGAAAATCACGATTGAGAATGAGCATGCAGCAGATATTGGCGGCTTCTTCTATCAGTTCAACTATACGCTTGTCGATGAACTGCCGGAGGAAGCGGGCTATTTCCACGCGCAGTGGCGAAGGGAGAACATTACGTCCGCTGCGAAGGATTTCACCATTATTGATCATGTGAAAGGTAAGGGTCACTATGTAGGCACTTATCTGGCATGGGCAGCACTGGAACGTTACTGGTGGGGAGAAGGCGAAATTAAATTCTATATGGACGGAGACGAGGAGTGGCCGACCATTTGCGGAACGGGCACTGAGGATTATTTTGGCGGAGCTTGGTGCTTCTATGAGAAGCGAAACGGCAAAATCGTCGAGGTGCCACACAATACGCCATACTTGGGTTATCCTTACTATTCGAAGACAGATACAACGCGGAGCGATATCTTCGGTGAAGACAGCGTTCCCATGCATGGCTTGTACCGCTGGCATCTGATGGATCCGATTCGGTTCGAGAATGAGCTGAGGGTGACGATCCAGCAGATGGGCCATAACAGCCGTGCTTTATTCGAACGGACGGACGATGTTTCGTCGGTCGCGTACTGGTATCAAGCGGAGCCGCATGCGGCCTTTCCGGTATTGCCGGCCGTCGAGACGCGCTGGCCAAGATAAGATAAGGAGTAGCTTTGGTTTGCGAAGCAGGCTGCTAAGGACAGAAAACGGCAAATGGCGCCACAGGGATAGAACCCTATGACGCCATTTTCTGTGCTATTAGAGGGTTTTCGGAGTATGACTCGGTACACCGGTGCCTAATCAGAAGGATCGCGAGATTCATATAATGGTATGAAGGAAGGAATTGCGTAGGGGTGGGATAACATGGCTATTTACTCAACCGGAGCTATCGAGAACCGAGGAAGGGATATGAAATCATTGACCGTTCGCGCCGCGAATATTGGAACGGCCGCGGGCAATGTGCTGCTTGAAGTTTTTCATGCTTTAAATGCCGCGGATGGCGTGTCCCAGCAAGTGCTTTACGTGCAGCGCCTCGTTTCTGTCGCCCCTGATCAACTGCATACGTTCGATAACATTTTTCCCGATCTTGATTCGGTGACGGTGCGGGTTACGACTTCCGATTTGGGACAGGCCTTGATCGCCGTCTCCGTTGCTTCTAGAGACGCGCAGCGAAGAGTGATCCCGGGTTTCGTTTCTACGAATCCAGGCCGTTTTGACGTACCGGAAAGATTTCCGCAAGGCAATGAATGATTCTAATAAGAGGGGTTGTCACAAATTCACTTTTGGGACAGCCCCTATTCGGCCCTTCTAGTCAGCTGCGAGTACGAGAAGCATTACTTTTGGCATTGCGCATGAAAATAGTCATGAGCAATGACCGAAGGCGATGCTTTTTTTTATGCATATTCATGACCTTTAACAGATTTGGCACTCGAATCATCCTTGGTAAGATAAGTGCAAGAACGAGTGAAGCCCTTGGGCTCGAGCTATTCCGAAGGACAAACGGGCACAAAGCGGATACGGGAAATACGCCAAATTATTTTAGGGAGGTTAGAAAAACGAGCGTTTAATCCTTCCGCTGCTTAAATGGTGACTCTAGCCAAGAAGATCAAGTGAGTAAAATCGCTGACTAAACTACAGTATACCGTAACCCGAAGGACGAGCCGTCGTTTCATCATGAGGAAATGCGTCGAAATTGTACGAGGCGACTCTGTTCAGTCAAGCGATAAAATGTATATAGGAGGGAATTCGATGTTCGGGAACCAATCGAGATGGCCGGCCAAATGCACGGCAATACTGCTCATTGCATCAACTATGCTGCTTTTGCTTTCGGCCTGCGCGCGAAACGGCAATCAGCAAGACGGCGAGCGCGCCGCCGATATTAATCCGAAGAATGTGGCATTATCCACTGCAGATAAGCCAACAACCGGTAAGGCCTATTCCGACGAGGAGCTCGTCAAAGAGCTTCCGGGCTTCAAGAACGTCTACAAGGAAGCGAACGGCGTCAAGCTTCATTACGTCGAGGGCGGGAAGGGCGAGCCGCTGTTTATCCTGCCGGGCTGGCCCGTCACCTGGTATTCGTTCAGCAAAATGATGCCGGAGCTGTCTAAGAACTATCATGTTTATGTCGTGGAATACCGCGGCATGGGCAGCTCGGACAAGCCGCAATCGGGCTATGACAAGAAGACGATGGCAAAGGATATTTATGAATTGGCCAACTCGCTGGGCTACAAGAGCATTAACATCGCCGGACATGATATCGGTGCGACGATCGCGTACGCATATGCAGCCAATTACCCGCAAGCCACGAAGAAAGTCGTGCTGATGGATGCTTCCCATCCGAACGAGAACTTTTTGAAAATCCCGCTTTTGCCGCCGCCGGGCGTGTACGACGAAAGCAACCCCGAACGCACGAAGTTCTACTGGTGGTTTGCCGTTAATACCATCCCGGGCTTGTCGGAGCAGATGCTGCAGGGCAAACAGCTGAATCTCGTTTATAATTGGATTTACGATTATATGGGCTACACCAAGGATGCACTCAGCAAGAAGGAACGCGAGGTTTACCTTGCGGCCTATTCCCAGCCCGATGCGCTTCGCGCCGGGAACGAATGGTACAAGACGTTCAGGGACGATATCGAAACACTGAAAACGTACAAACCGCTGTCCGTGCCCGTACTTGGCATCGCCGGCGTGTCCGGTTACGGCATGCTGGAGCAGTTCTTAAGCGAGCATGCGTCGAATTCAAAGACGGTGAAGCTGGAAAAAACCGGACATTGGATCATGGAGGAGAACCCGCAAGCCGCCATTAAGCTGTTCAGAGAGTTTTTCCAGTAGGTCGGATGCCGAGAAGTTATTAGTCGAAGATACAAAAAACCATCATTCAAAACATTGGATGATGGTTTTTTGTTTGTTATTCCTAAAGCTCAACCAGACAAAACGGCAGCCGGCCTAATCTTCGGTAAACTAACGAGCATACATGCCAAGCTGTCGGGTAACAAGAATATTATCTCATTAAAATGTCGCGAAAATCGCAGGGGAGCCTAATTCGAGTACACCAAAGACAACCTATTTCTCAGATGGTACTTTATTACTACATGTCCAATGACAAAAGTGCCTACATTGCAAATCTATTCAATCCAACCTGATCGCCACAATTTATAAAAAAAACCAAAAACGGCAGCCTAAATCGGCTGACGTTTTTGCACTTGAAAGGTTTGTTCCGACGGTTGAAGACAACTGTTCAACTCTTCTTTGTTAGAGCCAGTTGACGCAGATTCAACGGCTTTATGCGCTATACGAGATGTCTTATTTGGCTAGAATACATCCAAGCTAGGCTTGGGTTCTCGCATCTCATCTGCTTTCCGCGATCAAACCCTTTTAGCTCCGAGTCCCTGGGCTTTCCGTAACCATTGATCCAGCACCTCTTTAGTCTTAAACTTAACCATTGGGAACTCGGTGATTTTTACGGGTTTGATGCCGATGTAATGCAGAATGTTGTGCTTCATAATAAGGTGGTTGGCCCTCTTTAAAAATAGACGGTAGTACCAGAGTGGAGTATCCATCGTCACGATGAGGCGCGCGGTTTTCCCCTTAAGCAGCTTCGTGGTCAGTAAAGAATCAGGTTTGGATTTGAAGGCGAAGCCTGGTAGAAACACCCGGTCGAAGAAGCCCTTCATGATCGCCGGCATCGAGCCCCACCAATTAGGATAGACGAATACAAGATGATCTGCCCACCGGATCGTCTCCTGCGCAGCTACTAAATCAGGCTCTAATTCCGTCCGCTTATGGTAGCCGTACTTCAGATTGGGATCGAAATGGATCTTTCCGAGATCAATGACACGAACATCCGCTCCACTGCTTGCTGCACCTTTCGTATAGGCTTGTGCTAGCGCGTTGCAATAGCTTTCTGGATAAGGGTGTCCGATGATTACTGCAATGTTATTCTTCATAATTACACCTCTATGATGATATGATTAGTTATATTGCAATAATAAGTCCGGAGGCAGGATAAAAAAATGATGAAACACGCGAAAAAGTTGATCATTCACGCAATGGAAGGAGGAGGTTGAATGATCAGGGACCACGTATCCGTGTCTCTTGTGTTTCCAATAATGAAGACGATGGCGCTTGGCGGGTACGATTGGGATTCCTTTTGCGCTTACGCGGGGATGGATGCCGGTTTGTTCCGAATCCTGGAAGCTCGCATAGTTCAGGGTGACTTTGAACGTATTGTCAAGGCAGCTGCCCGATATACCGGTGATGACATGTTCGGGCTTCATCAGGGCCAGCGTTTGAGCCTTTCTGATATAGGGGTTCTTGGCTATGTCATGCTGCATTCCAAGACTTTGGGAAAAGCGCTATCGGCTTATCAGAGATATAACTTCATCGATTGCAGTGGCTTCAACGTCGACATTGAGGTTCAGAGTGAGGATGTCGTCATTTCCATGTTTCTCAGCAACTCGCTTGAAGATCCCGGCCGGCACTTTATAGAGTGTATGACGGCATCCTTCTATCAGACGCTGCTTACTTTAAGCTGTCGACCTCTCCCCATTAAAGAGATTAGATTCATGCACGCCTCGCCGTCGCAAAACGAAGAGTATGAGGCTGTATTGGGGACTATTCCCCTATTTAATCAGAAAGTCAATTCGCTACGGTTAAGCAAAGAGATACTTGACTATTCGATTATTGGTTCGGATACGCGGCTATTAGATGTCTTTCAAGCGATGGCCGAGGAGGTTAGAGCCAAGCTTACCTCAAGTTACTCCGTACTGACGAGCAATCTGAACATGTGGATCATCGAATGCATGCCGTCCCATTTTCCGAACCTGCAGGAAGCGGCCAAAGAGTTCTTGATGAGTCCTAGAACTCTGCAATTAAGGCTAAAGGCGGAGAATACTTCGTATAACCGATTGGCCAATGAGGTTCGCAAGGAGCTCGCTATCCGTTATTTGGCACAACCGGAGTATACGATCGGAGAGATTGCTTATTTGCTGCATTTCTCCGAGCCGAGTGCGTTCCAGACGGCTTTCCGGAAATGGACGAATTTGACGCCGGGAGAATACCGTCAGCGCGAGCGCGAGGAAGTAAGCTCGGGGCGGTTCTAAGGTTTTTAGTGGGTTGGCAGCAATGCTCAAGCGTGCTTGAGCAATTAAGGCCTGTTCGTTAAAGGAAGTGGCAGTTTGTTGCAAAGTCTTTTACCGTATTCGGAATTGATTGTCTACAATTTATAAATTCTAAGTAACCACAAATCCCCTGTATTATCCACTCCGAATCACTGATAGGATTGCTTAGTATCAAAATGAACGAAGGGAACTTTTTCTTGCTAATACGTATTGCAATTGGTATCTCAGTAAGTTTAGCCATAACGGATGCCGAAAAACACGAACTTATTGCCGAATACGGTGAAGGCAATATAGAATTCCAAAAAGCAATTCATGCAGCTATGTTTTAGCCCTCCTAGACACTGATTGTACTGGGAAATGAGTATTTCAAGACGAGGCAGCCGACAGCGGCTGCCTTTAGGTTTGTTCAAACACTGTAAGAGGAAAAGAACATATCCATTTGAATCCGCGATTTAAGCGGATTTTTTATTTTATGGATATAACTTCTTATTGTCTTTTGCCATTAACTTGTTGAACGGAAAGGGATTTATTGTTAAAGGGAGAACTATAAGTAAATACATGAACCACACTATACGATAATAAGAGGTCGATGCTCCGATGTTAGCTGAGAGATATGTGAATGAAACCCTTGGAGACTTACTGCATTCTAGGGACAATTACAAGCCGTACTCTACAATCGAAGATCGCAATAAGTGGGATGAGCTTCCGTCTAATTTAAGAGACTTCTGGATCAACAAAGGCGTTCAAGAGCTCGATCATTCATGGGGAGCGTTGACCGCTACTGCTTTTATGGAATATAACCGAACAGGCAATCGTAATAAATATGACAATGCATTGTGGGCGAGAAGGCGAGCTCTGGCCTCTCTAGTCATCGCAGAATGTATCGAAAACCAAGGGCGGTTTATGGATGATATCGTTAACGGAATTTGGTGTATATGTGAAGAAACCTTTTGGGGCATTCCGGGGCATGGCTATATGATGAAGAGGCAAGACCCGCTGCCGGACGTATCCGATCAAGTGATTGAATTGTTCTCGGCTGAAACGGCGTCGCTGCTCGCCTGGACATACTACCTGATCCAAACCAAATTGAATGCAATTAGTGTGATGATCGGCGAGCGAATACAGCTTGAGGTAAAAAGAAGGATTCTTGATCCCTTTCTTAACCGCAACGACTTCTGGTGGATGGGGTTTAATCAAGAACGAATGCTCAACAATTGGACGCCGTGGTGTAATTCAAACTGTTTATCGGTATTCTTGCTCTTGGAGGATGACCCCGAACGTAGAGAAGCAGCGGTGATCAAGACGATGCGCAGTCTGGATCATTATATCGACAGACTTCATTCAGACGGGGGCTGCGAGGAAGGGCCAAAGTATTGGATATACGGTGGAGGAACGCTATTCGACTGTCTGGAGCTGCTCTACGGCGCCACGGACGGAAAGATTAATGTATACCAAGAGCCTAAGATCGGGCAGATTGGCCTTTATATTTATAAGGCTTTTATTGATGATTCCTTCTATGTTAATTTTGCGGACAGTACGCCTAAGGTACAGATCCCCGCGGAGCTCGCCTATCGGTTTGGACGCCGTATTGGAGATGATCGGCTGTCCGAATTAGGTGCATTGGAGCTGAAGAAACGGCGCGAAGAAGCCACTAATTTCGAGTTTCCTGCCATGTTTCGCGTGCTTCCGGCGTTGTTTCATTATGCGGAAATAGAGCAATTTACGGGAGAATCTCCTTACATAAGAGATGCATGGCTTGACGGCATCCAACTAATGGTGGCAAGAGAGCAACAGGATTCAATCAGGGGGTTATATCTTGCAGCCAAGGGAGGACATAACGATGAAAGCCATAATCACAATGATATTGGACAATTCATCGTATATTGCAATGGTTCTCCGATGATTATTGACCCAGGCGTATTGACCTATACGTCCAAATCATTCTTCACTGAACGATATACGATTTGGGCGATGCAATCTGGCTATCACAATGTGCCAGCTGTAAATGGGATAGGTCAAATGAATGGAAGACAGTATAGAGCGACGGATGTGAAGTATGTCCTTGATAATAGAGCTGCATCGCTATCATTGAACATCGCGGCAGCCTATTCGGAGTCAGCCAAGATTAGAAGCTGGATACGGACCATTCGGCTTATTCGTGATTCCTCACCTTATGTCGAAATCAAGGATGAATACCACTTAGAGCAGGTCACAGATGATATTACATTGAACTTAATGACGCCACACTCTCCTCAGTTTGAAGAGGCCGGAAGCATGATTTTACAGGACGAGAATGGCAATCAGGTAAGTATCCAGTATAACAGAGAGATGTACGCAGTCTCATCAGAGAAAATTGCACTAGAGGACGAAATCATGCGGGATGCATGGGGGGATAACTTATATCGGATTCAACTGAAATCCACTGCCCCCACCGTTCAGTGTGAAGGTTCAATTCGAATAAGCCAAATTTAGTTGCGCGGAGCGGAAAGGGCGAACGAGGCATTCTGAGGAGCTGTTACGACGAAGCTTGCTCAAGGTAAGCCGTTTAAAGAGTCAGTTGCCAGCCATGAGTCGAGTGATAAGAACATTATCTCTCCCGGCAGGTAAGATAAATGCACCAGTCTGACGTGTATACGGGGAGAGTTTCTTTACGTACGATCCGATGAAGAAGTACAAATGGTCGGCTTCGGTTTGGGCGCAGGTAAAGGCAGGAAAAATATCCGGCGGCATGACAAAGGATATGGTTAGGTTGTCTTGGGGAGATCCGTCCTCGACCAGCCAAATATCCGGAGGCGGCATTACCGTCGAAACTTGGGGTTATTCAGGCTTCAATTACGTGACCTTCACGAACGGCAAGGTATCTGGCATATATACCAGTTACTTTGAATACGGTGAAACATGATGGCTCTGCAGCGAAAGCGGCAGAGCTTTTTTGTTTTTTGCGAGAAGAAGGGGTTTTTCTTCGGCACATTCCGATTCCGCATGCCGCGACCGGGAGCGGAAAATTATTAATAATGCCAGAATATTTAATAAACGAATCGTGTCGGGTGACAAGAACATACTTCATTTCCTAAAATGACAAGAACTTCATCTCATTCCCGAGATAAGTTTGCAAAAGGTCACTATTGGGCTGCTATTATCAATTCTAAAACCGGAAATATTAACTTCTTTCGATTATCCAAGATTGTGGTAGCACTCAGCGGCTACAATTGCGCCCGTCCGACGGCACGGAGCTGGAAGTAGCCGGCTTCACGGCCGCTCAATCATTCTTCATCTTCAATTCAGTTCTACATGAATTTTATCTGGTACACACCGTTACGGTCAGATTGTATTGTAAGAATACGTGAGTATTTAGGAGCAAAACGTTTCTCCATAGAGGGAGTTATGTGTGGAAATAAAATTCTAAAACGCATCTTTACAAGCGAACATATATTCGCTATTCTATATTTGGGTAAATTTACCACAATTGAAGGATCCAGTGCTGTCAGCCCGCCCTTAACCGCCTGGAGAGAGGGGAATGATTATGCTCCAGCGACCCAATGATATTCAACAACTTAAGCAGCAAATATACAGCTATAGCTCAAATATATCACCCAATAATTGGTAATAGAAATATCTGGATCAGGATGCCCTATTGAAAGTGAAATCGGATCCTTCTAGAGAACTCAGTAATACCTACATATATACAATTGTCCTAAAAACGTAGAGGGACAAATTGAAAAAGCGTACTTCCCTCGGAGCCTCTTGACGAGAACCGTTTGAATCTTTCAAACGAAGATACAAGCAAGTTGAAATACATAGATGGAAAACCGACCTTTTTCTTCGAAGATCCGGAAGGGAATCAGATTATGGTTACCGCATAATTTTTTTCGATGAGGTGTTTGGTTTTTGTCCGTAATCATCTTGTAGAAGAAAGCAGTGATGTAAAGTTAGTAAAGCGCCACAGAGTTATCATAGAGCTAAGGCATAGAGCTACAGATCCGTAGAAGATTCATCAAAAACGCGCTCATGACGCAACAAGTTGCGCTATGACCGGAATGGCTAACGATTGCGCCCATTCATGCAGCCAAAACCCTAGATCGTGAATCCAGGAAACTGGGTACTCCTTGTTTATAATAAAAAAAATTCCATTTAAAAGGCGAATATATATTCGCAATGAGAGGCCTGCATGGCCTAAATCCCCAAATACGGAGACTTAATCTATGATGGACCATTCGGATTGGTTAGTCAGGCTGCGGCCGGACCTGCTTCGCTATTGCCGCTCGCTATGCGGTAAGGGTGCTCAAGTCTGGGAAGCCGAAGACATTGCCCAAGAGGTTGTTGCCAAGCTGCTAAGCCGCTGCACGGAGGACCCCGATTTCCGCCCCTCCAAAACATATGTGCTGCGGACGGCCCGCAATCTCTGGATCGATCGCCTGCGGAAGCGGCAGGAAGTGCCGCTCCCCGAAATGCCGGTATCGCCGGAGACGGCGGCCTATCGGGACGATTCTCCGTATGCCGTCCGCGAGCTGCTCGACACGCTCATTCGGCGACTGCCGCCCCGGCCGTTCGTGATCCTGCTTCTTTGCGACGTCTTCGGATTTACGGCGAAGGAGACGGCGAACTGCATCGATTCCACGGAGGTTGCCGTACAGGTCGCACTCTCCCGTGCACGAAGCCGGCTGCGTCAACTCGTTTCCCGTGGACTCGGCCCGGACGATGACGCGTCGTCCGCTTTGATCTCGGTTCCGCAATCCCGCCTGCTCGACAAAGTGACGGAAGCGTTCCGCCGGCACGATCCGAAGCGGATTTATCAAGCGTACCTGGACCTCTACGAGAGCGGATCGACAATCGCGAGAATCCGAACGACGCCGGGCGGCCTTCTCTCGTTCACGTTCCGCGATCCCGAGGGCAATCTGCTGATGATCACCGGATAATATTTTTTCTGGTTGCTCGCGAGCGTGTATGGTTGCCTCCCTCCCGTTCGTCTATTTATCGAAAGCAAGAATAGGAGGTTAAGGAATGTTGCAAGCTTTGGAGCATGCGCAAATCCCGGTAAAGGACATAGACCGGGCGATCAAGTGGTACGCAGAATACTTGGGCTTCAAGCCTACGAGGAGGGACGGGGACCGGATCGCGTTCCTGACGCTTCCTGCCGGGCCGATTCTTATGCTGTGGAAAACAACGAGCGACACGGCGGCGCATTTTAAGGTGGATGGCGTGGATTTTCCCGTGCTGCTGTACCGGACGGAACGCATTCACGAGCTGCATGATCGGCTTATGGAAGCCGGGGCGCAGATTCAAGTCTATCAAGACGACGGCTTTGCCTGGGTGCTGAAATTTTACGATCCCGAGGGCAATCTGTGGGGCACCTTACAGATGAATGAGAAGCAAGGGGAGGCTTGAAGATGAGCGTGGAAATTCGGCTGGTCCAGTTGAAGGAGAAGAAGTTCGTCGGAATTCCCTGCACGTCAGCATTCGCCAATCATGAACCCGAGAGAATAGAAGCAGTTCGACTGCAATTTATGAAAAGTCGAGGTGAGATTCGGCACGTCGTCGATCCGGAGCAATTCGCCTGCATTAGCTTTACATCCGAGGTCCTGTTTACGTATAGCCACTGCCTCGAGGTCGACGATATCGATGAAGTGCCGGGCGGCATGATCGGGTTCTCGGACCCCGCCCACGACTATGTTGTCGTCCGCGCTAAGGGTGACCCTTATGAAGCGGCGTATGCCTACTTATCGGAAATTGGCAAGATTCCGGACAAGAATGCGCTGTTCTGGGAGGAATACCGCTTCGCTAACCCAATTTGGCCGGACGAGGCTTGGGTTTACGTTCCGATCAAGGAGGAATCCGCCGATGTTTGAGCGTATCGACCGTGTCATCCTGCCAGTTATGGATGTGAAACGCGCCGCGGAATGGTATGTGAGCGAACTGGAATTCCGCATTCACCGGTGTCGCGGCCGGGAAATCGACCTGCATGTTCACCGGGGCGAGACGCTGCTCACGCTGACGGAGGTCCTTCCGTTCCAGCCGAGGCCACATCTCCACTTGGATGGACATGTGCCTTGCTTCAATTTTTATACGCATTGGGAGGACCTGCACCTCGATTGGCTGAGGGAGCGAGGCGTACGTACGTCTGAAGTGATGCTCGATCCTCATATGAACGTCGCCGAGATGGAAGACCCGGACGGAAACGTCATCGGCATTTGTCACGAGAAGGCAGGCTCCCTGTACCATACGCCGCACGAGGGCCCGCTGCCCCCGATGTTCCACCGCGTGCTGGCTGTTTTCCTGCCCGTTCGGGATTTGGAATCGTCCATTGCCTGGTATGTCGGCATGCTCAGCTTCAAGCTCCACCATCATTGGGGACAAGGGGCGGACTTGACTGTCGGCGGCGGGGAGACGATCGTCACGATGATCGCGATGTCCGAAGAGGTTCATTGCCGCACGATTGCCGGCATGAGCGACATCCCGTACTATTCGCTGCAATCGGATCGCATTCACGAGACATACCGGAAGCTCCAAGAGCGAAGTGTTACGGCGGACGAATGCTCGGAACAGGACGGCATCGTGCAATTCCACGTCCGTTCACCTGAAGGATTACTCATTCGTATATCAGAGAAGGAGGCAGTGAACGTTGAGCAGCCGCGATAGAGGAATAACCCCATTGGAGCAAAGAGCAGCGTCCATATTCGTGCATGTTGCGGATCTGCGGAGGTCGGCAGAATGGTACAACAAGCTGCTCGGCTTACCCTTGCTGGAGGACCGCTTCAATGGCGGACCTGTCTATTGGTACAATCTGCAGCATACGAATCTGATCCTAGACAACGACGCCGCGAATCAGGCCAACCCTGAATGGCAGGCGTCTATGAAGCCGCGAATCATGTTCAAGACCTCGGACATCGACGAGGCATATGCCTACGTGAAGGAGATGGGCGAGCCGTTCCTCGAGCCGGAGCAACACGGCAGCGTCATGGCTTATTTCAACTTCCGTGATCCGGAAGGCAATGCGCAGATGGTGTGCTGGACATCGGAGGAAGAGGAAGACATGGGGGAACCCATAGGCACAAGTCCGATCCTCCCCCGCATCGGAGCCGTGTTCATCGACGTGAAGGACATGACCGCGATGAGTTCATGGTATGCGGATTTGCTTGGTATTCCAGCGGACGCTTATCATGCCGAAGGGGAAGTCATCGCCCTGCCCTCGACGAAGGGAGGAGGCATTCTGCTGGACGCCAACCGTCACCTGCAAGGCAACGACTTTACCATTCCGTTTATGTTCGTGACGGAGGATCTCGAAGCTTCGCTTGTTTATGCCAAAGTCAATGGCTTCGAATTGTTCGGCGAGCCTCAGTATTACGGCCCTGTCTCCTTCTTCGTTCTGAAGGACCCCGACGGTAATCTCGTCATGGTGTGCCGGGAGGAGACGAATTTGGCTGAGCATTAATAGCAGGGGAGCTAACGTATCGCTGCTCTTTGAAAGCAGGGGGACATGATTTTTATTTGTGGAATTAGACTCTTGTTCTCAGATTTGTTAAACTTTTACTGAAAACAATCAATTTGTGATGGAGGAAGTTATGGGTAAAATTGCAATGTTTGGATTTGGACGTATCGGAAGGCAGTTTCTAAGAGTCGCCTTGCAACACAAATTTTTCGTCCCGGTATCGATATCGGATATTAAAGACGAGGGCACGCTTGCCGCATTGTTTGAAGTAGACACCAATTACAAGCGCTGGCCTGAAGAAGTTTCTGGCCAAGATGGTGTCATTCGTATCGGCGGAAGGGAAATTCAATACATTAATTCGTCCCAGGAAGTTCCCGATTGGAAGGCGCTCGGTGTGGATTTGGTCATCGATTGCACCGGCAGAGCCGTTAAACGCTCCGTCGCTCAAGTTCATCTGGACCGCGGAGCCAAGAGAGTATTGGTGAGTGGGCCGAGTAATACAGTGGAAGACTGCGATGCGGTGCTGCTTAAAGGGATCAACCTGGATAGCTTCAATCCGGACAAGCACAAAATCATTAGCATGGGAAGCTGCACGACCAATGCTTTAGCTCCCGTTGTTAAATTGATTAGAGAAAATTACGGACTCAAGTATGGTTTGTTTTCCACCGTTCATTCATATACGAATACACAGTCGCTGACGGATCAACCGATGAAAAATCGCCGGGATTCTTGGGCCGCGGCCGAGAATATTATCCCTTCTTCTTCCGGGGCAGCCAAGGCGCTGAAATTCATTTGGGACGATCTGCAGATAACGGGCAAAGCCTATCGGGTTCCGACCCGTACCGGAAGCATCGCAGAGCTCAATCTTATAACGGAAAAGCCTTGTACGGTAGAGCAGATAAACGATATGTTTCGCGGTGCGGCTAAGGAAGGCGAGTTGAAGGGAGTGCTAAACGTCTTGGAAGACGCGTGGGCATCTTCCCGTATAGTAGGCGATTCTCATTCCTCGATTATCGACTTGCCTCTCACCCAGGTGCAAGGAGAGATCGTTTCCATTGCCACCTGGTACGATAACGAATGGGGTTTTGCTTCGCGTTTGGCCGATGTTGCCAAATATTTGGCTGATCGGTAATATATCCATGTAACTTAGAATTTACGATATAGCTCAACGCAAAGAAGGCTGCTCTGCGAGTAGCCTTCTTTGCGTTGACGGGTACAGTTAAATATATGAAGCGGTGGTCTAGAACTTTCTTATGGCGTCTTTGGTGTTCAGTGAAAATAAAGTATTAGACCGTGAAAATAAAGTTTTCTTAGTGCTTTATAGCTCAATCTAAAAACTACATGCTACTATCGTAGGAGCTTAGATTAAAAAATGGAAATTTAATTTTCTAATTATTTATGGTTTAATATTAATGAACCAGTTTTACCCCTGTCTACAACGTGAAGCCTCCAAGGACTTCTGAATAAAGTTTGTGGAAAACTGGTTCAATTTCATTTATATTGCAGGAGAACATATAACTTTTGTTGAAATATAACTTGTGCAGTGACCTCTAGGGAAGCCACCGTAATAGGCATGGAGCCGGCTAATTAATATTCCTGGACTTCTATTATAGATTTGGGGCACTCCATTTAATGGCACTGCACCCTTACCTCAATATTCAAACGAAACTTGCCAGATAAGGTAAGTTTTTTTATTTTTTTAAGAACCTTATAGAAGGAAAAATAAACCATTTTGTCGAATCAAAGAACCTTATAGAAGAAATGCAGTAACCCTTGAAATAATTGGGGCATATGATGACCTCTTTGTATAATGTGGGTTTTACTGCACTATCGTTAAATCCTGACATGCTACATTGGGCCCTATGGAGCGCTAAAGAAAACTTGGATAGATAGTGCTTAACTGCAACAATCTCTGGAGGAGTTATGAACAATCAATTTTCCATTGAAGTTGAAAAGCACAAACCAGAAATTAATAAGTGGTATCAATTTTATGTAGGTTTAGACATCGGTGCAGATTTTCATGTTGCTGCTTGTATTCCATTTGAAAAATTCCGTAGTGAAAAAGAATGGAAACGGCAAAAGACTATGAAGTTTTACTCCGATGGTAAAGGAATTATTGACTTCCTATCACAATTAGGGAATATACGAAAAGGTTTTGGATTAGAACCGTCAGATTTTTTTATTTTATTAGAGCCTACTGGTGGTCATTACTCCTATTTAGTGATGAAAGTTCTTTTGGACGAAGGGTATCATTTGTTCCAGGTTAAAAATAAATCGGTAAAGGATTTTCGAGAACGTCAATTAGGCCTTAATGAGAAATCTGATGAAATCGATGCTAGAATCATGGCTTACATGGGTTGGCATAAGACACTACACCCAGATATGAAGGGTATACGATTAGTAAAACCTGTGACCCCTACACAAATTCTTTTCCGAACTTTAACGAGGGACAGATGGCTTCTTTCTACTCAATTAACAAGAAGGAAGAACCAGATACAACAGCTTTTTTTAGTTACGAATCCGGAGCTTAAGCGAGCATTTAAAAAGCCCGGCTCAAGTACTGTTATGAAATTAGTTCTACAGTATCCAACAGTAAAAGAAATGTCTCAAGCAACACAAGAAGAGCTACGGAAAGCTCTTATTTCTGTTGGAGCTAAAACAATAGCGACAAAGGCTTCTGTAACATTAAGTGAATATTTACCGCACTCCTTAGCCATCCAAGTACCACATCTAATCGAGAGACAAACATAGCTTATCGAAGAAGTTCTTCGTTTTGAAGAAGCAATCAAAAGCATCGATAAACAAATTTCTGTTTTATTACATGGAGACAAGGATAAGCAGATTCCTCCTCATCCCTACACTGCTTTACTTAAGTCGTTTCCAATTATGAGTGATGTAATGGCTTGTACATTAATTGGTGCTATTGGTGATGTTGAACGGTTTTCCAATTATCTTGAATTTAAAAAGTACTTAGGCGTCGCTGCTGAAAATAAAACATCAGGAATTTCAGTCTCAAAATCTAGACAAACATATGAAGGTGTAAGAGATACTCGTCGAATTCTATTTTTAATGGTATTGGTGCTTATATCACCTAATACAAAGTCAAACCTATTTAAACATTATTATGATCGTTTGGTTAATGGCCGGGGAATGAGTAAACGAAAAGCTATTGGTCATGTATGTGGTAAAATCGCACAGGTGATGTATTCTTGTTTGAAAAATAATCGGATGTATGATCCAGTCTTACATGCCAAACATCTGGGTGTCCCATGGGATGAAAAATGCATTGACATAAGAATGCCCAAAAACATTGATGAATTAGAATCTGAAGCAGCTGAATTTTCTGAAGAAATTGTATAAACTTTACAACAAGAAGGCGGCATACCGGATACTACTCGGATGCCGTTTTCTCAACTACATGCAGATTTCTTTATTCACATCCTATTTTACGGTACTTAAGTAAAAAAAATGTCATTCCAGTAGTTCTAGGTAACTTTTTATTTATTAGATGGCTCCTTCATAACGAGGAGGGATTTCATGAGAGATATTCACAGTCTTGTTGAAGCAATCATCAGAGCACGAAAGAGTGAACAAGAGGAACAAACTGCCTTCTCGGAGCTTGTTGCGAGGTTCCAGGATATGGCATACGGTCTAGCTTTCTCCGTTCTGGACGATCGTCATTTAGCACAAGACGCTGCCCAAGAATCATTCGTTTTAGCCTGGAAGGAGATCGCACAGTTAAAAGAGCCTGCTGCATTCTCAGGATGGTTCAAACGAATCGTTCTATCTCAGTGCAATCGGTTGACACGGGGTAAAAGGCTAGATACTGTCATACTCGATGACGCATTAGTTGTTGAAGATGAGAAAGGAGACCCGGCGAGGGTTGCTGAAAGTCATGCGCTAACGGAACAAGTACGCGGGGTATTGATGGCGTTGCCCGAACATGAGCGGCAAATAATTATGCTATTTTACATAAGTGATTATTCGTATCAAGATATTGCAAGTTTGCTGGAAATCCCCATTTCCACGATAAAAAAAAGGTTATTTACCGCTCGTAAACGATTGGAAGAAAAGATGCTTGGTCTTATCAAAGAGGGGCTATACGAGATTCGGCCGTCTCGAAGCTATAGCTTTGTTAACCTCGTCCAACGGCTATTATCATCTGGTTGTAAACCGGAGATGCATAGAGACTGTCTTCATATCAAGCTGAACAGCAATGGGGGGTATGCCATCACCCCGGACAAATACAAAGTGCCTTTTCGCATCGTACTCGACGCCAAAACGGATTCCACAAACCTTCGAATCCGGTTTGCCCGAAGCGAAATCATTTTTAATTGGGATTATCGTCCAGATGAGTTTCAATGGGTTGACCCAGCTACCGGGCGATTAACACGAATACCGGAACAAGGACGTATTCCGGTGAATGAGTTCGTACGGATTGAGTGGGTGATCGAAAGAAACTATTCCAGCGTGTCGGTGAATGGGATCGAACGTTATCGCACGAACGGAAGCTACGGTCATTTATCCGGTCAAATTGGTATTGGGGCCGCTCATGGATCGAGAGTAACGGTTCAGTCATTTTCTGTAGAAGGACAACAAAGTACTGAAGGTTATGAAATCAAAGAGCCCCCGAGATATGAAATTGATGGCGGGATGATCAACGTACTCTGGGAAAATCATGATTCGGCAATTGAATGGTTTGAGCAACATCTAGGTTGGCAGCGTACGGGACAATCCGAAAATTGGAAGCATGATGAGAATTCCGATGCTGAGAAAATGACACCGCTTGGAATCCCGCGTGTTGGTGTTCTGTGGGTGAAGTCAGTAATTGCACAAAAGAAATCAGAGCATTTTTATGTTGAACGTGAGGCTGGTGATCCCAATCTCAGATTATACTTTTGTACTAACGAATTACATTCCGTACATAACTACATGAAAGAAAACGGCATACGGACTTCAGATATTTATCTTGGTCCTGGTTTTCGGGAATATTTTGATTTTTGGGCAACGAGTGAAAACATTAGGATGACAGCGTGCGAATATCCCGAGAAAGCGATTAAAGGCACGCGAGTCGCACCAGCCGAATATTACCGCATCGGTGTGCGTGACCTAAGGAAAGCCAAGGAATGGTATCAAGAAGTGTTTGGCCTTGAGTTAGTTGAGGAATACGATGATCAGGGGTGGATACTCCTTAAATCCAGACAATCCTATTATTCGGACAGCTACTCCGAGTGGTGGCTTGAGGCATTGCCCCATGATGCCGTTAATGGCATATCTGACGGTCCCGTTCGGCAATACCTTCACGTTCGAAATTTAGATCTCGAATATGAGAGGTTGCATGCCCTTGGAGTAAGAGTTTCGGGACTTACTGGAAACCCTCCATCGCAAGGATTCCGACTATTTCACTTCTATGATCCTGATGGTAACCGTTGGAATGTGTGGCATTATTAATTGAAAAAATGATGAAAGGGAGTAGTTTAAATGAGCTTATGTAACGGATTAGTAGCTGAGTATTATTTCATGGCAATGCGAACGATTCCAGTGAAAACGGATTTCACGGACGCGTTGAAGGTGCGGTACTAACTTCAGATCGGTTTGGGCAACCGAATTCTGCATATGAATTTGATGGTGAGCAAGCCTTTATTGAGATTTCCCCCCCGCCGTTATTAGACAGTGAGGCGTTTTCTATCTCTGTTTGGGCTCGATATGATGAGAAGGCATCTTTGGCATGGTGGAATAACGCCATTGTTTCTCAAGATGATGGCGGAAAGAACAAGAATAAGGACAATTTTCGCCGTGTATTTCAATTAAGTGCTTTAGGCCCAATCATTACTTGGCATCGAATGAAAGAAACTACCGACGCGGTGTCAAAAAGTCATCTGCAACGCGGTGTTTGGTACCATATTACTGTAGTATTCGATGGTGCATTTCATAAATTGTATATCAATGGAGAACTTCACGATACCCAAGCCGGAACACTCAGACCTCACCCGGAGGAACCGATTTTCATTGGTAAAAAGAATACAAATGAAAAACGATTTTTATTTCATGGAGATATTGATGATATTCGTCTTTACAATAAGGTCCTTTCTGAACAAGAAATATTAGCTCTTTATACGGAAAACGGATACGCAAGCACTTCGGACACAAACATACAACAAATAAATGAACCTAAGGAGGAGAAGGTTTTAGAGGCAAAGGTCGGATACAGGGAGTATAAGGTTATCGGGATAAGGAATTGTGAATTGTTTTCCGAGTACGGAAAGCTCATTCCTCAAGCTATGCAATCACATCGTGATCGTGAGAATGAAATATCCGGGCGAACCGACATCGAGGTTATCCTTTATGAGCCTAAGCGCGGCGACGACCATATCGAGGGGTATTTTTATACAGGGTATATAGTGACTGAATCGGCTGCAGACATCCCGGAAGGAATGGAATATTTTCATCTAACGGGCCATTATGCATCTGTAACTGGTGATGAGTCCCTTATGGGTGAACTATATGGATTTTTGGATGGATGGATTCGAAATAATCAGCTTCAAAAAGATTGGCCGAAAGCATTCATTATAGAAGTATATGACCATGATCACCTAAATGAAGTTGAAATTTGTATGAAGATAATTAATCAAAACTAAAAGGTTCAGGTCACCGTTGAATGATTATTTGTTGAAAAACAATGAAAAATGCTAAATGCTGCTACACAATTAGTGGCAGCATTTATTTTAAATTCGACAATTCCAGAGTGACTCTACATGTTCTTATGTATGCTTAAATTAGATCGTTTATTTGAAAAATTGGAAATCATATAGCTTTAAACGGCTTGCTAACAGTCTTTACTTTTGCCTTAAGAACTACACTACGTTGTAGACTGCGGGAGGGCATTAAGCTAACTGGCAGATTACTTTAACAACAAATGGTATCTATGATAGTATTAGGCTAATTCGTAAAGGAGGAGTTGATGAATAGCACTATTCCCTATAATAAAGAAAGAAAATAGATTCTTTGCATGGTTTAGCTTAGTTGCGGGAGTTATGGTTTGGTTGTTTCTTGTGGTTTACATTTGGTAATGAGTCCGTCAGATATCAAATTCTGCATTATGGACTGAACTAACGGGTACGAGAGCTCAATAATAGCACGAAGGCAGCCGACCAGAAGCATCGGTTGGTTGCCTTCTTTTCGCTAACGGTCAGTTTAGCGACAATATAGAAACATCTAATTTATTGTGCTTATCCAGTTGAATGGAGGGTCTGCCATGGGCATTAGGAATTATCTGATTGAAGGCGTTTCCGGCGCCGGCAAAACTACGGTCTGCAACGAATTGCAACGGCGCGGCTACCATGCCATTCATGGTGACCGTGAATTGGCTTATCAAGGCGACCCGGAAACTGGTACCCCGACGGATGGTTTTAAACCCGAACACCACATTTGGCATGTAGATAAAGTAAAAGCTTTGGTCGCCAATCAAGATGAGGCGGTAACATTTTTCTGCGGTGGTTCGCGGAATTTTCCCAAATTCATTAATCTCTTCGACAGCGTGTTTGTCCTTGAGGTCGAACTGGAAACCTGTCTCCGGCGGATTGATGAGCGAGTGGCACTGGACCCAACTGACTGGGGTGGCAGACCAGAGGAACGGGAAATCATTCGGCGCTTGCATCAAACGAAAGAAGGCGTTCCCAAAAACGGGATTATAATCGACGCCACCGCACCGATCGCGCACGTCGTTGACGAAATCCTCCATCAAATCGAAACAAATGAACGCCAATGACAGTAACTTACGGGCTGAGAGGGCATGTAAGGCATCTTCTAATCCAATCAAATGGCGTTCAACGCACATGGTTTCATCGTACCGAGGCGCTTTTCTATTTTCAAAGACGAAATTAATTCATCTACAGGAATGCTAACGGACAATTTAATGAAGTAATGTCAGTCCCAAGACTGAATCGGAGTCCATACCTAAGCTTGATTAATTATTTTTGTAGCAATGGTATAGTAAACACATAAACAACTCCAATTGGGGGAGATATGTGGTGAGAGGTCAAAAAGAAGATGTAACGGACTCAGCATTAGTTATTTTGGATGTTCAAAAAGATTTTGTGGGAAATGAAGCTCGTATGCCTATAGCAAAGAATCAAGTTAGTCCTATGATCGACAGTATAAATGCTATTATTAAGAAAGCTAATATTGCTGAAATACCTATAATCTATGTAGGGAACGAATTTGAAAAGAAACAATTTTTTTCAAACTGGTTTCGTAATCGTGCCGCATTAAAAGGTAGTGTGGGTGCTGAGCTGGATGAACGCCTTCAAATTGTTAATAACATCTACTTCCCCAAAAAACAAGGTGATGCTTTAAGTAATTCACAATTAGTAAATTATTTAAAAAACAAGAGTATCAAACATTTAATAATTGTAGGTCTTTTTTCGGAGGGCTGTGTTACTGCAACAGCGAAAGGTGCTTTGCGTAAAAAATTTAAAGTTACCGTCATTCGTGATGCTGTGGCTAGTGCAACTGATAAAAAGAGAGAAGCGTCAATAAGAAAACTTACTACAAATGGAATTTTAGTTTTAAACTCATCAGAATTGTTACAATGATCTCATTAAGCAAACGGGTACAATAGTTGAATGGAGATTCAACGGCTACAGGGAGAAAAGCGAGAAAAGCTGCGGGCAAATGAATGCCGGCAGCTTTTAGGGATACCTTTCCCGGAGTTGCTAAAGGATACAGCTTGAGTGTCTACTTTACATATAACTGGATGAGATACGAGTGGAATAAGAACAACTATCATCCATCGAGTTAGCAATTATGAAATAAGTATTCTGATAAAACTGGCGTTATTGGCTTCAGCGCTCGGTGCGGCTTGCGTGTTGGGCGGATGAGGCTAATCAGGAAGCTGAACGTGGCTCCGCTTCGCATAATGCTTGGGCAGCACGCCGACTTTTTTCTTAAACATGCGCAGGAAGCCCGAATAATCGTTGAAGCCTGCGTCGATGCAGGCTTCGGTGACGCTGCTGCCTTCCTTAAGCAGCTTCTTGGCAAGGGCGATGCGCTTATAGACGATATATTCGTGAATCGTGCTGCCGGTATGCTTCTTGAACAGCCTGCTCAGATGATATTTGCTGAAATAAAACAAGCCTTCGAGCCGCTCTAGGGACAAATCCTCGGCAAGGTGCAGATCGAGAAAATCCAGAACGGGGATTAATCGTGCGGGCATCTCCTTGCCCCGGTCCTTGTCCTTATTCGCGTTGAAGCAGCGCTGCACCAGAACCAAAATTTCGATCAGGCAACCCAGCTTGATGAACGGCGCTTCGGGGAAAGGATGCTTCAGCGTGTCGTTATATTTGGCGAACAGCCCAGCCAAGGCGGATTTCTCCTGCTCGTTCAGCGTTATTTTGTTATATTCACCGGCAGGCCGGTCGTAGAAGCATTGCATCAGCCGCAGCTGCTCCGTTTGAAACAAGCCGATGAGCGCCGGGTTGAATTCGATTGTGACCCGCTCGTAAAGCGCATCCGTCGTGAGGGCGGGCTTATGGATTTCATGCTCGTTCGTGATGATGAGATCGCCGATTTGAAGGGGATATACGGTTTTGTCTACGAAGTAGTTGACGTCGCCCCGGATAAGGAAGAAGATTTCGCAGCCTTGATGCAGATGGAAATGAATATTGAAGGGTGGCTGCCGCGTGGCATGAAGAAATTTCACATGGTCGTCGAACTGGTTAACGTAGTCGGAAAGCATTCCGTTGACCTCCTAACATGAGCAAGATTGTCCACTTTTGAGGCAATATCTTCAAGGAAGTTGTATTTGTAATGATATAGGATGAAAGGGTGCTATTCAAATGAAAATCGGGAGGGTGCCCAAATGAGCGAACGCGTCATTAAATTCGGACTTGTCGGCATAGGCAGCATCGGACAGCACCATGTGAACGACCTAAGCAAGATCGAGAACGCAGTGCTTGTCGGCGTTTGCGATATCGATAAGGAGAAGGCGGATGCCACGGCCAAGGCGCAAGGCACGACGGCCTATTACGACGCTGTCGATCTGCTGGAGCAATCGGGACTCGATGTCGTGATCATCGCGGTTCCGCATTACGATCATCCCTTTATCGCGATGGAAGCGTTTAAACGGGGCATTCATGTCATGTGCGAGAAGCCGATTGCCGTTCATGTCAATGCGGCAAAGGCAATGATTGAAGCCTATGAAGCCGCCAAGCGGCAGCGGCCGGACCTGCAGTTTGCCATCATGTTTCAAGAGCGGACACTCCCTTACTACGCAAAGCTCAAAGCGATCATGGACAGCGGCATGCTGGGCAAGCTGACTCGCGCGACATGGATTCATACCCGGTGGTTCCGCTCCCAAGCGTATTATGACAGCGGGGGCTGGCGTGCCACATGGGCCGGGGAGGGCGGAGGCATCCTGACGAACCAATGTCCGCACACGCTTGATATGTATCAATGGCTGTTCGGGATGCCGGATTTGATTTCGGGGCATGCGCATATCGGCAAATATCATGACATTGAGGTCGAGGACGAGGTGACTGCGTATTTCGAGCATCCGGGCGGCATGATCGGCCATTTGATCGTGACGACGGCGGAGCTGCCAGGCACGAACCGGATGGAAATCGTAGGCGATCTCGGCAAACTGATTCTGGAGAACGGCAAACTGCTTCACTATAAATATCCGCAGCCGATGCTCGCCTTCACGAGAGAGACGGACCAGCGTTTTGCCGAATGGGAAATTGCACCGGAGGAAATTGCCGTCAATGCGAATGCGCCGAGTGGCCACCGGGTCGTAACGGAACGTCTAATCGAGCGCCTGCTTGGCAAGAGCGTCGACTTGATCGCGGAAGGACCGGAGGGACTCGGTTCCCTGACACTTGCCAACGGCATCATGCTGTCTTCCTTCCAGAAGCGTCCCGTCACGGTTCCAATTGACGGCGATGCCTTCCAAGCGGAGCTGGAAGAACGGATCCGAACCTCCAATTACGTAAAGAAAGCCGTTCAAGCGCCAGCTGCAGCCGAGGATATGTCCGCTTCCTTCGGGACGACCAAATAAGAGGGGGAACCCCTATGCCAAAAGTGAAACTGACCTGCTTCGCCGATGAAATCTCGCATGATTTGGAAGAACAGCTGGACGTCCTAGGGCAGGAGGGGATCTCCTATATCGAGCTTCGCGGCGTATGGGGCAAGAACGTGCTCGATTTGTCCGGTGAGGAGCTCACTCGGATTCGCAAGGCCGCGGACGAACGCGGCTTCGGGATCTCTTCGATTGCGTCTCCCATCGGCAAATACGGGATCGCCGATCATTTTGCGCCGCAGCTCGAGAGCTTGAACAGAGCCATAGCGGCTGCCCATGCAATGGGAACGCCGTATATCCGCATCTTCTCGTACCACCCTCCGGCGAATGGAGAGCTGGATGCTTGCAGGGACGAGGTACTGAGCCGAATGGAGCAGCTGACGACCATCGCCGAAAGAAATAACGTCATCCTTATTTTGGAGAATGACAGCGACTTATACGGCTCCAAAGACGACCGTTGCTTGGAAATCCTGCGGCACTGCTCATCGGACGCGCTGCGCCTTGCTTTCGATCCCGGCAATTTCGTGATGAACGACGTGCAGCCAATGACGGAGGCGTATCCGAAATTGGTGCCGTATACCGCCTATATCCACGTCAAAGACGCGGCGTCCGAGCCGAAACAATTCGTTCCTGCCGGAGCGGGCGAAGGCCAAATCGAGGAGCTGCTGCGGGCGCTGCAGGCACGCGGATACGACGGATTTCTGTCCGTGGAGCCGCATCTGCATCACTATATGCCGTATGCCAGCAATCCGAAGCGCGTCGTGACCGCGATCCGCGCGCTGAAGCAGCTGCTGGAACAGGCCGATATGGCCTGGGAATAAATCTCCGCAAGAGGGTTTTTCCTGAAGTCAGTTAACAGCCCCTTCTTTCTTCAAGGGGCCTTACTCACTTATATTCCTTTTTTTCACCCGTGATATAAACATCGCATTCCGCTTCTTTCGCTTGTCTGATTAAGTCAGTTGAATTACCAGCTCCTATGAGTACCGACCTTCACAGGCGTGTTGGAGTTTTTCCATGCCTTTACATCTTCTCCTAATCTGTTTGTGATTCTTTGCACTAACTCTTCAACGTATAGATTCGTTTTACTCACCAATTCCAATGATTTCGCTGTTGTCTTTATAGTGTGTCTGCTGAATTTTTTTTAATATCCGGGGGCGATGAGATTTCGATGGAAAAGAAAGAAGCGGAGCGCGGAGAGGATGAAATCAGAGGCGTCCTCCACAAGTTTGAACAGGATGAGCTCGTCGAGCTGCTATCCACAGGCAAGTCAGGTTCGGAGCTGAACACGCTTTTGTTGGAAGTGTTTCGGCGACGGAATGCTAATAGATCGCCGGGTGAGCTCTTGCGTAGTTACAAAGAAAATCGGTTCGTGAAGCCAGCAACTGTCGATCCAATCGCACTGAAGCAATTGGAGCTTGAACTGCTTAGAATCGCGCAGAGCCATAAATATACGCCAATCCAGCTGTCGCCTGTAGCTCCGCTTGGCTCGTGCTCGGTCGTTGCGCCGGCCGATCAGAACAAAGTCATTTCCGCGCTCCGGGGAACAGAGGTTCTCGCGGACGTGACCAATTTAATCGCCCTTCATATTGCGGACGGCGTCAAGTCGGGCGACCTGCAGAATCATTCTGACCTGGTTCGTTTCTCCTCAACGCACCGGCATGTAAGAGCGCAGAAGTTTCCAAATCTGCCTGGCATGCTGGCACATTTCAGCCTGTATGCGATGGTTACTTCCGGGAAGGACATCGGCTCATACGGATTCGAAAAGCAGGCAATCTGGGAACATATTGCGGCGTACAGGCAGATCTTTCGGTCGAAGTATCAGTCAGAAATCGAAATAATTATTAATGCACGAGGTGGGTACAACGACAGCGAGGGGCTGGTTGAACGGATCGTTCGGCACATCGGGGAGCAAGCACCTGATATGACGGTTAAAGCCAATAAAGCATTTTCTGCCAATACCTACTACAGAGGAATGCAGTTTACGATCAAAACAACTATTGGTGGACGCGAGTACAACATTGGCGATGGCGGCTTCGTGGATTGGACCCAGCAGCTGCTCGAAAATAAAAAGGAACGTATGCTGATCAGTGCTATCGGACTCGACCGACTGCTGATGCCCTAAGAGACGAAAAAGTGCAAGAGATGAATAGGCAAATGCTCCGCTTATAGGACACGATAGTTAAATGAAAAGAGGAGCAGGCTGCCGCGGCAACCTGTTCCTTTTTACATATCGAATCGCTCTGAAAAGCACTTTATAATGCCGGAGGACGGAGAACATGTACAACCCTTTAAAAGTTTTTCGCTGGAATCGCATATTTTTTGCCTGCTTTGCCGGATCTATTTTCATTCTGACGCTTATTATTACTTGGATTTCTTATACGGTTTCATCCCAGGAATTATCGAAAACCACATCATACTATCAACAAGCGCTGCTGACCGAATTAAGCAAAAAATTGGTGATCCAACTGAACGCGATCGAACAAATCTCGCTCTCCACAACGCTCAACATGGATTTTCTCGATTATCTCTCGTATAACGGAGACGATTATACCCGCCACAAAAAAATTAACGATACGCTGCAATATTTGACCAATATTGCAAATAGCGTTTCAAGCATCTTCTCCATTCATCTCTACATCGAGCACCCGGTTCTTTCCGACTGGCAAAGACCCGTGCAATTTTACAATTTTTCGCGTTTGCAAAAGGAGAGCTGGTACCCGGCGGTAAAAACGACCGATTTTACCTGGATCGGAGAACATACCATCGACACGTTCCAAGGGCAAGTCTCCGTCTTGAGTTTCGCAAGAAAAATCTACTCCAGCAAAGATGAATATAAAGGGCTGATCGTAATAAACGTGAAGGCATCCGCGATCCGGAGTCTGATTCAGGCCGGATCGGATTCCGCTAACCGCATGCTGTTTAATTCCGGGGGGAATCTCCTCGTCGGGGTGGGCCAGCCTATCGCGGAAAACATCTCGACTTATATAAAAGATCCGATAAGCGGAGCCGGAAGCCTACGAATCGATGCAAAGAATCACCAACGATATTTGCTCGCCTGGTCCAAAATGTTCAATTCGGATTGGACGTTAACTGAAATTACGCCATGGAGGAAAGTGACCAGCGGGAGCTTCAAACTGGCGAAACTATTATTGTTGATCGGCCTCTCCACGATTCTCATTACAATCGCCATTAGCTTATCGATTTCGAGGCAGCTTCTTAAGCCGCTCCGGATCCTAGTTCAGGCGATGGGGATATACGCATTCGACAGCACTAAAGTGTTCCTGCCCGATGATTACCGAAATGAATTCGGTTATTTGTTTAACAGCTACCGCAGGCAAATGGAACGCATCGACGAACTATACAAAGCGCTTGAAGTGCAGCACAGCCGTCAGCGCGAGGCTGAAGTGAAGGCGCTTCAAGCCAATATTAATCCACATTTTCTGTATAACACCCTTGATCAAATCAATTGGATGGCCATGCAGGAAGGACAACATAAGATCAGTAACATTCTTGAGCTGACAGGGCAAATGTTTCGAATCGGGCTTTCCAACGGAGAGAGTCTTATTCCGATCGCCGACGAGCTTCGGCATGTGGAGTGCTATCTCCGCATTCAACAGCTTCGCTGGGAGGAAGGGCTTGATTATGAAGTCCGGGTTCCGGAATCGTTAATGACTTCTTTGATCCCGAAAATCACCTTGCAGCCATTCGTAGAGAATGCCATCCTTCACGGCTTCCACGG
This sequence comes from Paenibacillus sp. R14(2021), assembly GCF_019431355.1. Lineage (NCBI taxonomy): Bacteria > Bacillati > Bacillota > Bacilli > Caryophanales > Paenibacillaceae > Paenibacillus > Paenibacillus sp. R14(2021). The sequence goes on from NZ_CP080269.1 coordinate 932,698, forward strand.
CCGCAGCAGTGGGTTCATCCTTATCGAAGCCTTTTCGTCCGATAGCGGAATTACGATCCGGATAATGGATGACGGAAGAGGTTTTCAGGTCAACGGGCCGGAAAACCGCAAAAAGGTAAAAGGAGGGTACGGGATTCGAAACGTACGCGAGCGTATTGATGCTTTATTTGGCCGTTCGTTTGGCGTAACTATTGAAAGCGCATTCAATAGTGGAACTGTTATTTCGGTTTCGATTCCTTTACTGAGCCAGCCGACGACTTCATCATGATTTTTCAAGGAAATGAATGCGAGAGGAGAACAAACCATGTGGAAAATTGCGATTGTCGATGACGACAGGTCGGTACTCAGAGGGTTGAAATCTATGATCCCGTGGGATGAGCTAGGTGCCGAGTTAGCGGGCGAAGGAATGGATGGTCGGGATGGGTTGGAAATTGTCCGCACGAGTCGGCCCGACATTATCGTAACCGATATATATATGCCGGACATGGACGGAATCGAGATGATTCATTCCCTCCGGAGAGAAGGGTATGAAGGAAAGATTATTATTCACAGCGGCTATAACGACTTCGAGTATGCTCGTCAGGCGCTCCGTTTAAATGTGGAGGATTATCTATCCAAGCCGATCTCGCTGCAAACGCTGCATACCGTTCTCACAAGAGCAATCCATGACCTGCAGCTTACGCGCCTTCCGAGTCCTTCCATTGGCCTGGTGAAATGGCACCGGCATTTGAGAGAGGCGATTTTAACCTCGCAGGAGAAACGGGCGCAACAAATTATAGACGACTTCCTGCGCCAGATTGACGAACAGGGTGTCTTGGCCCCGTCCACTCTTCGGCGGTTCGGCATAGAGTGCTGGACGATGGTCACGTATGCGTTGAATGAAGCTGGCCTCCCGCTCGATGAGATGTTCCCGCCCGCGCTTATTCACGAAGAAATAAACGCTATCATGAAGCCTGACGATTTCCGCTGCTGGATCGCCGATAAGATCTCTTCGATTTGCAGAAGCCGAAGCTTCGGTGACAAACACAAAGAAACCGTGGACTTTATCATCCAATACATACAACAGCACTACTTTGAGGAGGTCACGCTGACTGAGCTGGCCGAAAAAGTATTCATATCGCGAAACTACCTATGCGATATTTTCAAAAAAACAACCGGCGAAACGTTTCACGGTTACCTGACGCGCGTGCGAATGGAAAATGCGAAGCATCTGATTCTAGTAGGAAAGCTTCATATTTACGAAATTGCCCAGAAGGTAGGGTATAAAAACGTATCGTATTTTAGCACCGTGTTCAAAAAATATTTCAGCGGGGTCAGTCCGACGGATATCCATAAACACTAACATTCTGAACTTTTTAAACGATAATCGGACATTTCTTATGTAGACGCTCGAAAAGGCGGTTGGTAACATTCTAGTTAAGAAAGCGCTTTACCAATCCCAATAAGAGGTGAAATCATGAAGAAGAAATTTCTGCGGCTCGGAATTACGCTGTTACTATTAACCTCGTTTTCTACCGCCTGCAGCTCCCTAGGCGTAAAGGACGAGGCGAAGCCGAAAACCAATACGGCAGACACTTCCGCTTCAAACGGGAACGAGTCAGTCAAGCTTCGCATTATGTGGTGGGGGTCCCAGGCAAGACATGATGCGACGCTGAAAATGTTGGATTTGTATACAAAAAAGCATCCGAATGTCACGTTCGAACCCGAGTACTCCGGATTCGATGGCTACCTCGATAAATTATCGACCGAAGCCGCATCCAAAAACGCTCCCGATATCATTCAAATGGACGCCGCTTGGCTCGCCGATTGGAATGCACGCGGTCAATTGTCGGATTTATCCACGGGCATCAATATCAATGATGTCGATCCGAAGCTATTGGAAACCGGAGAATATAACGGAAAATTGACAGCGGTTCCGCTCGGGGGCAATGCATGGGGCATGATTTACGATAAATCGGCGCTCGAGAAACTTGGCATTGCTCCGCCGAAAGACGGGTGGACTTGGGAAGATTATTTCAGCATGGGCGAGAAGATCAAATCCATGCTCGGCAAAGACCAATATCCTTTTAAAGACGGCACGGCGGACAGTACGCTGTATGCGAATTATCAACTGAGCAAGGGCAAAGGCTGGCCGATTACGCAAGAAGGGAAATTCAACTATGATAAAGCGACTTGGCTGGAATACGCGAATACATTCGCCGACCTCCGTAAGAAAGGAATCGTGCCGCCCCCGGACGTACAGCTAGCCGATATCGATCTGGACCCGACCCAGGACATGCTTATCAAAGGACAGCTGATTTTCAAGGGCATGCATGCGGCGCAAGTCTCAGCTTACGAGAGCCTGAAGCCAAACAGCATCGGGGTTGCGGCGATTCCAAAAGCTGAGCAGCCCGGAGGATGGCTGAAGGCAACCTTCTATTTCTCCGTCAATCAGGATTCGAAATATAAAGAGGAAGCCAAGAAATTTATTGACTGGTTCATTAACGATCCCGAAGCCACGGAAATCGACGGAACTACCAGGGGCATTCCCATTTCAAACAATATCGTATCTGTGATGAAGCCAAAGTTCAATCAAGGCGATCAACTGACGGTGGAAATGATCGACATGACAGCCAAGAGTTCACAAGCCTTCAATCCAGGAGCGCCAGGATGGGCAGACTTCGGCAAAGAAGAAAGCGATATTAAACAGCAGCTCATGTTCGGAAAAATCACGCCGGAACAAGCTTACGACGAACTGGCCAAAGCCGCAAAAAAATACGAGAAATAAAATGGGGGATTCTATGAACCGGAAACTTCGTTCCAATGCTTTGGCCGGCTTCCTATTCATTTCCCCATGGCTTATCGGGTTTCTCTTTCTAAACTTATGGCCCATGTTAATGTCGTTCTACTATTCGTTAACTGATTTTTCCCTTTTGTCCCCGCCCAAATGGATCGGGTTTCAAAATTTCATGTCAATAGCGGAAGATCGCTATTTCTACAATTCCTTGCGCGTCACCTTTGTATTCGTTTTAATATCGGTTCCATTGCGGCTTTTGTTCGCTTTGATGGTCGCGATGCTGCTGAATCGGGATATTCGCGGGATCTCCTTTTACCGAACGATCATCTACCTTCCTTCATTAATCGGCGGAAGCGTCGCGGTTGCCGTGTTATGGAGAAATATATTCGGCATCAACGGGTTTATTAATCACCTGGCATCTTTCTTCGGCATGCATGCCAAAAACTGGATCGGCTCGCCCGAAACGGCGCTGGGAACCTTGATCACCCTTAGCGTTTGGCAGTTCGGCTCCGCCATGATCATTTTCCTGGCAGGATTAAAGCAGGTGCCCAAGGATCTTTACGAGGCAGCGTCGGTAGACGGCGCCAGCAAGTTCAGGCAATTCATTGCCGTCACGCTGCCCATGCTGTCTCCGGTGATTTTTTTCAACCTGATTATGGGCGTGATCGGGTCGTTTCAAAGCTTTACTTCAGCCTTCGTCGTAACGAAAGGCGGGCCTCTGAATTCAACCGAAATGTATGCGCTCTATTTGTACCAGAAAGGGTTTTCCGCCTTGCATATGGGATACGCATCCGCTTTGGCATGGATTCTGCTCGTTATTGTGGCCGTTGCAACGGCGCTTAATTTTACAGCGTCCAAGTACTGGGTTTATTACGAGAATGAAGCAGGGGGGAGGGGCTAACATGTCAAAAAAGAAGTGGCCAGTTCACCTTACGCTGCTCTTGTTTAGCGCGGTCATGTTTTATCCCGTGTTATGGTGGATCGGGGCATCGCTAAAATCGAATATGGAGCTTGGCTCCCCCGCGATCTTTCCGGCAAAATGGATGTGGAGCAATTTTCACGACGGCTGGGTGGCGCTGCCCAAATATACGTTTACCTATTTTTATATCAATAGTTTCAAGCTTAATATCACCACTACCGTCTTGACCGTAGTATCGAGCAGCCTCGTGGCATTCGGTTTCGGCCGGATTCCTTTCCCTCTGAAAAAATGGCTATTCTCCCTGTTGCTTGTCACCATCATGCTGCCGGGTCAAGTTACCCTGATCCCGCAATACGTCATGTTCCACAAGTTCAACTGGATCAACACCTATTTGCCGTTTATCGTGCCGAGTATGATGGGCGGAGCGTTCTTTATCTTCCTTCTGGTGCAATTCATTCGGGGAATTCCCGTGGAGCTGGACGAATCGGCTAAGATCGACGGCTGCACCTGGTTCGGGATTTATTGGAGAATTATTATGCCGCTGACCAAGCCCGCGCTCATTACGGTGATGATTTTCTCCTTTCTCTGGCACTGGGAAGATTATTTGGGACCGCTTATCTATTTGAACTCAGTGGACAAGTATACGGTACCGCTCGCCGTGAAAATGTTTATCGATACGCAATCCGCCGTTTCGTGGGGACAAGTACTGGCGATGTCACTTGTTTCGATCATGCCGCAAATCGTTGTCTTCTTCCTGGCGCAGAAGCATTTCGTAGAGGGGATCGCCACGACGGGATTAAAGGGATAATCCTGGGAGAGGAAATGATAGAAAGGCTGCCACTCGACAGCTTTTCTCAAGTTATGGCAGGGATTAACAAGCCATGTCGTACAAAGAACTAGCTGCTGTAGCAGCTGGTTTTTTGCGATTTTGGGAAAGTTCCGGCGAAAGGAAGTGATAACTGTCCAAGTGTATGTAGACATGAAGGTATAAGCATTAGATCCGCGTTTTACGCGGACATAATGAAGATACCCTCCCCGTAGTAGGTAAAGTGCCGGCACACGATCGGCAGCTTTACGTTAATGGGCAGATAGTTGAAGAGTAATTTAAGGTGAATCGTTTCATAAGTAATCACAAAGTCATCGTTAATTGAAGCGTCAGAGACCAACTCAGGTGAGGAATTATGCACTTTCATATGTTGGTATAAACGATGTAAAATATAGGTGGATGTAACCGTTTCCGTTTATCCATGGCATTATATTAGGTTCAGTGTATTATTGAAAATAATAGAAAAGAGGACTGCATCGTTATGTTAGAAATCTCTGTTATGACTTTCAATTTGCGCTATCCAGAAATCAATGATGGCTCCGATTATTGGCCGGAACGAATCGACCGAGCGACCGCCGTTATCAAAGAACATCATCCTATGCTTATCGGCACGCAGGAAGGCTATCACTCGATGCTCAGAGATTTGGAGGCTCAATTGAAAGAATATGATTGGTTCGGGCAAGGTCGATTCGGGGAGCATGAGAATGAGCACAATGCCATTTTTTATAACCGCGACGAGCTGACAATTGAAGAAAAAGGACAGTTTTGGCTGTCTGAAACACCTGAGTCGGAAGCTTCGATTAGTTGGAATAGCTCGTTGCCGAGAATCTGTACGTGGGCGCGTTTCCTTCATCGAAAGTCAGGTAAATCCTTCTATTTTTACAACACCCATCTGGACCATCATAGCCAGGAAGCGAAAGACCTTGGGATCCAAATAATAGGGGAATATATGGCTAGACAGCGCGCTTTAGATGGGCTTCCGGCGTTGCTTTCAGGGGATTTCAACTCGTTTCCTAGTGAATTCCCGATTCGTTTTCTGCGAGGCGAGATCGAGGTTGACGGCAAGAAAAGCGATTTGAAGGACGCTTATTCCCTGATCAAAGGAAATCCGGGTCTAACATTCCATGGCTTTAAGGGCGGCGATTCGGGAGAACCGATCGACTATATATTTGCTACCGCCGAATTCGAAATCTTGAAGGTGCAGATCGATCGCTGCCAAATAAACGGAGGGTATCCGTCGGACCATTATCCAGTTGTGGCGAACTTCCAATTCTAGAAACGATCTACAGATCAAGAGTTACCATGACTACATATCCTTTGAATCCGTTTATGTAGTGACTGCTAAATATATACCGAGTGGCTCGATGTTGTCAAACAGGAGTTACATGAAGGTCTGAATTAGCCTTACTTGACATTTAGTTGCATAATAAGATTCAATATAGTCGTATAGTTAAAAAAGAATGGAGGGGATACCTCAATGGTAAGGGGACGTCCCCGTGTATTTAATATCGAAAGCGCTCTAGATTCTGCGCTTCATTTATTTTGGCGAAAAGGGTATGAAGGAACATCCGTGGCAGATTTGACAGAGGCTATGGGTATTAATACGCCGAGCTTATACGCGGCCTTTGGGAACAAGGAAGAATTATTTCGCAAAATTCTAGATCGATATGCGGAAGGACCAGCTGCTTATATGAGGGAAGCCTTTCAGCAACCAAGCGCCCGCGAAGTCGTTGAATACCTGCTTTACGGAGCTGCCGAGGCTACGACCAATCCTGAGACGCCACTTGGGTGCTTAACCGTGCAGGGGGCACTATCCTCCGGAGAAGCCGGAGATGCCATAAGACAAGAATTGAATGCTCGCCGCGCTGGGGGAGAAGCTGCACTCCGTGACAGGTTCGAACAAGCGAAACAGAGCGGGGAGCTTGCTGCAGATGTCGATACGGAACAATTAGCGTGCTTCTATGCGACCATATTCCAAGGTATGGCTGTTCAAGCGGGAGCAGGAACGAGCCGCGAAAAATTGCAAGCTATTGTTGCAAATTCTTTGCGTCTTTGGCCTTCCTAACATGGAACAGCAAAAAGATCAGCCCATTTACGGGCTGATCTTTTTGCTGTTAACAATCCAATAAATACTCCATTTTCAACCTATCGAGTGGGCGATTGGATATAGGTGCACTGCATCAGGGGAGGTTGATGGAAGAAAAACATCGTTTGACAATTTATTCTTGTCACTATATATTTAGTGAACACTACAAAAATAGAAGCCATTGAAGCTTCAAAACAAAAAGCTACCTATGCTGGTTTTCATTTTTCGCCTGACGCCACTGAAATTTCAATTCAACTGCAAGCAGTATATTTCAATCCAAGGAGGATTTTATCATGACAGTGGAAGCCCCGATCTCTCACAATGATCTATCCGCAATTATGCACGAGAGAAGGTCTGTTCGTACGTATGATCCGACATTCAAATTATCCCGCGAAGAAATCAAAGCAATCCTTACCGATGCGGTCCAAGCACCGTCCGGAGTCAACCTTCAATCTTGGCGTTTTCTAGTAATCGATTCCCAAACGCTGAAGGAGAAACTGCTTCCAATCGCATTCAATCAAAAACAAGTCAAAGATGCGTCTGCTATAATCGCCGTACTTGGAGATTTGGAGAGCTACAAAAAAACAGAAACCATATATGAGCGCACAGTTCAAGCAGGTTACATGACGGAAAGCGATAAACAAAGGAAAGTTGAGAATACACTAAAAATGTATGAATCTTTCCCTTATGAGTTGCTAAGCAAATATGCATATATCGATGGAGGACTGGTTTCCATGCAGCTAATGCTTGCAGCAAAAGCAAGAGGATATGATACGGTCGCGATGGCTGGTTATGACTTAAATGCATTCAAAGAAGCCTTTAGTATCAGCGAACGGTATGTCTCCGTCATTCTTATCGCAATTGGTAAAGCTTTGAAAGAAGGCCATCCATCCATCCGGATGTCCGTAGAGGAAGTAACAAGTTGGAATGAAATGACATTTGAATGAAAATTATTATTTTTGGGGGAGTGAGTACGCATGGAATCTACAGAAGCATTAATAAACATGCACTTGGCAATCTGGAGTGAAACTGATCGACAGAAGAGGAAACAATCCATCGATGAAGTGTATTCCGATACTTGTGAAATTCTTGATCCCTTCTATCCAGACATATTTCGGGGACGAGATGCACTCATGAATTTAATTGATGGGGTTCAAGCGAAATTTCCCGGTTTTGTTTTTACTAAGAACCAGTTGGACGAGCATCATAACATTATAAAGCTTAGTTGGAGCTATGGTCCGGAAGGAAACCCAAATGTGGTAACTGGCTATGATTTCTTTATTACGGATGGAAAGTACATTCAGTTTTTATATATCTTTATAAATAAACCTGAAACGGCGCCCTCATCATAATAGGAAAAATTTCAATAACCAACCGTTCGATAAGGTACAGGGGATATACCTTGAAGGTATCCGGCTTATCGATTCGACGATGATCGGATGTACCGTCAAATTTAGCAACAGAAGCGCATGCGGGAACCGAAGGGGCGAGTTTTCGCTCCTTTTTTACTGCTCTTCTGCACGCTGCTCCACGAACCTCCGGAAGCTTTCACACCCATTTCTCGATGGGTCGATGCCCTTTCATTCCTTCGTTACGCCTATCCGGTGGGTGGAGGCCGGTTATCCTAATGGTACGGGTCTGTGCCCTTATGTTCAACGCAATCCGGTACTCCGTGCAGTCTTGAGATCCTGCGAATAAACCAATTTTCGTGCTAACAGAGAAGCGCCTAAGCAGCTTGTTTCATAGGATGAGCTCGATCCGGTTCGTAAGCTTCACCGCTTTGTGCCATGGCAACCAATAGGCGAGCCAGCTTGCCGCAAAGCAGTGCAACGGCGACTTCATCCTCGATTACCTGCAGCTGCTCCATAGCCAGATCATAACTGGGAACATTGTTACCTTTGAAAAAAAATTCTACTTAAACTTTCGAAACGTAATGATTTATAATGAACGTAACAGCAGGATGAAACGAGGGCCAACGGCCAAAAAATCTAATAAAATAAATTCGAAATCAGGGGAGAAACAGACATGAGAAAACTCGTATTATTCATGCATGTGTCGCTGGATGGGTATGCGTCGGATTCGAACGGAGGACTCGATTGGATTCCGTACAACGAGGAATTAGAGAAATACGCCGAGGAGATCGTAGCCGAAGTCGGAGCTCCCGTTTATGGACGCACGACGTATCAGATGATGGAGAGCTACTGGCCCACTGTGCTAGACAATCCGAATGTTTCAAGGCACGATATGGAGCATGCCAAATGGCTGCAGGATGTTAAGAAGATCGTCATTTCTGGGACGATGGACAAGGTGGAATGGAACAATACGATGCTGATCAAGGCCAATATCGCAGAGGAAATCAAGGTTCTCAAGGAGCAGCCTGGCAAAAATCTCGTCATCTTCGGCAGCCCGGGAGCGGCGAGGACGCTGCTTGAGCTCGGCCTGATCGACGAATTCCTGCTTACAATTTGTCCGGTTGTCCTGGGCGACGGAAAATCGGTATTCGACGGCGGTGGCGAGAAAATCAGGCTCAAGCTGTTATCCAGCCGAGCGCTCAAGTCGGGCATTATTGCTGCCCGCTATGAATTGGAGAAATAGCCGTACAAGGTGTTCCGCTAACGGGTAACTGTTGTTCAATAAAACCAAGAAGGTAGCTGATCAGAGATGATCGGTTACCTTTTTTAGCAAGTCGGTAGCGAAGTGATATAATCTTATATAATGTTATTACTAGTTAGAAGCTGCAGCCCTTCGTTACGCTAACTACTGGCAGTATATCGGGAAACCCTAACCAAAGTCGGGCACTTCCCCGACCGAGGTCCGTTTCCTTTCTCCTTTAATGCTGAGAAAATCATTCCATGAGAGAATACCTGGGTGAAATTCAGCGGAACCGCGCCGGAAGAGGAGAATCCCATGAAACGGAAACGAAAAATGTTGAAGGTCTTCACATATTTGATTCTGACGGTAGCCTTGCTGCTGTTGGCGGGTTGGATTTATCAACGATTGGCGAGTAGCCACGATCTAAAAACGTATAAACCGGTTGGGCAGTTGTACGAGGTGAGCGGCGGCCGGATGCATCTGTACACAGCCGGGCAAGGCCCGGTCACCGTCGTCTTCTCGGTAGGATGGGGGACGGCGAATCCATATGTGGATTTCTATCCTCTGTATAGTAAGCTGGAATCCAAAGTCAAAATCGCCGTCTACGACCGGTTCGGTTACGGATACAGCGAATTGACCGAAAAGAAACGGGACACCTCCGTGATCGCCGAGGAAATCCATCAGGTGCTCGAGCGGTCCGGACAGCATCCGCCCTACGTATTCGCCGCCCATTCCTTGGGTTCCCTCGAAGCGATCCGGTTTGCCCAGAAATATCCGGACGAAGTGAAAGGAATCCTGTTCATTGAAGGCGGGAGTCCGGAGTACTATGCGTCCAGTAGGCCGCTGACTATCGTTCCGCTCGTCTATCGTTTTCTGACGAAGGCCGGAATTGCGCGTACGTTATATCATTTCGACGGATTCGCGGAATCGATGGCTGGCGAGAGAAACGGCTTTAAGATGCTTCCGCCGAAACTGAGGGAATTGGACCGAGTTTCAACGCTATTGCTGGCAGGCAATCGGAACATGACCGATGAAATCCGGCTAAGCAGGGAAAACGCGGAGACCGTGCTGCAAGGAAAGAAACCGCTCGGCGTCCCGATTACGGTGCTGACGGCTGACGCCTTCGGCAAGCTCGGCAACGACAAGGATTGGGAAAGCAGCCAGGCCACACTTACCTCCTGGTCGGCCGATGGCAAACAGATCATCGTGCCGAACTCCTCCCACTATTTGCACCATTACGCGCCCGAGCTGGTAGCCGGGGAGATCCTGAAACTTGCGGAAAAATGAGGCGAGCTGTCGATGGTCCTCACATGAGGACAGGATTTAAGACTGCTCACTTTCACGATTTAATTGTCGATGAGAGTATGAGAATAAGAGGCGTAGGGCGTAAGTTATTTGAATCGATTAGAGATAGCAGGTGATGCAGAATCTCCCGGGCACCCTGAATTTGCGCGGCCGATCAGGTACGATCAGCTGCCTTTGTTCAACTAAGTTCGCGAAAAACGCGGGCTTTTTTATTAATCGTATCAAGTTGTGAGGTACGGTTGTTCCCGATCGTCATAGGCACGTGTACCATAAACCGTCATATAGTATTAAGGCATGAAGGTAGGCGCTTACGTGGCGAAGTGCAATCTTTTCAAAAATAGAGGTGCGATGATGCAAAAAAGCGGTATAGCGTATTTCTCGGCAGAGTTCGGACTTGATGAATCCTTACCGATTTACTCTGGTGGCCTTGGTATATTAGCTGGCGACCATGTTAAGGCGGCAGCAGACTTGAATGTTCAGCTTACAGGCGTAGGCATATTTTACGGAAAAGGTTATTTCCAGCAGCGAATTGACGAGTGCGGTTCGCAACAACATCTGTATATAGAGATTGATCATGAGGCGAGCGTTTACCCGGTTCGGCTCATGCGGAAAGACGATGGTCAGCTTCTGGTCATCGAGGTTCCGTTGGCCGGCAGGCAGGTATATGCGAAAGTATGGTCCGTACAGGTGGACTCAGTCACGCTGTACCTGCTCAATACGGACGTTGAAATGAATAGCCATGCGGACCGCCAATTGACTGACATGCTCTATCCTAGTGATCATGACGTTCGGTTAAGCCAAGAGATGCTCCTCGGCATCGGCGGTGCGAGACTGCTTGCAGCGCTGGGCATCCGTCCGGACGTCTGGCATATGAATGAAGGGCATTGCGCGTTTTTAACGCTCGAGCGAATTCGTATGCTGTCGGCTGAAGGCGTGACTTTTGAGACGGCATTAGAAGCGGTCAAAGCAAGCACCGTCTTTACGACGCATACACCGGTTCCGGCCGGACACGACGTTTTTTCCATCGACATGATGGACCGTTATTTCAGCGACTATTACTGGCAGCTCGGGGCGGATAGGGAGCGGGTACTCGCGCTCGGCCGCCTGGATGGTGCGTTTAACATGACGCGACTTGCCGTCAGCACATCGTCGAAGGTAAACGGTGTAAGCAAATTGCACGGTGAGGTGACCCGCGATTTGTTCCACAACTGGATGCCGCATATTCCTAGACAGGATATTCCCGTTGATTCGGTCACAAACGGAATCCATATTGGGACATGGCTAGCTGGAGGCATGAGGGAGCTGTTCGATCGGTATCTCCCGTCCAATTGGACCGCTCGTACATCGGAACCGGATATATGGGCTGCCGTTTGGAATATCCCACAGAACGAGCTGTGGAAAGCGCATCAACGGGCAAAATCCAAGATGCTTCTAGAGTTTGGCTTGCCGCTTGATTTGTCTGGCGGAGGGCCGCTCATCATCGGCTTTGCCAGGCGGTTTGCAACGTATAAGCGGGCGCTCCTTATCTTCAGCGATCCGGATCGGCTTGCACGCATTTTGGGCGATTCGGAGCGGCCAGTTTGCCTCGTTTTCGCCGGCAAGGCACATCCCGCGGACGGACCGGGGCAAGACTTGATCCGGAAAATCGTGGAGCTGTCTCGGGAAGAAAGGTTCAAGGGCCGCGTATTTATCATAGAGAATTATGCAATGGGTAAGGCGAAAAGGCTTGTCCAGGGCGTAGACGTTTGGCTTAACACGCCCTTGAAGCCGATGGAAGCGAGCGGTACAAGTGGGCAAAAGGCTGCTATAAACGGAGTGCTTACATGTAGTGTATTGGACGGATGGTGGGTGGAAGGATACAACGGACGGAACGGCTGGGCAATCGAGAGCGCGGCGGGTGGTGACCTCGAGATGCAGGCGAAACAGGAAAGTGAAGCGCTATACCGGGTGCTTGAGGAGGAGATTATTCCATTGTTCTACAAGCGAGGCGATCTATCGATCCCGATGGATTGGATCAATTTCATGAAAGAATCAATCTACTCACTCGCGCCTGTCTTCAACACCCATAGAATGATTAACGATTATTTGCATAAGATGTATGTCCCCATGAGCGCAAGAGGAGAGCGGTTCGCCGCGGACAACTTCGAGGTCGCGTCAAGGGTTGCAGCTTACAAGCAATTCATCCGCAACAACTGGTCCGGTGTCCGTGTCGGGAAAGTGGACATTCTAGCCGGCCCTTGCAGCAGAATCGGGCTGAATAAGACAGCTTTTCGCGTCGAAATTCAACTTGGCGCTATAAGACACAAGGACGTCCGCGTTGAGGCTGTAGGTTCCGACGGCCATCAAGGTATCTGGAAGGTGAAACTGGATCCGGTACAGCAGCAGGTAATGGGATTGTACGTCTACGAAGGGGCTTATCCCGATGTCTCGATCGATTTCTGGAAGGCTAACGTGAACGTGCGGGTCACACCAATTAGCCCAGATTTCGCTAATGACTTCGAAATGGAGCTGGCCGCTTGGGGGTAAAGAAAAACGGGCAGCAGGATGAAAAAAATAAATCGGTACATTTTCAAATCCAGCCTGAATGGATCGAAATCAGTTGGGCGGGTTTGTATTAATTTTTATGTCAATCTATATCTTCTTTAAACCTCGACAACAAGTTTAGAAGAAGAATGTAAGAGGACAAGAACATATATGCATAAGAAGCCGCGTTTTTCGCGGTTTTTTATTTTTATGGATACAACTTCTTGTCCATTTCAAAAGACAAGAAGTTGCACAGTTATCCAAAGTTTTATTTATGGGATCAAGTTCTTGTCAAAACCGAATGACAAAAACTTGATCCCATTTCCGAAATTGACAAGAACTTGATTTCATTCCCGACGAAAGACAGGGAATCCCATATTGAATGCAGCCGGCCAGAAATGAACGATTGCTCTTCGTTAAACTAACAGGCAGTTTAGCCAACAAAATGCTTCCATTTTCGTTTTTTTCCATGCTGCCGCGCGTTACGTATTCGCTTTGCCCGCATAGACGTTGATGTGGTCAATATGCGCGATTTTGCCTTTGGCGACTTTGCTTGGGCCGACGAATTTCAGTTCGTATGCTTTGGATGGATGGTAAACATAGATTTTGTCCGTGCCGGTGAAGCGGACTTCCTTAGGCATGCCAAGCGTTTTGATGACGGACGCGAAGGTCAGCGATTTGATGCCCCCCGTCCGATCGATGGACGTCCCAAAATTGCGCAAATCGTAGATGACGCCGGATTTATTGATGCCGAAGCCGTATGCGCCTTTTCCCATGCCGAAATTGTACATTTCGAAATGGTTGCCTTTTAGGTCACCGCCTACATCCGGTTCGCCCCATTTGTAATGAACGGCGGAGATCGGCGTTTTGCCGGCGATGGCGTTTAAGCCCGGGATTTTTCCTACGCTCGCAAGCTTGAAGATGCTCTTAATATAGTCCTTCTGCGCGTTCGTGCTAGCGCTAGTGCTGGCTGCCGCGTGGACATTCGAATGAGAGATCGTCATGGAGCTTACCGCGATCAATCCGGTCAAGGCCAGCTTGGCGGCTAATTTATACGAGTGTTTCGATTTGTTCAACATATAGAATTTCACCTCTTATTATTATTGGAGACAAGGGACGGTTGGCTTACAACCTCATATTACCCAGACCAGCCTCAAAAGGAATAACAGAGCGGTAACGAAACAGTTACAAGAAGGTAACAAAGAGATTCGACCTGTAGGAATGACAAAAGATGATGTTTCCTGCGGTGTAATGAGCTCCGCCGGCACGTTATTATGTGGTTAACGCACGCATCGGAGGGCATCCATGATGAAATCGCTAGACTCCATTTACTATATTCGTAAGGAAGAAGAACCAATCGAATCTCCAGCTACGACAGATCCAGTCTTAACAAAGGGGCGGGGGAGGTCAAAGAGATCGCGAGCATCGAAAGAGCGGGCGTGATCCGGCACACGGCGATATTTTGAAAAGAGTATGAGCTGCATAACCAGTTCCAAAAAAAAGCGAAAAGAATCTCGTCAAATGAGTTCATATACACCTATGGGTATGTTCATCTTGAATATGTTTTGTACTTGGTCTGCGATCATAATGAAAAGGATCCGCCTTGGCGGATCCTTTCACTTCTGCTATCAATTGCGGCTACTGGCCCCCGCTTACAGCTCCAACGTCATGAACAGACTGTTGGGATCCAATTCATAGTTCGAGAACGGGGCGCACTCCTTGAAGCCAAAGCTAGCGTACAGCCGCTTGGCCGGATCGAAGGCCGCCATGGACCCCGTCTCCAGGCTCAGCCGCGAATAGCCGCGGCGCTTGGCTTCTTCAATAATGTGCGCCAAGAGGCTGCGAGCGACGCCCTTCCGGAGATGGATGGCGGCCGTACGCATCGACTTGATCTCGCCATGCGAGCCGTCCAGCTCTTTAAGTGCGCCGCAGCCCATCAGCTGTCCGTGTTCCCAAGCACTCCAGAACGTAATCTCCGGCTGCTTCAATCCCGTCAGATCGAGGGCATGCACGCTCTCTGGCGGGGAACTCTCGAACATGCTTTTCAGATGCTCCCGGATCAGGTCCATAATTTCAGGACCCGTTAAATCATCGACGATCAATTCCAAGACGATCTCCTCCAATGCCGTGACCTCTAATTCGTATTCGTTAACCTATAGCAAGAGTATAAGGGGGATGCCTGCATGGACACAACGTAACGTGGCGGCGGCAGGTGGGGTTCTTTAAGCGTACACAGATAAAGAATAACAAGTAATGTGATACCGAATGTATGTTATTGTTTTAATAGTATTTGTTTAACACTAATCGCAGGCTGTAAAGAGAAAGAACCTTGGGATTATGAAGCAGTATTGGTTGTTGCTAAAGAGGACGGGAGAGTTTTGGTGGTGCGTGAAAAACCTGCTATTTTTAAAAGACCAATTAATGAAAAGCCCTACACGCTATCTCTTTGTTTGGTGTCGGGTGACAAGAACATTATCTCATTCCCGCGAAAAGCTTGGAAAGCGCATTAATGAGGGCAGCAAGCCAGAAAATGACCAACTGAACTTCGTTGAACTACGGGCACTGGATAATCGAAACGAATTCTTGTATCGAATTCGAAGCGCATTCATTCCTTCAAATCAATAAGAATATAACATGAAATGCGTTGGAATAAATAAATGAGATCCAGTATGATGGCATTATTAAATTTCGGGAAGACAGAAATGGGGAATGTGCACATAAATCGAAATTTAGGCATCGTGCTGTATGTGACCGTTTCGGTTAGCTGTTTCTTCAAGTCCCATGAAATTCATTCCATTTATCGTGCAATCTATATAATCGAATAACGAAAGAGTGATTCTTTTGAAAAGACAGCCTTTGTAGCCTTTCCCGTTCGTTCACAGATACAAAAGAATTAGATTTGCGTAACGCTTTTGAAGTGAATTTCTTTGGGACCTACCGGTTAAATCGGAGTTTGTTACCCTTAATTAAGGAAAACGAGGTAGTGAATGTCACAAACGATATGTCTTCCCTCAGTCATATGCAACATGCCCAAAAGATAGGGCGAGCTTGGTCATACCGGAACAAGCAGATGGTGAATTTGACGAACTGTTTTATAAAAGCACTTTATTATAAAAGGAGAAATAAACATGATTCTTATAACTGGAGCAAACGGGAAAACGGGTCGCGCAGTAATTAAAGCTTTGCTTTCCAAAGGAGAGCGGATAAGAGCTTTTGTTCGTAGAACCGAACAAATCGAGGACATTAAATCATTAGGTGAGATGGAAGTCGTTACAGGAGATATGCTGGATCAAAAGGCTGTAAATGAGGCATTAGTCGGAATTAGGGCTGTATACCACATTTGTTCAGCTATGAATCCAGATGAAGTTCAAATCGGACAAGTCATCATACAAGCAGCTCGCTTGGCGAAAGTTGAACATTTTGTGTTCCATTCCGTCATACATCCCGTCATTCAAGAAATGCCGCATCATCAGAAAAAACTCATGGTCGAGGAGCTCCTGGTGAATTCAGGTATCCCATATACGATTATTCAGCCAGGCGTATTTATGCAGAATATACTCGAGTCTTGGAAGCTGCTTAGTGAAAAAGGTATCTTTCAACAAAAGTATTTTACGACTCAAGAAACTCGCATAGGTATGATTGACTTAGAAGACTTAGCCGAGGCAGCTGCAATCATTCTTACTCGTCCGGGACATATATGGGCATCATATGAACTTTCTGGACCTGAAAATTTATCATTATCTGATATGATAGCAGCAATGGAAAAGCATTTTGGCCATGAGATCAAAGTGGAAACGCCTCAAGACGAAATGTTCGCAGCATCATTAAAAAAGCGTGGATCAGGAGATTATCAAGTCAATACAATATTAAAGATGTTTCAACATTACAATGATCATGGATCTATGGGTAATTCTAATGTTTTAACGTGGATATTAGGTCGAAAGCCGAATGATTTTTCATCCTTCATTCTTAGAACATTGAAAAGCAAGAACTGAAACTGGAAGAAAGCAAAGTCACACAACCTAATGTAACCCGGAAAAGCTCATTCGTAAAATAAATGAGCTTTTTTGTTTTGCGCTTAAGGATAACCGGGCCTTCACCATTACTTTCCTATGAGTCCGGAAGATATAATTGGTCCATAATAGATCATTTGAGCCATAATTTTTCCCATTTGTTCAGGTGTTTGCTTCATTCCTGATTCGAGCCAATGCATGAGTATGCCGAAATTAGCTGAGGACATATACGCAATCAAGTAATCTCGTGGAATAAGCATTTTTTCATCCTGCGGCTGCAAGAAATTGAACTTATTGAAGAATTGGTCAGCCAGCAACTTTTTGTAACGATACGCATAGGAGAAGTCTCCGTTTGTTCCAAACATGACTTTGAGAAAATCAGCATGAATGCTAAGCTGCTCAAAGATTTGTACAGATAATGGATACGGTATATCTTTCACAGCACATTCACTCAGTTCCTTAAAGTTGAAATGAGTAACATGACCTTTAATTTGCTCGTATACTTCATCTTTTATCTGTTCCAGCATGTCAGGCACATCCTGATAATGCAAGTAGAAGGTGCCTCGGTTTACGTCCGCTCGGTTTGTAATATCGGTGACGGTAATCCCGCCCACGCCTTTCTCTTCGATAGACTCAAGCAGCGCTTTGCGAAGCAGTTGTTTGGTGCGCACTTGCCTTCGGTCGATTTTGTCAGCCATACAGACCCCTCCGTATCGAAATATGTTATAGATACTCAACAAAGCTAGTCTTATCTGACCATTAGTTGACATTCTCATGCTATATTGACGATTGAATTACCTTATAAGCTCATTATAATTAACGATATGTATGATAATCAACATTATGTACACTAATGTGAGGGATAAGGAGAGAGTCAAATGGCGTTATTCAGACAAAAAATGTTGTGGATCGGTTTGGTTCGTATTGTTGTTGTCATGATGGTGTTGGGGCTGGCGATGATGGGGTCGGTACTCGGCGCGAAGCCGAAGGATTTGCCGGTGGCGCTCGTAGTTGAGGACAAGGCAGTCACGCTTCCCGATGGCAGTATGCTGAATATTGGGGCGATGGTAAAGGAGAAGTTGCTCGCAAATACAGCGTTGCCGTTTGTCTGGCACGAGGTGGCGACTGAAGCGGATGCGCGCGCGGGACTGGATCAGCAGGATTATTACGGGGCGTTCATTATTCCGGCGGATTTGAGCAAGGGTATTGCGTCGTTTATGACGGAGGTGCCGAAACCGGCAACAGTGAAGGTGATCGGCAACGAAGGGATGAACACGCAGGCGGCAACTGCGGTGAAGCAGGTACTCGGACAGGTATCACGCATGCTGAGTGCGGAGCTGACGGGTCAGTTGCTTAGTCAGGTAGAGGCGGAGTCTCCGGTTATTCCGATTAGCGCGGCTAAGGCGATTATGAGTCCTTTTATGGTGGTAGAGGAGACGGTGCATCCGGTGGGGCTGAACAATGCGAGCGGCAGTGCGCCGGGGATGCTGACGCAGATTATGTGGATTGGGAGCCTTGTTATAAGTGTCATTCTTGCGCTTTCCGCGCAAAAGGTTAAATCGTCCGGTGTACGCCGTATGGGCGTATATGCGATGCAGCTGGTTATGGGTGCGATTTTTGTGGTGCTGGTGTCGGGGTATCTTGTGTGGATGGCGCACGATTGGTACGGTATGGCTATCGTCGATCAGGCGACCACGTGGGTGGCGCTTTTGTCGGGTATTGCGTTTTTTGCGATTCAGTCGATGCTGCTGAATTGGCTGGGGTTGCCAGCGGTACCGATACTCATTCTGCTCATGTTCTTCTCGTTGCCTGTTATGAATATAGCGCCGGAGTTTCTGCCGCAAACAACGCAAGACTGGTTGTACTCGTGGACACCATTTAGGTTCGCGGCAGCGTCTCTTCGGAACGCGATGTATTATGACGAGGTGAGTGTGACGAGCAGTAACACGGTGGTGCTGTGGTTGATGGTCGGTATCGGGGCGGTATTGTTGTTGCTATCGGCGTTGAAGCCTCAGCGAGCGCGGGGTCAGGGCAGTGCAGTGTAGTGCAGTGTAGTGGTTGTGTTGTTGGAGTGTGCCGACAAAAAGCTGAGCTTCGGGGATGACTTAGATTTATCTGCACCAGCTTATGAGGGTTATTATGCAAGAGCAGGTGTACCAGGCTTTTAAGATTGATTATTTGGGGAGAACGGTATCACAAATAGGGCAAGTTTCAGCGGGGGACTTGATTTATTTCGATTTCTTAGTACAATAGTTTTAAGACTACTCAATAAATATTGGATGAATCTATACGCCAATAAGAAAGCGATGAATTGCGGAGAAGTGGGAGACATTCAAGGTACTTCAAAATCGAACACTTCGTATCATTTGGGAACTTACTTACCTGGATTTCTGGATACATTGTAAAAAATTCTTTTTTATTCAATAGTTCAATATTTATTGAACTATAAAACTAAATACAAGGGGGATCGAAAAGGGAAAATAAATCGCTCATATTTAACTACATTTCTATTGCATAATGCTCAAAACATGACAGTGGTACCGCCTAATCCCAATTGCTGTCTCTGTAAGATGGCCGCACAATTACCGTTCCCGCGAAGTAAAGAGAGCATTCCGTGATTGAGCGGCATGCCAAGCTTTCATTCAGTTGAGGTTTCCTTGTAGTAGAAACTGACGCATTGTGCTCGCAACGATCAAATCCTTTAATACGAACCGAATAAGGGGGAAGTTGTCGATGACAAATTTAATCGCTGATATCAAGATTCCCGATAGTAAACTAGCCGTTGAAGCTGCTGAATTAGTGCGTGATCATGCCGACGACCTTCTGTGGAACCACTCGAACCGGACATTTCTGTTTGCGGCTATGAGGGGTAACATGAATCAAATGAAATACGATTCTGAATTGCTTTATATCAGTTCGCTTTTCCACGATCTTGGCATCACTCCCGCATTCCGAAGCCCGGACAAACGCTTTGAGGTCGATGGAGCTAATGCTGCCCGCGATTTTCTTAAAAGTCGAGGCGTCCCGGAAGAATCCGTTCGGCTTGTATGGGATGCAGTTGCCCTGCATACCTCCATCGGAATCGTCGAATATAAGGAAACCGAAGTGGCGCTGATGAATTTTGGCGTCGCTTATGATGTGGTCGGGAAGAACTTCGATCTCATCTCAGCGGAAGTGCGGCAGCAAGTCGTCGAGGCTTTTCCGCGCAGCGGGTTAAAACACAACATCTTGAATGCATTCTTGGAAGGCTTCAAACACAAACCGGAAACAACCTTCGGAACAATTAACGCCGATATATGCGAAATGCTTCTTCCGGGATATAAGCGACCTAACTTTTGCCATCTTGTCCATCATTCCAAATGGGATGAGTAAATGACTTAAATGTCGCAGATACAGCTATGTCTTGACGTTAGACTTGGGGCTAGTCATAACTCAGTTGCAGCAGTTTCAAATGCCGGAGGCATGGGAAAAGCGAACAAGAGATCGAGGTGCCGCGCGATCGGCGGAGCGAGTTCAAGCCGCTGGTCGTGAAGAAGCATCAGTCCAATTTCACCAACAAGATCGTGCCGCTCATTAAAGAATGGCAGAATCGGTCGTGTCGGGTGACAAGAACATTATTTCATTAAAGGCCGCGAAAATCGCGGCTTTTTATAAGGCAAGAACTTTCAGAAAATGCATGAAAAATAATTTCGGTAATCAGACAGGGATATTATGAGATGAGTGGTCCTCAATGTACCTGAGTGTTAAGAAAAATACGGCTTGCCTTTGCATGAAATCATCCGGTCCCGCTCATCTTAACGGTGATGGAGGTGAGGAACGTTGACAGGAAGAAATAATAAGCCGAAGAAGAGAGGCCCCGAATCACATCCAGGCCGACTCGATCAGTATGGCAGCAAGCTGGCCGAAGACAGCGGAACGAAGCCGATGCAGCAAGACAGCGGCAAAAACTGTTAACCCGGAAGACAAAAATAGGCGCACAATCTACAGTATGACAATTCAGTATTGTCGGGTGACTAAAACATTGTCTCATTAAAGACCGCGAAAATCGCGGTTTTTTGCATTTATGGGATCAAGTTCTTGTCAAAACAAATGACAAGAACTTGATCCCATTACCGAAATTGCCAAGAATTTTATCTCATTCTCGGAAATTGACTACTGAAGGCTGCCAGCCAGATCCGCTGCTATCCGTCACTTCAATAGCTGATCGTGGTCGTTCATTCATCGATGCATACAAATAAAAGTGGCTTCCGTAGTTGTAACCAAACGAAAGGACCTCCGGAGTCGAGATTCCCGAAATACAGCGGATAAACCGTAGAGAGTCGCTCCTCTAAGTAATCCTCGTTGTATGGCAGATCAACACGCGGGTATACCATTAGATAAGCCTTAACACAAAGTTCACAATGTATTCAATATTGCCCCGTGACGCCTTTGCATAAGGCCAAACTTTCCAAAACATTATTTTTTGATATTACTACTTTCGTTACCTTCTTGTAACTGTTTCGTTACCGCTCTGTCATTCCTTTCGAGTTTGGTCTGGGTAATATGAGGTTGTAAGCCAACCGTCGCATGTTTCCGAAAAAAATAAGAGGTGAATTTCTATGTGTTGAACAAATCGAAACACTCGTATAAATTAGCCGCAAAGTTGGCCTTAACCGGATTGATCACGGTAAGTTCCATGACGGCAATCTCCCATTCGAATGTCCACGCGAATGGCTTCGGCGTCATCTATGATTCGCGTAATTTTGGGACGTCCCTTGTTACGTGTTGGATGGAGAGTTAGAGATGACACTGGGGAATGAGACGTTTTTGGTGCAAAATGGAGAATATATCTTCGCCTCTCGCGGCATTCCACATACCTTTATGGTGAAGCCCCGGGCCCCTACTCCTGAGTTTCTCAAAGCTCGTACAAGTATCCAAAAATATAATATTACGTATCAAGGTTTAAACCTATGACGACATCGAGACCTTATAAGAATTACGAAAGTCGTGAAGGATTTCGTCTCACAGGCCGCTCACGGTAGTGAATTAAGTCAAAATAAAAACGAGAAGCTTTTGAGGAGGAAATGAACATGAAAAAGAAAAACAAGGGAGCCGCAGCGCTGATGCTGCTGGTGGCTGTTGTCGCCGTATCCGTACCGGCTGTAGTGTCCGCAAACAGAGCGAATCATGCTGAACAGGTAGTACCAGTCGTTGCACAAGTGAATCAAGTTGACCAAACCGTCTATGAGAATACCCAATATGGCTTCCGTTTCACGCTCCCGGACAGTTGGAAAGGGTACACGATCGTAACGGACAAATGGAAAGGTCAGGATGCGACAGACGGTAAGGTCGTAGAAAGCGGCGCGTCCATCGGCATCCGCCACCCCAAATGGACAGCTGACAAGCCTAGACAGGACGTCCCTATTTATGTCTTTACGATCGATCAATGGAACGCCCTTCAGCAGGAGAAATTTTTCATTGGCGCAGCGCCTATGGGACCAAGCGAACTAACTCGCAATGATAAATACGTGTTCGCACTTCCAGCGCGATATAACTTTGCCTACCTTGATGGCTACCAAGAAGTGGAAGACATCTTGAAGGGCAATCCCATTCAACCGATGTAATCGATTATATAGAAAGAAGAATCCGCTGAAACAGCGGATTCTTCTTTCTTTTACATCACAATTCGGCAACCGAAGCGCATGCGGGAACAGAAGGGGCGAGTTTTCGCTCCTTACCTCCGGAGGACTTCACTCCCATTTCTCGACGGATCGATGCCCTTTCATTCCTTCGTTACGCCTATCCGGTGGTGGAGTCCGGTCATCCTAACGGCACGGGTCTGTGCCCTTTTGCTTAACGCAATCCGATACTCCGTGCAGTCTTGAGATCCTGCGAATAAGCCAATTTTCGTGGGGCCATGGTTGCCATGAACAGGGCATGCCGAAGCCTTGGTCGGCCACGTTTGCTGATGGACATCTGGCCCTTCAATTTGCCTGAGCTGGCTACTGCCGGAAACGAGCTGGTTCCTAACGGAGTGCGCCGAATTCATTTGCGATATCTTTTGCTCTCTGGTTGTTCTCTTGAGGGACGATGGCAGTCAATATGATATCGGTGCCGGTCACCATATTGCCTGGCCCACCTGCGCTTAGTCCGCTCGCGCTTGTGCTGGCTGCGGCTAATATCCCGGCATCGCGACTAAAGTCGCCGCCTAATGTCAGCGCGCCGAGGCTTGGGATATCGCCTGTGATCGGATTACCCGGATCGACGCCGTCGCCCGGATAACCGTCGAAGCGATCTACTTTAGCTTCAATTACGTTGAATTCGCTCTTCATTTTAGCCAAAGCTTGCTCCGCTTGGTCCGGGGAGTTAAAGTAAACAATAACCGCAGTCTCATTATTAGCTAACACGCTATCGCTCCTTAGCACTTCATCTGTCATGTTCAGTTTTCCCCTTATTTTTGATTTCATGACTCCCGGGTTGGGTTGCTGCCCCCTTATCCATTACGGGTTATGCGCGAGAAGCGTTGCTGCAGGTCTCCGTCGATCATTCCTGGGTTCGTCTGGCCATGCTCGGCACCTACAAGGTCACATGGTGGAAGGCCAAGACCATAAAAGTGCCGTTCCGAAGCGGTGACCGAAAAGTCGGCGAGCTCATTACGATGGAAATAATACCATCCCGATAGATAGAACCCGACGAAATAGTGAAGGTACAATAATTATTCACTTTCATGTTGGAAAGGGCCCCATACATCATTCTTCCAAAACGTGAATCGCTTTTTTGGCAAATGCGGCAATTTCGAGTCGCTCCAATGTTTTACAATATTCTTTCTTAATCTCTCCGTCCATCATTTCTATGTCATCTTCTAAATAATCCACTACACGTATATCTCCTTGAAACCAATCCCCCGGTTCTGCTGCTGGCTGGCTTACATTTTTCCAAGCAACCTCCATTTTGGGGCTGTAAAATCTTTTTGCATCGTTGTGGATTTGGCACGATTTTAACCTTAATGGGTAGGTAATTCCCGCCACACCTTCATTTACACTGTTAAATAGATGTGGCCAGTAATCCTTCCTTGACCCCGTATGCGGATTACGTTTTGCCCATTCCAAGGCCTGTATATTAAATTCCTGATTCTTAAATAAAACGGCATAGAGCTTTTTTCCAAATAAAATTCGCTCATGGAGAGACTGGAATTGGTATAGAGTCTGCCCCTTAAAATGATTACCTTCAGCAGGAAAAAGAATTTGATTCAATGACAGCAAATCTTGAAGGTGAAATTCAATTTTATTTAAAACTTCTTTTTGATAATAGGGGTTTTGAATGACCCTTTTTTCCAAGTAACTTTGTTCATTAATTACTAGTCCTACACAATGAATATGCGTATCTCGGGCTCTCCAAAAATAGTTCCAAATCGCTTCCATGAAAATAGAAACCTTCAGTTGAGGCAGTAAATAAAACAGGGGTCTATTTTTCTTTAAACTCTCTTCATATAGCAGAAATTGCGGGTATACATCTTGGAAAATCAGCCAATTGCCGCGTTCTAAAAAACGGAAAAATAAGTTCCGCTCCTTTTCTGAGAGCAGTTTAGTAAGAAACTCTCCCTTTAGATCGGTCATATTCCAGCCGCCATTTCGAGATACCATATGACCTAAGAAGGCCCAATGGATTTCAGGGTGACGGAGATAAAATGCAAGATATGCTTTTGTTCTAGTCACATTATTAAGGTTAAGGTCTTGGGTAATCCAACTAATTTTGTCTAGGAGCTTTTTCTCTGAAAGAGTTAACTCATTCGAGATGTCTGGGGAGTGTTTTTTTCTTTTCTTTAATTCCTCGCGGATCGTTTCAAGCGGTGTTTTTTGACGGTTTCTTGTAAATAAGATAGATGCTCCCCTCCCATTTGAATTCTCTAATGTATAGACGAATATGTATATCTAAAGAGATGTAACGGGAGAAGGAGTGCTGGAATGATGGACACGATGAAGGGGATAAGCGGATCATTGAAACAATACGAAAAGAGCAGTCACCCGATGGATCGCGGGTTTAACTGTTTGACACGTGTATTTCTACCGATGCTTATCTGTTTATTTTATTACGGATTTTAGAGATTAATGTTGAATTAATTGGAGGGTTTGCCAAAGGAATCTAAGCAAACAGCAGCATAATGTTAGCGACTGCATGTTCGAACACCAAGTCCAAAAAAAGATATGGGGGAGCTGTATAGCTAGCTTTAGATGCATATATGCCAATTGATAAAGCCCTAAAAATATTTTTATAAATACAAAGCTGAAGTAACGGAGGCATCTTATGAATAACTAGAAGCCAAAGGGCTGCACGACCCCCAATGTCGGGTGACAAGTACATAATCTCATTAATGGCCGCGTATATCGCGGCTTTTTGTATTTATGGGATAAAGTTCTTGTCAAAACCAAATGACAAGAACTTTATCCCATTACCGAAATTGACAAGAACATGGTCTCATTCCCGCGAAAAGCTTGGAAAGCGTATTAATGAAGGCAGCAAGCCGGAAAATGACCAACTGAACTTCGTTGAACTTAACGCAACTTCCCAAGTAATGGGAGCGTCAAAGTAAGGGATAAAGGTTGTGGGATATTAACACACAAATAGAAGGCGACACATTAAAAGCTGCTTCATTTTCTGGAGTACATTTAGGTTAGAGGGAATGGTTAGCTTTGGTTTCGAAATTATGCAGTCTAGTTACACAACGTACAGTGGTCATTACTTTATCAATTATATAAGGAGGCATAAGAATGAAAAAACGAATTATATTGTTGGCTAGCTCGTCATTAGTTATTTTGTTAACGGTACTTATAGTTACAATAAGTAAAAACCCTAAGCATATATATTTATTACCTGAAAATCGACGGTAATCGTAACAGTCGAAAAGATTGGGATGAATTTGCGAAAGAGATCGGTTTCAGTTGGGGGGGCGATTGGGTGCAATTCGTCGATCCACCACATCTGGAGATGACGTTCGGCATTTCGACAGCACAGTTCCGCGCCGGCTCTCAGCCAACAGCTGATCAGATCGCGGCAGCAGCCGCAAAAATCGAGGAGGGCGAGATCATGTTAGATACGGAGGTCGCAAAGCCGATTATAAAAACATGGCTTTCTCCGGCATGCTTTTCGGCGAAGGATCAAAAACAAAAGGATTATATTCACTCGCTAACGAGTTAAGTGAAGGCTGCAGGAATCCCTCAGGAGTAAGCGACATATGAATCAATACAGCTCCCCACAAATTGCTACAATAAAGCAGCCGAATGAACGTTCGGCTGCTTTTGTTTAAAATTCGAGCAGTTGCTAGACATGAAGGAGACGTTACCTGGCCAGAAGCTGTACAATCCGTATTCATTACGGCGATCGCCAGGCTCAGAGTACAGATGTAGTAACTATCCAATGCCAAATATGGAAACGAGAGTAGGAATGTCATGACGATTAACTTTGAAGTTGCCGCGGTAGTTTCGGCAATCTTGTGGCCGATAATCCTTTTAATTATCGTTTTGGTTTTTCGAGAGCAGCTGCGAGTGGGTAGCTGTAAACACAGAGCAAAAGATTTTTGAACATGCCCACTGGCTTAACGGTATTCTGCTTGAAGAGCTCTTAGAGGATGAACTTATTATGGAGACAAAGGTCAAGGAGGTTAAGATTAACAAACAAACTCAGGCGGATTTGATTTTGCTAGGAGAGTTCATTACTATAACTTCATATAATGGGCGTTTTCATAAACTGCTCGAGCGATCAAAAATTTTGGAGTAGGTCATTCAACAGTCGCAAGCAAAAATGAGGCGCTTAAAGAACTTTACAGTTCTCAAGAAATCCTGGATTCATTCGGGACTTTTGTATATTAGCCGGGAATTATCTCTCATTTGATATAGAAGATGGTATAGTAGAAATATATGTCTGTCTGGAATCGATACCAGATAGATAGTGGACAACTTCACTTCAAGACAAATACCATATTGGAGGCTGCGTATGACCCAGTCTATGTTTAACGGAACGATTAGTCGCGACACGTTGGAGAGCTACCTTTCGCGAGCGGTCACGGCAGCGGATCTGGTCAACAGCACGACGTTGGACGACGATTTGAGAATGATAGGTAACATCGGCGCCAAGTTTCTCGGCCGCGCCGCGGGTGTGTGGTTGCTGGAACCGGATGATGACGCGCATTTCCAGAACTCACGGGCGCTTGCGGAACGCGTGCACGAGCTCGACCCGGACATTATGCTGCAGACGTGCATTTTTGAAGCCATTTTCACCGGCGTGGAGAATATTGAAATACCGGTTTGGGTTTTCGAGGCATTTCAATTGCCGGTCGAACAGCGTACGTTCCGTTACGCGGACATGTTGTTCGCTTCGAAGCCGCATGGCTTCGTGTGGGATGGGGACGGCGGCATTCCGAACATGAATAAGCTGGAGACGCAGCTATGGTTCTACTACAGGGCGGCGCGTTATATTGATGCGGGGTACGAAGCGATCCATATGGGGCAAGTCCATTTATATACCGCCGAAGACAACGGGTTTAAGAAAACGACTGCATTGTTCCAGAAGATAAGGGACTACGCCAGAGACCATGCAAGACGAGGCATCGTGCTGCTTGATGCGCATACGCACGGGGTGAATATTAACGGCACGCTATTGTTCGACTTTCATTCCATGCCTTATTCGCGAATGCCGATCTTGGATCAGACAGGAGACAAGATCGCGCTGGTGCAAGAAGGGTTCAGCGAAGGCGGCGTAACGCCAAGCGGCTGGATTTGCGATACCTTGCCGATGTTGATGGAGCTCGATAATTGGGGAGGGAAGTTCTTCAGCGAAAGCGACGGTATTCCGTATGAACGCCGAGCCTGGATGGAGTGGTGGGGCTACGATCAGATTGCATGGTTTGCCTCGCAGGATCCAGAGAGCCGCAATCAATTCTTGGTCTATGCGTTCCAATGGACGGCCGTGAACAACATCCATGCGTATTTGCAAATGCCGGTCCGCAGAACATTGGGCAGCTGCCACATCTCGATGCCGACAAGCGGCGAAAGCGAAGCGATATCCTGCTGTTATCAAGCCAATCAGGCTAGCGCCGGCTGTCCGCTCGGATTCGGTCAGGAAGAGACGATCAAGCGGCTTTGGCAATCGGAACAAAATCTCCGAGGCCGAGGAAGCAACCCGATACCAAATGCATCCTATGGCGCTACGAACGATTTCGATCCGGAGACCGGCGTCAAGCTTCCGGCCCGCGTCATCCTATACGGCAGCTTCCAACATCAAGTCGGTGCGATCAATTTTGATTCCAACAGCGAGACAACCCGCATGTACTATAAGGGGAATGGCCTTTATCGGCGCACGTTCGTATTTCCGTTCCGAGGCGCGTTCGATTATGCGGTAGCTCCTTATGGAACCTTGTCTCAGACGTATTCGATCGACAGCTACCCTCGAAGCGGGTCTTCGACAAAGTCGACGTTGATCGTAGAACGGGAAAACGAAGTCGTTGAATTCGTCTTCGACTTCACCAAGCGACAACTTACCGCTCATGTAGTCGAAGCGCTATAATCCTGTGCGTGTTTAACCGTGATAAATTTGATTTGATTATATTTCTTTATGTACCTAAAGAAATAAGACTACTAAGGTTAAAAGAAAGAGAATATCAAAGATATGGCGAAACAGAATGCCGCGTTAATCGCGGTTTTTTTGTTTTATGGGATAAAGTTCCTTGTCAAAGTCATATGACATGAACTTTATCTCATTCCCAAAATTGACAAGAACATTATGACATTCCCGACAGCGCCGGTTTATGATGCTGCCGACGCAGCAACGAACAGCACGGCGGACGCAATGAATGAAGCATTTTGGAGGTGCGCGTTTGGTGCCTTGGTTAGGGTGCACTTCAAAGTCACGAGTCCATTTGCGGGAGGATCGGCATTCTTGATTCTCCCATCGGGACAAAAAATCCCTAAGGATGACTCTGATCAAGTCGTCCTTAGGGATATGCGATGCATGATTATCCACAGTCTTACTCTTTATCGATTGATGTGATTGAGTCTTCTTTGTACCGATACTTTATTTTCGTGCCTTTTTCCCATTTAGAAACCTTGTCGGCAATCTCAGCGCTGACCTGATAGGAAAGAGGACCCATGTCGGTTTCGATTTCTACGGACTTGTCAGCATTGATTCCGTTGAATACGCCGGATATCTCGGTAGGAGCATCTTCTTCTGAAACAGTTTCGTTTGCAGACGAACCGTTGTTCGCAGCAGCCGAGTTGTCAACTGTGTTGTCACCAGCGGCGTTTGTCGATGCATTCACCGCAGTATTACCACCGGCATTGTTGTTGCTGTTACCACACGCTGTTCCAAGAATAACTAATGAGAGAACGAAAGCAGTGCAGGTCAGGTTTTTGACGAGTTTATTTTTCATGATTTTCACCTCCAGCGAAGTTAAACGTGACCCATTATGAAAAGTTTCGCAAACGAATCGTAAATAATTTGTAAATTCACTTGATTAAACAAAGCGATCAGGAAAAATGTTTAAAACTGATACAAAAGTACACGGTCATATATCGCGCTGGGGAATCAACCATGGCAGATGCGGCTAAGGAACTGGACGTTCAGAGACTGCTTAAATTATATAAACTGCCACCAAAAACGTCCATATGTCATTCGTTCAAGGGTAGCACGGCGGCTGGGGCGTGGGGGATGACGGTGCGTACCTACCGCGGCGACTATACGTCCATCGGCCAGTTCGGCTGGGACGGAGAAAGGTAATCATGAAAGCGATACAGATCTGCAGTATGGCTGTTATTAGTGTTTTGCATTCTTAATCGGGTTGTATGGTCTTTGATTTTTCCTTTGGGATTTTGCTGCGAACCAAATAAAGGATAAATAGCAGCGGGATGTACGCATAAACAAAATAAAATCCAATCTCGGCTACATTTTTTCCTAACCAATTGATTTTATCGTGATCGTTGATTGGAAGAGAGGCCAGGAAGATAGCGATCAGGATAAGGAATAGCGACCATGTGGGTTTAAGATTCGTCATTCTTTTTATTATTCTTGTGCAGCTCCAAATCGAGAGACAAAGCATGGGGATAATAATCATCAGCCAAATACAGATAAAAATAAATTCAATCCTTTCTATAAATGAAAACTCAATCACTTTCAGCATGACCAAGGTTGGCCAGTAGGTATGCATTAACAGCCCCGGACTAAAATACATGAAGGTTACGAATATGAGGACGGAGTACTTGAGCGTGATAATAAATAAACCGAGATGGGCCCATTTTACATTTTTCTCAGGGGCTTTGATAAATGGAAAATAAAGAAGTAAACTTTCGAATCCCATAAACAGGATGCCTGAGTATTTCGAAGACGCGAGCAGATCTTGGATCGAATGATTAAACATAGGCAATACATTAATAAAATGTCCATATTTGATATTGAAGTACAATAACAATGGCAGCAAAAAGGAGAAAATGACCCCAAAAAAACTATAGCCGACTAAGACTCGAAATCCTCCGGAAACGGTGTAATATAGGAGACAGACGAGTAAAAAAGCCAGCTCCCACGTTCTAAAGTTGGGAAATATCCAAATTTGAATGATTTCGATATACCCGCGAAAGACAGTTAAAGCGAGTATAAAAAAGTAACCGACCAATACCAAGGAAACGGCGCTGCCTAGGAATTTACCAAAAAGGATGCGATGCAAGTCGATGACATCTTTGGCCGGATTGCCAAGCATCTTAAAGATCATCCAAATGATGACATGAAGGCTTAGCCCCGTTAGAAGTACCGAGATCCAAGCATCGTTGCCGGCAAAAGCAAAAATGAAATGTTGAAAACTTAAGGCCCCCACCCCGACCAAAGAAGCATGGACGAGGAAAAACACTAAGAAACCAGAAACCAAGTAGTTTTCCTTTACCATATTCTGCACTAATGCCCCACTCCCAACGATAGTATCTTAACTTGTGTCCGCACATCAAATTTTAGCTTTGGGTAAATGCGAGCATAAAATTTTTGCTCGTTCCAATCCCTGTGGCGAGTTCTATCAAGACTGCCTATCCCGATTGGATCGACATGATTCGTTTGGAAATATTCCAGCATGGCTTTAATTTCAGTCGTAAAGTGATTTTCGATTTGTTTCTTTACTTCAAGCATATCGTTGTTGTTTTCAAAAACGTTTAAGGTTGCCGGATAATCTCCAAGGTCAATATCGAGCTTCATTGAAATGAAGGCTTTTTCATTTTGTATGGTTATTTTAGGTTTCGAGTAAATAATTTTAAATGAAATCAGCTCGTTTTGATCATTTTTGAAGGTATATCTGCTTGCGTGAATTTCGACTTTATCTTCTTTAAGAAGCTTAATGAATAGACCTCTTTTGTTTGTCAGCAAAAGCTTTAATTGATCGCCATGAAAAACGCCTACGCCATCCATTTGCAAAATACCTTTGGAGTCTTTGATCAAAATAGGCAAAAAAACATCTTGTCCTGCTCCAAAGTATTGGTCAAGAAATACATGGCCATTTGTTATCGGCGTATTCTCGTTCTCCATATTTTGTTTGATCAGATTGGATAAATAAGCAGGTGGATATTTTAACGTTTCGGCTAAGATATCACTCGCCTGACCGGTTGTTAACACAAGTGTAGAGCGATTACTAATAAGGGGATCTCGAACAATACTGCTGGCTAGATCTGAAATCCCCCTTCTTGCCAATTTTTCATTTATGACTAATGTCTGCAATTGACCGATTGCAATAGGGTGATCCGTTTGCGAAGCGAAAGGCGTAAAGGCCTCATTGAACGATTTCGATTTTCCTTCAAGCAATAATAATCTCGCTTTCTTTTCAAAAGCAAGATAAGTAGCGCTAACCTTAATTGTATCTCCTTGCAAGTCGTTACCGACGCTTTGTATGAGCTTAATCCGATCGACGATCTGTTCTTTTGCGCATCCGGATAATAAGAAGCAGCAGAAGAGAAGCGGGACATATTTTTTCATTGGCGCATTCCCTTACTCGAAATTTACTCGTTATTGTAGTCGCTGCGATCTTTCGACCTAGATACCTTATATCTTTGGAGCTTGAGAGGACGCAGATAACGAGGACGATTATACGAAAGGCTGAATGGAAATCGAATAAAACTGTTCGCAAATTCACGGAAACGGAACGGGAACAGAGGAACGATGTAAGGAGAACCCAACGATTTTAACCGCAGCAAATGGCCGATCAGAATCACTAACCCGATCGTAATGCCGAACCCGCCCCAGGCTGCCGCCAAGCCAATTAACGGAAACCTCAAAAAACGGATCGTGTTCGCCATTTTGAAAATGGGGGTGGCAAATGAAGACACGGCAGATAGAGAAACAATGATGATTAAGATGTTGCTGGTGAGACCGGCTTGCACGGCTGCCGTCCCGAGTACGACGCCGCCCACAATCCCGAGCGTTTGTCCGACTTTGGTAGGCAATCTGGCCCCGGCTTCGCGCAGCAAATCGACCGTAAATTCCATAAGCAAGACTTCAATAATCGGCGGAAAAGGAACGTTCGCTCTGGATTCGATGATCGGGCCCAGAAGAGGTTGCGGGATGACGGAATAATGAAAGGTTAACACGGCAACATAGAAGGGAGAGGCAAGAATCGAGAAGGCAACGCCCAAATACCTGATGCACCGAAAGAAAGAAGCCAAAACCCATGGCAGATAAAAATCTTCGGGCGAGGCGAAAAATTCAAATACGGTGATAGGTCCGGATATGACATAAGGTGACCCACTGCTTAAGATGGCCACTTGGCCGCTAAGAAGACTGAATTTTGCCCTGTCTACACGTTCCGTAGACATAAGTAAAGGGAACGGTGAATTTGCGTTATCCGTAATAACTTGGTCAATAATGGAACTATCGGATACCTCGTCAAACTCGGCGTCTACGATTCGTTGTCTGATTGTATCTACATGCTGGGGGTTGCAAATACCTTCTACATAAACAATCGTGACTCTTGTTTGCGAAAGCGAACCCTTGATGTACTCCTCGAACCGTAAATGTTCGGAAACAAGCTCTTTGCGAAGTAAATTCAAGTTGGTATCGAGATCCTCGACGAAACCGGCTTTCGGGCCAATGACGCTGTATTCGTTATCCGCCTCATTATTACTCCGATAACCGCGTTGCAGATCCGCAACATCGATTAAAAGCCCTTCATTGAAATCATGTTCCAGCTGAACGTAAATAAAGCCTTTAATCAAGCTTTGTACGATCTCGTCCACATTTGAAGATACTTTGATATTTTCAAACGGAATCAAACTTTTTAACGCAAGAAGATGATCGAATTCTTCTTCTGAGATTTGAATCCGGTGCAATAATTCGTGATGAATAAGTTCTTGGTCTACGATGTTTTTGCAATAGGAAAAGTGGATCCGCTTATCATGAATCGTATGCTCGGATTGCATAAAATCATTCGATTTGATGGTATTTTTCAATACCGTGTATATATTTTCTGGCATTGAGATACACACCTCCCCGTAATACTTCACCTTATTATGAGCTTGGGTGTGGAATATTATACCGATTCAATGTCTTAGCAAGGGCTGCGAGATGTTCTCCTATAACAAAATTCCAACAATCCAATTTTTCCAGCCAAACTGCCTGCTCACCAAGCGCCCGTTGAGTACTGATGCCCGCTACAAGAGCAGATGTCGGCGTTAAAATCGGTGCAGCCGCCACAAGACATGCTATGCCCTCGCAAGTCGACTTTTCTTTGCCTGTTTCAAACGCAAATACGACAGAATGATCCAGGTAAACACGGATAGAACCACCCAAAAAATGACCAATATTCGCACATCATGCCTTACAAGCGCGTAATCCCCCGTCGATAGCAGCGCGCGGATTCCTTCTACCGCATAAGTCATGGGCATCGCTCCGTGAAGAGTCTGCATAAGGTCCGGTGTCAACTCAGCCGGGAATACCCCTCCCGTAGCGGTCAGTTGCAGTACGAGAACGACAATGCCCAGCAGCTTTCCGATATGCGAAAATGCCGTAAGCAGAAATTGAACAACGGACATGAATACAAGACTGGATAACAAGGCGAAAGCGAAAAATTCGAATGGAAAAGTCGGACTTAAGCCGACCCCGGGGATCAGAATTACGCTGGAGATGGCGGTTTGAGCGAGCGATATGAAGGCGAGCACGCCAAATTTCGAGACGAACCACAGAAATCCGGACGGAGGCGGCGCCTTCGTCGCTCGGAATGAAAATATGTTGCCAAACAAGAGAGCACCAATGTAGAAACTGAGCGAAACGAAAAACGGCGCCATCGCCGTTCCGTAGTTCGGAAGCGGATGAACAGCTTGCTCCTTCAAACGGACGGGATTGGCGAGCATCGCGAATAAATTATTCGACGCGTGAATACTTGCCGCTTTCTCAGCGCCTTCCGCTAGGCCCTTGCTCAGCTCAGCAGCCCCTTGTACGAGCGCTTGCTGGCCGTCAGACAGTTTAACGACGTTGGAAGTAAGACTGCTCCAGCCGCTGGACACTTTATGAATACCATCCGCGGCGGTGGCAACGCCGTCATGAAGCTTCGAAGCGCCGGCACCAAGCGCTGCCAACCGGCTCGCGATGAGCCCGGCTCCGTTCGCGAGCTGTGCCGCGCTGCCGCCGGCGCTCACAATGCCCTTGGACAGCGAATTCGTACCGCCGTTTAATTGATCGAGCGCGACAGATAACTGCTTGCTTTGCTTCTCGATGAGCGTCAGATCCGCATTTTTGGCCTCATCGGGGTGCGCTGCAAGCCATTTCGAAAATGCATCGTTCAGTTGCTTAGCTGCCGCCGCCGCCTTGTCCGTTCCTTGAGCAGTGTCTGTGCTCCCCTCCTTCAGCCGATCAAGCCCGCTTCGAAGACTCCCTATGCCGCTGAATAGATTAGCGGCGCCTTGCTCTAGCTGACCGGCGCCTTCGGAGAGTCGATCAGAAGCGGACTTCAGCTCGGAAGTACCTTGGTCCAGCTTCGATACAGAAGTATGCCCATGGTTCAAACCGTCGAGAAGCGCTTTCGTTCCCTCCGCCGACTGCATAAGGCCGGTATCGAGCCGAGACGCTGCATCGCTCGCCTTCTGGAAGCCCCCGCTCAACGGGGTCAGTTGTTCGTAAATAGCTTTGGAGTAGCTTGCCGAAAGCTGTTCCGATAGCCGCTGCCTAATCGTTTCGACTGCGGATTTCCCAATTTTGCTCACGATATAATTTAGGCCTTCGTTCAGCTTCACGGTCAACTCCAGCGGCGTTGGCTCTGCCGCCCCCAAGGACGTCGCCCGAAGGGAAAAGTCGGAAGGAATGAATATTTCGAAATAATACGTTCGGTTCCGAAGTCCCGCATCCGCTTCCTCTGCGTCGATAAACCGCCATTCTAGAGAATGGTCATTCTTAAGCTCGTTTACAACATCATTACCAATCGCAAACGTTTTACCTTGGTAATTAACCGGCTGGTCCTCGTTCACGACAGCGACCGGCAGCCTTTCCAAGTGCGCGTACGGATCCCAATATGTCCATAAATAAGTTGCGCTGTAGAGCGAGGGTATTAAACAGAACGCAATTAATGGAACGAGTATTCTCCGCGATCCAAAAAACGCGCGCCATTCCGTCCATAACCAGTTCAATACATTCGCCTCCCTGAAATTCGACCGATTAAGACCTCGAACCAACATTTCCTTAGTATCATTCAATCGAAGGAAATCATTCAGGAAAAACTAATCTGTGTGAATGAATTTACTCAATCCGCTCCATTCTGGACAGAAAAATTCCCATCAAGCTTCATAAGAACCATAAAATCGATTAAAAATGTTTAAATGCCAAATCTATTACTTAGGATTAAGGCTTGCTACCAGATATCAAAAAAACGGCTGCTCCAGAAGCATGCCGTTTATTTTTGGAAGTATGGGACATAAGCAAAACCTAATAGTTCTGCAATGGCCAATAAATCGGTTCCATCTGTCCTGTCGAATGATTAGCAACTTAAGGAAAAATTACTCACCCATATTGAAGCAGAGTTTTCTTAATTGTTCAATGATGCTTGTAAGTTCATGCTCTTTCTTCAAAAACTGAAGCATGGCAAGGATTAGTACAGATCTAGGCTGGTCTCGTTCTACTTCCTCCTGAAGTATAACAAGCGCTTCATGCAGTTCTGTTTTGTGATAATTCGTTATAGCCAATTCTTTTAGGGTAGAGAAAAGAAGTTCGAACAGCCTACGTCTTTGTTCAACTACTGTAACAGAGTTGCCCTTACGAGCTGATTCCACATAATTATCCATCATCGCATTTTCTAAAATTGCTTTTGGTTTCTTATTCAGGACGCCGACAACGACCTCTTCCAAGAGATCTGCAATAAATACAGAAACATCTCTTATATTAAACGGCCTGTTATCAAATATGATTAAGAAAAGATACTCTTTAACGATCCCATTATAAATCAATACAAGGTCCCATATATTAAGTTCTATTTCTTTACCAAACCTACGAGTCAAGGCATCTCTGTTCATATTGAAAATATTTACTCGTTGACTAAGCAGAATAGAGGCGATTTTCCCTTCACTAGCTTGCATTTCAAAAGAATTCTTCACTATAAAATTATTCTCAATAAAAAAATAAAATTGACATTCGATTTCACGAATGAAAATCTCTCTTAAGGTAAGTGCCGGGTCCAATCTTATCTCTTCCATTTTTTCGAAAAGGCTATCCTGCTTTGAGTGATGCACCTCTACGAATAAATCCTCTTTAGAAGGGAAAAATTTGTATAACGATCCTTTTGCGATTTTGCAATCATCAGCGATATCCTGAATGGATGTAGCAAGATAGCCTTTTTCCGAAAATAAACGTTCTGCGGAATCCATGATGTTTTGTTTGACTATACTCAATTTAATTCCTCTTTTCAAAAAAAAATTGACATTCTTCAAGAGTTAGATAAAATAAAGCACATGACCGATAAGTTTTTCCGGAAAACTATTGGTCAAATGTATATGTTATATGCTTAAACATCAAGCCAGAGAAGAGAGGAGCGTTCAAATGTCTGCACAATCAGCTGAGAAATTAACAGCTACACCAGAGTTTTCGCTTAAAACCATTATCGCTCCACTTCTTGCCGTTATGATTGGGATGATTATGGTTCTTCTAGATACTACGATTATGAATGTAGCTATCCCAAGTTTACAAAAATACTTTAACAGTTCATTAAAAACAATTCAATGGACCATTACCGGTTATACTCTTGCGCTAGCTACGATTATCCCTTTAGCTGGCTGGATGACAGATAAATTTGGAGCCAAACGAATATTCCTCATTACGATTACCTTGTTTACTATTGGTTCAGTTCTTTGTGCCTTGGCCCAGACTCCTGAACAGCTCGTTTTATTCCGCATCATACAAGGCCTTGGTGGTGGAATGGTAGCTCCCATCGGTATGGCAATGTCTTTTAAGATGGCCCCCCCAGAAAAAAGAGGTGCTGTTATGGGGATGCTTGGTTTGCCTATGCTAATTGCCCCCGCTACAGGTCCTTTATTATCTGGATGGTTAATTGGAATAGCATCTTGGCATTGGATTTTCCTAATCAATTTACCTATTGGAATCGCTGCCGTGATTGTAGGTCTTAAATTTCTGCCCAATCAGCAGCGTGGTAAGGCACCTGCCCTCGATATTCTAGGAATAATTATTGCCCCGATCGCCTTTTCCATGCTCACTTATGGTGTGAGTGAGGGGGGAAGGGGCTGGAATTCCACTGGCGCATTAACGGGATTGATTGTTGGGGGTGTCGCACTTCTCCTATTCATATTTGTGGAGCTGCGTCATAAGCAACCATTGTTGGAGTTGCGTGCATTTAAATCATCAGAATTCACTCTCGGTATTATTATAAACTGGGCTTTGCAAGCCTCCATGATCGGAACTATTCTTTTGAATCCATTATTTCAGCAAGGAGTATTAGGTCGTACACCTCTCTTAAGTGCGGCAATCTCCCTCCCCATTTCTTTGGGAGGTCTGCTATTTACGCCATTCTCGGGGAGATTATCCGATAAAATAGGCGCCCGACCTCTTGTGTTTAGCGGTTTGAGCATGATGTCCATTGCTCTATTCTTGCTTTCGGGGGTAAACCTCAATACCGGAGTAATTACGTTAATGATTCCACTTTTTATGGTGGGATGTGGGATGGCCTTATCAATGATGCCCTTAAATGCCCATATTTTAAAGTCTGCCCCGCGTGAACTGGTAAGCCGAGTAACACCTTTAACATCAGCTTCTTTACAGGTTGTGAATTCATTTGCCATAGCTGCTTTAACGGGACACCTATCTTCACGAATAAGAGACCGTATGGCGGAAGCTGGTAATCACGCCGAAATTCCAAAGATTTCTGCCTTAGCTTTTGGTGACACGTTCTTAATTATAGCCTGCATTGCTACGGGTGGTGCGATTTTAAGTTTAATTCTTCGTAAGCCTCGCATCAAATAAGAAGAAGAATTGGCGGCAGCATAAGGAAAGAGTGATTATGATACTAAATTTTAATCATATTTAAAATGAAATTATCCAATGTGAGGAGTTTAATTAATATGAGCGCAGCTATATTAGTGATTGGAGCTACAGGAACAACAGGCAAAGAATTGGTGAAACTTCTGGCGAAGAACGGCCATAAAACGCGTGTTACCGTTCGTCCGACAAGCAACACAAGCGAACTGCAAGCATTGGGAGTCGAATTGGTACAAGCCGATCTAAACGATGTCGATACACTGGTACAAGCCATGAACGGCATCCAAAAAGTATATTTTGCAACACCTCTTGTTCCGAATATGGTGGAACTATCTTCTTCGATTATTCGTGCAGCTAACAAAGCCGCTGTGAAGCATCTTGTGAAGTTATCGGGCGGCGGGGCTGATATGGATACAATGGCAAAGTGGCATAGGGCAGTCGAAAAAGAAATCGAGCAATCCGGAATGGCTTATACGTTCTTGCAGTCAAATACTTTTATGCAAAACTTTATTAAATTCAACTCGCGTACCATTCGTGCTCAAGGAGCCTTCTATGAGCCGTACGGCGAAGGGAAATCGGCTTACATTGATGCAAGCGATATAGCCCAGGTTGCCTATCGGGTCTTAACGGAAGAAGGCCATGCCAACAAAGCTTATTACTTATCGGGGCCAGAAGCTCTTTCCGGCGCCGAAATTGCAGATATTCTTTCTTCAGTAACTGGAAAATCAATTAAATTCATAGATGCACCGGTTGAAGCTGCTAGCGCTGGTATGCAAAAAGCAGGCATGCCTGCTGAAATCGTCGAAGCCTTATTAGAACATTATCAAATGATGAAGTTAGGACACACAGCAGGAGTTTCCAGTACGGTAGAAGAAATAACCGGACAAAAAGCAACTTCTTTTGAGACTTTTGCTCAAGCAAATAAAGAAGCATTTATCGGTTAGAATATAGGTGAAAGTATAAAGGGCTGTCCAAAATAGTCGTAAAGACTAAACGGATAGCCCTGTGCTTTTTTCGATTAAGATTCGTGGGTGGGCACTCAAAGTAAGCTTTGGGGATTTCTGACACGTGTTAATTGAACTTTAAGGCAGAACTTACGTTATGCTGACAGTAAACTGTTTAACACCATAAACAAAGGGGCTTTGAATATACGTCATCTCCGAATCTGTGACAAACTGAATATCCCTATACCGTTTCATGAGCCTCTCAATCACGATTTTCCCTTCAAGCCGTGCTAAAGGTGCTCCTAGGCAGAAATGTATACCGAATCCAAACGAAAGGTGGGCATTTGGTTTGCGGTCCACAATAAACGTATCCGGTTTTGCAAATTTAGCCTCATCGCGATTAGCAGATGCCACCCAAGAGACGACTTGCTGACCTTTTTTTATCATGATGTCTCCGATCTCCACGTCCTGCGCCGCTATTCGTCCTACGGCTTGAATGGGGGGATAGAAACGCAGGACTTCTTCAATGAAACCAGGAATAAGCTCTGGGTTACCGCGAAGCTGCTGTTGGAGCGTTCGGTCTTCAGTCACGCGGCGGACAGCGTTTGTAATCAAATTGGTCGTTGTTTCATTACCAGCAGCGAGAAGCAGGATTGAAAAGCCAAGAATCTCTTTGTCGCTGAGCCTCTCTCCTTCGACTTCGGCTTGCAGCAGAAGTGAAATCAGATCCTCTTTGGGCTCAATACGCCGCTGCTCGACAATCCGAGCGAAATAATCATTCAGCTCGTCGTTGGCCCGTACTTTCTCCGCGATGACTTGATTGAACTCCTCGTCAGTATTTTGGTCAGGTCCCTTCACAAGAATGTCCGACCATTCCTTGAATAAGTTGCGATCCTCAGGGGGCACGCCAAGCAGCTCCGCTATTATGATGACCGGAAGCGGGACGGCCAGTGAGGAAACTATGTCCATAGTTCCTTCCACAACATTCAGCAATTCGTCGGTGATTGCGGAGATTCGTGTTGCCAAATCTGAGATTACCTTGGGTGTAAACGCCTTGTTTACTAAACCCCTCAGCTGTGTATGACGGGGAGGATTCATTGTAAGAATGGTCTCTCTGTCTTTTATAGCCAATCCGCGTCTTGAAGAGAAGGTTGCGGGATCTTTCAGAATACGATGGATGTCCTCATAGCGAAATATATCCCAACAACTTCTACTATTATCATAACGAATAGGCGTCGTTTGGCGAAGTTGGTTAAACACTGAAAATGGTTGAAGTCGTTTTTCCTTCGTGTTCAATTCTGCCATTGGTATTATATTGGCGTACCGTTCCGATTTTTTCATGTCTAGTATGCTCCTCTCCAAAATCCATCTAAATGTTAATTTGCCCAGCAGTTAAAAATTAATTCCTGGAGGTTTTCATAGGCATGAACCTTAGAGTTCATGAAATCATAACCAGTTGACCAAGTTAAACATTTCATGGCAGGAATGCCGTCCACGCAGCTGAAAATCCTTCCTCTCATCATTTTGCGCATCCTTTCCGAATCAATGATGGCATCCATTGTAACATCCTGCTTCATGTTAAAGATAAAGTTTTGTTAAAGCGGTTTAATGAACTTTTATTCCTAAATAGTGGGAATTTATTACTAAAAAACCACTAAGAAATGAAAATAACGAAGAAAATAACGACTTTTACAATAACTAATCATGAGGTTTAAACGGAATTTACAAAACCGGTTTAAGCTTGTAAACAGGTCCGGTAACGTTCCCACAACGGATCACCATGGGAGAAAGCGAGGTTCAACGATTCTTGGCTACAATCGACGACGTCGCGAAGGCATCCGGCGTATCCAAGGGCACGGTTTCGAGCGTATTCAGCAAGAAAAGGCCCATTAGCAAAGAAGTTACCGAGCGCGTGCTCGCTGCGGCCAAGTCGCTGCACTACAAACCGAATTATTGGGCAAGAAGCCTCGTGAGCCGCTCCACCCGCATACTCGGATTGAATATCCGAGGCGAATCGCTTGAATTCGGTCAGTTTCATCATTCCTTGCTTAACGGAGTCCTGCGCGTCTGTTACGAGAACGGCTACCGACTTCTGGTCAATGCGCTGTCGCCGGCTTAT
Organism: Paenibacillus sp. R14(2021); assembly: GCF_019431355.1. Classification (NCBI taxonomy): domain Bacteria; kingdom Bacillati; phylum Bacillota; class Bacilli; order Caryophanales; family Paenibacillaceae; genus Paenibacillus; species Paenibacillus sp. R14(2021). The sequence continues at coordinate 974,263 of NZ_CP080269.1, forward strand.
CTCAGCCAAGTCGAGAACATTTCCTCGGACCCGGTGGATGGCGAAATCCTATTGGATCCCATCGCGTCGGACGCAAGGATCGAGGACCGGCTTCAAAGCGACATGCCCATCGTCATTATCGGCCGCCCGCCGGAGCCTTACGAGGCACAGGTCAGCTACGTCGATAACGACAATGTCGGCATGGCCGATCAAGTCACCTGCTACTTGATCGGACTTGGGCATACGGAAATCCTGTTCCTGAACGCGCCGGCATCGAGAACCGTGTCGGCAGACCGCGGCGAAGGATACAGAAGAGCGTTCAAGCAAGCGGGTCTGCAGCCGAAGCCCGATCTGATGATGCACAAGCCGCTGAAAGGCGAGACGGCGTTTGCTTTCGGCTACGATTCGGCTCTCGCCAAGTTGGCGGTATCGCCGGACATCACGGCAGTTATCGCCGATACGGACATGATGGCGCTCGGCGTCTACAAGGCGGCGGAGCAGCTGGGACGGCGCATTCCGGAACAGCTGTCGGTCTTCGCGTTCAGCGACGACACCGTGCTCTCGCCGGAATTCTCGCCGCCTCTTACCGGCGTTCGGCTTCATGCCGACCGGCTGGGCGTCGAAGCGCTGAAGCTGCTGCTCGAGCAGTTGAATGCGCCTCAGAAAAGCGCAAAGCGGGTTCTCGTTCCGACGGAGCTCGTCATTCGCGGCTCCTGTGCGGCCCCGGGTCCGTGCGGCTCGTAAGGCAGTCGGTCCTTTTCATATCTCTTTAATACGTACACATAGGTTGACAATCGCTTAGTCGCTCCGATCAGGATCCCAATTCGCACCAACATTCAGGAGGTTATCAACGAATGAGAAAAGTATGGATGACGATGTCGACGGTCGCCGTCGCAAGTACGATGCTGCTGTCCGGCTGCGGTACGGAGAACGGAACGAATGACGCGGCCAATACGAACGCGCCGGCAGGCAATAACGCGACCGCCGGTGCCAACGTCCCGGCCGAGACGCCGGCGGCGGACATGAAGCTGCGCATCCTCGATGCCAACGTCGGCGGCAAGACGCCGGAAGAGAACACGAAGTTCCAAGCGGAAATCAAACGCCTGACCGGCATCGACGCTTCCATCGAGAAGCCGGCGAGCGACTACGACCAGAAGGTGCTGACCGCGCTCGGCTCCGGCGAGAAATACGACCTCATCGAGCTCAGCGACCTGGGCAAGCTGGCCACCTTCGTGGACCAGGGCGTCGTCACGGATCTGACCGATTTCGTCACCGGCTCCAAGGTGTTGTCCGATCCGAAGGTCGTCCCGACGGCCGAATGGGGTCAACTAAAGGACAAGGACGGCAAATTCGTCGCCGTGTTCAGCAAATTCCAAGGCGGAACGATGCCGATCGTGCGCAAGGACTGGCTCGACAAGCTCGGTCTGCAGGAGCCGAAGACGCTGGACGAGTACTACAACGTTCTCAAGGCGTTCAAGGAGAAGGATCCCGACGGCAACGGCAAGAACGATACGTACGGCCTCAGCACGTCCGATCTCTACGATATTCAGGGCTTCATGAGCGCGGCCGGCGTGAAGGCACATTATGTGATGAAGGACGGCAAACGCACGATTCCGTATGCGACGGAAGCGGCCGTTCCGATGTACGCATGGTTTGCGAAGCTCGTGAAGGAAGGCATCATGGATCCGAACTTCGTAACGAACGACACGGGCAAAATGCGCAACCTGTTCCTCTCCGACCGCGTCGGCATGGTCACGTACTGGGATGCTTGGGTCGGCATGTTCAACAACACGCGTAAACAAGCGGATCCGAACACGAAATTCCAAGCGGAAGCGCTCGAAGGCATTCCGGGCGCGGACGGCACGATCCTGATGCGCCGCGGAGACCCGGATTTCTGGATCATTCCGGCCAACGCCGAGCACCCGGACGCCGCGAAGAAATTCCTGGAGTTCTGGCATACGGAACCGGGCATTACGCTCGGAAGCCTCGGCATCGAGAACGAGGATTATACCAAAGAAGGCGACGCGTACAAGCTGACGCCGACCGGCACGGAGCACAACATGGATCACGGGGTGCCGTTCTGGTACAACCAGAACGTGAAATATCCGTTCGGCAAGCTGCCTGGCGTTCAGGAAGCGCAGGATCTCGTGACGAAGAACGCGACGCTCGAATTATCGCTGCCGGGCTGGCCCGACGCGGAGAAGATCGTCAAGAATTACGCGCTCAAAGCGATGTCCGGCCAAATGGACCCCGCGGAAGCCGTGAAGAAGATGCACGAAGAGCTGCTTGGCAAAAAACTGATCGACGAGTAAGAAGTTTTTCGAGTGCAGTCGAACAACAAGCGGGCAGGGGAGCACGGATCTCCTGCTTGCCTTCTTTTCAGCCCGATAATGGTACCGTTTACTAGATAAGGACGTGGATACAAGCATGGGATTGTTGAAGAAGTACGGCGCGCTTTACCTCATGATGGTGCCAGTGATCGCTTATTTTATCGTATTCGCCTATTACCCGCTCGTGAAAGGGCTGCAGACCAGCTTTCAGGATTACAAGCTGATGGGCGATCGGCCGTACGTCGGGTTCGCGAACTACGACGCGGTGCTGCACGATTCGTTGTTCTGGGAAGCGATGGTCAACACGCTCGTCATCGGGGGAGGCATTCTCCTCTTCAGCTTCATCGCGCCGCTCGTCATCGCGCTGTCGCTGAACGAAGTGCTGCGGACCTGGTTCAAGAAGATGGCGCAAATGATCCTCTACGTGCCGCATCTGCTCTCCTGGGTCGTGGTCGGCGGGATCTGGATTTTCATGCTGTCGCCCGACAGCGGAATCGTGAACATGATCCTAGTCCATGTGTTTCACCGGGCGCCGATCAATTTTCTGGCGGATTCCGGCTATGCGCGCTGGATCATGATTCTCCTCTCGACGTGGAAGGAGATGGGCTACACGTGCATTTTGTTCCTGGCGGGGATCGTGTCGATCAATCCGTCGCTCTACGAGGCGGCGCGCATGGACGGCGCGACGCGCTGGCAGCAGCTGACGTACGTGACGCTGCCGCAGCTTAGCAACACGATGAAGGTCGTCTTCCTGCTGAATACGCTCGGGATTCTAAGGATATTCGACCAAGTGTTCATCCTCCGCAATCCCACGATTGCCTCGAAGGTGGACGTGCTTATGATGTATACGTTCCAAAAAGGGATTCTCGAAATCAAGCTCGGACCCGCGGCGGCGGCCAGCTTCTTCGTCCTGGTTTTGACGCTCGCGCTGACGCTCGTCGTGCGGCGAATGACAAGATTTGATGAGGTGTAACGACAATGTCCGATCGATTCGAACGGCTCGGCTGGAAGAATAAAGCATTCGATACGCTAAACGGCCTTTTTCTGCTCGCGCTGATGCTGACCATGATTATTCCGTTTATTAACGTGCTCGCGCTCTCTTTCTCTTCGGGCATCGCGTCCATGCGGCCGGAAATCGTGCTGTGGCCGAAGCAGTTCAGCATGGAAGGCTACGAGATCGTGTGGAAAAGCCTCGATATTTGGCGTCCGCTGCTCAACAGCGTCATCGTGACCGTGGTCGGCACGGTGCTGCACGTGCTGCTGTCCAGCCTGGCGGGCTACGTGTTCATCTATCCCCGTCTGCCGGGCAAGAGGGTGATGCTGACGTTTGTACTGATCACGATGATGGTACCGCAGGAAGCGATCATGATTCCGCTCTACGTGGTCAACAAAGACCTGCATCTCATCAATACGCTGAGCGCGCTCGTGCTGTCGGGTCTCGTGTCCGGTTTCTCGATCCTGCTCATGCGCAGCTTTTTCCTGAATGTGCCGTACGAGATGTCGGAATCAGCCAAGATTGACGGCGCCGGCGAATTCCGCATCTTCCTGACGATGTACCTGCGGCTCGCGGCCGCGGGCCTCGCGACTGTGACGCTGTTCGAGTTCGTCGGACGGTGGAACATGTTCACGGCGCCGGTCATGTTCATTAACGATTCCATGAAATACACGCTTCAGGTGGCGTTGAAAGCGATGATTATTGATACGAGCAGCAATTCCGGCACCTATATGGTGACCACGAACGTGCGGATGGCGGGGATCGTTATCAGCATCCTCCCGCTGATCGCGGTGTATCCGTTCGTGCAGAAGTATTTCATGAAAGGCATCCTGCTCGGCGCCAGCAAAGAATAGGAGGACGCATGATGGAGATGAACAAACAGCGGCTCGCGCTGCTCAGATGGATCGGCAAAGAAGAGGAACGTTCTTATTTGGAGGTTCCGTTTACGGTTGAGGGACCGGTGGAGCGCATCGATATCGCGTACCGTTACGAACGCGGAGGAGCGGCGGGGACGGTCGTTGATATCGGACTCCGCTCGCCGGAGCGGGTCGTCGGCTGGAGCGGAGGCGCCCGCGAAGCGTTTTTCGTCGGAACGGAGAAGGCGACCCCGGGCTATCTGGCAGGACCGATCGTCGAGGGCGAATGGGCCGTACTCCTCGGGGCTTACAAGATCCCCGAAGGCGGCGCGGAGGTGATCGTCGAGGTGGAGCTCGCCCGGCCGCACGGACGCTGGATGAAAGGCGACCTTCATATGCACAGCGTGCACAGCGACGGAGGCTATACGATCGAGCAGGCGAAGGATTCGTGCAAGGCCCGCGGGCTGGAATTCATGGCGCTGACGGATCACAACACGTCCTCGCAAAATTTCACGGCACTTTCTCCCGACGAGCAGCTGCTGCTGATTCCCGGCGTGGAGCTGACGAGTTACTTCGGCCATGCCAACGTGCTCGGCGCTCCGGATGCGCTGCGGGATTTCCGAGTGACGACTTCGGGGCAAGCGGACGAAGTACTAGAGGAAGTGCGTGAGCGGGGCGGCTTCGTATCGCTGAATCATCCGTTCTGTCCGTCCTGCCCCTGGGAGCTTGGCTTTGACGTGCCTTATGATGCGATCGAAGTATGGAACGGCCCTTGGCGCGCCTTGAACGAGCGCGCACTGGCTTGGTGGCAGGAACAGCTCGCGCAGGGCCGCCGGGTGATCGCCTTGGGCGGCAGCGACACGCACCGCGATGACCGGTTCGTGAAGCACGGCCGTCCGACGGCTTCCGTCTGGACGGAAGCAGATACGGCGCAGGGCGTGCTGGCGGGCATTCGCCAGGGACGCGTCGTGCTGCAGTTCGATCCCGACGAAACCTGTATGGCCCTCGCCTCGGGCGAATATGGCATCGGCGATACGATTCCTCGGCATGCCGTCGAGGAGCGGGGCGGCGTTCCGCTGACCATTGACATCTGCGGCGCCAAAGGTGACCGCGTCGCACTATGGTCCGACCGCGGCATTGAAGCCCTTTGGGACATTGCCGTTCCGGCGTCAGCCGCCGAGGCGGGCGAGTGGGAAGCGGAAGCCGCCGAAGTCGGCGGCTGGACCATTCAGCGGGAGATCGCCGCGATCATGGCCTTCGATGCGGCGGAAGATAAGGGCTGCGTGCCCGTGATTCCGGCCGGGGCTGCCGCCGAATTCGATGTTATCGCGCCCCGGATGGTGGAGGCGGAGAACGGTCACGTACGCCTGCGCTTTCAAGGCTCGGGGGACCGGCTGTTCTATCGGTTGGAGGCGCGCCGCACCTTGGAAGGACTGGAGCAGTCCGTCGTGACCTGCATGACCAATCCCGTGTACATCGCACGGGCTGAGGATACTGGCGCCTGAACAGGAACAAGCCGGCGAAGCAACCAACTGATCGCGAACCTGCGGTCTGCAGCGATAGCCCGACTGAGTGCGCTGTACTTTATGAGGAGTAGGATTTCTGATGATTGTTAAGGAATTAATAGACCAGAACGAGGCTGCCGAGACAAACGGCAGCCTTTGCTCAACTAGTGGGCAGGCACGAATGCCCAAATAGTAAATATTTCGATCGACTATTTTGCTAGTGATGTCGGAGAACAAGAACTTGTTTGTCGAATTCGGGCGAAAGCCATGAAAACCACTTTTTTCGTATTTACTCATTATGAATTGAATGTACATGAAGGTTCTCAAGGTGCGGTCAGCCACCATGTTGGGGCACGGTATAATGGGCTATAAACCTTCATATACTTAAAGCGGCGGCCGCTAATTCGCCTTCGAAATGCCACTACCTGCTACCGGTTATTCATAAAGAATTGCGGTCGAGGACTGGTTCCTAAAAATGCAGAGTCAATGGAACGCGAGGGTAAGCCTTTTTTAAATTTCAACAGCAAATAACAAAGCATAGGAGTATTAACAATGCATCCTTTACGAGAACTACGGGAATCCGGTCACGCTACACCTGCCCAGGTGAGCGCGCTGCTTGCCGAAAACATCGTATTCAACAGCCCGATCCTTGTACGGCCGATCGAGGGACGTGAAGTCATCGCGGCGATTTTCGCTCAGTCGAGCTCAACGCGTGGTTCCGGTACCTATACAGCCGAGTTTAAGCTCGATGAGCGCACCACCTTCTTGCGCTGGGAGGGGACTATGGAGGGCCATAAGATCGAAAGCTTTGAGGTAATCGTGGACAACGAGCAGGGGCTGATGGTGGAGCGTACTATTGCCCTTCGGCCGTATCCGGCGGTGAAACTGTTCCGCGACGCCATGTATGCATCGCTTAAAGATAAGCTGCCACCCGATGTTTGGGACTACCAAACGCCGTAGTGTGGCCGACGGGCCGTTTCAAGCCGTTACAAAACCACCTGTCGGCCGAAAGGTCGATAGGTGATTTTTTTGTATTGATCAGTCATAGCCACAGCCCAGAATCATTCAATACTTAATCCAAGGATGATTCGTGCAATGATTAGCACAAAGAAATGGTTTGTAAGCATCGAAAGTACATTAGAAACAATAAGCAGCAACGACAGTCCGACAACCACCATCTGCCGGTCCAGACGTCCGATAGTGTCAGGTGACTAAAACATTGTCTCATTAAAGACCGCGAAAATCGCGGTTTTTTGCATTTATGGGATCAAGTTCTTGTCAAAACCAAATGACAAGAACTTGATCCCATTACCGAAATTGACAAGAATTTTATCTCATTCCCGACGAAAGACAGGAAATTGACTATTGAAGGCAGCCAGCCAGATCCGTGCTGTTATCCGTCACTTCAATAGCTGATCGTGGTCGTTCATAGCGTCGATGCATACAAATAAAAGTGGCTTCCGAAACGTAAACCATGCAAACTGAGGTCTTTCTAGGAGACCATTCCGTTGGTCTCCTTTTTTATCTCCTCGCATTAAGCCTCTTCGATTCAGATATTTATCGATTAAAGAATCCATTTGACGGAATCAGCGTAATGCGTTCGATTTCAATTCCACAGTCAAATAAAGCGTCCAACCTCCTTTTCTGTTCGCTTTCGCTACTTGCGTAGAAGTAATACACTTGCCATTTGGCCTTATGTAGCGATTGGGAATCGATTTCTTTGAAATAAGGGAGATCTACGCCCGCGAGAGAATGTCCGATGACAATAATTCCATCGATTTCTTTATTTTTCAGAACTCTCAAGTTAGGCATATATTCATTGATTTCTTTAAAGGTGCGCACATAATAATCATGCACGACGTAGCAGATGCTCATTTCTTTTTCTTCGAATCGATTTTCTGCTACCTGATGACGTTCTTTCATACTGCTAATAATCTCTGCATTGCCATGTCCCAGTACTGGATCAATATCGTGTTCCAGCGTTGAATCATGGATATGCAATATGTTTTCTTCGCTCACTCCATAGACTGTTTCCAAGACATTTCTATAAATTGAAGTTTATATAATAATCCTCATTAGCCTCATGAATGAAATCGGTTTTTGGTTGAACACCCTCGATTTTATAGAAATACCGGGTAACCGGATGGAGCTTGCCGAGCTGCTCAATATTTCGGACGACCTGCAACTCTCCTATATCACCAATGTTGACGCTGGGAATGGACTGATGAAGGTGGGCAAACTGTATAGCCTGATGACAACGGAGCCAGGCGAGAGGCAATAAAAAAGGTAAGCGGCTGATCTTAACGAGATCGGCCGCTTACCTTAAATTAATACTCAAGCAGTCTGATTATGCATTTCATACGTCAATTAGGGGAGACAATGAGAATAGAGTTTATAGCATAGTCTAGAAGATCTTTGATTTTTTGATTTTCTTCTCCAGCTTTCACTAATATTCGGAGACCGTGTTGTGTATTTGCTAAACTCTTCGCTATTATACTTGCTGGGAAATCCTTACTAATCTCATTTTGTATCTGACCACGAACAATAACTTCCTCCAATAAATTCTCAGATTCCTTAAACATCGCTTCAATTTCAGTCTTTACCTCTAAATCATCTGTTCCAAATTCCAGAGCTACGTTCGCAAGTCGAAGGCTGGTATCAAGTTGCATTTGCGACTGGCTTTCGTAGGTGAAAACGAGGTCCTGCCCGAGAGCGCGACGATTACAGAAGCAAAGAAGAACGATCGGATACAAATGGATGCGCTCATTGATGAGCCTGGTGCAACGTACATATTTGACCGCGGTTATGTGGATTACGATGCTTTTGATCGGTATTGCAAAGACGGGATTTTCTTTGTGACACGGCTGAAAAGCAACGCGGTCATCGAACCGCTAACGTCGAATGCGATTCCGCCAGGCAGCAAGATTTCGGCTGATGAGCAGGTGCGAGTTGGATCACCGCAGAAGCGCGTTAAACATGAACTTCGCATGATTCAAACACAGGATTCGGAAGGCAACCTACTCTTTTTGGTGACCAATCGCTTTGATCTGACAGGCGACGAAATCGGTGAAATGTACCGAAACCGCTGGGCAATTGAGACCTTCTTCAAATGGATGAAACAGCATCTTCGGTTAAAGCGGTTCTACGGCACAAGTGAGCGAGCTGTACATAACCAAATCTGGATTGCACTCATTGCCTTTTGCTTGCATGTGCTCGTCAAGCTGGACACAAAGGTCGAACATAGCATACTTGAGATTTCACGTTGGCTGCACAAGTTGCTCTGGCAACCGTATGCGCAGTGGCTCGCACGGATGAAACGAAAACCAAGCAGAACTTCTACAGGACGAAGACCACAAGCATCCTCATAAGCACGAACGGTCAGCTGTTTTTTACACTCGTGAGCATAAATACATAAAAATTCCAAATGGACTGAGCTACCTCTAGTGGCTGCTCGACTTTTTTCATTTCACACATAAAATTGTATTCTTAATTTTCTGACTAATGTCTCGCGAAAATTTAATGCAACGCTAGTGACAGAAGATATAAGTTGGATAAATAAGAACTTAAGTGAGTATGCACAAAAAGGAATCTATGTGTATAACTCAGTTTTTTGTGCCATGATCTTGAGAATGGCAGATGTTTTGGATTTCGATAGTGAACGAACACCTCCTATTTTATACAATGTGCTGGATCCTCAAGGAATTAGCAAAGATGAATGGGAACAACATTTTAATGTAGATAATTCGAATAAAATAGTATTAAAGGAGGGTGGTCAAAAAGAAATTGAGTTATTTGGAATGTGTGATAATTCAAGGATACACAGGAAAGTATTGAAATATATTGATTGGATAAATGTGGAAATTGATAATATTACAAGTGTGACACGAAACATGAGCAATCAGTATAAAATCGTTATCAGTCCAAAAGTAAATAATCAGATTAAATCTCAAGGATATACTTTTGCGGATTTGAGATTTAACGTTAATTTTAAACAAGTAAACAGGTTGTTAATGGGCGAACAAATATACGGATCCAAAAGACTGGGGTTACGAGAACTCGTCCAAAATGCAATTGATGCTTGTAAAACCAGAAAAGAAATAGAGGATGAAGTAAAGGAATTCGGCGATGAAGAATATACACCTGTAATAAAAATAATATTTGATGCTAATTCTAATCAAGTGATCATTAGCGATAATGGAACCGGCATGACTCTCGAGATATTAAAAAAGTATTTATTGAATATGGGTGCTTCTTTTTATACTTCTGATGAATTTGTACTTAGGAATTTAAAACATAAACCTATTGGTAATTATGGTATAGGATTCTTGGCATGTTTCATGCTCTCTAACAAAGTCATTGTAAAAACTAGACACTTCCAGACAGCTAATAAGTACGAAGTTGAACTATTAAAAGAAGACGAATATGTTTCAATAAAAGAAAATGAAGATGTTACAAATCCAGGGACAGAAATTATTATGCAATATGATGAATTTATGGGTGTTTGGGATAATGATATTACAAAGGTAAAATCATTTCTTGAGCGTTACTTTATTTCTGATATTGTAAGTATTGAATTAATAGATAAGTACCATAGATCACGAATTAATATAACAAATCCCCTAGATAGAGAGGTAAGTGATGCAGGAAATTCTAGCCTTCTTAAAATAGATCTTTCAAAATATTTAAATGAAGTCGAAGGTCATGTTTATATTAAGAATCCAAGCAATGTAATTTTTAGTAATGCGATAGCTGATATCCCATGCCAAGGAGACACATACTTTTTTAATGGTGAAGAATTGCTTGATTTTGAAAAAGCAAACATAAATATCTTGAGTTTAGTTGAAAATGAGGAATTAAAGGTTATAGAGGTTCCCATCATAGAAGATTCTGATATACTCGACAAGATGATTGAGGTGTTAGGCGATGATGATGAGGCCATTGAAATGTATATCGATAAGCAAGATCCTAAATACGTTAGTATTTTAGCTGAGAGCGAATATATAAACACGGCTAAAGAAAAGATTATTTCAAGAAAAGACGACATAATGGACGGCCTTACATTTGATGATTTATGTGATTTTGATCAAGATATTAACGCACTTACGAAAGTTGATATAGATAAGTATAGAATTTTTAATAGCATTGGAACGAAAATATTTCTGTTGTTAGGGAGAAAAATGCAAAGTAGATTTGATATAACTGATGATATGGACGTATATGTAAGAGGTGTTTATGTTAAGTCATTAGCCTTTAATATGGACAATTTTATTCGAAATTTTAAACCTGATAAATTTAAAGTCAATATAAATATGGAAGGGGTCACTCCAAAAATATCTAGAAATGAGTTTATGGTAGATATCGAGAAGACAATAATAGCTTCTATTTATACTGCAATTTGTTTAGGTATATTTGAGTCAATAAGGGATTATGATAAAAAAGAAACTCTAATTAGTTATTTGAAAAAATACTATAATAACAAAAATACAATTACTCTAATCAATAAACATTACGCTTCACTACTATCACAATAATATAGTTGTCAGCCGTTTCGGCTGCAAGCATAGGTGGCGAACGAATGTACCCAGTTGACAGCGGAGGAGCTGGGGATTAGAGGAGCTACGTGAGTCGGATCGAGAAATGGATGTTTATGAAGCCGTAAGACGATGAAGTGAAGTTTGTCGAGACTGCCTCTAGTGGGCAGTCTACTCATAGCACGAGGTATAGATTGTATTCATCCAGCATGATGAAAAGCATCGGATTATGCGGATCCCGTAATAGGCTAGACTGATTGAATGTTAATTGCAATAATTTTCCGCAGCTAAGAGAAAACGAAGAAGGGCGAAATTGAAGTGGGCCGGTTTGGACCGGAACATGTTGGGATGATCGGACGCAGCTGGAAATTGTCAATTGTGATAATAGAAGTTACCCGAACAATGAAATTCAGTATATGTGGCAACGTTTGCAGCCCGCTGCATCGAGAATGAAATACTTATGCATCTCAGGTCGCTGAAGAAAACCCGCAAGGACGTATCCTTGCACGATCCGATCGGCACGGACAAAGAAGGCAACGAAATTACGCTGATCGACATTCTCGGTACGGAAGCTGACGATGTGGCAGATCGGGTTCAATTGAAAATCGAGGAAAGCAAGATTTACAAGAACTTAGACATTCTCGATGACCGGGAGAAAGAAGTCGTCGTTGGACGGTTCGGTCTCATTACGGGCGGAGAAGAGCGTACGCAGCGAGAGATCGCCAAGGAACTGGGTATTTCGCGGTCGTATGTGTCGCGCATCGAGAAGAGGGCTTTGATGAAGCTATATCATGAGTTTTATAAGGCGAAGAAGTGAACACCAATGTGGTTGCCTTACAGAAGATTTTCACCATAAATTTTGGAAACTGCGCAGCTGGTTTAGAAAGACGAAGTGTAGACCCAAAAAACTATATGAGAGTCACTATTTTGGTTGGGAAGACTCTGGATATAGGGAGCCTAACTGATGAGTATTAAATACCGAAAAGCTGCCTCCTTAAGCGGAAGCGGCTTATTGGTATTTATCTAATTTGCAACTGTACGACGATGGGTTTTCCTCGGTTGGCATAAAGAGCGTATTTGTTTTACTCGTATTTGCGCTGATGCTGACGACCGGTTGCTCCAATAACAACAATAGATGGAATTATAGTGAGGGATATGTAGTTTCGAAAGAAGACGGTAGAGTCTTAGTTGTTCGCAACAGGGTCGATAACATCAAAGCAAATCTTAGCGGAATTTTGCTCGCGCTGAGCCGGAAGGAAGCGGTCGCAAACGTAATTCGGAACGGGCTGGCAGTCGTTTAGGAACCCGCATAAAGAGATCCAATCCGTCAAGCGCAAGCCCGGGATGAAGTTCCTGGGCTTTTTGCATGTGCGCAGAAGGCCGGCTTTGCTTTATGTATAAGGGCTTAATGGAATATTAGGATCACCCTAAAAATATTCATAACAAAAAACTAAAAATTGCAAAACAGATAATTTACTAATTACTAACAGTTTGCTATAGTAGAAGCGTGGAAATGAAAGCGCTTACCGAAAATGATGCCGCTTGACGAAGGGAGATTGGTTTTGCGTGGATTAGAGGCTTCACGGGATCCGATATTGGATGTCCGCAACGTAACGCGCGTTTTCGGAAGAGGGGATAACAAAGTTTTTGCTTTAAGAGGCGCCTCGCTCAGCGTCGGCACGGGTTCCTTGATTGCATTAAAGGGGCGGTCCGGCTCGGGCAAGACGACCTTGCTTAATATTATGGGCGCGCTGGACGCTCCTAGCGAAGGTTCGATCTTCTACGGCGACAGAGACGGAAGCCTAATGAGCGAACAGCAGAAAAACGAGATGAGAAAAAAAGAAATCGGGCTGATTTTTCAATCGTTTGCTTTGGTGCCGTACTTGAGCGCATTCGAGAACGTCGAACTGGGACTTCGGATTGCCGGCGTGCCGGCTTCCGACCGCAAACGGCTGGCGGAGGAAGCGCTTACCTTCGTCGGGCTGGCGCAGCGTATGCACCACCGCCCGCAGGAGCTGTCCGGCGGCGAGCAGCAGCGGACCGCGATCGCAAGGGCAATCGCCCACAAGCCGAAGCTGATCTTGGCGGATGAGCCGACGGCCGAATTGGATTCCCGCATGGGCAAACAAATCATTGAAGTATTCCGTGAACTGGTAGGCACCGTAGGCGTAAGCGTCGTGCTCACAACCCACGACCCGCACATCATGGATCTTGTCGATCAGGTTCATGCACTGGAGGATGGACGAATTGGTTCGGAAAGCATCAAGCGTGTATAATGCCCGGGCGCTTGCGCTCGGCGTACTACTCATCGCGAGCTCCGCGTCGGCAGGCTGCAGCCTGCTGCCGAATGAGCAAGCGCCGTTAAAGCCTCCGCTCGTCAAGCCGGCGCAGGCCGAGGTTCGAACGATCGACGCCAAGAGCGGAAGCATCGTGAAGCAGGTTGCGGGCTCCGCGACCTTCGTGCCGACGAAGATCGAATACTACCAACAGCAAGGCGCGGGCGTCATTCATTTGGTGGACGTCAGGGCCGGCAGCACCGTTAAGAAAGGCGACGTGCTCGTTACCCTCGAGAACAACGGGTCCGACATCGAGCTGCTGGAGCGCCAAATCGAATTCGAACGCAAGAAGCAAGCACTCAATGACGCGGTCAGAGCCGGAGACGCGGAGAGCACGCATATCGCCAAGCTGGATTTCGAGCTTGCCGAGCTGCTGTACAATAAGGCGAAGTCGAAGGCCGACAGCAGCGTCATACGCGCCAAAACGGACGGCGTCGTCTCCTATTCGACCGATTTGCAGCCCGGCGATCATTTCGACGCGGAGCGGGTGCTGGCGGCGGTCGCGAAGCCGAACGGGATGCGGTTGGCCCTCGAGGTAGTCGCCAATCTGGCGCTTGCCGATATTAAGCTCGGGATGGAAGCTGACGTCACTTATAAGGACAAAACGTACAAAGGCAAGGTGACGCAGACGCCGGCCTCCGCTCCGGTAACGGCGGACGAATGGCTGCGCGACGAGTACGGCAAGACCGTCTACATCGAGCTGGACAAACTTCCCGAAGGCGCCTCATTCGGCGCTCATGCGGAGGCGACGATCGTCGCGGCCCGCCGCGATAACGTCATCGTGCTTCCGAAGAGCGCGATCCGCGCGTATTTCGGCCGTACGTTCGTTCAGGTGCTGGAAGGAGAGCGGCGCAAGGAGATCGATATCGAGACCGGTCTCACAACCGCAACGGAATACGAGATCGTGAAAGGCGTTCAGGAAGGAATGAAGATTATTCTTCCGTGAGCCACCGGGGGGAATCGAGGGAATTATGTCCGTTCTCATCATGCTTCTGCGAAAGATGGCCAGAAACTATTGGCTCGTCATCTGCTTGTTCAGCGGCATGCTCTTATGCATCGCGCTGACGTCAAGCATGCCGATTTATAAAAACGCCGTGCTGCATCATATGCTCGTGCAGGACTTGGAGCGCAGCTACGAACAGACCGGGGATCATCCCGGGATGATCGCCGCTCAGTTCACCATGCAGACCGACAACGCGAAGGTGCAGGCGAACGTGCTGAAGCGGTTCAACGCTTATTGGTCCTCGCATATCGCCGGCAGCCAGCTGCTCCATGTAACGCAGGATCAGAAGCTGGTCGAGTCGGTTCGGTTCGGGCTGACGCCGGCCGACCCTACGCGCGTCGATCCGAACGTGAAACGCAGCGCCAAGCTGGCCATGCGCTCCGGCATCGAAGATCATGTCCGGCTGATCGACGGCAAACTGCCCTCGGCTGCGAAGGCGAACGGCGTGTACGAGGTCATGATCACGGACAGCGCGCTCGGACAGCTCGGCATGCTGCTCGGGCAGGAATACGACATCAAGGATTCGAAGGTGAAGGATCAAGCGATCCGCATCAAGCCGGTCGCCGTCATCGTGGAGAAGGATCTGAACGATCCGTTCTGGGGCATGCAGGATTTGAAGAACGACCAGAACACGCTCTTCCTGCCGGATCGGCTGTTCGAACAGGATTTCATCGCGAAGCGTCCGATCATCATCGGCAAGTTCGGCGGGACGACGATCGGGGATTATTCGCAATTCGACCTCGATACGGCCGCCTACGTCCTGCAACTGAAGACGAACCTGGCGCCGGACATGATGGGGGCGTACAACTATTCGGTCAGCTCCTCCGTCTCGGTGCCGGGCAGCGAGGCGATGACGGCATACAGCGGACGGGAGAAGACGCTGCGCACGCTGCTCTGGTCGCTTAACGTGCCGCTGTTTATTCTCATCACGTTCTACTTCTACATGGTGACGAGCATGCTCGTCGAGCGCCAGCAGTCGGAAATATCCGTGCTTCGAAGCCGCGGCGCGTCGCGATTCCATCTCGTTTTGATGTATGCGGCCGAATTCGGGCTGCTCGCCATTGCGGCCTTCGCCATCGGCCCATGGCTCGGCGTCGCCTTTACGCGCGTACTCGGATCGACGAGCACGTTCCTGAACTTCGTCGACCGCGGATCGATGAAGGCGGAAATGGATGCCGAGAGCTGGAAATACGCGGCGGGCGCGGTGCTCGCCGCCTGGGTGCTCAACCTGATCCCGGTCTTCGTCGCAACGAAAAGTTCGATCGTCGACCAGAAGCGGGCGAAGGCGCGTGAAGGCAAACGCCCCATCTGGCAGCTCTTCGGCGTCGATATCGTGCTGATTTCCGTGGCGTTTTACGGCCATTACGTGTTCCGCCAACGGATGTCGGACCTCGTCAAGCTGGGGCTTGACGGTAAATCGCTGTCCGCAGATCCATTGCTTTATACGATCCCGACGCTGTTCATTCTCGGCTTCGGCCTTCTGATGATTCGGCTGTATCCGCTGTTCGTGGCGCTCTTCTACCGGATGGGCCGCAGGCTGTGGGCACCGCAATATTACACGACGCTGCTGCTGGTCATTCGCCGGAACCGCATCTACCACGGGCTCATGCTGTTTCTGATTCTGACCGTCGGCACGGGCATCTATAATGCCAATACGGCACGCACGCTGAACGTGAACATGGAGGACCAAATCTGGTACGCCGCCGGCAGCGACATCGTGCTTCGCCAGCACTGGGAAAACGATGCGCCGCCGGCCGCCTCGCCGGTTCCGCAGGCGACGCAGCCGGTGCAGTCGGCGCCGCCGTCGGACATCATCCATTACTTGGAGCCGCCGTTCGAATTGATCGAATCGCTGCCGGGCGTCGATACGGTCGCGAAGGTGTTTACGAGAGAAGAAGGGGAAGCCTGGCTGGGCACGAAGAGCGGCAAGGTCAAGCTGGTGGGCATCGATACGGACGCCTTCGGCAATGCCGCGTGGATGAAGGACAGCCTTACGCCGTACCGGTTCTATGAATATCTGAATTTGATCGCCTCGGATACGCATGCGGTGCTGCTGTCGAAAACCGCAGCCGATTATTACGGCGCCAAAGTCGGCGATACGCTGGATGTCGGCTGGGAAGGGATTCGTCCGACGCGCCTCGTCGTATACGGCATCGTACCGTATTTTCCGGCATTCAACCCGAATCCGGTCGCTGGGCCTAAGGAAGGCGACGGGAAGCCTCAGAATCCGATGCTGATCGTCGGCCACTTGGATACGATCCAGAACGAGCTCGGCATGGAGCCGTACGACGTCTGGCTGAAGCTGAAGCCCGGCGCGAACAGGCAGGCGCTGCTTGACGAGATGGACAAGAGGCAGATCAAGCTCGAGAAGTTCGAGGATACGATCGGCAAAATATCCGAGAGCCGCATGGACCCGTTCCGGATGGCGATCAACGGAGTCATGACGCTGGGCTTCATCATTTCGCTTGCGATCAGCTTCCTCGGCTTCATGTTCTTCTGGCTGCTCTCGCTCCAGGGACGCATGCTGCAGTTCGGCATTTACCGCGCAATGGGGATTTCCTTCAAGCAGCTTCTCGGCATGATGACGCTGGAGCAGCTGCTGACGACGGGGGCCGGCTTCTTCATCGGCATCGCGACCGGATTCGCCGCTGGGCAAATTTACGTGCCGTTGTTCCAACTTTCCTTCGATCCCGGCCGGATCGTGCCGCCGTTCCAAGTCATTTCCGATCACGCGGACGTCTTCAGGCTCGGCATCTCGACCTGTTTCATGCTTGCCGCCGCGCTTGTCATTCTGACTTGGCTCCTGAAGCGGATGAAAATTCACCAAGTGGTCAAGCTCGGGGAGGATTAGCTATTGATTACATGCGAAAATCTAGTTAAAATCTATAAAACTGCCGAAGTCGAAGTCGTTGCGCTGCAAGGATTGAATTTGCAGGTGAACCAAGGCGAAATGGTCGCGGTCATCGGCAATTCAGGCAGCGGCAAATCGACCCTGCTGAATATGCTGGGCGGCCTGGACCGCCCTTCGGCAGGCCGATTGACGATCGCCGGCAAGGATATGCTGAAGCTGACCGACAAGGAGCAGAACGTCTACAAACGCGAAACCGTCGGGTTTATTTGGCAAAATAAAGCGCGAAATCTCGTACCCTACTTGACGGCGCGAGAGAATGTCGAAATTCCGATGCTGCTGCATGACCGGAAGAAGAAGCGGCTCCGGGCCATCGAGCTGCTCGAAGCGGTCGGACTCGGTTCGCGAACCGGCCACAAGCTTCAGCAGCTCTCGGGCGGCGAACAGCAGCGCGTGGCCATCGCCATCGCACTGGCCAACCGGCCGAAGCTGCTGCTCGCCGATGAGCCGACGGGCGCGCTGGATACGCGGACGTCGGACCAAATCATGGCTTTACTGCGCAAACTGAATTCCGAGATGGGTTTGACCATCGTCATCGTGACGCATGATTTGGATCTGGCCAAACAGGTGCAGCGGGTCGTGCTCATCCGGGACGGCCGGACGTCGTCGGAGATGATCCGACGAACGGACGAGCGCGAGGCGGAGGACGCGTCAGGCGAAGAGACGGAGCTCGATACCCATATTGAATATGCCGTCATGGATCGTTCCGGCCGGATTCAAGTGCCTGAGCGTTACTTGGAAGCCGTAGGCGCCAAAGACGCGGACAAGGTGTTGCTGCGGCTGGAAGAGGATCATATCGTTTTGCGGCCAATTGCGCCGGCGGGCAAAACGGGGGGCTGAGCGATCGAACGAAACGACGACTAAAAGAAAAATAAAACGAGAAACGGGCGGGTCATCATGAGAGGAAAAGTGAGAATTCAAGAAATCGCTGATTTAGCAGGTGTATCCAAGTTCGCTGTTTCTCGCGCATTGTCTGGGAAGAGTGGCGTGAGCGCCCAAACGCGGGAGAAAATTTTGCGCGTCGCCGGCCAGTTGGGTTACTTCAAGAACAACGAACAGCAGCAGCGCTTCACGGGCGAGCTGCAAGAAATCGAAGAGGTCAAGTGGGACGGCACGATCGTGGTCATGTTTCCGAACTTGCGGTATCAGAACCGGGAACACATTTATTGGGGGCCTGTATTCGAAGGAGTGTCCTCGCGCCTTCGCCAGCGCGGGCTTGACATTATTACCATAACGGAGCCTTCAGACGATAACGTATTCAAGCTGCTGAATCCGGAGGCGATTCAGGGCATTATTACGATCGGGACCGTCTCGACGCAAATTTTGCTCAAAATCAAGCAAATGGACATTCCGGTCGTCATGGTCGACCACAGCGATCCCGTCTTTGCTTGCGATACGATCTTCACGGATAATTTCAACAGCATGCAGCAGATGATGATGAAGCTGATCAGCAAAGGCTACCGCAAGTTCCAGTTTGTCGGGAACATCAAGGATGCGCAAAGCTATTTCGACCGTTGGCTGGCGTTCCGTTCCACGCTGGAGAGCTGCCAGATCGCACTGCAGCAGGACCCGATGCTGAACGGTCCCGAAGCGCAGGATATCTTTCTCCTGTTCAAACAATATCGGCCGGTCGACCTGCCGGAAGTTTACGTATGCGCGCATGATGTCAACGCGAAGTTCCTCATCGAGCAGCTGGGCTATCTGGGGATCGAAGTGCCTGCGCGCTGCGCGGTTACCGGCTTCGACAACACCTGCGATTCCCATCCGATTCTCGCGACGGTGAACGTGAACAAGGAGCTGCTCGGCATGCGCGCCGTGGATCAGATGTTATGGCGCATTCAAAACCCGGGAACCGCGCATGAGAAAAAACTGATTTATGCGGACGTTATTCTGCGGGAGAACTACGCCCACCTGTTGAATGGGGAAGTCGAGCAAGAAGAAGCGGACGCGGAAGCGCAATAGTTTGCGGTCGCCAACCTAAATTTTTGCTAAATTTTGTTGCGGTCGCTTCCGATTTGTTTTCGTTTGGCTGCATCGAATGACCGAATAATACGTCTAACACGTTGATTTTCCCTCTCCCGGCCAATATTGGGCCATCATACTGCTGCATAAGCCGCTCGTTATCCACGCTACGTTGTCTCTCCGTATCATTACGCATTGCCCTCCACAACTAGAGGAATACGCGACAGCCTCGCTCTAAGATTGATCGATGATAGAGATCGGATCCAACACGGATTGTTTCTGGAGTCTCCGCCTCTCAGTTTAGTTTGTAGGTGCTACAAACGAATGCGATGCGAGGTAGGGGCTCTTTTCATGCGCGGATACGGACTATCGAATATCCCTAACAAAATAACAAAACGAAAACAAATTTACGATAATGTTGCCAAAATGTTGTGAATATTGCAAAAAAATTGATTGACTAATTTTGGATCACGGTGCTATTATTGACATGCAAGTCATCAAACACTTCGCAAACCGGTGGTGATGGGGGTACGCTAAAACAATAGAATGAAAACGGTTACGAAGAAGAGGGAACTAATAAACCATCTCGGAAACCGGTAGACCTTGCCGGAGCAAACTGGTATTGCTCATTAAAAAGCGGGAGGTTTTTTTGCAAATGAAAAAAGTGAAAGCACTTACATTTTTGCTTGCGGCAACGATGCTTACGTTAACGGCGTGCGGAGGCGGCAGCAATAACTCAGGCGGCAACGTCGCCAACAATCAGCCTGCCAACGACGCGCCAACGGGCACGGCAACGGGCAATGACTCAGCAGCGAACAATGCTTCGTCCGGCAACGACGCCTCCGGCAATAACGCGGCAGCGACAAACGATGCCGCCCCCGCTCCAATCGACCTCGGCGGGCGCGAAATCCATATCTCCGCATGGTGGGACGGAACGCCGAAGGGCGATACGGCCGATTCCAAGAAAGCGCTCGATAAGCTGCATGAGGTCGAGAAGAAATACAACGTCAAGATCAAATACGACAACATCCCGTTCGACAAATACATGGATAAATTCACGACGGCCGCGCTCTCCGGAACACCTATGGCCGACATCTCCATTCTTGAATTCAAGCGCGCGCTTGCCCCGATCAAACAAGGCTTAATCCTTCCTCTTAGCGAATACACGCAAGCAACTAGCGATATCAACAACGAACAAGAACACACAATCAAGCTTCCGCAGCTCATCGGAGACGAATACTTCTTCGGCGGTAAAGGCGTATCGACCGTAGGCATGTTCTACAACCGCAATCTTTTCAAGAAGCTGGGCTTGCCGGATCCGCAAGAGCTATACGCCAACAATCAATGGACATGGGATAAATTCCTCGAAGTCGCGAAGCAAGCGACGACAGATACGAATAACGACGGCAAGCCGGATACATGGGGCTTCTCGGACTGGGCGCCAGGCGCGGCTCGCGACTTCGGCGCAACGAACGGCGCGCTATTCGTCAACGACGATCTGACCGTCGGCTTCACGGATCCGAAGATGATCGAAACCTTGGAATTCATCAACCGGCTGTACAACAAAGAAAACGTCGTGAAGGTTAAAAAAGGCGATAAAAACAGCTGGGATGAAACGTCCACATTCAAAGACGGCGACGTCGCGATGTCCTCGAACTTCGACTGGAACGTCGGCGGTCTGCCGTTCGAAATCGGCGTCGTACCGAACCCGCAAGGTCCGAGCGGCGACGGCAATTACACCTACGCGAACACTGCCCAGAACGGCTGGGTCATTCCGAAGGGCGTAAAAGAACCGCAAATGGTTTATCAAATCTATGAAGAACTGCAAGACCTGCCTTCAACGGAAGAGTACCTCGGCCAAAACGGTCTGGAAGCGCTCTTCAAAAGCCAAGCGGACATCGATATGGCGCTGGAGCACATCAACAATACCGGCCGTATCTCCCTTGAAGAAGGCGTTGCCGACTATCCTTGGTTCTCGATCATGGACGACATCATCAAGAAGAACCAATCCGTAAGCGCTACGGTTCAGAAGTACACCGCGCCTGCTGAAGCTGCTCTAGCCAAATTGAAATAATTACTGAACAGGTATTGAAGGGAGGGGAGGCCGGATGTGCCGGTACGACCCTCCTTTTCTATGCGAATCAAGCATAACAATCAGCAAATTAATAGGATAACAAATATTAAACACTAGGATCATGTGTTTGGTATAAATATAGGTTTGTTATGTTCCAGTAGGACGATGGTACGCGAGTGCGCTTTCGTCAGCGGGATGCGTGATCCGCAGATCAAGTCGTCGCTTAGGAGGGCTGACATTGAAAGGTACAAAACGGCTTAAGAAATGGGGAATGACGGGGGCATGCGTTGTCATCGCACTTGCACTGCTCGTCGTATGGACCCGTTCGGGCAATGACGGCACGGCAGCGGCGGGAAGCCAATCGGCGTTTGCCGAAGGCAGCTGGTCGACGCTGCAGGATGGCCGCGGCGATTACGCGGAATATCTGTCGAAGCATGAGAATTCCGGCTTTTCCGATCAAGAGATTGTCCTTGATGCCGCAAGCTACGCCGAGACGGAAGGCGACGGCTTCGAGAAGCTGATCGATTATGAAGGACGATCCGGCACATCCCTTAAGACCGGCGAGCAAGGCAACGTATCCTGGGATATTAATGTGACGCAAGAAGGTTTCTATAACATTGCGCTTTCCTATTACCCGATCGCGGGCAAAAGCTCGAGCATTGAGCGTTCACTGCAAATTGACGGCGTCGTTCCGTTCACGGAAGCGTCCTACTTGCAATTCGATCGCGTGTGGGACAACGAGCTGGAGCATGTGAAGCAGGATAATTTAGGCAACGACCTGCGTCCGGAGCAAATCGAGAAGCCGTCTTGGCGCGAAGCTCTGCTCGAGGATTCGGACGGCTATTACGCCGATCCGTTCAAGTTTTATTTGAGCGCTGGCCATCATACGCTTACGTTCGTCTCGCAGCGTGAGCCGATGGTCATTCATCAGCTGAAGCTGTATCAGAAGCAACAGCCCGCCAATTATGAAGCAGCACTCAAGCAATACGAGAAAGACGGACTGAAGAAGGCGGACAGTCAGCTGATTACCGTTCAAGGTGAAGCTGCTCTCGCGAAGTCATCTCCGACGTTGTATCCGCAAACAGAACGTTCCACCTCTTCGGTTGCGCCTTACAGTCCGAAGCTCATTCGGGTCAATACGATCGGCGGCTATAACTGGCGACTGCCGGGGCAGTGGATCGAGTGGGAAGTCGATGTACCGGAAACGGGACTCTATAAAATCGCCATGAAATCCAAGCAGGAATTCGTTCGCGGTTTGTACTCGACGCGCCGACTGCTAATTAACGGCGAAGTTCCGTTCAAGGAGGCCGAGCAAATTCCGTTCCGTTACAAGAACGGTTACCGCATCGACGTCATGGGAGGCGACGAGCCATATCTGTTCAAGCTCGAGAAAGGCAAGAACATCATTCGCATGGAAGATACGCTCGGCGAATTTGCTCCGCTCATCCGTGAAGTGAAAGATAGCCTATACAATCTCAATGCCATGTATCGCAAAATCATCATGATTACCGGCGCATCGCCGGATAAATACCGAGATTATCGCTTGGATAAGCAAGTACCGAAGATGCTGGAAACGTTCCAATCCGAGAGCGACCGGCTTACCGCCATCAGCGTCGAACTGAAACGGCTGTCTGGCGGAAGCAGCGATTCCGAAGCGCTTCTGAAGACGATGGCGCTGCAGCTGAAGGAATTGATCAAGAATCCCGATACCATTCCGCGCCGCCTTGCTGCATTCAAGAGCAATGCTGGCGGACTCGGCACGTGGCTGCAGAAGGCGATCGAGATGCCGCTCCAGCTCGATGCGATTTACATCGCTTCGCCGGACAAGAAATTCCCTTCGTCCGGAGAGGGCTTTTTCTCCAAGCTGAAGCATGAGCTGGCGACGTTTGCATATTCGTTCGTGATCGATTACAACCAAATCGGCAACGATTCGGACAAGAAGAACCAGAAGTCGATAACCGTCTGGATCGGCAGCGGCCGCGACCAGGCGAACACGCTGAAGGCGATGATCGACGAAACGTTCACGCCGCAGACGGGCATTAACGTGAATTTGAAGCTCGTGCAAATGAACACCTTGCTGCCGGCAACCTTGGCCGGTCGCGGCCCGGACGTCGCGATGCAGATCAGCAACGACATTCCAGTTAACTACGCGATGCGCGATGCGGCTGCCGACTTGACGCAATTTACCGATTATCAGGAAGTGTCGAAGCGGTTCCGCGATAGCGCACTTGTCCCGTACACGTACGAGAAAGGCGTATACGCGCTGCCGGAGACGCAAACCTTCAACATGCTTTTCTACCGTAAGGACGTGCTAACAGAGCTGGGGCTAGAGGTGCCGCAAACTTGGGACGATGTGTATAAGCTGCTCGCCGTCCTAAGCAAGAACAGAATGCAATTCGGCATGCCGATCACGGTTCCGCAGACATCGGTGCCGGTGCCTGGACAGAATATCCCGCCGAACTCGATTTACGGCTCGCTGCTGATGCAGAACGGCGGTCAATTCTACCGGGGCGGCGGCAAAGAGTCCGATCTGGATTCGAAGATCGGCGTCGAAACGTTCAAGACATGGACAGACCTGTACAGCGACTACAAGCTGGAACGCGAATTCGACTTCGCGAACCGGTTCCGCACAGGTGAAATGCCAATCGGTATCGTGGATTACACCACGTACAATCAGCTCACCGTGTTTGCCCCGGAAATCCGCGGCATGTGGGGCTTTGCGCCGATTCCGGGCACGAAGCTGTCGGATGGAACTATCCGCAGAGATACACCGAGCGCGGGTAATGGAACGCTGATGATGGGCAGCGCGAAGGACAAAGACTCCTCCTGGGAATTCATGAAATGGTGGACCAGCGAGAAGACCCAAACGAATTTCGGCCGGGAGATGGAAGCGCTGATGGGAGCTTCCGCGCGTTATCCGACGGCGAACATCAAAGCGCTCGACAGCTTGCCTTGGCCGGTTGCCGATTACGATAACCTCAAAGCGCAGTTCGAATATGTCAGAGGCGTGCCAGAGGTGCCGGGCGGCTACTTCACCGGACGTCATCTGCAGAACGCGTTCTTGAAAGTAGTCGTCGAGAAGAATACGGAAGCGCGGGAATCGATTATGGATTACACCCATTACATTCAAGACGAAATCAAAGCAAAGCGCAAAGAATTTGGCCTGCCGGAATAAGGAGGGATCCACGTGTCAACGATCGGTACACCGAGTCAACCTTCAGTGACTGTAGCCGCCGGGAAGCCAGCCGTAGAAACGACAAGCTGGTGGGCGATCAAATGGAAAGAAATCAAGGCGAGGAAGCATTCCTATATCCTGATGTCGCCCTATATGCTGCTGTTTGCCGTCTTTACCGTGCTGCCTGTAATCATGTCCGTCATCATCAGTTTTACGTACTTCAACATGCTTGAATTCCCGCGCTTCATCGGGTGGCAGAACTACTCCCGCCTGTTCCTGGAAGACGATGTGTTCTTAGTTGCAATCAAGAACACCATCCTCTTCGCGGTCATTACCGGACCGCTCAGCTATATGGCGTGCTTCGTCTTCGCCTGGATCATCAACGATCTTCGCCCGAAGCTGCGAGCATTCATGACGCTGATCTTCTATGCGCCTTCCATCTCGGGGAACGTCTACTTCCTCTGGCAAATGATCTTCTCGGGAGACCGTTACGGCATTGCGAACGGATTCCTAATTAAGATGGGCGTACTGCTCGACCCGATTCAGTGGCTGAAGACGGAGCAGTACATTATGCCGATCATTATCCTCGTGCAGCTCTGGCTCAGTCTCGGAACTGGTTTCCTCGCTTTCATCGCGGGTCTCCAAACCGTTGACAAAACGCTGTATGAAGCAGGTGCGGTCGACGGCATCAAGAACCGCTGGCAGGAGCTCTGGTACATTACGCTTCCTTCGATGAAGCCTCAGCTGATGTTCGGAGCCGTCATCCAGATCACCTCATCCTTGGCGATCGCGGACGTTTCCATCTACCTGGCCGGCTTCCCGAGCGTCAACTACGCGGCTGAAACCATCGTTACGCACTTGATCGACTTCGGTACGATCCGATTCGAGATGGGCTACGCATCCGCGATCGCGACCGTGTTGTTCACCTTAATGGTCGGAACGAACCTGGTCGTACAGCGACTTCTCAGGAGGGTGGGGGAATAGAGGATGAGGTTAGCGCTTCCTATTCGCAAAAGACGAGTGAACCGTTCTTTTTCCGGAACGTTCTGGATGTTCGTGTTACTGGCTGCCGTCGCCGCTTTCATGGCGCTGCCGCTCGTATATGCAATCAACGCGGCGTTCAAGCCGCTCGACGAAATCTTCCTGTTCCCGCCGACGCTCTTCGTTCGGCATCCGACGACGAGCAACTTCATCGATCTGATGACGTTGCTCGGACAATCGTGGGTTCCGTTCTCCCGTTACATTTTTAACACCTTCTTCATTACCGGGATGGGCGTCGTCGGTCACGTTCTGCTGGCTTCGGCAGCGGCATATCCGCTCGCGAAACACAAGTTTCCCGGATCGAAGATCATCTTCACCGTCGTCGTGCTTTCTCTGATGTTCACGCCTCAAGTAACAGCGATTCCGAACTACATGGTCATGTCCTGGATCGGCCTCATTGATACATACTGGGCTGTCATCGTGCCGGCATTCGCGTTCTCGCTGGGACTGTACCTCATGAAACAGTTCATGGAGCAAATTCCCGATGCGCTGCTAGAATCGGCCAAGATCGACGGTGCCAACGAATACCGGATCTTCTGGCAAATCGTCATGCCGAACGTGAAGCCGGCTTGGCTGACCTTGGTCATTCTGCTGTTCCAGATGCTTTGGGGCACGGACGGCAACGGTTTCATCTATAGCGAGCAACTGAAGACGCTTCACTATGCTTCGAATCAGATAATATTCGGCGGCATTGCGCGCGCAGGCGTCGGTTCGGCCGTCGCGCTCATTCTGATGAGCGTGCCGATCGCCCTGTTCGTCTTTTCGCAAAGTCGCATTATCGAAACGATGACTACATCCGGCATGAAGGATTAGGGGGAGGTGGAAGCGTGCAATTGAAGAGAGTTTTGCTGCTGGTCGCCATTATATCGCTGGTCGCTTCGATCGGCATTCCGGCTGCATCGGCAGCTGCCCCATACGAAGCCTACACGTACGATTACTACGGCGATTCATCGCCGCTGCCAGCTCCGTTCGTGCCGGATGCCGCGATTACGGGCGAGAGCTTGGGGGTCGGCGACTTCAAAGAGCCGAGCGACATGTTCGTTGCAAAGGACAATACCACGTATATCCTGGATAGCGGCAACGCGCGGATCATCGTGCTGGATCCAGATATGCACGTCAACCGCATCATCGAGACGTTCACGAACAACGGCAAGGAGGACGGATTTGCGGCTCCGCAGGGGCTGTTCGTTTCCGACAGAAATGAATTATACGTGGCGGACACCGATCACGGGCGCGTCGTCGTGCTGTCGGAGAAAGGCGAGCTGATCCGGATTATCGACAATCCGAAATCGGATATTTTGCCCGCGGGATTCAAGTTCGTGCCGCTCAAAGTCACCGTCGATGCGGCGGATCGCGTATTCGTCATCGCGCGCGGCATATTCGAAGGCATCATGCAATTCGACGACAAGAACAATTTCATGGGTTATGTCGGCACGATCAACGTGTCGCCTACCGTCTGGGATCGGCTCTGGAAGTCGTTGTCCACCAAGGCACAGAAGGCGCAGATGCAGCTGTTCATCCCAACCGAGTTCTCGAATGTCGATATCGACCCCAAAGGCTTCGTGTATGCGACCGCGATCGATATCACGTCCAACACTCCAATCAGGCGGCTGAATCCGTCCGGCGACGACGTTCTCAAGCGGCTCGGCTACTGGGATGTCAAAGGCGATATCCGCTTCCGGATGTTCGGCAACAATTCGGGTCCATCCAAGTTCTCCGACATCAAGGTGCTAGGCGGCGGCATGTATGTCGCGCTCGACTCCAACCGCGCGCGGCTGTTCACGTACAACGATGAAGGCGATTTGCTGTACGCCTTCGGCGGCCGGGGCAACCAGCTCGGAGTCTTCAATACGCCCGTCGCCGTCGAGAAGATTGGCGATAAGCTCGCGGTGCTGGACAGCGGCAAGAAGAACATCGTCATCTTCCGTCCGACGAAGTTCGGAACCCTCGTCCGGCAGGCGACAACGGAGCACTATAACGGCAACGACGACGTCGCCGTCAAGATATGGAGCGACGTGCTTCGCTTGAATACGAACTACGAAATCGCGTACCTCGGCATCGGCAAATCGCTCCTGATGCAGAAGAACAACGAGAAGGCGATGGAATATTTCAAGCTGGGCATGAGCCGCAAAAACTTTTCGGTCGCTTACAAGCGGTATCGCCGGGAACTGCTGAAGGAGCAGTTCGGCACGTTCATGACCGTCGTCCTTACCCTCATCATCGCGTTTACCGCTTATCGCGTTGCAAGACTCGTCATCAGAAGGAGGGCTGTGAAACATGAAGCAGGACTTTCTTAAATTTCCGCTCCATCTGATCGTGCGTCCTTTTGACGGATTCTGGGACATGAAGTACGAGGGCAAGGGCAAATTGAAAGTTGCGCTGCTGATCTTGCTCGCGCTTATTCTGACGACGATTCTGCAGAAGCAATTTGCCGGCTTTCTCGTCAACAGGGTCGATCCGCGCTCGTTAAACAGCCTGGACGATCTGGAGTTCACGATTCTACCTTTCTTGTTGTTCTGCATCGCAAACTGGTCGATCACGACGCTCATGGAAGGGGAAGGGAAGTTCAAAGAGATCGTAATGGCGACCGGGTACGCGCTGCTGCCTATCGTGCTCATCAATCTGCCGATGACGTTCATCAGCCGGTTCATGACGCAGGAGGAGACGGCGTTCTATTATCTCCTGAACAGCATCTCCAGCATATGGTTCGTCGTGCTGTTATTCGTGGGGATAATGACTGTCCACCAATATACGCCGGTCAAGACGGTGCTGACGATGGTGCTGACCGTCATCGCCATAGGGTTCGTCGTCTTTATCGCCACCTTGGCGTTCAGTCTCGGTTCGCAGATCTACTGGTTCATCTTCGACGTTTACCGTGAAATCATATTCCGGACCTAAAGGAGGCCGCATTCTTGAAAAAACGTACAAAATGGGTTGCGGCGCTTGCCTGTATCGGGATTGTCGGCGTCGGGGCATTCGTCTATAGCTTGTATATGAAAGGCGCTCCTTCCACCGACATAGCTGCTTTCGCACGATCGGACATGAAGCCTGCAGGTACGACCGAACTGAAATATATGACGGACAACAGCAACGCAGTCCCGGGCATGAAGCTCGTGGCGCAGACGAATGCGCTCGCGCTTTACATGAATCCGGATACGACCGAAGTCGCCGTCCTTAACCAGGTAAGCGGCAAGGTGTGGCGCAGCAATCCAGGGGATATCGACTCGGATGCCAAAGCATCGCCATTCGAGAAGGACCGCTTGGCTGCGCAGGTGGCGTTGAATTATCGCGATTCGATCGGGACGCTTGGCACGATCACCAATTTTACGGACAGCATTCAGCGTAAGCAGTTCAAGGCGGAGGGGATCGAGAACGGCGTCCGGATTACGTATACGATCGGGGATACGTCGCTCGGGATCGATGCGCTGCCGAAGCGGATCAGCAAGAAGAGGTTCGAGGAGAAGGTGCTGAGCAAGCTGGACGAGAAGACGGGTGCTTACGTATCGAACCGCTATTATCCGCTGGACGGCAATCCGGACGTGCTGGAACGGCTTGATACGGAAGTGTCGAGAGCGCTCGTATTGAAAAGGGTGCTCGATGCCTTCGCCAAAGCCGGATACACAGCTGAGGATTTAAAGGCGGACAACGACGAGAACGGCATGTCAGGCGGCAGCGCTTCGACGAAGCCGAACTTCACGATTCCGATTGAATACCAGCTCTCCGGCGATTCGCTGATCGTGCATGTTCCGGTGAAGGACATCCAGGAGAGCGAAGGCTACCAGATCCGTTCCGTCGAGCTGCTCGACTTCTTCGGGGCGGCAAGCCAGGATGAGAAAGGCTACATGCTCGTTCCCGACGGCTCCGGCAGTTTGATCAACCTGAATAATGGCAAAGTGGGCGAAGAGGTCTACGTGCAGCGGGTGTACGGCGACGACCAGAACGACAATTCGAAGCGGCGCGGGCAGATAGCCGAAGTCGCGCGGCTGCCGGTGTTCGGGATGAAAGCGGGCGACGAGGCGTGGTTCGCCACGATCGAGAAGGGCGAGGGCATCGCCAGCATTAACGCGGACATTAGCGGCCGCAAAAATTCCTACAACAGCGCCTACGCCAGCTTCGCCATTCGCGGCGAAGACGAGCTGGAGCTGTACAAAGGCAACAAGGTGGACGAATTCCAGCTGCTAACAGACGATCGCTTCGCGGGCGACATCCAGCTTCGGTATAACTTCCTCTCCGGCGATCAGGCGTCGTACTCGGGCATGGCGGCGCTGTACCGGAACAATCTGGTTAAGGAAGGCTTGCTGCAGCCGCTGAAAACTCAAGCGCAGCTGCCGTTCTACGTCGACCTGCTCGGCGCGGTGGACAAACGCAAATCGTTTCTCGGCGTGCCTTATAAAGGTCTGATGACGATGACGACGATCAACCAAGCGAGCCAAATCGCCAAGGAAATCAAGGCTGCAGGCGTGTCCAACGTGCAAATGCGCTACGTCGGCTGGTTCAATGAAGGGATCGACCACAAGGTTCCGGAAACCGTCAAGCTCGACAGACAGCTTGGAAGCAAAACGGACTTGTCTAAGTTGGCGGCTCAGCTGAAGGACATGGGCGGCAACTTATATCCGGACGTCGCGTTCCAGCATGTGCTGCGCGAGAACCACGACTTCAAACCGGCTTCGGACGCGACTCGCTTCGTCACAAGGGAGCAAGCTCTGCTGCAGCCATACGACCGCGCGCTGAACGCGATGAACAATCAATGGGGCTCCTTCTACTTATTGTCACCGGCGAAGCTGCCATACTTCGTGAGCCAGTTTGTCGACAGCTACAAGAAGTACAAGATGGATTCGGTCGCGCTGCGCGACATGGGCGATACGCTGACGGCCGATTATCGCGTCAACCGCGTCGTGTTCAGGGACGTCGCCAAGAACATCGTGACCGATCAGCTCGGTAAAATCGAGAAGAGCTATCCGAACGTGATGATGACCGGGGGCAACCGATACGCGTTGAAATATGCCGACCAGCTGGTGAACGTACCGATGGCCTCCAGCTCATTCAGCATCGAGGACGAGGTCGTTCCGTTCTATGAAATGGTCGTCCACGGCTACAAGGAATATGCCGGCGCTCCGATCAATCTGGACGACGAGCAGGACTTATCGTACCATCTGCTCCATTCGCTGGAATACGGCGCGGCGCCGCATTTCTTCTGGTCGTACGAGTCTTCTTCCAAGCTGAAGCTGACGACTTACGAATCGTTATTCTCGACGTCTTACTCAGATTGGCTGGGGGATGCAGTGGATTTGTACGGCAAGCTGAACAAAGTGCTCGCCAAGCTGCAGAGCGAGACGATTACGGAGCATGCGCAGTTGAAGCCCGGCGTCGTCAAGGTCAGCTACAGCAACGGAACATCGATTTATGTGAACTATACGGATCAGCCCGTCACCGTTCAAGATGTTCAGATCGGTGCGAAAAATTTTATCGTGGGTGGTGACAGACAGTGAACATAAAACGATTAACATTGACCCAGAAACGCGCGCTGCTCGGCATCCTGTTCATCATGCCTTGGCTGCTCGGCTTCGTGTTCTTGTTCGCGACGCCGCTGTTTCAATCGATTCATTTCAGCTTAAGCAACATGAAGATCGCCCCTGGAGGCGGATATACGCTTGATTTCATCGGATGGGATAACTTCAAGAACGCGATGTCGATCGATCCGAATTTCAACCGCATTCTGACGCAGTCCTTGAGCGAGATGGCATGGAACGTGCCGATGATCTTGTTCTTCAGCTTGTTTACGGCGACGTTGCTGAACACCAGGTTCGTCGGACGCCCGTTCGCGCGCGCGATCTTCTTCCTGCCAGTCATTCTGGCTTCCGGCGCCATTGCCGCCGCCCAGACGTCGGGCCTCATTCAATTGACCGGCAGCTCGGAGATGGCGAAGGAGCTGGGGCAGCAGCAGAACGGCTTCGATCCGCTGACGCTCGCCTTCACGTTGTCCGATGCGGGACTCCCGATGTGGTTTATCGACTACATCATCAGTGCCGTGCAGCGAATTTACGAGATCATCAAGAGCTCCGGCGTCCAGATTTTGATCTTCCTGGCCGCGCTCCAATCGGTTCCCGTCTCCATGTACGAGGTCGCCAAGATGGAAGGCGCTACGGCGTACGAGACGTTCTGGAAGATTACGTTCCCGATGGTCAGCCCGTTAATCTTGACAAACATCATTTATACGATCATCGACTCGTTCACGAACAGCCAAGTAACGACGACGATCTACAACACGGCGTTCCAGTCGCAAAACTTCGGGCTCAGCGCCGCGATGTCCTGGATTTATACCGCGGTTATCAGCATCATACTCATCATCGTCGGCATTCTCGTGTCCAGAAGAGTGTTTTACTACAATTGACGGGATAGGAGGGCGAAGGCATTGAAACTCGATTTGCAAAACGAAGCCGTCGTCATACAAATGCAAAAGGCGCGCAACAAGACGGCATCGCTGCTGTGGCTCATTTTCCGTTACATTCTGATCATCGGGATTTCGTTCATCATTCTCTATCCGATCCTGCAGCAACTGTCGGTCGCCTTTAAGGATAAGACGGATATCTACAATCCGACGATCTACATGATTCCGGTGCATTTCACGATGGAGAACGTGCGGTATGCGATGGCCGTGCTGAATTACTGGCCGCTCCTGAAGAACACGCTTATCTTCGCGGCATCTACGACGCTTCTCCAAGCCGCTTCATGCTCGCTGGCGGGCTACGGCTTTGCCCGGTTTAATTTCCCCGGAAAAAACATCTTGTTCACGCTCGTCGTGCTGACGATTTTGATTCCGTCCAGTACACTGATGGTGCCGATGTACATTCATTTCCGCTCGTTCGATCTGTTTGGCGCCATCCATCTGGTCACCGGCAAAGAAGGCATCAACATGCTCAACACATACGGCCCATCGCTGATTACGGCCGCATTCGCCAACGGCCTGAAATCCGGCTTGTTCATTTATATTTTCCGGCAGTTCTTCCGCGGCATGCCAGGCGAAATCGAAGAGGCGGCGCTCATCGACGGCGCCGGCGGCATCCGCACCTTCTTCACGATCATGCTGCCGAACGCGATTCCGCCGCTCATTACCGTCATCCTGTTCGCGTTCGTCTGGCAGTACAACGACATCTTCTATGCCTCGCTGTTCAACAGCTCGAGCGACCTGATGTCGATCAAGGTATCCTCGCTGCCTGCCGACGTGAACCAGTACTTGCCGGGTATTATGGGCATCGGCACTGGAACGAACGTCAAGGTGGATCCGAACCAAGTGTCCCTGATCGTCGACACCGGCATTCTGCTTGCGATTTCCCCGATGATCGCGATGTATCTCTTCGTGCAGCGTTTCTTCGTCGAGAGCGTCGAGCGTTCGGGTGTCGTCGGCTAAGCGCGGGGCAGCGGAAAGGAGTGCGGCATGAACAAACGCTTGCCTTCGTCACCATTGGCGGACTCCTTCTAGTTGCAGCGGCGCTTCTGCTGTCCATCCCGGCTATCAACGGCCGTAACGCGTCTCCCCGGTCTGAGCCTGACGCTCAGGCAGGGGAGATGTTAACAACAGCAGGAAAAGCGCCTCTCATTCGCAATGTGAAAGCAAATACAGCGGATGTCGGTCTCTATGAAAAGTTTGAGCTTGCTTTCGACGTGGATGGCGATTATGACAATCCTTACGATCCCGACCAGATCGACTTAGCGATGGCGCTCGCCTCGCCTTCAGGAAAAACGTGGAACATTAGCGGCTTCTATGATGCGACGGAATCGAAATGGAAGTTTCGATTCGCGCCCGACGAGAAGGGTAGTGGCGTTACCATTTCCACGCCGTCGGTCATGGCGGCACCGACAAGAGCGGCGAGGTCGAAGGCGACTTGTAAAGCGGTCGCATCCGAAAGCAGGGGCTGGATTCAGCTGTCGCAGACGAACAAGCGATATATGGAATACCGCGACGGCTCGACCTTCTACGGCATCGGCCTTGCGTATCCGTGGAACATCACGGACGTGAACTTGGACAAAATCGCGGCAAGCGGCGGCAATCTGATCAACTACTGGAACGGCAATTACGACGGCGAAGGCAACGGCTGCGGGAGGAATCAACTGCAATCGTACGAAGCCGGCGTCGACAGGATCGATCCGCTGAAAGCCCAGCGGGTAGACGATCTGCTCGCGGCGTTCGAGCGGCGCGGACTGCATATGAGCTTCGTCATCTGGCCGCACGACTCCCTGACCGAGCTATTGGAGGGCTGGCCCAATACATGGTCGCAGTACGGCTATTCGGCGCTTGGCCCGGCGAAGGATTTCTATGCGAGCGACAAGATGTGGCGTTATCAGGAACGGCTGTACCGGTACATCATCGCGCACTGGGGGTATAGCCTTGCGCTCGGCATCTGGGACTTGGTCGACGAGATCAATGGCACGGACGGTTGGGTGCAAAATCCGACGGACGCCTGGGTGAAGAAGGTGCACGATTACTTCAAGGCGCATGATCCGTACGGTCATCCGACGATGGGCTCGATGGCCGGCAACCGGCAGGACTACTGGGATTACGCCTATCGCACGCTCGATACCGCCGACCGGGAAAACTAGATTGATTTCCGCGAACCTCGCCTTCCCGTCAACGTCAGCGTTGATCAAGCCTCGAAGACGCAAGCTTGGGTCATGCAGGGCGAGCGAACGTCATTCGGCTGGCTCTTGGCCGAGAAGGGCGGGGCGGGCGGCAGGTCGGTGAAGCTTACGAACTGTGCGGACGGTTCCTACGCCGTCTTCTGGTACGATCCGTGGACCGGTACGACGATCGGCGAAGGGGCCGCGGAAGCGTCGGGCGGTTCGCTCGTCGTGGAGGCGCCTGCATCGAAGCAGCCGGATCTATCGTTTACGATTACGCGGAAATAACGATGGCGACAAGGAGATGAAGCAGAATGAACGACGAGTGGGCGCAGCGGATGAACGTCGAACCGAAATTGATTAACCCGCAGGCCGACGATTGCGCGAGGCGGCTGATGGCTTATCTGTGCGATACGTACGGCAAACGGATGCTGACCGGACAACAGATCGGCGTCCACGCAACACCGGAGATGGACGTGATTTTCCGCGAGACGGGGCACTATCCGGCTGTCGGCGGCTTCGATTTCATGAACGATTCTCCGTCCCGCACGGAGCGCGGTTCCGTCGGTACCGATACGGCGCTCGCCTTGCAATGGTGGCAGGCAGGCGGGATCGTCACCTTCTGCTGGCATTGGAACGCGCCGAAGGATCTGGTCGATCGGCCGCCCGACAACGGCTGGCACCGCGGCTTCTACACCACGGCCACGACGTTCGATCTTGCCAAAGCGATGGAGGATCCGTCGTCGGAGGAATACGTCTTGCTGCTTCGCGATATTGACGTTATCTCCGGCTTGCTCGCGCAGCTCCGGGAAGCCGGCGTGCCCGTCCTGTGGCGGCCCGCTCCACGAAGCATCCGGCGGCTGGTTCTGGTGGGGCGCCAAGGGACCGGAGCCGTGCATCCGGCTCTGGAAGCTGATATACGACCGGATGACGCGGCTGCACGGCCTGCACAATCTGATCTGGGTGTGGAACGGGCAGCATAAGGACTGGTATCCGGGCGATGCGTACGTGGACATCATCGGCGAAGACGTGTATTCGCCCGCACGGAATTATCAATCGAACGTCGACCGCTTCCGGCAGGCGCTGAGCTATACGGATGCCGCGAAGATCATCGCGCTGTCCGAGAACGGACCGCTTCCGGATCCCGATCTCATGATCGCGGGCGGCGCGCTTTGGCTGTGGAATTGTACGTGGTACGGCAATTTTCTGCATAAGCAGGAGGATGGCGAGACGGTCGTTTCGGATCAATACACCGAAGTGGAGATGCTGAAGAAAGTTTATCGGCATCCCTTTACGGTGACGCGCGACGAGCTGCCCGATCTCGTCCATTACCCCCTGTCTCATCCCTAACAGACAGCGAAAAGGAGAATCCGAAAATGATGTTCGTTAAAGGCATGACGTACGGCTGGAACAGCAAACGCGGCGCTTATAGGCAGCCGTATGCGACCAATTCGCTCCGCAAGCTCAAGGAGACGGGCAGCGAATGGATTGCGTTATCCTTCTACACGCATCAAGCGAACGTGTATGCGACGGATATCCCTTTCGATTACGGGTACACGATGACGGACAGAGACATCGAGCATGCCGTGAAGGAAGCAAAGGCGCTTGGGCTGAAAGTATGCCTGAAGCCCGTCGTCAATTCCGCGGACGGCATCTGGCGGGCGCATATCGGGTTTCCGGAGGAAGCGGGAGCCGAGCCATATTGGGACGCGTGGTTCCGTTCGTATACGAATTTTCTCGCCCATTACGCGGAGCTCGCCGAAGAGCTGGCCTGCGACATGTTCTGCATTGGCTGCGAAATGGTGAAGACCGAATCCAAGGCCGGCCATTGGACCGCCTTGATCGATCGCGTTCGCGAGCTCTACGGCGGTCCGATCGTCTATAACGCCAATCACGGCTCGGAAGAGCGGATCAAATGGTTTGACGGCGTCGACTATATCGGCACGAGCGCCTATTACCCCGTTGCGAAGCAGCCCGGCGACGGCGAGGAAGCGATGATCGCGAATTGGCTGCCGGTTCGGGAGAAGATGGCCGCGCTGCACGCCAAGTTCAACAAGCCGATCATCTTCATGGAAATCGGCTGCCGCAGCGCCTTCGGCTGCGCGACGATGCCGTGGGATTTCACGCATACGGAGCTGCCCTTCAGCGAGGAGGAGCAGGCGAACTTCTACAGCTCGGTCATGAAGGTGTTCTGGGAGGAGCCTTGGTTTGCCGGCTTCTTCTGGTGGGATTGGAGCGTGAAGCTCTACGAGCGGGAAGCGGCCGGCTCGAACGTCGGCTTCGACATCTACGGTAAGAAGGCCGAACGGATCGTGAAGGAATGGTACGCGAAGCCGAAGACGTTTCAGGGAGCATTCTGAGACCGACGTTCTTAGTATGAGAGATTCCAATTCTAGCATAGGAGCTGATAGAAGCATGAGTTTGCGAGTGCTGACGGCAGAACAAATCGCACAGTTCATCGACAAAGGTTATGTGCATATTAAAGGCGCCTTCTCGCGGGAAGCGGCTCTGGAGGCGCAGTCGTTCCTGTGGGGCAAGCTGGAAGAGAAGGCCGACGTCGTGCGCGAGGATCCCTCGACGTGGCAGGAGCCGATGGTCAACATCCGCGAAAATTACCGCCACGCCGCTTTCGACGTCTGCAATACGGCGCTGTTCGCCGACGCCGTCGAGGATTTGACGGGCGCGGATCGCACGATCCACCGCTTCGTCGCCGGCGAGACGGCCGACGACAAGCTGCCGGGCTGGGGCTGGTGGCCGGTCAACTTCTTCGTCGGCAAAGGCGAGCCTTGGTTCGTGCCGACGAACGGCTGGCATTGGGACGGCATTCATTTCCGGCATTATGTCGATTCGCCGGAGCAAGGGCTGCTCTGCCTGTGCCTCTTCTCGGATATCGCGCCACACGGAGGCGGCACGTTGGTCGTCGAAGGCTCGCATAAGACGGTCGCGCGTCACTTGACCAAGTCTCCGGAAGGCGTCGAGCTGGGGGAAGGCATTCGTGCTCTGCATGCCGAGCACCCGTATTTCGCCAAGCTGACGGGACGGGACGGTGAACAGCTGAGCGCAGAGGAACGGAACGCTTATTTCATGGATCAGGCATATATCGACGAAGACGGCACGCGACTGCAGGTCGTGGAGACGACGGGGGAGGCGGGGGACGTCATTCTGTGCCATCCGTTCCTCGTGCATGCCGCGTCGCCGAACCACAGCGGGAAGGTCCGATTCATGTGCAACCGGACGTCGCCGCTGAAGGAGAGACTGTCGCTGCAGCGAGAAGGATCGGGCGGCTACTCGCCGCTCGAGCGAAGCATCCGGGCGTCCGTCTATAGCTGAAATGCGTCGACTGCCCGATCAAAGGCTCGGTTTCCGGGCCTTTGACTTTTTTATGCGAATCTAATGGTTCTTGTATAGATTGTCTGAAATCGTATTTATAAATACGGAGGGTTGCCCGGTGGAGAAAGAGATAAGATTAATTGAGGAAACGGATTATGTAAAAGCGCATACATTCCAGTGCGAGTATTTGGACTTAGAGACCTTTGAGGATTTTATGCGCCGGGTGAAGAGTGATCCTGACTTGTACTTCGTAACGGTGGATGGTAGTGAAGTGGTTGGTGTTTGCTATGGAAGTCCGTCTAAGAAACATGATTCCGTCATTAATTTGAATGGGATCGCGGTTAATCTGGATGAAATAAAGAACTATGCTAGGATTGGGCTGGGAACAAACATGCTGCTTTTCTTCGAAACAGCGGTGAAGAAAAGAAGATATTATAAAATTGGCGTAGGTTCGGCGGATGATCCGAAAGTAGAAGCTTTTTATTTAAAAAATGGATTTAAACCAACGGAATTGGTCGTCATAGGCTCGAATTTGGAGGAAATTGAGAGAATCCGAGTGGATGACTATAAAAGCGGGATTTTAAAAAAAGAAGAACTACGACGTAGATACAATCCAAGAGAAGTGATCTTCATATTAGAAAAATATCTGGAATGAATTGAACTAACGAGATTGAAGGCAGCAAACTGCAACGCTACGAAAAGAAGGTGAGCGGACCGGTCAGGTCGGCTGAGGGGGTCAGTGACCTTGAAAATATGGAGGATTGCGCTCGCTGTCTCGCTGCTCGTGCTTGTATTGGTAACGGGGTGCAAGGGCGCCGCGCAAAACCTTGAAAAGAAGGTATCAAGCAAGACGGAGAATGTCACGCCGGCGGCGAGCATAGCGGAGATGAATACACCGTCTCCCGACCCGACTTCGTCTGCTTTGCCCGCGACTACGCCGGACCCGAAGCTGCCTAAGCGCGACCCGCAGTCGGCGCCGCTTGACGTAGTTCAACAGGCGAAACAGCTCGGGAGAGGCATCAATCTTGG
The DNA here is from genome assembly GCF_019431355.1 of Paenibacillus sp. R14(2021). Lineage (NCBI taxonomy): Bacteria > Bacillati > Bacillota > Bacilli > Caryophanales > Paenibacillaceae > Paenibacillus > Paenibacillus sp. R14(2021). Next base: position 1,012,933 of record NZ_CP080269.1, read on the forward strand.
CAACGCGCTTGAGGCGCCGATTGAAGGGCAATGGGGAGTCGTTTTATTAGAAAGCGACTTCAAGACGATCCAGGATGCAGGCTTCGAAACGGTCCGCGTTCCGATCAAGTGGTCGGCGCATGCGGACGCGAAGGCTCCTTACGCGATTGACGCCAAGTTTTTCGAACGCATTGATTGGGTCGTCGACCAGGCGCTGAAGCAGGGGCTGAACGTAGTGCTTGACATGCACAATTACGATGAGATCTATCTGAATCCAGTTGAGCAAGAGGCTCGTTTTCTGGAGCTATGGAAGCAAATCTCGGCACGGTACAAGGAGCTTCCCGGCAATGTGTATTTCGAGCTGCTCAATGAACCAAACGGTTCTCTGACCTGGTCAAAATGGAATCGAATGCTGAAGAAAGCGCTTGATACGATTCGGAGCGAGGATCAGTGGCATACGGTCATAATCGGTTCCGTCAACTGGAGCAATTACGCTGATCTCGTATCGCTCGACATTCCCGATAACGAACAGAACGTCATCGTTACGTTCCATTATTACGATCCTTTTCCCTTCACCCACCAGGGGGCAGAATGGGCAGGGCCGGAGATCGGAACCATCGGCGTCGTTTGGCCAGGTCCTCCGGCACAGAAGGTGGAGCCGATCGCTGTCGCCAGGCAGGTGAAGTGGGTGGACGATTGGTTCCGTGATTACAATACGAAACCGGAGGAAACGAATCCGGCAGGTCCCAATTCGATTGTGGAAGCCTTTGATAAGGTGGACAATTGGGCAAAGGAGCACCACCGCCCGATCTGGCTTGGCGAATTCGGCGCGTACAGCAAAGCCGATATGCTTTCGCGAGCACGTTGGACGGCCTTTGTGCGCAAGGAAGCGGAGAAGCGCGGCTTCGGCTGGGCTTATTGGGAATTCTGCTCGGGCTTCGGCGTATATGATCCAGTGGCTAATCAGTATCGGAAGGAATTGCTGGAAGCGCTTATTCCTCCAAACAAGGCACATTGAAAGTGACAGTGGGAATAACAAACGTTTATTTCGGGGGTGGATACTATTATGAACACGAAAGTTCCAGTATTAAATATCATTGGACCTGTTGGCATCGGAAAGTCGAGTACCGCAAATGCCATTTCAGAAGTTCTGGAATACGACCATGCTCTTCCGCATGCGGTGGTCGATCTTGATCATGTGAGGCGTGGATTCCCTCCTCCCAAAGACGATCCTTTCAACAAGGAGCTTGGATTTAAAAATTTAGCTGCCGTCTGGAACAACTATCGCTCGCTTGAAGCCAAGTGTCTGATTATTCCTAATGTCATGGAAAGCAATGAGGATCTGAACAAGATTCGACGATCCGTACCCGGAGCTGATCTATTCTTGGTCCGTCTAGTTGCATCGCTTGACGTCAACCATGCTCGGATTCGTGGCAGGGAAAAGACAGTCGAATCACTGAATTGGCATCTGCAACGCTCAACCCAACTCGCCGAGGAACTCGCCGTAAAGAAACTGGAGCATGTGGTTGTAGACACGGAAAATAAGTCGCCGTCCGAAATAGCCCGAGAAATTATCCGCAAATGGGGAATCGTGGAATGGCACGGTTCAACTGTTGATGGATCATTATAACTTTGAAGACGATTTCCGATTATGACAAGAACTTGATCTCGTCCCGACGGATAACAGGGCGGCACTCGGGGATGATTTATCAATGATTCATCCGCGTGAATGTCCGGTTGGAGTTGATTCTAACAGGACACGATAGCATTCTGTAGAGCGTTAATTATCAGCTTTGCAAAAAGAAAAGCGCCTCGGTACGATGGGAGTACGCAACGGGTCATAGCCCTTAAAATCCCATCATCCAGGAGGACGCTCTACTATGAAGTTTAAATCGCAAGACAAACAAAATCAACTCATTGAAAAAATTACCTCTCAGCATCTCGTCGTCGGAATCGACATCGCACAACTAACGCACGTCGCACGTGCAGTAAACTTCCGCGGGATCGTAATCGGCAATCCGCTCTCTTTCTCAAATGACGAAGAAGGTTTTCAGATCCTTCTTCGCTGGATCCAATCGTTACAGGCAGCCCATAACCTTAATTCCGTTATTATAGGCATGGAACCGACGGGGCATTACTGGCTAAGCGTCTCCAGATGGATGTTCGAGAAGCAATTTGAAGTTGTTCTGGTTAATCCTCATCTTGTGAAAAAGAATAAAGAAAACCGAGACAATACACCATCGAAGAGCGATAAAAAGGATGCTCTCGTCATCGCAGACATGGTTAAAAACGGCTACTATTCGTTCATTCGCAACACGTCTGAAGCCTTTGAAGAGCTTCGAGTCTTTCTCTCAAACCGGGACTCCGTCGTCACGAGACTCGTTAGTGCGAAGAACCAAATTCATCGCTGGGTTGACGTAGTGTTCCCTGAGCTACGACAAGTATTTAAGAACCTGATGTGCAGAGGCTCATTGGCCACTCTACGTCTATTCCCAACGCCTGAAGAACTGAGAAAGTTAACGCCTCAGGACGTGGCTAGAGGGTGGAAATCCATTATGCAACGTCAGCCCGGGGACAAGAAGGCTCAAACTCTTATTGCACTTGCTAGTCGATCTGTAGGCTCTAAGCAGGCAACACAGGCGTATAAGCTCCATTTAATGCAGCTTCTCGCTGAATACGACCTAGCTTGCCAACAACTGCAAGTCGTAGAGGCAGAGATTATTGCAGTATTAGACCGCATACCTTTTGCTAAATCGATGCTTGCAGTCAAGGGGATTAATGCTATTTCATTAGCTGGTATTTTAGGTGAGGCAGGCGATTTAAGTGGCTTTGTACACGGAAATGCCCTGCTGCGTCATGCTGGCCTCAACCTTGCAGAAGCAAGTTCAGGGAAATGGACCGGACAAATGAAGATCAGCAAACGCGGACGCTCTCGTCTTCGACGTTTTATCTTCATGATGACGATGAGTTTAGTAGCAAACAATCCAGAGTTTAAAGCCATGCATGCGTACAATGTACAGGTAAAGAAGATGAAGAAAATGAGGTCCATCATGAAGCTATGTGGCAAGCTGGCTCGAATACTGGTTGGAATGGCCCGCAGTGGCGAGGCCTACAACCCTCCTAAAACGATGCCAATCCAGCTCGCAGCATAGACCATTCTTACCATTTCATTGAACGAGTTTTGGCTTATTCGCGGGATTTCAAAGAAAGCACGGGGTACCGGATGTATTGAACCAAAGGGCACCGACCCGTAACGATAGCAAGACCGGCCTCCACCCCTTGGTAAGGCGTAACGAAGGAATGAGAGGGCTAAGACCCGTTGAGACATGGGAGTGAAAACCTCCAAGGGCGGCGTGGAGAAGCGTGCAGTATATGGAAGGATATGGGGTTACAACCTCCCCCTTTATTTCCTCACGTCTTCATGATGTCCTGGTCAGCTGGGAGGTCACTAAAACTCTCTTTCTGTATTTCTAGCAAGGGTGAAATCCTGCGAATAAGCGAGCATTCGTGAGAAAACTAGATCGTACCGAGGGAGTTCAATAAAACTTCTTAAGCAGGCAGCCGGTATGATCGCCAAGATGACGGGACGGTGAACAGCTGAGCGCAGAGGAACGGAACGCTATTTCGTGGATCAGGCATATATCGACGAAGACGGCACGCGGCTGCAGGTCGTGGAGACGACGGGGGAGGCCGGGGACGTCATTCTGTGCCATCCGTTCCTCGTGCATGCCGCGTCGCCGAACCACAGCGGGAAGGTCCGATTCATGTGCAACCGGACGTCGCCGCTGAAGGAGAGACTGTCGCTGCAGCGAGAAGGATCGGGCGGCTACTCGCCGCTCGAGCGAAGCATACGGGCGTCCATCTATAGCTAAATTGCGTCGACTGCCCGATCAATGGCCCGGTTTTATAAATACGGAGGATTACCTGGTGGAGAAAGAGATAAGATTAATTGAGGAAACGGATCATGAACAAGCGCATACATTTCAGTGCGAATATTTGGACATAGAGACCTTTGAGGATTTTATTCGACGGGTGAAGCGTGATCCTGACTTGTACTTCGTAACGGTGGATGGTAATGAAGTGGTTGGAGTTTGCTACGGAAGTCCGTCCAAGAAAAAGGATTCAGACATTAATTTGAATGGGATCGCGGTTAATCTGGATGAAACAAAGAACTATTCTAGACTTGGGCTGGGCACAAACATGCAGCTTTTCTTTGAAACAGCGGTGAAGAAAAGAGGCTATTCTAAAATTGGCGTAGGTTCAGCGGATGATCCAAAAGTAGAAGCTTTTTATTTAAAAAAAATTTAAACCAACGGAATTGGTAGTCAAAGGTTCAAATTTTGAGGAAATCGAGATAATCCGTGTAGATGACTATGAAAGCGGGATTTTAAGAAGAGAAGAACTACGACGTAGATACAATCCAAGAGAAGTGATCTTCATTTTAGAAAATATTTAGAATAAATTTACTTCACGAACGAGATTGAAGCCAGATTGAAGCCAGAAAGAATTAAATATATCAAGCATTTTATAGAAAGAGTCGCTCAACAGCGGCTTTTGGACCGACCGGCACTTTGGCTGGGAAGTGTGATAAAAGCTAGTTGTTATGTTAGTTCAATCAACGAGCGCTTTAATGGAACATGAAAGCGCCCTTCTTATATTGCTCCGATAGCTTTTGCTTCGTTTGGTGTCGGGTGACAAGAACAATATTTTATTAATGCCGCGTAAACCGCGGCTCTTTGCGTTATCCAAAGGTCAACTTTAAAATCGAATCATGGATAGCGGGGGAGTCCAAAGATGGATGACGATAATGAAGAAGGAGTGTCTTTTCGATGACGAGGGACGTTGCGAAGACGCAACTGTCGATCAAGTTCGGGGAGCAGTGCTTAACCGATATTTCATGAATTCTGAATTAATTATAGGGGATGCAGCTATGAATCCGAAGAGAACCACCGTAAGGTTCTAGGAGGAATCCATCAATCTTTAAGGCCTGGTTCAGTATTTGTACTAGTGAAGGCTTTAAAGTAAATGCAACTTATGGCTGTTCGGCAGGGCGTATCTGCGATCCTCGCTTTGATTTACATTTATAGATTTCTCATCACAGCAGCAAGACATTGACCTCGCCGGAGTGACTTGCCTATACAAACGTATTCATTTTCTTGCATCGGGTTGTGTTCACAATGTCAAAAAATTCGACAATACAGGAGAAGACCTCGAAGATTTGATCTCGATCGGTACGATTGGTCTAATAAAGGCAATTGAAAGCTTCCAAACCGGCAAAGGGACAAAACTAGCGACGTTCGCGGCCCGTTGTATCGAAAACGAAATACTTATGCATCTCCGTTCTCTCAAGAAGACCCGAAAGGACGTATCCTTACACGATCCTATAGGTACGGACAAAGAAGGTAATGAAATTACATTGATCGACATTCTCGGCACGGAGGCTGACGATGTAGCAGATCGGGTTCAATTGAAGATCGAGAAAAGCAAGATTTACAAGAATTTAGACATTCTAGATGACCGGGAAAAAGAAGTCGTTGTAGGAAGGTTTGGACTCATCACAGGCGGAGAAGAGCGGACGCAGCGGGAAATAGCGAAAGAGCTGGGCATTTCGCGAAGCTATGTGTCGAGAATCGAGAAGCGGGCACTGATGAAGCTATACCATGAGTTCTATAAAACAAAGAAATGATGCATTTGATTTAATATAACATTGGTCTGTTTAGATAAATATGTCAACTCCACCGCGACATTAGTTAAGTAGTGGTGGAGTTACAATAATGAGTTATTACTATGAGAGCATATCCTTTGAAGGACAAGCTAGACACAGGAAGCCGTAAGTCTGAAGTAAATAACTTAAGGGGGTTACGAAAGTGAAGGAAATGCTTGACGAGGTTGAAGCAATCATTTCAATAAAAACACAGAATGTTAAACGATACAAAAAAGGGCTTGATCTCTCATATGTATCTCAATATGGTCGCTACTTCACTGTTTGTATGGAACTTAAATCATTAGAGACGTGGGAGACTTGCCTCAGATTGATACATAAATATAAACTAGTCAGATCTGATGTTCAATATGATTCTAAATCTAAATATTTTCAAAGCGTTATGACTATGGAACGGAGAGAATATCCAGGAGTAATTACAGAAAAGACAAGAAACGAAATAATAGAGTATATGAAATTGTTAGAATGGAAACTGGAGCAATTTACAAATGAAAAGACGTGATTTAACAAGACTGGAGGCCGTAGTTTTTAGACGCCCGAAGCGCGATCTGCTGTGCGGGGTAGTGTGGATATGGAGCGAGCGACAAGCCCAGTCCCGGATGTTCTGAAGGGCAACTGAAGTACGCGGCCGACATTCAGCCGTTTAATAAGGAACGCCACGTTGCGAGTTAATGCAGAAAATATGAAAGCCCTGAAAGCCCTGATGAATGGTGAACTGCACCCCTTATAGTGGACATTGGAAAAACACCCTAGTGTTTAGACCGATGAAAACTATAGGGGGTGCTTTTCGTTATGGCAAAAAAGGGACAAAACCTTCAAACGTACAGCTTTGAGACAAAGAAAAAAGCGGGGCTACATCGTTATTTTGCTGGGAAGATTCATTCAGGGCATTGGAGAGGCTGGTGCTTTCCCCATTGTAATCCCCTTAGTCGGTGATATGTATGACAGCAAAGAAGAAGTAAGCAGCGGTCTAGGTATGATCGAAACGTCCAATACGTTAAAAGTACTAAGTCCTGTACTCTGCTCCACGCTCGCGTTGGATGTTTGGTTTCTGCCGCTTGCGGTCATTCCGGTCATCTTGCTCATCTCCGTCATCTTGTTGGTGAAAACGCTCGCGAAAAGCGATTCGGATTGAGGAAGCGATGAGAAATAGACCAACGGATCGCATTCGACCCTGTTGCAGGAATGGTAGATGCTTTTATATTTTCATTCCTGGGTTATCTCGTCAAGCAGGTTCTGAGCCGTTATATTTTAGATTCTTAAAGCAAGAATGATACGTGGCAATATGTCCTGAAGGTGGAAACGAGGTGCCCTTCGGTCGATGTACCGAGCACACTCCAGGAATCCCAGTTAAGGCAGTGTTCGTCCGTCATCGCACGAAGAATAACGAATGGTTTGCATTTCTAACGACGTCTATAAGGTGTACTAAATCACTCTTCATAGTATTCTTAACTGGGAAATTAGCCTACAACAACTGCTTGATCTCGTCAACGAACCGCTACGACTGCACGCAAAAAGCTTACGGCTCTGATTCAGCATCAACTGCAGCAATGGATGTCGGCTTGCCCAGCTACATCAAGGCTTATTTGGTCAAATTCATATTGCTTAAGTTTATTTGATATTATCAAATTTGGTTTGATAATATTAAAATAAAACTATTGATTTATGTAAAAAAGAAGATATATAATAATCATAGTAATCCAGTGGGGATAATAAATGAGAAGGGGATATATATATGAAAAAATCTTCATTGCTGTTATCAGCCGTAGTTTTATTGGGGGGATTGCTTGCAGGCTGCTCTTCGAAAGCTACGGAACAGCCGGCAGCAAATACAATTCAGATTGGTTTGTCAGGTCCTATATCCGGTACGGAGGCGCAGTATGGTGAAGCCTATAAGAACGGTGCTGGACTTGCCGTTAAAGAGATAAATGACGCAGGCGGGATTAACGGCAAAAAGGTTGAACTTATCATTCAGGACGATAAGGGAGAGCCGGGCGAAGCGGTGAATGTGGCGAATAAATTCACCTCTAATAACAGCCTTTTGGCTGTTATAGGGCATTTTAACAGTTCGGCAACGCTAGCGGCGGCGCCGATTTACAATAAGAATAAGATTGTGCAAGTCTCTCCTTCTTCCAGCGCGCCCGGTGTAACGAATGCCGGGGACTATACCTATCGGGTAATTACTACGGATGCTTTTCAAGCATCGTACTTGGCGCAATGGTCCAAGGAACTTGGCTACAAGAAAGTAGCTATGATCTATGAACAGACCGACTTTGGACTAGGGCTGCTGGATGTCTACAAGAACGCCGCTGCCCAAAATAACCTCGATCTGGTGGCCAGCGAGGCATATGTACCGGGAACGAAAGATTTCAGCACGATTCTGACGAAAATCAAGGAACAACAGCCCGATGCCATTTTTATCGGCGGCTTCTACAATGAAGCGGCACTGATCGCCCAGCAAGCTGAGAAGCTGAATCTGAAGACCAGCTATATCGGTGGAGACAGTTTATACTCAAGTGCCTTGCTTGATTTAGGGAAACAATCGGTCGAAAACTTTAAAATGATCGGCTTCTTCTTCCCGGGAGGAACTAACGAGCAGGCGAATCATTTTGCCAAAGCCTATCAAGCTGCATACGGGACGACACCAGATAACCACGCCGCTTATGCCTATGATGCGGCATCCGTAATTATGGAAGCAATCAAGAAAGGCGGAGCTGACCGCCAAGGCATTAAGACTTATCTGGATACTCTAAAAGATTTTAAAGGCTCCACCGGTACGTTGACCTTCGATAAGAACGGCGATGTGCAGACAGTGCCGCAAAGGCTGGTTGTAAAAGATGGTAAATTCCAGCTATTTAAATAAATAGAAAACAGTGTAAAGCAGAAATTTGCAATTTCTGCTCTATGGCTGTTGAAAGGATGTAATTATGTTTCTCCAGCAATTGGCCAACGGTTTAACAATAGGTGTGATTTATGCATTAATCGCCCTTGGGTATACGATGGTCTACGGAATCCTTAAAATCGTAAACTTCGCACATGGCGATATTTATATGATTGGCAGTTTTTTTGGACTGTTCCTAGTCAAAACGGTCCATATGTCATTGCTTTTGGCGTTTATTACGGCAGCTGCGGCTACAGCAGTGATCGGTATAATTATTGAAAGGGTGGCTTACAGGCCTTTGCGCACGGCAAACCGAATCGTCCCTTTAATCAGCGCGCTGGGTGTGTCGACGTTTCTGTCGAGCTTCGCTCAAAAAGTATGGGGTACACAAATGAACCCATTTCCGACCGCATTCGGAAGTAGGACATTTACGTTTGGCAGCATTACATTTTCCGATATCCAAATTCTCATATTGGTGTCGTCGGTTGTTCTAATGGTGGCACTGCAGTTATTTGTCACTAAAACCAAGGCGGGCACGGCCATGAGGGCCACTTCGATGAGTATTACCAATGCGTCGCTGATGGGGATTAACACCAATCATATGATATCGCTGGCCTTTGCCATCGGTTCCGCCCTGGCGGCCATTGCCGGCATTATGGTGGGCATCTATTATAACGCCGTGTATCCGACTATGGGCTATTTGGCCGGAATCAGTTCCTTCACGGCGGCCGTTCTGGGCGGGATCGGCAGTATTCCGGGAGCTATGCTCGGCGGCATTTTACTAGGTCTGATCGAAAGCTTGGGCGGGGCCTATATTTCGACCCAATACCAGAGCGTCATTTCTTTTTCAATCCTAATCCTGGTTCTCATGATCAAGCCAACGGGCATTTTCGGCAAAAAAGAAATAAATAAAGTGTAGGTGGACGGTTTGAATAAAAGAACTTACAGCAAACTTGCAGTCGCTGTTATGCTAATGCTCCTGCCTTTATTATTACAGCAAGTGAACGATTATTTACTGCATATTACGATAAGCGTTGGTGTCTATATTATCCTTTCGCTCAGCCTTAATGTCATCGTAGGCTACGCCGGGCAGTTTGCACTCGGACATGCTGCCTTTTACGGCATTGGCGCGTATTCGACGGCGCTGCTCATGATGCAATATCATCTTTCGTTCTGGCTGGCGCTTCCGGCGACGGCCATCATCACAGGGGCGTTCGGGTTTTTGCTGGGCAGTCCCGTCATTCGTCTTAGAGGCGATTACTTGGGCATCGTCACGCTTGGCTTTGGAGAGATCATCCGGCTGATATTTGTGAATTGGATCGGCGTGACACGCGGACCTATGGGAATTCCGGGAATTCCGGCTCCCAGCCTGTTTGGGCATACGTTTACAAATAAGGTTGAATTTTATTATTTGATTTTGGCGCTTGTCCTTATTACCGTTTTTGTCATTAGCAGGATTGTTCATTCCGGTATCGGATTGAATTTGCTGACTATCCGGGAGGACGAGACGCTAGCGAAGTCCATTGGCATCAACCCGGTGAAATACAAGCTGCTGGCTTTTGCGCTAGGGGCGTTTTTTGCAGGCATCGCTGGCTCGTTTTGGGCGTCTTATATTTCTTTCATCAGCCCGGATTCTTTCCGTTATGTGGATTCGGTCAATATTCTGGCGATGGTTATCCTCGGCGGCACGGCAAGCATTCCGGGTTCGATTCTAGGAGCCATCATTCTTGTATTATCTCCCGAGCTGCTTCGTTACGTAGAGGACTACAGGCTAATGCTATTGGGGATAGCGATCGTTTTGATGATGATATTTAAACCTTCCGGCTTCTGGGGCGAACATCGCCGGAGGATCAATTTTTATCGTGTACAGAAAGGTGAACGCAAGTCATGAGACAACTGCTGAAGCTAGACAAGGTTAATGTCAAGTTTGGCGGATTGAAGGCGCTAAACGATATTGACCTAAGCGTGAATCGTGGAGAGATTCTGGCTTTGATCGGGCCTAACGGCGCAGGCAAATCGACTCTGTTCAACTTGCTTACAGGTATTTACAAACCTACTTCCGGGACTGTTTATTACAAGAATCAGAGCATTAATAGGCTTCCCCCCAACGAACGGGTAAAGATTGGGATCGCGCGCACGTTTCAGAACACCCGGTTGATTAAATCGATGACGGTTCTGGAAAATTTGCTGATTGCACATCGTCAATGCAACACAGAGGGAGTGCTGAGCTCCATATTCTTCACTAGAAAGGCGCGCGAAACTCGACAGCACGCAGTTCAGGAATGTATGGAGCTCCTTAAGCTGGTAGGCCTTGCGCATAAGCTGGAGGAACTGGCTGGTAGCCTGCCTTACGGCGAGCAGCGGCTGTTAGAAATCGCGCGGGCACTAGTAACCAAGTGCGAAGTGCTACTAATGGATGAGCCGGCGGCAGGCATGAACCAGTCGGAGAAAAATCAGCTCGTCGAGAAGATCGGTTACCTTTCGAGCGAAGTCAACATCAATATCATTTTGATTGAGCATGATATCGGACTCATCATGGAAATCTCCGACAGAGTTATTGTGCTCGATCACGGGTACAAAATTGCGGAGGGCACTCCTGAGGAAATTCAAAACAACCCGATCGTAATCAAAGCCTATTTGGGCGGGGGGGATGATCTGGATGAGCAGTGATAACGTGATTTTGAACCTAAAGAATCTATCCGTAAACTATGGTGCCATTCGGGCTGTAAAAACACTGGACTTGACGATTCGGAAAGGTGAAATTGTCAGCCTGTTCGGAACGAACGGCTCGGGAAAAACGACAACGCTTCGAACGATATCGGGCATCGTCAGGGCGGCGGATGGCGAGGTGATCTTTCAAGGACGGGACATTTCCAGGCTGGAGCCTCACCGAATTGTTCAGCTCGGTATTTCCCACGTGCCTGAAGGGCGGGGCGTCTTTCCTGATTTGACGGTTACGGAAAATCTCCGTGTGGGTGCTTATACTCGAAAAGAGTCGAAGTATATAAAAGAAGATATGAAGGGGTTCTTCGAACTGTTCCCTCGTCTGGAAGAGAGAAAAAACCAGCTTGCCGGCACAATGAGCGGGGGAGAGCAACAGATGCTCGCCATTGCTCGCGCGCTGATGGCCAAACCCAAGCTACTGTTGATGGACGAGCCATCAATGGGCCTGGCGCCGATCATCGTTAAAGAGATTTTTAAAGCCACTAAGAGGATTAACAACGAAGGCGTGTCCGTGCTGCTCGTGGAACAAAATACCCAAATGGCGCTGTCTGTTGCTGATCGAGGATATTTGATGGAAACTGGAGAGGTTACGGTGGAAGGTTCCGCCGACGAGCTCAAAAACAACGATATGATCAGAAGAGTCTATTTGGGAATCCATTAAGAGTCAAATGAATCCCATAACATAAACCAAAGAAGAGGTGTCAATAATGACTAAAGATAACACGCAGGAAACAAATCGGACCGTAAACGAGGATGAGAGCTTAGAACCGGTTTCGCCGTATACGATTATGGCGAAATTGTTCGCTCATGTATCCAAGGCCGTTGTAGATCGTTTCGGAGAGGCGGGAAAGGACGCGGTTCGCGAGGGCGTCCGTACGTTCGGAGAAGAGCGGGGACGGGACATTGCACGCCGCGCCGGCGTATCGGGCAAGCCTAATGACATAGAAAATTACTTGCTTCATTACGATATGGGCCGCAGCGATTTATTTGAATACGAAACCAAGTACCATCCACTGGAAATCGAACAAAACTTCACAAAATGCGCGTTCGGCGACCAATGGAAGAAAGACGGCATGCAGGAGTACGGAATTCTATATTGCCAAATGATCGATCCGGCTATTGCTAAAGGATATAATCCTAATTTCGAGGTGGTTCATGATGAGTATCTCCTCAAGGAAGGAAACTGCCATTTCCGATTTCAGATGAAGCAGGAAGAATATAACAAACAGGAGAAGGACGATAAGGATAAGAAGTAAAAGGGGGAAATCTGGTGAACGAGGACCGCTTGTGGCTGCGAATCATGGAATTGGGTGAGATCGGTGCACAAGGTGAGGGAAAGGGCGTTACCCGATTTTCTTTCACAGAGGAGGAACGCCGCGCCAAGGAACTGGTGATGCACTATATGAAGGAGGCCGGTCTCTCCGTACGGGAGGATGCCGTCGGAAATCTGATAGGGCGAAGAGAGGGGGAGGATCCCTCTCTTCCTGTCGTCCTTACAGGCTCCCACATCGATACGGTTCCGCACGGAGGCCGCTTCGACGGCGCTCTAGGCGTACTTACGGCTATTGAAGCGCTGCAACGGATGAAGGAACAGGGTATAACTACGCTCCACCCTATTGAAGTTGTTGCTTTTACCGATGAAGAGGGGTCTAGATTCGGATTTGGGATGATCGGTAGCCGGGCCTTAGCCGGCACGCTGCTGCCCGAACATCTGCTTAAAACTGACGAGAACGGTCTATCGATCGGACAAGCTATGCAAGAAACGGGTTATAATCCAAGTAAGATCAGGGAAGCAGCAAGAAATGCAGATCATATCAAGGCGTACCTGGAGCTGCATATTGAACAGGGCAAAGTTCTGGAGAGTGCAAATCTATCAGTAGGCGTTGTATCAGGCATTGCGGGACCTCTTTGGCTACAATTCTCATTATCTGGCGAGGCCGGGCATGCTGGAGCAACGCCGATGAATATGCGAAAAGACCCGGTTCCGACCGCGGCCGAGATTCTGCTGTATATTCGTAATGAAACGATTAAATATCCGAATGCAGTAGCTACAACCGGCAAAATGCAGCTTCTGCCCGGAGGCGTCAATGTAATTGCGAACCGGGTGGTCTTCACGCTGGATTTACGTGATATTGCTATAGATATCCGAAATGAGCTAGAAGACAAGATACGATCGCATGCCGAAAAGGTTTGTAAACTATCCGGGATTGGGCTAGAAATTCTTACCTTGCAGCGAGTGAAGCCAGCTATCTGTTCGGAGGAAATCATGGGTGTAATTGAAAAAGCATCCCAAAAAGCCGGGCAACCGTATACGAAGGTTGTCAGCGGCGCCGGACATGATGGGATGCAGTTTGGAAATGTGTGCCCGATTGGAATGATCTTTATCCGTTCTCATAAAGGAATCAGCCACAATCCTCTGGAATGGAGTTCCCCTGAGGACTGCAAAGCGGGTGCTGAAGTGTTCTATCACGCCATTCAGGAACTAGCCGGGCATTAAAGCCCGTCATAACCGAATCGGGATGAAATCTGGCTAGCGGCTTCCAGCAAAGACAACCGAATTCCCTCTTCGTTGGCTTTCATAGAGTCGATGGAACCGATGATACTGATCGTACCGATTACACGTTCTTTCGCTTCCTTTATAGGAGCAGCTATACTATAAGCGCCTCTCTCGATTTCTTCATCTTCAATTCCGTAGCCACGCTCCCGTGTTGCTTGCAGATGATCGAGAAGGTGCTTTTTGTTCGTTATCGTTTTCTCGGTCAGCTTCGTGAATTTATGATTCTGCAAAAACTTTGTAAGCTGGGGTTCGTCCATATGAGCCAGAAATACCTTACCGGATGCTGAGGCGTGCAGGGGCAGTTTACCACCGGCTTTGGAGCTCAAGATAAAATAGCTTCCTTCTGTCTCGACATCATCTATGCAGAACAACTGCTGGTTCTGCATTATGTAAAGATGTGAAGTCTCTTGATGTTTCTGCGTCAATGCGGTTAGATACGGATGTCCGATTTCTTTGAGATCGAGATTATCTGAAACCAGCGCCGCTTTCAACACAAATTCCAGTCCCAACTTATATTTTCCATTATTTGAATTTTTGTCAATATATGAATAGTTGTACAAAGTATTGATGATTCCGTGCACCGTGCTTACGTTAAGGTTGAGCTTTTCGCTAATTTCGCTCAAGGATAATTCAATATGGGAAGAATCGAAACAGTTCATGATATCTACGGCTCTTTTAACCGACTGTATTAAACGAGGTCCTTTTGCTTCATTCAAAATTATACCTCCCTCCAACCTATTTAATGGACTATTATTATTATCTATCATTAACTCGATTCTTAATCGTTGTCAATAGCGATACTTTGATTAGGACGGACTAACGAAATCTCTAAGGCTTATTTACTCAACTCTCGAGAGTCAAAAACGGGGTTTAATGCGATGTAGTGGTTGGCATGACGAATTTGAAAAACAACACATAGGCGTCAATGATTGCATGAGGGTGCTTCATGATTTCATCCATAAACTTGCTGATATGCAGACGCATTTCAGAAACGGTGGAATAGAACACATTATTGAGCACATTGGACTTAAGCCATCCCCAGAGTCCTTCTATGATATTAACTGTGGACTGTATGCTGGTGAAATAATCGTTACCATAGATAACTTCACGGACGTTGTGGAGGGGCTGGCGAAGAGTGAGTTCGAGCAACTGATTAACAAAGGAAAGAAGACGACGTGCCGGCACGCGGCTATATTTATGTGCACGATGACACTAGAGGGGGGCTGATTGAGCTATAAGTCAACAAACTAGGCTGAACCAATATTGGACGGTGGGTTCCATGCCAACCTTGACGCTGTAGGGTAGTGAGAACGGTAGCGGCGCTGCCGATGCGGATACGAAAACGCTGCTTGAAGGCATCCGTTCGGCGCAACGATGTGCCAGCTGACGTGTAGTTAAGTTCGGCATCCCAAAATGCACCCCATACTTAATTACCATTGCTTGAATTGCTCGCTTGGTCATTCTCGACCCGTATTCTTTCCCATTGGGTAAAGACAAAAACAATGCAGGTTCTTCCTTTTGAAGCTTGTAGACTTCTTCACGCATGTTTAAGTATTTCTCTAGATCAGCCTGGGCAGTCCTGTTGAAATGCACAATATGACTCCTCCTTGACTTCGCCCTCTGTCGAATGATTGTTACTTGATTTTACTAAGAGATACGTCGTTAAGATTAAGGTTAACAATATCGCTCACAAGCAATCCCGAGTTTAGCAACAAACTAACAATGCAAGTATCACGGTATAAAAATGAGACAATTTAAGAAACTTTCAAAAACATCTGTTCCTATGTGCCAACCGCGGCGTCCAAGACACAAAGAAAATGACTAAAAATGTAATTACCGCTCTCTTCTCCGAAGAGAGGAGGGAGTCATCTTTTCATTAAGATACTTCTACAAGTAAACAGGGCGCTTCCCGTACAGTTCATCGTTGATGCTTATCGCCGGCAGCATTGAATTATCTGAAGTCGCGAAAAACAATGGCGAAACATTTCATTCACTTGGAAGTATTATCCTTTATAGTTCGCACATGTGAATTGTGGGAGGGAGCAGCCATCTACATTGTTGCAACGGCGCTGATTCTAGCGAGCTGGCTCGGCAACGCCGGCTACAACCGATACTATCGTCTGCCGGAGGGGCGGTTTCTGCAGCATCACATTGAAGCGACGGACTCGACTTCCGTGGCGTTCGATCTCTTCTACGTCGCTAACAAGGGAGACAAACGGACTATTCAATCCATTAAGGTAGCGGAACTTCCAACATTGGATTTTTACCCCGTTCAAGTGCATCAGGAATTGAACCGGCAAACGATTTATAAATTCACGGGCTTCTACCGAAGCGCTCCCGAACGAAAAACGGCACTGCCGCCGTTGAATCTTCATGCAGTTACTGTTACATACAACGACGGGAAGACGCGTGTGATGGAGGTCGGCGATATTATCGTCTATCGGAACGTGTATCCGTCCACGACTTCGCCGGTCGAGTTTTCTTCCGGAGGGGGCTCTTCGGACAATACAGGCTTTAATACGGTGAGCGCGAACCGGCCCGCCGTATTGACAGAAACGACTTCGGCCTGCTCGGTACGGATTTTCAATTCGAAGAGAAATGGATCAGTAGCATCGTGAGCTCCAACGGCCTCCTCGAATCGGAAGTGACCTACCCAATCAAGTTAGCCAAAGGTGACAGCCTCAAAACGAACTATTGGTTCAATTTTCCCGACAGCAGTCCGCTTGCGGCTGATGTATTCAACTTACTGCTGATGCAGATGTTCGACGAGGGGGGCGGCAGCCGGTCGAGCTATCCGATCTTTGCAAATTATTTGCCCTACTATACGGAATCGCAAATGAAGCATTTTGTCCGAGCGCAGAGGGAGGAACGCAAATGAAAAACTCCCCTTATTCCCTCATCGCGTGGGGCGTGGCGCTCGATCTGCTCAATATCCACGTCGGAAATATAGAACTTGCTCTCATCGGTTATCTTCTTATGATGCGGGGAACCTATCGCCTCGGAGTCAGCCAACGTTATTATTTGATCGCGCTAGCCGGTTCATCATTGCAGGTTATTCTTGCCTGTGCCGCGATGGTGGGACTGCGCATGGATTTTCCGGTGCTCGGTAATGAAGATGTGACGGTTCCTGAACTGATCTGCATTTCTGTCGCGATCACGGTCAGGATGGTCACGATGTTCGGGCTTTGCTCAGGCATACAGGCCGATGCAAAAAAGAAAGGATCGGATTCACTTGTGCATTCTGCCCGTTCGACGTAGAGAACACTGCTCGTGATCGATAGCACCAGTCTGTTCCCCCTGCCTTTCTTGTTGAATGTCGTGAAATCGGATGCTGTATGGGGCGTGCTATTCGTTGGAGAGGCTGCTCTCATCGTGCATGTATGGGTACTCAACCTTGTCCGGCAAGCGGGACAATTGAACAGACCAGGAGCGCTGGGGGCGCGCGAAACGTTGAGCATCCGGATCCACAACCACCGCAGTTGGGAGCATGAATGATAGGCTTGGAGCCAATATCGTTACTAACTGGCAGTTTAACGCAACGAACCCTAATTAATTGCGTAGGAGTATGTAAATAAATGCTAAGGAGGTAAGGTTATTAACCGTAAAAAAACAATAATTATTTTTCAGACTATTATTATTATTGCACTGATCAGTGTTATTTTCGTACTCGTAAATAAATCAGACAAAGCGAATGCAAACGAGTCCGTTATTTTTCATTTTAACCAGGTTGATTTAGATCGAATTGACCATCTGGTAAAAAGATTTAATGAAGGGAAAGGAGACAATTTAATGATCATTACTCCAACTATAGATAGCGGACCCATCATCCATGACGTTCACTCCGGTCGAAGGGAAATAAGATGGAGTGTTGATAATTCTAGAGATGCTTGGAACACAAATATGAAAAAGACAGTATATACCTGTGAAGCAATTAGGATTCACGATAGAGACAGTCAATTTATTGATGTTCAATTATCAAAATGTAAAAATTACAAAGCAGATGAACAACTTAACATTCTTAGCTTTGAGAAAGAAAAATTGTAATTGATTTAACTAACTGGCAGTTTAGCGCGACAAGGGCTGCGAACTACCGATTCAGCAGCCATCATTACGCTAATTGGCATTTTATCGGCGCTTGGTTTAAGAAAAAGGTGTAAATTAAGGATTAAAAGAACCGCCATCACTGGCGGTTCTTTGACTATACTAACTAACCATTTCAAGGTAGTTCTTTATTTGTGCTACGTGATGCCTATCATGACCAATAAACATTTCTTGTAAAAAGGTTTCCAACGTATACGCACTATTATGGAATTGTCTAGTGAATGCTGATTCAGGAACCAAATTGAGTCTTAAGATCAATTGTTTGCGTTGCGAAATTGCTTCCTTCAATAAATCATGAGGTTTCATTTTTTTACCGAAAGTAACGGATGCTTCGTTATATGCTTGCACGTCGTGATGTTCTTCAAGTATTACTTCTTCATTGTTTATGATCTGATTAATGGTCTTAATGAAGTTTTTGTCCCAACCCATAATATGACTGATAAGGTCCTGAATCGACCATGTACCAACTAGTGGTTTGCTAAGGACATCATCAGAGTAAGGGATTAAATCGGAAATAAACACCGTCATGCTTTCTAAGTCTTTAGAGACATCAGAAATCGTTGCCACGTAAAAAACCTCCAGTATGCCGAACTATGATATAATCTAATTATAGAACAAATGTTCTTATCGATCAACAGAGTCTGTTTATCAAAAAGGTTTTTTATCTAAAACCGAAATATCTATAAGGTCGACCTTAGACAAGAAAATCGAAAGGGCGTCAAATCGCTACGCTATCTGGAGACTATAGTTGAATTGAGACGCAGCGGCAGTCGACGACGCGATCGGCTGCCGTTGTCCATTAAATAACGGGCAGCATTCCTATTATGAAGAAATACGAGGTTTGAGAAACAAAAAGACTCCTTGGTATGATGTTAATGGGTCCAAGAAGCTAGCCGGCTGACGGATTCCAAAAAAACAAACCAAGGAGACTACAAGATGAATTCTAGTCAAAATGAACGAATTAATCAAATCACATCTTCTACCTTAATTGTCGGTGTAGACATCGCAAAATTCAAACATGTGGCTCGCGCACAAGACAACCGCGGAGTCGAGTTCGGGAAGCCAATTACGTTTGAAAATACCCAGGCAGGATTTGAGTTGTTTGTGAGCTGGTATCAGAAAATCTTAACGGAACAAGGTTTCCAAGACGTTATTGTTGGCATGGAGCCTACCGGTCATTACTGGCTGAACCTAGCTCATTTTCTGAGAGAAAAGCAAGTAAAGTACGGCGTTGTGAATCCGCTGCACGTGAAGAAGAGCAAAGAGTTAGACGACAATTCTCCAACTAAAAATGACATCAAGGACGCAAAGGTTATTGCACAGCTGGTCAAAGACGGGAGATACGCCGTACCAAGCCTCCCTCAGGGCATTTATGCGGAACTGAGGGAAGCGATGAAGATTCGCGAACACCTAACGACTGACCTTTGTGTGGTTCAAGCACGTGTCCATAACTGGTTAGATCGTTACTTTCCAGAGTTTTTAACGGTATTTAAGGACTGGGAATGCAAGTCTGCCATCCAAATGCTGAACCTCTATTTACTGCCGCACGAGCTTGTTCAAGTGCCGGAAGAAATCTTGCTGCAGCACATGAGAGAAGTTGCAAAGCGAGGGCTTGGTCTAGGTCGGATCATTGCTCTAAAGGAAGCAGCGAGCCGTTCAGTAGGCATAAGAACGGGCTCAGAGTTAGCGAAAATGGAACTAAAACTCTTGCTTACCCATTACGATTGGCTTCATAACCAGCTCATAGAGTTGGAAGCAAGATTGGATGAATTACTCATACAGATTCCTCATGTACAGCAATTGCTGGCCATTAAAGGGATTGGAAGAGATACCATCGCAGGATTCCTTGCTGAGGTAGGTGACATCAGCCAGTACCGTCACCCCAAACAGATTTCAAAGCTCGCTGGATTGAATTTGAAAACAAATTCATCTGGCACACATACAGGACAGACCAAGATAACCAAGAGAGGCCGGAAGCGTCTTCGTGCCTTGCTCTTTAGAGTGATGATGCCGTTGGTCGCTAAGAATGCAGCCTTCCGGGCTTTGCACGATTACTACACAAAACGGCCGATAAATCCATTGAAAAAGATGCAATCTCTCATCGCATTGTGTAACAAACTCATACGGATCCTGTTCGGGATACTGCAGAAGGGACATGAGTTCAGCGAAGAGAAAATGATCCAGGATATCCCTCGATTTGCAGAATTACCGCAAGCAGCTTAATTGAAAGTTTTCCTTTGATAATGACCTAGTAATGAAAAACAGATAACAAGAAGCACGGATGAGTCAGAACGGCACTAACATACGGACGAAGATCCTGTCGGGCAGCATATCTGACCTCCACCTCATGGACAGGTTGATTGAAGGAATGTGGGAGCGTAGACTCTGCGAGATGTGGGAGGGTTGACCGCCATGAGCTTATGTGGAGATCCAAAGGTGCAAGCATACTTTACCGAAGCAACCACTTTTTACAGGTAGTGGTCTAGGTGGAGACTTTTTTGCACCTTTACCAGCCCCATAAATTTCTTCATCTACAACTTCGTTCCATCTAGATGTTATCTGTGAGGAAGTCCACTTGGTCAAAATCTAAGAAAACGAGAGCATTTAAGAGCAAAGTGATTCTCCATAGAGGGAGGTTAATGCAACTTTGGAAACGAATTAGCGTCTAAAATTTTGGTGGAAAATGTAAAGTGGCGAGGCATTTATGAAAGCAAAAGCTGTGTTCCTATACATCATATTAATGACATTGGTCCATGGGGAAACAAATCAGTGAATGACTTGTCGCTTCTTCATTCGTCTTACTTAAGTAAGCGTCGAAGGCAAGATGAGAGTACGGGGAGGAGAAAGAATTGAATAGGAAAGCAAAGTGCGGCTTATCGGCCTGCTTGTTAACCGCCTGCGTTTTGGCTCAGTTCATGCTACCGGGTCGACTGCCCGTTTATGCAGCTCAAACGGCTTCGAACGTTGGTGCCGTTTCGTCGAGTGCGCCGGAACTGCATCCTGAATGGACGCAAAACATTGGCGAATATCAGAACAAGGGCGATCAATCGATCAGGGGCGGCCCGGCGTTGCTCACGATAAAGGAAGGTCAGCTTCTCGCTATCGACACGCCAACGGGGAAGCGAATGTGGAAATTCGGAGCCTATCTGGAATCGGCACTGGCAACTTGGAGCGATCTAGAAGGCGATTACATCTTTACCGTGACCAAGGGAGGGCAACTGATGGCCGTATCCTGGTCGGGGAAGACGATATGGACAACGCAAACCGGTGGCTATGAAGAGTACGAACATGTGCAAGCAGCAGGTAGTTACGTCTTTATTCTGAAGTCGCACTTGACAGAGATCTACAAGGCTGACAGCGGGAAGCGCCTGGTCAAGATTTTTCATCCGGTGGAAGAAGGAATTGGAGATCCGAGCGTGACGCTCTCGGCGTCGGGAACGACGATGATTCGAGGCTTCGAAGCGGACGGCGCTTACATTTCCGCCAACCTCGAGGCGTATGATATTCGAACCGGCAAGCATATTTGGGAGCAGAGCGGCCATCAGTTTTCGATGCTTAACACCAATTCCAATCTATATTCGCTTGCGGAGAATATGCCGCTGGATCTGGATGCTTCAGAGCGCCATGTTACAATCGATAAGATCGATATTCAATCGGGGAAGGTTGCGGGCTCCCTCATCTATAATTGGACCGTTCCACAATCGGAAGTGCAAACAACGCCATATGAAACAGATGCGGTTCTTGCCTACGATCGAATATATATCAATCAAGGAAAAGTGATTGGCGTCTATAATTTCTCCGCTTACTCGAAAGGACAAGCGCCGCTGCGTACGATACCGCTAACGGCGGATTATTATATGACGGGAAGTTACGCTGCAGGCATGCTGTTTCTGAAGGATGCGCGGGGCGGCGACTTGAAGGCTCTCAACATTGAAACAGGTGAAGTCATGAGCTGGGGAAATGAGTCGCAAGGCAGCGACAAGCTTGTCGCTGCCAATAGAATTGTGATCAGGGAAAAAGATAACGGCACGGTCGAATTCTATGACCTGATTACCGGCCAATTAAAGGCAACGCTATCGCTCAAATCCGATGGGAGTTACGGTCCTGTTATGTACGATAGCAACTCCGCCTTAATCTGGAAAGGGAATCGAATTTACGGCGTCCAGCTGCCGAAATAATCGAAACGCCTAATGTCGATGTCGTCTTGCAGGAGAATTCGGCGACTTCCAAGTTCAAGACCATTTTTGCAGCTAACCGGTTCTCATGGAGTCCAGTTAACGCATCCAGGCAATTTGGGAATCAGAGAAGTGGGAGTATGTACGGAGCAGTTTGCTGGCTGCAACTGCTCCATTTTTTCGTTACGCTGATATGAACGAGGCGGTCAATACCTCTTTTTAAAAATCATCTTCTAAGGGGAATTGACTTTAAAATCTTGGCACGAAGGCAACGCGTTGACGGTGGTTAACAGTCTGATATGCGCGGGTTGGTTACCGCATTTCAATCCATTCGTCACGGAGCTGCCTCGGACTAACGGCGCACGTTCGGCTTTTAATCAGTTTCCTAGTGCATAGCGTAACATGAGGGTTCTCCTTACCGGTGTTTGCCTCCGAGCCAAGATTTCAAATCCCCGTCGAGACTATTACCGTTTAAAACTAAGCGATTAATTCGATTTCCGAGTGTTTCATTTCAATCGCACAACCAATAGCCCATACGAATCCGATAAGTTCTCTGGCAACGGCAACAGCAGCTTGCTTCCCGCCTTTCCCCCGAGAAGTGATACCATCATATTTCTGATGCAATCGGTGCTGCGCTTTCCAGGCAATGCGTTTAGCTTCCGGATCCTGGCCTTCCTGACGAGAGCGAAGTTGTCCTTTCAAAGAAGGAGCGTGGCGATAGGACCAAGCGGATTCTACGATGACATGACGAATGTGAGCATTTCCGACCTTCGTGATGGATCCTTGCCAACGGCTAGCGCCACTTGAATATTCTTTAGGGACAAGTCCTGCATACGACATTAATTGCCGGGGACTTGAAAAGCGAGAGAACTGCCCAATTTCCGCTACTAACGTGGTTGCCGTTACCTCCGCAACGCCACGCATGGTTTGAAGAGCCTGGATAACAGGGGCGTGAATACTGGTTGTTGCTTGTTCGTGGATTTCAGCTTCAATGCGTTTCATGCGGTCGGTCACTTCATCAATGGCATGAAGATATTCTTGGAACACGATTCGCAGCGATGATTTTTCAAAGCGAAGGCTATGCAGCCATTCTCGATGCGTGACGGACCAATTCCGTGTGCCTTTTAGTGGACGCAAGTCATGGCGAAGTAGAAACTGGACAAGATGAAGGCGAGCACGTTGCAAGTCTTCCTTAGCGTCATGACGAGCGCGAACCAAATCCCTCAACGCTTCATGATCTTCATCGGGGGTCCAAACAGATGTAAGTTCTCCGGCGCGAAGAAGTTGTGCCAATCGTAAAGCATCTCTTCGATCGGTTTTGATGCGATCTCCTGCGCGCTTTGGAATGAGTGTTGGGGCAACAACGACACAGTCAATGCCAAGCGACAACAAAAACCTGAAGAGACCATATCCAGTTGGTCCGGCTTCGTAGCAAACGTGCAATTGCTCCGGTGTTCCTATTTTCTTCATGAGCTTACGCATGGCTTCAGGTGTGTGGGGAAAGTTCCCTAGGAAACGCGGTTCACCACGTCCTGCATCTGCGACGGCAACAGAGATGATATCTTTTGATACGTCTAAACCAACAAATTTTGTGAAATCCTTCATAGTAGCGGCTCCCTTCGAATGTAGCTCTGCATGTGGTTTTAAGTAGAATCCACTACACATTGTAACCACATACAACCTACGTTAAGCGATTGGTGCCGCCTCGTTCATTATGACTAACGGGCAGGATACTTCCAATATATGTTAATATTATTGGAGTGCGATTAGTATGAAAATCGATGTCTGAACCAGTAGGTACTGTTAAACTTAGGGGAAGAATAATGGCTATTTATTTTGTGAGACATGGTGTGGACGATGAAGGATATCGTGGGGGCTGGAGTCAAAGAGGACTCAATGTTGAAGGCTATAGGCAATCAGAAAAGCTGGGTTGTTATCTTAAGGATAAACAGAGCACTTATCAAATACATCGTATCGTGAGCAGTGACTTACAACGGGCATTGGATACAGCGAATGAGATTGCTAATTTAATGAATTTGTCCGTTGAAAGTAGCAACCAGTGGAGAGAAACAAATAATGGCATAATCGCTGGAATGCCTAACGAAATCGTCAATGAACGATTCCCTGGGCTATATTTCTCCAGTTTACGAATGGATGAAAGGTATCCTGGCGGTGAGAGTCCATTGGAGTTTTATTTACGAATTGAAGAAACATTCAAGCGGTTATGTGAGGAGCAATCAACTAAGAATCATCTTGAGAACGTAATAATTGTTACTCATGGCGGGGTTATTAATGTCGTTTACCATATTCTAAAGGGTTTAGAATGGACAAATAAAAATAATTCGTTCCCAGCTTCAAATACAGGCATTCATAAAGTGGAGAATTCTAATGGACAATGGAAATTAACATTTGAAAATGTTCTGGAGCACTTATAGTCTCAGTGGCTTGTTACGCTAACGGGCACTATCGATAGCTCCATAAATTCTATACCAAGGGCTGCCGCGGACGATCGGCAGCCTTGTTCAACGATCGGGCAGATTTACTGAACAAACTAGTACGAAAGAACGGCTGATTAAACGGTCCTGCGAAACAAAATTATAGCAAGTTTGAAACAAAACACCCCCAATCAAACCATTTGATTGAGGGTTATTTTGTGTCATTGAACAATCCGGGAAGGGGCTTGTCGGGCGACAATAGCATATATCGTTTGACGATTTAAGACAAGAACATGTTTTGTTGCCCGCAGTTGAGGATAATTCTCAACTTGAATGCTTAATAGGTATGGAGGCACCACCCAACCATTACAAAATGAGATGGTTTATTTGTGCATTCTTAGTAATGCCCCCCAGTAGAAAATTAACTAACTCTGAGGGGCTTTTCATTTTATAGGGGTTGGTTATCCTTTGAAGAAGACTGTTTATTCAATGCCAATATTAAAATCATCCCAATGATACAAGCAGTACCCATCCATTGAAAAAAACCAAAAGGTTCTTTTAACCAAAATACTGTTGTTAAAACAGCCACTAGTGGCTCTAAACTGCTTAGAAGGCTTGTTTCTTTTGGTGAAAGACTTTGTAAACTTTCTATATAAAACCAAAAAGAAACCATTGTACCGAATACGATAATGAATACTAAGTATAAATAAGCCGCTATCGTCAAGCTTGAAAAGTCCATTTGCCAAGGTGGATGGATAAAACTTAATGCAAAGCTGCCGATAACCATAGCCCAGCCAACAATGACAAGGGAATCGTATTGCTTCAAAAGAGGAACTGTATATAAGGTATAAAATGCTAAGGCTAATCCTGATAAAATACCCCAAACGATTGCAGGGGTGGACACGGATAGTTGAGAAATTGAGCCGTTTGTTAATAAGAAAAAACAACCAGCTAAAGCAAGAGACACAGTTAACATATCTTGTCGTGTTAAGAAAGTTTGTTTCCGCAGGACTAAATAGATGATAATCATTACAGGGGCTAAATATTGTAATAGCGTTGCAACAGCAGCATTACCATGTTTAATCGATGCCATATACGTGTATTGAACCGCAAGCATACCAAGTAACCCGAAGACAATCAGTTGAACGGCTGTACTTCTATTTTTCCATACACCTAATATTTGTGAATGATCTCTTCCACAAAATTGAACGGTCAAGAGTAAAAAACCAGCTATGAGCAAACGTGTCGTAACAAGCCAATTTACATCGATTGCGTATTGTTGAAAGAGTTTTTTTGCAACGGTGCCACTAATCCCCCAGAATATCGCTCCTGTTATAACAAGAAATAATCCAGTTCTTCTAGTAGGTCTTTCCATAAATGATTCTCCACCTTAAATATAATAATAGTGTTATAATAGGTGGGAAATCATATTAATAATACCCATATTTAATGAAAAAATATAAGTATATTGAGGTTGTGGTAATTTGCAAATAAAAAATTTCATGATTGATCAAAACTTAAAAGAGCTAACTGAGCATCGTACAGTCATGTTACCGATTGCATGTTACGAAACAACGATAAACAAGAATATACATGGATTTATACCGCTTCATTGGCATGATGAAATCCAATTTGTCTTGATAGCAAAAGGGGAAGCCATCTTCCAAATAAATGAAGAAAGACTGGCTGTTCAAGAAGGCGATGGGCTATTTATAAATAGCGGCTGCTTGCACATGGCAGAGGAAAAGAATCAATCGGGCTGTGTTTATATTTGTTTGAACGTTTCTCCTCATTTCGTTTTATCACAAGAACTCTATACAACCTATGTAACTCCCTATATTCAAGCGACAAATTTATCTTACTTATATGTAAATGCAAATGAGCCTTGGGGGAAAAATATTTTAGATGCCATAGTAAAAATTAATCAATGGATTCAACAAAAATCACCGTACTTTGAAATCGATATCTCCATTCAGCTAACACTAATTTGGAAGAACTTAATCATTAATCGCTTTCAATTAGAATACGACCAAACGGAAATGGTAAAGAATCATCGAATGAAGCAAATGTTAAATTGGATACATCTACATTATGCTGAAAAAATCATATTAGATGATATTGCAAGAGCTGGACAGTTGAGTCGATCTGAATGCTGCAGATATTTTAATCGAATTCTAAACACAACTCCCTTGAGTTATGTAACTGATTATCGAATTCAAAAAAGCTTAGTCCTACTGCAAGAAGCAGATTCTAATGTTACAGAAGTTGCTTATCAAGTTGGATTCAATAGTACCAGCTACTTTATTGATAAATTTCGAAAGTCGATGAAAATGACACCCTTAACGTACAAAAAGGGCAAGATAGATGACTGTTAATAATATTATGTTATGAAACGATTCGCTTTTCTTGTTAAAGTAACGGGCATTTTTAGCGCAACTTCTTTGACAGCATTTCGTCTCACATATATAGGGAAATGTTTCCTCAACTAATCGAAATGTTAAGCATTTGGGGCACGAATGCCACGGTTAAGGAGCAAAAAAACATTTATCCTAATGGAGGCGGAGATGGTCAATCGTGAACTTAAGATTCTTTCGGTCAAAAGGTAAAGTCTTTCGTTGATACGATTGATTCAATTAGAAACAACGAAATAATTGTGAATCGCTCAGATGCAGTTAATCGGGGGAAAAATAAGGTCATTGATATTGGATATTTATGTAGCATCGGCGTAGATGCAAACATGCGGGAATAGAAGGCGTTTGTCTATTAACAACATCTTCCATTTAATAACTTGCTGCACGCCTCTCTCCACAAGGTCCTTGGGATTCACTCTCCCAAATCTCAACGGGTCTATGCCCTTACATTCCTTCGTCCTATCTATCCAAGGTGTGGAGTCCGATCAACGTTAACGGAACGGGTCTATGCCCTAAAGCGTAAAAATCTCGGTACTCCGTGCTTTCTTTGTGAAATCCTGCAAATGAGACAAATCACTGGTCTAGGTTGCGAGTTTAGTTGTTTAAGCTGCTAATAACGGTTGAGCTGTATTCGCGGAGAAAGCTTGTCCATCCCGCGCCATGGCTACAAGTATGCGAGCCAATTTCCCAATCAACTTCATCATGGACTGCATTTTCGTCATTCGTTTTACTTCAATATTGTGTGCATGTAAGGCTTGAAATGCACGATTGTGAGATAAGAGGTGAAACACCGAGAAATACAAATGCTTACGCAGCAATGAATTTCCTCGTTTGGTTAGCTTAATGTGCCCTTTATACTTGCCAGAGCTACGTTCTGCTAAGTTCAATCCAGCCTTCCGCAATAACTGATTCCCATGTGACAGCTTACGTAAGTCCCCGCCAAATGCGAATATGGCAGCCGTAGCAGGAACGGAAACACCGACGGATCGAACGAGATCAGACCCGGGGATTTCGGGCAATAGCTTTTCAATCATCTCGTCCGCTTCATCAATGATGTGGCAGATTCGTTCAAATTCTTCGATAAGGTGCCGCAACTCCCACTTGTCTTCTTCAAGGGCAGTAGCGTCTCCAACGCTATGTCTTGCGAGTGCTTGGAGCTCAAGCGCTTTATTCTTGCCTCGCATTCCGCCAGGTCTATCCATGTACGCTCCCCAGATCTGTACCATTTGTTCTGGAGTCAACTGCACGATGTCAGATGGGGTTGGAAAACGACGCAGAGTAGCTAATGAACGAGGAGTAAAAATATCTTCGAACGCTTGCCTGTACTCTGGAAAACGAATATCCAGCCAGCGGTGGATTCTGTTCTTAATCCGACCAGATTTAACAACCCAATGCTCTCTGTTTGTAACTATAACCCGCATGCGGCGGAAGGCTTCTTCCTTTGGAGAGAATGGCGTTTAGAACCGCGACTCACCGCATCGGCAATGACCAAAGCGTCCTTTGGATCATTCTTTTTAAGGGGAGTTGTCTCTGTTTTCCTTATTGCGTTTGGTCGTCATAGGATTGACAAGGACAACAGAAACCCCTTGTTTCACCAACCAATTGGCGATATTGAACCAGTAGTGACCGGTACTCTCCATTCCTACAACGACGTCATGCAAGTGGTGCATATTCTGTAATTTACGAATACTGCTAATTAAATGCTCGTAGCCCAAATGATCGTTCGAAAACGTAATTGGGCGATTGGAAAGGACAATACCTCGAAAATTAATAGCTTGAGCAGCATGTTTCTCTTTGGCAATGTCGATGCCAATGACAAGAGTGGAAGTGGAAATACGTTCTACTCGTTGATTTTGAGCTTTGATTAGTCTAGACTTCATTCTGACGCCTCCTAAGGTGAGTTCTGAGGGCTCCAACCCAGTACATACTCATCCTAGCGGGGCGTTTATTTTTCTGCAAATCGCATCTACTAACACCTACAGGAATGTTAACGGGCACTATAGTTGAATGGCGGTTGCTTCGGCAACCGTTTTTTTATGCTCCCTTGTGTAGCATTATTCATGCGAGATAAATACCATCCCTGATAAAACCTGCTCTGATTTGAGTACTTCACGCACTGGATAATTTCCAGTCATCTCATATAAGATGTTGGGTCCTGCCATGATAAGCTTATTATAGGAGGACTTTGCATATGCTTAACACAATTATCAAGCCAATGTTGCTTCAAGCTTTTTCAATAGTAGTCCCGCATAAGAAATGGATTCATCAGATAAAATGGGATGGATTTCGGATATTGATCCATTACATCAACGGAGTTATACGAGCCTTTACTCGCAATGGAACCGAAGTAACTGATCGATTCCCTGAACTTCAACAAATCCGATTAAACTGCTCTCAAGCCATTTTGGATGGTGAATGTATTGTCCTGGATCAGGCAGCGAAACCTTGCTTTGAGGATGTTATGAATCGATCCCACGCAAAGAAGCTTGATGCTGTTCAGAAGCTTTCTCAACAGTATCCAGCTCATTTTGCGGTTTTTGATTTGATATTCCATAATGGGGGATCCTTACTAAAGACAAGTCTCCAGGAGCGTCTAGAGTTACTCCTGAGAGTTGTAATACCATCTCCGGTGATATCAGTTACATCAACGAATGAAGATGGACAGAGCTTATTTCAAAAGGTTAAACAGCTTGGATTAGAAGGTATTGTTTCCAAAAATGCAGATAGTCATTATTATTTAGATTCAAGACCGAAGGATGTTTGGATTAAAACGAAGAACTACCGGTATGGTCAGTTTAAAATATCTGGCATACGTAAGTCAGAGTTTGGATGGAGCTTAACTGACAATGGTAAGCATATGGGAGTCATTGAATTTCCACCACCTTCCGACGTATTGAATGCGTTCAAGGCAGTGGCCAAGCAAATCGTCACAGGAGAAAGTAAGGACTGGATCTATCTTGAGCCGGTAATAACTTGCAATGTTAAATTTCAGTGTTATACAAGGGATAGTAAGTTGCGTCATCCAATATTTGAATCTACGTGTCAAAGTAATATTCTCAAGTGCCGCCGCACCTCCATTCGCAAGCAAGCAAGCTTATTCCGAAGGTGGGTACTTTCCTTGTTCCGCTCGGAGTCGGCAAGCGAATCTGGAAACGAGGAGCGTCGCCAGATGCGGTAATTGAAGTGGACTGGGGGGAAGAGCGAATCGTTCAGGGCATCCGCTTCGTTTGCACGCCGGAGAGACATTTCTCCGGACGAGGGCTGTACGATCGGGATACCACCCTATGGTGCTCGTGGGTTATTAAGACAGAATAGAGAAGTATTTTCTACAGCGGGGACGGTGGCTACGGACCTCACTTTGAACGAATAGGTCGTCAGCACGGACCGTTCGAGCTGGCCATTATGGAATGTGGGCAATATGACAAGCGATGGAGAGGCGTGCATATGCTTCGGGAGGAGACGGTGCAAGCGCATCGAGATATTCAGGGAGGAGTTCTACTCCCTGTTCACTGGGGGGCGTTCACTCTTTCTCTGCATGATTGGAACGATCTACGCATGGCTTCAAGGTTGATCGATGGCTAGGGCAGAAAAGTCGGCAAAGTAATAAGCATTAGTCTGCAAACCGATAGTAAGCTCAGCGAAGATTTCCTAAAATGAAGAAGATATGATCAAAATCGCTTCATGGAGGGGTTGCAATCGATGGACAGGGATATCAAACAACTGATCGAACAAATGACCTTGGAGGAAAAAGCGGGGCTCTGCTCCGGACTCGACTTTTGGCACTTAAAAGGGATCGAGCGACTCGGCATTCCGTCTATCATGGTGACAGACGGGCCTCATGGCCTGCGCAAGCAGAGGGAAGGAACCGACCACGTCGGCTTGTTCGACAGCGTCCCGGCGACTTGCTTCCCGTCCGCGGCGGGTGTCGCCAGTTCCTGGGACCGGGACTTGATCCGGCGCATGGGCGAGGCTCTGGGAGAGGAGTGCCAGGCGGAAGACGTGGCGGTCTTGCTGGGCCCGGGTGCCAACATCAAGCGGTCCCCTTTGTGCGGAAGAAATTTCGAATATTTTTCCGAAGATCCGTATTTGTCCTCCGAAATGGCGGCCAGCCATATTCAGGGCGTGCAGAGCCAGGGCGTCGGCACTTCACTCAAGCATTTCGCAGCTAATAACCAAGAGCACCGCCGGATGACTTCGGATTCCGTCGTGGACGAGCGGACGCTTCGCGAAATTTATCTCGCGAGCTTCGAGGGCGCGGTCAAGCAAGCGCAGCCTTGGACGGTCATGTGCTCTTACAACAAAGTGAATGGAACGTTCGTCTCGGAGAACGAGTACTTGCTGACGGACATTCTGAAGGACGAATGGGGGCTCGAAGGCTTCGTCGTTTCCGACTGGGGCGCCGTCAACGAGCGCACGGACGGATTAGCCGCCGGTCTGGAGCTCGAGATGCCTGCGAGCGGCGGGGCAGGCGACCGGCAAATCGTCGACGCCGTCCGCAACGGCAAGTTGCCGGAGGAGAAGCTGGACCGGGCGGTCGAACGCCTGCTAAGCATCATCTTCAAAGCAGTGGACAACAAAAAGCCGAACGCGAGCTACG
Organism: Paenibacillus sp. R14(2021); assembly: GCF_019431355.1. NCBI lineage: Bacteria > Bacillati > Bacillota > Bacilli > Caryophanales > Paenibacillaceae > Paenibacillus > Paenibacillus sp. R14(2021). The sequence goes on from NZ_CP080269.1 coordinate 1,044,515, forward strand.
ATCCCGAAGCGCATCACCGGCTGGCCCGCGAAGTGGCGCGGGAAAGCATGGTTCTGCTGAAGAACGAGGAGGGTATCCTGCCGCTTCGCAGGGAAGGCAAGATCGCGGTCATCGGCGAGCTTGCGGTCAAAGCGCGTTATCAGGGCGGCGGCAGTTCGCATATCAAGCCGACGAAGCTGGAGGAAATCCGGGAGGAGATCGTGAAGTCGGCCGGCAGCAGGGCGCAGGTTACCTATGAGCAGGGCTACAAGTTGGACAGCGACGCTACGGACATCCAGCTGGCCACGGAAGCCGTCCGCGCCGCAGCGCAAGCCGACGTCGCTGTTCTGTTTGCCGGCTTGCCGGACCGCTACGAATCGGAAGGATACGATCGGACGCACCTGCGCCTGCCGGAGAACCAGATCGAGCTGATCCGGGCGCTCGCCGCGGAGCAGCCAAACTTGGTCGTCGTGCTCAGCAACGGCTCGCCGGTGGAAATGCCCTGGATCAGCAGCGCGAAGGCGGTGCTGGAAGCCTATCTGGGCGGTCAGGCACTCGGAGGCGCGATCGCAGACCTCTTATTCGGCGATGCGAATCCGTGCGGCAAACTGGCGGAGACGTTCCCGAAACGTATCGAGGACAACCCGTCCTACCTGTTTTACTTTGGCGAAGGAGACAGGGCTGAGTACCGGGAAGGAATCTTCGTCGGGTACCGTTACTACGACGCGAAAAAGGTCGAGCCGTTGTTTCCGTTCGGTTACGGATTAAGCTATACGACGTTCATGTATTCCGATCTAGCGCTGGATCGCGCTCAATTCCGGGACGACGAGAAGGTAACCGTCTCCGTCAAGGTTGTGAACACGGGGAACCGCTCCGGAAAAGAGATCGTTCAGCTCTATGTTCGTGATAAGGAAACCACGGTCATCCGTCCGGTCAAGGAGCTGAAAGGCTATGCCAAAGTGGAGCTTCATCCGGGCGAACGGAAGACGGTTTCCTTTACGCTCAATAAGCGTTCATTTGCCTTTTACGATACGGAGATGAAGGATTGGCGTGTCGAGACCGGCGAGTTCGAGATTTTGATCGGAAAGTCGTCAAGCGACATTGTGTTGACCGGCAACGTTCAGGTTCAATCTACGGCTGTCCGCAACAAGAAATATACCCGTAACTCGACGATCGGCGATCTGATGCAGGATCCGGCAACGCGGCCGATCTTAACCGATTTGTTGGCTAAGCGCAGTCCGTTCGGCTCGGTCGATGCCGGAGAAGCTTCGGACTTGATGGAAGCAATGATGAAAGACATGCCTCTGCGCGGGTTGGCCGCGTTCAGCGGCGGCGCCATGTCGGAGGAAGCGCTTGAGGGAATATTAGCGGCTCTTAACCAAGCAGGTTAAAGAGTGCGCGCAGCTTTCAGAGGCTCGTCGCCATGCGGGCCTCTTTCCCGTTAATGAACAACCCGTGCACGCGGTCTTGGCGGAAGTCGTCTAACCGATACCAAGAAGTCGGCAAACCGTAAGCTGCGACTTCCCGATTCCTTTATGATAGAAGCAAGACAGAACAAGAGGTAAGGGGATGGACATGCAGCAGATAACCGCCGTAACAAGAACGAATGCAGTAAGGAAAACCAAAACGAATGCGTTCTTTAAATTTTTACCGCTCACCGTCATGGTGCTGCCGGGCATGATCTATTTGCTCATCAACAACTATTTGCCGATGTTCGGAATCGTCATCGCCTTTAAAGACGTGAATTTCACGAAAGGCATTCTCCAGAGCGACTGGGTCGGATTCCGCAATTTCGAATATTTGTTCACGACTTCCGACGCGTACGTCATTACGCGAAACACGATCGTTTACAACGTCCTATGGATCGCGATGGGCACGGCGATGTCGATTTTTCTGGCGATTCTGCTTAACGAGATCCGAAGCAAGTTTTTCTCCCGTTTCTATCAAAGCGTAATCCTGCTGCCGCAGCTTATCTCGATCATCATCGTCAGCTACATCGTTTACGCGGTGCTGAGTCTGGATACGGGGTTCATGAATAAAACGGTGCTGCCGGAGCTTGGCATGGAAGAGATTTCGTGGTATTTCGAACCGAAATATTGGCCGTTCATTCTGACGATCGTGCATTTTTGGAAAGGTCTCGGCTTCTCCGTCGTCGTCTACTTCGCGTCCATCATCGGCATCGACGAAGAGTATTACGAGGCGGCGCGTATGGACGGTGCCGGCAAATGGCGGCAAATCCGCTCGATCACCGTACCGCTTCTGATGCCAGTGATCATTATGCTGACGCTTCTATCGATCGGACGAATCTTCTATTCGGATTTCGGTTTGTTCTATCAAGTGCCGATGAATTCCGGTCCGCTGTACGATACGACGAACGTTATCGACACCTATGTTTACCGCGGGTTGCTTGGACTCGGAGATATGGGGATGTCGGCTGCGGCCGGCATGTATCAATCCGTCGTTGGCTTCGTACTTGTCATTGCGGCCAATTGGTTCGTCCGTAAAATCAACAAAGACAACGCATTGTTTTAAGGGGGATTTCGATGAAGACGGAAAATCGGGCTTGGAATCGGTTCGGTCATATCCTATTTGCCTTTCTTAGCGCGGCATGTATCATACCTTTTGTCCTGCTTATCGTCTCCTCATTCACGGATGAACAGGAAATCGTCCGGAACGGATATTCCTTTTTCCCTTCCGTATATAGCGCAAGTGCGTATAAGTACCTTTGGTACAGCGGGGCGGAAATTTTCCGCGCATACGGGATCACCGTATTGGTAACGGTTTTCGGCACGGCATCCAGTCTGACGATCACATCGTTGCTCGCTTATCCGCTTTCCCGAAACGATTACCCGGCACGGAACGTACTTGCTTTCGCCGTCTTTTTCACCATGCTGTTCAATGGAGGACTCGTCCCGTCTTATCTGGTCTATACCGAGATGTTCGAGCTCAAGAATACGATATGGGCGCTAATCGTTCCCGGATTGCTGATGAACGGATTTAACATTATGCTGATGCGGACTTTCTTCATGACGTCGATTCCGATGCCGGTCATCGAATCCGCGAAAATCGACGGCGCGGGCGAATGGAGAACATTCGGCTCGATCGTCCTGCCGCTGTCTATGCCGATCATGGCCACGATCGGCTTGTTCCAAACGATCTACTATTGGAACGACTGGAATAACGGGTTGATCTATTTGACGGATGCGAGATTATACGGAATCCAGAACTTGCTCAATCGGATTCTTTCGGACGCGCAGTTTTTGTCAAGCAGCAGCTTCAGTTCCTATGCCAGCACGCTCACCCAGGCGGCGCCGATCGAAACGGTCAAGATGGCGATTGCGGTCATCGGCGTCCTGCCCATCCTGGCCGCCTATCCGTTCTTTCAAAAATATTTCGTCAAAGGAATCGTCATCGGCGCGGTCAAAGGATAACCGAAGCGGCGATACGAATAGCTCAAGTCCATTCTGGATTGTTGTTTTAAGGCAATCCGATGGGCTTTTTGCTATTATAGATGAGTTATCGGACAATTTCACGGAATAGGTGGTGGCATCCATCATGGCATCTATCGCAAGCCAGTTCGCGTTTCGCGCGATGCGGGCCAAGCTGATAATCGGCGTCCTGCTGCTCACGCTCCCGCCCATCGGCATGCTGATTTATAACAATTTATACGCCATCAATGTCGTCCGCAATCAGGTTGCGGACTCCTATAAGAACACGACGCAAATGTACATGAATCAGATCGACGTCAAATTGGACGATATCGATAAATACATGAACAATATCGTGGCGCTGAATCTAGAGTTCATCACGATGGCCCAGACCTCATCCGAGGATCGGTACGTGATGTCCAAGCTCTTGCTGTACAACAGCATGTTCAATGATATCAACATGTATCCGTCCGCTTACTCTTTTATTTTATATGATAAGAAACGGTCCGATTATTTGGAGATCAATCAAGGAAGAGGCGGCTATTCCGTTCAGGAGCAAATCAAAGATTTCGTTCGCGGGCAAGCGGAACAAAACCGGTTACAAAGCGAATACCGCACCTACGGTTGGGTTGTGAAACCGATCGATGGCGACTATTTTTTGATCCATACGATGAAGTACGACAATCTTTATCTTACGGCCACGATAAAGGCGAACGATTTGATGATTCCGTTCAGCCTCCTGCAAACCGGGGATCGGGGCGGAGCTTTGTTTACCGATCCGAACGGCACGGCGATGACGAACCCCAAGCTCGTGGAGACGAGCGGAATCGAGCTTCGTTCGAAACCGTCGGATTATTATTTATCGGGGAAAAACCACCGTTTCCTGATCGTCGGACAGCCGTCGCGAACAAGCGCGTTCAGCCTCGTCGTCGTCATACCGGACGATAAAATTTTGCAAAACTTGCAAGTCATGCAGAGGATCGTCTCCTTGTTTCCGATTATCGCCTGCATGATTCTGCCGGTAGGACTGTTTTTCCTGAGAAAAACGATTTTGCTCCCGCTCAACCGCTTGCTTGCGGCCATGAAGCGGATCCGCGGCGGAATTCTGGAAACCCGCATCGAATCGGCTCCGAATACGAATGAGTTTCAACTCGTGAACGAGACGTTTAATCAAATGGTCGATCAAATCCGCGAGCTGAAAATCAACGTGTACGAAGAGCAGATCAGCAAGCAGAAAGAAGAGCTGCTGCGGCTTCAACTGCAGATGAATCCTCATTTTTTCATGAATTCTCTCTCGGTTTTGTATCATCTGGCCAAAGTCAACAAGACGGATTTGATGATGGAAATGACGCTCTGCCTCATTCAGCACTTCCGCTTTATGTTCAGAAGCAACTTAACCTTCGTGCTGCTGAAGGATGAGCTCGAGCATGCGCGCAATTATTTGAGGATCCAAGAGCTCCGTTTCCCAGGGAGCATCTCTTGCGAGATTCAGGTGCCCGATTTTCTGCTGGAGGTGCCGGTTCCTCCGCTCATTCTCCAAACGTTTATCGAGAATACGGTCAAGCACGCCGTCACTTTGGAAGAACCGATCCTGATCACGGCATGCGTCGACGTTGCCGATTCGGAAACGGTGCCGTCGCTGGCGATCCACATCGAAGATACGGGGAAAGGTTATCCGTCTCATGTGCTTCGGGAGATCAACAAAGGTAATTCGATCGTGAACGAGAAGGGCGAGCATACCGGCATTTGGAACGTGCAGCGCCGGATTCGCCTGCTCTACGGGAAGGACGGGAATATCCGTTTCGGCAACCGGACTCCGCATGGCGCCGTCGTGAATATCATAGTGCCCATGGAGCCAGACAGAAGGCAGGGGGGTGAAGCCGTTGTATAGGCTGCTGATCGTCGATGACGAGATTCATGTGGTAGAGGGCTTGATCTTCGATCTGAATGGGGAGAAGCTGAACATTTCCGAAGTTTTCACGGCGTACACGGTCAAAATGGCCAAAGAGGTATTCGAGAAGTTTCCGGTCGACATCCTGCTCTGCGATATCCAGATGCCGCAGGGGAGCGGCTTGGAATTGCTGGCATGGGTCAAAGAGAACTATCCCGCAACCGAAACGATCTTGATTACGAGCCATGCCGACTTTCATTATGCCAAAGAAGCGCTCGAGTTGGGCAGTTTGGATTACCTGCTCAAGCCGGTTCCGGTGGCGGAACTGGAGAAAGCGATCGAGAAGGCGAAAAGCAAGATCAGCCAGACCAGCCAATTCAACCAGTACCATAAGCTCTGGACGCAGCATCACCCGCTGATCGTCGAGCGGTTTTGGCTGGATTTGCTGCAGCATACGATCCCGGCGAAAGATTCGGCCATTCGGACAATCATTAAGGAACGCAATTTGCCTTACTCCGAGCGGATGAAATTTCTCCCGGTGCTCGTAAGCGTGCATCGGTGGCAAAAAGACTTGAATGTACGCGACCGAAAGATATTGGAATATGCGCTAAAGAACAGTGCGGACGAATTGATTTTCGGCGACTCGCATAGCGGCAGCATCGTGCCGCTCGAACGGAGCCGAATGCTGCTCGTCTTGGTGCTCCAACCGGGGGAAGACGGTATTCCGGAGCCGCTCCGGACAAGCTGCCAGGCGTACATCGAATCGTGCCGCCGCTATTTTTATTGCGATATTTCCTGTTACATTGGCTCGGCGGCCTATGCCCATGAACTACCGGGCGTGTACGGTAGATTGACCGCGCTCGAACGCAACAACGTCGCATTCGATAACAAAGTATTCCTGCTGCAGGGGGACATCCGCACCTCGGAGCCGATCAAATTGCCAGACATGGAACTATGGGCGGTCATGTTGAAGAAAGGCGCTAAGGATACGATCGTACGTGAAGCTTCGGATTATTTGGAGCGGCTCGTGAAATCGAATTGCGTCGACGCGGCTCTCCTCCAGAAGCTGTACGTGGATTTTCAGCAGATGGTCTATTCCTTGCTGAATCAGCAAGGAATTCATGCATACCGGTTGTTCGGTGATCCGCTTTCGGCCGAACTGTCGACGGACGCCACCCGTTCCGTATTCGATCTGATCGCCTGGATGAAGCACACGGTGTACAAAGCGTTGGAACAAACGGAAGCGGAAAGCGTCGTGGATAAGGTCAAAAAGTATATCTCGCACCATCTCGATCAGGACGAGCTTTCCCGTGACGGCATCGCAGCCCAAACGTTTTTGAACCCGGATTATTTGTCGAGAATCTTCAAGCGGGAAACCGGGTTTTCCATTTCCGACTACGTGCTTCAGGAACGGATCCGGATTGCCAAGGAGCTGCTTGCCAAGACGGAAATGGCGATCAGCCAGGTCGCCGAATCCGTCGGATATTCCAACTTTTCGCATTTTACGAATATCTTCAAAAAACATGCGGGCTTAAGCCCCATGGACTACCGCCATCGGAATCAGGATGCGCATGCTTCCCGAAGCGGCGAGCACACTTCGCGATAAAGTCGGCAAAGCGCAAGTGACGAGTCGTCTAACCGTAAGTCCCTGCGAACGGAACCCGGTATCATGATAGACAGCAAAACAATTCTATCCATAGGGGGTTCTAGAAGGTATGCGAAAAATCAAGGCTTCAACCCGCCTCTCCCTCATCCTGGCGATGGTGGCGGTGCTTCTGCTCTCGGCTTGCTCTTCGAAGAGCGAAGAAAAGGCGACGCCGACCGATTCTGCCACGGGTCAACAGGAAGAGAAACCGATCGAGCTGAAGGTGGCGTTCCCGATCTTCGGAGCCGAGCCGAAAGATTTGAAGCTGGTTCAAGATGAGGTCAATAAGCTGACGAAAGAAAAAATCAATGCGACCGTCACCTTCATGCCGATCAGCATCGGCAACTGGACGCAGCAAATGAACCTCATCCTGAGCGGAAATGAGAAGCTGGACCTGACCGTCGTGTTGGGCTATTCCACCGCAGTGGCCAAAGGACAGCTGCTGGAAATGACCGAATTGCTTGAGAAGGATGGAAGCGGTATCACCTCCGCGCTCGGAGATTCTTACGTCAACGCGGGGAAAATCAACGGAAAAATTTACGGCGTTTCCAGCGTCCGCGATTTGGCGGTCGATTACGGGGTGCTGTTCCGCAAAGATTTGGTCGACAAGTATAACGTCAATGTCGATGCGATCAAGTCTTTGAACGATTTGGAACCGATCCTGAAGCAAATCAAAGAGAACGAGCCCGGAGTGGCTCCGATTGCGCCGGGCTCGGTAGGCGCGACATTCATCGATCAATTCCCGCTCGGGGACCCGCTTGGCGACGGTTTCGGGATTCTCCCGAATTACGACAACGGCCTGAAAGTGGTCAACCAGTACGAGATGCCGGAATACGCGGAATTGCTCAAGCTTTTCCGGAAGTGGTATCAAGCGGGATACGTGCTGAAGGACACCGCTACGACCCAAACCCAGACAAGCGATCTCATGAAGGCGGGCAAGCTTTTCGCCAACACCGCGAATATGAAGCCCGGATTCGCCCAGCAAGAAAGCCGCACTACCGGCAGAGAATACGTTACGGCTGAATTGAAACCTTCCGTAGCCACGACGAACGACGTCACGAAGATCGTGTGGGCGATTCCGAGAAACGCCGAAAGTCCGGAACACTCCATGCAGCTGCTGAACCTGATATTCTCCGATCCTCAAATCGTGAATTTGCTCGATTGGGGAATCGAAGGCAAACATTACGTGAAGGTTGCCGGCTCGGACAATATGATCGAATTCGCTCCAGGAATCGATGCGTCGAATAATCCGTATTCCCTCAACTTGAACTGGCTGATGGGCAATCAATTTCTTTCCTACGTGTTCAAAGGAGAGGATGCGGATATTTGGAAGAAGATGGACGAGTTTAACAAAGGAGCCGTCAAGTCGAAGGCGCTCGGCTTCACGTTCGACGCGGTGCCGGTGAAAGCGGAAATCACGGCCGTGACGAACGTGCAGAATCAGTACAAGCGCGGCTTGGAAACGGGGTCGCTCGATCCGGAGAAGAACCTTCCGGCGTTCATCTCGAAGCTGAAGGAAGCGGGGATCGACAAGATCATTGCCGAGAAGCAGAAGCAGCTTGACGCCTGGGTGAAAACGCAGCAGCAATAACAGATTTGGAGTCCGGCTCCCGAGACGCTTGCCAGGAGTGTCTCGGGAGTTTTCTTTACCATCTTAATGCGCTCATGAGAGGAGTAAACATGATGTTGGGAAAATGGTATGCCGTGATCAAAACGCCGGCCAGCAAAATGAAATTGAAATTTTCGATCGGGGAACTAAACGGCTTTTATTCTGTAGCCGTAAGCTCGGAGCCGTTTCCGATCGCGATTGCTTTCGACCGGGTGTCGGTAGACGGGACGCGAATGGAAGCGTTCGGAAAGGCGACGCTGCTTCAGGAAGAAGACGTTTCCCTCGTATTGAACTTCGGGGAAAAGACTTTCGCCGGCACGCTCGATCTTCCGCCGTTCGGCGCGATGAAATTCGAAGGGTTTCCGGGTGATGGGCCGAGTCTGGCCGAAGGATTGTTGCAGGAGCTGGCACAATATCGCAAGTTCGGCGTAACGGAAAGGACGGACGCGGAAATCGCGGACGAGGTCGAGAAGCTGCTGCGGAAAATGACCTTAGCCGATAAAGTCGGCCAGATGAGCCAATGCATGGCCTCGAATTTCTCCTTCGGCGAAGACGTCGCTTCCGAGCCGCCGGAGAAGCTCGTCGAGGAGGGCAAAGCCGGTTCGATTCTCGGCGCATTCGATATCGAGCGGGTGTTCGAATTGCAGCGCATCGCCGCCGAGAAATCGCCGCATGGGATCCCTTTGCTGTTCAACGCGGATATTATCCACGGACATCAAACCATCTTTCCTGTACCTCTAGCGTGGTCGTGCAGCTGGGATTTGGATGGCATCCGCCGTGCGTGCGCTATCGCGGCGAAGGAAGCGTCCGCTTCCGGCATCACGTACAATCACGGCCCGATGGTCGATGTTAGCCGCGATCCGAGGTGGGGGCGCGTCGTCGAAGGCTCCGGCGAAGATCCGTATCTGGGAGCCAGGATTGCCGAAGCGCAGGTGAAAGGGTTCCAGGGCGACAGCTTGTTTAGCCCGGAAACGATCATCGCCTGCCTGAAGCATTTTATCGCGTATGGCGCGGCGGAAGGCGGGCGCGACTATAACACGGTGGACATATCCGAAGGAACGCTGCGGAACGTCTACTTGCCTCCTTTCCAAGCGGGCATCGCGGCGGGTGCGGGTTCGGTCATGAACGCGTTCAACATTTATCAAGGCGTGCCGGTGGCGGGAAACAAGTTCCTGCTCAACGATTTGCTTCGGGACGAGTTGGGCTTCGACGGCATGCTGATTTCCGACTACGGCGCCGTGGAAGAAATTCATATTCATGGCTGCGCGGAAGACGGGAAAGAAGCGGCGCGAATGGCGCTCGAAGCGACGATGGACATTGAGATGGTGACGAGGACCTATGCGATCCACCTTCCGAAGCTAATCGAAGAAGGCGTCGTGAAGGAAGAACAATTGGATGCGGCGGTTCGCCGAATCCTGACGTACAAATACAAGATTGGGATCATGGACGATCCATTCCGGTATATCCGGCCGGAGAAGGAAAAAGAGTATCATTTCTCCGCCGAACACTTGAGCGAAAGCCGGGAACTGGCGCGCAAGTCGATCGTGCTGCTCAAGAATGACGGGGTGCTGCCGCTGTCCCCGGCGGACGGCAAGATCGCCGTGGTCGGACCGTTCGCGAGGAGTAAAGATTTGCTCGGTCCGTGGCAATTCTCCAGATACGGTAACGAGACGGTCACTCTGGAGCAGGGCTTACGTGAAACGATCGGCGCAGACCGGCTGTTGGTCGCTGACGGCTGCACTGTAGAAGGATCGATCGAAGGCGGCTTCGAAGAGGCAGTCCGCGCGGCGCAGGAAGCAGACGTCGTCTTGCTGGCACTGGGCGAGTCCAGCCATATGAGCGGCGAAGCGGCGTCCCGCATGGAAATTACGCTTCCGGACATTCAGCGGCAACTGGCGGAAGAGATCGTCAAGCTCGGCAAACCGACGGTGCTCGTACTGACGAACGGACGACCGCTTATATTGGATTGGTTCGACCGCAAAGTCAATGCCATCGTGGAGACTTGGTTTCTCGGTTCCCAAGCGGGTTACGCGATCGCCGACATTCTGTTCGGAGCGTACAATCCTTCCGGCAAGCTGACGATGAGCTTCCCGTATCGGGAAGGACAGATTCCGGTTTACTACAACCGATTCCAGACAGGAAGACCGGTAACGGATAAGAACAAGGACGCTAAGTTCATTTCCAAATATGTCGACGGTCCGAACGAGCCGCTGTACCCGTTCGGATACGGCTTGGGCTATACGACTTTCGAGTACTCGGAGCCCACGTTGGATAAGGAGGTCATGCAGCGCTCGGACACCGTTACCCTTCAAGTGACCGTACGCAATACGGGAAATGCAGCGGGGGAAGAAATCGTGCAATTGTATATCCAAGATCTGCACGGCTCCGCCGTTCGGCCGGTGAAGGAATTGAAAGGCTTTCAGCAAGTCGCGCTGCAGCCCGGCGAGAATCGGGGAATTCGGTTCACCATCTCCGAACAGGACTTGATGTATTATGGGGCGGATTTAACTTATAAAGCCGAAGCCGGCGATTTTCACGTCTATATCGGTCCGAATTCCAGAGATGTGAAGCAAGCGAAGTTCAAGCTGGTGTAAAAGACTGAAGAAACCTTATTCGAAAGGAGAGTGGGCAAACGGTGCTTTCGAAATTGCATGAAGTATTGGCGGGAAGAGAAGACAACTATATTTTGCCGTTCTTCTGGCAGCACGGCGAGGACGAGCAAGTGCTTCGGGAAGAGATGGCCCGTATTCACGAATCCGGTATCCGGGCGGTTTGCGTGGAAGCGCGGCCGCATCCGGACTATCTCGGCCCCAAATGGTGGAGCGATATGGACGTCATCATGGAAGAGGCCAAAGCGCGCGGGATGCGGGTCTGGGTGTTGGACGACGATCATTTTCCGACGGGACATGCGGCCGGCCGCTTGAAGGATGCGCCGAAGGAGCTTCGCCGCCTCTTCCTGTCGGCCATGCACACCGACGCACTCGGGCCCAGATGCGGCTCGTCGTTCGTTACGGCTCCGCTGCCCCACGTGCCGGGCATTTTCGAAGGAGGCGGCGGGACCGTCTTGGCCGTCGTTGCCGTCAAGCGCGACCCAGTTACCGGTACGTTAACCGACGAAGCGATCGATTTGACGGACGAAGCGAAGGGCGGCAGGCTGATCTGGGACGTTCCCGCAGGCTACTGGAGGATCTTTACCCTCATCGAGAACGAGAAAGGCGGCGACCCATCCAAAGACGACTATATCAATCCGCTCGCCGCCGAGTCCGTTCGCGTGCTCATCGATACCGTCTACGAATCGTTTTACGCCCGCTATCGCGACGATTTCGGGGGGACGTTCGCGGTTTTTTTCTCCGACGAGCCCGGATTTTACAACGATAAAACGACGTTCGATTTCGATTCCAAACTGGGCAAAAAAAACGTCGCTCTGCCGTGGAGCGCGGATATGCCGAAACTCTACCCTGCGTTCACTGCACCAGTCGCCGATCTGATCGGTGAAATTCCGGGCATACAGCTGGCTGACGAGATTCATATAGCCATAGCGGATCCCGTGCATGGATTCACCGCCTTCATGCCACAGCAGCGGCAGCAACCGTTTGTATCCGAGCCGAATTCCAGTTCCGGAACGTTCCGGTATGAGACCGATTTGTTTTGGTAGAACGAATCAGGCAGCCGAGCGGCGATCGATCTGGGCGAAGTCTACGAGACGGCGGAAGTATTCATCAACGGCGTATCCGCAGGTGTTCGCATTGCCGCGCCTTACCGGTTTGACCTGACCGGACATCTGCGAAACGGCAGCAATGCGCTTATGATCGAAGTGACGAACACGCTGGTGAAGGAAAATCCGGATTTCATGTCGCGGATCGCGCAGCATGAACCGAGCGGTTTGCTCGGTCCCGTTCGTTTGATCGTCGGTTGATCGGTCAAACAGTCGAAGATCAGTAGGGAAGGTACGAAGGAATGACGTTCGCGTGGTTCTCAATACGAGTGACCTTTATAACGGGAATGATGCTGCGGTTTCAATGAAAAGGCATGATGCGATGATTCTGGAGCAAAGAGATCCGGAAAGTAAGAATCAGAACAATACCGGATTTTACCCTCGGCGGAAATTATACCTATAAAAAAACATTCTATGCGCCAAAAGAATATGAACAGACGTGAACGCGAGTCCCGTCTACCAAAAAGCGGTGGATAATCTGTTCTTAAAGGGGGTGATAAGGAATGGGCGATTGAAGCTCTGAATAACGATCATATGATGGCTCTGCAAAACATGTTGGCGCAAGTAAGAATGGACGACGGCGAGAAAGATACGTACCTAATGCGCGTTCCATACGTCGGACGTTCCGTATTTTCTCCATAATTTCAGCGGCTTGCGCGCCAATTACTGGGCGAAGGAAGATTTTGACCTCGGCGATCTTACGTCTCAATATTTACTCCATTTTGCCCGTTCCGGCAACCCGAATGGGGACGGACTTCCGAACTGGACGCCCGCCTCAGGAAAGTATGACTATTTGGACATATCCGCAAGCAGTCATATTCAAAAGATGAATGATGATAGAGCCGCACTCTGGACAGTGTATTTGCATGCGATGTATCCATAATTTTCGAGGAATTGATCCTATAATCGAGAGGTAGGAAAATGGGTTATGAAAAATATCATCCGTAAACACGTAAAGACAGCTGCGTTGTGCACATTAGCAGTCAGCACAGTCCTCTCTTCCAGCACCGGGGTATTGGCCAAAGGCGTTAAACCATCGTCTTCCTCGTACCGAACGGTTACGGAAGTGGAAGATTGGGGAGCCGTCATCACCAAGGTCATCGTCGATTTGGGCAAGCCGGTTCCGAAAGGCGCGGTTACGACGGATACGTTCAACGTCCATGTCGTACGAAGTGATAGCCGGTTAACCAATCCCAAATTGGAGGAAGGCGATCGAACGGTAATCAACGCGTACGTCTCGGATAAAGACGGAAATCGGGTCGTGCAGACAGGCAAATATGCCGTACTGGAAATTGAAATCGGCCCGGATGTAACATTAGGGTCCGCCCTTAACTTCGCCTATCCGCCGGGATTCAACGCATGGAGTGACAATCAATATACCATTACCCAACAAAAAGAAATCAAAACGCCTGCCGGTTCGATTACCGGATTGGTTGCGGATACGTTTGCGGGAGGAGTCAGGGAGCTGATCGATGATTTTACGACCGGCCAAGCGACATACAACGGCCAAACGTTGACCTATGCTGATTTTGCACCAAAAAAAGATAACCATAAGAACCCCTTGATTATATGGCTGCATGGTTTCGGAGAAGGCGGTACGGACCCGACGATGCCAATTGCCGCCAATAAGGCTGTCAACTTTGCTTCCGAACATATCCAATCCTACTTTGACGGAGTGTATGTCTTGGCGCCTCAAACGCCGACATTTTGGATGGATGGGGTAACCGGGTTTGGGGACGGCACGTCGAAATACGAGGATTCGCTTATGGCACTCATTCAAGATTATGCAGCGAATAACAAAGACATTGACCCGAATCGAATCTACATCGGCGGCGACTCCAACGGCGGATATATGACGATGCTGATGATTCGCGATTATCCGGATTATTTTGCCGCTGCCTTCCCGACATGCGAGGCTCTAAAGGATACGCTCGTTACGGAGGAAGACATCCGAAACATGAAGGAGCTGCCGATCTGGTTTGTTGCAGCCAAAACAGATAATGTCGTGCCTCCGGATCAATACGCCGTGCCAACCTTCAACCGCTTGGCTCTAGCGGGGGCAAAAGACGTCCACATGTCCTTATTCGATAAGGTTATCGATACATCGGGCTTGTACAAGAAAGCCGACGGTACGCCGTACGAATACGGTGGACATAATTCCTGGATTTATGTCTATAACAACGAAGTCAAAGACACCATCAACGGGAAAGAGACCACTCTTATGGAGTGGCTGGCTTCCCAATCATTGAGTAAGAGATAATCTCAAGATAACGAGAAGTAACTTAAACGTCCTTGGTCGTTCCGGTAGGAATGGCCGAGGGCGTTAATTGTGTTACGGTCGCGAGATGCCGCGTGGTATCCGGGGGGATGCAGGAGCTTGTGCGGGATACGCACAAACTCGATCGAGATCACGTCATGCTTCCTGAGTTGATGATTCGCCGGCAAGACCGCAACATAGGGATCGTTAACGAGCGGGATCATATCAAGTCCATCACATGGAGCGGCAAGAAACCCGTGGTCAACGGTTCCTCCCTTGACCCAAGATTCAACCTCCGCATAGCTTCCTTCAAAGAGTTGTAGTACTACGCCGGGATAGCGGCTGCGAAACGCTTGAAAAATACCTGGAATCACGTTAGCCGCAAAGCTGGTGAAGGCGCCGATGCCTCTGCCACAACTTGATTAATCTTGCTATGTTTTGTGCAAGCTTAAATTCCTCTATACATTTTATGCATAAATATACAGAAAGCCATTTGCGGAAATTCTCATTAATTATGAAATCCGCTGCCCTTTTTGAGCTATTGTCCAGTCAAGTTTCTCAATAATTTTGAAAGTGCCCCTTGATAAATCAAGCTTTTCCGCTGCTGGTTTCTCAGTAATTCTGACATCACACATCATTTGCACTTTGAGGATAACGAAAGACAGCTCTGTAAGAATGATCCATCATTCCATCCAGGGCTGCCTTTTATTTTTCGAATACCTTGGCGATATACTGACCGAACTTCTTCGCTAATTCAGCTTTGACAAGGCTCCTTAGCATCTCAAATACCCCACGGTACCCCTTGTTCACATACTCGTACTTAAACGCTGATTTCTCGCGGACCTCAGAAGCGTCGACTTTCCACAGCTTAATATCTGCCGTTCGTAGTTGGTTCCGCGTGTACACGAGATCGGCATGGATCATGTCTTGGAGTTTGAGGAGCGTTGCCAGGTATAGAGACTTCATAGGTGTTGTCGAAGTCTCCATGTCCTTTCGTTGCTTTTCCACCATATCCAGCATGAGCGGCAGCAGGCAGCACTCTTTGATCATCACAAGTTCTTCTGGCGTTGAGATCACACATATCACCTCTGTGGTAGTATATGCGAACATTTGTTCTTTATCAACAGGTTAACGAAATAAAGGTTTTTACTCAATCATTATCCAAAGTGCTCCGGTCATTCCAAGAGAAGCAATTGAACCTCTTATCTTGTTGGGGCGCCAGCTCAACGCTACATTAATCAGCAGGCCTGCGCGATCATAACCACTACAACGATAAGTAACTTCATTCCTATTTGAGGGTTCGACTTCTTCTGCTCCCAGGAAAATCGGTCTAGGTGGTACAGCGGCATCACGTTATAAAGCATTTCGTGGACAGTGTGATGGTGGTACATTGACCCTGCCCCGAATAGATAGACACATAGAAAACCTCTATAATATACGTGGAGGGATTTACTATGGTGCAGCGGACGACAGGTGAAGGCTGGCTCTACCTTGCCGGCGTGCTAGATTTGCATGGCCGAAGACTCGTTGGCTGGGCGATGGATAGTCGTATGAAAACAGAGCTTGTCTGTGCCGCTCTAAAGCAAGCAATTGGCCGCACAGGTGCATCAAAAGGACTTATTGTACATTCTGATCGTGGTGTTCAATACGCCAGTAAAGACTACCAGAAGCTCCTCAAAAAACATGAATTTATCTGCAGCATGAGCCGCAAAGGGAATTGTTATGAAAATTCACCGATGGAATCCTTTTGGGGAAAGTTAAAGATGGAATGGCTTAATGATTACACATTCAAGACAAGAGCTGAGGCTAAGAAGGCTGTTTTTGAATACATCGAGCTATTTTACAACCGTCGGAGAACGCATTCCTCCAACGACTATGTCCCGCCATTCCTGGTCGGGGAAGAGATGTAAGGATTAGGCTAAATGGTGTCACTGAGGGTTTCTACGTGTCTACTTTTTCAGGGCAAGGTCACATCTACAAGCTTAGGCTATGATACATTTCGCAACAACCAAGCGTACAGTACTTTAGTACTTAGATCCTAGCTTTACAAGTAAAATCGAGAAATCAATTGGATGAACTCAAATAACAAGAACAGGAATTGGCATCTCACTTTCGAGATGCCTTTTTCTTTGAGGTGAGGACCGTCGACATCCACAATTTCTTTCAGCCTAGGTGCGAATTGGTTGAATGGTCATCATGGCTTCCCTTTTGGCCCATTCGTTTACAAATGTATATTTTTGAGTAGTACTAATATCAATATGGCCAAGTAGATCTTGTAACGTTCTCAGATCGACTTTACCGGAAGCCAATAAATTCACAGCAAATGAGTTTCGTAATTTATGAGATGATAATGGAACCCCTTTATATTGTAGATGGGCTTGTTTGAACGACTCAAGCACTTTTTCTGTAACATCCATAATTGCGCTTATAGAGATTCTTCGTCCAAGACGTGAGATGAACAATGCAGTTTCGTTGCTTTTCCTTGGTTGTACTCGTTCAGAAAGACATTTTTGCAGAAGCTCAATTACCGCAGGAGGGAGGGGAATATATCGCCATTTGTCTCCCTTTCCAAGCACAGTTAGCCGAGCAGCCTTTTCATTAAAGTCACTGATGTTCAATCTATGAATTTCTCCTACGCTGAGTCCGCAGTAGGCCATCATCGTGACGATAGTAATATCTCGAGTTTGATAGCGAGTATTAACCCATTGAAGCAAGTCTCCGAGATCATCCTGTTCGATGTAAATAGGAGCTTTCCTCTTGACGATTTTAGCCTTAAGAACGTCACTAGTCGGATTAGAATAGACTCGATTATGCAAGATCATTACCTTAAAGAAGAGTCGGATTGATGATAGTGATCGGTTCCAGGCAAGATCCCCGACCCCGCAGTTTCGTAATGTTGTATGGTGTGCCATAACATCGGATTTTTTTATATCTTCGATATGCCTCTTAGAAACACCACGTAAGAAGACTCTTACATCGTGAAGGTAACCTTTTTGAGTCTCCGGTGAGTAAGAATTTTCTTTCAGCCAAATTTGAAACAACTCAAATTCTTCATAAAACACTAAATTCATTTATGCACCGCCCCTAGATTAATTCCCATTTCCATTTCTCCTCTGGGTGTTGTTAAATATGATCACTAATCAAAATATTACCTAAAGCGCACATAAAAATAACAAGAATGATTTAAAGAAATCATTATTTATGCGGGTAGTCGCTTTATTGTCAAATCAGTGGAATAATTTTATGACAATATGGCTATTCCTTTGTGATGGAGGAGTTGAACCTTATGAGCAGCCTGATGTTTTTTCTAACTAGTGGAAAGTACAAGAGATTACTTACTTTGGAAAAGCATTTGGAAATTCTAAAGATAAGAATTCGTCAATATCAAGAAATGGTTGGAGAACCGAGGATAGAGTGGTTTGAACACTCTGTGGTTGGAAAATTTATTAATTTTAGCAAATACGAACATAACGAGTTTGGCTTAAAAGAATTTCTGGATGAGCGCGGTTTATTACCCGTTACGACTTCATTGCGTAGGAATGATTTAACTTCAGAAGAGCAACTTATCCTTGAACCGAGAAATGCTCCACAGAGATTGGTATTAAAGTTTGTACCGAATCTTTATTACCGCGTCGCGAAAGAAGACCTGGAAGAACTCGAGCGAGGATTAAGTTAACTTGATATCCTTAGTTTGGTCGGTCAATGGAAGGCGAAGAAGAGCGAATATAGAGTCTTACTTAATAAATGGAACTGGATCTGCCTCAATTCAACACAGACTCTTAATAAAAGCGATTCATATAATGAATTTGGTACCGTAAGTTTTAAGCAATCTGATCCAGTAATAGATGTTGTCCAGGCGTTTAACGTGTTAGGGAGAGAAAGGTTTAAGTTGCTGTGCAAGTCCAATGAAGAGTTAATAATAAATCAGAGTCTGCAGGGAAGAATTGCAGTTTTTTTTGGCCAAGGAAGGGATTTTTGAGCAATACATATGTATAAAATACGGGTTTTGTGTAAAAGTATATTAGAAAAAAGCCTACGGCTATTTTTTCCGTGGGCTTTTTTCTAAACCCCTAAACCAACTGCAAAATAACTTCGCGCTCCATGGCGCGGCACTCAATCCCATTTATTCTGCTTGCTTCTGACGAATCACGCGCATCGCTCCGGATCAACGCCGGCGGCTGCGCGCCGACCAATCGAACCCGATACGAATGTCCATTGAATACATAGTTGATCGCATCAGGCTCTAAATTGATCTTAGGCAATTCAGCTGCTGCGTCGCCCCAAATGAATTGGAGCCCCAAGCCCGAACGGCTTGCCGTGAACGCGATTCGCTGCTCCGAACAACGGATCTCGAGCATATGTTCTCCGCCATCCAAACGAATCAGAATCCGAAGCTCACCAGGTACGGATTCATCCGTTTCCAATGAAATAACCTTGATCGGTACGGCACGGCCTTCTGCATCATACACGACTGGCCGCAGTCCTGCCGGCGCGTCTCCGCCGATACTCCAACGGGCGCTGTCTACGACGGGCAGCGTGTCATAATGACTATGCTCATCCGGGCACGTCTCCCGCAAATACCGCTCCTCGTAAAGCTCGTCGAATCGATGAATATCGCGTATCCAGAGCTCACCGTCATTATTCAGCAAGTTTAACCGATAATAGCGGTTATAATACCAGACAGATTGACGGCCTTCCTTCCTCCAATCCGTCAGCGCACATATCGAGGAGGCCGGCGTAACGGGATACCGTCCCTTGAACCAGCGGCCGGAAGCCTCCAGCGTTTCGACGTACAGCTCTCCTTTCGCCTGTCGGGCGGCAAGAAGCTCCACCTGGTCCGTGAGTCCGTCCCTCATGAGCGCCCATCCGAAGGAATTCTCCTGCCCCACCTGCGTATAGCCGAAGGAGACCTGCTCCGCTCGAAAGTTCACATCGTAGAACCACCGGACCCACTGCGGGATGCCGCCTCCGCCTTCTTCTCCCGAATATACCGGCTCCAGCGTAATCACGCTTTGGCCGTTACCGCCAAGCCTAGCATCGTATTGATAGATCGGGTCGCTTCCCAGCATGCGGAACACCGGTACCGGGATTTGATTGGCTTCGGTCTGTGCCGGCATAAAGCCGTTGAGACGGCTCGGATAATAGGCTTGGTTGTAATAGCCTCCCCACAGCGTATAGCCGTCTGTTCCCCATTGATCCTTGCAGTTGCAAGAAGCGATAATCCCGTACTTATCGGATAAGTAACCGAGCACATGCGCATCAAGGAACCACGAGCCGACAGATTTGGGATAATAGCCGAATCGCTCTCGGAAATCCTCCATCAGCACATCTGCGAGCTTCTCCCTCTCCTGCGGCGTATAGCCAACCGTGAAAGCGATATGCGCGTGCCAATCCCAGGCATAGCGTCCTCGCCATGAGATGCCGGCCTTCTCCGCCAAGGGCTGCACGACCTCCAGCCAGACGCCGATCTCCTGCGAAGCATCCGCCTCTTCAAGTAGCAGATTCGCAAACGCCGGGTTGATCAGCGCATCGTACTGGAGCAGCCAGGTTGCCGGCAATCCATGCTTTTGCACAAGCGACAGCTGCTCCTTTACCGGCTCGAGAAGATCAATTGGCTCTCTCGGCTCGATGCCACGAATGAAATTAATAATGTTAACCCGATTGGGACACGCTGCTGCTGCCTGATTCATGTCGTCACACTCCACCTGTTTATTCCCCGATAATGGCCGGTTTGTCGCTGTAGACGTTGCGGGGAAGCGTCTGTTTGATATCGACCGTAATTTTGCCTGCAGGCGTATCGCTGTAAGCCTGATATTCCTTGTTGAATTCGGTGATGGTTTCTTCGTCATGGCCGCGAACCTTCATCTCGTTCAGAAATTGATCATACGCCGTTTGGAAGTCCGCATCGTTCTTCGCGAGCAGCATTTTCGCATAATATTTCATACGAATGTCGTTCTGCACCGGTCCGTATTTCTCTACGGCGCCGCCAATCGTCGGCTTGATACGAGCAGCCTTAGGCGTCAGACCGAACGTTCCTTGTTTATGGTTAATTTCTTCCGCTTTGTAGAGCATGGCGTTATAAGCCGGCCAAGGCGATTCCATCGTCTTAATATGCGAGCTGCCTACGCTTGCTAAATTCTTCCACCACCAGAATCCGTATTGCGTAACGCTCGCCATGCCGCCGTTGTCTCCGCCCCAGAATTTAGGACCACGAAATACATCGTAGTTCTCGACGGCTGCACCATTCTCCATTTTGTAGGCACCCGAGCTCTCAGGTCCATATTCCATCAGGACGAACGCTTCATTGGTCTGCATCCAGTCTAAGCCCTTCATGATCTGATCCGGGTCTTTCGCTTTCGCGCTGATTCCGGCACCATTCGTCCCGAACGGATTGTAGTTTGCATATTGGGCCAATTTCACGTCCTTCATCGTCGGAAGCTCCGTCGGATAGAACCAGCCGTCAGGGAACCCTTTCTTCTCAAGCTCATTATAGGTGATCGCCTCAGGAATGTTATGGTTCTTCAGCGTCGTTACGTTCGGATTGTCCCATCCGCCGAACAGCATCGCACCGTAGCGTAAATTGTTCACTTTCTCTTTGAACAAATCTTTCTTCTGGAACGAGGTCTCTGGATCAAGCAGTCCGTTCAGATCAAGATGGTTCAACCATTGAAACGCACTCTTGAA
This sequence comes from Paenibacillus sp. R14(2021), assembly GCF_019431355.1. Classification (NCBI taxonomy): domain Bacteria; kingdom Bacillati; phylum Bacillota; class Bacilli; order Caryophanales; family Paenibacillaceae; genus Paenibacillus; species Paenibacillus sp. R14(2021). The sequence goes on from NZ_CP080269.1 coordinate 1,065,723, forward strand.
GCCTGGCAGCTTGTAGTCCGGAACGACTGTGCCGTCAGCTTGCTCGTTATAGCCGTTGTCCGTGCTTCGCACGCCGAACATAGACATGACGATTTCAAGACCTGCGAAATTCTCGCCGCCAAGCGACAGAGGAATGATATTGCGTCCCTTGTCGTCTTTGAAGTCTTTGATCGCGCTCAAGTACTTCTCGAATCCATCAATCGTCCGCAGATCGTCGGTTGTCATCCCGGCTTTTTTCAGAATCGTATTCTGAACCCACAAGCCCTGGGCGTTGCCCTGCCAGGCGGATGGATTATCGATGACCGGCTCATACGCGGAAGGCACGAAGTAGATGTGTCCGTCACTCGCCCGCCAATAATCGATAATCCGCTTGTCGATCTTGGCCAGGTTCGGATAGGCATCGGGATTGGTAAAGTAATCGTCCAGCGGAAGCAGCTTCTTCTCGTTGATGAGACGCGACCACACGAGACTATCCGATGGTAGAATTATGGCGTCCGGGAAGCTGCCGGCGGCAAGCTTGAGGTTGATCTGCTGCGAGAGGTCGCCCCCGTTGCCGATCTCGACTTTATCCCAGTGCAGACCGGATTTCTTCATAACCTCCTGCGTAATGGGACCATCCAGATTGATTGGCGTCGTCATCGCCGGCGCATATAACGAATAACTGAGCTGTTCCCCTGTAGATGCGGCACCTTCGTTCTGACTGGTTTGTCCGCCGACATTTTCGTTTTCATTCGCTTTCCCGTTCTCATTGTTCTTGCCCGAACAACCCGCGAGCAGCACGCCGACCAGCGTCGTGCCTAGCACCAACTTACTGCTGTACTTCCATCCATACTTCATGAAGAATGTCCCCCTTTATGGAATAACTTGCCTGATAAGCTACTCTTTGACGGAACCGATCAGCACGCCTTTCACGAAGAAACGCTGCACGAACGGATAGACGATCAGAATCGGCAGAACGGTAATCATAATGGTTGCCATGCGAACCGACTTGGGCGTAATGGCATCCGGATTATACAAGCGGGTCTGATTCATCGTCGTCATCTGGCTGGAGCTGATCATCTGGCTCGCTTCGATCGTACTGAGCATGCGCTGCAAATACGTCGGGAGCGGCTGCAGCTGGATATCGTTAACGAAGAAAGCACCGGTAAACCAGTCGTTCCATTGGCCAACCGCCGTGAACAAGCCGAGTGCTGCGAACAGCGGCATAGAGAACGGCAGCACAATGTGGGCATATATCCGTATATAGCCTCCGCCGTCAAGCTTAACCGATTCAACGACGCTTTCCGGAATCGTGTTCTGGAATGAGGTTTTCATGACAAACATGTTCCAAACACTGAACAGCGACGGAAAGACGTACACCCAGAAGTTGTTGATTAATCCGAGATGAATCAATTGAATGTAATAAGGAATGAGACCGCCGCTGAACAGCATCACGAACAGAAATACGAACAACAGCGCTTGCCTGCCCGGCAGTTCTCTGCGCGAGAGGGCAAAAGCAACGAGCGAGGTGAAGAACAAGGAACCGAATGTACCGATGAGGGTCCGTTTCACCGTCACCCAGAACGCATTAAGAATCGTATCATCGGACAGCATGACGCGGTAATTGTCCAGTGTGAGTAAGCGCGGCCACCAGAAAATACCGCCAAGGCTCGCATCCCTTCCCTCGTTAAGGGAGAGAATCAGAATATACCAGAAGGGATAGAAGCAAAGAAAAGCAAAAATCGTCAGTACCAGTGTGTTGCCGATCGAAAATGACCGTTCTCCAAGCGTAAGACGTCCCATACAATCACCTTCCTTCTACCATAAGCTGTCTCCGCCCATACGCTTAGAAATCATATTGCAAACGACGAGCAGCACCGTGGAGATAACGCTCATCACAAGACCGATGGCGGTTGTCTGCGAATATTGGGCTTGTCCGATTCCGAGCCGCAGCACATAGGTATCGACGACCTCTGCCACACCCATATTAGCCGGGTTAATCATGGCATAAATCTGATCGATCCCGACGCTGAGCAATCCGGGAACCGTGAGGATCAGAACGATCGATATAATAGGAACGATACTCGGCAGCGTGATGTAGCGCATCTGCGCGAAACGCCCTGCTCCGTCCATGACCGCAGCTTCATAGAGCACCGGATTGATGCCGGAAATGGCGGCTAAGTACAAGATGGTGCCCCAGCCCACTTCCTTCCACATGCTGCTCAGGATAAATATGGGACGGAACCACGTCTCCGACCCTATGAAAGCAATCGGCTGCATCCCCAAGCTGTGAAGCAGCGAGTTCGCACCGCCTCCGTCGATCGATAGGAACGCGTCGAGAAATCCGACAACCACGATCCAAGAGACAAAATGCGGCAGATAACTCAGAGACTGCACGACGCGCTTGAAGCGGAAAGCACGAATTTCGTTGATGAGCAGCGCGAAGACAATGGTGGTCGGAAATACAAATAACAGCCGGAGAAACGTAAGCAGCAGCGTATTACCGGTTGCTTTCCAAAAATCGTTGCTCGCTACAAACTCCTTGAAGTTTTGCAATCCAATCCACGGGCTCCTCCAGATACCGTCGCTGAAATTATAATCGCGGAAAGCCATTTGCAGTCCCAGCATCGGGATATAGTTGAACAGCACAACTAATGCGATGCCCGGCAGTATGAAACCGTACAATGGGAGGTAGCCCTTCTGTTTAATCATCCATAGGCGGTTCATGATTCGTTCTCCTTTCTTTTTGCTATTGAAGCACTTATTTGAATATAAGTGAGTATTGAAGCGTTTACAATTATCCGATGGCATCATTACTGCTGCTCTGGCACTTTCATGCTTTCATGTAAATAAAAAGAGCGATGCCGAAGTGCGCATCGCTCTTGATCCTCTTTCAATCCGATTTGGCATACCCGTGAAAGTCTCGATACTCCTTCGGGCCAAAGCCAGTTACGCGTTTGAATAAGCCGGTAAAATAACCGATGTTCTGGTACCCGACGCTCTCGGCAATCTCGTAAAGCTTGAGCTCCGGGTGCTGCAGCATTTCCTTCGCCTTCTGAATGCGAATTCGTATGAGCTGATCGGTAAAGGAGATGCCAAGCTCCACTCTGAACAGCGCTCCCAAATAACTCGGGCTTAAGAATACGGACTCCGCAACCGAGCGTAGCGACAAGTTATCCGGGTAGTGTACATTCATGTACTCAAGCGCTTTAAGAACCACGACTTGGGTATGGCTCTTTTTTCGTTCCGCGATGAAGTCGCTCAAGTCTTTAATGATATGGACGGTCTCCTGAAGCAGCTCCGGCTCCTCCCGGCATTCGAGAAGCTGCTCCCACAGCTTCTGTTCCGCGCCGAATTGACGCGCCACATCGCCGATCTCCGCCGCCATGCGATAAGCGCCGCTAATCAGATGCATGCATCGACTTCGTGCTTCGGCTCCACGCATAAGCAGGTTCCCCGCGAGATTGCTGAGTATCTCCCCCAGCAGACTCAAGCTGTTCTGGCTGTCCCCGGCTCCGAGTACCTCGAAGAAATCGGCAGTCAACCCCTCCAGATTCTTCTCGGCTTCTTCACCTTGCTCCATGAGGATTTTCCAGCTGTATGACCGCTCCTCCCCGCCAAGAAACCGTTGATTGACCGCTCTCTGCGCCAGCCGAAAGCTCTCGCTTAATTGACTCAGCAGCGAAACAGGCGGCCCGACCCCGATCCGGGTATTGCAGGCCTCCATCTTCTCGATCTCCGCGCTGAGACGCCGAACGCACGCTTCGGTCTCGGCCTCGATATCTTCACCCGCACAGCATCGCAGAATCAGAACAAGATGTCCGCGCTGCGACGTTGTCTTCACCTCCAGCCGCGAACCGCATACGGCTTCCGCAGCTTCCTCGAGCCTGCTCCGTTCTTGGCGAATCTGCTCCTCCATCGGAAGAGAAGCATACCGATCCGAATGGACGACGAGGGTCAGGACTTGACGCGCTTCCGCAGCCGTAAACAGGTTCAATGCATCCGCGCGTGCCCGTATAACGTCTTCGCCGACGACAAGACCGTGAATCACCTCTTGTATCAGCTGTTTCTGCGCAATCGGCTTGAAGGCGTCGATCTGCTCCTTCAGCTGTATTGCTTCCCTGCTGTTCAACTGATTCTGCTCTTCCTCTTGCGAGATCCGCTCTAGAATCGCATTCAGCTCGTCGAAAATAATCGGCTTAACGAGGAAAGCATCCACGCCGATATCGACTGCCGTTTTGGCATAATGGAATTCCTCATACCCTGTTACCATGATGATCCGCATGCGGGGATTGATCTTCCGCATTCGGGATGAGAGCTCAAGTCCATCCGTTCCCATTAAACGAATATCCGTAATCAGCAGGTCGGGAACGCAATGCCGAGCACCTTCAATCGCTTCCTCGGCACCTTCCCATTCACCGGAAACACGCATCTGGTATCGCTCCCATGCAACATGCTTGACGATGGAGCGGCGCTGGCGTTCCTCGTCGTCCACTACGAATACGTTGATCTGCATCATGAACCCCTCCTCATCTCAATTGGCCGCTGCGGCCGGCTTCTACTTCTGCGGAATGAACAGCCGCACCGAAGTTCCTTCTCCTGGCGCGCTTTGGATAAGCAGTTGAAAGGATTGTCCATAATTGCGCTTCAATCGTTCATTCACGTTATATACGCCGAAGCCCCCGCGGTCACTGGTTCCGTTCGCATGCTCCAGCAAGTGCTGCAGCTGCTCCTGAGTCATGCCGGATCCGTTATCGGCAATCGTGATGCAAAGGTTACCCTGCCGCATGGAAGCGGATATCGTAAGGCGTCCCCTTCCTCCTGTATGTACGAACGCATGAAGCAAGGCATTTTCTACAATCGGCTGCAGCGTTATTTTGACAATGTCGCATGCCAGTGTCTCTTCCTCCACCTCGAAGACCACTGTCAGTCTTCCGGGATACCGCGATTTGTGAATATCGAGATAAGCCTTCACATGCTCCAATTCTTCTTTGAAGGGGAGGATGTCCACACCGCGGTTCAAGGCTAGTCTGAAAAATTTGGCCAATGCGTCCACCGTGCTGCTAATTTCGGACGATCCGACGTCCATGGCCATGCTTTTGACGAGCGCCAGTGTATTGTAGAGAAAATGAGGATTGATCTGCGCCTGCAGCAGGTTCAGCTTCTCTGTTTCGGCCCTGCTCCTGGCTTCGGATATCTCCTGCACCGATTCATCGAGGCGAATGGACATGTTATTGAATTCCTCTTCAAGATCGGCGAGCTCGTCTTTACTGTGCACTTTGATGGTGAGTCCCATATCCCCGCTGCGCACCCGTCTCATGCTGCGGATGAGGAAATTCAAACGTTTGGTCGTTTGTAAGCCAAAGCCGGTGAGAACGGTAACAGTCAGAACGACGAACAGGACGCTGACCGATATCGCAGCTTGTTTGACTAGACGTAGCTTCTGCCATAATTCCTGCTGGCTTACGATCGTAACGACCTTCCATCCCAGCCGGTTTGTCTCGTAAACCACTAGGCTTTGCAAGCCGTTGATTTGCGCCGTATAGGAGCCATGATTTGCCTCGTATACCTGTTTCAAATAAGGAAGCTGCCGAATATCGCCGCCGTCCCGATGATCCATATAATCGGCCAAAACCTTCCCCTCGTTATCCAGCACCATGAAGCCGCCCTTCTTTAACGCCAGCGGATTGGAGATCTGATCGAACAAAGCTCTATTCGTCACCTCGACGTGGATAATGCCGTACTTCTCATTCGACAAATAATCCACCAGCCATTTGCTTAAATAGAGGGAAGGCTCGGAATGATCCTCCTTCCAATTGAAATACCAGTAGAACGAACGATTCTCGTCCTTCATATCGGCATACCAAGGCTCCGCTTCTGCCTTCTCCAGGTTCAAGACGGTGCCGCCGTCCTCATGCAGTGAGGGATTGCTTTTATAAAACTGAACGGTCTTCATGGGAAAGTAGGAACGGATTCGACTGACCGTGGAATTAATCTGCTGAAGGCCCATGACTTCTTCCTCAAGCGATTGATAGGGCTGTGTAAGCGTTGTCGTAATTCCGGAATCGAGTGAGAGCTGCATCAGCATGTTCTGATAACCGATAATCCGGTACTCGATGTTATCGTTTAGCTGATAGGCAACCTTCTCCAGCATCTCGCGCGCTTCCTTCTGAGCAAGCGACAGACTCGTGGAAAATAAATAATAGCCGATGATCAGAACAGGAATAATCAGAAATAAAATGACGATCAAAATCAACTTTTGCAGCAGCCGAACCCTGTTCCAGTAAACGGAAATCATGCAGCTTCTCCTCCCCCGCCCGAAAATACGCGCAGATTTGTACTTCGATGTTCTTCCGGTTTGGCAAGTAAAAGTATGTCATACGATAATTGTTCTGTAAATCGCTTTATTGGCGAACGTTCAGCAGGTGAAAGCGGTTCGGGCATCGTAAATAATACAGCTGCGCTGACCTGAATATCGATCGATACGAACGATAACAGCCAAAAAAAGAGACCTGTTAGGGTCCCTTCATCGTAGTTGCTGCCCGTTCTATTCATGAAACAAAAGCGGCCGATCGACGATCGGCGAAGCTAAAATAACCGAGGTGATGACATCCCCGAAAGGCATGAACCGCTCAACGAGCAAGCTCAGCTCATCCATACTGGTGACCGCTGCTTTAATAATGTAACTTATGACGCCTGTTACACGGTGACACTCGATGATTTCCTCGAAGCCCTTGATGCGCTGCTCAAACTCCGCAGCCGATATTTTCACTTCCCTGAGTTGAATAATGACCTGTACGCTTCTGCCGAGTGCGGCCGGCGATAACCTTGCGCTAAATCCAAGAATGACTCCTTTTTCCTGAAGACGCAGCATTCGCTCCGATATACTGGGTCGGCTTAATGACAATCGTTTGGACAGTTCACTTACGGTCATGCGCCCATCTTCTTGAAGCAATTCGAGGAGAGTCTTGTCTAGTTTATCCATCAGTAATGACCATCCTTCAATTTGAAGATTTTGACGCTAAATTTCATTCAATGTTACTTATTCTAACATGAAATGAATTCAGTTTATTATATATCGTCTTTCGTCTGAAGTATATCATGGAATTAGAAGTTAATGCCATGACATACGGGTGCAGGTGAGACGGAAAATGAACAATAATGTTAAGAATTCTTACAGAAGGTGGTTTCAAATTATTATGGGCTGCTTGATTACAGCAGCAGGACTGATCATATTGAAGCATTCCCACATTGTTACAGGCGGGACTGCAGGCCTCTCGCTATGCCTCTCGTACTGGCTGCCGTTCAAATTCCAACCTTTATTCTTCCTTGTGAATCTTCCGTTCTTCGTCTTCTCTTTTATGAAAATCGGCCGATCCTTCACGTTCCGTACGGCTGCGGCGATCAGTCTGCTAACCGCCTTCTCGAGCATTGATAACGCGCTGGCTGATTTCGCGTTCCCTCCGCTACTCGGCTCCGTTGTGGGCGGTACGATCGTAGGGGTTGGCATCTGCTCCCTATTCAAGAACGGCGCTTCGCTTGGCGGGTCCTCCATTCTGGCCATTTATCTGCAGCGGAGATATCAATTCGATCCAGGCAAAACGATCTTCGCCTTCGATAGCATGGTTCTCCTCACCGGCTTCTCGACGCTATCCCTCGGCAGCGGACTGATCTCCGCTGTATCCATCGTCGTAACATCGGGCATTGTTTCCTTCTACAAAGGGAAGCTCGCAAACGGCAAGCGCGTAAAACAGGAAAATAAATCGGTTGCTTCCGCAGTCTGATATAAGGTCAGCTGTATTCTGTGAAAGAATAATAAGAAATTGATTGAATTGACGAAACAGCAGCAGGCATGGACGAGAAAATGGGTCCTTGACTGCTGCTGTTTTACTGAACAAACGTTTCAGTTAGTTACATCAACAACACCGTATTTTGGAGCTACACCATTTATATTCGGCAGCCTGTTAGGAAATCTGCGTTAAAAATGATTTTTTTCGCTTCTCCCGGAAATCCACCAATCACTTTGTAACCGAATGCATGGAGAAGGATAGTCGCTCCACCCCGTTAAACGAGGTGTAAAGAGCTTTGAATAGCTAGAATTGTCTTTTGCGACAAAAGGAACTGGTGATTCGTTGGATGCTTTGGAATTTCGACGAAGAATCGATAGGCTATCGAACACAAGTGTCAGATGGTTTATCGGATAGCGCCGCGGAATTCCTGCAAGAATTTCAATGACTTCATCCATTCGAAGCAAGGTCGTAACGAGAGTCGGATTTGCTCCGTCCCAGAGAGAGGGAAGGTTAGTCAGCCTTTGCTCGTTTCCTGTTTGTGTCTTTACCCGGTGTCGATAAACTGAGAGCGTAGGAAGTTGTTTTAACAGTTGATCGATGCCGGATATGCCATGACTTGAATCGCTCATAAAAAACTTGATGTCATGCGGGTTAATATCCGCATTAATAAATGCTTGTCTTATCGACTCAATCATCCCTAGAGGGGTGACTTTCTTCGCCAACTGAAAGATAACATGTTTAAAGAGCTTCATATACGATATGACCCCTTATTGAGGAAAATATTGATCATTTATTGTCGACCAATGCAGCTGTTGCCGCGCTGTTACCGTTCCGTCTGATAAATAATCTTTCTAAGCATGGCTGTCTGAACTGCTGGTATTTCGTAGCCTTGACCGCTATCGGTTGTATCAACGAGCAAGGCGGTACGTTCATCTTCGTCAGCAACGTTTAACATGAATTTCTTTTCGGTTCCATCTTCGAACGCAAGGTACATGAAGAACATTACGCCATAATCTAGATCATCTTTCATTTTTACAGCTTTACTGATCGCTTGCTGGAATATGCGTACTTCATCTGTTTTGCTAAAGGTATAATCGTTCCCTCTAAATGGCGGTGTCTTCATTGTCTTGCATAAATCCGCACATTCCAGTTCAATGTGAACGATGTCTTTTCCATAAAGAACATCTTTACCAAAGCCCGTGATTCCCAGAATCAAAAGCAATACCACTATGAGAAACCATTTTCGTTGAATTGTACCCACCGACCTTAAGAGTCTACCTTCCCACATTAGCTAGACCCCCGGCATAATTTTCTATGTTCCGCAACAAATACACCGCCGCTTGGTCCTGATCGGCCGTTAGTGTCTTGAACGCACGTACAGCGATTGCAAGCTCGGAGAATGCGGCATCGAACTCTTTTTGCGCTTCTTGAAGCTGATCTGCATGCTCGATGTCCCTAACCAGGTCACCCCTTGGGCTTTAATTTGCACCAGATCTTCATCGAGTGTTCGACTTAGCTCCTTGTACGTTTTCTCGTCGGGCTTCGATTCGTTCGATTTCATCATGATGTAGACATGTATGCGGTGCCCGTAGAGTCCGAGCGTCCTCCTACCGATATGAGCCGCCAACGTCCCGTTGCCTCGAGAGTAGTCGACGTTCGAAAAACCGCTAACAATCGAAGCAGTCACTTTCGTCAAGGCGTCCGCTTGCCGGGCCAGTTCGACATTTCCTTCGGTAGCGCGTTTAGTCTCATCCTGATAACACCGGCCAATCTCAACGTACATCTGGTCCTGTCCGTGTTCCGAACCGTCAAAACCTTGCTTGACATATTCATCGTCATAGATCTTGATAATGTCATCTTCGGACAGAGTTGGAGTAGACAGCACTTTGGCGCAAAGTGTCCGATTTACCTTCTCTTGATTGGCTTCTAGACCGAATTGTGTTGACGACGAGTCTGCTTGCATGTTTTGCGAATAATAATAATTCGTTACATCGAAGATCGTCCATATGTTACCGGAGTCATTCAGCTTTCTGTCTTGAGTGAAATCAGATTGAAAACCACGTTCCTTCTGTCTAAAAACAGTTGCAACTCTAACAGCAGTCTTCTGTTCTTCCGAACGCTATTCCGCAAGTACGATGACATCTTTCTTGCCGTCTTTGTCGACGTCTTTGAACGAGACCGCCGCAAGAGACTCGAAGTTTCGGGCAGCTGCAAGTTCCGGCTGTGGAAAGGTAAACAAGGTACGCTTGTTCGCGTCCTGGAGAGTGAGCAGGAGTTCACTTCCTCCATCTGGATTCACGCGTTTAGTAGATACGAACCGCACCTTCCCCCACGATTCGAGTTCAACGTCGAACGTTTGAATCGGAATGTCCTCAACTAACGCCTTGCTTTCCACCTGCGTATCACGCTGCGTCGCGCCTTTCGTTGCAGCCGTTGAAGATTCGGCCGTATGGGCGGCAGGAGGCTTGCTTCCATTAACCGCTTTGAACGAATTGGTGTCGTTCTGACACCCAGCCAATATGAAGACACCTGCGATTAGTACAAGTAACCTTTTCAACACACTTGATCTCCTTTGCATGGTACAGGAACCAAGTTTGCATTCCACCTGGCCGCCGGCATCATTTTTCCCGTTATGTAACGGTTTAAGTCCCTGTGAGCTCTCGAGGAAATCTGCAAGCGATATGAATGAGGTGTAACCTTGACCTCACTAGATAAAACAATCCCTCGGACGCGAATCCGAGGGATTGTTTTAGTACAGGATGAGTGATGGCACAAGAATGCGGGCGTCGTTCGCATTGAACTCATAGGTGTGCGAGAGATGATCTCCATCTGCCGAGGCGGCATGGATGCGACCTCTGTACTTTATCCCTAAGCTCAGTTCAAATCGACCTGACATGTCCGTGGTGATCTTCTCCGTACTCGCTACGGTATCGCCGTCCAAGAAGTCGACGTAGACCTCAGCTCCGCTCGCTGCCTGTCCGTTCACCGACTTCACTGTGCCTTTCATTGTACGGCTGCCGAAGAACGCGCTGAAATTAATCGGCGCCATCCCAGGCTGATAGATGAAGGTGACAGGTTTGGGAGACGTCGACGAGGAGCTTGTGAAGATCAGCCGATCCCCCTCTGCGTCATTCGCGTTGGCCGGCCGATAGGTAGGGATGCCTGCAGATAACGAGTACTCTTGACCCGCCTTCATGCCTCCGATGGCGTAATACCCGTTCTTGTACGTACTAGGGATCAGCGTCCCAAAATTCTTTCCTATCCGCAGGGACATTAAAGCTTGAATGGGATTTCCATTCTCGTCCTTCACCTGTCCGATTAGCTGTAAATGACCCATCGTTATTTTGCCCAGGTCAAGGGGCGTGCCCGTATAGGTGAACGGCTGCGGAGGAATCGCCGCATAATCGCTCATATCCGGTATATCTTTCTGCGGCAAATCGACGGTAAACGAGTAGGATTCCCGCATTGCAAGCGCCCCGAAGAAAAAGCTTCCGTCATCCCGCGTCCTCGTTTGCGTAAACTGACCGGCCCCATCGCTCTTTCTCAGCGACAACGTCATATTGGGAATCGGTTTTCCCGTCTCGTCAACGAGAATGCCGCTTGCTTGCGCTTCTTGCGTCTTCAATAACCGAAACTCATGCGTGACGTAATCTCCACGATGATAAGTGAACGTAAACGGCTCCGGCGCGCTGTAAGCGGCGTTCCCCGATGCATCCAGAATCTTGACCGTCGCGGTGTACGCACGGCCATCCGTTAAGTTGTCGAAGAACTGACCGCCCATCTTGGGGGACCCGTTCATCATGATTGCGTTATCCCACAGGAGCATCACTTGGTATTGGCCGGCGACAAGCGGATTGCCGCCAGGCGACAAGGCGCGGAAACCCGCCTGTTTTGGTGCGCTCGAGATCAATTGCGAACAATTCCCTCGGGTTCTGAATTGGAATTCGCAGCTCTCGATGTCGGTAACATTGGGCCATGCGCCTTGGATGCTGTAATGTTCGCCCTCAATTAATCCGTCGAAACGATACCAGCCGTTTGAATCGGTCCGCGCAGCGGCGACCTTCACGAGTTCGTCCTGTACGATCCGGTACAGTTGCAGATCCCTTGCTTGAGTCTTCCCCAAAGGTGTGACAAGACGGCCTTTCAGCGAATGGCCTGTTTCAATATCGATCCTGCCGGCTGAAGCATTCCAGCGGACGGTGTTCCCGGTCTCCTCCCCGACAAACCGCAGCGGGACAAAAACGGCGCCGTTCCTCAACTCGGCCGGCACCTGCAGATCGGCCGAGTTGCCATTCACTTGGGCGGAAAGAGCTCCAACGCGAAGTGCCACCATTGACCATTCATTCTTCCCCGTAACCAATTGCGCGGCCTTGTCCCAGCTCACTGCAAGGCGCAACGCTTCGAAAATTGGCCGAAAGGGTACCAGCGTTACCCCGTCTTTGATATAGGGAGTGCTCTCCATCGCGATCTGGCGGCCATCCAAATAAACGCCGATAACCTGTTCCTGACCTGCTGCCCGGACTTGAGGCAAGACTAGCGCGAAGCTAAGAATAACGATCATCATTGCACGAATTACGCCTTGCTTCATACGAATACCCCCACGAATTGTCATCTTTACCAGGTTCATATTATAGTCGAACTCCCCTGCGAGCGCTAGTCCCAAATAGAGCTGCATAATATGGATCGGCTGCTGTGTCAGCTTAACTTATTTTACATAATAAAGACCGCCAAAATGGCGGCCTTATATCTAGAATTATGCCTCCTCTTGAATGCCCGTTAAATACTACAGATGACCCTTGTATCGAGCCCGTTGTCTGCTCTTACCGGTGATCAGGCCAGCGCCGCCGCTTGGCCGCGGATCGTCAAAATGCGTCCCGCCTCCCAGGCGGCGTTTGCCGAGAATTGCAGCTCGAGCACTTCCCCGTCCGCACGGAGCGCCAACGTATACGTGAACGGCGTCTCCGCGAACAGTAGCCGGGTGTCCATCGTATCGCCGTCCTTCCACGAGAAACTGCCCTCCACGTGCTGCTCGGCGCCCTGTTTGACGCTTTCGATGCGAATCCGGCTCGCTTTCCACGCGCCTCGGCCCAATTGCACGGTCTGATCACCGAGGCGTTCGTTGCCGATCACGAGCTCGGCGCCCTGCTCCGAGAAGCGGAGGGCAATCGTTTCGAGCTGCAGCTCGTTCGGCTCCATACGGAAGACGCGGCCCTCCAGCTGCGCTTCGTTCGGCGAGGACGGCTCCGTCTGCGGCGCGTCGATTCGAAGGAATGCCAGCCGCTCGGCGAGCGCCGCTTGAATCGCTTCATTCGGCTCGGCAGCTTCGGCGGCGGACAGGGCAGGAAGCAGCTCGGCCCACACGACGTCCAGCACGGCTTGCATATCGCCAACACTGGATGTGATAGCAAGCACGGCTTCTTGCTCCGGCATGACGACGCAAAACTGGCCGAACGCCCCGTCACCCCGATACGCGCCATGGCGGCAGCGCCAGAATTGATAGCCGTAGCCCTGCGTCCAATCGTTCGCGCGCCCGTCGTCGTTATTGATCTGATAGGCGGTAGCCTCATCGATCCATGCGGCCGGCAGGATCTGCTGCCCGGCCCATTCGCCGCGCTGCAAGTACAGCTGACCGAATTTGGCGATGTCCTCCGTCGTTACGTTCAGCCCCCAGCCCCCGGTCGCGATGCCGCGCGGACAAGTCTCCCAGGTAGCCTCGGACAAGCCGAGCGGCGCGAACAGGCGCGGCTCCAGGAACGCGAGCAGGGACTGGCCGGTAATCCGGTGAAGAATGGCGGACAGCATGTACGTGGCTGCGCTGTTGTAGGCGAAATGCGTGCCCGGTGCGAATTCGACAGGCTCCGCCAGGAAGCCTTTCACCCAATTATCGTCCTTCTGAACGCTTCCGGTGACGTCCGCGGCATGCCCGGTGCCCATCATCAGCAGATGCCGCACCTGCATCGCAGCGAGATTCTCCGATATCGTGTCGGGGACCTCTTCGGGAAAGAAACTGATGACGGGATCCTTCACCGACAGCAGCCCTTCCGCTGCGGCAAAGCCGATAGCCGTCGACGCGAAGCTTTTGCTAAGGGAAAACAGCATATGCGGGTATTCGGGCCGATACGGCGCCCACCAGCCCTCCGCGGCTACCTCTCCGCGCCGGAGCAGCATGAAGCTGTGAAGCTCCAGCTTTTGTTCCCTGACGGCGTCCAGGAATGCGATCACCGCTTGTGACGATATGCCCTGCGCCTCCGGCGTCGTTCTTGGCAGAGGAACTTGATTTTTCATGATTTCGATTCCTCCCGAATTCATAATGAAGTACGAGATGCATGCAAATAAATACGCTTTCATGACTGGTGATTCCAACCGAAGAGCGAACGTTTCCTGCTGTGCATGCGGATCTCGTTTGCTGTTCTCAGCTTGCATGTTATAGTAATTGGATAATTATGTAAAGTGGTCCTAGGGAGCAATTTTGACACTGCAGGTAATGGCGAATTAACAATGTGGTTTTCGAACCATTCTTCCTGTAACTTCAACGATCACAAGCAGGCTGCCGCAGGCCTGCTCCCCTGTAAAAAACGATGCAGAAGATTTCATTTTAAATAGGCTACATAACTATAGTTATGTTAATTATTTGATTGCTATATTTTTGCAATCTGGCCACGGAGTTCCCCCGCCTATGCTAGTTTGGCGATTTGGACATGCGCAACTTTGTTGTCCCCTGCTTATTTTTGAGGCTTCCGACAACACTGTTTCTCTAGACCCACACGGAGGTTCTCCGTTATTATTGCCTTCGGAGAGTTGAACAGACGGAGGTTGCGAATGGAACGCGCATACGAAGACATTAAACAAGGCGAGATAGGCGCCTGGATCAGTATAGCGGCCTATCTGTGCTTAGCGGCACTGAAGCTTGCAGTTGGATTATCGGCAAATTCCGAAGCGTTGACGGCGGACGGGCTGAACAATTCGACGGATATCATCGCTTCGGTGGCCGTTCTGATCGGGCTTCGCTTATCCCGCAAACCGCCTGACAAGGACCACCGGTACGGCCATTTTCGGGCTGAGACCGTCGCGGCGCTTGCTGCTTCGTTCATCATGTTCGGCGTCGGCTTGCAGGTGCTTTATACATCGGTTACTGCTTTTCAACGTCCGAGCGAGGCTTCGCATGGCAGTGCCGCTGCATGGACGGCGTTGTTCTCGGCGATTGCCATATTCGCGGTCTATCTCTACAATGTTCGTCTTGCCAAGCGAATCCAAAGTGCTGCATTGA
This sequence comes from Paenibacillus sp. R14(2021), assembly GCF_019431355.1. Taxonomy (NCBI): domain Bacteria; kingdom Bacillati; phylum Bacillota; class Bacilli; order Caryophanales; family Paenibacillaceae; genus Paenibacillus; species Paenibacillus sp. R14(2021). Next base: position 1,080,759 of record NZ_CP080269.1, read on the forward strand.
TGGCTGCCGCACAGGACAACCGCTCGGATGCGCTCGTAAGCATCGGTGCCTTCGTCGGCATCATTGGTTCAAGCTTGGGGCTGTCGTGGCTTGATCCGCTGACTGCATTACTGGTCGGCCTGATGATCTGCAAGACAGCATGGGGAATATTCAGGGATGCTGCGCATGCGCTGACGGATGGCTTCGATGATCAAGAACTGCAAGCGATCCGCAGCACGGTTCGGGACGTGCCCGGCGTGGAGAAGATCATCGATATGAAGGCTCGTATGCACGGCAGCTATAAGCTGGTCGATGTGACCATCGGCGTCCACCACCTGCTTACGGTGACCGAGAGCCATGACATTACTGAGCATGTAGAGAAGCAGATCTATGATTCGCATCAGATCTCTCACGTGCACATTCATATCGAGCCCTATAGCCAAACAAGCAAAAAGCATCCTCAGTCCGGTTAATGCCGGCGGGGATGCTTTTTGTTCTGATATGCGGTATCAAGGCTCCAACAAGCCGTATTTGAGCTTAATTCGGTCCAGCTTCTCCAGCATCGGCCGCGATAAGTACCATAAGAAGATCACGGTCGCAACGGCATGCACCAGGTCAAACCAGAAGCCTGAAGCATACGAAGCCAACAGCGCACCCCAAGTGAAAGTTGGGGTGAACATCATGACCGAACCGAGGTTGATAATGCCTCCATATATAATTAATGTCGTTAATCCACCGAACACTTCATTCTCCCCCATTCCAGAATCGGAACAGTGGCTTGCCTGAGAACTCACTCCGCATTTACAGTGGCGGGACCGCGCCGGCTTCGCACCGGACTTCCCTATTAAGCAGCCGGATGAGCATTCATCCGGGCGTGCACCTTAGCCGTTATCTATGAAATTGTGAAGGTATATAGTAGCCTGTGCAGGTAGGATTGTCCAGCTTTGCGAGGAAATACGCGGGCGGTCTGCTCTGAAGCGGATGCCTGCTGCCTACGACTCTTCTTCAGTAGAGCCGCGAACTCTATTCTATTTATGTTCAGCTCTTCTGTTTCAGTACTAAATTATAATTAAACACTACAAAACATCAACTTCATATGTTACGATTGCGGACATGAAATCAAGAGCATCAAGAAAATCGCCGTCGCCCAGCCGAAATCCGTCCCTGCCGGACAATATGCCAAAGAAACCTTGACTGCGCGCGGCGTCTGGGATACGCTCCAAGATAAGCTTGTCTATGTCGGCGTCTTGAAATAATCGAAGCATGCTTTCAAAGCGAACGATTTATACACCTACCTGCAATCCAAAGAAGCAGATCCCGTACTTGTCAAATACGGATTTACGCTGCTAACTAATTCACGACGGGAATGATTCCGTGGACTGGAAAACCTTTCTAGCGCCCATCGCGCTTTCGCTTCAAATAGCGGTGATCGCTAGCGTGCTTGTATTCGCTGTATCACTGCTTATCGCATGGCGAATGGCCAGGGCGCGCTTCTACGGCAAAAGCATCCTCGAAACGCTGCTGCTGCTTCCGCTCGTGCTTCCGCCTACCGTCGTCGGTTTCGTGCTGCTCGTTATTCTGGGGAGACGCAGCTGGTTCGGCAAATTTTACGAATCGCTGTTCGGCGGGCCGATCCTGTTCACGTGGGAATCCGCGGTCATTGCGGCAGCGGTCGTTGCGTTTCCGCTTGCGTACCGCTCCATGAAGGCAGGCCTGCAGGGCGTCGATCCCGATCTCGAGAACGCCGCAAGAGCAATGGGTGCGAGTGAGTGGCAGGTGTTTCGGTATATTTCCGTGCCGCTCTCTTCCCGCTCGTTGACCTCGGGTTACCTGCTCGGCTTCTGCCGCGGTCTTGGCGAATTCGGAGCGACGCTCATGGTTGCCGGGAACATTCCAGGCCGAACCCAGACGATTCCGACAGCGATCTATGTCGCTTCCGACGGCGGAAGCATGACGCTGGCATGGGCATGGGCTGGAACGATGATTGTCATCTCCTTCCTCATGCTGCTCGTGTCCAACCGCATCACCAAGGATTCGTAATGCATAGCATCCAATGAAAAACCCTTCTCCCGGCATTTATGCATGGGAAGAAGGGTTTTCGTGTTCAATAGCCATTATCCGGGTTGAGAGGTTGTCGTCCCTCCCGTACTCGACGTGTCTATCCGTGCTTTAATGGTATTCACGATATCGTCAATCTCACGACCATCCGTCGGTATGTAGGTTTGGAAGCATGGATCTTGATAGGCTTCCACGCATTTCAAGGTCTGCTGAAAACACCAATTTCCTTCTACTTCCCCGCGCATTCTTAACCGCTCGAATATCGTTTCCTGGCTGCCGATCAAACAAAAATGATAGGTTTCGGCGTCTATTTGTTTAAGTCCATTAAATATGTAATGAAAATAGTCCTTATTACAGATGGTCATAGGAACAAGGATCGTTTTCTTGTATTTCTTATGCAGCTGTTCCGCGACTTGAACGACGAGGATCTTCCATAATTCCATATCTTGAAAATTGTCTGTTTGCTCTTCAGGCGCTTTGAGTTCGCTCGGAATTAGGTTGCGAAGCATGTAGCCAACTTCTTCTGGGTCGTAGATCATGCTGTTGGCCAAGGATGCCTGAAGCCAGCTCGCAATGGTTGTTTTCCCAACGCCGAAAGCCCCGTTAATCATAATGATCATCCGTATTCGTCCCCCTCTATTTCGATCCTGGTCCTGCCTAATTATACCTTAGACGAGTCCCATTGGCTTCGTATTTTCATAGAGTGAAGTATGAAAGCGAACCGGAGCTTCTGGATCCAACCGTGGTTTCGCTCTTCGTGCAGCGCGGCGGCGATGGAACGCTTGGAACAGGCACGCAAATCTTGTTTCAACAGTTTGACGTTCGGCTGCTCAGCACGCTGTACCCGATCAGCATTACAGCAGCCGATTTCCCGCCTGCGGCAGACGTCTTGACAGGTCAAATCCGTTACTCCCTCTTTATTGCAACGGACGGATTTATCGATTTCGTCGTGTCCGGCCCTGCTGTATTTAACGGTATCGCTGTCGCGGGGTCGACCTAGTACCGCTGCCGATCATGTTGTTGACTCTTTTGGCTTCACTATAGGGACAGGCCGCCGAACCACTCGGCAGCCTGTCCCTTCTTGCTCAAACGCTATTCCGCTTCGTTCTTGCTAAGCCATGCGTGAACATCCCGAAGATGCTTGAAGGCTGTAAGCACAAGGAGAGCGAAAAACAGCCACGATAGCTCTAGAATCGCGCCTGGAAACAGCATCATCAAGGAGAAAAACACGAACGCTTCCGTTCGCTCCAAAATCCCTGGATTATAATGAAAGCCTTTGGCTCCTGCATTCGTGATAACGTTGCCCGTAACGAGAAACGTCGTAATCGTAATCAAGATTGCAGCCAAATCAAGTCCTAGGGGCAAATAGGCGTCCGGATGGACGATCGCCAGCGCTAGGATCGATGAGCATTCGACGATCCGATCGAATGTAATGTCCAGAATCGTCCCCCATTTGGACGGCTTGGTCATTCTGGCGATCGTGCCGTCGACCGTATCGAGATAACCGGACAGCCACAGCACGATAACGGCTGCGATCGGATAACCTGCTGTGAAGACGACACTGCTTCCGACGCCCGCCAGCATCGCGGCCCAGGTAATCGTATTGGCGGATAATCCTGCTGATCGAAGCAGCTTCGCACCTCTTTCAATGGCCGGCTGCACGGTTTGACGCGCATAGGAATCCAACATGTGTTACGTCATCTCCTTCGGAAGACACCAGACGGTTGGGACAGCCAGGCGTACCCCCGTTTCAGCTCCTCGTATTGCATTCAAATAACCAAGCTGCTTGATTACAATCCTCACGCCGCTTACTCGCAATGTCACTTCCGTATACTCCCCGCGAAAGAAGCCGTCTTCGATTGTTGCTCGAATCGAAGATAATGAATCAAATTGAAGCCATTCTGATCGAATGACAATATCAACCGGCCCGTCCGGCACTTTCGTACAGCTCGGATTTACCTCCAGTTCCCCTAGAACGGTCGTTACTCGTGCCCCCCGCTTCCTACCGTCAATCGCATTGTCGAAGCCCATGAAATTCGCTGTCCATCGATTGGCTGGCTCGGAGTAAATGCTGTTCAGCGATCCTAACTGCTGCGCAGCACCATCCCGAAGGACGAGAAACCGGTCGCCAAGCGTCAAGGCTTCTTCCCGGTCATGCGTAACCACGATCATCGGAATGTCCCACTTCCGCTTCATATCGACGAGCCAGCGTCCCATTTGTTTGCGAAGCAGCGGATCCAATTGACTGAAGGGCTCGTCCAGCAGCATCAACTGCGGCTCGATGACAAGCGATCTAGCGAGAGCCGCTCGCTGCTCTTGGCCGCCGGATAGCGAAGCGATTGGACGACGGTAGAAATCCGCCATGCCAACCTGCTTCAGCATGTCTTCTGCCCTTGCCCTTCGTTCACGGGCGGGTAGCCCTCGCAGCTTAAGTCCAATCTCGACGTTCGCGCCGACCGTCAGGAATGGAAGCAAGTACGGCTTCTGGAACAGCATGGAGAGGTTTCGCTTCTCGGGCGGCAGATGGTGAATCGCCTTCCCGTCCATGAAGATGCTTCCCCGGCTTGGCCGCAATAGGCCGGCGATCAGCTGAAGCAGCGTTGATTTGCCGCTGCCAGACGGTCCAAGAATGACGAGCAGCTCCCCTTTCTCAAGGGAAATCGACTGCTCGGCTAGGGCAAACGATTTCGCAGCTTCATATTGATAGGCTAGGCCGGAGATCTGTAAAAAAGGCTTAGTGAATTGGTTCAGCTCCGCCCGCCTCCTTTCCATCGAAGCTTCCGTTGCAGGTTCCGTTGTAGCTTCCGTCGTAGCGATCCTTTTTCAAGGCCATGGCACTGAATATGACGATGAGCAGCGCCGGCATGACGAACAGCATGCATAATGCGCCAACGAGTGAATTGTCGCCGCTCGCTAACGAACTGAACAGCAGCATCGGAACCGTAACCAAATTACCGCCGCCGACGAAGACCGTCACCAAATATTGGCTCCACGAGATCAGGAAGCTAAATAACAGACTAAGCGACAAGACCGGCCGCAGCAGCGGCAGCTCGACAAAGTAAAACGTCTGGAGCCGGTTCGCTCCCAATAGGCGAACCTGCTTCTCGTAACCGATGTCGTAACCGGCATAGAAGCCATGCATCAAATAAACGGCATACGGGATCGCCTGGATCAAATGCGACAGCAGCACACCAAGCCACCGGTCAGCCAAGCCTAGCTTGAGAAACAAGACATGCACGCCGATCGCAATCGATATGCCGGGAAGCAACAGGGGCGCGATGAGCAGCAAACGAATCGTTTTTCCCCATCGCTTCACATAAAGACCCAGCGCGCGCGCTGCCGGATACGCGATTAATGCTGCGAGCAAACTAGTCGCTGCAGCCAATCCCAAGCTATGTATAATCGCATCCTTCACTTGCGAATGCGGCGAGAGCACATAATGCCATGCGCGCCACGACACGGTCGGCAATAAATCGGGAAATCGCCAACCTTTAGCTAATGACCACGCAAGGAGCGGAATAAACGGGACAAAAAAAAGCACGATCAGGATGGCATGCCATACGATGAAGCTTTTACGATGACGAATGCTGTTTTGTCGCATAGCCTTCTCCCCATCTCATATAAAGCACAATAAGCAATAGACTGATGATTGTGATGACGCCGTTTATAGCCATGGCTTCCGATCTGTGCGTCAAGTCCGGATTCAGATAAGCCTGATAGGCCAGAATCGGCAGCGTTGGCTTGCTTACGGAACCGAGCACATATGGAACTTCGAACGATCCGAACGTATAGGCGAACACGATGATCGACGAGGCTGTCAAAGAAGGCAGCATGAACGGCAGCGTGACGAGCCTCCATCGCTGCCAGGCATTCGCACCAAGCAGCTGAAGCTGCTTCTCGTAAGGAACGATCCAGGACTTTAGAATGCTGAGCACGGACACCGCAATGAACGGAACTTCTTTCCATACATATTCCAGCATGATGCCTATTCCTGCTTGATCGAGAATCAGAATCGGAAACTGCGACGGCTGCTGGATCAAGCCGGCCGCATACGCAAGACGCGAGATCAACCCGCTTTGTCCGAGGAGCAGCACGAGTGAAATTGCACCGACGACATGCGGAACCGGTAGATTGAACTGAAGCATGAAATGGAGCCAGCCCCCCTGCTTGCTGCTGTATCTTCGAAGCCCTTGCGCCAGAATCAGGGCGAACAATGCCGCGATTACCGTTGAAGCGAGGGATATTCCCAGTGAAAATAAGAGCGAGCGATAGAAGACGGAGGAATGAAACAGTGCCGAATAAGCATGCAGCGATAAAGTCGTCTTGCCGATTAGCGGGAAGTAGTCTAAGCTTTGCTCCCCGGTAATGAACAATCCGGCAAGAAACGTTCCTGCCACGAGTAGCAGCGCGGGAACGAGCATAAGGCTGAGCAGAATCCGCTTAACCGGCTTACTTGCCGAATAATACATGGGTTTTCCAGCCTTCTTCCAGAGCCGGCGTATAGGCTGCCTGAAGATCGGGCAGCTTGTGCTTCAGCAGCTCATCCGCAGGTACGGAAGCATCGCCGCTTTTGGACTTAAGCGCTTCGTACAGCTGCTTGTCGACTCCCTCCAGCTTGGAAGGATCGATACCAATGCCGTCTCCCCAGCCCTTTGCCGGATCGGACTTCTCGAACTGCAGCTTCGGCTCTAGAATGAGATTGGCTACGACCATCGCTGCGGCCTTGTGCGCGGCATCGTAAGGAATCGCAACATAATGATAGTCGCCGATTGTGCCGGTATCGAAGACGTACGGTCGTGCCGACTTAGGCAGTTTGCCTTTACCGATGTCGGTCGCGATTCCGCCAATGTCCTGCGTGAACGCAAAGTCCACTTCGTTGTTATTGAACAGCGTTGTAAGCTCGGCGACTGTTTTCGGGTAGGTTTCCCCTTTACGCCATAAGGATGGCTTAATTTCGTTCAGATAATTCCAAGCTTTCGCGGCTTCGGCATCGAATGCTTGTTGTTCGAAGGGCTTCGCCCAGTTCTGATAGCCGCCGCTCATCTCGTAAAATAATTGCTTCACAAAGCGCGTGCCCGTAAAGTCTGGCGGTGCATCGTATGTAAACCGTCCGGGATGGTTGATAATCCATGCCTTCAAGTCTTGGTAACTGCGCGGCAGCTCTTCTGGCTTAATTCGATTGGAATCGTACACGAATTGGAATTGCGCACTTCCCCAGACCGATTCGTAGCCCTCCGTATCCAAGCCGAAGTCCTTCTGGACGGCTGGATTCGAATAGTCGACGTATTTCGCATTTGGCAGCTTGGATGCGAAAGGACCGAACAACGCGTCTGCCTGCTTCAAGGTGGCGAAGTTCTCGCCGTTTATCCAGATCAAATCTACGCTGCCGTCCTTGGCTTTGCCCGCCTGCTTCTCGTTCAGCACTTTATTCACCGCTTCCGCGGTATCAGCAATCGGTACACGATGCAGGGTAATGTTATATTTCTCTTTCAACTCAGTTCCGTACTTCTGGTCTACGAATTCATTGATCGCATCGCTTCCGCCCCACATGTACCAATTGACGGTTTTCCCTCTGGCTTCAGCCAGCACATCATCCCAGCTGCCTGATAACAGCGCCGCATTCGAATCCGCATCCAAGGCTTTATCGCTCGTACGGCTGTAGGAACACGCAGCTAAGGTCACGCTCAGCATGCATAGGACAAGAGTGGCGAGAAGATATCGTTTCATTGTCATAAGGACCACCCCGGTCTTTATCATTTATGGTTGATGAATGAACCCTAACTACTTAGTTTGTTACAGTTTTAGCCCTTTATGGTATAAACTATGCGTTCGTTTGTTCGGCAAGCACTGCTCATTACGCTATCGAAACCATTTCACGTATGTCTTCATGAGCCGTCCTGCAATTCCGCCTTGAAACAGCTTATCCCGCCAATATTGATCGGCCGTTTTCATGAAGGCTTCGGAGCGGGCCGGGTACGGATGCACCACATGCGAAATGTCGGGCAGCTTACGGCCGAAACGTTTCATAAACACGGCTTGCTGCATCCAATCCCCTGCTCCGTGCCCAGCGGCATGAGCGCCTAGTATCAATCCTTTACGATCCGTAATGACCTTCACGATGCCTTCCGTATTCCGGTCGGTTATGAAGCGGTCCACATGATCGAGCGTTACTTTATATACCCGGATATCATTGCCCATATGCTGACGCGCCTCTTCCTCCGTCATGCCCAGATGGAAGATTTCCGGATCCGTATAAACGACCCAGGGCACGTTCGCGTAGCTGACCTTACGTTTCAGGCCGAACACCGCGTTACCGACGACAAGCTTTCCTTCCATACCCGCGGCATGCGTGAACGGAAATGGTTTGATTACATCTCCGACCGCATAGATGTGCGGGATGCTGGTCTGAAGCGTCTTCTTTACGGCGACATGGTCGCCATCCATTTGCACGCCTATTCGCTCAAGGCCAAGGCGGTCAATATTCGGCCTGCGGCCAGTGGCAATAAACAGGGCTTCTGTCTCGAGGTGGAGCTGCTCCCCGTTTTGAATAATCGTTACCCGTTTCTGTCCATCGGGCAAAGCTTCGACTTTATTCGCACTTGCGCCAAACATCACGGTCATCTCTTTGTCCAGAGCAGCCTGCACGTAAGGGACGAGATCCGCGTCTTCATTAGCCAGCAGCCGCACTGCACGTTCGAGCACCGTTACTTGAGTGCCAAGACGGGCAAAGGCTTGCGACAATTCCAGACCGACCGGACCGGCACCGATGACGACCATAGTCTTGGGCAGCGCCTGCATGTCGAAGACGCTTTCGTTGGTTAAATAATCGACATCGCGTAAGCCTTCGATCGTTGGAATAGCCGTGCGAGAGCCCGTCGCAATGACGATTCGTTTACCGTACAGCACTTCGTCGCCAATCTCGATGAGATGCTTGTCTCGGAATTGGCCGTGGCCTTGGTATACGTCCACGCCCAAGCTGCGGAACCTTTCTCTGCTGTCGTGAGGCTGAATGGCCGCTTTGGCCGCCTGCACCCTTCCGTAGGCTTCGAGGTAATTGGCTTCGCCCTGCAAGGTCAATCCATAGGCTTCCGCGGCTTTCTTGGCTGTATGCAGCTCTTTCGCTGCGGCAATCAGCGCCTTGGAAGGCACGCATCCGGTATGTAGGCAATCGCCTCCCGGTTCAGGCTCTTTCTCAATCAAGGCCACCTTCACCCCGAAACCCACTGCGCCTGCCGCCACGGTTAATCCGCCGGATCCGCCGCCGATAACAATGAGATCATAGCTTTTCATCGCAGATGCCCTTCCTCTCTATGCTTTAGGAACCACGCGTTTTTTCAAGATAACCGGAATAATGGTGACAAGCGCAAACACGATCACGGCCAGGATGATGTACGACTTCTTGCCTTCAAGGAAACTCGAGCCTAGAAAGTTGTAAGCGAACGTGCCGGGCAGGATGCCGAGCAGCGTACCGAACAAGAAGGCGGTAAACCGTACTTTGGCCAGACCTGCCCCATAGCTGATCAGATCGAACGGGAATATAGGAATGAACCGGAGAAACAAAATATAGATGAAACCCTTCTGCTGCAGCTGCCCTTCAAGCTTGCCCCATTTCGTCCTCGCCTTCATCGAAACAAATCGATCTCCCAGCAACCTCGCTAATCCGAAAGCGAGCGCTGCCCCTAGCGTCGCGCCGACGATCGTATACACCGTTCCCCAGAGCGGACCGAAGGCAAGTCCGCCAGCCAAAGAAAGAACGGACGCCGGAAACAAGATCAACGGACGCACGGCATAGAGAAGGATGAACAGTGCCGGCGCAGCCCAGCCGAAGGTTAATATCCAGGTGCGGATCCCTTCCGGACTCAGATGCAGCACATAGTGATTAAACGCCAGCAGCCCTAGGATGACGAGGACGGCCGCTGCGGGTTTTACAAGCTTCGATCTCAGTTTCATGACACGTCTCCTTTACAGGCAGTTTAACCGGGAGCTCCAGTGATTATGAAAAAAACCAGCAGTTCAAAGCAGAACTGCTGGTTGTTCTTGCAACTATCATCATTTCAACGCATTATTCATTCCGTATACGACGCCTTGGTGATAGAACAGATGCAGCGATGTTGCATAGATCAGCTCGCCAATCGTTTCGGCTTTCAGGAAGTTCTCCTTAACGGGTTCGCCCAGTCTGTCCTTCAACGTTTCCTTGAGATATTCGCGGTGCAATTTCAGCTGCGCCATCAGCGTATCCCACGCCGGAGCTTCTTCTTCCCAAGCCGTCGGTATCGTGCCGTAAGCGAATAACGCCTGGTAGGAATCAGGAAGAACGAGCGGCTGCTCCGACAGACTGAGCACATGGAACTGCGTCACGACAAGAACGTGGCCGAGATGCCAGTGGATATGGTTTTTGAAGCCTGCGGGAATGATATTGCGTTTCTCAGGTACAGACTGCTCGAATACCTCGATCAATTGATCCATGTGTTTGTCGAAGACATGCCATGCGAATTCCGTTCTCATCGTATAATTCCTCCAGTAAGTTAGGTTTGATGAATGATGTTGAAGCAGATTGGATAAGGCTTACTTACTCGGCAAACAGCTTGGCATAAGCGCCGTAGCCTCTTTTCTCGAGATCAGCCTTTGGAATAAAGTCCATCGCTGCGGAGTTCATGCAGAAGCGCAGTCCTGTCGGTTTAGGGCCGTCTTTGAACACGTCTCCGAGGAAAGAGTCGGCGATGCGGCTTCTGACTTGTACGCCCGAGAAAATGCTGCCATGTTCTTTCAGTACGATGTTGCCTGGCTCGAGCGGCTTCGTAAAGCTAGGCCAGCCGGTACCCGCGTCGTACTTATCCTTCGAGCTGAACAACGGCTCGCCCGAGACGATATCGACGTAGATGCCCTCTTCTTTGTTATCCCAATACGCATTGTTGAACGGTGTTTCATCTTGTCCGTTCTGCGTGACGTTATATTGGAGCTTCGTGAGTGTTTTCAGCTTTTCTTCTTTGTTGAAATCTTTGTCGTAGCTTTGACCGGCACTGAACTTCACTTCCCGATCCTTACCCCAAACCTTGTCTAGGAAGCCGTCACGGCCGGAAAACATTTCGCTCATCTTATAGCTGAGCGAATGATTGATATAGTAGTCCTGATGCTCATTCTCTGCTTTGTAGAACGTCGTTGCTGCATCAATCCTCGTCACGATCGGCTTGTTGAACCGTTTGGACGCCTCCAGCTCCTTCACGGAAGCTTCCACCGACTTCTGCTGCTCATCGCTTGTATAGAAGACGGCTGATTGATATTCATTGCCGCGGTCGCCGAATTGGCCTTCCTTATCGGTAGGATCGACGTTGCGCCAGAATACTTGCAGCAGCTCGTCATAAGAGATGACATCCGGGTTATAGTGAACTTCGACCGATTCCAGATGACCTGTCGTTTCTGAGCCCACTTCTGCATACGTCGGATTTTCCTTTTGCCCGCCCGTATAGCCTGTATATACGCTCAATACACCGTTAAGCTCTTGGAATGCCTCTTCCATATGCCAGAAGCAGCCGCCCGCGAATATGGCGGTATCAGTCGACGTATTTGCGTTCTCATTAATTGTGGTCAGCACGTCCTGCGCCTCGGCAACTCTGGATTTGTTGAGTGTACCGTAGACGAAATAACCAATTATGGCTATTAGCGCTATGGATACCGCATAGAATCTAACCTTTTTCCTTTTCATAATCCCTTACACCTCCGTGAAATCAATTGGGGTTTATGTATCCCCGTTAATCAACTGCTGCTCCCGCATACGTTCTCCGACTGCGACCTTTTCTTCCGCGTTCATCACTTGTCTCGCGCCGACCGCCTCCCTTTTCCTTACACTTAGCATTTTAACAAGTCGCGGGCGTGGGATAATCTGAGAGAAGTCATGTCTTTGCCGGTGAAAATCAACGCAATTTACCGTTTCGTCATGCTCGATGAGAAGCACTATGCCAAAAGTCATGTTAAAGCAGCGGCCTCGGCTCGCAATGAAGCAAACGTCTTAACTGGCGAAGCTTACCAGAAAACAAAAAATACCGCGATTTCCGCGGTATTTGCTCATTGGCTGTTCGATTATTTCGCCGTCTCTGCCGCGCTTGACGCGCTGCTCAACCGACGGGCGGAATCGGCATACCACAGCAGCACGCATAAGGAGCAGATGCATACCCCGATTAATACGCCGTACACATGCTTGTAGGCGAGAACTAGCGTGTGCTTCGCTTGCAGCTCGAGCAGCAGACCGCAAACCGCAACGGAGAACGAACCGCCGAAAAACTGGACGAGCTGCATGAAGCCCATGCCCGAGCCGATCAGCTTGGTCGGCAAAATGCGCGAGGTTTCGTTGTTTAACGATGCGATCGTTGCAGACATCGCCGGCGAGAAGCACAGATAACCGATCAAAATAACCGCCCATGAGGCGCTGAGTTCCGCCCGGAAGACAATCAGCACGACCGCCAGCACGATATGCCCTAGAACGAGAAACCGCACATTCCCATAGCGGTCGATCCAGCGGCCGACGTAGCGCGCGAGAAAGGCAGACAATAGAGCGCCAGGCGCAATGATAAATCCGATCTTAAGCGGCGATTGGCCGTACAGGTTCGCCAGCGCGAGCGGCATCAAAAACAAATTGCCGAGATTCAGCATCAATGTGCAAAACCCGACGACAAGCAGTTTTCGATAAGCCGGCTTTACGAGCAGCTCCGAGTTAATAAAGGATTCTTTCGCCCGTTTGAGATGCCAGGCATGCGCCGCTATCGAGACCAGCCCGATGACCAGCCACAGAGCCGAGCGCTGCGTCACGGCCGTCAGCAGCGCAACCGCATTAACGACGGTCAAGATCGCACCAATCACATCGAACCGAAACGGCTTCGGCTGTTCCTTAGGAAGCAGGCGAAGCAGAATCGGAAGCAGGAGAAGAACCAGGCAGGTGACGGCAAATAACCCGTTCCAGCCGAAGTATTCGCTGATGATCCCGCCGACGATCGGCCCGAGCCCGAAAGCCATTGCCGAACCTGACGAGATCATCGCTATCGCCCTGCCCCGCCTCTCGTACGGAATGTACCGGCTGGCAAGTACTAACCCGAGGCCTGCCATGGCGCCGGCCCCCGCCGATTGGACGATCCGAGCAAACAGCAGCGTCTCGAAGGTTGACGCGAAGATGCCGAAGACGGAAGCGAGGCCGAGGATGATGAGCCCGACAGCGATCAATCTTCGAATCTGCAGCACGTCGGAGAGCCTGCTGTATATCACCGTAGATAAGGCGTAGCCAATGGAGTAACTGGAAATAATCCACGATCCAAGTGCCGCAGATACGTCGATGTCGTGGATGATACTCGGTAAGGAGACGTTGAACATCGTTGTATTCATGATGACGATGAACAGTCCGAACGTCCAAACCGGCATGACAATTTTGTCGTTCATTTTGATGCCGCCTATCTATTCCTTGATAGTTAGATGATGTAATCAGAAGTTCATTTTTGCAAGCCAGCGATGTACTTTGTAGCGCGCGCCTCATCGCCTCTTCGCTTGGGACCGCTCCTCGATATCGCCCTCGGGTGGCCGTCGTACAAAGAGGCAGATGAAATGCGCGAGCTGATGGAGCCTAAACGTTAACCGACAAGATTCGTTTGGATTTCGATATTGCCGACAGTAGCTCTGTAATACGGGCAGATGCCGTGAGCTTCCTCGATGACTTGCTTCGCTATGTCGGATGCAACGCCTTTAACCGTAACGTCCAGCTTCACCGCCAGCACGAATTTGTCTTCGGTATCCTTGCCGAGCGTCACTTGGGAAGCGATTTGAATGCTATCCGCTTTGATCTTCTTGTTGCGGAGCGCAACGCCCATCGCGCCTTCGAAGCATGCGGCGAATCCAGCTGCAAACAACTGCTCGGGGTTGGTTCCTTCTCCACCGGGTCCCCCTAATTCTTTAGGTACTCTCATACTCACGTTCAGGTAGTTGTCCGAGGAAACCGCCCTGCCTTCTCTTCCACCTTCAACGTTTACGGTAGCTGTGTACAATGGTTTTTCGATTTTAATCATGTTCAAGTCTCTCCTTTGATTTAGGTTTTGGATGGCACTGCTTGATTAAAGCGCTGCAAGCAGTTCTTCGGTGGTCAAGATCGCATGCGCATAGGTCGGACCGTTAATTTCATGGGCCGCATGCATCCCTTCTTTAGTGAAAGCCGCCGTCGCATCTTTTACAAGGGTAACATGGTAACCAAGCTCCATGCCGAACCGCGAGGTCGCCTCGATGCACGTATTGGCCAGCATGCCGACAACGATAATCTTCTGAACGCCGTGCATTTTTAGCTGGTGGTCCAAATCTGTATTCGCGAATCCGCTGCTCGCCCAATGTTCTTTGGCAATCACGTCTCCCTGCTGAGGTTGAAAATCCGGATGGAACTCACCGCCCCAGGAATCTTTCGCAAACACTTGTCCTTGTTTAGCTTTAAGCTGGTAAGGCGTCGGATGCTTCCACGTGTCGAAATCACCAGGCTCGGAGCGGTGATGCGGAACGAAGAACACTTGAATGCCGGCTTTTCGAACCGCAGCAACGATTTTCTTCAAGTGCTCGAGTGTGTTTACGGCATCCGCGACTTCTTTCGTACGCGGAAATAGCTTGCCTTCGGGCGACAAGAAGTCATTGTAAGGGTCAACGAGAAGAAGACCAGTTGTTGCTGGTTCGTAGGTGTTGGACATGGTTAAACATTCCCTTCTATGCTGAAAAAAATTCTTATCCTTGACGGTAAATTGGCGCTCCGAGCGGGGATGCTGCTGCTCCCCCATCCACGACGATTTCAGCTCCTTGCACATAGGACGAATCATCGGATGCCAGGAACAATGCGACTTTGGCGACCTCTTCTGGATCACCCATCCGTTCCATCGGTATCGAACGCGCATGGCCAGCCTCCAGCTTGGCAATGGCTTCCGGTGTCGACTGTTTCCAAATCGGCGTTCGTGTTGCCCCCGGAACCACCGTGTTTACGCGGATGCCTTTCGGCGACAATTCGGATACGAACACGCGAGCCATGCTGCTGATCGCTCCTTTGCTCGCTGCATAGGCAGACCGTGCCGGATAACCGTCGGTTGAGCGCGTCGACCCTGTCAAGATGACTGAGGCACCTTCCTTGAGATGCGGCAGCGCGGATTGTACCGTGATGAAGACGCCGGTAACATTAATGTTAAGAACTTCTTGGAATGCGGAGACTGAGGTGCCTCCAAGCGGCGTGGGAGCCGCAATGCCAGCATTCGCGTATACAATATCAAGCCGGCCGAATGCTGCTATGGCTTCGGATACGGCACGATCCATGCTGTCTGGATCAGCTGAATCTGCTTGAACGGCAATGACATTGCCAGCGCCCAGCTCCTCAGCCGCCGAGTTTAATGTATCTTGATTCCGTCCGGTGATGACGACCTTTGCACCTTCCGCGACAAACATTTTTGCGCTTGTCAATCCGATTCCGCTGCTGCCGCCCGTTATTAAAGCTACTTTACCATCGAGTTTACCCATTGTTAATTCTCTCTCCTTCACCTTAACATTCATGAAATAAAACAGCTGTAATGCGACTTTCATTTCAAGACCGACATATTCATGTCGATGATTTGGTTTAATTTTGCCTTATCCATTGTAGTCTTCACCATAACGCGCAGTCCGATTAAGGCATTATTCAAAAAAGCGGCTAGTCTTTCAGCATGCAGTGTCATCGGTATCTCACCGGATTGCTGACCTTCCACAATAAGATCGAGAATGAGCTGCTCTGTACGTGCCCAATCATGCTGCACCCAATCTCTGGCCTCAGCATCATGATTGGCGAGCTCAACCGCTGTATTTACCATAAAGCAGCCCTCAGGATTCTCATCTCGATGCCGGATCGCGTTATCAAATAACGACCGAATGGCTTCCGCAGCTGACTTGGTATTCGCCATTCGTCGCTGCTGGGATTCCTCGAGCATTTCACTGTACCGTTTTAACGTTTTGATATACAGGGAGCGTTTATCTCCGAAGGTATCGTACATGCTGCCCTTGTGTATACCCATATGTGTAACGAGCTCCTGCATGGATGTTTTCTCGTAGCCCTGATGCCAGAATAGTCGCATTGCCTTGAGCAGAACGGCATCTTGGTCGAATTCCTTGGTTCTAGCCATTGCCGTGTTCCCTCCTTTCAGATGCAACTTTATCATATCAAGAACGATCGGTCAAAATAAATTTGAACGATCGTTCTTGAATGGAAACGAGGGATGACGGTTTAAATGCATCTGTAGAAGTAAATACTAACAGCCGCGCCGAAAGCGATTGGCGCCGTCGTATACATTCCGATGCAATTCGTAACCGAGACGATCAAGGCTCCAATCGTAAATGACAAGGTGAACCAAGTCGTTCAGATCGGCAAGCTCGCCGTTGTGGAACAGTTACCACCCTGGCCGCGACGCGCAGCCGCCCTGAATAATTGAGGTTCCGCACACCATCATCGCTTTCGCCAAAGCCCCCCCGCGCAAGGTGTGAACCCGCATCTCTCATAGAACGATAGATGCTTCGCATCAAAGGTTAAGGTGATGATTTCGATGCCGCGCCGCTCAGCTTCGTTCACGAGCTGCGTGACAAGCCGCTCTCCTATTCCCTGTCTACGATACGCAGGATGAACGATGATATCTTCCAAATACCCATGCTGCAAGCCAGTTCCTGCGATGTATCCAAATGCGATAAGCAGCCCCTGCTCGTTTCGTGAACCCGCCCAGAAATTGCATTTCTCTAACAACGTATTGTAGTCCTGATCGCGTCTCTCCCAACCGACAGCTTCTCGCAGGTCCGGCACTTCATAGGATTCAAGCGCCGGATTCAATTGGATGTTCATGTGAAATCCCTCCCCACTACCAAACATCCCATTCGAGCGAAATGAAATCCTGCCGAGGATCGGCCACGCTTTTATGTTCGTTAACTCGATGTCGCAATGATCCCACTCGCTCCCTATTTAACTCTAACATTGATGTCTCCATATATCCGGGACGGATAGTCCGTAATCGAGAGCGTTAGCGGGTTGGTATAGCTCGTATTCTTAATGAAGTATTGGTACTCATCGCCTGTCGATCCGGTCCTGTTGGATTCAAAGCGATGACCCGAAGCATCCGCGTACGTGCTGTCGAATATGCTGAACTGTCGATTCTTATTATCCATCGGGTCCTCTCTCTTAAGTCCGAAGACGAGAATGCGCTGGCCGTTCTCCGCGCTGGTGCCGATATCCTGGAGCGTTAGCCGGTCGTCCGGTCGGGCGAGCAGCTTCTTGTTCGCAAGGTCAACCTTCACTTCCAGTTTCGCTTTGTCCAGCGCGCGGATACTGCTTGCTCGCAGGTAGAGTTTGCTGGGCTTACGGAAGTAATTGCTTTGGATATATAGCAGCTGACGGTTCTCAGACACGATAGAACCGGAAATGCCGTTACTAATTGTACCGAAGGTTTCACCATGTTCATCCTCGATTCGCAGATTGTCGAAATAGAACAATTTCTTCGTATTGTTTGGATCGTAAACAACCTCGATTCCGATCCTCGTCGGATAGACGGTCATTTGCCCAAAGGTGATCCGCTGGCCTTCGACGGTAACGGTCTTGTTAAGCGCATAGGTTTCTCTCCGCCCTTCGAATTTTGTCTTATCGACGGGAATATCAAACGACCATGCCTTACGCTTAGATGCTGTATCGTGATCCTTGCCGACCTTCATTTGCAGCGATAGAACATCCGGAACTGCAGTGCCCTCTTTGAAATTCAGATCGATTGTGCCTTGCTTGCTTATCCAGTCCTCCTTGAAATCCGAAGCCCCATATAAGATGGAGGTATTCTGCTTATTTATCAGCTTCACATCTTGGAGATTTACGATACCCCGTTGACCGTTCATATTCTTAAGCGTGTAGAAGACGACCACCCGCGATTCATCGGCAAGGATGCCATCTATGGTCAGCTTGATGCCGTCATGCTCTTCAAAGCGGCCAACCTGCTGCATAAAGTCGTTTTCCAAGGCGAGCTGGAGCCCTTTGTCATAGTTGATAAGCTCGACAAGCGAGCGCAAGCCGGGTATATCACCAACATATGCGGCAACCACTGGGGAGAATCGTACAGACGCTACAGATACGAGAAAGAGGAGAACTGCCGTGTAAGAAGCCATTTTAGCCATCCATCTGCTTCTTCTGCGCTGCCTGCCGATCCGAATGCCGCTCCTAATTCTTTCCTCGATCTCGGAGGGGACGGCAATTTGCTCAATATGCGACTTCATCGCATCCAACTGCGGCCACTTCTGCTCTTTATGATCGCGATATTCATTCATGGGATTCACCGTCCTTTTCCAGCCGCTTACGCAGCCCGCCGAGGGCTTTATGCAGCCAAGTTTTTATGGTGCCTTCCGGCTTCTCCAGCGTTCTTGCGATCTCGGTAATCGTTAGATCATGATAATACTTCAGCTGTATGACATCCCGATAGTTGGCGTCCAGTTTCTCTATGGCCGATTCTAGTACTACTTTCTCTAATAATTCGGATTCGCCGCTGGATAGATGCGACTCTAAGCCGACTGCCATTGCCTGCAGTCTGCCGTTCCTGCGAGACCTCTTGTTTATCTCGTCCGCGCAATAGTTCATGAGTATACGGATCAGCCAGGTCCCCGCATAACGCGGTTCCTTCAATTTGTGAAGCTGCATATAAGCCCGGCACGTCACCTCTTGAATAGCTTCCAGCGAATCGTTTTCATTCTTCAAATAGGTGAACGCGATCCGGTACATTTTATCCTGGTGCAGCGTAATGAAACGATAGAAAGCAGCATCATCGCCGCGTTGGGCTGCATTAACCAGTGAATCGTTATCCAAGCGCTTCCTCTCCTGCCACTTTTCTTCTATACCGTTAGACGAATGAGACAGCAAAATGGTTTTACCTTTCTTGCAGATAAAGTGAAGCTTGTCTGCCGATCGTACGCTGTTATTTGTACCGCGGATCCAGCATCTATGAAAAAAAAGCCTGTCCAGTCAATGACCGAACAGGCTGCTTCCTCTCAATATTCCTTAGCCCACGATGTGTCAAGCTTCTTGCTTTGGGCGGGAGAACCGCCGCGGAAGACGACGAGAAGGACAATAAAGATCGTTAATACGAATGTCACCGGACCCTTGCCAAGCTCCATGCCGCCGCTGCTGTGAGATGCGGACAACCAGTCCGCGAACGAAGCGCCGACCGGACGCGTCATGATGTATGCGAACCAAAAGGCCCCGATTTCATTCAGCTTGAATAACCAGAAGCCGATCGCCGGAATGGCTAGAATTGCGGTGAACATGATTCCGGAAGCTAGGTAGCCAAGATGCATGTTCGTCGCGGTCATATCTCCGGCCGCCGTGCCAAGCGCGAATGTCGTAAGAACCGTGAGCCAGTAGAAGGTCTCGCGCCTGCGGGTATAAATACTGTGCACGGACAGTGTTTTCTCTTTCCTGTACCATACGGTGAGTATAGCCGCCAGCGCTGCAACAAAGAAGAGCGTCGAGGCAAGATACGGGATGCCGAGACCTACGCGAACAACATCGGCAGCCGTCGTACCGAAAATGCTGACCATGATAACGACAAGCCAATAGAAGCCCGCGACGTACCGGCGGACTTTGAATTGCAGGATCATCGCTGCAACAAAGATAAGTACGCTTAGCGGCGCGGATATGAGCGGGTTCAGACGCTCGAATAAATAATCCGAAGCGACCTCCCCCATCCCCGTCGTCAACAGCTTCGTCAACCAAAAGTAAAGCGTGATTTCTGGCACTTTGGCGAGCATGCCAGCTGAATTCCCTTGCATGGCCGATAATATTTTGTTCATGGCTAGCTTCTTTCCTCGTTTCAAATTGAATTTGTTAAAGACATCTTTGCTTGGACGATTCAACTTTAATGCCCATTCCTAAACCAGGTATGAACCATTCCTTATTTTTTTCTTAACTGTGTCTATCAAGGTGCTATCTTCGCTTAACAGGCCAAAAAAAAGAAAGCCCGATTCGACATCAGGCTATCCCTTTTCCATTATCCTTTGAAGCGGTAGCCGCTTCCCCACACGGTCTCGATGTAGGACGGATCGGCGGAATCCGGTTCGATTTTCTCGCGGATCTTCCGTATGTGCACCGTGACAGTCTGTAGATCGCCAAGTGCATCGATTCCCCAGATTCGCTCGAACAGATGGTCCTTACCGAATACCCGGTCCGGGTGCTGCGCTAGGAAATAGAGCAGATCGAACTCTTTGGTCGTTAGAACAGCTTCGACTTCATTCACGAATACCTTCCGCGTATCGGGATCAATGCGCAGACCGCGGATATGGATGTCATTCTTGGCATCCACTCCCCCGACTAGCCGGTCGTATCTGGCAATATGCGCCTTTACTCTGGCGACAAGCTCAGCCGGCTTGAACGGCTTCGTGATGTAATCGTCAGCGCCTAAGCCGAGCCCCCGTATCACATCAATATCCTCACGCCTTGAAGTGACCATCAGAATGGGAATGTTCTTCTTCTCGCGGAGCTTCCTGCAGACGTCAAAACCGTTCATCTTCGGCAGCATCAGATCGAGAATGATTAAGTCATACATGCCTGCCAAGCCCATCTGCAGGCCGATTTCGCCGTCGAGCGCCATGTCGACGCGAAAGCCGTTAATTTCCAAGTAATCCCGTTGAAGCTCCGAGATCGTTATATCGTCTTCGATGAGAAGAATGGTTTTCATGATTCATCCGTCCCTTGTCATAATGGGGAGACTCAGTTTGATGCTTGTTCCGGCGCCTGATTCGCTGGATGCTGCAATAACGCCGCCATGCGCATCCATGATCTGCTTCGCAATAGCTAGACCGAGACCACTCCCGCCGGTATGCGTATTGCGCGATTCGTCCGCGCGGTAGAACCGTTCGAAAATATGCGGCAGTGCCTCCGGTTCAATCCCGATGCCGTTATCCGCGATCATGATGATCGCCTTATCGCCCTCACGGCAAGCCGTTAATCGAAGCTCCGGTTCGGCTTTGTCCATATACCTCACACTGTTTTGGATAATGTTGCCCAGGACCCGCTTGAAATGATCTCGATCAAGAGATACGGCGGTGCGCGGCTCGAGCTGAATGTCGGCATGGAACGCTATCGATCGCTTCTCAAGCTCGAATTGCAGCTCTTCAGTCCAATCGCGCAGGAATGGAACGACATTTACCGTTTCGAACTGAAACGGCTGCCGGTTCAAATCCAACTTCGAGTATAAGAACAGCTCCTGAATTAAATGGTCCATCTCGTCTGCTTTGACGGCAATCGTTCGCAAATACTTCACGTTCTTCTCCGGCGTATCCGCGATGCCGTCCATAATGCCGTCGATATAGCCTTTGATAGCTGTCAGCGGGGTCCGGAGATCATGCGAAATATTCGCAATCAATTCTTTGCGATTCTCTTCGTACTGCAATTGGACGCGAATGGATTGAAGCAAGCGCGAGCGCATCTCCTCGAAAGCGATGCCTAGCTGGCCAATTTCATCCTGGCCTTTAACCTGCAGCCGGAAATCCAGATTGCCTTCCTTGATTTCACGGGCCGCATCCCGGAGCGCCTGCAGCGGGCGAATGATGCTCTTGGACATGAACGTCGTCAGCAGAATATGCGTTACGACCAGCATACACAGCAAGGCGACGAACAAGGTTGGGAAGAATTGGCGAATGAAATAGCTGATTGGATCGATCTTCGTCATGATGAAGACGGATCCCCTGTCGTTGTTGTGGTATTTAAAATCAAGCTGCATGTACAAATAATCCGAATTGCCCATCCGCTTGACGGGGTATTGGGTGAAGGCTTCTTTCCACTTAAATGCAGACAAGTCAAGCGAATCCCGCAGCGTCAGCGGAATGTTGGGCGAATGATAGACAACGGAATCGTTTACGCGAACGGCCATATCTGCATTATTGCGCTGCAGCTCCTTCGCGATCTCGTCTAGGTAGCTAAGGTCCATCAGCAAGTCTGGCTGGCGTCGGATGGATCGTTTGATTTCATTGGCGATTTGCTCCAGTGATTCCTTATCGAACTGCTCTTGGGTCATCTTATATATGCCTTGTATATTCTGCAGACCGCCTCTGAAGAATATGACCATTAGAAGCGAAAGAAGCAGAATCGAAACAAGCGGGATGACCAGCATCGCCGCATAGGACAGCAGCAGCTTTAACCGAATGGACATGCTGGAATTCTCCTCTGATTGGCTTCTTGGGTTCAAACATAAGGTATCCGAACGGAAAAAACAAGAGGTACCTGACGGGATCAAGCCTGCACCCTATTCAGCATAACCAAAGCATCTAAACGAATAGTAAACCAACTCTTAAAATTCTCTTAATTTCTTACCGGTGCGCGGATGTGCAGCCGCCCATGGACATAAAAAAGAACCTTCGATCAAGGAAGATCCAAGGTTCTTGCTGTCATATGCAGTCACTCATCATTTGCGTTTCGATTACGAGCGAGTCAGTTGTAGGCCAGCTCTTTCTTAGCCAAACCAAGCGACTCCGCTGTCGAAGCATGAATTTCTTGCAGAAGCTCCGGATTTTTCATAAGTGAAATGCCGTAAGAAGGAATCATTTCTTTGAGTTTCGGCTCCCATGCTTTCATGTGCTGCGGGAAGCATTTGTTAATGACATCCAGCATGACGTGAACGGCCGTCGAAGCGCCTGGCGAAGCGCCGAGCAATGCGGCAATCGAGCCATCGGCGGCGGTAATGACTTCCGTGCCGAATTGCAGCGTGCCTTTGCCGCCGGCTTCGGTATCCTTGATAACCTGCACGCGCTGGCCGGCAGTGACAAGCTCCCAATCCTCGCTCTTCGCGTTCGGAATGAACTCCCGCAGCTCTTCCATGCGTTTTTCTTTGGAAAGCATCACTTGCTCGATTAAGTATTTGGTCAAGGCCATGTTCTTGGCGCCTGCTGAAAGCATCGTTACGAGGTTATTCGGTTTGACGGACGTGATCAGGTCGAACACGGAGCCGGTTTTCAGGAACTTTGGCGAGAAGCCGGCAAACGGTCCGAACAGCAGCGATTTTTTGTTATCAATAAACCGTGTGTCCAGATGCGGAACTGACATCGGAGGAGAGCCAATCTTGGCTTTGCCATATACCTTAGCATGATGCTGCGCCACGACTTCTGGGTTGTTGCACACCATGAAGATACCGCTTACCGGGAATCCGCCGATATGCTTTCCTTCTGGAATTCCGGACTTTTGCAGCAGATGCAGACTCCCGCCCCCGCCGCCAATGAAGACGAATTTGGCCGTATGCTGTTCGATGCTGCCGCTGCTGTTGCGAATTTTCAATTTCCACGAGCCGTCGCTCTTGCGGACCATGTTGTCGACGCTATGTTTATACTTAATATCGACATTCTTGGTCTTCAAATGGTCGAATAGCATGCGCGTTAAAGCGCCGAAGTTGACATCCGTGCCGGTGTCGATTTTGGTTGCCGCTATAGGTTCGTTCGCTGGACGGTTTTGCAGAATAAGCGGTATCCATTCCATCAGCTTCTTCGGATCTTCGGAGAATTCCATGCCTTGAAAGAGCGGATTCGCAGACATCGCTTCAAAACGTTTCTTCAGGAACGATACATCTTTCTCCCCAAGCACCAAGCTCATATGAGGCAGGGCCGTAATAAAGTCCTGCGGCTTGCGGATCAGCCCGCTGTTTACGAGGTAAGACCAGAACTGCAAGGACAACTGATACTGTTCATTGATGTTAATTGCTTTACTGATATCTATAGAACCGTCCGATTTCTCGGTCGTGTAGTTAAGCTCGCATAGTGCTGCATGCCCTGTTCCGGCGTTATTCCATGCGTTAGAGCTTTCCTCGCCTGCGTTTTCGAGCTTCTCAAACACGGATATGTTCCATTCCGGCGCTAATTGCTTCAAGATCGTCCCGAGTGTCGCGCTCATGATTCCCGCGCCAATTAAGATGACGTCTGTCTTCGTTTCTCTGCTGCTCATGATTACCATCCTTATACCCTGAAATTTACAGAATGGATGTAGGCGCTCCTGCTTTGGCGTCACACCGTTTCTGTTTCAATAATAAACCTAACCTCGCGTGCAATATATATTGATAACTATCTACTAGTATTAAATAATTATAAGCGATTTGAAAGCTGGTGAAAAGTGAGAAGTCCGCCCATAGAGCCCAAATAACGAACAAAACCAAAGCCTTTACCCAGCTGTTTGCAAGGGTTCAAGGCTTTGGTTGTATCCATCATTATTTTGCAATTGCAATCTGATTGGCCTAAGGGCTGCACGGTCTGCTAGTCCGGAAGCACTCTACCTTTATATTTGCCGGTATGGGTCAGCTTCACATGAACGTCAATCTTCTTTAAGGTATCTTCTTTCAAAACCAATTGGTGATGGTCGTTTAAGCGATGCCACAGCTTGGGCTGATTGCGATACATAACGCCAAACAAATTGAGCAAGTCGGTCTGCGAAGCAAACCCCTTCATATATGTCGCTCGTATTTCTTCCAGGACTACCTGCGCAGCTTGAGCTTGCATTGTAGAGACGGAAACGTTTTCCGCCATTTCCTCAACAGAGCCCTTCACCGAGATATAGAGGTTAAAGCGCGCTTCTCCTTGCTGAGCGACCATTTGAATTCGATGATGCGGTTTGGTTAAGAATAACGCCCCTGTCGGTTTTTTTGCATCGGGAATCATAACATAGACTTGTTTGGTTATCTTGTTGATCCATCTTAACCCCTTAAGATCATCCTCGGAATACCACCCCGAGAGATGCTGCTCTTTCATAGCGAAAGCGCCGTCAATTCGATACATGCCTTTTTTCATCTGGTCCTGATGCCATTCCTTATTGGAAATCGTAAGCGTCGGGAGAATGATCGTTCGCCCCTTTTCGTTTAATTGGGCAATATTTCTGTACCCGTACTGGGGCTGAATCATGGAACGCTGGGCAAACGTTTCTTCCGGCGAATCCATAAGCGAGTCCAGCGACGACAGATTAAATATCGATTTATTCGAAAGAAGCTCAAGAAATCGATCCTTCGTGCCATACAGCAGAACATTGTAGCGAACCTCAGGGTAACGGTTGATCGCGTCGTAGGCTTGTCTAAGCGCATTTTTGTTATTTAGCAGCGCTCCCGTACAAATAACCGCCTTAATATGTCCCCAATAGACGCGCAGCTGCGAAGTCTGATAAATCGATGTCAGTGCTTCCACCATCGTCTTCCCTTCTCCTCTGCCGATCCATACGGGCGTACTCTTGCCAATCTCGAGCTTCTCGCTTCGGGCTACGTTCGTGAAATTAAGGACTTGGATATACGCGATATAGCGGCCATTCTGATAATCAAGTCCAAGTGCCGTTACGTACGCCATGTTTTGAATGGTTTTGGAATCCCAGCATCCGGTTAGCATGAACAGTACTACCGCGGCGCTGCACCATTTAAGGATTGCGCTCATGAGGCTCTTCCCCTTGCTTATCGGAATCTAAGGTGTTTAGGTCACTGGGGCGCCGCTTATATTGATTTAGGGGCAGCCGAAGAACGGCTTTGACCATGTCTTTGAAGCTCGGCGGCGATAACGGCGATAGGTAAGGAACACCGAAAGAGCTTAAGCTGCACATATAGCCGATCAGCACCACGATGCTGATGATTAACCCGAACATGCCGAAGGCGGCGGAGATAAAGAAGAACACGAAGCGGATGACGATGACGGAGCCGCTCAAATTCTGACTAACTAACGTCGCGCCCGACACGGCTACGATTGCGCCAACCACGACGACGCTCGGTGATACGAATCCGGCTCGAATGGCCGCATCTCCAATCACTAGTCCGCCCACAACGGTCAGTGTTTGGCCGATGGAGCTGGGAAGGCGAAGCCCGGCTTCCCTGAAAATCTCCAGCAGCACCAGCAGAATAAACATTTCGATTTGCCCGGAGAACGGCAGGCCGAAGCGTGCCGTTGCAATGGTTGACATTAACCGAAACGGGATCTGATCCGGATGAAACGAAGTGAGCGCGACCCAGACGCCGGGTAATAAGACGGACAAGCAAAAGCTGAACGCGCGAATCAGACGAGCAAACGAAATGTATTGAAAACTGAAATAGATATCCTCCGGTGATTTCAGTAAGAGCATAAATGTGCCCGGGCCGATGAGCACCATCGGGTTGCCGTCCACGATAATGACAAACCTCCCGTTCAACAAGCTGGTGACTGCCTTGTCCGGCCGGCCGGTATAATCGAATAAAGGCAGGAGCGCATAGGGTTTATCTGCGATCATCTTCTCTAGGTGATTAATGCTCTGTAGACCATCGACATCGATTCGATTTAGTCGTTTCCGAACTTCATTCAGCACGCTTGGCGCAATGATATCCGAAAAATAAAACAAGCCTACCTTCGTTCGTGTTCTTCTTCCCAGCGTAAACGTTTCATAGCAGAGGGATTGGCTGCGGATCCGTTTTCGAATCAAGGCCGCATTAACGGCGATATCTTCCACAAAGCCGTCCTTGGGGCCATTTATTGAGATTTCCGTGCTGGATTCCTCAGGTGTCCGATCCGGACGGCGTGCGATATCCATGCGAAACAGCAGGTTTGGCTGCGTGAACAGCAGCAGGATATCACCTTGGAAGATCCACTCGGACAACTGCTCCTGCGAGGCATGAACGTCGACCGCCGATAGAGGCAGCGGAATGCACATGGTTGACAGCTGCAGCACGTCGTACAGCTTTTGCTGCCGATGCAGGCTGACCAGCTCTGGAAGAATGACTTTCGCGATCAGAGAGGCATCGCACAGACCTCCGCTGTATACGAGAATAACCTCGCCGTTTCCTCCCTCCTCCAGTCGATATTCCTGCAGCTCAACGTCCGCAGCCTGCTGGAACAAGGTCTTGAATGTCTGCTTGTTCCAACCTGTAATGGGCTCAAGTTTAGCGCCATTCATGCTGTTTCCTCCTTGAACTTCCTGGAAAATAGCGAGATCGAGATGCAAACGAGAGATACGAATAACGCTACCGTGAAGGAGGTCGGGATGTAAAACCGGTATATCCATAAATAAATCGTATATCTCTCTATGGGAATTATGGCTATCCCTATATAACTGACCGTAATGATTAGGTTATACCAGCTGCGCTGCCTCGCGCGACTAAACGGCAGAAGTTCCCCCAATAGAAATTGCGCGAAGCCGATTCGAATCATTGCACCGGTCAGCCACTGAAATACGGATAAAAAATCGACATGCTCGATATTGCTGCCCAGCTTGATCAACCGCCATTGCTCATAAGGCGGATCGGACTGTTTAGCCGCTTCGGCGATACCGAATTCGGATATTGCTCCAAATATCGGTCCAATCGTGATGTAGACCATAATCACTGCAAAAACAATGATTTTCCAGACTCGAGTTCCCGGCTTCATACGATGTTGAACAGCCACGAACATCATCAGCTCGATAAAACCGCCTCCAGCATACAGCATGCCGTGGAAGACCGGCTGCCAACCATGCTCCAGCACCGGCTTTAAGAGCGTCATATCTTTCTGCGGCATATTCGACAAAGCAACAAAAAAACCGAGAGCGATCACAATGGGAAGCAGAATACCCGCGCTGATCGCGATCATCCGTAAGCCGGACGAAGCGAAGAAATGACTGGCCAGGCAAAGAACCAAGATGATGACAAACTTAGGTGTTCCGGGCAAGTAGTCAATATTGGTCCAGACGGAGGATTGCTCGACGGTCGACAGTCCAATCAGATAGAGCTGCAAACAAATCGGCAGGACAATGATCCAAGAGACAACGATATTCGTCTTGCTTGCCAGCCACGGCTGCAGCTTCTGCTGACCGGACCGCTTCATGAACAGGACAAGCAGCGCACACCAAGGAAGCAATAAGAGTCCCGCCAACAAAACCGAAATCCATGCATCTCTTCCCGCTGCATCGAGGAGCATGGGATTGAGGATAACATGGCTCAACAGCCCGTTCATAAGCATGAAAATCATGCAGACTTGAAAAAAACTGATTTTGCCAACTGACATATCTATGCGGATCACACACCTGAACTCATTGTTGCGAATCAGTTATATTGTGCCATCTGAGTAACTATTTATACGAAATAAGAAGTAGAAGGAATCACTATCCCTCGGTCACGCCTCTTGAATGCATAAAAAAAACCGCGGTTTCCGCGGTTTCCTCCATGCTCAAGTATGATATTTATCCGTTGGCTGATTGAGTACCCATTCAAGCATCTCGATTTGAATGCGTAGAACCTCAGAATCCGTGTTCTTGAGCAGTCCTTGAAGTTGAATCAATTTGGCCTTAATTTGATCCTCGGTTCTCATGGTACGGTAGTACCCCTTTCTTATTGTGCCTGACTCGTTATTAAGAGCTGATCGTAATGAATGAAACACTTAACAGCTGTTTATGCTACTTTCTAGCATATCACGATTTGTCACATGCGGCATATGGGGTTACAGCTTGAGGCCTTAAGAGATAACAAGGCCTCCGTCGACGGCGATAATTTGTCCGGTAATCCAGCTAACTTCCGGATCCGCTACGTTCAAGATCCAAGTCGCAACATCGTCAGGTTCGCCGCGGCGGCCAAGTGGGATCATTTGACGTTCTTGTTCTTTAACCGCTTCGATTTGCTCGTTTGAAAGACCCATTCGATCCTTAAGGAATGCCGACTCCACAGGACCGGACGCGATAGCGTTCACACGAATCCCCTTGGGAGCGAATTCTAAGGCCCAACAGCGCGTCAGATGCTCGATTGCTGCTTTACTTGAGCCATAGAGAGACAAGCCCGCGGCTGCTTTACTGCCATACGTACTGGAAATATTGACGATTGCGCCTTTGGTTTTCTCAAGATGCGGAATTGCGGCAGCGGCAAGCAGCGACGGTCCAACGACATTCACGGCAAAGATATCGTGCATTGCCTTTGCATTCGCTTGTTCAAGCGGCTGAAGAACGCCTCCGCCAGCATTATTGACGATGACGTCGATGCGCCCCCAATGCGCAAGCGCTGCCGCTACAGTGAGATTTGCTGCTTCTGGATCGCTGGCATCGGCTACGAATGGTTTGATATTCGGATGGCCGGCAGCGGCTTCTTCCAGTGCTTCTAATCGGCGTCCTGTAATTAGAACGTTGGCTCCTTTCGCAGCAAATTGCCGCGCGGCTGCAAGGCCGATACCTCCGCCCCCGCCTGTGATGATAACCACTTTACCTTTATACATTCTGTACATCTCCTTCGTTACAGTTTAATATTTTGATGTTAATAATTAATTGATTAACTAAATGACAAATGGACAATAGCTTTTTGAAATACGTACTTTTACTGCGAACATCGTACTTCCCATCGATATACGTTGTTTTCTTCCTTCAATGGACTCCCCCTTAAGTTCACCAGTGAATAATTAACTACTTAACTATACAATTTGGTTCAATCGATGTCAAGATGACTTTCCCCCTATCCAGCCTTTGCGGAAGCCAAGAAAAATCTGTTATTCGCCTTAGCTTTATTCGATTTACAATCCCATCGCTAATGGCGGAACCCGATCCCTCGCCGCCGCTCTTATTAAGGAACGGCAAGGAATACACAACTCCGCCAAAGCCGGTTACACAATTGCTGCTTTATGCGCTTGTTTTCTGATGCTTGATCGGCAAATAATGAATCGATTTAATGAAACGAATTGTTCTTGTTTGCGCGCGCATGACCACGGAATGGGTCTCCGCTTGTTGGTTCGGCAAATATTTGACGCCGCCGAGAAACTCGCTGTTCGTTACTCCTGTTGCTGCGAAGATGACATCATCATCACCAACCAAATCTTCCATGGATAATACTTTATTCGGGTCAGCAAGTCCCATCGCGACGCATCGATCATACTGGGCTGGATTCTCAGGCAGCAGACGGCCCTGGAATTCACCGCCTAAGCATTTCAAGGCTGCTGCGGCCAATACGCCTTCTGGCGCACCTCCTGAGCCCAGATAGATATCTATATCCGTCTCCGACATCGCTGGTGCAATAGCGCCAGCGACATCGCCGTCCGACAAAAGCTTGATGCGCACGCCGAGCTTACGCAGCGTTTGGATCAATGTTTGATGACGTTCTCGTTCGAGCAGCATGACGGTTAACTCCGAAACCTGCTTCTGCAGGACTTCGGCGGCTTTGGCCAGCGTAACCTCGACGGGATCAAGGACGTTCAGCTTCCCTGCTAAGGCTGGACCGACGGCAAGCTTCTCCATGTACATATCCGGAGCATGGAGCAAATTGCCTTTCTTCGCGATCGCGATGACGGACAAGGCATTGTTCAAGCCGCTGGATACAAGCGTAGTCCCTTCCAAGGGATCAACGGCTACGTCTACCTCGAGACCCTGTTGGTTGCCCAGCTTCTCGCCGATATAAAGCATCGGCGCCTCATCCATCTCTCCCTCGCCGATGACGACTGTTCCTTTAATGGATACGGAGTCAAACATCGCCCGCATCGCTGAAGTAGCGGCTTCGTCCGCGCTGTTCTTATCTCCTCTGCCAATCCAAGGCGCTGATTCCAATGCAGCCTTCTCTGTTACGCGCACAAGCTCAAGGGCTAACTCACGTTCCATTGTCTCCTCCACCTTTCGTACCGTAGTCCTGTTTATGTGATCAAGTTAGGCTGCAATTCCTGACAACCATGCGACTGCGTTGTGAATCCCTTCGAATTCGTGGTGGAACAGCTTCACGGTTTCTTTGCTGTTCGTAGTCCTGTCCTCATCGCTTCCGCTGACTGATTTCGATGGGTTGACGGTAGCGGTATATTTAATGCCGGCATTCACGAGGCGCGGAAGCCATTCTTCCTCCAACCATTTCGTGTCTTCTGCTACGACTAGGATGTGGCTGCTGTCGAACAAAGCTTTCTTCGCTTTCATAATGACGGCCAGCTCAACCATTTTGTCTAACGGATCGCGGAACTCATCGCCTTTGGCAAAGGAATTCCAACGAATGACGACCGATTCTACGACTTCATCCCAAAAAATATGTGCTTTATCTGAACTGTAATAATGTCTCATGCTTCATCTCTCCTAAATTGTATTTTCATTTTGGATGCATGGTATATGTTTGAATGCATCTCGCCTAATAGACCGGCAAGGCGCTTGTTAAGTTCGTAGTAACACTATAATACGAAATGACTCCATTGAAGTAATTAATATATTTCACATTGGATATAGACGTCATCTATGCCTTAAATCAGATCAAAAAAAACCCGCACATGCAGGGCTCTAACAACGCGCGGAATGATAAGCAAGCAAGGACAACTCGTAATAAATTCATAGCGGCGAGTGGATACTATTGGTTCGTACGATGATTTTCCACAAGAAAGGAGATTCACATGATCTTGAACAAGATTTCAATCCTTGCAGCAGCAATTGTGTTGGCCGCCGGAGTCACTTATGCGCTTCAGAGAGTATCCGCCCAGCAGGAAATCAAGCGCACCGCTCTCCTGCGGCATGATCTCACGATCGACGGACGGGAGGTTCTCCAGGATCGCGTCGACTTCGGCCCGGGAGTCATCTCCCCCACGCACTCGCATCCAGGAGAGGAGATCGCCTACGTGCTTGAAGGCTCGATTAGGTATGAGCTCGAGGGGCGCCCGCCGGTGACGCTCAATGCCGGCCAGAACATCTTCATCCCAGCGGGTGCGGTCCATCGGGCAACGAACGTCGGCAGCGACAACGCCTCGGAGCTCGCTACGTACATCGTCAAGAAAGGGAAGGAACTGCTCCAGTTGCATCCGTCCAACAGTCTTCCTTAATCTCGTTCCAGCCTGTTGTTGGATTCATAACAAGTGCAAACGGCATTCAGGGCTGCTTTGTCCTCCGCGATCCGTTCAGGTCGGATCGCCCCTGGGATGACTGCCGCGACTGCTGGATTGGCAAGCGAAAACTGCAGAGCGGCCGCCTTAACGCTCACCCCGTGCCGCTTCGCGATGCTCTTGATTCGCTCAACCTTGGCGATAATTTCAGGCGAGGCGTCTTGATACTCGAAGCGGGTGCCTCCGGCGAGAATTCCCGAGCTGTACGGGCCTCCGACAACAATATCCAGTCCGAATTCAAACAGGCCTCCTTTTTCTCGCAAGTATCGAAGCGCGGGGTCTTCTAGTTCATCCAGAATTAATTGGCCGACTGTACTAAGCACATAGTCGTCGCGTTGTGCTTTGACAGCGCTTCGCCAAGTCGAATTTCAGCCAAGCCCGCAATCGTAGAATGGTGCACTGTCAAAATAACGAATGCCATGATCCCAAGCTGCATCTACGGTTGACAGCGCCTCTTCTTCCGGAATGTCGCGAAACATATTTCCAAGCGGAGCCGTTCAAAAACCCAATTTGCCATGCAATATGTTTGTTCTCATCTACACGATTTCCTCCTCAGGGTTGTATGTAGTCCTCATGAACGAATGCAGCTTCCGGCCTCCTGTACTAAATGATACCCACTTCGGTAGAATCACTTCCTGCGCGTTGGTGATTTTAAATTTATAACGCCTCGCCGCGTTTTTGACATCCATTATTTCACTTTTTTTATTGTGCAAAATATAATTGACCATAATAGTATTTGGCGATATACTCATATCATGAGTTAGGAAGTGCACAACTTAATTTTAGGCAGCATAACTGAAAGGATGATTGAACATGTCCATTTACGATTACAAAGTCAGAACCGTCAAAGGCGAATCCAAATCGCTACACGAATACGAGGGCAAAGTATTGCTGATCGTCAACACGGCGAGTAATTGTATGTTTACGCCTCAATACAAGGAACTTCAGGCGCTTTATGCCAAGTACAAGGACGAAGGCCTTGAAATTCTGGGCTTCCCGACCAACCAATTCGGCAGCGGAGAGAAAGGCCCGAATGAAGACATCCATAGCTATTGCGAAATCAATTTCGGTGTCTCCTTCCCGCTCTTTGAGAAAACCGAAGTGAATGGGAACAACGCCCATCCGTTGTTTCAACACTTGAAACAAGCCGCCCCCGGTGTGCTCGGCTCGAAGTCAATCAAATGGAACTTCACCAAGTTTCTCGTCGACCGCAGCGGAAACGTACGGAAACGGTTCGGCTCTGCCGAGAAGCCTTCGCAGATGGAAAAAGAAGTAGCCGGCCTGCTGTAAGCCAAGCCAGCGTGACTGGGCACGCCATAATAAGAGCAATCATGCAGATTCCCCTTCTGCCGATTGCCCCTTTTTGCAAAATGTACGGTTTATTTGCGGAGCTCCCCATGAGCAGCGAGCACAGGTGAAAACGTGAATACGAAAATGAGCGCCTGATACAGGCGCTCATGAGGTACATAGCTATGCTTATTCGTTCTGCCACCATTAAACCGGTTAGAGCGCAATAACCTTCGTCGCGATTCGTTTGCAAAATTCGCTGTCGTGCTCGACGAACAGAATCGTCGGTTCGTATTCGAGCAGCAGTTCCTCCAATTGGATGCGGGAGATGACGTCGATGAAATTGAGCGGTTCATCCCAAATATGCAAATGGACGCGCTCGGAGAGGCTTTTGGCAAGGAGCACCTTCTTCTTCTGACCGCCGCTGAACGCGGCCATATCCTTCTCGAATTGGACGCGGGAGAAATCGAGCTTGCGCAGAATCGACTTGAACAGACTTTCGTCAATGCCGCTGTTTCTCGCGTAATCCGTCAGATTTCCTTGCAGAAACGACGTGTCCTGCGAGACGTACGAAATCTTCAGCTGGCTTCCTCTTCGGAAGGTCCCCGTATGGCTGATATCCTCGCCGCGGATGAGCTTGATGATGCTGGATTTGCCGCTGCCGTTCCTTCCCGTGAGCGCGATGCGGTCCCCCTGCTCGATTACAAAATTAACGTCCCCGCATACGTGCTTGTCGCCGTAATAAATCGACACATGGTCAAGCTCGGTGAGCTGGTGCTTATGATAAACGAGCTGCGAGATTTTCAAGCTGTCCGCGCTTTCGATATTTTGAAGCAGCTTCGACTTGTCTTCGATCGCGGACTGCTGACGCTGCTCGATGGATTTGGAGCGTTTCATCATTTTGGCAGCCTTGTGGCCCACGTAGCCTTTATCGATCTTGGAACCGGAATTTCGCGTGCCGTTCTTCGTTTTCTCGACCTCGTGCGACCATCCGCTCGTGCGTTTGGCGGCTTCGGACAACCGTTTGATGTCCGATCGCAGCTTCTCGTTCTCGGCCAGCTCGAATTGGTCCTCCCGCTCTTTGTTCGCCCACCACTCGGAGAAATTACCCTTCCGAATCTCGATCGAAGTTTTGTTGATGGATAGAATATGGTCGACGCAGCGATCCAGGAACGCTCGATCATGAGAGACGAGGATAAAGCCGTTCTTCGACCGCAAATACTGACTGACAAGCTTACGCCCCTCCATGTCGAGATGGTTAGTCGGCTCGTCGATCAACAGAAACCGGTCTTCCTTCAGGAATAGCGCCGCAAGCAGCACCTTCGTCTGCTCGCCGTTCGATAAGGAATCGAAAGGCCGGTACATCACGTCTTCGGGCATCTTCAGCAGCGATAGCTCGCGTATCAATTCCCAATGCTCGTAATCCGCCAAAATACCGTCGATGACGTCCAGCGTTTGATCTGCCTTGTTTGCTACCTCGAACGGAAAATAATCGAAGCCCACCTTCGACGAAATCGTTCCGCCGTACGCGTATTTCCCAAGCAGCAGATTCAAAAAGGTGGTCTTGCCTCTTCCGTTCCTTCCGGTAAAGCCTAGTTTCCAGTCGGTATCCAGTTGGAAGCTTACGTTCTCGAAAATGGTATCATAGCTGCCTTCATGGGCAAACGTCAGGTTCGTTACATTAATTAATGACATGAAATATCCTCCTGCTTATAAAAAAATAAGAGCCGCAAGAAAGTTACTTCTCGCAGCTCAAATCCATATACAGCAAATCAAACCCCTCCACGGGGGTTCGATCGGGATATCCGGTTTGAGTCGATGCGATAACGGAACTTTCTTGCATAGCCAAATAAAACATGCGAAAACCTTCGTTTTCATCGTTTTATTCCCAGCAAGAAAATTCTACATTACCGCACTCAACCCCAATCCTTAAATTACGGGTATCATAACACCATTATGTCTTCAGATCAACCCAAAGCCGCTGCCCCTCAAGAATCATTATTTCGTCAGCGCTTTCCGCTTGCTCTCGCCGATCCCGTTCCAGATAACCGATGGAATCTGTTCGCGCTTGAGCCGATCGAGTATACCCGGGCCGGTCTCCGGCTTCAAATGGATATCCGACGCGTTCGGGGAGCCGACTTTGGCCTTTTCGGCGCCGGGATGTCCATGCACGTAGAAGGTTTCGTTCATGCCATTGCCCGATACGGTACAGACCACTTCGTTGGTCGGCATTTTGATTTTCAACCGCTTAACGTCACTGTATGTGATCGTATAGTAATTTTTCTCGACGAGCACGCCCAGCAGACGAACCCATTTCGAGAAGTTGCCCGCCTTGGTGACGTTATTCATCATATTGGCCTGAATCGCCTGCTCGAGCGCGCTCGCGTCCAGCCCGTTCCCCCATGCCTGCTGCTCCAGAAGCACCCTGGCCGCGTCCCATTCGGCCTTCTCGCACATAGCGAGCGCCGCGAGCAGATCCTTCGCAGTATTCGCTTTGGGCGACAGCGTGACCAGCAGCTGCATTTTGTTGACATCCGAGGACTTGTACGGCGGCGCCGCGTCCAGCAGCTTCACGATCTCATTGACCGTGTAGGTCTGAACGAGCGTGATGAGATGGCCGATGACCGCCTGATCCGTGCAGTAGGCGAAGAACTTGCCGACGCACTTGGACAAGTCCAGCAATACGGCTCCCGGCACCCCTCCGTTAAACAAGGCAAGCAGGAAAGATATATAGATTTTGTTGTCCAAGTACGGCGCCAATCCGTCCGGCTTCAACTGCTGCAGCAGCTGCCCGATTTGGGGCGGAGCGAATAGCTCGCACAGGTACAGCAGCTTGTCGATCGACAAGCTCGCGTTCAGTGCGAAGGCCTCGCCGTCTTTGCCAAGCATGACGACTTCCATGATTTGCAGCGCATCGGCGAACAAATTGGACGTCATCCCGAGAACCTTGTCGGCCTGCGGATGATACTTCGCCGCCTTGTAATACGCCGCGTATTGTTCCTTTCGCTCCTCGGTGACCTTCTCGTAACCGGGTCCGTTGACTTCCGCCCGCTTATTCACGGCATCCAGCGCGATCTCTTCCTTCTTCGGTTTGGCAAGCCGCTCCTGCTCGGCCAGAAGCAGCTTGTTGCGTTTGAAATCGGATTTTTCCTTCTTCACCTTGCGCTCTTCGGAAGCCGGTTTGTATTGTTCGTCGAATGCCTGTTTTTTCCGATCCGACTCCTCTTTATCAATCGAGAATAGCTTGCTTTGCTTGTCGAAATCCGCATATTTCTCGACTTCGGCGTCGACGCGTTCCAAGAGCTTCTCGTTAAAGTTGAACTTCTTGACTTCATCGAGCTTCTTCCGGGCAAGCGCCAAATTCTCGGCCTTCAGTACGGAGGATACCACGTATTTCAAATGGCCTTTGTTATCGCCAATCTCTTCCGCGCACGAACGAATGACGGTCATGTGTTCTTCCGTGATGACCGCCGAGCCGGCAGCTTCCTGCGCTCGTAGATACAGCTTCAGCAATTGAAGATAACGCTCGTTGCCATCGCCCGCTTCGCGTCCGGCCCATACGGCCATCTCTGTGCTTGCGCCGGGCTGCTCGAGAAACTGCATCGTCATCTCCGCCCGTTCATCGCCGGTAAATGCGCCAGGTACATCTAAGACGGCGGCTCTCACCTTGTTTAAGCCGTAGCTCTCAATTAGCTTGCGCAGAATATCGGCTTTGGCGGGATCGCCTGAAGCGAGATCAAGGCTGATCGCCCCGATCGACATCAACCCGGACCCAACGCGCTGGATCGGTTCGCCTGCAGTTTTCTTCATCATTTGCACGACGGCTTGATTGCCAACCATCCGCTGAAGCGCAAGCAAGCGGTTTTGCGAGCCAAGCTCGGCGCCGGCCTTGTGCGGCTGCGAGACCGGATGCGACGAAGCGCTATGGGTTTGACGGTTCATATGTCGTTCATTCGTGTACATCCGAAGTCCTGATCTCCCTTGTTTCCAGATCTTTCTATCATACGCGTTTCGTAATTTGGCAGCAATCCATACGACGAAAAATAAGCCTTTCTGTGGAATGAACCCTATGTAATTTTTTACTTTACTGATCGTTCTCAATATGTTAGTATGGG
The DNA here is from genome assembly GCF_019431355.1 of Paenibacillus sp. R14(2021). Classification (NCBI taxonomy): domain Bacteria; kingdom Bacillati; phylum Bacillota; class Bacilli; order Caryophanales; family Paenibacillaceae; genus Paenibacillus; species Paenibacillus sp. R14(2021). The sequence continues at coordinate 1,118,000 of NZ_CP080269.1, forward strand.
TTCTGTCGAAGCAATGCAAAAGCAGCTGACAAATTTTTTTGAGCTAATTAGAATGAATGTTCCCAAAACCAAAACCCAAATAAAGAGGAGAAGGATACAATGGTTAACCACGCAAATACGTTAGAAGACAAAGTTGCATTCATTACAGGCGGGAATCGGGGCATCGGCTTGGAGACAGCTCGCGAGCTGGGCAAGCTGGGTGCGACGGTCGTCATCACGTCACGCGACGCGGAGAATGGCGAGGCAGCGGCTGCTACGCTTCGTTCCGAAGGAATTAAAGCGGAAAGCTTCCAATTCGACGTCACGAATGCGAATGATCATCAAGCCGCATACGATTTCTTGACACAGCGTTACGGCAAGCTCGATATTCTGATCAATAATGCCGGCGTGCAGTTAGAAGTCGAGCATCTCTCGCCGATGAACAATACAAGCACCTTGTCGACGGAAGTGCTGCGCGAAACGTTCGATGCCAATTTCTTCAGTCTCGTTGCCTTAACACAGCAGCTGCTGCCGCTTATTCGCAAATCGACTGCGGGCAGAATCGTCAACCTGTCCAGCGTCCTTGGGTCGCTCACGCTGCATGCCAATCCGGAAGCTCGGATCTACGGCCTCAAGCTGCTGGCGTACAATGCATCCAAAACGGCGGTGAATGCATTCACGATTCATCTCGCGCATGAGCTGCGGGACACTTCGATCAAAGTCAATTCGGCGCATCCAGGCTGGGTAAGAACCGAAATCGGCGGCAAACACGCAGATTTGGATACCAGCGAAGGCAGCAAAACAAGCGTAAAGCTTGCAACCCTATCCGCTGACGGTCCGTCCGGGAAGTTCTTCTTCGAGGATAACGAGCTTCCTTGGTAATCGCATTATGAAATAACGGCAAAACGGCCGCCTGCAAGTCATCCAATGACTGCAGGCGGCCTATTCTCGCTAATCGGACATAGTTGGTAAGCATCCATCACGGAGTCAATCTCTTCATCCCCTACTCCCCGCTGAAGCGCGGCGGCCGCTTCTCGTGGAAGGCCTCCAGCGCCTCCGCTCTGTCCTTCGTCGGCAGGAGCGCTTCGTATTCTTCGGTTTCGATGGCGAGCGCCGTACGCAGATCCGTGCCTGCTCCCCGGTTAATCGCCGCTTTGGCCTGATAGACAGCCAGCGGTGCATTCGCAAGTGTCTCGTTCGCGAGCTGCAAACACATCGCATGCAGCTGCTCCCGGTCGTCTGCCAAGCCGCTCACAATTCCCCAATCATAGGCCTGTTCCGCTGTAATACGCCGGCCGGTCAGGATGAGCTCCTTCGCCCGGGCAGCGCCGATTAAACGAGGCAGCCGCTGCGTGCCGCCCGCTCCGGGGATGATGCCAAGGCTTACCTCCGTCAGTCCAAGCATCGCACCGCGAACGGCATACCGAAAGTCGCAGGACAGCGCCAGTTCAAGGCCCCCGCCGAGCGCGAGTCCGTTCATGGCGGCAATCGTCGGCTGGGGCAGCCGTGCCAGCGCGTCGAATACCGCTTTGATTTGCGCGACGCCAGCGCGGATTTGCTCCGAATTGTGCAGCGCCCGGCGTTCCTTCAAGTCGGCCCCGGCGCAGAAAGCCCTGCCTTCGCCTTCAATCACGACGGCGCGGACGCCTCGCGTGTCGCGTGAGACGGCTTCGACGATGCGATTTAGCTCCTCCAGCATCGCTACATCCAGCGCATTCAATTTGTCCGGCCGGCTCAGCTGGATTCGTCCGATGCGGCCCTGCTGTTCCCATTGCACCGTTTTCGCTGCCATCCGCCCCGCTCCTTCCTCATACCGGATACACGGGATGCTTTCGCTCCGTGAAGACGAATCGCTTCGACGAATAAGCTTCGAAGCGCTTGATTAATTCCTTGCGCAAGCCGTAGGCCGGGACGATCCCATCGATGACCATATCCGAAGCGAGCTGATACAAATCGATCGCTTGGCGGTATTCCTCCCGCTTGCCGGCCACGAATGCGGCCCGTTCTGCTTCCGGCAGCTCGGCGATTTTATTCGCGTATACCGCGTTGACCGCAGCTTCCGGCCCCATTACGGCGATTTGCGCGGATGGCAGCGCAAGGCAGCAGTCCGGCTCGAACGCGGGGCCGGCCATCGCATAGAGTCCGGCACCGTAAGCTTTGCGGACGATGACGGAAATCTTGGGCACCGTCGCTTCGGCTGCGGCCGCGATCATCTTGGCGCCGTGCCGTATGATGCCCGCCTGCTCGACCGCCGTGCCGACCATGAAGCCCGGAACGTCTGTGAGGAAGAGCAGCGGAATATGAAAAGCGTCGCAAAGGCTGATAAATTTAGCTGCTTTATCGGCGGAATCGTGGAATAGAATGCCGCCCTTGGTCCGCGGCTGGTTGGCGATGATGCCCACAGGGTTGCCCGCGAGCCGCGCCAACCCCGTGATAAGCTCCCGGGCAAACAGGTGCTTGATTTCGAAGAAGGACCCTTCGTCAATGAGTCCCTCAATGAAGGCGTACATATCGAACGGCGTATATTGGTCATCCGGAATAATCTCGCTTAGCGGACGCTCGGCATCCGCTGGAGACCGCGGCTCACGGTTTGGCGGATTCTCCTCGAAGCTGGGCGGGAAGTAGGACAAATACGTCCGCGACAGCGCAATCGCTTCCTCCTCGCTCTTCGCCAGCACGTCTCCGCAGCCGGATACGGCGCAGTGCATCCTGGCGCCGCCCAGCGCTTCCAGCGTCGCCTTCTCGCCCGTCACGATCTCAACGATGCGCGGAGAGCCGAGGTACATCGATGCATTTCCCTCCACCATGATGACGATATCGCAGAAGGCCGGAATATAAGCGCCTCCTGCCGCCGACGGCCCGAACAGGATACAGATTTGAGGTACCTTGCCCGACAGCTTCACCTCATTGTAGAAAATCCGCCCCGCACCGCGCCGTCCGGGATACATGAGCGCCTGGTCGGTAATCCGCGCCCCTGCCGAATCGACGAGATAGAGCAAGGGCACCCGCAGCTTGTCGGCGGTTTCCTGCATGCGGATGATTTTCTCGACGGTTCGCGCTCCCCAGGAGCCGGCCTTGACAGTGGAATCGTTGGCAACGACGCAGACCGTCCGTCCGTGAATCCGCCCGATTGCCGTTACGACGCCGTCCGCGGGCAGACCGTCTTCCATGCAATTGGCAAACAAGGCGTCCTCGATCTCGAAGTCCGGATCGAACAGCAGCTTAAGCCGGTCGCGGACGAAGAGCTTTCCCTGCTCGGCGTTCTTCGCATGGTATTTGGCGGCGCCACCCGCTTTGATTTCCTTGATTACCTCTTTCAGCCGGTCATTCCCAGATTGATGTTCATTCTCCATCGGACAGAACTCCTCTTTGTCAGGCATGACAGCCGATCTGAGCCGCGATGACCATCCGCTGGATTTCCGAGGTGCCTTCCCCGATTTCGAGCAGCTTCGCATCGCGCATGAACCGCTCAACCTCGTACTCCTTCATGTAGCCGTAACCGCCGTGAATTTGCACCGACTGGTCGCAGACCTTCATGCACATCTCAGTGGCGAACAGCTTGGCAATCGCGGCTTCCTTCTTGAACGGTTTGCCCTGATCCTTCAGCCACGCGGCCTTATACACCATGTTGCGGGCCACTTCGATGTTCATCGCCATATCCGCGAGCTTGAATTGAATGGCTTGGAACGATGCCAGCGCACGTCCGAATTGCTTGCGCTGCTTGGCGTAACGAAGCGCCTTGTCGCTTGCGCCCTGGGCAATGCCGACAGCCATCGCAGCAATTCCGATTCGGCCGCCGTCAAGAACGGCCAAAAACTGCTTGTAACCGTTTCCTTCCACGCCAAGCAGATTCTCCTTCGGCACGCTCACTTGCTCCAGAATCAACTCTGTCGTATCGGAAGCATGCAGTCCCATCTTCTCGTAAGGACGCCGCACCGTGAAGCCGGGCGCATCTGTCGGCACGATAAAGGCGCTGATGCCCTTCGTGCCCTTCGATCGGTCTGTGATGGCCGTCAGCGTGAGTCTCCTGGCGTAGCTTGCATTCGTAATGAAGCATTTGGAACCGTTTATAATCCAATGATCGCCGTCCAGCACCGCCGCCGTCCGGGTTCCTCCCGCATCCGAGCCGGCATCCGGTTCGGTGAGCCCGAAGGCGCCCAAGTAATCGCCTCTGCAGAGCGGAGCCAGATAGTGCTTCTTCTGCTCCTCCGTTCCGAAGAGCGCGAGCGGCGCCCCTCCCAGCGAGACATGCGCGGAATACGTAATGCCAGTCGAGGCGCATACCCTGCTAAGCTCTTCCACCGCGATGGCGAAGCTAATCGTATCCGCGCCTCCTCCCCCGTACGCTTCCGGGAAAGGCAGACCCATGAGTCCGAGCTTAGCGAGTTTCTCGAACACGTCGTTCGGGAATTGGCCAGTGCGGTCCCGATCGACCGCCCCCGGTGCAACCTCGCTGTCTGCAAACTCATGAATCAGTGCTTTAATCATCGCCTGCTCTGCCGTTAATTCGAAATTCACCCGCGATCACCCTCTGTCGTCGCCGATTTCGATTTCGAGCCGCATCAGATTCGATGCGTAGCATTTACCCAAGTTATCCATTCGCAGCGTTGCGGATCCGCCCCCGCTCAATGCTTCTTTGCAGACGAAGTTCATCGCCCTAAGATGGGGGATCAAATAGCGCACCACTTCACCGTAAATAAGTCCAGTAAAATGCGCCTTCACACGTTCGACGGTCACTTCTCTGACCAGCACCTCGAACAGGTGATCGCTAGGCGCAAACAGCGAGATATTGATGGTGTTACCTTTATCGCCGGAACGGGCTTGCACGATATGCCGAAGCTGCATAAGAGCCACCGCTTACACCTCCACCACTGTTACTTGCACCTTAACCTCGATTAGACCGCGGGGAACGAGGCAGGACCACATGCCAAGCAGCTCGCGGGGCTTCATCATGCCGAGAAAGGCGCCCATCGCAGGAGGGCCGCTCAGCATCAGCGGCGGAACGAGCCTGCCGAGCTTGGCGGCCTCTGCACTGCTCTTCGTGCGCACAGCGATTCGCACGTAAACCTCATTCAGCTCCTCCGCGGGAGGCGCGGCAAGCGGTCCATGCAGGGAGTTATAACCGATATAGTCGGTGCGGATTTCATCGGCCATCAGGCCGGTCCGCTCGATTTGTTTGCGAATGATTCGGCCTGCTGCCTGCGCTTTCGCGAGCGCATCCGGCCACGAATAGCCCCAGATGGCCTGACCGAGCCAACCGTCTGTGTAACCCATGACGATTTTGAGCGTATCGGGACGTTTCTTCCCGCGCGCGCCGGTCACCCTTACTCGGTTGCCGCCGACCGCCTCTAACTGGACCTCGGTCACGTTCAGCACGACGTCCGGCGTGACATAAGCAAATGGATCATGGATTTCGTAGAGCAGCTGCTCCTTCACGGTATCGACGGATACGAGCCCGCCGGTGCCTTCCGTCTTCGTCAATATGAACGCCCCGTCTTCGCTGACCTCGGCGATCGGAAAGCCGATGCGCTCCAGCTCTTCGACGGCCTGCCAGCTGCCGCTGAAATTGCCGCCCGCCGCCTGCCCGGAGCATTCCAGCAGATGCCCCATCAGCACCCCTTGGGCAAGTCGATGCCAATCTTTCGGCCTGATACTGAATTCGTAGATATAGGGCGCCAGAAACAGCGCCGAGTCGGTCGTCCGGCCCGTAATGACGACGTCGGCTCCCGCACGAAGCGCTTCCACGATCGGCTTCGCGCCCAGGTATGCATTAGCAAACACGATGCGGTCCCTGATGTCCGCAATCTCGCGGCCATCCTCCAGATGAGCGAGCGAGGCACCTTGCTCCCGTAGCGCGTCGATATCCGCGTACACGTCGTCGCCGGCAACGACGGCCAGCTTCAATCCGCCGAGCCCAAGCTCTTTCGCGATTCGCGCAACCTCTCGCGCAGCGCCTGCCGGATTCATGCCGCCGGCATTCGTAATGACGCGAATGCCGTTTGCTTTCGCGATCGGCAGCAGCTCCTTCATCTGCCTGCCGATATCGGCTGCATAGCCGAGTGACGGGTCGCGCTGCCTGTCTTTTTGCAGAATCGCAAGCGTGAGCTCGGCGAGGCTGTCGAAGCATAGGTACTGTACATTTCCCCTCGCTGCCGTTTCAAGGGCAGGCAGGATCGAGTCGCCGTAGAAGCCCTGACCCGCGCCGATACGAATCGTTCTCATGCGAACCTCCTTCCGATCCCACAAGTATCGTGAGGTGCCCGCAACTGTCAGAGTCGCAGCCGCGTCTTATTACCATTGTATGGCGCTTCGAAAGACGCTATTCGATGCTCCAAGCAAAACAGACTATGGCTCGGTTACTTGTGGTCAACCAGGATGTGAACCATAAAAAAGGAACCCTCGAACTGAGGGTCCTGGAAATGAATCTTTGTAATGTCCATTACCAATAGACGATTGAACCGCTGACCCGAATCGGTAGCGAAAAACTTTTTAAGGCCTGGATGATCGTTTAACGTATTTCTTGAATTTTTTCGTGCGCACAATTTGAGCATCCTGATCTGATAATAATTTCTTGTCCGATACCTTCCATGTATGAGAATATCGATTCTTCCTTCGAAAGGCCGCGAAGTTAAACCGGGACGTGGTATATACCTTAAATCCGTTTCTTAAGCATGCGGATACGAAACGTACATCCGTCCCCAATCGTGCTCTTACAAATTTGACATGCCGGAATACCCTTTTGTGATACATAATCGTAGCCCCTGCTATTTTCTTGCATTTGGTGTAAGGCGGGACCGAAGTCTTGCGATACAACAGGATGGATTTATAAGGGAAATAAAAAAAGCAAGAGCGTTTGCCGACGACATCGGCATTCGAAAGGATAAACTGTTTCATCGCTTCCGGAATATAATTTGGCGCATAGTAATCATCGTCGTCGAATTTCGCGATGTAGCGGTATCTTGCACGGGCGGTCGCGTAATTAAGGCAATCACCTAAAAATTTATTCTGGTTTTGTCTAAATATCCGTACGTTTCGATAGCGCAGCGCTTTTTTCTTGTAATGATTGATATTTAAATTGTCCTTATTAAGGACGATAATCAATTCTTTTTTCTTCCACTTTTGACGCGTATAATTTTTGAAAATTCTATCGATATGCTTCGATCGGATGGTCGATGTAACAATCGTTACGCCTCTCTTAGCGTTTTTCCCCATGCATTTTTCTCCTTTTCAAAGGAAAGTACCCCAATTAGACGAACGGCACCCGTCATTGGTCGTCAACATCTTCCATTCTTTTAAATATTTTAATAGAGAAGCAGCAAGGTGAGAGGGGTGTTTTTCAACCACGATGGAAAAGAGGAATTCAACTTTAATTGGGTATGGAAATGGGAGAGGAAAAGTCGCCATAATAGGTCTCGGATTTGTCGGATTACCGCTTGCGATTGCGTTCGTACGCAAAGGATTCGAGGTTATCGGGATCGATTTGGATGAAAAGAAAATAAAAACAATTCAAGCTGGAATGAGTTATATCCAGGATGTTTCAGAGCATGAAGTCGAACATGCGGTTTCCGGAGGCAAATTGTTTGCAACGATGGATTATTCCATTTTGTCGTCAGCTGATTCCATTGTTGTTTGCGTGCCTACCCCGTTATCTCCTGAAAACACCCCAGATCTGAAATTTTTGATTGATGTAAGCTGCAGGTTAATTCCCGTGTTAAAGCCGAACCACCTTATCGTTATCGAAAGTTCAACATTTCCCGGGACGACGAAAGAGGTTGTTCAGCCCATTTTGGAGCAAAGCGGATTCGTTATCGGCCAAGATCTGCACTTGGCTTATTCACCGGAAAGAGTCGATCCCGGAAACCGCAGCTTTCAAATGCACGAAATACCGAAGGTGGTCAGCGGGATAACCGAGCGCTGTCTGGAAAGAGTCAGCAGGCTTTACGAGCACATTTTCGATAAAATCGTAGCCGTGTCCTCGACTGAAGTCGCAGAAACGACCAAGCTGCTCGAGAACACGTATCGGCTGGTGAATCTATCATTTATCAATGAATTCGCTCAGCTATGCGATAAATTAGAGGTTGATGTATGGGAAGTGATTCATGCTGCCGCCACGAAACCATACGGATTCAGTCCTTTTTATCCCGGTCCGGGAGTCGGCGGACATTGCATACCGGTCGATCCTTTATATTTGCAATGGAAGGCAAAGCAAGTCGGTGCCTCTAGTCGATTCATCGAAATATCGCATGTCATCAATGAATCCATGCCGGAATATATCGTTGAACGGGTACTGGCACATCTGCCCACAGGTAAACCGATCTCGGCGTCCTCCGTCCTTATCTATGGGGTAACCTACAAAAAGGATACCGTCGATATCAGGGAGTCTCCAGCCATCCCTATAATTCGATTATTGCTAAAACAAGGCATAGGAGTCCGCTATCACGATCCGTATATGGATTCCATGCAATTGGATGACGAAACAATATGGAGCAGTGTCGCCTTAACGGCTGAGGAGCTCGCGAATGCGGACTGCGTTCTTATTCTCGTCGACCATTCCAGCATCCCGGCGGAGTTCATTTCGGAGCACAGCACGTTTATTTTTGATACGCGTAACAGGATAACAAGTGTAAAAGCTGGAGCCAAGCTTGTGAAGCTAGGCAATAGCGCTTCAATCTAATCTTGAAGGAGCTTCCATTCACGCATTATCGTTTTTACATCTTCATAGGGGCTTTGCCAAAATCGACAGCGACCTTTCCGGTTGCTGCAGCTATCTTCGGTGCTAGGATGACTGCATTTACGCCGCAAGAAATAAGTGCGATGTCAAATTTGCGCTTCAACTTTCTTACTCGTCTTAGGGTCGAATTTATTTGGCTGTAGTTAGAAAACGGGATGGTCGCTGTCACACGAAGACGATAGGGTTTCTTTTTCAAAAGTGATTTAATATGGAACGGATTTCGATTAATGACAAGTATCCGTTTGCCTCTAAGCATTTTTCGGAACTTAGGCTTCCGCACGGCAATACGGTTGATGCAGGCATGACAGGTTCGTTTCGGCTTTAAATTGAAGTAACGGAATGTTTGATTGGTTAAATTTCTCTTCAAGTATCGCGGCGCTCGAATCATACGGTCATTTTTTGGAAGTATGCCGACGATCGTGGCATTACGGATGGAACGGACGATCTCGTCTCGGATCTCTAGGTTCGGGAAAGGGATGCCTTTCCTTCCTTTTTTCGCCATGGCCGCCCAGGGTTCCCTCATCACTTTACGAAACGACCATACCGATTTTTGAGCCAATACGATATTTTCGCCGTCGCCGATTCGAACCAGCGACAAGGGCCTTTTTCGCTTCAATGCATTATCTAATTGACGCAATACCTGAGTGGTTGATAAATTTTTTGCCATCGTATTCCCCTTTTCGATACGTTAAGATAGAGACTGCCAACACCCCCATTATACGTAGACGATTGCTAATCAGGATGGGTTATTGCCTGCATAGATATAAATAATCCAAGGTGAACCGCTTTTTGGAGGAACGATATTTAATATTTAAGATAAGCTGTCTAAGTGTCTAAGATAAGTACGATATTCCGGTCAGCGATTCCGAGATCTCCCACAGCCGCTTGGTCGAGCGCCGGTCATACTTGGAGAGCACGGAGGTATCGATTACAGGATAGCCTCTGTTGCCGCCCTTCCCGTCAGGACCGATGTATTCGCCTCCCTTGAGCGCTGGATTTGTTGCTGCGAACAAAGTCGGCAATGCACCCATTTCCGCGGATTGGGTGCGCAATAGCTTCACCACGAGTTTCATGAGCGGACTGGGCTGTTTACCGGAACCGAGCGAATACAAATTCGTGTTCGCTCTGCCTGGATGACTGCTCAAGCTGATGGTTGCTGCGCCGCTCGCCCTCAACCTTTCATTCAGCTCATAGGCAAACAACAAGTTAGCAAGCTTGCTCTGTCCGTAGAATTTCACCCGATTATAGCCGCTGCTTCCATCTAAATTATTGAAATCGATCTTAGCGCCTTTGATCACGGAGCTGCTCAGCGTAACGACGCGCGAGGACGGAACATTCTTCATCATAGGCAGCATAAGGCCGGTAAGGGCAAAATGTCCGAGATGATTGCTGCCGAACTGAAGTTCAAACCCGTCCTTGGTCTTCTCGAACGGCGGGGTCATGACGCCCGCATTATTGATAAGTAAGGTAAGGGAATCATAACTTTCGCGATACGCTTGGGCAAATTCACGGACGCTCGCAAGATCGCTCAGATCCAGCTTCATGAGCTTCAGCTTCGCGCCTGGATGTTCCTTCCTCAGGTGTCTAGCGGCCTCTTCCCCTTTGTGCAAATTCCGGACGGCGAAGATCACCTCCGCCCCCTTCGCCGCGAAAGCCCGCGCGGTTTCGTAGCCGATTCCGCTGCTTGCGCCTGTAATCACAACCCGTGTACCGTGCTGATCCGGCATTCGGCCGCTTGTCCATTCGTTGCCCATACCCATTCCTCCTCTACTTAGCCGCTCCTGATTAAGGCAGCAATGTTGGGCTGACAATCATTTCGTTGACCGAGACATCGCTTGGCTCATTAATTGCGAACGCAATCGCTCTGGCAATGCTGGCAGGAGAAATGGCCAAGCTGGTCATCTGACTAACCATAGCTCTGACTTCAGGACTGCTGATCGTATTCGTCAACTCGGATTCAGTGAGTCCCGGAGAGATGATCGTGGATCGAATACGAGAGGAAGGCGACTCCTCCATGCGAAGCCCCTCTGAGATCGCCCTTACCGCAAACTTCGTCCCGCTGTATACAGCCGACAACGGATGCACATGATGGCCCGCAACGGAGGATAAATTGATGATATGACCCGATTGCTGTGCTCTCATAGTCGGCAACACCGCCGCAATACCATACAATACCCCTTTGATATTGACGTCGATCATTTGATCCCACTCTTGAACCTTCAGATCGTGAAGCATGGAAGCGGGCATGACGCCAGCATTATTTACAAGAACATCGATGCGTCCATAGTGCTCCAATGCAAAATGTGCCAGCTTCTGCATGTCTTCGGATGAAGTTACGTCAGTCTGCCTATAAACGGCTTCGCCGCCAGCTTGATTAATCTCGTTAACGACCGCTTGCAAACGATCCGTTCTTCTAGCCGCCAATACCAGCTTTGCACCGTTTTGCGCCAACAATCTAGCAGAGGCTTCCCCGATCCCGCTGGATGCACCCGTAATGATTACGACCTTCGCTGCTATGTTTTCCATTCGTATCGCTCCAATTCAATTAAATTCAACAGACGTTGATTATCTGACTGCTGTTGAATATTATTATATAGAGGCGCTGAATGATAACAATCGTTAATACAGGAGCTAATGTTCACTAAACAACAAGAACAATTGTATTGTTCATTTACTGAGGGAGGCGAATCAGCCATGGCTGCTGAAGCCAAGATCGATCGGCGCATTGTAAAGACCAAAGAAGCGATTAACAAGGCCTTTCTTGAATTGTTTGTATCCAAAGCGTTCGAACAGATTACGATCAACGATATTTCCGAGAGGGCCAATGTCAACCGGGGAACGGTCTACCTCCATTACACGGACAAATATGATCTGCTTAATAAATGTATCGAGGAGCATTTCAGCCGGATGTTTCTATCCTGCAAGCATACCGATACACAGAGCGAGCCGACCGAAATGATTGGCCAGATCAAGCCTGTTTTTGATTATTTCGAGGCGCACTTCCTCTTCTTCTCTTCGATGCTGTCGAAAACGAGGAGCTCTGTATTTCGAGAGCGCATGCTGGAGTTCGTTACGGCTAATATCATCGAGAAGCTGGATAAACAAGACATAGGACCTGGCATGGATAAGCATGTAATGACGCAGTTCATGGCTTCCGCGCTCGTTGGAACGATCGAATGGTGGATTGTAAACCACATGCCGCATTCACCGCAATCGATGGCAGAGCAGCTAAAGCAATTGTTCGAAAGGAAGGCCGTTTATCCCTTGTGAGTGCTGACTGCTTGGATAAATAGGCCTTCAGGTTGGAACATTATAGGCATATCGAAGGCGTGGAGCCTCAAGCAAAGTCAATTGCTCAGGTGAGGAGCGTAAGGTGTATGAGCCCAAAGGTTGACAAATTGTCCATTGCTGCGCTAGGCGGCGTGAATGAAATTGGAAAAAACATGTATATCCTTCAATACAATGATGACATCATCGTCATCGACTGCGGATCCAAATTTCCCGATGACAGCCTGCCGGGCATCGATGTCATTATTCCGGATATTACGTATTTGCTGGAAAATCGGGAGCTCATCCGGGGCTTGGTCGTCACGCATGGACACGAGGATCATATCGGCGGCATTCCTTATGTAATGAAACAATTGAACATACCCATCTACGCGACACGCTTAACGCTTGGCCTCATTCAAGCCAAACTGAAGGAGCACGGGCTGCTCAGCACAGCGCAGCTGCATAGCATCGACTCAAACTCGGCGCTAACGCTCGGTGATATTGCGGTTCGCTTCTTCAGCACGAATCACAGCATCCCGGATTGTCTTGGCATCACCTTCGAGACACCGCAAGGGACCGTCGTTCATACCGGCGATTTCAAATTCGACTTCACGCCTGTCAACGAACAATACGCAGACATTCATAAGATGGCCCAAATCGGCTCGAATGGTGTCCTGGCGTTATTGTCCGAGAGCACGAATGCGGAACGTCCGGGCTTCACGCCCTCCGAACGCGTCGTCGGCGAGCATATCGAAGAAGCGTTCAAGAAGGCCGAAGGCAAAATATTTCTGTCCACGTTCGCCTCCAACGTTCACCGGGTTCAGCAGGTTATCAACGCCGCGGAGAAGACGAACCGCAAGCTGATTCTGCTCGGTCGAAGCATGATCAATGTGGTAGACATCGCTTCCTCACTCGGTTATCTGCGCGTACCTGACGGTATGCTGATCCAAGCGGATGCCGTCAAGCAGTATGCACCGGATAAGCTCGTCATTCTCTGTACCGGCAGTCAAGGCGAGCCGATGGCCGCACTATCCCGGCTTGCAAGCGGCGCGCATCGGCAAATCCACGTAGCTCCCGGCGATACGGTTATTCTGGCCTCCTCCCCGATTCCGGGAAACGAGCGGAACGTCGCCCGGATCGTGGACCAGCTGTTTGAACGCAAAGCAATCGTCATCTACGGTTCGGGCACAGTTACCGGCATGCATGTCTCCGGACATGCGAGCCAAGAAGAGTTGAAGCTGATGCTGACCCTAATGAAGCCCAAATATTTTATCCCCATTCATGGCGAATATCGCATGCTCCATCAGCATCGGCTCATTGCAGAGGCTGTCGGCGTCGAAGCCGAACATATCTTAATCGTCAATAACGGCGATGTTGTTGATCTTACCGATTCAGTGGCGCGTCAAGAACGTAAAATCCCGAACGGGAACACCCTTGTCGACGGACTTGGAATCGGGGATGTCGGTCATATCGTGCTTCGCGACCGCAAAGTGCTGTCCGAGGACGGCATCGTAATCGTCGTCGTATCCATCGCCAAGTCGGATGGTAAAATCGTCTCGGGGCCGGATTTTATTTCGCGCGGCTTCGTCTATGTTCGCGAATCCGAAGGGCTCATGGAAGAAGCGCAACGGATCGCGGTTAGCTGTATTAAACAGCTGCAGGATGCAGATACGCATACATGGAGCAGCTATAAGAACACGCTTAAAGACGCCATCGGGAAGTGCCTCTACACCTATACCAAACGGCGCCCTATGATAGTTCCGATTATCATCGAGATTTAGTTGGCTTCGCCCTGCTTGTTCGGACCGCTATAAGCCTGATGCAGGATCGATTCAGAGCATCCTTCCAGGTGATTGACGAAGCGAGCAGCGACGAACAGCAGGTCGGACAGCCGGTTCAAATAGGCCAGGACAATGGGGTTGATCTCCTCTTCCTTCCATACGAGCGCGGCCGCTCGTTCCGCACGGCGAACGATCGTTCTCGCCGCATGAAGCGCAGCGCCGCACAGATGGCCGCCAGGCAATATAAATTGCGTTAATGGAGGAAGGCTTGCGTCCATCTCGTCGATCTGCTCCTCCAAATAACGGACATCCTCGTCCGTAATCGGCCACGCGACCTTAATCAGCGGCGGAGTTGACAGTTCCGCACCTACATGGAACAGCTTCGTTTGCACGATCTGCAGCAGCTGCCGGAACGATGCCCACTCCTCGCCATTACCAAGCGCCGCGAGTGCCAGACCAATCATGGAATTCGCTTCGTCGCATGTCCCGTAGGCATGAACGCGTACGTTATTTTTAGACACCCGTTTCCCATAGACTAAGCTGGTTTGCCCCTTGTCTCCTGATTTCGTGTAGATTTTCATTGTAATCCCCTCCTCTGCTGGCCCTACATATTACGGCGATATTGTCCCCCGACCTCATATAACGCGCTCGTAATCTGACCGAGCGTAGCTGTTTTCACGACGTCCATCAACGCTTCGAACAGATTGCCGTTCATGCGGGCTGCCTGTTTCAGCCGTTGAAGCGCGGCTGCGCAGTTGTCCTGATGCCTCAGCTGGAATGCGCGCAGATTGCGAATTTGTTCCTGCTTCTCTTCTTCCGTCGAACGAGCCAGCTCAATATCGTAGCGATGCTCGCTCGGATTCGGATCAAGGAACATATTCACGCCGATAATCGGCAGCTCGCCTGCATGCTTCTTATGCTCGTAATGGAGTGATTCCTCTTGGATTTTGCCCCGCTGGTATTGGGTTTCCATCGCGCCAAGCACGCCTCCGCGATCATGAATACGCTGGAATTCCTTTAACACGGCTTCTTCCATGAGATCGGTCAGCTCCTCTACGATGAACGCGCCTTGCAGCGGATTCTCGTTCTTGGTCAATCCGAACTCCCGGTTAATAATAAGTTGAATCGCCATCGCCCGGCGAACGGAGCTTTCGGTCGGCGTCGTGACAGCCTCGTCATACGCATTCGTATGCAGGGAATTGCAATTGTCATAGATCGCCATCAGCGCCTGCAGCGTCGTGCGTATATCGTTGAAATCCATCTCCTGCGCGTGCAGCGAACGGCCGGAGGTTTGAATATGATACTTGAGCTTCTGGCTTCGTTCATTCCCCCCGTACTTATGCTTGATGACCCTCGCCCATATCCGTCGTGCCACGCGCCCCATCACGCTGTACTCTGGATCCAGCCCATTGCTGAAGAAGAACGACAAATTCGGCGCGAAATCATCAATCCGCATCCCGCGCGACAAATAGTATTCGACGTACGTGAACCCATTGGCCAGCGTAAAGGCCAGCTGAGTAACGGGGTTAGCTCCCGCTTCGGCAATATGATAGCCGCTTATACTGACCGAATAGTAATGGCGAATCTGATGATCGATAAAATATTGCTGCATGTCGCCCATCATTTTCATGGCGAATGCGGTGCTGAAAATGCAGGTGTTCTGCCCTTGGTCCTCCTTGAGAATATCGGCCTGCACGGTGCCGCGAACCGATTGCAGCGTCGACGCATGAATCACCGCATATTCATCACTATCCGGCGTTCGCCCGTTCTCCGCAGCGAAGCGTTCGACCTGCTGATCGATTGCCGTATTCATAAACATCGCCAGCAGCACCGGCGCCGGGCCGTTGATCGTCATCGATACGCTGACGGACGGATGGCATAGATCGAATCCGGCGTAAAGCTTCTTCATGTCGTCCAGCGAGCAGACGTTAACGCCGCTGTTGCCGATCTTCCCGTAAATGTCCGGCCGTTCGCCCGGGTCCTGCCCATACAGCGTAACGCTGTCGAATGCGGTGGATAGGCGCTTGGCCTCATCGCTGCGGCAGAGATAATGAAATCGCCGATTGGTTCGCTCCGGCGTGCCCTCCCCCGCAAACTGCCGCTTTGGCTCCTCATGCGTCCGCTTGAATGGGAAGACGCCGGCGGTAAACGGGTAATAACCGGGCAAATTCTCCTTCATCAGCCAGCGCAGCACATCGCCGGCTTCTTCGAATTTGGGCAGGCTGACTCGCGGAATTCTGCTGCCTGACAGCGATTCGACCGTCAATTCGGTGACCGATACTTGCGCGCCTGACCGAAGCGTCAGCCGGTCTTGACGGTAAGTATCCTGGACTGCCGGCCATTGTTCCAGCAGTATTCGGCAGTCGGGATGCAAGCTTGCCTCGTAATCGGCAATAATGGCATCAAGCTTTGCAATGAAGGCGACTGCTTCGGCTCCAGCGAGCACATTGCCGCTGCCAGAAGCAATAATCTGACGGGTCCCTTTCAGCTGCCCGATCTGCCGGGCAATCGCTGTCTGCGATTCCGTTAGTGCCTGGCAGCGCCGTATGGTCTGCACGATATCGCTTAAATAACCGGTCCGGTCGGGCGGGATGATCGTATGATAGCGTTGGCCGCCTGATT
Source organism: Paenibacillus sp. R14(2021) (assembly GCF_019431355.1). Classification (NCBI taxonomy): domain Bacteria; kingdom Bacillati; phylum Bacillota; class Bacilli; order Caryophanales; family Paenibacillaceae; genus Paenibacillus; species Paenibacillus sp. R14(2021). Next base: position 1,134,383 of record NZ_CP080269.1, read on the forward strand.
TCGCGAGCGATGCATCGTCGAGCTGGACCGGCCAGCTTCCGCCTGTTTTCGCCTCCGTCAGCTTCATTAGGTGATGGAACAGCACTGTCGTGCCGTAATCGTTGAATTGGCTGGCGATCGTCCCGAACACGGGTAGCTCTTCATCCGGTAGATCAAACCACTGCCGGCTGCGCTTGTATTGCTTGCGCACGTCTCGAAGTGCATCCTCCGATCCCCGGCGTTCGAATTTGTTAATGGCGATAATATCCGCATAATCGATCATGTCGATCTTCTCAAGCTGCGTTGCCGCGCCGAATTCGCTGGTCATGACATAGAGCGACACATCGCATAAGTCTACGATCGCGGCTCCTCCTTGCCCGATCCCGCTTGTTTCCATCACGATCATGTCGTAGCCGGCATGCTTGACGATGGCGATCGCATCCTTGGCAGCGTCGCTGATTTCAGACTTGGAACCCCTTGTCGCCAGACTGCGCATGAATACGCGCGGATTGTCAATTGCATTCATCCGAATGCGATCGCCGAGCAGCGCGCCGCCCGACTTCTTCTTGGTCGGGTCGATGGAGATCACGGCAATGGAGCGCTGAGGGAAGTGATCCAAATACCGTCGCACCAGCTCGTCGGTAAGCGAGCTCTTGCCGGCTCCGCCCGTTCCGGTGATGCCAATTACAGGTACCTGAGGGGCATGGACATGCAGCTGCTCCAGCACCTGAGCGACTGATTCGTCCGGATTCGCTATGGCGGCATGCTCTTCCGCAAGAGTAATCAGCCTGGCAACGGGTCCCCATTGCCGGCCATTGAGCGAAACTATGTCTTGCTCTATCTGTCTTGGCGTCTCGTGGTCGCAGGCTTGGATCATATAATTAATCATGCCTTGGAGCCCCATCTCCCGGCCGTCGTCCGGTGAGAAGATTCTGGTGATCCCGTACTGCTGCAAGCGGTTGATCTCCGAAGGGACGATGACGCCGCCGCCGCCCGCAAATATCTTGATGTGCCCGGCCCCGCGCTGCTTCAGCACATCGAGCATATAGCTCAAATATTCGACATGCCCGCCCTGATAGGAGCTGATCGCAATGCCTTGCACGTCTTCCTGGATCGCCGCGCTCGTCACTTCTTCAACAGAACGGTTATGACCCAGATGGATAACCTCGACGCCGGAAGCTTGAAGAATCCGTCTCATGATGTTGATAGACGCGTCATGGCCGTCGAATAAAGCGGCAGCCGTCACGAAGCGCACATGGCATTTCGGGCGATAAACATGTGTATCCAAGAGGCATTCCGCCCTTCCATCAGTTGTTGTCCCGCGCCGACTTCATACACCCCTTACTACACTATTCGATTTCAGGCAAGAGATGCCGCGATATAAAACGGTTTCAAGAACAGAAGACAAAAAAGCACCCGCATGCATGCAGTTTCGCATACAAGCGGGTGCTGATCGCCAAGCCCATCAGGTCAGGCCATCCGATTGCGATTAACGCAGCACAGACGATGGATCCCCATAGTAGTGCATATGTCAGATTCTTGAGCCATTAGTTTCTAGGGTAGTTGACTTGCATGATGTCCATGAATGGAACCTTCTCTAATCCTTCCACGGTCTCGACATGGACCTTACCCGTCCGGGAATCCATGGTGACGATCTGTCCCTTCACCGTTTCTTCCCGCCCCCATATGGATAATACGATTATGGACTCCTCTTGGAAGGCCTCACTCAATTGATTGCCAAGCTCTTCTAATACAAATTCATCGCGAGTCGGCCTTTTCGGGACCTTCGTTTTTGCCATTCAAGTCACTCTCCGTACTTCTGTATCTCATACATCCATCATTCGACTGTGGATCATTACTGGTTCGATCGTCTACTAAAACGATCAGTTGACGATCAAGTTACGTCCCGCAGTAGGTTCGATAAGGACGCGTTGTTTGCTCAGGCAATGCCGAATATCGATCGTGCTCCGGCATATGCGAATAAGGCTGTGCCAGCGCTTCAAGAAGCTGATCCATCACGCTGAAGTCTTCCTCGTTCTCTGCGGCTTCCAGCGCTTCCTCGACCAGGTGGTTCCGTGGAATAATCGCTGGATTGCTGCTCTGCATCAATTGCCGCGAGGCAGCGGCGGCTTCAGGCTGCCTGCCAAGTCTCGCCTGCCATGATTCCAGCCACAGCGTAAATTCCGGATCATCGGCTAACACCGTATCCTCCTGCTTGCCATCCGTCAAGGCACGGAAGGTGTTGGTATAATCCGCGCGATGCGTCTGCATCATAACGAGCAGCTGCTCAATCAATTTCTCATCCTGCTCTTCTTCGTTGAAGAGGCCAAGCTTCGCTCTCATGCCCGAAAGCCAGTGCTGATGATACAACGCCGTATAATCGGCGATCACATCCTCGGCCAGGCGGACTGCCTGTTCCTCGTCTTCAGCCAGTACCGGCAGCAGGCTTTCGGCGAATCTTGCGAGATTCCAAGCAGCGATTTGGGGTTGGTTGCCGTATGCGTAGCGGCCTTGCGAATCGATGGAGCTGAATACGGTAGCCGGATCATACGCATCCATGAACGCGCATGGACCGTAATCAATCGTCTCGCCGCTTATCGTCATATTGTCGGTGTTCATGACGCCGTGGATAAACCCAACGAGCTGCCACTTCGCAATCAATGCAGCTTGGCGCTTGACCACTTCCCGAAGCAGGGCGAGATACGGATTCTCATCAACTGCAGCGTGCGGATAATGCCGCTGCAATGCGTAATCGGCCATTGCCTGAAGATCTTCCCGTGTGCCCCAGTTGGCCGTATATTGAAACGTTCCGACGCGCAAGTGACTCGCCGCTGCACGAGTCAGAATTGCACCCGGCAGCGCGGTCTCACGGTAGGTTGTTTCTCCGGTCGCCGTTACCGCAAGGCTGCGAGTCGTAGGAATGCCAAGCGCATGCATGGCTTCGCTGATGATATATTCACGCAGCATGGGGCCAAGCGCGGCACGGCCATCACCGCGGCGGGAGTATGGCGTTGGTCCGGCGCCCTTCAGCTGAATATCAATCCGCTCACCTTGGGGCGTAATCTGTTCGCCGAGCAGAATTGCGCGTCCGTCGCCCAGCATGTTGAAATACCCGAATTGGTGACCGGCATATGCTTGAGCCAGCGGCAATGCGCCTTCAGGGATACGGTTGCCGGCTAGAACGGCAGTTCCTTCCTCGCTCAGCAGCGCCGGGACGTTCAGTCCAAGGGAAATGGCGTAAGCGGTGTTAAGCTTGATAAGTTTCGGCTTGCGCACGGGAGTCGGGTCCTGCTTCGTGAAAACCGTTTGCGGCAGACGTGCATAACTATTGTCAAAGTTCCATCCTGTTACGTTTGTAGAGGGGTTCGTTGTCATCGGAGCTCCTTTGTGCCTTAGGCATATACTCGTTCGAATGAGTGAGTCGCTTATCTATACGAATCAGCTCTGAATGTCGCCGCTGCAAGCTGTACTCGGTTATTATACCCTAAGCCGGCTGGATACGCTCTCCTATTTCGATCCAACAGCACAAGAAGCCACTTTCCGCGTATTTGATTTAGATATACGATCATTTATGGCATTAATCATCGTTCCAATCACCTTAAATTTGTCATGCGTGATTAGATCGCTGACTGGTACAATATCCGATCAGATTATCGCGGATCGCCTTTCCGCCTATCAATTAACATGGTTAAACATTAATGCTTCCTGTCTGTGATCTTGTTGACCCGCCTAGTCTAAATGGGTTACCATAAATGCAACTAGCAATGACCCATGCCCGTAAGTGGACTGCCGTCCGATTAAATAAAACATGACGGGACCTCGGTCCATACGTCAATGATGATATCGAATTGCGAGGGGAATCGTATGTTGGAGCGGACGTTAAGGAAGGATGCCGAAGAGCGCAGACAAATCATACTGAAGAAGGCTGCCATGCTCTTCGCCGAGCATGGCGTTGACCAAGTCAGCATGCGACATATCGCACGCGAAGCCGGTGTCGGCCAAGGGACGTTGTATAGAAGCTACACCAATAAAGGCGAGCTTTGCTGGGATCTGATTGGGGAAAGCTGTATACAGAACAACGAGAAAATGTATCAGTATTTGAACAATAATACCGAGAAATCCAAGCGGGAACGACTTGAAACGGTGCTTATGTACCATTTGGAATCACTCGAGGTCCACTCCCCCGTGCTTGCGGCCATCCAGGCAAATACGAGTGAGGCGCAGCAGAGCATGCCCTTCTATTCCGAGCATTATGAATCGGTGCATGCCATTATTGTTAAGCTATTGGAAGAAATTGCGGAGGCACAGCCTTCCAACATCGTTGATCCGATCTTTACGGCGGATGCCTGCATGGCGACGGTACGTCCCGATGTGTACTTGTTTATGCGGCAGCATCGTAACTATACACCCGATCAAATCAAGCACAGACTGTTCAATGTGTTCGTTGATCCGCTGTTCCAGAACTGATTGCATCTATGATCGTTCCCGGTCATTGGTTAGCCTGTCGATATGCCAAAAAAATCGTCCTGATGACTGCCCCGCGGGCAGCGTACAGGACGATTTTTCGTTTTGGCTATCCAATCCCAATTCGACCGCTGTTAGCGAGCTGCATTCAAATCGTATGTGTCATAGATAAGGAGGGACCCGGTATCGTCGTCGGGTACGGCATACAAGCGCAGCTCCTCTCCCCGGCTCTCGATGTAGACCGGGTTGCGGGTGATCACGTGTCCTTGGCATGAGAACTGCGTGATTGGTGCTTCATGAATGATCTCGAAGGTATCGATGTCGATCAGGGCAACGCCGCCCAGCTCGTATGGCCCAGGCATGATGTTCTGTGGTACGGGCAGCTCAGAGATGCCGCTAACGATCATTTTGCCATTGCCGACGTACTGGCCGTCTTGATAATCGACATAATGGCTCGAATTTCGCTTCGAACGTGTCAATTCACCATTCGCATTCCATTCATAGAATGTGCGCGACCCCCAGCTGTTCCCGATCAGCCTATCCCTGCCTGCGTCGCGGACTAGACCGCCGATATGATCATGGAAACGGAATACTTCCTCTACGGCCAATGTATTCGGATCCACACGATATAGGATCGATGAGGCGTGCGGCCGGTATTCGGCGACTGGCAGCCAAATATGAGTACCGTCGTAATCGATGCCGCCCGGGTGATAGATGCTGCCTTCGCCCAAAGTCACGGCATTCACGAGTCTCCCCTGCTCATCGAAGACGAACAAATGCCCAATGCCCCGGCCGGGCGAGCGGTCTAGGCCACCCATTTCTTCATCGAAGCGAACCGGTGCTTCAAGCAGTTCAACCGATGACATATAGAAGTACTCCCCGATTCGGACCATGCCCTGCGAATGGTAATTGTTAAATTGCAGATCAATCTTCGCATTTTGCTCCCATTTCGTGCTGCGCGTAAGCTTTAAAAACTGAGCGATGAGTTTCTCATTATCCATAACGGCTCGTCCTTCCAGTTGTTAGTTTTACTCTTATTATTCATGATCGATTACTGCTTGAACAGGTCATTGTTGTCCATTTTCGATTAAAGCGAGCGTCCCATATAACGTATTCGGAGCATGAATGGCGCTTTACAACCCACTCTTCTTTTCAATCGGCATAGCATCAAGTATTTAAATTTTTAAACTCAGCGGCTATACTTGATAGAATAAACCTATGAAACTCTGATTGAAAGGAAGTACCTGCATGTCGAAAGTGCTCCAAATTACACTGGCTTTGCCAGGAATAATATTGTTCGTCCTCCTCTTCGCCATGTTCCCCGCCGTGCTTCATTCCGATGTGTACGAAGGTATTCTGCATGTGAACTGGGCTGGCGGCTTTGAAAGCATTCGAGCTTACTTGTCGGGCATCGGGACAGGAGCGTCTTTTCATTACCTCGCAGGTAAAACCGAATTATCGTTCTGGGCTGAGATTGGCCGCAGCTTCATGGTAACACTCATCTATATGGTGGTCGGGGCTGTAATCGGCGTAACCGTTGGTATTCTGCTTGGAATCTATGTTGCAGTTACTCGTGCGGATTGGCTTAAACGCATTTTGGAATTGACAGGTGTCCTGCCGGATTTCGTCATTGTGCTCCTGCTGCAATTTCTTATCGTGTTTATCGCATCCGAAACGGGCATCGTGCTCTTTCAAATTGGAAGCTTATCGGTTGATGAACCGGCAATTGCGCTTCCGCTCCTATCCGCGGTCATTATCCCCGCCAACTATATGGTTCGCAATGTCGCGCTTCAAATGAGTCACACGTTCACCGAGGATTATATTAATTTCGCCAAAGCCCGTGGACTTGGCAAAACGTACATCATCTTCCATCATGCGCTTCCGAATGTGCTGCCCTTCGTTAAAGCGGATCTGCATAAATTCATGGGGATTCTATTCGGCAACCTCTTTATCTTTGAGTATTTGTATAATGTCGGCGGTGTTACGCTGCTTGTGTTCTCCAATGCATTTGCAAGCCAAGGCTACCAATACAGTCTGGTCGTGAATGGCATACTGACGCTGCTGGTGCTCTATGCCATCGTTTATGCGCTGCTTCGAGGGCTATTATTCGGCTGGGAGAAGGTGTTTGCAAGATGAATAAAACGTTATTTGCAGGACTGCTCATTACGATTCTCATGATTGCGGCTTCTTTCTTCGGAAAATATGTCTACTGGCATGATTTGAACGAACATCTGGAAGTCAGCTATACCAACGGCGTGTTGGTCGTACCGCCTTCGCCGCCAAACGGAGACTACCTGTTCGGAACAGACAAATACGGCTACGACTTGCTCGCGAAACTATTGGACGGTGCGCGTTTTACGATTTTGGGTGCTGTCGGCGTTGCTTTTGCGCGAGTACTGATTGGTGGAATGTTAGGCCTGATTCTCGGCTACTTCGGCAAGGTCCAGACGAATCGCGGCGGACGGTTTACGATCTGGAATGTATTGAACGGCATTCCGGTCTTTATCATCGTATGGATGATTATGATCGGCTTTACAATGAATCCGAAGTCGACTGCAATATGGATGACGTTCATCCTTACGCTTATTATGACCATTCTAGGCATTCCGTCGGTAGCTGCCTCGATCAAGGAGAAAGCGACGCTTATTAGGGAGAAGCAATTCGTCCTTTCGGCTAAATCGATCGGCGCCAGTCATTGGACGATTATTCGATCGCACATCTTCCCCCATCTGAAGGAAAACTTCACGATATTGTTCGTGCAGGAAGTCGTACTTACACTTGGCTTGTTCGGACAATTAGCCATATTTAATATCTTCGTCGGCGGCACTAAGATGCTCTTCGATCCCATTGAATATATGAGCCGTACGAACGAATGGAGCGGTCTGATCGGTCAAGCAAGAAGCAATTTGGATATCTATCCATGGGTAATATTCTTCCCTCTCTCCGCTTATATCGTGTTCATCCTCGGATTTCATCTCATATCCGTCGGACTCGAGAAGAAATATCAGAAGCAATTCGCGAAATACTCACATATTTAATGCCATTAACTAAATCGAAATCTGCCAAAATAGGGACTGACCAAAAAGTCGAGTGACTTTGGTCAGCCCCTATTTTACACCGCTTGATGTTTTCTAGATCGCGCTTTGAATCTTCCTCTTATTCGATATGCAAAATTCGGTACTCTTCCTGATCAAATGAAATACCCGCATAATTTTCACCCCATTTGCATAGCCCTCTCAAAATGGGTTCAAGCGATTGACCAAGTTCAGTAGTGGAATATTCGACTTTCGGAGGTACTTGATTATATATTTTTCTATGAATAAGTCCGTCGATTTCTAATTCTCTGAGCGTTTGAATGAGCATCTTTTGAGTGACACCCGGCATAAGGCGCTTTAGCTCACTTGTCCGTTTCGGGCCTTTTATCAAATAGAACAATATCAGCCCTTTCCATTTCCCTCCGATAACCTCCATCGAAACTTCCAGGTCGCAGTAATATGTTTTCATATTTGATGCACCAACTCCAATTTTGAATAGCCTTCTACGCGTTAAGGCAAATCTATTAATATAAATCTAATATTTGCGAGAGCAATTCAGTGAAGCGATGCTGTATTAGTGATTCGCTCTCTTCTACTGAGTTGTTCTAAGCCAATTAACTGCATCGGATAAAAGATAGAAGTTCCCTCCATGTAAAAAAGGGAAACGTACGTGAACGTTTCCCTTTAATCAAGAAATTACTTCGTTATTGCTTCCTGAAGGTTACTTGCTTTGTGCATGGGTAAGTTGGCTTCCCCATTCTCCTTTCGGTTCTAACCAGGTGACGCTGCGGTCTTCAATTAATTGGCCCAAGGTTCCTTCGTAATCCTTGCGATACGATCTCGGGAATTCCTCCTGCAACCAGCTGTCCCTTGTTCCCTGCCAAATTTCATAGATGATCAAGTCATCCGGTTGATCCAAGTCATCAGACAGAATTGCGCTTACGAATGCTTCTTCGGCCGACATCACTTGAATAAGCGATGACAATTGCTCACGGAATTCCTCTTTTTTACCGGGTTTTGTTTTGAATCGAATGTTCAATACGACTTGTTGGTTTGTAATAGACAATTTATTTCCTCCATCATTTGAAGATCATAATGACTATCGGTGAAATATCTCCGAATTAAATTTGCGCAGTTCCACCATCCACGAATAATTCAATACCATTTACATAGCTGCTTTCGTTAGAGGCAAGGAACAACACGGCATTTGCGATTTCTTCAACGGTTCCCACTCTGCCGAGTGGAGTTACGGTCTTGGCATGCTCAAGGACTTGATCGATTCCAGCTCCGAACAAATCATCATAAGCAGGCGTATGAACGAATCCAGGACTTATGACGTTTAGACGCATGCCAGTGCCTTTTAGATCGAGGATCCAGTTGCGTGCCAGCTGCCTTATTGCAGCCTTCGTTGCACCATAGACACTGAATGCGGGGTCTCCAATGGAACCGGCCGTGGACCCCGTCAGGATGATGGATCCTGCTTTGTCCGGAAACAAGGGCAATGCCTTTTGAACCGTGAATATCGTGCCTTTCACATTAACATCGAATGTTTTATAATAATGCTCCTCCGTAATTTCGCCCAGTGGAAGCATAGATCCAACGCCGGCATTTGCGAAGAGAATATCTAGTTTCCCCTTCTCTTGCTTGACTACTTCGTATAGTCTATCCAAATCTTCCAATTTGGAAATATCGCCTTGAACGCCAGTAACATTCTTCCCGATCAGCTTCTCCGCCGCATCCAATTCGCTTTGTCTGCGTCCCGTAATAAAAACATGCGCACCTTCATGAACAAACTGCTGCGCTGTTGCAAGACCAATACCGCTCGTACCACCTGTTATTACAGCTACTTTTCCATCAAACTTTCCCATGGTTCACACTCCATATTCTAATTTATACAGCAGCTCGAGCTGTATTCATCAACATTTTCAATGCACTGTACAGGACTATTATGTTTCAAATGTTCTAAAGATAAAAGTACTTACTTTTTAGTGATATAGTCACCTAAAAGTAATAATTGCGGCGATCCTCACCTTATAAGCGCGAATGACTACGTCTCAAATTATGGTTACAGCCGGACGGATCGATTATTTATTTTCAAGCAGTTCGTTTAGCTTCTTGACTCGCACCATGATGTTTTTCCTCGCGGTGATCACGGCGCCCTCCTTGGCAAGCTCTTGTAAGATGAGGGTAACCGATTCTCTTGTTCCCCCGATCATATTCGCCAATTCCTGATGGGTAAAAGGCAAATTGATGTAATGCCGGTTATTTTCTTTGACGCCGAACCGCTTGGATAGCTTGTGGAGGAAGAAGATCACTTTACCTCGGAGATCATTCATGGTCAGCTTCTCCAGCACTTCGTTCCGCTCGTGCAGTCGGCAGCTCAATTCACTTAAGAATCGAAGAGAGACCTCTGGATACGTCCGCAATATTTGCTCGGCCTGCTCCTTGGAAATCATGCCGATCACCGTATCCTCCAACGTTTCCATATAATAACCATTCGTCCCCATCGAGAACACATCGATTTCGCCATAAATGCTGCCCGAGCTCAACATGCCTATTGTGTACTGCTTCCCGGCTGCGTTCGTTTTGAACAGGCGAAGTACGCCCTCGATAACGAAGAACAAGCCATGCTTGTCCTCCTCTGGCGTTTGAACGATCGTATTCTTAGCCACCGTTTGAAATTCGGCGATCGGCTCGCACAGCTCAATATGGTTTAATATTTCAGGTGGGAGCGATGCAAATAAGCCAATTTGGGACAAATGCGATGGCTTTGTCGTGTGCAGCACGCGACACCTCCGGAAACAGGTAATTGGAATAAACGCAAATAGACGACTCCATTCCTTGCCAATGGCAAGGCGAAGTCGTCTTATTTTGAGCTATTCCGCTCATATTATGCGAGCTCTTGCTTTCGCTTGACCACGACGAGCCGATCTAACCCTAATAACCGCAGAGCAGCGAACGCTCTCCATCCGCTGCATTCAGCCTGCAACGGTATTGTAGAGCATGATCCAGAGCGACCCGCCAACGATAATCACGAGGATCACGAGCCCGAGTATCAGGGAAATCAAGTTATAACGCGGCTTCTTCTCCTCGCGCAGATGCATGAAGAAGAACAGCTGAACAGCCAATTGCAATACGCCGGCCGCCATGAGCACGATCGCTTTCGCACTGCCCTCCAGCCAACCCCCCACCGCAATAGCCACCGATATGACGGTCAGAACGAGGGAGCATAGAAAACCGATCGTATAGGAGCGAATAGATCCATGCGATTCTTCGGAATGAACCGAGCCAACATGCGCCATCTTAGTTCACCCCCATTAAATAAACAACGGTGAATACGAATATCCACACCACATCAAGGAAATGCCAAAACAAACTGACAATTTGCACTTTCCGCTTCGTGACGGGCGTTATTCCCTTGCGGGAAAGCTGTATCATCAATCCAGCCATCCATACGAGGCCAACCGTCACATGCAGGCCATGCGTGCCGACGAGCGTAAAGAAAGCCGATAAGAATGCGCTGGTGCTCATCGTTGCGCCTTCGCTTACGAAATGAGCAAACTCCTTCACTTCCAGTCCGATAAAAGCAAGACCAAGCAAGGCTGTAATCGCGAGCCATCCGATTAGTGCCCGCAGCTTCCCGCGATTCATTGCAAGCACCGCGAGCCCGCACGTGTAGCTGCTCGTGAGGAGAATGAACGTGCTTGCGATCACGCCGCTTAATTCAAACAAATCCGCTGGCCCCGGGCCTCCGTTGGTATTATTTTTTAGAACGAGATACGTGGCAAAAAACGTACCGAAAATCATGATATCCGTCATGAGGTAAATCCAAAATCCGAACGTGCGCATCTCTTCCAAATCCGGATGATTATGATGCCCGGCAGTCGATTCTTCCCTTATAGGCGCTGCATTCATACGTGGGTCACCTGCCTTATTTCTGCTTCCGTTCGCTCGATATCTTCGACCGGAATGTAATAGTCGGTATCATAATTAAAGGAATGAACAAGCATGCTGATCGCAACGCCGGCAAGTCCCGGAATCGCAAGCCACAGCCAGTGGAATACGAATCCGAACCCTGCCATAAACCAGAAGCCTGCCATTACGATCGGGATGCCAGAATTTTTAGGCATATGAATGGGTTCCAGCATCATCTTGACCTGCGAACCCGCATTCCCTTGCTCCTTGCGCAGCTTCTCTTCCCACCAATCATCAAGCTCCGCAGCATGCGGAATGACGGCAAAGTTGTAAGCTGGTGCGGGCGATGGAATCGACCACTCCAGCGTTCGGCCGTTCCACGGATCTCCAGTGGTATCGAGATTTCTGCGGTAATGCTTAACGCCGTGAACGATCTGCCACACCTGGAACAAGAATGCGATTCCCATCAGGACCGCGCCGATGGTAGACACGAAATTGAGTCCCCACCAGCCTTTATCCCAGCTATAGGTGACGACGCGGCGCGTCATGCCCATTAATCCAAGTGCATACTGCGGCATGAAACAGACATAGAACCCGATATTCCAAATCCAAAATGCCCACTTGCCGATCCGCTCGTTCAGCTTAAAGCCGAACAGCTTCGGCCACCAGTAATACAGCCCGGCAAAATAGCCGAATACGACGCCGCCGATAATGACCTGATGGAAATGCGCGATCAGGAAGAAGCTGTTATGGTATTGAAAATCCGCCGGGGCTACCGACAGAAGCACGCCGGTCATGCCGCCGATGACGAAGCATGGAATAAATCCCATCGTCCACAGCATCGGCGTCTCGAACGTGATCTTGCCTCTAAACATGGTGAAGAGCCAGTTAAATATTTTGACGCCCGTCGGAATTGCGATAAGCATTGTCGTCAAAGCGAAGAAGGCGTTGACGTCGGCGCCAGAGCCCATCGTAAAGAAGTGATGCGCCCATACGAGAAACGACAAGATGCTGATGATCATCATGGCATACACCATTGATTTATAACCGAACAGCTTCTTCTTGGAGAACGTCGCCACGACCTCGGAGAAGATCCCGAAGGCTGGCAGTACGATAATATACACCTCGGGGTGCCCCCACATCCAGATGAGATTGATGTACATCATCGGGTTCCCGCCGCCGTCCAGCGTGAAGAAATGCGCACCGGCGTAACGGTCCAAGAACAACAGCGCAAGCGTTGCCGCCAAGATGGGAAAGGCAAAGATGACCGCGATGCAGCTTGACAACACCGACCATGTAAACATCGGCATTTTCATAAGCTTCATGCCCGGTGCGCGCATTTTCAGAATCGTAACGATGAAATTGATCCCGGTCATCAAGCTGCCGATCCCGGAGATTTGAATGCCCCAGATATAGAAGTCTTGCCCGACGCCGGGGTTGTACATCAGCTCCGAATAAGGCGGATAGGCGAGCCAGCCCGCATCCGGCGAGCCGCCGATGACGAAGGACAGATTAAACAGCATCGCGCCTGCGAAGAACAGCCAGAAGCTGAGTGAATTCAGGAACGGATAGGCCACGTCCCGTGCGCCGATCTGAAGCGGCACGACGACGTTAAACAAACCGAACATAAACGGCATGGCCATGAACAGAATCATGATGACGCCGTGCGTCGTGAAGATCCCGTTGTAATGATCGGGCTGCAGGAAATGTAAGTCCGGCATAGCCAGCTGCGCCCGCATGAGCAGGGCGTCCACCCCGCCGCGGAACAGCATAAGAAACGCCGCAAGAATATATAGAATGCCGATCCGCTTATGATCGACCGTTGTCAGCCATTCCCGCCACAGCCACCCCCATTTCTTGAAATAGGTCAGCGTTCCGACGACGGCTAGCAGCGTCAGCACAATACTCACGTCCGCACCGTAAATCAACGGATCGCCTGTTACAAAAAAGTTGGAGGCGAAGTTTTGTATACGCTCCAGCATGATTTCATTTCTCCCTTCCTGTCTTCTCTAGTGGTTCATGGACATACCGTCCATCTCATGCTCCGACTTGCCGTCCATCTCATGCTCCGACTTGCCGTCCATCTCATGCTCCGGCTTGCCGTCCGTCTCATTTCCAGATACCCCATGATGATGAGCAGACGCATATTTGGTTACTGTTCGTTCGAACAGCCCTTTCGGGAAGGACGAGTAAGTCAGCACCTTTGATGCGGATGGCTCGGCCAATTGCTTGTAGCCGTCCTCCGTAAGCGCGGGAGAACTCGATTTGACCCCGCTCACCCATTGGTCGAATTGCGCCTGGGTTACGGTGTCCACGTCAAAGTACATTTTCGCGAAGTCGGTGCCTGTGAAATTAGCGCCAGAGCCCCAGGTTTTGCCCAGCTCGTCGCCCTGCAAATACAGCGTCATAGCCATGCCGGACATGGCATACATTTGACCGCCAAGCTGCGGGATCCAGAACGAATTCATCGGAGAATCGGCCGTAATCTCGAAGCGAACCGGAACGTCCTTCGGGATCTTCAGCATGTTGACGGAAGCAATATCCTGTTCGGGATATTGGAACAGCCACTTCCAGTTCAGGGAAGTGACCTGAATCGTCAACGGTTTGACCTCGGATTGCAGCGGCCTGGATGGCTCCAACGCGTAAGTGGATCGTACGGTGATAACCGCGATTGCGAGAATCACAATAACCGGAATTCCCCACCAGATCACTTCCAGCTTGGTGCTGTGTGACCAATTCGGCTCATAGGCCGCCTTCCTGTCCTTCTTGTCCCGATAGCGCCAAATAATGATGGCCGATAGAATTAGAACCGGCACAATGACGATCGAGCAAAGCCAGGTGGACAGAAACATCAAATCCCGCTGCTGCTCCGCGATCGGCCCTTTCGGGTTAAGCACGCTGACTTCGTTCGAGCATCCAGCAGCGATCAGCATCACCATGACTGCCATCGCCAAGACTGCAGTCGTTCGCAGCGCTTTGGGTACGTTCATCTTTCTCAACTCCTTGTAGCTTGCTTATGTCAGCTTCCACTTTAAAAGAGCAAGCCAGCTGTGTCACCAGCCGCTTGGATACGTAGTTCCACCATCCAAATTCAAACTTTTGAAAGAAATTGAACACGGTTTGGTCACAATTTCTTCGTTGAACTTGCGTTATAGCGATTACGCATCAACTGCCCGCCTCGAGCAAATCGGCTTGCTCAAACGCATCGCCAAATGGGTGGTTACATTTGCTCCGAAACGGACTATATTCAGGCCATATCAATCAATATCAACGTACAACAGAGCTAATTTTGGGAAATTGGAGGAGAATGTCATGTTTACAGAGCAGAACCTGCGCGGTGTGATCGTTCCGATTGTCACGCCGTTTGATTACAGCGGACATCTGGATTTGCTATCTTTCGAGGAAATGGTCTCCCGATTAGTGGACAAGGGCATCCGCGGGGTAGTCGTGAACGGCACGCCCGCAGAGTCGCCATTCGTTGAAATCGGCGAGTTGGAATTACTTGTGAAGTCGGCGCGCAGCGCATTAGGCAGTGTTCCGCTGATTGTCAATACAGGTTCGAGCAGCAGTGCCGAGGATGCAGTGAATCAAATCGTATGGGCTAAGTCGCTTGGAGTGGACGCCGTTCTGGCTGCTCCTCCTGTTGACGGCCTCCATTCGCAGCTAGCCATTATTGAACATTATGATGCGCTGTCGCAAGCAAGGCTGCCCGTCATTCTCGATGATCGTTACCGCAGCTCACATGCCTCACTGACCTTGGAAACGATACAGGCCATTATGGAACGGCCTCATATGGTCGGCATGAACGAGAGAACTGCTGATTATAAACGGAACTTCAAGCTTGCCCGAACGATGAAGAAACCGGTTCTTTGCGGCGACGACGAGCTGTTCTTCGCCTCGCTCTGCTGCGGGGCCAAAGGCGGCATTGTGACAAGCGCGAATCTGGACAGTGATCAGTTTGTGACTGTCTATGAGCTGTATCAAGCCGGCCAGATCGAGCAGGCGAACGAGCTGTTCAACCGCTTGCTTCCGCTCGTTCAATTCCTAACCTCGGAGCCGGATCCCGCTCCGCTCCGATGGCTGCTCGCAGAGCGCGGCCATATTCGCTCGGATCAAGCGCGATCGAGCCGCGGCGCCTAAAAAAAAGCTTGCTCATTCGCGGCTCAGAGGCTGCGAATAGGCAAGCTTTTTGAATTTGACGCGTCAATTACCCGATCGCGTGCAAAGGAATATGAATCGTCGACATGGCCTGCTTCTTCTGATTATCGTTCACATGTGTGTAAATCATCGTGGTTTCAATCGATGCGTGACCCAGCAGCTCCTTCACCACGCGAATATCTACCCCGTTCTTGAGCAGCATCGTAGCAAATGTATGCCTCAGCTTATGGCAGGATAGCTTCATATCCGTGACCTTGGGATTATGGGCCTTGAACGCTGCGAACGTCTGCTCGGCGATCTTCTGAATTTGGCGGATGGACAGCCGCTGCCCTTTCTGCGATACGAAGAACGCTTCTTCCTTCGCACGGTAAGGCGTAATTCTGTCCTTCTCGACTTCATCCAGCACGGACAGCAGTACCTCGGGAACTGGAATCTCGTTCCACTTCCTTCCCTTACCGAATACCTCGATCGTCCCCTTTGTCTTCTTGAAATCCTTCAGGTTCAACCGATGCACCTCGCCTACGCGCAGGCCGCAATAGCTCATCAGCAAGAAGATCGCAATGTTCCGGTCACGGTAACGGCCTTCGATAAACGCTAGGCTCTCGACCAGCTCCTCTTCTTCGAGGTAAACCGGCTTTTTGTTTTTCTCCGTCTTGGATTTCTTGACCTCCAGCGCCGGATTGCGTGTGGCCAATTCAAAATCCGCCAGTGCGGTGTAAAAAGAGCGAATCGCAGATAACGTTCGATTCCGTGTTCGGTCGCCAGTCGAGTCTTGCTTCGCGACCAGAAATCCGATGATATGCATTTTTCCGGCTTTATCTACATCCAGCCCGTCCAATGACGCCAGATAGGCAAGAACTTCTCTTGTATATTCCTTCTGCGTCGCAGCCGTGTAGCCTGCTTGTTTCATCCAGATCAGAAAGGCACGCGTCTGTTCTCCGTATAATTCCTCCAGCTCGTAGTTGCGCGGCAAGCATGCCCACCTCATTTTCCTCGATATATACGCGGAGAAGCCTATCAAAATTGTGAATAACGATACTTGTACTAGAAAAATAATCCCGTATAAACGAAAGTGCGCAAAACATGTGTTTTGCGCACTTATTATAGCACATCATATCCATCATTTGCACGCCTCAATCTTATCTTGCTGATTCATTGAAGTTGTCCGTTGCGCCAATTAGGTCGACGAACCGTGTTCGACATTGGAATTATATGATTTACATTGCCTCCTTTTTAACACTTCTTCCAGAGTCACTAAATTTCATTCCTTGCTTTTACAGATATTAGCCTGTAAGTATTGGACATACTCCACTACAAGGCATTGCTTATAGAGAACAATTATAACTAAACTCCCATTAGCACAAAAAGGCTGCACGCGGCAGCCTTTTTACGTTTCTTCAACTATATTGTTCCGTTAGAGCTTAACCCCGAAATCGCTTCTAGCGGATCAATGGGGCGAATTCCCCCTGTAACCAAGAAATAATTGAATTCCTGCTGTCCCGAAAGTATCATTTATCACTCTCTTATAGTTATCCCACTTGAAATAAAAGGGGCCAATATTTATATTTTTAGCGTTGGGCAACTTCCCCTTTCCACGAAACCAGCCTTGGCTTCTTGCATGTTAAAAAACGGCGCTGATACACCCTGGGATGCAGCAGCGCCGCAAGAGCAGCTATTCGAATTTCAAAACGACGTTGCCTTTTTTCCCAGGCGCAGTAACAGCTTCCACGGCATGCTTGATATCGGATAGATCGAGTTCCTTATAGCTTGAGAACATGGGCTTCGAATTGCTTCCCACCTCGATGGCGGCTTTCATGTCTTGCATCCGCTCATCTGCCGTCGTATCTTCTTGCCAAGTCATGATCGTTGCCCCGACCAGTGTAAGCGACTTTACCGTTAAAGCGGTCATGTCTGACGGTCCACTCGCCAAGGATCCATAGGAAACGATGCGGCCTTTGACGGCCAACAGGCCGAATAGTCCGGTTAGCATGTCGCCGCCGACCCCGTCAACCGCCAGCACGATGTCTTCTCCGGCTGCTTTGCGGACCTCAGCCTGCCAGCCATCCACGTCGGTTGCGATCACGTTTCCGCCAGGCAGCTCCCTTTCCAAATGTTCGCCTGAATGGGTGGAGCGTACAAGGCGAATGGGGTCGATTCCCTGCTGAAGGGCAAAGTAAGTGATCATTTTGGCCACAGAAGATGATGCGCCGGTCTGAATCAGCCGCCTCGGGCGCGGCTCTAGTTCACGCAAGCCCGCTCGAAGCACATGCCGGGCTGTGATGGTATTGATGAGCAGCTGGGTCGCGATTACGTCCGAAATCTCATCGGGCAATGCCACCAAAGCCTGGGCAGGTACAGCTACATAGCTCTGCCATGCTCCCGGGTAGAAGAACGCCACGCGCATGCCCATCGTCAAACCGGTTCCATCCAGTGCTCCCTGCGCGGCATCCTCGATGACTCCTGCCGCCTCGAGGCCAGGCACCCGACCTTCGGGCAGCTTTTCCGACGAATCGGAGTACTTTGTGGCAATCAGCTGGAGATCACCTGGATGAATCACGCTCCTTGTGATCCTGACCAGCACCTCGCCTTCGACAAGTGGTTGGTCAAAAGTCGCGGACTCCACCTCAAGAACCTCTTGAGGATCGCCGAAGCGATACTGGATGATGCGTCTTCCTATGCGTGCCATATTTCATCCTCCTTGACTATAGGGATAGGAAAGCAACGAATCTGCTATTTCCATCCCTTTATTTACATTTTTAATCTTTAGTTAATCTCGATTCAGATATCAATTAAAGATCTCCGGATAGCATATCAACCCTTAAATGTTGCTTCAGACGCAGAATTTCTCCAAGAAATTCAAATTCAACCCAGCAAGAGGACCGCCTATTTGCTGAAGACTACCGCCTTGGCTTAAGGGGCCGAGATCAATGCATGCAAAACCAATTCCCTCCCAGATTTCTTGGAAAACTTGTTTTGTCGGGCTGTCGTCTCCAGATACGAAAAGGACCGTCTTCGGCTTCTTTTCCGTATAATCCTGAATCCATTGCATCGGAACGGTGTTGAAAGCTTTGATTACACGAGCGCCCGGAGCATATTGCGCTACGATTTCACTGGAATTCACTTCTGACAAGTCACCAAGGGAATCCATATTGTCAAAACGGTTGGTAGCATCAATAAGAACCCGGCCTGTCCAATCAGGAACCATCGACAAAGCTGCAGGAACTTGCGACCACGCTACGCTCAAAATGACGTAGTCCTGCTCAGCTGCTTCTGATGGCGTTCCAGATTTCGCGCCAGCACCGAGCGAACTTACCAGCTCCGACAACGTTTCGGGACCACGGCTATTACTCAGCATGACTTCGTGGCCGTGCAGCAACAGATGCTTCGCCAGCGTTTGAGCAACGACTCCTGCTCCAATAAAGCCAAATTTCATTACGCACCTCCGGGTATTATCTATTTATTTTATCGAGTCGTAACGAAATCGTTACTGTTACAATATCGTTTAAAAAAGGCAGCAAACAACAAAAACACGACCCATAGGCCGTGTTTTTGTTGTTTGGGTAACCCGGCGGTCATCACTTGGACAGTGAGACCTGCCTTTCGGCCAGTTTTGTCTTTATCTTTATTTAATTTTCACGAAATCTATTTTGTACAAATCCTCATATTAGTCTCGTTATTGTTCTTCAATAAGGATATTCTTTACTCCGCATGCCCATATAATTCTTGGTCTTTTAGACTAGGTGTAGGACCCAAAATATTCTCTAAAGATGATTCCAACGGAAGACCCTTCTCTGCTTTGACCACCCAGTCATGATTAGCTAGTGCGGCTTTTCCTAGTGAAATCAAATCTGAACCTGCTTCCAGCGCCCTTTCGGCATCCTCTGGCTGATCCAGTTGCCCATTAGCAATAATAGTCGTATTTCCATATTTTTTCGCTAATTCAACTAGTGTCGAACCACTATCCCCGAAGGCCGGTGCATGGGCATTATATTCAGTGATGTGGATATAATCGGGCTTTTCTGCGCCAATGGCTTCGAAAATGATTCGGGCGTCTTCTTCACCGTTTGCCCACTTGTGCACAAAGTAATTGGCTTTAGCCTGCGATATTCGAACGCCGACAACAATACGTTGACCCACTTTTTCCTTGACGGCTCTAATAATTTCGGTTGTAAAACGTACACGGTTCTCAGTTGATCCGCCATATTCATCTTGACGTAGATTTGTGAAATCTGTCAAAAATTCGTCCAATAAATAACCGGCTGCCGCGTGAATCTCTACCCCGTCGAACCCTGCTTGTTCAGCTCTTAAAGCTGCTTCCGCAAAACTGGCTATGATAGCTTTGATTTCTTCTCGTGTAAGTTCCTTCGGCGTTAAATACTCGCCGCCATCACCTCCAAATGCTGGTGATTGCTCACCAAATGGCTTCACAGCCGAAGGAGCCACTGTCCCTTCTTTATAAATATTACCTATAGCGAGAGCACCAGCATGGGCAATTTGCAATATAATTTTACCACCCTTAGCATGAACAGCTTCAGTTACTTGTTTCCAAGCTCCGACATGCTCAACATTTGCGATTCCTGGTTGAAAACTATATCCTTGACTGTATTCTTCATCTGGGTATGTTCCTTCGGTAATCACAAGACCAAATCCACCCGCAGCATAGCTTTGATAATATCGCGCCATTCTATCGTTTGCATTTCCATTCTTTTCGGCAGAAGTGCGAGTCATCGGGGCAACTACTGCTCGGTTTTTCAAGGTAAGACTTCCTAGATTATATGTGGAAAGAAGTTTTTTAGGCGTTGTCATGAAAAGTATCTCCTCTTATGTCAAAAAGTTATTTTTCCCCAAAAGTCATTAAGTCTCTAAGGTCTACGGCTCGACAATGTTTTCTCCAGTGGATTATTAATAATCTGTTCCTACGTTCAAGGACTTATACAAGAATAAATGAATTTGCTCCTGTAGTACCGGTACCGGATGCGTACCTAGAATATCAATTATTGACGGTTTAGTCAATAATCAATTTACCTCTTTAATTTGCACAGTAAACTCATTCGTATCCTCTAGGAAAAACAGAAATTCCGAATTCATGACTTTATGGAATCATCCTTTTCAGGCAGATCTTTGCAATCAATTTAGCGTGTATTGTCTTTATAGCTCGTAAAAGATACAATGTGCATATGAGCAGACCAAGAGAATTTGATTTTGATAAAGTGCTTCACCAATTGATGTTGACCTTCTGGACCAAAGGGTATAAGGGTACTTCTTTGGAAGATTTGATAGCTGCCAGCAAATTAAAAAAACAGAGTCTTTATGGAGCTTACGGTGATAAACATACTTTGTTTTTGAAAACACTTCAGCTCTATAGAATTCAAACCCTTGAACAAATGCGTGAGTTATTAAACCGAGAGGATTCAGCTGCGAAAGCATTAGAATTATGGAAATCATCTCTCCTTACTCCAAGTGACTGCTATCCCAAAGGATGTTTTATTGTAAACGTAGCTCTGGAATTTGGAACAGATGATTTAGAGGTAAAGACTGAAATTGAAGCGATGTTTAAGGAATCTGAGAATTTATTGGAGGAAGTTATTGTTCGTGGTCAGATACAAAATGAGATTAGTAAAAATTTCCCAGCAAGTATAATAGCGAAGAGTTTAGCAAATACACAACACGGTCTCCGAATATTAGTGAAAGCTGGAGAAGAAAATCAAAAAATCAAAGATCTTCTAGACTATGCTATAAACTCTATTCTCATTGTCTCCCCTAATTGACGTATGAAATGCATAATCAGACTGCTTGAGTATTAATTTAAGGTAAGCGGCCGATCTCGTTAAGATCAGCCGCTTACCTTTTTTATTGCCTCTCGCCTGGCTTCGTTGTCATCAGGCTATGTACTTGAGCATTCGCTTGTATAGTTGTACTAGGTATTGGCATGTTAATTGTATTGGATGGACTAGAGAGCTATACCTCAGAAGTAGCATCAATCGTCATAGGTTGTGTGGAAAAAATCGAACTACTAAATCCTTATTAAGGTGACCTGGAACCTCGCCATGATATAGAATAGCTGTCTCAGTTGATTTTAAATATTTAGTTGCAAATATTCCGTTACGATCTATATATCCCCAAAGCTTTCCTAACCTAATTTGGGCGATCCCTCCTCCAAACGGCTCAGCGTCTTTATAAATAGGATCAATAACGACTACCCCATCATAATTCATGAAACCATATTTACCATTCCGCTGAAAAACAGCTAACCCTTCAGAAAAATGATCTACATATTTATACTTCAAAGGAATTTTAATGTCTCCATTCTTGTTAATAAAACCACACTTACCGTTTAATTCGACTATTGCCAATCCTTCAAAGAATATATTTGCTTTATCCCATTCATTGCTGATAATAAGATTATTGCACTTGTCGATGTAGCCATACTTTTTTCCATATGGTTTTGCTGGAGCTAGATCATTATGAAAAGTTCCTAAACGTTCATATTCGTAAGGGATTATAACATCACCATTTGAATCTATAACCCCATAACCTGAAGTCGTTGAGACAACTGCCGTACCACTAGAAAACCCTGACGCCCGCAAATATGTAGGAGGAATTAAAAAGTTCCGTCTATCTTTAGATATGCAAATTTATCTTCTTTAGTAACTAAAGCTACCCCTTCAACAAAACCGCTGGTTGCTGTAATAGCTAGGTTTGAAATTACTCTATTATTCTATCAATCATAAGGAAATGCCCAGCACTAGATACTATTGCTCTATTGTTATAAAACATTGTCGCATCTTCATAAATGGGATCAATTATTACTTGATTATGTTCGTCAATAAAACCAAAAAGTGATGTCAAATTAACACTCCTCATCAAGTGAGTATTTTCTCGAAACCCGCGCCACCATTTAGTAAACTTTGCATGATCTACTTTTGTAAGTGGGACTAAGTTGTCTGGCGATGTATTTTAATCATTATAATCGTTGTCTCTCCGGTATTGTCGAAGGAGGTTATGTTGAATTTCTGTGCCTTTCCAATCGTCATTAACAATATTACCAGGATATTATATATACCATTTTATGTATTTTATTCAATCGCAATCTTTCAAAATCTGTTCTGTTGCTTTTTTGAAATCACACAAGCCTACCCTTTTTTACGGAATAGGCTCGGGAAAGCTATCAAGTTCTTATCACCCGACATCAATTCAACACACGCCTATTAAAGGTTTCAGGCAGCTCTGCCAATTATTGAGGATAGGTATTGGTACCGCGATTGATTACGATAGAAGGATGAGATTTATACGATTAGAATCAAGAAAGAGAGAACCATGCTATGAAGTACAACGCTGCCCTTAGACGAGCGCTTATTGCGCTTAGTCTGATCCTCAGCGCCGCCTCCTTTGCCATCACGCCTTATCCTGCATCTGCTGCGGAAGCAGTTCAACTTCCATATGACGATTTGAAGAACAATTTCGCAACGGAAGCGATTCTTAATATGTCGAGCCTTAAGTTCATTACAGGTACGGGAGTACGACGTTTCGAACCTTATAAAGCGATCACGCGCGCCGAATTTGTGACGATGATCGAACGTTTGATTGGAATCAAGCCGGTATCCAGCGCAATTCCTACGTTCACCGATGTTCCCAAGACGACATGGTTCTACGAATGGGTGCAGCCCGCGATTCAATTGAACCTGGCACAAGGCACCTCTCCCGCTCTGTTCGAGCCGAACCGCTCGGTTACGCGTCAAGAAGCTGCAGTCATTCTCACACGCGCGCTGAAGCAGCGGCTAGAGAGCGATCCTAGTGATCGGGACGCCATCTATGAGGATCAAGACCTTATCGACGATTGGGCGCTTCCGTCTATCTATCGCATGTACGATTTGGGACTGATGAGCGGCGAAGACGGCAGCTTCCGTCCATCGGATTCGATGACCAGGCAAGAAGCAGCCGTACTGATGAACCGAACATGGACGCATCCGGGCTGGTCGGAACAGATCAAGGCGGCGCCGCAAGCCAAGATCCAGCTCGGCTGGCAGTATGGACAGACCACCAAGCAGTTCGAACAGCAAGCCGTGCAGGCAGGTGTGAACACCTTATCGCCGCGATGGTACTTCATTGGGAAGAAAGGAGCGTTCGAAGATCAATCGGATACCTCGCTTGTCGCGTGGGCGCATAAGCAGGGCAAGAAGGTATGGGCGATGGTCGGCAATCATTCCGATCAAGAGATGACCCACCTCATGTTGATCAGTGCGGTTAAGCGCCAGACCTTGATTAAGGAGCTGACGGATCGCGTACGGAAATATAATATCGACGGCATTAATATCGACTTCGAGAATATGATGCCCCAAGACCGGCATTCATTCACGGCTTTCATTGCGGCCTTGAAGCAAGAATTAGCGCGTGTTCCTGCTGTATTATCCGTTAACGCCTCTCCCGATCTCGGAACGGATTGGACGGAAGTTTTCGACTATGCCGCATTAGCAAAATACGCCGATTATCTCCTTCTCATGGGCTATGACGAGCATTGGGGCGGCGACCCCGTGGCCGGCTCGGTCTCTTCCCTCCCTTGGTTGAAGCAAGGAATCGAGACGCTGCTGAAACAGGTGCCAGCCGAGCAGGTCATTCTGGCGTTGCCGATGTATACGCGCAATTGGCGCGTATACAGCAATGGAACAACGCAATCCGAAGTATTGGATCTGCCGCAGCAGAACCGTCTTGTGCTGGCCAAACAAATCAAGACAACTTGGGACGATCAACTCGGCCAGTATTATGCAGCCTACAAGGATCGGTCGACATTGAATTGGATCTGGCTCGAGGACGGACGTTCGATCGCGTTGAAAGTCAGTCTCGGCGAGTCGTATTCCCTTGCCGGTTACGGCTATTGGTATCTAGGAGGCGCAAGCGTCGA
Source organism: Paenibacillus sp. R14(2021) (assembly GCF_019431355.1). Taxonomy (NCBI): domain Bacteria; kingdom Bacillati; phylum Bacillota; class Bacilli; order Caryophanales; family Paenibacillaceae; genus Paenibacillus; species Paenibacillus sp. R14(2021). Next base: position 1,158,833 of record NZ_CP080269.1, read on the forward strand.
TATCTGGTCCAGCATCCGCAATGTGATGCGAGTGCAAGCCTATCATTTCACTTAATTCGCAGATGTCGGAATAAGACCGTCATCGTCTTTGCTTTCATTTATTTGAAATCCTATGCACGCCTTCCCTCTTCGCTCAGCTAGGCACTCATGGAATAGTTTAAGGCTGATCGGCCACACTACATTCAACCTATTTCCAGTACGGATTGACTAAAATTCGGAATTTGTTAAAAAAATATGTCGAAATATGTCGCATTCATGATAAAATAACGTTCGGGAAGTTAAAAAAAGGAGGATCCATCCGTGTCACGCATCATTCAAGTTGAAGAACGTCCATCCATTGGAGCAAGCATTCCGCTCAGTTTGCAGCATTTGTTTGCCATGTTCGGCTCCACCGTACTGGTCCCTATTCTATTCAAGGTAGATCCGGCAACGATCCTGCTCATGAACGGGATCGGCACATTGCTCTATATCTTGATGACGAAAGGGAAAATCCCGGCATTCCTCGGCTCAAGCTTCGCCTTCCTCTCTCCGGTATTCATTGTCATCGGATCCAAAGGCTACAATGCTGCGCTTGGCGGCTTCTTGATCGTTGGGTTGATTTTCACCATTGTTGCGCTTCTTATTAAAGCCGTAGGAACCAAATGGATCGATGTCGTATTTCCACCTGCCGCAATGGGAGCAATCGTCGCCGTAATCGGGTTGGAATTGGTTCCAACCGCTGCCGGAATGGCCGGATTGATCGCACCTGGCGGAGCTGCCGATTGGTCACCCAATTCCACCGAATTAATTGTTTCGCTGGCAACCTTCTTAGTTGGGGTTATCGGCACTGTGGCTTTTCGCGGGATATTGAAGGTGATTCCGATCTTGGTCGCCATTATTGTGGGCTACGTGTTATCTTCCATGCTTGGATTGGTACATATCGCGGATACTTGGCAAGCTGCCAAATGGATTCGTATGCCAACCTTCTACAAACCGGAGTTTGATTGGTCCAGCATTCTGATCATCGCGCCTGCCGCGCTAGTCGTTATTGCCGAGCATATCGGTCACTTGATCGTTACCGGAAATATGGTCGAACGGGATCTCTCCAAAGAACCGGGTCTCAGCCGATCCTTGCTCGGGAACGGTATCTCCACTATGTTGTCCTCGCTGGTCGGCTCAACGCCGAATACGACTTATGGGGAAAACATCGGTGTTATGGCTATTAGCCGCGTCTACTCGGTATGGGTGATCGGCGGCGCAGCCGTCTTTGCCATCATTCTGTCCTTCGTCGGCAAAATCGCAGCACTTATTCAAACGATTCCTACACCGGTCATGGGCGGCGTCTCCTTGCTTCTATTCGGTGTTATCGCGGCTTCGGGCATTCGGATGCTCGTGGAAACGAAAGTCGATTATGCCAAGCCGGCTAACCTGATTCTGACAACGGTCGTTCTTGTCATCGGACTAAGCGGTATGGCGCTCAAATGGGGTCACATCGAGCTGAAAGGAATGGCGCTCGCGACCATAGTTTCCATCCTGTTGAGCTTGTTCTTCAAGCTGCTTGAGGTATTTAAGCTATCTAATGATTAATGAGATTAATATATAAATGGCGCCACAAGAATAAGACCTTGTGACGCCATTTTTTTGTTTTCATCATTATATAGAAGCGGATCTAATTACGGATGGTCGATGAAAATGTACAACGTTTGAATAAGATCTCCATTCATGATAAACACATCTTCCCCAGTTATTGCATCTGGTTGGTCCAACGGTCCGAAGCTCCATGTGAGCTTTACAATATTATGATGCTCGTCCTGCTGCCTCTTCGTAAAGACAAACCCGGGAAACTTCGATTGCACCTCATCAATTAATCCCATGAGCGCATCATGTCCACGAAAGACATCTGCATAGTTAGGATCGAACACTTCGCACGTTTCGGCATACAACTCGTCGATAGCTTGTTTTCTCTTCTGACGGTCGGTTTCACTCCATATTTCCAAATGCTTCTTCATGCGTGCTTCAGAATCCTTCAACCTTCCCATCCCCCCATCCAACTGTCTCTTGTCCCGCGCCAAACCTCCCGCCCCACGAGAGTCATTATGCAGCAACGCGATTGCTATGAGAAGTACGCACTTATTATTGATATAGTCACCAAAAAGTAATAATTGTACTGCGCCTGAAGTCAGTTATGTCTATGATTTACAGACGAGGCACATTCATGCATCGCAGCGCAGAAAAAAGACCATCCTCATTAGGGATGGCCGATTCTAAAACAGGCTCATACGATTCGATAGATGCGCACACTGCCTCGTTTAAATTTCAACTCCTACTCCTACTCCAGGTGCAGGATTTCGAAATCCCCTTCGGCATAGGATGTCTCCGCATAGCTGCCTCCCCAGCTGCACAATGCGCGCAGAATAGGTTCTAACGATAAGCCTAGCTCGGTAACCGAATACTCCACCTTGGGCGGAACTTGATTGAAGCTTTTTCGGCTTAGTAGCCCGGCTTCTTCTAGTTCTCGGAGCGTTTGAACGAGCATTTTCTGCGTAATGCTGGGGATGAGGCGTTTCAATTCACTTGTTCGTTTCGGACCCTTGATCAGATAATACAGGATGACGGGTTTCCATTTCCCTCCGATGATATCCATGGTCACTTCAAGGTCGCAATAAAAGGTTTTCATGCCGTAAAACTCCCTATAGCTCTAAATAACGTCGATTGTAGCTTTTGCGTCCAGCAAGCATATTAACCACTCGGCTGAGCGGCGTTATGCAGATCAAGACTCAAGACTTGATTCTTGGATGAACGTTCCGAAATTATAACGCGGCCGGTATCCCAGCTCGTCCCGTTCTTTGGTTAGATCCATCGGCTGAATCTGTGCAGGCGGCGTCATCTGATACTTCTCAATCACCCGCTTGGCACCGGGATAAAGCTTGTCCCACGCGTCAACCGGCGATGCTGCGTATGCTTTTACGTCTTCTTCCGTAAATGGATCATGACGGACTAGATGGTAAGCACCGAATGGATGCGGACTATTGACAGCCGCTGCCACCGCTTGAATCACATCTCTGCGGTCGACACCGCCATGCAGCAATCTTTCACCATAATGCCGAAGATCCCGGTAAGGCGTGAAATCCGCCGGACGCAGCATAATGACCTCGATCCCATGCTCGTCATGATAGAATTGACACAGCTGCTCACCAAGCTTCTTCGTGTACGCATAGAAGTCCGTGCCGTAAACCGACATGCTCGATAACCAGACCACGCGGCGCACGTTATTGCGAACAGCCGATTGAAACATCTGAAACGTGCCTGTTACATTCAGATCATAGAATTCCTGCTCTGAATGCGTTCCCATATGAATGCCGTGCCAAGCCGGCGTATGTATGATGGTATCCACGCCTTCGGAAGCGGCATCCAATGCCCCTTGCTCGCGGACATCCGCAGGAAAGAACGGAAGCGAGACAGCCAGCTGCATGGCATCGGATAACCGAACCTCATGCTGCTGCTGCAACGCTTCCGATGCGCCTGACCCGACATTACCCGAGGCACCCGTTATCAAAATTTTCATCTTCCAATCCCCTCTCTAAGATAGCAGCGTTTCCAGCTTTCAATAGTATATCAGCGGAAATGCTGCCTGATAAGAAGTGAAAAAATGATTACTCAGTAACCTTGAGGTAACCATAGGACCGAAGCGTCCGCAGCCGTTCGACCGTGAACCAGCCGCGCCATTCCAGCTCTCCTCCCGGGCTGACCGCAGGAAAGCTTATTGGCCACCCTCCATCTTCCTGTTGTTCACGGATCAGTGCCTGTAAGCGCAGCGTTACATCATCCTCCGAGATAAACGAATATGCCTCCTGGGATCATTCGAAATGGATTGCTTGTAAGGCCGTCATGCGTCATCCATCTAACTCATTCGGCAGCGATCGACCAGCTGCTTCGCCAAGTGTGTATGTCCTGCCTTAATCATTCTGTCGGTTCGTTTCACCAGCGCACCTCGCGTTTGTTGGAATAACCGGCAGGTTATTGATGAAGCGCAACGGTCTTCCCGATCGCGGTCATCGTATCATCGCCCAGCAGGCCAAGCCGCCAGAACGCAACGCCTTTGAGGCCATACCGTTTGGCTAGACCGATCTTGCCGGATACGGATTCCGCTGTCTCGCTCCCCATGGAAATACCGAGCACCAGCTTCGTCTTCGGAACTGCCTTGCGTGCAAGCTGAATCGCTTCGTTCACGCGGTCAAGCGGCTCCGGCCCCTTCTCGTACGAATATTCGTAAGCCATGATGATGATTTCATCGGCATACGCTGCCAGCTTTTTGTAATCGTAGCCCTTATAGGAGCTGTTAAGCGGATGAAGAGCCAGCGTTAGATTCAGGTGGGCGCTATGTGCGCTTTGGGCCAAGCGCTGTACGAAATCCGTGTAGGATTGTTGAATGGCGGGCAAATCGCCCGACAAGCCGAGACCTTCGAAGTCCAGGGTGATCCCGGTGAAATGCGTGTCCGAAGCTAACGAAACCAATTGTTCGATTACGCTCGTTTGCAGCGCCTCATCTTGAAGCAGCTTCGTTAATTCGCCGCTGCCGTCCATGGCTACTGCCATTAAATTCGGCTTGCCGCCGGCATCGACGGACTGCTGCACGATCGACTCCGGTGTGACGCTGCCTGCTGCCTCGGGCCAGAAGAAGTCTTTGCCCTTCAGCGTGAGGCTGCCGGCTGCGTCAATGCGCGTCCAGCCGAAAGAAACGGAATCGAATTTCGGTACAAGGTCTGCTTCCTTAAACGAAGAGATTGCATAGAAGGCTTCCGTGTACACCGGCTCGATCGGCGATATAATCGATACCGTCTGCGTGCCGCCGTCCCAGTTCACCGCCGCGCCAAACTGCGCACTGAAGAAGCTGAGCGGAACGAAGATGGAGCCGCCCTTCGCGATCGGGGCCGCGTTCAACAGCTTCTGCTGGTCATTGACGACGGCCTTCCTGTCATTCTTATGCAGAATGACCTCCGCCACGGTGCCATCCATCGATTTGGTCGCCGTCAAGGACTGTGTCTTGTCGGACCATTCCACCTGAATATTCAGTGCCTCGGCGATGGCACGGAAAGGAACCATCGTCGTACCATGCAGAATAAACGGAGGGGCTGAAAACGGCAGCGGGAAGCCATCAAGCATGATGCGGATCGGTTGTCGTTCAATTGGAGCCGACGACGCGTTCGTCGGTACGCCTGATAATAGAATTAGGACAGAGCTAGCAGCCAGCAGCGTTGATTTGATTCTGAAGATCATGGTCCAACTCCCTTTAGCGCTTGATAGAAACAGCACTAAGTATAGCAGAAACCGCGCTCTTCCTTCTATCAAAATTTTGATTTTAATAGAAATTAATCAAAATTCTGGAATGATATACACCGCACTGCCTGCCGATCCGAAGCCATAAGAAAAAGCGCCTCGGGCGGGTCTAGGCGCTCCATTCATGGTCCAACTGCTTAATAGGCGTCTGTCGAGCGGCCTGCATGCTCGGCCACCTCAGCACCTTCGCGAAGCGCATCGGAACCGAGATGACTTGGATCAGCGGAGGCCTTGCTCAAGCCGTCTCTGACCCTTGCTCCATAATCAGGGTCGGCTTTGGAGAAGTGCTCGATCATTTTTTCCTGGATGATGGGATGGCATACTTTCAACGCGCCGACCAAATTGCCGATGAGCTCATTGCGTTCCCAATCCTCGAATTTCCGGTATGTCTCCCCGGCTTGCTTGTAATCATTCGTCCGGTCAATCGCTTGTCGAACAAGCTTGGCGTTGTAAGAAGGCTGATGATCCTTGCCGCTAGGCACAGCTTCCTTCAGCCCGTCCAAGGACGACGGTTCATAGTCCACATGCGGGTTTTGACCTGGGGCTTTGTCCACGCGGTAGGCCATTTGGCCATCGCGCTGGTTCGTGGCCACTCTGGACTTCGGCGAATTGATCGGCAGCTGCAAGTAGTTTGTGCCTACGCGGTAGCGCTGCGTGTCGGAGTAAGAGAACGTGCGACCCTGCAGCATTTTGTCATCGGAGAAATCCAGCCCATCGACCAGCACCCCCGTGCCGAATGCCGATTGCTCCACTTCCGCGAAGAAATTATCCGGGTTCTTATTGAGCACCATTTTGCCCACCGGCAGAAACGGCCATTTCTCATGATCCCACAGCTTGGTATCATCCAGCGGATCAAAATCGAGCTCGGCGTGTTCATCATCGCTCATCATTTGAATGCACAGCTCCCATTCCGGGTACTCGCCGCGCTCAATCGCCTCATAGAGATCCTGCGTAGCATGACTAATTGATTTGGCCTGAATGGCGTTGGCTTCTTCCTGGGTCAGGTTTTTGATACCCTGCTTAGGCTCCCAATGGTACTTGATCAATACGGCTTGCCCGTCGCTTTTCACCCATTTATACGTATTCACCCCGGAACCTTGCATTTGCCGATAGTTGGCGGGGATTCCCCACGGCGAGAAAATGAACGTAATCATGTGCAGCGCTTCCGGGCTGTTGCTGACAAAATCAAACATCCCCTCGGGATTCTGCAAATTATTGACGGGATCCGGTCGGAACGCGTGAATCATGTCCGGAAATTTGATCGGATCGCGGATGAAGAAAATTTTGATATTGTTGCCTACCAGATCCCAGTTGCCCTCTTCCGTATAGAATTTGGTTGCAAACCCGCGCGGATCACGGAATGTCTCCGGCGAGTGCCCGCCATGTACAACCGTAGAAAACCGGACAAAAACAGGCGTTTGCTTACCGGCTTCCTGAAAAAGCTTAGCTCGCGTATACGTAGACACTGGCTTGTCGCCTACTTTGCCGTAGGCTTCAAAATATCCGTGCGCACCTGCGCCCCGGGCATGAACGACACGCTGCGGGACGCGTTCCCGGTCGAAATGGGACAGCTTCTCGATGTAATGATAGTTTTCCAGCGTGGAAGGCCCTCGGCTGCCGACGGTTCTAATGTTTTGATTGTCTGAGATTGGATGACCTTGCCTGTTCGTCAGGGTCATTTCATTATCATTATTTTCCATGAATGGATCACACAGCCTTTCATTCGCATGGCTGTACTTTGTGTCACTTGCATCGAATTTATTCGGGTGAGGAAGCGGGGATGGCGGACCGCTCGCTGTAAGGTTAGCTGTTCTCCGTCTGCGCCACGATGACTTGAACGCCAAGCGCACGTATCCGTTCAATCGCTTCGGGGTCGGCATCCTCATCCGTAATGAGCAAGTCAAGATCCTCGATAGGGCCGACCTTCGCAAAGCCGTCGTTTCCAAGCGAGTGATGCGTGGTAATCCCGATTCGACGGCGAGAAACGGCAGAGACCGAACGCCCGAAGGCGGCAACTTCCGGAGTAGCCACGAATATTCCCTCTTCTGATACGCCTCCTCCAGTCGCGAAGCTGATATCAAATTTGAATTGGCGAACGAATTCATTCGCGAGCGAATCCGTGATATTGCCGGACGGCTTGATCCGACCGCCGATAAAGTACGTATCGATCCATTCCCGTTCACGCAGCTCTTCAGCAACCCTCATACTGTTGGTAACGATTGTCAGCGGCATGTGATCCGGCAAAAGAGCTAACAACACGTAAGAAATCGAACCACTCCCGATAAAAACGGTATCATGCTCGCGGATATACGAAACGGCTGCTTTAGCAACTGCTCGGCCCTGCGGTGAACCGTCGCCGTACCGCGTCTCAGGCGATTGGGGAGCTTGTCGAACCTTCATAGCCGGAATCGCGCCGCCATGAGTTTTTTTGAGCAGCCCCTTTTCCTCCATAATGGTCAAATCTCTGCGAATGGAATCAATGGACAGCATGAATTTTTCTGCCAGATCCTTGGCTAATACGCGCTGTTCTTGGTGAAGCAGCGTAAGAATTTTCTGACGGCGTTCTTCGGCAAACAGGTTGGCGTTTTCTTGCGACATGCGAATCCCTCCTGATTGATCATCTTCTTTCGTCTTATTTCCATTATATTCATGAATTCGCATTTTATCAAGTGAATTAGTTCATCTATATTCATTTTATTTCATGAATATTCATTATTTAACTAGAAGTGCCGCACATAACGGAATATCTGTATTTCTATTCGAATACGACTTAACCGCCAGAAAATCAAAGAACCAGCGAGCTCTCCTCAATTTTGTAGCGGGCATGCAAAAAAGCCCAACCGGATAACGCCAGTTGAGATTGGATTAAAGTATGCGCTCATACCGGAAAGAACGGCAATGAAACTAACATTTTTTAAATAAAGCTATAACCGGGTGATTGCGGCACATTCACCTTCTAGGCATCTTCGTAATCCGTCATCGTAATGACATCGTGCCACTCATCGATTTCCCGCTCGAAATTAGCTGTTTTCTCTCTGAATTTAGCAATCGTATCTTTACCGAGCGGCAGATGAACGGGCGGTTTATCGGCAGCGGCTATCTTCAGGATGGCTTCGGCCAGCTTCGTGGGATTTCCGCGTTGGTGCTGGTTGAGTTGTGCCGCCATGCCTCGGACCTCGCCGACGGTCGATTCATAATCGTAAATCACGCGGCCTGAACGGTTTAACGAAGACGAGTCTAGAAAATCGGTACGGAAAAAGCCCGGCGCGACAACGGTTGCATGAATCCCGAGGGGCGCGAGCTCCAGCGCTAACGATTCCGTTAAACCTACCACCGCAAACTTGGTCGCTCCATATATCCCCCATCCGGCAAGGCCGGTCAACCCGCCAAGGGACGAGATATTAATAATATGGCCGAATCCTTGCTTGCGCATATAGGGAAGAACGGCTCTTGTTACATTTAACAAACCGAACACGTTCGTATCGAAGTTTTCCCGCACTTCCTCATCTGTTGCTTCTTCAACTGCACTAAGAAGTCCATAACCGGCATTATTGACCAAGACGTCAATTACACCAAACTGGTCAATCGCTTGCTTGGCGGCTTCTTTCACTTGAAGATCATTCGTAATATCCACGTGCGCGACATACAAACCCTCGGGACTGCCTAATTTGCTGACCAGCACCTCAGGATTGCCGCGAACAGTCGCAAACACGCGGTCCCCAAAAGCCAGCACCGCCTTCACGATTTCCATTCCAAAGCCTCTGGCTGTGCCCGTAATGAACCAAACCTTCTGCTTCATGCTTGTCGTACTCCCTTCACTGTTGGATGTCACTATACTTGCGTTATCTTTCGTTATTTTCCCGTCAATTACTTAAACATATGTCCTACCAACAGCGGATAGACAAATACAACACGACCCCTTTAAATAAAATCGTCATGATGACGCTGCGAATGACAGATGATTTGCTGCATGCTTTTGGCTGATTGCATAAGAGGCTGTTTCAACTCCTGTGCCATGGCAACAGGATAAGATTAGCATTTATTGTAGCCCGAGCGGGTCGTATTATGCATTTCGCCTTACAGCTAGCTTATTAAATTTAAAATTACAATTTATAGGAGTTTGTAACTTTAACTTTTTTGTAACTTTTATCGGCTGAAGATAGTCTATGATTAGGGCAAGAACAAAAATCAAACTAACGAGGTGCATAATCATGACAAATATAAAACAAAAGTCAATTCGCAAGTGGTCCACAATAAGCTTGGCAGCAGCGATCTCCATCGGCGCATTATCGGCCGTAACGCCTGCCCACGCAGCAACCCCTGTAACGGCTAAGCCTTCGCAAGCCGCAGCAGCCGTCGTGAAGGAAAACGGCCCGGCCTATATCAAAAGCATTCTCGCTCTCGCCAAACAAGGCAAAGTACCAAAAACCAAATTCATATCCGGCAAAACGCTTATCTCCGAAGTGCATAAAGTGTGGGGCAAGCCTGAACTTTCCGGCGGCGGCTATGAGACCTATAATTTCGGAATGGGACAAGGCGCATACGCAGTCGGCATTAGCAGCAAGACAGGCGTCATCTTCGATCTCCGTGATTTCGGTCAGAGCATCGACCCTTCCGTGGGTATTAAATCGATGACCTTCAAGTCCGTTATTGCCACTCTCGGCATGCCGAAGGAAGTCAGATTTAACGGCAACGATAAAATCTACCTCTACCCTGCTGGCGATCACCAGCTGAAATTCGTAGGACCGATGACGGCTCCCGCAGGCAAAACGGCTCACATCGACCACATTAACGTATACACGCCGAAAGCCGATAAATAATAATCGTCTCCAAACGCAGCAGCTCCTTCCCATAGGAGCTGCTGTTTTATGATTTGACCAGCAGCATCCTCGCAAGCTCCGCCAACCTGGCAAGCCCCCATTCAAGCTCGCTTAGACTCGCATAGGCATAAGAAATTCGCAAGCAGCCGCCGGCATTTCGATCGTAGATCGAGCCGGGGTTGATGAGAATGCCCTGCTTCAGCGCACGGTCAAACAGCAGCTGCATCGGCAGGTCCACCGTAAACCGAAGCCACACGTAAAAGCCTCCCGCGGGTACGGTCCAGACAGCGATTTCGGAGAAATATTCGTGTAATAGCTGCAGGGTCAAGTCTCTGCGTCGTTTCAGCTGCGCTCTTACATCCGTTAAATGCGTCTCATACATGCCGCTTCCGAGCCATTTGGCCGCAACCCATTGCGAGAGCGAGCTCGAACCGTAATCCTGCTGCATCTTGATGTCAGCCAACCGTTCGATGACAGGCTCGGGGGCGACAACCCAGCCGATGCGGAGGCCCGGACTCAGCGTCTTGGACAAGCTGCCCAAATAGAGCACAAGCGCGTTCGGGTCTCTTGCCTTCAGCGGCAGCGGCGGCGGCGAATCGAACCAGAGCTCCCGGTACACATCATCCTCAATGATTGGCAGCCCCTCATCCGCACAGACTTGCATCAATTGCTGCCGCCTTGGCTCTGTCATCAAGCAACCCGTCGGATTATGGAAAGACGGAACGGTATATAACAGCGACGCGTTATAGCCGCTCCGATATCGGCTGATCAGCTTGGTCTGCAAGCCCTCTTCGTCCATGGGCAGCCCGATGAATTTAATGGCACTCGATTGAAAGACGTGGACGGAATACAAGTAGGAAGGCTTCTCGACCAGTATAGTAGATCCGCGATGCAGCAGACCCGTCGAAATGAGGTGCAGGCCTTGAAGGGCACCGGATACGATCAGGATGTTGGATGCGGATGTCCGAATGCCGATTCCCTTCAAATAGGCAGCTATATTCTGTCGAAGGGTCACATTTCCGGCAGGTTCTTCGTAACCGAGCGTGAACGGATGGCCTGAGCTTTCCTCCAGCATCCGGTTCATTTCTTCCGCAGGCAGCAGCTCAGGCGACAGCTCCCCCGTGCCGAGACGAACGACGCCAGGTTGAAATTCCGCGCGGTTAATAAGCTGGACAGCGGGCTGATTCGGGTAATATGCGCCGGCTTGCGCGTAATCGCTCCAATCCGGCGGCGGCGATGCGGCGATCAGATTCCATGTATGGTTGATAACCTTCGTTCCCCCGCGCGTGTTGCCTGCCAGTAAGCCTTCGGCGATCAATTCGCCGAGCGCGGCGACGATCGTGCTTCGATTCACCTTGAACAGCGCTGCAAGTTCGCGCTGCGAAGGGATTTTCGTGCCTATGGCCCATTCGCCGAGCGAAATTTTGCTGCGCAGAAATTCAGCAATCTGTTTATATAACGGGGTATCGGATGAGGAATCCGGTTTCCATTCCACCTTGGCATCTACTCCTTCCAGCATCACTTTACCATTTTGTTGGGCAGCACACCAACCATTTGGTTGGAGACGAATGCTTGAATCTATTTATACTGGAGAAGATCGACTGCGCACGAGAATGGAGGAAATCGGATTGATGAACGTGGTTCTGCATGGTGTACTGCTCGGATTCGGGCTCATAGTGCCTGTTGGCGCGCAAAATATGTTCGTGTTTAACCAAGGGGCTAACCAATCTTCTTACGCGAAGGCGCTGCCCGTTATCGTTGCGGCGTCTCTCTGCGATACGCTGCTGATTGGTGCTGCGGTGACAGGCGTCTCGCTTGTTGTACTCACCTTCGCTTGGCTGCAGACGGCTCTCTATGGGATCGGATTTATTTTCTTGGCTTATATGGGCCGGGTGCTGTGGAGAAGCAAGACCGCGGGATCCTCTTCCCCGCAAACCTATGGTTCGAGGAAACAGATCCTATTTGCCCTATCCGTATCGCTGCTGAATCCACATGCCATCCTGGATACGATCGGCGTTATCGGTATTAATTCCTTGCGATATGACGGGATGGACAAGTGGGCGTTCACACTGACGCTTATACTCGTATCATGGGTATGGTTCTTCGGAGTCGCATTTGCGGGGCGACAGATCGGGAAGCGCGACCCACATGGACGCTTCCTCTTCATATTGAATCGGATCTCCGCATGTATTATCTGGGGATTAGCCGTCTATATGGGCTTGCAGTTCCTATGATATGCATTCATTAACGGCATGAATGACTTAAGTTAGAGTCTTTGGTTTGAATCGTGTATAATAGACCTGCTTCGTTATTATTCAGGTAAGGAAATGAGGAGAGCATTCATGGAACAAAAAGCAACGTTTGCCGGAGGCTGCTTCTGGTGCATGGTCAGTCCGTTCGAAGAACAGCCGGGTATTCACGGCATTCTATCCGGATACATGGGTGGAACGCTGGAGAATCCGACGTACGAGCAAGTCTATACGGGCGAAACCGGCCATTACGAAGTGGTGCAAATCACGTTCGACCCGGAAGTCTTCCCTTATGAGAAGCTGCTGGAGCTGTATTGGCCGCAGATCGATCCTACGGATGCCGTCGGTCAATACAATGATCGCAAGAGCCAATACCGCGCCGCGATCTTTTATCATAACGAAGAACAACGCCGTCTCGCCGAGGCATCCAAGGAAGAGCTCGCAAGAAGCGGCCGTTTCGATAAACCAATCGTGACGGAGATTAACGAAGCATCTGACTTCTATCCCGCGGAGGAATATCACCAGAATTATCACAGCAAGAATCCGAAATCCTACAAGGAAGATCGGATTGCGTCCGGCCGCGATGCCTTCATCGAGAAGCACTGGAAGTAAGAGATCGGACTGAACAAGGCGAACATCTTTAAAGCACGAGTACATCCTGCACGTATGCATCCCAGCATACGCTGCAGGATTTTTTGCGTCCATTCAGCTCTTCAGTTAACATGTGCCCTCCCCGTTGTCTCTATGCTAGACGCCGCTTCCCTCTCTCTCCATTCCTCCCAGCATGCTGTCGAAAGCACGTCTATTTCAGCCGAATGAAGTCACTTCGTGCGCGGCGAGCAGGAATTCGTAATTATAACAGCCCGCAGACAAGTGATCGGCAGTTGCTGCAGTTTACGGGATTTCTGCCTTATGGCAGGATGAGGACGAAAGGAGGCAGCGCTGAACCTAATGTAACCTGTAAGCAGCCTTGCAAGTCAAGGAAATACAATTTTTGAAATGAGGGATTCATAACGATGAAGACGAAAGTTTCAAAACCCGGAACACTGAAGATGCGCGTGCTCAGCATCGCTGGCGCCATCTCGGTTCTGCTGCCCCTTCTTCCGGCCGCGCCTGCATTCGCAGCGACCTTGAACGTTACCGCTTATGGAGCGAACGGCAGCGATACGGCGGACGATTTAACCGCGATCCAGAATGCCGTCAACGCCGCTTCCAGCGGAGATACGGTCATGCTGCCCGCAGGCACCTACTACTTATCCGGTACTGTTAACGGCAAATCAGGGGTCAAAATCGCCGGCGCCGGACGCGATTCCACGACCGTGAAATTCACGTCTACTTCCGCAACGACCTTCTTCTATCTTCATAATGTCACGAACGCCGAAGTCGCCGATATGACCTTGGACGGCAACAACAGTACGGTCGCGTTGTCGGCGGTGACTTCCGAATCGGGAGACGGCAACAAGATGCGCCATCTTCGGGTCAAGGATCTGGCTGCTTCTTCGGGCTTCGGCCCGTTCGCCCTATATGCAATTGGCTCCATCAATCTGGAAATCTCCGATAATATCGTCACCAACAGCGGCGTCAACTCCGATTGGGGTGCGGGCGTGCGCGCGGGCTGGGGCTCCAGCCATGCGCTCATCGAGAACAACACGATTCAGAACACCGGCCGCGGCGGCATCTTCGTCAATGACGACAGCCCGTATGCCACTGTACGGGGCAACACCATTACGGGTACCGGCAAGAAAATGGAAGGTCTCGGCATCGAGCTTCATACCAACGTTGACTACTCGCTCGTCGAGAACAATAACGTCGACCATTGGATCAGCACGGTGCGCTCCAAATACATTGCGGTCCGCAATAATATCGTGAAGGCTACTGACGGCTCGGTCGGCAACATGGGCCTTGAAGTCATGGTCGACCACGGCATTACGTCGGGCAATACCGTCGACGGCGGACAGCAAGTGGGCATGCAGCAGTCGCCGGGCACGGGCTATCAGCTGTGGAACTATAATACGGTCAAGAATATCGTCATGTGGGGTATGCAGCTGCAGGGAGCTGGCACAGGCTTTACGGAACAGTATCAATATTTCTACAAGAATATATGGCAGAACGGACCTACCGGCAACCCCGCCGCAGCTTACCCGGGCTATGACGGCAATGCGGTACGGATTCACGGCGATACGAAGAACGTCGTCTTCGACAGCAATCAAATTCTAAATAACGGACGCAAGGCCATCGAGATCACGACCGCAACCGGAACCGATCGTCTGAGCTTCATTAACAATACGATTACAGGCAACGGCGGACCTTCGATCGACCAATACCCTGCTTCCGCCGCCGATCTGGAATGGAGCAACAATACGGTCAGCGGGAACGGTACGAATACGCAGCTTACGAGCCGCGGCTTCAGCGATGCCAAGCCCGTCGCGAATTTCACGGCGCCACTCACGGTGCAGCTTGGCCAGCCGGTGACGTTCACCAACACCTCGACCGACAACGGCACGATCGTCGAGACGCTGTGGGATCTCGGCGAGGGAATTCCTGTAACGACCGCCAGCCCGACATATACGTATCAGAAAGCCGGTACGTACCATGTCATTCTTGGCGTATGGGATAACGGCGGCCGCGCAAACGTGAAGGAACAGACGATCACGGTCTTTACAGGACCGCCCGATACGACGGCGCCTTCCGCCCCGGCTAACCTGTCAGCCCCGACGAAATCGAACGTTACGGTCAATCTGACCTGGTCGGCATCGACGGACAATGTCGGCGTCATCGGCTACGATATCTATAAGAACGGCACGTTAGCCGGCTCGACGACAGGTGCAAGCGCAACTGCTTTTACCGTTTCCGGTTTGACGCCAAGCACGGCCTATAGCTTTACGGTCAAGGCGAAGGACGCTTCAGGCAACGTCTCGGCCGCCAGCAATACGCTTAGCATAACGACCGATGCAGGTGATACGCAAGCGCCGACGGCGCCGACCAGCCTGACTTCGCCGGCGAAGACCGATACGAGCGTAAGCTTGTCCTGGTCGGCATCGACGGACAATGTCGGCGTTACCGGCTACAACGTCTACAACGGTTCAACGCTCGCCGGCACGACAACGGGCGTCAGCGCGACTTCGCTGACAATTGCCGGCCTCGCGTCCAATACGGCGTTTACATTCACCGTCAAGGCAAAAGACGCATCCAATAACATTTCCGCAGCCAGCAATGCCGTGACCGTGACGACGGACCCTGCCGCCAACTGGGTGAACTGCGCAGGCGAGAATAATCCGTGCAATTTCACCGGTACGAAGCAGGTTCGCTACGGCGTGCCCGGCAGTTATGTGTACGGCACGTTCACGAATACCGTTATGTGTTCCAATAACGGCTTCGGTACCGATCCCGCAGTCGGGCAATACAAGACTTGCGACGTGAATACGGCTGGCGGCGGCAGCGGCGATACGCAGGCACCAACGGCACCGACCGGCCTAACTTCGCCATCGAAAACAAGCAGCAGCATCAATCTGTCTTGGACGGCTTCAACGGACAATGTCGGCGTTACCGGCTATGACGTCTACATTGGAGGCGCATTGGCGGGCTCGACAACCGGTACAACGACCTTCACGGCGAGCGGCTTGACGGCGAATACCGCCTACTCGTTTACGGTGAAAGCCAAAGACGAAGCAGGCAATCTATCCGCGGCAAGCAGCGCACTTAGCGTGACGACAAATGCAAGCACCGACACGCAAGCGCCAACTGCACCGACCGGTCTAACTTCACCCTCGAAAACAAGCAGCAGCGTCAATCTGTCTTGGACGGCATCGACGGACAATGTCGGCGTTACCGGCTATGACATTTACAACGGCAGCTCGCTTGCCGGCTCGACGACAGGCGCGACGACCTTCACGGTGAACAGCCTCTCAGCAAGCACTGCTTACTCGTTCACGGTGAAAGCCAAGGACGCAGCAGGCAACGTCTCGGCGGCAAGCACCGCGCTCAGCGTGACGACGAATGCGGGCGGAACGCCGACGAACGGCGTTATCGGACAATATTATGCCGGTGATTTTGGGACGCTTGCGCTTACCCAGACCGATCCGGCCATTGACTTCGATTGGGGCGGCGGCAGACCGACGCCGGATGTCCCGGGCGAATGGTTCACGGCTAGATGGACTGGAAAAATACAACCGCAGTACACGGAAACCTATACCTTCTACACGAACACCGATGACGGTGTAAGACTGTGGGTGAACGGCCAGCTTCTGATCAGCAATTGGGTGTCCATGAATGGTGAGCTAAGCGTACAATCTCGTTGACCGGAGGTGTGAAATACAACATCGTCATGGAATATCTCGAGAACGGCGGCAATGCGCATGCGCAGCTCTCCTGGTCCAGCGCTTCTCAGACGAAACAAGTCGTTCCGACTAACCGTCTGTTTACCAGCTAATCATTTACGTTCATTCCGGTTGGGGACATCCGCCCGAAACAAACGTTTCATACGAAAAAGCAGCAGCTCCTTCCTGGAGTGCTGCTTTTTCTGCTGCTCTATGTTCCACAATATGACAGATTGTCACATCTGATTGGATGTTTGTAAATCAACCGATCGGAGGCATTTCGTCACCTTGACTTACGCATAAGCACGCTGCCGAAATCGTCCGGGTCGTCGAACGTTTTGAAGGCGACGATCTCTCCGTTCCCGTTATAAGCCTCGATGCTGTACGGGGACGAAGCAGATAACGGCAATACCACGAACCAGAGCGTCTGACGGTCACCGAATGCTGCGGTCTTTGCAGTGTAAGCACCGGCATTAGGCCCGCCGACCGTAATGATTACACGCGTTACGGACGGATTCGAGAACTGTCCGAATACAATCGGGAAAGGCCCGTTTACACCTTCAAACTTTGGCATGCTCATGTAGTTCAGTGCCGGATCCGTATTCGACATGTCCGATAAGCCGTAGCCTCCGCCCATAACCCATTTCCACCCCAGCCATGATTTGCGTACGAATTCAATCTGCAGATCAGTGCCGTTCTTCTGATAACCACGCTTAATAAAGAGCAGGACGCCGCCGTCGATCGTTTCTTTGTGCACCACCTGCATATGACCTGATTGCCGAAATTTCTGCACGGCCTCTTCCGGCGTTCGACCAATGGGAATGCTCATTGTGCTCGGATAACCTGCGGCGCGAGAATACCGCCAGTCGGCAATTCCGCCCGGCCGATCGTACGCATAGACGAATGCAGCCAGTAAGGCAAGACATGCCAGCACCGCTGCCGACCAGCCGATCCAAGGACGACTCGTTCGCTTGATTGGTTGTCTTTCCTCTATGATGCTTGCTTGTATGATGGCAATTCGCTGCTGTGAAGGGACCCGTTCCTCGTGAAAAGGACGTCCGCGAAGCCGTGCCGACAGTCCGTCTGCGTTTAACATCTCATCTGTTCTCCGTCTCATGCAGATCCGCCTCCTTCAATAGCTTTGCGAGCTTCGCTCTGGCTCGATATAGACGGGATTTCACCGTGCCCTCCGAGATGGCCAGCAAGTCTGCAAGCTCGTTATAAGACATTTCGTAATGCGCATGCAAGATAATCATTTCACGGTGATTCCTCGGCAGGCGAAGCACAGCCGCCCAGATCTCATCCGTCAAGCTTGTGCTCATATAGTCTGATTCCGCGGAAGGCGACCTGCGCGTATCCATGAACAACCCGACGAGCGTAACCTTGCGCAAAAAAGCGGATTTTTTGTAATTAAACGCGGTATTTCGCGCGATTTTGAACAACCAGCTTTTGATCGAGGACTGTCCTCGAAACGTGTCCATACGCCGAATCGCCTGGATAAATGTATCTTGCGCGATATCTTCGGCCAGATGCTCGCGCCGCGTCAGGAAATACGCGTACTGCCACACATCATGCCAATAACGGCGAACGAGTGCATCGACTTCAGGCGGTTCTAGCTTCGTAATATCGTGCAGGTAATCCTCCCCCATACGGCGGCTCCTCCCCTTCCACTCATTAGACAACCGAAATAGCTCCAAAGTTCCCCTATTTCTCAAAAAATGCAACGAAAAAAACCGCGCTCGATATTCAAGCGCGGCTTCCCCTAATGTCATAAAAGATCCATATGCCAATTCTTAGCTGCAATTACACCCGACCCGAAAGCGCCTGTGCGTCCTTCAGCAGCGTCTTCACGGACGATAATGTATCCAAATAATTTTTCTCCGTTTTGCAGAGGTCGACGAATAGATCTCGGGATACATTGCTGAGCTGCGCCTCCAAGGAAGCGCCTTTTTCCGTTAAAGCGATCTCGACTTTCCGTTCATCGTCGGTGGAACGCTTCCGGTCGATCAATCCCGCATCCTGAAGCCGTTTCAATAAAGGCGTCAACGTGCCGGAATCGAGCAAGAGCTTGTCGCCTAACGCCGATACCGTCGTATGCCCATACTCCCACAACACAACCATCACAAGATATTGCGGATAGGTTAAGCCAAACTTCTCAAGAAGCGGCCGATACAGTTTGGTGAGTTCACGAGAGGCTGCGTAAATTGAGAAGCAAAGCATATTTTCAAGTTCCATCTGTACGTACACCTCCTTTCGGCCAGCATGGCAGAATAGTAAGTTTCATTATATATCTTTTCATTAAATTTCGCACAATTAAATTTCGCGGACCTGTAACTATCACGAATGTGCATCGATGGGTATTTTTACAATTTTAAATTGCACAAAATACAATTGACATCAATTCTTATAAAGTATATGATTGGCACAAGTTAATTTTACACAATACAATTTATAAAAACTATATTTCGCGAGAGGATGATGCGAGCTGCCACAGCTTTTCAAGACTAATGCAGCAACCCAAACAGCACGATAAAGTATCCAACATGACAAATGGCCAACAGTCCCTTTCGCCCTGAAATATATCCAGAACATTCATTTATTATTAGGAGGCTATTCAAATGAAAAATATGACGAAAAAATCAACACTCTCTCTTGCGCTTGCAGCATCTGTTCTACTTGGTCTTGGAAGCACGATTCCAACGACGCACGCAGCTGCTACTTCCTCCCTCGTGCCGGCAAAACAAACACTTGTGAATCAGTTCCATATTGAAAAGAGCCGAATCGGCTACAATGTCAAAACGGGCTTCGTCCAAATTGATGGCAAGGATGCATTCAAGCCTTCCACTTCTGTTCACGGCGTTGCTTACGCTAAACTCGAGGTTTTGAAAGCCGTTCTCGCCAAGCTCACTGCTGAGAACAAAAAGACTACATTCGTTCTCGTACACGGCGCATGGGCTGACGCAAGCTACTGGACCGAAACGGCAGCCGAGCTTCGCAAGATGGGCTATACGGTTTACGCTCCTGAATATGCAGGTCATGGCACAGGTGCCAAGAAGAACGTAACCCACGCGGATGAAACCAAATCGATCGTCGACTTCATCACGAGCAAGAATCTTCATGACGTCGTCCTGCTCGGTCACAGCTTCGGCGGAGCGATCATTCAGAAAACAGCCGAGCAAGTACCTGACCGCATCAAACGCCTGGTATTCTTCGATGCATTCGCACCGCTCGACGGCCAAAGCTTGGCGGATCAATTGCCGGCTCCGGTACAGGACCTGTTCTCCCAGCTGAGAGCAAGCACGAAGGACGATACTGCGCCGATGCCGTTCCCAATCTTCCGCGATACGTTTGCGAACACAGCCAGTCTATCGATGGCTCAGCAATTGTACAAGAGCGCGGCGCCAGAGCCTGCAGCACCTCTCTTCGAGAAGCTGGATTTGAAGAAATTCTATTCGCTTAACATTCCGAAGAGCTATCTGTACCTGACTGAGGATCAAGCTGCGCCGCAAGGTCCTTACGGTTTCCATCCGAACCAATCCAGCCATCTCGGCGTTTATCGTTTGATCATCGGTTCAGGCGACCACATGACAACCGTTCACACGGAGCCGCTTCAAATCGCGGAGAAAATCGTCGCTGCAGGAAGAGACTGAGCTTAGGTAGCAGCTTATCTGCTAATCCTAAGTTGAAGCTTCATATTGAATAGCAAATCAACTCCTTCGCACCAAGCCGATTTTGACGGGATTCATTTCTTGTCGGCTTACGCTTTGGAGTTGATTTTTATTTCCAATCAATTGGATTACTATGATTAAGTTAACATAACTATAGTTATGTAACCTTTGTGATTTTCGTAATCTTATTTACATATTATTACATATAAAATAATCCCATTACTTTTACAAGTAATTGGGATTATTTTATTTCTAATTTATCGAGGCCATCTCTTACTCGCGGGCGGCAGCGAAGGAAACGGCGCATGCGGCTCCAGCTGGTACCAATACGCCACCGACGAAATATCATCCGAGCGCTCGAATAACCGCGTATGATCATGCCCGATCTGCTGAATCGTAACGCGTAAATCGCTTTCGAATCGAATCGGATCTAACATATGCCAGCGGTACATGCCGTGCATAGGTACATTATGCCCGTACCAAGCGTCGATTTCGGTCGTTTCCTTATAAAATTTGTACCCCAGATAAGGAGTGGAATAGGATTCCGGCTCCCCCGTCGTCATATTGTTGAAGCACCAGGCACCTCCGACATAATCTTCGGTCCCGGTCCCGCAAATCGTCGGCCATTCCTCATCGCCGTCCATATAAAACTTGATTTCGCCTTCTCCCCACCAATTGCGTTCCAGCGCGGCCCATGCCAAATACGTACCGATGTAGTGCCCCTTGCCTCGAACGTTGTCCAAAATCGTGAAGTCTCTGGAGCTATCCGTTATCTGCTCACGGCGCCACTGCGCATGAAAATACGCGGCTGTGTCCGGAAGCTGATCCACGAGTGAATAATTAAAGGTATAGAAGAAGCCCTCTATATCCACAGCGTGTTGATTCTCAATTGTAATTCTGGCTCCATTCCGGAAAGGCATCGGAATATAGCAGTTCATGCCGCCCGTAGGAACAACCGCAATGGGCAGCGAGCTTACATTCGTTCGAATGCCGAACCCGTTGCAGAAGAAGTCGCCCAGCGGAACCTCTACGGAAGGCTCGTCTTCTTCGTCCCAGTACATACGCAGAATCAGGTCGCGGAGCACGTATTGGTTAGCATGGCCCTTGCCTGTCTTATCGGTAACCGTAATCCAGAAATGCTGAATGATGCCTGTCCCTTGAATATGAGCAAGCGTTGCCAGCTCGCCTTGTTTCAGCGTTATGGCCGGCCTTCCTTTTCGTCCGACGCCTAATTGGCTTGCTTCCTTGCCGCCCTGCCCTTTCTCTCCGGTCGGATTCTCTGCCGATATCGAACGTGAACGTGCGCTCGTCACTAGCGGCGCGGATGACAAGCCCATGCCAAGACCATTTTGCTGCAGCATGCAGAAGCACCTCATTTATCTTATGTTGTGTAATGATGCACCTATTATATAATGAAAATATGTATATTCCGTTGGCTGATGTTGTCTACTTATTTATCAATTATTGCTGAGGTGAAAAATGAACATCGATGAGGTTTCTCCTTACATTCGCGTCGCGATGGACAGCTTGGTAGATGCCGCTTGGAGGATTGATGAGCGGGTCATCTGGGATTACGAGCTGCTTTATTTGAAGGAAGGCCAGCTTCATGTCACCATTGACGACCGGGACTATTACGGGAAAGCCGGCGATTGCTTCTTCTTCGCGCCGGGACAACGCCATGCCATTCAGGCGATTGGCGGCGCGCGCGTACACCAGCCCCATGTTCATTTCGATCTTCGTACGGAACCGGACAGCAAGGAGATCGGCGTGTCCTTCAAGCCGCTAGAACAGATGACAGCCAAGGAACGGGGATGGATTCGGGACAATGAGTTGAACACAGATCCGTCTGCGATTCCAAGCCATTTTCGCCCCCATGACCCGCGGACGCTGGAGACGCTGCTGTTCGAGCTGATCCGGGAATACGAAGCCAAGCCGCCATTCTATGAGCTGCGCTTGAAAGGCATGCTGCTTTCCCTCTTGTCCCATGTCCTCCGCGACCGGTATTGGGCGCATACGGTGACGAGCAGCGGACATATGGAGCTGTTGTCGGAGATTCGAACCTACATCGAGCATCATGCGCATCGCAGTTTGAAGCTTGACGAGCTGTCCGAACGGTTTCATTTGAGCAAGTTTTATCTCATCCACTTGTTCCGAACGACATTTCAACTGACGCCGATTCAATACCACCAGCAGATCCGAATGGAAAAAGCCAAGAGCATGATTCAATATACGGGCCTCTTCATGCAGGATATCGCTGAACTGCTGGGTTATGCGAATATTCATGCATTCAGCCGGGCGTTCAAGGCCCATACGGGCTGCTCTCCATCCGACTTTCGGCGGTTATAATAAGTACGTTAGACAAGAATAATCAATAGCTGAGAGATCCGAGGAGTTAATAAAATTGAATTGGAGTGTTGAGGAATGGAAACCGCATTTACGAATCGATATGTCATGATTACAGGTGCCGGAGGCGGCATCGGGAGAGAGGTGGCGATCACGTATGCGAAGCAAGGCGCGATCGTAATCCTCATTGACATCAACGCGGAAAAGCTGGAGCAAACGGCTTCCTTGATTCGCAGCGAGGGGCAGGACCCGCTGAGCCGCATCGTTGATTTGAGCGTGCCTGCTTCGATTGAAGCGTGCTTCATTTGGCTGCAGCAGACAATCGGCAAGCTGGACATTTTGATCAACAATGCAGGGCTAGGCGCATGGAAGTCTGTCTATGATCTTGGCGTAGACGAGTGGGATTATGTATTGAACACCAATCTGCGGGGGAATTTCCTCTGTGCAAGAGAAGCGGCTAAATGGATGCGAAGCAGCGGCGGCGGCGCGATCGTGAATATCGCTTCGACCCGGGCGCTGATGTCCGAGCCGAACTCGGAAGCATACGCGGCATCCAAGGGCGGCATTCTCGCCTTGACGCATGCGCTCGCGCTGTCGCTTGGACCGGATCGGATTCGCGTCAACGCGATCAGTCCCGGCTGGATTGAGACAGGCGATTACGAAGCGCTGCGTCCCTCGGATCACATCCAGCACCCGGCGCAGCGCGTCGGTAAGCCGGACGATATTGCGAGAGCCTGCCTGTACTTGACCGATCCCGCGAACGATTTTGTAACGGGGACGAATCTGGTGATCGACGGCGGTATGACGCGCAAGATGATCTACGAGGAATGAGGATAAGGGCGTTTATCTTCTGTAAGGCAGTGTGATTTCGACCGTCGTCCCCTGATTGATTTGGCTATGAATGGACAGCGTACCGCCATGTCCTTCAATTATGCGTTTGCACACCATGAGACCGAGTCCGGTACCGTTCGTTTTGGTCGTGAAGAACGGCTCCCCTAGCTGCGACAAGCTTTCCTCCGCAATGCCGATGCCTTCATCTGCGATGCGGATAATCAAGCTTTGATCGCGATCGTTCAGGAATACAATCTTGATTGCGCCGCCGCTCGGCATCGATTCGATCGCATTCTTCACTACATTAATTAATACCTGTTTCATCTGATCCGGATTGCAATTTATCGAAGGAATGTTCGGCTCCATGTCCAATTGAATTTGAACGTTATAGAGATGAGCATGCGGCTGCAGGAAACTAATAACGCTCTTAATCAGCTCTCGTGAGCTGCTCGCGTTGAAATCGTTTGTCTGCGGTTTCGCAAGCGACATAAACTCGTTGACGACATAATTGATATGTTCGAGCTCTTCCATCATGACATCAACGTAGTCCACGTTTTTAGCCATGAGTAAGCGAAGGAATCCTTTGAGAGACGTAAGGGGATTACGGATATCATGCGCGATTCCAGCCGCCAATTGACCGATTAGCGACAGCTTCTCCGATCGAATGATCGTCTCTTCCGACTTTTTGCGCTCCGAAAGATCCCGAATGACGGTCTGCACGACTGGAAAACCTAAATTCTTATGTACATAAATCGATGAGACTTCCACATCGATGAAGGTGCCGTCCAGCTTCTTCATCTTAATTTCCAAAAAATCCGTGTAATTATCGGACCGCTTGACCTGACGAAGCCGTTTGATAACGAGCGGCTTATCGCTTGGACATAGAAATTCATAGATCGATTTGCCCTTGAACTCTTCTTCCAGCAAGCTGCTTAAGAGCAGGCAGCCCGCATCGTTCATGAATTGAATGATCCCATCCTTATGCAGCACGATCGGTTCCGGATTGAGCTTAATCAACCGCTTAAACTGCTGCTCTCGTTCCAGCAGCTCCGCTTCTGCCTTCTTCTTCTCGCTAATGTCCCTTTCCACGCCGATGAAGCCGATTACGGTTCCTTCATTGTCGATCAAGGGAGAGACGGCAACGTTCGCATAAAACGTAGAGCCGTCCTTTCGAAGCTTCAGCGCTTCGAAATTCTTGCTTTGCTCGCCGTTAATAAGCGACCGGTATAATCGAAACACATCTTCTTTATCTTGATCGGGCGTCATCGGCAGTACCTGCCCGATCACCTCATCTCTCGTCCAGCCATGCAGCTCTTCGAATTTCCTATTCACCTCTAGCACCGTTCCGTTTACATCAACGATGACAATCCCGTCTGAAGTTAATTGCATGAAGGAATTGACCAGATATTCTTTAGGTATCATGTATTCATATCCCCTAATTCGAACAAGTGATAGGATTATTCTGTCTTGAAGGAAACTAATGATTGGACATCTAACATTTCCGATACTGTGATTAAATAACCTGCAGCCATGAACCTGCTCGTCGCCTGCTTGGCATTCGGCACGTTTGCCTTCTGGAATTTGACGCTTATGAAATCGTGAATGGATTGAAATAACGCTCTGGCATGCTCACGAATGACCGGCTCGGAAATACTATACGACTGCATGACAAGCAAAATTTCGTCGCGGTACATACTCATGCCGGAACGAAAAGCTGATCCGAGTGTATTCTCCAGCTGCGAAACAGGCGCCTCCACATCTTCAAGCAGGTCATAAATTCGGTGCATCGCACGGTCCAGAAGTGCGATATAAAGCGCTTTCTTGTTTAAGAAGAAGTGAAACACATACGGCTGTGTTACGCCTGCAGCCTTCGCTACCAGCGCCGTCGTCGCTTTATAGTACCCACGCTCCGCGAATATACCGAGTGCCTTATCCATGATTTGTTCTTTCCGGTCTTCGCGGATTGCCAAATGAATACCCCTCTCGATATTTATTAATGAATAAATAAATTATTCCACTGGCTGATGCTTCTGTCAAGAAGCGAATAATCAATCAAAATGCTGAGTAATGCTTATTAATTTACTTTGTAAAAAATAAATAAACCTTGAATTCATATGAATCCAAGGTTTATTTGCAATTTTAAATTATTTTCCAATCGCATCCATAGCGAGAGCAATCAGGATGGCAGCTCTGTCTTACACCTTCTATCATGATTTCATGCATGCCTGAAGCAAGCGGACTGGTGCTATCGCTGTTCGTCACTGCTTCCCACTCCTTTGATGTGATTTATTATTCATTCACTTGGTCAGCCGTGCTTTTTTCCGATGGTAATATTGATTCACTTTCACGCGATTGCCGCATGTTGTGACATCACACCAACGCCGGGAACCGTTTCGACTATGGTCATAAAAATGCAAAATGCATTCCGGATTGCTGCATTTTTTGATTTTACCCTGCACGCACTCGCTAGTGAGTCGAACGAGCTGTTCCATGAAGAAGCCCGCAAGTCGATGAGCCTCGTAAATCATCTCGCTGCGGAGAGATTCGCTCTTATTCGCAACTCGCAAATATCCGGCATTCGCCTGAAGAAGCGCGTTAACATGATCGATCCATTGCTGGTCCCATATTTCACCTTGAATCAAGGCATCCACGGCTGTTTGGAGCAATTCTCGCACTTCCACAACCTCGGCATGAATGCGTATTTTATCCTCTGCATTCAATTCAGCAATTCCCGTTATGCGATGCAGGAAACCTGCCGTTCTCAGCCATTCTTCTATATCTTCAAAAGTAGTCAGCAGCTCCTGCTGTTTGCCTTTATTAATCTTGCGCGTGTTCAGAAAGTCAATCGCCGTATGATTGCCAAGCCAGACGAACGGTAAAGACATGACTATAAACCTCCTTCATGTCATTTAATTGTAACACCCGTTGAAGGGGTTTACTACCCGCCTGTATGCGACAATCACGAGTAAGAGCTCCAGCGTTATTCAGGGCGGCGAGGTCTACGGCATGACGGGCGGCGTTTGCCATATCGGAGTTCCATTGGCTAAAGCCCATAAGTCGATGAGAGACAAAAGTGCACGCGGAAAAATCGTGGTCGATATTTCGCGATCGATAGTCTCGCAGCATGACTCGCATGATGATCCCACTGGAAACTCCTCCTGTCGAGCAGTGTTCTTTATACAAAAAAAACTGCCGCGAGGGCAGTTTTTTCGTTGTATGAGTTCAAGCCTGCGACACGTTTAAATACCGAGCTGATGCCCCTTCTCCAAGCGCTGAATTTGCTTCTCGCCCGTGTCTGCGAGCTCGCGGAACTGTTGGATCGTTTCGCGCATCTTAGGCAGCGCCTCCTGCTTGTAGCTACTAATGGAATCCAGCGCTGACAAAACATCCGTAAAGGCTTGCTTCAGCGTATCGACGGAAATGCTCGTTTCAAGCGACTGTTTATGAATTTCGGCGCCCTGCTCCTTCAACATTCTCGACGTGCCCGCAATGAGCTCGTTCGTCGTTTGGTTCAAGAGCTCGATCTTCTTGAGCACGATCTTCTGATTGTAGAGTGCGCTCGCTACGGTTACGGAAATTTTGAGCGCGGAGATCGTGATGTTCTTCGCGCGGTCTACCCCGCGAATCAGCTCTTTGTTATTCCGAATGACCACCTCGATGGCCATAATGCCCTGCTGATTGACGACCAGCATCTGCTGCAGGTCCATCACGCGCTGGCGCAGCGGGAACAACACTTCCTCCGTGATGAACCTTACTTTGTCAGGATCCTCATTACGCGATGCAGCCGCTTCGATCTGAGCGGCGATGGAATCATCCATCAGCATGCCCAGCTGAATTTCTTTCTGCAGCTTCTTGGTCAGGTCTCGCAGCTGCTGCTGCTCGATCTCCAGCGTCGTATTGTCGTTCTTAAGCGTAAACTTCCCTTTATCGAGGGAGACGACAATATCCCCAATGACGTTGTCAGCCTTCTGATATTTGAGAAAGTAAGCGCGCATCGGATTAAACAGCTTACCGAGAAGCCCGCCTTTGGCAAAATCGACGATGCTCGGGTCCAAATCCTTCAGCTGGGTGTGGAGCTCAGCCAGTCCTTTGGCAACCTGACCGCCCTCGTCTCCGGTTTTGGCGAGATTGCCGACCGATACTTGCAGCAGCGCATTTTTGTCCGAGGATGATCTCATGGTGTTCAGGCCGAATGTATCGATGGATTGCAATATTTCCCTGCGTTTCTCCAGCGATTCCAGATCAAGCGCCATAATCATGGCAACGTTAGCCTCCGCTGCTTCCTTCAGCTTGGCAACCTCTTCGGGCACCGGCTTCACTTCTTGCTCGATCACGGCTTTGATTTCATCGGAGCTGGGCACTTCCATTGAGAACGACACACGGTTTCCTCCTCTAGGATAAAGTTACATTTGGACGTTAAACAAGTTGCCGATCTTATAGACGACATCATCTGTATCTGCGTTAATGCTGGCTGCCTCATTAATGCTCGAAATGCTCTGCAGCGCCTTGATGTTGGCATTGTAGCCGACGGTATAAATCGGGATTTTGTAAGACTCGATCAAGCCCTTGATCTCATTAAGCGAGAGTCCCTCGTTCGTCTCCCCGTCGCTCAGGACGAAGATCAGCGGTTTCACGTTGGGATTGGCCTTCAGCTCGTCTTGGAGCATCTTCATCGCCACGACAATACCGTCGAAGGTCGCCGTGCCGCCGGCCGCTTGCAGACTGTCAACCGCACCCACGAACATCGATTGCTGCAGCGTATCGTATTTCTTGATCGGCAATTTGATGCTAACGTCGTCGGAATACGAGACGAGGCCAATGCTGTTGTCTTTGCCCAAATACTTCTGTCCCTTGAGCAGCGATTCTTTGAGCCGATTTAGCGGTTCGCCTGCCATACTGCCGGAAGTGTCGGTTACGAATACGGCCGCAATGGGCTTGCTCCCGTTCTTCTTCTCTTTCCATAGCTTCTGCGCGGAGGACAGCAGATTGCCATCGACTGGCGCGAGCTCAGACTTGTAGTCTTCAAGCCCATTAAAGCCCTTCTCCTTAGCGGCTTGCTGGTACTTCGGCTGCGTGACGAACTCAGCAAACTTCTTAATGATGTCTAATTTATCAGATGAAATATCACCTAGCGCATACAGCGGACTGTCATGTCTAACCCCGAACGGCGTAAAGACGTAACCGCTCTCTAGATCCGGTGCATTGACGAATGTCTGGTATTCCAATACAAAGCCGTCAAGCATGCCGGACTTCGCCGCATCGCGCATCTGAATCGTGGTCGACGCGATAAACGGAACATTGGCTTGGAACTTCTCGAACGCTTGAACCGCCTTATCGCCGAGAATATTGGAGCTGTCGAACGTATTGAGTGCCGTAACGAGGAAGTTCAAGCCAGTCGAGCTGGCGAAAGGATCCGTATAGCCCATGGAAAATTCATTATTGGCGATCGCTTCCGTTACGGATTTGACGTTCACCGATCCGTACTTGTCTACCAAAGCATCGTACTTGGCCTTTGCAATGACGATGCCAGGTACATTCCCGACGAGGCGCCCCGACACGAGCTGCGTCTTGATCCCGCTTGCCTTTACCATCTCGCCCCACAATTCGTTGGAAGGCGTGAACGCATCTGGGACGTATTTGCCGGATTTAATATAATCAGCTGCCGTTCCTGAAGCGATATTGCGAATTTTGACGGAGGCAGGCTTGCCGTCTACCGTAAGATTGGCTTGGTTGAATGCAGCTGCCGCTTCTGTCAGCCAGCCGTCTACGCCAGTCCCCGACTTTTCCGTGGATGAGAAGATCTCGACGAATTGATCGGTTGTATTAGGGACCGTAATCGGAAACTTCGAGATATCCGGCAGCGAATCCGCAACGTCCGCAGGATCGAGGTCGATCTGCCCTTTCACCGGCGTCTCTGTCGTAACTGAAATATCATCGTACAGCTTGCTTAGCTGCTTCCCCGCATCTTCGGCGGTCACTTGGGATTTGGACTTTCCGAGATTCGAAGTCAAATTGATTCCAAAATAGACAAGACCGAATACGCATACTAGAAAAATACCGGAAATTAGAAAGAACTTCCCCTTTTTCACCATTCAGAGCACCTCTCATTGTTTGTATAATTTCGTTTGCTGGATTAACGCGTCGATCTCTTGCATACATGGCATATTCTCAATGTCACCCGGCTCGAAGCTGTCGAGGCGCGAGATTTCCAGCAGCAGCTTATCTAGCTTCAACAAGATTTCTTCATTGGTTCCTAGGGAATTCTTGACGAAGGTAAGGTACTCGTTGTACATCGCCGTCTTCTCCTGGAGAAGATCCTTCGGAAGCGATGCTGCCTGCCTCCCCTGGAGACGCTTGAACTCCGACTCGTCAAAGACGCTCAGTCGATTCAAGATGCTGCGAACGTTCAAATAAAATAGTTTTTCTACTTCAAGAATGGTAGAAGCGAACTTCTTATAGCTGAGCTCCGCCGGATCGAATCGCTGCTGAAGCACGTTCAGCAACGTATCCTTCTTCTTATGTAAGCGGTCCAGCTGCTCCAGTGCCAGCGTGATCTCATGCTCCAGCGCTTTCATTCGCTTATAACGGGACAACGCTTCAATGTAATCCTCGTGCGTTCTGATTTCCTTTACCGGAAGCGCAAGAGGAGGTTTAAAGAGCAGTGCGTAGCTCCCATAGAGAAGCGCAAGCGCACTGGCAAGGAACAACGTGATTCCGCATGCTGCCGAGAAGGCGCTGCCTCCGATCTCGAGGCCGATGAAGCCGGGAGACAGCACCAATACGTTTACGGCCGCCACGCCAAGAAGCAGTCCCAGTAGTTTAATAAACGATGTTCCAGTCAAGCCCGATTCCTCCCGCTCCCCGCATAACTGCACTATATGTACGTCCCAAGCTGGAATAAGTTACATGCAGAACGCCGACACCTGATGTCTGAAGGTCGATCAACGGTAATTTCCTCCGCTTCTAATAGTTATGATTTGGAAATTATACCATATGCCATTACATAATATTCAATAAAATAGCTAGATTCCGAGTTTAGCGATCATGCAATAAAAAAAAGCCGCGAAGAACGCGGCTTTGTAGATCTTATATGACTCAAATTCGGCTTATTTCTTATTCCACGAATCCTTCAACGGCACCGTTCGATTGAAGACGAGGTTCTCGCCGGGCGAATGCTTGGAATCGACGCAGCAATAACCATGGCGGAAAAGCTGAAATTGCTGCTCTGGCCGAGCATGCTTCGCGAACGGTTCGATCCAAGCATTACTCACGATTACAAGCGACTCCGGATTGATGGCATCGGCCCAATTTCCGCCGTCCTCCCCCGGAACGCTTGGAGCAAGGAGCAATTCATGGTACAAACGCACTTCTGCTTTCACCGCTTGCGCAGCGTCTACCCAGTGAATCGTTCCCTTCACCTTACGGCCGGTAAACCCCGTACCGCTCTTGGTGTCCGGGTCGTACGTGCAGCGCAGCTCCGTAATTTCACCGGTCAATTCGTCCTTGACGACTTCCTCGCATCGAATGAAATATGCGCCCTTCAATCTGACCTCGGCATGCGGACTTAGGCGGTGGAAGCCCTTGGGGGGAAGCTCCTCGAAATCGTCACGCTCGATATACAGCGTTCTGGAGAAAGGAACCTCTCTGCTTCCAAGGGATGCGTTCTCGCTGTTGTTGTCGATCATCAACATCTCCGAAGCCCCTTCCGGGTAGTTGGTGATAACGACCTTGAGCGGCTTCAGAACGGCCATGACGCTCACGGTCTTCTCTTTCAAATCCTGCCGTAGGCAGTGGTCCAGAAGCGAGATGTCCACGGTGCTTTGGGTTCGGATGCTGCCGATCTCAGCAATGAAGCTGCGGATGCTCTCCGGCGTATAGCCTCTTCTGCGCATACCGCGAAGCGTAGGAAGCCGCGGATCGTCCCAGCCATCTACGTAACCGCCCTCAACTAGCTGACGCAGGAACCGCTTGCTGGTCACGACGCCCGTTAAGCTGAGCCGTCCAAACTCCCTTTGCCTCGGAGGCGCGGGGATATTAAGCTCCCGCAGCACCCATTCGTACAAGGGCCGATGGTCCTTGAACTCGATCGAGCATAACGAATAGGTGATGCCCTCGATGGCATCTTGAATCGGATGGGCAAAGTCGTACATCGGATAGATACACCAATCGCTGCCTGTTCGATAATGGCTGGCATGAACAATACGGAACAAGATGGGGTCGCGCAGGTTGATGTTGGGCGAGCGCATGTCGATTTTGGCACGGAGGACGCTAGCGCCTGCCTTGAAATCGCCGTTTCTCATGCTCGCGAACAGGATCAGATTCTCCTCAATGGATCGTTCCCGGTAGGGACTGTCTACGCCCGGCTCCGTCAAGGTGCCCCGATAAGCGGACACGTCCACCGGCGTCAAGTCGCAGACGTACGCTTTGCCCCGCTTGATTAGGATGACGGCGGCATCGTAGATACGTTCCGCGTAATCCGAGCCGAAGTAGATATGCTCCCCGGGATCGTATCCGAGCCACTTGATATCCTCAATAATCGCGTTCACATACGCGATGTCCTCCTTGAGAGGGTTCGTATCATCGAAGCGCAAATGGAACTTGCCGTTATAGGTTTGTGCGATCTCGACATTCGTCTGGATCGCGTAGGCGCTTCCGATATGCAGATAACCGTTCGGCTCGGGCGGAAACCGCGTGCACATGGTTCTGTCGAACGGAGCTGCATCGAGCTCCTCGTTTATTAATTTAACTAGAAAATAATCGGCCGTGCGAGATGTTTCGTTATCCAATGTCGGCGCCTCCTAATGAATGGGTATCGTAATAACCGGCACAAAAAACAAAAAAACTTCACCTCCAAGACCTGTTGTCTTGGGGACGAAATTTTCGCGGTACCACCCCAGATTCATTAATATGTCGCCATATTAACCTCTTCAAGTACGGCATTGCAGCAAGCCATGCGATACTCTAGCCCTGTAACGGGAGCGCCCGTCCTGCCATCCCCGAATCGGTTCCGGCATGCTGCTCAGAGGCTTGGTTCACGAACAGGCGCTTTGCTCCTTCTCAGCTGCCGGAGCTCTCTGTGGAAGCGTGTTGTCCGCTACTCTTCTCATCATCGCGTTTGAATATTTTGTCTAGGATAACAAATGAATATCATGCTTGTAAACGGCTAAATGTCCGGGATTGATACTAATTAAACGAATATTCTGTAACTTCGCGGTTGCCTGCGTAATAGTTCGCATACGATATGAACCGTTCTGCCAATGAAGTCCCCTAATATGGCTGCCGTTATTCCGGATACGCGGTTAGCGGCATTCCATTCGGTTTGACCGTGTCTTGCCACGAATAGCTTCATCCCTGCATGCGCCCCTCATTTCATCCTTATACCGCACATTATTCGATCCCAATAAGAAAGAGGCGAACGCTGCGGCCCGCCCCTTCTCCTATTCGCATATGCGTCTTAATCGAAGTAAACAGGCTTGCCTGTTTCGGCAGAAATATAGACGGCTTCAAGAATTGCCGATACCACCATCGCTTCTTCGGGCTTCACGAGCGGCTCCGTGTCATTCACGATACAATGAATCCACTGCTTCGCTTCATACTCGAAATCGGTCATTTTCTCGCCCCTGAACAGCTCCCTTGCGTTCGGATCCACATTAATGACGTTCAGGAACAAGCTTCCGTCACGCTCGCCGTTGATCCGCAAGCCGTCTTTGAAATCGGCGCCGCCCTTGGTTCCGCACAAATACGAGCCTTCCGACTTCGCGATGTTCAGCATCCAGCTGGTTTCAATCGACACGACGGCGCCGTTCTTGAACTTCACGTAGCCGAAGGCAGAATCCTCCACCTCGAACTGATCCGGTTCCCAAGAGCCCCATTCGTTTGCGGCATTCGGCGTATGCTTCAACTTATGAAACACACTGCCCGTCACGCTCTCCGGCTCGTAGTTGTTCATCAACCACAGTATCAGGTCTAGCGAATGCGTGCCGATATCGATCATGGGACCGCCGCCTTGCTTCTCCTTGTCCAGAAAAACGCCCCAGGTCGGAACGCCTCTGCGCCTCGTCGCGACCGCCTTCGCGTAATAGATCTCGCCAAGCTCACCGTTCACAATCATCTTGCGCAGGAGCTGCGAGTTCGCCTTGCTCCGGTTCTGGTATCCGATCGTCAGCTTCTTGCCGGTTCTGACGTGGGCGTCGACCATGGCCTTTGCCTCGGCGCCGGTCTTCGCCATCGGCTTCTCGCACATGACGTGCTTGCCGGCTTCCATCGCATCAATCGAAATGACCGCATGCGAAACGTTCGGCGTCAGCACGTGGACGACTTCAATGTCCTCCATGGCGAGCAGCTGCTTGTAATCCGTGTACACGCGCGCGCCTGGAACCCCGTACTTCAACGCCGCCGCGCGGGCTCTCTCCTCATTCAGATCGCAGAACGCGACCATTTCCGCCTCTTCCACCTTAGCCAGGCTCGGCATATGCTTGTCGTTCGCGATCATGCCGCAGCCGATAATGCCTATTTTCACGGTCCGCATCGCTTATCTCCCTCCCGAACGCTTGAATTCCACGGTTCTTCGTTCACGATGCGCGATATAAGCTGCTTCCAGCAGCTCCGTCAGCTTGGTGCCATCCTCCAAACCGAAAGGCATCGGCTCGTCGTTCAGCAGGCTGTTCACCCACTGCGTAAGCGGGAGCGGCTGCTCCTTCGGCAGTCGGCTTGGCGTTATCCATCCCTGCAGCGGCGAATTCGCGTGCTTGGAAATGAATTTGACGCTCTCTCCGGAGATGATCAGCGTGCCTTCCGTGCCGTACAGCTCGAATGCGGCAGGCGTCTGATACGTCACAAGGCTCGTTTCCAGCAGCGCAACCGCATTGTTCTCGAATTCGATGGAGCACTGCGCATTATCCTCGACGGACCTGCCGGTGAAATAATTAAACATGGACGTGATTCGCCGAGGCTGTCCGAGCAGCCAGCTTGCCAAGTACATCGGATGGCAGCCTAGATCCATCATCGCTCCCCCGCCCGCTTGCTGCTCGTCGTACCAATATTCGGGCAGCCAGTTATTCAGCGCGCCATCATGGCCGTTGCGAATGCGCAGCAGCGTCACGGCACCTAGCAGACCATCATCCAGCAGCTGTTTCGCGAACAAATGCTGCGGTCTCGTGCGCGCGGGAAACGAAATGCAAAATTGGACGCCCGCATTCCGCACGGCTGCAGCGATTTGATCGCATTCCGCCACGGTCAGCGCCATCGCTTTCTCCGTGAATATATGCTTGCCTGCGTTTGCGGCGGCAACCATCACTTCGGCATGCATGCTGGTCGGAGCGTTGACGACAACGGCGTCTACGTCGTCTCTTCGAAGCAGCGCATGCAGATCGGCTTCGAATGCAGCGCCAAGCTCCTCTGCCCAGTTGCGTCCCCTATCGCTATTCTCATCCCACACCGCCGTTATATTAACGCTTCCAAGAGCTTGCAGCTGCTTGGCGTATCCTTCGGCATGTACGTGCCACTTGCTAATCATGGCCACATTCAACATTGATTTCCCCTCCATAAACGAATGTCATGACTCGCAGGCGCAATCAACTTTCTCGTTCACCAAAATTTGCTTATTCAACGTCAAAAACGACCGGGTACCCTGCGCCGAACGGTGCGTCCGGACGTTCGTACTCTCCAGCCAAATAACGTCGAACGGGCGTTGTGCGTTCCAGGTACTCCTTGTCGTTCACGAATCGATCCGAGAAGCGGACCCAAGGCGGACTGTATATATAATGCGCGGTGTATCGATCATAATTGCCGTCATGCATGTAGGTACGGTGCCATACCGCATTATGGAAGAGCAGCACGGAGCCCGCAGGTGCGCAAATCACCTGTCCGATCGGCAGATCACCCTTGTCGCGGCGAATGTCCGGGGGAAGCGGCACCTGTGCTCTATGGCTGCCCGGGATCATTTCCATGTTGCCCATCCGAGGCAATGACTGATCGGTGAGCAAATACGAAGCGCGAAGCTGAAGCAGTGGAATGGGATACGCCAATTGCTTGAAATCGTAGGCGCCCGAGCCGTCTTGGTGCCATCCGCCAGCGCCGCCGAATGCCAGCTGCTTCGTGCACCATGCAGATTGCAGAATGAATCGGTCGCCGTACAGAGCTCTTACTTTCGGCAGGATGGCTGGGTGGTCAATCAATTCATCAAGTGTCGGCTCCGTCTCGAACCCGCGGCCGACTTGGGCCCATCCTGATGTGCCCGCCTTCTCATGCAGGCGAATGGCGGCTTCCAAGCAAGCTTGCGCTTGGTCGGCCGACAATACATTCGGGATGACCAAATATCCCCATGATTCAAACATAAACCGGTCAAGCGCCGTAAATTCACCAGGTTGGGATAAGGCATGAAGTCCTAGATTCTGTTCAGCAGTCATGCGACAACCTCCTGACACTTCCTAAAGTGAGTGTGAAGCAGCTGACAGTCATACGAATGAGGCCGGACAATGCGTAATTACCTCACCGAGAACCCCGCTTGGACAAAGGGTACCACCTCCATTCTTTTACATTCGGCCTAAATATATCATACATATAAAACATGTACAACGATCAACTTCCCTTTCAAATAGAGCGAAGATTGTCGATAAGCCGTTCCTGTTTTATCCCGTATTGAAGCCATTTATGCAACTTTACGACATGCTGAACATTTGATTTCTTCTAACTTCCAAAGATATAATGACATATTAAATATATCTTATAAAATATCGTGTTCATGAAACTGTTCTCCCTATCAGACCACCTACGCCCTTGCCGCTTGCACCCTGCGTCAAAAAGGACCGCGCCTACGTCGATCGTTATCGACGAGAACGTGACCCTTCGGAGGCAACTGCTATTTGGCGCCAAAATCAATCGCATAGATGCGCTGCTCGTTACCGCCCATCTACTCCGTCATAATCGCTCCAAAGCTCGATCAGATTACCATCATCCCGCTGTCAGCTCTAAGCTCCAGATAGAGCGGATCTTCGACGAACAGCTTGAATTCCAAATACTTGCCGTACCAATCTGCCGATGCTTGCGCTTCTTTGCATATTGCAACCGGCTGCGCCTCCTTAAAATGAAAAAAGCCGCATTGCGGCCTTTGAAGCCATGAAGGACAACGCCGATATCACCTTCCTTGTAGAGCGGCTTACGGGTCATCCGGCCATGGTTTACACTGGCGCGGCCTTTTCGCGTTCAAACCTAGGCAAAGCACTTTTTGCTTGGCCGCGTGGGTCGTTCATTACGGTGTGGAACAGCCTTCGAGCAATACGACTTGGGACAAGTGGGCAGTCTTTCAGTACACGTCCAAAGGGGACGTTCTTGGAACCTCAGGATTCGTCGATGTGAACGTGATGGAGCGGTCATTCTTTGATCATATACAGGCGCGACTATCATCCAGCCAACCGTTGAAGAGACGATTAAAGTCATTGTCAATGACAAGCTGGCCGCATACGGTAGGCTAATTGATGGGCACGTCTATAAGACGAAGAAAGTTCATATCAACGAATAAGCACTGACAGCCCTGTACACGATTCAGGATGATTCCAGAATTGTATACAGGGCTCTTTTATTTTTTCTTGCGGATTTTAAATTTGCCATAGTCGATGATTACCAAGCGTTTTTTATAGATAGCGACATTGCCCCTCTTGATTTTGCCGTTACGCGCAACGATATCCATAGGTTTAATGTTGTTTCTCCGCAACTTTTTTATGATTCGCTTTAAACGAATTTGATTAGCTTCGGTGTTCTTGGCTCTAGATCTATATTTTTTCATCAAGATCCAAGTGTAATTCTTTCCGTACTTCTTAATTTTCCCTAGGTATTTTCTATTCTTTTTTCGAGCGTGTTTATATACCTTTACTTCATTTCTATTGCTTCTAATTCCCTTCTTAGACACCGCCAATT
Organism: Paenibacillus sp. R14(2021); assembly: GCF_019431355.1. Lineage (NCBI taxonomy): Bacteria > Bacillati > Bacillota > Bacilli > Caryophanales > Paenibacillaceae > Paenibacillus > Paenibacillus sp. R14(2021). The sequence goes on from NZ_CP080269.1 coordinate 1,196,290, forward strand.
TTAGTACTGAGGTATTTGAAAAATTAAAAACCTGGCGATAATGCCCTTTGCCCAGTTTTCGTTTTCCTTTAATGTTGCTCATCTGCAGTCCTCCCTGCAGACATCTTATTCACTTGATTATTAAAGTGATATTAAATTCCCGAATAATCCCAAGTGCTTGGGTATATTCGGGTCTTAATTTGCTTCACTTGGTTAATACTGCAATCAGTGCCGCGGCACTGATTCTAAGCGCAACCAAGCTTATGATCAGCGCAGCCGTAAATGCTTTTGAGGATTTCATATTGTATCCCACCTCGTGATATTATGTATACCCGTGCCGGTCAATCAAATCGTTTGCATTATAGTGATATCCGCCTTGCAGCTGCATGCGTACTCCCCCAATTCGACTGGTATAATCAACGCCTACACCTATTCCAGACATCCATTCCATATCCTTCATACATTCCGTTCCAGATCGCGGCAGAGCAGCTCAAGCTGCACAAAAAAGCCCTTGAGCTTCCATCCGCTCAAGGGCTTACCTATTAATGACGTGCGTCTTTCTTCACGTCCCCATCTTCTTGATCGGACTCGACCAGCTCCTTCGTGCTCGTTCTGAACTCGCGGATCGTCGTGCCGAACGCTTTGCCAAGCTGCGGCAGCTTCTTCGGACCGAAGATCAGCAGACCGACAAGCGCGATCAACAAGATACCCGTCCAGCCTATATTAAATGGCATTTCTCACACCTCCGCCCTTTCCTGGCATCCGCCTGGAAACTCAATCAATTCAATTTACCAGCATCGCTGTCGCGTACATCAGAAGAATGCCCGCGGTGAGACTAACGAAGTTCAGCCACGACATGGAAGGCGACGCCGATTTCTTCGCTTCTCGAAGGATCATCGCGCCGATCACGTAGATGACCTGCAGAATGGCGCCTGCGCCGATGCCGAAGAACAATGCCGCCAGCGTATCATTGAAGACGAAGCCGCCCGCCCAGGTTCCCGCAATCGCTGGTGCTCCGGCCAGCAAGGCCAAGTTGAGAAACGTCCGCCACGTAGGCTGTTCCTTCAATAGAGGTGACGCGATGCCGACGCCTTCCGTTATATTATGCAGCGTAAAGCCGATCACCAGAAACGTTCCAAGCGCAGCCTCTCCGGTTGCGAAAGCAGCTCCGATCGCCAGTCCTTCCCCCAAGTTGTGCAGACCGATGCCGCCGGCGATTTTGTAAGCGACATGCTTGCCCGAACGGGCTCCCTTGCGTTCGGAGGCTTGATCCATCGCGAGCAGGAAGAGGAAGCTGAGCAGCGCGCCGAACCAGACCAAGCCGGTGCCTTGGAAGACCCCAGGCGCTTCCGCCCCAAGCTCCAACCCTTCCTGCAGTGTATCCACGACCAAGAAGAACAACAGACCGACCGTTAGCGCCAGTATCGCTTGAATGCCGCGATTGGAGAATCGCCGCAGGAACGGAAACCATAACAGCCCCAATCCTACGGGAACGACGCCGACATAGAAACCGATTAACGCATATTGGCCGAAGCGCGCCGCGCTCGGCTCCGGCGTTTTGGCCGCAACGGGAACCTCGCCGGAGAATAGCAATCCGTTCGACGTAATCAGCTTGATTTCATACGGATCGCCCTCAACCCAGCCATACGGAATCTTAATTTCCGTTTCGCCGAATCTGCTCATTGTCGGACTTGGATTGAACTCCGCATTCCAGAACGCATCGTTCACCAGCACCTGTGCGATGGTCACTTCCTCCGGCCCGGAGTTGAACACGTGGACGGCAAAGCCCTCGTCGGTCAGAATAATTTTCGGGATATCAAGCACTTCGATCGGCGCGACGGACTCAGTTTTGATGCCGGTGCCGAAATTCGCGATTAATACGATGACAATCGCAAGAAGCACGACAGGAAGTATTCCCCATATGCCCTTGGACTTTAATGGCTTTAATCGATCAACTACTGCCTTCGTTTGCATCGTTTGTCTCCTCCTCTCTTACCCTTTCGCTTCAAAGAAGCCCATCCAGCCCAGCTCCGCAAACTCGCTTTGGTGGGCATGGAACATGTATTTTCCGGGCGATGGGAACACCATCTCAAGAATGCCCCGCTGACCTTGGCATTGCATAACGGTATCCGTATAGATCGGTCTTGCATCCGGATCGGCCCCGACCTCGTAGTAGTGGAACAAATTCGCGTGAAGATGGAATGAATTAATCAGATCGAATTCCGTGAAATTACTGAGATACACGCGCACCAATTCGCCGACTTTTACTTCAATCGGTCTGGCTTGGAAGGCAAACGCGTAGCCGTTAACCGTATAAATCTCATTCTCACCGTCCAGATCCAAGTCGTAACCGTTCATCACCATATTCAGCTCTCGAGCCGGTTTTCTTGGTTTAACGGGGTCGATGATGAAGTTACCGTATAGTCCTTTGTGGATGTGTTTGGACAAGGGCGGGATATGACAGTGATACAGATGCATGCCTGCGGGTTTTGCCTCGAACTCATAAATGAACTCCGACCCGGGCTGAACGGGCTCAATGCCATCCATATTGGTAGGGTGAATGCCATGAAAATGAATGGAATGCGGGTGGAGCGAGCCGTTCCAGAACTTGATGCGAAGGATATCTCCTTCCGTACAACGCAGGGTTGGACCTGGAATCGAACCGTTGAACGTCCAGCCGGGAAACGTAATGCCCTTCGCGATTTCCACATCCGTATCCATGGCCACCAGCTTGTATTCCCGAACCGTTCGCCCATCCCTCGTGCTTGTTTTTCCGTAATCGAATGTCGTCAATGCCTTGAAGGCCGCCTCCATACCAGGCGTATTCTCATCGCTCGGTTCATACCCATGCGCCATCATTTGGTGTTTCTTCGCGGCTGCTGACGAGTGTCCTTCATGCGATTCCATGGCGCTTACCGTCCTGCCAAACCATTTCCCCGGGCTGAGCAGGGTGCTGCCCCAAAGGCCGAGAGCGCCGGCTGCCCCCCATTTCAACACGTCTCTGCGGGATACGGGTCGTTTCGGATCAAATCCCATTACGGTTATCCTCCAATCTTGTCTTAAGGAAATTAAGTTTGATGAATGCAACATTTGTGATAAAAAAATATAATTTGTTATAGGGACAAAATGTTGCTCTAATGCAAAACTGTCACAAGGTAACTATATGTTACCGATTTGAGTTTGTAAACCCTTTTTGAACGAAGCTTGCCCGGCTCAGAGGAGCATTGGCTAATCAGCCTTTGCTCCGATAAGCCTTCTCATGATATCTCGTGATAGCCTTAAACAACGCTTTACCGTCATGCGTAAGCGGGTTTTCAGCATGGAAGCTAAGCACCATGGCGTGATAAGTCTCCGGCACCCAAATGTAGTGATGGATGTAATCCGTCAGCGTAAACCCGGCTTTCTTCCAAAAGCGAATCCGGCTTGCGTTCTCCGGCGTCTGCTCCGCCTCCGCTTCGATTATCATTCCCCGGCAACCCGGCATCGTTCGTAATGCCCAGTCTGAGAGCTGACGGATACATAATTGGCCGATTCCAAGGCCCTGACAGGAACGGCGTACTGCGAGATAGTCGATGATCAGCGCTTCCGATGTGGTATCGAAGGCCGTCAGCGCCATTGCGATCGTGTCATTCGATTCACTCCAGACATGCAGCGCTGCGATCTCCCGCTCAAGCATGCGGCGAACGATGGTCCGAGTCTTCCGGCCATGCTCGGGAAAAGCTTCCTCGTATATCGCTTCGGCTTTCAGCCATAACGCTTCATTCCACTGCTTGCTCGTTTCAACGTTCATTCGGGTTCCCCTTCTATGTACAAATTGGACTTGTCCACGATACGCGTGCATAGGAAAAGCTCTTGCTCTCTCCTATGATTGTAACCGCAGCGTATGCAAAAAAGCATTCCCTCTTTTCAAGGGAATGCCTCTTAGCAGCAGCGTTTTACCAAGGAAGAAAGTAATAAAAGCAACCGGTCGGTCCATCGCAAACGCAAAAAACAGCTTACAGATGCGCAGTCAGACGATCCACGAATTGCTCCAAATAGTGCTGATCGATTTCATCAAACCGTTCCAGCTCAGGGCTGTCGATGTCGAGCACACCCAGCAATTCCCCGTTCTTAATGATTGGGATGACGATTTCCGATTGCGAAGCAGCGTCGCAGGCGATATGCCCTGGGAACTCATGGACATTCGCGACGCGGACGGTTGCAAGGTCACTTGCAGCTTTGCCGCATACGCCTTTGGACAGCGGTATGCGCACGCAGGCTGGCAGTCCTTGGAACGGCCCAAGCACCAATTCGCCGTCCCGCAGTACGTAGAAGCCTACCCAATTAATACGATCCAGAAATTGATTCAGCAGGGCCGAGGCATTGGATAAGTTAGCGATCCGATCGGATTCGCCTTCAAGCAGTGCTTGCAATTGGCGAATGACCAATTCGTAATTTTGTTCACGTGCTGCGTTATATTGCTCGGTATGAAACATATCGGTTCTCCTTTAATGGTGTCGTCTGGTTAAACCATCCATGCATGGTTATCCCCTATTATACTTCTCCGTCTTTTCCTTGTCAGTCTCCGGATGAATGGGATTTACAACCAATTGGATTAAAAGACAAGTTGGGCTGAATAAGATAATCGTAGCACCCGGTAAAGCTAGCCAATTCATTTGGAGGTGCCTGTCCGTTATGATTATTTATACCATTAAATACGGCGATTCCTTATTCTCGATCGCGAATAAATATCAAGTTTCAATTGAACAGATCCGAAGAGCTAACGGCTTCGATGAAACGAACCTAAGCTTGGTTCCCGGCCAAGCCCTGATCCTGCCAACGAATGTGTACATCGTGCAGCCTGGCGATTCCTTATACAAGATTGCTGCCGTGAGCTACGTCCCTATTCAGGCGATCAAGGACGCCAATCGCCTAACAAGCGATGCGTTGTCCATCGGAAGACGGCTTATTTTGCCGCCCCGTCCCAAGTATATGGAACAAGGACTTAGCTTCATACTGCCCAGTACGCAAGAACGAACCGAATCTCTCATTCGATACTTTTCGCCGAACAACACGTACTTCGGAATTTTTGAATATCACATCAACGAAGATGGCACGCTCAGCGAGCTGACTAATGATGACGTAGCGGTACGCGCTTCAAGAGAGAATCATGTCGCTCCGCTTGCCACGATAACCAATCTGACGCCGGGCGGCTTCAGCCCTGAATTGACCAAGACGGTGCTTAGCTCACCAGACATGCAGAATTGATTGAACAAATCTATACGTTAGTGAAAACCAAGAATTACGCTGGTGTTATGATTGATTTCGAGAATGTGACCGGCACTGAACGTGATATGTATTCCAGCTTCTTGAACGCCTTGCACAAGAGACTCCAGCCCGAAGGCTATTATACAGCCGTTGCCCTGCCGGTCAAGCGCTCCGATAATGAATTTCCCGGATACGACTACGGGGGAATCGCGTCTGCTGTCGATTTCGTCTTCCTCATGGCCTATGATTATCACGAAGCGCATTCAGGACCCGGTCCTGTGGCGCCGATCGATGAAATTCAGAAAACGCTGGATTACGCAATCCGGTTTATTCGGCGGGATAAAATCATCCTTGGCGTACCGAGGTACGGATTCGATTGGACGATGGAGAACGGTTCCCCGACCGGAGCGAAGGCGGTCTCCGTTAACAGCGCCACGAATATAGCAAGACAGTACCAGGTTCCGATCCTATACTCCGAAACGGCACAGCAGCCCCATTTCTCGTATACGGACGAAGACGGGAAAGAACATATCGTATGGTTCGAGGATGCGCGCGCCCGCGCTGCAAAGGCCCTGCTCACGATTAATTACCGGTTGAAAGGCCTCGGCTCCTGGCAGCTTGGCCTGAGCTTCCCGCAAGCGTTCTATCTGATTGATCATTTCTTCAGGCAAAGGAAAGTGCTCTAGTGGAAGCACTCCCGCTTTCGCTTGCTTATTAATGACCGCATCCGTTAAAATAATCGAGTATAACTTTGGCGATATGGGCCGAGGGTCTCTACCAGGAACCGTAAAATCCTGATTACAACGAAATGCGCAGCCGCATTTTATTGTAGCCGGGATTTTTCTGCTTTCCAACGGGTACGCAAAGATTACAAGGAGAATCGGCCGTCTTCGAGCAAGGCCGGTTAACGACGGAGGATGCTAGTCATGAATAAAACAAGAATGATTATTGACGTAGACACAGGAATCGACGATGCGATTGCGATTTTGTACGCCGTATTGGCACCGGATATCCATGTGGAGGGCATTACGACTTGCTTCGGCAACATTGATGTCGATCAGGCAACGGATAACACGCTGCGACTGCTTAAGCTTGCGAGAGCCAACTTTGAAATTCCTGTTGCGGTCGGAGCGTCCAAGCCGCTGAAGCGTGATTTTCCGGGTTCGGCCGAGCATGTGCATGGCAAGAACGGAATCGGCGGTGCTGTGCTGGCGAAATCCGAGCAGCAGCCAATCAGACAGAGCGCGGCAGAATTCATCGTATCGACCGTGAACGATAATCCCGGCGAAATTACGATCGTGACGCTTGCGCGCATGACCAACCTAGCACACGCGATCCAACTCGACCCGGGCATTATTACGAAGATCAAGGAAGTTGTCGTCATGGGCGGCAACGTATTCGTGCCAGGAAATATTACGCCCGTTGCAGAAGCGAATCTAGCCGGCGATCCGGAAGCCGCCGCATATGCATTCGCATCCGGCCTGCCCATTACGGCTGTTGGCCTGGATGTGACGCTGAAGACCTTGCTGACCAAGGCGCATGTACAATACATGCTGACCCATGCCCCTGCTGGGAAGCAGCCGCTCGTTGCGTTCATGCGCGATTCGCTGGAGCATTATTTTGACTTCTACCAAGAGGTGAGCCATCTGATCGGAGCTTGCCCGATGCACGATTTGCTTGCCGTAATGGTTGCCGCGGATCCAAGCTTGGTGAAGAAACAGACCCTGCTTGCCGTTATTGAGACCGAGGGCCTCCACACGTCCGGGATGGTTGTGACGGATCGAAGAGCAGTTCCCGTTGTCGGTAATCCGATTGATTTCTGCGTTGACGTGGAATCGGAACGTGCGCTGAACGCGATGATGGCCTTGTTCCTGCGCGAGAACGCGGGATAGTCAATGAATTCGGTTAACATACCAGCATAATTCTAGAAGGCTGCGAAGAAAAATCCCACGAATGCTCGTGGGATTTTTCGTTATTATTCTTGGATTACACCAGTTCCGGCTGATGCGCCTTCAACCACGTACGCAGCGGCACATCGTCATCTGTCGGGGTGTAGTGGCCGTTGCAGTTCACGCTTGCGCCGAGCAGCTGCCTGCGGATCGGATCGCTGCGTTCCCAGAGATGCTGGACGGTCATATCGTCTTTCGTGCGGATCCAGCGGTAACCATAGCCGTAGAACAGCACCTTGCGCGTAAGATCCGACCAGTTCGGCGTTCCCGCATGCCACAACCGTCTGTCGAAGAAAACGGCTGTTCCCGGCTTCACGCAGATCGGGATCGCTCCCGCAGGCTGACCCTCGCGATCAGCAGGCATCGCCAATTCGTCCTTCAAGTGGCTTCCCGGCACGACCCAGAAATTGCCTCTGTCTGGCTGCGAGACATCCGACAGAAAATATGCGACCTTGAGCGATAAGCGGGGCCTCGGATGACTCTCCATCTCCATATTCACGCGCCCGCTGTCCTGATGCCAGCCGAACGTTCGATCATTCTTCTCCTGACCGGAGGGCGGCGTCGCAATCATATGGGCATGATACAAATATATGTTCCAGCCAAGAATGCCCCAGACCTTCGGCAGCACCTTCTCGTAGTCGACCAGATCAAGAAACACCTCGTGGTCAGGAATGAAATTTGGATAAAACATCGCCGTCTTCGGGTCATGCCCTTCCTTAATCTTCTCGGCATGAATGCGGTCTAATTCTTCGGACAGCTTCCCGACCTGCTCCGCGGACAAGGCCTCCTCCATGACCAAATACCCTTGCTCGTTAAATTGCTTGCGCTCTTCATCGGTCAAAGCATATTCCAAGCATGACGTATGCACCGATAATCCCCTCCGCATCGTTTGTGCGTGTTCTTGTCTCTATCATAATCGGCTCCAGCCGGCGATAGAAGTAACAATCAAGGGTTCTTTTGTACGATTCAACGATTTCCGCGAGAGCGCTGTCACCTGAGGCCTTAATCCGTCCTTCCCTTCAAGAATGCGGTCGGCGAGCAGCCGGTCAGCTTCTTGAATATTCGGTTGAAATACGCTTGATCGCAGAATCCGGTCTCTTCCGCGATTTCGCTCATCGGCATCCGCTTATCGAACATGAGCTCCTTCGCCTTCGAGATCCGCACATGATGAAGATACTCGATCGGGCTCAAGCCGGTTACGGATTTGAACGCGTGCGAGATATGATTAGGCGTCCTTCCCGTGTAGCCGGACAGATCGTTAAGCGTAACGGGTTCCTTGTAATGCTGAAGCACATAAGCTTTGACGTCCTCCGCCATATCGATTTTTTTGGCCGGGAGCTTCCATTTGTCTCGTTCGTAATTGATAATGCCGAGCAGCTCCAGCAGGATCGCGAAGCAAGAGGCTTCCGAATAGGGCCCATGCATAAGCCAGTGATGCTTGAGCAGCAGGAAGCGCTGCTTGAAATATTCGAACCCGCTGATGGTCGTCTTGCAATAGCGTTGATCCATGAGCAAAGGCAGCAGGCTGCGATCATGCGCTTCGGGCGTGAAATGCGTCGCATATCGCTGATGCTCTTCCAAGGAGGTTCCGCCGCGAATCGAGCCGGCAGGAATGAACAGTACGTCGCCCCTCTGAAGGAAGATGCTCTCGTCATTCACCCAGTAGATGATTTTCCCCCTCGTGACGGCAATTAGCACATGAGATTGCGTCAATTCCTTGTTCATCTCCCATTTTCCATGAAAATCCTTCACGTAACAGCTCCGCAGCTTGATCAACGCCTCTTCCCTCCTATTAAAGCGGTTCTTGCTACTTATTTCGCGGCGCCTGTCGCCGCTCCTTGTGTCCCCGCTAAAAAGATGCTTCACGGCATATCCCGCCAAGGGGTAATCGATGAATCAAGTCATGCCTTTAACTGAATCGCCATCTGCCTCGCTGCTCTCTTGCAGTGAGTCTTCCATCCCCTATACGGGCCGACTCTTGTTCGTTCTTCTCCATGCGCTTGCTGCATGCTATAATACACCAAGCATGTATGGTTGCATGGTAGTACCGCAGATGCGGAATATCCCCGATATCTTGGGAACACAATTCAATTTCTCACAATGAGGAGCGTCGTTCATCATGTTCAAAGCCGTTCGCAAAATAACCGTCACCGAACAAATCATGGAGCAAATCGCGGAATTGATTACGTCCGGCCAGCTTCAGCCCGGCGAGCAGCTGCCGACTGAGCGTGATTTGGCCGTTCAATTAGGCGTCACCCGCGGACGCGTACGTGAAGCGCTTCGCGCCACTCGCTTGTCGGCTTGATTAGCATCAGAGCCGGCGAAGGCAGCTTCGTCAACAAACAGGAAATGCCGATTCCATCCGAGACGATCCTATGGCTGTTCCATAACGAGCTGCACAATCTCAAGGAAGTGTACGCCGCTCGCAAATTAATCGAATCCGAGGTGTACCTGTCGGCAGCCCGTTACGCTTCGCCAGCCCAATTCGAACATCTGCAGCAGCTGATCGGCCAGCTCAAGGCGGATCAGCCGGATGGATCACCGGCATCGTTCCTGGACGTGCTGGACGCATTCGATCTATTCATGGGCGACATCTGTGGCAATGCGATCTACGCCAAGCTCATGCAGACGATGATTCATCTTCGGCGCGAAACCAGCTTGAAACTGCTTGCCGTTCCCGGCGCCCAAGAAAGCAGCATCCGCTCGCGCAGCGCATTGCTGAAGGCACTGAAATCCGGTCATGCGACCGAGATCAGCAGCAGCATCGATGAACTGTTCACGGACGCGCAGCGGTTCTACGATGCGCTCATCCTCAATTAACGCAGCAAGGCAGCGCCTTCCTTCCGGAGATGCGCTGCCTTATTTGTCTGTCCATGACCTACACATGTTCATTTTGCAGCAGCCAGGTGTGCGCCTCTAACCCAAATCTACTGCGGCTCAGGTTCCTTCGGCAATGCTAATAAGCGGTCACGCAGCTCACGATAGGCGTCTGTATATCCCATTTTTGCATAGAAGCGCAGGCAATCCAGCCCTTTATAATACATGGCGGCAGCAAAACGATTCTCAAAATCCGCGATCGGACTTCCAATTTGCACCGCATAATCCCGGTAAGCCTGAATGAAACCCTTACCTGGAAACGCGTCCCAAATTGTCGTCAGATCGATCAGATAATCGCCGTACAACCCGTTAGAATCGATGATGCCTGTGATTTGTTCTCCGTCGGAGAGGATATTCCATTGATGACAATCATTGTGCACGAAATGCCGCTGCGGCGCGCTGCACGGAAGAAAGGCGATCAGCCGCCTGTAGCATTCCTCGAAGACCTCCCTTTCCAAGCAGGTTGTCGTGAAGAGTTCATGCCAATTCTCCCAGAACGTCCCCCGTTGATCCTCTGCATAGAAGCGCTGCACATAGGCCGACCAAGATTCGTATTCGCCGTTGCCGTTCCCCATGATCGGCCCGTAGCCCGTCGATGTCTCGGGCAGTTTGACCCGATTCATCTTGGTTATCATTGCGGCCAACTCTTCAAGCATTACGGCTTTCTGTTCCGGGCTGCAATCGACAAGCACATGTCCCGGGATCCGTTCCAATATACAATAACGGTGAGAACCATACGCGCCGCGTCCAACCATTCTCGCATAGGGGACACCCTGCGATGTCAGTAAATCTGCAATAAACTGCATGCGATCGTAGTCGCTGTCCTTGACATGAGTGAACAGGATGACATAGTTCTCGCCTGCTGCGGAGAAATAATACACCTTGCTGAAATTCCCATTCTCTGCAGCTTCGGACACATCCTGGGCAGGATGCCCAAAGTGTCGATTCAGCACCGTTTCGACCATCGCTTGCGTAATGTCCGGCTTAGCCAGCTTCATCGTTTCAACATCTCCTTCGTTGATCCCGTGCCGGCACAAGGCCGTCACTATGATTTGAATGATTCGCGGAGTTTGCATGCGAGCTAAGAACTATTGTTGAAGCGGCTCACCATACTGCCCGCTCCCAGTCTTGCTGCCGTTCCTGACGGAAACGCTGCACCCACTGTTCGTTAATCTCATCGGCCAGCCGATCAAATGCGGGCGGCGCGATGGTCACGTCGTCCGCTGAGACACCGAGAAACGCCAACACTTTCCTGACCGTACCCTCGTAGTCGAGAATGAAATCCTCATACACAAGGGTAAGCGGTACGATGCCCTCTTCTGCGAGAAATTGATCCATTGCCGCTTCCCGAAGCGCGCAGTCGGTAAGCAAATGCTGAATGGCGTCAAAATTATACTTGCCCGTAATATCCTGCTCAGACGGCTCTGCACCGTGCATTCGATGCCATTCGCCGGATACGATCGCCCTCCACCACGACACGGCCAATCGAACCTTGTTTCTGCGCGTCATATAGATATGCTTCGTGCAATTTGGGAAAGCCGCTCGCCATACCGCAGCTGCCGGAGCAGAATCGGGGAAATCGTAAAGACGCCTGAACGCGTGGATCCACTCGTTGTTCAGCGAAGTCTTCACGCCGAAGATACCATTCGGCGTTGTTCCTGCCTCCCACATCGTTTCCACGTCAGCCTCGGTAATCGTCTCGGGATTTCTCCCATGCATCCACTCACCGGGATTTCCCGCTGCACCGGTTGAAGCCAGCGCATACTGAAGCAGCGTGCTTCCCGTTCGCTGCGAGAACCAGATGGTGTAACTAAGTTTCGGCCTCATATCGATCTTCCTTTCTTATTCGCTATTTATATTGCCTGCTTGCCGACATTCCTTGATCTTCCCCTTTCTTACAGCGAGCTTCCCGGGAAAATGAACGCAAAAAAGCCGTAGATGAACGAATGTCCATCTACGGCTGATCGCAGCGAGCAGTGTGGAAGCTGTCTAAGCCTTCACTGTTCCTCGCATAGCCAGCATTTTGATGAATTGTTCATGACAGGGGGCACGAACGCAGGCGCATCGCAAGCAGGGCGCATTACATGCGCTCAGACTGCAGGTGCCGAACCTGTTCATGCCATATTCAGCTCGGAATTAGCCGATAACCGCTGCCAGAAACAAAACCATCGTTATGCCCTCCCGTAATCTCGCCTATTGGTGCTAATTGTATGCGCTTACCAAGTTCGCGTCAAGGTAATTTTTACTTAATTTGAAAAATTCCCCACGGAACGTTGTCCGCTCCACATGGGTCGAATTCCTTTAAGGCGTCACCCGCATTGCATCGAGAATCATGTATGACGGCGATGACCTCGTCTTTCGTCAGCAAATAAACCGCCCGAATTGTCGGGCGGTTAGCTGGGTTAGCATTAGCGGTCTGCAACCTTAAAGACGTCGGATCCGTTGTTCAACAAGCGGCACTGCAAGATCGCCGCTTCCGGATTGGCGAAGCTGCCCCATTTGAGCAGGAATCGGAATTCGTAGAACCCGCCGACGGACAGCAAAAGGAGCAGCCCTATGATGACTGCTCCTCTTCTTCTGTTACCTGTTTTGGTTCGGTGTCGATCTACAAAGAAGCAGGCAGTTCGGATGGCACCCACAGCTTCGAGACATCGAAGCCCTGCTCATCGCGCGACTTCAGATCGCGGAGAAATTCGATGAACCCGATCTCTGGCTTCCAGCCGAGCAAACGCTCCGCTTCGGAGAGATCATGCTGCTCCACATGCTCCGGAAGCTCGATGCTATACTTCTCGAGCATGCTGCGAGAACCGGGAACCTGCGATTCGCACCAGCTCGGTCCGAGATTCCGGAAATCGCGTACAACTTGTTCCGGCATGCCGTGATCTGTATGTACAATCGTGCGGAACAGCCCGAATCGCTGCTCCAATGCCGCTTCCACCGCCGCCACGGTTGCATTTGCGACGTCTCTTCGGTCTACGGCGTTCCGCAGCAGACGAGCCCCAAACTCCAAGTACGGCCGCGGAATAAATTCATGGTAACGCAGCATGGCGATCGAAGCATTCGTCATCTCGTGATAGGAACGGCATAAGTCTTCGCCGATGACCTTGGAAACGCCATAGACCGATCCCCAGCCGTAAGCCATGGATGACGCGTAGACGATCGCTTTAATGCCCTCTTGACGGCAGGCCTCGAATACTTGGAACGTACCGTCAACATTAACAGCAAAGATCGTATCGTCGCTGACTGGAGGCGTATGTGCGCAGTGCCATGCAGCCAGATGAATGACGGCATCCATGCCTTCCACAGCACGGCGCACATCGGCCGGCGTTCGCGTATCGCATCGCATGAATTCAGCTTGGCTTAAATCTTCTGCATGCGACGGCATTACATCTGCCATACGGACTTCATAGCCGGCCTTCAGCAAGGCCCGGCTGACAGCTTGTCCGCCATTACCGGATGCTCCGGTTACTAGTATTTTCGTCATGATTTCCCGCCTCATCTCGATAAGTTCATATAACGTTGTGAGCATGATTTCAGGGAAATGACTTCCACAGCCGGATGCTAAATTCCTGCCTAGCCCTATTAATTTTATATATTAAACATATATAATACATGCTTGCATAGCATACCGAACCTTGAATATTGTCGTAATTAATGCCGCTAATAATAAAAGACCCGCTGATTAAGCGGGTCTCAGATCGCAGTATTATACATGCTGTACAGATTCGGTTTCGTTCAGCGACTGACTCCAATCGTGAACGGCATGTCCCTCAACAAACTTCTCGCAGTCGAGCGCAGCCATGCAGCCGCTGCCGGCAGCCGTAATCGCTTGGCGATATGTCGGATCCTGTACGTCGCCGCAAGCGAAGACGCCCGGAATATTCGTCTCCGTCGTTCCCGGCTTCACAAGCAGATAGCCAATCTCGTTCGTCTGCAGCTGACCATCCAGAAATGTCGTGTTCGGCGTATGGCCGATGGTGATGAAGACGCCGTCCGTCTCGAGCAGTTCCTCTTCGCCGGTTGCATTGTTAAGCACCTTAAGACCTGTTACCCCGCGTTCGTTGGCCACGACCTCGATCGGCGTTTTGTTCAGCTCCCATGCGATTTTGCTGTTCGCGCGTGCGCGGTCCTGCATGATCTTCGATGCCCGCAGCTCGTCACGGCGATGAACAATTCGCACTTCCGAGGCGAATTTCGTCAGGAAGTGTGCTTCTTCCATTGCGGAGTCTCCACCGCCGACGACGATGATTTTCTTGCCTCGGAAGAAGAAACCGTCGCAAGTCGCACAGGTGCTGATACCTCGTCCGATGTTATCCTTCTCCCCCGGAATGCCCAGGTACTTCGCGGATGCACCCGTTGAAATAATGATCGATTTCGTTACCAGCTCTTCGCCGCCTTCGATTTCAAGCTTAAACGGCCTGTTGGACATATCGACCTTGTTAACCCAGCCCGTACGAAACTTGGCGCCGAAGCGTTCAGCCTGCGTACGCATGTTTGCAATAAGCTCAGGCCCCATGATTCCTTCAGGGAAGCCCGGGAAATTCTCGACCTCGGTCGTAGTGGTCAGCTGACCGCCCGGCTCCGGCCCTTCAATGACAAGCGGCTCCATATTGGCGCGTGCCAAGTAAATGGCGGCAGTCAGCCCCGCTGGTCCCGTTCCGACGATAATTGCATTATACATTTGATTTCCTCCTCCGTTCATGCATGTAATTCATACGTTCTCCGCGTTAGTTATGAAATATACAACGAGTACTAACAGTATGCGCCGCTTGAACGGTAACCTATATTACAGAAGAAATATTCGAATTGGGTTAAGCTGTTCGTGGACGTCAGATTTAGAAGTTCAGCATCCGCCTCATGTAATGGATGTTTTGATCCCATTGCGGGAAAGCTTCGAGAAGATTAAATCGACGATTGGAGAGATTCTGTATGGATGTAATCAATCTCACGAAAGACAATTTTCAAAGTCAAATTGACCATGGTGTCACGCTTGTCGACTTCTGGTCTACCTGGGAAACTCAGCTTCCGATCATCGGCGAGCTGGCGACGGAATACAAGCACCGCGCGGTTATCGCCAAATTAAACGTGGACGAGGAGAAAGAAATAGCAGCGGAGTACAAGGTTACGAGCATTCCGACGGTCATGGTGTTCAAGGACGGTTACATGGTCGAGTCAATGGTCGGGCCGCAGACCGGAGAAACGTTACGGCAGAAGATCAACTTGTATATCGCCCTTGGAGAAACGTGCTGAACGCGAATGCACGCGCTTCATATCCGAATTTAGTAACTTCCGGGACGCCCTGGCGGTTTTTGTGACGATTGAATAGTTCCAGCAAGTAATGAGCAGCCCGGCAATAAAAAAGAGCCATCATGGAGGTGATGGCTCTCGGTGTTGGTCGCTATGGAATCGATGCTAGAATTACAGCGTGATGATTTGGTAATCGCCCGCGATGAGCTTCGCATTACTGAAGTGTCCATCCCCTGCATCGGAGAATAATTCGATCCCGGAGGCTGCAACTTCCTCGGTGACACCAAAAGCATCTGCGCAAGATTCGCATACGCCGGCCAGGACGCCTGTTGCTTTAACTGCTTTGTACAGCGGATTGAACATATGGGAAGGATCTTCGGGCTGTTTCACCCACAATGTGCCTTGACCATCGAAATACACCTTCACTTCGACTTTTGCTTCGTGAAACTCCTGGGCGTAAAGCAGCGCATGAAGCGCTCTTCCCATTTCGTTTTCCGTTGCGTCTACGATATTGCTACCTTCTTCATTCTTAACACTCTCCTATCATGTATTTGTCGTTGTCTGCCACGTTCGAACAAATACATCATTAGCTTACAGCATTTGTTCTTCTGCGAACTGGTTTACAGAAGAACTTATTATCCATCCGATCAGCGAAAGTTCGACGGCGATTGTTTCCGAATAAGAATGCCGGCAGCACTAACCACCACGAGCAGATCGGATAATCCGTCCACTTTAACGGTCAATTCCGTATCATTAATGACATTAATATTCTGGTATTCACCGGAAATTCCCGATTGATTTGCCGACGCTTCCCAAGCTTGAGCAAGCGTCTCCCATGAGCCCACGTCTGTCCATTTCCCTTCGTACGGCAGTGCAATGATGTCGACAGCGTGCTGAAGCAGTTTGCAATCGATGCTCGTCCCGTTCAAATCACCGACACAAGCAGCGATTCCCTCATTACCGGGCACAACTCCGTCCTGCTCCAGCTGCGCTTTCAAATACGAGACGCGCATCGCGGTCACTCCACAATTCCACAAGGCGCCCTGTGCGATCAGCTGCATCGCCTCATCCATGGCAGGCTTCTCGACAAAATGATCGATCCGCAATAATGCCGCTCGGGACTCTTTCGGCTGCGGTACCATATAGCCGTACTTGGAGGAGACTTCAGTCGGTTTCACGCCTAGCAGGCCAAGCTGTGCCTCCGATTGAATCAGCTGACGTTCAAGTGCTAGAACATGCTCGTAGAAGGAATCATCGACGTCTAGATCGGCTGGCATGCTAATGACAACTTCGTCGGCATCATCACCGTCGAATAAATCGGCAGCCGCATAGACGACGGCCGGGTAGGTGCCTCGTCCTTCGGGCTCTATGACGTAATGAGCTGCCGTGCCTAGCTGATCCAGCAGAATCTGCTCCTGATCCGCTCCGATTACAATACGAACGAAGCGGGATAGTCCGCTTCGTTCGAGCTGTTTCCATATGCGCTGAATCGCGGATTGTTTGCCGTCCGGACCATCGAACAACGGTATGAACGGCTTCGTTCTGCCGGGGTAGGACAACGGCCACAGCCTTGCTCCCTGTCCGCCGCAAAGCAATATAATACGCATGGACAGCACACCCCTTATAAAGAAGCGCTTGTTAACGCACCTGACATGTGGACGATTTGGGAAGCTAGCGAATCCACGCGTTCCAGCACGCTCGGATCAACAATTTCGTTATGCTCGTTGAAATGATCCCGGTGCGCATAGACGTAATCCGGCGCAACGTATGCGCGGAAGTAACCGGCAATCGGCTTGAGCTGGTTCTCGATTACGAGAAAATGCTGATAGGTGCCTCCCGTACCGATAAAACCGACCACTTTGTTGCGGAATGCGGTGACAGGAAGCAGATCGAATACATTTTTGAGCGCACCGGACAACGAAGCTTGAAAGATCGGCGTGCCAATAACGAAGCAATCCGCATTCGTGATCTTGTCAATGACGGCGCGCGTATCGTCATTATAGTGGGAAGGATCGCGACCATCGCACATTTCAACATGGAATGCCTTCAAGTCCAGCACTTCCGTCGCAAGCGCCGGATTAAGCTCCGCCGCGCGGTCTACAACACTTTGGACGACTGCCAGTGTTTTGGCGCCGATTAGCGTTCCTGAAATTCCTAACAGCTTCATCGTTCGCTTCCTCCTTGTTCCGTTCGAATCAACGATTCGTATAAATGGGTTTTCAATCGCCGCATGAACGGACGGCTCCGGGCGACGGTCAGCTGCTCCGCTCCGAACGTCGCGTTGAAGACTTCTCCTGCCGGAATTGCACCCTCCCGATGAACCTGACGATGAAGGAACAAGAGATTCTCCGGGGTCTGCGGCGGCGCAGCTATGGCGAGAACGGCATCGTTCTCGAACGCCCATATCTTGCGCATCCAGGCTTTGCCCGGCTCATGGCCGTTGCAGCTGACCGCTATGATATCGGCGCCTTGCTTGGCCAGTACGCGGTAGGATTCCGGATAACCAGCATCTTGAGCTGTCAACAGTCCAACCCTGCCGAACGGAAGCTCGAAGGTACGGAAGGAAGGCTCCCCCTCCGTATTCTCGAAACTAGCATGAACGGTGGAGACATGACCAACGAGGCCCTCTGGTCCGATCAGATAGCAATTGACGCAATCTGCGTGCTCGGTCCCTGTGTCGGATAACGTTACGACCAGGAAACTGCCGGACAATGCGCACTGTTCCACAAGCCGGTTTAATACGGCTTCTCTTGCGATCTGCTGAGGCTCAAACTCTACTTGCGACAGGACGATAAGCCGGTTGCTGCTCAGCGGATTCATGCTTTCAAGTTCACTTAATTCCTCTATTAATCGATCGATTGACAATCCTTCCCCTTGCTCGTAGGGGAGCAGTGCGATCGTGAAATTTTCTGGTGAAGGGATTTGCCGCGTCTGTCCTTCCTTCCATAGATAAGGATGAAGCAGTATATCGTGATAGGCTTGCGGCCGCCTTGTTTCCAGAAGCTGTCGACGCCGAGCCGAGCTCGATTGCATGATCGCAGGAATCTTGCCGTAAACAATGCCTTCGCCTGACATTTGCGACTGCTGCACTTCCCCGTCAGGGCCGATAATGCCGCTGCCTCCCGTAAATTGAGCACCTCGCTCCTGGTCGGAGCGGTTGGCCGCAATCCAATAAACGCCGTTCTCCCATGCCCGCAGGCACCATGTTTTGCTAGGGGGATTGTTGCCGCCTCCAACCCAGTTGGTCGGAAATGCAACGATGTCCGCATCCTGAAGTGCCGCGATCCGCGAAGGTTCGAAATACATCGCATCCATGCAGATCAGCATTGCGATATTGCCAATCGGTGTCTGGAAGACACGAATACCGTCATTGCCCTCTCGTGCCCATCTCGGATCGTCGGCGAACAGATGCGTCTTGCGGTAGACGCCGATGACGCCGTTCGGACCGATTAAGGCTGCGCTGTTATAGTAAATACCGGTTCCCGGATCTAGCTCCGGCAATCCTACCACCGCATAGCAGTCGCAGCGGCTCGTCACCGCTAGCAGCGCATCAGTCGTTGGGCCGGGGATCGTTTCCACGAACGGCTTGATTTCCGCTCTGTTCTCCCATACATAGCCGCTCGCGGCCATCTCGGGAAAGACGATCAGCCGCGCGCCGGATACCGCGGCTTCCGCCAGCTGTTCAACCATTCTTGCCCGGTTCCGTTTCGGCTGCCCCTGTACAGGGTTGAATTGAACGGCCGCAATCGTGATCATCCCTTGGTCAGTCGCAGTTCGTGAATCATCAGCTCTGAGCACGTCGTCCCACCACCAAATCCTCTTGATGCCAATCGATCAACACAGCTTCTTCTTCATCTTGGCGGATTATGACCCGTGAATCCCGGGTCAGCTTGCCAATGACTTGCGCGGTTATACCTTCCGAGGCAAATAAAGCAAGAATCTCATCGCAGTGCCTCGGTTCCGCGCTGAGTATAAAGCCGTAACCAGGGTAGGTCCGCAGCCAGCGTTCCCACGTCACGTGCTCCGGTTTCGGAATCCGGTCCAGCTCAATGGAAGCGCCGCTCCCGGCATTCTCAGCCAGCATGGCGATGGTGCCGAGCACGCCCGCATTGCTGATATCCCGCGCAGACTCAGCCAATCCCGCCTCCGCGATCCGGGGCAGCAGCTCCAATTTGGCTTGAAGGGAAGCCGGCGAATGGAAGCTCGTGCTGTCCCATTGCGGGTAATGCTTCACAGGACGGCCATCCAAATCGATGGCGGCGATCAAAGCATGACCGGGCTTGCCGTTCGTGCCGCGCAGTAGATGCGTCGCCCTGCCAAGAATAGCAGTGCCTACACCCTCTGACTCGCCCGGCAGGAAATGTCCACCGACCATGGGAACGCCGAGCTTGCGGCAGCCTTCCGCCATGCCTTCAGCAATCTGTTCGGCCGCCGCCTCGTTCGGCGCGCTAAGTAAATTGACAATCGCCGTCGGTCTGCCGCCCATCGCATAAATGTCGCTTACGCTGACGAGCACGGCGCAATAGCCCGCCCAGAACGGTTCCTCTCGCACCAGGTCCGGCAGGATGCCGTCGCTGGAGAAAAGGAGGTAGCCTTCACGGTCAGGAAGCACCGCCGCGTCATCGCCGATGGGATCCAGCATGCCGGCTTGCATCGAACCAAATATCCGAAGCAGCGGCTGGATGTCTTTCTTTCGTCGGATACCGGAGAAGGCTTGCAGATGTTCAATTAGCGAAGCTAGATTGTCCAACTGCCAACATCCTCTCGTAGACCGCCATGTGCTTCTCAGCTGCAGCTGCCCAGCTGTACGCCTGAATGGACGACTTTCCGGCTGTGTGTAATTGTTCCTGCAGCCCGGTATCGGTGACTGCTCGAAACATTTGAGCCGCAATGGCGTCTTCATCCTCCGGTTCAGCCAGAAGTGCATTGCTTTCATGTGTAAGAAATTCGCGAAAAACCTCGATCGTAGATGCCACTACGGGCGTTCCGCCAGCCATCGCTTCCATGACAGCTAGCCCCCAGCCTTCTTTGGTCGACGGCTGCACGAAGCAATCCGCCAGCGCGTAATAATCCTGCACCGTGTCGTTATTCGGCGCGGCCGAAAGCCTAACGCTGCTTCGGACGTCGTTGTCCATCGCTTGCAGCTCTGCCTGAAATGCTTGCAAATAATGCCGGTAATCGAACAGCGTTGTTCCGCCGGCAATGAGCAGCTCCGCATGCGGCAGCTTCGCTTTTACCTGCGCGAATGCGCGAAGCGTTCGAATCGTGTTCTTACGGGGCTCAATGCCGCCCAGCGTGAGAAACACGGTCTTGCCTGCGAAGCCGTAAGCCTCTTTCAAACGTTCACGATCACCCCGAGGCTCGTAAAACCGCTGCTCCACGCCGTTGTGGATAACCTCGGAATCGCGCCCAAATTCAGCGTTCAGCCGGTTACGCCAATAGTGACTGACGGTGATGAGGGCGTTCGGCCGCACGACTGACTTGTGCTGGCAGTCGATCAGTACCGGCGTCGTGAAATCGTCCAGGTGATGGACGGTACGCAGGAAGAAGGGAATGCGGCCCTTCTCCCTGAGGCGTCTCAGCGCATTCGCGCTGATGCAATCCTGCACATGATGAATGTCGAAGTCCGCTAGCGGCTCTTGATCCAGTCCTTCTGTGTAAGTGTCAATATACCGGGCAATCCGTTCCTCGAAGGTTTGGCCAGCTCGCAGCGTGAAGGGCACGATTCTCGTATCGGCTTCCACCGGTCGATAGAAGCCTTCGTTCCCGCCAGTGCCTAAGGCGAACACCGTTACGCCGCAGCCGCGGTTTCGCAGCGCTTCTGCCAATGCCAGCGTGTGAACGACGCCGCCTCGCGGCTTGGTGTTGTACGTGTATAACGCGATCCTCATGGCATCGTACATCCCTTCTTCGCAGGATTGGATAATTAAGCGCTTATTTCGGCCGTGCCGGGCGGCGTTAATCCAGCCAGCTGTACGACCTTATTCACACTGTCTTCCGCACCGCCGATCGGACGAATATGAATGCCTCGAATTCCCTCGATCTGCCGCAGCTTTCCGATCAGTTCCGCAGCGATGGTTAAACCCTCTTCCCTGGATTCCGATTGCGATAATCTCGTCTTGAAGGAATCCGGAATGACGATTCCCGGAATGCGAAGCGCCGTATCGACATGAGCTGCATCACGCAGGGGCAAGATGCTGGCCATGATTGTAATGCGCTTGTGCAAATCGCGGCGCCTTGCCTCCTCCATCCATTCGCCGATTAAATCCATATCGAACACTAGCTGCGTCCGAACGAAATTCGTTCCGCCGTCCGCTTTCGCTTCCAGCCTATCGATCAGCTCCTTGATTGGCTTGCCGGCAATATTCTCGACCGTGCCGATCGTAAACGTCGGCTTCTCTTCCATCAGTGTGCCGTCGAACAGCCGTCCTTCGTCGACAAATTTACGAACATAGCTGACCAGCTCCATCGTTTGGAGGTCGTAGACCTCCTTGGCATTCGGCTCGGTGCCGACCTTGGCGGGATAACCGCCAAGGATCGTAATGTTCTTCACGCCGATGGCCGCAAGACCCATCAAATCGCTCTGGATTGCCATCCGGTTCCGGTCGCGCAGATTGATCTGAACGATCGGCTCCACGCCGACCTGGCGGACGAAGAAAGCGCCGACCACCGGTGACATGCGGGCGATCGCAAGCAGATTATCGCTGAGGTCGACGGCGTCGACGCTTCCTCTGTAGCGTACCGCCTGCTCTACCAAGGGCTGCGGATTCCAGCTGCGAGGCGGTATCAGCTCTGCCGTTACGATAAAATGCTCTTGGGACAGACGTCCCTTTTTCATGAGTAATGTCATCTGTTGTCATTCCTTTCCCCATGCCGGCGGCATGCCTCTCGCTTTTAGATTTGGAACGTGCTCAAGATGAATGCGCCAGCGCGGGAATATTCGATCAAGCAATCCTGCAGATCAAGCGGATGGCATGGAATCGCGCCTTCGATCAGATCCTCCTCGCGATGACCGTGAAGACCAAGGCCGAACCGGCATACATATACTTTGCCGCCTTCCTTGATGAATGTCGCCAGGCTGTCGTTATGGTTCATTTGACCGCCGAATGCCGCGTTGCCGATGGTCGGGAAGCCGCGCGTCGCAATCGCGTTCATCGCGCCAGTCCCATAGAAGTAGATCGCCGTCTCGAAGCCTTTGCGCTGCGCGCGGATCGCTTGCAGAATCGCGACGTAAGACAGCGACGACTCATGCGCGATCCCGTGGACCAGCGATAGAAATTTATCGCCTTCGTTCGCTTTGTAATCCGGGAATACCTTCGTTTCGCCGTAAATTTTGGCGCCGGCCGGCAGGCTCGGGTGGGGAATCTCATTCATTGCTTTCAATTCGGTTTCCGTGTAATTTGCCATCGTACATCATGCCTCCAATTAGTCATCGATTTATATGGAAAAGAGCGGTAAGCCCTTATGCCAACTTGCTGAAATAGTGCTCTTCGGCATTGCCCCAGAAGATACGTTCTTTGATTTCATCCGACACCTGCGCGCCCTGAATCTTCCAAAACTCGCTCTCGAAATCGCTCCAGGGCTCATCGCAGCCGAACATGACGCGGTCGAGTCCGATGCCGGTACGGTCCAGCTCCTGCAGCAGCTTGCGAACCGCAAACCCGATTGCCCAGCTCGTATCGATGTAAACCTGATACCCGCCTTCGATCAGATCCTTCCACTGCGAGAGCAGCCGAATATGCCCGCTGACGCCGCCGCCCATATGGACCAGATGGATCTTCAGATCCTTGCCCCAGCGCTTGATGATCTCGAAGAAGCCCGTAATGTCGGAGCCGCCTCCTGGACTGGTATGAAAATGAATCGGAAGATCCCGCTCAATGGCAGCCCGGAAGATCGCTTCGTGCTGGCGCAGCGTTGGCTCATCCCACTTGCTCGGATCTGCCGTTCCGCCGAGCAAATAGCTCATCTTCATCGCAAGAATGCCCGGCTGATCGAGCATCTGCAGCGCGGCATCAGTAAGCTCCCGATTGCGCGGCAGGCCGGATACCCACAATGCGCCAGCCACGGTTCTTCTTCGCTTCTCCGCCAGATCGGCGACCAAGCTGTTGTGGCTGAATGGCTGCTCCTGCACCGGAATGCCGTAATTGGGAATGATTAACGTCTTCTCGATGCCTCTGCAGCTCATGAAGAAGTCAAGCTCCTCCGGTGTTTCCGGGCCAGGATCGGCGGGCGATATCGGCTCCTCCGATTCGTAGAACGCCCATGGCGGCAGCTGGCCGACGTGATTGTGCACGCTGTATACTTTCCGGCCCATGCCCATCGTGAGCGGCTTCTCCGGCTGAAGGATCGTGTCGCCGGCAGCGTGTGCGTTATTGCCCGGTAAGCCTGCGGCGCCTGCTTGATTGTGCATCATGCACATATAACTCAGCCTCCATTAGTTGATGTAGATGACCCCGTATGAGCTGCTGTTCACCTAGGCTTCGCCAACCCAGTTTCTTGAACAATTCCGTATTCTGCTCCTGCACCTGTGCGAGAAATCGCTCAACCCCGCGGTTCTCCATCGCTTCTACGGCGGCTTCGATCAGATAAACACCGATGCCCCGCAGCCGGTACGCTTCCATCACCGCTAGTCGTCCGCCCCACCAGGTCCCTTTCTCGTGCTTGTCGGGATAACATCGCACGGTGCCCATGAGTATGGTTGCGCCCCGCCAAGCATTCAAATGGATGGCTTCCGGATCATGCTCGTCTTCGTCCGTTACGTCGAACAAGCCTTGTTCCTCGACAAACACTTGATTGCGAAGTGCATGCGCCGCATTCAATTCCGCTTCGCTTGCTGCCATCCTTACATCCAAGCCTCTCATCCCATCACCCCGGGCGCTTTATTTTTCTCGAAGGACGGCAGCGCCGAGCAGGCACCGCATTTCGCGCAGCCCGCCATGCTATCGGCGGAAGATAGGCTTGCTGCCGACAGCAGATCCGCAACCTTGCGATACATATCATCCATGTAAGCGGATGTTGGCGGCTTCGCAAATTCGAGCATCGTTCCCCGCAGCGGACGAAGCGGCACGACGAACGGGTAAACCCCCAGCGCCGCGGCTCTTGAGCAGCCGACAATCGTCTTCTCGGCGTCCTCGCCCATGCCGAGAATGACATAAGTCGTGACCTGGTTCCTGCCGAACACGGCGACAGCCTTCTCGAACGCGTCGAAATACGTTTCCAGCGTGATGCTCGACTTGGAAGGCATCATCTCGCGCCGCACGTCTTCGTCGAAGGACTCGACATGCAAGCCGATCGTGTTCGCGCCGGCCTCCTTCAACCGCCAGTACCATTCGGCGTCCTCCGGCGGCTCGCACTGCACTTGAATCGGCAGGCGGCTAACCTTGCGGATCGCCTTCACGCATTCGGTTAAATGAAGCGCGCCGCGGTCGGTTTCATTCGGCGTACCCGTCGTCAGCGTAATCTGCCGAATGCCGTCAAGCCGCTCGGCCGCTGCCACGACCTCGGCTAATTGTGCCGGCGATTTCTTGGCGACCGTCGAGCCGGCTGCGAGCGAGTGGCCGATGGCGCAGAACTTGCAGCGGTCGTTAGGATCCCAGCGGATACACGATTGGATGACCGTGCTGGCCAGCACATCCGAGCTGTGAAGCGCTGCGATTTTGTTATACGGGATCCCGTCCGCCGTGCTGAGGTCATAGAAATTCGGTCTTGCTACGGGGTCCAGGTACATAAGCGTCTTGCCTTCGAACTGAAGCTTGAAGCCATCCTCGCCTTCGAGCAGCGAATACGGCGAATCTTCCGCCGGCCCGTTAAATACCGGCAGCATGACGGTCTGACCGCCGAATTGAAATGCCGCATCGTCTGTCGGTCCCGCTCCCCCGCGTCTGCCGGAGGCAAGCGCATTGGAAGACCGAATGCCCTTGTTCTGTAAGTCGACTAGACGGAACGCCTGCTCAAGCGCAGCCGCTGCGCCAGCATCCGGCAGCGATCCTTTCTTATCCTCCATGTCACATCCGCCTTTCTCTTGCGCTGCCTGATTTCGGTTGCGTTAACTTATATGACACATATTACGATCAATACACCGATATAACCCCATCCACACCCACATTAAATTTACCATCCACAGAATGATGTTAGGTTAATGCAGAAAAAATGTGCTATCATTCGGTTTATATGGGAGAATACATAACACACCTATTCGGCAGTATCGGACATTGCTTGGATTTACATGCTCTATGGAGAGGGGAATGTGGAATGGTGCGCAAAACGGGGAGTGCGGCAGGCTTATCGAAATATAAGCAAATAGCTAATCACATCGAACAGCGTATTCTAAGCGGGGAATTCCCTTCGGGAAGCTGGCTCCCTTCCGAGCGGAACCTGGCTTCCGAATTGAACGTCAATCGAAGCACGATCATTGCCGCGTATGATGAACTGTATGCCGCGGGGATCGTCAAGCGGATGAAGGGCATCGGCACGCAGGTGAACACGAGCATCTGGTCGGAAGACCCTTACAAGCGGCTGCCCGATTGGGAACAGTATGCAAGCGGCGGTTTTTTCAAGCAGAACAACCCCGTCAACCGCCAGATTCATCAATTCGTCCAATCGGACCGCCAGGTCATTAATTTTGCGATCGGCGAATTAAGTCCTGATTTGCTGCCCGTTTCATTGATGCAGGATGCGCACCATACGTTGGAGATCGACCGGTACTTGGGATATGAACATTTCCAAGGGAACCTGCGTCTGCGCGATACCCTCTCCGATCACCTCAAGACGTACCGCCGCATTGCATCGCCGGCTTCCTCGCTGCTGGTCACGTCCGGCGCTCAACAAGCACTTCACCTGATCATCCAAAGTCTGCTTAGTCCCGGCGATAACGTCATCATCGAAGATCCGTCTTATGCGCATTCGCTTCCGATCTTTCACTCCTCGGGGCTTAGAACCTTCCCGCTTCCTGTCAATCAGGACGGCATCGATCCGGACGAAATCATCGCCATTCATAAGAAGCACCGCATCAAGATGATCTTCGTCAATCCGAATTTTCACAATCCGACCGGTACGCTGATGAGCATGGAGAAGCGGCTGCGGCTGCTTGAGATCTCCACGACCTACGGCATTCCGATCGTGGAAGACGACCCTTACAGCCTGACGCATTTCGAAGGTGAGCATGTGCCGACCTTGAAGTCGCTGGATCGCGACGGAACCGTTATCTATGTGAGCTCGCTTTCCAAAATCATTGCTTCCGGCCTTCGGATCGGATGGATTGCCGGGCCGCATGCCATTATCCAGCGCATGGCGGACGTGAAGCAGCAGATCGACTTCGGCCATCCCAGCTATCCGCAGTGGATTGCAGCCCAGCTGCTTGCTTCGGACCAGTTCGAGTCTCACATTCGTGCGCTTCGCCGAGGCCTGAAGCAGAAGAGGGATCAAATCATCGAATCGCTGGAGAAGTATTTCGCGGGCCAAGTCACGTATGAAGTGCCGGAAGGCGGCATCCATCTCTGGTGCAAAATCAACCACGATGCGGCGGAGCATCAGTTGTTCAAGGAAGCCGTGCAGCAAGGGGTCGTCTTCGCGCCTGGAAGTACGCTTGGCTCATCCTGCGCTCATATGCGCCTAACCTTCAGCCGCGCGGACGACGATCGAATCGAGGACGGCATTCGCCTTTTATCCGAAGCGGCGAGGAGATGCGGCGGGATTCGATGAGAACGGGAATAATCGGCGTCAACCTGCGCCGGAGGACAACAAAGAGGACATCGGCTCGGTAAGATGACGGTCATCGTTCAACCGTTCATTCTGATCCCAAGTGACGTCCTCTTTGTGTTTGTTTCATCGCAGCTTACATGTTGATTCGTATAGTTCGGCTTCTAATCTTGAGCTGTCTTTCGCTCAATTATTTTACCAATTTCAATAAGATCGCGAATGACCCAATCGGCCTCCGGCGGTTCCTCGTAATCAAGATCTTCTTTCCAGACGGAACGCATGCCGACGGCGCTGCTGGCTCTGACGTCATTCACCGGATGGTCGCCGATGTAGACCGCTTCATGGGATTGGACGCTCAGCCGATCTAACGCGCGTTCGAAAATCGCCGGATCAGGCTTTCTAATCCCTTCCGCTTCCGAAATCAAAATGACGTCGAAGTAAGGCGCAATGCCCAGCGCATGAATGTTATGGGTTTGAAAAGCGGTAAGCCCATTCGTAATGAGCCCAAGCTTGACCTCGCGAATCTTCAAATCATCCAGAATCTCCCGCATATTCGAAAAACCGATGCAATGATGCCTGAAGTTTGCCTCATAATCCGCCAACAGGTCCTCCCAATGGCTCTCCGTCTCAAACTCTTCGACCAATGCTTGATAGACCTTGTCCTTCCATACATAGCCTTTACGATCAAGCGCAACGAACCGGTTTACGAACGTTTCTTTCTCGACATGACGGAAGGCTGCTAGGCGCTCGTGCTGCTTTGCCACGAAGCTTCTCAACGAACGGTCTCGATCCAGCAATGTACCATCCAAATCGAATATTGCTGCTTTTATCATCGTACATCTCCTTTGGTACAGCGCTATTCCATTTCGTTGACGCGATCAGGACGAATCCAGCTCATTTCTTAACCTCAATAATCGAGGCATGCGGAATTTCTTCGATGTCATACTGCGTTCGGAATGCCATTCCATGCCCTGCTAGGATGACATATTCATAATGCAAATACTTATCTATAACGCCGTCTATCCGCGATTTCATCATCGGTTTGGATTCCCACAGCCGGGCTTCCCCTTCCGGATAAATCCCATTGTTTCGATCATAGTCGGAGCCAAGCTCATGAAGCTGCGTTAAGGTGTCATATCGAAAGGACAAATCAGGCTGCCACTCTCTCAAATCGAATTCAACCTGAATGTCCAGCTTTAATTCTTTGAATAGAATCGCAGCGGTCTGAAGCGCTCGCGTGTAAGGCGAGGAGACGATTAATTGCGCATGCGCTAATCGCTCATCCCTTGAAGTTTGATAGACTTGCTGAATGCCAAGCGAAGTCAGAGGCACTAAGTCTCTTCCATGCCCCCTCAATTTATACCGTTCGTTCAAATCCCACTCCGGCTCTCCGTGACGAATCAGATAGAAGGTTGTCATTACTCTATTTAGCCCCCAAATAAATCAAAATTCAAGACATAGATGCCTGCGGTAAATAACACGACAATTACCACGATCACCATAATTATCGCCAATATAAAGGACCGTGTTCGACTGCTTGTCTGTTGCTTGATCTCTAAATCAGCCATTCTAGCCTTTATTTCTTCGAGTTCCGAGTCAATCGCCATCGCTGATTCTCCTTTGAAGGAAGTGGGCTATAAGCTTAAAATGTATGTATTCATTTATCGACGACTTCCCTTATTTCTCGTTGACGTTTCGGAGAAAGCAAATGATCGACTTCCGATAGTTTGGGATTATTTCACATAATTGTAACTCGAATAACCAGCAATACACAACGTTTTTCAAATAAATTCGCGCGAGTTCAAGCATGTATCGTGTACACCACAGATACATCAGTCGGCTTAAACGCATACTGCCCGCATAGAATAAACCTATAGGACGTCATTCACAGCCCTGCACGAGGAGATGAACAGTCATGCATTCCGGAAAAGCGCTTCGATTGGTTCTCGTCGGTCTTGTTTTTGCCGTTGTCGCGATTGGATTCCTGCCGTTCTTGGTCATCTACAGCTGGAGCGATCTGTACGGACTAACGGACGCCGACTCGCCGGCGTTTCCTCTTGGGTTGCTGCAGAAATTGTTCAAGTAATGTCCACCGCCACAGCCCCCGAAGTAAAAAAAATCCCTGGCTCTCATTGGCCAGGGATTGTACATAAACGGAAACCTTACTTTCTAGCTCGCTTGCTGCTTACTTCTTCTGCACGAAGAGCCCCTCCGACTCCGACCACTCTGCATAGAATACATCCTTAATCCGCTTAATTCCTTGCAGCTGGAGCTGCTGGAGCAGCCATGCCTCATCGCGTCCGAGCTCCCGAAGCTCGTCATGCTGAACATAGCCCTGGTCCATGAGGATCCGCGGCAGGCTGACCGGCTGCTCCGGTAAATCAAGCTCTCCTCTAGCCGGCGGGGCCTCGCTTGATTTGCGCATGACGCTGAGGTTGCCGTTTGTTTCGAATATGGCGTACGCAACCTCTCTGACGCTGAAGACGCTCTGCTCGCGCAGCAGCATGCCGATCTGATGCATGTCCAGCTTGTTTCTTCGCATTGCCCGAACATCAATGACGCCGTTGCGGATAATAATATCCGGTCTTCCGCTTAGCGGAACGGACAGCCAAGGCAGCAGCTGAACGATTTTCTCAAGCGCCAGGGAGAGCGCCAGCCATAGGGCTAAGGCGTAGACAAGCATCATGAAGTGAACCTCTCGGTCGTAAATCGTGTTCCCCACCAGCTCGCTCAGCATCAAGGAGGAAATAAAATCGAACAGCGTCAGCTGGGAAATTTCTTTCTTCCCCAGCAGCTTGGTAATGAACCATAATCCGAAAAAAGCCGTTACCAATTTAATGGTAATCAACATGTAATCCACGGCCGCACCTGCATTCTGAATAGGATATAGTTGGATTATACCACGCCAATCCTACGGAGGCGCCAGCCTTCCACCACGCTTTGTCAACGGGATGATCGCTGTCCACGACGATAAGCTGCTGCTCGAACAACCCGCTGGCAGCAGTATGAGCGAATGAGCAGCGGACAAGCTGGTTGAGGCACGAAGCAGACACCAACATAAACCTCCGCACATACCTATAAAACATATCAATTCATTATGGGAGTGTGCGTATGAGTCAATTCGAATCATGGTCTTATGGATATCCGCCTGTAACCAATTACTATGTTCCTGCACAGCCTCTTTCGTATTCGAATCCATGGGGCAACGTCCCTTACTACCCTGGCTATTCCGCCCAAGACGGCCATCATCGGGCCACGCAGCCGTTAACCTTCGTGCTCATTCACGGCTCCTGGGGCGACGCCAGCTACTGGGACCAGGTTGCAGCGGACCTGCGCAAGGAGGGCCATACCGTCTATACCCCCGAATACGCAGGACACGGCGCCGACACGAATAAGAATGTCACCCACGCGGATATTACGAGGTCCGTCGTCAACTATATCGTTTCGCGAAATCTTAAAAATATGATCTTGGTCGGACACAGCTTCGGCGGGTCCGTGATTCAAAAAGCAGCGGAACAAATTCCGGACCGGATCAAACGCCTCGTGTTCATGAACGCATACGTGCTCAATGACGGCGAATCGATTGCCGACGAAGTCCCGCCGGCTGCCGCACAAGCTTTTTCCCAGCTGCGCGCAGCCTCCAAGGACGATACGATCATGCTGCCGTACCCGCTGTTTCGCGAGACGTTCGTGAACCTCGCGGACGCCACGCTGGCGAGCCAGCTGTATAATAAAGTGAAACCGGAGCCGGCAAAGCCGTTTTACGAGAAGCTTGATCTCAAGAAATTCTATACGCTGCCTACGCCAAGAAGCTATTTGTATCTCACCACAGACGGCGTTCTTCCCCAAGGCGAAGGCTTCGGCTGGCACCCGCATATGTCCGACAGACTCGGCGTGTTCCGCCTGATTAAGACGCCGGGCGATCATTTCTCAACGGTCAAAACCGAACCGGCGCGCATCGCAGAGAAGCTGTACGAAGCCGCGCGCGATTAAGGCTATAATAAGCAACGAATCAAAGGACAGCTGCAGAGCAGCTGTCCTTTACTTAAGAATGGAACAATTTCCAAAATTCCCCGCTCGTATTGATGATTCCTCTAATCTGTGCGAACGGTATTGTGAAGGTCGGGAAGCCTGCGGCATACGGCGCAATCTCGTAAGGCTCGAAGTACAGATGAAGCGCATTCTCCGTGACGTAGAACGGCTGATCTGGACGAATGCCTTTATAGCTCCCTGGAAATACATACTCGTACTGCGGATCGTCTTGAATCTGCCTGCCTACGATGGCGCTTAATTCCTTCACGTAGTCGCTGCCCGGCTTAAACAAGTCCTGCAGTGCGTACATGCGTCCGTTCGATAAATTAATGATCGCGTACGTCTTCGTCGGCATGCCGTGTGCCGCGCCGAACGGGAAGTTGTAGCCGCTTAGCTCCAGCTGCAGCAGCTTCATCTTGAAGAAAGCGACCTCGAAGTCGCCGATATACGAGTAGTCCAGCTTCTTATTCGAAGGAATCGGCTTTACCTGCGACATTTCCTTCAGCCTCGTATTGACCGTCGCCTGCGCCGCGCCGCTTGCCATGCCTTCCACCTGCGGATAATAGACAAGATAGTCCGGATTGGGCTTATACTTCATTTCCTTCACAAAATACGGCGGCTGCAGCGGAATGACCGTATTCTGCTTCCATATGATGCGTCCGGCCCTGTTCAAATACGAGAGACGCCGATCGACGAAGGCTTTAATCAAGCCGCCTTCCTCCAGCGTCAGCGTGCCGATGCCGCTCACATTCGGATAGCCGGGTGCCGGCTTGCCGCTGCGATCAATGAAATAGGTCTCCTTCCCATCGGTAACCGAAGCCAGTTCGCCATCAAAATCAGAGACGTCCTGATACAGAAACGCCGACAGCAGATTGCCGTTCCAATCCGCAATCGCATACATCGAGCCCACGAAAGGCTGCTCCGGATCGATCGCCCGCCCGAGCGCCAGCCGATCATTGCCTAGATCGCGAATATCGTTATAGGCGGCCTTGACAATGAACGTTCCCGCTTTGTTAATGACGCCGTAGCTCGACTTGTAATCCTCTGCCGTATTGACAATCGCCCGATCATTGCGGAAGGTAAATGCCGACGTATACGCCGGTTGAAGGACGACGTCGCCGCGTTCGTTCAAGTACCCGTATTTGCCCGCGGTATCCCGTTGGAAGGCAAGCATGCCATCGCCGAGCGGGCCAACGTAAGCATATGGATAATCGGCAAGCCTGCGGCCGGTCGGGCCGATCAGGGCATATTCATTGTCCTTGATTTTGATGACCGCCTTGCGGTTCTTAAAGTCGCCAGCTTCCTCGAACTGAGCGGGAATAATCTCTTTACCCTGTGCATCCAAATAGCCGTAGCGGCTGTTCCCCGCATCGCTGCCGGCGTCTGTGACGTAGAATACTGACCGGCCCTCTTTCATATCCGCGATGAACGGATAGGCACGCTTGGTCAACACCTTGCCTCGCTCGTTAATCAGCTTGAAGCCTTGTTTATCAATCGCGACCGCTCGGCGTTCTGCGAAATCGTTGATGGAATCATACACGGGCGGAATCCGGTAGCACCCGGAAGCGTCAATCGCGCCGTAGCTTCCTTTCTGATCGGCTGCGATCGCGAGCCCATTCTGCTGAAAATCGCGCGCATCGCTGAACTGCGGCGCAAGCGCCATGCGGCCGCTGCTGTCGATATAGCCCCATTTCGTCCCGCCTACTAGCTTCACCGAGGCGGGAAATAATCCAATTGCCGCCCGCGGTTCATCGATCTGCAGCTGTATCGGTTTTCTAATCCGCAAGTCGTACATCCCTGCATCCTCTCCTATTCATCCGCATTCATCGCCTAATGGTATGCGGACTTTCGGCGGTTATGCTTAGATATCGTTGTCCCGTGAACGCAAACATGCACCCTTGCGGGTGCATGTACCATTCCATCTATAGAAACTACCGATTAGAATCCAAGCTTAATTGCACCGCCTGCGGCGCACGGCGCTTCATATTGGTAATAGCGACGCCGGCCAGTATGAGAATCCCGCCGGCAATTTGCGCGATGCGGATTGGATCGCCAAGCACGAAGTGGCTGACGATGATCGCAATGAACGGCGGAATATTCATGAACATTGCGCTCGTGGATGCTCCGACGACGGCGATGCCTTGATTCCACCAGAAGCCCGCCAGCCCTTGGCCGATAACGGCTACGCATACGAGCAGCACCCAAGCCATGGGCTGATGGCTTAAGTGGGAATGTCCGCCGATGGATTCGAAGCCAACCGCCGGCGACATCATGAGGGTCCCAATGACCGTCGCATAGATCGTCACCTCGTACGAGGACATCGCGATAGTCAGCTTGCGAATGAACAGCAGGCTGACAGACATGCCTAGCATCGCGAGCAGCAAGTAGATATCGCCTTTGGAAATGCCGACCGATTTGCCGCCGTACAGCACGATGCACACGACACCGACCAATGCGAGCACGGCTCCAGCCAGCTTCGTTGACGTGACTGTCTCCTTCAGAAAGATTCGCGAAAGCATCGTCGTTGCAATGGGAGACAACGCAATAATGAGTGCGGCGTTCCCTGCGGTTGAGTGCTCCAGCCCTGTGAAATAGAACAATTGGTTAATAAGCGTCCCGGTAATGCCTGCAAGCACCAGCAGCCCCCACTCCCGCTTGGTTGGGCGCCTCATTGTCTGATTAATCAATGCGACGGAGATCAAGAACAGCGACATCACCAACAAGCGAGTGAAAGATAACAAAATCGGCGAGAAATCGCGCAGCAAGTAGGCGCTTGCCACATAATTGCAGCCCCACAAGAGCGACACGCCCCAAAGCTTTCCTAGTACAGTACGTTCCGACATGATAATGAAGTCTCCTTGCATGAAAAAGCATTTATTTGAGTGGAACAGAAGCTCCGGATGCCGGCGTCCGTTTATTCGAACGCAAGTAAGACAGTATGGCTGCGAGCGCCATCAGCGCCGCCATGAACCAGAATACCGCATGCAGACCGGTCACGAAACCGCCGAGCGACGAAGTATCCCCGTTCATGCCGACTTGGGTACCCGAGAAAATGGCAAGCATGGCTTCATGCGGAATGCTGTGCGTTACGATCGGCATCGAGAAGGCGATGCTGAGCATCATGCCCATATTGGTCGTAAGCGAGCGGATGCCGGAAGCCTCTCCCCGGTATTTGGGTCCAGCCGCGTTCATGATACTGCTGGAGTTCGGGGAGTTAAACAAACCGGATCCGATGCTGATAATGGTCATATATATGGCTAAATGCCAGAATGGTGTAGTAAGTCCCGTATCGAGCGCAAGCCCGGCCAGACCGAAAATGCTGAGGAACAAGCCGATCGTTGCAGGCGTCGTTTCGCCGTATTTGTCGCCAAGGACGCCGGCAAGCGGCGAGAATACGAGCATGCCCGCTGCTAGCGGAATCGTCATAATGCCCGCCTCGAGCGCATCCTTCTCCATCGCCCCTTGGAAGTAGAAGATGAGCATGAACATCACCGCCATACGTGCAATGGCATTTAGCGTCGCCGAGATGATGCCGAAGGAGAAAATTCGGTTCGCAAACAACGGAAGATGCAGCAGCGCATTGGGATGGCGTCGTTCGATGACAAGAAAGATCGGAAACATCACAACGAAGACGAGACCGGATAGATAAACGACAGGTGAATTCCAGCTTTGAATCGGTCCCCAAGTAAGCGCGATCAGCAGGCCGGTGATCGACAGCATATAAGCAATCGCCCCGCCGCGATCCAACCCGCCTGCTCTCGGCGCAGATAATTTGTCCTCCTTCGTCCCCATCGCCCATAAGCCCCATACGACGCCGATCACGCCGAACGGCACATTGAACCAGAAGGTCCATTCCCAGCCGAAAGCCGTCGTCAGCCAGCCGCCGAGAACCGGCCCGATAATCTGACCAACCGCGACCACCATAATATTAATGCCAAGCGCGCGGCCGAGCTCTTCCTTCGGGAAGGCGTCCGCGACAATCGCGGTGCTGTTGGCCATGACCATCGCGCCGCCGATGCCCTGGAGAATACGCAATACGATGAGCAGCGGCGCATGCTCGGCAAAGCCGGAGACCAGCGAAACGATCGTAAACAGCAGCATGCCAGCGAGGTAGATGCGTTTGCGTCCGAAGCGGTCAGCCAGCGAGCCGGCCATCAGCACCATGACGGTCTGCGCGACCATGTACGAGAGCATGACCCACATCGTTTGAAGCAGCGTAGCATGCAAACCTTTCAATAAATCAGGCAGCGCAATAATCAACGTGCTGAAATTGAGCGCAGATAACAATGAGCCAAGGCTCGTAACGGACAAAATCATCCATTTCTTAACATCCTTCATTCCGGTCTCTCCTTCTTCCTGAGAAAAATGAAACCTAAGTGCCGCGGTGCTTCAAACGGTTGGCTCGTTCCAAGCGTTCGCCGAACCCTTGCCGCAGCGTTTGCAGCTTCGCCAGCTTCTCGTCAATGTGGGCGATGATGGCCTGGAGCCGATCTGTCGCCTCATCCAGCAGCCGTTCGCGCTCCTCACCCGTACGAGCGTCATCATAATAGGAAGCCTTGATCGCGTCCAGCTCTTCCTCCGCCTGCAGAATAGACCTTATCTCTTGCAGCGATGCCCCTAACACCAGTTTGAGCTTCAAAATATGCTGAATACGAAGAAACATGCTCTCATCGTAGAGGCGATGCCTGCCTTCCGTCCTCGAAACATCGGGCAGCAGCCCAATTTCTTCATAGTAATGGAGCGTGCGCGCCGTGATGCCCAGCTTCTCGGTTACTTCCTCCACCGTATAGATCGCCGGCTCCGTCATTCGATTCCCGGCCTCCTCCCCGCAGTACATCCTGCTCCCATCATAGCAAAAAATCAAGCTTACGTTAACGTAAGTTTTCACGCAATCCGGTTGTATGTATTCCGAGTTGTATCCGTATCGATTCGAAAAAATGGCATTCGCAGCAAAAAGGCCGCTCCGCGGAAGCATGCATATGCATTCCCGCCTCGGAACAGCCTTCTCGTATGGACAACAGCGATTAGTGTGCGTGATGCTCATCCGTATCCTTGCATAGCACCGAATTGCCATGCCGATTCTGGTCGTCTTCTATCTGAATGGTCGCATGACCGATCGACAAATGTAGCAGCTTGTGCTCGATCTCCCGCAGAATCGGCTGGCTATCCGAGATGGTCGTACCGCCGTCGAGAATTACGTGGCAGGACAGTGCGTTCTTGCCGCTGGTCAGGCTCCACACATGCAGATGATGGACGCCGCAGACGCCATTCACGGAACGAATCGCTTCCGCCGCTTGCTGCACTAGCCCTTCTTTGGGAGCAGCCTCCATGAGAATGTTGATCGTCTGCTTCAAGATTCCGATCGAGCCGAAGGCAATCAGCAGGGCGATCAATACGCTCAGAATCGGATCGACCACATGCCAATCGGTGAAATAAATGATGATGCCCGCAACGATGACGCCTGCAGAAGCGGCTGCATCGCCGAGCATATGCATGACGGCGCTCTTCACATTGACATTGTCTTCTTTGCTCAGACCAAGCCCAAGGTACAGATTCATGACAAGCCCGATACCTGCGCTGACGAACATCCAGGTACTTCCGACCGGCTCGGGATGCTGGAACCGAAGGACGGCCTGCCAAAGGATAAGCAGAGCGATTACGATTAAGGAAGCCGCGTTAACGAAGGCCGCCAATATGCCGGACCGATGGTACCCGTACGTATACGTTTCCGAAGGCGATCTCTGCGCTTGCTTCATCGCATACCAAGAGAGTCCAATGGCCGCAATATCGGTCAGCACATGACCTGCATCGGATAGCAGCGCCAAGCTGTGCGAGATGATTCCGCCCACCGTTTCAGCGATGAGAATAATGAAGCTCAGGAAGAAAGCCGTTTTCATTTTGTTAATCGGCGCGTGCGTATGGAAGACGCCACTGTGATCGTGGCCGTGATCATGTCCATGGTGATTGTGGTTATGGCTATGATTATGTTCGTGGCTTCGGCTGTCCGAATGCCCCTTGTCTTGCCGGTTGCCGTGCATGGCTGCTCCTCCTTATTTATGCGAGATGTGCGCTAGGCCGGTTTCAAACAGCATCAGCACATGCTCATCATCGATGCTGTAATAAACCATGCGCCCCACTTTCCGGCGTTTGATTAACGCGAGATTCTTCAAGTATCGCAGCTGATGAGAGGTGGAGGACTGCGTCATCTCCAGCACGGCAGCCAAATCGCAGACACACATTTCTGCTTGAATTAACGTATGCACGATTCGCAGACGCGTAGGATCGCTGAGGGCTTGGTAGAAATTAGCCATTTTCATCACTTGCTCTTCGCTTAGCTGCGCACGGCTAGCGTGGGCTACAACATCGTCGTGAATAATCGTTACATCGCAGCAGTCCTTATCATCTTCCGCGTACAGAGGTAAATTCACAGCAATCACTCCATTACATATTAATATATGAGCAACTATTCATATATTATTTTATACGAGTTTGCTCCGCATTTCAATCCAAGACTTGACAATTCAGGCTTCGTATGCGGCACTTTCGACATCCAAGTGCTCTAACGATGTTACATGCAATACGAAATGCACCTTACACTATACGCAATTGGCTACCCCCGAGTTTACACACGCCCTGCCACACACGAAAAA
Source organism: Paenibacillus sp. R14(2021) (assembly GCF_019431355.1). NCBI lineage: Bacteria > Bacillati > Bacillota > Bacilli > Caryophanales > Paenibacillaceae > Paenibacillus > Paenibacillus sp. R14(2021). Next base: position 1,233,968 of record NZ_CP080269.1, read on the forward strand.
AAACCGCAAAGCTGCGGTTTTCGCCGTGCGTATGATCTAATGAACCAAACCTGAGATGACAATCGCACCCATACATAACCTTGGATAATATGTCCATACTACCAGAGCATGAAATTCTTGAATGTCCGCCAACTGATCAAATCGCTTTATTCCATTTCACCGTTCATCCTTCTTGGCATGCTGCCGCCCGTCATGCAGCTGCCCACCAAGCCGATTCTGCTTACCATGATCCCGATGTCGGTTCTCTATATCATCATTGTATACATTCCGATCCTCGTGTATGGACCCAACGCGGCGAAGACGTTGAATTTCCCGCTGGTCACGAGCATCGACTCCGTTAACATCACCTGCTATTATCCGAAGCTGGAACGAGATATCAAGGTGGCATCGCTTATCACCAACACCGGCGATATTGAAGAAATCAATTGACTCGCGCGAACCCCGCGAAATGAGATCGATATTAACGGTCGGCTTTGGGCGTACACACGTTAATGTGATCGATATGAGCGAAAATAGCCCAAACATGTACATGTTAAAGAAGACACCTGAACCGGATAACCGGTGCAGGTGTCTTCCGCATGTCACGATCAGTAGGCCGACAAGTAGGCGCTGCCAATGACGGTAATGGACGAAATGCCCGGTCCGGTCCAGCCGACCGCGAGGTTGTCGCCGCCTCCGCCTTCTTTGTGCAGCACTTCAAAATAGTACGGTTGACCAGCGGTCAGCGTAATGGCAGCAGATTGCTGCGTCGTGTATTTGTTCCACTCTCTGACGCCCGTGTACTCGTACACGTTCGCAATCATCGACTTATTCGACGGGCTATTGTTCGTGCTGAGGAATAATTGGCACTCATCGTCGCCTGAGATATAGAACGTGTATGTGCCCGAAACCGCCGGCGTAATGTAGCCGCGAATCCGCGTACCGTAATTATCCGCCCAGTTCGTCGGCTCCTCCAAGCTGGTCAATGTCGCCGTACCGCTTGGCGCAGTGCCTGTCGGAATCGTGCTTACTGAAGTGCCGGATACTCCCGTCCAGTATTCTTGGAGAACGCTGCCGCTGCCGCCTCCGCTTGATGCACTCGTCGTCACATTAAGCACGCTGCTGGCCGCGGATACGTTGTTCGCCGCGTCCTTGGCTTTGACCGTGAACGCATACGCAGTGCTCGCGGTCAAGCCGCTGACCGTGAACGTGGTGCCGGAGGTCGTGCCGGCAAGTGAAGAACCGTTGTAGACCTCATAGCCCGTCACGCCCACGTTGTCCGTCGATGCGGTCCAGGACAAGCTGACGCTTGTTGCTGTCTTCGATGGCGAAGTCAGCCCTGTCGGTGCTGTCGGTGCTTGCGTATCGCCGCCTCCGCCGCTGCCGCCCATGTTGACCTCGCAGGTTTTGTACGTGCCCGATATCGGATCGCCGAACGTACTGTTGCCGCAGAAGACGGAATTGGTGTACGTGCCGTAATTGTAGCTGCCGCTCGCGCCATAACGGACTTCCTTCGTCCCAGTGAAGCTGCACGTATTGTTCTCTCCTGCGCAGAATACCCAGTTCGCCGTCGACGCGGCATCGGTCGTCACGCTAACCGAATTACTGGCCGCGGATACGTTGCCTGCCGCATCCTTCGCCTTGACCGTGAAGGAATACGCCGTGCTTGCGGAGAGCCCCGATACAGTAAATGTCGTTGCGGAGGTTGTGGACCCCACGAGCGTGGAGCCGTTATAAATATCATAACCGGCTACACCGATATTGTCGGTTGATGCCGTCCACGACAGGTTGACACTTGTGCTCGTCTTCGACGGCGAGGTCAAGCTGCTTGGCACCGTCGGTGCTTGCGTGTCAGAAGACGTGTTCGTGGTCACGCTTAATGCGTTGCTTGCCAAGGATACGTTGCCTGCCGCGTCCTTCGCTTTAACCGTGAACGAGTAAGCCGTGTTCGCCGTCAGTCCGGATACCGTAAACGCCGTGCCGGACGTCACCGTACCCGCAAGCGTCGAGCCGTTGTAGATATCGTATCCGGTTACGCCGATGTTGTCGGTCGAAGCCGTCCACGACAAATTCACGCTCGTGCTCGTCTTCGACGGCGAACTCAAATTCGTCGGCGCCGTAGGTGCTTGCGTATCTCCGCCGCCTCCGGTGCCGGCGAGGTTTACTTCGCAGGACTTATACGAGCCCGGCGCAGGATCGCCGAACGTATTCGTCGAGCACATGACCGAATTCGTGAAGGTGCCGTACGCGAAACTGCCGTTCGCGCCGAACCGAACCTGCTTCGTACCCGTGAAGCTGCATGTATTGTTCTCGCCAGCGCAGAGAACCCAGTTGGCGAGCGGATCGGTCGTCACGGTCACGGCATTGCTCGCCGCGGAGACATTATTCGAAGCATCCTTCGCTTTGACCGTAAACGTATATGCTGTGCTAGGCGCAAGCCCGCTTGCCACGAAGGTCGTTGCGCTCGGACCAGACGTCGAACCGGCGAGCGTTGTTCCGTAGTAAACGTTGTAGCCCGTTACGCCCATATTGTCCGATGAAGCGGACCAAGACAAGCTGACGCTGGTGTCGGTCTTTCCCGTCGACGCGAGGTTCGTCGGAGCCGTCGGCGCCTGCGTATCACCGGCTGCCGTCGTTACCGACAACGAATTGCTGGCAGGCGAGACGTTATTGGCCGCGTCTCTGGCTTTGACCGTGAAGCTGTAAGCCGTGCTTGGCGTCAAGCCCGTCACGGTGAACGTCGTCGTGACCGCTCCTGTCGTGGAGCCGGCCAGTACGCCGTTCTTGTACACGTCATAACCAACAATGCCGACGTTGTCGGTTGCACCTGACCAAGACAGGTCAACGGTAACATTCGACTTGGATGGTGAGGTCAATGTCGGAGCCGTCGGCGCCTGCGTATCCGGCGGGCCGCTGAACACGTTGACCGTCTGTTCCTTCAAGCTCGCACGGCCGCCGTTATCCCATACGGTTAGCGTAACCCGGTAAGTGCCCGGATTCTGATACGTATAGGTCGGGCTCGTCGTATTGACCGGAGGCCCTTCGCCGAGATCCCAGAGGTTCTCCGCGATCGTGCCGTTATCTGTAGAAGTATTGGTGAACGTAATCGGCTGCCCGAGCTGTACGCTGAGCGGCGCACTGAAGTTCGCCGTCGGCTTCGGATCGCTGAATCCGCGGCTGACCAGCTGCGTGTTCGTACCGTTCCCGCTGACCGTGTTGTTGCTCCATTCCAAATCCGCCGCCGAAGACGGATATTGATCGATCGACGGACCACCGTTGCCGGTGATGACATTATTGATGAAGCTGAGACGGTCGGTCCCGGTAGCGGTCGTGATTTCGATCGCTTTGCGGCCGTTGTTGAGAATCTGATTGCTGTCGAATGTCAGATTCCGCGAGTTCCCGTGTATCCGGACGGCGTTGCCATCATAACCCGGATAAGCAGCCGCCGGGTGTCCGATCGGTCCGTTCTTGAACGTGTTTTTGTAGAAATATTGATATTGTTCCGTTTCTCCCGTGTCTGCACCTTGCAGCTGCATGCCCCACATAACCATGTTTTGGACCGTGTTGTAGCCCCAATATTGATAGCCCGTGCCTGGGGATTGCTGCATGCCGACCTGCTGACCGCCGTCGACGAGGTTGTCGGTGGTGACGCCGTGATCGACCATGACCTCGAGCCCCATGCCCTGCACTGTTCCGTCGGTCGTGTGCACCGTATTCCGTCTGACTGCGATATAAGCGGAACGGACTGCGCTGATCCAGTGGTCGACATTATTGTCCTCGATCACAGAATTGTTGCAATTCGTATGGAGCTCGATCGATAAGCCATGCTCGTGCAGACCCGATCCCGTGATCGTGTTGTTCTTCACGACGACGCCGTTACACGTATCGTTGGCGAAAATCCCGCCCCGGCCCGTATTGGCAATCGTATTGCGTAGAATCTTCGTATTGTTCGAGTTCCAGCCCGCGCGGATCGCGCCGCCCCATGAGGAATTAACGCCGATATTCGTAAACGTATTATCCGCGATGGTTGAATCCGAGGTAGCCGATAAGAGCACCCCGAAAGGCGCGAAACCGTCCGCTTTCACGAGATCCTTGATGTTATTATGATGAATATTATGGCTGCCCCCAGGCTCGCCCCAGATGCCGGATACGACATGGGTATTGTTGTTGCCGTCGAGCGTTAATTGCGCGACTTCAACGCCAGTCGTATTGCTCAGCGTAATCATGTTGTTGTCCGTCGTGCCGCTGTACTTAATGATCGTCGTATCCTTGCTTTGACCGATCAGCTTGATGCCCGATTTCGCGTTAATCGTGCCTGTGATGTAATACGTACCCGCCGGAAAATAAACCGTGTCTCCGCTTGCGGCAGCCGCAATGGCATTCGTAATGCCTTGCAAGTCATCCGATGTGTCGCCGCCGTTCGCGCCATATGCGGTTACGCTCTCCGTCGCGGCAAAAGCGGACGGTAGCGGAATGATCGGCAATAAAACCGTAAGCGCAAGCAGGATGCTCCCGATTCTAGCGCGCGGCTTCCTTCCCATTCCTTTCAGCATCAATTGTCATCTCCTTCGTTCCGAATAGTTGCGAACTTACATCAGGCCTAATCTTGCATGATGCCGGCTTGCTTTAGCTTGCTCTAGTAACTGCGCGGATCCCTCCTTTCTTCCATTACCATCACATGAAGGAGCTGTGCGGGCTACTGTTTGATTGCGGAAAGCTTCTGCCAAGGACTATGTTATTTGCGATTTCCTTTCAATAAGAGCGAACACGTACGCATTGGCAGGCTGAGACGACCCTTGACATAACGATTGATTATGATTATCATTTGGCAGAATATATCTCTGTCTCTTACGAACGGAAGGTGACTACATACGATGCACCGAATCAAGTTATCAACGATCCTGCTGCTTGCCGTCCTGTTCATTACCATAGCTCCGTCCAGCGCATTGGCCTACTCTTACGGAAATGCGAATACGGAGGATGTGGCGGAAACGTTCAAGCTGGTGATCGCTTCGCTGGAGCAATCGTCTCCTGATTGGAACAAGGCGCTTAAAGCGCATAAGGAAAGACGCGAGGAAATCGAATCCCATTTCGGCGCAGACGTCGCCGCGACGCTGGACGCCGATTTCAAATCCAAGTCCGTGGATTCCACAGTCGCGGATTATAAGGCACTGCTTGTCATGAACTTGGACCGCCGCTTCGAGAATGTGCTGCAGTCGGTGAAGGACTATTCCAAGTCCAAGCTGCTCCTCGCCAAGGCGCGGGCCACCTACGAGACGCTTGCGCCTTATATCGAGGCCAAGCTGTCCCCTTCCGAGACGAAAGCCATCTCTGCCGATTTTGACGCGGCGCTTAAAGCGATCGGCAACCCTGGACTCTTCGGCGTCGGCAAGGAAGCGCCTGACGAAGCGGCGCTCAAGACGACGGTTAACCGCATCTACGAAACCATCAAGCCGCTGTTCCCTTACCATGCCGGGGCCGGAACCGATGGCAGCGCTGACGAAGGAACGAATACGCCGTCTGAGCCGGATTCCATCGAAGGCACGAAGCAGCACGCGGCCATGGAGCGAACGGACAAGACGAATTCAGGCGTGACCATCGGAGTCATCGGCGGCATCGTCATTCTGGCTGCTGCCGGCGTATGGTGGGCGAAGCGTAAAGGAATCATTTAAACAACAATTACCCCCTGCTCTCTCCTTGAGGGCGGGGGGTAATTATTTGCTGCCGGTCATTGTCACGCTAGCATGCCAATCGTTCGTACGATTCGCCGGCGAACCGCGGCAGTATAACGAAACGCGGCGCTAGAACGCCAAAAAGCCGCGCTGTGCGCGGCTTCCTTTATTGTCATGCAGTTTGTTTCGTGGTCAGACTATTGATGGGCTAAGCGAATTTATAAACTCAGCTCGGCTTGTGTTTTCCCTGCGGACACCATACGAATTCGCAGGAACGAATAGCTGACGGCAGATGCAGTATAAAACGTCGTAGAGTCCACCGAAGCGAGAATTGCAAGGTTACGGTCGTCGACGTCAACGTGTTTATATTCCGCGTGCTATTGGCTTGCGATTAATTACGACTTCAATTTCTCCTCGACCGAGCGCAGCTTCTGCTCCATCGAGCCTCTCACATCCCGGCGGTCATCGATTGTCATCGAAGTCGACACGCGCATCGCCCCTTGCTGGAACGGCACTTCATGCATCCTCCGGACTACGGCTAGCACATCATCCAGCTCCCCTTCGATTATCGTGCTCATCGACGTCAATTCGTAATGGATGGCTTCCTTCGCCTGCTCCAGAACGCCGACTACGGCTGCGACATAGGCGCTCACGCTAGTTGAGCCCGTGCCGAGCGGAACGATTGTTACCTGTACGATTGCCATTGTGAACCTCCATTAATTAATGTCATTAACTTATTATTTAATACAATTAATTATCACCGTCTTCGCCTTCTGGACAGTACCCATCCAACGAGCCACACAATTGTACCGACGACATAGATCGGCACGACAATGACAATGAGCGTAGCGAATGCAGCCAAGTCATCCCAACCGCCATGATTTCGTAATTCTTCAAGCAGCAGGACTAAGCAGCCAGTGGCATAAATGGCGAAAGGCGACCATTTTCGCCTCCACCCTGCGGCGAGCAGAATGAGCAAAAGCACGATCCAAATCATGACATAGCCTAGACCTTCCATATGTATGTCCCCCCTATGCTTCCATTCATCATGATTAGGTTTATTCTAAGCATACCATATTAGACCTGTGTGAATGCCGGCAAGAATGATACCGTTTCATTCAAAACCAGAATAAGCGTCAGAGGCAATGGTTTGCCTCTAACGCCTCTGCAGCCTGAATCGAATCGAATTACCCCTTAATTCTCTTTGTATTTATATTTGTATTCCATGTAGAATTTCAAGACTTCGTCAGCAGTCAAATTATACTTCTGCCCCAAAGCTTGGAGCTGTTTTATGAAAGCCGGGAGTACATGGTTCAAATCTTCATTACCGATGCGTTCGATAATCTCCTGGCACTGCTTCACTAATTCCTTCCTATCAAAATCCACGTTCCCACCTCATCACGGGACTAATTTCCTTCATGTTCGGCGTAACGCCATATGGTCGATTTCCTGCTTATTCAGCATAAGTCAAACATCTGAATAATTGGTTAACCATTCCTTAAATTTCTCTTAACTTCGAAAAGGAATGAATAGCATTTCCCAATAGGGAATACTAAGGGAATGGGAATGTTTACTTCATTTCGTTAACACCTGGAGGATAGCCATGCCGGTTCAATGGATTATTTTTTTTAGAAGCATTGCTGCCTTCATCTTATTGCTAATCATTACGAGAATGATCGGCAAACAAACGCTATCTAACATGAATACGCATGATTTTGTTACTGCTATCATATTAGGTGCGATCTCGGCGAATTTTGCTTTTAACGATGCTCTTAGTTCCGCGCATCTGTTAATATCGTTGGGCGTATTTACCAGCATCTCTTGGCTGCTATCCATTATCGCCTTGAAAAGCCGTAAGCTCCGCAAATGGATATCCGGATCGCCGTCCGTGTTGATCGAAGGCGGCAAGCTGCTCGAAGAAAACATGAAAAAAAATAAATACACCTTGGACTCCTTGAATGAAATGCTTCGAGAGAAAGAGATATTCAATATTTCGGAAGTCGAGTATGCACTGCTGGAAAATAGCGGGAAGCTATCCGTGCTTAAGAAAAAACAATACCGAAACCTCACGCTGCATGACCTTCATTCGCCCGCTTCAAATCCATCCGCTTTTCCAATTGAGCTCATTATGGACGGGATGTTGATCAAAGAGCATCTCCGTGATGCCAATATAACGCTGCATGCATTGGAAAAGGCCATTTCGGCTAAAGGACATCATTTAAAGGACGTGTTTTATGCCGTACGCGGGAGTGATAATAAGCTTTATTTTGACTTCTATCAAGATAAGTTAGATAAACCGTTGGATAAAGAATAACCATACAAAAAAATGCCAACCAGCTGCGCGGATTGGCGTTTTTTTAACGAATGCTGGATAACTCCTGCAATGATATCCGGTCAATGATCTCATAGCCTTTGCCGATTCCTTTAGGTTTCACGACGACCGAACCTAAATTTGAGATTTCGCCTAAGCCAATACCCTTTGGAAAGCTATGTGCAATAATAACTTGATTACTTCCTTTTTTAGGTATTTTTTCCAGAAAATAAGTCAATGCCGATAATGTAGTCGCCTGTTCTTCCAAGGGGACATCACCGCTTAAGCGATAGATGCTTATCCAAAATGGATCGACCTGAACCTTCTCTTGTCCAAATGCCAGCTCTGCCGTCTCTCTGGTGCGGCAGAATGGACTGGCCAGAACGGGAGCAAGTACGGGAATATGCAGCCGCCGAAGGGTCTCGCCATAAGCAATGGCTTCTTCCTTCCCCGCTTGGGATAAATTCCTTTGGGTCGAACAATCACGGAACGTTAGATTAGGCTGATCCTCGCCCTCGTTCGCTTCGCCATGTCTAACGTATAGGATGTATCCTCCCTGCTGAAGCGATTGGAGCAACGAAGAACTAACGGGGGCTTGTTCCGCACGATTGCCCGAAGCGGCTGCCATTTGCGGCAGCAGGACGAGCAGAACAATAGCCACAATCGCACATCGTATTTTGCATATCATAATCTATCCTCCTGCTAAGATGCTTTCATTCCAAGTACTTCTACAGTATGCTCAATCCTTCGTCAAAAAAAGAAGCAATGGACAATTTTACGTCCGTTGCTTCGATAATCAGTTTCGCGGATTTGCTATTCCCTGCTTTTCGATTCGAGGATCATAATATAATTGTACTTGTCGGCATGCTTCATTTCGTCCGTTAAAATTTCGAACACCATATCCCGGTAATAACGGTTCGGCATGCCCGCACGGATAATCCGATAACGCTCCATGGCGCTTAGCTCTCCGAAAAACGCCTTTTTTACGCCTTCGGTAAAAGACTGCGGCTTCTCGAAAGCAGCGTCTTGCGTCACCGGGATCGTTTGCCCCGTCAAATCATAATAAATTTTCCTGAACATTTGATTATGCTTGCGTTCATCGTCTCTTATCGAAACGATGATCGCTTGTTCTTCCTTGGTAGGGGCAACGGATATTAAGTAATCGTAAAACAATTCATCTTCGCGTTCTCCCTGAACCGACTGTTTGACGAGAGCTAGTGCTTCCTGCAGCGTTTTGTATGACATCGTTTGACGATCATCATTCCAATACCCGTTTATCGGGGTATATTGAAGAAAATGCATGCCCATGTCTCCACCTAACGTTTTTTAGCAGTATATGTGGGCATGATGCGGATGTGCCTAACGACCCGTCACCGGTCGCCCGTGATTGGCTGCTTATTTGGACCTGCAGATCGTTCGAAGAACCATACGAGCCCCCCTACCGCCAAGCTTGCGAGCACCGCAATTATGGCGGAACCGCCGGCATGCAGCAGCAGCACGGGAACCCAAAGAATTCCGAGTGTCCGATGCACAGCGCGCATCCATTTGTTGCGAACCTTATTGATGAAGTAACCATATCCAACAAGCGTCAGCAATATCGCAAAGCTCGCAAGACCCGAAAAGATGTTGTCGTCATGGAGCTTCGTAAACAAATAATACGTGCCATGGACGGCAACTAACAGGAGCGTAAACCACCCCATCAGCTTATGAACGGCATGCAGCAGCCTACCGGCTTTGCGTACCAATGGCGATGGCGACTTCAGCTTCTTCTTAAACCAGAACCAAGAGAAACCAGCTGCCCCAACATACAAGGCGATTGTGCCTAACGTTGAAAAGTAACCACCATAGCCTTCGTCTTCACCTCTTGGAGGCCGCTGCGCGCCTTCGTGCAGTCTTCCTTGACCCTCGCCCTGAGGACGAGGATGAGGCTGCCCTCCTGGATGTGAAAATTTCGTGTAATAATAGTAAACCACCAATACCAAGGCTGCCGCGATCGCAACTAGGGCTGGAATCCAAACCTTTTTGTTTTTGCTCATAAGGATCTCCTATCGTAACGTTTATTGGGGCTTTGGCGTACGGCTGATCGGCCTTTCTTCGATGGATGTGAAGCTGAACGCATCCTTAACAGATGATACAAATTAGCGATAAACACCCCAATGAATAAGTACATCAACCCCCCGAATACGCCATACACCACTGCGCTCGCCATGGCCGCGAGTATGCCGAACATCATTTGGTCCTTGACTTTAGCCGGCGAGGTGGGCGGGTCCGTGAGCATAAAGAAGCCGAAGAATAAAGCTGCGTTCAAAAATGGCGGGCGTAATGCGTCGTAGGCATCTCCAATATCCAAATAGCCCCGGATATTTACTGACTCTATTCGTAACAATGTAGCCGCCGATTATCAGTATAATAGAGCTACATTTAAATTACCTTAAAAACGGACTTCCTGATACAATGAAGCTAAAAATCCCACGAAAGGCAGGATAAAGCATGCGCGTCCTAGTGGTGGAAGACGACGCTTCTCTTCTTCGGATTATCCGCGACGTATTCGAAAGCGAATCCTTCTCGACGGACGGTGCGGAGACAGGCGACGAGGGATTCTATTTGGCCGAGCAGGCCATCCATGATTTAATCGTACTCGATATCATGCTGCCTGGGATGAGCGGCTTTGAAATCGTCAGAAAATTACGAATGCAGTCGATCCGCGTCCCGATTATATTGTTGACGGCTAAAGACGCCGTGGAGGATCGCGTAGCCGGCTTGGATGCGGGAGCGGACGATTACGTGACGAAGCCGTTCGCAGTCTCGGAATTATTGGCAAGAGCTCGTGCTGTCTTAAGAAGGCGAGGCACCCTTGGTCATGAAGGCGAGCTGACATGCGGTCCCATCCGTTTAGTTCCTGCCAATAGAGAAGGTTACAGCGGCGATACGCCGCTGCAACTGACTGCCACGGAGTACGAGCTGCTCGAATTCTTCCTATGTCATAAAAATCAGATTCTAACCCGTGAACAGATATTTGATCGCGTGTGGGGATTTGATTCAGGTTCAGCCACAACGGCCGTTGACGTATATGTACACCTCCTGCGCAAAAAGCTCTCCGCCGCTGGCGCAGACCATTTCCTTCGAACCGTGCGAGGAGTCGGTTATATCGTGAAGGGAGAACCCGATGTTCACTAGCATTCACAAACGTCTGGTCATCCTGAATGCCGCGGTCATCCTGCTGATACTTGCAGTACTGAGCACGCTTATATTCGTGCATATGCGTTATCGTCTATTTCACGACACTGATGAAATTTTGAAGCTCTCGGAGCACAGGATTCAATCTCTTCACAACCTTTCGGAACCGCTTCATTCCGGCCATGCGGATCCCGAGCAGGATGAAACGACAACCTACTTATTCTGGAACGCAGAGGGCGAGCTAGTAGGGCAGCTTCCCGCACAATCCTTCGCTTCGGAAATTGCGGAACAATTCAGATCATCCGCGAACGCGGCCTCGCTTCGAACGGTTACCGCAGGCAAGCATAGCTACAGAGTTTTACAATTTCCGAATGACGATCAGAAACCGTATTTCATCGTTTCCGTCGGAATCGTAAGGAGCCTGGACGATGCGAAGAGCACGCTCCGATCCTTGACATGGGATATTGCCGCTGCCATTATTGCAGGCGTGGTCATTTCCATTCTAAGCGGTTTGTTTTTAGCCAGGCGCGCGCTAATCCCCATACGAAATTCCTGGGAGAAACAGCAACGCTTCGTTGCGGACGCCTCGCATGAATTGCGGACGCCGACGGCGGTCATTCAAGCGCAAACAGAGCTTCTGCTCCGGTATCCCGCGCATTCGATCGAACAGGAAAGCGCGCATATTGCCGTCATATTGAAGGAAAGTAACCGGATGAACAGGCTTTTGGGCGACCTGTTGACCCTGGCCCGCTCCGATTCCAATCAGCTGCAGATCCAATCGTCCGCGATCGCGCTGGATGTCTTGCTCCAGGAGTTATCGGAGCAATTTCGGCTATTATCGAGCACCAAGGAAATTGAAATCGTAACCGATGTCCAGAAACCGCTGTCCATTTGGGGAGACGAAGGCAGAGTTCGCCAGCTTCTGATCATCCTGCTGGATAATGCGCTCAAATATACGCCTGCCTCGGGACGGATCGAAGTCGTCGGCCAATACCGTTCCAACTTCGTTTTTATCGGCGTGATGGATACGGGCTGCGGTATTTCGGAGGCTGATCTGCCTTATGTTTTTGACCGGTTTTATCGCGGTGATAAAGCAAGATCGCGGGCCGAAGGAGGGACAGGACTCGGGTTGTCCATCGCGAAATGGATTGTGGACGCGCATGGCGGCATGATCCGAATCGATTCGAGAGTGAACGCGGGCACCAGAGTCGAGCTCTTCTTACCCAGAAAAAAGCGAGGGAAGCCCCCCTCATCATGAACCTTGAACGGAGAGCATATACAATGAAAAAATGGACCTTTAAAATACCGATCGCGGTGCTAGGCAGCCTTGTTTTCTCCTCCTTGTTTCACAGCCCCAATCATGCGGCAGGAGAGAATCCGCTTCAACAAGCGCAGCCGGATCACATCGTGATCGTTATCGAAGAAAACCACGCCTATCGGCAAATCGTCGGCAATTCATCGGCGCCTTTCATGAATCAACTATTCAAAGAAGGAGCAAGCTTGACCAACCACTATGCGACCCGCCATCCGAGCCAGCCGAATTACTTGGATCTCTTCTCGGGCTCCACGCAAGGTGTCACAGATGATAAAACCCCAAAGCAAACTTTTCAAGCCGATAACCTGGCAGCTGAGTTGATCCGTCATGGATTCACGTTCGCCGGTTACTCCGAAGGCTTGCCCAAGGCTGGATTCAACGGGGCGTATGACTTGAAAACCGGGTATGCCCGAAAGCATAATCCTTGGGTCAATTTCACGAATGTCCCCGCCAGCGCGAACTTACCATTCTCCAGCTTTCCGCAAGATTATTCCAAGCTGCCGACCGTATCGTTCGTGATTCCGAATCTGATGCATGATCTTCATGACGGCACCGTGAAAGAAGCTGACGATTGGTTAAAGTCAAACCTGAGCGGATACGTGATGTGGGCGAAAAAACACAACAGCATGCTCATTCTTACCTGGGACGAGGATGATTTCAGCGCAAGGAACAAAATTCCAACTGTACTCGCAGGACCAATGGTCAAGACGATGAAAGTAACGCAGAAATCAAATCACTACTCCATCCTTCGTACGATCGAGGACTTATACGGCCTTCCATATGCAGGACACAGCAAGCAATCGAAAGCATTGAACGTGTTCAAAAGGTAAGCGGGTCGCGAATACAGAGCTTGACCGTCGAGTGACGGTGGTAAGCAGTCGTCTTCGGCATGCGCCGCGGAGCCGCCCGCCGTCGTGGCAGATCCTGCCGCGTGCGAGGCGACTTCGGCGGCAATCGTTAAATCGCCCTCGGCGTGAGAGGCTGCGCTTCCTGCCGTTGACGCATTTCCTTCCGCGTGCGAAGTGTCCGCGCTAGCGTGCGTCTCAAACCCATCTGAATGCGAGGCCGCGCCGTTCGCAGTGGACGAAGCGCCTTCCCCGTGGGCGAATTCTCCATTCGCAGCAGTGAAATAGCCTTCCGTCCCTTATTCCTCACGAACCTGTACCACTTCATTCTCGATAAGACTGTCATTTCCTTGTTTACATAACCTATTTTTTCCTGCATTTGCACGTAAACGCAGCAAGGCAGCCGTCCCTGCGGGACAGCTGCCTCATGTTCCAATCCGATTTCCGTGTATCAGGCAGGGATCACGACATCCAGAAGTGCTGCATGAATGAGTAGATGCCACAAGCGTGTCATCGCTCAGTGCAAACGCCCCGCCCTGCCGATTCATAATTCTTCCCCCTGCTTCCTCGATGATGACTATGCCTGCCGCGACGTCCTAAGGGTATACGTCGTCAAGCCAGAAGCCCGTCAAGCGCCCGGAGGCGACCTTGCATAAATCCAAGCTCGCGCAGCCGATAAATCCGGACGTTGCGCGCAGCGCCCGCCAAGCTGCCCAGCTGCTCGACGAAGAAGGAACCCGGCTTCCAATCCTTCGCTTGGAACCCTGTCGCGATGTGCGCGTCGCACAGCATATCTTTCCCGCCGACTTCAAGCGGCTCGCCGTTCCAACTCGCTCCGCATGCTTCATCGATTGCCACATCGTCATGCCGCTAAGCTTCCTTTTGCAGCGAAAATTTAGTCACCTGCGAAAATATTCCAGTTCCTAGCCCTTAAAATTGTGAAAAGGCTTAATAAATATACAATTTTTTGTTACGCTACTAGCATGCAAGAAAGGAGCGAGCATCTTGGATTTAAAAGATATGGATTGGATTTTCTTTGATGTCGGCGATACGCTTGTGGACGAGTCCTTCCCCATCGAGGACAGTATCAACCAATTCGTGGAGCAAGCAAGGCGGCGAGGCTACGGCTTCGGCAGCGAGGAGGTCAGGCAGGCGGTGATGGATGCGCACCGGAGGTTTGTATCGTTCCCAATGCGGGATGTGATGGAACAGTTGATCCCGACGGAAGAAGAGCGATCGATTATTCGAAGCGGCATGAAATACCGCAAGGAGCTCGAGCAGCCGTTTCCCGATGCGAAGCCGCTGCTGGAGCGCTTAAGCGCCGTATGCCGCATTGGCGTCATTGCCAATCAGAGCGTCGGCACCGCAGGACGCCTGGAAACCTACGGCATGCTGCCTTATATTTCGGCCGTGTTCTCTTCCGCCGAAGCGGGCTTGTCCAAACCGGATCCGCGATTCTACGAGCTTGCGCTTCGGGAAACACAATGTCTTCCGAGCAAAGCCGTCATGGTCGGAGACCGCATCGATAACGATATCATACCGGCTAAAGAAGTCGGCATGCATACGATCTGGGTGAAGCAGGGCTTCGCGCGATTGCAAGAATCACCAGGCGCGAAGGCGATGCCTGACCTTACGCTAGATCGCCTAGCGGAGATGAATAGGTTGATATAATGGGCATGAAGTCTTGACGTTCAGCGAACAAAAAGGCAGACGCGGTAAATCGCGTCTGCCTCTTTGGCATGGCTAGAATAGTTGTCGCTGGATGCGGCGTACTTACAGGAACGTCAGATAATGCCCGTACCCTTCCCGCTCCATATCTGCCTTCGGAATAAACCGCAGCGCCGCCGAATTGATGCAGTAGCGCAGCTTGGTTGGTCCAGGACCGTCATCGAACACATGGCCAAGATGCGAATCAGCTTCGCGGCTGCGCACTTCCGTGCGGACCATGCGATGGCTAAGATCTTCCTTTTCCTTCACATGCGCGTCGACAAGCGGTTTCGTGAAGCTCGGCCAGCCGCAGTTCGAGTCGAACTTATCTGCCGAGCTGAACAGGGGTTCGCCGGAGACGATGTCGACATAGATGCCTTCGCCGTTGAAATCCCAATATTCGTTGGCAAACGGAGGCTCCGTTCCGCTATTTTGCGTTACCTCGTATTGTATCGCCGTCAGCTTGCTGCGGCGCTCTTCGCGGTCCTTCGACGTGTTCCAATGCTTCGAGATGAAGGCATCGCGGCCCGAGCCTTTACGGTACATGCGGTACCGGAGCGGATTTTTGTGATGGTAATCCTGGTGATAGTCCTCCGCTGGATAGAATTCGGACGCCTCGACGATTTCGGTTACGATGGGACCGCTGAAGCGGCCGCTGTTCTGCAGCGCATCCTTTGAACGTTCGGCGGCGGCGTGCTGCTCCTCGGTGTGGTAGAAGATCGCAGTGCGGTACGAGCTGCCGCGGTCATGGAATTGTCCGCCGGCGTCCGTCGGATCGATCTGCTGCCAGTACGTATCGAGCAGCTTCTCGTAGGAGTAAATCGCTGGGTCGAACGTAATTTGGACGACCTCGGCATGCCCCGTCGTCTCGGAGCAAACCTCATTGTATGTCGGGTTGACCGTATGGCCGCCCATGTAGCCGGAAACGACGCTTATGATGCCTGGTTGTTCCTCGAACGGCTTAACCATGCACCAGAAGCAGCCTCCCGCAAAAGTCGCTTTTTGTTGATTATCGTTCATTGTTTAACACGTCCTCTCATGACTTTCTCTCCCCTATTATCATAGCAGAGGCGGCCATGCTTTACCAAATTCGGCTCCTTACTCATGTAAATGGCTTGTAAATGAGAAATTTCTCACGTAATTCTCATAAAGTCGAAATTGGCCTGCAATTACTCAGAATCAGCTCCTCATCCGGTCAAAAGCGGCATTTTCGACTGTGTTATAGTGTTACAAGACATAAGGCACCTTGAAGAGCTGGAGGGAAAGACATGACAAACATGTATAGACGTTTACTCAAGAGCATTCTTAATGTAAGCCTTTGCACCGCGATCGGCATTACGGCAATCGCAGCAGGCACGAGCATCAAAGCGAACGCTGCAACGGAAACTTCCAAGAAATTAATTGACTACGGTGAAAAATACATAGGTACGCCATATCTATACGGTGCAGTGCCTTACATGACTAATGCGTTCGATTGTTCTTCGTTTACGCAATATATCTTCGATAATTTCAACATTTCGCTGCCCCGCACTTCCATTGATCAGGCATCCGAAGGCAAGAAGATTGCAAGAGGCTACCTGAGTATGGGCGATCTCGTATTCTTCCGAACGAATGGCATCGGCATCAGCCATGTTGCGATCTACGCAGGCAACAACAAGATTTTGCACAGCGCCAACAAAGGCGTCGAAATCTCCAATATGAATACAAGCTACTGGAAGAAGAGCTACGTGACAGCACGCCGCGTCATAAGCTAAACAAACGAAAGAGCTGGATGTACGAGGCATCGCCCTCGTCATACCCAGCTCTTCTTGTTCGTTATACGCGAAACAATCCGTATCCGTCGAAGGATACGATCGGCTCCTTATCCTCGGTCAATCCATCTCCCGGCGCACGCAAGGCCACATCGATTAGCCAGCGTGTAAACCCGGCCACATTCATCGTTTCCATCTCCTGCATACTGTAGAAGCCGGCCGCGTCGACTTCTGTTTCGTCCGGCACCGGATCGCCGTCGACATAGTCCATCGCAAACGCAATGTACACATTATGGATGTTCCTAGGCAAATCGCGGAGAGCAACGATTCCTCTTACTTCTGCATCTACGCCTGTTTCTTCCTTGACTTCGCGGCGGATAGATTCATGAATGAATTCATTTTGTTCGATGTAACCCCCCGGGTTCGTCCAGTAACCCTTCCCTGGCTCCTGCGCCCTGCGTACGAGAAGAACCTTCTCTTCCCTTAGCACAAGCGCGCCTACGCCTATGCTGTAATTTCCCCAATGCACGAAGCTGCAGCTTGGCGATGTGCAGGCTTTGCGGGTCGTTCCGTCTACGTCGCGCTCTTCAAGCGGCGAGCCGCAGGTTGAGCAAAAGTTGATTGTCATCTTCGTCACCCGATCTGTCCGATATCGAATACGTTCACAGCTGAATGCGCGTTCACTTGGGTACTCATCAGCTTCGTTAATCATAGCGCCGGATGCCGCAAAGTTCAATATCGATTATCGGATGACGAAGCCCGCAGGCACGATCAAGTCTTGCGTCCTTATTGCTGCTTAACGGTAACCGTAAACGTACGGACATCGCCGGCTCCGCTATTGTTAATCAAAGCCGTCAGCGTAATGTTCGTATCGCCTTGACCGTGTGACGGACGATGAAGGACGGTGCCGTTGTTGGACAACACGGACGGATTGCTTGAATACCAGACAATCGTGCTGCCGTAATAGCCTTGCGTCGGCAGGATAAGCGGCTGCGTCACGCTCGAAGCCGAATCCCGATCCTTGAACCCGACGGTCAGATCCGATTTGTCGGCTGCAACCTTCTCGGCCGCGCTATATTCCGGCTTCACAGTCAGAATGAACACCTTCACATCCGAGTATGCCCCACTGGATAGGAATGCGGTAAGCACCACAATCGAATCACCAGTGCCTGCGGCAGGACGATGCAGCGACTTGCCGTCCGACGAAAGCACATTCGGTGCACTCGATGTCCACGTAATTTGAGAGCCGTTCACGCCTCTCGCGGTTAAGCTGTCCAGAGGACGCGTTACGCGGACGGCGGAATCCGAGCCGCCGAAATCCACTTGCAGCGCTGCTTTATCAGCTGCAACTCGCTGCGAATCCGGTAATGCCTGCTTTACGGTTACCGTGAATATCTTCACATCGCTGTAAGAACCAGACTGAATGATCGCTGTAAAAATGACGGTGATATCTCCATTACCGTTCACCGGGCGGTTAACTGTTCTGCCATCACTGGAAATAACCGAAGGTGTGGAAGAAAGCCATGTGATGTTCGAGCCGTTGTCTCCCTTGGACTTCAGCTCCTTGAAGGGCTGTGTTACGCTGCCGCTGTTGTCCGAGCCGCCGAATACGATGCTGAGTGCCGCTTTGTCTCTGGCAACACGCTCACTGTCTGTCAACTGCGGGTAATTGCCTTTCACGACGACTCTGAACGTTTTGCTCGCCGAGGCGCTGTTCAATCGAATGACGGCAGTCAGATCGACCGCAATATCCCGCTGTGTCGACCGGTTTACAGTCAAACCGTTATTCGAGATAACTGACGGGTTGCTGGACGTCCATTGAATGGAAGTGCCGTTCTTCCCTGCTGTCGGCAGAATGACGGGAAGCGTCACGCTGTTCGCCGAGTCGTTGCCTAGAAATTGAATCGACAGCGCCGACTTATCGTCTGCAACCTTCTTCACGTCCTGCTGCGACACACTGCTGCCCGCCTCGCATTCCGCCTTGAACTGCGCAATCATTTTCTTCAGAATCGCACGTGTTCGTTCGTTCTTCGTCTTCATTAGCACTTGATTGAGACGTGACTGCGCTTCTTTGCATGCTTGAAGCTGATTGTTCTTGCCGTTGTCGTGATTTCCGCTGTCGTGATTGCCGTTCCCATGCGCCCAAACGGTGCTGCTGCTGAAAGCAAACAGGGACAGAGCAAGCAGGACGATTGCCCATTTCTTCATAAACCTCTCTCCTCGCATCGTAATGTAGTGAAAACGTCACTAGTGATAGTTTTCGGGGGGCGGCGCATGTTTGCGGGGGTAATTAGGAACTTTTTGTATTTAATCCCGTTAATTGTAAACTTTGATGATCCACTGGTTACGTTCTCTTCCTCTCAAACGTCACCAGGCAGCCAATAGTTGCAGGTCATGACAAAAAAAAACCGCCAAACGGCGGGTCGCAAAGTTAGCGTATTAACGTGCAAACACATGATTCCCGATCTTCGCCGTCACCTTCAGCGATAAGACCCACTTTGATTTGGAAGCAGCCGGATTATAGTAATAAAGCGCCTCCGACGTAGGATCCCAGCCGCGTGCCGCATCTCTGGCAGCCTGGAACGCCGCAGCATCCGGAATGAGCCAGTACTGCCCGTTCTGTACCGCCGCGAAGGCAGAAGGCGCCATAATGACATTCGTGATCGTCTTCGGAAACTTAGTCGAATGCAGGCGGTTCATCACGACTGCCCCAACGGCGACTTGGCCTTTGTAGGATTCTCCGCGGGATTCGGAATAGATAATGCGCGCTAGTTTGGCCAGATCTGCTTTATTGACGGTGACCTTCTTGATCGCTCGCCACGTCAGCGGTCCGGCGATGCCGTCTCCGGGAAGTCCGCAGGCGCGCTGAAATTTGGATACCGCGTTTCGCGTGATCATGCTGTATGTGGAGGTGACCGGTGCTTTGTAATAGCCGAGCGTCTGCAGCCTGAACTGCATATCTGCTACATCTCCGCCATGACTGCCAGCCCGCAGCGTCGGCTGCGCTGCCGCACTGACGGCAGGACAGAAGCTGACGAGGCTCCCCGCTGCTGCGATGCCTGCGAATAATACGGAAGTCGTTTTCAGTCTGTTTAACATGATGGTATATTCCTCCAAACGTTGTAAGTAGGAACCCATTCTAACAGGAAATGAGCGCCGTTTGGGGAATAATGTGGATTTTTAATGATCTTAAATATTTCTCATAAAGCTTGCTTCCTTGGCTGTACGCAAGCTTAGACCGTGCAGCGGCGCAGCAGCAAATACGAGAAACAAACAAGCAGCAGCTCCAGCGGAAAGAGAAACAGCGCGATATCGAAGGCGGAATAACCGCGGAAGAAATCGAAGATGCCGCCCCACCAGCCATAATAGTTGGACGCATAGCCGAGCACGGTCCCTAGCAGCAGCCCGATGATCGCACCCGTGTAGAGTCCGGTCTTTCCGAAACGGCGAAACAAGCACGATACGGTAAATCCGAGCAGATACATGAACACCATCAGCGAGAAGCAGACGATGAATTGCTGCAGCACGCTGCCATCGCTTATATAAGGCAAATGGAAGAAATAGAGCCGAACGCCCCATCCGTCGATCACGCGATGCTCAATATAAGAAAGAAACGTCAGTACGACGCTTACACAAGCCCCTGACAACACGCACATCAACATGGAGCCTGCGAAATAATCGCGCCTTCGTACGCTCAGTCCGAGTGCGAACGGAAACGTTTGATGTACCGACACGATTCCGTTAACGATTGTATAGATGAAGATGGAGGACAATCCGCCCGTAATGATTTCTTCGTCGTCTATGGGAATGACGCCTGCGATAAACAAATTGATGATAAAGCTGGATAATAGAATAATCCAGGGAACATAGAACCACGTCCATTTATCTCTTACATGCATTTTAACGATGCCTTTTACCGTACTCATGCGCGCATCTCCTCCTTCTGCCCTGCTTTGCGGTTGGTGAGATAGACGATCAGCTGCTGGATCGTGACTGGCGTGAATTCAAGGCCCCGCTCCTCGGCCTTGCGCTGATCGACAGCCCCAAGGCTGCCAAATACCGTTGCAGATCGGAAGCCGCCCAGCATTTCCAGATGAATAATCTCCCGGCCGCTCGTGTAAGCGTCGACCTTCGCAGCAGGTCCGGTCACCGTGTATGCGCGGCCCCGAAGCAGATCGGCTTCCTCATCAAGCAGGATACGTCCGTTGTCGATGACAATGATATGCTCCAGCAGCCGGCTGACCTCGTCGATTAGATGCGTGGACAGAATGACGGTTCTCGGATATAGCGCATAATCCTCCATCAGCCTGTCGTAGAAGATCCCCCGCGCAACAGCGTCCAGTCCAAGGTACGGCTCATCGAATATCGTAAGCGGCGCCCGGCTGGCAAGCCCGATAATAATGCCGACGGAGGAAAGCATTCCCCGGGAGAGCTTCTTCACTCTGCGCTTCACCGGCAAATTGAAATCGCCGATCAGCCGCTTCGCTAAATCTGCATCCCAATTCGGGAAAAACAATGCCGCTGTTGCCAGGACATCCACGACTCGGAAGCTGTCCGGATACTTCTGGCTCTCCTTCACGAAGCAGGTCTGCCGCAGCACCGCATTGTTCTCATAAGGCGCTTCGCCGAATACCTGCAGCTCGCCGCTCGACGGAAACAGCTGTGCCGTAATCATATGCATGACGGTCGTTTTACCGGCGCCGTTGCGGCCGAGCAGACCGTAAATCTTATTCGCCTCGATCGTGAAGCTGATCTCGTTAACGGCGGTGAATTTTCCATAAGCCTTCGTCAGCCGCTTGGCCTCAACAATCTTCGTCATGTCCGGTTCCCCCTGTTCCGAATCATATCTGTCAGCTGCTCCGTTGTGATGCCAAGCTTCTCGGCTTCCCGAATCATCGAAACGACGTATTGCTCGAAAAATTGTTCCTTTCGCTTCTCCATCAGCTTCACCTTCGCCCCAGACGCCACGAACATGCCGATCCCCCGCTTCTTATACAAAATCTCTTCGTCCACCAGCAAATTAACACCCTTGGCAGCCGTCGCCGGATTAATGCCGTAGAAAGCCGCGAACTGGTTCGTGGAAGGAACCTGCGACTCCTCCGGCAGTCCGCCGCCGATAATGTCATCCTCGATACGTTCGGCAATTTGTACGAAGATGGGCCGGCTGTCGTCCATTTGATTACCCATCGCTACACCACCACATTGGTTAGTTACTCTTGCAACTAACTATATAAGTAACTGACATCACTGTCAATAGCAGCTCCGCAAGATCCGCACCTGCCCGGAGACTTCCTCTGTTACAGCTGTCAGTCCTTCGGTCCGAACATCCGTTCTTTCCAATATTTACTTTGGGTCATCGAAGCACTAGAATAATGATAACTGGATTCAAGGTACATGGAGGTAGAGCGTTCGCATGAATATCATTAAGATCAAGGACCGACAAGAGCTGGACCGCAGAACGCCGTCCATGCCCTGGTACATCGAGAAATTCATCAACTATAAGCTGCCTGACCTCTCGCCTTCCTCGCTGCTGGAATATGTGCGGGATTACGATACGTTTCTGTCTTGGCTGCTCGCCGAGGGACTCGCGGAAGGCCCGACGATTCGGGACGTGAAGCTCGAGGAGCTGGAGAAGCTGCACATGGACAGCGTGGATGCGTTCAAGATGTTTCTCGCTACGCATCCCGAGCACAACAACAGCCGCACGACCATCTCGCGCAAGCTATCGTCGTTGCGTTCGCTTTTCCACTACTTGAGCCAAATTGCGGAGGATGAGCAGTTCTATCCGCTGCTCAAGCGCAATGTCATGGCGAAGGTATCCATTAAGCGGACGGCGAAGCCCAAGGATACTGCCGCCAAGCTGGAAGGCAAGCTGCTGCAGGAACAGGAAATCGACGAGTTTATCCGGTTTATCAATGAGGATTACGGAATGGAGGTCGCTTCCAACAAACAGGCGCTCTACGCGTACACGAACAACCGGACGCGCGATACGTCCATCGTCAGCTTGATTCTGAATTCGGGGCTGCGTGTTTCCGAGCTGATCAACATGAACATCGACGATCTGGATTTGAAGAAGAAGCTGCTTTATGTCTACCGCAAAGGCAAGAACGACGACACCTTTAAAACACCGGTTTATTTTCGTCAGGAGGCCATGCGGGATTTGCAGCTCTATCTGTCCCAGCGGGATTCGCAGTACAAGGCGCCCAAACGGGAGAAGGCGCTCTTCCTCGCCATCGCGAATGGCAAGAAGGAAGGCTCCAGGATGACGAAGCGCGCCATTCAGGAGATGGTGATCAAATACGCGAAGCGGTTCGGCAAGCCTTATTTGTCCGTCCATAAGCTGCGCCATTCGTTCGCGACAGACTACTACCTCCGCAACGACTTGTACAAAACGCAGGAGCAGCTTGGCCACGCATCGCCGGAAACGACGCAAATCTACGCGCATCTAACGGACAAGACGATGTCCGAGGCGATCGACCGGCCGAAGGAAGCATAAGGCGCTCGTCACCGTCACGCGTCTTCTGTTATGGCGAACTCAAATAAGGAGCGGTTTCTTCGTCATGGGTATGACGGAGGAACCGCTCCTTCTCGTTCGAGCTCTCACTCGGATACAGTCTTGAGAAAAAATAGTTGTAGACAGCAGGCGGGCATTAAGACTGTGTTAGAGTGATTTTAAATTAAATTAGCGAGGTGCACTTAATGAAACGGGGAACAACACTCTTTTTGAAGATGGCTGTTATTCTTATTGGAATTCCAATTCTTGCTGTGTGCATATTTCTAGTGCCTAAAATCGGAGATTTTGCTGGAGAATTGTATCCAGAATTCGCTTTTTTGAAATCTCTCGTTTTTATCGATATGTACGCGGCAGCGGTCCCTTTTTACTTTGCTCTGTATCAAGCTTTTAGACTTTTTAGCTATATGGATAAGAGCCAAGCGTTCTCGGAATTATCCGTGAAGGCTTTAATGAGAATAAAATACTGTGCCATCACAATCAGTATCTTGTACCTGCTAGGTATGCCACTCTACTATCTCATGCAGAGGAAAGTTGACCCTCCAATTATCACAGTCACCGGATTCGTCATTATTTTCGCTTCAATGGTGATCGCCGTTTTTGCTGCTGTTCTCCAAAGGCTCTTACAGCAAGCTATACAAATAAAATCAGAAAATGATTTAACCATCTGAGGTGAATAACATGACGATTATCATTAATATTGATGTGATGTTAGCAAAACGAAAAATGAGCGTAACGGAGCTTGCGGAGAGGGTTGGAATTACGATGGCCAATCTATCTATTCTGAAAAATGGGAAAGCAAAAGCGGTTCGTTTTTCAACATTAGAAGCAATATGCAAGAATTTGGATTGTCAGCCAGGTGATATTTTGGAGTACAAAAGCTACGAAGACACTTAATTAAACTTGATTCGAATGACAGATAAGAGATTATACAGGGTCTAAAAAACCGCCGGTGACCTTAAGCAGGTCACCGGCGTTATGACTTAAACTATAATTCGCGTATGCTCCTCTTGGGATCTAGGTCATACCGGAAGTCGATTTTACTGCTAAGGTCTGAAGAACCTTCGACGGCACCTCGGCAAGCGGAATTCGTACGACGTCCTCGCTGCTTCCTCTTTGTTTCCATTCCACGAGCCCTTCCGAAATTCCTTTCCCGATGACGACTCGAATCGGCGCTCCGATTAGATCGCTGTCCTTCAGCTTCACGCCTAGCCGTTCCTCCCGGTCGTCGAGCAGCGGTTCGAAACCGGCAGCCTGCATCTGATCATACAGCATTTCCGCCGCAGCCATTTGAGCAGTATCCTGATGGGATACCGGAATGATATGCACCTTATGCGGAGCCAAGCTTGCTGGCCATATCATGCCGTTCTCGTCGTAATGCTGTTCAATGACGGCAGACAAGAGCCGGGATACGCCGATTCCGTAGCAGCCCATAATGATCGGATTGCTTTCACCGCTTGCGTCGACAAAATCGGCGCCGAGCTTCTCGCTGTATTTCGTGCCAAGCTTGAACACATGTCCGATTTCGATGCCGCGAATGATGCGCAGCGAGCCCTCCGAGCAATTCGGACATGGCTCGTTCTCCTGCACATTGCGATAATCCCCCAACCGTACCTGCGGGAAGTCTCTGCCAGGGACGATGTTGCGCATATGATAATCGGTTTCGTTCGCGCCGGCAACGGCTTGCCCCAATGCCGCAGCCTCGAAGTCCGCCAGGACGGGAATGTCCAACCCAACCGGACCGGCGAAGCCCGAGGCCGCCCCCGTGATCGATCGTACGGCATCGCTGTCCGCCAGCTCCAGCTGCACGGCTTGCAGCGTGTTCTTCACCTTCGTCTCGTTCACCTCGTGATCTCCGCGGGCAAGTACGGCAACCGGACTGCCGTCCGCCATATAGATCAGCGTTTTGATCAGTTCGCTGCTTGATAGGCCAAGACCCGACACAAGCTCGTCAATGGTCCGCAGCCCCGGAGTATGGAACTTCTCGGCTTGGGGAGCGGCAGCATCGACCGAAGCGATTAGGGTCTCAGCAGAAGCAATGACAACGTTGCGTCCGACCGCCTTCTCCATATTAGCTGCATAGCTGCAGTGGCTGCATGTCACCACGTCGTCTTCACCCGAAGCTGCAATCGCCATAAACTCATGCGTCCCGCCTTCGCCGCCGATTGCGCCGGCATCTGCTTCTACGGCGCGAAATTGGAGACCGCACCGCTCGAAGATCCGGTGATAGGCATCGTACATGGCACGATAGGTCGCGTCCAAGCTCTCCCAATCCGCGGCAAATGAATAGGCATCCTTCATGACGAACTCTCTGCCGCGAAGCAGGCCGAAGCGCGGACGACGCTCATCGCGGAATTTGGTCTGAATCTGAAACAGCGTTACAGGCAGCTTGCGGTATGACGAGATCTCTTGCGCGATGAGCTGCGTGATGACTTCTTCGTGGGTCGGTCCAAGCGCGAACTCCCTGCCGTTTCGGTCCTCAAGCCGAATTAACTCCGGTCCGTATACTTCATAACGTCCCGATTGTCGCCATAGATCGGCCGGCTGAAGCGCCGGCAGCAGCACCTCCTGCGCGCCAGCGGCCTCCATCTCCTCGCGGACGATCGCTTCTACATTGCGCAGCACGCGCCGGCCAAGCGGCAGGAACGAATAGACACCTGCAGACAGCTGGCGGATGAAACCTCCTTTGAGCAGCAATTGATGACTGACGGCTTCCGCATCGGCCGGTATTTCGCGAAGGGTAGGTATAAAAGCTTGTTTCTGCCTCATGGCGTTCATCCTCTCTACGTACATTCGTAATCAAATAAAAACGCAGGCCCGTCCCCAGTAAAGGGACGAGCCTGCGCTCGTGGTACCACCCCAAATTCAGCCGCGCCGATTGCCGGCAGCAGACTCTCTGGTTGGGATAACGGGGAGCTCCCGGCTGCAAATACTGGAAACGTTCCTTGCAGCGACTACAAGGCGGGGCCAATCGGCGGCTGCGGGGCGCCTCTCAGCCTGGCGGGCCCCCTCTCTGTGCGCAGTCACGATTCGATCGGCATTTCCTTGATCACGGTCATTGATTGGTATTAAAAATACAACATCTCCAGCTCTAAAGTCAACCGTTACTCGCCTGCCCGGGCTGCTCTAACGCCGCAGCTCGGGATTTGGATAGATTCCAACTCGGCCATCCGGAACCGGTAGGAGCCTGGTCACGAATCGACCGGATCGCATCTTCCAAATTGGGAATCGGCCGGGGATGTCGTTCTTGCAGCTTCAGCAATGCCGGCAGTGCATCCGTCGATAAATGACTGAGATAACGCGTGTCGATTTTACCGTTCTGCTCGTAGCGTTCACTGTTCTGCCGCGCGATCATCCCATCAAGATCAGCGTAGTTCATGACGATGTAGGCGGTAAGGCCAAGCGCGATATAGGCCTTGGCCAAGGAGAAATAAGAACGCCATATCCGAAT
Organism: Paenibacillus sp. R14(2021); assembly: GCF_019431355.1. Classification (NCBI taxonomy): domain Bacteria; kingdom Bacillati; phylum Bacillota; class Bacilli; order Caryophanales; family Paenibacillaceae; genus Paenibacillus; species Paenibacillus sp. R14(2021). The sequence goes on from NZ_CP080269.1 coordinate 1,260,687, forward strand.
GATCGAAGCCGCAAGAATAAAGCACAGCAAAATCATAAAGCCGTGCACGAGCAGCCTCGTTTGCGTATAACCATACACCTGTTCGTACAGCGAGAGTCGGCCGAAGGCTGAGATCAACATCACCAAGGTGCAGCCAACCAGCATGCTTAAGCTGAATTTGCGGACAAGCTCAGCAGCGCGTTCCCCCTGCTTCACGAGATGCAGACCGCAAAGCAGCAGAATCAAATTAATGAGCGATACGGCGATCAGCTGCGCGAAGCCTTGTCTAGCATATTCAGCGTAGACGCTGCCTGCGGGAAGCATGCCCTTCGAAGCACCGAACAGGTAAGAGAATTGAATAACCGCGAAGACGATATAAACCAGGTTAAAGCTGATCAGCAGCGTGCTCGCGGTAAGCGGATCCAGCTTATAGGTCTTCGCCTTCTCTTCGTAAACTACCAAGGCAAGCCCGTTCCACGTATCATGCGTACCGACCTGATGGTCGCCGATTCGGCGGAATAGCAGCGCCCACAAGTAACTGAAGGCATACAAGGCGAATACCGCTCCGACGAACGTACGTATAAAGCCGCCAAACAAGTCCCAATGAAACAACAAGCGCGGAATCCGCCACAGCAGTTCATTGAAAATCCGGTCGGCGGATGCCAGAAGTCCGATGACCAAGCCGAGCAGCGGCGCTGCGAGCAGAAGCCCGAACAAGATGCGCTTTGCCTTGCCGACCATTCCTTGTTCAACGGCGTTCTTCGGCGTCAGGCGGTTCGCAAGCAGTCCGAACGGCACGAATATATGCGAGAAGGGCTTAAACAAGCTCAGCAGCAGCACATCGCCGTAAAATCCTGCGCGATACCACGGCTTGCCGCTGCTGCGCGTCAACAGCACCGTTTGGGCTGCAATAAGCGCCGGCAGTAGAATCACATTGAGCGCACGAAACAGTTCATTGGCATAAATCATATAGGTGAGCGACAGCAGCACCACCGGCAGACTTAGCAGCCAGCCTGATTTCGACTGCCCCTTCCATTGGTCGAAGCCGCCGATTCTCCCCTTCACCGCATAGAAGAACAGGCCGTAGAATGCGGCAACAAACAACGGCACGGACAAATTCAGTCCATTCCAAACAAATAAATATTGGCTCCATAGTCCAAACAGCAGCGATAATAGCGCCATATTCTCATATTTTCGCTGCCAAGGCGCTGGATCCCTCATGCTTTCACTTCCGTTTCATGCGCTGGTCAGCAGCGCGAATAACTTGCTTCCATTAATTGTATCCGATAAAATAAGAACAAAAAGTGCAAGTTTATATTGGAAAATTTCATATTTTAGAAACGGAGATTGCCGGATGAAGATGCGTCAGCATTACTTGGCGCTGCGGAAGATTTACCCGCATGTGCAGGAACGGGAAAAGCTTGAAGTGACCACCCAAGAGCTCTCGGAAGCGCTGGACTGCACGCATCGCAACATGGTGCTTCTTCTGCAGCGGATGCAGCGCGAACAGTGGCTGAGCTGGGAGCCGAAGCGCGGCCGCGGCAATCGGTCCGAGCTGCAATTCCTTATGCCTCCGGATGAGCTGATCCTGGCGGAAGCGCGCGAAGTCGCGGAGCGGCATGATTTGCAGCGGGCGGTGTCTTATGTGCAGACGATGGACAACGGCGCAGGAGCCCTTCGTACCCAGTTCCAAGCCTGGTTGGCCGGGCGCTTCGGCTTTCAATCGGAGGTGCGGGGCGAGCGTCGGCTTGATCTGCTTCGCTTCCCGCTGCCCCAGCGCATCCATTCCCTTGATCCGGCCGATATTCATTATTCGGGCGAATCCCATCTCGTCAACCAGCTGTTTGACGGGCTTGTTCGGATGAGCCCGGAAGGCGATGAGCTCCTGCCTCATCTCGCCCATGCCTGGGAAGTCGATGATGCGAGAATCCGGTGGACGTTCTATCTGCGTAAAGGCGTCCTGTTTCACCACGGACGCGAGATGACTGCCCGTGATGTGAAATTCTCTTTCGAACGTCTCCAGGCGCTTGCACCGAAAGGCTTATACAATTGGGTATACGCGGATATGGCCGCGATCGAAGTCGTTGATGAACAAACCGTTACCTTTCTTCTGCATAGGCCGAATGAGCTGTTAGTTTCTTTTCTGGCAACCAACCGCGCTTCGGTCGTGCCTGAATTCCAAGCCCATGAACGTTCGGATGCCGCATTCGGCGCGCAGCCTGTCGGAACTGGTCCTTTCCGATTGAGCGGCAGCAGCCAAGGCGTCTATACGCTGGAGGCATTCTCTACATATTTTCAAGGCAGAGGATTTCTCGATATTGTGGAAGTATGGACTGAACCGGAGAACAAGTCCAAAGAGGATGACGGCTCGCTGCCCGACTTTCAAGTCATGCACAACGTCCGATTGACAGGACAAGCGATGGAGGAAATGCAGCAGGTGAAGCAATCGGGGATGACCTGCAAATTCATGACCATCAATGAGCTGCGAGATGGTCCTCTTCGAAATTCGGCTGTGCGCGAAGCGCTTCTGCTTGCCTTGAATCGCGAAGCATTGATCGAGCGGTTGTCAGGAGACGTCATCGAAGCCGCAGACAGCTTCTGGCCCGAACGAAATGCAATGACGGATGTCGAAACCGCGGAGATTAGCGGATTAACGGCGTCCCAGCCGCCAGCGTCTCTTATGAACGGGTACAATGGAGAACCGATCGTGCTTGCGACCATTCCTCAATACGAGAGAGACGCCGTCATCGTTCGGGACCTCTGTGCGGAAGCCGGCTTTCAGCTGACCATCGAGCTCATTCCCGCCGAACACTTCAAGGGAGAAGCAAGGTTAAGCGCCGACTTGCTGCTGTTCGCGATCATGTTGGACGAGCACCGCGAGCTGCGGCTAATCGACCTGTTCAAGAGCATGCAGCATCACTTCCTGCCTGACGTTCGGGCACATATGGAACGGAAGATTTCATCGCTCTCCGCGATCCCGGACAGGCTCCGGCGGAAAGAGCTGCTCGTTGAACTCGAGACCGAACTCAAGCAATCACGACGTCTTCTGTTTCTGTACCGGAAGCATCTGAAGACTGCCTTCCACCCATCCATTCGAGGAATCGCATTGGAATCGCTGGGCTGGGTAAGATTTCGCGATTTGTGGTTTAAGCGCGTCTAGCAGCACGCATACAATACTTTAACAATTATTGATACCTGGAGACTATTCTAACCGTGATTAGGTTACCGGATAATCAAAGCGAATTCTTACATCAAGAATTTCAAATCACAAGCGCGATTGTCAGACCGAACGGATCCTTCCAAGGCATGGATATGCTTAGTAATACGGAAATCTATACGTCAGGCGGAGCAGAAGGCGATACGCCCCAGATTGCAATGCTGTCGAATACGGGCGCGTACAAAACGCTCGTGAATATTACGAAAGTGGGAACGCATGAAATCGAAGGCGTGCAAACAAAGGACGGCAACGTCTACTTTATTATCGTTACCGACCCTGTCAATAAAAAGGACACGCAAAAAATATATTACGTTGCTGACACGATCTTTTAGAGAAATTAGCGAAAAGTTACTATTAAAAGCTAGGGTATGACAAAAAGAGCTGCACCCCAGGGAATGCAGCTCTTTTGTTGCGGCCAGCTTGACGCAAAACGAGCCTATTGTCACGACTATTCTGTGCTTTGTTCTATTGTGCCGTTATCCGGTAACGCTGGCCGGCAATCGTATCGAATAGATAGCGTCCGTCAGTAAGCTTAACGGCTTCTACAGCTTGCTCGGCCCCCTCTTCCCTGCCAAGCACGGTTACGGCAACCGGACTATCGACGGACAGCGTGCATGGTTCGCCGTGGAGCGACAGCAGCTCCGCTTGGACGAAGCGGCCCTCCTGCCAGGTTATGCCGATCTCGAAGCCGCCGCGTGCGCGAAGTCCCGTAACGTATCCTTCCGGCCATGCCGAAGGCAGCGCGGGAAGCAAGTGCAGCTCGCCCTGATGCGATTGAAGCAGCATCTCCGCAATACCAGCCGTCGCGGCAAAATTGCCGTCGATTTGGAATGGCGGATGCGCGTCGAACAGGTTCGGGTAAACGCCGCCGTGATGGTAGTTCTCCGGCTCATTCTCGCGAACGACCTTCAGCAGGTTGCCGATCAGATTGAGCGCGCGGTCGCCGTCGCGGAAACGCGCCCACAGCGAGACCTTCCAGCCAAGGCTCCAGCCCGTGCCTTCGTCGCCCCTGCGTTCCAGCGACTTCTTGGCCGCTTCAAGGAGCTCCGGCGCGGAGCGCTCCGTAAGCTGTCTGCCGGGATAGACGCCGAACAAATGCGAGACATGGCGGTGATGCACATCCTCGTCCTCGAAGTCTTCGCTCGCCCATTCCTGGAGTTGCCCGTAGCGTCCGATGCGAAGCGGAAGCAGCCGCTCCAGCGTTTCCGCGAGCTCCGCGCTGAACTCCTCATCGATTTCCAGAATGGCAGCCGCTTCTCTAAGATTCGTAAACAAATCCCAGATCAGCTCCAAATCCATGGACGCTGCGCTGGTGACGCCCGCGAGTCCCTCCTCGGTGCGGAATTTATGCTCCGGCGACGTTGAAGGCATCGTGACCAGCTTGCCTTCGCCATTGTCGACCAGCCAATCCAAGCAGAACAAGGCTGCTTCCTTCATAACCGGATACGCGTTCTCTTTCAGGTACTGCTTGTCGCGTCCAAATGCGTAATGCTCCCACAAATGCTGGCACAGCCAGACGCCGCCCATCGGCCAGTTGACCCAGATGGCATCGCCGTTGCCGAATTCGCCGACAGGCTCCGTGTGCGCCCACAAGTCAGCGTTGTGATGCGCGGTCCAGCCGCGAGTGCCGTAATTGACCGAAGCGGTCCGCTTACCCGTCACCGCGAGCTGCTCGATGAACGTCAGGAGCGGTGTATGGCATTCCGCCAGGTTGGTCGTTTCCACCGGCCAATAGTTCATCTGCGTATTGATGTTGATCGTATAATTGCTGCTCCACGGCGGACGGGTGTCTTTGTTCCATATGCCCTGCAGATTGGTCGGCTGTGTTCCCGGGCGCGAACCGGCAATCATCAGGTAACGACCGAAATGGAAGACCAGCTCGACGAGACCGGGATCCGAAGCGCCAAATTGCGCAATCCGCGCATCCGTAGCCATATCCTCCGGCGCAGATGCCGGTCCGAGCTTCAAAGCAACACGGTCGAACAGGGATTTATAATCGACAATATGCCGTTCTTTCAATTGTTCATAGGACAGCGGGAAAGCGCCTTCAAGTACTGCCAATGCGATCGCGCCAGCATCCTTACCCTCGCTGCGCGGCATGCGGTCAAACCCGTTAAAGCTCGTCGCCGCGCTCCAATAGAGCGTTGCGCCCGACGCGCCGATAACATGCAGCCCGTCTGCGTCAATCCAGGTGAAGCCGTCTCCGTCGTCGACCTTCACCTTCAGACAGCCTTCGAACGATATCGCCTCCGACGTGTACGGATCGCCGTAAACGATCGGCTCGTCCACCGTAAAGTAGCTGGGAGCCAGCTTCTCCGGCGCTACGCCGTGGAGAATATAGCGTCCGTCGGCATTGGATGTCCGATAGCGGAGCGGACTGTCGAGCTTCGCGTGGAAGCTGAGCTTCCCTTGCTCGCTCGCCCGCAGGCGCATGACGATGACGCCGTCAGGATGCGAGGCAAACATTTCGCGGGAATACGTGACATTCCCGATCTGGTACGTGACCGTCGAAAGCGCTTGCGACAAATCCAGCGTACGCGCATAATTCCGCGCGATGTCGCCGTGCTCGAACGTCAATCGAAGATGGCCGAGCGGCAAATACGATTGCGTGTAAGGCCCCATCATCTGCTTGCACAGCAGGTCGGCTTCGACGAACCGCTTCTCCTGAATAAGCTTGCGGACCTCGGGAAGCACTTCCTTGGCGCCCGGATTGCTGCCGTCGCGCGGCTGTCCGGACCAGAGCGTATCTTCGTTCAATTGAATTTCTTCGGATTCCACGCCGCCGAAGATCATGGCGCCGAGGCGGCCGTTGCCTATTGGCAGCGCTTCCGTCCACACTTGCGCGGGTGTGCCGTATTGAAGCTTCATGTCTGTCATCCTCCTTATTCTCTACTCAAGTCTAATGACAATGTATCGTGCCGCTTGGGAAATCGTCAAGCATGGATTGACTCAAGATGGCGGAATATCGGATATCAGACATCTTTCTGTCACGCTTCGGTCACAGGACACGAGAAAAAAGCCGGCAAGCGCATCCGGGTCATCCCGTTGCTGCTTGCCGGCTTCGCAATTTTGGCTGGCTTTAGAATACTTTCGTCGTCCAAGACTCGCAGTTCCACGTCTCGGTGACTACGTCCCGATAAAATTCAGGTTCATGGGAAATGAGCAGAATGCTGCCCTTGTAGGCTTGCAGCGCTCGCTTTAATTCCTCCTTCGCATCGACGTCCAAGTGGTTGGTCGGCTCATCGAATACGAGCAGGTTCGACTCGCGGTTGATCAACTTGCACAGCCGCACTTTCGCCTTCTCTCCGCCGCTTAATACGGCGATCTTGCTCTCGATATGCTTCGTCGTCAGGCCGCATCTAGCCAGCGCCGCACGAACCTCGAATTGCGTGAAGGATGGGAATTCCTTCCACACTTCCTCGATACACGTGTTGTAGTTGGCGTCCTTCACTTCCTGCTCGAAATAGCCAACCTGCTGATGCTCGCCGCGTTGGACCGTTCCGGAGATTGCCTTAATCTCGCCGAGGATGCTGCGCAGGAGCGTCGTCTTCCCGATGCCGTTAGCACCTACGAGCGCGATTTTCTGCCCCCGTTCCATGCGGAGATCAAGCGGTCTCGACAGCGGCTCGTCGTAACCGATCACCAGCTGGTTCGTTTCGAAGATCAGCTTGCCGGATGTTCGGCCTTCCTTGAAGCTGAACTGCGGTTTCGGCTTCTCTTTTGCCAGCTCGATCACGTCCATCTTGTCGAGCTTCTTCTGCCGCGACATCGCCATGTTTCTCGTAGCGACGCTTGCTTTGTTCCGCGCTACGAAGTCCTTCAGGTCCGCGATCTCCTGTTGCTGGCGTTTGAATGCCGATTCCAGCTGCTGCTTCTTCATCTCGTACACCTGTTGGAAATGCTCATAGTCGCCGACATAGCGGTTCAATTCTTGATTTTCCATATGATAGATCAGGTTGATGACGCTGTTGAGGAATGGAATGTCATGGGAGATGAGAATAAACGCATTCTCGTATTCCTGCAAGTAGCGCGTCAACCACGTGATATGCGTTTCGTCGAGATAGTTGGTCGGCTCGTCGAGGAGCAGAATGTCGGGCTTCTCGAGTAGAAGCTTCGCAAGCAGTACCTTCGTACGTTGACCGCCGCTGAGATCCGATACGTCCTTGTCAAGGCCGATTTCCGTCAAGCCCAAGCCGCGAGCGGTTTCTTCGATCTTGGCGTCGATCATGTAGAAATCCTGATTCGTCAGCGTATCTTGAATGGTGCCGACATCCTCAAGCATTTGCTCCAACTCTTCCGGCGTAACCTCGCCCATACGGCCGTACATATCGTTCATTTCCTGTTCCATATCGAACAGATATTGGAAGGCGCCCTTCAATACGTCGCGAATCGTCATGCCTCGGCTCAGCACCGCATGCTGATCCAGATAACCGACGCGCATGCGCTTCGACCATTCCACCTTGCCATCATCCGGCTGAAGCTTGCCCGTGATGATGTTCATGAAGGTGGATTTACCCTCGCCGTTTGCTCCGATTAATCCGATATGCTCGCCCTTCAGCAGGCGGAAGGACACGTCGTTGAAAATCGCACGGTCGCCGAACCCGTGGCTTAGTCGTTCTACGTTTAATATGCTCATGAATGACACCTTTTCTGTTAGACTTTTTCTCGTTATATTATAGCGTTACGGCTTGTACAACTCAATGCAAAAGTGCGGAATATAAAACGAATGGCCGCGCGCGAACAGACATCTACCCGGCTGCCTGTCGACGTATCGCCGCCTTGGATCACGGCTCTCGAATCTCTGAAGAAAACTTCGAATTATTTCATCTCGCCCATATCGATATTAACGCTGACATCCGCCTTCGAGAAGGCGTCGCCCCAGTTCTCCTGCACCTTCTTCCACGCCTTGTATTGATAGGCGCGCGCATACAGGCCAACGCCGATTGGATCCACCAGAAAAAAGCCCGCAGCACCTTCCTACGGACTTCATCCTGATTTGCAGCTATTCGTTAATCTCTGCATTGCGAAGGGCCTGGCCGATATAGCGGAATGCTTCCTCGAGCTTCTCTCTCGGAACCCTGCGGTAACGGTCGCCTACGCTGATCTCGAAATAACTGTTTTGCTCATCGACGGCATTGATATTGTTCGTCAATCCAACGCCGGTGGCTTCGCATGCAGCCACGAATATCGGCTCCAGCATTTGTTTCGACCGTGCTATATGGACATGAAACATATTCGAAACCGGAATCTGCGGCTTTGTCGATATTGCGTGACACCCGTTGAAGAAGCTCGCCAATTCGACTGCATCCTCATAGTATTGGCGCATAAACGGCAGCCGTTCCTTCATATAGTGCTTCGCCGGGATAATGTACGGATAGAGACTGATCAGGTCGCCGCCATGGCGCCTCTTCCATATCTTCGAAGCTTCCGTGAACGGTTGTTCGCCCGCGAGAATGGCGCCTGCGATGCCGCCGATACCCTTGTAGAACGAGACGTAAACGCTGTCGAACAACGCGCATACTTCAGCCGCTGTTTTCCCGTAGTACGGCAGGATCTCGAACAACCGCGCACCGTCGAGATGAAGCTTGATCCCCTTGGAACGGCAGTAAGCCGCGATCGCTTCCAGCTCGCTGAATGGGGGCAGCTGCCCCCCGATTTCCCGCTGCGGGAGCTCAAGCAGCAGACAAGCAATATCCTCCCCCAGCTCCTCCACGTCGGCCAGCCGAATGGTTCTCGTCCTGTCCGCCAGCAGAATCGGCTTCAGCCGGTGCAGCTCCTTCAAGCCGTCCTGCTCATGGATTTCCAAATGGCAAAGCGGATGATAGGCAACCGTCTGCAGCCCGCGCTGATCGCTCCAGATCCGCAATGCGATCTGCTGCGCCATCGTCCCGCTGGGGAAGAATACAGCGGCTTCTTTCCCTAAATATTGCGCCACTTCTGCCTGAAAATCTTCAATAATCGCGCCAGAACCATAGATGTCGCTGTCTGTTTCTTCGCTCAAGCTCCGGAACGCTTCCATTAACACCGCAACATTGCGTTTGCCGTGCCCGCCGAGCGGATAAGACGTTCGATTGAACGCTTCTTGCAGGGTGCTGCCTTTCGTCATGCCTGATACTCCTTCTCGGCTTGCTTTATCCGTTTAAACGTTTATGATTCTGATGGGCCAAGGTTACAAAGTTGACGTAAATCGGCTGCAGATTGAATTTCTTGCCGAATTCGAATTTGTAGGAGCCCACTTGTACGTTATTGGTTTTGTAATAAGGCGATGTGATGTAATGGATCGTCAGCTCGCTGTCTTCGAAACCCGTACCGCCCGTTTCCATCGTAACCTCGATAATCGAATCCAAATGAATGGAAGCGACTCGCGTTTTCTTCCCCGTCACGCCTTGATGGTCGAAGAAAATCAACCGCTCATCCGTCAATATAAACGTATCCCGAATCAGCTTAAAGCCCGTATGGATCGATTCCTGAGGCATCAAATAAATACCGTATTGCTTCGTTAATTCCTCTACCGAAACCTCTGAATAGTTGTTAAACAAACCGCCAAGTAAACCCGCCACTGCGCATTCCTCCTATGTTTTTCCTACTTTTCGCCTGTTATACCTATTCTTCGCGATACCGGAATATCCTCCCTCGACAAAATCAGCGTTGTCCCAGTACAACCTGCGTTTATCCAACATATGATAACGTATGCAATTACTCTTCCCGCGGGGAGGTGATTCCAAATGACATTTGCACTCACAGATTGGATGCTGTATTCCATGTGGGTTGTCCTGGCTGCCATGGGCCTAAACTTCCTGTTAGGACTGTACAAAGCCCTTAAAGCCGGCATGTTCTCGAGCGACCTGATTACCGCTTATTTGAAAGATCTGCTCTTATTCGTATTCCCGCTATTCATGCTCTCCAACATGACGGCCTTCGACGGTACCGGCTGGGTTATGAATACGGCTTATTACGTCGGCGCATTAGGTGTTGTTCTTAAATACTTGATGGGTAGTAAACTGTAATCGATTCTTCGCGGCTGCCGGTGTTCCCGGCAGTTTTTTGCGTGTTCCTATTGCGGTATAGCGGCACCTTGTCAGCCTGCATGAAATATGATAAAAAAAGTAAGACATCTTGCTTAGAGGGAGAATCGGTACATGGCACAGCTCTATTTTAAATACGGTACGATGAACAGCGGTAAATCATTTGAAATTATTAAGGTTGCCCATAACTACGAGGAACAAGGCAAGCGCGTACTTATATATTCGCCCTCGTTCAGCGCAAGAGGCGGCTCCCAGCTCGTTGGTTCCCGTGTAGGCTTCGAACGTGCCGCCATACCGGTCGAGACCGATACGAATTTATTCGATAGTGTCAAATCCCATCTGACTTCCTCGGGTCCCAAGCAGATCTACTGTGTCTTGATCGACGAAGCTCAGTTTCTGAACAAAACGCACATTCTTGATTTAACGCGCGTCGTGGACGAGCTTAACATCCCGGTCATGGCGTTTGGTCTCAAGAACGATTTTCAAAACCAGCTCTTCGAGGGCAGCTACAACCTGCTTGTGCAAGCGGACAAGATCGAAGAAATCAAAACGATCTGCTGGTACTGCGACCGCAAAGCTACGATGGTTATCCGCTTCCGCGAAGGAAAGCCGGTCAATTCCGGCGAACAAATTCAAGTCGGCGGCAACGAAGATTATAAACCCGTATGCCGGCGCTGCTACAATCAAGCCTTTCGGGATGTCGACACGTCCTTGGTGCAAGGGCAAGCCGCGGAACATGTGGAGTAAGTACAGCAAATAGCATCAAAAAAGAGGCGGATTACCGCCTCTTTTTTGATGCCTGGCGCCGAAACTCGCCTATTTCCAAATGTGGAAGCTTGTACTTCGTGAATACTGGAAAAGACATACAATTTTCTTTTGACTTCCAATGCTCGAAAACGTAAAGTGGAACTAAATCGTTCACAAGGAGGCTGTCATGTCCGCTCAAGGCTCGAACTCACCTGCAATTCCTTTTACGTCCATGCGTCAATTAGTCGGCCCTCTGCTTGCCATCATCGTCGGCATTTTCATGGTAATTCTGGACAGTACGGCCGTTAACGTGGCCATACCTGTGCTCGTCAAGGATTTTCACAGCAGCCTGGAAACCGTTCAATGGACGATCACCGGTTACGCGCTTGCTCAAGCGGCTGTTATCCCCCTTGCCGGCTGGATAACGGATCGATATGGTTCCAAGCAGATCTTTATCATTTCGCTTGTGCTGTTTACGATCGGCTCCGTCTTGTGTGCCTTCGCTACAACGGCAGATCAGCTGATTTTCTACCGGGTTCTGCAAGGACTCGGCGGCGGTATGGTAAGTCCGATATCGTTCGCCATGACTTACAAGCTGAGCCCGCCAGAGAAGGCCGGATCCATCATGGGTCTGATGGGCCTGCCGATACTGCTTGCTCCTGCGCTCGGTCCCATCCTTGCAGGTTACCTCGTAGATTACGTCAAATGGGAATGGATCTTCCTCATTAACGTGCCGGTCGGCATCGTCGGCGTTATCCTGTGCGTATGGCAGCTGCCAAGGCTGCCGAAGAAAGCCTCCGCTTCACTCGATATGTGGGGTATAATCCTTGGTCCGCTCGCTTTCTCCGGTCTCTCTTACGGCCTGAGCGAAGGCGCGCACGGCTGGTCCTCCAGCAAGACGATCATCGGCTTGATCATCGGCGTCGTATCGCTAGCAGCCTTTATCATCGTGGAGCTTTCACGGAAGAGCGAGCCGCTGCTCGAGCTTCGCGTATTCAAATCCCCGCTCTTCACGCGCGGAATTCTCGTGCAATGGGTGCTGCAATTCGTCATGTTCGGCATTATTTTCTCGGTGCCGTTCTTCATGCAGCAGCTGATGGGCATGTCTGCCTTCAAGGCTGGCTTATGGACGCTGCCGCAAGCCATCGCAGCCGGCGTGTTCATGCCCTTCGGAGGCCGCCTGTATGACCGTATTGGGGCGCGTCCGCTCGTGCTCATCGGCTTGACGATCGTCGGGATCGGCGCTTTTCTGATTTCCAGAATCGATCCGTCCGACAGCGCCAGCTCGTTCCTCATCCCTCGTATCATGCTCGGCATGGGCATGGGGTTATCGTTCCTGGCGCTGAATACGCATCTGATCCAGTCCGCGCCGGCCAACCTGGTCAGCCGGGTAACTTCGCTTACGAGCGCGGCTCAACAAGTGGTTACTTCCTTCTCGGTCGCCGGTCTGACAACCATCATCGCTAACCGCACGGCGCATTATGTGGCGAACGGCGAGAAACAAATACCAGGCGCGATGTCGCATGCGTTCCATGATTCGTATCTGGTGCTGGTTGGCCTTGCTTTGGTCGGCCTGCTGTTCGCGGCAACGTTGAAGCGTCCGAAGAAAGACAGCTCGGCAGCACCGGTCGTACACGCGGTAGACTTGGGCTAATGCTTGCAATGATCGATAAACGAACAGCCACCTCACATGTTTGAGGTGGCTGTTTGTATGAGAATTTTAAATTCCAGCGACGACAATTTTGCGATCAGAACGGCAGCTCGCGCCCCGCCGCATCGATAAAACCATGCTTCACCTTGAGCGGCCGAACCCGCTCTAGAAGGCCGAGCAGCTGTGCCGCTGTTTGAACCGGATCACCCGGCGCTTGATCGCCGCCCATATCGGTCTTCATCCAGCCGGGATGGATGGCCAGCACTTGGAATCCTTGCGGCTCTAGCTCCTTACGCAGCTTCTCGGACATATACGTCAACGCCGATTTCGACAGACCGTAGGGATAGTCTCCCGCATAAGCCGTGGCGTATGCGCCGGCCTCGGACGAAATATTCATAATTGTAGGCAAGGTGGCACTGCGAAGGAGCGGCAGCATAGCCTGAATCATTTTGATCGGGCCGAATAGATTCGTCTCGAACGATTCCACCAAATCTTGAAAGGAGAGCGATTCGATGCTGTGCTCGCGACCGAGCAGAATCGCAGCATTGTTGACAAGCGCATCGACGCCGCCGTCCTTGCTTTTCAGCTCGCTCAGCAGCCGTTCGATCGAAGCGTCGCTGGCAACATCCAGCTCCATGATTTCAATATGCTCGCGAATGGCCGGCTCTACACGCATGTATCTGGCTTCTGAGGCTACCCGATCGCGAACACCGGCGATAACATGATGACCGCGCCGGGCGGCGGCGACCGCTATCTCATAGCCTAGTCCCCGGCTGGCGCCGGTTATGACAATTCTCATGTACACTGTGCCCCTCTCCTGAAAATGGTCCAGACTTCATTATATCCCTATTTGCCCGCCCTATTCCAAACGTTACCTATCCGTAAGCGGAATTATCATTACCCCGTTTGCGGTTTCGTTAATCAATCATGGACGGTAATTAAAGCTTTGTTAAAAAATGCCACCAATGGGATTGGTTCTCGTATGTACTGCATTATAGTAAACTTATCCTTCTGCTTCATTTCTTTACTTCACCTGCAAAGGAGCAAGCAAGATGTCCACAATGGTTAACCTGACCTATCAAGAATGGGATGAACCGTCCCGCCGAGTCGTACGGACGCTGCACGCATCGTCCATGTTCGCCGAAGATTTATTTGTCCGCAAGCTGGTGAACGGTACGGTCATCCGCAATTCGCTCTATCACCACACCTCTCATGAATCCGAAGACGAACAGCGCCATTTCGTCTATGCCGCCTTGTTTCGGAGCAGCGACCTTGAGCTGTACGGCGCACATGTGCAGGATGTCCTGTTCGAGCGCTGCGATCGCGCTGCTCGGCTGGAAGCCGAGTTTCTCTTCTGGCATAGCGGCAGATTCGAGCACGGCGAGCCGCTTTATCGGCTCTACCGCCCGCTTGAAATCGCGCAGCTGCTGCTTGACCATTACTTCGTCCAACAAGGTACTACGTACGAATCACTGTACACGGCGTATGACGATGACCGCAACAAAGTTATTTTTTTCTTAAAGGAGGTCTAGGGTTAGATGATCGCTGAAGATCGACTCACGCACAAATCCCGCAAAATGCTTACATTCGCACTCCTGCTGTCTGTTCCCGTCGCCTTGTCTGGCTGCAGCACCTACGACGACGGGTGCGATCCTGATTACGAGAACTGCAGCAGCTCCGGAGGAAGCTCAGGCAGCTTCCACGGCACGAGAAGCGGCAGCTCCACCCAGGGAGACGTACATAGCTCTACATCCGGAGGCTCGTCTTTCTTTGGTTTCGGCAGCAGCGGCCACAGCAGCGGAGGCTGACCGATATGAGCCGTGATATGAACCGAATCCTATCCCTCGAAGTCTCTCATGCGGAATGCTTCACGGGCGAAATCGAAGCCAGCCTGCCCTATCACCGAATGAACGGCAAACAGTACTGCCTTCCGGCGCTGACGCTTTACGAGCAGGCTGAGGTCGATGCATTGCAAGAAGCGGCTGAACGCGTGGATCGCATCTACATGAAAGTACTGCGATTTGCGCAGCGCTATCTCCCGGATTTCTTCCTGACCGGCCAATTGGGTCTGCATCCCGCCCTGCTGACGGCTGCCAGAATCGAGGTGCCTGCCCACGGCATCTCCCGCCAGGACTGGATTATCGGACCGCAGGGCATGAAATGCATCGAGAACAACTCAGACACGCCTAGCGGCATCCCGGAAACGGCTTATGCGGGCAATGCAATCATCGATACGTATTCCTCTTACCGCTCGGCATCTACGGCAATGCGAGACACGATTCAACGCGCATTCACTGGACTGATCACGCACTATGCCGAATCGGGCATTAGCGGTACGATTGCATTCTCCAGTTATGGCTGGCATACGGAAGACCGCACCAACACGGAATATATCATGGAAGCCGTTAAGGCATTAGGGTATGACGTGCTTTATGTTCCGCTTGAGGAGCTGGAGATCATCCCGAACGTTGGTCTGTTCGCCGGCAGCCAGCGCATCTCCATTCTTTACCGGCTCTATCCGCTTGAATATTTGGTTCACGACACCAATGAAGACGGGGCTGAGCCTGTAGGTGAGCATCTGCTGGACCTCGTCGTTCAAGGCCGAATTGGCATGATTAATCCTGTACAAAGCAGCATTACGCAGAGCAAAGGCTTCATGGCGCTTATCTGGTCGCTCTACGAACGCCGTGACGAAACAGAAGCATTTTGCGGTTTCAAGCTCTTTGATGATGATGATGTGCGGACCCTTGAATCGTATTTTCTACCGACCTATTATGAACCGTCGCCATTCATACAATACGGCGTCCCTTATGCAGCCAAAGGCTACTGGGGCCGCGAAGGCAAAGGCACTGCGCTATATGATTCTCAAGGAGCCGTGGACGAGATGGAACGGGGATACGACGAGGCCGAACGGGAAGCCGTCCAAAGCTACTACGACAACCAACCAAAAATTTATCAGCAGCTGTTTCCAATGGAAGAAGTCGTCGTCGAGACAGAGGAAGGCCCCTATTCAGGCCGGCTTCTAACTGGGGCTTACGTCATCGGCGGCACATTTGCCGGTCTATTGCCACGAATCGGCGGCAAAATCACGGGCGACCTGGCATATTTTTGCCCGGCAGCCATCCACACGAAGGAGGAGTAAGCAGTGAATCATTTTGGAACGGATATTGGTAATGTGGGGATTGGAATTATTATTTTGATTGCAGCTATGCTCGTCGGCGCATTCATCTTCAGCAAGCTGACCAGCTTCAATGACTGGGAAGAAATCCGGCGTGGTAATGAAGCCGCCGGCATTTACATGGGCAGTAAGCTGCTCGGCCTCGGCATCATCGTCGCCATGGTCTCTTACAGCTCCCACGACTGGGAAGCGATGCTCGTCTGGTCCGGAATCGGCATCGTGCTGCTTTGTCTCGTCTACGTCCTCTTTGACTTCCTAACACCTAAATTGAATGTGGGCGAAGAAATCGCCAAAGGAAATAAAGCCGTCGCACAGTTATTACGGGCTGTCATTCTAGGCTCGTCGATCGTCATCGGCACTTTCTTGATGTAAGCGAAGAACCCCTGGCGGCTCGCGCCATGCGTGAGCTGCCAGGGGTTCCATTCGTTATTCGGCTATTATTCGACGATAAGTCTAGGAATATCGACACTGTAATTCGTGACCGTAAAATCATAAGTCTTGGATTTACGTTTGCCGTCTGCGCTTACAGCGTGGATACGGCCTTTCATACCGTTGCTGACATCGATTTTAAACTGACCGGATGGGGTTATTATCGCGTTCGAGGTGCCCTTTATGCCGGTATAAACTGTGACGGTACGTGATACGGAACCGTCGTCATTCAAGAAATCAACGATGACACTCGCATTTTCCTCGGTTTTATAATCCTTCGTCGTGATAACGCCTGTCAAATAGCTGCTGCCCATCCTTTGGACAAAGGATAACTCCGACATCCCTTTCGTGTAAACGAACGTTTGCGGTTTAGGAAGCTCGATCGTTGTTCGCTCCACGGTCACTTTCAAGAAACTGGGAAGTTGGACCATTAATACGGTTAACGTATAGCTCTTGCCTTCCTCCATGCCGCCAACTCCGAAATAACCGTTCTCATAAGGGAACGAACTGCCGATGATGTTGCCGGCTGCATCCTTCAGCATTGCCATGGCATGAAGATCATTGCCTTCACTGTCTTTCAATCTGCCAGTAAGCTGAACGTGAGGAAGCTTGATGGCACCTAAGTCGACTGGCGTACCATTATATACGAATGACTGCTGTGGAACCTGAATAAAATCTTCACTTGTTGGCGTCCTGTGTAACATGGGCCTCGGGATTATAGCATAGTTCTTACCGGATCGAAGGCCGCGGAACTGGAAGCTGCCGTCATTCGCAGTGGAATACAAATTCGGAATGCCAATATTACCATCCATGCTTAGCTCAACGTTTACATTCGCAAGCGGGCGGCCGTTCTCGTCGACGACTTTCCCGTTGACCTGCGCCGGAGGGAGATTCTTTAGGGTGAAGATGTGAAGGACTTTATCGCCTTGATGATATACGAAGGTATAGCTGTCCGGCGCATCATATAAATGCTTCAGCTTGTCGTCCAAGTCCACGGTTACCGTATAGGTTTCGCCATCTTGTAAACCGTCCCCGTAAGTCAAGTCCGCTTGGTAATACATATTTGCCTGGCCGCTGCCATTTCCTCTGAGATTGATATTCATATCTCCGTAAACCCAGCTTTGGCCATCTGGGCTCGCTGCCCGTCCACAGTTCCATTGATATCCAGTTATTGGAACCCTTCACCGTTTGGGACACCTTGTCCCAGCTTACAGCGAGGTGTAAAGCTTCGAAAATCGGTCGGAAATGGCACCATCGTGACGCCATTCGCAATATAAGGCGCTGCCGGCATCGTGATCGGCTGGCCGTTAAGACTGACCGTAATTGTTTTGTCCGCAGGCTGCGCGCCGGCAATCGGCACAGAGAGCAGCAGTACGAGCAAAGGTAATAGCAGCGTGATTGTCTTCTTCATTTCGCCCAGCGTCCTCCCCATCGTTTCACATAATTAACGATTATAGCCTATATTACCTATTCGTTCTATCATTCGGTTCTAATGAACGTGTATAATTGCCCTCCACCAATGGGTACTCTAATTTCTGTTGCCATCACCATCCAACTGGAGGAATTCTCATGAAAAACCAACAAAACGAAGTTTCCAAAGCCGACGTGCAGTCCTCAGAGCTGAACAAACTGCCAGTACCTGGCCAAGACGACACCGAATTCTCTGCAGAAGAAGCAGCTGATGCCTTTAAGCAGGATTCCTCATGCAGTACAATGAGCGAAGCCGAGCACTAAGAGTAACGCATTCGTAAGCGGGGTATCCAAAAAAAGGGCTGTCCACGCGTCAACTTTGCTTGACGCGCCGGGCAGCCCTTTCCTATTCACATCGCTTGAATCATCTCTTGCAGCTTCAACACGGTATTCCAATTGCGGGTCGTGACGCCGTCCCTGAGCTTGGCAAAATTGCCGGCCAGCTTGGAATCCATGATGCTTTGGCCATAATGGCAGTAAATCTCCAGTTCTTGCGTCTGATAACGGTTGAGCTCCGATACGCCGGCGTTCAGCTTCTCGATCTGCTTGTCTGTCAGCGGTTCGTGCAGCACAGATAGATGGACGCTCTTGCCTTCCTGCGCCGCTTCCAATGGATAGGGACAGCAGTCGATAATTGCTTCCCACTGTACCGACGTTCGCAGCATCACCTGAGCGGTAATGCCGGAAATGCGTGTAATCGCTTGTTCTATGCTCTCGCGTAGCGCGGATGCCGAATGTTCCGATTCAAAAACGACATTGCCGCTTTGAATGTACGTTTGGACACGGTTTAGCCCTACCGCTTCCAGCTCTTGCCTCAGTTCCGCCATGGCAATCTTGTTCTTGCCTCCGACGTTAATGCCCCGGATCAGCGCGATATACACCGTCACGTTGCCAGCCTCCCCTTTTCTATCCCAAACACCGTTAGCTTTTACTATACCTCCGGAGCTTCTGGAATTCAATGGAAGCCATGTTATTTTGCTTTGTGCGCATGCCATCCCGCGGTTGAACGCGAAAGCCTCTTTACGAGCTCAGGCAAGGAAACACCGAGCAGCACGAGTACGACGCCTGCCCATTGTAACAAAGTGACTTGCTCATGGAGAACGACAGCCGAGAGCATAACGGCAACCGGCAGCTCAGACGCTCCAAGAATCGCAGCCATGCCTTCTCCGATATGCGGAACGCCCGCTGCGAAAAGCACCGGCGGAATGAAAGCCCCGAACAGACCAAGAAGGAAGCCGTAAACGAGCAAATGGCCCCAAATGACACCGTTAAACAGGAACACGGGCGGAAATAAAATAAAGACGAGTATGAGCCCGCCCGTAATCATCCAGGCACTGCGATATGCTGGTGCCGCTGCAGGCACGAGTTTACCGCTGAACAGCACGAATAACGTATAGCTCATAGCAGCCAATAAACCAAGCACCATGCCTATGACATTGAATTTCGAGACCCCTTGATCGAGAATGCCTGCAGCGAGCAGCGTCCCGCCGAATAGTACGACAAGCGTTAGCAGCATGATGCCGCTCGGGCGTTGGCGCTTCATAACTGCCTGAACCAGAACGCCCATCCATGTAAATTGGAAAAGCAAAATGATGGCTAACGAATTCGGTATATAGCGTAAGGAATGATAATACAACAATCCGGTCAAAGCGGTAGGCACGCCGGCTGACATCAGCAGCAGCCGATGCTTCCAAGTCAATCCTACCCCAGCGGCAGAAGCTGCGCTTCCCTTCGTGGCTTGCTCCTTAACTGCCCGCGATCTTCTGATTTCGCGCCCGCGCGTAACCCCCGCAAGCAGCCATGAAAGCACGAACCCAACGAGCAGCTGGGTGCCGACCACCTCTCCGAGTCCGTAGCCTTCGCCGTAAGCCTTCACAACAATTGTCGATAGGATGCCGTAGCTTACCGCCCCCATCAATACTGCAAGCATGTATTTCATTTCTATATTGTCCCCCTTCACATTGACCCTGAAACACAAAAAACTTCCTAACTGCGAATATAGAATCATCCGAAGATCATTCCATATTCGTAGTTAGGAAGTTGCGGCTTCCTGTAGAGACCCTCACCCTGTTGTGAGGCTATACGAATGGTTCTTGCATGTTGGGATTGCATGTGTTACTCAAGGAATCTTACATGACAAGTTAGCTCCTGTCAACCGGTTGTTAGCCGCATTTCATTAAATGAGCTTACTGAAATCGCTTCGCATAATACTTCGGACATGTCCTGCCCATCGCCCGTTCGCCGGACAATATTTGCCCCCGACCTTCTCGATCGTCGTAAAGCCCCGCTCTACGTAATTATCGCTGATGAGCTGGCCGAATTTTCGTACGCAATCTCCTTTCGTGGCGAAGGCGTACGCCTTAACGTTCCCATTTCCTGTCGCATTCAGGCCAAATAGATTGTTTTTGGTCCTGGCCAGCTTGCTCTTGCCGTTGCCGCTCTCCAGCTTCATGACCGCGATCGTGAAGAAAGCGTTGATCCCGTATTTCTCTTCGATCCCGAGCACCGCTTCCTCCAGTCCCTGGCCTTCCAGCTTCGTGCCTTTCAAGATAAGCGCAATATGCGCCTTCGTAAGTCCGGAATCGGACATGACCTTAGAGGAGGGCTTGACCGGATTGCCGCCAGCTTCGGTTGCGGCAATCCCATCAGTGACCGGAGGTGATTGTTCCTGCTCCATGGCCTTAGATGGAAGTGCCGTAATTGAAGTCTTATTGGCAGCTGGAGCCGACGATGCCGGTGTCGTCAGCGGAAGCGTTGCGCCTATGGGCACGATTGTTTGGGTGCTTGCGAGCGACTTGTTCATTGGAGCAGCAGCTTCTGCGACGGGAACCGCATATCGGCCGTGCACGAAGCCGCCTTCCTTAAGCGACAGCCAGCCGCTTTCGGTGGCGGTCAATACTTCCAGTAGCGTGCCTTGCTTGACTTCGCGAAGGATCTTGGAATCGGCGCTTGGCATCTCGCGGACGTTGAGGTAGAACGAGGTTACTTTATATGTATGAAGGGGTTTCGTTATTGGCGGGACGATCGTTTTTGCTTGGGCAGA
Source organism: Paenibacillus sp. R14(2021) (assembly GCF_019431355.1). Lineage (NCBI taxonomy): Bacteria > Bacillati > Bacillota > Bacilli > Caryophanales > Paenibacillaceae > Paenibacillus > Paenibacillus sp. R14(2021). The sequence goes on from NZ_CP080269.1 coordinate 1,281,426, forward strand.
TGCTTGCGCTGCCGGTGAAATTCGAGGAGAAACAGCCGCAGGCTGGAGGTTTGTTTTGGGGACGGAAAGCAGAGACGGATCGGATGGGATGGAAGTCACGGACTGGGATGCGACGGGCATCGTTTGCCTATTTCCGTACCACTGCGGGAAGCTCTGTTCAGCCGTTCCTTTGTTCCACATTGTCGACGTTAGGTTAAACGATAAGAACAATGACGCAAGCAGCGCCGCGCTAATCATATAAGCCATTACATTCCATTGGATGCTCCTAAGCATAGTTACACCTCTTCCTTGGATTTTAAGGGCCTTTCCGATATAGGTTAGATTGTAAAGGCAAACTATTGAAAAGCATGTCAAACCTTCTGTAAGAAACTTATGTAGTTTTGTCGATGGACATTCCTCCTGTGGCGAAAAAGAAAAGAAGCCTGATTGCTCAGGCTTCTCTCCAAAAGTCGGTATGCTATGCGCTAATCCACGCCAGGAAAGCGTTTGCGGCCTTTAAATCCATCCTCATACCCGTGGTAATGGGTGGCGCGCTCTTCGCCCTGTTTCCAGCAGATTAAAATTTCTTCATTATTGAAAACCGATGGAAAATCGATCAATCCAGGGTTGATCATCTTCAGCAAGACGCCCTTGCGTTCGAAATTCCGAATGCCAAGCTCTACTTCCATTCGCATGAATTCCAGTTGGCTTTCCAATTCGAAGAACGGATCCGGCGCGCTGCCATGATTCAACGTACCGACGCGCTGCTTATCCTTCAGCTGGTACAGCATCTCATATTTCATCTCGAATTGCTGGGTCAACAACTGCAGCTTGATCAAATCTTCCTGCAGCTGAGGAAGCATTGCATTGGCTTCCTCGAGTGTAAATTTCATCTGTTCCACGAATGCATCACTCCTTATTACGAAGTGTACGACAATTCAATGCAAAATGCTATTTTCGATTTATCTCCTACATTAAAGTCAGCGAATCGACCGCTGCACAGGTTTGCTTCGAGAGCCGGCAGGCAATGATAATCAGGAGCGCGGATTCCGCCGCATACTTGAAGGAGGTACAACGAATATGAAATCAGCACAGGTATGGATGAAAGGAACAGCAATTTGCACGCTGCTGCTCGGCCTTTCCCTGCAAAGTCCCGCATTGGCTTTGGCCAAGGACCATCACGCAAATGAACCGGTGGTGAATGTCAAGCTCATGAACACGAAAGGCGAAACGATCGGCTCAGCCACGCTCACGCAGAAGCAGGATGCAGTCGTCTTGCACGTGGAAGCGAGCAAGCTGACGCCCGGCGAGCACGGCATCCATTTTCACGAAACCGGCAAATGTGACGCCCCGGACTTCAAAACAGCCGGCGCTCACTTCAATCCTGCGGTCAAGCAGCATGGCTTCAACAATCCCAAGGGCTTCCATGCAGGCGATCTTCCCAATCTGAAAGTCGATGCAGGCGGCAGCGTAAAGGCTGATTTCGAAACGCGCGTCGTCACGCTGATGCCGGGCAAGCCGAACTCGCTTCTTAAGACCGGCGGCGTGGCGCTCGTGATCCATGACAAGGCTGATGATTATGTCACCGACCCATCCGGCAATTCTGGCGACCGAATCGCATGCGGGGTCATTCAATAAGTCTGTCGTACATGTATGCATTACCTGTTCGGCCATGGCAGAAGCATGACCTGCCATGGCCGCTTTCATTTACAAAATCGACAAGATCCGCTACATTGATAGGAGAGTTGATTGAGAGAGTAAACGTGATAGAGAGATTAAAGGAGACAAGCCTGCTGATGAGTATGACCAAGCCATTATCCCCTCTTGTAAAGCAATTGGATCTCAGCCCGCATCCCGAAGGCGGATGGTACAAGGAGCTGTGGAAAGCCTCCTTCGAAATTCCTCATCATGTCTTAGACGAAGCCTACTCCGGTGCGCGATTCGCCGCAACGTCGATTTATTTCGTCCTTCATCCGCATGAACAATCAGCGTGGCATACCGTTCTCTCTGACGAGCTTTGGCTGTGGCATTCCGGAAGTCCGCTGCTGCTCACATTAGGCGGAACCGAGGACCGGCCGAAGGTCTCCAAGGAGATTATAATCGGTCCCGATGTCGCGAACGGCCAGCATCCGCAGGCTCTCGTTCAGGCGAATGTTTGGCAAAAGGCGAAGCCGCTCGGCGACGAGCCCGTGCTTGTATCCTGCGTCGTTGCACCCGGCTTTCATTACGATGATTTCAAGCTGATAGACGGTAAATAACCTATAAACCAGCTTCCATACTCGGATGCTGGTTTTATTTTCTGTCAAGGGGCCAAAAATGAGATAATCCTCATCTATTTCTAAGAAATGCTAATGGAGGCTTGAAACGAAAGGGTTTCCTTCCACATTAGTAATTAGTGGTAGAGTTTGATGTGCTATAGTTGTTCCAGACGAGAACGACCCCAGCCTGTATCAGACTCATACACACTAGGAGGAACTCATCATGACTCTCAACACTGTAAACCTCAAGAAGAAATTAATCGGACTTACGCTCAGCTTATCTATCGCGTTAACTGGTGCAGCTACGATTACGCCGCACACGACACATGCCGCTTCCACGACTACGATTGCGAATAAAGTAGCAGCAACTGGCAAGCACTATCTGGGCACGCCGTACAAATTCGGCGCAAAATCCGGAATCACGAGCGTCTTCGACTGCTCATCCTTTACGCAGTACATATTCAAGAAACACGGAATCAAAATTCCCCGCTCATCCAAAGAGCAGTCCAAAGCCGGCGTGTACGTATCCAGAAAAAATTTGAAGCCCGGCGATCTCATCTTCTCCGACACGAACCGTGACGGCGTCATTAACCACGTCAGCTTATATATCGGCAACGGGAAGCTGCTGCATACGTACCGCGTAGGCGTAGGCGTTACGATCTCCACCTTCAAAGGCAGCATCTGGGATCACACCTACAAAACCGCCCGCCGAGTCATTCGATAAAACATCCGCACAGCGTCCTAACGGGCGCTGTGCTTTTTTGATGGGATGGGCAAGCGTATATACCTCAGCTTGCCGTCGCTGGCGAATCATTCGACGTCATCGTGCGCGTTACCAATATCGGCAATGCTCCGGCATATGTCACGCTCTTCGGCCTGGTTCAAGACGAGACGACACTTGATATCCAGAGCATCCGTATCAACGGAAGACCCGTGACTTATCGCCCCGGCGAAGGATTATACCTCGGCCTGCTGCGGCCCAGTGAAACGGTCGAGGTGACTTACCGGCTGCGCGTGTCGGACCACCCGCTGCAGAACCGGATTCGCTTCCGTATACGTGCCGTCTATACGTACGGCGTTGATCAACAGACGAGTTCGAATTCGGCCTTCTCCAATGAAGCAGCGGTATGGATCGAATCCGATGATGAATAACGCAGGGCAGCTCTCGCGCCTGAATACAAAAAGACGCTGAGACTCCTCGAAGGAGAAACTCAGCGTCTTTCTTGCTGCCCAGATTATGCCCGGTATACATAAGGATCCTTGGGCTTCGCGATAGCTGCCCACGATTGAACTTCAAGGACCGGCAGATTCTGTTTGAACGGCTGATAGAATTCCCAGTTCAGCTTGCCGGACACATGCACCCATTGATCGTCCTGAAGCGGCGTCGCCTTCGAGAAATCGACCAGCATCCCGAAAACGCCGGAGTCCGCGACGCAGTGGATAAATCCGAAGCGGAACACAAAATAATGATTGCCCTCCACCTGCTCCCCTTTATAGATGAAGCCGTCGAAGCTGACCGTTCGTCCGATGAAAGCATCGGGGAAGTTATAGAGCGATTCCAGGCCTCTTAAGTAATTAACGTCGGTCAAATTCACGTCCTTCATAGCCAGAAATTCGTTAAGCTCCGTCTTGGACACCTTGGCGTAGCCCTGTTTCCCGTAGAATACACTCGTATCCGGCTTCAGAAACTGGTGGAACCCGGGATTGTCCGGCGATACGTTGAAATCCGGGAACGAGAACCCTTTGGCCTTCACGAAGCTGGAATCAAGCGTCTGCACGGGCAGGAAGAAGCCGGTCACAAGCGGGAAAATAAGAATGGCGTATCCGACATACCGCTTCCATCTGATCGGCTGCTCGTGCGAGTGCCCGAGGTGATCGTGGTTGTGGCTGTGATCGTGGTGGTGATGGTGATCGTGACCATGATGGTGATTATGGCCGAGATTGTGATCGTGAGCTTCTACATCATGTCGCCCATGCCGCCCATCCGATTCATGATGCCCATGAAGGGCCGCCTGTTCTCCTGCGGCTGCCAATGCGGCCGCTTTCCGCTTATTGGCCTCCTGCTCCTTCACGTACAGCCGAACGAATTCGAACACGAACAGCACGCCAAGCAGCACAATAGCACTTTGAGACAAATACGCGTATTTTGTGTTGATATACTTGTTCAAATTACCATTCATGTTCATCATGAGGAACAGGCACGCGAACCCCGCCAGCAGATAAAGTCGAATCATCCAAAGAGCCTCCCCACGATCAAGGATACGCCGAGCGTACTGACAGCCACAAGTCCAATCAGTACGAGGACGAAGCGTCCGCGGAACACGCCGAGCAGCATAAGCGTATTCTTGATATCAACCATTGGACCGAAGACGAGAAAGGCCGAAAGTGCCCCTACGGAGAACGTACTGCGGAAAGAAGAAGCGATAAAGGCATCTGCTTCCGAGCAGAGGGACATGATAAAAGCAAGACCGATCATCACAAGCGAAGCAGAGACGGGATTGCTTCCGAGCTCCATCAGCGACGAAGTCGGAATAAATGTCTGCATGGAGGCCGCAATGAATGCCCCCAGCACCAAATATTTGCCGACGGAGAAAAATTCGTCGACCGCATGAAGCATGACGTCGTAAAGCCTGCGTCCAATCGAAGCCTGCGCAGGCGCAGCAGCAGCGAATTCCGCACCGGCCGCTGTCTCTGCCGCCGCATCCTCCCTCAGACGCATCGGCAGCCTCGGATAGAGGTACGATAGGACGATTGCGGTCGCGTAGGCGACAATAATCGCAGAACCGCCGCGAATGGCCACCATCCGCCAATCGTTGCCGAAGGCGATATACGTGGCGAACAGCACTACGGGGTTAATGATCGGGCCCGTCAGCATGAACGCAATGCCGGCGTGAAGCGGTACCCCTTTGCGCAGCAGCCGTCTCGTGATCGGCACAATGCCGCATTCGCACGCGGGAAAGAACAAGCCGACGCCGCAGCCAAGCAGTGAGGCCATATACCGGTTGCCGGGCAGCACGCGTGCAATCCAGCGTTCCGACAAGAAGGTTTGAATAAGTCCGGAAATAATAACGCCGAGCAAAATGAACGGAATCGCTTCCATGATCATGCTTAGGAAGATCGTATTCAGTTGAAGAAATGTGACCACAGGTTACCTCCATCATAAGGGAAATCGCAAACCTTCTTCCCTATTATCTATGAATCGGCTGCCGAAATCCAATCTGCCGTATGCGAGAAATGGCAAAAAGATTTTGCGGCGAGACAGCATGCGAGGTAATCTGTTAGAATGGAGTGCGATACATCAGCAGTGGAGGTTTCTCAATTGGACTATATTATATTAGATATCGAATTTAACGGTCGGAAATTCGCCAGCGATTTGCCGATGGAAGTCATTGAAATCGGAGCCGTTAGACTGGATGCGTCACTGAAGCCTGTCAACCAATTTACGGCGCTCGTCAAGCCGGTTTATTTTGCGAAGCTGAATGATTTCATTCAGAAGAAAACCGGCATTCCCCAAGAGGGCATCGATGCCGCGGATGGATTCCCGAAGGTGATCCGCGCATTTATGGACTGGCTGGGGCCGCATGAGGAGCTCCTGGTCGTCACTTGGGGCGGCGAGGACATGAAACGGATCGTGTTCGACACGCGGATGCATGGCATGGACGATGCCTATTGGCTCGCAATCCAATATTATGATTTGCTGAAAGGCTATATCCGGTACAAGGGCGTGACGAATGACGTTAGCGTCGAGACTGCGCTTACGGAGCTCGGGCTTGGAGGAGAGGATAATCAAGCTCACCGGGCACTGGAAGACGCACGAATGACATCAGACATCTTTCGCGCCGTATTCGGCAGCTTGGACTTCGAACGCATCCAGCAATTCAAGGATGTCTATTCCAATTCCAAGGAGCGCAAGCTGGTCAAGAATGCGATTCGCATCCTAGCCGCCCAGAAGGTGAAGGCGACATGGCCGCTGATCGTAGAGCATGTGCTGACAGGCAAAATCGCCACCGACGACCCGCGCAAAATGGCTGAGCTCGAGGAAGTATTTGTGGCTGAAATGGCCAAACCGCAGCGCAAGGTCCGCCCTGCCGCCGAACCGCCTGCAGCAAAGCCGTCCGATGCAGAGCCGTCTCCAACCGAGCCTTCTGCTTAATAATCGGACGAACACTTATCCCCTGCATCATGTAAATACTGCAATTAAACAGGACCGCAGCCAATTGGCTGCGGTCCTGCTTCTATCGGACTATAGCTTCAGAAAATAGGATTGAAACTCCTCATCCAAGCAGTACCCATTCCGTTCGTACAGCCGCTGCGCCTGAAGATTGTCCCTCGCCGTGGAAAGCGCAATGCCCTTGGCGCTAGTAAGCTGACCAAACTTCTTCACCGCATCTAGAAGCAGTTGGCCGGCTCCTGCTCTGCGATGTGAATCCACCCCCCTCCTAAATCCATAGCAGCAGCATGCCGCCAAGCGCTCCGGCACCGGCAGCCGCCCACGGCGGAACCTTCCACACGACCAGCATGATAAACAAGACCGCCGCCAGCGCAAAATCCTTCGGCGCATGTACGGCGCTGACCCAGATCGGGTTATAGAGCGCGGCCAGAAGCAGACCAACGACGGCAGCATTGACGCCTTTCATAATGCCCTGGATGCCGGCTCTTCCGCGAAGCTCGTTCCAGAACGGCAGCGCACCTGCAATAAGCAGGAAGGCCGGGAGGAAGATGGCAGCAGTCGCCGTTATCGCACCTGGTAGTCCCTCTGAGATCATGCCGAGATAAGAGGCAAATGTAAACAGCGGGCCGGGAACAGCCTGTGCTGCTCCATATCCAGCCAAAAAGTCCGTTTGGCTGACCCAATTGGACTGAACGACTTCATGCTGCAGCAGCGGCAGCACGACATGACCTCCGCCGAAGACGAGCGAGCCTGTCCGGTAGAAGCTGTCGAACAGATCGAAGAGATGGGCATCCACCACGCCGCGCAGCAGCGGCAGCACGATCAGCAGCAGCACGAACAGAGATATCAGAAGCACGCCAGCCTTCCGATTCAGCTTGATGCCAGGCGATGGCTCAGCGGCTGCAGGCTGGTCTCGATAGCGCAGCCAGCCGGCTAAGCCAGAGACAGCGATCAACACGATCTGGCTAACCGGACTCTGCCAGAGCAGAGCCGTACCAGCCGTTAGAACTGCTATCGTCGCAAGCGTCTTCGTATGGGCGAGCTTCTGCCCCATCATTAGGACCGCCTGCGCTACGATCGCAACGGCCGTGAGCTTCAAACCATGGATCCAGGCCGAATCACCCATATCTCTGCCATGCATCAAGAGAGCGAATAAGATTAATAGAATGGCAGAAGGCAGCGTGAAGCCAAGCCATGCCGCGATGGCACCGGGAATCCCGGCGCGCATCATGCCGATTCCCATACCCGCCTGACTGCTTGCCGGACCAGGGAGGAATTGGCATAATGCCACGAGATCGCCATAGCTCTGCTCCGAAATCCATTTTCTTTTCACCACATATTCGTTATGGAAATAACCCAAATGCGCCGCGGGTCCCCCAAACGAAGTGAGTCCCAAATACGCGGAAACCATGCCGATTTCCAAACAAGCATATAAACGGGCGGTCAACTGATTCATGACTAGCAGATGCTCCTTGGATTATTGCGACGTATACCTATCGCTACATCATGCCTCTTGCCGAGAAGCTTAGTTCACGGACGACATGATCCCAGATCTTGTCGATGATGAGCACCAGATTGGGTCCTCGCTCAGGATGGACGTAAGGCTGTTCCTTGCGAAAATAATGCTGATGTCCGCCAAGCGTCAAAATCGGAAGGATATGGTTCGGAGCATATTTTACACGATTCCAGTAGGGGATGCCATACCTGCTTTGACTGAAGCCGCCCCAGCTCCCCAGCCGCGTAATAAAATCAGCGCATTCGCCATTCTCGGTCACTGCCACCATATAGTGCACCTTATCCGCATCGTCCTTATGAATCGGCATTTTCGGCGAACCCACTTGTACGACGCGCCAGTCCGGAATGACGCCCTCTCTGCTAAGCATAACAGCCGCTCGGTAGGCCGCAACGCCTCCTCCGCTGTGGCCGATAAACAGGACGGGCCTGCCTGCCGACAGCTGACGAACCTGCTCCGCGACCGACTTCGCGCCGGACTGCACCGCTCTGCGGAATCGGGATAGATCCTTTCGCACGCGCAGGAGCTGACGGTAGAAATTTTGCGTGTGATCGCCGTAGGGGAACAATTCCCGGATACGGATCATTTTGCCTGATTCAGAATAACGTCGATTCAATTCTTTCATGCACTCCGCAAAAATCGTTCTTTTCGAGCCCACGCCGGCCAATAAGTAAATATCCCAATCCAAGGTAACATCTAATTGCATCCTGTAGTCACCACCCTGTTGTACCGCCGGACGATTCCTTTCCGGCTTGCTAGCCATTAGTATGCAGCGGTGAATGCGGTGCCATTCACCGCGCAAACGGTTACTTCAGTATATTCCGAAACTATTTATGGCGTTTCTGTATTTTGCTCATAACGAGAATTACGGCGAACGACTCGGAGCCTCTTTACGTCATCCGTCTGCGTCACAGCACAAAGCAGGGTTGCAGCGCTTCATCCACTTGATTCACCATTTGAATTAAGGCTGCAGAAGCTGTTTCTTCCTGGCAGCCTGCTGCTTGAATGCCTCGTCGAGCTCCGCATACTGGTTATCCGTCGGCTTCAGCTTGCTGAGCTCGCCAAGTAAATACGTCATCTGATTCATCACAATCAGCAGCTCTTCTTCCCGCTGCTGCTGCTCCAGCAGGTTGCGGCGCTTCTCTGACGCATCGTCCATCTGACGCGTCTTTCCAGCACTATTCGCCGCTTCCCCCCTTGCCCGTTCTCGATAATCCTTATATCCGCTTTCCAACCGCCGGATACTTCCTTCCTCGATAACAAGCAGCTTCGTGCAAATGCTATCGATTAAATAACGGTCATGCGAAACAATGATGAGCGTGCCGTTGTATGCTTGCAGCGTTTGCTCCAGCTGCTCCCGGCTGGCCAAATCCAGATGGTTGGTCGGCTCATCGAGGATAAGCAAGTCCTGCTCCCGCATCATCAGCTGCGCCAGCTTGATCCGCGTTCGTTCGCCCAGGCTAAGCTGACGAACCGGCTTCATCAGCATAGCTGCGTGAAAGCCCATATGGGCGAGCATCGTTCGGGCTTTGCCGATATCGCTGCGGATCTCGTGCGCCTCTTGCAGCAGCTCCAGTACCGTTAATCCTTCATCCAAATCGGAAACATCCTGCGTGAGATATGCCGCCTTGACGGTCGGACTCATCCATAGCTGCCCGCTATCCACGTCCTGCTGGGCCAGCAGCATGCCGATCAGCGTTGTTTTGCCGGAGCCGTTCGGGCCGATAAGTCCCACCTTCTCGCCTCGACGCAGGTAGAATGAGCTGTCAGCGATAAGCTGCCGATCGCCGAACGACTTACTGATGCGGGATGCCTCCACAATGCGCCTCCCGCGTTTGCCCGCGTTTTCCCACCCGAAGGATATCTTCGATTCTTCCTTGGGCTTCTCTACGCCTTCAATCTCAATCTTCTCTAAACGATGAATGCGGGACTTGATTTGTTTGTCCATGCTCTTGGCCTTGCTGCGATAAAATTCCTTGACGCCCGCGCGCATTTCGGCCATCTTCCCTTTCTTGCCTGCTTCACGATGCGCCTTCTCCGACCAATTCTTCAAGCGTGCGATCTCCGCCTCGATCTTCTGCTCATATTTCTGCTGTTCCTCGTATTGGTGCTGCTGGCTCAAATAGCGGCGCTCCTTCTCTGCCCGGTAGAACGCATAGTTACCGGGGAAAGCCGTGGAGACGCCGTCCTGCAATTCAATGATGCGGTCTACGGTCTCATCCAGGAAATAGCGGTCATGCGAGATTAGAATTGTCGTGCCGCCGAACGACTTCAGTTCATCGACCAGCCAGTCGACGCCCTGAAAATCAAGATGGTTGGTCGGTTCGTCGAGCAGCAGAATGTTGGGCTCAGACGTCCAAATATGTGCCAGCGCAAGCTTCGTTTTCTCTCCGCCGCTTAATCCGGACAGCCGGCTGTCATCCCATTCCTTCACCCTTCGCAAGCCGAGATGGCTGGTAACTTCAAGAAAGTCTCCATTGTCGGGCCTGCCTGATTCTCCTTCGAGCATGCTGCTGAAGGTATGGACCGTATAGGAAGTCGATTGGAGCAAATAGCCGATGCGCATTCCTTCCATATGACGGATCAGCTGCCCTGCATCCGGCAGGAGCGAACCGAATATCAAATTCGCTAGCGTGCTTTTGCCGGCACCGTTCATGCCGACGAGTCCGATTCGTTCCCTTGCTCCAATATCCGCGCTTACCTGCTTCAGCACCTCGGTGTCGCCAAAGCTCTTTCTTAAATTTCGAATCGTTAATAAGGTTGTCAAGACCATCACACTCCATCGTTAAATTCAACAACTGACCGGGGTGATGATGTTCGAATGACGATGCAGAGAAGCGCAAAGCGCAAGGGCGCATCGGAATGACAAAAAAACCGCAGACATGTGCCTGCGGTTTACGACGTTGCGAAAATGGATCCACGTTGAATAGAGCTGTCTGCACGCAAACAACAGCCGCCTGTTAAGACGGTGCAGGTTATCGTCGTTACAAACCCGAATTTGGGCATGGAACAGTTGCAGTCATCTCCATTAGACATACGGGGCCAATTCCGCTTTGCGTAAAAGCAAAGCATCTCTGATCGTCATTATTCGAAAATCATGATCGACAGGGAATTAAGTCCACATGATATCTAAATGGATACCTCCAGTAACGTGCAAGATGCCTTATTATACCACGAGGCAAGCCTGTACATGCAAGCCCCTGCTTTAAGATCGCTTCTAAAGGAAGGTGAATTAGTCCGATACTGCAGTGAAATTGAAGCTCTCAGGGCCAACGCGGGTCGTTCCGAGCGCAGAGGCTTGGATGAAGACGGAATACGCCACGCTCGCGTTATTCGGTGCATTGAAATCCGATCCGGAGAACGAGATCAGCTGTGGTCCTACAATGCCGAGGTCCAAATTCTGCGATGCGGAGAAAACGTTCAAATCACCGGACATTAGTCCGCGCGTCACAAAAATCAAAATACTGGTCGCAAGCGGCAAAAGCGGAAGCTAAACCGCTGCAACACCCGTAAATTCAACGCGAGTCAGGTCGGCTGTTGCACTGGAAAGATCCAACGTCTGCTGCGCGATCAGGTTAGGTGTATTAACGACCAAAATCGGAATCGCGATGGAGTTGGCATAGCTGGCATTTTGAGATGTTTTGGAATCTATAAATCTAGCTTCTATCATTGATCACCTCCTTTTCTAGCAGTCAATTCGGCATAACTGCATTTCGCATGGACAGGTGGAGGTGAATCTATAATTCCATTTGGATAATAATGCCAAAAAGCTCCTATTCGCTAGGTGCGAATAGGAGCTTCGGGCAAATCTGCATGATTCAGCCGTTCTTGGAACGATGGTCGATTTTGCTGTTGTTCAGCAAATATTCGAAATCGTTGTCGAGCCGTTTCTGTTCTGCCGCGCGGGCCGCTTCCTCCTGCTTGCGAAGGTCTTCCTTGCGCTTCTCTTCCGCGGATTTCAAATCTTGGGCCGTTGCCTTGAGCTTATCCAGAATATCCGGACGAAGCAGGTCCTTCAAGGTTGCGGGCTTCTCTTCTTTCGACGCTACGGGCTGCTGGGCAGCCGCTGTGCGGTGTTTATCTTTCTTCGCCATGCGATCACCTCGATTTTCTGCATCCATTATAGCAAGACACGGCGATGCATGCCACCCGGATATGGCGGCTACCCCGCGAAGTCAGAACGTTTCTCCAGCTTCATCGTCTTCCAGACTGTCAGCGATACCAACCAGGCAAGCATGAACAAGGCGACGAGCAAATAGCCAAGATTATCGAGATCCAGCTTAGCCGAATACTGGGCCTTGCAGGTGCAGCCGCTCGGACAGAACTTTTCTGCCGACACATGTGGAGCAGCCTCCATGGGTTGGCGTATTCTGTCATTGCTATCGATTTTTCTTGAATGGTTGAACACAATTAAAAAGTAAGTTAATATAATTTTAGTAGCTACCTTACTTAAAAGTAGGTGCTTGAATTAATCTTCATTACCATTAATAATATAGGCGTACATGAAAAACAAACCCGTCATAATGGCAAGGAACCAGTCGTTTAAACGATATTCGGAGGTTAAAAATGCGTCAAAAGCTATTTTCTTCGTACGACCTGAAAGGTTTGCACCTTAATAATCGCATCGTCATGGCGCCAATGTGCCAGTATTCCGTTACGGCTAAGGATGGCATACCGAATGAATGGCATTACATTCACTACCTCAGCCGCGCAGTAGGCGGAACTGGACTCATCATCATGGAAATGACCGATATTGATCCCGACGGCCGAATTACGGATTTCGACCTAGGTTTATGGTCGGATGAGCAAATTCCTGCATTTGCCAAAATTATTGACGGCGTGCACGCACATAACGGTAAAATCGGGATTCAAATTGCGCATGCGGGACGTAAAGCGGAAGACGCGGCTATCCCCGTTGCCCCGTCCGAGATCAAATTTCCGGGAGCCAATTACAAAATGCCGCGCGCGCTGACGACCGGCGAGGTGCAAAACGTCATCCAACAATTCGCCGATGCAGCCCGTCGTGCCGTAACAGCTGGCGTAGATACAATCGAGCTTCATGGTGCCCATGGATATTTGATCCATCAATTCCAATCCCCGCTTACCAATAAACGAGATGATGTATATGGTCAGGATCTTGCCCGTTTTGGCGTAGAAGTCATTCAAGCGGTCAAAAAAGAAATGCCTGCAGACATGCCGCTAATCTTCCGCATCTCCGCTGTTGAGTATGCCGATGGCGGATACGATATTGACCATGCCATCGAACTGTCCAAAGCTTATCAAGCTGCAGGCGTGGATGCGTTCCATGTCAGTTCAGGCGGTGAAGGGCCAGCTGGAGAAAGAAAGCCGGGCAACTACCCGGGCTATCAAGTACCGTTCGCGCGCAAAATCCGCGAGGCGGTACATTTACCCGTCATTGCAGTGGGTATGCTGGATGATCCGGCACTTGCAGAATCAGTCATCGGCAGTGAGGATGCAGATTTCATCGCAATTGCCCGAGGGTTGCTGCGCGATCCATATTGGGCTGCCCATGCAGCCGTTACGCTTCGGCATGAGCCGCTCAGCATTCCTGTACAATATAAGCGCGGCTATTTATAATTAGAGTGTTTCAAGCCGTTTCCCACTGATTAGGTCCCGTATAAGTAGACAATCAAATGCCCCCCTACGATAAGAAGCTGTTTCTGGCGGAGTGCCGGAGGCAGCTTCTTTCAGCTTTCGCTGCGGCCGAATCTCCATAAAAAACACCCCTTAGCATGGACATTGGAATCATTTTTTCCGATGTCCATGCTAGGGGGGGTCCATACTTCACGCTTCGCCGAGTCGTCACGCGCGCCGATCAGCTATCGCGCCGCCCAGCAATTGGCGTCTTGTCCATTCGTTATCGACTGCCGGATCTCCATCCGCCCGAAGCTGATCGTACAATCGTTTCCGCAGATCGGCCAGCAGCTCGGTATGCGCGCCATTCCCGATCAAATTCACAAGCTCAGCCGGATCTTGCCGTAGATCGTACAGCTCATCCAGATCGGTCAAATTCCAAACGTATTTCCAAGCATCGGTCCGCAGCATGCGCTGCGTAAACAAGCCGAACTGCTGGCCGTTATAGGTGGCAACGACGGAATCTCTCCACTCCAAGGGTTCAGCATTCTCAAGCAGCGGCACGAGCGAGGATCCATGGAATCGGCTAGCATCACTGGGCAGCCCCGCCAGTTCCAATAGGGTAGGGCCCAAGTCCAGCAAATTATATACGAATCGGGACGATGCAGCCCCCGTTCCCCTGCCGCCGGGCTGTCGAATCATGAACGGCACATGCACGACATCGTCGTACAGAACGTAATGCTTATCCATCATTCGGTGGGAGCCGCACATATCGCCGTGATCGGCCGTGAATATAACGACCGTATGCGCTGCCGATTTCAGCTGCCGGAGCGCGTCAAGCACGCTGCCGACGGCCTCGTCCAGCTGGCTGATCATTCCATAATATCGGGCAGCGACCGGCGCCCAATCCGCCCATTCGTAATGCTCGATGCCCCAGCTGAGCAGCTGCTGCCGCTGAATATGCGGCTTATTCGCGAAGCTTTCGCGGAAGCCGGCCCATTCCGGAATGTCTCCCGGGGCATACAAATCGGCAAACCTGCCGGAAGGCCGGCAAGGCAGGTGCGGATCGGAAAAATGCAGCGCCATATGCCACGGTTCGCCGCCTTCATTCAGTGCATGCATCGTTTCGATCGCCCGCTCCGCGAACCAGTGCGTCTGTGCATCCTCGAGCGGTACCGGACTTCGTTCGCCGAAATAGCCGTTCATATAGGTCACATTCGGATAGCGGCTCTTCCGGAAGGCTTCATAGTCGCTTTCACTGATATAGTAAGCATAGCCGAACGACGTTGGATCATGTACGGGATTCACGCCCCATTTTCCAAGGAAGGCGGATGTATAGCCATTCTCGGCAAGCTGCGCTGTCCATGTATACTGCTCCGGCTGCAAGTACCCTACCGGAAGGAACGCATTGTAGTTCCACAGCGCCCCGAACGACTCTGGACGTCGTCCATGCAGCATCGACTGCCGAGCCGGACTGCATACTGGGATGTGGGAATACGCCTCAGCGAATACGATGCTCTCGGCTGCGAGCCGGTCGAGATGGGGCGTCTGCACCGGGTATACGCCGCTGCTGCCAATGCAATCGTAGCGAAGCTGATCTGCTGTAATGAGCAGAATATTAGGCTTTCGTTCGGTCAATACCGCTCTTCTCCCTTCACCCTGTTGATCGGAACCGGCTCGGCGAGCAGCCGACATGGCGGACGAATAGCCGATTGAAGAAGGATTGATCCTCATAACCGACCATCGTCGCCACGACGATGACCTTCTCGTCCGTTTCCAGCAGCAAATGCTTGGCGCGCTCGATCCTGACC
The DNA here is from genome assembly GCF_019431355.1 of Paenibacillus sp. R14(2021). NCBI lineage: Bacteria > Bacillati > Bacillota > Bacilli > Caryophanales > Paenibacillaceae > Paenibacillus > Paenibacillus sp. R14(2021). Next base: position 1,296,753 of record NZ_CP080269.1, read on the forward strand.
TGATGCAGCGCGTCGAAGACGCTGCAACTGTATTCCTCCCGCATAAGCCGGTTCAGCTGCCGCATGCTGGCATTAAACAGCATCGACAATGATTGCAGCGTAATCTTCTTCTCGTAATTCCGCTCCAAGTACCCGTAGATCCGTTTGGCGGTCATTTCCCGATCCAGCTGCCTGGGCGAAGGATGCGACCGATGCTGCTGCATCAGCGTGTAGAAGCGGGAGAGCAGAACGAGCAGCTCGATCAGCTGCAGCCGGATCAGCGTCGTATGGCCGATAGAGCGGGCATTGATCTCGCGAATCATATTCTCCAGAAGCGCAAGCACCTGCGCCGCATCCTGGCCATGCAAATTGAGGTGATGGTTGAAACGGATCTCATGCGTCAGGAAGGGATGGACGTAGAAATAATCCATGGAATTCGTAATTTCAAGCTCCGTTAGCAGCGCGTCGGGAATGAAGGAAGGCATGAACAAGCAGTTGACGATTTCCATCTGCTCGCCCCTCAGCGCTTCGTAAGCATGCGTTTCCCCGGGGTTAATGATGAACACATCGCCCGCCTGCACTTCGTAACGGGAACCCCGGAAGAGATGCAGACCCCTGCCGCGTACGACATAGACGAGCTCGACGAATTCATGGCCATGCTCGCTGACGTCGCCCTGCACGGTCCGCGTAATCCAGAACGGGAATTCGACCTTCATAAACCGGTTACTGCTCAAAATATCTTCTTTCATGGACGACCACCCCTGTGCCATTCTCTCCATACCGCATGCAGCTGGTCTTACTTCACGCCATGCTGTTCCTTCGCAGTTGCCTGATCGAATACGTTCCGGTCCGGGTTACGCCTCCACCCTTCCCATGTCAGACCGACAGCGGATAAAATTTGCTCGATCCGTCTGCGGAACGGCAACCCGCGCAGCTCCAGCTGTTCCTGCATGGGATCGGGCCGGTCTACGAGCTTTGCCGACACGTAATCGTTCAGCTGCCGCTCCATTGCATCCGCGAGCGCGGGCTCCCTCTCGGCCAAATTATCCGTCTCCGCCGGGTCGTTCCACAAATCATACAGCTCCCGCGGCGGCCTCGTAAACGGACCGGAATCGTAAGTTCGAATGAATTTGTAACGGTCGCTGCGTATACCGCGGGCGGCCTGCCAAGCGCATTCGCTCAAGTAAATCATATCGTGCGTCCCATTGTCGTCCCCTTCAATGACTGGCCACAGGCTTCGGCCGTCAAGGCCCTGCGGCTCTGCCAGTTGTCCGCCTGCGATGCCCATCGGAGCCTCCCGCCGCACGGCCTCCAGCAGCGTTGGCAGCAGATCGGCCTGCTGCACGAGTCCCGGCACCCTGCGCCCGGCGGGAATCCTTCCCGGCCAGCGCATAATAATCGGCACATGGACGGTCGGCTCATATAAGCCGCAGTGGTCCCAATAGATGTCATGCTCCGTTAAGCTTTCGCCGTGATCGCCGAACAGAACCAGCATCGTTTCCTCTTGGATACCTAGCTTCGCTAAATGATCGTCCAGTTCCTTCAAGCAGTCGTCCAAATAACGAATCTCCGCGTCATACAGCGCGTCGTAATAATCCGTGTCCGTCACTTTGCCCACCAAGTCATAATGATGATGCTTGAAGAACGGATACGCCGAGTGATTGTAAGCGGGCTCCATACTGGCATTTGCCGGATCGAACGGGTCCTTCGCCGAATCGTAAAATTCTGGGATGTACGCTTCCGGCGGCAAATACGGCGTATGCGCGTCCCAATAATGCAGGAACAGGAAGAACGATTCGTCCTTATGCTGCTCGATCCACGGCATGGCGAGGTCGTTGACTTTACGTCCGTCGATCCAGCGATTGCCGCCGACGCTGTTGATGTAGTAATTGTAGCCGCGAGCGAACCATTCCTTCAGCTGATAGAGATTATCGACCGCGCCGGTCGTGAAGCCGGCGCAGCGCAGCAGATGCGGCAGCCATTCCACCGATTTGGGCAGCTCCGTCAGGTCAGAGCCATGCGAGATGACACCCGTGGACAGGCCGATTCGGCCCGTAAAGACGCCCGTATGCGCGACCTCAGTCGGAATATCCGCCGCATAGGCGCGCTCGAAGAGCACGCCGGAACGCGCGATTTCGTCCATGTGCGGGCTGGTGCGTTTGCCGTAGCCGTAGCTGCTCAGCCTGGAAGCCCGAAGGGTGTCAAGCGAGACGAGGATGATTTTCAACCTAGACCACGTCCTTCCCGGGCCGTCCGTGCGGACGAACCCCCTTCTGGTCCAGGTAGGCCATGAGGGCCGCCACGTTCTCGTCGAGCGAAGCGCTGGATGTACACAGTGTTACGGAAGGCTGCTCCGGCTCCTCGTAAGGATCCGATATTCCCGTGAAATGGGCGATTTCGCCGGAACGAGCCTTAGCATAAAGCCCTTTTACATCCCGCATTTCGCAAACATGAAGCGGGCATTTCACGTATACCTCGATATAGCCCGGTATCTGCTCTTTCGCATACGCCCTCATCGCGCGGTAGGGGCTGATCGCCGACACCAGCACGTCAATTCCATTGCGCGAGAGCAGATTGGCCACGTAGGCGATCCGCCTCACGTTCTCGAAACGGTCCTCCATGCTGAAGCCCAGACCCTTGCTTAGAATGGCTCTAAGCTCGTCGCCGTCCAGCAGCTCCACCTGCCGGCCGCGTTCGCGAAGCTTCTGCTCGGCGGCCCTCGCCGTCGTTGTCTTCCCGGCGCCGGACAAGCCCGTGAACCAAATGACCGAGCCATAGCTGTTGTTCATGTCGTTTCTCCTCCGTATCTCCTGCAGCATCCCTATGAAGGGACTGTAACCGGAGTGCCTCCGTGCTGCTGTGACTGTATGGCTGCCTCGATGACTTCCTGGGCTGCAAGCGCGTCTGCGCCAGAAGCGGTAATATGTGCGGGCTTCACGCCCGCCCTGAGCTCTTCGATGAAACAATCGATCCGCTGCTCGAACGTATCGTCGAAGCCCTTCATGCCGCCGAATAGCGGATTGCGAACCACGGTCAATTCATCGGAATGATGTGGATAATAGGTCATGCTCTCGTAAACGTTATCCACGACGAGCCTGCCTTCATGCCCGGCAACCTCGCAATATTCGATGGGATGCCGCATGGACATGTCGTAACTGCCGGTCAGATGGCCGACCGCGCCCGAGGCGAACTCCATATTCACCGAAACCGTCGACCAGGACTGACGGCCCGGCGCCTTCGTCATGAACGACTGCACGCGTCTGATATCCCCGGCAAAATAACGCATGACATCGATAGAGTGCGGATGCAGCGCACGCATATGCAGCCATTCCGTATCCTCCTGCGGATTCCGGATCGTCAGCCGCATGTTGAGGAAGAGGAGCGAGCCGAGCCTGCCGGCATCGACAAGCTCCCGCGCTTTGCGCGCCGCAGGCGTGAACCGGTGGTTCAAATTGCAGGCGAGCACGACATCCTTCGACTTCGCGTAAGCAACCATATGCCGCGCTTCTTCGATGCTGTTGGAAATCGGCTTCTCCACGAACACGGCTTTGCCGGCTTCCATCGCGATCATGGCAGGCTCGAAGTGATGACTGCCCTTCTCGACGCCGGCCGTCGCGATAACGACGGCATCGATGGACTCGGCTGCAAGCAGCTCACGCAGGTCCGTATAAGCGGGGACGCCGTGCAGCAAACCGGCTGCTTCCGCTCGCTCTGCCATGAGATCACATACGGCGGCAAGCTCAGCGGCCGGATGACGCTTATAGGCTTGGCAGTGGATTTTGCCGATATGGTTAACGCCGACAACCGCGACTCTAATCATTGTTTGCCGTCTCTTTTTCTTTTTCTATATTTATTTCATCATCTATCTGCGCTTCCTTCGCCTTGTCCTTGGCTTGAAGCGAACGCGCATTGATGATAGAGCCGATATAAAGCGATTCGTAAGCATCCTCGGACGAGGTAAACTGCCTGTTCTGCCCATGCCAATTCGTGTTCGTGTAGATCGGATTCGTGCGGTCCACTTCGCTCTCGCGCTCGGCGATATAGGCAAGCATACGCTGCTGGAGGAATGCGACGACCTCCGGCTCCTGCTCGGCGACGTTGACGTTCTCGCCCGGATCCCGGATGAGATTGTACAGCTCGATCTCCGGCTTGCCGTGGAAATCCGGCTCCAGCGCGCAGATCAGCTTCCACTCCGGCGTCCGCCAGCCGTGCTTGCGCATCCAGGTACATTCCGTAATATACAGCTCGCTTAAGCTGCTGTCCGGCTTGGCATCTCCATGTATGAGCGCCGTCAAGTTCCGTCCGTCATACGCGATGCCTGTTTCGATATCGAGCAGATCCAGCACGGTCGGCATAATGTCGGAGATGACGCTGACGTTCTCGATCCGTTTGCCAGCTGGAACGCGGCCCGGAAATTTCAAGATCAGCGGCACGACCAAGGTGCAGTCATAGAGACCATGGTGGTCGAAGAAGCAGTCATGCTCATAGAGCGTCTCGCCATGATCGGACGTAATGACGATCAGCGTCTCCTCTTCAATGCCCATATCGGCCAGCTTCGTGAACAACGACTGCATGCATACGTCCATGTAAGCGATCGAACCGTCATACTGCGCGGATACGTATTCATGATCCGTCACGCCTTCGGGAATCCACGATTTCAAGTAATCAGCGAACGGCTTGAAGCCGTAGACCGGCTCCATCGACGTGTTCGCCGGGTCCTTCTCGTCCTTGCCGTAGAAAATCCGCTCGAACGGCTCCGGCGGCAGGTAAGGGGAATGCGGATCCATATGACGCAGAAACAAGAAGAACGGCTTATCCTCCGCCGCAAGCCGCTCCAGCTCAGGAATCGCGACGCGGTTCAGGTTCTCCGCCTTCGGCGCCTTCCCGCTCTCTTGGTCCGGCTGCCACGATTCGTAGTTCAAGTAGGTTTGGAAGCCGCGGGCTGAGGGATTGCCCGTAAAGCCCACGCAGGTCGTGTTATAGCCGTTCTCTTCCAGCACCTCGGCAAGCGTCTTCACATGTGCGCCGAGCGGGCCTTGATGGCGCAGCGCGACCACATCCGTGCCGAACACGTCCATGCCGGTAAGCATGGATGCATAAGCCGGCGTCGTCGGAATGCTGGGGCTGAAGTGCTGCTCGAACAGCACGCCTTCGGAAGCGAGTTTATCGATAAACGGCGTCGTCATCTTGCTGTAGCCGTAGCCGCTCATATGGTCGCGGCGCAGGCTGTCAATGCCAAACAGAATCAGGTTCGGTTTCTTGGCGGACATGGTCGGTTCCTCCTTCGCGGCGGTTAGCGCGCTCCTAGTTTTTTGAGGCAGGCGTTCAGATAGCCGTACGATTCGGCGGCAACGGCCGTCACGTCCTCGACGGCATGCTCCGGCGTCACGCCGATCACTTCAAGTACGACGGGGCCGTTATAGCCGCCTTCGACCATGGCCGTGCAGTAGCCGAACAGGTCGATATCGCCTCGGCCGCAGGCCTGCAGCTGAATGGGACCCGGGCCTTGCGCGCGTCCTTTGCAGTCGCGGATATGAATATGCTTCACGCGGCTGAGGACGGCCGGCAGCGCTTCTTCGGCGTTCTCGCCGGAGCGGTGAATATGGCTCGGATCCATGTCGATGCCAAACGCCGGGGAGCCGATTCGCTCCATCGCCGCAAGCGTCGTCGGCGTGTTGTAGATGGCGCTGCCGACATGCGCCTTCACGCACAGCGTCACGCCATGGCTTGCCGCCAGCTCAGACATGCGCGCCAGGCTCTCGATGGAGGCGTCAAGATCTTCATCAACGCCGGATTTGCCGCCTGGCCCGACGTTTACGATAGGAATACCGATTGCAGCGGCCGCCCGAAAGGCCGGAATCAAGCGTTCCTCGCTAAGCGAGGCGACTTCCATGGACAGAAACTTCAAGCCGTGCTCCCGCACGATCGCCTGCAGTTCATCCTTCTGCGATTCCCAGCGGCTGAGGTCCAAGTGCTCGCACATGCCTTGAATCGCGGATATTTCAACGCCGTCATAGCCGCAGGCCGCGATCAGGCGAGCAGCTTGGGCGAAATCATAGTTCTTGAACAAGACCGAATTGACGCCAATGGATATCATGAATGAATAGCCTCCCGTTATTAGATATTCGTACCCTTCCCAGCCAGCGGGACGCCTCGATCATGCCGAAAGCGGCACCGCTTTGCTGCTTCTATCGCATGAACTGCGGATCGCCGTGAAGCGGAGGCAGCGGATTCGGACGAACGAGCTCCCCGCCGCGTTCATACGATTCGATGACCGCGAACGTATACTCCAGAACGGCCAGAGCGTCGCGGCCGTTGGCGCGCAGCTCCTCGAACGGTACGCGCGCGGATACGTCCTCGAGGAACGCGCGCAGACGGTTGTTGAACGTGCGGTCGAAGTTCGTCGTGCCGTAATCGGTTACTTCCGGCTCCGGCTGCCGGCTGATTGCCGGAATGCCCTTCTCCGCGCGCCAGTAGGATACTTTCTCGACGCAGTTCTCGATGCAGAATGTACCCTTTGAACCCGCCATCTCGAGGCTCCACCAGCCGCCGAGCCCGTACACCGTATCGCCCCGCTGGCTCAGCAGATAGCCGACGCCGCCGTTCGCGAAGCGCATATGGATGCTGTTAATGGAAGCCATGACATCACCGGCATTGCGGCGGAAGCCGGGCTTGTCGGAGAACGTTTGGATATGCGTAATGTCGCCGCAGAAGTGGCGGATGACGCTGAACGGATGCGTCAGGAACGCTTTCATATGGAAATAAGGATGACCCTTCACTTTCGGGCTGCCCGCCAAGCCGTAATTGGCTTCGCCGCCGTTGAAGCCCATTTTGGCCATGCAGTAGACGAGCTCGCCGATATCGCCGTTATCGACATATTGCTTGGCTTTCGCCGCCGGCTCCGTGAAATAGTGGTTCAGGTTGCAGCCCAGATACACCTTCTGCTTCTCCGCGAATGCAACAAGCTCGCGCGCTTCGCGGATATCGTGGCAGAGCGGCTTCTCCACAAGGACATGCTTGCCGAAGCCGACAGCTTCCATCGCCGGTTCAAAATGCCAGCTTCCGTTGTCGATGCCGCCTGTCGTAATGTCCACCACTTCGATGTCCGGTTCGCTCTCCAGCATGTCCTTGACGCTGTAGTAGGCCTTCACCCCGTATTTCTCCGCAGCGGCATCCGCCCGCTCCTTCACGACGTCGCATACCGCGACCAGATCCGCAAGCTCCTCCTCCTGATAGCAAGCTGCATGCAGGTTTCCGATTCCATTCAATCCGACCAATCCGATTTTTACCGGCACAATAATCTCTCCCTTCGTTCGATTCGTTCTGTTCAAACCTCGTCCACGGCAGGGTCGTTAACCGATACGCGTCGGCCTTCCGCCGACGAAACGTACGTGGCCAGCACCATGCGCAGCGAAGTCCGGCCTTCCTCGGCCGTAGCGATCGGCTCACGCTCACCTCGCAGAAATGCCGCGAGCGGTTCTGCCAGTCCTCGGATCCGTTCATAATGCGTGGACGGCGATGCGATATCGCTGTCGATCCAAGCTTTCGCAGCAGCATCAAATCTGCGCAAGCCTGCCGAGCCGTCCGGCCTTGGTGCATTGCAGCTGGGGGCATCGCCGTAGTTTTGCACGATGGTGCCCTGCTCGCCGATGATTTCGGTCGTATTCTGGGACGCATGGCAGGTGAATGAACAGCAGATTTCGGCGATCGGCCCTTCGGCATACCGGTAGACGGCAATGCCGTTGTCGTTCGGTATCCGCGGATTATAGAGTGTAGCCAGCTCCGCCGTTACGCTGTCCGGCTCACCCAGCAGCCATTGGATGAAATCCGCCGGATGCGATGCGTCGTCTGCCCAGATATCGCGGTTGCAGGCGGGATCGACATGCCACGTATTGGCAAAATCAGCTTGCAGCGCAGCGCCTAGTCCATGACGACGACGAACCATGAAAATTTGACCGAGCTCTCCGCTTTGCAGCCATTGCTTCATCTGGATATTTTGCGGATCGACCCGCATCTGCCAGGCCAGCGTAAACGGAACGCCGTGCCGATCGACGGAAGCGACGATTGCGTCCGCTTCGGCAAGCGTGAGCGCAATCGGCTTCTGCAAAATAATCCCTTTGCCCGCAGAAGCGGCGAGTTCCACCAATTCGGCATGCCTCGATGTCTCCGATGCGATCACGACGGCATGGACATCGGGCCGAGCCAGCAGCTCAGCCGCCTCCCTGTAGCCTTCTAGCCCATGAGCAGACCGGGCTGCTTCCAGCCGCGCAATATCGTGATCCCAGCCCGCAACGACGCTCACCCCCATATCCGTCCTGCTCCACGCCTCACAGTAAGCGTTTACATGTCCATGTGCGAAGCCTAAGATGCCGACGCCGATGGTTGCTTTCATAACGTCCTCCACCTATTCGTAATGATCTTGCACTTGCGCGTGAAACATTTGCTACCCCCATCATAGCCCGCCGGGATGATTGTTTCATGGCGTATCGGGACAATAATCTCTTCGATTGGGACCGTTTTGTGAGATTTGCATCCAGCGGAGTTCGTCTTCCTGTTTTGGGGCAATCTAGAAGAGCCGACGACTTACGGACCTCTCGGCAACCGATTCGAGTATCAGGAGGAATGACGATGGCGCGCCGCGATAAACAAACGATGCCTCAGAAAATGAAAGCCATGCAGGACAAAGACAGCCAAGCGGAGAATGACATTGCAGGCTCGACGGACCGCAACCGCAATCAGAAAGGCCATGTTCCGAACAGCCCGTCCACGGGCTAACGGACAAGCCGACATGCAAATAGGCCGTCACCGCTGTTCTCGCACAGCGGTGACGGCCTTTCCTAATGATGAGCAAGAGCATCGGCTTCGCCGATCGTTTGCGCTTGTATATTGTTTCAACCATAGCCGCTCGTATGCACAGCGTGCGCAGGTATCCAATTCCTTTGCTTCCTATCTGAAATCAGGCGGCGTACGGCGTGCCGTGTTCGTCAGAATGGCGGCTTCGATAACGGCCTTGCGAACGAGCGAGACGACCTTGTCGTTGAATATGCTCGGAATAATGTAATGCTCGTGCAGTTCATCCGAGGTGACGACCGAGGCGATAGCCCGCGCGGCAGCCAGCTTCATCGGCTCATTAATATGTCTTGCCCGGCAGTCCAGCGCGCCGCGGAAGATTCCCGGGAATACGAGCACGTTGTTGATCTGGTTCGGGTAATCGCTGCGGCCGGTTGCGAATACCGCAACATGCGGCAGCGCCTCTTCCGGCGAGATTTCGGGCTCGGGGTTGGCCATCGCGAAGACGATCGAGCCCGGTGCCATCTGCTTCACATCTTCTTCGTTCAGCACGCGCGCCCGCGATACGCCGATGAACACGTCTGCGCCTGCGATCAATTCCTTCAGCGTTCCCCGATTAGCTTCCACCTGCGGCTGATCGGCAAGCCATTGCCACATCGGATAGTCGTAGGTTTCGCCGCGCACGATCGCGCCGTCCCGGTCGATGGGAACGAGTCGTTTCACGCCGGCGCCGAGGAGCATTTTGCAGATGGAGACTCCGGCAGCGCCGATGCCGTTCACGACGACGCGGATGTTCTCCATCCGTTTGCCCACCACTTTAAGCGCATTAATTAAGCCCGCGATCGTCACAACGGCCGTGCCATGCTGGTCATCGTGAAAAATCGGAATATCAAGCTCCGCCGCCAGCCGGTTCTCAATTTCGAAGCAGCGCGGCGAACCGATATCCTCCAAGTTGATGCCGCCGAAGATCGGACTGATCGCTTTGATCGTCCGGACAATCTCATCCGTATCCTTCGTATCCAGGCAGATCGGAAAAGCATCGACTCCCGCGAGCTGCTTGAACAGCATCGCCTTCCCTTCCATGACCGGAGCCGCTGCGTGCGGACCGATATCGCCAAGTCCGAGAACGGCAGTGCCGTCCGTAACGACGGCGACCGTGTTGCGTTTGATCGTCAGCGAATACGCTTTGTTGACATCATCGGCGATCGCCCTGCACACTTTGGCTACGCCGGGCGTGTACACCTTTGATAAATCGTCGCGGTTCTTGATCGGCAAGGTCGGCTGAATGGTGATTTTGCCGCCGAGATGGACGAGAAACGTGCGGTCGGAGACGTTAATGACTTTAATGCCGTCCAAGCTTCGAAGCGCATCCGTGACGCTTGCTTCGTTCTTGTCCAGCAGATCGACGGTAACATCCCGCGTCGAGGTATCGTGACCCGGACGGATTACGTCGATCGACGTCACGTCTCCTCCCGCTTTGCTGATCGCTGCCGCTACATCGCCGAAGCTCACTTTCTTATGATCCAGCTCCAAGCGGAAGATCATGGTGGTTTGCGCCATTATAAACTCTGCCCCTCCTAATCAATTCATTCCAGCACTGCCATCGTCTCACATTAGCATGCGCGATTTCTCGGCTGCTATGCGGCCTTGGAGGGCGGAGCCGCTCGGCGGTTTACCGCGAGCAGCTCCTTGCCACCGGCTTGCTCCTAGCTGCATTCTACCGCTTCCGCGAGGTGAGCTTCGCTTGCGTGAACAGCAGCAGGTAATCGTAGCCGCCCGCCTTGGAATCGGTGCCCGACATATTGAAGCCGCCGAACGGGTGTACGCCGACGAGCGCGCCGGTGCATTTGCGGTTAATGTAGAGATTGCCGCAATGTACGGTTTCGAGCGCTTCGGCGATCCTGTCTTCGTCGCTTGAGAAATACGAGCCCGTCAAGCCGAATTCCGTATCGTTGAACATCGCGATCGCTTCCTGCCAGTCTTTCGCTTTGGCGAGCGCCAGTACCGGCCCGAAGATTTCCTCCTGCATGATGCGGGCTTTGCCGCTTACATCGCCGAAGACCGTCGGAGCAATATAGTAGCCGTTGCCTTCCGCTTTGGTGCCGCCTGCTAGCAGCGTACCTTCCTGCTTGCCGACCTCGATATAGTCGAGAATGCGGTCGTACGAGGTCTGATCAATGACAGGACCTGCAGGGAAATTGAGTTCCGGCAGGCCGGAATGAAGCTGCTTCGTCAGTTCAACGACGCGCTCCGCGACCTGGTCGTAGACGGATTCCACGATGATCGCGCGCGAGCCGGCGGAGCATTTCTGGCCTTGGAAGCCGAAGGCCGATGCCACGATCGCCGCGGCAGCGGCTTCGAGATCCGCCGTTTCGTCTACGACGATGCCGTCCTTCCCGCCCATCTCCGCGATAACGCGCTTGATCCAGATTTGACCCGGGGCGGTATCGGCCGCCAGCTTATTGATCCGCAGGCCGACCTCCTTGGAGCCCGTGAAGCTGATAAACCGCGTTTTCGGATGCGTCGTCAAATAATCGCCGACCTCTGCGCCGCTTCCCGGAATGAAATTGATGACGCCGGCAGGCAGCCCAACCTCTTCCATCAGCGAGAAGAATCGATGCGCGATCACGGGCGTCGTCGATGCCGGCTTCAGCAGCACCGTATTGCCGGAGACGATCGCGGCTGTTGTCATGCCGACGCAGATCGCAAGCGGGAAGTTCCACGGCGGAATGATGACACCGACGCCAAGCGGAATATAAGAAATCGCATTGTCTTCCCCAGGAATCCTCGCCAGCGGCTGTGTTTCGTTGATCTCGCTCAGGCGGATGATTTCCCGCGCGTAGAATTCCATGAAATCGATCGCTTCCGCCGTATCCACGTCGGCTTCGACGTAGTTCTTGCCGGATTCAAGCAGCATCAGCGCGGAGAATTCATGCTTGCGCTCGCGCATCAGCTTAGCGGCCTTGAACAGATATTCCGCACGCTCACGGACAGGGACTCTTTTCCAAGTCTCGAACGTCTTCAGCGCGGCCTGCATGGCTTCTTCCGCCAACTGCTGATCAGCTTTGCTGACATAGCCGATTACCTCATCGATGCTGCCTGGGTTGATTGAGGTAATTTTGGCTTCCGTCTCGATCTTGCGCCCCCCGATCGTCAAGGGATAGCTGCCGCCCAGCTCCGATCTTACTTTGACAATCGCCGCTTCCATTGCCTCGATATTCGCTTTAAGTCCAAAGTTCGTGAAAGGCTCGTTAGCGTAAGGCTTCACTTCGGTAAATGATGTTGTCATCGTCAAGCTCCTCTCCCAAGTCGGGTTTCGTTTATTTCAACATGTTCTTGAGCACGAACCATACGTTAGCGGGCCGTTCCGCGAGCCGTCGCATGAAATAGCCGAACCAATCGACGCCGTACGGCACGTAGACGCGGACGCGGTACCCTTCCTGAACGAGCTGCTTCTGAAGATCTTCACAAATTCCGTAGAGCATCTGAAATTCAAAGGCATCCTTGGAAATGCCTTGTTCACGGACAAAGTCCTTCGTAAAGTTGATGATCGCCTCGTCATGGCTCGCGACCGCCGCATAATTGCCATTCATCAGATGCAGGCGAATAATGCGCTTCAAATTCTCGTCGACATCCTTCTTCTCCGGGAATGCGACATCTGCGGATTCTTTGTACGCGCCTTTGACGAGCCTCAGATTAGCCTTCAGCCCGTTCAAGTCCGTCACGTCCTGCACCGTACGATATAGGTAGGCTTGAATGACGATGCCGACGTTGTCGTACTGCTCGCGCAGCTCCCGATAAATATCGAGCGAAACCTGGCAATGCGCGTAATCCTCCATATCGATCCGGACAAAATTGTTATGGCTGCGTGCCCGGCTCAGAATCCGCTTCATGTTGTTCACGCAGAGCTCCCTGTTAATATCGAGACCGAGCGACGTCATCTTCAGCGACAGATTCGACGTCACGCCCGACTCGGCGATCGCGTCCAGCGTCTGCATGCACATATTCGCCGACTCTTCCGCTTCCTCGCTGCTGAACACGAATTCCCCCAGGTGATCGAGCGTCGCCATTCGTCCGTCTTCGTTCAGCCTGCGCACGGCATCGATGGACTGCTTGATCGTCTCGCCTGCGACGAAGCGCGCCGCGCCGAATCGAAGCCCGTATTTCTTGGCCAGCCGATTCGCGGAGCGGCTCTTACCGAGCGCTTGAAACATGTTCTTGAGGAGCATATCCATGCTGCATGCCTCCAATGATTTTGTACAATAATATACAATGATCTCGATCTCATTATACGACTTATTCAACAATTTGAACATATAGTTGTTCAAATTATTTAATTAAACACAAATTTGTACAATCCAATATAAACACTCTTGGACAATTTGTTGAATCCCCTTCCGCCGCATGTTACATTTATTTCATACTACGACCTATTGTGAGGATAACTATGTTTAAACTTGAACAGCTCCCGTTGAACACCTGCTTTACTTTGCTTCAACCGGATGCGACGATACAGCAGCTTGTCGACGTGTTAGAACAAGGCCAGGCTGCCATGATAACAACCGGCCAGCCGGGAAACCAAGCGATTCTGGTTCTTCCGGGCGAGGCTGCCTTTATTCGAAGCTGCTTTGCCGCGCATAAGGCGGCATCCGCTGCGACGCAGTTAGGGGATTCCCCGTTCGTGTCGTTTATCTTGAAGCAAGAAGCCGAGCTTCTCGAAGATATGATGTTCTCGCGTCTCTTATCGACCAATCGTCCACTAATCTTTGCAGACGAAGACGGCCTGATGATTGGTTTTATTCAGCTGTCGGAGCTGCTTCTGCATGCCGAAACTGAGCGGCAGCGGTGGCAGACTTATTTTGCAACATTGTCGGAGACGGTTACGGATGCGGTGACGGTCGTCGACCGCGATGGCGAGGTTATTTGCTGGAATCCAATAGCGGAGGAAATTTACGATTTGCCGAAGCGCGATATATTGGGCCGTCGGATCGGCGAGCATTTTGAAACGGAGACCCTTATGGTGCTCAAGATTCTGGATGAAGGTCGTATGATTCGCAACACCTACCATCGCCCGCGCGAAGATACACATGTACTTATTAATGCTTCGCCTATCCGCGATGTGCATGGCGCCATCATCGGAGGCATAGCGGCGGAGCAGGATATTACGCAGCTCGTTCGCCTGAATGAGCAGCTTACGTCCGCGCATACCTTCTCGCATCAGACAAAAACCGAGAATAAGGAGTTGTTCTCGCTCATCAAGGGCAAAGGTCCGGCAATTGCCAAAGTCATTCAATGGGCCAGGAAAGTAGCCGTGACGGATACGCCCGTTCTTCTGGTCGGTGAAGGCGGCTCCGGCAAGGAGCAGCTCGCGCAAATCATTCACCATGCGAGTTCACGATCGGACGAAGTGTTCCTCTCCGTGAATTGCGGTATCGTACCGATGGGACTGCTGGAAGCGGAGCTGTTCGGCTTCCAAGGCGGCACCTTCTCCGGCAGTCATGGCGGAGAGGCGGGCAAGCTGGAGCAGGCTAAGGACGGCACGCTCTTCCTGAACGAGATCGACCGGTTATCACTGGAGCTTCAAGCCAAGCTGTACCATTACTTGATGCAGCAGACGATTACGCGAACAGGCGGCAGCAGGCCTATTGCGGTGCAGACGCGGATCATCGCCGCTTCGACGGAGAATCTGGCCGCCAAGGTCGAGGAAGGCAGCTTCCGGGCTGATTTGTACTACGCGCTTAATGTCGTGTCGATTGCGCTTCCGCCGCTGCGGGATCGAAGCGAGGATATTCCCGCGATGATTCAGATGTACTTGAAGCAGTTCTCGCTGCAATACCAGAAGCCGCTTCCGTCCTTGGCGCCGGAGGTTATGCTGGCCTTCACCAATTACGGCTGGCCGGGCAACCTGCTCGAGCTGCGCAATACGGTGGAACGCTGCGTCATCCTTTGCGATGACGATCTCATTACGATGGAGCAGCTGCCCCCGGTGCTCCAAGAGCAGCAGCAGAGCCTTGCGCCGTACGGCCGGGACGCCGAGGGGAATCCAGCAGCCAGCGCTACGGCGGACAAACCGCTGAAGGCTAGCGTTAACGAATCGGAGGAGCAAGCGCTTATCCATGAAGCACTGTCCAAGACGGCTGGCAATAAGAGTGCGGCAGCCAAGCTGCTCGGTGTATCCCGCGGTACCTTGTACAACAAAATGAAAGAATACGGTCTGGCGTAGCGGTACTCGATTTCCGATGAACCTTACTCACGCTCTTGCTCGGTCCGGTCAAAATAAAACAGCCGCAGCGGACGCGATCCTGTCAGGATCGTACTCCGCTGCGGCTGTTTGCCGTCTATAGAATGCGTTTGCCGAGCAGCGATGCAATAAGTCCGATCGCCAATCTGGCCGTTCTTCTGCTCTCGTCTAGCATGGCGTTCACTTCCACCATGTCAATGGAGATGATTCGTCCTGCTTCCGCAAGCAATTCGCAGGCGAAATGCGCCTCGCGGTATGTAAGCCCGCCTGGCACCTGCATGCCAACGCCGGGCGCTTCGAGCGGGTCCAGACAATCCGCGGAGAAGCTGACGTGGATGCCGTCCGTGCCGTCCCCTGCAATTTCGACGGCCTTGCGGACAACCTGCTCGATTCCCATGCGGTCGATTTCGTGCATCGTGAATACCGTGATACCCTCCGCCAGAATCAGCTCTCGCTCATCCGGCTCCACGTCGCGAACGCCGATCAGCACGACGTTTTGTTTCTTGACGGCACCGCCTTGAACAGCTGGGGCGAGGTCCGACAGCCGCAGCTTTGCATGACCGAGCGCAACGGCGAGCGACATGCCGCCGAGACTGCCGGTCGGGCTGTTCGCTTCCGTATTCATGCCGGCATGTGCGTCGAAATAAATAATGCCGATGCTGCGTTTCTGCGAAGCCATTCCTGCCAGAGCGCCGATCGTCACGCTGTGATCGCCGCCGAGCACGAGCGGAATCTCTCCGTCCGCAGCGGAGCGTGAGACATGCTCCGCCACCTGTTTGCACATTTCCATCACTTCAGGAAGATGCTTGACATGACCGTCCTTGGATGCCGGCTGACCGGGCTGTAATTTGACTTTCACTTTGACGTCATGCGTGAGCTCGTATGCGGTTTTGCGGATTTGACGCAGAAGACCGGCTTGTATCATCGACTCCGGTCCCTCTTCGTTCCCCGGTCTGCTCGCGCCAAGTCCGAACGGGACTTGAATCAGGCTTAATTTGGCCATGCGCATCCACGATCCTTCCTTCTTGGTTTAAAATAGCTGCTTGATCCGCGCGAACGCCCAATCGAGCTGTTCCCGCGTTATCGTAAGCGGCGGTGCAAAACGAATCGTCGATTCATGTGTTTCCTTGCACAGAAGGCCCAGTTCCTTGAGCTTCTCGCAGTACGGACGGGCCTTGCCGTTAAGCTCCAGCCCGATGAACAACCCCCGGCCGCGAATTTCCTTAATGGCCGGATCGTCCAAGCTGCGCAGAAGCGACAGGAAATAGGTCCCGAGCTCGTTGGAACGGCTGACCAGCTCCTCCTCCGCCAAGACGTCAAGGGCCGCGATTGCCGTCGCGCATCCGAGGGGATTTCCGCCGAAGGTCGAGCCGTGCGAACCAGGCTCGAATACGCCTAGAATCGATTCATTCGCGGCAACCGCCGAGATTGGGAACACGCCGCCTCCCAGCGCTTTGCCCATGATATACATATCCGGCACTACGCCTTCCCAATAGCAGGCGAACATTCGGCCGGTCCTGCCAAAGCCCGTCTGAATCTCATCGGCCGCGAACAGCACGTTTTCCTGCTTGCACAGCTCGCTTGCCGCTTTCAGGAAGCCCTCCGGCGGGATGATGATCCCAGCTTCGCCTTGAATCGGCTCTACTAGGAAAGCAGCCGTGTTCGGTGTGATCGCCGCCCGCAATGCATCGATATCGCCGTATGGAATGATGCGGAAACCTGGCGTGAACGGGCCGAATCCTGCTTTGTATTCCTCTGATGACGAGAAAGAAGTCACCGTAATCGTTCGGCCATGAAAGTTGCCCTCGCAAACGATGATTTCGGCTTGATCGACTGGCACCTTCTTCACGTTATACGCCCAGCGGCGGACGGCTTTAAGTGCTGTTTCCACGGCCTCGGCACCAGTGTTCATGGGCAGAATCATGCTTTTTCCGGTCACCGCCGACAGCTTCTCGTAGAAGATGCCCAGCTGATCATTATGAAAGGCTCGCGAGGTTAGCGTGACCTTGTCCGCCTGTTCCTTCAAGGCGGCGATAATGCGGGGATGGCGATGGCCGTGATTCAGCGCCGAATACGCACTGAGCATATCCATGTAGCGGTTGCGGTCTGGATCTTCCACCCATACGCCTTCGGCTTTCGAGATGACGATTGGCAGCGGATGATAATTATGCGCGCCGAAACGCTCCGTTTGCTCGATAATCCGGCTTGTCGTACCGTCCATGCTTACACGCTCCTCTCTATAGCATATGCCTATAGTATTCGTTCTCCGAAAACGGAGCCGATAAGCTCCACCGCCGTGTTGGCTGTTTTGTTATGCTGATCCAGCACCGGATTCAATTCTACGATTTCCGCGGATACGAGTATATCTCGTTCGAACAGCAGCTCCATGGCAAAATGGCACTCCCGATACGACATCCCGCCCGAAACCGGCGTCCCTACGCCTGGCGCATCGCCGGGGTCCATGCCGTCCAAATCGAGGCTGAGATGAACGCCGTCCGTTCCGTTCGTGACGATATCCATCGCCTCTTCCATGACCTGCTTCATGCCGTTCCGGTCGATATCATGCATTGTGAACACCCGGATGCCCTTCTCTTTCAGGAAAGCACGCTCGCCTGGATCAATGGAACGCGCGCCGATGATCACGACATTCTCCGGCAGAAGCTTCGTTTCGGCGCCGCCGATCGAGGTCAAGTCTTGGTGTCCGAAGCCGAGCGGCGCGGCAAGCGACATGCCGTGGATATTGCCGGAGCCCGTCGTCTGTTCCGTGTTCACGTCCGTGTGGGCATCGAACCAGATAACGCCTAGACGCTTGACATGTTGAAGAACACCCTTGATTGTTCCGATTGCAATGCTATGATCACCGCCTAGTACCAGCGGGAATTGTCCCTTGCTCATTTCTTCGGCGACCGTGTCGCAGAGCTGTCGATTGACTTTCACGATCTCGTCCAGATACTTCAGCTTCTCGCCCGGCTTGGCAGGCTGAAGCGACCTGCTGACCGATAGATCCCCTAAATCCGATAATTGATAGCCGAGCACGCTCAGCCGTTCATGAAGGTTTGCGCCGCGAATCCCCCCGGGGCCCATGTCCACGCCCTCGCGATCGGCACCATAATGCAGCGGTACGCCGATAATCGAGATGTTCTTATTATTCACCGCATTCATCTGAAGCACTCCCCTCTACCCATGCAGGTCTATTCATTGTAACATGACGTTTTTTGATCAAAAAATTGAAAAATCCTATGATTACGATTAAAAATAATAATGTACTGGACGGCCTTAGCTGCCCATGCCGAATGCTGCGGCCATATGGCTTATCCCTTACAGCATATGCAAACAAAGCCTCCAGTGACGCGGGATCCGCGTTTGCTGGAGGCTTTGTTTGCTGCTGGCTATGTCTAGTTCCATTCCTTCCAAATGCGCTGGACGATTTCCGCGAAGGAATGAATGTTCTGCTCGTCGATTCGTTTCTTCAAGATAACCATGTTCGTCTCAATCTTGCCGGGGAAGCGGTGAATTTCGGCCAGCGTCCCCTTGCGCAGTTCGTCTTCCACAAGCGCGGAGCCAAGCAGCGCAATGCCGGTGTGGTAGAGAACCGTCCGTTTGATCGTCTCATCCGAGACGCATTCGATATATTTATCGGGCAGAATCCCGTATTCATGCAGACATTCGTTCATCAGCCGCTGTATGTTGGAGCCTGATTTGTACGTAATGAACGGATAGGTCTCGAGAAGCGTACGGACATCGTGCTTCTCTCGCAGCTCCTTCGTGGTGACGAGAACAAGATCTTCCCTGCCGAGCGGCATCGTCTCCATGAGCGGCGATTCGCAGGGGCCGGCGATGATCGCCAAATCCGCTTCATTGGAGGCGACCTTACGCATCGCATCGTTGCTGTCGCAGGAGAACAGCTGCAGCTTTACGTTCGGATTCTGCGAAATATAGGAATGAATGATTAACGATAAGTACTGCGTGCAATAAAATTCCGGCGCTGCCACCGTCAGCAGCCCGTGCGGATTGTCCAGCTTGCGCAGCTCGACTTCCATCTCCTCCATCAAGGCGAAGGTTTGGTCCACGTACTGTTTCACCAGCTTGCCGGCAGGCGTCAAATAGGTCTTCTTCCCGGTTCGCCCAAGCAGGGTCACGCCAAGCTCACTCTCAAGCGATTGCAGCTGAAGCGTAATTGTCGGCTGCGTATAGCCGAGCTGATCCGCGGCGCGAGTCAAGTTGAGCGTGTCTGCAACGACTTGAAACGTCTTGTACTTCTTGAAATCCATACGTGCATCACTTCCTTGCCAAGCTTCATGGACTCATTATAGTTGGGAACCTGCAATCGGGCAAGCAGGCTGCCCGCTTAACCGTTCTTGGCGGCATTCGACATGCGGATCATAGAAAAATGGACGGTGGATGCGGGAATCGCTTCCTTCAAGGGCATCAGCGAGGGCGTTATTCGCAGCTCAATGCCCGCCTCGGCAAGACGGCCCATGCAATCTTCGACCGGTTCAATAGCCTCTGGCGAAACCTCGCTTTCGGAGACGTAATAACCAGCATTGCCGTTATAGAGCCTGAATTGCTCGGCATCGAACACATAACGGTACAATCGGGCGGAGCGAAGCCGGCTTAGCCAGCCGCTCTCAATTGCAATGATCCGCGCAGTCCGCGATTGACCGAAGAAGTACGCTTTGTCCGCATCCGTCGTGCCTTCATCGAACCAAAAACAAACCCGAGGGCAGTCCCTCGGGAAATAATAATGATACGAATGAAGTTCATCGATCGCCCATACCATCGGAGGCTCATCCAGCCGATAAGGCAATTGCCTGGGCGTAAATACGCGAATGCTCGGATCCTCGCTAAAATGAAACAGTTTCAACAAGATCGCTCCGTTTCGTCATTCGATATCCATGGTAATGTCGTCCTCCAGCTCGTTGAAACGAATCAGAAGCTGTTTCTCCTCCAGATACCACAGATTGTCCGCTTCCATGTAAAACGTGATGCCTTCGACGACCTCCTGAAGGCCCGGATTTCTCGGAACATCCTTCATCACGCCGAGCGAGAAGCCGGGTTGAACGCTGCCGCTGCCGCCTAACCTTACGAAAATGCGTAAATGATCGCCATCCGACAAATTCATTTCCCTGATATACCAGCGTGCAGCCGTCTGTTCTACCGTTAGTTTCATCGCTTCCATCTCCTCGTTTTGGATACGGTTACATGATATATATACGCCGGTGCTCTCTGAATTACCTCTTTGTACGATGAATTTCGTACCCTTTACATACTCCTGCCCCGCTCCAGCTTTTGGCGCTTTAGCCTCAGATAAGCGATGATGGACAAATAGACAAGCAGTCCGATCCAAATGAAGAAAATTTCCAGCTTCTTGTCCTTCGAAGGCACGGACGTACCGTTTCTTGCCAGTGGCTGGACGCTCTCCATCGCCTCGGCGTGGATCTCCGGATAGCGCTTCGACAAAGCTGTGATCGACGGCATCACCGGCTGAAGCGTGCCGGCCAATTCGGTACCGAGCGATGTCTGCACATGGAATTCCCCGTTGTCCGAAACGGTAACGACAGGGGTTTCGCCTTTGGGCACCACCGCCCATAGCGGCTCTGTCGATGTGAATGCCGCAGTTGATCCGTTCTCGTACGGATAGGATTGGTTCGCCTCCATGACCGGCTGCATCTCAAAATACTGAAAGCCGAAATCCAGCAGCTTCGTCATATCTTTATAGAGGACAGCCTTCGTCGGCGATTTCAGCAGCACGCCGATTAATTCCAATCCGTCTCGCTTGGCCGATGTTACAAGCGTGAAGCCTGCATCCCCCGTATATCCGTTCTTGATCCCCGTCGTACCCTCATAGTTGCCGAGCATCTCGTTATGGTTAATCAGAGTAGAGGTCCATTCCTTGCCGACCCATGGTTTCCGCTTCGTACCCACGATCGTACGGAACGTATCATTACGCATTGCATATTGCGCGATTTGCGCCATATCGAGCGCCGTCGTCACCTGATCGGGGCTTGGAAGTCCGCTTGGATTCACGAAATGCGTATGCGTCACGCCGACTTTGTCGCGGACAAAGGCATTCATCCGTTCTGCGAACTTCGCTTTGGTGCCGTCGATCGATTCCGCGATCGCCGTTGCCGCGTCATTGCCGGAATTCATCAGCATGCCGTAGAGCAGATTCTCCATCGTCTGCTGCTCGCCTTCCGCCAAGTAGATGCGCGTGCCATCTTCGTTCCTAGCTTCTTTCGAGACCGTGACGAGCCGGCTAAGTTCGCTATCGGTCTCGAGGGCGACAATGCCCGTTACAATCTTCGTAATACTTGCCGGGAACTGCTCTTTCTCCGCATTCCGGGCATACAGCACCGTACCCGTGCGGGCGTCAATCAAGACGGCGGATTCCGTATTTATGTTAGGCTGCGTTCCTTCAGCCGTCTCTGCATAGACGGGCAACGCATAGCCGATCGCGATCAATGCAAGAAACAAGACTAGCACATGACGCCATTTATTTCCATCCATATCTCCGGGTTGACCTCCTGCGCGCATTAGAAACAAACATAGAAACAAGCATAGAAACAAATATTTATAGTAAACTAGGATTCACGATCCCTTTCTATTAACGTAACACTCGGCATGCCTGGACTTCAATTATTATTTTGTGGGAATGCCAATTACGCCGTCTGCTCCTTGCATTTTTAAGCATTTAATCTATTTATGGCTATTTTTACCTAATTATTGCACATGAGAGCTGCTCGTTATCGAGATTGGCG
Source organism: Paenibacillus sp. R14(2021) (assembly GCF_019431355.1). Classification (NCBI taxonomy): domain Bacteria; kingdom Bacillati; phylum Bacillota; class Bacilli; order Caryophanales; family Paenibacillaceae; genus Paenibacillus; species Paenibacillus sp. R14(2021). Next base: position 1,318,521 of record NZ_CP080269.1, read on the forward strand.
TTGGACGGTAGAAGAACGATTCTCCGCCTTATCCAACGACAAAACAACCGCCCCGGTAACAGGGCGGTTGAGTGCATGCTGCAATATACGATATTCATTAAATCGATCACGTTATTCTTCTATTTCTTTACGTCCTGTGGATGCGCTGTTTCAATTAACGCTACGACGCTGGCATTGGAGCTGACTTGCTCAGGGCTCTTGCAGCCTGGTATGACCGCGGTGACGGCATCGTGCTTTAAGCACCAGGCTAGTGCCCATGCAGCCATGTCCACGCTGGCCGGTACTTCCTCTGCCGCGATACGCTGAACCTCTTCAAGCTTACGAACGGTGCTCTCGCGATCATGGCGATGGCGGACATCCGTTGCATCGAACACGGCATCCGGCTTGTATTTGCCGCTTAAGTAGCCGCTTGCGAGCGGAACCCGCGCCAATACGCCCAAATCCTGGCGGATGCAGGATGGAAATACGCCGTCCTCCGGCGCTTGATCCAATCGATTGTATACGACTTGGATGACGCTTGAGCCTACTTTCGTGGACGCGTCTACTTGATGCACGTTGCTGTTGCTTCCGATGGAAGTGCCGAGATGCTTGATTTTGCCGGCCTGCACCTGCTTGTCCAGCACCGTCCACAGCTCATCGTTGTCGAACACGGCATCTGGACCGGAGTGGAATTGATAGAGATCGATGTAATCCGTACGCAGCGCCTGCAGCGATGCATCCAGCTGCTTCACTACGTCGTTCGGAGAGAAATCGTCGGTTCTCGTAAACCGTTCATGAAAATGATGGCCGAATTTCGTTGCCACGATCCAATCCCCGCGCTTCCGGCGGGATAAATAATCGCCGATTAACGACTCTGACAGGTGATCGCCATAGCATTCCGCCGTATCGATCAGATTGATGCCTAGCTCCGCCGCTCGATCTAAGATAGCATCCGCTTCATCCTGTGTGAACTGCTGACCCCACTCGCCGCCGAACTGCCATGTGCCGATCCCAATGACCGAAACTTCGAGTCCGGTACGACCTAATCTGCGATATTTCATTGAACCTCTCTCCTCTCGATTTCCTGCCCATCCATCATAATCTTCCTCCGCTGCCATTGCAATGTGCGGCTACGCCTTCACGGCCGAGCTGACTGTCAGCGCGCGCTCCACCTGATCCGTGAAAATCAGATACAGCACGACCATCGGTAAGCTCGCGATGGTCATCACGGCACCCATCCCGCCCCAGTCGGTCGCGTGGAAGCCTTGAAAATAAATGAGCCCGATTGGCAGCGTCATCAAGCGTTCGTCCGTAATCAGAATCGATGCCAGGAAGTACTCATTCCAAGTCCCCAGAAACTGAAGAATGACGAGCGTCGCGATTGCCGGCGACAGAATCGGCACGATGATGCGGAAGAACGCGCGGTAAATCGAAGCGCCGTCCATGCATGCCGATTCTTCCATTTCTTGCGGGACGCCGCGAAGGAAGCCATAGAACACCATGGATGCAAATGGCAGGCCGAATGCCACGTAAGGAAGCAGCAAGGCGCCGTATGTGTTCGTCAGGTGAAAATCCTTCACGATGATGGCAAGCGGGATAATGATGACGGGCATCGGAATGAACATGCCGACGATCATGTACATCCGCACCGCTTCGCGGAATTTCCACCGCAGCCGGGCGATCGCGTAGGCGAACATGACGGAGATGACGATAACCCCGATCGTCGTCAGCGTGGCTAGGAGCGCACTGTTCCCGATGTAGATCGGCATGCTGAACTTGTTCCAGGCATTCACGTAATTCTCGATTCGGAAGTGCGTCGGAATGCCGAAGGGATTGGTGACGAAGATTTCGTCATTGTTCTTCAGCGAATAGAAGACCATCCACAAGAGCGGATAGACGGAAATCAAGAAATAAATCCATAGAAAGGACTGCAGGACGACTGCGATTGTTTTTTTCATCCCATGACTCTCCTTTAATCCTGTTCCAAGCCGGTTTCCCGGCTGTTAAACGCTTTGTTGATGATCAAAGTGACTAGCAGGCTGATTGCGATCAGCAGGACCGAGATCGCGCATGCATAGCCGTATTCGTTGGCCGAGAAGGCGCTGCGGATAATCATGAACGTCAGCGTGTAATTGGTCGTGCCCGGCCCGCCGTTCGTCATGATCGCCATTTGCGCATAAGCCCCGATTCCTGCGGTTATGGCAATAACGAAGCAAAACTTGAACGTTTCCTTCATGAGCGGGATTGTAATATACCAATGCGACTTCCACTTGCCGGCGCCGTCAATCCGGGCAGCTTCCACATAATGCTCGGGAACGGACTTTACGCCCGCGTAGAGCAGCGCGAACTGAAACCCCATGTACTGCCAAGCATTAACGAAGGCGATAGCAATAATCGAAACAGTTGGGGAATTCAGCCAGTTCTGGCGGTAATTCATGCCAATCAGCTCGAACAGCTTATTGATCAGTCCGTTGTCAGGGTCGAACATCGAAAGCCAGAGCTGACAAACAACCGTAACCGAAAGGACGACAGGAATGAAATAAGCGGTCTTAAGCACTTTCCTGCCTCTTACCTTCACATCCGAGCATACGAGTGCCAGCAGCGTACCAAGTCCGATCTGGAAGATGACCAGCACGACGGCAAACCACAGTCCGTTGCGGAGCGAAACCATCAACAACGAATCCTGCGCGAGATCGATAAAATTCTGTACCCCTACGAAAGTCGCGGCGCTTAGTCCGTCCCACTCGAAGAAGCTGCGGTAAAACGTCTGCACGATCGGATAAAACACGATTACGCTGTAAAGAGCGACAGCCGGCGCCAAAAATAATAGAATGGCCCATTTATTGCCTAAGTATTGTTTCATCTCCATGCTCCCTTTCTGAAAAAAGACTCACGTCGACTTACAAGTCGATGTGAGTCACGAGGTTTGAAAAGGACGTGCATTTTATTTTTTCAATGCCTTGTTGAGATTGGTGACGAACTGATCCGCCGAGAAGCCGGGTACGAGCAAATTCTGCGAATTATCGTCGATTGCGAGGGTCACGTTCGTATTGTTGAGCACCGTTGCGAAGCTCGTGATATTAGGAATGATTTCTTGGCCAAGACGCGTAAGCATAGCTGGTACTTGGGCTGTAATCGGTTTATCGATCTTGATCGAAACGATCGGCGTACCGACTTGCGTGTACTTGTACTCGGCGTATTTGCGCGCCATGAATGCAGCGACCTTAACGGCTATTTCTTTGTTTGCCGATCGAGCGGAAACCGCGAATCCACCGGGATTGCCAGCTCCGTTCATCGCAAACTTCGCGCTTTCGTACGTCGCTTCGTCTTTGGCCGGGAAATTCATGAAGTCGACGTTATCGCCTAGATTCTTCTGGGAGCTTGAAATTTCCCACTGACCGTTGACGAACATGGCAGCCTTGCCTTGGTAGAACAAGGAGGAAGCTTGATCGTAGTTCGTATTCGTCGCGTTCTTCGCGAACAAGCCCGCGGCTTGCAATTCGGAAACCTGCTTCGCGGCCAGCTGCAGGGCAGCCGGTGCTTCAGCAGCACCGTTAAGATCGCCATAGCCCTTCGGATCCTCGCGCGTCATGAAGCCTTGCAGCAGGGAATTGCCGATCCATTTCTCCTTCGAGAAGATCGCAAGCGGAATAATTCCTTTGTCGTTGAACTTCTTCGCGGCATCCTTCAATTGATCGATCGTCTTAATCGGCGCTTGTACGCCCGCTTCTTCAAACAGCTTCTTGTTGTAATACAGAATGATAAATTCGGTGCCCGCATACGGATAACCGTATACATGACCATCCGGTGCAATCAGCTTCGGCTCGTTTCCCTTATTCAAATCTTGCTTGAATGCAGCTGTTTCCGGATAATCATCCAATGTAAGGATATTGCCCGATTTACTGCCGATCTGCATAATGTCCCAGGACGTGTCCACGATGTCGGGCATATCGCCTGTCGCCATTTGCGTCTTGAGCTTCTGCCCATTGTCCTGCAGATAAGGCTGCAGCGTCAATTCCACATTCGGCATTTCCTTCTTCAGCTCAGCGACCGCGTAGTCGTAAGGCTTGGATGTGTCGTCGTCGAAGTGGTTCGTGGCGATTGTCAGCTTGACGACTGACTCTTCGGGAGTCGCTGCCGCATTGGAATTCGTTTCGGCTGCGGCCGGCGCCGTGTTCTCTGTCGCCGCAGGCTCCGCAGCTGCTGGCGAATTGACATTGTTCTTGTCGCCGCCAGCTCCGCATGCTGCAAGCGATACCGTCATCAATGAGGTAAGCGCCACGCTGCTAATCTTCGTCCATTTGTTCATTTCCCCATAACCCCCTATAATCTTCATCATGATTGAAGCGCTTTCAGTATCTGTTTTCATTATAGGGCCTTCACTCGATGCAATTGAATGAACGGATCGCTCCTGTAATAGGAATAATCGCGCCTTTTTTTAACGATTTATCTGATTTTCGTAATCTTTTGGCGTCACCCCGTAATATTTTTTGAAGCATTTGCTGAAGTAGCCCGGGTCATTGTAACCGACCATTTCGGAGATTGCCGCAATATTCGACTTCTTCAATTGAATGAATTCTCTCGCTCGCTGCATGCGCACATGCGTGATGTAGTCCGATACCGACATCCGTACTTCCCGATTGAATATTTTTCGCAAATAACTTCCGTTTACAAAAGCGATTTTCGTAATTTCCTCTACGTTAAGCTCGGAATTACGATAGTTCTGCTCGATAAACCGCTTCGCTTCCTCGAAGATCTGCTTGGAACGGGCGCGCCCGTAACCCGGCATATCAGAAGCCCGGTAGCGGATCACTCGACCGCTGCCCTCGGACGGCTTAGTACCTAAGGCGGCAAGCGCCTGCAAATACGATTCGCGTATACCGCCAAGCCCGCGCTGCGGATTACCGACCCCAAGAGTCACGGTAAACTTGAAATGCCTTTTGACCATGACGCACAGCTTCTCCAGGCAAGACGGATCGTCCAAGAACGGATCAAGATCCGTGGCCAGCTGACACAGCGTAACGATGCGATCTTCCGGTCCCAGAAAGCTGAGACGACGGCCCTTGGCATCCAGCATCTCATGAAGAATGTTGATAATGGTGTTTTTCCATAGCAGCATTTCCTTGCGGTCTAGCCTCAGCTGATAGCTATCGTCGATCTCCGTCACCATGACAATGTACGCGTCGGAGTCGGTCTCGAACCCCCACGAATCAAGCTCGGCGGCGATTTCATGCTGATTGATCGTCGTATCTTGATCGACCAGCCGATGGAATAAATGCGCCTTCAGCCACTCCGCTTGCTTGCTGCGGGTTTTGCGATCCTCGGCCGCTTGTTGAATGCGGTTCTTCGTTTTCATTAGCGTGAGAAACAACTCATCCAGATCGAACGGCTTCAGGATATAATCCTCGACCCCCAGCTTCAGCGCCTGCCGAGCGTATTCGAATTCCCCGTGGCCGGTGACCAGCACAATCGCCAGGTCGGGATATAACTCCTTGAAGGCTTCGGAAAGCTTCAACCCGTCCATCAGCGGCATGTTAATGTCGACAAGCGCCAGATCGGGGTACGTTACCTTCGCGACCTCAAGCGCCTCGATCCCGTTCCTGGCTTCGCCACAGATCGTAAATCCATACGTCTCCCAATTGACGATCGTGCGCAAATATTCACGGAACAGCGATTCATCGTCTACGATCAGCACCTTAAACATCGTCGCATTCTCCCTTTGTGTCGCTCGGCAGCTTAATCGTGACCATCGTTCCAATCCCCTTCTGGCTGCATACGGTAAGGCCGTATTCGTAGCCGAAAAACAGCTTGATTCTCTCATGGACGTTCAACAAGCCGAATGACTTCTTCGCGTCGTCGTCCTTGCCTCGCGGCTCGAGCAGCCTCTTTACTTGCTCCGGCTCCATACCGACTCCGTTATCCGATACCGTAATTCTGATTTCGTCCCTGCTGCGGCTTCCCTGAATCAACAGCTTGCCCCCTGAACCGCTTGGCTTCAGGCCGTGGTAGATCGCATTCTCCACGAGCGGCTGGATCGTCAGCTTTAAGATGCGGTGTTCCAAAATATCCTCGTCCACCTCGAATGCGTATTCAAATACGTCCCTGTAACGGATACCCTGGATCGCCAAGTAGTTGCCGACGTTGTCGATTTCATCACCGACGGAGATGACCTCTTTGCCTCCGCTAAGGGCGATTCTGTAGAAATCAGCAAGCGCCTTGGTCGCGTCCCGTGCTTCGTTCACTCGCTGCATCGAGCAAAGCACATAGACGAGATCAAGCGTATTGTACAAGAAATGAGGTTTGATCTGCGCTTGTATCAACGCTAGCTCATAGTGCCGCTTCTGCTTTTGTTCCGCGTTCACCTGATGAATCAATTCACGGATCTGCCCCAGCATCTTGTTAAATCCGCTCGCGAGATACCCGATTTCATCCGAGGCATTGACATCGAACGATATATGCAGATCGCCCTCCCGTACTTTCAGCATCGTCTTCGTTAAGCGAATCAGCGGGGTCGCGATGATTCTCGAGAACATTTCCGCAACGAGAAAGGAGAAGACAATGCCGAAAATGCCCATCCCGACGATCAGCCAGGTCACCTTGCGGGTATCCTCGGTCAGCGCGACGACCGGAATCTGACTCACCAGCTTCCAGCCCATGATATCGATAGGTGCGCTCGAGATCAGATAGCGTTTGCCTGCCCATTTCAAAATCGCGGTCGAAGGCTGACCGCTGTTCCAAATATCCGTCGCGGCGCTCAGCGCGAGCGGCTTCAGAAGCTCGTTCTTGTCCATAGACGAAACCACGAGGCCTCTGGCGTCGATGACCCGGTAGTTGCGGCCTTCGACCTGGCCCTTGTTCTGAAAAATCGCCGAGAAGGAGCTTTCCTTGATAATCAGAATGAGCGTGCCGAGCTGCTCGCCGCTGTTGATTTCGATTATTTTTTTGCCAAGCGTCAGGACCGGCGCATCCCTATGCATCGTCAGAAAATCGCGCGCTTCCATCGTAAACCAAATATTTTGCCCGGCAGACTGGTCGATCTGCTCCAGAATCTTGCTGCGAAACGCTTTCTGCAGCCCGTCCGACATGAGGTTGTCCGTCGTGTATATATGGTTGTGCGTATCGAGAAAGGCCGCCGCCTCGATATCCGGGAAGAACAGCAGATCGAGGTCCAATTGGTTCTCCACCTGCTTCGTCAAGTTCTGATTCGTGAATTCGTTCTGCTCCGACTCCCGGTTCGCCGTAACGACTTTGTTCAAATTAACGGTCATGATGTTCGCGCAGTTCTCCGCGTTTAGAATCGATTCCCTCAGCCGGTTGACGATAAGCTGCGACTCGCTCGCGACGTTCTGGAACGTTTTGTCGATGACAGAGCTCGTCATCATCCGGTTCGATACGTAGCCGAGCACGAACAAAGAAACCGCGATCAAGGGGACGAAGACAAGAACGATCTTCCGCTTGATACGTTGATTGCGAAACCAACCTCTGACATACCGCGACTGAATCATCGCTTTTCCGCCTTTCTTCGCCATTTTCTGTCAATTGCTTCTATTCTAGCACAAAATTCTAGTTCTATCAGTTGCCGCTCATAGAGAAAAAACAGGCACTTTGCCGGATCATGCACGCTCGTCGCTTCCCCATAACTGGAATCTCCTGCCGCCCGCGTGGTATGATGCCAATGGAATAACCATCAACTATCCTGCTAGGAGGCTATAACGATGAGCACATCAAACGAATATCCGATCGTTACGATCGAAATGGACAACGGCAATACGATTAAAGCCGAGCTTTACCCGAACGTCGCACCGAATACGGTGAACAACTTCATCTCGCTGGCCAACAAAGGATTCTACAACGGCACGATTTTCCATCGCGTCATTCCGGGCTTCATGATCCAAGGCGGCGATCCCGACGGCACCGGCATGGGCGGCCCTGGATACGGTATTCAAGGCGAATTCGCGCAAAACGGTGTCAAAAACGACCTGAAGCATACGCGCGGCGTCCTCTCGATGGCTCGTTCCGGCAACCCGAATTCCGCCGGCTCGCAGTTCTTCATTATGGTTGCTAACTCGTCGCATCTAGACGGCGCTTATGCAGCATTCGGCAAAGTAACGGAAGGTCTCGAAGCCGTTGACGCGATCGTGAACGTCCCGACGGGCCGCAATGACCGTCCAAGTGAGCCGCCGGTTATGAAATCCGTCACCGTGGACACGCTCGGCGTGGACTACCCGGAACCGGACACGACGAAGTAGAACGCGTAGTACATAGAGGCAGCCGTAATGCGAGGAGACCCTGGCAGACGGCTGCCTTTGTCAGCGCTTAGCTTTGAAACCAAAGAAGCACCCCGTGTAGAAGGAACGTACTAGCGTCCATCCCAGCGGAGTGCTTCTTGTCGTGGTATTGTAATCTGAGTACGTATAGATGAATGGAGTCGCCCTTCGACCCAATCAACCGAGCACACCGAGCCTTCCGAGCAGCTTCAGTTTTCCTAGCGTTGGACGCCGATATGCCGCGTTTCTCCCGGCTGAAAAACATGGAATTTCTGCCCCGGGTACCGTGTATAGAGCTCCTCCACGAAGCCCGTGATTCCTTCGCTGTTATTGGGATACAGATCAAAGTGAAGCGGAATGACGATCTCTATCCCGGTATCGGCAGTCAGTGCCGCCGCCTCCCGCGCGTTCATATTGCCATCAATGCCAAGCCGGTTGCGGAACAGATCTCTGCCGTTGATCGGCAGCAGTCCGATATCAATCCGGTACGTCTTCAGAATCGCAAGCAATTCTTCTTGGACAAGCGTATCACCCGCATGGTAGATTGTAAGGTCGTCCCAAGCTAACATATAACCGAGAAAGCGGTCCCAGCCTTCGGCATCGACGTCGCGTTCTTCATGCCACGCCGGAATCGGATGAACCGTAAGACCGCCGTCGCAGGCGAAAGGAACCCCAAATTGGAGCGCTTCCAATCGATGCGTTGCGATCCCGATTTCGTTCAATAGCTCCACGCATGCACGTGGTCCCGCGAACGTGCAGGACGGTGAAGCCTTGGCAATGCGCAGCAGCGTTTCCGGGTCCAAATGATCCAGATGCTCGTGCGTAATCAATACCAGCTGTAAGTCGTCCAGGCGGTCAGGATCGACGGGCGGTGCGTACCTTCTTGTCCAGAATCCCGGCGGGAAGTTCGATAAGCGGTCGACGGAGTCCGTCAAATACGGGTCTACGGCAACATTGTACCCGTTGCGGCGCATAATAACGCCGACTTGGCCGATATATTGGATGTCAGCATATAAGTTCGACATGAATGACTGCCCCTTTCTTTCCCATTAGCGTACCAGAAAAACCCGTGATTAGGAATCACGGGTTTGGCGGCTGCTGCGGATCATCCGGCGTCTCTACGAGCCGCTTCAGCGCGGATAACTTATTCTCCCAGTAGCGTTCGTAATATTGCAGCCAGCTGCGCAGCTCCTGCAGCGGCTGAGGCTCCAAGCGGTAACGCGTCTCACGTCCAACCTTCCGCTCCTTCACGAGCCCGGCTTCCGCCAAGATTCGCAAATGCTTCGACACCGCCGTCCGGGTGATCGGGAAATGCCCCGTTATGGCCATAATCGGCATTTCTTGATCCACCAGCAGCCTCAGCACCTCGCGGCGGGTAGGATCGGCGATCGCCTGGAAAACATCATGCTTGCCGGAAGGCAGAACTGCATCAGGCTTCGACATAGCTGCCGAGCTTAGCGACAAGACCCGCCCAACCGTTGTTCATCGTATCGCGAACGATACCATGCGGCATTCCGAATTCGGTTACGCCGTCAGTGCGCCAGCCGCCGTGATGCAGCGTACATAACGTCTCGCTCGGACCTTGCTCCTCCAATAGGATCGTAATCGTCCATTCCGTACCCCATTGAAACACGATCCGGTTCGGCTCTTCGATTTCCTTCACCAAGCAGGACTGCATGCCGAACGGACCCGCATCGATATGAAATGCGTGGCCAACCAACGGCTCGAAGTCGTTAGGCATAAACCAAGCAGCTAGACCGTCTGCTGTTGCGATCGCTGCCCATACTTTCGTAATCGGGGCTTTAAATACTTGCGTTTGCGTAATGTCAGGCAGTGTGCTTACTTCCATATAAGTTTCATCTCCTAGTCATGGATCAATGCGCTGTTCAATATGTAAAAAAGCGAACCCCAAGGGTTTCGCTCCACAATTATATGACACCTTTTGGTTTCATGTCAATGCACTTAGCTTCGTTTATCCTTTGGATCCTTTTCCGTAGCATGACCATGATCTTCCCACCTGCGGGAATACGCTTTGTTCGTTACCCATATCGTCATCCAAATTACGATAATCGCGATGATTACCGCTGCAACCCATACCCCTGTCGGCACACCCATTCGTGTTCTCTCCTTCATAGCGAGCATTTTTAGGATCTTTTGTAGCTTCGAAAAGCATAACAGACTTCATATTAGGCTACAATTGACAACATTTCGACTTTTTCGTACGCCATAACACAATTCATAGAGCGCTTCCGGTCATAATGTAGAACGAGGTGAAAGCGATGTCCAAGAAATCCTACAACAGCAGCACGATCCGCGGCAAAAACCGCGTTTGCGGCATGCTTTCTTCAAACAGCGAATTGAAATCGTTCGTTCCCAGAACCATGAAGCTCAGCCTTGCCAATCTATCGTCCATGCTGACTGCCTGCGACAGTGTCTATATAAAGCCGAATATCGGTTCGTTAGGCATCGGCGTGTGTAAAGCAGCAAGGACTAAGAAGGGCTACATGCTCTATGTTACGAAGTATCGGAAACAAACACAGACCCGCTACGCCAGCCTAGAGAAGCTGTACAGACACGTTCGCTCCGTCAGCAAAGGAAAAATGATCGTTCAACAAACGGTTGCGCTCGCAAAGGTGAACGGCCGGCCGTATGATCTGCGCATTATGGTGCAGCGAAAGCCTCGCGGCAGCTGGACCGTCACTGTCAGGTTCGCCAGAATTGCAAAAATCGGTAAGATCGTCACGAATTACAGTCAAGGCGGCCGCATCTGGACCGTTCCGCATCTTCACCGGGCAAGGGGATTGTCGGCTTCGGGCAGTGCCGCGATCGACGGAAGACTGAAGCGTACTGCGCTTCGAACGGCGAAATGGCTGAGCAGCAAGAAAGCAGGCATGCACGAGATGGGCATCGACTTCGCCTTCGACAGTAAAGGCAAGCTTTGGATTCTCGAGGTCAACTCAAACCACCCTCAGTTTCATCCGCTCAAGGTCATCGATCCGCCCACCTACCGCTTGGGCATGTCGTTTGCCCGAACCTATGGACGCTATTCTGCCAAATAGCGCCTCTCTCTTGCCTGGACAAGCCTAAACGTGCATAATGAGGGATGCTGAACCGACCTCGATAACGTCAAGAACCGAAGCAGAAAGGAACATCACCGTGCAGTCGCCTCATTCATCCAAATTGTCTGTTTCTCCCTTCATTCCGCTCCTGATCGGCATGCTGGCGATTTCGTTCGCGCCAATCCTCGTCAGAAGCTCACATGCGCCCGTTTCCGTGCAAGGCATGTACCGTATGCTGTTCACATTCCTCCTTATGCTTCCCTTCGGAACCAAGCAGCTGCGGACGCTGCATACGATTAGTCGCCGAGATTGGCTGCTGCTGCTCGCGGCAGGATTCTTCCTTGCTGTACATTTTCTGCTCTGGATGGCTTCGCTTACTTATACCTCTATTGCGAGCTCGACCATTCTGCTCGCGCTTGAGCCCGTCTTCGTCATGGTTGGCGCCTTCTTCCTGTTCAAGGACCGGCCGAACAAGTTCGCTGTGATCGGTTTGTGCGTTGCGCTAGCCGGCGCAATCAGTATCGGCTCCGGCGACATCTCGCTGTCTCACCGCGCGTTCTTCGGAGACATGCTGTCGTTTCTCGGCGCGCTTGCCGTTGCCGTCAATATGCTCATCGCAAAGCAAATTATGCAGCGCGTTTCGTCGTATCTGTACAGCTTCATTGTCTTCGGCATAACCGCGATTTGTTTTGCGCTCTACAATCTCGTGATGGGTATATCCATGTCAGGCTATCCCTCCATGGAATGGATCGTCTTCGTTCTGCTTGCCGTCGTACCGACTGTACTCGGGCATATGATTTTCAACTGGCTGTTGAAATATGTAAAGCCGACCACGATTTCGATGTCTGTGCTGGCCGAGCCCGTCGGCGCGAGTCTGCTCGGCATGCTGATCTTCCGGGAAATGATCAGCGGATTCCAGCTAATCGGCGGACTGTTTATTATTCTTGGCCTCGCGATCTACATGCGTGCGGAGAACCAGTCTTCTGCGCTGCCGGGCGAGCCGCTGCAGGCGTAACGAAGCAAAGAAAATAGACAAAGAAAAAAGCCTGATTGCTCAGGCTTTTTTCAATATCCATATGCAACAATAACGAACTTTAAGCTAAGCCATGCTCCTCGCGGATGCGGTACAAGCCTTGAATGATCGGCTCTGCCGGATCGCGGTTCAGCAAGTAATGCGCAATCAACACATGCAGCGGTAGCGCGCAGATGTTGTTCCCATCCGTAACGGCCGTAAATCCGGCTTCGAGAACAGGGCCATGCTCTTCATGAAGGTCCAGATCAACGTAAACCTGCTCGTCCGGAAACTCCTCGCGAATCATGTTGGCGCAATAAGGTACGATGGTGTTATCGATCAGCGCCTTCGCCTCGTCCTCGGATTGCGGAGGCATCGGCAGCAGCTTGTCTTTAACTCCTTCGCTCATGAGATCAAAGAAGAACGAAGACATCCAAAGCGCCGGGTCATCATTGTTTTGAAACGTGTTCAGCAGCTCTCGGAAGAAGAAGCCAGTCGCATACTTCCCGCCGTCGCGCGTTTCGATTTTGAACGTGAAAATCGGTCCGTATACCTCGTGATTCAGCACCTGACCGTCCACTTGCTCCTCTTCGAACTTGAACCTGAGCGCCTTCAAACCATTCTCATGCAAAGCGTCTACAACTTTACGGAATTCAGCTTCCTGAAGCGCATTCGCTTCTTGATCCTGCGTATCATTGGAATTGGATACGTTATTTTCTGTCGTCATGTCGAATCACCCACTATTCATCATATAATGTACGATTTGCACTTGTCCACCCGTAATTTTTGTTCGGCCGCGTTACGCGCGCGGCTCGAACAAGTACGCAGCCAATAGAGCTGCCGTCCCCGCGATTGCGTCCTGATGCGTTCGCTCCATGCTGTGCGAGGCATGAACGCCCGGCCCGATCAGCGCGGCGCGGATATTGCTGCCGCCGCGGAGCGCCGCCGAGGCGTCCGAACCGTAATACGGATAGATGTCGACAGCATGCGGAATTTCTTCGCGCTTGGCCAGGTCGATCAGCGCTGACGTCATCCTATAGTCGTAAGGTCCAGAGGAATCCTTGGCGCAGATCGATACCTCGTATTCCGTCGTCGAGAGGTCATCGCCGATTGCGCCCATATCCACTGCGATCATTTCTGTAACGTCCGGCGGTATGTGCGAGCTTCCGTGACCGACTTCTTCATAAGTCGAAATAATCACTTTAACGGTGCGCTGCGGCGTTCTTCCTTCGCGCTTCATCCATTCAAGCAGCGTGAACAAAGCCGCGACGCTTGCTTTATCGTCAAGATGACGGGATTTTACGAGGCCGTTCGGCAGGACGCGCGTCCGCGGATCCCACGATATATAGTCTCCTACCCCGATACCAAGCTTCAAGACGTCTTCCTTGCTCCGTACGGGCTCGTCGATGCGAATCTCCATATTGGCTTCGTCCCGCTTGAAGTCGCGGACGTCGGCATGAACATGAACGGATGGCTTGGTCGTCAGCACGGTTCCTTCATAAGTCCTGCCGTCGCGCGTATGAATCGTACAGTACTCGCTCTCCACCGTAGCCATTGCATAGCCGCCGACAGGTGTGAAACGCAGCGTTCCCGAGCCTTTAATCGAGCGCACCATAGCGCCGAGCGTGTCGACATGCGCCGTGAGCGCGATTACTTCGTTAGGGTCATGCTCCGATCCTTTGATCGTCAGGATGCCGTTACCCTTCGGCGTCAATTCCAAGGCATGCCCAAGCTTAGCGGCTTCCTCCTCGATGAGCTTCATAATCGTCATGCAATAGCCGCTTGGACTTGGCGTCGCAAGCAGCCGTTCGAGCAGCGTTATCATATAAGTGCGGTCGAGCTTAGGTTGCAGCAGTGCGGGCATGGTTAGCGAAGCACTCCTTTCGAGTATAAGACCTGCTACTATCATAGCCGATTCCGGCCGAAAATCCTATTTTACGAGCCAGAGCAAACCGGCTGCCGCCAAGCCAGCCAGCACGAGCAGCGTGTCGCTCCGCCTCCATGAAGCCGTCACCAGCACCGTCGGATGCTTCTGCGTGCCGACGCCGCGGCTCTCCAGCGCGTCCGCCGCCTGCTCGCCAAGCCGGAACAGCGACAGCATGAACGGCAGTGCCGTTTCCTGCAGCCGCCGGACCCCTCCGCGCCAGCCCTGCCCCGCCAGCTTGCCTCTTGCCGTCGAGATACGGGCGAACCTCTCCCACTCGGAGAGAAGGATGGGAATGAACCGCAGCAGGAGCGTGATGGTGAGCAGCAGCTTCGTTCCCCATAGCGGCACACGCCCGAAGACGGTGAACAGCTGCTCCATGGAACGCCGAAGCCGCAGCGGCGTAACGGCAAGCGGAATGCCGAAGCCGATCAGCATGACGAGCAGCGGCCGAAGAAGCGATTTCAGCGAGAGTAAGGCACCCGATAGCTGCCACCAGCTTCCCTGTTCGTGATGGCCGAGCCCCGCAAACAAGGAGATGGCGATCGTGAAAGTCGCAACAGCCTTGATTGCTCCGCTCCATCTCCGCAGCGAAATTCGTCCGAAATAGAGACAGGCCGCAACGAGCAGGGCAGCGAATCCTAGCCCCGGCCACGTGGATAGATTCAAGATGGCTGCCGATAGAATCACGTAGGTCAACCAGACAGCCCTGGCGTCGAAAGACGCAATTGGAGATGGCTTAAGGGCATGAGAGCGGACTGCAAAAGGCCGCCGATTGCCTGTGCCATGATGACGGGTAGGAGCTTCAATTCCTACTGCTGCGCTTAGTGTGACCGGCTGTGCGGGCAGCGGACTTCCCTGCTCGGCTGGCTGTTCGGGAAAGTCTTCCGAGTCCAGCTTGCGAGGATCCCAGAGATGCGCTTCATTCACGCCTGAGCTTGCCAGCATTGCGGCGACTTCGAACCATTCCGGCACATCCATTCCCGCTTCGGCAAGCCATTCGGGGTGATGAATAAGCTCTGTGCTTGTGCACATCCGGATACTTCCGTCCCCATGCATCAGAATCAGGCTGTCCGCAAGCTCCATCGCCCAGTCGCTCTCATGCGAGATGAGCAGAATGCCTTGTCCCTCCGCAGCACGCTGCTTCAGCGCGCTGCCAAGTCTCTCGTAGCCGCCGGCGTCCAGACCTGCCGTCGGTTCGTCCAGCAGAAGCCATGCCGCCGGCGGCGCAAACAGTGCGGCAAGCGCCGTTCTGCGCCGCTCGCCTCCGCTCATGCGGTAAGGGTCACGCGACAGCCAAGCTTCATTCCAGCCGACGGCCGATAAAGCAGCAGCCATTCGCGCTTCGCGCTCCCCGGCCGGCAGCGAATACGGACGAAGCGTATATGCAAGCTCATCCCGGACCGATCGCATGAACAGCTGCTCCTCCGGCGCTTGGCTGGCGTAGCCGTAGGCAAGCAGCGCCTGCGGGCTCAGCTTGCCCTTGCGGCGGCGTGATCCTCTCCTCGTCCAGACGCTTTCTTCTCCGAACGCCGTCTCCAGCGTTCCTGGTTCGCGCAAGCCGGCGATAACTTCCATGAAATGCGTCTTGCCCGCTCCGTTCGCGCCCATAAGCACCGTTATCCGGCCGGGCTGCAGGCTCACCTCAGATGCGTTATGGCGTTCCGATTCCGGGATGACGTCAAATGAACGGTCATGACGAAGCAGTAAGCCTCGAATCGTTATCGGATGGGCGGGAAATACGGCATATGGATTCATTGCGGAATCACCTGCCGCAGCGCAAGCGCCCATTGCTCAGTTGTCTCCGGGAATGGCGCCTGCAGCTTCCCCTTCCTTCCAAGTTCTAGCGCCAATTGCGAGAGATACGGCAGCCGAAGGCCGCACGCCAGGCAAGGCGGCGCTTCGTTTCGGATGGAAGCCGGGTAATCCCGTCCATAGAGAAATGGCCCTCCAAGCCCGTCATAGACGACCCTGCCTTCCGCCATCGCAGCAACTCGTTCATGCAGCCCGATCTCTTGAAGCCGCTGCGTTACCCACACTACAGCCGACCCGCGGCTGTTCAGCCTTGCCGCAATCTCGCGCACGCTGCGCCGGGACTGCTCGTCCAGCATCGACGTCGCCTCGTCGAAAACGATCAATGGCGTCTCAGCGGCGGAAGCGGCTGCCGTCGCCGCCAGCTGCCGCTGGCCCCCCGATAGCAAGTCCCACGGAGAGTCGGCAATTTCCTGTAAGCCGGTTTCTTCCAAAATCGCTTCGGTCTCCCTAAGGATCAGCGCCGCTGGAATTCCGCGCCATTCCAGTGCAAAACGGATCTCTTCCCGTGGTGTTTCTGCGAACAGCTGCGCATCTGGCTGCTGCATGACATAGGGGGACGTGTCCATGCCGGCAAATCCGCGGCTCCATGTCCCCTGCACCCCATCGATTGTTAACCCTGCCAGCAATCGGGCTAACGAGGATTTCCCGCTGCCGTTCACGCCGACAAGGTTCACCCATTCCCCCGGGCGCAGCGTGAAGTCGACTTGCCCCAACCTCGGCATAACATCGCCGTTTTCCAGCAATCGATCGATGGATACCCCTTCTAAAATCAAATCAGTATGTAACGTTCCGTCCAACACGAAATTCCCTCTTCCCAAAAGTTTACTCCCGTGATAAGATTCGATATGTTAACCAAATATAGATTACAAGGTTAACATATCGAAAGGAGAAAAGACAATGGAAAACCAGCCATCTCATCCCACGCAAACCTCGATCGCATCCGGCAAACCCGTTAACTGGATTCGAGGCGTTGTATTCACCGCATTATTCGCGGCACTATTCATTGCCTTCTGTTTCGTGAAAATCCCGCTTTGGTTTACACCGATTCCGATCACGCTACAAACGCTGGCCGTCATGCTTGCCGGCGGTCTGCTCGGCGCCCGGCTCGGCTTCCTCAGCATCTTTCTCGTCGTTCTGCTTACGACAGCCGGCCTGCCGCTGCTTGGCGGAAACGGCGGACTAGCCGTCGTCTTCGGCTCCAGCGGCGGTTACATATGGATGTTCCCGCTCGAAGCGCTTCTCATCGGCTTCGCCGGCGACCGCTTGTTCGCCCGCTCGAGTAAGCTGTCCCGCGGCGGCATGTTGCTGTTGTTCGTCAGCCTCATCCTCTTCGGTGTCGCACTCGCCTATGTCGGCGGCGTGCCTTGGCTGGCATACAAGGCGAAGCTGTCCTTCAGCGCGGCGATGAGCGGCGGCTGCTATCCGTTCTTGTTCGGCGATACCGTTAAAGCCATTGCTGCGGTATTCCTGATCAGCAAGCTGCGTCCGCTTATGCCTAAGCTCTAATTCAGCAAACCCTCAGCCGGCCTGCAGGCCAAGCTCCCTTCTAAGTAAGTCGCGGAGCTCCCGCAGCGTCGGCTTTCTTATTGCGATGACCAGCTTGTCCCCCACGATCGACGCGGATTGAATATGAATCAACGCCGGAAGCTGCCGGCCTAGCGGAATAACGATATCGTCAAATGATCCTGCGGGCAGCGAGATCCCTTTCAGCTTGACTTCATCTACGGCCGCAACCAGATTGGGCTCGCGCCATTGTACCCGGTAATAGACGACAATGCCGGCAGGGATACGCTTTCCGATTCGCAAATTGTAATGCCCGGCAAGCCGATCGCCCTCGAATTGAAAGCGCGCGCCTGTCACCGTCACTCCCGCCGCGTATTCAGGCTGTGCCGCGATATACGCCTTACCGATATTGTTAACATCCTGTTCGGATAACTCGAACTGCGTATTTAGCTGCTTCAGCATGGTGATCGCGCGGTCGATTAACTGCACGCTGTTATACGACAAATCCAGCTTCTCCGCAGGCTTCACATACCAAGCGATTCCGGCGCCCGCCGCGACCAGCAAGAGGATCAGCGTCCCCAGCACGACCAAGATTTTCTTCATCATCGCATCATCCTCCAGACCTTCCTATTATACGCCTCCCTTCGCTTAACCTTCTAGTGCCGGCGGTGACGCAGCCCACGTGAAACAGTTCAGCCGCGCCCATTGGTGTGGACGCGGCTGACGAATGGCGCAACGCTCTTATTGAAGGACTGCTTTGCGCCAGGAGCCGGCTTCGGTAATATCCTCCGCCGTAAGCGCAGCATAGGCCTCGCATGTAAATCCAGGCACTTCCGTGCCATCGTTTAATTCGACTTTTCCGATCCCGAGCGGCGCCGGGATGGAAGCGACGAAGCCGCCGAAAGCGCTGAGCGGCATCTCCCATACCTCCAGCGTAATCGCGGCACCGCCCTGCTCCTGCTTGATCATGCCCGGCTTCGCGGGCATTGTCGGCAGCTTCACAAGACGATATTTGGCCGCGCTCTCGGTCTCGCGGACGAAGACGGCCCCGCATGCCTGCATCTGCTTCTCCAGCGGAAATCCGCGCATATGCAAGCCGCAAACCGCGACGAGCGTCGTTGCAGGCTTGTTCTGCACCACATCGTCAGCACCTTCGCCGTCTTCCACGAGAACCGGCGGCTCCGGCGTTGTTACACCACCGATTGCTCGGCTGAACGCGGCAGCCGCGCCGCAAATCAGCGACTCCTCCTCGGCTGTCGCAAAGAAGGTCACGCCGAACGGCAGATCCGTCTCGGCTTCGCCCGCCTGCACGGCAACCGCACACAGATCCAGCAGGTTGCAGTGGTTCGTGTAACGGCCCATGTCGCTGTTCGTCGAGATCGGATCGCGCCGAACCTGCTCGCGCGTCCACGTGCCGCCGCAGGTCGGAAGCATAAGCACGGCATCTTCGAGCAGCTTCCTCGCTTCCAGCTTATACGCTTGAAGCTTATGCATCGCTTGAAAGACGGACGCAGCCGTATACGACGGCGAAGCGCCAGTTCGAAGCACCTGCTCCGTCACGGGGAATGCCGAACCGGGATGGCTTTCCACGAAGCCGCCAAGGTCCGCCCACCGTTCGGCGACAAGCGGTCCTCCGTACAGAATGGCCGCCGCATCCTCGAACAGCTCCTGCCCGGCATAAGTCACTGGAATATCCATCTCGTGGACAGCCGCGACTGCTGCATCCCAAGCCTCGCTGTACGGCTTCGCGAACGGTCCATAGAAAGCCGGCGTTTCCTTCGGCAGGACAATCCGTGAAGGAAGCCTGTTCGCGTCAGGCTGACGGAACTGCTTCGACCACGGATCCGAAGCTTCCAGCCCGCGCGCTGCCGCGTCCACTGCGAGCGCGTCTTCCAGATTATGCGCGAAAACGGTGACGCAGTCCAGGCTTGCGCAAGCCGGCAGAACACCCTTGGAGGGCCAAGCGCCCAAGCTCGGCTTGTAGCCGACCAAGCCGTTCAGCGCAGCCGGCACACGGCCCGAGCCCGCCGTATCCGTGCCGAGCGCGAACACAGCCTGGCCCCGGGCGACCGACACGGCGGAGCCCGAGCTGGAGCCGCCGCTGATCAGCTCCGGTCGCAGCGAATTATGCGTTTCGCCGTACGGGCTGCGCGTGCCAACGAGTCCAGTGGCGAACTGATCAAGGTTCGTCTTGCCGAGCGGTATCGCGCCGGCATCGATCAGCCGCTGTACAACTGCTGCGCTCTCGTTCGGCAAATAGGAGAAATCGGGACATGCCGCCGTTGTTGGCACGTCATCCAAGTCGATATTGTCTTTAATCGCGAACGGAATTCCCCAGAGCGGGGAGCTGGCGGGATCCGTCTCTTCCAGCCGATCCAAATAGGGCTTGATATGCGCCATTGCCGGCGGCGTAATCCAGATATTCATGGATGCATCGGCATCCGCGCGGCGGATGATTTCGTCGATGACCGCCGCAGGGGTCAGCATACCGTTCGAGTATTGCTCGCGAAGCCATTCCATTGTGAAACGAGCCGGCCAGTGTACGTTTGTCATGCCATCGATACCTCTCTTTCGCTTTCCATTACAAGCCCAACGATCAATTGACCCGTGTGCACCTCATCGCCCGGCTTCACGAAGAGTGCGGAGACGACACCGTCGCACGGCGCTGTCTGGGAGAATTCCATCTTCATGCTCTCCTCGATGATGAGCGTGTCTCCTTTCTTGACCGGCTGTCCTTCCTTCACTAGCACCTTCCAAACGCTGCCCGGCATCGTGCAGCGGACGCCGACCGTGCCTGCCGGCAGCTCATCCTCCTCGGCAGATCTCGCCGAGTCGCTCTCGGATACGTATTCGGCCAGTCCGAGCGCTTTCCAGCTCTCGCGTTCGGCTTTGAATGCCGTTTGCTGCATGTTCCGGAACGTTTCCGTGCTGTCCTCGATCGAGGACAGAAACGCTAAGTATTCGCTAAGCTCGAATGTCGTTTCCGTTATATCTGCCTCGAATCGGCCTCTCATGAAATCCTCCCGTAACTGCAGCAGCTCCTCGCTGCTGACAGGGTAGAACTGGATTTGATCGAAGAAGCGCAGCAGCCACGGCTTCCCGGCTTGGAAGCTGGCCGTTTCGCGGCTTAAATGATTCCACATTTGAATTGTGCGGCCCACGAATTGGTAGCCGCCAGGTCCTTCCATTCCGTAGATGCACATGTATGCCCCGCCGATGCCGACCGCATTCTCCGGCGTCCACGTCCGTGCCGGGTTGTACTTCGTCGTCACGAGCCGGTGACGCGGATCGATCGGCGTCGCGACCGGCGCCCCCAAGTAGACGTCGCCAAGGCCGAGAACCAGATAATTCGCGTCGTAGACGATTTGCTGCACGTCATCGATGCGCTCAAGTCCGTTAATGCGACGGATGAACTCCAGGTTGCTCGGACACCAAGGCGCATCCGGGCGAACGTTCTGCTGATAGCGATCGATCGCCAGCTGCGTTGCCGGGTCATCCCATGAAAGAGGCAGCCGAACGATACGCGAAGGTACCTTGATGGATTCCAGCGACGGCAGGCTGCTGTCCAGCTCTAGAATACGCGCGCAGGCCTCCTGCACCGTCGTCCCTGTCGGATCGATATGCACCTGGAGCGAACGGATGCCCGGCGTCAAATCCTGCACCGGAATCGCGCCGCTCGCTTCGATGGCTTCCATAAGCGCATGCACCTGAAAACGCAGCAGCAGATCCAGCTCCATCTCTCCGTATTCCACGAGAATGTTCTCGTCTCCGCTGCAGCGAATCGTAATCGGGAAACGGCGGTTCTCCGTCTCCTGGTGGAGAATCGGATAGGCCGGGACGATTTCCGTCTTCGTTTGCGGCAGCTCGGCCGGAACAAGCCTGCTCCATGCTCGTTCGCCGATGGCATCCAGATTCTGATCCTGCAGCGCGCGCAGGCGGTCCGCTTCCTCAAGCGTCAGCAGCTGGAACCGGACTTTATCGCCGGGATGCAGCTGACCGAGCTTCCAGAACTCCGCCGATGCCGTCGTAACGGGACAGACGAAGCCGCCGAGACTTGGCCCGTCCGGTCCGAGCAGAATCGGCATATCGCCAGTCAAATCAAGCGTCCCGACCGCATAAGCGTTGTCGTGGATGTTGGACGGATGAAGACCTGCTTGGCCGCCGTCCTCGCGCGCCCAATGCGGTGCCGGTCCAATCAGCCGGACGCCGGTGCGCGAGCTGTTGAAATGCACCTCGAACTCCGTATCCGCAAGTTCTTTCAAATAAGAAGGCTTCAAATATTCTTCCGTGCAGTGAGGACCTGGAATAACGCCGATCGTCCATGTGCGAGTCATCTGCGGACGGTCTGTGTCATGCAGTTGCATGAGCGCTGCAGGTTCTGCTCCGCTGCGATTGACGCCGAGCACATCGCCCGCGCGAAGCGCTCTGCCGCCATGGCCGCCGAAGCCGCCGAGCGTGAACGTCGCCGAGCTGCCCAGAATCTTGGGCATATCGAAGCCGCCGCCGACCAGCAGATACCCTCGCATGCCTGCCGCTGCTTCGCCGAATTGAAGCACTTGCCCTTTGCGTACCCGAACAGGCTGATACATTGGCATGGCCTCATCGTCCAGCTTGGCTTCCATCCCCGCACCGGTCAAACAAATCCATAGATCGCTGCGGAACTGATATGAACCGCCGCGAAGCGTGAGCTCCAGTCCCGCTGCATCGTCCTTATTGCCCAGCAGCCGGTTGCCGATCCGGAAGGAGAGCGGATCCATCGGACCGCACGGCGGTACACCAACATCCCAATAGCCCTTCCGTCCCGGCCAATCCTGTACCGTCGTTTGCACGCCGCCGTCAATGACTTCGATCGCGCGCTCGGACGGCTCGAAGCTGTTCAGCAGCTGTGTGTACACATTCCCGCTTAAACACGACTCTTCGCCAAGAAGGGCTTGCACGTACTGCAGATTCGTCGTAATTCCGTACAACCTTGTCTCGTCCAGCGCTGCAGTCAGCTTCGCGATCGCATCGGCGCGGTTGTCGCCGTGCACGATGATTTTGGCCAGCATTGGGTCATACAAGGTGGTTACGGTTATTCCATCGCGAACCCAAGATTCGATCCGCGCATTCTCCGAGAACCTCACTTGATCCAGCTTGCCTGCGCTCGGGCGGAAATTGTGCAGGCAGTCCTCGGCATAGATGCGCGCTTGTATGCTATGGCCCTTCGGCTGCTTCACCAGCGACTCGATATTTCGAAGCTCATTCGCTGCTTCCAGCACCATCCATTCCACGAGATCGATGCCGAGCACCTCTTCGGTCACGCCATGCTCCACTTGAAGACGCGTGTTCACTTCGAGGAAGTAGAACCGGCATGTTTCCGGATCGTACAAATATTCGATCGTACCCGCGCTCCGATAGCCGACCTCTGCGGCAAGCCGCTTCGCTGAGGCGAACATGTCTTGACGCACGCTCTCCGGCAAATTCGGTGCCGGGCTCTCTTCGATCACCTTCTGATTGCGGCGCTGAATGGAGCAGTCGCGCTCGCCGAGCGTCGCCACTTCGCCAAACTGATTGCCGAAGATTTGCACCTCGACATGGCGTGCCTTCGCAATGTATTTCTCGAGGAAAATACCGCCGTTCTTGAAATTCGTTTCCGCCAAATGGCGTACGCCGTCAAATGCCTGACGCAGCGAGGCTTCGTCCCCGCAAACGCGCATGCCGATGCCGCCGCCGCCCGCCGTGCTCTTCAGGATGACGGGATAACCGATAATCTCCGCTTGTTCGAGCGCTTCGTCCAGCTCTGCAATCAATGCCGTTCCGGGCAGCATCGGGACGCCCGCCCGCTCCGCGATTTCGCGTGCGGAGTGCTTCAGGCCGAACATTTCCATTTGCTCCGGCGTCGGTCCGATGAAGACGATGCCGTGCTCTCGGCATGCACGGGCAAAGGCCGCGTTCTCGCTGAGAAAGCCGTAGCCGGGGTGGATGGCCTGAGCGCCGGTCTCGATGGCCGTGCGGAGGATCCGGTCGACATCCAAGTAGCTTTCCTTGGCCGGTCCTGTACCGATCAGAACGGCTTCATCGGCGCCATCGACATGCAGGCTGTCTTGGTCTGCGCTCGTATAGACGGCAACGGACTGAATGCCAAGCCTGCGAAGCGTGCGCTCGATGCGAACGGCGATGGCGCCGCGATTGGCGATTAGAATTTTCGTAAACATGGTAATCCCTCCCGGTTCATTCTCTCTATGGATTCCAAATCAACACGCGGATCGGTGTCGGGTTATAGGCATTGCACGGATTGTTAAGCTGCGGACAGTTGCTGATCAGTACCGTCGTGCGGCAGATCGCTTCCATCTCCACATAACAGCCCGGCGCGGACACGCCGTCCGCAAACCGCAGCCCGCCATCCGGCGAAACCGGCACGTTCATGAAAAAATTCACATTCGGCGCGAGATCGCGCTTCGTGTAGCCGCCGCCATGCTGCGCCAGCTGCAGCATGAACGTGTCGCGGCAGTTATGCATGTGAAGCTTGTCGTGGGAATAGCGGACCGTGTTGCTCTGTGCGGAGCAGGAGCCGCCGACCGTATCATGCCTGCCGCATGTATCGGCGACGATCTTCAGCAGCGCTTTGCCCGATTCCGCGCGAAGCACGGAGCCCGTGGTCAGGTATATGTTTTGCTGGCCGGCAATGGTCGCGACCGCACTATAATGATCCTCTGGATGATCGGCATCGAAGAACAGCGTATCCGCCGCCTGATTGCCCTCCATATCCACGATGCGCAGCACCTGTCCCGGCTCAAGCGCTCTCATCCACCCGTCGCCTGCCAAAACAATCTCATCAACGGTGGCATCCTCTTCCCTAAATTGACTTTCAACCCGGATAAATGATGACATGGGATAACCTCCTAAAAGTTTTTGCGTTGCTACCTGAGATTCTTCCTCGCGAGCAAAAACTAGCATCGGAAGCATAAGCCAAGTTTTTGCGATACGTCTTTGAGTCACCTATTGACCGGTCAGCAGGTAATACGCCGCCGTATTCTCGAACGCGCGGCGGTTCTCGCCTCGGAAGTTGTAGCAGTAATCGCTCTCCGGTTGGAAATCTGCCGCGCTCGCGACCTCCAGTTGTACGGCCGCCGCCGGATACACGGCGCTCGGGTTAAGCGGATTCGGCGTATTCGAGAGAACGAGCAGCACATCCATGTCCGTGCGCAGCGTAACGGACTGTCCTTCGCCGCAATGCGCGGCATCGTAGATCATCCGGCCTTCGTCGTCGACGTACACCTTCGAGAACAAATTGACGACCGGCCCCAAATCCCGCTTGCTGAGTCCGCAGCGCACCAGCTCTACGGCAAAATTCTCATATCCGCTCCGCAGCCAATCGTTGCGAAGCGCCTGATAGCTCGTCGTACCGTATTTCGCGTCCGTTCCCTCTCTAGTCGTATAGCCGCTGATCGTATCGTGCCAGCCGAGCTCATCCTCGACGATACTCGCGAGCACGCGTCCATTGTCACTCATCAATACATTGCCGCGTGTAAGATGCGCCGTATATTGCGCCTTCAAGGAGTCAGGCATGTTGTAGCGCTCCGTCAAGTCCTTCGCATTGAACAGCATCAGTGAGAGATTAGCTCCGGGCTGCAGCGCGGTAAACGTGAGCAGACGGCCTCTGCCCACCACGCCTGACCATTTGTCGCCGGGCTGAATGGTCTTGCTCCATAGATTCGTCATCGTACGTCCTCCTTCGAATAGGTACTTAATAAAACAAAAAAGCCTGAGAGTCGTGACCTCCCAGGCTTTTATCCTTCCGTGTTATGCAGTGTGGGCCGGTGCTAGGCACGCTTGCTCTTCTGCACACTATCTCTTGGACCAGACTTGATGAACGAAGTCATGCTTCGTGCTCAACGGAACCCTAGATAGCTTTTTTGTTCTCAATAGCTGACATGAGAACCGATATGTGATTGTAATAACCTGCTATTGATACGTATTATAGGCGTGAAGCTTTCAATGTGTCAATATTTATGTCAGGTTTTATTACATTGATATCAAATTACGCCCTGCTAGCGCTTCGGCAGCGACCGTACATAGCGGTCGGACACGTCCATCAGCTTCAAGATGTAGTCGTAATCTTGCCGGTAAGGGGACAGATCTTTCACCGGCTCCAGCGTCTTGATGTTAATTGCGGTGCCGTCGTCGAAGCCTTGGCCCGGTACGAACAGAATATCGTTGTTGAAGAAAGACCCCGTTGGCAGATAATAGCGTGAGCCGACGACGTTCTGATCGATATTCAGCAAATCATGGCCGAACGCCGTATAGTTCTCTTGGGCAAGCGATATACCAAGCAAATTCGCGACCGTCGGCATAATATCGAGCTGTCCGCCGACCTGCTCAACGACTTTGCCCGCCTTCTCGTCCGGCGTATGAATGATGAGCGGGATATTGAACCGCGACACTTGCGGATCGTATTTGATCCCGAGCGCCTGGCTGACCTGCGCAGGATCGGTGTCATTCGGCTGAAGTCCGAAATGATCGCCGTACAGGACGAGAATGGTATTGTCCCAGATGCCCTCCGCCTTCATCCGATCGATCAGCGTGCCGATCGCGTAGTCCGTATAATTGACGGCGAGCAAATAATTGCCGAGCTGCGTATCCTTTAAATTCGCCGGAAGCGCCATTTTCGCCCGGTCCGCAGGCACTTCAAACGGGAAGTGGCTGGACACGGTAATGAACTGGCCGAAGAAGGACTGATGGCTGCGGCTTACTTCGCCCAGCTTGTCGACGGCAACGCGGTAAAGCTCCTCGTCGGATGCGCCAAAGCTGTTGAAATTGTCATTCTTGTAGAACGGTTTATCGTAATAATGGCTGAATTGAAGTGCCGCGTAAAGCTTATTGCGGTCCCAGAATGTCACGTCGTTGACATGGAACGTGTCCGCCGTATAGCCCTGCTTCTCCAGCAATCTCGGCAGACTCGGAATCGTTCGGTCTCCGTAGCCGGTCGACATGGCGATCTTGGCCGTTGGATAGATGGACGTGTTCGACATGAACTCCGCATCCGATGTATTCCCTTGACCGATCTGTTGGAAAATATGAGGGAAATAATAGCTGCCGTCCGCCAGCTTGTTCAGCACCGGCGTAATTTCCTGTCCGTTCAGCTTCAGATGAATCGGGAAGTTCTGGAACGCCTCCATCTGAATGAAGATGACGTTCTTGCCTTTTTGCGAAGCAAAGTACGCCGGCGTTCCGCCCTGCTGCTTCTTGTACGGATAGCTCGCCTGAAGCGTTTCCGCCTCCGTGGCGATTTCGGCCGTATTGCCTTCTGCCGCGATACTGTCGTCCTTGGCTGCCTTAATGGCGGCAGATACCTGATAATTCAAGAACCCTTCCTGCTCGGCTTCGACCAGCTCATTCTGAATCGGCATGCCGACTTGAATGAACCGCGCCGACAGCATAACGCTTAGGATGAGGATGACCGACAGGACAACGCGGTATAAAGGCGTCGCGCCCCCATATACGCTTCTCCCACGATCGGATCGGCGCCTTGCGCTGACTGCTGCCGCGATCCAAACAATGAGGCCGATGACGATATCGGTAAAGAACCAATAATGGCTCCACTGGATGGTCGACTCGACGCTCGATTTGATCTTGGTCACTTGGTGAAGCTCGTATAAGGCCGTGTAGGTCGGCACGGAGCCGAAATGCTCAAAATAAACAGCTGCCGAGAACAGGAGCATCGAATAAATCAGATTGAGGCCGCCGTACGCCCATGCCTTCACCCTCGCAGGCGTAACCAGCTCCAGCAGACAGAGAATGACAAGCACAGCCGATGCATCGGCTGCCAGTCGCGGCCATTCGATCTCATGAAACAGAAAATGACGCAGCAGTACCATTTTGGACAGGAAGAGCACAATTGCCGTATAGAACAACGGGATGCCCGCCGTCCGTCTCTCTCGATTCAAGTAGCTCAATTGCTTATTGGTCTTAAACGTATACTCACTCATAACGAATTGCGAAACCTCTCTTCTTTACATGCTGAACCGCTGACGGTACCCGCATTTGCGGCATAGCTCCTCTACCACTTCACGGCGGGAGAACCCGTCGTATAGCCGGTTCGCTCGTTCCCCTTCGATAATGTCCGAGAACGAAGTTTGGTTGATGTTGCCCAGATTAATGACGCCTTCGCCGTCCAGGCAGCAGGGAATGACCGTCCCGTCGACGAGAATGCCCGCCTGATTGCGCAGCCCGTGGCAGAAGCCCTTGCTCTCGTCTTCTTCCTCCTTCAAATCCGGCCATTTGAACTCATGGTCATGGTTCAAGTAGACCCTGTCAGCAATCTTAATGCCCTTGCCCCGCGTGAACTGATCCTGAATGCGGTAATCCAGCTGAAATTCACGCTCAATTTGATCCAAAATCTCTTGATTCCGCTGGCGGTCAACGTTTGTCGCGTTGTCTTCCGTCAAATTCCAAAGCCGCAGCGAAATAAGTACGTCGGAGGCGGCAACGGCCTCCTTGGTGAATTGTAGCACCTTGGCCACGTAACCTTCTTTATCGACGGACCCTTCATGCCCGTCGAAGCTGTGCAGCGAGAAGTTGATTTGCCGCAGTGCAGGCTTGCCTATAATCTTAGGACCGGCCTTGTGCAGCAGCGTGCCGTTCGACGTTAAATTTACCTTGAAGCCCCGCTCGTGGCTGAGATCGAGAAGCTGATCGATTTTGGGATGCAGCAGCGGCTCGCCTTTGACATGGAAATAAATATGATCCGTATGCGGTTTGATTTCATCCAGCCGCTTCGTAAAGTCAGCGATGCTGATAAAGCCCTTCTCTCTGTGCGTCGGCGGACAGAACGAGCACGCCAGGTTGCATACGCTCGTAATTTCGATATAAAACTTCTTGAACTTCTTCATCCCTATAAGCCCCGTTTCAACGAATCGATTGCAATCGCATACCCTCCATTATAAGACGGTGCGGCAAGGGCTGTCCACTTTGGCTCGCTGGAAACCGCCTCCCGAATGCCGCCGGAAACAAAGAAGCAGGACCCCTAATAGGAGTCCTGCATATGTCCATCCGAGCAAATAGCAGCGCAGTCGACTTCAATTCCTATGCATTCTGCAGCATCCGATGCATCTCGTCCTTCGTCCGGACCACCTTCAGGACATGCTCGGCGGAAATATCCGATTTGTCCTCGCTGCGAAACGTCCTTCCTTCCAATCGGTAGCCGTTTGCTCTGGCCAGCGAGTAGAATTCGCACAGCTGATTGGCAATTCGTACGGCCTGATCCTTGGTCGACGCCGTATATAGCGTATTGCCGAAACTGAGTGGATTGCTGTTGCTTTGAATGTTGACATTGTAGGCCTCAGCGCCGCCTTCTGCCTGCTTCACCAAAATTTGATTGTTAAAACAATTCAACAGATAATGGATCGTCATGTCATTCACCGCCTAATCACTTTGTTTCGGCCCGCCTTCGCTTGCCGTACTGTTTATTAAACGGGCTGTACCTTTATGAAACGGCGAGCGTGCACAACCCTTTCCTAGTTTATTCCTCCGCTTCGGAGAAATGCGCGCTGCAGAAGGAATCTATCAGCTGCTCTTCTTCATCCTCCAGGTCGAAATCGAAATAGCGGTCGTTCGTTCTCTCGTACAGCTCGTACTTGACGATTTTGCCCACTTCGCCGTCCACGCGGTAGATGACGCGTATGTACAAGCCGCCCTCGACGAACAGATCATCGTCCTCTGCAACCTCGATCTCGAGCTTGAATTCATACCGGTCGCCGACGAGTATGCCGAACGGATCTCTGATTTTCTCCACCGTAAAAGCTTCAATTGCGATCAATGCCCTCATCCTTCCTGTCTTCATCGCCTCCATTATACCGTGTGTAGGCTGATCTTTCTAATCCGCTACTCTCGGAACTCCTCGCGCAGCGGCTTGACCTCGTACGGCGTTTTCCTGCCCGCCGTCGGAATGACGGAAGCCTGGAACGTGCCGCGGTATTGGAACACCGGTCCGAAGATCGGATTTCGGATATCCGCCTCGATCCGGTAACAGGCTGCTTCGTCGTCATACCATTCATGAATGTTCGCTTCGCCCGTTAAGCCGGCGGGGACGCGGAACTGCAGTATACCTGCGTAGAAGCGCTGCTCACGCGATATGATGCGAATACCGCCTTGCTCGGATACGATGAAATCCAGATCGACGGCGAGATGCTGCTTCGTCCCCAAGTAATCCACGATGCTCCTGCGCTCTCTGCTGTAAATCATCGTTGCGTCGAACTTACGTGTGGCATCCGGAAAATGGAACCGCCGAATCCACGTTACCGTTTCCCGGCCGTACGAATCGGTGTATGCGTAGTTGGAGACGGTAAACGGAATGTTCGCGCCGCCCTGCGGAAACATCATATGGCGCTGCGAGCCCAGCTTAAGCGGTGCCGCTGCCCATTTGGCATACCATACGCGTTCCATCACCCCTTCGCCGATGGAAGCAATGCCGGCCTCGCTGTCGAAGCCGAACCGCTCCTGCATGCGGGGATGAAGCGATTCAAACTGCTTGCCTAGCACCTGTTCATAGATCGATCTCATTTGTCTTGCCCTCCTTGTGGGCTGTGGAATTTGGACTGCGTTTGCATCGGCTTGCCCGTGGCAGATCGTCGATCGTCCATACCGCTGCAGCGGCTAGCGCAAGCATGCCGGCAGCAAGCGCAATGGGATTGTACGGCGATACGAGCAGCGCGGGCTGGTTAACAGCAGCAAGTACGGCCATGGCAATGAGCAGCACGGATTGAAGTTTGTACATAACCTTGGAACGATGAAAGAAAAGTATCGCTGCCCCCACGATGATTTCCGCGATTCCGTTTGCACGTATGACCGTCAAAGGATCAAATCCGTTGAACCAGCCAACGGTTTCCACAATCGCAAGCTCGCCGGACTGCGGATAAAGCAGCTTCGGAAGCAGGCCCTGCAAGGTCCATAAGACAGCCAGAACAAGCATGGACAGGTAGTGAATCCAAGCACGCTGTATGTTTAACCGAGGCGGAATGCCTCGTTCCAGCCAGATGCGCAGCAGATCGAAGCTCCAAGCCGTCGCAAAGCCGAACAGGGGGCGAAACAGCAGATAATCCGTCCATTTGCCAAGCAGGCCGAAGCGCGTCTGGTAATCGTACTGCGATATGAACGTCACGGACTGCGAGTCGCTGCCCGCGCTGCCTTCGCCGACATATTTCCAATAGCCCGCTCCATGACTCAGCAGCGATAATGGCTGTTCCGTGCCGAAAGCAAGCGTCGACAGCCGTACGCTGCGTTTGGGGGATATCACCGACCGCGATTCCCCGGTTCCCCGAATCTGCAGTCCGAATCCGATTCGTGTACTGTACGTAAACAGCTGCTGCCCGTCCTCTTTCGCTTTCGGGAGGTACGTGATATCCGTGAACCGCAGATCCCACTGTTTGTGAAGCGCGGGATTCTGCGTATGCTCCCAGATCGTATCCATGTCTGCCTGTATGGTCGTTTCCACATAAATAGCGGTTTTGCTTCTGCTCATCGCATCGCTCAGCTCCTCTGTAAGGCAAGTATAACGGCGAATCGTGCAATCTGAGCAGAACCAACTTTCATGGTACGCATGCAAAAAAGAGTACTACGAATCGTAGTACCCCTGCTGATAAGTCCCCGTTATTACGCCAAATTTCACTCCGGATTACGCGGCATGCCTTTGCGGCTTACTTTCTCGACAGCCTCGCGGCTGCTTCGTACGCCGAGCTTCTTTAACATCTTGTTCACCTGGTTCTTGAGCGTGCTCTCGGCCTTGTAGAGCTTCCGTTCGATCTGCGACTGCGTGAAGCCTTCTTCGATCAGCTCGAATACTTCGCGTTCCGCGGCGGTCAGGCCCTTCAGCTGCTCTTCCCGCTTCAGCCGCGCGAATTCTTTCAGCAGCGCATCCATGGGCGCGGAATGATGGAAGGCGCTTCGGATCGCATGCGGCAGCTGCAAGAAGCTCGTCTTCTCGATATAATTGACAGCTCCGGCAGTAAATGCTTTGGTCATGACCTGCTCGTCGTTGACGGACGAGAGCATGATGATCTTGGCCTTGGGCACTAGCTCGTGGATTTCAAGCGCGGTATAGAGACCCTCATGCTTCCGGTCGGTCAATTGAATGTCCATGAGCACCACATCGAATGCCACGGTTCGCGCGAATTGAACGGCTTCCGCCGAATTCGTCACCGCGCCGACCACCAGCATATCCGTTTCCCGGTTAATGAACGTTGTGATGGCTTTGATCCAGTCCAGATCATCCTCCACGAGAAACACCCGTATCGCACTCATCTGATCTCTCATTCCTTCACTTGTTTCTTGCGCGGAAACCGGAGCGTCACCCGCGTCCCGATACCGATTTGACTGTCCAGCGTCAAGGTACCCCCGCTGCTCAGCATCACGTTATACGCATAAGACAACCCTAGACCGTAATTCGCGGTCTCGCTCTTCGTGCTGTAGAACGGCTCCAGCACTTGGCGAAGCTGCTTCGCGGGAATACCCGAACCGGTATCTTGAAGCGCCGCCTCGATATACCGTTTGTCACCTTCAAGGGTCAAATGAAGATGGCCGCCCTCGCTCATCGCCTCGATCGCGTTTCGGATCATATTGCCGATCGCCTCCCTGATATGAACGGGGTCGATCGACAGCAGCGGCCGCTCCAGCGGCGAGAACGAGAACGTAATGCCCTTCTCATCCAGCAGCAGGACATGCTGTTCCAAGCTTTCTTCGAAAATGCGGTCGAGGCGGCTCGGCGTTTCGTACAGCACGATCGCTTTCGTCTGATTATGGATGCGTGTAACCATGTCCAGCATATGAGAGGAGGCATTGGCTATGATTGCTAAATGCTGCTTCGTTTCTTCATCGCCGGGAGCGAGATGATTGCCGAGATTTAATGTGCTTAGCGCGATTTTGCCAATCTCGTTCTTGATGGTATGATTCAGAATCGCCGTTCCGGAGCTGACGGCTTTCATCGTCGTATCAAGCGGATCATGCTCGATGCGGAGCTTTACGCCGAGCACGCCGTAGATGAATACGCAGAGTAAACCTAGCGATAAGGAGTAGATAATGAAGAAGGAGATGTAGGTAAAGAAATCGAAATCAGGCCGGATGGCGCGCGCCACATTGATGAACCCTAACACGGCAAGCAGCGTAGGAACAATAATCAGCGTCGTGACGAGACGGCTGCGCCTTCTTGCAGCATCCTTCTCGAGCCAGAGCGCTCGAATCAATAGGTAACAGGAGCATAGATAGAACGGTCCCGCCCACCCCAGCAGCACGCGGTAGTCAAGCTCCAGGATGGGATGTATAGGCGTAATGATCAACATGAACACCGAAGGAAGCATAAGAACGGCTTTCAAAGCCGTCCTCTTCCTGTTATTCTTCGGCAGAGCAGCCCCGTACGACAAGCTGAAAATAAGAATACCATACGGCGTCCAAGTCTGATTGATAAAGACGGCGGCTTCGGAAGCCCACTTCCAGTCGGCCTGATTGAACGTATCCTCCAAGCCGCCGATCGAAGCGCAGGCGAGGAAGAACGCCGCCCAGCGATTCGTCTCCCGGCGGTAATTGTTCATAAGCAGCACCACCGCCGCTGCCAGCAGTGCAAAGAAATAGAGAATCATCGCGTTACTTGAAGCGAGCCTTCCAGCGCGAGCAGGCTCGCTTTCGCTTCCATGCCGCCCCGGTAGCCGGTCATGCTGCCGTTCTTGCCAATGATGCGGTGACAGGGAACGACGATCAGCACGGGATTGGCACCGATTGCCATCCCTACGGCGCGAACCGCCTTCTCCTTGCCAAGCTGCTCCGCGATCGCGGAGTACGAGCTGGTCTCACCGTGCGGAACACGCAGTAACGCCTGCCAAACCGACTGCTGAAACGAGGTGCCTCTTAAATCCAGCGGCACGTTAAACGTCTGCAAACGGCCATCCAGATATGCGCGGAGCTCGGCTGCATAGCGTTCCATGACGGCGTCGTTGCGCATGAGCTCCGCTTTGGGAAGCTGCTTGGCCTGCCAATGGCCAAGCTCCTCGAACGGCGCGTTCGGCGATCCGACGTAGCACAGTCCCTCGTCCGTCGCCGCTAGGTATAAGCGCCAGCCGCCTTCTTCAACCAATGTCCAATACAGCCTATTCATGGGGTCCCTCCGCTCTCTGATTGTTATGTGCCAATCGATATTGTGTCGGCGTACAGCCCTCCGCCCTCTGAAATACGGTCGCAAAATGCGCCGGGCTCGGGAGCCCGACTTGCTCGCCGATTTCGCCGATCGTCCGCACGGAGGAACGGAGAAGCTGCTTGGCCGCTTCAATCCGCGTCAACAGCAAGTAAGCCGCCGGGGTTACGCCGCATATTCGCTTAAACGTACGGTGCATATGAAACGGGCTGACATGCTGCTGCTCGGCAAGCATGCTCAGCGTTATTTTATCCGCGTAATGGGTCCGTATCGCCTTAGCGATGGATGCTGCCCATTCTTCGTCCGGCTGGCGAAGTCCGTCCGGTCTGCAGCGCTTGCAAGGCCTTAATCCGTCCGTAAGCGCTTCGGCAGTAGATGCATACGCATGGACATGCTCCCGCTTCGGCGTTCGGGACTTGCAGGAGGGTCTGCAGAATATCCCCGTCGTTCGAACGCCGTAATAGAACTGTCCGTCATAAGCGGCATCGCACTCCACGATAGCCGTCCATTCCTGATCCGTCAACACGAAGCCTCACCTCCAAGCCAAAGTATAACCGCTTTGAAGGCGATTTGTAAGGCATGCGAGATGGAAGAGCAAGATTACGAAAGTCTAATCCTGCGAATATATGGTACAACTAGTAGTAAGAACGGTGCATACCGTCATTCGACGAGGAGGATGGCCAGATCTTATGTCAACGACCTTTACATTAAATACCCCGAATGCCTTTACATTCGAATATATACTGGACTATTTGGCGCGTTCCGACAAGGAATGCCTGTTTCGCGTTGCCGACGGGACCGTCACGAAGCTGATTATGATAGGCGATTCCGCAGTGTTGACCGAGGTTTCCTCCGGTCCGGACGGTTTATTGCATGTCCGGCTGCCGGCAGTGACGGTACCGATTGATGACCCCCTTGTTCTAGCCGTAACCGCATATATCCGGGAATGGCTGGATATGGATAGAGACTTGGCGCCGTTTCTTGCCCTTGCGGAACAGGATGTGATTTTGTCTCGAGCCGTATCGCAATTGCATGGACTTCGACTTGTGGGCATCCCGGATCTGTTTGAGGCGCTGTGCTGGGGAATTATGGGGCAGCAGATCAATTTGACGTTCGCGTATTCGCTCAAGCGGCAGTTTGTCGAGCAGTTCGGCACCTCGCAGGAATGGGGGGGCCACCGTTACTGGCTGTTTCCAACGCCGGAACGAATCGCTGCGGCCGCGCCTTCAGAGCTGACCGCGCTGCAGTTCACCGGCCGCAAAGCCGAGTATGCCATCGGCGTCGCGAAGCTGATGGCGGAAGGCGCGCTGTCTAGACAGCAGCTGCTCGCGATCGGAGACTGGCCATCCATAGAGAAGGCGCTCACCGCCATCCGCGGCATCGGACCTTGGACCGCCAACTATGTGCTCATGCGCTGCCTG
Source organism: Paenibacillus sp. R14(2021) (assembly GCF_019431355.1). Classification (NCBI taxonomy): domain Bacteria; kingdom Bacillati; phylum Bacillota; class Bacilli; order Caryophanales; family Paenibacillaceae; genus Paenibacillus; species Paenibacillus sp. R14(2021). The sequence goes on from NZ_CP080269.1 coordinate 1,353,657, forward strand.
CGTATGCCAGCCGCCTTCCCCCTCGAAGACGTCGGCCTGCACAACGCGCTGAAGCTCGTGTTGAACCGCAGCGAGAAACCGTCCATCGCGGAGATCAAGCAGCTGTCCGCGCCGTGGGGCGAATGGAAAGCCTATGCCGTCTTCTATCTGTGGCGGCTCATGTAACAAATAAGAAAAGCCGCCATGACGGCGGCTTAAGAACAGGCGATAACCTGGGCAATCTCTTTAAATATCGAATTCCGATTTAGGCTTGCGCGGCTGACGTTTGATTTTGTTCTGAACCTTCGGCAGATGCCTCATGCTGCGATGCATGGGGCCTTTGCAGATTGGGCAGCTTTGCTCGCTTTCGGCAAATTCCTCGCGAACCCACGCTTTGCACTCCGGATTTTTACACTTCCATATTTTTGTGGCGATAAGCTTCGGTTTTTCTTCTTCTGTCGTAGACAATGTAAGCATCCTTTCCATTACAACACGCTAAATCAGTGTTAACAAAGTTTTTATTTGACGATTAAGCTGTTTGTGTTATATTATCTAACAAATAAAACAAATAATCGTTTTCTAGGGTTCCGTGGTGACAGCTTATCTGACCATCAGTCTGGACCGAGAGAAAACGCACGGCAGCCGCTGTGTTCACGGAGGGATAAAAGCCCGGGAGGATATCAACGCGATATCTCCTGTGCTTTTTTTATTTACAGGAATGCGTCGAGAATCGACCGCTACCCCCTTTTCTTCCAGCAGATGATACGGAAGGCGCTGCCCAGCAATGGACCGCTGCCCGTTACACCTTGTTACAGTCCAATATCGAAGGGATTGCTGCACATGAAAAAGCAAGTAAAGCTCCAACAGACGTTGACCTTGGTTCAGGTCGTGTTTCTGGGACTCGCCTGGATGACGCCGATGATTTATTTCTCCATTTACGGAATTGCCTATGCATCCTCGTCAGGGATGCTGACACAAGCGTATCTGCTTGCCTTTATTGCGATCCTATTTACCGCCTGCAGCTATGGAATGATGTCTGTCGCCCATCCGACCTCGGGTTCTGCCTATACGTATGTAAAAAAATCTGTCCACCCCTATCTCGGCTTTCTCGTCGGCTGGGCTCTGCTGCTTGATTATTTGTTTTCCCCCATCATTGCCTGCTTAACGTTCGGCATCTACATGCACGCACAATTTCCACTTATTCCCGCTTATGCATGGATCGTCGGCATCAATCTCGTCATAACGCTCGTCAATATCAAAGGCGCTTCCTTCTCGGCAAATTTGAGCAAATGGTTTGTCCTTCTTCAAATGTGCTTCATTGCGCTCTTTTGTATACTTCTGATCCGAAATTTATCGTCGTTCAGCCATCCCTTGGCACCGTTCATGCAAACGGATATCCCGTTACCCGCGATCCTATCCGGCGTATCCGTCATCTGCTTCTCATTCCTCGGGTTCGACTCCATCACCACGATGGCGGAGGAAACCAAGGATGCGAAACGGAACATCCCTCGTGCGATCGGCTTTATTATTATAATCGCCAGCATCCTATATGTCACACCGTCTTACCTCACTCAACTTGCATTCCCGAAGGCCATCTCCTTCATGGACGTGGATGCAGCCGGACTTGAAATCGTGAAAATGGTCGGCGGCGCCGCTCTCGGCTCTATCTTCATCATCGTTCTTCTATTTGCCATCTTCACGCAGGGCATCTCCTCCGTTGCCAGCGCATCGAGGCTGATGTACGTCATGGGCCGCGAGCGCATACTGCCCGAGCGGTACTTCGCCTTCGTGCATCCGAAGCTCAAGACGCCTGTCGTCAATATTCTGATCGTTGCCATCGTCTCGATGCTGGCCCTCGTGATCCATCTGGATATGGCAATTAAATTCGTCAATTTCGGCGCATTAACTGCGTTCTTCTTCGTCAATCTCTCCGTTATCAGCCACTACTATGTAAAGGAACGCAGACGCTCGGCTTCTGGAACGCTGCTCTATCTCCTTCTTCCGGGCTTAGGCGCCGGTATTATCGGCTGGCTGTTTCTGCTGCTCAGCAAAGACGCATTGCTCATGGGCCTGCTGTGGCTCGTATTCGGCATCGCCTTCAACCTGCGCAATATGTCATTCGCCAAACCATGGTCGGGACGAAATAAACTGACGCTGTCCAAAATGAAATCCTCCGAGCGATAAGAAGCTGCCCTGACGACCGGCCCATGCCGAAAGCTGAGCCAAAGCGCGCAGCTGAATCCGGCAAAATAAACAATGGGGCGTCCCCGAGCTTCAACAGCTCGGGGACGCCCCATTGTGGCTATCTATCGATGCATGATCCGCTGTCGTAAGGCGACAGCAGGAAAGCTTAGTCGTTGACCGTATTCGGAGCCGCGCCAAGACCGCCCGTTGTAATGAGGCTGCGCAGATCCGGTTCGATATCGGCAGGCTCGGTCCTTGCCGAGTATTGCTTCACGACATGTCCTTCCTTATCGACCAGGAATTTCACGAAGTTCCATTCGATTTCACCGGTGCGATAGGGAGCCGGAACCTCTTCAAGCAAATACTTGAACAGCGGGTGCGCGTTCTCGCCTTTGACATCAATTTTCGCGAACATCGGGAAGGTGACCGCATAATTCAATTCGCAGAAGCTTGCGATTTCTTCGTTGCTTCCCTGCTCTTGACTGCCGAACTGGTTGCAAGGGAAGCCAAGTACCACAACGCCTTCGCTCTGATAGGTTTCAAAAATATGCTGCAGCCCTTTGTAATGAGGCGTCAGGCCGCAGGCGCTAGCCGTATTGACTATCAACAGCGTTTTCCCTTTATAAGCTGCCAGCGTGGTATCTTCACCGCTGATCGTCGTCACCTCGAAATCATAAATACCCACGGATCTTCCCTCCCAAAATTATTGCATTTAATTAAATTGTATAAAATCATTATAGACCATATGCACAGGGACAGGCAACTTTTCCCTGCGCACTTCCGGGGCAGGCTTCCTTTCTACCGGCTCAATACATGCTGCAGCTGATCAGCGAGGTCCTCACCATGTTCCCAAACGAGGGGACGAAGCCCCTCAGGGCGGCTGCCCGTCGCAGAAGTATGGCAAGTCCAGATGACGGGAATATCGCTGCCAAGCGCGTAACCGGCATGCAGCCACAACTCCGCTTCCGGCGTCGTGACGTCCGCAATGATGAGCTTGCATTTCGCTAGCCGCTGCAGCACTGATTCTATAGGCTTGCCAAGAGAGGCTTCACCGTCCCCGTCCTCCAGCAGCTTAGGCGCATATCCGAGCTGAATCAATCTGGGGAATACCGTTTCCATCCACGCTTGGACCGTTTCATCCGAGCCGCCTGGCAGCATGACGAAGCAAGGCTTGAACGTCTTGCCGCTAGAGCTCACTGCAGCCTCCAGCCAGCCTTTCTCCGTCAGCCGGAACGTCGAGCCGATTCGCTCGATGAAGCCATCTTCCTTCAGCTTCTCCGCAATATAGACAAGCTCCTGCAAATTCATCGAGTACGTCAAGTTATAGCTTTGCGAGAACTGATTAATCACGACGGGCTCCATCGGCCCGCCGGCATGGCGATGCAAGTAACGCAGCAGCCGCTGGCCCTTCTCTTCCGTTGTCAGCGGAATGAGCGGGGATTTCAGAATACTATCGCGTTCCTCGTACGAGATGACGACCGTCTCCTCGCAATCGCATTGTTCTCGGATATACGCAGAAATAATCGGGAATTCGTTCCGTTTCTCGGAGTAAGAAAGCAGCCGGAACGGTTCATAGCTTCCATCGGCAAGGCCGTAAGAGCCGCTTGGCGAGCAGAGGCAATTCATATACCATTCGCTGCTGCCTTTATGTTTCACCTGTACTAACGCATCGCAGAACAGGCATCGCTTCGTTTCCAATACTTCCATGAGTGTCATCCTCCCTTATAATTGAAGGATTCGAAGCTGCCGCTCCCTTATAGGGTGCAGCGGGCATTAAGCTTTTCTCATGATTGATGTACCCTATTTTGCGCGCTTTGAAGCGGTCCAAATCCTGCCATCCCAAGATGCCTCGTCACCAGCCTTGAGCTTCGGCGACATTTTCTCCTTCATGACGCGAAGCACGCGCCCGTTTACCGCGATATACATCCCTTGCTCGTCAATGGAAGTGACGACTCCCATTCGCCGAACCGCGCACTTGCTTCCGGTTGCTTCTAAGTTGTTCATGCTCGTGCATCTCCTTTGTCAAAAAAAACGACCGGGCGCCAATGCCCGAATCGCCCCTTCCTGCTCGAATCTTAATCTCGTTCGTAAATGGAGCCGGAGCGGCTCCCATGTAATACATAATAGTATACATTTCGAGCCTAAATAGCTGCGACTTTTTAGGCTCAATTTTGACGTTCGTCAATATTAGTGCGCGTTATATCATATTATACTATTATACTCTTCTGTTGACCTCATCGCTGCCAGCGATAGAGATCATTTCTCTTGATATGTGTTATAGTCGGTTAAAACCTTATGAATTGGATATTATAAACCATTGTCCGTTGAAAAAGGTGAATTTAGCTGATTGATGCTGGTGTTATACATCGAATTTACATCAAAATTGCCATCAAGGATTGATCACGAGAACTACAACTTCTTTATAACTTAAATGACTTTACCAATTTGGCTCTGGTAATGTGCATAAGTGGTAAAGTCATTAACAGCAAAAAACAGCTTCAATTATTGGAAAAACGTATTACTCCTTATCCTTACCTTTTATCAACTCTGACATATATCTTCCGCCATACCACGGTCCCGCTACCTTTCTAGTGGTTGATGCCGTCCACTGCGACGCAGATGCTCCATTACGAACATCTGCGTCGCTCGACGAATTATCCGTGTACCTGCCCCATCTGATTCAGGAGTCGCTGAGGATGAAGTGCTCACCAATGGAGGTGCTGGCAAACTTCTCGTGCATCAAGCGGGCGAGGAGTAGCACCGAACTTCGTGGCCGGTGGTTCACCACTAGGTGCTGGGCTTTCCCGGCGTCGTTGCGGGTAACCATGACGACAACGCCAGTGGGCTTGCCGCTGATCGAAGTGGTGTAGTCCTCGAGGAAGCCTTTGTCGCCGTAATTGTCGGCGAAGTTGAATTCCTGATACTCATATAACGTACGGAAGGTTTTTTTCGTTCCTTATCCGACATATTTTACCTCCACCTTAAATTTATACTTATTTTGTCATGAATCTGGGACAATTATGCAATTTTATTCTTATACTCTTCCAACATAACCTTGCGACTTGGTCTTACCCGCGAATTCCGGTGGAGATCCACTATAGCTTGTACCGCGGCCACTTTCTCCCTCTCTTGTCCAATTCGAACTTACCTGCCTTAAGCAAGAATTTATCTCATAACGCAAAAAACCAGCTAATACCTGTCAAGCATTATATGTTGGTTGAACCTTGTTCTGTTGGTATACTTCATTTTAGGTACAACAAATAAACATTCATTAGAGAGAAGGTTTATGGGTAAATATGGTTAAGCCTTGTTGGCGCAAGCGATCACGACCACCTTGTACGGCTTGCCATCTTTCCTTTTCTTGTCGTAATACTCTTTTATCCTGCCATTCGCACTTCGCCGAAGACCGCATTGTACGGTAAATACAAGGCTCGCCTTAAGCTCTTAGATCCCTTTTTCGTTATTTTGTTACTAGTTGCTGTAAACTTTCCTGAGCTGAATATTGCAGTATCCAACCCCGCATAGGCTACAAGCTGCTTGGGGTCTTTAAATTGCTTTGCATCTCCTACCTCCGCAACGATGACAGCAGCCAGCTTGTCCCCAATGCCCGGAATACTCTTTACCAGCCCTACTTCAGGAAGCTCGCTCGCAATTTGCTGCATGAGCTCTTCGAGATCTGTTATCTGCTTCAAAAATGCGAGCAGCAACGCGATCATTCCTTCCAGCGCTTTGGATTGTGAGTGGCTTTTGGGCTGCCTATGCCAATGCTCCAGTAGTTGTTGCAGTTTTTCCATTTTCTCGGCTACCCATTGTTTTGAACGGGCTCTACCGGTCACTTCTCCAAACACTTCATCGATTCCTTGGATGTTACCTTCCAAGCATCGTTGCAGTATGAGCAAAGAGGTGACCGAAAATAGATCCCGAAACAGTTGCGTGTACGTCGGGAATACCTGATCAAGCAATGCTCGTGAATTTAACTTGGCCTGCACAAACATTCCTGTGATGAACTCATGCTGCCTGGTTACGTGCTGAAGCTCCGTGTACGCTTCTTCCCACGTCCAATGGGGTTTTACATCCCCGCGGTAATACATTTCAGCCAGATGCCAGGCATCGGCGGCATCGGACTTTACCTTTCGAAGCTGCGTGGCTCTCGCTCGCTTTGAAAGTAATGGATTAATAATGACATGTTTCCACCCTTGGTGCTTCAAATGCGAAACAAGTCCCCGATGATAGTGTCCTGTTGCTTCAAGTACAACGACTAGTTCCATCCCTGTATCCATGCGCAACTCCGATAACACACGATCTATTCGTAAAAAACCATGATTATTGTACGTGATGATCTCTAGTTTCCCATACGCATCATTTCGCCTCAAAAAGGCTTGAATAACACTACTGCCTTTTGAAACGTCGTCAATGCCTACTACCGGTTCCATAACATCCTCCTAAGCAAATTGCCGGCACTCCCACGATGGTTCCAAACCCATAGTTCGCTTGTTATGCGAGGTCATTGCTTCTACCAGCTCAATCATGGTCATTGGGGACAGTGGGAGAACAGTTTTGCTTTCGGGGTCAATGCCCCTAAAAGCCGCACGTTCTCCCCGCTACCGCCATCATAGAATGCCTAAAAAAATAGGCCAACCAGTATATTCGGGTTACCTAATAATACGAAAAAGCTGCAATTTACGCGGCTATGAGCTGACAGTTAACGAAAAAACTCCTCAAACTGTTTAATGGTCTCTTGAGGTTTCTCCTCTGCAATCCAGTGTCCGCATTTCTCGAATATCACCATTTTCACATCAGTTGCGTATTGGCTTAAAAAAGGCTCAAGCCCAAACTTAGTACCGCCAATACCGAGAACTGGCATGGACAGCTTTCCATACGATTTGAGATCTTCAATATCTTGCCTGTATGCTTTATACCAACCGTTACTTGCACGAATTGCCTCAGGGCTTTCATATTTCGCATTATAGATCGCTTTATCTCTTTTGGTCATGGAAGCTTTGCCATAAAGTTGATAATCAAAGATCCAACTGTGAAGTATATCCGCTTGTTTTCCCTGCAGCAATTGCTCTGGCAAATAAGGTATAGTATTCACAGCAAACCACCACGGGAACCAAGAACGATCAGGATTACTCAAATCATAAACGCCTGGAGGCGGAAGAATAGGGATTTTCAGGAATCGGTCATTGGGATGTGGAACATCCAACATGGCTAGTTTTTTTGTAGCTTGAGGATAATTGACTGCATAAGCGTAAGCAACCATTGACCCTATATCATGTCCTACGATGTTAACTTGCTTTAAGTCAAGTTTTTGAACCAAGGCATAAATATCTGCAGCCATTGTCTTCTTATCATAACCTGATTCAGGCTTGCTAGAACTTCCCATTCCACGATAATCAATTGAAAAAACATGAAACTGTTTTGCTAGGTCAGGCATAATTTTGTGATACGAATACCATGTTTGCGGCCAACCGGGAAGAAGTAACAGCGCTTCGCCTTTACCGCCTTCAACATAGTGAATCTTGATTCCATTAACCTGTTTGTAACGATTGTTGAACCCTGGAAGTTCTTTGACTAGCTCCTTATCAGTAATTGCTTTGTTGTCAACTTTTGGTTCGATAGAACGCTGTGAATCCGAAACCGTTTACAACTTTAGATCAGAATCCGTTGAAATTGAGCTTGAATCCATTCCATTCTGATTTTGCCGATTATTGTTTTCTGCACAACCTGAAAGAAGCAGCGACATGATCAGCGTAATTGCCATTAATTCGAACACACTCGATTTTCTTCTGAACAAAAATATCCCTCCTCTTTACATTTTAGCAAAGACAGCACTAGTCATTGTTTGTTGCCAGAACAACAATCCCAATATGCCTATAGCTTCATTTTACCTTTCGTAGTATTTCGCACTTTCAAGCCGATTACTCCGACCGTTTCCATAAGTAGGGCTTGCTAAACAAATCAATTTGATTGCAAAAGCCTCACATTCAAGCACAGCCGAAACGCTTGTAGCCATGCGAGAGACGAAAAAAAGAAAAGTCGTAGTCTTCGCTCCAGATTCATCACGAGGAACTGTAGGCTGATGACGGTCTCGCTCGTCGCCTGAAGGCGTGCTCGAACACGACCAAGCCCATAGCAACGCTTGCCCTCGCCGAACTTGCCTTCAATTGCGTTACGCTCCGATGCATCGAGCTTGGAGAGACGCTTAGCTTCATCTTGATTAGCAGATGGTCGCCAAAGCTGCTGTCGGCTGAGGCGGATGCCCAAACCCTTGCAATAGCGCAGGTTTTCGCGGTTACGGCAGATCTGATCGGCAAGCACCGCTTCGGGGTAGAAGCCAAAGCGTTTGTAGTAGGCTTCCACCGAGGCTTTCAGCGTGAGACCTTCATAGAAATTATCCCAGTCCAGTTTCTCTTCAAACGCAAAACCGTTCACCAAGCCGATGGCGACTTTAGCGCCAAACTCTACACTAGCCTTTGCCTTGCCACGTACGATGGGACGAACGTGCGGTTGCGAGATGCTGACGATCCGATCCGGGACGCTGTGCGAGCGTTCATCGAACATCTGACGTTGCTGGCGGTACAGCTCCTGAATGACCAACAGTTTTTTGTACAGGCTCCTGGGCAGCGCAGATAGCGTACCGGTTCCAGCTAAAGCGGCGACCGATCTTAAGTTGCGCGCAACGAACCGCAGTTGCTTTTCGATCGCCTTGCGCATCGTACTGGGCTTTACGCGCCGCTGCTTGGACACGGCAAGGTACGCTTTTCTTGCTTTTTGCCGTTAGGTGCGCGGTTTTTCCATCTTTCCACGGTGCGGCTCGTGAAGCAGGTCGATGATGATTTCCAACTTTTCTCGCGCGTCATTCAGCAGCGACAGGTCGGTAGGGTAAGCCATGTCTGCGGGTGCACAGGTGGCGTCAAGGAGCAGCTTTCCTTGATGAATAGTCGCTTCGGCGCTTTGATTCGTGAGATTCCCGTTTGTGCCCTCTGCAGCGCAGCCGCCGCTCGAATCGTTGACTTCTTCGAGGGCTATCCATTCATTGACTTCTTGAATGACGTCGCTGCCAAGTCGTTTGCGGAAGTGAGTCATGAGTGACGCCTGAAAAGGGCGTCGGTTCTGATAACCCGGCAGCCCCAGGAAGTACTGCAGATACGGGTTCTCCAGAATCTGCTGAATTGTCTCACGATCATCAATCCCGAGCCGCTCTTGTATGATAAGCGCTCCGAGCGCGACACGGACGGGTACCACTTTTTGACCCTTTTGGCTTCTTTTGAAGGACTTGGCGTACTTCTCCTCGACCTTCGCCTATGGGATCATCGCGGCGAGAAGCACCCAGCGGTTATCTTCGCTTAATTTTCCGCCAAACGGCAGGAAAAAATCTCCTGGCATGATGAGTTGGCCATCACTTCGTTGATACATGATTTCGTCCTCCAGATGCACGGTATTTACCGGACTGTCTACCGGTTTCCTTGCATCTTATTTCGAAAAAATATGGTCAAACCCTTGTTATTCCTAGGTTTTTCATTCATTCAGCAAGCCCTAAGTATGCGTATTTTACAAATCAATAAACAAAAACGTCAATTAGCCCCACCTAATATTAAGATGAGGGCTGCGCTTTGATACACGAATAAACACACGAATTCCCGAGTCATTTTCACTCATCATTCAGATCGCTTAGCTTTGTACAATTCTACATTTCAACGATTTATCCGCCCGTCATAGGTAACAGTGTGAAAACTTGGACGTCATGCTGAAGTTGGATACTGGCGGTTGTTGGTACGTCCGTTTCAAGACTCGCTAGCGAGGAAGTGATCGCCAATTGCGGTTCCGGCGAACTTCTCGCCCATCAAGCGGGAGAAGAGCAACAACGAGCTGCGTGGCCGGTGGTTCACCACAATGTGCTGGGCCTTCCCCTCTTTGTTGTTGAAAACTGTGACAACAACGCCGACGGGCTCACCGCGAACCTGAGTTGTATAGTCCTCGAGAAAGCCGTTGTCGCCGTATTTGTCGGCAAAGTGGAACTCCTGATACTCATACAGCGAGCGGGCAGTGACCACGATTGAACGAACTTCATCTGCGCCCTGAGCGGCGCCGACCATCGCAGCGCCCTCAAGTGTGACGTCGTCGGCTAGGTTGTCTAACCATGCCGGGTAGTAGTGTTTTCGGAGATTGGGATCGCCGATCCCCAAATATTGAGCATTTTTTTCATTTCGTCTTTTTTCCGACATATTGATTCCTCCTATTGATTTATCCTTACTTTGTCGTCAAATAATTGCTTATTTATATTTTCGGGAATGCCAAGCGAAATTTTATGTTTCTGTGGCTTAGATTCTTCGTGCTTCGGCAGCATTTCCAGAATGATCAAGGAACTAAGTAGCAAAGCAAGCAAGAACCAAAAAGGTAAACTAAGTGGTTGAACATGCAGTTAAATGGTGTCTAACAATTGGAGGTGCAGTTCATCGTCGGCTGCCTTATGTTTTGGAGTAGCATTATCGTTCCCAATTAGCTCAAACGTAATCGCGTTCGTCCTCGATGATGGCCTTCAGTATTCCAGCCATCCCTCCAAATTTGACGTAGATTGTTCGGACGGCAACGTGGGCCTCACGTGCAATCATTTCAAGACTGACCTTTCCGTAGCCTCTTTCCGCGAATAGCGCCGCCGCCAAATGAAGTAGCAGATGGCGTCGCCCCTCGCGATCTGCCATGCATGGCCGGCCCGCTTTCACATGGCCGGCCAGTGGCGGACGTCCGCTCTCGGGACTGTTGGCAGGGCTCTCATTTCGAAACGGCGCAATCGGCGTAAGCCTGTGGCGGAAAGTCCGCGCGTGCTGCGAGCTTGGCCAGCATCAGCCGTCGATTTCGGCTCGAAGCTCATCTGCGGTCTGCTTTGGTGCCTGCAGATGCGGATAATGGCCGAGACCAGGGAGAATCGTAAGCTTTAAATTATTACGCTCAGCGAACTCGACGCCCATTTCCTTCTTGACGTAGCTATCCTGTTCGCCCCACACGACTTTCACGGGCACTTTGAGCTTCGACATATTGGCTTCAAAATAGTCCTGGTCGCGGGTGAAGTGAGAGTAGTAGTGATAGAACGCGTCGGCCGCAGTGATATCGCCGTCCCACCCTTTCGCTATATCGTCCCTGAACTCCTGGGGCAACGTGTAGCGCTCTTCTGTCGGATTGTCGCGGAAGAACGTGTTTGCCAGGATTTCATCTCGGGTCTGGTTCATCGCAGCACGCACGACATCGGACGAGGGCTTAGATTTCAGAGCCGCCAGGTTTTCCCACATGTACTGCGGCCGGTTGAATGGCGCAAAATCTCCGACGATGATCTTCCTCGCGATTTGTGGCTGTTCCAGGGCGGCCAGCAACGCCGGCAACCCCCCGATATCGGTCGCGTAAATCACCAGCTTCGAGCTGTCGATACCGGAAGCGCGGATATATTGTTCCAGCACCTGGGCATAGTCTTTCGGTGCGTAGGAAAAGCGATCGGCGCTCGGACGTGAGGATTGTCCGTAACCGGGCCAGTCAAACGCATGAACCTCATAATCGCTGGACAGAGATTCGGCAATCGGCTTCCACGAATACATCGACTCTGGGAAGCCGTGTAGGAACAACACCGTAGCCTTCGGTTGGGCAGGACGATAGACCATATGACGAAGCTTGATATCCGAATTGACCTGCAACTCGCCAATCTCCATCTTTGGCGACGGTGTTGAGTCCAGTTTTGCTGTAAAGTTAGTGTTCATTGTGTTGTTCCCATCCTTCTAGTTAATGTACTTAAATATGATATCCTGTCTTCTCCTGAATATTCCTAAGAGCTACCTCTATCTCGATGTTGATAATCTGTTACCACAAGGCGGCGAGTTTGGCTGGCACCCGTACATGTCCAGTCGACTTGGATTATTCCGACTCATTAATGAACATGCACTTATACAATTCAAAGTTGTGTTATTATTGGAAAAACTCGATAAACAATTTAATCGTTTCTTGCGGATTCTCCTCTGCGATCCAGTGTCCGGTTTTTTCTAAATTCACCACTTTAAAGTCAGTTGCATTTTCACGTAAAAATGGATCAAGCCCGAACTTTGCACCGCCTATACCTAGAACCGGCACTGACAGCTTATTATACGTTTTCAGGTCGTCAATATCTTTCCTGTACGTTTTATACCAACCGTTACTTGCGCGAATCTCCTCAGGGCTGTCATAGCTCGCGTTATAAATCGCCTTGTCCTCTGCGGTCATGGAAGCTTTGTTATAGAGCTGATAATCGAAGATCCAATTGTGAACGATATCCGCTTGTTTTCCTTGCAGCAATTGCTCAGGCAATCCTGGAATGGAATTTAGTGCAAACCACCACGGGAACCAAGCACGATCAGGATTACTCAAATCGTACGCGCTAGGAGCCGACAAGAGCGGGATTTTCAGAAATCGATCGTTAGGATGAGGAACATCCAACATAGCAAGTTTTTTCGTAGCTTCAGGATATTGAGCTGCATAAGCGTAAGCAACCATGGACCCGATATCATGGCCTGCAACGTTAACTTTTTCATAGCCGAGTTCTTTGACCAATGAATGAATATCCGCAGCCAGGGTTTTCTTATCATAGCCGGATTCAGGCTTGTCAGAACTGCCCATTCCACGATAGTCAATGGAATAAACATGGTAATGCTTCGCTAGTTCCGGCATAACTTTGTGGAACGAATACCAGGTTTGCGGCCAACCAGGAAGAAGAAATAACGGTTCGCCCTTACCACCCTCTACGTAATGAAGTTTGACGCCATTTACCTTTTTATATCTGTTTTGGAAACCAGGGAGTCTTTTGACAAGTTCTTCATCAGAAAAAGCATTTTTTGCAGCCAAGTTTGAGGCACCGTAAGCACCTTCTACGATGTTAGCGCGGGAAGCAATTTGGGCTCCATTAGTACCTTCCGACAGTAATTTCAGATCTACTGCTTGAGAAATAACTTCTTTGTACCAAGGAGTACCGGTTGTATCAACTTTCTTACCTAGGCCGGCAACCAACAGTTTAGCCAATTGACCTAACGTTACGTTTCCGCCAGGAACAAAAGCATTGTCCGTTACACCAGTGATCAAGCCGGCTTTCTTAGCAGCCTCGATGTAAGGGATTGCCCATCCGTTTGATTTGTCACTACCTTTAACGTCATTGAAGCTGGAAGTCGTAACTGTCATGTCAACTTTGATGTTGTAAATCAGTGTCAGGACTTTTGCGGCTTGAGCGCGAGTCATGTTTTGACTGATTCCGAAGTAATCCTTAGATACGCCGTTAAACACGCCTGCTTCCAGCAAAGCATCGATTTTCAATTTCAGAGCTGCATCTACGTTAGCCAAATCTTTGAAATTAGCAGACGTTTTGGATGCTGAAACAGTTGCAGAAGTAGTTGTTGTTGCTGCGTTTGCTGCCACCTCTATCGATGAGAACATCGAAACAGCCATCGCTACGGAAGTGATCACTTTTAAACTCTTCTTCATTACTATTTTCCTCCTCGAATGTGTTTACGTTGTTTAATTTTTTTAAGATCAATAACCGTCGTTCCAGCTTAATAAGATCTTTTTGTTTATAAATCTCCTAGGATAAACTCAGCGATTTGGTTCAGAATGTCGATTTGCAGCCTGTGACCGGCCGGCAAAACATTCACGGTCGATGCGATACTCTGTGAAGGTTGTGCTCCTAGTGGGTATCCCATCCTTTTTAGTTAGTGTGATTGCACTTAGTCTCATATGCCCGTATTTGACGAGACAAGTGAAACTTCTTCTATCTTTTAGCGAATCGACGATGATGACGAGTACCATCAAGATTCTTGCCGTCACCGTCGAAAATTTGCAGACCAGCAATTCATCAGGTATGAAAGCTAATGCCAACAACATCATCCAGCATATTCCTCATTGACGCTGCATGTTCAATGCCGAAGAGCTTTTCGAATTCAGCCTGAGCAAAATCCCATCCGGATCTTCCCAGCTCAACTCTTTTGATCCCTTCATCTGTGATGGATACGATTCTGGCGCGCCGATCGGTTTCGCTGACCTGAATACGTACTAATCCATCCCGCTCCAACGGCCGTAGATTGTGTCCAATCGTTGCTCGATCTATTGTCATAAGCTCAGCGAGTTCGATCATCATCATCGGCCCTTCAGTTCTAAGATAGCCTAAGATGGAATATTGAGTAGCTCGTAACCCTGAGCCCGACACAGACAAACAGACATCATAGAATCGCGACATGTGACGTGCTGCGCGTCTCATCTTCGTACAATTGCAGAAGTCTATATGCGAGACCATTATTTTTTCACCTCCATGACCCTGATTGCGTTGGTCTTGCTAAATCAATAATAGTCTTATATGCCCGTAAATGCAATTGGTAATAATTTGGATTCAAACCCTGCCATGGCACACTTACCAAGGGATGCAATCAGCCGATGTTTGGGCAGCATCACATAGAATATTTGGTGCTTAACCATATTAATGACATCATATCGGATCCGATACTTACGGACGAAGCCGGCAAGGAACAGAAAATTCAGGAAGGAAAAAGAATAAAGGAGATCGATCGTTTAAACCGCGAATTAACCTCTACGGGCGAGCGGAAATAGAAATGGCAGTTTATGTTCGTCAACGATTTAATGAGCGCTGACGACCTGCGAGAACGGTTAAACGAAGAAAACGAGAAAGAGACCATTATAATGCAGGCCCTTTCCCGTTTAGGTGAAACGAAGGAAGATCAAGAAAAGCCTAAAGGCGTAAAGAACCGATTCTTTGACGCATCAGTCGAAGTCGTATACTGTTAATCTCTTTCATACAATGAACCCCATTTTGAACTATATGCGCTGGCGAAAAATTCCGCATAGACCTTCTCGGCATAAGCGTCCGTCATACCCGCGATATAGTCGGCCACCATTCGTTCCCACGGCCATTTGCTCCGCTGCCGCTCGTAGCTCTCCAGCCAATCCGGCGGAATGATCAACCGCCCGGTGTCCTGCACCTTAAAGCTGTCCCATAGACGCTTGATCATGATTTCACTTCGTTTATGAAGTCGCTGCACGCGAAAATCCTTGATCAGCGTCACCCAGGCCAGCTTCTTCAATATTTCCATCGTCCGCAGCAGCTCCAAATCCTGCACGCCGTCGCGAATGAACGTTACGCGTTTCCAGCCCGTTGCGGGATCGTCGATGATGCCGACGCCGCTCACGAATTTACGCACCCAGCGCGCTTTCATCTCCCGGCGCGTGCGCGAAGGCTCGCGGCCGCATTCCACGTAGATGCTCTCCCACTGCTGCAAATAGTGATGAAGCGCCTGCTTCACCATCTGTTTCATGTCGACCTGTTCCCAGTGCATGACGGCATTGCCCGAATCTTCGATAATTTCCTGCATCACGTTGGCGACAAGCCGGTCATCCTCGAACAGGTTCGGGTTCATTTGGATTTTGCCGGCGCGAATGCCGTCCTCGATATCATGCGTGGAGTATGCGATATCGTCGCATAGATCCATCAGCTGCGCTTCCAGGGTGGCACAGCCCTCTGGCATGCCCCACGCTTGGCGGAGCGAGCTGATGCCCTCCCATTCCATGCCGTAGACGCCCTTCAGCCTGCCAGGGTCGTCCAGGCAATACGGATATTTATTGATGGCGAGCAGCACGGCAGCGCTAAGATCAAGACCGCTGTCGCTGCCTGCTCGTTTCTCCAGAAACATCAGGATGCGGAAGTTTTGCGCATTGCCCTCGTATTTCAGCCCACATTCTTTCATAAGCAGCTCGTTCAGCACCTCTTCGCCCTTATGGCCGAATGGCGGATGGCCCAAATCATGAGCCAGGGAAGCACATTCCACGACCTCCGGATCCATCATGAGTCCCGGATGCTCCTTCTTTGCTAGAAATGAATCCTGCTTGCGAAGCTTGCGCGCCACTTCGCGGGCTATTTGCGAAACCTCCAGCGAATGCGTCAATCGCGTGCGGTAATAATCGCCGGAGCCTGCGCCAAAAACCTGTGATTTCCCCTGCAGCCGCCGAAAAGCCGGCGACTGGATCAATCTGGCATAGTCCTTCTCATACTCGTCCCGATCATCGCTGGAGTGGATGTTTTCGAAATCAAACAATCGCATTTTACGTACGTTCATCCTCATCCACCTCTGTTTTTTCTCACTTTTCTTTATTTTATGTAGAAGAAGCGGCAATAGCAAATACAAAAACCTCACCTGCTGACGCCGAGGGACAGATGTCCTGACGCCAACAAGTGAGGTTTCGGTCAAATGGTTTCGGACTCCGCTAGGCGACTAACCTTCCAGCAGCAGTGATTCCGGATCTTCAAGCAGCGCTTTTACGGTTACGAGGAAGCGGACAGCTTCGGCTCCGTCTACGATCCGGTGATCGTAGGAAAGCGCGATGTACATCATCGGACGGTTCTCCATCCGAGTGTCGTCGATTGCAACCGGGCGCACTTGAATTTTGTGCATGCCCAGAATACCGACTTGCGGTGCATTCAGAATCGGCGTGGACAGCAGCGAACCGAAGACGCCGCCGTTCGTAATCGTGAACGTACCGCCGGCAAGATCATTCAAGCCGAGCGTGTTCGCGCGCGCTTTGCCAGCCAAATCGATGATTTGCTTCTCGATTTGAGCAAAGCTCAGACGGTCTGCATCGCGTACGACAGGTACGACGAGACCTTCCTTAGCGGAAACCGCGATACCGATATCGTAGTATTGCTTCACGAGAATTTCTTCGCCTTGGATTTCGGCGTTTAGCAGCGGGTAAGCCTTCAGCGCGCCGATAACGGCTTTCGTGAAGAAGGACATGAACCCGAGATTCACTTCGTGCTTTTCAGCGAAAGCTTGCTTGCGGCGTTTTCTCACGTCGAGAATCGCCGTCATGTCGACTTCGTTGAACGTTGTCAGCATGGCAGCATTATGCTGCGCTTCAACCAGGCGTTTAGCGATCGTGATGCGGCGGCGCGACATTTTGCGGCGTTCCGTCGGTTTGCCGGGTTCAGCTGCCGGAGCGGACGGCGCAGCAGCCTGCGGTGCAGGAGCCGGTGCTGCCGCTGCAGGAGCTGTCGTACCATGCGCAGCGATATCTTCTTGACGGATACGGCCAAGCGGATCATTGGCTTGCACCTGCGTCAGATCAATGCCAAGCTCTCTTGCAAGTTTACGTGCAGCCGGCGTTGCGGACGGAATGGATGCCGTGTCTGCAACAGGAGCCGATACAGCCGCAGGTACTGCTGCTGGTACAGCCGCAGGTACTGCAGGCTTCTGCTCTTCAACAACTGGAGCTGCTGCCGGTGCCGCCGCAGGAGCGCTTGCCGCAGCTGCGCCGCCGATGACGCCGATCGTTTCGCCTACAGCAACAGTGTCGCCCTCGGCACGCAGAAGCTGGCTGACGACGCCAGCTTGCTCTGCACTGATTTCAATATTGACTTTATCCGTCTCAAGCTCAGCCAGCACGTCGCCGACATTCACGCTGTCGCCTGCTTTAACATGCCATTTAGAAATTGTGCCTTCTACAATCGATTCGCCCATCTCGGGTACTTTAATGTCGTTCATTGCCTAATTCTCTCCTTGGCTATTCGAGTTTAACGTACTGCGGTTGAGGGCAACCGAAATGATGCGCTGTTGTTCGATATTGTGTACGTTGTGGAAGCCGGTCGCCGTACTGGAACGTTTAGGCCGCCCAACGTAACGGACAGTCGCTTTGTTGGATACGCGAGCACGAATACGAGGCTCGATGTAATTCCATGCCCCCATGTTCTGCGGCTCTTCTTGCACCCACAGCACTTCCTTTACATTCGGGTAACGCGCAATGACTTGCTCTACATCGCTTTTCGGGAACGGATACAGCTGTTCCACACGCACGATATGCAGCCAATCCCAAGCATCGGCAGCCTGTCCATCCTTCAACTCAAGTCCCGCTTCCAGGTCAATGGCTATTTTGCCTGTGCAGAAGATCAAGCGTTCTACCTTATCTTCTTTCTTGCCAAGGTGCGGCTGTTCCAGTACCAGCTTGAACGATCCTTCGGACAGCTCGGCCGGTTCGGATGCAACATTCGCGTTCCGAATAAGGCTCTTAGGCGACATGACGATCAGCGGACGCGCTTCTTCCGTGTTCAGAATCGACGCTTGGCGGCGAAGCAGGTGGAAATACTGTGCTGCCGAAGTCATATTGACAATCGTTAGATTGTCTTCAGCTGCCAGCTGCAGGTAACGCTCCAGCCTTGCGCTGGAATGCTCAGGCCCATGGCCTTCGTAACCGTGCGGCAGAAGCATGATGAGACCGGATTGCTGTCTCCATTTCACGCGGCTTGCCGTAATGAATTGGTCGATAATGACTTGCGCGCAGTTGGCGAAGTCGCCGTATTGCGCTTCCCAAATAACGAGCGTTTCCGGCGAGAATACGTTGTATCCATATTCGAAACCAAGCACGGATGCTTCCGCCAGCGGACTGTTGTGCAATGCGAAGGAAGCTTTCGCCTGCGGCAGCGTATGCAATGGCGAGAACGTTGCATTGCTCGTCGGGTCGTGCAGCACGAGGTTCCGGAAGGCGAACGTCGCGCGTTCCGAATCTTGACCGCTCAGACGGATCGGCGTGCCATCGGACAAAATCGTCGCGAAGGCAAGCGTTTCCGCGAGGCCCCAATCGACCTTGCTGCCCTTATCTAGCGCACCTGCGCGGCGCATCAGAATCCGTTCGAGCTTGTCGTGCACCTTGAAGCCTTCCGGCCATTTCAGCAGATCCGCGTTGATTTCGCGCAGCTTCTTCAGCGAAACGCCCGTTACGAGGTCTTTCTTGCGGCGTTTGCTGCCGGCATCGTCGATTTTCGGCTGCTTGTGATTCTTGTCATTCTCTTTCACTACGTCAAGGGCTGCTTGCAGGTTCGCAAGTCCTTCCTTGCGCAAGCCTTCGACCTGCTCTTCGGTCACGAAGCCCTTTTCTTTCAGCTTCTCGGCATAGAGCCGGGCGACCACGGCATGATTATGCACCTTCTGGTACACAAGCGGCTGGGTTGTTTCCGGGTCATCCGTTTCATTATGACCATAACGGCGGTAACCGATCATATCGATCAGGAAGTCTTTGCTGAACTTTTGGCGGTACTCGCAGGCCATGCGAACAGCGGCAATACATGCTTCCGGATCGTCCGCGCTTACGTGAATGATCGGGATCTCGTAGCCTTTCGCCAAGTCACTCGCATAATACGTCGAACGAGAATCGCTGCTGTCCGTCGTAAATCCGAGACGGTTGTTGCCGATGATGTGAATCGTGCCGCCGCTCTCGTAGCCCGACAGCTTCTTGAAGTTCAGCGTCTCCGCCACGATACCTTCGCCGGGGAATGCCGCGTCGCCATGGATGAGGATGGCCGCTGCGCTTCCGAAATCGGAAACCGGGAAACCGGCTTTCGAACGATCGTCCTGTGCAGCGCGCGCGAAACCTTGAACAACCGGATTGACATATTCCAAGTGGCTCGGGTTGTTGGCAAGCGTAATACGTGTTTCGACCGTTTCGCCTGCTTTCAGCGAACGATGGGCGCCAAGATGATACTTCACGTCGCCCGTCCAGCCGGTATTGATACCCAAGGAGCCTTCCGACAACTCCTTGCTCGTCGAATGATGGAATTCGGAGAAAATTGCCTCATAAGGCTTGCCGAGCACGTGTGTCAGTACGTTCAGGCGCCCGCGGTGAGCCATACCCATCACAATATGCCGTGCGCCGTCATGAGCGATTTCTCTCACAACTTCGTCCAGCATCGGTACGAGCGTATCGATTCCTTCGATGGAGAAACGTTTCTGACCAACAAACGAGCGGTGGATGAACGTTTCGAATTGCTCGACATCGATCAAACGTTGAAGCAATGCAATGCGTTCCTTCGCAGTCATTGGTTTGCTTGCCATGCCGATCTCGGCTTGACGGCGAAGCCAAATCCGTTCGTCTTGGTCATGGATGTGGCTGAATTCGAAGCCGAATGACTTCATGTACACGTCTTTCAAATGACTAATGGCTTGTTGGCCAGTGCGGATGTTCTCCGGTGCTTCTTCCCAGATCAGAGAAGCAGGAATAGCCTCCAGATCCTCCGTGGACAACTTGAACGTTGCTGGCTCAAGTAAACGGGTATCGGGCGGCGGTGATATGCCAAGCGGATCGTTGTCGGCTGCAAGATGGCCAAAGGTGCGGATATTCCGTACGAGTTTGCCTGCGTCGACAATTTTCTTCAAAAAAGCGGGATCGAACGTTCGAATACTATTGGTACCATCCGTTCTCGATGCGAGCGGCTGGGTTGCGTTTGCAGTCAAGTCCTGCTTCACAGCTGCCGAAGGCGGGGGGCCCCACTTCTGGAATGATTCTCTAACGGAAGGGTCTACTTCGTCCGGATTTGTCAGGAATTTCTCATACATCTCTTCGATGTAACCCAAATTGGGGCCGTAATAGAGCTCCCATGGCGACTTCCGGTCAATACTGTCTGCTGTCATTAACGGCTACCTCCATCATTAAGTATACAACGGGTCAATATGCATCACTTGTATCAACCCGAATAACATTCATCCATCTCATGATAGCAGAACTAGTTGGGAGGAACAAATATTGTGACAAATGTCCTCGGAACGTTCATAATTTAGCGAAAAAAGAGGCCCAAAATTGGGCCTCATTAGTTAATTCGACGTGATATAAGCTTCTTCGTCATCCAAATCTGCTTCTTCGGCCTCCCGGCCGTTAAGCAGAAGGACGGTAATCAAGATAAAAGCTATGAGGGCCAAAAACGGAATCGTTACATAACCGCCGAACCAATCCAGATAATCGTCGCTGCATGGAACACCTACCGTGCAGGGCAGCATTTTGGCGATCGCAGGGATTTGCTGCTCTAAATAATGATACAAAGAGATGCAGCCCCCGATGATCGATAAAGGCAGGACATAACGAATGATTTTGCGATCCTGGGTATAACTGGCGATACCAAGCAAAATGAGGATGGGATACATGAAGATCCGCTGGTACCAGCATAAGTTGCATGGAACGAATTTCATGACTTCGCTCAAATAGAGACTGCTGCCGACAGCGGCGATCGATACGACCCACGAAAAGTAAAGCGCGTATCTGCTGAAAAAGGCTAGAAACGGCGGTTTGCGGGTCATTCCGGCTTACCGGCCAGCGCATCTTCGATTGCGGCTTTGATGGCTGGGTAATCGCTGAAATTGCCTTTGAATTCCTTGCCGTTAATGAACAGCGTCGGCGTCGAAGTGACCTTCGCTTTGACCGCTGTCGCTGCGTGCGAGCTGACTTCCTTGTCGTACGTCTTCTCGTCGATATCTTTCTTGAGCAGGTCGAGATCCACGGGAATATCATTATTCCTAGCCAGCTGCACCAAATAATCCGGCGTCGCCCACTCCGTGTGCTCGTCTTGCTGATTCTTGTAAAGGACGTCATAGTATTTCCAGAATGCATCGTTGTTCTGGTGGTAGACGGATTGCGCAGCAAGCGCGGCCGTCGTGGAGTCCGGTCCGATGAACGGGAAATTCATGAAATACATGCCGACCTTGCCGGTGTTGATATAATCCTTCTCCAGCTGCGGCTTGATTTGCTGACTGAAGATTTGGCAGGATGGGCATTTGTAATCGCCGAACTCTACGATTTTGATCGGTGCGTCTTGCTTGCCTAATACGGGCAGCTTCGCGTAATCGAAGTTTGTCGGATCCGCTTTAGGCGTAAACACAAGCGCGGCTATAATGCCCAGCAGGACGACGATCCCCGTTCCCCATATCAGTTTCTTCATCACCTTGCGCTGCTTCTCGAGCTTCTCCTGCTCCGCTCGGCGCTGGCTCTTATACGTGGATTTCTTCATCGGTTGCGTCATCCATCTACCATCCTTTTCTATGAGTCTATTCAAATTGTAAAAGGCTGCCTGCCAGATGTCAATTCGATGCGCGCGCTAGCGGCGACAGTATGACGCCTTCCGGCAGAACGCTCTTCACCTGCTCCATGACATAAGTATCTTCGAGCGCTTCCCCATAGATGGTAATGATGCCCTCGTCGTCGCGTTTGCGGATCAGGCGGCCGAGTCCCTGACGAAGCCGCAGGAGCATATAAGGCATGTCCACCTGCTTGAACGGCTCCGCCGCGTCTTTGCGCTTCGCCGTAAACACAGGATCATGCGGCGGGAACGGCAGCGACCACATCAGGACGTGGGATAAGGATGGCCCCGGGATATCAAGCCCCTCCCACAGCGTGACTGCGCACAGCACGCTGTCTTCGTCATGCTGGAACTCACTGATCAGATGGCTGATCTCAGCCGTGCCTTCGAACAAGAATCTAAACTCGCCATAAGCGGGTATCGGTTCGATATCCGTGCGGAACCGCTGCAGTTCTTCCTTGGATGGGAACAGAATCAGTGCCTTGCCCTGCGACTCACGCAGCCGTTCCAAGGTCAACTGAAGCTTCTTCGCTTGGTCGGTTTCGCTTGATGCCGAAACCTTCATCTGCGAATCGTATTCGTAAGGCGAAGCGACGGAGAAGGATAATGCATCCTCGATCCCGAGACTTTCGGCAATGTAAGCGAACGAGCCCCCTACGGATAAAGTTGCTGACGAGAAAATAACAGGCATCTGTTTGGCGAAGACACGCTCTTTCAATATTTCTTTGACGAGCTTCGGCATAATGACGAGGGTTGCGCCGTCCTTGCCCTGTTCTACCCACGAAATGAGCCCGTTCGGCTGCTTGAATAGATTCAACGCGAGCTGCAGCATTTCGAGATGCTCCTCGACAATCGTCAGCTGGTACGCATCAATCGTAAACAGACCGCTTTCGAAGACGAGCTCTTCTTCAATGACCGACAACAGCGAGACGAATCGATTGACCTCGCGAAGCAGCTTCTCCGTCAGCGGCACTTCTCTGCGGTCGGAAGCCGCAACCGCGATGCTGCTGTCCTCCAGCAGGGCGAACAGCGTCTCACTTTGTAGAATGGCCTCGTCGATCGCCACGGCAAGCGTTTCGCGGATTTCACCCTGCAGCAGCCTCGTGATGATCGATTCGAACACATTGTGCTTCAGCTTGTACGTCAACGCGTTCTGAGCCGCCGTCTCCAGCAGATGGCCTTCGTCGAAGACGACCGAGCTGTGCTCAGGCAGCAGCGGCAGCTGCCCTTCGCGTTTGCGCGCTTCATAGGTCCACACATGCTCCATATAGAAATCATGCGAGCAGATGATGATATCGGCCGCTTTGCGATAATGCTCCCGCGACAGCGTCTGTCCGCAGCGATGGCGCCGGCTGCATACGAGGCAATCCTGGAACACGTCCCAGGAGACGGCGTTCCACTGTTCGTCGCTTAGATGCGGGTAATCCTTGCGATTGCCGTAAGGGTGGAAGGCCTGCATCGTACCGGGAGTGTTCACGAAATCCGGCAGCGAGCCGTAGATATCTCCGAACACCTCGATATTCTCGATGCCGCCTCTGGCATCGTCCAGCTTGTTAAGGCAAATATATTGGTCCATCGACTTGCCGAGCCTTGCATCGATCGTCAGATCAAGGTACCGCGCCAGCTTCGCGATATCACCTTCCGGCTTCACGAGCTGTTCGATCAGCGACTCGTCCGCGCAGGCGATAATCGCCGGTTTGCGCGTATACCTTGCATAGTTGATGGCGTAGAGCAAATAGACAAACGTTTTGCCCGTGCCGACGCCGGCTTCGGCGAAAATCGTCCGTTTCTCGTTATAAGCGCGTTCCAGCTGAAACGCCATATAGATCTGTTCGTCCCGCAGCTCGAAGCCGGCTTCCGGCAATCGCTCGTAGAAAACGTCCGCGATCCAGTCGCTGGCCTGCTGCATAAACGGTACCTTCGGGTCAAATTCAAATGGATATTGATTCATGTCATGACAGCCCCCAATCAAAGATCTATCATAGCATGACTACAAGGAAAAAGGCTAACCCGGTCGTTTACCGGATTAGCCTGCTAAGGATTGATTGGCTGCCATTAAGAAACAACGTCAAAGCCTTGGTCTTCAATCGTTGACTTGATCTGCACGAGCGAAATGGACTTCTCTTCGAAATCAACGGTGACACGGTTGCCGGGGAGATCGACCTTCGCCGTTACGCCCTTCTTCTTCAGTGCGCCCTCGATGCTGTTTACACAGTGCTGGCAGCTCATTCCTTTAACTTCAATAACGCTTGTCAATGTTAACATCTCCTTCATCTATAGTTGACTGAGTTACGGCCTTGAATCGGCTGCCGGTGTCAGCGGCGAAACCGTTGTAGGCGCAGCGCGCTCAGCACGACCGATACCGAGCTCAGCGCCATGGCGGCGCCTGCGACCCATGGTGCGAGCAGCCCGGCGGCGGCGATCGGAATCCCAACTGCGTTATACGCTAATGCCCAGAACAGGTTCTGCTTGATGTTGCGCATCGTGCTGCGGCTGATCGCCATCGCTTCCGCGATACTATTCAAATCGCCGCGCATAAGCGTAATATCCGCCGTCTCCATCGCAATATCCGTCCCTGTTCCCATCGCCATGCCGATATCAGCGGCAGCCAGTGCAGGCGCATCGTTGATCCCGTCCCCGATCATGGCGACTTTCAAGCCTTCGGCCTGAAGCTTCTTAATTTCCAGCGCCTTGCCTTCAGGCAGCACTTCGGCGAGAACGTCCTCGATGCCGGCCTGACTGGCAATCGCTTGAGCAGTTGCCGCATTGTCGCCCGTCAGCATGATCACGCGCAAACCAAGCGCCTTCAATGCGGTTATGGCTGGCGCGGAGGTCGGCTTGATCGTATCCGCTACGGCCAGACTTGCCGCAAACTCGCCGTCGACTGCAGCGAACATCACCGTCTGTCCGTCTTGCTCCAGCAGCACCGCCCGGTTCAGCCATTCTTCCTCTACTTGCACGCTATGCCCGGCCAGAAACCGGCGGGTACCGATGACAAGCCGCTTGCCTTCCACCTCGGCCTCGATGCCGTGCCCAGGCACAGCCGCAAACTGCGCAGCAGCGACAGCCGGGGCGGCTCCACGCTCCCGCAGCCCCGCAACGATGGCTGCCGCCAGTGGATGCTCGGAGCTGCTCTCAGCGGCCATCACCCAGCTAAACAGCTGCTTCGCCTGGAAACGGGGCGAGACGTGGATGTCGGTCAGCCGCGGTTTCCCTTCCGTTACGGTGCCTGTCTTGTCGAGTACGACGACGTCGATCGCATGCGCCCGTTCGAGATGCTCGCCGCCCTTGAATAGAATGCCGAGCTCCGCGGCTCTGCCCGAGCCAGCCATAATGGACGTCGGCGTCGCTAATCCAAGCGCGCATGGGCAGGCAATTACCAGAACGGCGATCGCCGTACGGAGTGCCGCGGAGAACGAGCCCGGCTCGAGGAAGAAATACCAGAGCAGGAACGTCGCTGCCGCAAGTCCGATCACGATTGGAACGAAGACGCCTGAGATAACGTCCGCGATCCGTTGGATCGGCGCCTTGGACCCCTGCGCTTCTTCGACGAACCGGATGATTCGGGCCAAGACGGAATCCCGGCCGATTTTGGAAGCTCGAATCGTTAATGCGCCGGTTCCGTTCAAGGTTGCGCCGATGACTTGATCTTCCTCTGCCTTAAACACCGGCAGGCTCTCGCCCGTTAGCATGGATTCATCGATGGAGGAGCTGCCGCTGACGACGATGCCGTCAACCGGAACCTTCTCTCCCGGCCTCACGAGAACCAAATCGCCGGTCTGCACTTCTTCCACTGCAACGCGCAGCTCTTCCCCGCCGCGAATAATCGTTGCATGCTTGGCCTGAAGGCGCATCAATGCGGTAATTGCCTGTGACGTGCGCCCTTTGGCCAGCGCTTCAAGCAGCTTGCCTAGCAGCAGGAAGGTAATGAGCAGCGCGCTCGTTTCGTAATACAGTTCCAACCTATGCATGCCGGCGCCTATGGATGCCGCAGTCTCATAGAAGCTGTAAAAAAAAGCGGCGGAGGTTCCCATCGCAACAAGCACATCCATGTTGGCGCTGCGGTTTACAAGCGCTTTGTACGCGCTGATATAGAACGGTCCTCCGATTCCGAACTGCACCGGCGCGGCAAGCGCCAGCTGCAGCCATGGGTTCATCAGCCAGTCCGGAAAAGGAATAAATGACAAGAACGAGATCTCGCTGATCATCGCGGCGAGCAGCGGCAGCGTAAGCAGTGCCGCTATATAGAATCGTAAGCGAAGCCTTCGGAGCTCCGATGACTTATCCAGCGGCGAATCGGATTGCAGCGCAGCCTTATAGCCGAGCATTTCGATTTTGTCCATAATCGCCGAGGCGTCGACAACGTTCTCGTCAAACGCCACACGTGCGGTTTCCATCGCCAAATTGACGTTCGCGCTCGTAACGCCCTCCATGCGCCCAAGACCTTTCTCGATCCGGACCGCGCAAGCCGCACAAGTCATGCCGCTGATTTGAAGCGTCGTTGTTTGTTGTTCCATAACCTTCAAATCCTTTCTATCCCCCATTATACCCCTATGGGGTACACCCCGCAAATTAACTTTACCATACCCCCATAGGGTATATCAAGAGGCAAAAAAGCGGCCATACAGCACGTATCCTCCACTGCAGGCCGCATCACTTCATTAGTTTGTTTATGGTGATCAGCAATTCCTTCACCACGTCATTATCGCCTTGCTGAATGCGGTCGATGACGCAGCTGTTCATATGATGCTCCAGCAGCAGCTTCCCCACACCATTGAGCGCCGATTGCGCCGCGGCAATCTGATTGAGCACGTCATCGCAGTACGTATCCCTCTCGATCAATCCCTTTATCCCTCGGATCTGACCTTCGACACGGTTTAAGCGGGCGATAAGACTGTTCTTCGTTTCCTGGCTGTGCGCGCTCTTGCGCTCGCCTTCTTCTGTCAGCAGCTCGCCTTCTGCGGTATGACAGGAATGATCCATAAGGTCCAACCTCCATATATCCATGATTTACTGCTTCTATTTGGTTATACGGTTATCTTATCATACCTCTAGGGGGTATACAACGCATGCCAATTATTTGGAATTCAACTATTATTGAAACCTAGCAAGCACTTCTTGCGTCTACTCTAGTACTAACCTTGATACAAGAATACGGCGGCCAATACGAAGATCCCAAGCCCGAACACATATGGATGAAGCCACATCGTCCCTCCCTTGACGTTGGATAAATCCCCTTGCTGACCGGTCGACTCTTCTCTGATTAATTGATGGAGCACGCTATGTATAAATAGAAAGATAAGATCGATAAACAGAACCATCATAAACGCATGCTTCCCCAGCATAACACCAAGCATTGCCCCCATCATGCCGCCCATGATGCCTGCAAGCATACCGTCAAGCGCAGCCATGGTGCCTGCGGGCTTCCCGGCCAAGTAGCCGCATACGATGCCAAGCAGCACGGCTCCCGCCGTCGGAAATGCCAGATCCTGCGGATAGACGATGCCGGCGATCGTGCCGACCGCCAAGCTTTCCATCATCGCAATCGTCATGGCGATCATCATGCCGGCCATGCAGCTAATGGACGAACGCCGTTTATACCCGCTGTATATGGATATGCCGGACAAGCACGTAACCGCGGCAATGCTCCCCAAATAGAAATAAATCATCGCGCTCACTTCCCTTCAAACCCGATCATTATGAGAGCGTATTCATAACAGGTTGTCAATATACCTATCATGAGGAATTTCTAATCGAATTCTCATATTACGCTTGAAAGCCTTATCATCTCTAGTGAATCCCTTACCTATGTAAATGTTGGGAGAAAAACATGTGCTATAGTGGAACTAGGCCAAACGACCTGCTCCATGTACTAGCCGGACTTCCAAACAACCACATCAAGGGGGAACTGACTATGATGAAAAACAAAATTGCAAAATTGGTGATGAGCGTGACCGTGAGCTTTTCCGTATTAATGGGCGGATCGGCCATCCTTCATGCAACGCCTGCACACGCATCCATTTCCTCTTCGACGGCATCTGGAGTTATTTCTTCTGCTAAGCATTATCTGGGCACACCTTACAAGTTCGGGGCATCGACCAAAACGACCCGTAACTTCGACTGCTCTTCGTTCACGAAGCATGTATTCAAGATGCACGGCATCTCGCTGCCGCGCGAATCGAAGGACCAAGCCAAAGTCGGTAAAGCCGTAAGCAAAAGCAATTTGAAACCTGGCGATCTGGTCTTCTTCTACAAACCCGTCCACCATGTCGGCATTTATATCGGCGGCGGTAAAATGATTCATACGTACGGCAAACCCGGCGTTATGATCTCGAGCATCAACTCCGGTTGGTGGAAAGACCACTACGCTTTCGCTCGCCGCAAATAGTCATATTCCAACTACAAAAGAAACCAAAATCAGAAGGAGCATCGTTCCCAAGCGGAACGACGCTCCTTCTTTGCATGCATCGCGGTTATGACCGGGACGATGTTTTCGTCTGCTTGCGCTTATGAAGCAGCGAAATGCCGGGAATTCTAAGCAGGAAGCGCGGCTTATCAACGCCGATTAGCTGCGAGCTGTAGATGCCCATATGGCCGGAAAACATGTAGCTGACAATGCTGGCGGCGAACATGTACCCTATGCCATGCACGCCGAACAATTCGATCCCGAGCACAAAACAGGCCAGCGGGGCGTTCGCTGCACCGCTGAAGACGCCGATCAGGCCGAGCGCGGCCAAGAAGGAGACGCCGAGATCTAACAGCGGCGACAACGCGTTGCCAAGAGCGGCACCGATAACGAACAGCGGCGTGACTTCGCCCCCCATGAAGCCGGTACCCAGTGTGACGACCGTGAACATGGTCTTCCAAGCGAACGCGGCGGCAGACAACGGTTCGTGGAAGGACTGTACGAGCAGCGGCAGGCTGAGCCCAAGATAGTCCCTTGATCCTATCGCGTAGACAAGTGCAATAATGACAAAACCGCCGATTAAGCTTCGGAGGCTGGCATTAGAAACGGCTCGCGACAGTTTACGCTTGAGGAACGAAATCGAGAACGTGAACAGGATGCTCATCAGCCCGAAGAGTATGGACGCCGCAATGACTTTGACCAGCACGAGCAGCGAGAAAGACGGTATGTCTGCAATCGCGTAATGCAAATGCTTAATTCCCCATGCCCGGGTCACATAATCGCCGGCAAAACCCGCTATCAAGCAAGGAATTATCATACGAGGAGCGACCAACCTGCCCATCGTTACGACTTCAAGCGCGAATACGGCGCCGGCCACAGGTGTTCCAAACACGGATCCGAAGCCTCCGCTTATTCCGCAGAGAAGCAGTATGCGGCGCTCAGCACCGGCTGCCTTGACCCATCTGCCGAATGCACCTGCCAAGCTTCCGCCCATCTGTACGGCCGTGCCTTCCCTACCGGCTGAACCCCCGAAGAGATGCGTCATCCAGGTTCCTAGCAGCACGAGCGGTGCCATGCGAAGCGGCACACGTTCGAGCGTTCCTGCATGCGTGTCGTTATTACGGATTTGTTCAACGATCAGATTGTTGCCTTTGCCTGAATTGGCACCGTATTTGACATAGATGAAGCTGACCAGCGCACCCGCGAACGGCAGCAGCCATAGAAGCAGCGGTGTCTTTTCCCGCTGGTCCGTTGTCCACTCCAGACCGGCTAGGAAAACGGCCGAAGCAGTCCCCGTCATTCCTCCAACGATGAGACTATACACGACCCATTTTACAAAAACTCGCATGACGGCCTTCTTCCCTCTGGAAACATTTTCACAGCTGTATCGATTACAACTATGATAACGGCTCCCTGCAGACGGCGCAATAAACTTTGCACACGGGGTATAAAAGGCATGCCAAAACGTCCATCCTAAACAAAGGACGGAGGTGAGTAGTCATATGGCTAAAGATGTAGCATGCGAGGTTAACTCCTGCAAATATTGGGGTGCAGGCAATAATTGCAATGCTTCCTCGATTTACGTAGTAAGCAACCGCGGTAAGCAGGCAAGTAACTCCGAAGAAACAGACTGCAAAACGTTCGAACCGAAAATTTAAACGACTTCGTGAGCCGCCTTCCCTAAAAGGCGGCTCATTGTTCGTCTAAATCGTAGTATGGCCAATGTTGATAATAATTATCAGTGAGAACGAAAATTTCTATTCCTATTTCTATGCGCGGCTTACGGTTTCATGATCCTGCAGCCGAAGCTGCTGAGAGGCAAATTCTCGGTACAGCGGGTGCGTTCCCAGCAATTCCTCGTGCGTGCCGCTGCCAGTCAGCCTTCCCTTCTCGATGAAAATGATTTGATCCGCATCCACAACAGTGGACAGCCGGTGCGCAATAACGAGCGTTGTCCTGCCGGCCATGAGATTCTTAAGCGCCTCTTGAACGACAACCTCCGATTTGCTGTCAAGGCTTGAAGTCGCTTCGTCCAGCATGAGGATCTTCGGATCGCGGAGAAGTGCTCTCGCAATGGCGATCCGTTGACGCTGTCCGCCGGACAGCTTGATGCCCCTTTCGCCGACCTCCGTATCGTAGCCGTTAGGCAGCTCACTGATAAAGTGATGTGCGTACGCCATTTCTGCCGCTTGCACAAGGACATCTTGGCTCACTTCATGCTCGATGCCATAACAGATATTCTGGCGGATCGTGCCTGCGATGAGCGGGCTTTCCTGGGAGACGTATCCGAACTGGCTACGCCACGACGTTAAAGAGAAGCTGCCAATGGCATCGCCGCCCAACAGGATAGCCCCTTCCGTCGGTTCGTAATAACGCTCCAGCAAGGAGAAGAGCGTTGTTTTGCCGCCGCCGCTTGGACCTACGATCGCCGTTACCGTACCTGGCGCCGCTTCGAAGGTTAAGCCGGACAGCACAGGATCGCTGCCGTTATAGCCAAAGCTCACATTATCGATGCGGATCGTCTGATCGGCC
Source organism: Paenibacillus sp. R14(2021) (assembly GCF_019431355.1). NCBI lineage: Bacteria > Bacillati > Bacillota > Bacilli > Caryophanales > Paenibacillaceae > Paenibacillus > Paenibacillus sp. R14(2021). The sequence goes on from NZ_CP080269.1 coordinate 1,384,661, forward strand.
CGCTGCACCGGCATGCCTGTCACGTGGTCTTCCTCGGGCGCATCCAGAATTTGAACGATGCGGTCCGTCGCGCCGACCGTCTTCTTGAATTGGGTAAAGAACGACGTGATCTGCGTCATCGGCATCACGATCTGAATGAGATAGAGAATGAAGGCAACCAGTTCCCCGGCCGTCAGTTCACCTGACGATACGCGCATGCCTCCGTAGCCGACGATCACGACAAGCAGCATCATCATGACGAAGAACATGAGCGGCGCGATCATCGCCTGAATACGCGCTTCCTTCAGTCCGAATCGAAACAAGCTCTTGATGCCCTTCTCGCCTGCTGCATATTCACGGCGTTCCGCATTCATCGATTTAACCAGTCGGATCTCGGACAGCACCTGGGACAGCGTCGCCGTGAACGAAGCCGTTTCTCCTTGGAGACCCTTAGATACGAGGTACATTTGTCTGCCGAGCGGAATCATGAACAACGCTGCGACTGGGATCACGCCAAGCATGACGGCGGTCATCTGCCAATCCATATAGAACAGCACCACGACCGAGCCAATCACGGAAATGATGCCCGTCAAGAAGCCGGTAAAGTTCTCCGCGATGAGCTGCTTTACAATGCCGGTGTCGTTGGTCATTCGGCTGATCGTCTCGCCGGTCCGATTGTTATCGTAGTACGAGACCGGAAGCACGAGCAGCTTCTTCCACAGCTTATCGCGCAGATTGGCCACGATACGCTGACCCGCCACGTTCAGCATGTACATGGAGAAGCCGCTCACGACGGCCTGTACGATGAACACTCCGCCGAATAGCGCGATCTGGCCGAAGCTTAAGCTGCTGATATTGAAGCCGTCAACGAGCTTCTTCGTAAACAGTGGGATAACGAGCGATATAAGCGTGCCGATCAGGCTTAATAGAACAGCCGCGATAATGAGCGACTTCGGTGGACTTGTTTGCCTCAGCAGCTTCAAGAAGTGCTTCCAGCTGCCCTTCGATTCTTGTTGTTCCTGTATTTGTTGCTGGGATGATGACATTTCGGATCCATTCCTTCCCCGTCTCTTATCAATGTCTGGTCTGTAATCTTGAAGACAGCGTACCAGTCATTTTTGAACAGAAGATGAACAGAACGGAAGGATGTGCTCCAGCAGCAGTTTTTTCGAATAGATGGCGTTTGCCCGCCCTTCCGGCTCTTTGCGGATGGCCGCAACGAGTTCGAGCGAAGGCATCACCACGATGTACTGACCGCCGTACCCTTTCGCAAAATAACAATCGATATGCCCGTTATGCGATTGTGAGGAGACCCACCAGTGGTAGCCGTATTCGCCGAAGATCGGCGGGTCGTAATGCGACAACCCCTTATGCTGCGCGGTTGTCGACGCTTCTACCCATGCCTCCGAAATAACTTGCTCACCTTCCCATACACCGCCTTGCAGATAGAGCTGGCCGAAAGAAGCCATGTCGCGCGCGGTCAAGTACAGCCCCGCTCCTCCTTCGTAAATGCCGCCGTGACTGTCCCATTTCGGCTTATGGAATCCGAGCTTGCCGAAGAGCGTCCGCTGAGCGAAGTCGAGTGTCGACATGCCAGCCGCCTTCGTCAAGATGGCCGAAAGGAGCTGCGACCCTCCGGTATTATAGGCAAACGCGTGGCCCGGTTCATGAACGACCTCCTGCCTCAAAACAAACCCGATCCAATCGTCAGTCCGTTTCATCTGCCAGTACGGCTTATCGAACTCCGGCCAGTCAATGCCCGACGTCATCGTCAGCAAATGCTCGATCGTAATCATGCGGTACCGTTCATCCGACGCTGCGTTCAATGAAGGAAAATAATCGCGGATCCGCTCCTTAATGCTGCCGATTAAACCTTGATCGATTGCGATCCCGATTAGTGCCGACAATATGCTCTTCGTACAGGAATAGACCGCGCTTACGCGGTCGGCTCCCCCATCATGCCAACTCCACAGCGTTTCTCCGCGCTGCAGGAGAATGACGTCTTTGATTTTCCATTCCTGAAGCAGCTGCATCAACGGTTCTGTTACGAATTCGGGCGTGCTTCTCTTGAGATTGAAATCCATCGCTTCGTTCCTTTTTTATCATATTATGTCTTCATAAAAGCTGGAGGTTGTGTACAATAGAGGTGCTAGGCAAGGATAGAACTCATACATTCACTTAGGAGGTTCTTATTCGACGATGGCACTCATTCAATGTGATTTTTATTCCGATGTGCTAGGCATTTCCAGCTCGATGACGGTTATTCTGCCCCAAAAGGCGCATACCCAAATCGGCATGGTTTCCAATGCGGCGCAGGAGAAGCATAAGACACTGCTGCTGCTGCACGGGTTATCCGACGATCATACCATCTGGCAGAGACGGACGTCCATCGAGCGGTACGTCGCGCCGCTTGGACTTGCGGTCGTCATGCCGGCCGTCAACCGCAGCTTCTACGCGAATATGATGAGCGGCGGCGATTATTGGACGTTTATCAGCGAGGAGCTTCCCGCGATTGCGCGTTCCTTCTTCCCCTTATCGGAGCGACGAGAGGATAATTTCGTGGCAGGCTTGTCCATGGGCGGCTACGGCGCATTCAAGCTCGCCTTGAATAAACCGGAGCAATACGCTGCGGCGGCAAGCTTGTCCGGCGCGCTTGACGTCATGACGATCAAGCAGCGCGAGCCGGTTGATTTTCGGCGCATCTTCGGAACGGGCGAAGAAGCAGAGCAGCTGCCGAACAATCTGTTTCTTGCTTCCAGCCGCTTGAAGGCATCCGGCGCTCCGATTCCGCAGCTCTATCAATATTGCGGAACCGAGGATTTTCTGTATCCGGACAACGTCCGCTTCCATGAGCATGCCGAGGAGCTCGGACTGCCGCTTACTTACGTCGAAAGTCCGGGCGACCATGCTTGGGGCTATTGGGACACGTACATTCAGCATGTCCTGGAATGGCTCCCCCTCGATTCGCGGCCTTAAATCGCCTAATGTCAGAATAAGCCGCAGAAGCAGGCGCCGTGCGCTGCTTCTGCGGCTTATTCGTATTATTGAAGAAGAATCGGCGAGATGGCGATCCCTGACGGAAAGCTTCCTGTCGGCAGAATCGCGATCGGCAGCTGACTGGCCACTTCAATGACGGCGACGTATCCGAATGTCAGAATCGTCACGTAAATTTTCAGACCGTCAGCCGTTACCGCGATATCGCTTGTGTTGCTTCCCTCGGGAAGCTCGATCTTGGTCAAAATCTCATTGCGGCTCAGGTTGATTGCCACGATTTCATCGGAACCACGACAGGCCAAATAAGCCAGTGAACCGTCCGGTGTAATGATGAGCTGCTGCGGGTCGCTGCCGGGATCAAGCTTAATTGTCGCCGCGAGGGTATGGTTCGATGTACGAATGCAGTACAAGCGCTCATGCTGGATATCCGTTACATAGGCATGCGCGCCGTCCGGTGTCAATGCAACCGCCGATGGCTTGGAGCCTGCAGGCAGTTTAATCGTTACGGCGATCGTATGCTCGGCCGTATCGATCACCGCGAGCGTCCCTCGGTTAATGAGGCAGCAGTAGACGCGCTTCCCGTCCGGCGATACGGCAACCGCAGCCGGATCGCTGCCAGGCGGAAACGGGATCAGCTTAATCAGCGTCCGCGAATCGGTATCAATTGCAGCGAGGTAATCCTCGATCAGCGTCGTCACGTAAGCAGCTGCTCCTACCGGCGATACGGCGATCGCGAATGGCACGGCCCCAAGCGGGAATTTGATTTCGCCGCTCACCGTATGCGTCAGCGTATCGATAATCTTGACCGTCTTATCGCCTTGGCAGGTGACGTAGACCTCCCGCCCGTCGGGCGTGAAATCAAGCAGTCTCGGGCTGCACCCGGTCGGCAGCGGGATGGTCGCGACTCTCGTATTATCGGCGGTTTGAATGACGGTGAGCGTATGCTGGGTGTGGTTCGCAACGTAAGCATGCAGCATATCGTCCACGCTCGTCGACAGAAGCTCCAGCTTCTGCTGCCCAATTACGGCGCCGGCTTCGTCAACCTCGGCCATGGAAGCGGATACCTCTCCCGCCGCCAGACCAACGACCGTGACCCGAACACCGTAAACGGGAAGCAGCGCGACTTCCCGCGTAACGGAAAATAAACTTCGAGGCCTGCCCGCAGCGCTGAGTTGAACATTTGCCAGTGATTCCGTAAGCATCGCCCCGTAGCCGGCCTCAAACCCGTTCGTACGCTCGCCAGTTTCCAGCGATGCATTCGTATACAGCTGGATGCTTGCTCTTGCCTGCTGCCTGCCTCGATTCATGATGCTGATTCTCAAACTAGCCGTACGGCGGTTTTCCCGATTAAAAAGCAGACCTGTGTCCAATACCGGCAAAGGCTGACGCCTCCTCTACTCTTCCACTCCTCTATCTTATGAGCTGATAGAGTGAAATGGCACGAGGCATCTCACTATATGCCGTTTCTTTGGGCCGAACAGGCACCTGTGGAATTCTACTGGAGCGCTGGTTATTCGATGGTTTAATATTTATGCAATTTGTGCTTTTGGAAAAGTTGGAGTGGTGCTCGTTCTTGGCAGCGTCAAAATCTCAGAGACGCTTACTTCGCTGCTTCCGCTGCGGACGGCGCCTGTCAGACCTCCGGTCGCAATTGCCTGTGCGCCCGTCTGATTGCCGCTGGCATCAAGGAGGACCCAGCGGTTGGCGGATTTCAGGAATACCGCGTTCAACGCATGACCTTCTCCGCCCTCTCCCGCAGTCCCCCGCACCGCCGAAGGGTAACAGAATCCGCTCGGAATCCCCTTGCTCCTCAAGATTCCGCACAAGACGTTTAATCTCGAACTTCCGCTCCCTTCGCCGTGCAGAAGGGCCTCCGAAGCCTTGGATGTCATCGCCGAGCTCGCGTGATCAGCGGATAGGCCAATTTGTTGGCATACAAAAGTAAATGCTTTGCTCACGAAATCATTCTCGCTCGATGACGCGGCGAATAACTCGGATGCATGCTTCTGAATATGGGGGTGGCTGTAGTCAATCTCTTCGGTTTCTGCCAAATAGTCACCCAGAAAACTGGATTCGCATAATAATATCATCTCGATCACCTTCAATTTTAGAATGGCACTCACTGACAAGGCATGTAAATGAATAGGGCTTCATGAATGTGGTTTATAGAATAATTATGCATCAAATCGAATTATTATTCAATAGCCTATGTGATATTCATGCCTCAGGAAGACGAAGAAAAATAAAGAAGCCTGCCCAAGTTCATGCGAACATGACGTTAGGCAGGCATCTCTCTTCCTATTAACCTTGCGGACCTTCAGCCAGCAGTTGGCGGATCTCTTCCAGACGGGCAATCATCGTCTTCAGCTCAATGGCGAGGAAGTCTTCATCCGCTTGCCGGAACGCTTCCTTAAGCTGCGTCAGCTGTGCAGCTGCGGCAGGCAGCAGGTTGAATGCTTCCTCTGCGTGCTTGTAATAAGCATGTATGGTTGTCGTTGGCATGTTGTCGCTCACGTTGCACATTCTCCTTGCTTCGGAATGGATTGGTTCTACTCTATCATTCCGCCGCTCGGGATGTAAAGAAGGCCTTATGCCGCAGCGTTCGTCTATTGCTAAGCTGCAGCAAGCCGCCAAGTAAAGGGGCACCGATCTTCATCATCCATCGTCCTATCTGAAGATAGAGTATGTATAGGGCAAATAAAAAATCTGGCCGCCTACCTGCTTAGAGGTTGGGCAGCCAGGATTTTCACTCTTCGTTCCAATCGCTATTGCACGAAAGGATTGTATTGCCCTTGCATAGTTGGCTCCTGCACCGAGTTGGACGGGAGTGCGCTGCGGATTTGCGCCATCGCTTGCTGAACCCTTTGTTGAATGTTTGCGATCTGGCGTTTCTGTGCATCCATCTGCATCTGAAGCTGATTCTCTGCAAGCTTCAGTTCATTCTCCACGTTGTACAGCTCTTGAATGACCATCTGCACCTGCTGCGAACGCGGATCTAGTCCAGCGTTGCGCAGCGCTTCCTGCGCGCGTCGCTGCTCTTGCTCCTGCCTCAGCTTAACTTGTTCCTGGAACTGCTCGTAGCTGAGCTGCTGGCTGTTGATCGGCTGGTTCTGCATATTCGGATTCATTCGAAGTCTCCTTTGGCATCGGAATTTACTGCCATAGCTTGCCCTTCGAGATGGATATTTATGTTTCCGGCAGTCAATCAACGCTTCTTCTGTCCAACCTCGTCCGCCAGCTTCTGCAGCTGCTCATCCGAGGGCCGCTCGCCGCCGTAACGAACGCCTTGGTACGAAGCCAGCAGTGCATCAGCTGATGAGCGAGAGATGCTGCCGTCCAGACTGCGTTGACCGAGCTGAACCGCTATCTCCTGCGGCGTAAGATGCGCTTGATGCGCGAACCCCTTCTTCACAGCCTGTCCGAGCCAGCGGCGATATAAATAACGAACGCGGGATTCGTTATCCTGCAGATCCTTCCAGCGTAACCGTTCGCCGCCGGCTCGGCCGCGCCACTTGCGCGGAGCGTTCCCCGCTTTCTGTATGCGTTCGATCTGATCGACGTAACCGGACGCGAAGCTCCCCTTCTCTCGGTTGAACAACCCAAGGAAGCGTTGACGCATCTCGCGGAGCCACTCCGAGAACTTACCGACGTTCAGGAGCAGGAGCCATAAACCGGCTGCAGCAATGAGCGATACAACGCCAAACAATAAATAATTCACCCAAGGAGCCATTGTCTTTGCTTCACCAAGCGGCAGCGGCGGGTGCGGCGGCTGTACCGGTTGATCAGGCAGCACCTGCTGCGGCTGTGCATCCGTACCGCTGAACAATGCCGTTAACCATGACGAGACGGCATGCAATGCCGCGCCGAACACCGCCTGCAGCTGATACGTTAAAGCAATCAAGACGACGACCGCAATCACTGCTCCCACAAAAATCCGGTTGTTGCGCCGAACCGACGGCTCGACGACCGGACGCTCGCTGCCGGACAGTGTTTCGCGGCTGACCATGCTGCGGTTGGTCAGGTATAACGTCATCACGAGCGTCAGCATGCCTGCGGCCGAATAGATCCATTCATAGCCTTGAAAGAACGGATGGATGGCATGAAGCACAGACACGACGAAATAAATAAAGACCCCTAAGATGTACTCCTGCGTGTTCAGCCGGAACGCTGCATGCGTTACCGGAAGTCTGCTTCCGCGGTAAACCGCGATCAACGCGAGCAGCATCATGCCGATGCTTGCATACGTGACGCCGAATGCTGGCAGGAAGAAACCCACTGATAGGAGTACTCCAAGCAAGGTTTTCGGAAAAGGATGCTTGAATTTAAGCAAGGTGTTGACGATGCAGCCTGCCATATACGCCGCTAGCAGCAGACCCGCCGTCTCCGTTAGTGTCAAAGTGCCGAGCGGCAGCTGGACGTAGAGAAACAGCACGATCGGAAAGAACAGCATGAGTTCGAGCAGACTCGTCTTCAGCAGCATTTGCAGCCACCTCATACCGCTTCAGCTCCTCTCTCCGCAATAGGGAGCCAATCTACCGCATGCCCTCGCTCGCGTAGACGCGCCATCATGCTCTGAATGCCTTCGCTCATGAAAGCAGAGATGATCACCAGATCGCCAGGCTCATCCCATTCCGCTTCCAGCTGCTCCAGCATGGTGTGGAAAGGAAGCGTCCTGAAAATAACCAGCTTCGCCAGCTGTTCGTATAGATAAGTCAAATGTTCACTTCCGCCGCCCCGTTCTACTTTCATCACTTTGCCGGGCACGTCCAATTCATGCCCGTTACAGGCAAATCCGGTCTCAAGCCCCTGCTCTGTCGCATATTGAAGAATGCCCGCCGCAAGCCGAATGCCATGCTCGATCATCGACGTGTCGTTAACGGCATCCCACATCCCCGCATGATCCTCGACGTTCAGCAGCACCGTCAACCTGTAATCGGCCGTATAGTCCCTGCGGTGCACCTGCAAATTTCCGGTGCGGGCGGTCGCATTCCAGTTGATCATCTTGAGCGAATCGCCGGATCGATACGCTCGGACGCCGCTGATGACGAACGGATCCTCCGCGATCCAGCGCCTGACGGCAATATCGCCCTGCCAGCTCCGGGAAGGCAGCTGAAGCAGCTCGCGGTCGACCGGCTGCGGATATACGAGCAGTTCGACCTGCAGCGGCACGGAACGCCAAGCGCTGAACATGCCGAACAGATCGCCGAACGTCAGGGAAGCGCTGGTCACCCGGTAGCAGCCGCGCTGCGCGGCATGAACCGAGTGCCGTCTTGTCAGCTGCTTTTTGCCCGTCAAGCTGAAGAGGCTCCGGTGATTCTGAAGGAATTGTCCGCTGCTGACATCGAAATTCGCATCGCTTTGGAACTTCAATCCCGTATGCAAGATGGATTCCACGCGCAGCCACGGCACCGGAATCAGCTTGTCGTTGACAAGCCGCTCCACCATCTCGACGGAATCGCCTTCGAAGCAGCTCTGCACGTTGAACGAGCGCGAATAACTGACCTTTCTCATGACGAATCGCCGGAAAATAAACCGCTGCAGCAGCATAACGAGGACTGCGCTGATAATATACCAATGAATACCCATGTTTAATCCACCGCTTCCCGCGTATTACAGGCGGCTAATGAGCGGCGCATCCGCAGGAACGGAGACGGACGCCAGGATGCTTGCAACGATTCCCTCGGCCGCATCCTGGCGCATGCGTCCAACGCTCCGCAAGGCGATCCGGTGGGCCAGCACAGGAATTGCCAGCGCTTTCACATCATCGGGCAGCACATGCCTGCGTCCTTGAATGGCAGCCCTCGCCTGACAAGCCCGAAGCAGCGCTTGGCTGCTTCGCGGACTTGCGCCGAGCGCCGCGTCGGGATGCTTGCGCGTGGCCTCCACGACAGCCAGCATGTAACCGAGCAGCTCGTCGGTCACCTCTACGTTCGTGTATTGCCTCTTCGCGGCTTCAATCTGCGAAGCATCCACGACCGGCTCCAGCTGCTCCAGTGGGCTGTCCACCATGAAGCGCTTCATAATCGCAATCCCTTCATCCGTCGTTGGATAGCCCATCTTCACCTTGAACAGAAACCGGTCGAGCTGTGCCTCCGGCAGCGGGAACGTCCCCTGCTGCTCGATCGGGTTCTGCGTCGCGATGACGAGGAACGGATGCCCGAGCTGATGCGTCGTCCCGTCGATGCTCACCTGACGCTCCTCCATGCATTCCAGCAGGCTGGATTGCGTGCGCGGCGTAGCGCGGTTGATCTCGTCGGCCAGCACGATATTGGCGAACAACGGACCGGGTCGAAACTCGAACTCCGCGAGCTTCTGATTATAGAAATGAATGCCCGTCAAATCCGACGGCAGCAAATCCGGCGTAAACTGGATCCGCTTAAACGCGCCATCGATAGATTTGGCAACCGCTTTAGCAAGCAGCGTCTTCCCCGTCCCCGGGACGTCCTCCAGCAGCACGTGGCCTGAGGTCAAGAGCGCAATAATCAATTTATCGACGATATCTTCTTTACCGACAATCACCTTGCTTACATTCGCACGTATGGCCTTCGCAGCTTGCTCGATATTCCCCAAACTCATTCCGCTGTGCTCCTCTCGATTTCCAGTGAATGGCATTACTTCCTATAGTATACCTGCAATTGTCGAGAGGAGCCATAGCGGATGCGCGGCTACAAGCGCGGCCGAAGCTCGGTCTGACCCTTCATATAGGGTCGAAGCGCAGGCGGGATATAAATCGATCCGTCTGCACGCTGATGATTCTCGAGCAGCGGAATTAAGATACGCGGGCTGGCAGCCATCGTGTTGTTCAGCGTATACGCATGCTTCAATTTCCCCTCTTCATCCCGGTAGCGAATATTCGACCGCCGAGCCTGGAAATCGAGCAGCAGCGAGGCCGAATGCGTCTCTCCGTAGCTTCCGCGGCTCGGCATCCAGGTTTCAATGTCATACTGCTTGTAATTCTTCTGCGACATGTCGCCGCTGCACACGGCCACGACGCGGTAGGGCAGCTCCAGGAGACGCAGCAGCTCCTCGCTGTTCGCCGTCATACGCTCCAGCCATTCCAGCGCATGCGTCAGATCCGCTCTGCAGATAACCACCTGCTCCACCTTCGCAAACTGATGGACGCGATAGAGTCCATGCACGTCCCGGCCGGCCGAGCCGACCTCGCTCCGGTAGCAGGCGCTGACCGCGCCAAGCAGCTTAGGCGCGGCCAAATCTAGGATTTCGCCGCTATAGAACGATACGAGCGGTACCTCCGAAGTGCCGGCGAGCCACTTGTCATCGCCTTGAATCGCGTAGCTTTGGTCGCGGTTCCCCGGGAAATACCCCGTTGCGATCATCGTCTCCTCCTTCACCATGACCGGTACATCCAGCAGGTCAAACCCCTTGCCTAACAGCAAATCCAGCGCCAGCTCCTGTACGGCACGCTGCAGCAGCATGCCGTTGTTCTTCAGCACGTACTGACGGGCGCCGCCGATCTTGACGCCGCGCGCAAGATCGACGATATCCAGCGACTCGCCAAGCTCGATATGGCTGCGCGCTTCGAAATCGAACGCGGGCTGTTCGCCCGATCGCCTAATCTCAACGTTATCCCGGTCGGTGGCGCCCTGCGGCGTATCCGGCGATAACAGATTCGGCACCTGCAGCATCAAGGCTTCATAGATCCGCTCCGTCTCGCGGTAATTATCCTCGACTTGTTTCAGCCTCGCCAGCTGCGAAGCCGATGCCTCCCGCTCCCGCTGTGCTTCTTCCTTACGGCCTTCACGCATGAGCAGCTCGATTCCCCTCGATCGTCTGTTTCGTTCCGCGCGTAGTTCTTCCGCTTCTCTTTGCATCGCTTTTCGCCGGTCATCCACTTCGATCAGTTCCGCGATTGAAATTTTGATTCCCTTCCAATCCGCCGCTCGCTGAAATGCCGCCGCTTCTCTCCGAATCCATCCCATCTCCAGCATCGTTAACCACGCCTCCATTCGAGTAATAAACACAAAAATACGCGTTCCTTTTGTCCCATAACAATGGGACGAAGAACGCGTTCGCGGTGCCACCCAAATTAGTCAATCCAGGATTGACTCTCTCGGTCCACGGGTAACGGTGCGGTGCCGGACTACTTGGAGAGATGCAGCACAATCATGCCGCACTCTGTACGCAGCGCCTCCGAGTTGGATACTCATCATCGGCCTGTTTGCTTATTGCTCTAAAGTATAACAGAGCCGCCGCCATCATTGCAAGCGGCAATGCCCTACTCTACCCCTAGCTGACCCTTAATACGATTAAAGAACGGAAGAAATAAGCTCGTTATCCAATACTTCGCGCTCGAAAGCTTCCGTATATTTGGACATGCAGTTGCAGTAGTAATCTCTTCTGCAGATCGGACAAGGCACAGTCAGAAGACGATTAACGCCGATCAGCTTCCAATCCGGTTTCTTCGTGAAAATAAGGCGGATTTGCGTATTGTCGGACATCGTAACAACGAAATGATAGAGACCTGCTGCCGGATTTATATCTGCCGCTGCAAAATCTTTAATTTTCATGTTGAATTTCATAATCAATCTCCTGTTTTGTAGATTTGAAAATTCCTTGTAAGCTTATATAATTTGCGTGTGAATGTCAATTCATTTATCCAGTTTACCCTTGTTTTGCCCCCGCCAACCGTGCAAAAGGGCAGCTTCCCGCTGCCGGGAGACTGCCCCTCATGCATTAAGCCCCTGTTTGCATCGCAAGTGACTGCTGCATCTCGAATTGCGTCATATAAAGCTTCTTATATAAACCGCCTTGTTTCATCAGTTCGTCATGCGAGCCTTGCTCGGAGATTTGACCGTCTTTCACCACGAGAATGACGTCTGCATCCCGAATGGTAGAGAGCCGGTGCGCAATAATGAACGCCGTGCGTCCTTCGAGCATCGTCTGAAGCGCTGCCTGAATATGCTGCTCCGTCTCCGTATCTACGCTCGACGTCGCCTCATCCAGAATCAGAATCCGCGGATCCGAGAGCAGCACGCGGCCGAAGGCCAGCAGCTGGCGTTGCCCGACGGATAGCTTGGAGCCGCGCTCTTCTACCTGCGTCTGATAGCCGTCTGCAAACTGCGAGGCAAATTTATCGATGCGGACATGCTCCGCCGCCTGACGCAGCGCCTCGTCCGAAGCATCCTCGTTGCCGTAGCGCAAATTCTCCTCGATGGTGCCGGAGAAGATAAACGAATCCTGCAGTACGATGCCCATTTGGCGCCGGAGCGATTCAAGCGTGACATCCGAAACCGGCTGACCGTCGATCAGAATCCGACCTCCCGTCGCATCGTAAAATCGCATCAGCAGGTTGACGATGGTGCTTTTGCCCGCACCTGTCGGACCTACGAGCGCAATGCGCTGACCAGGTTTGATGTGCAGATTAATGCCGCGCAGTACGTCCGGCTTATCCTCCGCATAACGGAAGGAGACGTTCTCGAAGATCACCTCGCCGCGGATCGTCTTCATTTCCTTGGCGTCTTTACGGTCCTTAACCTCCGGCTCCGTGTCCAGAATTTCGAAGATCCGTTCTGCGGAAGCCATGGCGGACAACACTTGGCTGTATACCTTGGACAATGCGCTGAGCGGCCCCCAGAAGCGCCACAAGTAATTGATGAACGCCATAATGAAGCCGAGCGTCAACTCTTCGTTCATAACGGCTTGAGCGCCGAACCAGAGTACGATGCAGGTGCCGATCATGCCGACCATCTCGACGGATGGCCAAACCATGGATTCCAGCGTAATCGCCCGCATGAACGCGTTCTTGTTACGCGTGTTGAGCTGCTCGAACCGGCGGTTGTTCTCCGCTTGGCGCGAGAAGGCTTGAATAACGCGAATGCCTTGAATCGTTTCATTCAAATTACCGTTAATCGCCGACATCGTCTTACGCGAATGCGACCAGGAGCCTTCAATTTTGGGCTGCATCTTGCCCACGATTAAGTACAAGAGAGGAAGCGTGATGAAGGACAGCAGCGCCAGCTTCCAGTCCATCCAAAGCAGGATGACGACGATGCCCACGAGATGGGTAAATTCCATGACCATCGTGATAAGACCGCCGTTGATCAGCTCTCCGATCGCGTTCGTATCGTTCGTGATCCGGGACATGATCTTGCCTGCCGGCCTGCCGTCGAAGAAGCGGAATGACAAGGTTTGCAGATGATTAAACAGCTGCTGCCGAAGATCGAACAGGATGCGCTGTCCCGTAAAGTTGATCATTTTGGTATGGAAATAGCCGAGCAGCCAGCCGATGGCTTTGGAGCCGAGCAGAGCGGCACCGATGAGATTGATCAGCAGGAAATCCTTCTTCACGATCCCTTCGTCGATGATATAGCGGACGAAGAGCGGCTCAGCCAAGCTGAGCGCCATGTTCAGCAGTACGATGACGATGACGACCGATAATTCCTTGCGGTAGGGAAGCACATAGCGGAACAATCGCTTCATATAATCGCGATTAAACGGCTTTTCTTCCAGCTCTTCGCCGGAATCCCATTCCACTTGACTCATGTCTGCCCCTCCTTTTATATCGTTAATGAACTCATAGTTAATATCGTTAAAGAGCGTATTGGAAGATGAATGCTTTTAGACGAGTGCCGGCTTTACCTTGCTGCAGCAGCCTCCTGCATTTGGAACAGGTTCCGGAAGAAGCCTTCCTGTTCGAACAGCTCCTTATGCGTGCCTTGCTGTACGATTCGGCCGCGGTCCAGCACGATGATCCGGTCCGCCCGTTTGACCGAGGAGAGCCGCTGAGCAATGATGAAGGTCGTGCGGCCTTTCATGACCTCAAGAAGCTCTTCGTGAATGGCGGATTCCGTCGCGGTATCAACGCTTGCCGTCGCTTCATCAAGCACGAGGATCGGCGGATCCATCAGTATGGCTCTCGCGAGCGCGACCCGCTGGCGCTGGCCGCCGGACAATCCGACGCCGCGCTCGCCGATGATGGTGTCGTATCCGTAGGGCATGCTCTCGATAAACGCATGAATCTGCGCTTTACGGGCTGCCCACTCGATCTGCTCCTGCGTGGCTTCCGGCACGCCGTAGGCAATGTTCTCCCGGATCGTTGCGGAGAAGAGGAACGTCTCCTGCGGCACGATGCCGATCTTCCGGCGAAGGCCTTCCAGCTCGTAATCCTTCACGTCCACGCCGTCAATTGTCAGCTTGCCTTGGCTGACTTCGTAGAACCGCGACATAAGTGCAATAAGACTGCTCTTGCCGGATCCTGTAGCTCCTAGAACGGCAATGACCTCGCCCTTCTTCACGCCAAGCGAGATGCCTTCCAGAACGCCGGCTTCCTTCTCCTGATCCTGGTCCGCGAAATGAAAGGAAACGCCGCTGAACTCCACGTTGCCTTCAATTCGGTTCGTATCTTCGGCGCGGCCGGCTTCCGATTCGATATCGACCGGCGTATCCAGCACTTCGAACACGCGCGGAGCTGCTTTAACAGCCTGCTGCATAATGTTGATCTGCCAGCCCAGCATGTTCAGCGGCCAAATAATGCCCCACGTGTACCACTGGAACGCCATGAACGTGCCGAACGACATATGGCCTTTGGCCACGAAATAAGCGCCGAACCAGACCATGGTCACAAAGACCACGCCGCCGTAGAAATTCATGAGCGGAAACGCCTTAGCTTCGACTTTCGCGCGCTCCATGTTAGTCGAGAAATTATCGCCGTTGCGATCTTCGAACTTATGCTGTTCAACCTTCTCGCGGGCGAATGCCTTCACGACGCGAATGCCGGAAATGTTCTCCTGGAGCGTCGTCGTCAGCTTCCCCATCTGCTCCCGGATTTGTCCCCAGGCAGGACCGACCTTCTTGTTGAACCGGTACAGGGCAAGCAGCAGCAGCGGCACGGTCGCCATGCTGAGCAGCGTAACCTGCCATTGCATGAACAGCATGAACAGAATCGTCCCGATGAAGGTGAATCCCCCCATCATCATCGCCATGGCCCCGAAGCCGATAAAGTTCTTGACCGATTCGATATCGCCGGTCATCCGCGACATGAGCTGCCCTGTCTGCGCTTTGTCGTAGTAGCTGAAGGATAGGCGCTGCAATTGCGCGTACATCTGCTCCCGTAGCGTAAAGACGACATTCTGGCCGACCAGCTCCTGCGAACGTCCCTGCACGAACATCGCGAAGCTCTTGGCTACCTGCAGTCCCGCCAGCGACAGGGTAAAGATCAGAATCATTTGGACATCCTTGTTTGCGATCCCCTCATCGAAAACTTCTTTGAGCAGCCAAGGCGCTGCCAGGTCGACCAGCGTGCCGAACAGCATTAGGCCAGTCGAGATGACGACCCATTTCGTACTGGGCCGCAGGTACTTCAACAAGCGAAGCATAACGTTCAACGCCATCATTCCTCCTTAGTCAAACAAGCGGTTCCGGTATGTCGGCAACAAAAAAGGAGACCTCGAGCCCATGGCTCAAAGTCTCCTTGTACGCACGAAACAGGGCAGCTGCCTACAGCTGTCTCATGGGCAAGAAGTTGGGCCGATAGACTTGATTCCGCACGAAGTTACGCTGTTTAACCTTCATGTTAACCATAGCCATCGCCCTCCTTGGTAATGTTTCCGTTTACTGGAACATCCAAATCTTATCATCACTTCCAGCAGTGCGCAAGAGGCTCCGCCGAAAAAAGTTTTTTCCGTGCAAACGCATACAGGATCAATGCCTAGCCTGACTGCGCCGCACTTAACCTACATATCGCGCATGGACTCAAAGTCGGCCGCCGTAATACCCTGCTCCACGGCAAATTCATAATCCTCGATATCGTAGACCTGAACCGGTACCTCGGCCTCCAGCAGCTTATCCTGGAACTCGAATTGATCCGACAGCAGCGGCACGCTCAGCTTGATGGACGTGAGCAGCAGCTCCGTCTCGATCGGGTCGAAATATTCGCCGTACTGGGCGTTATCCACCGCATGGACAACCGTGAATTGAATCATATCGTTCAACAGAAGCGGCGGACTTTCACGCCAAGGCATCTGCAGGGCACGCTCTATCTTCTTGCGATTGAACGGATCTTCGAAGAACGCGATAAGCTCCGATATCTTGCTTTTCACGTGCGCGTCATCCTCCGGATCGTCCATCACTGGCTCCGTACCGTCCTTCATATCATAGAGCTCCATAATCGTTGAATATGGCAAGACAAAATCGACCGGCCGGCTTGGCACGAGCAATTGACCATAAGTTGCAACCATTACGGCTTCAATAACGAATCGCCGTCGCATTCTATCTCCCCTTTCACGCAGCGTTAGTTTATTATACAACATATCTTTCCTGCGGGCACAGAGCCAAATGCTTAACGCGGCATGGAGCCAGATGGACGACGATTGTGCTAAAATATAATTTATTCGCAAGTATGGCCTCAAATGAATATTGGAGCTGATTTCATTATGCAAATGCCTCACGAACAGGTCATCATTATCGGAGCCGGTCCCTGCGGTCTGGCTGCAGCCGTCGAGCTTCAGGCCAACGGCGTCCATGCGCTCATCATCGAGAAGCGCAATGTCGTCCATTCGATCTCGCAGTACCCGACCTACATGCATTTCTTCAGCACGCCCGTCATGCTCGAAATCGGGGATATCCCGTTCACGACTGCAAACGAGAAGCCTTCCCGTCTCGAGGCACTGAACTATTACCGAAGCGTCGCTCTCCGCCGAGGCGTGCGCATTAACGCCTATGAGACGGCCACGGCCGTTGAACCGCAGGCGGACGGATCGTTCATCCTCCGCGCGCATAACCGTTACGAGGCGCCCCGAATCTATCACGCGGATACCGTCATCGTCGCAACCGGCTATTTTGACCATCCGAACGAGCTGGGCATTCCGGGCGAGAATATGGACAAGGTCACCCATTTCTTCCGTGAAGCGCATCCCTATACGGGCATGAAGGTCGCGATTATCGGCGGCAGCAATTCCGCGATCGACGCCGCATTAGAGCTGGAACGCGCAGGCGCAGACGTCACCGTCATTTACCGGGGCGAGCATTATTCCTCCAGCATTAAATCGTGGGTGCGGCCCATCTTCGAAGGCCTCGTCACGAAGGGACGCATCGGAATGCGCTTCGCTTCACGAGTCGTCGAGATCGAGCCGCATACCGTAACGATCGAGCATGAAGGCGGCTTCGAGCGTCTTCCGAATGATTTTGTACTGGCGCTGACAGGCTTCCATCCGGACCGCGCGTTCTTGACCTCCTTCGGCGTGACGATGGAGGAGGAAGGCTTTCCTACCTTCGACAACGAGACAATGCAGAGCAACATTCCCGGCGTTTACTTGGCGGGCGTTGTCGCTTCGCGGCATGAGGCAAATGAAATTTTCATCGAATCCGGCCGTTTCCACGGCCGCAAGATCGCTGCGCACTTGAAGGAAATCGGCAAGATTTAACTCCATTAAACAATGGAAAAGGCCTTGATTTCGCACGGTTCTACGTGCGTGAAATCGAGGCCTTTTGGCGCTTGTGAGTCGTGATTGCAGCGACTTCCGAAATCCGGGACAGCGTTACAAGCCGGCGATCGGCTGCAGTCCGCTCGAATCAGCGCCGGAGAAGGTCAGCACGGTTGCGATCTTCTGAAGCCGAATATACTCGTTATTCGCAAGCTCCGTTCCAAAATAAGCAAACATATACGCTGCCTCCAGGAACGTCAGACCCGGATAAACGGCGATGTTCTGATTGGAGAACGGGTTGTCCAGCAGCACCTGCCATTCTCCGCCTCGGTCCGCTGCCGGAATATCGCGAAATACCTGCTCTTTCGTCCGGACGATGCCGTCAAACTCGCGCCAGATGTACGTCCATGAGGGACTGAACCGACCCGGTTCCGGGAGCGCCTTCATCGCTCGCTTTAACAGGACCTCCGCCCTTCTGCATTCATGTTCCTCGTAATTTCGAAGATAGAGCCGGAATGCGTCCAAAAATCGCCGGATCGGCGTAAATCCTGCCGCTTGCAGCTCTAATCCGACGGCATCGACGGCTTCATCCGACTTGACTTCCAGCAGGTGCCGGAAATAATCGACATCCACTTCTTCATTCAACACCCTTCACGCCCCCCTGCCGCTGTCCTATTCCGCCCTGCGCACCTGCAGGCTTCCATCCATTTCAAGAAAGAGTACGCGCCGCCGGTCATTGTTCAGCTTCACGTTGAACAGCTTCAGCCGCTCTTCCTTGATCTCCAGCAGATCCCAGCCGGAGTCGTCCGCGTAGCCGGCGAGCGCCAGCGCTTCGCTGAATTGCCGCTCCGCTGTCTCTATATCTTCCCACCAAATCGCGCCGTAATAGGCAAAATCATACGTATTCTTCAGCATGCCGCAGGCAATTTCTCCCGATGCGCGGTGGCGCAGTACAGTTGGCATCTTCTCGCAGCTCCCTTTAATTCGGACACCGGGACAACACCCGGATCCCCGTTTATATCTAGCTTCTAACCCAAACAAGGCGCCGGCGTTCGCGCCGCCGCGCCTTGTTCGGAAACCGGCCTTAAGTCTATAGATAGGCGTTCTCGTGCTTGGCTTTGAGCCGCTGCCAGCGGCGCTCCACTTCATCTTCGAACGACTTCAGCGCTTCCGCATATTCGGGGCGCGTCATATGCTTGGTCTTGCCCATGTTTTTAAGCCAATCGCCGAGCGGAATCCGCTTGCCCTTTTCTTCGGGATTGAAGGTAATTGTCGTAATGCCTTCCTCCACGTCGTAGAGGGGGAAGAAGCAGCTGTTGACGGCATCGTCGATCAACGTCTGGCCGATCTTCTCCTCCGATAGCCAGTTAAGCGGGCATGTGATCAGAATTTTGCCATAGACGAGACCGACGTTCTGCGCGTAGTATTGCGCCTTTGCCGCTTTGCGGAGCAGATCCTGCGGCACCGATTCCGAGCCCGTGAATACATACGGAATGTTGGTTGCCGCCATAATTTGCGCCGTGTCTTTGTGATGGAACAGCTTGCCGCCTTGATGCTTGCCCACGTTCGACGTGGACGTGCGGTGGCCGAGCGGTGTCGAATACGACAGCTGCGCGCCCGTGTTCATGTAGCCTTCGTTATCGTACTCCAGAATGATCATTTTGTGATTCCGGAGCGCGCTGCCGATGGCCGGACCCATGCCGATATCCATGCCGCCGTCGCCAGTAATCATGACGAACGTGAAATCGTCCTTCAGGCCGTATTGGTCGAGCTCGCCGCGGCGTTTGCGCTCCCAGAACATTTCGACGACGCCCGAGAGCGTGGCCGCACCGTTCTGGAACAGGTTATGAATATAAGTCGCCTTGTGCGAGGAATACGGGAAGCCCGTCGTCACCACCATGGCGCAGCCTGTCTGGTAAAGCGCAACGATATCGCCCTCTATGCCTTTGAAGAACAGCTCCAGCCCCGAGAAAATGCCGCAGCCCGGACATGCGCCGTGACCCGGAGCAAGCCGTTTCGGCTTCTTGGTCAGCTGCCGGATCGGCGGAACCTTGACCTTCAGCTTGCCGGAAGCTTCGTCTCGGTCCACTGTAATGAGGCCTGTCTTCAACTCCTCGTATTTTAGCGGCTCCAGCACGCGCTTCGGCGCTTTGCCCGGATCTCCCGGTGTATGGCCCCAGTAATCGAACGGCACGTCAACTTTGCCCGTATTGGCAGCCTCGATCGCCAGCTCGAACAGATGATGGCCGTCCTCGGCGTAGAAGTCTTTGCCCCCGAGGCCGTAGATCCGGCTGATCACGAGCGTATCCTTCGCGCCATGCGTGAACAAAGCCGCTTTGATCTCGTTCGTCATGTTGCCGCCATGGCCGCCGTACGAATCCGCACGGTCGCCGATCGTAACGGCTTTGATGCCGCGCAGTGCTTCAGCAATTTCCTTCGCCGGGAACGGGCGGATCATATTAGGTGCAATCGAGCCTGCTTTGATACCCTTGGCGCGCAGTTGGTCGACGACGTCTTTGATGATTTCGGAAGCTGAATTCATGAGGAATACGGCTACTTCCGCGTCTTCCATCCGGTAGAGGTCCAAGATCGGATAATCGCGGCCGGTCAGCACTTCATATTCCTTGCGAATACGATCAAATACTTCGGACGCATTATACATCGCCATCGACTGTTGATAGCAGTTATTGATATAGTCCGGCTCGTTCATGTAAGGTCCGACCGTAATGGGGTTGTTCCGGTCCAGCACATGCTTGAAGCCCTCCGGCGATTTCTCCCCTACGAAAGCATGCACGTCCGCGCGGTGGGCAAACGTCTGCACTCTGCGCTTCTGATGGGAGGTGAAGTAGCCGTCGGAGGCGACGAGCACGGGGAGCCGGACCGCCGGATCCTCAGCAAGCTTCAGCGCCATGATGTTCATGTCGTATACGGCCTGCGGATCGCGGCACATCAGAATCGGCCAGCCCGTATTCAGCGCGAAATAGAGATCGGAGTGATCCCCGTGAATGTCAAGCGGTCCTGATACAGAGCGGCAAACCAGATTCATAACCATCGGGAAACGTGTACCCGATTGCACCGGCATCTGCTCCAGCATGTAGAGATAGCCGTTCGAGCTTGTCGCGTTGAATACGCGGCCGCCCGCCGCGGAAGCGCCGTAGCAGATTCCCGCGGAGCCATGCTCGCCGTCGGCCGGAATCAGCTTGATGTCATGCTGGCCGTTCGCTTTCATGAGATCCAGGAACTGCGCCACTTCCGTCGAAGGGGAAATCGGGAAATACCCCATGACATGATAATTGATCTGATGCGCCGCATAGGCTGCCATCTCGTTGCCCGACTCATAGACCATGCGTTGCTCGACTGTACCCGTGCTCACTTCTTTATTGATTTCAATGGCCATTTGTAAGCTCCTCTCTTCCGTGCAATCCAAAACACGACGTTAATTCGCTGATGCCCAATCAAATTTGTGCGGTACGCGATGCTCGTCGCCATAGCCGTCTGTTTCCCGTTCGGAAGCAAGCGCCTCCGTGGGACAAGCGACAACGCATTTCAAGCAGCCTTTGCAATATTGATAATCGATGCCCTGCAGGAACATCTGCGGACGCCCTTTCTTATCCGGCTGTTCTTCCCACACGAAGCAGAAGTCCGGACAAGCCGTGTCGCAGGCAGCGCAGTGGATGCATTTCTCCTCGTCGAAATGCGGCATCATCCCTTGCCGGCTGATAGACAGATCCTTCAGCACGCTGTTGCCGGGATTAACGATCATGCCGCCGATCGGCTGCGTCAAATAGCCTAGCGACGGAACATCCCAGCGCGCCGGCTGCGGCATCGCAATGCCTTCCGGCAGCCCGAAGGTCTGGAATTGGACTTCGTCATAACCGCGCTGGAACGTGCGAAGGGCGGGTTCGACCGCCTGCGGATATTTCTTCTCCAGCGATTTGCGGATAATGCCTTTCATATGCTCGAAATCCAGGAAGTCGCAGAGCCGGAACAAGCCGCCAAGCATAGCCATGTTGACACGATTGTTTTCTTCAAGTGAAATCCCTGTTGCATCGACGACGGCAAGTGTACCAGCGGCGAGATTCATTTTCTCCTTCAGCTGCTCCGGAGTTTTGGAGGAATTAACCAATACAACGCTGTCTTCATAAATCCCGCTGATGACATTGACGGTTTTGGATAAATTCTCGTGAAACACGCCGACGATATGGGGACGCTCGACCGGTGTCGTATCACGGATATTCGTCTCCAAATCGCAGAACCGAATATGCGCCTTAACCGGCGACCCTTTCTTCTCCGAACCGTAAGAGGAGAAGCTTACCCCGTTGAAACCGCTTCCAACTACACCCGCTTCAGCTAACATTTTTCCCGCGAGGTTGGCACCGAGACCGCCGATCGATTCCAGTCGAATTTCAAAGAATCCAAGATCATTCTGCTTTGGAAGTAATGCCATTTGCTCCACTCCCTTCCCGAATTAACTGAATACTTTTTATATTCACAACTGTCAGTATATCATCATAAATTTGGGGCGAATAGCATTTATTTTCCAAGCAGCACCGAGGAAACAGTAATACAGCCAATTGTCCATCCTGCTGTGTTAGTACAGCTCGTCCGCCAATTAGAAACAAGGCTGGAACAGATTTCCTCCACCTTGCCAGCCGCGATGCTACGGCTTCAGAAATCGCCGCTGGTGCTGCCTTAGCTCGCGCCATCCGATTTGAATGATGCCTTCACTTCGAAGCACGTCCTTGACCTCCTGATCACGGAATATATCCAGTTCCATGCCCCGCCTAAGCGGTTCTCCATGAAAGGAAAGCAGCTCGTCAGTGATGCAGGACGGATGAATGATCACTTCCGATACGCCCGGTCTGAGCCTCTTAATAAGCGCGATCATCTGCGCCTTGAACTGGGCGTACGTTTCCAGCGGAGCCGCGTGGAAGGGCAGCGCCACCAGATAATCCAGTATAACAACACCTCTTCGCTCCGCTTCCTCAGCGTGCTTCAACGCCTGGCCGGCGAGTTCGGGCGGCGCTGGAATGCCGCTCTCGAGGAGCAGGTAGCGCGGAAGTCTGAACGGAAGGCCATATTTGGCGCATACCTCGAACACCTCCGACAGAAAATCGTGCCCTGTTTGAAGGCCATACAAGCTGCCCATGTGGTTGTCGGCATGGGTCAGCTGAATGCCGAGCTGCAGCGCCATCTCGACCTGGGCCAGCAGCTCCTGCTTCACCTGCTGCGCATCCGCGCGGCGCTCGAACGATTTGGCTTCTTTATGAAAATAGCCTTCCGGGGTTACGAGCGACAACGTCGAGCCTCCCCTGTAAACCGGGCCCCATTTCATGGCGTCCCATTCGCTCGTAAACGTAAAATGCACCCCAACGTCGAGATGCGGACGCGAAGCACTCCACTGCGCTGCTTCCCTGGACCAGCCGCATGGCATCATGATGGTCGCCGAAGAGACCGTCCGTTCCTCCAAAAGCCTCTGAATCCCCATATTCGTAGAATGGCAGAGGCCATAATCGTCAGCGTTAATGATCAAGAGACGGTCCTTCGGTCCGTATCCGAGCTGCTCGGCCGTGCTCTTCATATCGACATCCCCCTCCTGCTGCGCTTTCGGTCGCCATCGCATTGGAAATAGAACGGATCAGATTATTTATATGACAAAAGCCCAAAGGATCATGCTCCTCCAAGAGAAGAATGATACTTTGGGCCAATAGTTAACGTCATTAATAGTTCTCTTAAACAGGAATACTTGCTCCCAAATGCTTTGTAAAAAGCGCAGCCAAGGCAGCCCGGCGGTGCTCGATCCAGCCGCAAACAAAATGGACGCGGTCGATCTGTCCGAGCCAGACGGCTGCCGGGTCGAGACCTTCCTGAAGCCTCCCCGCAAAATGAAGCCATACATCCAGCATGCGAAGCTGGATTAAGTCCGGCAGCAGCCGCAATTCTTGCTCCGTGAGCCGGGTCTGCGAGCCAAAGCCGCGGCAGAACACCTCGATCCGCTCCTTCGCTTCCCCATCGTTATCGCTTGGAAACTCAGCCAGAACGACCGCGATTTCCATCGCTCGCAAGTCCACCGTGCAAAATTCAAAATCGAGCAGCCCGACAATTTCATCCCCGTTTGCAACTGCGTTCGTAAAGACGATATCGCCATGAATCCATTGATGCGGAAGCCTTCGAAACGCTTCGTTTAACGTCGTTAATCGTGCTTGCATCAAGAGCAGTTCTTCCACTTCGTTCTTCCGGTTCGCAAGAAGCGGAATGTTCAGGCATAATGCGGTCAGCGCGTCCGCGTCCATGGCCGCGTGGGTTTCCTGCCACGCGTAATACGGCTTGTACACAGGCACAAGTCCCTCTATGTCCGAGATCGCCGCTAGCGCGTGCGAAAGCTCCCCCGCCGCGCGCCCAAGACTCTCCACATGATGGATGTTCTCGGATACCGGCCGGGTTCCTTCAATGTAGCCGTATAATGCCGCAAGTTTGCCACCCGGCGAAGCTGTCACCGTTTCCCCATCAACATTCGCTATCGGCAGGGGCACCTGAAATGTCAAACCTGCCTGCTGCAGCTTCACGAGAAGCTCGTGTTCCATGCTTACGATTGCGGTGTCCCGATGATTATCATAAACGCGAAGCACGAATTTGGCTTTATCGGCATAGATCATCCGCGTCGTGTTGTTCATGCCGCTCTCTTCCAATACTGCCTGCCAATTGCCGGGCAAGGAATAGCGCTCTACGTAGACGGCAAACTCGCCGCCTTCTTGCTTCTGTACCATGATTGCGTTCCCCCTGGCGCGTCTACTAATTCTCCGTTTGATTCAGCCTGGCCAACCGTTTCATGAAGCTATGCTGCCAGCTTGAAGAGAGCTCTGGAACGCTCAGCAGCTTCAGCATGCCCTCACGGTCGCGCTTATCCTTATGCATGACGCGGTTCGCTTCCACAATGGAAATGCCTGCGGGATGCCGCTGCTGCAAAATCAGCTTGTCGCCTTGGGCGATCTCGCCTTCCGCCAGTACACGAAAATAGAAGCCGGTGTAGCCGTTCTGCTGCACATCCAGCTGCAGACTAGGCAAGCCATGCTTCATGCCCAGCTTGTAGCAGGGCTGCCGCGGCTGGCTAACCTGCAGCAGTGCTTGACCGACCGAAACCTGATCGCCGATGCAGAGGGACTCTTCGGTTAGTCCAGTCACCGTGAAGTTCTCGCCGAATGCACCTGCTGCAACAGGACGCTTCCACTTCTGCTGCCAATACGGGAAATGATCCGCACTGTAAACGCAAACCGCTTTATCCGGCCCGCCGTGGTTCACGAGATCGCCCTGCGCATCTCCGGCCAACCCTGTGAAGGACAACGGCAGCGATTTGCCGACGACCGCCTTCTTGTTAATGCCCGTAATCACTTCCTTCTCACCGAAAGGTACGGTCTCTAGCAGAGATATATTAAGCGATACTAGTTCGCCAAGTTCCATGAATGCCAACCTCCGTTTATGATCGTTTATTGAAATTATACGCGGATTGGAGAAGACACCGCAATGATTACTGCGATAAAAGCCCCGGAAATAGCGGACATTTCAATGCGTCGACGGTTACAGATTGTGTCGAAAGCGCGCTTTTCGTGTTGGTTTCTGCGCTTCCCCGGGAAATGATTTAACGCCGTTTGGGGAAATATTTCCTCACGAATTAATAGTTTTGCGGGAATTTTCTTTCTATTCTGATACATTCGTCAATCGTTCTTTTTCCGAAGCGCGATGACCCTACGACCTTGACCGGCGTCTTCCGTGTTAAGCTGCGATGTCTAAGCTCGATACCGACAAAGCCCGCCCCTGCGAGGATAACGGCGGCGACCTGCACGGACAGCGCAAGCATGCTGCAGGCGAGCATCGCACTCACCGTTAACCAGCCGAACGTAACCGCATCGATGAGCACACTGTATTTCCCAAGCTCCCACGGCCCTCGCCGGTTGGGGAGGCCCCGATCACGGCTTACGCTGCGAGCGACCCCTTGTCTCGAGGCTGAATAACGCGAACGCAGCTTCAAGCCGACTGGAAGCGCATATGCGGCATGAACGGCTGCGACGCTGAGCAGAATCAGCGGCTGGACAAGAGGCTGAATTGATTCAGGCGAAGCAACCGTGCATAGCAGAGTGGCGAGCATGTACGAGGCTCCGCTTACCGTTATCACTGCATACATCGGGGATCGAAACTGCTTCGATACGAATGCTATTTTCCCGAAATACGGCACCGATTCGTCTCGCGCCATAGCGAACAGCGCTCTGGTCGCTGCTGTCGCAGCGGTCAGTCCATTCGCCCAGCAGATGAACACCGCTATGATGAAGCATAGGATCGAACACAACGGTCCCCAAGCCGACCATTGCTCCGTTAGCCAGACACCGAGGCCAAGCATCGCAGCACCGCTGCCGTTTCCGCCCAGCGCAGTATGCATCAATATAAAGGCAAACAAAACGAATCCCAGCATAAACAGCGCAGTGGTCGATAGATAGATCGACCATGGCACGTTGATTCTCGGATCGCACGTCTCTTCAGCCGCATGGGCAGTCGTGCCTTTCCCGAGAAATAGACGCTGCAGCAGAAGGATGCCAAGCAGCAAGGAATGCCCTCCTTTCCCAAACGTTCCGCTATCAAACAGATCGCCCGACAGCGTTTGGAAAGGGTACTCGCCGGGCCATGCAGCTAGAGCAAGCATCGCGAAGAGAACGACAATCAGCAGCAGCTGCAGCCCAGCAGCAGCCGTAAACAATGCGCCTAATCCGCGGATGCCTTGAACGCCGACGAGTCCCTGCGATACAAACAACAGCACCAGAAGCGTATAAAATAAACCGGATCCGCCGGAATAGCCCACACGATCTTCAATGATCCGGCACATCCAATCCGCGAGAAGCAGGTTGGTTGTAACAGACATGAGCAGGCTTCCGATCACATGCAGCCAGCCGGACCATAGCCCGAGGCGGCGTCCGCCGTAAGATAACGCCCAATGATAGCAGCCGCCAGCCGTCGGCACGGACGACGCAAGCGCGGCGATCGAGCAGGCCGTAAGCAGGCCGAACAGCCCCAAGAGCGGCCAGCCGAAACCGATCAATGCAGGTCCGCCTGCAGCCAGTGCAGGACCTAGAAACAGAATCGCGCCGCCGATCAGGGATAAGGATGAGAAGGAGAACCCGAACGAAGCCAGTCCGCTCAAATACCGCGTAAGCTGCTGCGCGAAGCCAAGCGCGTTCAGTTCATGCTTATCCTGCATGAATCGGACATAGGCGGAATGCTGATGCAGGGATTGGTGCAGCGACAGCTTCGCACGCTTCTCCGCGATTCTCGCGAGCGAGAGCGTGAGCATGCAAACCGCAGCGAAAAGCAAACAGCCTATCCAGAGCAGAACCATAGCCGCACCTCCATACTTGACTCTATGAGGGACATCCGAGGCACAGCACCTAAGAAAAGAGCCGTTCACCGGAATAACACCGGAAAACGGCTCGCTTGCGCTTTTCGTATTCGATTATTGGATTGCCTTTAGACGGATAAGCTTACTGCCGTAATCGCCTCTTAACTGAAGCGGAAGACCGACATGCATCAGATTCGAGCCATGAAGGACAAGCAGCTCCTGCTCGTCGATGGTAACCTCGTACTTCACTCCGGCGTCCAACCCCTGAAGCTGCAAGTGCCGCTCCTCAGCGCCAAAATGCTGCGACTGCAGGAAAGTGAAGACGACTGATTCCTTCCGGTCCTGGCTCAAATATTGATAAGCAGCGGTATTGGAGTAACGCAGCGATTCCAGCCGGTACAAGCTGCCTTGCAGAACGGTTGCTCTAATCTCCTTGTACAGCTCCACGTAACGCTTCGCTTCCGCCATTTCTTCCGGCGACCAATGACGGATGTTGGCTCCAATGCCGAGACCGCCCATCATCGAGCTGTGGAAGCGGTAGGACATCGGCAGGCTTCTGCCGTTGAACCCGTGCGGCGATTCTGTGACCCAGCACATCATGACAGCCGGACTGTACGCGTAGGTGAAGCCCTCTTGAATGCTCAGCCGGTCGCGCGCATCCGTATTGTCGCTGATCCACGCTTGATCTGCATAGCGCAGCATGCCAAGATCGATCCTCGCTCCCCCGCCGGCACATGTCTCGAATTCAACATGCGGAAATCGGCGCCGCAGCTCTGCCCAAATTTCATAGACATGCTGGACATGCTTGATCCATACCGACTCGCCGGCTTGTTGATAGCGCGGATGAACACCGGGTTCCGTAACCGTCCGGTTCATGTCCCATTTGATGAATGAAATATCATACGAGGACAGAAGCTCCGTCATGAAATCAAGGACGAATGCCTTGACCTCGGGTAATCCGAGATTGAGCAGCAGCTGGTTGCGCAGCTGCGTCCCTTCGCGCGTCGGGAACTGGTACACCCACTCCGGATGCCGCCTGAATAGATCGCTGTCCGGATTAACCGACTCCGGCTCCACCCAGATGCCGAATTCCATGCCGAGTTCCTTCACTTCATCAATCAGCTCTTGGAGGCCGTTCGGGAACTTCTCCGCGTTGACCTGCCAATCGCCCAGTCCCGCCCGGTCGCTGTGCCGCGCGCCGAACCAGCCGTCATCTACGACGAAGCGTTCCACGCCGAGCTTCGCCGCTCTTCTTGCAAGCTCGAGCTGACCTTGCACGGTGACTTCGAACTCCGTCGCTTCCCACGAATTGTACAGCACCTTGCGCAGCTTATCCGTCGGAATGACATGATCATGCTGATAGCCGTGCAGCAATCGGCTCATCTCTCCGAAGCCGCCGGATGTATAGCCGCCAACGAAGACCGGCGACGTATAAGCGGTTCCCGGCTGCAGGACGAACGAGCCGTCAAAGTCATTGATGCCGCCTACGATGCGGACATGGCCGAATGTCGTTTTCTCCGCGACGATTTTCCAATTGCCGCTCCAGCCGAGCGCGCCGAACCATACCTTGCCAGAAGCTTCATCCGCCTTGCCGTTATCGATCGCAAACCATGGATTCGCGTGCGGACCAGTGAAGCCCCTTCTCGACTCCAGCACCTTCTTACCCTCAGAGAGCATGGTCTCTCTCAGCTGATATTCGCCGGCCCAGCGGCCTGTCACATGCGTTAGCCGGTAATCCCGCTGCCCTTGCACAGACCAAATAGCAGCCATGACCTGCTCGATGCGGACGGGATGCTCTTCCTCGTTCACTACCGTTACATAACGCTCAATGAGATCATGCTCAGCGATTACCCGGTAGTGGACTTCCACGCGCAGCGAATAATGGTCATCGGCGAGATGAACGACCAGCTCGTCATCGCTTGGGATTTCAAAGTTGGCGAAGGCAAGCTTCAGGTCGCGCACGCCGTCTTGAAACGTTGCCTTCAGTCCCGGCTCGGCATAGTTGCAGCCGCCCCATCCGCCGAATTCCTCGATTTCGCGATTCACTTCGGCATCGAAGGAGCTATGGCCGCGGTTCTTCAGCCTATAGCCGCATTCCGAAGCTTCAACCTGCTCGCCCCAGTAGACATGCTGGACAGAACCGTTTGGCCGAATGCCGAAAAGGTAGGACGTTTTGCTCGTACGCAGCTCGAACAGCTGTGAATGTTCCAAATACGTGATTGGCAATGAAGACACCCCTATCGTAAAGTTATCCTTTTACTGCCCCTGCCGCGATTCCTTTAATAATATACTTCTGCGTCAACAAGAAGAATGCGATGATTGGTATCATCCCCATCACAGCATAAGCGAAAGCCAGATTCAAGTCGCTGCTGTATTGCCCAAAGAAGAAATACTGTTGGAGCGGAATGGTGCGGTAGTTTTTATCCTGCAGGTATAGCAGCGGAAGCAAGAAATCATTCCAGATGTACAGCGCATTCAGCACGAGCACCGTTGCCGTAACCGGTTTTAGCAGCGGCAGGATGATCTGGACGAAAATTCTCGGCGTCGAGCAGCCGTCAATCCTTGCCGCTTCTTCAATTTCCCTGGAAATGGCGCGGATGAAGCCGGCGTAGAACAGCACGCCCATCTGCACGCCAAGACCGCCGTAGATGAGCGCGATTCCCCAGTGCGAGTTCAGCATCGAGAGCTCTTTACCCATTTTGTAGAGCGGCAGCATCGTAATCTGGAACGGAACGACCAAGCCCGCAAGGAACACGATAAAGATGAAATTGTAAAACGGTTTGTTTCTGCGTGCGATTGAATAGCCGGCAAGCGCCGAGACAAGCACGATCAACGCCACGGATATGACCGTAATGATAAAGCTGTTCGTAATGGCTGACGGATACTTCGACACGCTCCATGCCTGCTTAAAATTCACGAGGTAGATGCTCGAAGGCAGCGAATAGAAGGAATCGAAGGTTTGCTTCGCAGATTTGAATGCCATCAGCAAGGCGACGTAGAACGGAAACAGGAACACGACCGCAGCAGCTGAAACGATAGTAAAGGTGGCGATATGTGTCTTGTTCATTACTGCTCCACTTCCCGTCTTCTGAAGATCGATATTTGAATGATCGTTACGAGAACCAGAATGACGAAGAAGATCATCGATAATGCGGTTCCGTAACCGGCTTGGAAATTGTTGAACGAGTTCTTGAAGATGAACGTCGAAATCACTTCCGTTGAGAACGCGGGTCCGCCTGACGTAGTTACATAAACCATATCGAATACTTTCAGCGAGCCTGTCAGCACAAGCAGCATATTGATCGTGATGGAAGGCGCGATCAGAGGGAGCGTAATGTTACGGAACGACTGCCACATATTCGCGCCGTCGATTTCGGCGCTTTCTAATAATTCACCGGATACCCCTTGAAGTCCAGCGATGTAGATAATCATCGGCGAGCCAATGCCCATCCACACTGCGATAAGAATCAAGCCGAACAGCGCGTAATCCGGATTGCCCAGCGGGCTCGTAATTTCAATTCCGAACTTGCTGAACAAGTCTGGGAAACCGACTGCATAATTGTATTTCCAAATGAATCCAGATAATACGATAGAAATGACGCTCGGCAGAAAAAATACCGTACGGAAAAAATTCTTGAACTTCAAGTACGTATCGAGCAGCAGCGCCAGAAGCAGCGCAATCAGATTAACCAGCACGGTAATAATGATGGCGTATTTAAACGTATTCACCAGGGATTTCCAGAAATCCGGATCGGTGAAGGCGCGTTTGTAGTTGTCTAGGCCCGTATAATGCACTGTGCGAGCCAGCCCGTCCCAATTCGTAAATGAGTAGCGCGCGCCCATTACGAACGGAATGACGACTGCCAGCGTAAACAAGCACAAGCCGGGTATAAGAAATGCAAGATACCAAAATTCCCGCCGAATCATTCGTTTAATGGTTACCATAATTTATGTCCTTCCTCATGGATAACGGCATAGGCAGCGCCTATGCCATTATCATCGTTGATGCCGATCTTATTTGTGGTTCTTGGCAACCCAGTTATCCATGGCTTTGATGACTTCGTCTTCCGTCGACTTGCCGAAGAAATAGTTCTGAACGACTTGGACGAACTGGCTGCCCCAGTCGATGGACGTTTTCGCCAGGTAGCTCTGCGAATCGTACATTTCACCTTTGTCAAAGTAAGGTTTAAGATCGTTAACTGCCGGCGCGATGTCCGTGGAAGAACCTTTCACATAGCTGAGGGAATTGATGTTTTTGACCCAAGCATCGCCGCCTTCTTTGCTTGCCATGAAGGCCAGGAATTTAAGCGCGGCTTCTTTATGCGGTGAATTGCTGCTGACGGCCAGAGAAGCGTCCGGGTTGAACTCGAGCTTGTTTAGGCTCTCGTCGTTGCTGAACGGATACGGGAAGTAGCCGATGCTGTTGTTGTAGAGATCCGGATTTTTCTTCTGAATGTCGGCCAGCGGCCAAGTCCCCATGTACATCATGCCGACTTCGCCTTTGGCGAAGAGATCCACGATACCGTTGTAATCGACGCCCAGCTGGTCTTTGTTGCCGAGGTCGTACAGCTGCTTCGCATGCTCGATTGTCGTTTTCGCTGCTGGATTGTCGGCGAATTTAGCTGCGCCGGTCTCCAATTTCTCGAAGAAATCCGGTTGATTTGCCACAAGCGCCGTGTTGCTCGGCAGATCGCGGCCAACCCACATGCCAAGCGTCCATTGATCCTTCCAGCCCAAAGCGAAGGCCGTTTTGCCGGCTGCCTTGATCTTCTTACCCGCTTCGATCATCGCATCGAACGTTCTTGGCACTTGTAGACCAAGATCGGTGAAAATTTTCTTGTTGTAGAATACCGCGATCGGTCCGGCATTCAGCGGCATGATGTAGTTCTTCCCGTCGGTTGCCTGCGATTTCAGCACACTCTCGTCAAAGTTGGACAAGAAGTCCTTGCCGCTCAAATCCTCCACATAACCGCCGTCAACGAACAGCTTCGTTTGCGCGCCAGAGTTCAGCGTGAAGACGTCGACCACGTCGCCGCCTGCCATTTTGGTTTTGAGCACCGTGTAGTAATCGTCGTATTTAACAGGCTGCACATCGACTTTAATGGTTGGATTTTCGCTTTCGAATTGATCTACAATTTTTTGTACGCCGTCCGTCACGTCGCTCTTGAAGTGCATGAACGAGATCGTGACCGGTTCTTCGTCCTTAGCCGGTTCGGCAGGTGCCGGCTCGTTCGTCGTTTTGCCGTCATTGGTTCCCCCTGCGGCATTTCCAGTATTCGCGTTGTTGTCGCTGGTGCCGCAAGCTGTAATCGAAAGTGCAAACATGAGTGTGCATAATACGAGAGCCATTCTCTTTTTCATTGCAGTTCCCCTCTTCATGTGTAGTCAGAACGCTATCGTTCTATTTCTAGCTTACTTGTCCCGGAGGGGATGCGTAATCCAATAAATTGTGCTCCCGATGTTCAATATTTTGCGGCACTAATTATTTTTTGACGCTGAGCTCCCTGTATTCCGAAGGCGTTTGGTCGGTGAATTTCTTGAATACTTGGCTGAAATACCGCTGGTTTTCATAACCCACCAGCTCAGAAATATCCTGGATTTTGTGGTCCGAGGACCGCAGCAGCTCGCAAGCCTTCTCCATTCGTTTACGCGTGACGTATTCGATGAAATTCTCGTCCGTGACCGATTTGAACAGCTTGCTTAAGTAACTAGGATCCATATGAAACCGCGTCGCGACGCCGACAAGGCTGACATCCTCGAAATAATGCGTATCCAAATAAGCAACGACCTCTCCGATCGATTGAACGGATTCCGATTTGCCGTTGCTTTGGCCATGGCCTGCCATGGCGTCCGCTAACTGCTCCATCCACGCCTGAAGATGCTTCAGGTCTAGGACGCCCGCAATGAGACGCGTATCGAACAACGACGGCTGCGCCGAAATGCACCCTTTCAGCTCAGTGGACGCCAGTTCAACGATCTTCGCCAGCTCACGCTGCACGTCGTGAATGGTCGCTTCCTTACGCATACGGACTCGCTCCACGAAGGCAGACAACAGCCTTCGGCTGTCTCGTTCGCTTCCCGAGCCGAGTGCTTGGCTGATGGCATTGAGATCAAATGCAGTGAGAAGTGCGGCTTTGCTTGTCAGGCCTGGCCGCTCCCCTATCGTGATGGACAGCGTATCGTCATTAAATGGATTCCTGCCAAGCTCGTCGGCTGCTGTCTTGTACGCTTCCGGCAGCTTCGTGATCTCGCCAAACGAGCCGCTGATCCCGATGATGACATCCAGTTTCAGCACCTGTTTGACGGCAGTATGAAAGCCATTCATAACGTCACGGGTACGCTGCTCGTTATACGAAGACTCAGGCAGCACGAGACAAATGGACATCTGATCGTCCGACTTGTACATGAGCGCCGCTTCGTCCTGCAGCACCTCGTAGAGCATGTTTTCCAAGCTGTACATCAGAAGATCCGCATTGCCATGGAATTTTATCCTTGCGATCTCGACCAGCTGCCGGAATGAGCAGACGGCCAGTCGATATGGACCGTCCATCGCCCTAATGTGCAGCTCGCTCAATTGCTGTTGAATATCCGATACATTCGTTATTCGGCGGCTGGTAACATGCTGAAGGAACTCCTCCCGCTTCAGCTTCATGATGTCGATCGTCGATTTCTTCTGCTGCTGCGCGCTCATGTATGCCCGGCTTGCCTCAATGGCTTTCGCAACCGCTTGGCCCAGCTCTGTAACTGATACGGGCTTCAGCACATATTCGCATGCTTGGTATTTCAGCGCTGCCTTCAAATATTCGAACTGTGAGTAACCGCTGATCACGATCACTCTAATCTCGCTGTACTGGGTGTACAGCACCTCGAGTAGCTTCTCCCCGTTCATCACCGGCATGTTCATATCGGTCACGATAATATGCGGCTTGTTGATTCGTATAAGCTCAAGCGCTTCGTCGCCATGCTTGGCCTCGGCAATAACGCCGACATCCGCAGAAAGTTCATTAATCATCTTAACGATCGATTTTCTGCCCCAATATTCGTCGTCCACCACCATGACTTTATACATGCGTCTCACCTCGATTCTTATAAGGAATTCGGATGCTGATTGTTGTCCCTTCACCTGCGGCGCTCTTGATCTCAAGTCCGTAGGCTTGGCCGTAAATAAGCCGAATCCGTTCATGGACGTTCCTGAGCCCAATTGATACGCCGGAGAACACTTGCCTTGCCTGCTGCTCCAAGTCGGTTTGCAGTGCCGCAAGCTTCTCAGGCTCCATGCCCGGCCCGTTGTCTTGAAGCGTAATACGCACGGAATCCCCTTCCCGCTCGGCCTTGATGCCAATCTGCAGCTGATGCTGTTCCTGCTTGCCTAGTACATGCACCATGACATTTTCAATAATCGGCTGCAGGACGAAACGCGTGATCGAGCATGCCATTAATGCCGGATCCACTTCAAAATCCGTCTCGATGGAGGCCTCAAAGCGAAGCTGCTGAATGTATAAATAATTGTTGACATGCTCCAGCTCTTGGCCGATCGTAGACTCCATGTTGCCTTCGTAGAAGCTGTACCTGAACATATCGCCGAGCGCACGGCACATCTCGTGAATGTCGTAATCGCCGGCCAGAACGGCTTTGCCGCCGATCGTCTGAAGCGTATTGTACAGAAAATGCGGATTGATCTGCATCTGCAGGGCGAGAATTTGCGCTTCTTTGTTTCGCAGCTGGGTCTTGAATTCCGATTCGATCAGTTCGCGAATCTTCTCCGTCATGAAGTTGAAGTTCCTTGTCAGCTCGGACAGATCGTCTCGATACGGGTACGGCGCCAGCGAGACCTCGAAATTCCCGCTCCGGACCGCGCGCATCGCTTTGCCGAGCAGTTGAATTGGCCGTGTTATGAACCGCTGGGCGAGCGCAGAGAACAAAATAATGACAATCAGGACGAAGCCCAGCGCCCCGACCGTGATGAGCAGCGTGTTCTTGCGGTTTTGCGCCAGCTCCGGATTGGGATAAACTATCGTTAATCCCACGTTTGCATTGTCCAAGTCTGCCGTGCCCACGAGCAAATCGTGGTTCTTGGTAAACTTCAAGGCGAGCGGACTGTTGTTGATCCGTTTCTCCGGACGCGCATAAGGCTTGACGGCATCATTATGCTGCTCGTTCGTTCGGTATATCACTTGGCCGTTCTCGTTCTGCAGTACGATGACATTCGGAGGACGATTGTTCGCCTCCACCATGGCCACGAAATCTTTCTTCTGCACATAGAAGACGAGCGTCCCGAACTTCGTCCGGTAGAACGGATCGTAAATCGTCATGCTGTACACGAAGAAATCCTGATTCAGCGCCTTATCGTGATAGGTGAATGCCATCGCTTGCTGAAACGGCAAATCGAGCATCGCCTTGTAGTTCGGGATGCTCGTTACTTTGATCATATTGTAGCTGGTCGCTCTGGACCACGCATCGCGAAGCGTGTTGTCCTTTCCGAACATCATGATTTTCATGATGTCTTTGTTCTTGTTGACGACTAACTGATAATAGTTGTCCAGCGTATCGTTGACGTTGATGATGTCCGCGTCGGAGTAATTGGCGCCGTGCGCCATCAGATTGACGATCCGGTCAAACGCATAAACCTGTAGTGCGGACGTCGACATATTGCGAAAGTACTGATTGAGGTAATTCGATAAATAATCGGCATTCTGATTCGAGCTGCGGAACATGTTTTTCTCAAGGGAATTGGTGCTTGTCCAATAAAACAAACTAGACAGAA
Organism: Paenibacillus sp. R14(2021); assembly: GCF_019431355.1. NCBI lineage: Bacteria > Bacillati > Bacillota > Bacilli > Caryophanales > Paenibacillaceae > Paenibacillus > Paenibacillus sp. R14(2021). Next base: position 1,420,161 of record NZ_CP080269.1, read on the forward strand.
GCAGGAGCGGAATCAAGGAAATGAGCACGGTACTCCATACGATTTTGACGCTGATCGTCCGGTTCATAAACAGCCAATTCATAGTTGCACCTCCGCACTCCGATACGTTAACCTTACGCCGATCGACATCAGAAGCCAATTGACGATACTCGGTTCATGATGGACGATTCTCTTATTCTTGTTCATGAAGCCTCCCCTTATTACGCTGCACTCATGGCTGGAGCTTGATACAGCATGGCTTGATCATGGAGAATCTGCTGGTCGACATTTGCCAATAAGCGCAAAAAACCGCCGGCAGCAGCTCTGCCCGCGGATTATCGCAGCTATGACGATGCATGTAGGCTTGCTGTTACTTCTGCTGGCGAGTTAAGCCCTCTACGCAGATCGTTGATCACATGCGACTTCACATACAAAATATCGAACGGTTTCGTAAAAAACGTCCTCACGCCTAATCGCTTCGCCGCATCGATCCGATCCGGATCCCCGAAAGCCGTAATCATCGCGACTTGAACAGAGCGGTTCATGCGGCGGATTTCCCGCAGCGCCTCGATCCCGTCCATATCGGGCATCTTCAGATCAAGCAGCACATAATGTACGTCCTGATCGCGAACGGCTTCCACGGCAGCTACGCCGTTCGACGCTTCCAGCACCGTAATCCCTTCCTGCTCGAACAGCTCCCGCAGCAAAAACCGGATTGGAGCCTGGTCATCGACGACGAGTATGCGGCAATTCGTCAAATCCACCTCGAATGCTGGGCTCGCAATCGCTTCTAGGCTAAAAGCAATTGCCGGCTCCTCGGGCTCCGTATTCTGCTGTACGTCTGCTGTACGCTGTTCTAGGACCGGCTTATTCTCCTCGCGCTGTCGACGATGACGGATGAGAAAATAAACGGCTGCACAGACAGCCAGCAGAATGAGCGCATAAATCATGGGGAGATCTCCTTCGCGTGGTAATTAATTGTTCATATCCATCCGGCCAAGCGGTCCGTTGGGGTTAATGATGTCGCTCAGTTCATATACCGAAATTGGGAAATAGGGGAACCCAAACGCGTACGGCGTTATTTCATACAACGCAAAGTAAAGCACGAGCGAGCGGTCCGCAACGTAATACGGCTGATCCGGACGGATGGATTTGAATGGCTCGAACGTTTCGATCTGCCTTGATGCAAGCTGCAGCTTTACGGCATCGGACAACCGTTTAACATAATCGCTCCCTGGCCTGAACAGCTCTGCCAGCGAGTAGGATTTACCCGTTCCGGTATCGAAGGTAAGCGACTCCTGAAGCGTCAATCCATGCGCGCCGCCTGTGTAGGCATAGTTGAAGAGCGATAGGCTGAACACGTTTCTCTCGTTTGTCTTCACTTCGAAGTAGCCCTGCATTTCCGCCCTGGGATCCATGAGCGAGCCTTGATTATGGACAAGCTCGCGCTCCGTTTGGCGGATTTTGTTGTTGATTGCATTGCGCGCCGCTGCATGATGCAGCCCGCTTACCACGGGTACCCAGAGCTCGGCTTTTGGAAATGTCACGCGCGAGGGCTGTACGATTGCCGGAAATTGAAAGGCCATACGGAACACCTGCCTATTTGAGGTTGATGCTCCATTGTATGCCGCTTGTGCTCTTCCTTTGCACGAGGAATTCCGATGCCAGCTTCAGGCAAGCTGCAAGTTCATCTCATGCCACTCGATTCCGCCGTGTGTAGACGACGAGAGGCCGGCATATCGGAACCCAAGCGCCTCATAGAAGCGGATCAAATGCCGCTCACACATTAGCACAACCGAAGCAAGCTTGTCTTCGGCTGCCTGACGGATAAGCGCTTCCATGAGCATCGAGCCGATGCCCTTCTGACGGCTGTTCTCAGCCACAGCCACCGACAGCACGCATAAATGCCGTCCGCCGAGATCAGCGTCATGCGTGCTCTTGACGGCATCTCCTTCGCAGCTGCTTTCCTCCGTCCGAACGCCGCATGCAAGTCCGATCAGCCTGCCGCCTTCCCATGCAGACCAGAAATATGCGGGAAAATGCTTCTGCCTGAACGAGAACGCTTCCCTGCTCGCAGCCGCAAGCTCGGAATAACAAGAAAGTTCGAGCTCGTGCGCCGCCTGCAGCTCCTCTTCCTGCATGAGCCGAAGCACAATCCCGGCATTCACTCCAGCCCTGCTCACAGCAGGTTTTTCTCCCGCTCCGTCATTTTTCTTCCCTTGATATCCAGCACGAGCTCCCCGTTATTAAGACCGATAATTCGGTCGGCGAAGCGCTCCGCCCAATCGCCCTGATGCATGACGGCGACCACCGAGACGCCTTGAATCCGGCACATGTTCTTCAAATCCGCAAGCACCTGCTCCGCCGCATGAGGATCAAGCCCTGAGACCGGCTCGTCCGCAAGCAGCGTCTTCGCGCCATGCACCAGCGCCCTGGCCATCGCGATCCGCTGTTTCTCACCGCCGCTCAGCTTGTCGCCCTTCTGATGCGCTTTCTCGAGCAAACCCATCTTCTCGATCATATCCATCGCGCCCATATAGTCGTCGCTTCGCACCATGCCGGTTATTCTCCGCCATGCAGGCGTTTGATAAGCTGCGCCGATCAGCACGTTCTTAAGGGCGGTGCGATTGCCGTATAAGGTCGGCTTCTCTTCGAGGTAAGCGATTTCGCGGCGGACCTTCAACGTGCCGGAGAAGCCTTTCTTGAAAATATCGACGCCGTCTACGACGTACGTGCCGCTTGTCCATTTCTCGCGCATGGCCAAGCATTTGAGAAGCATGGACTTCCCGCTTCCGCTGGCGCCTTTGACCGCGATGAACTCACCGGGTTCTATAGTAAGATTGATTCCGGAAAGAACCTTCGGCCCGCCCGGAATTTGTTTCGATAACTGCGATACTCTGATCATGACTGCCGCTCCTTATCCGTCTGAAAATGCTGATATAAGCCGTAGTGCCATTACTCCTATGAATCTAGTGTAAGGGAAAAAAATAATAGTTTCCATACGAACAGATGTTTGCTATAATAAAAACAAGAACAAATGTTCTAATCTCTATCTATTCGTTAGGAGGCTGACCATCATGACAAACTGTGAAAATTATCGATTTATTGAAGCGCATCGACCATTCCGGGATCTGACATTTAAGTTTTATTCCAACGGCTCATTGACTATTATCGACAACAGTGCGGATGAGGTTATAAGCCCTCGCGAATTGAAAGGCGCAAGCTATGATTTCTATGTACGTAAGAGGCTTGCTTACATTAAACAAGATCTCACAGCCAAAATGAATAAATACGCTTAACTCCATTTATCCCGCCTCTATATGACAGGCTTCCGTCTCAGGAAATGTTCTGTCATATAGAGACGCTACCTTATGTCAGGCTAATGCTTACTGAAGTTGTTTGTTTATGCCATTCAAGCTTGCCGGTCTGTTCGCCGCTTTTTCCGGTTTAATGCTCTCTTCTTTCTCTCTTATTCCCGCCTCGATCTTGCGGCCGCTGCTGCTTTTTTTATCATGCTCCATTTCCTTATCACCTCCGGGTACAGTATTTGTAAATATCCCCAGTCGTATTCGATTTGACGGCGAATCCCAAGATGCGGTAGATTGTATCTACAGCGAAATCATCTGGGGAAGGAGCCGTGCCTAAGATGAAACAAATTATTTTATTCGATCTCGATGATACGCTCATTTACTGCAACAAATATTTCTATTTCGTTATCGATCAATTTACGGATACGATGACGGATTGGTTCCGCGGCTTCGGTGTCACCACTCAAGAAATTCGTGACATGCAGACGGAAATCGATATTGCCGGGGTACACCTGACCGGCTTCACGAGCGAACACTTCCCTCAATCCTTCGTCGATACCTACCGCCATTTCTCCAATCTGACAGGGCGTTCCACTGCGGTTACGGAAGAGGATTTTTTGTGGAAGCTGGGGCGAAGCGTATACGATCATGAGGTAGAGCCTTATCCGTTCATGGAGGAAACCCTCTTCGAGCTTGCCTCCCACGGTCATGAGCTTCATCTCTATACCGGCGGCGAGATGCTGATTCAGCAGCGGAAGATTAAGCAAATGAAGCTGGAACGATATTTTGGTCCTCGTGTCTACGTGCGTTCGATGAAGAACACGGAAGCGATGGAAGGCATTTTGCAGCATGGGAAGTTCGACCGCAAATCGACCTGGATGATCGGTAACTCCATCCGAACAGATGTCATCCCTGCCCTGACTACCGGCATTAATGCGATTCATATGCAAACGGATTCAGAGTGGGCCTATAATATTGTAGGCATCGACGTAGAACCAAAGGGCGCATTCTTGACGCTTAAGCATCTGTCGGATATTCCGGACAGTATTAAGAATTACGTCAATCAGCGGCCGTTGTGATCGCGCGTTCATAGGAAAAGGCTTGTCAAACACAAGAGCATCGCGCTCTGTGTTCGACAAGCCTTTTTAAGTTGCTGATTGAAATTGAACGGCACCGGTCGCCGGGTCGATTAATTTCAGCTTTCCCGTCACGGTGGAGCCGTCTTCAAGCTTAAATGTGGATTTACGCGTCTCGCCGCTTACTGCAAGCGATTTGGCCATAGCCGGCGTAACCGTCTTCCCTTGTTGGTTTTTCCAAATGACAAACGAACAGCCTTCTCTGAAGCGCAGGCAGCCATAGCCCCGTTTGCCCTCGACGAGTTGACCGCCGCAGCCCGGCCTTGGACAGCTTGCAATCGATTCAACAGCAATTGTGGCTGCACCCGGTGTGGAAGAAGCTACAGAGGTACGCGATGTTGCCGAAGCTTGCGGTGTCGCCGTAGCTTGTGATGCCGCCAAGCTTCGCCGTGTGGTCGCAGCTCGCGAGGCTACGGTCGTTGTACCGCCCGAACTCGCATCGCCGGGTGCTCCGGAAGCAGGTGCGGATCTGCGATTGCTCGACACTCTCTGTGTCTTCGAAGCGTCCGGCGCAGCAGTCTTCACCGAACGGCTGCCAGATGATCGACTGCTCGATCGTTCTTTCCCCGTGGTCGAGCTGCCTTTCCCGGCAGCGCTGCGCGCGGAACGTCCCTTCGTTGCAGGCGTGCCGTCGTCTGCTTCCTCAAATAAGCTTGCGGCCGCTGGCCGCTGATGCTTCACTTTTTCGACAATCATCTCCGCAAACTGCTTTACTTTGGCGATGAATTGCGCATCAGAGGCTTCGCCTTTGGAGATTTGGTGCAGACGCTGCTCCCAGCGGCCCGTCATCTCGGGCGAAGCCAGCAACTCGACACCGGCACCGCGGATCAGCTCGATTGCCGCGCAGCCTTTGGTCGTAACATCGAGCCGCTTGCCCGTCAGCTTGATATAGCCGACCTGCTTGAGCCTCTCGATTGTCGCCGCCCGAGTCGCCGGCGTGCCAAGACCCGTCTGTTTCATCGCATCGCGCAGCTCTTCGTCTTCAATGGATTTACCCGCACTCTCCATCGCTTTCAGCAGTGTGCCTTCGGTGTACGGTTTAGGAGGCTTGGTCTCCTTCTCCAGCGCAGCCGCTGCGTCGCAGTGGACGGGCTGGTCCGCCTGTACGGAGAAGGGTTGATCCGTCTCGACCAAATCGTCGTCGGCTTCATCCGATACAGGTCCATCCTCCGATTTCTTCCTCGATTTGCCCTTCTCTTTAACAGCATTGCCTTCGTTAGTACCAAGCACGATACGCCAGCCGATTTCAAGCTGTTCCTTGGCCCGAGTACGGAAGCGTTCCTCCTCTACCTCGGTTACAACATCGTGATTCTTGTATACCGCCGGCGGGTAGTAATGCGATAGAAATCGGCGAACGATCAGATCATAGATGTTCTGCTCCTCGGAACTCAGCGTTCCAGGACGCTTCGGCGTCGGAAGGATGGCATGGTGATCCTCTACCTTAGCGGGATTGCATACCGCTCGATTTCCCTTGTGTACCCGGCTTCGATCTGCACCGTTGGCTAGATCGCCATAAGACGTCCCTTTCAGCATTTGAAGCACATTGCCCATAACGGGGATGTTCTCTTCCGTTACATAGTTGGAGCTCGTCCGCGGGTAAGTAATGACCTTATGCTTCTCATAGAGTGCCTGGGCGATATCCAACGTTTTCTTCGCCGGATAGCCGTACCTGCCGTTAGCCTCCCGCTGCAGCAGCGTCAAATCGTACAGACGGTAAGGATATTCCTTGGACTCGTTCACTGTATAGCTAAGGATCTTCCCCGATTTGCCGGTTACCTTCGCAGCCAACGCTTCAGCCTGCTCGCGCTTCGTAATCCGATCACCCTGCCATACACCTTTGTACGTGAAATCCTGCTGACTGAAAGCCGCCTGCACGATGAAATACGTCTCGCTGTCGAATGCCGTGATTTCTTTGTGCCGGTCATAGAGAAGCGCAAGCACCGGCGTTTGAACGCGGCCGACCGACAGAAGCGTCTTGTGACGGATCGTAAATGCGCGGGAGGCATTCATACCGACCAGCCAGTCAGCCTCGCTTCTCGCACGCGCTGCGCGCGTTAAATCGTCATAATCGCCGTCGCTGCGCAGACCGTCGAAGCCGCGGCGGATCGTCTCCGGCGTCAAATCCGAAATCCACAGCCGGTCTGTCGGCTGCGGAAGCTTCAAATATTGGCGGATGAGATGAAAAATAAGCTGACCTTCGCGTCCGGCATCGCAAGCATTGACCAGTCTGCCGCACCGCTTCGAAAGCTCGCCGATAATCGTAAGCTGGTCCTTGGTGCGCGCATTCGGCCACAGCTTGAACCGATCCGGGATGATCGGCAGGTCAGCTTCATTCCAGCGCTTATATTTGGGATCGTATTGATCCGGTTCTGCCAAGCTGACTAGATGGCCGATCGCCCAGGTAATGATGTAATTCTCGCCTTCCAGATATGCGCGTTTATTTTGCGCCTTCGGCTCTACGACGGCGGCAATCGTACGGCCCATGTCGGGTTTCTCCGCAATAATTAACGTTTTCAGGATCATCCCTCTTTTTACCGTTACTTGTCCGTCATAATTTGCGCGATCATTGCTTTCAGAATACGGCTTACGCCGTTCGACCAATTGTCATCCTCGGCATACTTGCGGTTGATCCATTCCAGCGCATCGACATCGTTTGGACGCTCGAAGCTTAAATGATTGATCGTTTTGCCGGCAATGTTCGCGGACTCTTCGATCGTTGTATTGTAATCTTGCCAGCTGTAATAGACGTTGAACGGGTTGTTGGCAATCTTACGTGCATTCTTTGCCGTCTTCGGCACGAACGCCTGCTCCTGCCCTGTAATCGCGAATAACAACAGCGGATGAATATTATGTTTCTTCGCAGCGCCGATGATCGCGCTTAAATAGGGCTCCTCAGCAAGCAGCGAGGATTTGGCTGTTAGATAGCGTACCAGCTTGCTCCGATCTACCTCGATGTAGCGCAGCTCGTCCGGCAGCTCGTTCAGAACGGCAGGCTTGATCATCTCCGGATGGAAGGGCCGCACGGCAGCCGATTTCACGGCTCCCTGCCCCGCAACGGGACGAAGCACCCACCAGGCGTAACCGACGATTGTACTGATGAGAAGCAGCGACAACGCGAAAAACAAGCCGTTTCGTTGTATCGGCTTGTGTGTGGGAAGCGCTGCAGCTTCTGCTTGCCTGAAGGTGGTGCTATCGCTTGAAGTCGATTCACGAGTGACGAAACCCGCGGCACCGACTGCTGCGTCCCACGCCTCGACGCCGATTCTTGGATGCATCGCAATATGTACACCTTCACGAACAACCTCACGGAATGCCTCTATCGGTATAGATACGCCTAGACGCTGCTCCGTCCATCGATGAAGTGCGCCGAATAAGGCTGGATTCTCAACATCCAGCTGCATGCATGCCTCGAAGATATGCCGATCGCTTACGGGTACGCCTTGGCTTGCTGCGATTTTGCGAAGCAATGCGGAAGTGATCTGCTGCTTCTGTTCCATCGGGAATTCAGGCAGCTGGCGAATGACGATACGCTGCATGGCGTCTGCTACAATCTCAGCCCGCCGTTCGGTCGGCAAATCACCGTACTTATGCTGAACATAATGACGAATATTTCGAATGTCCGTCTGAGTAAGCACGCCCGCAGCACTGCCGTGCATTCCATCGCCTCCCGAGTCTCGCTTCGTTTATGATAAGCAATACTAAGGGTAATTTTACCACAACTCGTCCTAGTTGCGTGCTAGATTTGCGATGGCTGCCTGCATATCGGCCTGTTCGATGTAGGAGCGGATCTGTTCCTTCTCCTCGAATGTAAACTGAAACTCGCAATCGGTCCCTTCGTCGTGCGGCACGATCTGGGCGATCACTCCGCCATGCGTACAGATAACGAGCACCGTCAGGTCGGTGATTTCTGCCGGTACCGGCGTTTCCGCCGCGATCTCAGGGCGAAGCTCGATATCGATCCACTGTGTGTCTCGGCGTTCCATCTGCGGCTTGAACGAAAGGAAACGGAGCGCTGTAATGGTGTCGGAACCGTATTGTATCATAACCGAACCTTCTTTCCTGTTTATTTCCTGTCTATGGATAACGAAATAAAAAGCGCCCGAAGGCGCTTTGTGCTAACGATTGTTTCAAGCTTTCATTATGGAAGCTGCGAGGAACCCATTAGATAACGGTCAACTTCGCGCGCAGCCTCGCGGCCTTCGTTAATCGCCCAAACGACCAGGCTTTGTCCGCGGCGCATGTCGCCTGCTGCGAATACTTTATCGACGTTTGTCGTGTATTTGCCGTAAGCGGCTTTCACGTTGGAACGGCGGTCTTGTTCCAGACCCAGCTTCTGAATCAGTGTGTTCTCAGGACCTTCGAAGCCGACGGCGATCATGACGAGATCAGCTGGCCATACTTTCTCCGTACCTGGAATCTCTTTATAGATTTTACGACCGGTATCATCAACGGTACGTTCGATTTGCACCGTGTGCAGCTCTTTCAAATTGCCGTTCTCGTCGCCGACGAATTTCTTCGTCAATACGGAGAATGCACGCGGATCGGAGCCGTATAGGGCGCGTGCTTCCTCATGCGCGTAATCCAGCGTATACACGTTCGGGAATTGCGGCCAAGGATTGTTCTCTTGGTCGCGCTGCAGCGGCGCTTTGCTGTGCGTACCGAATTGCGTAACAGATTTACAGCCATGACGGAGCGCGGTTGCTACGCAGTCCGTACCTGTATCACCGCCGCCGATGACAATAACGTCTTTGCCTTCTGCATTGATATAATTGCCGTCTTCCAGATTGGAATCCAGGTAGCTCTTGATCGTGCCGTTCAGGTAATCCATTGCCATATGAACGCCTTTCAAATCACGGCCTTCAATGTCCACTTCACGGGCTTTCGTAGCGCCGCCGCAAAGCACGACAGCATCGAAATCACTCATCAGCTGTTCAGCTGGTACATTCGTGCCCACTTCAGCATTGGTAACGAAGTTTACGCCTTCTGCTTCCAACAAGTCCACACGGCGTTGAACAATATGTTTTTCGAGCTTCATGGTTGGGATCCCGTACGTCAGCAAGCCGCCGATGCGGTCTGCGCGCTCGTACACGGTCACCGTGTGGCCGGCTTTGTTCAGCTGTGCTGCAGCAGCCATGCCTGCAGGTCCGGATCCTACGACGGCAACTTTCTTGCCTGTACGCATAAGCGGAGGCTGCGGAACAACCCAACCCTCTTCGAATCCTTTATCGATAATAGCTTGTTCGATGGTTTTGATCGTAACCGCATCGCCAATCAAGCCGACGGTACACGAACCTTCGCACGGCGCAGGACATACGCGTCCTGTAAACTCGGGAAAATTGTTCGTTTTGTGCAAGCGGTCAAGTGCCTCGCGCCACAACCCGCGGTAAATGAGATTATTCCATTCCGGAATGAGGTTGTTGACAGGACAGCCCGAAGTGCCGCCCGACATTTCAATGCCGGTGTGGCAATAAGGCGTTCCGCAATCCATGCAGCGTGCGCCTTGCGTTTTCAGTTGGTCTTCGCTGAAATGCTTATGAAATTCATTCCAATCGTTAATCCGCTCAAGCGGATCACGGTCGGCCGGCAATTCGCGTTTGTAGTCCATAAATCCTGTAGGTGTAGACATGGTCGCTTTCCTCCATCCATTTTCCCATAACCGAATGTTCGTGTTCTCTCAACTATATCGAGAAAACTGCTATTATTCAATATCAAACTTTCCCAGAAAGTATTTACAATATCGTAGCAATAAGGCCCATCTCATTAAATGGATTTTCCGTACAATCATTTGCACTTTATGACATAATGTTCGACGATAGCTCTTCTGGCAAGTTAGCCCCCCGGCTAATTTCTCATGTAGGTCATAATCCTAAACGCGAACGCGTTTTTGTCGTCGATCTCGTGCTTCTCGGTGCTATCGACACGCCATTCGGCAGGATCAAAAGAAGGAAAATAGGCGTCGCCTTCTACATCGGCCTCGACCTCGGTCAGCAGGAGCTTGTCTGCGCGAGGTAAAAATTGTGCATAAATCTCCGCACCGCCAATAATCATAAGCTCTTCTCCATCGCCGAACTTCGCGATCGCTTCTTCGACGTCATGCACCACTTCGCAGCCTTCCGCAGCGAACCCGCGGTCCCGCGTTAGAATGACATTGCGCCGTTTGGGCAGAGGACCGCCAAGCGATTGAAACGTCTTACGGCCCATAACAACCGTTTTGCCGGATGTTGTACGGCGAAAATGCGCCATTTCGGCAGGCAGATGCCATGGCATCGAATTGTCTGCCCCGATAACTCTGTTCCTGGCCATTGCCGCAATCAGTGTTAGCGTCAACTTACTCCCGCTCCCTTCGTCATCTACATCTATACGGCTACAGGCGCCTTGATCGAAGGATGCGGATCGTAGCCTTCCACTTTGATATCGTCAACCTCGAAATCGAATACAGATGCGACGTCCGGATTCAGCTTCAATACGGGGAGTGCTCTGGATTCGCGTCCAAGCTGCAGCGCGATTTGTTCCAAATGATTATTGTAAATATGCGCATCCCCGATGGTATGCACGAAGTCCCCTGCCTGCAGGCCGCATTCCTGGGCAATCATATGCGTCAACAGGGCATAGCTCGCGATATTGAACGGAATCCCGAGAAAAATATCGCCGCTGCGCTGGTACAGCTGGCAGGACAGCTTCCCATCCGCCACATAGAACTGAAACAGCGTATGGCATGGAGGAAGCGCGGAACGCTGCGGCGTCGCATCTTCCGGCGACCATGCCGTCACGATCAACCGTCTGGAATCAGGATTCTTCTTGATTTCAGCAATGACGTTCTTCAGCTGGTCGATGGCGCCTCCCTCTGAGGTCTGCCAGTTGCGCCACTGCTTGCCATAAACGTTACCAAGATCGCCGTATTTCAGCGCGAATGCTTCATTTTCCAAAATCCGCTTGATGAACAGCTGTTCCTGCTCTTGATAGAGCAGATTGAATGCTTCGTCCTGCTGTGAGCGAAGTCCGAAGTTCGTCATATCCGGACCGGTGTATTCATCGCTTTCAATCCATTTCTTGAATGCCCACTCGTTCCAAATATGGTTCTTATGTTGAAGCAAATAACGAATATTGGTATCGCCCTTCATGAACCAAAGCAGCTCGCTTGCGATTAATCGCAGCGGCACGCGCTTGGTCGTTAAGAGCGGAAACCCCTCGCTTAAATCAAACCGCATCTGATAACCGAAAACAGACAAGGTTCCCGTCCCGGTTCGATCTTCTTTCTTCGTTCCTTGCTTCAACACATGCTGAAGCAAATCCAAATATTGCTGTTCACTATTGCTCACTATCATTCAACTCCCGCTCATCGGCGCCTGGGGGCAAATTGATCTATTAGAATATAGTATCATTTTATGGCGGATCTGTCCCGTTTTCTATTCATTCGCAGCTCGAATCGGGCAGGTGCCGTGCGATGAAACTCGCGCTGCTCCTCTGTTTCTGGAATGACGGCCGGAACGGGACGCGACTTGCCGTTCTCGTCCAGCGCAACCATGGAGAAAAAAGCGGTCACGGCCGTTTTCCGTTCACCCGTGTACACATGCTCCTTCTCTACTTTCACATATATTTCCATTGAGCTCTTGTGCGTCCACGTTACGAACGCTTCCACGTCGATCACGTCGCCGACCTGGATGGGCGCCACAAAATCCAAACTGTCCGTCGAGGCCGTCACGCAGGGACCTCTCGAATGCCGCATGCCGGTAATCGCTGCAATTTTATCCATGTGCTCCATCAGTTTGCCTCCGAACATCGTGCCGTGGTAGTTCGTGTCGGACGGAAATATAAGCTGCATCATCGTGGAACGGGATTCGCTTGCCGGTTTGCTGTCTGGCGTCATAATGTCACCACCCTCCTTCAGTTATGTAGATGTTAATAGGGATTTATGAAGAAAGAGGCCTTGCTGCAGAATAACTGCAGCCTGACCTCTTCGCTTCAAAAGCTGTCGTGTGGAAGCTTGTCAGCTTCTTATTTGGCAATCGCGTGAATCGGGTGACCAAGTGCCACTTCAACGGCATCCAGTACGATTTCGCCGAGTGTTGGATGTGCGTGAATCGTAAGCGCGATGTCTTCAAGCGTTGCGCCCATTTCGATCGCAAGGCCAAGCTCAGCAATCATATTGGAAGCTTCGATACCGGCGATTTGCGTGCCGAGCACAAGGCCGTTATCCGCATCCGCGATGATTTTCACGAAGCCTTCGTTTACGCCGAGCGACAATGCGCGCCCATTGATATTGAAAGGGAATTTGCCCACTTTGACGTTGTGGCCTTTCTCTTTCGCTTCCTTCTCGCTGTAACCGACGCTGGAGCATTCCGGATCGGAGAAAACAACGAGCGGGATGCATTTGTAGTCGATCGTGCTAGGCTGTCCGGCAATCGCTTCCGCTGCAACACGGCCTTCGTACATGGCTTTATGCGCAAGGGCAGGACCTGGGATAATGTCGCCGATGGCGTAGATGTGCGGAATGCTTGTGCGGCACTGCGCATCCACTTCGATCAAGCCGCGATCGGTCATTTTCATGCCGATCATGTCAAGACCAAGCTCACCGTCCGTGTTCGGACGTCGGCCAACCGTAACGAGCAGGTAATCTGCCGTTACTTCTTTGTCTTCGCCGCCAACGGAGTACGTAACCGTTACGTCGTTGTCCGTTTGCTTCGCGCTCTTCGCTTGCGCGCCAGTAACGATTTCGGCTTTTGCGCCTTTGAGTTTCTTCGCAACGAGCGAGGACATATCGGAATCGAAGCCCGGTAGAATCGTGTCGGAGCCTTCGATAATGGTTACTTTCGTACCGAATTTCGAGTACATTTGGCCAAGCTCGACGCCGATGTAGCCGCCGCCGATAACGACAAGGCTCTTCGGAATTTCAGGCAGCGACAGTGCTTCTGTCGAAGACACGATACGACCGCCGTAAGGGAATGCCTTCAGCTCGATCGGACGGGAACCAGTCGCAATGATGCAGTTCTTGAAACGGTAACGCGGCGCTTCCTGTTCATTGAATACGCGTGCTTCGTTCTCGTTGATGAACATCACTTCGCCTGCGAAATATTGGATTTTATTCGCTTTAAGAAGTGTTGCTACGCCGCCTGTCAATTTCTTGACGACGCCGTTCTTGAACTCCTGCACCTTGCTCCATTCCACTTTCACGTCAGAAGCCGTGATACCGAAGGATGAAGCATGGCTGATGGATTCATATTGGTGAGACGCGGAAATGAGCGCCTTGGATGGGATACAGCCTACGTTTAGACATACGCCGCCGACATATTGTTTGTCCACGACAAGTACGTTTTGGCCAAGCTGTGCAGCGCGAATCGCCGCTACATAACCGCCTGGGCCTGCGCCGACAACCAGCAAATCAATATCGAGTGAAGCATCTCCTACTACCATGGTTTTAAACCTCCATTACAAGTAATTGCGGATCAGCAAGCAGCTGTTTAATGTAGTTCATGAAGTTTTGAGCTGTCGCGCCGTCAATTAGACGGTGGTCAAAACTTAGGGACAATGCCATAACGGAAGCAGCAACGATTTCCCCGTTCTTCACGACCGGCTTCTCCGAAATGCGGCCCGTGCCGAGAATCGCAACTTCTGGGAAGTTGATGACCGGCGTAAAGAACATGCCGCCTGCGGAACCGATGTTCGTGATGCTGATTGTGCTGCCTCTCATTTCGGAAGCCGCAAGCTTGCCGTCGCGTGCTTTCACAGCGAGGTCGCGAATAGCGTCGGCTACCATCCATACGTTCTTGCGATCGGCATCCGCGATAACAGGAACGACCAGGCCATTCTCCGTATCTGTAGCAATGCCGATGTTGTAGTATTTCTTGTACACGATCTCTTGCTTCTCTTCGTCAAGCGTCGAATTCAAGATCGGGAATTGACGGCAAGCAGCGACAAGCGCTTTAACGATGAACGGCAGGTACGTCAGCTTAACGCCTTTCTTCTCGGCGAGCGGCTTCGCTTTCGTGCGGAGCTCAACAAGCGCCGTTACGTCCACTTCGTCCATGATCGTAACATGCGGCGCAGTGTAGACGGATTTCACCATCGCGTTAGCAATTACTTTACGAATGCCCTTGAACGGTACGCGTTCTTCCGTACGGTCGCCCGCAGGAGCTGCAGCAGGAGCCGCTTTCGCTTCGCCGGTAACAGGAGCAGCCGCTGTCTCTTGTCCAGAAGGTGCAGCCGCACCACCGCTTGCAAATGCCGTAATATCTTCTCGCGTGATGCGTCCGTTCTTGCCGGAACCTGCAACCGTAGCGATTGTTACGCCTTGCTCACGAGCGAATTTACGCACGCTTGGGGTCGCCAGTACTAGGCCGCCGGCTGCGTTAACAGGAGCCGGTGCAGCTTGAGGCGCCGGTGCTTCGGCTTTAGGCGCTTCCGCCTTTGGTGCTTCAGCTGCCGGAGCGGCTGGCGCCTGTGCAGGAGCTTGCGAGCTATGACTGTCGTCTGCCGGAGCCGCTTGCTCAGGAAGTTCGCCTTCGGCGTCAATGACAGCAACGATTTCGCCAACGTGGCAAACCTGGCCGTCCTTTACAAGCACTTCAAGCACTTTGCCATTCACAGGACAAGGCACTTCAACGATTGCCTTGTCATTCTGTACTTCCATGATGATATCTTCATCCGTAACCGTATCGCCGGGCTTGATATGCATTTTGACGATTTCGCCTTCATGCAACCCTTCGCCCAGCTCCGGGAAACGATACTCGAACTTTGCCACGTCCCGTGACCTCCTTCTAGCTTTTCATAAATCTGCCCATGTCGTGTGTTCCTTAAAAGTTGATCACTTGGTTAACGGCTTTAACGATGCGCGCCGTGCTTGGCAGCCAAGCATCCTCCACCTGTGCAAATGGATAAACCGTATCCGGACCTGCAACGCGAAGCACTGGAGCTTCCAGATGAAGAATAGCATTCTCGTTAATTTGAGCGATGATTTCGGCAGCAGCGCCAGAAGTTTTTTGGGCTTCCTGCACCACGATCGCGCGGTTTGTTTTCTTAATCGATGCTACGATCGTTTCGATATCAAGCGGAACCAATGTACGCAGATCGATAACCTCTGCTTTAATGCCGCTCTTCTCCAGCTCGTCTGCAGCTTTCACCGCTGTATGAACCATAAGTCCGTAAGCGATGATCGTTACATCCGATCCTTCGCGTACAACATTCGCTTTACCGATCTCAACCGTGTAAGCTTCCTCAGGTACTTCAGCGCGGAAAGCATGATACAGGTTCAAGTGTTCCATGAAGAATACCGGATCGTTATCGCGGATCGCCGCAACAAGAAGGCCCTTAGCATCATAAGGATTGGAAGGAACAATAACTTTAATACCTGGCGTTTGGATCGCCAAGCCTTCAAGCGAATCCGTGTGCAGCTCAGCCGCTTTAACGCCGCCGCCGAAAGGCGTGCGGAAAACGATCGGCGAGTTGTAACGGCCGCCGGAACGGTAACGCATCCGGGCTGCTTGAACGAACATTTGGTCAAGCGCTTCGTAGATAAAACCAACAAACTGAATCTCGGCAACCGGTCGGAAGCCTTGAATCCCCATACCTACAGCCATCCCTGCAATCGCGGATTCGGCCAGCGGCGTATCGAATACGCGGTCTTCGCCAAATTCGCCTTGCAAGCCTTCCGTCGCACGGAATACACCGCCGACTTTACCGACGTCTTCACCGAAAATGTATACGTTCGGGTCGTTTTTCAGCTCCACGCGCATTGCATCGCGGATCGCTTCTTTCATATTCATTTGAGCCATTGTCGCGAGTTCCTCCTTAGCTTGCTTCTATAGTCATCCCATTATTGAAAATCGGCTTTTTGCGCTTCCAAGTGTGCCGGCGTATGTTCGAACATGGAGTCGATCAGACCGCTTACAGTCATTTTCTCCGTCGCTTCGGCTTTCTTGATATGCTCGTTAACGGTCGCTTTCGCTTCCTCTTTCACGCGGGCCGTTTCTTCGTCAGACCACAGGCCCTTCTTCTCGAGGTATTTCCCGAAGCGAACAAGCGGATCCTTCAGGCTCCATTCGCCTTCTTCGTCCTTCGTACGGTATTTCGTCGTATCATCCGCCATGGAGTGAGGGCGGTAGCGGTACGTAATCATTTCAATCAGTGTCGCACCTTCGCCGTTGCGGCCGCGTTCTGCTGCTTCGGATACGGCTTTGATAACAGCCAGAACATCCATGCCGTCGACTTGTACGCCGCGGATACCGGCAGCAAGCGCTTTATGAGCAATGGACTGTGCTGCCGTTTGCTTCTCGTAAGGCGTCGTAATCGCATAGCCGTTGTTTTGAACGACATAGATAACCGGAAGCTTGAATGCGCCGGCAAAGTTCATACCCTCGTAGAAGTCGCCTTCCGAGGAACCGCCGTCACCTGTATAAGTGATCGCTACGCGCTTCTCGCCTTTTTTCTTGAACGCCATCGCTACGCCGGTCGCGTGCAAAATTTGTGCGCCGATAATGATTTGAGGCATGAGCACGTGAACGCCCTCAGGAATTTGACCGCCGTGCTGATGACCGCGGGAGTAGAGGAAAGCCTGATAAAGCGGAAGTCCGTGCCATACGATTTGCGGCATGTCACGATAGCCCGGGCAAACAAAATCATCCTTATTCAGGGCATACTCACTACCGACCATCGACGCTTCTTGACCGGATACCGGCGCATAGAAACCAAGACGGCCTTGACGGCCCAAGTTAACCGCACGCTCATCCCATGTACGGGTGAAAACCATGCGATACATAATTTCTTTCAATTGATCATCTGTCAAATTCGGCAAATAAGCTTCGTTGACTACTTCTCCTTCAGGAGACAAGACGGATAAAGGCGTTACTGGCTCCGACTGTACTTCATAAGGCAGCTTGCTCATATTGTTCACCTCAGTTGAATATTTGAAAAAACGAGTAGCTCTGTTATAGAATGATTATAAACCTGTTTAAGCAGTACGGTCAAAGCATAAAGCACTAAAAACCCTAGTACTTCGTCATATTTTCTTAATATTTCTGCTAAATTGTATATGTAACAGTACTATATTATTGATAGTACAGCATAATACAACAGAGTCCGCTTCCCACCAGTTAACCACTGAATATCTCCCTTTTGTTTGCCCAATGCAGCACGAAACCATGCAGGAAAAAAGGAGTTTTGCCAGATGACAGACGATCGTTATTTGAAGAGAACCATCGTGAAGGAAGTCGTAAGCAGTCGTTATTTGCCTGAGGGCTCCCGCAGTCTTCGCATTTATCTGCCTCCCGGTTACAATGAAGTACTCAGCTATCCGGTCGTCTATTGCCAGGACGGCGAGCAATTTTTCAATTTCGGCCGTATCGCGACAATTGCCAATCAATTGATTCTCGACGAAGGCATCGAACCTTTCATTATCGTCGGCGTTGAGGTAGATCTGAAGCATCGCACAGCCGAATATGCGCCGGACGGCGAACGCCACGGCACCTATGTATCTTTCTTCGGGGAAGAGCTTGTCCCTTATATTGAAGGGCATTACCCCGTTCGTCGCGAATCTGAATCTCGCATCCTTGCCGGCGATTCGCTGGGCGGATCCGTCAGCTTCCATATCGCGCTGGCGTATCCCAATATGTTCCATCAAATTATTTCCTTCTCCGGTGCTTTTTATCCGGTATCGCAGCGAATCGCCGAACGGGAGAGCGATCTCAGCAAGCTCGTATTGTATATGATTGTCGGCTTGCAGGAAACGGCTTTCAAAGCTGACCGGGGCATCTTTAATTTCGTGGAGATGAACCGCGATATGCGCAAGATATTGGAGGACCGCGGCGCTCAAACCATCTATGGCGAGCATGACGGCGACCATATTTGGGGCTTCTGGCAGAAGTTTATTCCTGAGGCGCTTCGAACCTTCCTGTTAACCGAGAGCTGAACAACAACGGTTGGAGAAACATTCGTCAGTTCCGTGGGTTGAGTCACCTAGCTATAATTAAGAAAGGAGCAGTAACCTTCGTCATATTACATGACCGAAGGGACTGCTCCTTTTGTCAACAAATCGAGCTGTTAGGCATGATGTGCTTCCATAATTCGGGCCAGCAGGTTTCTGCAGCCTTGATCGATCAGTTCATATACCTGCTCGAAATTGCCGGTATAGTAAGGGTCAGGAACGTCATCGCTTTCATGATCCGGCAGTAAATCCATGAATTTGAACACTTTGGCGTTGCCGTCCGATTTGCTTCCGAATACGGCTCTCACATCCCGTTCGTTGCTGGAATCCATGCAAACGATGTAATCGAAGTTAGAGTAGTCGTCAAGCAACACTTGTCGAGCTCGGATGCCTTCGTAAGAAATGCCGTACTCGTCGAGCAGCTTACGGGTTCCTTCATGCGGCGGCTTGCACAGATGCCAGTCGCCCGTTCCTGCCGAGTCTGCCTCAATGCGGTCTTCTACGTGCAGTTCCTTTACTTGATGGCGGAAAACCGCTTCCGCCATCGGCGAACGGCAAATATTGCCGAGACAAACAAACAAAACGCGTATCATTGATGTTCCCCTTCCACTTGCTCGTTTTTTGCTGCAGCCGCTCGTTTCTCATCGGTATGCACCGATTGCGCAAGCGCGAATTTGAGCGATCTCCTTGGCAATCGCCAGTCATAATGAACCGATAGCATACGGAACACGATAACGACGCCAAACAGAATGAGCAGCTCCAGCGGGGTCTTCAGCCAGCCTAAGCCGATAACCGCCCCTGCGGCCATTGCCCATACGGCATAGATTTCATCACGCAGCACAAGCGGCTTTCGTCCCGCCAGCACATCGCGGATTATTCCGCCGCCGATCCCTGTCAGCATGGCTGCCACGATGCATGCGCTGATTGGATATTTGCCGGCTGCATAAAGCGCGCCTTGAATGGCAAACGCCGACAGCCCGATCGCATCGAAGAAGGCTTCGCTCTTCTTCCAGGTTTGAAGCCATTTCACAGGAAGCACGAATGCGATGGTCATGGCGATGACAGCCGTCTTCAGCAGCATGCCCTGAGTCCAAATCGTCGTGATTGGAATGCCGATCAAGAGATTCCGGACGATCCCGCCGCCGAAGGCCGTTACTAGCCCCAGCACGTAAACGCCCAAAATATCATACTCTTCCTCCATTGCCACAATCGCGCCGCTCATCGCAAATGCGATCGTACCGATAATGCTGAACACTGTAAAAATGTCCATGTTAACGCCAAGATTCATCTCATGTTGCCTCCGCCAGCGGTGTACGTTTCTTAAGTCCTTACTCATTTTAGCCGCGGCCGCCGCAATCTTCAAGCGTTAGTTTGTTCGGATTCCGATATAGATTGCGATTTCGGTCCATCGTCATTTAACGGAATCTTCGTCGGTAGGCGTAACAATGGTCAGTCCCGGCACGTATTTGCGCCCCATCAGCTTGCGCGTCTTCCGATTCGCCTTGGTGTCAAATACGATATCCATATCATACCCGCCTTCCGGATAAAGCTCCGTGTTCGGAATGTAGAGCGAGAGCCGTTTCCGGTTGAAGGCCATTTTGTTCTTCTGTACTTGCACGATGACTTCTCCCCGCTCGTTCGCCGTTTGGAAGACGATTCCCGTTCGTTTCAACGGGTAGATCCAGACGCAGTCCCCGACTTCGAATGGCCGCTTCTTCCGTTCATCCCCTTCGGATTGAGTCGGAATGGACTCTACTGCCGTCTTCCCCTGGGTGCGAGCCGGTGAACTCGTTGCTGCTTCCAGCGGCGCTTTCACGAAGCTTGCTTCGGTAGGGTGGGGCAAGTCGCTTTGTTCAGGAGGCTGCAGCGTCCTGCGGACCCGCTCCTCCGCACGCTGCACGACGCATTCCGGAAGCCCGAACCGTCTGGCGATCGCAAACGCATAGCTATCCCCTGCCTCGCCGACTTCGAGCTTATATTGCGGCTTAAGTGTTGCTGTATCGAAGGTCATGCGCGCATTCGTGCAGCCGTCGACGACAGCCGCGAATCGCTTGATTTCATTAAAATGCGTCGTCGCCGCCGCAAGCGAGCGCCGCTGCAGTAATTCCTCCAGCACCGCGATAGAGAGTGCGATTCCTTCCCCTGGGTCCGTACCGGCTGCCAATTCATCGAGCAGAATTAAGGAACGGCTGTTGGCCGCCCGCAGCATCTCGCCAAGCGCAACCATATGCGCCGAGAAGGTGCTGAGCGATTGCTCGATGCTCTGCCCGTCTCCGACATCAGCAAAGATCGTTTGAAACACGCCGAGTTCCGATCCGGCTTCAGCCGGAATGAGCAGACCCGCTTGACTCATCAAAGCAAAGAGTCCGATCGTCTTCAGCGCAACTGTTTTGCCGCCCGTATTCGGTCCCGTAATGATCAGCTGCCGCCAATCGCGGCCAATCTCGACCGTCAGGGGCACCGCCTTCTCGCCCAGCAGCGGATGTCTTGCCCCAACGAGCCGGATATACGGCTTATCCGCGATAACCGGATGGATGCCTCCGTAGCTTCTGGACAATTTACCTCTCGCGAAAATAAAATCAAACGCCGCCATCGCTTCAACATTCCAGCTGAACTGGCTGCCATGCGCTTCCGCCAGATCCGAGAGCTGCGACAGAATCTGCGTCCGCTCGCGCTCCTCCTCACTCTTCCACATCTGCCATTCTGCCTGCAGTTCGGCTACGTCCACGGGCTCGACGAACAAGGTTTGGCCGCTTGCGGATTCATCCCAGACCGTACCCGGCACCTGCTTCCGAAGATCGCGCCGGACCGGAATGACGAAGTGCCCATTCCGCTTGCTGACGAGCTGCTCCTGCAGCGCGCTCTTGTATTTCCCAAGCAGCTGGCCAAGCTTGCGCTCGATTCGATCTTCCGCAGCGGCGAGATGCCTTCTAATATCGGCAAGCGCCGGGCTTGCTTGGTCTGTGAGCACGCCGTGACGAATGCAGCGGACCAGCTCCTTCACCAGCTCCGGGCAGTCATGCATGGAATCCGCATAGCTGCTTATCGTAGGTGCGCTCACGCGCTTGCTGTCCATGTAGCGCTTCATCTGCGCAACCGCCGCGAGCCAGGCAGCCAATTGGCCAAGCTCCTGCTCCGAATAGATCTTGCCTTTACCCAGCAGCGCCATGAACGGCTCAATGCCATCCATTGCCGACAGCGGCACGCTCGCGCCTGTACTCAGCAGGCGGGCAGCCTCCTCCGTTTCCTGCAGCCAGGCTGTCACCTGCGCCGCATGCGTGCTCGGCACATGGCGTTCGACTAACGCTCTGCCTGCACCCGATACCGTGTACCCCGCCAGCATGTCTTTCATTTTATGAAACTCTAATTTTATCAGGGTCGATGGATTCATTTCGCGGATCCCGTCCTTTTCTATTCTTATCGATAAATAAAAAAAACAGGAACAGAACGCATACGCATTCCATTCCTGTTCTGGGACAACGGCATTCGGCCGAGACCTCTCCCATAAGAGCGAAAGGATCCCGAACAAACAAAAAGCGTGCTCGAAGAGCACGCTAATTTACCGTCCAGCAGGAGGAAATTGTCATGTTCTTAACTCATTGGCGACAGAAGCTGGAGCATCCATAACAAGATAAACCTGCGCAAACCGCGCAAGCCTTCCGTACAGGTTCATTCCGTTCTGTCCCTGGCAGCCCTACAGGCTCCAGGTTCTATCCAATTTAGAAGTTAAGAACACCGACACACATTAAAATTTCCCCTTACTGCTTAAAGTTACCTTTATTTTAGCGGTTGGCAGCAGCCAAAGTCAAGCGGCATACGCCCAGCCAACTTCTTAATCCACTGAGAGCTTAAGCCCCGTCCATGCGAATGACGCGCTGCCCGGCAGCCCGTAATCCCGGCCAATGTCGATATCATGCGACATATGGGTAAACCATGTCCTCCCGGGCTTCAGCTGCCCGATGAGCGCAAGGGCTTCCTTCACATCGTAAACGGAACGCGTCTCGAATGGATAAGGCTCTTCGTAGAAGCTCGTACCGAGAATGAGCAGATCCAAGTCCCGCAGGGGCTCCAGCTCTTCGCCCTGCAGCGCAATCGAATCGGAGCAGTAAGCGAAGCTTCTTCCCATCGCGGCATGTGTGAAACGAAACGCGTGCGCGTACCCGTTCTTGCCGTGGTTGACCTTCCAGCAGTGTACTTCCCAGCCGCCGAAGGCAAGCGGTCCGTCGATCGGGTGAAAATCGATCTGAGACCGCAGCCAAGGGAACCGAATCAGAATCTCCTCAATGACGGCCGGCATGGCGTACGCTTTCCCTCTGCTGCCCAGCCATCTGCACATATCTGCGTATTCCGGCAGTCCGGCAATATGATCGAAATGTGCATGCGTCAGCAGCAGCCCGTCGATCCGGCGCAATGAAGCTGCTTCCATTCCGCTGCGCCAATCCGGCCCGCAATCGATCAACATCGTGCCGAACGCTGCATCGGTCAGCTGCACAAGCGAGCGGAATCTGCGGTTGACGCCGCTGCTTCTTGCCTCCTCGCAAACCTCGCAGGAGCAGTAGACCCGAGGAACGCCCATGGCATCCCCCGTTCCCCAAAATGTGATATCCACGGAATCCAGCCCCTCTCCTGTTTACAGCGGAAGCAGCCGCAGCGTTTTTTCGTTCTTTAGCTGCTCGATCATAGCGTACCACTCGTCCGGTTTGTTTGGCAGCGCGGAATAATAATCCGTCAAGAAAGCCGTCACGAGCGAAGCATCGAGCTCCGTACGTTCCTCGTCTGCCGGAAGGAAACTGAGGTTCAAGCCGCCTACAGCCGAACCGTCTTCTTCCCAAGATGGATGCACATAAGGGAAATCCAGCCGCATATAGCCGATATGCGAAAGCACTTCCCGGCGTACATACGGACTCATCGGGTAGATGCCACCGAAGGTATGGGAAGCTTGAACAGGGTCGTAGATTTCAGCGAACATACCTAGCGATACCGTACCGCTCTGCTCCGCAAGCTTCTCCAGATCCTTCGCGCGGCTTCGCATGAGGAAACGTCCTATGCCAAGGCCGGGACGGCCGACGATCGTAAAATCCGTCATCGCAACCCGGAGCTTCGGGTAATAGCGGTATTCAGTTGTCCCTACGACCTCTCCTTCATGTACGGCAACATACACATGGAGACTCGGATCCTCCAGCGGCGCGCGCCATTTATCAAAGGCCAGCACTTCTTCAGGCGGGAAGATGTTTTTCATCAATTCATGCAGCTTGGCAAACAGGGGATTATCGATCGATTGAATACGAATATAGTCCAAAAATATCGCTCCTCTATGCGTTCGTTGACATCCATCTTCATCGGAAAGGATTCTTCCACTCCATCAAAGCGGCATAATTACAGGATTCTTCGTCTTCCAAATAATGAGCGGCAACGCCGACCGGCATACGTCCGCAGCGAAGCAGGAAAGAGATGACAGGATCACGGTATTCCCCGGCAACGATACCTGCCAGATATTGTTCAGGCGATACGTGATCCGCGTAACGATGATAGCTCGGCATCCGGCCGCCGCCTAGAAGTCTTCGCATTCCCTGATGCACGACAAGCTCGTACATGGACTGCAGGAGCCATTTACCGATTCCCGCCTTACGCAGCTCGGGGATAACGCAGATATCTACGATGTACAATGTTTCCCCTTGGGGATCATGATTGCGAATATAACCATTGTCTGTGATGGAGGCCCAGGTGTGGTTTCCCAAGAGCTGTTCATCGCCTATTCTTAGGCCGGTAATGGAACCGATTAACCGTCCGTTCATCTCCGCGCAGAGCGCACCATCCGGAAATAACGTTACATGCTGAAGAAGCTGTGCTTCATTCCACCATAGCTCGGACGGAAAAGGCGGCGGGAAGCTCGCTTGCTGGATTGCAATCATGCCCGCGAAGTCGGCAGCGGTATAGTTGCGAATGACGATTTCGACGGGGCTGCCATCCGCGTACACAATGAGCTGTTTAAACAAACGACTTCCTCCTCGCCAGGGGAATCAGGTCCAATCCGTATACAAATCCGTTCGGCGGTCTCTCCATGTCGTGACGGAGCCGGCGGCTCGCACATCATGCAGCAGCTCGACGTTCAAGTCGGCCACGACGAGCATGTCATCGTTGATTACGCCTTCCGTCAGGATGCCCGCAGGTGGAAATGGGATATCATTCGGCGAAATAACCGCCGCTTGACCGTAATTCGCCCGCATGAAATCGACTTTCCGCAGCGACCCTACGGTTCCCGTCGTGACGATGTAGACTTGATTCTCTACCGCTCTTGCATGGCAGCAATACCGGACGCGGTGGAACCCGTGCCGGTCATCGGTACAGGACGGACAGAAGATGATGTCCGCGCCCTTCGCCCGCGCCATGCGTACGATCTCTGGGAACTCGATATCATAGCAGGTCAGCATAGCGATCGTGCCGTATTCTGTATCAAATACGCTAAGTCCGTCGCCATGGGACATATTCCACTCTTCCCGCTCCGTCGGAGTCATATGAAGCTTCGCCTGCTTCTCCACGCGGCCGTCCGGATAGAATAGATGCGCAGCGTTATGCAGCTTGCCGCCGCCTGCATCAATGACATGTGTGCCCCCTATGATATGGACATCGTAGGAAGCCGCCAAACGCTTGAATAGCTCGATGTAGGCGACCGTGAATGTAGGAAGCTGCCCGATTGGCAGCGCTTCGCCCCGCTCGTCTCCGATCGAGAGCAGCTGCGTGGTGAAAAATTCCGGAAATAAAATAAACTGCACGCCGTACTCCGACGCGTTTCGAACGTAGTGACTCACTTGAGCAGCGAATTCGTCAAAGCTCGCAAGATCAGCCAGCTTATACTGTACGGCGCAAACGCGCAAACGGCTCATGTCCTTCTCCCCTTATCCCCTTGCTTATTTCCTCTGCGGCAGCGCGATCGAAATCGTCGTTCCTTGTTCAGGCTTGCTGAACACGTCGATTTGGCCGTCGTGCAGCTCCACGATCCGTTTTGCAATGGACAATCCAAGGCCGGCACCGCCCGTGCTCCGGCTTCTAGCACCGTCTACCCGGTAGAACCGTTCAAATAAATAAGGCATCTCGTCTTCCGGGATGCCGATCCCCTTATCCGAAACCGAGAACCGAACGATCCCCTTATTGAGCGAAATCGTCATATCGATCGTTTCCTTGCTGTACTTAATGGCGTTATCGAGCAAAATCACGAGCAGCTGGCGGATCTTGTCCTTATCGGCGGACAGCCGGATATCCTGCTGCTTGCCGGTATGCACGCGAATCATCCGTTGGAATGTCATATGCAGCATATCGGCGGTCTCGTCCGCAAGCTGTACAAGATTGAACGTCTCCGTCTGCAGCCAGTCCTCCTGCTCCGCCTGTGCCAGCTGAAGCATGGACTTCGTCAGGTTCTGCAGCCGCTGCGATTCCTTGCTGATGGCTTCGATCGCTTCATCACGGATATTCACATCATCTCGGCCCCAGCGCTTCAGCATACCCGCATAGCTGCTGATGACCGTAAGCGGCGTCTTCAGCTCATGCGAAGCGTCGGCGACAAACTGCTTCTGCCTCTCGAAGGTACGATCCAGCCTGTCGATCATCTGGTTGAACGCTCGGGCAAGCTGAAGCAGCTCCGCGGATTGGTCGCGCTGAGCAAGCTCGATTTGGCGCAGTTTCCCGCTGCGGTCGATCTCACGCATCGTCTGTACCATATGCTGAATCGGCGCGGTTAGGCGCGAGGTAAACCAATACGTACCGAAGATAGCAAATAGAATCGCCCCGATGCTCGTAATCGTAAGCGCAATAACCAATACCTGCAGATAGCTGTCGAGCAGCGTCAACTTTCGGTACAATTCAAGCGTGCCGATAATCTGGTTGTCATGATAAAGCGGAACCTTCATATAGAGGACGCGCCGTCCCTCGATGAAAAACATCCCCGTGTCGTGCTGAGACGAGAACTCCGTCTTGAGCGCTAGCAGCTCCGGATCGGAGCCCTGCGTATTGACGGCCTTGCCTGTTCGATCCACAATGCGCATCAGCTCACTGACATTGTAATAGTCGCGAAGCAAATCACTGTTCGCGAGCTGATTGGGATCGTTGATGCGAGGATCCTCAAGCAAAATATTCACTTTATTCGTCAGGAGCTGATCCTCGCTGCGAATCGTGATTTTGATGACGAATAAATAAACGAAAATATTAAATAGAATCAAAATAAAAATCAGCCAAAAAATCGTAAAAAACGTAAACCGTCTGCGGAGCGTCATGCATCGGGCTCCTTGAGCATATAACCGACGCCGCGGACAGTATGAATCAGCTTATGCCGGTAGCCTTTGTCAACCTTCTGCCGCAAGTAACGGATGTATACGTCGACGAGATTCGTTTCGCCGATGAAATCGTAGCCCCACACCTCGGACAAAATGTCTTCGCGCGACTTCTCTTCGTTGCGATGCTCCGCCAAATAGACGAGCAGCTCGAATTCTCTCGGCGTCAGCTCGATCGGCAAATCCTTGCGGAATACTTTGCGCGTGCGAAGCTCGATCGAGAGATCGGCCGCCTTCAACACATCCGGGCTTTCCGGCTCCTTCGGCTGCTGCTGGAAGATACGCAGCAAGTTGCGCACGCGCGCAAGAAGCTCCTCCATCGCGAAGGGCTTCGTGATATAGTCATTGGCGCCGTGCTCGAAACCGCTCACTTTATCCGGTATCGTATCGCGTGCCGTCAATAATATTATCGGGATCGGATTGCCGGCCTGCCGAATTCGGCGGAGGACCTCTATGCCGTTCAGCTCGGGGAGCATGACGTCAAGCAGCAGCATGTCCCATTCGCCGCCAGTCGCCATCTCCAAGCCGCTTCTGCCGTCGACAGCACGGCCGACTGTATAGCCCTCATGCTCTAACTCGAGCTGAAGAATCCGCGCAATGCCGTCCTCGTCTTCGATGACTAGAATGCGTTCGTTCATTCTCGCTTTGCACCTACTTTGTTATAGACTTACGCAGACGCTCGGTCTGTTCCCATTATCATAATGAAGCATGTCCGCCATTGCAAGCATGGTAAGCCGCCAAGCGCATCTTGGCGGCTTACGTGCAGGAATTAGCGGTTAGCCGCTTGCAGCGACCACGCTTCCACATCCCATATTTTCGTTACCCAATCTTCGTAGAAATCCGGTTCGTGGGAGACGAGGATAATCGTGCCTTTGTACGCTTGGAGCGCGCGTTTCAGCTCTGCCTTGGAGCCGATGTCAAGGTGGTTGGTCGGCTCATCGAAGGCAACCCAGTTGCTCTCGCGCATCAGCAGCTTGCATAGGCGAACCTTCGCCTGCTCGCCACCGCTTAATTGGTTCAACTGACGTGTAATATGCTCGTTCTTCAAGCCGCAGCGGGCAAGCGCACCGCGTACTTCATGCTGGTTCATGTTGGAGAATTCGTTCCACACATCCTCGAGCGGCGTGAGCGTCGGCGCTTTCGCCTCTTGCTCGAAGTAAGCGGGATACAAATAATCGCCGAGATAGACGCTGCCGTCCAGCGGCTCGATTTTGCCTAGAATCGTCTTCAGCAGCGTCGATTTGCCGACGCCGTTGCTCCCGACGATGGCGATTTTGTCGCCGCGCTCCACCAGCATATCCATGGGCGGCACCAGCGGCCGCGAATAGCCGATCGTCAGCCCTTTCGCTTCGAATACCGTTTTGCCGCTCGTTCTCGCCTCTTTGAATATAAAGGTCGGCTTGGAGGCCTCCTCCGGCTTCTCGATACGGTCCACGCGGTCAAGCTGCTTCTCGCGGCTCTTCGCCCGTCCGCTGGTGGAAGCGCGCGCTTTGTTGCGCTGAATGAAATCTTCTTGCTTCTTGATATACTCCTGCTGCTTCTCGTACGCGTCGAGATGCTGGGCCTTGTTCATATCGGCCATGACGAGAAACTTCTCGTAATTGGCGGCATAACGGGTAAGCTTCGTAAATTCCAAATGATAGATGACATTAACGACTTCATTCATGAATCCCGTATCATGCGAGATGAGAATGAAGGAATACGGGTAATTCTTCAAATAGTTCGTCAGCCACGTAATATGCTCTTCATCCAAATAGTTCGTAGGCTCATCCAGAAGTAAGACGGTCGGTTTCTCAAGCAGCAATTTGGCCAGGAGCACCTTCGTCCGTTGTCCGCCGCTAAGCGCGGATACGTCACGGTCAAGACCGATCGCATTCAAGCCAAGGCCGTTCGCCATTTCTTCAACTTTCACGTCCAAGAGGTAGAAATTGCCGATTTCGAGTTCCTCCTGAATTTCCCCCATCCGCGTCAACAATTCCTCCAGCTGGTCGGCATCGGCATCCGCCATCTGCGCGGAAATCTCGTTCAATTCTTGCTCGAGCAGGAGCAGCGGCTCGAATGCATCCCGAAGAACGTCACGGATCGTTTTACCGGGAACCAGCTTCGTATGCTGGTCTAGATAGCCGTATCTGATACGCGGCGTCCATTCCACCCGCCCGCTGTCTTTGAGCAGCTTGCCCGTCAAAATATTCATCATTGTAGACTTGCCGGTTCCATTCGCGCCGACCAGGCCGACGCGCTCGCCCGCAAGCAGGCGGTAGGAAACATTCTTGAATAACGTACGGTCGCCAAAATTATGGGATAAATCCTCTACAGTCAATAAACTCATCGTTAAACTCGCTTTCCATGGATCAAGTATAGCGGGCCGTCCATCGTCTCATATCAACATCGCCCGCACATCATTGTATCACAGGAATTGTCCCTCTGTGTCAGCATCTGTCATAGATTGCGCGAAAAACAGGCTGAAAACCGCTTTCAAGCAGCTTCTTCCACCTCGGATGCAGCGTTGCCCACTTGCCTGACCACATATAATCGGCCCATTCGTCCCCAGGCAGCAGCGGTATCGAGCAAACGGGCTTCACAGGAAGCATCGCCAGCCATTCACTGCGGGCGCGGAACTTAGCGTCCTTGTTGGCGATCCAATACGTGCTTCTGCCAGCGCGTTCCCGTTCGCCGCTAATGCGTTTCATCGTCGACATGCGATGGAGCGTCCACTTCGATGGGAAGGGATCGGCGACTACAATAAGCAGGTCGCAATGAATGAGCTGCAGCTCCGTATCCGGATGCATCCAATGGCTGGAAACGTCGGTGATTCGAATCGGCGCCTCGATCGACTGCAGCATGAAGCGGTGCTTCAGCTGCTGCTCCGCTTCCAAAGCGGCGATGGCTACAGTGGCCGGATCCAGCATGTACCAATCCAAGCGCTTGGAGGGCGACGCCATGCACAGGTACCTTCGGTCTGCCGCTGCTTGAGCAGGCGTTCCAGGGCGATGATTCGCCTCCGGAACCAGCGCATGCCATTCCGGCTCCAGGTCAGGATGCTCGATGGCTGCAATGCTTCGATCCCCTTGCTGCTCGAGAAGACGTGCAAGTGTTATCGCTGTGAATGTAGCGCCGGCGCCGGGCGATAATGCGGCCACCATGACATGCTGTTTGCGCGCCTGCCGCGGCGGGTTGTTCTCGGAGGATCGTGCTGGGAAGTGCAGCGTACCTTCGGTACCTAGCAGACAAGCGCCCAATGCATTGCCTGCATCCTCCATCGTATTAAACCGGCGGGCAGGGACGGGGTCCGTCATCCGGCCAATGATGTCGAGGCAAGCGCGGGCAACGGAATTGCGATCCGGCAATCCCGTCATCATCCCATTGCCCGATAAGCGGTTCCCGCCGCTCATCAAATAATAAAGCAAGGCGCCAAGCCCGAACACATCCGTTCTGGCATCGCTCTGGCGGTCGCCCTCCTGCTCGGGAGCCGCGAAGCCCGGCGTACCCAGCGTAATCGTATCCTGTGCTTGCCCGAATTTATATTGGCGGGCTATCCCGAAGTCAATCAGCCGAACGAAGCCGCTGCGGTCAATCATGACATTCGTGGGCTTCAAATCCCGGTGAATAATAGGGGGCTGCTGCTGATGCAGGTAACGAAGCGCATCCGCAAGCTGCACGCCGATCTCAAGCGTCTGCTCCGCCGTAATGAAGCCGCCTTGCTGCGCCAAATAGTCCTGCAGCGTGATCCCGTCAATATAGTCCATGACAAGGAGTTCGAGTCCGCCGTCGTCCGCAGCCGGAAAATAATCCACGATCAACGGCAAATGCGGATGGTTAAGCCGCATGAGCAGGCCCGCCTCTTCTGCACTGCGAAGCCCGTTCCCTTGAAATGGCCGATTCACCTTGAGGGCACGGAGCTTCCCGTGCAGCCGAAGATCCTCCGCTGCGTAAACTTCGCCCATGCCTCCTCTTCCGATCAGCCTGCTGATGCGATAACGTTCGCCGACCACCATGCCGCTTTCAAATTGCGCCTGACTCATAAATTCAGCCTCCTCTAGACGGCAAAAAGCACCCCGAACGAGCAGACGAACTCTCTGCTCCTTCGGGATGCTTTCCCGTTTCGTGTAATTCTAATTATTCTTCACCAAGTATAGCGTAATTTCGTCGCGATTGTGAAACAATTGTTTGGCCTTCTTCAGCTGGAACGACGATTCCAGCCTCGCGATAACATCCCGGATCGTCTGAAGCGGCTTCTTGTGCATCAGTTTAATCGTTATGATTGCCGTCGCCCCATCCCGCAGCGCATCCGTCTTCTCCAGTACGAGCTTCGCCATCTGCATAGGACTCCAGCTCATATCGCAGACAAGCAGATCGAACGTCCCCGGAGGGAATTTAACGTCCGAAGCATTCTTCTTCATCGCCGTCAGCCTTGGATATGCCTTAAGCGAGGGGTGCAGATCGGCGGGATCCACCGAGGTAACGCGAAGGCCGCGCTCTAAGAGCAAGTGCGTCCAACCGCCCGGCGCCGCGCCAATATCGAGCGCTTCGCGAAACTCTTCCAAGTACAGCTTGAATGCCCGCTCCGCTTCCAGCAGCTTGAATTTGGCTCTTGAAATCTGCCCCTCTTCGCGTTGAAAGCGTATCGCGCCGCCCGGCCAGTCGGACAATTGCTCGGCTGGCGTTCCCCAGCCGACGTACAGCTCGTCCACGCCGGCGAAGATGGACAATATTTGCTCCGGCGACTGCATCGTCGTTTCCGACCCTAGCTCCATAATGACGGCATCCAGCACCGATTTGGTGTCCGCAGCCGAATACGGAAAGCGCGTACCCTCCACGCGACGATAATGAACGGCCGTCGTTACGTTCTCGCAGCGCATTCTTGCATGGCGCACCAAATCGGACAACGCCTGCAGATCGTCCGCATTGCCTTGAATCGGCAAGATGCGGTCAATCGGCTGTATATGCCGCAGAAATATCGGTTCGTTGCGCTGCAGCAAATCCAGCATATCCTCGCGACTCAGCGGAACCTCGATCCGGAACACTTCACCAGCCGTGAGCTGTGTAATTTTAATGCCATTAATCACTCTGCGAAGCTCTTCCATCGCAAGCGAAGCGAAGCCTCGGTTCGCGGTTCCAATCCATTCTGTCACTGCGTTCTTCCTCCTGGTAGTGCCCGAATCCACGGACGATCATCTGCCCAATTGACTTCAACCGGCCAATCGTAAGCGCGGCTCAGCCAATCCGGGCTTAATACTTCTTTCTTCGGCCCTGCCGCTACGATCTCGCCGTCCTGCACGAGCGCGACATGGGTAAAGAGCGGAATGATTTCTTCCATATGATGCGTGACGTAGACCACCATCATATCTCGCTCGCTGAGACGGCCGAGATCAATCAGGAGATTCTCGCGCTCGTACAGGTCAAGACCCGCGCAAGGTTCATCCATAATGAGCACCTTCGGACTCAGCATAAGCGCGCGGGCGAGCAGCACTTTCTTCCGTTCGCCCTGCGACAACGAGCCCAGTGTCTGCTCTGCGGTGTGGAGCAGCCCCGCCTCTTCAAGCAGCCGCAGCGCCTTCAGCCGCACGGCCTCGTCGATCGTTTGATAGAAGCGCAGGAAGGCATATTCCCCGGTCGCCACAACCTCCCAAACAGGGTCGCGCAGCGTGAGCTTCTCCATGACAGCCTGGCTGATGTAGCCGATTTCCTTGCGCACCTCGCGAACGTCGCATTCGCCGTAACGGTTGCCGAGCACGTCGACGGTACCGGAGGTCGGGAATTCGTAGCCTGTCATCATTTCAAGCAAGGTCGTCTTCCCGCATCCGTTGCGGCCTAGAATAACCCAGTGCTCGCCTTTGTTCATTTGCAGATTAACGCCATTAAGTATTTGCCGCTCACCGCGTCTAAACGTGATGTTTTGCATCGTAATCATGACATTTCCCCTCCTATGTCATTCCAGCTGCATCGGCCCATGATGAATGACGACTTCCGGCGGCGCGTGCTGGGTCATCAGATGAATCATGCTCATTCTGCCGGCTGCACTGGAGGTGTGAAAATAACAGCTGCGCGGATATCGCCCGCTGTCCACGATATACTGCACGACCGCAAGCCCGTTCGGCTGCTCCCAGCCAAGGTCGAAATCAAGCGATAGAACGTCGACCTCTTCATCCTTCAAGAGCAGGATGCATTCCGCTGCCGACCGCGCCAGTACGAAGCCTTTTGGACATGGCCGGAAATCGTCCAAATACACATTAATCATGAGCCGCTTGGCCTCCCATCCGCCGAATCTGATCCAGCTGTCCCTTATGCGTACCCTCGTTCCCCGAAGGCGTTTCCAATACAAACGGGACCTGCGCAAGCCGCGGATGCCGAAGCAGCCAGCTGAAGCCCGCCTCACCGATAAACCCCTCTCCGATGACCGCATGCCGGTCGCGCTTCTCGCCGCTTGGATAGACCGAGTCGTTCAAATGAACCGCCGCGAGATGGTCGATAACGCCCAGCGCGATCGCCTTATCCATCCATTCAGCTTCAGGCCGCCCATCCCACACGCCGCTTGCGAACAAATGGCAGGTGTCGAGGCAGAAGCCGATCTTATGTGCGTCCGTGCAAAGGCCGCGGATTTGCGCGAGTTCTTCCATCGTCGTTCCCATGAACGTGTGCTCGCCCGCCTGATTCTCAATCAGCAGCTTCGCCCGCCCATGCCACTGTTTCGCAACAGCGCTCAGCGTCAGCACGCTATTACGGTATCCTTCGAGCGGATCAGGCCCTTTATAAACGCCAAAATGAACGACGACGCCAAGCGAACCGCACGCTTCTGCGATTTCGAGGTCATTGAGCAGCGAAGACACCGTTCTGGCGCGATGCCCGGCGTCCTCTGCCGCGATGTTGGTCGGATACGGCGAATGTGCGATCGAGACGATGCCATGCTCGTCGCAGTACTGCGCGCAGCGGCCGGCCTCGCTTCGATCGAAAGCTTTGACCAACAAGCTGCGAGGGTTTTTCGGAAAATACTGAAAGGCTTCGGCACCGTACGCCGCAGCCCTCCGGGCCGCTTCGCGGTAGCCGCCCCGCGTGGAAACATGAACGCCCGCACGCATCGTGTTTTACCGGTCCTTCTGGCAGGTCGGGCAATAAAACATTTTGCGTGAATTGATCTCCGTCTGCACGATCGTGCCGCCGCAATTCAAGCAAGGCTCGCCTCCGCGGTCGTATACGCGGCAGTTATCGTTATAGCCGCCGGTTACTGTATCGTCATTCGTCAGCGGCAGCTCCATGTAACCGCCTTGAGCTTCGGCATCAGCGAGCACACTATGCATCGCGTGATAAAGCCGTTCCCATGTCTCTGGCTCAATATCGGCAATCCGGGCATCCGGCCGCACCCTTGCTTCAAACGCAATTTCATCAGAATAACAGTTCCCAATGCCGGCAATGACCTTTTGATCCACCAGAGCGGTTTTGAGCGAGCCGCGCTTTCCTTTGAACCGCTCCTTGAACTTCTCAAGCGTCAGCCATTTATCGAACGGCTCCGGTCCGAGATCAGCAAGCTGCGAGATCGCTTCCTTCACAGTCAGCAAATGCAAATAACCGAGCCGCAGGCCGATGAAGCACAGCTCTCCCTGCGGGAAACCGATCGACACCTGCACGGAGCGTTCCGGTCGTTCCTGCGGCTGGCCATCCGGAGTCAAATCGCGGGATTCGTAGCGGATTAGGCCGCCGAGCATCAGGTGCAGCAGCAGCCGTTTCCCGTTGTCGAGATGGAAGAGCAGCATTTTGCCGCGCCGCTCGACGAACCAAACCGTACGGCCGATCAATTCCTCTTGGAATGTCTCCTCCGGAACGTTGATCGATTTAGGTCTTGTTACTATGACGTCTGTGATGGGCTGGCCGGAGATGCGCTCCGCCAGCAGCTTGCGATAATGTTCCATTTCCGGATATTCCGGCATACGTGCAACTTCCTTCCTATCGGCGCTGCCTCTGCTGGGCCAGCTGATTCCCTATGTATTCCTGCAGCTGCGGTAAGGTGTCGATGACGACATCCGCTTCGCAGTTTGCTGCAGCAAGAAGCTCTTTATAATTGTCGCCCGTTGCAAGCCCTGTTAATACAAGCACAGAGAGACAACCTGCGGCTAGTCCTGCCGCAATGTCGGTCGCCGGATTATCGCCAACCACCCACGTCTCCTCCGGCGCAAGGCCAAGCCGCTTCAAAGCGACATCCATCAAGATTGTCGAGGGCTTGCCGATGACGACCGGCTGAACGCCAGATGATGCCTGAAGCATCGCTGAAATCGAGCCTGCGCCCGGAATCAGCCCATGCTCCGATGGCAGCAGCCGATCCGGATTCGTCAATATGTAACGTGCCCCGCTCCGGATGTGCGCAGCGGCAGCGGCTAGTTTATCGTAGGTCAGCTCGCGATCGATGCCTTGAACGACAACGTCAGGCTGATCTGTTTCCAAGTTGAGTCCAGCCTCTTGAATCGCTTCGCGCAGTCCGGCCTCGCCGATGACATGCACGTTAGCGCCGGGCATCTGCTCCGCGAGATAAGCGGCGGCGCCTTGGGCGGATGTTACGACATCGTCCGGCCTCGCCGGGATCCCCATGCCGCGCAGCCGCTCTGCCACCACTTCAGGTGAAGCTGAGGAATTGTTCGTTACGAATAAATAGCGAAGACCTTCCCGCTGCAGCATGCGAACCAGCTCGTCTGCACCGGGTATCATAATGCCGCCGTGGTACAGCGTACCATCCAAATCAATGAGCAAACCGCGAATGCCCGTCCCCATGACCGTTCACTCCTTCGATCTTTTCATCTGCAACCGGTTGATCCGTTTGCGGATGCCTTCCAATATCGCACGGCGCTTCGCCTCAAGCCGCACTCCGGCATGACGGCGCGCCGCGATTTCAAATGCCTGCTCGGCTAAAGCGAGCGCCTGATCGAACGCTTTCGTCCGATGCTCGTAATACATGGCCAGCTCGATATGGGCCTCATATTCCGGCCAAGCCGCTTCTTCCGCCGCTTGAACAGCCTTCTGCCACAATAACACAGCACGATGCCAATTTCCACATTTCTTGTCGCGCTCGGCCAGCAGGCACAGGCATTTCACCGTTGGCCTCGGATGCTCGGCGAACAGCGCGTACAGCGGCTCGGCCAAGTCCCCTTTGCCCATCTTCTCCAGCCAGAGTCCCGTTCGCAGAAGCTCTTCGGCTTCTGCAGGCAGCGGAATGGCTGAGCCAACCCCGCCGCCTAGAAAATGCCCGAAGCGGATCGCCAGTGCGGCTAAGGAGAGCATATCGATCTCGTTATGCCGAAATACGCCAAGCAGCGGACCAGGGTCTCCGTCGGACAAATATTGAAAATAAATGGCTGGTGCGAGCGATCCCGGCACATCCTCGCTGCGCGTAATGCCAAGCCGTTCTTCTTCGACATGGCTCAGCTTGCAAGAGACAAGTGTATTGCGCCACACGGAACGAGACGGATGGAGCAGGTCGATGTGCACGGGCTCCCAATTGAAATTTCGGTATCCATTCAGAATAAAACGATTATATAAGACAGGCCAATCGAACGTACGCCCGTTATACGTGACGAGATGCGTGAAGCTCGGCAGCATCCCGCACAAATAAGCGATCATCGCCCGCTCCTCTGCCGGATGTCGAATCAGCATCTGTTCCACGACGAAAACCTCATCCTCCACGTACGCGAGCCCAACCATAAATGGTACGTTGCCAGCCCCAACGCCAAGACCGGTCGTTTCCAAATCGAGAAAGAGCACATTAGACACCTCGCGGAAAGCGCTGGTCTGCTTGTCGAAGGCAGCAAGCGAAGGCTGCGTACCCGGCAGCTCGGCAAGCTGATGGATTCCATGCCGATGCGAAAACGGATACCGGCTCTCGCGGACGAGAAACATGCCTTCCGCCGATTCGACGAGGCGGACGCCGAGCGCATCCCATTCGGGCGGGAGACCGGATGCGGATGCTGCTGCCGGCAGTTCGTCTGCCGCATCGGATGCATTTGCAGCGCTAGCGCCATCGTCTTTGATCTCCTCCGGCTGCTCCACCATACCCGCCAAGCGCTCCGCCTGCGCGGTTTGCTGCGCCCGCATCCGAAGGAGGCGATCTCTAAGCCCGCTCACGACTGTGCGCTCGCTTCCTCGATCAAATCCATCGCGAGCGACTTGCCGAGCAGCCCGACCTCTTCGATTGGACCTACGCAAGCCGGACAGCCGCTCAGGCAGGTGCAGCTGCGGATGAGTGATTTTGCCTGCTGCAGCAGTTTGTCGTGCACCTCGTACAACCGCTCGCTTAAGCCGATGCCGCCCGGATAGCGGTCATAGAAATAAATCGTCGGAAGCTTGGAATGAACGGCCTTCACCTGCGGCACGACGCGAATATCCATAGGGTCACACATCAGGTAGAGCGGCGCGATATGCACGAGTACGTTGGAGAGTCCAAGGAGCGCCTGCTGCATGTCGTTCGTGCTCTTGCGGGCGGCGGCTGCCTCGCTGAAGGAGAACCAGTAGCTGCTCGTATGCAGCTCTTCCTCCGGCAAATGAATAGGGCCGCTGCCGATATTCTCGTGCGTCCGCAAGCGTATTTTCTTAAACAAGGTCGCTTTGGCATTGACCGTCACCTCGCCGTATTGGCGCAGCAGATCGCCGCTCTCCCTCTCCTTGTCCACATGCAGCACTTTCAGCTCGACAGCCATGTTCGCATCCGTAAAATAGTCCACGTCGACTTCGCGCACGAATGCCTTCTTCTCGTGGTAGTCCAGCTTCTCCACTTGATACTGCACGCCTTCATGGATATAGATCGCCTCTTCGTGAATAAGCGTCGGCGCGCTGAAGCGGTCGACCTCGCCGAGCACGCGGCTGCCCTCCGTCATGTCGACGATGACGAAATTCTCCTGCGCGGCTGAGCGCAGTGAGATGCCGTGAGCCGGGAAGGACTGCTCCATCCAATACCAGCGGTTATTAACATGGTGCAGCACCTTCTCCTCCGTCAGAAATTCCAGCATATGCTCAAGCGGCTCGTCGCCGAACTTCTCGTCCCGCTCGAACGGAAGCTCGTAAGCCGCGCATTTGACATGATCGATCATGATCAGCAGATTATCGGGATGAATCAGCGCCCGCTCCGGCGGCTGGTTGAAGAAGAAATCCGGGTTCTGGATCATGTATTGATCCAGCGGATTGCTGCTCGCGACAAGAAAGGTCACCGAGGTGCCTTGACGACGGCCGGCGCGCCCGGACTGCTGCCAGGTGCTAGCGATGGAGCCGGGGTATCCGTTCATCACGCAGGCCTGCAATTGTCCGATATCGATGCCAAGCTCCAGCGCGTTCGTACTGACGACGCCGCGAATCTCGCCGCTGCGCAGGCCGCGCTCGATTTCGCGCCGCAGCTTGGGCAGGTAACCGCCGCGGTAGCCGCGGATCGTCTTCGTGCCAAGCTCGTTCTTCACGAGCTCCTGCAGGTACGTGAGCAGCAGCTCCACCCGAACGCGGCTGCGCGCGAACACGATCGTCTGCACGCCTTGGCGCAGCAGAAGACCCGCCAGCTTCTGCGTCTCGAGCACGCTGCTGCGGCGGATGCCCAGCTGCTTATTGACGACAGGCGGATTGTAGCAGACGAAGTGCTTCTCGCCCATCGGAGCGCCGTTGTTGTCAACCAACGCGACAGACTCGCCTAATAGTCGCTCCGCGTGCTCGCGAGGGTTGTCGATCGTCGCCGAGGCGCAGATGAACTGCGGATTAGAGCCGTAGAATCGGCAAATCCGCTTCAGGCGCCGAAGAACATTTGCCACATGGCTGCCGAATACACCTCGATACGAGTGCAGCTCATCGATGACGATGTACTTGATATTTTCGAACAGCTTGACCCATTTCGTATGATGCGGCAGGATCGCCGAATGCAGCATGTCGGGATTCGTTACGACGATATGCCCGGCATTTCGCACGACAGTCCGAACCGTCGGCGGCGTATCACCGTCATAGGTGCTTGTTTTCAAATCGACATCCATGGCCGCCGCAAGCTCCTGCAGCTCGGCAACCTGATCCTGCGCCAGCGCCTTCGTCGGAAATAAATAGAGCGCCCGTCCGCTTTCGTTCTCGAGCAGCGATTGCAGCACCGGCAGGTTGTAGCACATCGTCTTTCCCGATGCCGTCGGCGTGACGGCGACGACGTTCTTGCCTGCCCTTACAGCAAGGTAGGCTTCCGCTTGGTGTACGAACAGCTTGCCGATGCCGCGGCCAGCCAGCGCCTCCTTCAGCTTGGGGTTCAGCTCGGCCGGCATTTCGACCGTCCGCGCTTCTCTTGCAGGAATCGTGTGCCAATGGGTCACGTTGTCCATGATGTCCTTATTCTCTCGCAGCAGTTCCAGCCACTCTTCCAAGCCGGATGCTTTGCCCGTCCAACGGTTCAAGGTCTCTCCCCCTATCCTGTCTATGAATCTATCTTCCCATTGTACAGAATGCATGTTCGGTCTGCAATTCCCGATAACCGCCTGGAAAATCATTCATACGCGCATGTAAAAAGCCTGCTGAACGCGTCTCCCTTGGAAACGCAGCTTCAGCAGGCTTATGTGCGGCCCTGCACGGTAACGATTATACGAACGGCGGCTCCCAGGCTTTCTTATTCCAGCCCACCTGTTCGTCAATGACATTGAAATTCCGGTCCAGCCTGACCGCCGCGCTGAACGGCATGCCGTGATTATACCAAAATCGGACGTCGCTCCATGTAACGAGATAACCGTCGACTTTCTCCTGCACCTTCACATGAATCCGTTCCGCAAAATGATGAAAGGCTCTCACGCCATCCACGCTGAGCGTCGATTGGGCTGCCGCCTCCACGGTTTCCGGCTTTGCTTTCAGCAGCACGGCTTCTTCGTCCACGCGTCCGCGGCGGACATAGCCGATGATGAACTCGTCGCCAGCATCGGCAACGAACTGCCAAGCCGCGCCAAGCAGTGTCGGCAGCATCGTAATCCTTCCCGGGTCCAATCTGTATGTCGTACTCAGCAGCTGGACGACTTGCCTTGAAACGAGCATCCGCCATGCTAGATATAGAATCGTCAATGCGTATACGAACATAAACAAGCGCCCAGGATTCGGGTACCCGAACATCCATAACAATGCCGCAGCGCCATGAACGGCGAATAAATAAGGATCGAACAAACAGAGCACATCCAGATGCAGCCATTTGCGCGTAAAAGGTCTTAAGCACTGTATGCCGTAAGCGTTGAACAAATCGAGCCCAATGTGGAAAATAACCGCGATCAGTGTCCAAAAGACGACCGTGCCGCTCCAAGCGCCAGCTCCGAACAGCCAGGCAATTGGGACTCCGAGCAGCGGCGCCCAAATGAACGGCGCGGGCAGGGAGTGCGTCAAGCCGCGGTGATGCCTGATGTAAGCGGTTGGTCCTTTCCATCGCATAACCGCATCAAAATCAGGTGCATGACTCCCGAGCAGAATGGCTGCAAGCACGGCGTGCTGCAGCTCCGAATGCCCTGCGATGACGGGATCCGTGAGGGATAATCCTGCTAAGGTAACGCCAAACAAGAGGTGACTTCCGGTATCCATGCCTGATCATCCCTTCGTCTGCTGATACTTGCCGGCCTTTCGCCAACATCGTAACAGCTCATTGTAAAGAGATGATTTAGGAATCATAACGAATTTGTAAGCGGCGTTCTCGGTACGTTGAACTCGGCAAAATCAGCAGCAGGATCGATGGACGGAAAAATCGATTTTGCGCTTTCCACCATATCCGCAACCGCCTCGTCATCGAAACGCGAGCTGAAATGCGTGACGACAAGCCGCTTCGCGCCGCCATCTCTTGCTGTCTCCGCAGCTTGGAGAATTGTAGAATGACCGTAGGCATCCGCCTTCTCTTCCATCCCCCCGGCAAACGTCGCTTCATGCACGAGCAGATCGGCGCCGCGCGCGAGCATTACCGCGTTATCACAAGGCCGCGTATCCCCCAGAATCGTAATAACGCGTCCCGGCGTCGGCTGCCCGACGACTTCCCCGGCAGCGATCGTCCGCCCATCGGACAGTGTAACGTCTTCACCGCGTTTCAACTTGCCGAACAGCGGGCCAAACGGCACGCCAAGACGGGACAGCACGGGCAGATTCAGCGCGCCAGGTTGTGGACGTTCCGTAATTCTGTAACCGAAGCAGGGCACTCGGTGCTCCATCTCAGCGGCTTCCACTTTGAATTTGTCGTCTTCCATAACCACGCCGGCTTCCACTTCGATAATGCGAAGCTCATACCCGAGATGAACGCCGCTCAAATGAAAAATGCTTTCGAGGTAAGCGCGAATGCCGGAGGGACCGTAAATCTCAAGCGGACCGGCTCCTTCAAAATAGCCTCTGCTGCTCAGTAATCCCGGCAATCCATACAAATGATCGCCATGCAGATGCGTAATGAAGATCCGTTCCAGTTTATTGAGCTTCAGCTTGCTCCCGAGCATCCGATGCTGGGTGCCCTCGCCGGTATCGAACAGCCAGAAGCCGCCTTTCGGTTCCGGCAGGGACAAAGCAATTGATGTGACATTACGCGTTCTGGTCGGTCTTCCCGCACTCGTGCCAAGAAACGTTAGCTGCAAGGTATTCCCTCCAATTCTCTCGTTATAACAATACCCTCCAAAGGGTACGGTTTATACCGAACTTTGGAGGGTATGCCAAATTGGCGTTATACTTTTTCGACGTTGAAATATTGCGCTTCTGGATGCGCAAACACCATCGCGGATACCGATGCTTCCGGCTCCATCATGAAGCCCTCGGTCAGCTGGATGCCGATGTCTTCCGGATGCATCAGCTCGAACAGCGGACCCTGGTCCTCGAGATTCGGACATGCCGGATAGCCGAACGACACCCGAATGCCTTGATAACGCGCGCCGTGGCGCTGTTTCATTGTCATCTCCGGATGATCCGGGAAGCCCCACGTATCGCGCATCAGATGATGCACGCGCTCTGCAAGAGCTTCCGCGACTTCCAGCGCAACCGACTGCAAGGCGTGGGAACGCAGATAATCGCCTTTATCCTTCAAGTCGCTCGCTTTCTCCCGGACGCCCTCCCCTGCCGTAACGACGAGGAAGCCGACGTAATCCATAACGCCGCTCTCGACGGATTTTAAGAAATCCGCCAGACAGAGATACGGCTCTACATGCTGCCTTGGGAACGTGAAGCGCTTGATCTCCACGCCTGGCTGCTTCGGATCATAAATAATAATATCGTTGCCCGAAGACTGCGCAGGGAAGAATTGGTACATGCCATGCGCTTGGAGCAGCCCTTTGGCTGCATCGTCCAGCAGGCCGTCGACCGTCGCCTTCAAATTGACCGCCTTCTCGTTGCCTTCCTTCAGCAGATTATCAACGTTGCCCTTCAAGCCAAGATGATGACCGAGGAGCATCGACATGTTGATATACGGTGCAATATGCGGGATGGGCACGTTTCGGAGCACATGGCGTTCCAAATCCGGCGGCAGATACACCGGCGCGTCCGACGAAACATTGGACTTCACGGCACGAGTCAATTCCGGCAGCGGCTTCTTCTCCTGCTCTTCCGCGCCTCCGGAAGCCTTGAATGCAGCCATTTCTTCTTCGTACGCGCGCCGATGATCCTTATCCATCAGCTTGTTGGCAATGTCGAGACCGTCCATGGCATCCTTCGCATAGAGGACCAGGCCGTCGTATTCCATGCCGATTCGGTTTTTGGTGAACTTCCGCGTTAGCGCTGCGCCTCCGACGAGAATCGGTGCATCGATACCCGCATTGCGCAAGTCCTGCGCCGTGACGACCATCTGCTGCGCCGATTTCACAAGCAGACCGGACAGACCGATTGCATCGACAGGCTCCTTGCGGTACGCTTCGATCAATTGCTCCGGCGGAACCTTAATGCCGAGATTGATGATCTTGTAGCCATTGTTGGACAAAATGATTTCGACGAGGTTTTTGCCGATATCGTGCACGTCGCCTTTCACGGTGGCAAGAATGATCTTCCCTTTCACCGCGGACTCCGTCTTCTCCATGAATTGCTCCAGATGCGTCACCGATGCTTTCATGACCTCGGCGCTCTGAAGCACTTCCGCAACGATCAGCTCATTCCCGTTGAAGAGGCGGCCGACCTCTTCCATGCCCCGCATCAACGGACCGTTGATGATTTCAAGCGGCGAATACTTCTCCCGTGCGAGATCGAGATCGGGGATCAACCCTTCCTTCGTTCCCTCGACCACGTAAGAAGCAAGCCGTTCTTCAAGCGTCAGGTTCGACACTTTCTCTTTCTTGAGCACTTTCTTCTCACGGAAGGCCGCAACAAATGCAGCAAGCGTATCGTCATTCGTATTGTAAATCAAATCCTCCGCCAGCCGGCGCTCATCCTCCGGAATGGATGCGTAACGCTCCAATTTCTCCG
Organism: Paenibacillus sp. R14(2021); assembly: GCF_019431355.1. Taxonomy (NCBI): domain Bacteria; kingdom Bacillati; phylum Bacillota; class Bacilli; order Caryophanales; family Paenibacillaceae; genus Paenibacillus; species Paenibacillus sp. R14(2021). The sequence goes on from NZ_CP080269.1 coordinate 1,463,197, forward strand.
TGTTTACAATGGCATAATCGAGACCGGCCTTCGTCGTGTGATACAAATAGACGGAGTTCAGCACCTCGCGGCCCGCATCAGGCAGACCAAATGAAATGTTGCTGAGACCGAGAATCGTCTTGGCGCGCGGATACTTCGCCTTGATCATCTTGATGCCTTCAATCGTCTCGACAGCCGAGCCGATATACTGCGGATCGCCCGAGCCGACCGGGAACATATTGGGATCGAAAATGATATCTTCCGGCTGCATACCGTATTTACCCGTCAGCAGCTCATACGAGCGTGTAGCGACTTCCATCTTCGCTTCGCGCGATACGGCTTGTCCCCGCTCGTCGATCAGAATGCACACGACCGCGGCGCCGTACCGATGGATGAGCGGCAAAATTTTGTCGAATTTCGATTCGCCGTCCTCCAAGTTAATGGAGTTGATAATCGCCTTGCCTTGCGAATATTTCAAGCCGAGCTCGATGATGTGATCATAGGTGGAATCCAGCATCAGCGGCACCTTGATTTTTTTAACGACTTCCGGCAGGAAGCGATGGACCGCGTAAGCTTCGTCGATATCGGTGTCTTGCAGGTTGATGTCGATGACGTGCGCGCCGCCTTTGACCTGCGCGCGGGCAATCTCCGACGCTTCGTCGAACTTCTCTTCTTTTATAAGCCGCTTGAATTTACGGGAACCGGAAATATTCGTCCGTTCTCCGATCATAATAGGCCGGTTCTCATCTTCAATAAAGACGGTTTCGATGCCGGAAACGGCAGGCGGATGTTCACCCATCTTCGTCCGGGGAGCATAATTCGCAAGCGTTTCCGCCATTGCGCGGATATGATCCGGCGTTGTGCCGCAGCAGCCCCCTGCAATGTTCAACCAGCCATTCTCAGCGAAATCCGCGATTTTCCTGGCAAGCGATTCCGGTGATTCATGGTAGTTACCGTTCTCATCCGGCAAGCCGGCGTTGGGATAACAGCTCACCGCAGAGAGGGCAATTTCGGACAACGACCGGATATGGTCGCGCATGAACTCCGGCCCTGTCGCGCAGTTCAGCCCTATGGAAATCGGCTTCATATGTTCCAAGGAGATGTAGAATGACTCGATGTTCTGGCCCGCAAGCGTCGTTCCCATCGGCTCGATCGTACCCGAAATCATCAGCGGGAGCGTAATGCCGGTTTGCTCGTATGCCTTCTGAATGCCGATCGTGCCGGCTTTAACATTGAGCGTATCCTGCGAAGTCTCGAGCAGCATCGCATCGACGCCGCCCTCGATCAGCGCTAGCGCCTGCTCGTAATAGCTGTCGACCAGCTGATCGAAGGTGACGCCGCCGGTGACGGACAGTGTTTTGGTTGTTGGACCAAGCGCACCCGCTACGAAACGGGGCCTGTCCGGCGTCGAAAATTTATCCGCCGCAGCCCGTGCGATCTGCGCTGCAGCCAGATTGATTTCCCTTGCCTTCTCCGGAATATCGTATTCCGCCAGTACAACGCTTGTTGCCCCGAACGTATTCGTTTCGAGAATGTCCGCTCCGGCCTCCAAATACGCTTCATGTATATCGCGAATGACATCCGGACGCGTCAGCACGAGCATTTCATTACAGCCGTCCAGCTCATCGCCGCCGAAGTCCTGAGGTCCAAGATCACGTTGTTGAATCATCGTCCCCATTGCGCCGTCCAATATGAGGATCCGTTCCGCCATCATCTCTTGCATTGTCGGTTTCGACATAGTTGCACTTCCCTTCCGAAGCTGTAATTCACTGCCGGCCGCGCTGTATCCGGATGTGTGAATTAGCAAAAATCATTACCCTATACTCTAACAGAATTCGACCGACGTGAAAAGCAGGTTTTCACCCCGCTTCAAAAGCTTCTTCACCCATGTCGACAGGTCCTAGAATATGTTTTATAATTATTCTTATCGGATTTACGTTTTTGCGATTTTTATTGGAAAAGAGGGATTCACTATGGCTGAAATTCGAGTACGCAGCACGAACGAGCGGATTAGCGGAGAAGAGAACGTGCGTGCGTTCCTGGATCGTCAAGAGGTATTGTACGAGCACTGGAACGCTGACAAGCTCCCGGCTGAACTTCATAACAAATTCGTACTAAGCGACGAGGAGAAAGCAACGATTCTCGCCACGTTCGATGAGGAAATTCGCGATTTGGCAGCACGCCGCGGCTATCAAATCTGGGATGTCATTTCACTCTCGGACTCTACGCCGAACATTGAGGAATTGCTGAAGAAATTCGAGCAAATCCACACGCACACCGAAGACGAAATTCGCGGGATCGTATCCGGACGCGGTATTTTCATCATCAAGGGCGACGAGCAAACCGGTTATTTCGACGTTGAGCTAGAGCCAGGCGATGTGATTTCGGTGCCTGAGAACAAAGCGCATTTCTTCACACTCATGGACAATCGCGAAATTATCGCCGTACGCTTGTTCATCGAGAAAGACGGCTGGATTGCGAACAACATCGAAGATCCGACGTTTGCTTAATGCAATCATTCATATAAAAACGACCTGTCCGGCGGACAGGTCGTTTTTATATCCAACTGCTGCGATGTGAACTAACAACGCCGCTCGTTGCTCAGCCTATAAGAGGCAGCAATTCTTCTAAATGCTTGATTTCATGTGTAGGGATGATTTCGTCCGAGCGCGTCATACCGTGGCGGTTGATCCATACCGAAGTCATGCCAATCGTATTCGCGCCAAGAATATCCGTCGTCAGCTTATCGCCAACCATGATGCCGTGTTCGGGTTCGATCCCAAGGCGCTCTAGTGCATGATGGAAAATGTCTGCAGCCGGTTTGCCTTTGCCGAATTCGCCGGAAATAATGATATGGTCGAAATAAGGAACGATGTCCGGCACGCCAGCCAGCTTCTCGCGCTGCAGATCAGGCGATCCATTCGTCAGCAGAAGCAGCTTGTAATTGCCCTTCAGCTTATTCAAGACGTCGAACGTTTCTTCGTATACGTACGGCCGCTTACGGCGTTCTGCCGGGAACTGCTCGGCCAGCTTCGCGCCGAGCGATTCGTTGTCGATGCCGAGCGCCTTCAACCCGCGTGTCCACGCTTCTTTCCGGTAAGCCGGCGCCAGCTGCTGCAGCTGGCGAAACTCCGCCTGTTCTCCCTCCAGAAAATTCGCCCAGAGTCCTTCGAACGGGTTGATTCCAATCATTTTGGTAAATGGAAACGTTTCATACGATTCGTAAAGTGCGCGGGCTTCCCGGCGAACAGCTTCTTCGAGCGCTTTGGCGTTCACGCCGGTCTCGGCAGCCGCAGATTCGCAAGTCGCGTCGAATGCTTCCTGTACACTTCTGTCATCCCATAGAAGCGTGTCATCCAGATCAAATAGTACAGCTTGTTTTGCCATATTTGCTTGTGCACTCCACTCTGATTATTTTTCGGTTAATGGGATCCCATGCTGCGTTGCAAAAGCCTTCATGCGTTCTGCCATCTGTTCCGTCGGATAACGGTTGATGACGCGCGAGAACACCCAGTTACCGCCTTTATGCTGTTCAACCACGATATAGCCTTTTTGTATGGTGATGCCTTTCATGTTGCTCACATAGATATTACGATCGCCGGCAAAACGGCGGGAACGAATAAAATCCTTACCAACCGACAAATATGGTCTCCGCAGCAGGAACAAGCCCGCGAGAACGACATAACAAGCAACCGTAATCCAGAACATGTTATCCGTTTGCTTGAATGCACTTGAATTTATCGTAACGATTACATAGAACAGGATGAACAATAAAAGGAACGCCGGCATGACATAGCTGCGGCCTTTGTATGTATCAAGTGCATCCGTTCCGGATTTCGCCGCCATAAGCGGTGACTTGCCTTGTTTCTTGCGCTGCTTGTTCAGCTGCTCTTGATTTTTCTGTACTTTACGTTCCCACGATCTTGACACGGATGATCCCCCTTAGCGATTTGCGAAACGAACACTTTACTGGCTTTATTTAGAACGGTCTTGCGAATTTGGCGATGAATCGGTTCGGGTACTCGCTTGGCAGTGCGCTGACTTCATCCAGCCTGTTCCACGCTTCCTTAGGCATCTGCCAGCCGATCGCACCCATGTTTTCATCGAACTGCTCCAGCGTGCTGGCTCCGAAGATTGGCGACGTGATTCCTTCACGCTGCAGCAGCCATTTCAGTGCCACTTGAGCCGGCGTTCTATCCAGCTCCATCGCAGTCTGCTTCACGACTTCCAACACGTTGAAGTTATTGTCCGACGCGCGAAGCGTCCAAGAGCTCTCGCCTTGCTTGGCTGTCAACCGTCCGCTCGTTGGCACGTCGCGGTTGTAACGGCCTGTCAGGAAGCCGCCGCCGAGCGGTGCCCACGGGATAATGCCAACATTCTCTTCCTGGCAGAGCGACAGCATTTCACGATCCATTTCCCGGCTGACCAGACTGTACTGCGGTTGGATCGAAATAAAGCGCACATAGCGGTCACGGTCACTTACAGCAAGCGACTTCATTAATTGCCATGCAAAAAAATTGGAGCAGCCGATATATCGTGCTTTACCCGATGTAACCAGATCATCCAGCGCACGCAGCGTTTCTTCGATCGGCGTGGCATGATCCCAGACATGTACTTGATAGAGGTCGATATAATCAGTATTCAGACGTCTAAGGCTGGCGTCTATCGCATCCATAATATGCTTGCGGGAAACACCGCCGCTGTTAGGATGATCACCGGTCATGAAACGGGCTTTAGACGCCAGGACAACCTCAGAGCGGCGGTCTTTGATCGCTTTGCCGACGACCTCCTCGGAGCGGCCCTGTACATAGACATTCGCCGTATCCAGAAAATTTCCGCCTTGCTCCATGAAGCTATGAATCATCGCAATGGAATCTGCTTCGCTTGTTGTGTTCCCGAAGGTCATCGTACCCAGGCAAAGCTCTGATACCGCTAATCCGCTGCGGCCTAACAATCGGTATTGCATCGATGAAAGCCCCCTCTTCATCGCGCAAGTGGTTAATGCTTGATCGAACCGCCTTCATTCTCTTCGTCTTCCGCCCATTTAATAGTATCCAACTGATCACGGAAATTCCGTTTGAAATTGGCCAAATACTGACGGCGCAGCTCATCGCGCTCCACCAGCTCTTCCGCTGTTAATCCGACTGTTTTGTTCTTTCTTGAAAGCTCATTGATTCGAGCAATGATTTTTTCCATTTCTACTGCACTCCTTTCAGGTTCCTGGTCAACATCACATTCTTTACTTTGACATTTTTAATCCTCCATTGTCAAGGCGACAACATGTCCGCTGCTTGGGTTCTGCCATGTCAGTGCAAGGCTTATTAATGCCTCGATACAAAACAAAAAAGGACCAAGCAGCGCGGCCCGCCTAGTCCTGTTTCTTAACATATAGTTATGCTGCAAGCTATTAATCCGCTGGAACAATCAGTGACTGTCCGGCCTTTAATGAACCGCCGCTTAAGTTGTTCCGTTTCTGCAGCGCATACACAATCTGCCGGATATCCTCGCCTTCCTTACGAATGTCGCTTGCGATCTCCCATAATGTATCGCCAGAGCCGACAATAATCACTTGTTCCTCTGCGGTCGGTTGGGCGGGAAGCTCGCTGTTCGCATGGCTCGTCATTAATGTAAGACCAGTAAACAGCAGGACGAAGAATAACGTTGCAGCAGCAAGACGAATCAATAACCGTTCTGCCCTGCGCTCCTGACGTGAACGCGTTGCTGTATGTGTAATGGATCCCTTACCTGGATTAGCGGTTGAATACATAGATATCGTTGTCATTATTATCAGCACCCCAAACGTTTGTTCTGTACTCGATGAATCCAGAATAACACGAACATCCGTTTGCAGTCAACACATTTTAGAACGTTTGTTCGCAGAAAAATGCGAACTTGTGTTTCTCGAACTTATGTTTGTACGAACTCCGGTTCTGTGTTATAATTTGACACAAATGAAACGATGGAGTGATTCCGGTGTCGAAACTTTCAAACCGCCAGCAGGCGATACTAGAATTCATTAAGACGGAAGTTCGCGAGAAAGGTTACCCGCCTTCCGTTCGTGAGATCGGTGAAGCTGTCGGACTGGCATCAAGTTCAACGGTTCACGGCCACCTGGACCGTTTAGAGAAGAAGGGCCTCATTCGCCGCGACCCTACGAAGCCTCGCGCAATCGAAATCTTAGATGGAGAAGACAATGAAATTCCATTCCCCCTCTCCATCGCTAAGGTGCCTGTTGTAGGTAAAGTAACCGCCGGCGTCCCGATTACGGCGACAGAGAATATCGAGGATTACTTCCCTCTTCCAGCAGATAAAGTCGGCGACGATACTGTCTTCATCCTTAACGTCATGGGTGAGAGTATGATCGAGGCCGGCATCCATGACGGAGATTATGTCATCGTTCGCCAGCAGCAGAATGCGACCAACGGCGATATCGTTGTTGCCATGACGGAGGACGACGAAGCTACCGTCAAGACCTTCTATAAGGAGAAGGATCACATTCGCCTGCAGCCGGAGAACGCAACGATGGAGCCAATTCGCCTCCGCAACGTTACGATTCTCGGCAAAGTCATCGGCCTCTTCCGCGATATCCACTAAACATAAGCACAAGGGGCATTCACAGCGCTTGCATGAAGCGCAGTGAATGCCCCTTGTGCTTTTCGATTTGCAGATCATTAACAATGTTCATGTCACTTAACCTACAATCTCACGGAACAATAGGTTCCGATAGAGAAACCGGCTGCCTCGGAATTTGAAGGTAAGCGTTACCCCCGAGAAATCGCTCGTAACGGCTTGCAATGCCTTAGATGTCACTTTTTGTCGAACAAGCCTTCGAATGCGCGCGATGTCATTTGCGTTGACAGCGGACGCCAACGCCACAGCATAAGCTGGTGATTTCGAAAGTGCTGTATAGAATGGGATGACCGCCCTTGCAATGGCACGATGGATCGGCGTTGAGAACGTAAACTGCGCCGTACCGGGAGGAATCGTTGTTCCGTTTGAATACTGCAGGGTAGGCGGCGGAAATTGGAAATCAATAAAATACCCGATTCCATTCACGGAAAACCCGCTCAGCTTCGCCGGCGGCGTCACCGCCTTGAACAAGGCTAGCAATACGTCCAAATTCGCCTGCCTTACCGCTCTGGACCATCGCAGCGCAAAGCTGCGGTTGCCGGCGATTTTCATATAAAAGGGCGTCATGATGGCAGCCACATGGGAAAGCACAGGGCCCGTGAGCTTGAAAGAGGTCCCTGCTTTTATAATACCCTTCATTCATGGCACCGCCTTTCAGCAAAGTTCTAATGCGGCATTGTATGCGCAATGGGCTGTACAAGTGCGGGTGAGTTCCTCGATCCAAACAAAAAAACTGCCCCCGCGGTTCCGCGGAAGCAGTCGTGATCTTGGTTCTAGTAGAGCGACAGGTACTGATCGCGCTCCCACTCGTGAATTTGCGTGCGGTACATATCCCACTCGATTTCCTTCAGCTCATAGAAGTGAGCAAGTGCATGATCGCCGAGCGCGTCGCAGATGACTTCACTGCGAAGCAGCTCGGTGAGCGCTTCCTTGAGGTCATCCGGCAAGCTCGGGATGCCTTCGTCGATCCGCTCCTCATCCGTCATTACATAGATGTTACGATCCGTTGGCGCAGGAAGCGGCAGCTTGTTGCGGATACCGTCCAAACCTGCCTTCAACATAACAGCAAGCGCCAGATAAGGGTTAGCGGCCGGATCCGGGCTGCGTACTTCAATACGCGTGCTTAAGCCGCGGGAAGCCGGAATTCGGATCATCGGGCTGCGGTTGCTCGCAGACCAAGCTACGTAGCAAGGTGCTTCATAACCAGGCACAAGACGCTTGTACGAGTTAACTGTTGGATTCGTGATGGCTGCGAATGCACGCGCATGACGCAGCATACCTGCCATGTAGTAGCGGGCAACTTGGCTCAAGCCCAGCTTGTCGCTCTCGTCATAGAAGGCGTTCACGTTGCCGCGGAACAGCGATTGGTGGCAGTGCATGCCGGATCCGTTTACACCGAACAACGGTTTCGGCATGAAAGAAGCATGCAGGCCGTGCTGGCGGGCTACGGTTTTAACGACAAGCTTGAACGTTTGGATTTGATCGGCAGCTTTGATCGCATCCGCGTATTTAAAGTCAATTTCATGCTGGCCTGGCGCCACTTCGTGGTGCGATGCCTCAATTTCGAAGCCCATCTCTTCCAGCGTCAGCACGATTTCGCGTCGGCAGTTCTCTCCGAGATCCATTGGCGCAAGGTCGAAGTAACCGCCTTGGTCGTTCAGCTCCGTCGTCGGGTTGCCTTGCGCGTCGGTTTTGAACAGGAAGAATTCCGGTTCCGGACCTACGTTCATAGCGGTAAAGCCCATTTCTTCCGCTTCTTTCAGCGCACGCTTCAGAATACCCCGCGGGTCGCCGGCAAACGGCGTGCCGTCCGGCATATAGATATCACAGATCAAGCGGGCAACGCGATCCTCGGCCACCCAAGGGAATACGACCCATGTATCCAGGTCTGGATAGAGATACATATCGGACTCTTCGATCCGCACATAACCTTCGATGGAAGAACCGTCAAACATCATTTTATTATCGAGTGCTTTCTCCAGCTGGCTGACGGGAATCTCTACGTTCTTGATCGTTCCAAGCAAGTCGGTGAACTGAAGACGAATAAACCGGACATTTTGTTCCTTCGCGATACGTCTGATGTCATCTTTGTTGTAGCTCACGGAATCAGCTCCTTTTGGTTATTCATTGTTATTATTTTTTGTTATAGAAACGGGACAACTGGCCTTGAATTAACGAGGCTTTGCCCGGTCTCTTCTCAAGCAGCTGCTGTTTCAGCAGGCGGTGAAGCTGTGCATCCGACAGCTCGCGTCGTTTCACTTCTGACAATTCGCTGACGACAGTCGCGTCTTCCGATTCCTTCGAAACCGGGTTCATCACCTGCTTGATGCCGGCGATATTAACGCCTTTCTCAATCAGCGATTTGATTTCGAGCAGTCTCTCCACGTCGTTAAACGAGAACAACCGCTGGTTCCCGGCCGTACGAGCGGGTACGATTAGTTCGTGCTGCTCATAGTAACGGATTTGCCGAGCGGTCAAGTCGGTCAACTTCATGACGATGCCGATCGGAAAAAGCGCCATATTTCTGCGTATTTCGTCACCCATGTCGCATCAACCTTCCAGTATCTGATATATGCTCTCATTGTACATCTATGCCAAAAACGTGTCAAGTTGTGTAAGGTTTAATTACAATCAACTCTCGTTCGGCAAGCATGCTGAGCGCGTTCAGAACACCGTATTTGACATGGGCATAAGTGAGTCCGCCCTGCATATACGCGATAAAGGGCTCACGGATCGGCGCATCCGCCGAAAGCTCCAAGCTCCCACCCTGCATAAATGTACCAGCCGCCATAATAACGGGATGTTCATAACCAGGCATGTCCCACGGCTCGGGGGTGACATGTGAATCTACTGCGGATGCGCGCTGCACGCCCTGCACGAACGCTATTAGCTGATCCGCTTCCTTGAACCGAATTGCCTGAATCAAGTCCGTGCGCGGCGCATCATAACGGGGGCTGCTTTCGAAGCCAAGCATTTCAAATATCGCCGCGCCGAAAACACTGCCCTTGAGCGCTTGTCCGACGAGATGCGGAGCCAAAAACAAGCCTTGATACATGGCTCGCAGCGTCCCGAGCGTCGCTCCGACATCGCCGCCAATACCCGGTGCCGTAAGCCGATAAGCGGTCAGGTCGACTGCTTCCTTCCTGCCTGCTACGTAGCCGCCTGTCGGCGCAAGGCCGCCGCCCGGATTCTTGATTAACGATCCAGCCATCAGATCAACGCCAACCTCGGTGGGCTCCAATTCTTCCGTAAATTCACCGTAACAGTTGTCTACGAATATATATACGTCCGGTTTCAATTCTTTTACCCGTTTCACCATCTCGCCAATCTGGGCAACGGTATAGGATGCGCGCCAATCATAACCGCGCGAACGTTGAATGCCGATCACACGGGTTCGAGCTGTCATGCGGGCTGCGACCGTGTCCCAATCAATGGAGCCGTCCGCAAGCGGAGCAACCTCGCCGTAGGCGATGCCGAAGTCCTGCAGCGATCCCTTGCCGTCGCCGGGCTTCCCGATCACCTTATGCAGTGTGTCATACGGACGTCCCGTAATGTAGAGCAGCTCGTCGCCCGGACGAAGCAGCCCGAATAACGCACAGCTGATCGTATGGGTCCCGGATACGAAATGCGGACGCACCAGTGCAGCTTCCGCGCCCATGACATCCGCGTAGACTAAATCTAACACTTCTCTTCCCCGATCATTATAGCCGTACCCGGTCGAACCGTTAAAATGATAATCGCTGACGCGGTGCTTCTGAAACGCTTCAATCACTTTCCACTGGTTGCGCTCAGCGACGCCGTCCAGTGAACGAAAAACAGGGGCGGCCTGCATCTCTGCAGCCTCCGCCCACTTGGTCAACTCTAACCAGCTTGTACGTTCTTGCTGTTTCACCTTCAAAGTCTCTCCTCATATCTCCACGTTGTTTTTTATGCTTAATGAACATATTGTTCCAGCGTATGGCCATGAACCTCATAATCCTGCTTGTTCAGCTGGACCGTCAGCCACATGCTCTCGCCTTCAACGGACTGTTCGAGTACATCACCCGTTCGGTAAGCAAGCGCAATCAGATCGCCGCGTTCGGCCGGCAGCACGAAGGTTCGCGTAGCGCCTGTCATCTTGTCTTGAATCTTCTGCCGCAGCCGCAGCAAATCCGAATCGTTATACGCATTGATCACAAGCGTATCCGGTCCGTTGGCCGGCAGGAGCTGACCGCTTCCCGCCACAACCAGATCCATTTTATTATAAATCATCAGCTGCGGCTTATCGGCTGCGCCAAGCTCGCCAAGGATGTGTTCCACGACCGAGATCTGTTCTTCACGCATGATGGAGGAGCTGTCGATGACATGAAGCACGAGATCCGCTTCGCATACTTCCTCCAGCGTCGCCCGAAACGCGGCGATCAAGTCATGCGGCAGATTTTGAATGAAACCGACCGTATCTGTCAGCACGACTTCGCTGCCGCTTGGAAGCGTCAAATTGCGGGATGTAGGATCAAGTGTAGCAAATAATTGGTTCTCCACATATACATCGGCCTGCGTCAGCTCACGAAGCAGCGTCGACTTGCCGGCATTGGTATACCCGACGAGCGCAACCTGCTGCACGCCGGACTTCTTGCGGCGCTCGCGGTGAAGCGTACGGTGCCGCACGACTTCTGCAAGCGTGTGCTTCAAATCCGAGATCCGGTCACGAATATGGCGCCGGTCGGTTTCTAGCTTCGACTCGCCGGGACCTCTTGTCCCGATTCCGCCGCCAAGACGGGAGAGATTCTTGCCGTGGCCGGATAGCCTTGGCAGCAAGTAGCTGAGCTGAGCCAGTTCGACTTGAATTATACCCTCTCTAGTTTTGGCACGCTGCGCAAATATGTCCAAAATCAACTGCGTCCTGTCGATGATTTTCAAATCCAGCGATTCTTCCAAATTGCGGACCTGTGCACCGGAGAGCTCCTGATCGAATATCGCAGTCGTAGCGCCAAGCTCCTCGGCAGCGGCTCTGAGCTCCTCGACTTTGCCCTTGCCGATGAACCACTTGGTATCGATCTTCTCCTTATTCTGCGTCAGCGACGCCAACACTTCGACGCCTGCCGTTTCCGCCAAGCTGACTAGCTCCTGAAGGGAATGCTCGGGATTGCCCGGCCCTCGTTTGATATCGGGGGTTATAAGGCTGACGAGAATCGCCCGATCTTGCATACCGGTATCGGTATCGTAGGTTGTTTGCCTCATAGTTGGCGGTTGCAGCTCCTTTAAATGTTCATTTCTCCCATTTCAAATCCTCCGGGCGAACAGCCATGAGTTCCTGTTTGCCCGGTGAACCGGCAGGATACTGATTCAATAAGCGGACCGCCTGATGACGGAAGGCTTTCTCGATTATATTGCGCACATAACGCGCGTTGCTAAACGCGAACATCGACATTGCCTTCTCCTGCATGAGATGCTGGCGCAGCTTGAACACTGACTGGGGAATAAGTGTGTAATCCCGGTCCTTCGCCATTAACTCCGCAATTTGGATGAGCTGATCCACCGAATAGTCCGGAAAATCGATTTGAATGGGGAAGCGCGACGGCAGGCCCGGATTCGTCAGCAGAAAGTTCTCGATTTCGAGCGGATAACCCGCAAGAATGAGCACGAATTGATTCCGATGGTCCTCCATCGCCTTGACAAGGGTATCGATCGCCTCCTTGCCAAAATCCTTCTCACCGCCGCGAGCCAAGCTGTAGGCTTCGTCCACAAACAGTACGCCGCCAAGTGCCTTGCGCACAAGATCACGGGTTTTCTGGGCGGTATGCCCGATATATTCACCGACCAGATCGGCTCGTTCCACCTCAATCATATGGCCCTTAGACAGTACGCCCATCTTGTTGAACAGCTTCGCCACAATGCGAGCGATCGTGGTCTTGCCTGTACCAGGATTCCCGGTAAAGATCATATGGTACACATGCGATCCGCCCGACAGCCCTGCATCCGAACGCATGCGGCTGATTTGCAGCAGCGCATATATTTCATAAATCAGCAATTTCACGTTCTCAAGCCCGACCATGGGGTCGAGCTCACGTTGGATGTCTAGGAACGGGTCGTTCGCGGACAGCGGCCGTGCAGCAGCGGCCGGTTCGCTGTCGATTTGCGGTGCCGGGCTGCCGGCAAGGGCATACGATTCGCTGCTTCGGAGGACTACATTGATTTGACGGGCGGGTCTTCCACTGCCACTCCCGCCTGTCGTAACGACTCGATCGTCCATATGTGCTTCATCACCTGTCCTTCAAGGATCATGGGCATCTGCTGCGCGTATAATCCATTGTATTCTAGTGATAACCGCCATATTAACAGATTTAAGGCGAGCCTTAGTCAGGATGACAGCTAATCCGGCAGCCGTAAGCCGAGGCGCATCAGTTGTTCATCCAGCTTCCATTTCGTATAGGCCAATACTTCCCGCGAATAATTGTAGCCGACGCTCAGAACTTGGGATTTGTAGCCCGCGGTCACGGTATTCGCCGGATAATTCAAATACGCGGAAATTTCCCCGGCGCGAGGCGCATGGAAGTCATGGGTAACGATTAGAAGCTTGCACCAGCCGTGTTTGGCGGCCAGCGGCCGGCTGAAGAGCAGATTCTCGTAGGTGCTCCTGGAGTCTTCTTCCAGCATCATCTTCACTTTCGGGACACCCTTAGCTGCCAAATAATCGCGCATGCCCTCCGCTTCCGAGAGCGTAGAGCCATTATGATCATGCCCGCCGGAGAGAATAAAATACTTCACGGTACCCTGCTTGTATAAAGCGTACCCGTGCTCCAGCCGCTCGCGCAAACCGGGACTTGGCTTATTATCCCAAAGCGCTGCGCCTAAGATAATGGCTGCATCTGATTTTGGAACCGGTTTCGGTAAATCATAGCTGCAAATCAACCAAAGCAAATATGCACACCAGAATACGCCGAGCGCCGCGACCCAAGCGCAGATCCGCAGAAGAAGAAGTAAGGGACGGAAACGTCTGCGGGAACTGCGTTTTGGGCTGCGCTTCGGGTTCCGCTTCGATTCGGCTGCGGCTTTCACGATTCGCTGAGCTCTCCGCTCTGCGCCAACGTTTTGCGATGCTTCAAGCTGAGCGTAAAATAACGAAACCGTCCGTTTCGTATCGTAGACAGCAGTCTGCCTGCCGTCTTGCGTGCAAGCGCGGCATCTTTATTCGTCACCGTTCCTTGGGTAACGGCTTCCTCCAGCTCATCTTCGTCGAGCAAAAACACCTCTCCGCTCGGAAGTACAACGACATCGAGATACAAATCGTCAAACCATGGAACCTGTTGATCCGTCAAGCCCTGCGTCTTGCAAATATCGATATACCACTGAACGACGCGATTCTTATCATCGAACATCGTCGTCACGACAAAATGTTCACCTCGCGGAAAATGCTGCATCCACAAATAGCCTCGGTCAGCCAGGCATAATTTGCGCCCGTTGTATTCTTTCCAAAGCGGTTCGCGCAATTCGTGGATGCGATAGAACGTCACAAGACCCTTGAATTCGTCTCCGTCCATCGTCAGACACGTGTAACTTCTACGCAGGATGCGGCGCCAATTGGCTCGGTCAGAAAATTTTCGTTTCATACGGAACGACCTTTCCGTTAGGATCGCGCTCTAGTTCGGCGCGGAACGCAAACAAGCAGCAGGGCAGATTTCCCTCATTAAAAAAAGATTACCACAACTTAACGTCCATCTCCAGCGACCCTATAAAATAAACCAAGCCCCGCCTTGTACGATTATACAAAAGGAGAGCAGCATCCAGCCGCTCTCCCCATTGCCAAGCTTATTTCTCCGTAATCGTGATTGTCTTGATGATGACGTCTTCCGTGGGCTGGCTCGGTTCGCCGGAAGGACTGGCCGTTACCGGCGTAGCTGCAATTGTCTTCACGACGTCCATCCCCTCGGACACTTTGCCGAAGATCGGATAGTTAGGCGTATTGTTCAACCCAGCCGCGTCCGCTCCGGTACAAATGAAGAACTGGCTTCCTCCGGTATTCGGTCCTGCGTTCGCCATTGCCAGCGTGCCTTCTTCGTAGCTGTGGCCATTGTTCAGTTCATCGGGAATGGAATAACCCGGACCGCCGCCACCGGTTCCTGTAGGGTCTCCACCTTGAATCATGAAGGTTTGGATAATGCGGTGAAACTTCACGCCGTCATAAAATTTCTCGTTAGCCAAGAACACAAAGTTGTTAACGGTCTGCGGCGCATCCTTCGCATACAATTCAATCTTGAAGTCGCCTTTGTTCGTCTTGAACTCGGCTGTATACGATTTATCCTTGTCAATTGTCAGCTTCGGCATCTCGGACCAGGATTTCGGCGTACTGCCTGCATTGCCCCCATTGCCCGAATTACCTGCATTGCTCGCGCCAGACTGCACATTTTGATTGTCTTGCGCCGTGTTATTCGTTTTTGCTCCGCATGCCGTAACTACAATCAACATTGCCGACAATACGAGCATGAGCGCCGTACGGTTCTTCATCATCATCTTCGAATAAGCCTCCACGTCTAGTAATTCTTGTCTTCAAGCGCTAACTGTCCCGCTCGCTTACGGCGAGGTTACTGCCGTATCGTTCTTGTTCGCTTCTTCACCGCCCGGTGCTGTCGGTTGACCATTTACAGGAGTGGTACCGTCATCGGTACCGTTGTTTGTGTCGCCAGACCCTGTACCCGTATTACCGCCAGTGCCGTTGCTGCCTCCGCTGCCATTTTCGTTGCCGTTTCCAGGCTCGATAGGCTGACCGCCGTTATTCGGGTTTTGGCCCCCGTCATCCGGAGGCGTTGTACCATTGTTGCCCCCATCCGGAGGCGTACCGCCGTTATCCGGATTCTCCGTTCCGTTTCCTGGTGTCGTGCCGTCGTCGCCTCCGCTTCCATCGCCCGGCGTCCCTTGATCCGGATTTTGCGGATCTGACGGATTGATTTGAATCTCCGGAATGTCGACCTTCAGCTTGCTCGACGGCTCGCCCTCCATATCTTTCTTCGGATCATAGGCGGTCACGTAATACTCGTAGCTCATTCCGGGAGCAATGCTCAGGTCGTCTACGCCTGTCGCATCCAGCGAATCCAGCAGCTTCGTAAATGCTGCCTCGCTCGCTTCCTTACGATAGACACGATACGTCATTCCTTCGCCCTCCACAGGGGACCAGGACAGCTGCACTCTAGCATTTTGTTCGTCGTACACCGCGTTGAAGTTCGTAATACCGATCGGCGGCTTCTCTACATGCACCTCTGCCGGCTTCGTGAAGCTGCCTTTCGGCACGCCTTTCATCGCTTCGCGCATCACCTTACCGAACATCGCGGCAGACTGCTCGCTGCTTCGCTTGATCATATGATCTTTATCGGTATGATCATAGCCCATCCATACCACGGCTGTCCATTCCGGTGTATAACCAGCGAACCAGGCATCGCGATTGTAGCCGTTCTTCACGCCGGGAACCCCGTTCTGCGTCGTACCGGTCTTACCGGCGACAGGCCTGTCAATACGGGCATTTACCCCGGTGCCGCCCTTCTCGAGAACGCCTTGCATAAGCTCTGTCATGTAGTAGGAGGTGGAAGGCTTCATCACCTGTTCAGAAGTCGGCGCATTGTATTCGTACAGCGACGTATCATCTTTATCTGTAATTTTGACCAATGCATGCGGATCGACGGTTTTGCCGTCATTCGCGAACGCGCTGTAAGCCTTTGCCATCTGG
Source organism: Paenibacillus sp. R14(2021) (assembly GCF_019431355.1). Classification (NCBI taxonomy): domain Bacteria; kingdom Bacillati; phylum Bacillota; class Bacilli; order Caryophanales; family Paenibacillaceae; genus Paenibacillus; species Paenibacillus sp. R14(2021). The sequence continues at coordinate 1,479,503 of NZ_CP080269.1, forward strand.
TAAGGCGTAACGCCGTACGTCAAACCGCCAAGCCCGATCGCCAAATTGCGATCCTTCGTTTTATCCAGCTCGAAGCCGAGATTTTCCGCAAAAGCCAAACCGGTTTTGACGCCCATCTCATTCAAGAGCCAGACCGCAGAGGCATTCCGCGATTCTTTAATGGACTGCTCCATCGAAACAGGACCGATATACTTGACCCTGTTGCTGTCTCTCGGACAGTAGCTGCCATAGCAGGTTTTCACGTCTTGCAGAATCGACCACGGAAAATAATCGCCGGTCTCGATCGCCGGTCCATATACCGTTATCGGTTTAAAAGAGGAACCCGGCTGACGCGGAATCAGCACCCGATTCGTACCTTTGTTCGCATAGTCCCGACCGCCGACAAGACCTTGGATTTCGCCGGAGCGGTGATCTACGATGATCATCGCGCCCTGCTCCTTCTGCGCGTCGACGCTCTTCTCGAAATTGTTGTCGTCTTCGAATTCCCGCTCCATGACAGACTGTGCCTGCGTGTTAAGCGTCGTAAAGATCTTGTAGCCGCCGATGCGCATCTGCTCTTCGGTCAGGCCGCTGACCCGTTCGGCTTCGTCCAAGGCGTAATCAATGAAAGCCGTATAGGTTTCTGTATTTTTGTCCTGCTCGACCGGCTCGTATTTAACGGCCTTCGCCTCGTCCATTTGTGCTTTCGTGATATACCCTTGATCGAACATCAGCTGCAGGACGACTGCCCGCCGCTCCATCGATTTTTCCGGGTTTTTGATCGGATTATACGTTGACGGTGCTTTGGGGATTGCGGCAAGGGTCGCCATCTGCCACAGCTTCAAATCCTTCAGGTCGGTATTGAAATATAACTCTGCTGCTGCTTTGACCCCATAGGCGCTCTTCCCGAAATAAATCCGATTCAGGTACATCGTTATGATTTCGTCCTTCGTCTTCTTATGCTCCAGCGCAACCGCGATGGAAGCTTCCGTCGCTTTGCGGAACGGTGTTTTGTCGGACGAGAGAAATAAATTTTTCGCCAGTTGCTGCGTAATCGTACTTCCGCCTTCTACCGCGCTGCGGGCAACGACGTCCTTCACGAGCGCGCGGCCGATCGACCATAGATCGATACCGGAATGCTTCTCGAAGCGTTGGTCTTCCGTTGCGATAACGGCATCGCGCATCAGCTCCGGAATTTCGGCAAACTCCACGTTCTCGCGGTTCGCGCCGAGCCTTGTCACTTCTTTTCCTTGTCCGTCGTAGATCGTGGAAGCTTCCGGAAGAATCAATTTATCTTGATTCTCGGACAAAATCCTTTCCCCGTTCAAAATAATGAGCATATAGCCAATGATCCCGCACACGACAGCGATCGCTGCCGTAAAAAACAGCCATACGGCTAATTTGCGTTTTTTGTTTTTCTTCTTCGGTTTCTTCTCCGTTCGCTTGGTATTCGCTTTGCGCGGTCCTACAGCCATAAGCAAGGTCCCCTCCAAATTGGAAACGCGGATGATACGCTTCTCTCTATTTATACCCTATATGAGTAACCGGCAACGGGGAGCGTGAAACATGATATCCCGTCAATAAAAAGAACAACCCCGCACGTCGCAAGGGTTGCTCTTTCGTGCCGATATCCAATTAAACGTAACATGCTTAGAAAAGGTTTCATCGCATGCTCTCCGGTAGTTACGCGTCGTTGTCTTGCACCTGCATGAGCGAAACATTACGTTGCGGGGTAAACGTCGAAATAGCATGCTTGTACACCATTTGCTGGCGGCCTTCGCTGTCAATGACGATCGTGAAATTGTCAAAGGCTTTAATGACACCGCGAATTTGGAAACCGTTCGTTAAATAGACGGTTACCGGCACGCTGTCTTTGCGAAGTTGATTCAGAAACGTATCTTGAATGTTGATAGATTTGTTCATTGCGCGTTACCCCCATCGTCAAAAGGTTGGTTAATAGTATATTCAAGTTCCATCCTAAACTTTCCTGCTATTATACCATGAATTGTTTGCAAATTCTCGTTAAAATTTTCACCGCAATCGATCCAGTGAATGTCGTTCATGTGCCTGAACCAGGACAACTGGCGCTTCGCGAAGTGCCGCGTGTCGCGTTTCAGCAGCTCAACGGCCGACTCCAGCGTCATATGACCTTGTAAATAAAGCACGATTTCCTTATACCCCAATCCATGCATGGAAACGGCATCCCCCGGAACGCCCTGTTCCAGCAAACCGCGAACTTCTTCCACCAAGCCTTCTTCGATCATGGCATCGACTCGTTCATTGATACGGGCGTAAAGCACAGCACGGTCCATGGTCAAGCCGATGATACAGAGTTCGTAAGGAGAGGTCTTTTTCTGTCCTTCCAGCTGCCGGGAAACTGTGGATCCCGTCAAATGGTAGACCTCCAACGCGCGGATGACGCGGCGCTGATCATTGGGATGCAGCCGCTGCGCCGCCTCCGGATCTACGGCGCGCAGCTTGTCATGAAGGGCTTCGGCACCTTGATTCAGCGCATAGAGACGCATTTCCTCGCGAAAGGCATCATCCGATCCCACTTCCGCGAATTCGTAAGCGTAGGCGACGGACTCCACGTAAAGCCCCGTTCCCCCTACGATAAAAGGCAGCTTGCCCCGGCTTTGTATAGCCGGGATCAGGGCGGCGCAGCGCTCCTGAAACTCTGCAACCGAGAACGGATGCACCGGATCGCAAATATCGATGAGGTGATGCGGGATGCCCTCCCGCTCCTCAGGTTTGATTTTGGCCGTGCCGATATCCATGCCCTTGTACACTTGAATGGAATCGCCGGAAATGATCTCCGCGTTCCATGCTTTGGCAAGGTCCAGGCTCATCCTCGTTTTGCCGACGGCAGTCGGTCCGATCAGCACGAGCAGCTTCGGCTTGGCGCTATCGTTTGATGCTGAGCTCATGATGGCAGAATCACTCCGTATGCAATTTTGTTTCTGTGGCGGCGCTGGAAGCCAAGACGCTGGAACTCGCCGCTGTCCCCGTGCTCCTTGAGCACGACGCATTTACGGGCGACGCGAAGCGCTTCCCGAATGGATGCTTCGCTGAGCGCGGAGCTGTTCGCCAGTCCTCTTAGCGGCGCAAGCGCCGAAGAATCGTGCAGCGGCTGGCGGAACATCGGATCGAAATAAACGATGTCCGCGCTCTTGTCCGGCTGCGCGGACAGGTAGCTGAGATGATCGATGCACTGCATCTGAATGCGGCGCAGCGCCTCGTTGACATCTCCGTGCTCAGTATGATAGCTGCGCAGCCCTTCGCGAACGACGGTATACAGCATCCGCTCGCTCTCCAAGGCTGTCACGGATCCTGCTTTCCCCGCTGCATACGCAAACACGATGGCATCCGAGCCGAGTCCTGCCGTACAATCAATCACGACATCGCCTGGCTGGCAGCCGGTCAGCGTAATGAGCGGGTCGCTCTCGCCTTTGCGCATCCGTTTGACGCGGACGTAAGCCATGCTGGGATGAAAATACAGCGGCTCCTCCGAATTCTCATAATAGCGCAGTCCACGATCGTCTGCAACAAGGAGGCAGGAATCCTCGTATTTCTGCTTTAGCAGCTGCAGCGAGTCTTGTTTGCGCGGTACGTAACGGCCTCCCAGCTCCTCGGCGATCCCCTGCGCGTAGTGAATCTGCTCCTCGGATGGCTTCTGCGGCGTCGACACGATCATGACATCACCCGCTTGAACATCTTCTCCAGCTGGTAGGTTGTCATATGAACGACGATCGGTCGGCCGTGCGGGCAGGTGTACGGCTGCATACAGGAAGCGAGCCTTCTTAACAAGCCTTCCCCTTCTTCGCGCGTCAGCCGGTCGTTCGCTTTGATCGACGCCTTGCATGAGCACATAATGGCCGATTTCTCGCGCAGCTTGCCGACGTCAATCGCGCCTCGCTCTTGCAGCAGCCAGTCCGCCATTTCCTCGATGACGTCGCCTTCGTCGCCTGCAGGCAGCCACTCCGGGTATGCGCGAACAAGAAAGGTGTTCGAACCGAAAGGCTCGAGCTCGACGCCCGCTTCTTGCAGCAGATGAAGCTTGCTTTGGAGCGCGTCAGCCTCTGTCGGCGTAAATTCCAGCGTCAGCGGAACCAGCAGCTGCTGGCTCGCCTGTTCCGGCCGGCTGAATTTATCCAGATAGTATTCATAATTGATCCGCTCGTGCGCGGCATGCTGATCAATCAGAAACAGCCCTTCCTCGTTCTGTGCGACGATGTACGTCCCATGAAGCTGGCCGATCCAGTAGAGCTCAGGAAATGCCGGTGATGCAGGGTCAATGTCGCGATGAGGCGAATCAACGACGGGAGCGGCCGGCTCAGGCTGCTTATCGATAGGCTGATACACGGTATGGCCCGCGGTCGGATGGGTATAGCCGGTTTCCGCCGATTCTCTTGCGCTCCACTCCCGATTCTGCCCGCTTGGAGGCGCATAGAGCCGTTCTGTCGCGTCCTTCGGAACAGACGCCGATCTGGCGCTTTGCCATTCCTGCTGCGACTGACTTCTGGCCGGCAAGCCCGCTGGCCGAAGCGAAGAGGATGAGCCCGTTACCCGCTCCGCGTTGAACGGAGCTGTTTGGGAGCTCTCCGACGTATGAGCACAACCGAAATCCGAAGAAGCGAATGCGTCCTCCGTTCGGCTGCCGAACGATTGTTCTGCTTTGTCAAGCGCGGCCGCCACCTCGGCTGCGGACAGTTTGCCGGCAGCATCAGCTGGCCGATTCAGAGATGGTCGTTCTGCCTGCGGCGTCGTTTGGAATAACGGCATGTTGGCCGCGGACGATGGCGAAGCATACGGATTGGCAGCGATGACCGGAGAGACGGCTTGGCCGTCAGATCCCGCTGGCTCAGGCTGATGAAACGAAATCCGGTCTTGAATGAAAGCCGGCTTCGAACGCTCGGTCGGCGATGCCGGACCGGGAATATGACGCTGCTTGCCGAGCGCGCGTCTGATGGCGTCCTCAATAAATTCGCGCAGTTCCGCCTCTTTGCTGAATCGAACTTCCATCTTGGAAGGATGGACGTTGACATCCAGCAGGGACGGGTGCATACCCAATTCAAGCACGGCGAGGGGAAAGCGGTTAATCGGAAGCAGCGTATGATACGCCTGCATCATCGCTTGATTCAGCACAAAGCTCCGGATATATCGACCGTTCACAACAACAGTGATGCCATTGCGGTTCGAACGGGTTTGTTCCGGCTTGGAAATGTAGCCGCGCAGCTCGTAGTCTGGATGTTCCCCTTCGACCGCCAGCATCGCTTTGGCTGTCGCCGTGCCGTAAATCGCGGCGAACGTCTGAAGCCGGTCTCCGCTGCCGAGCGTGCGCAGCAAGGTGTTACCGTTATGCTTCAGCGTGAAAGCAATGCCGGGATGCGCCAAGGCCAGCCGGTTCACGTAATCGGCGATATGGCCAAGCTCGGTTTGAATCGTTTTCATATATTTCAGCCGTGCCGGCGTGTTGTAGAACAGCTCCCGCACGCTGATATCCGTGCCTTGCGGAGCGTTCGACTCCTCGTTGACGACGATCGTGCCGCCTTCGATTACGAGCCTGCGGCCGAGTCCGCTCTTGTCCGGCGCTGAGATGCATTCTACCTTGGCTACGGCCGCGATACTTGGCAGCGCCTCGCCCCGGAAGCCAAGGCTGGCGATCCGGAACAAATCCTTACTGGAGGATATTTTACTCGTCGCGTGCCGGTAGAAGGCCGTCTCGATATCGTCGCCTTCGATCCCCGTGCCATCGTCGGTTACGCGAATGAGCGACAAACCGCCCTCCTCGATGACGATATCAATCGTGGAGCTGCCGGCGTCGACGGCGTTCTCAACGAGCTCCTTCACAACGGAAGAAGGCCGTTCCACAACCTCGCCGGCAGCGATTTGGTTGGCTAGCTGCTCATCCAAAATCCGGATTTTGCTCATGAACGTCACCCTTTAAAAGTTTTTTGCGATACTACTTGAATACGCTTCGGAGCTAGCAAAAAACTTGCATCGGAAGCATAAGCTTAGATTTTTGCAAGTTACTCGTTCAGCTTCAGCTTCATATCATTCAGCCACTGCATCGCCTGCATCGGCGTCAGGTTGAACAAGTCCAGCTTCCGCAGCTGATCGGCCAGCTGCTCCGCACGCGGGCTTCCTTTGCGAGCCTTAGCGTTATCGGCCGGTGCCGGCTCCTCGAAGATCGAGAGCTGCACCACTCCGGCTGCCGCAGACAAATCGGCTGATTGATTTTCAAGCGCCGGAGCTGCGTATATAGATGCTGATTCCGCCGCCGCCAAGGCAGCCGCTCCCGAAGGGCCGGAATTCGGCTCGATACGTCGTTCACCTGCTGCGCTTGTTACAATTCCAGCCGCGGCTGCCGTTTGTTCACGAGTCACAATCGCAGTTGGCAGCAGCGTTGCAGCCGCCGCCATTTCGAGCTTCGTATGCGAATCAAGCAGCGCGTACGCGCGCGTAATAATGCTGCCTGGCAATCCGGCGAGCTGCGCGCAATAGATGCCGTAGCTGCTGCCGGCTGCACCGGGCACAAGCTTGCGCAGAAACGTAACGTTATCGCCGGTTTCCTGTACAGCCATGCACGCGTTCGCCAGATGAGGCAGCGTATCTCCCAAATGCGCAAGCTCATGAAAATGCGTCGACACAAGCGCTTTGCAGCCCACTTCGTGGTGCACGAACTCGATTACCGCCTGGGCGATTGCCATGCCTTCGCCGGTAGACGTGCCACGGCCAAGCTCGTCGATAATGACCAAGCTTTGCGAAGTCGCTTTCTCCGTCATAATTTGAATGTCTTTCATCTCGACCATGAACGTGCTTTGACCGCCGATGAGATCGTCCGCCGCTCCTATTCGCGTGAAGATCCGGTCGATCAGCGGCACCTCCGCTTGCTTCGCAGGAACAAAGCAGCCGATTTGCGCCATGATACTCACAAGCGCTACTTGGCGCATGTATGTGCTCTTGCCGGCCATGTTGGGGCCGGTAATAAGGAGCATGGAAGCATCGCTACCGCCGTCCTTCGTCAGTCTGGTATCATTCGCGATAAATGCCGCGCCTTCCATAACGGCTTCAACGACAGGATGGCGCCCCTCCACAGCGACGAAATTATAGCCCTCCGTCACAGTTGGCTTCACATAGCGCTGTTCACCGCTTACGGTCGCGAGCGATTGGAACACATCAAGCGCCGCCAGTACTTCAGCAAGCTTCTGCAGCCGGTGCAGGTGCACGGTTAGATGCTCACGAAGCTCCACGAATTTGGCGTATTCGAGATCGACCATTTTCTCTTCCGCTTCGAGGATAAGCGATTCCTTCTCCTTCAGCTCCGGCGTCACGTAACGTTCCGCGTTGGTCAACGTCTGCTTGCGCTCATACCGGCCTTCCGGGAGGCTGCCGACATTGGCTTTGGACACTTCCAAATAATAGCCGAACACTTTGTTGTAGCCGATCTTCAGCGACTTGATTCCTGTCGCTTCCCGCTCCTTGCGCTCAAGCTCCGCAAGCCATCTCTTCCCGTTCACGCTTGCTTCGCGCAGCTCATCCAGATACGCGTCGTATCCCGAACGAATCAATCCGCCTTCCCTTACGGAAACCGGCGGCTCGTCCACGATGACCGTCTCGATCATCGCGGCCAAATCGGCACAGTCATCCACGCCGGCAACCAGCTTGCGAAGCGTTGTGGAATCCGAATCCGCGCATAAGGCGGTAAGCGCCGGTACATGCTGAAGCGAAGTCTTCAGCGCATTAAGATCCCGGCCGTTCGCGCTGCCATAGGCAACGCGGCCGACAAGCCGCTCCAGATCGTAGATTTCATTCAGCTCGGTACGAAGCTCGTCGCGCAGGATGAAGCTGTGGTACAGCTTGTCCACCGCTTCAAGCCGCTCATCGATCGCCGGCTTCGAGAGCAAGGGCTTATCGATCCATCTGCGCAGCAGCCGGGCTCCCATCGACGTTCTCGTGCGGTCGAGCAGCCACAGCAGCGACCCTTTCTTGCTTCGGTCGCGAACCGTTTCCGTCAGCTCCAGGTTGCGGCGCGTGAAGGGATCAAGAATCATATATTGATTCGGCTCATACACCGAAATTCTGCGTACATGGCCAAGCGAACGCTTCTGCGTCTCGTCGAGATAGCCCGTCAGCAAGCTGACCGCACGATGCCTTGCCGGAGCGAGCGCCTCAAGCTCCAATTGGCTGAACTGCTGCTCGAGCCGGTCCGCCTGCATTGGCGCTCTATCCGTGAACAGCACGGGCCGGTTCCATCCTGACGCAGCGGGACGAAGCCATTCGAGCGCGGAGGCATCGCCGACGACTTCCGAAGGATGATACACGTTGACCTCGTCAAGCAGCGCATCCGCACCCGCGGAGAAGGAGGTCACGTACAGCTCGCCCGTCGTCAGGTCGCAGGCCGCGACGCCGTAAACGCCGCTTAGCTCCGAGACGGAGACGATGAAATTGTTCGCTTTCTCCGTAAGTGACTTACTCTCCATCACAGTTCCCGGCGTAACGACGCGAATAATTTCCCGTCTGACGACCCCTTTGGCTGCTGCCGGATCCTCGACCTGCTCACAAATCGCAACTTTATAGCCTTTTTCAATCAGTCTAGCTATGTAGCCTTCGGCGGAATGGTAGGGAACGCCGCACATCGGAATTTTCTTGTCGCCGCCGCCTTCCCGTCCCGTTAAGGTGATTTCAAGGTCTCTCGACGCATGGATCGCATCGTCAAAAAACATTTCATAGAAGTCGCCGAGACGGAAAAACAAAATCGCATCGCGCGCGCCTTCCTTAATCGCCAAATATTGCTGAATCATGGGGGTATATGCAGTCATACGGCCCCTCCTATATAAATTTGCGTGAATGAAACACCAGAACTTCATTATAACAGAAAAGCGCCCCCTCATGGAGCGCCCCTGTCAGCCAACGGTCGAAACCCGCCATTTGATACGAAAATCCGCTTCGGTATCCCATGTTTTGCCTGCGCGGATGGCCGCAAACAGCGGTTCGATCCATCTAGCGAGCTCTGCGTACGAGACCGTGCCCGCTATAGCGCCAGCGATATCATCGAAACAAGCCCTTAGCCCCGTTCGGTCCCCTGCATAATAGGCCTCGACGAAGCGCTCCTCCGTGGAAGGCAAGTACGCAAGCCGCTCGCTCTCCTTTGCGCAGAGCAGCGTCAGGGCGAATGCAGCTTTGGCGGCTGCAGGAGAGACCAGCCAGCTCGGCAGCGTCCGGTATTCGAACCCGCCGTGCGGCTGTAGCCGAAAATCGCCAAGAAAGCCGTAACGGGGCCGGCGCGCTCCGTCCGACGGCGACTCGATCATCGCGAGCGGGAACGCGACATAGCTGTCCAACTGGCGCAGCAGCCGGCCGGTCAGCGGAACTCCGCTCACATGGATATGGCCGCCGAGGGCGAAGCCGGCTGCGGGCATGCCGCCTGCCGCCCAGCGAAGAGGCGGCTGCGAGGGTATGCGCTGCGCGGCATCCTTGAGCAGGAGGCGGATATTGCCCGCTAGGCCAGACGGCGAATCAGACGGTGCCGGACGCAGCTCCGCGACGGGATACTGGATCTGGCCGCCGATGAAGACGGCATCGCAGCCAGCTCCGTGCCCGCCTTCCAAGTATCTCGCCGCGGAAACGACTTTGCCGTTCTCGGCCAGCAGCAGGAACTCCGGGTCGGCGCCGAGCATGACAGCCGGTTCGGATACGGCGCCAGCCGCTGCAGGCTTCCGGCTTGGCCGAAGCTCACGTGCAAGCTGACGGATGCCCGACACCCAAGGCTCCTGCTTATAATCGGCGGCTGATGGCACACCGATCCCCGTTACACTACTTCGGCCTTGACGATTCTCGGCAAGCACCACGGTACCGTTGTCCAATCCGCAGGCGTATAACGCACGCGCCGCCAGCCGAACGAGCGGACGATATCGCGCATCCTCTTCTTGCATGGGAGTAAAGGTCGAGGCCGCATCCACGAGAACTCGATGCGACTGATCTGGGAGGAGCTTCTCGACTGAGAGCGCGTGCAAATGAAAGAACGCCACCTTATACTGACGAACTTGTTCCAGTCCGGCGTCACGGGATACTGCGACCCCCGCACGTTCAAGCCGTTTCTTCCACGCTCCATCTCGTTCCTCCATGAAAGCCGGAAGCCCTGCGTTCAGCACCAGCCATGGATTCGCGATCCATTCGCTCCTATTTCCCGCCAATGCCGTGTCTGTCTTAATTACGGCATCGCCTGGCGCGGGCCCCTCATTCGTATGCGCTTGTTCGGCCCTGTCTAGGCAAAGCAAATACGCGGCGCCATCCTGAACCCATACACGGCCTGTCATGGGCATACACCCCCATTCATACAACGAATCCTTCCTCAAGCCCCATCGCATTATTTTTCGAAAAAAAAGAGGGCTCTCGCCCTCGAATCTTTCCCTGCCTTCGCATACGATACATGAGAACTGTAACCCGCTAAAATTACAGTTCGTCGTCGAGCAGCTCCGGATCCAAATCCTCAAACTCGCCGTCATCGCCGTACTCGTAATCTTTGCCGTCTTCGGAGCCGCCCGGCAATGTCGCTACCCATATTTTCGTCTCGGCAACCAGTTCAACCGCAAATTCGCGCTCCACGCGAATAACGACACCTGAGCCGCTGGACGAAATATTAGCTTCAATGCAATTCGGTTCTTGCGTTGACTCCGCAGATACTTCCTCGGTCGAAGCCCGGTGCTTCGGATCGAGATAGGAAAGCGGTACGTGTTCGACGTAGGAAAGTGTTTCCTTGGCTACATCGGTTTGCGAGTTTTTGTTGTAAGAATACCAAATGTTGATATCGTAAGTACCGATAACCTCGATCCCGTCTCCGGAACGGACCGCCTCGTATTGATGGTTAATAATCCAAGCGCCCAAAATGCTCGTGGGATGATGAGGCGGCGTAACGTTGTGCGTTACTGTGGAAAACTTACGACCTTTTCCGCAGACAGCTTTGGTCATTATTTCTCTAGCCTTAAGCTGTTTATCTGCATAAGCCATCGATCTAACCTCCTCCATACAATCATTCAATTAAAGTGTATGCAGGACATTCGTCTAGGGTGACTATTTCTTTTTGACATGTACAAATTTTGTGGACGATTTCAAATATCGTCCGATCGGCATTACGCCAGGTCTTCTCGGGGAGCAGCCTTCAGGCTGTTTTTTTGTTTCTTAAGCCGTTTGGCAATGGCCAAATACCGCTTCAGCTCCAACAATAAATGAAGGATCGCCGCGCGCATTTCGAATTCGTCCCGCGTGACGGGAAGCGACATGCTCCTGAAGCGTTTCTCCATGAACAGCACTTTTGTCTCCACGCCGCCTTCATATACGTCGGATTTCACATCGCTGGAAAGTAATTCGAACAGCTCAGCTGTCAATTCTCCCTGCGGAAGCACCTCATAGACAAAAGCCAGCTGGGCCAGCATTTGCCCGATCGTTTCCAGCTGCTGCTGCCTCATATCGAAATACTTCGCCCAATATCGGCTGTACTCGCTGCTCTGTCCCCAGATCCGGTTCTCGCGGCTCACCTCTGCGCGCCGAATCCCTTCCTCGACCGCCTGCCCGGCTTCCAGCAGCTCGCGTCCGTCCCATATGATGGACGGTGTACGCAGCGACTGCGCCATATGACCGAAAATAATGCCGAACTTCTCTTCCGTTCGGTGCCTAAGCTCTACCAGTTTATGCTCTTCCTTCGGCATATAGAGCAAATTAATGGCCGTTGCCCAGCCGAGGCCCGTCACAAGCAGCATGATTTCGTTACCAATGAGTACCGCAGTGACTTCTTCTCTTGCGTATACATGGAAGACAATGACGGCACTTGTCGCGATACCATCCTTCAATTGAAGCCGGGATAGAATCGGGAAAGTCAATAAGATGAAGATCGATATCGTCCAGATATGAAAGCCAAACGCCAAGAACAGCAGCGACGCGAAGAACAGCCCCAGCACAGAAGCCATAAACCGTGCAAACGCGCTTTTCAGCCCCTTCATTCGGGTAACTTCAACGCCTAGAATCGCCAGCAGCCCAGCGGAGAGCGATGGAGTCAGCCCCAAATAATACGCCGTATATAAGGCGCCAAGCGCGGCGATTGCCGTTTTGATCACGCGTATCCCCATAAGTGCCTCTCCAGACGAAAAGCCGTGAGCGCAGCGCTCCGGCTTTGGTTTTCTTCTATCCTACTCCTCATTTAAGAGATGAGTCAACCGATTTGAACACGACGACAGCGTTGTGACCGCCGAATCCGAACGAATTGCTGACCCCGATGCGGGCATTTATAGCGCGGGCTTCATTCGGAACATAATCGAGATCGCAGTCCGGGCCCGGATGGGTCAAATTAATCGTCGGCGGTACGATGCCTTCATTCAGCGTCTTCATCAAGGCGATTGCCTGCGCGCCGCCGGCTGCGCCGAGCATATGGCCGGTCATGGATTTGACAGCCGTAACCGGTATATCATAGGCCCTGCCTTCGAACAGCCGCTTAATGGCTTTCGTCTCCGATATATCCCCAAGCTCCGTGCTCGTTGCATGCGCAAAGATCACGTCGACTTCGCTAGGCGCAATCCCTGCTTCACGGAGTGCGGCCTTCATCGCCAAGTAAGCACCATGCCCCTCCGGATGCGTCGCTACCATATGATACGCATCGGAGCTCGCGCCGTAGCCGATTACTTCCGCGTACATGCGCGCTTTCCGCCTGCGGGCATGCGATTCCGACTCCAGGATGACGATGCCTGCGCCTTCCGACATGACGAAGCCGTCGCGATCGGAATCGAACGGGCGGCTGGCTTTGTCCGGCGCATCATTGCGAGTCGATAACGCCGTCGCATTGCCGAAGCTCGCCAGCGAGATATCATTCACGACCGCTTCCGTTCCTCCAGCAATGACGATATCGGCATGACCGTATCGAATGAGGCGAAAAGCTTCGCCGATTGAAGTATTGCCGATCGAGCATGCCGTAACAGGAGCCATCGTCGGACCGTGAAGTCCAAAACGCATGCTGATCATGGCTGGCGCCATGTTGGCGATGATCATCGGAACGAGCGTTGGACTCACCCGCTCCGGCCCTCTCTCGATTAGTACGCGATCTTGAGCAAGCAGCGTATCGAGCCCGCCGATGCCGGAGCCAACATAGACGCCGACGCGCTCCTTATCAATGGATGCTTCGTTTAAACCCGCATCCTGCCAAGCCTGCTCGGCTGCCGCGAGCGCGAACTGCACGAATCGGTCCATTCGCCTTGCCTCTTTGCGGCCGAACAAAGCATCCGCATCGAAATCCCGAACCAGGCCGCCTATCTTCGCTTTATGATGCGACGTATCGAAACGGTCAATGACCGAAACGCCCGATTCGCCCCGCTTCAGCGCCTTCCAATACGAATCCACCGTGTTTCCGAGCGGGGAGATGATGCCAAGCCCCGTAATGACGACTTTCTCCATGCCTGCCTGCCTCCTTGTAATTACCCTTGTGGTGCTATGTTGGCATACATGGTATCCTATTACAAGTTGTCAGTTATCCTAGTATAAAAACCACTATACAATTTTCGTAAGGAGCTCTCTCATTGAATCATCCTACTCGGCTTAAAGCCTTATCGACATTTCTTGCGGCACAGCGCGCCAAACTCACTCCGCAGGCTGTCGGCATCGAACCGGGACTTCGGCGACGCACGCCGGGTCTCCGGCGGGAAGAGGTCGCCCAACTGGCTGGCGTCAGTTCGACCTGGTATACGTGGCTGGAGCAAGGCAGGGATATTAAAGTGTCGGCTTCCGTACTGGAAGCCGTCTCTGCAGCGCTTCGTCTGAATTCCGACGAACGCAAATACTTGTTCGCCCTCGCGCTTGACACTGGTACCGGTATCTCGCCGCCGCTTCAGGAGGAAACGACGGTCATCAGCCCTTCGCTTAGACGGATTTTGCGCGAGCTTCATACCTGCCCGACCATCATTTCCAACCGCCATTGTCAAATTGTCGGCTGGAACGAAGCCGCCTCCCACGTGTTCATGGATTTCGAGCGAATCCCGACAGAGAAACGGAATATGATCGCCCTCTTGTTCGAGCGTAAAGAATTCAAGAGGCTGGCAGGCAACTGGGAGCAGTTCGTCAGCGAATTTCTGGCCATCTTTCGCGCCTATTACGGCCAGTATGTTGACGATGAGTGGTATGATACCTTCCTCCGTGAAATGAGCGCGACCTATCCTGAATTCAATCCCCTCTGGGAGAAGAGCCGCGTGAGCACAGCACCAGAGGTGCTGATCGAATTCCGGCATGCCAAAGCAGGCAAAATGCACTTTCATCTTACCTCACTGCAGGTGCAGGGGGAATCCGATCTGCGCTGCAGCATTTATACACCAGACGCCGACTCCTCTACCGAAAGCAAGCTTCGGAAGCTGATGGCCATAAAAACGCGGGCAGTCCCCTCCGACTGACAACGAGATGGCAGTGCATAGCGCTTGTCGGCGCATAACAACACAAGGCCGCCTTCGCACATTGCGAAAGCGGCCTTATTTGAACGATTGATACGACTATTCTGCTGAAATTACAGCTTATAGATCGCAGTATATTTCTTTTCTAAATAGTTGACCAAATATTCCGGATCCAGCGGCTTGCCGGTAATGCTCGTGATGAGCTCGGAAGGCGTTCTAAGCTTGCCATATTGGTAGACCTTGTCCGTCAGCCACTCCTTGATGGGATGCAGATTACCGCTCTCGACCAGCTCCCAGAAATTCGGCATTTCGCGCTCGAGCGTATCGGTGATCTGGGCTGCGTACATATTGCCGAGCGAGTAAGAAGGGAAGTAACCGAACGCCCCGCCGGACCAATGCACATCCTGCAGCACGCCTTCGCCGTCGTTCTTCGGCTCGATGCCGAGATATTCCTTATACTTCGCGTTCCAGAGCGCCGGCAGCTCGGATGCCTTCACGCCTTCATTAAAGATCAGCTTCTCGATCTCGTACCGGATAATGATATGCAGGTTGTACGTCAGCTCATCCGCCTCGATTCGGATCAATGAAGGCTCGACCACGTTCGTCGCGCGGTAGAAATCCTCCATGGACACGTCCAGCTGCCCCGGGAAATGCTGCTGCAAATCGCCGTAGTAGCGGCTCCAGAAGCTCATGGAGCGGCCAATCACGTTCTCCCAGAAGCGGGACTGCGATTCGTGAATGCCCATCGACGTGCCCGTCGCAAGCGTCGTGCCGATCAGATCCTTGCGGATGTTCTGCTCGTACAGTGCATGGCCGCCTTCATGAATCGTGCCGAACAGCGCGCTGGTTACGTCATCGGTCAGATACCTCGTCGTAATCCGAACATCACCCGGATTGAGGCCTGTCGCGAACGGATGCGCGCTCTCATCAAGCCGCCCCGCCGCGAAATCGAAGCCCATTTGCTCTAGAATGAACAGGCTGAACTTCTTCTGCGCTTCCTTCGCGTAAGTCTGCTTCAAGAATTCGGTTTCCGGCTGATGCGGCGATGCCGCAATGGCCGCGGATAATGGAACCAGCTGCTCGCGCAGTCCGCCGAATACGCGGTCCAGCTCCTTCGTCGTCATGCCCGGTTCGTAGGCGTCCAGGAGCGTATCGTAACGGGAGCCTTTGACGCCCCATAGATCAATGAATTGATTCGTGTATGTAATGATTTTGTCCAAGAACGGCTCGAACGACGCATAATCGCTGTTTGTCTTGGCTTCCTCCCACATGGATTCCGCCTGCGAGGTTAAGACGACGTACTCTTGATAGAGCTGCGGCGGAATTTTGACGCTGCGGTCATAATCCTTGCGCGTCTCTAAGACGAGCCGCTGATGCACCTCGCTAAGCGCGGCATTCTCTTCCGGCTGCTCCAGCGCCGTCAGCCATTCGCCGAGCTCCGGAGCCGTCGACAGCTTGAACATTTGACCAGACAGATTGCCGATTGCTTCGGAACGAACGTCCATGCCTTTGCGCGGCGCTCCCGTGCGCAAATCCCAGTAGAGAACGGCAAGCGCCTCCTCATAACTCTTAATAAGTCCGATGCGCGATACGAATAAATCCAGCACTTCGTTTCCTTTGCTTGCCATAAACGTTTCATCACCTTTCCAATTCTGATTAGAGGATGCTACTTGATCATACTTTTTGCAAACCGTATAATCAACTTTAATCCCGCGTATGTCTCATTTTCGCAAAAAGGAGTCCTTATCATGCATTTTACCTTTACAGACAGAGCCGTGGAGCAGCTAAATGCTCCGCTTGCGGACGAGAACAAGCACCTCAAATTACTCTACGATACCGAAGGCTGCGGCTGTGTCGCGAACGGGATTCCGACGCTACTATTAGTCAACGAGCCGGATCCAGACGACAAGCTCGGCGAAGGCGCGCCTTATTCGGTATGGTACGAACCCCGCTACGAAGTGTTTTTCGAGCCTGAGCTTAAAGTGGATTTTAATGCTTCGCGCAACGCTTTCGTATTAAAGAGCGACAATCAGATTTACACGTCTAATTTGCGCTTCTTGAAGTAGACTGCTTTCGTCATCCGAGCAAGAGATAGAAAAAACATGTAGTGGGACAGTAGAGGAGGAGGACCAAACTTGAGTACGATTAAAGATATGTTAGCCTTTAACGAGCAGTTTGTAGAAAACCTTGACTATGAGAAGTACGTAACCGACAAATTTCCCGAAAAACGAATGGTCATCGTCACTTGCATGGATACGCGGCTCACGGAGCTGCTGCCCAAAGCGCTCAATCTGCGCAACGGCGACGCCAAGATCATCAAGAACGCCGGCGCCATCGTGACCCAGCCCTTCGGCAACATCATGCGAAGCATTCTGGTCGCCGTCTATGAACTCGGCGCCAAAGAAGTTGCGGTCATCGGCCATTATGAATGCGGCATGACAGGTCTTAACCCGGATCTCGTCATGAAGCATATGCTCGAGAGCGGCGTGACTGAGGAAACGCTGCGTACGCTGCGCAATTCCGGCATGCATCTAGAACGCTGGCTGACCGGCTTCGACAATGTCCAAGACAGCGTCGAGCGCAGTGTCGGGATTATCAAGAACCATCCGCTTCTGCCTTCGAATACCCCTGTTCACGGCTTGATTATCGATCCGACGACCGGCAAGCTGGATCTGATCGTCGACGGGTACGGAGAAGACCCGCAAGCGTAAACAAAGACCAAAAAAGCTTAGCTGCTCGCGCGGTTATCCCGCGTTTGCAGCTAAGCTTTTTGTACGTTCAGCAGTCTGCTGCCTGCTACTGCGACTTCCGAAGCTTCTTCGCCTCTGCCGCGGCCGCTCGCGCGGCAATCACATCGCTGCGATCTCGCAGCGTATGCCGGTGCAGCAGCGCTTCGTCGGAATCGCTCGGCGCTCCCCATACTTTGCCCGATACGGCGGCAGCGAGCTGTAGTCGTTCCAGCAGTGCGGCATCGGTTAAGGGAATATTCATATCCGTGAACGACTCGCCGCGCTCCACGGCTGCAGCCTGCCGTGCAATCCGTGCAAGCAGCTCCTGCCCGTCAATGCCAAGTCGATCGGCTTGCGAGGCGGCAGCGAGATGCTCCAGCGACTGTTGAAACATTTTCAACGCACCCCGCTGATTGCCTCTCCGATGATGATAGGAACCGACGGCCAATTGAATGAGTCCAATCCATGTATCGCCGAAACCGTCACCGGGATGCTCCTTCCAATACGCTTCAAGCAGCTCATGGCATTCGAAGTAATCCCGCACAGCGTGAAATTCATAGAGAAAGTGTTCATAGGCAGCTGGATACGGGCTGTTATGCATGCTTATCCCCCATTTCCCGCAAAATCATGCTAAAAACGAGAATGAAAACTGAAACCTTTGATTATATTAATCGTAATTGTACAGAAAGGCAATATTGCATAACGAGCCAGATAACCAGGAGGAGAATTGCAATGAAGAAAGGTTTACTCGTACTGATGGCATTCGCGTTGTTCTTTGTCGTCAGCGTCGGATCCGCAGATGCACGACCTAGAGGGGGCGGTTTCAAATCGCCAAGACAGAGCCATACGACCACACCGTCCAAGCCTGCTGATAACGTCACGAAGAGCACGAACGGAACAACAAGCGGCACGCCCAAGTCGACGACGGGTACGACCGGCCAACGCGGATTCTTCAGCGGCGGCAGCTTTATGAAAGGGCTGATGATCGGAGGCATTGCCGGTTTACTGTTTGGCGGCATCTTCGGCAATATGGGCTTCCTCGGGAATATTATCGGGTTGCTTCTCAACGTGGCAGCCATTTATATTGTAATCGTTCTGATTGCTGGGATCTTCCGCTATTTCCGCAACAAGAACCGGCCCCAGCATCCCGATAACCGGAGAACCCATTAAGGATGCGGATCTATACGGACGAGATTATTAACGCTATATGCCTCCACATGGCAGATCGCCGCGGTGTCTCGCCGACTGACGTCGAAGTGCAGCTGTCGTGGGATGAGGAGTACGGCTTTACTGCAGAGGTATGGGTGCTTGGAAGAAGCCAGTATTTGGTGGAAGCGAATTTGCTTGAAGCCATCGAACAATATTTGTACAAACAGTATCAGCTTCGCAAGTTTCGTTCGCAGATCACGCTCGATGCAGACGAGGAATTCTGGGCGGATATCGAAGATTAACAGAACCTGTCAGGCAGGTGCAGCGGCAACGCTTTGCACCTGCCTCTTTTTATATGTAAATATCGGAAATTGTCGAAATCCGCGCAACCTCTTTTCCCTTCTTGCGTCTAACGGTGCAGATTAGAGAGGAGTGTATCTATTCGCCCATGCAAAAACGTATCAAATGGACCGCCGTTATCGCTGCCGCTCTGGCCTTGCAAGCCGGTTTAACGACGATTGCCATCGCTGCAGTTCACGCTGCAGACAGCACGACAAATTATCGGGTCTTTCAAAACGATAGAGCGATCAAAGAATTTGTCACCATCACCAGTGCGACCCGCTATGCCAGCACATTCGATCACGCCCATGTAGAGAAAATAGCAGGACGCGAATGGGTCTGGGATAACCTCCCAAGGTTCAAAGTTTATGAAAACGGTGTCACTTCCGCGGGACGCGAGTTTCGAACGTTGGCGGAAGCGAAGCAGTTCGCGGGAAAAGCGCGATTCGCCCAGATCCGCGATCTTGAGAAGCCGGGATTCGTACAAGCCGCCTTCCCCAATTATCGGATGTACCAAGGCGACAATTCGGCTGGCGGCTGGATGTTCAAGACGCTTGCCGAAGCGAAGCAGGCGGCCAAGCCGTACGCCAATATTCACGTCATGGATATCGCCGGCAATCAATGGGTATGGGACAACCTCTCGCCAGCACAGGAAGACGCACAGCGCCATTCCGAACCAAAGTACATCGTGACAAAAGATGGAATTTCGCTGAGTCATACATCGTACAGCTTCCTGCTTGATGCCATACGCGCCTCAGCCCAATCACCGGGCAGTTCAGTTATGAATACGTTTACGGGACAGATCGTACATACAAATCTCCCGTCTTTCACCGTCATCCAATCGGGCAAGGCGCTTGGTGCCTATTATAGTATTTACAGCGCCATTGCCTATGCCAAAACGTTAGCCGGCGCAACGGTCGTAAAAGATGGAATACCTTGGTGGACCAACATGCCCTATTTGTCCGTTTACCAAGGCGACACGCTGCTGAAAACCTTCTACACGCGGAAGAGTGCCGTTCAGTATGCGGGCCAATTTACCAATTCCAGCGTGTTGACCGCTGATTTCCGCGCAATATGGAATAATAAGAACAAGCTTCAAGTGCTCGCGTGGAACGGCGTTTCGCGCACGTCCACCATTATGGATCAAGTCAGCCGGACGCAGGGTCTGGACGTCGACTCCCCTTCCTGGTTCGAGCTCGAAGCCGCCGACGGCTCCTTCACGGATGCTTCCGACTCTGCCTTGGTGAAAACGCTTCATGCCTCCGGTATCAAGCTCACGCCGCTCGTCAGCAACCAGTTTGACAGCAAGCTGACTAGTGCGTTTCTGAGCGATCCGGCGGCGACGGGAAGGTTCATTGCATCGCTTGTTGCGAAGCTCTCCGCGCTCGGCGTCGATGGCGTAAATGTCGATTTCGAAAACCTGGCCGGCTCCGACCGTGCCCGCTATACGGCCTTTATCCGCTCCTTAACCTCAGCAGCGCATCAAGCCGGTCTTACGGTATCCATCGACCTGCCGCGCGGCGATGTAAGCTGGGATGCCAAAACCGCATATGATCACGCTTCAATGGCAGGAATTGTCGATATGATTATGATAATGGCTTATGACCAGCACTGGGCAGGCAGCGAGGATGCAGGCTCCGTCGCCGGGCTCCCGTGGGTGGAAGAAGGCGTTCGGCAGTTTCTGTCCTACGGAATTCCACGCGACAAGCTGATGCTCGGCATCCCGTTCTACGTGCGGGAATGGCGCGTGAACAGCAAGGGCAGCCTCGTAGACAGCAAAGCGATACTGATGAAGGATGTGCCGGCGCTTATTCAATCGCAAGGCGCGCAAGCCGCATTCGACGCCGCCTCCGGACAGACGAAGTATACGTACTTTGGTCAGGACGGATACACGCATATATTCTGGTCTGAGACGGCGGGTACCGTCAAAGCGCGGCTCGCCATTGCGAAGAAATATGACTTGGCCGGCCTTGCCGCCTGGCGGCTCGGCTTTGAGCAGGCTACCCTCTGGAACATGCTGCTTCAGCGGAAATAATGGCGCTGCTCGTCGCAGGTGGCATTCTTACCATCCGTTATGTTATGATGTTGGGACAGCAGTACTGTAACTCAAATCATAACAGTTAGGAGAATGCAGCATGTCCGAATACAAGGAAATTCAAACATTGGAAGAATGGAATGCCGCACTCGAAGGGTCCAGTACCCGTCCGCTCGTCGTGTTCAAACACAGCACGACTTGTCCGGTAAGCGCGAATGCGTACCATGAATTCACGAGCTACCTAAACAGCCCGGATGCTTCCGACGAGAACGATTACGTGCTCGTGAAAGTAATCGAGTCCCGCCCAGTATCGAATCAAATAGCGGAAGATATTTCGGTTAAGCACGAATCACCTCAAATTATTCTGATTAAGGATAAAGCGAAATATTGGACTTCCTCGCACTGGTCCATCACGCAAGCACATATGAAGGCGGTTATGAATTAAGTTTGCCGTCTCCGTAATCAAGGCCCCGGCCCAATCGTCCATGCGACGATTGGGCGCGGGGCCTTATGTGTTGTCTAAGAAGACTTCTTCAGCCTGTTCCGCATCATTTCGGCGGACAGCGGCTTATCGATGTAATAGCCTTGGCCTTTATCGCAGCCCATCGCTTTGAGCCATGCGAGCTGCTCCTCCGTCTCTATACCTTCGGCGACGACCGTCTTGCCTAGACTGTGCGTCATCGAAATCATGGTTGAGACAACCGTTCGCACGGATTCAGCCTCGACCATTTCCCCGATGAACGAGCGGTCGATTTTGATAATGGAGATCGGCAGCTGACGCAAGATACTAAGTGATGAATACCCGGTTCCAAAATCGTCGATTGCGATTTCGACGCCCATGGCGACAAGCTCATCCAGCATCTTCAAGGTCACTTCCAGCTTATCGATGACGACGCTCTCCGTAATTTCCAAGTAGAGCTTCCTTGCCTCCAGTCCCGTTTCCTCCAAAATTCTTCTGACCTCTGCTACGAAATCCGGCTGCATGAATTGCTTGACCGACACGTTCACAGAGACGACCATCGACGGCCACCCGCCACGCTCCCAGCGCTTCGCCTCCCTGCAAGCTTCCTCCATCACCCATTGGCCAAGCCTTAGAATAAGCCCGGTCTGCTCGGCAAGCGGAATGAAGTCCGCCGGCGATACCATGCCGTACACCTTCGAATTCCATCGAACGAGCGCCTCCGCGCCGATCGTTCTCCCGCTGCCGATATTCGTCTGCGGCTGGTACTGAATGATAAACTCGTCCTCATCCAGCGCCTTGCGTAAATTCGCTTCCATCTCGACCATCCGATTAATCGAGGAATTCAATTCCTTCGAGAAGAACCGGTACTGTCCGCCTCCTTTCGACTTGGCATGGTACATGGCGATGTCCGCATTCTTAATAATGACATCCGCCTGATTGCCGTCGCTTGGGAAGAGGCTGATGCCGACGCTCGCCGTAATAAAGAATGGGGCGCCGTGCAGGCAGACCGGTGACTCCAGCGCCTGCTGCAGCTTCTCGGCGATCCAGATGATCTCGTCATACTCGGCAGCGCCTCGGACCAGAATCATGAATTCGTCGCCGCCCGCCCGGGCAAGCCCCATATCAGGCGATAGACATTCACGAAACCGCGCGGCAATCAGCTTCAACAGCTCATCGCCGTTATGATGCCCCAGCGTATCGTTAATAAGCTTGAAGCGATCCAGATCGACCAACAGGACGGCATCGAATTGATGGGGATGATTCTCTCGCGCTAATGCCTCCTCCAGCTCATGCTTGAACGAGATGCGATTGGGCAAGCCCGTCAGCGCATCGTAATGAGCCAAATAGTCCGTTTGACGTTCGACCGCTTTGCGCTGCGTAATGTCGCTTAGAATCGTAAGCACGTAAGGCTCTCCATTCTCGGCAAGCGCAGCCATATCCATCAAGACGGTACGGAGCTGGCCATCTGCGCTCCACAGCGCCATCTCCTCGCCTTGCCAGCAGATATTCGGGAAATCCGCGGCATACCGGTCATGAAACCGCTGTTGGTCCGCCGGTATGAGAAACGACTCGAATACCTGCCCGTTCTGGCCTTCAAGATGGATGCCGAACATTTCCACCGCTCTGGGATTGGCCTCTAGAATACGCCCTTGCCTATCGAGAATCAGGATGGGAGCAGGCGACAGCTGGAAGAACGCCTCGTATTTGCCGGCAAGCTGCGGCAGGAAGTCCGTGTTGATCATCATGAGGCGAATCGAGATGCCCCATACCAATACGGGAAGGCTCGTGATGATCGACGGTAATGGCAGTTGCAGACGGAAGATAGCGCAGACAGCAGCACACACTCCAAATGCGAGCATAAATAGAAGATTGGAGCGAATGAGGATGAGGAATCGGCCCTTGCTCCCCCTGTCAGCCGTTTGCTTCCAGGCCGAATAAGCGAGCGCGTTATTCGCAAGCCAGATAACGAAGGTGATCATGACATACACCAGCCAAACGCCGCTTGGCTCGTCGAGCTTCCAATGTCCGATGACCGTAACCTGTTTGACGAAGTAATGAGGACCCTGTAAGACCGCTTGAAGCATATACACCGCAACGGGCAGCAGCGCAGCTGTGACGCCCGCTTGATACGGAATCCGATGATAGCCGCGCGTCATCGTAACATGCAGACAAAGGCTTGTTCCTGCCAGCAGCAGCGTCACCGGATATTTCACATAAGCGTACCAGTAAGCGATCGACGTCACGGGCAGGAGCATTTGGGTAAAGTCGAGGACGGACAGCAGAAATAACAGCAGCATCGCAGCGGCTGCCATTCGGTTCTCCAGCTTGCCTGGATTTCGGCGATAAATATCCACTGACGATTGAAATAGAAATAATAGCGGCGCCAGCATAAAGAGCAGATACACGTCAGCTCGCATCATCGATGATCAACTCCTGTTTCAGTGAGGAACAATCGGAACGAGGTCACCATGCGATTCGGTTCTTCCCGCTGCGCTTCGCGCGGTAGAGCGCCTCATCCGTCATACGGAAGAGGGCATCCTTATCTTCTTCCTTCAGGAGACGATGGCAGCCTATGCTGACAGTGACGCGCCTGCCGCCAAGCTCTATGATGACGGCCTGTTCGATATCAGCTCTAAGCCGTTCAAGCCATTGCTGGACAGCCCCCGTTTCCATTCCCGAGAAAATAACGGCAAATTCCTCGCCGCCGTATCGCGCCGTGAAGACGGAAGGCTCGGCGCTGGCATCGATAAGCCTACCGAGGTGGCGAAGTACGGCGTCACCCGACAAATGACCGAACGTATCGTTAATCGATTTGAAATTATCGAGATCGATCAAGGCGAGATGAAGCGGCCCACCATCATCCTGCTTTATCGCCTGCCACAGCTTCTCTTGAAACGTCTTATGATTGTTCAAGCCGGTTAACGCATCCTTGCGGGAAATCGCATGAATGACCTGCCGCTGCTGCCGGTGCTTCTCTTCATTAATCAGCGCCGTTTCCTCCGAGGTGATGATGCGCAAACCCCGATTCACGACAGCCAGGCAGATGAGCGTTACGAAGCAAACCAGCCCATAGCCAATCGCTTTATCATAGCTGCGGTAACCGTAAAGATAGAAATCCGTGAATGCCGTTAAGCATGCGTAAGGCACGACGGTAATGAAGCAGGCATAGGCAACTTTGCCATATTCAAAATATAAGGTCGAAATAAGCAAAGGAAGGATCATTACGATCTGAACGCCGTGAACGCCCGGGGAATTCAAGGACAGCACGATATGGGCATAACAGGATCCGACCGTGATGATTAAGTAGTTCTGAAACTCGCCCTTAATCTTATAGAGCAGCTCTGCAGCGATAAGAATAGCGAAAATACTTCCGCTCTGGATGAGCACCTGGTTGCGGACATAGATGTCGATACGGTCCGGGTAATCGCGCATGACGACGGGCCAAGTCATCAGGATGCAGGCTGCGAACAAAATCCCCAAGCACCAGTAGGATATGCGCACCCTTCGGTTCCAGAATGACATATGTACAGGCGGTTCCAGAAGTCGCCGGATCATGCAAGCACCTCCTTGTCGACTGCAGATACGATACGGTCTTTGCCGGATTTCTTCGCTTCATACAGATACAAATCCGCTTCTCGAAATAACGCATCCTTGGACATGCCTGGACGGAAATCAGACATGCCGATGCTCACCGTAACCTTGCGATTATTGAGGATGGGAAACAGCAATCCGGCGACTTGTTCTCGAATGTCCTCCAGCAGCGCCAGGCTTTCCTTAGGCTGTTTGCCCGTCAAAATAATTGCGAATTCTTCGCCTCCAAACCTGGCGGCTACATCATCGATCGAGATGCAGTCCTTCAACACATCCGCGATATCTCGCAGCACGATGTCACCGAGATGATGGCCGCATGTATCGTTCACGCATTTGAAGTTATCGATATCAAGAACAGCCAGCTGCAGCTGCATCGATGAGCCGAACTGCTGCTCCGTCAGTGAAATCATATATTCTTGAAACGTAATATGGTTGTAGAGTCCAGTGAGATGATCGTATTTGGCTTCATTCTCGTCTGCGATGGTTTCCGCAAATGCATTCATCTCTGATCGCGCTGCCTGTTCCAGCGATTTCAGCAGCACTTGCGCCTTGGACATCATGACATGTCCAATGAGTACGGTTCCAATAACCATATTTGTAAGCGCAACCATCTCATAGAACGTGATTTGATCCCGCAGCTGTTCCAAGAACCCATAGAACAAGCCATAGCAGAACAGCGTAAATATAGCCGCAAACCTCAGCTTCAGACGATCGAAATAAAACAGTGATACGATAATCGGAAAATCAAGCGCAGCATAAAGCCCCTTAACGGTCGAGCCGAACGCTAGCATAATAACGAGGCCGAAAGCAAATCCGACGCCGATCAGGAAGAAGTCATAATACGGCTTCATGACCCGATAGAGTATTTCGGATAGCAGCAGGCAGGCGAACAGAACGAAGAATGCGGTTTCAAGCCCAGGCGGAAACAAAGCTCCCGACCAGTCGTCCGGATACAAACGAAGCAAATGAATAACTTCTCCCGTCAGCAGCATAAGTCCGGCTATCATCCAGTAGAAATACAGCACCCTGCGATTCCAAGTGTGGTTCTCAATCGAGGAGGCATTCATAGCTGATCACCGCTTTGCGATTATTTAACTGCCGTTATACAAGGATTGAATACAAGGACTATAGACCTAAAATCAATAGATAATCACGCTATACGCTAAATTATACCGTTTACTCTCTATTTTTCAACGATAATTTACATATGTATTTTAGTTATATAGGCCTATTTTCATATAAACCCTAAAAAAACATATTAGCAGTTACGAATAATGCTGCATCTCATAGCACGACAAAAGCCTCATTCCCCTATAAGGAATCAGGCATTCTTCGTATTGGTAGGGTCCTTGGTTTTCCCCTCATCGACCGTGATGATATCGCTTCCGCGCAATCCGTTCCAGCACATTAACACCGCCATAAAGCACGATCGACATGAGCGCCAGCAGCGCAATGCTAACCATGACCAAATTCATTTGGAACACTTGCCCGCCATAGATAATCAGATAGCCAAGCCCAGCTTTCGAGGACAGGAATTCGCCCATAATGACGCCGACGAGCGTTAAACCGACGTTGACCTTCAGCGTCGCGATGAAATGCGGCACGCTCGCGGGCAGCAGCACCATACGCAGCATCTGCAGCTTGGTCGCGCCGAACGATTCCATGAGCTTCAGCTTGCTGCGGCTGATCTCCTTGAACCCGTTCTCGATCATGACAATGGTCACGATAACGGAAATCGCGACCGCCATCCCATACACCGAATATTCATTGCCCAGCCACATGAAGAAAATCGGCCCCAAAGCCACCTTCGGCAGTGCATTCAGCACGATCATATACGGCTCAAGCACGTTCGACGCGAACGTCGACCACCAGAACAGGACGGCGATCGCCGTTCCCGCCGTCATTGACACGGCGATGCCAACGAGCGTCTCTTGGCCTGTAATCCACGCGTGCCGGAACAGGTTGCCTTCCATCGCCAGCTCGCGAAACGAGCTCCACAGCTGGGACGGCTTGCTCGTGAGCATGGAATCGACCCATGCCCATCTTGCCGCAAGCTCCCATAGGACGAGAAACGCTGCAAGAAGCGAAAGCCGAGTCAGCCAAATTATCCACCGCCTGCGCCTCTCGGCGCGAAGATAGCGTTCATAGAGCGGTGTCGACATGCCCCTCCAGCTCCTTCCAGATCAAATTGAAATAGTCGTGGTACGCGGCTGCCTGCCGCCTGCGCCAAGGTGAGCGCTCCACGCTCTCGTCGAACATAATTTCGTGAATCGCGGAGATGGTACTGGGCCGCTTGGACATGACCATCACCCGGTCCGCCATGCTGATCGCCTCGGACAGATCATGGGTAACGAGCACAGCTGTCTTCCCCTGGTCCTTGATAATATGGAACATTTCCTCCGACAGCGTAAGCCGCGTCTGGTAATCTAACGCGGAGAAAGGTTCGTCCAGCAGCAAAATATCCGGCTCCGCCACGAGTGTCCGAATCAGCGCCACCCGCTGGCGCATGCCGCCGGAGAGCTGATTCGGCGAATGATGCATGAAATCGCCAAGCCCGTAACGCTTCAAGAGCACAGTCCCTTGTCTCCGCGCAGCCGCTTTATCCATTCTCCGAACCTCTGCACCCACCGTTACATTGCTGAGCACATCCCGCCATTCGAAGAGATGATCATGCTGCAGCATATAACCCACCTTGGGGGAAGGCCCCGAGATCTCGGCACCGTCGATCATCACCTTCCCCTTCGTCGGCTGAAGCATGCCGGAGATGAGGGAGAGCAGCGTGCTCTTGCCGCAGCCGCTCGGCCCCACGATGCTGATGAATTCACCCCTGCCAATTGAGAGTTCAATATCCCGCAGCGCCTCTGTCTCCTCGCGGGGCGTAAAATAATGAAGCCCTGCTCCGCTCAGCCGAATATGCTCCTCCTGCCCCGCATGCGCCCCATCTACCCTGCGTGCCATGGGCGGTCAGTCCGATTTTCCGAGCTGCTGCACAAAGCTCATATCAACGACATCATCCATCTTGGCTACTTTATCTTCAGCCTTCAGCACGCCGTTCTCGATGAGCACGTTTTGAAGCGTATCGAATTGCGCCTGCGTCAGCTCGGGATCCGTCGGCCACGTATCCTGCGCTTTGTAGCGGTTGACCGATTGCAGGATCAGATCATCCGGCGTACCGTCGAAGAACGGCTTCAGCGCCTTCAGGATCTCATCGTCTGTCGCGGTTTTCAGCCATTTTGCGCCTTCGGCGACCGCGGCCGAGAATTTCTTGATGACGTCTGGATGCGCTTTGATGTAATCGGTCGTTGCCACGTACGAGGTTTCCGGATATGCGCCGAAGCTCTCGCCGAGGGACGCGACATAGTACGCCTTGCCTTCCTTGACCAGCGTCGATGCGACCGGCTCGAAAACTTGAATATAATCGCCTTGGCCGCTTGTGAACGCGCCTGCCATTGCCGTCGAAGCAATATTCGTCACGACGTTGACATCGCTCACCTTCTCCTTCAGCAGCATGGAATTAAGCACCATTTGCGGCGAACTGCCCGGTCTCCAGCCGATTACCGTTTTGCCGGAGAGATCACTCCATTTGAAGGAATCGTTCTTCTCGCGCGAGAGCAGGAAAGAGCCGTCCTTCAAGGTCAGCTGGTGGAAGACCTTGAGCGTCTTGTCACCCTTCTGATTGAAAATATAGATCGTCGTTTCCGGACCGACCATGGAAATATCCGCCGTACCGGCAATGAGTGCGGCCGCCCCTTTGTCGGAGCCTTGCGCCGTATTCATATCCACGTTTAAGCCCTGCTCCTTGAAGAAGCCCTGGGACATCGCAACATAATGCGGCGCGTAGAATATCGAACGGATAATTTCGGAGAACTTAACCGTCGTCGTTTCATCCGTTTTGGAGCTTTTGCCGCACGCCGCGGACAGAATCAGCAGCAGCGACGCCAGCAGAAGAAGCGCCGGCTTGATGGTTTTGCGCATGTTGTTCTCTCCTTCTCATATGAAGTATTGAAATCGCCAAGGAACATTGTATATGGACGGTTCGACCGGAACCGGTATGGTCCCGCTCCTTCGCCAGAAGCACAAAGAGCTTTGAATAGGTAATATCCTATTCAAAGCTCTGAGGGGATGTTCATATTCAGCTGCAACAATTACGGAAAAAGGGAAGGCATGTCATTCTAGCTGACATGCTAGAACTTCACGGTCAGCCATCGGATCATGCGTATGCTTCAGCTAACAAGCGCATCCTCCTATCCGAATATGCGCATGTAAGCTAGGATTCGCCAAACGCAGCCAGCGATTTCACAATACCCTGCCAAGCGGCAGGCACATCGCTGGCATTCGCCGCATAGACAGCCCTCAGGAAGCGGGACATATGACGCAGCTGGTCCTCGACGAGGACCTCCTTTATTTCCGCCGCTTTCGCCGGCACCGTGCTGCTGCCGACACGGCCGAATTCCGCAAGCGGCAGAAACATGGCTGGACTCTTCCGGTAGCCGCAGTTGTTTGGGAACCTAGGCGAGCTTCCAGAGTCGTATTTGGACAGCTTCACCGCCTCGCTGCAAGACGTCAGAAGTGCCTTCGCATCGAATTCCAGCACAGCGAACGCAGCGTCCGGTTCGCGGCGGGTATAGGTATCCAGCATTTTGCGGCAATCCCTGATTGTCGGCCAGAGGAACACATGCTGATCCAAGCAAGCGCGAAACTGCTCTAGGGTGACTCCGGCGTCCATCATGCTCTCTGGGATACGGAGATGCGAATTCACTGTAAGCGAATAGCCGTCTACGTGGACTTCTGCTGCCGCCAGCCTGCGTTCTCCCGTAGAATCTTGCATAATCCGTGAGCTGGACCACAGCGCGTCGAATTGCGAGATAGCAGGCAAATTGCCTGCTCTCGTAAAATGGTACAGGGATTTTCTGCCCCCCGCTTTCGTTACTAACGCAATAATCGCCTCTATTTCCGTCATGTGATGTTCTCCTTGTCGGCCGCCCAGCCGGCGGCCTGTTGCTTGTTGCTTGTTGCTTGTTGCGCCAATCCTTTGTATGCTTACGTTACACTAACAACGTAGAGGCAGGTGATTCTTCTTATGTTCTATTGGATCGTTTTGGTCATGACCGCAATCGATCAGCTTACGAAATGGATCGTTCGCTCAACCATGAATGTCGGGGATACCCACGTTTTCTGGTCGGGCGTGCTTCAATTTACCTATTATCAGAATTCCGGCGCAGCCCGAAGCTCCTTCCAGGGCTACGGAAGACTGTTCGGCATCCTTGCTGTTATCTTTATTATTGCCGTTCTTATCTACCGAAGCAAAAAGACGTATAATCGCCGCGTCATGGATATCGGGCTCGCCTTTCTCACCGCGGGAGCCGCGGGCAATGGAATCGAGCGGTTGATGTACGGCAAAGTGACGGACTTCCTGCAATTCGGCCCAGGGCACGGCATTCTCAATATCGCGGATTTGTCGATCAACGCCGGCCTGCTTGCCATTATCGTTCAGAATCTATTTTTCTCTAAAAAAGCGGATGCAAACCGCAATCGTGCAGACGAAAATTCGCATACATATTGAACTAAAGTTAAAGACGGCCAAGCCTACGCATAGCCCATTGCTTGATACAGTCGTTTCAAAGCCCCTCGAGCGTCTTCCTCTGCTCGCTCCGCCGAATGATTCCAGGTGCGAAAATCCGTGTTATCCGTTATTTGGTCAATGCTGCCGATCAAGCACTTCCG
This sequence comes from Paenibacillus sp. R14(2021), assembly GCF_019431355.1. NCBI lineage: Bacteria > Bacillati > Bacillota > Bacilli > Caryophanales > Paenibacillaceae > Paenibacillus > Paenibacillus sp. R14(2021). Next base: position 1,509,935 of record NZ_CP080269.1, read on the forward strand.
GGCAAACCGCCGCAGTGCTGCGTCCTGGATGCTTTCAATCAGAAGCTGCGCGATATGCCCGCCGTCCATGACGTTGAACGGCCGGCCATAGAATGAAGCGGCTTCGCCCTGCGGATTGCCCGCGGCAACGCCCAGCGACTGAAGCTGCTTCACCAAGTGGGGATAGACCGCATTCAAAGCCGACTCTCGACCACGCCATGCCGCCGCCGTCTGTGCCGCCCACAGGTAGGGCCGAATCGCTTCCGCGCAGTTCAACCGCCCGAACGCGGAACCGAACCATTTTGGATAAGGCGCATAGGTTCGTTCCATGCAGAAGCAGAGGTTCATAATGTCGCGTACGATTCGGGAAGCAATGACGGCTGAGCCCAGCTCGTCGCCGGCGAAGCCCGCACGCAGCATCAAATGCTCTTCTTGACCGATTCGCTGCCAGATGGAAGCCATGATATAGAGCCAAACATCGTCCGGATAATACCGAAGCCGGCTGCGAAGCGCCGAGAGTCTTCCGTGATCATCATGGAACACGTCGCCGCTCGTCAGTTCAAGCAGCGTCTGTGACGGGAAGGTCAGCCAATCGAGAAGCTCGACCGGCTTGTTAAGATCCATGGACAGACAGCTGTCGATAAAGCTGTGAAACGTCTCGATTCTAGTCATGCCAGCATCGACCGGATAACCGAGGAAGTGCTGCGGAATCTGCTGCTCCAGCCCGCTTCGTATGGCTGCGATACATGCCCGATCCGACTCGTCGACAAGTAAGACGACGCGCGGTCCGAAATCATGATCCTGCGACATCTCCGTATCGAACCCCAGAACCTCACTTCCGGTACCGACCAGTGCTGCCGAATACCCGGCAACGGTTAACCCTGTCATCATCGGCGCCACGATTTCCGTATAGAATCGCCGGCTAAGCTCGATTCCTTGCATATGCGCAGCTCCTTTCTCTTGCATAAAGGACTGCCCGGCGGCAGCCCTTTATGCTTACGTATGCCATTATAATTTGAGTATAATACGAATGGATCGGACTTGCCTATCCTTTGACCGAACCAGCAGTCAGTCCGCGAATGAAGCTCTTCGAGCCGAAAGCAAACAAGATCAGCACGGGAATGGTGCCAAGCGTAAGCCCGAGAATTTGCGCGGCCAAATCCGTGCGGTACGCGTTGCCAAGCGAAGTAATGCCAAGCGGAATGGTGTACAGCTCCGGCTTGTTGATGATAATGAGCGGCAGCAGATAGTTGTTCCACGACCAGAGAAACACGAGCAGCGACAATGTCGTAATCGCTGGATAAATAAAAGCAAGCACGATGCGGAAGAAGACACCGATATCCGAGCAGCCGTCCATGCGCGCGCTCTCGAGCACCTCGGTCGGGATCGCACCTTTCATGAACTGCGTCATCCAGAAGACGCCGAAGGCATTGGCAATCCAAGGCATGATCAAGGGCAGCAGCGTGCCCGATACGCCTAAATAGCGCATTTCGATAACGTAGGCAACCAGGCCGAGCTGGCCGGGAATCATCATCGTCAGGAGCACCGCTCCGAATATCTTGTTCTTGTACTTGAATTCATGCTTCGCGAATGCAAATCCGGCGAATGCGCTGACGAATACCGACAGCAGCGTACTCGCGACGGAAACGATCAAGCTGTTCCAATAGACTAGGTCGAACCGGCTTGCCGCGACGGTCTTGAGATTCTCCCATAGGTAGTGGCCGGGAATCAGGACGATCCGCTGAAATAAATCCTCGTTCTGATACGTACCCATCACGATCATGATATAGAACGGAAGCAGCGCGAAGATGGACAGCAGCGCAATAGCCGATGTAGCAAGGGTTGTCCGTGCGGTACTGTTCATTCTTGATCCCCCCTCTGCAATCTGACGCCGATGAAGGAGAAGATCGCGATAATGACGCACAGCCCGTACGCGATGGCCGCGCCTAGCCCGTACCGGGTCGTGCTTCCGTAGGCGGTATCGTACATATTCCATACCGTCGTCAAGCAGCAGCGTTCAGGCCCGCCGATGACCGCCGAGCTGGATCCCATGCCCGAGCCGCCGAGCAGCAGCATCGGTTCCTCCAGCAGCTGGAAGCCGCCGATGATGCCTGTAATGATAATAAACGTCATGACAGGCTTTAGCAGCGGCAGCGTAATCGACCAAAAGCTCCGGAATCCTGAAGCCCCGTCCACCTGCGCCGCTTCGTTCAGATCCTTCGGAATATTGGCAAGACCGGCCAGGAAGAAGATCATCGTATACCCGAAGCCTTTCCAGAACAGCATCAGCACGATAATCATCCTGGCGTACACAGGGTCGCCCAGCCAGTAAATGCCTTCCTCGATCAGACCAAAATGAAGGAGCACCTTGTTGACGAAGCCGGCTTGCCAGTCGAACAGCAGATTGAACATCAGCCCTACCGCCACCGGCGTGACGATATACGGCAGGAAGTTGATTAATTGGAAGAAGGCCTTCCATTTCACGAACTGACTGTACAGCAGCGAAGCAATCGCTAGTCCGAAAATAATTTGCAGCGGCAGCGTCATCGCGATGAAGAGCAGCGTGTTGCCCACTGATTGAAAGAAATAGGAATCCGGGTTGAATAGAAACTTATAATTGGACAAGCCCACGAACGTCTTGCCGCTGATACCGTCCCAGTTGGTCAGGCTGACGTAGAACGAGAAGACAATCGGAATCAAGCCGAGCACGACATAGAACAAGAGATACGGAGAAAGAAAGAAATACGGAACCCATTTACGCTTAGCAGTATTCATCGCTCACACTCCTACAGAAGAAGCCAAAGAACAGCCGTAGAAGCAGCCGTTCCTTGGATTTCGCTCTTCGATTATTCAAACGTGATCTTAGGTTCCTTGGCAGTCAATTCCTTCTTGATTTTGTCCAGCGCCTGATCGACCCCGAATGTGTTGTCCTTAGCCAGCGTTTGAAGCACGATGTTCATGACGTCGTTCAAGAGCAGATCATTGACGTTCTCGGCTACCGCCTTGGTCGTCGAGGAAATATCAACGAAATACTTCGCGCCGATATCCTGCGTTCCGAAGCTTGGCCATGTCCAGTTCGTGAACGCCTTGTCGTCGTAGGCCGGCTTATAGTGCGTGAACACGCCGTCCTTCTTCTGGCCGTCCGCGCCTTCTTGCGTCATCGAAGTAAATTCGATCCACTTCCAGGCAAGCTCGGCGTTTTTCGCGCCTTTCGGTATGCCGTGCGAGGAACCGCCCGCGATAAATCCTCCGTTCGGCGGCACCATTAAGCCCCAGCGGCCTTCCGCCTTGTCGTTGGCGCCGATGACGTATTGCGGCATCCAAACCGGCGACATCGCAAACATATATTTGGACTGCGCGAAGGTAGCGTTCCAAGCCGGCGTCCATTGATCGAGCTTGTCAACGATGCCGGAGTCGCGGAACTTGACGAGATCCGTCAATACGTTCGTCAGCACGGGCGTCTTCAGCTTGTCGCCGTCGAAGTACGGCTCCGCGCGCTGACCCTTGATTACCGAATAGACATCGCCGAGACCCGGGAACATTTTGACTTTGCCGCCGCTGTGTTCAACGACTTCTTTCCCTTTGTCAATGAAGGTGTCCCAATTGGTCAGCATGCCTTCCAGTTCCTTCGGATCATCGGTGCCCAAATATTCTTTGGCCAGCGGCTTCAGGTAGGCCAGACCGGCAATGCTCATGTCGTCGGGTATCGATACGAGATGCCCGCCCATCGAGAATGCGTTGATATCATAATCGAACAGCAGCGATTTATCGGCGCTGTACGGTGCTTCTTCCAGGTTCTCCAGCACGTCCATGTCGAAGATCTTCGCCTTCTGGCCGCTCTCGATCCGAATCACGTCAGGAAGCTCGCCGCCGGATGCGATGGTCGTCTGCAGCTTCTTCGTGACGTCGCCTGCCGCGACATTAACGCGTTTCATTTTGATGTTGGGGTACATCTTGTTGAATGCCGCTAAGGCCGTCGGATGCTCGGGCTCCCAGGTCCACAGGACGAACTCGCCTTTGTAGTCCGCGCCTGATTTGGCCCCTGCATTCCCTGTTCCCGTATCTGCCGCGTTCGTTCCCGAGCTTGCCTTGTTGTTAGTAGTCGTTTTACCCGAGTTATTATTCGCCGCTTGATTCGTTGCGCCGTCTCCTCCGCCGCAGCCTGCCAGCAAACCAACCAGCATTATGCCGCTTACTACCGCTCCGACACGCTTCATGCTCTTCTGATTCAACATCCGCGAACCTCCCGTGATATGTATTGTATCCGCTTACAATGTTACTCGCTCGTACAGAGGGCCGTAAACATCATGATCCTACATTTTTGGTTGCAATCCTACACTCGATCTTCTAGCAAGCCTCTCCGATCGGTTATACTCATAGTACCAGCGTTGACCTCCGCATAATCGAAATCACTCCATTCTATCTTCCCGGGAGGCTTGCACGCATGAAAATCATTCTAGTCGATGATGAACGCATTGCCATCGAGCATATTACAAGTCTGCTTGCTTGGGACGAGCTTGGCTATACGATCGCAGCCACGGCGACGAACGGCCGGAGCGCGCTGCGTCTGTGCGAGGAATTACGTCCCCAGCTCATGATCGTCGATATTCGCATGCCCGTCATGGACGGCCTGGAGCTCATTCAAGCCGTCAGCGAGAAACGGCTCGGCGTCAAGTTTATCGTCATGAGCGCCTATGAGGATTTTGAATACGCACGCAAGGCGATCTCGATCGGCAGCGTCTCGAGCTATCTGATTAAGCATGAGGTCGACAGCCATAAGCTGCTGCATGAAGTGAACAAGGCAAGCGTTGCTTGGACCTCGGATGAAGCCCAGCGCCATCTGCTGCGAAGCGAGCAGTTGAAGGAGCAGTTGACTGGAGTCGTCAAACCTGATCCTGCGAGCAGCAGTGTTAAACCTCCGTATGGCATCGCGCTGCTGTATCCGGATCTCCCTTTCACTTCCGTTCCCTCCGGGGATAGGTACGCGGGATCCGCAGCGCCTCTCTACTTGACCCGCGAAGAAGAGCTCTTGTTTGAAGGCAACGGCATCTGGCAGCGGGCAGGCGATTTTCCTCTCGGCACCTCTCAATCCGTTATCCTGTTCTCGCTAAAGAGCCGTTCAGCTTCGTTCACGGCCTCTTATTTGCGCGAATCGTTTCGCGAGCTGATGCGTTCATTCAGAGCGCTGGCGGCGAGCAAGTCCAGCCATTCCTTCTCGATCTGTTATGCTTGCGAAACGGAAGAGAAGGCTGCGCTGACCGCATCCTACCGCAAGGTGAATACGGCGCTGCTGCATGCCGTGTTCACCGGTCCTGGCGCTCTCGTCAGCGCCGACGAGCTTCCGGTTAACGGACATGCCGACCCGGCGCATGCAGCTGCTTCCCGGATGCATGACATCGCAGAAGGGTTGAGCCAGCACGACGCGCCGCTTATTGTAAGCGCTGTTATACGCTTATTTGAAGGGATCAGCGCGCCGTTCTGGAATCTTCGCGGACTGTTCCATCTGGTCCGCGGATTGACGACGCTCGTCAATGAGCGCCGCGCGCTTCGGGGCATGCTCGAGATCGATCCGTTCGACGACCCGAATTTTCCGCCTGCCTACAGCATCGCAGACATTCGCGAGCGATTCGTCAGTCTGCTAGGCGAACTATGCAAGGATGCCGAAGACAGCAAACGCTTGCCCGGCAAGCTGCAGAAGGCGCTTCGCTATATGCATGAGCACTACCACGAGGATCTGAGCATCGATACGGTCTCCCATGCGACAGAGATCAGCGCTTCCTACCTCCATCAGTTGTTCAAGCGCGAGCTCGGACGAACCTTTCTCGACTATTTGACGGAGCACCGCATCCGTCAAGCCAAACGGATTCTCCGCCGCGGCGACGCCAAAATGACCGAGGTGGCAACGAGCGTCGGCTATCGTTCGCCCCAGCATTTCAGCCAAGTGTTCAAGAAAATGACAGGGACGCTGCCGCATCAATACCGAAGCGAGGACTGTCCATCATGAGAAGTCTTCGAGCCGTTATTTTACAGCGAATCGCGATTGTCGCCGTCGTCAGCTTCCTGCTATCCGCCGGTTTCACCTATTATTATTACCGCACCATTCTGGTCGACCAGATGATTCATGACGATCAGTCGAAGCTCAGCCAGACTTCCCGGCAGCTTCAATACATGTCCGATGATATTTCGCAGTTCGCGTCCTCGCTCATTATCTCGGATCGGCTGCAAACCTTTTTTAAAACCTACCACAAGGCCGATACGTTCGATAAATTTGCGTTGCTTCAGGATACGTTTAATTATTTGAACGAAAATAAAGGGCTTCGCAAGGAGGTTTCCAGCTATGCAATCGTCATGCCAAGCGGCGAGACATTCTGGAGCGAAGCGCGGTACGACAGTTATTTTGCCGACCGGATGGAGGAGCCCTGGTACTTGAACTTCGTTTCCTCCAGCCAAGGAAACGGATTTACGGAACCGCACCAGATGTTTTTCAACGCGCTCACCGAGAGCAAAACGATCAGCTACATCGTCAAGGTGAAGGATATTTCCAAAATCGGAAGCGAAATCGGTGTGCTTATTCTTAATCTCGACTACAGCAATTTTGAGTCGGTGCTTGGGTTTGGCGGCGCTGATTTCGACGGCCTGCTGTGGCTGAATGGCTCCAATCATCTTCTCTACGGGAAGCAGCCTCCCCCGGAGACACTTGATCACGTCAGCCTCGCGGACGCAGCCGCAGAACCGGGTCAAGGCAGCTACCGTCCGCTTAAAGGGGGCTATATGCTGATCGATCGTTTAGCGGAGAACGGCTGGAAATTGGTTACATTTACTTCCGGCCATTCCATGGTCGAGCGCGCAAAGGTCGTGATTTATTTGCTCGGCGTGTTCTCCCTGACCAGCACGATCTTGATTCTGCTGCTCATCATGTCCGCCATACTCCGCATCACAGGGCCGATCATGCAGCTGTATCATGCCATGAACGCCGCATCCATCGGCAATTTGCAGGCATCGGTCACGATCCGCTCGGGCGATGAGCTGGAGAAGCTCGGTCAAGGCTTCAACCGCATGATCGAGCAGCTGCGCGTCTATCTGGAAGAATCCATTCAGCACGAGAAGGAGAAGAAGAACATGGAGCTCGAGCTGCTCCTCTCGCAGCTGAATCCGCATTTCGTCTACAACACGCTGAATGCCGTGATCTATATGGCGCAGAAGCAGGGAAATGACGATATCGTCAAAATGGTCGGCTCCTTTATCCGCATTCTGCAGGATGCCGTCAAAATGGGCGGCGCGCAATCCATGGTTCCGCTTCAGGATGACATGGCGATGCTGCGGGACTACCTGGCCATACAATCCTATCGCTACGCGGACATGTTCACCGCAGTGTGGGATATCGACGAGCAAGCGAAGGCCTGCTTAATCCCTCGCAATTTGGTTCAGCCGTTCGTCGAGAATGCGATTTTCCATGGCATATGTCCGAAGGATGCGCCGGGAACCATCCGCTTGACGGCTTCCGCCTGCGAAGACAAGCTCGTGATCACCGTTGCAGATGACGGCGTCGGCATGGACGCGGAACAGCTTGCGGCCGTATGGGAGCCCCGCGAAAGCCGAAGAAGCCCCGGCCTCAGGCACATCGGATTGCCTAATACGAAGCGGAGGCTGGAGCACCTGTTCGGCGACCAGGCTCGGCTGATTATTACGAGCAGCCTTGAAGAAGGCACAGCGGTCCGTATCGAGATGCCTGCCATTCTCGCTCAGCCTGCGAAGACGACTGCAGCGAGGGCCGTTTGATATTCGGACTTCGGCGGCGCATAATAGGAGCAGGCTTTCGCGAGCGAGACTTGCAGCAGAATGACGCCGCTTAGAGCTCCTCGGCGAAATGATCTTATCCTACTACATAGACCGGAAGTGAGTGAGCAGCATGACATCGTACAGCTTAAATCTATCAGGCAAGACCGCAATCGTAACCGGCGGCAGCCGCGGCATCGGACGCGCCATCGCCGAGGGGCTGGCGCAATCTGGCGCAGACATCGCCATTACCGCCCGTACCGAGAGTGAAGTGCGGCAGGCAGCCGAAGAAATTGCCCAAGCAACAGGTCGGCAAACGCTTGGACTCGTCTGCGACGTAACGAATAGATCGTCCATCGAGGCTGCCGTGGAGCGTATTGCGGAGCATTTTGGCAAGATTGATATTCTGATCAACAACGCAGGCACGACGGTACGCCATTCCGTCTTTGAGCTGACGGAGGAGGAGTGGGATTTCGTAGTCGACACCAATTTCAAGTCCGTCTTCCTAATGTCCCAAGCCGTTGGCAGACATATGGTGAACCGCGGGCATGGACGCATCGTGAACATCGCTTCGCTTGCCGCCGATCTGACGCTTTCGTATTCCACGCCCTACGGCCCTGCCAAAGCAGCCGTCGTCCACCTCACGAGGCAGCTTGCGAATGAATGGGCGCAGAACGGCATTACGGTCAATGCCATCAGCCCGGGATTTGTCCGCACGGACTTCAACTCGGCGGCGCTTGACAACCCTGAATTTAAAGCAAAGATCGAAAACATGAACCCCATGCACCGAGTCGGTCAATTAGCCGAAATCGTCGCGCCTGTCATCTTCTTCTGCACCGATCAGGCCAGCTACGTCACCGGTCAGAATTTGGCTGTCGACGGCGGTTCCACGCACTACGGCATGTGAGCCGTTCCCTCTGGCTCCTAAGCGTTCGGAAACAGCGTAAGCGCAGTTTCAACGAATAATCGGACCGCGTTCGAGCAATCCTCCGGGTAAGGAACGGCAAGTTGAATCTCTCTGCTGCCAAGCGGATTGAGCGGACGCTTCACGATACGTTCCGGCATGTTGATGAGCGACAGCTCCGACATGATGGCGGCTGCCATGCCTTCTCGTACGAGGTTAAGCGCCGTGGCGTAATTATGGATGATGAATTTCTCAATCGGCTTCACGCCGCCCTGCTGGAACCATTCCATCACGGGCGGCTCGTAGCCGGCTCGGCAAATGATCATCGGCTGACGACTCAGATCGTTCGACGTGATGGCCTCCCGGTCGGTCAACGGATTGTCGTCCCTCATCACGGCGAACATCTTCTCTTGATATACGGGATATGTCGCGGCATTTACCGGTTGTTCGTCTGTAGCGATAATAAAACCCGCATCGATTTGACGGCTCTCCATCCATCCCCTGATCTCCGCAATCGTGCCTTCCTGAATAACAAACTCGATATTGGGATAGAACTTAGCGATCTGCCCGATAATTCGAGGAATGAAATAGGAAGACGCAATGGGAAACGCGCCGATGCGAACCTTCCCCGTCTCTAGCCCTTTCTCCCTTGAAACTTCCTGATCCACCTTCTCATAATGCAATAAGATTTCACGAAAAATACGTATGACACGCTCCCCGACCTCAGTCAATTGGATGCCGCTGCGCCGATCTCGAATGAGAAGGCTTACCCCCAGTTCGGCTTCCAGCGTAGTTACGGCGCGGCTGACGGCAGGCTGCGTCATATTAAGCTCCTGCCCCGATTTCGTGAAACTGCGCGTATCGGCGATTTTCACGATCAACTGCAGCAATGATCTATTCATACCAGATTCGATATGCCTCCTATAAAATATATTCATTTTATTTATGACATACTTTATCGTATCATGGGGATGCGGCAAACGGCAAGCTTGCGGCGAACGGCATTAAACATGACGAAGGAGTGTTATGAATGAAATATAGAGCCTGGGCATTTCTTATTCTTTGCAACTTATTTTGGGCAGGCAACATGATATTCGGCAAATACAGCGCAAGCGACTTTCCGGCGGTCTGGATCGCGTTACTTCGATGGGCAATCGCGGTCGTTATCCTCGTCCCGATGGCGCATTTCATCGAGAAGCCCGCATGGCTGCGCGTATGGAAAGATAACTGGAAGATCATTCTGTTGTTGTCCGTCACCGGCGTCGTCATTTACAACATTTTGACTTATTCCGCGCTTCGTTATACATCATCGACGAACGGGGCGCTGATCAATACGCTGACGCCTGCGATGATCATGCTCTTCTCGCTAATCTTCATGAAGGTCAAGTTGTCCGGCATGAAGATTGCCGGCATGGTCGTTTCGTTCCTCGGCGTATTGACGGTGCTGACCAAGGGCAATCTGCTGCAAGTTTTTCATACGGCCTACAACAAGGGCGACGCCCTCATGATAGTCGTCATCCTGTTCTGGACGGTATATTCGCTGCTCAGCAAGAAAGCGAAGCATATCCCCTCCATTACGATGATTGCGATGACGGCGATTGTCGGCGTTATCCTGATGATTCCTCTTCTGTTCACGCAGCCGCTTGACGTGTCACGCATCACGCCGCTTGGGATTACAGGCATTATCTATCTTGGCCTATTTCCTTCCGTCGGTTCATTCATCTTCTGGAATCAGGGCATGAAGATGCTTGGGCCGAATACGGCTGGCATGACGATGAACCTGATTCCGATCTTCACCGCCATCATCGCCGTATTCCTCGGGCAGCAGCTTGTCGCTTCGCAGTTCATCGGCGGTCTGCTCGTCATCGGCGGCATGATCTTAACCGCGGGGCTGTTCAAATGGCGTCCGCGTGCTCGTCATGTCAGTGCTGTCCCTAGCAGCAGTAAATCCTAGTCGCACACCAGTTGCATTTCTGCGGCAAAAATTGCGAAAAATCCGCGGTGCTTAAGTACCGCGGATTTCTGGCTATCGGTTTACTGATGCTGGAGCTGATAGCCGCGGACTCGGTTGCGGCCGCCGCGCTTGGCCTCATACAGAGCCATATCCGCATCATGCAGCAGCGATTCCAACGTATCCTCCTGCCGCTGCAGCTGGGCCACGCCGAAGCTCGCCGTAATGACAAGCGTTCCAAAGCTGCCGTTCAGCGGCTTCTCGACCAGCATGGCGCGAATATGGTTCGCGCGGACTTCCGCTTCCTCGATGCGAATTCCCGGCAGCATGAACACGAACTCCTCGCCGCCGTACCGTCCGAAGAGAACGTCCGTCCCCAGCTGGTCGCGTACGATCCCCACGACATGCCGGATGGCAAGGTCGCCGTTGTCATGCCCATGCTTATCGTTGATCCGCTTAAAGAAATCGATGTCGAAGAGCACGATTGAGGCTGGCTGGCCGTTCGTGCGCGCCTTATCCAGCAGCTTCTTGCTGCGGTAGAGAAATGCCGTTCGGTTTAACAATTGTGTCAGTCCGTCGAAGTAAGCCAGCTGTTTGAGCTGGTCCTGGAGCATCCGAGGCTCCGTCACATCAATCAGCATCAGCATGCTGCCGACCTTCTCGCCGCTCCGGCCCATGACGTCCGAGGAGCGCACTTGATAGTAGCATGATGTGCCGTCTGCCGTCAGCTGCTTCAATTCCTCGTGAGAGCCATCCTGCAGCCGGCCAGCCGGGAATGACATCCCCGTTAATTTCATCCACGCTTCATCCAAGGGCTTGCCGAGCAATCCCACGGCAAGCCCCGGAAACATCTTAGCCGCCGCTCCATTGAAATCAATCAGGCGTTCGGCGTGATCCAGCACGATTACGCCTTCCCGCATGCTTTCGAAGATGCTGTCCTTTGCAATCGGCACAATCGTCAGCATTCTAGTTGTCACAATCGCCCAAATGTACATCGCCGATGTCACGCACAGCAATATGGGCACGGGATCCGTCCCATGGGGCGTCAAGCCCATCAAATAGACGAAAGCGCCGACAATTGGCAGAAATTGCCCCACGATGAGCGTGAGCAGCTGCAGCCGAAAAGCTTTCTTCGTTTGCGGCCATCGCCGAAGCAGCAGCACCAGCGTTGCGAGCATGGTGCCGAACGTGAAGGCACCGTGGATGACATACCACGGTCCAACCACGATATTCGTGAGTGGAACAGTTCCGCCCGTTTGAAACTGCATGGATTTATAAAACAAATGATGCCAATCGTTGGTTGCTACGATGATGAAGGTTAGCGCCGGAATAGTGAAGAGCAGCGCGATCGATCTGCGGGTCATGGTCTTGCCGATGTACTGTATGACGATCATGAGACCAAGCGCCGGCGCCGTAGAAAGGCCGATATATTCCACAATCGTCCATCGCATCATAACCTCGGTGCTGCTGCTGGTCAGTTGAAGCGCTGCTGAGAAAATGTAGACCGATTGCGACGCCGTATAGACGACGAAGGTTTTTGCACCCGACAGCTGGGAGCGCTTGAAGTACGCATACAAGCACAGAAAAACGGTAAAAACGCCCGATGTGGCTATAAGCGAGATATACATCGTAACAAACGGACCCATAGTCGGCTCTCCAAGCTGTTCTTAGTATTCTTTTCCTGCGAGACCTCGAAAAAAGTCGAAATAATGGTACCATATCAATATTGGGATGTCACGCGATATGGAATTCGATTAGCAAGCGGAGGCGATTGAGGATGAAACGATTACCTTACCAACGACCGATTATTACGTATTCGAGGTTCGATTGACATTGCCCGATCGTCAAATAAAAAGCTTGAATCCTCAACAACGGATCCAAGCTTCTTTCACCGGCACTATGAGAAGATACTCCACCTTATGGTGCCGTACTTGCACACTCGCGTCATGACCTTAACGCTTCTTCCTTCGCGTCATAACATCGAAGATCACCGCCGCGGCGAGTACCGCGCCGCGAATCATGTACTGATACGATATGCCGACGCCGAGCAGGTTCATCCCGCTGGAAAGCGACGCCATGACGATCGCGCCGATAATGGAGCCGGTCACCTTGCCCACTCCGCCGGCAGCGGATACGCCGCCGACATAAGCCGCTGCGATGGCGTCAAGCTCGAACAACGTACCTGCCGTCGTCGTTGCAGATTGCAGCCGCGCCGTGAATAGAATGCCGGATAACGCTGACAGCATGCCCATGGAGCCGAACACGATATACGTGATTTTCTTCACGCTGATCCCGCTGAGATGCGCCGCTTCCGGATTGCTTCCTACCGCGTAAATATGCCGTCCGAGCACGGTTTGCGTCGTCAGGAAGTGGTAAATAACGACGATCAGCAGCATGATAATGACCGTCCAAGAGAAGCCGTTATAGCCGGCAATAATCCATGTTATATAAGCGATGATCGCCGAGACGAATATTAATTTCACCACGAAAATACGGTCCGACACAACTTCGAATTTGTATTTCAGTTTATTTCTCCGCTTGGACAACTCGCTTAAGAGATAGAGCACAATGATGACGACCCCGAAGATCAAGGAGAGCACGTTCAAGCCGCCCACCTTGGCAAGCGCGGGAATGAAACCGTTGCCGATCGCATTGAAATGCTCGTCCTTGACGATGATGGTTCCGGTATTCTCCGTCACCCGCAGCAGCGCGCCTCTGAAGATCAGCATCCCGGCCAAGGAAGCGACGAACGATGGAATGCCGATTTGGGCGACCAAGAATCCGTTGAACAAGCCTACCACGATGCCAAGCACCAGGATAATGGGAATCGTATAATAGAATGGCACGCCGAGCTGCGTTAGAAATATCGCCGCAATCGCCCCTAGAAACCCAGCCGCGAATCCGACGGATAAATCGATATGCCTAATGACGATGACGAGCGTCATCCCAACCGCAAGCACGGCGATGTAGCCGGTCGCATCCAGCAGATTGCTGATATTGCGCGATGACATGAACAGTCCGTCCGTTAAAATCGAGAACGTCAGCATAATGACGAACAAGGCAATGTACATGCCGTATTCGCGGATGTTCACTTTAATGAGCGATCTGGCTTCTTTATAGAAATTCATATGACTTCCCCCTATTGCGTTGCAAAATGCATGATTTTTTCCTGATCCGCTTCGTCACTTGAGAGCTCGCCTGTAATCCGGCCTTCTGCCATGACGTAGATGCGGTCACTCATGCCGAGCACCTCGCCAAGCTCGGATGAAATCATGATGATGCTCATGCCCTCGCTGATGAGTTTGTTCATGATCGTATAAATCTCGAATTTGGCGCCAACGTCGATACCGCGAGTCGGTTCGTCGAGAATGAGCAGCTTCGGACCAACGAACAGCCACTTGCCGAGCGACACCTTCTGCTGATTGCCGCCGCTCAAATTACCGACAATCTGCTCCACGGAAGGCGCCTTGATGTTCAGCGATTGCTTATACGCGTTCGAGATCTTCACTTCTTCGTTGCTGTTGATGATGCCCCGACTGGAAATCTCGTGCAGGTTCGCGGCCGAGATATTGTTCTTGATGTCTTGGATCAGGAACAGTCCATCACCCTTCCGGTCCTCCGTCACGTATGCGATGCCTGCATCGATGGCATCCCGCGGATGCTTGAACTGGCTCTTCACCCCGCCAAGGGCCAGCTCGCCCTTCAATCTATACGACTTCGGATTGCCAAATATACTTTGTGCCAATTCTGTGCGTCCGGAGCCCATCAAGCCGGCAATGCCGACAATTTCGCCTTTTCTTACATGAAGATTCACGTTCTTCACGACTTCCCGGCCGAGACGAGTATCGTATGCAGACCAGTTTCGGATGTCGAGCACATCCTCGCCGAAGCTGTACGCCGCACGCTTGGGATAGATATCATCGATCTCACGGCCGACCATGTTTTTGATGATGACGCTTTCGGAAATTTCGCCTTTGGACGCGTCCAGCGTGCAGATCGTCTGCCCGTCGCGGAGTACGGTCGCCTTGTCCGCGATCGCGATGACTTCCTTCAGCTTGTGGGAGATCATGATGCAGGTGATGCCCTGCTTCTTCAGCTCGCGCAGAAGCTGCAGCAAATTCTCGCTGTCATCCTCGTTGAGCGCGGCCGTCGGTTCATCTAGAATCAATAGTTTAACGTTCTTGCTCAGCGATTTCGCGATTTCAACCAGCTGCTGCTTGCCGACGCCGAGATCCTTGATCAGCGTCTCGGGATTGACGTTCAGCTTCACCTTCTGAAGCATTTCCTTGGCCCGTACGATCGTACGATTCCAATTGACGAACGCCCCTTGCTTCACTTCATTGCCTGCAAAAATGTTCTCGTACACCGTCAGATCAGGAAACAATGCCAATTCCTGATAAATGATCGCGATGCCCGCTTTCACGCTGTCGCTGATGCGGGAGAAGCTCTGCACGCGGCCCTCGAACACGATATCGCCTTCATACGTGCCGTGCGGATATACACCGCTCAGCACTTTCATCAGTGTCGACTTGCCCGCGCCGTTCTCGCCGATCAAGCAGTGAATTTCGCCCTTCTCCACCTGAAAGTTCACGTTCGAGAGCGCCTTGACGCCCGTGAACGACTTCGAGATGGCTTTCATTTCCAACATGTTCGTACCCATCATCATGCACTCCTTACTGAGGCCAGGCTAACAAGCATGGAATAGCGACAGCGTTAGCTATCGCTATTCCGCAACATTTATTCGGTCACTTACAGACCCTTGAAATCCTTGGCCTCGTAATAGCCGGATTCGATCAACTTCGCTTTCACGTTGTCTTTGTCGACGACAATGACATCGGTTTGCTTCGCTTTCACGTCGATCTTGCCATTGTTGTAGGAACCGGTCGTTTGAGGCGTATTGCCGTCCAAGATGGCGATCGCCATGCCCATCGCGTCCTTCACGAGGCTGCGCACGTCTTTGAACACCGTCATGGACTGATGGCCGTCGATAACGTATTGTACGGATGCTTTCTCCGCATCTTGGCCAGTTACCACGTAGCTGGTCACGGCTTTGTCGGAACCGAATACATCGGCAATGGAACGCGCGGTGCCGTCGTTTGGTGCCAGGATCGCAACATCGCCCTTCATGTCGTCCGCCGCCGCGGTCAAGTGCGTTTGCGCTTTGTTTTTCGCTTCGTTGGCATCCCAGTTCGTCGTGACTTGGCCGATGATTTTGCTCAGCTGTTCGCGGGACAGATCCGCCATGTCTTTCAGTGCGACCGCTTCGCTGGAGTTGGCGATTTTGAACGTGCCGTCCGCAATCTTCGGCTGCAGCACGGACCATGCGCCTTGGAAGAACAAGAATGCATTGTTGTCGGAAGCAGCGCCGGCGTACAAGTAAAGCGGTTCGCCGCTGCCCTTAGCGTGATCAACGAGGTATTTGGCTTGCGCTGCGCCGACAGCCACGCTGTCGAACGTCACATAGTAGTCGACTGCGTCCGTCTTCGTAATAAGACGGTCGTAGGAGATGACCTTGACGCCGGCTTTCTTCGCCGACTCGACGGCCGCTGCGGCAGCGTCGCCGTCCTGTGGACAAATGATCAGTACTTGAATGCCTTTGTTAATCAGCGTCTCGACGTTCTCTTTCTCTTTCGCGGAAGAGCCTTGGCTGAACAAAATGTCCGTCGTATATTTCGTGCCGTCCAGCGCATCCTTGAAGCGCTGCTCATCCTGCACCCATCTCGGCTCATCCTTCGTCGGCAGCACGATCCCCACGCTGACCTTGCTTCCACCCTTACCGCAAGCTGCGACGACAGCCGCGAAGATCATAATCACGAGCACCAGCGAGATCCGTTTCAAACCTTTTCCCATTTTTGTTACCCCTCTCGAAAATGTACTAAAGCGCTTTCATGTCCAACTATAGCATCGCAGGCTTGTCATGAAAGCGCTAACGATTAGCACTTTTTGCATACCGTCTATACTATTTTGTCTTTTGCCTTAATCGCCCGCTGGATGCATCTTTAGAGAATGCCAAAAAAAGCGGCTTCCCGCATCGCTGCGAAAAGCCGCTTCTCACTTTCTATCCTTACTTGCCCTGGTCCACTTGCCGGTACACCTCTTCCCGGCTGTGAAATCCGTCCGCGATAATCGTCGTATCCATATTTGCCTTATTAACCGCGATCGGCTCGAGCAGGATGGCGGGCACGTCGACCTTCTTGTTGAAGACGGTTTTGTCCGTGCTGACCTGCTCGCCCTTCGCCATCTGAACGGCGAGATAGGCCGCCCGCTCGGCCAGCTTACGAATCGGTTTGTATACCGTCATGGCCTGGGTGCCTTCCACGATCCGCTGCGCGGCGGCGAGCTCGGCATCCATCCCGGATACGGGGATTCGCCCCGCCATATGCTGCGCGGCCAGTGCTGAGATCGCGCCCCCGGCCGTCCCGTCATTCGCCGCCATGACGGCATTAACCGCGTTATTGTTCGCCTTCAGCGCCGTCTTCATGTTCTCGAACGCATTCGACGGCTTCCATTCCTTCGTGAATTGATCGTAGACAATTTGAATATCTCCTTTGTCGACGAGCGGCTTTAGAATGTTCATCTGCCCCTGCTTGAACATATGCGCATTATTGTCCGTATCCGCTCCTTCGATCAGCACGTAATTGCCCCGCGGCACCTGCGCAACGATCGCACCCGCCTGCAGCTCGCCGACCTTCTCGTTATCGAACGAGACGTACAGGTCTACATCGGCATTGACGATGAGCCGGTCATAAGAGATGACTTTGATGCCCGCCTGATGGGCCTTCGCAACGATCGCCGCCGATACCTCGGCGTCATGGGGCACGACGACCAAGACGTCGACGCCTCGCGATATCATGCTCTCCGCCTGTTCGATCTGCTTCACGTCATCGCCGTTCGCCGCTTCGACGTCAACCTCGGCACCAAGCTGCTCGACTGCCGCTTTGAACAAATCCCGGTCCTTCTTCCATCGCTCCTCAAGCAGCGTGTCAAGCGATAACCCGATGACCAGCTGCTTGGTCTTCTGATTGACGCCCGCTTTATTTGCCGCTCCATTCGCGGCAGGCGGTTGACCGATCGTCTCTCCGTCCCCGCCCGAAGCGCAAGCTGCCAAGAGCGCAAGCAGCGCCGCCGCGAATAATCCCGTTAACCAGCTATGTCCCATGCTGTACTTCACCGTACACCTCTCCTTGGCTTTCTGCGCCTGCAAGCTACTTCTTGTTCGCCGGTCGCAGCAGCATTTTCCGGTAATCCGTCGGCGAGCAGCCGACAATCTTCCTGAACACCCGGCTGAAATAATTCGGATCATGATAGCCGATTTCAAACGTAATTTCCTTTAGGCTCTTGTCCGTTTCCTGCATGAGCTGCTTGGCGGTTTCCATCCGGCACTCCGTCAAATAATCGATATAATTAAGGCCAAAATGCGACTTGAACAGCTTGCTCATGTAGAACGGATTGCGATTAACCTGCGCCGCGACGCGCTCTAGCGACAGATCTTCATGCGCATGCGCCCGAATATACTGCTTTACCGTCTGAAGGAGGTCGGATTCCATGTCTTCCGCCAGCGTGACGGTCTTCTCAGCCAATTGGCCTACAAGCACGCGCGTTTCCGTCTTCAGCTGCATATAACTTACCGCTTGATGGGGGTAATACGGATTGTTCACGTCGATGCCCATCTCCTGCAGCATCCGCGTAATAACGATCAACACCTCGAACGCCCGCTGCTGCGCCATGCCAATCGAAGCGCCCGAGCCTTCATAGACGTCAATAATGCCGATGATGCCTTCAAGCGCTGCTTCCCAATAGCCGCGCCGCACCTCTTCCAGCACGCTCTTCTCCCTGCCCATCGCCATGCTTCCCGTTGTCGGATTATCGGGCCGTTCCAAATCCTCGTACAAGCAATACCTTGCTGGCAGCGACCCGTCAACGGAAGCGAGCAGCGACTCGTGATAGGATTTGCGCATATCCATGATGCTTCCGTAAAGTTCGCCGATGCCGATGAACGGCTCCTCCCCGCTCTTTCGGTGAAGCCATTGCACCAGCTTCCTGGCCAATCCGACCGCATAGCTTCGATAGGATTGCGCGCCGTCAACGAAGATCAGCAGCGGAATTTGCTTGCCGGACAACCGGCCGATCCAGCACGGGACGGCCGTAGTCTCCAATTGCTGAACGAGGTTCGCATAGATCGACTCTGCACGGCTTCCGGTGCTCCCATCATCCTCGCAGGGGCCGGGCAGCAGTACGTTCATGACGAAACAGCCGTTCATGGCGGGCAGTCCAAGCAGCTCGATCATCTCGCCCAAATGCTCGGACGGCACGAAATCAAAAAGCAGCTGCGAGACGATGTCCGCTTCGACGATCGGCAGCATTTTGCGCAGCCGTTCCCTGTCAAGCCGCCTGACCTCGCTTTCGCTCCGCGCCGCTTTGATCTCCTCCGCCACCTTGCCAATCGTATCCAGCACGACGGCTGTCTTGCTTGGCTTGAGCAAATAATCACGAACGCCCATCCGCAGCGCCTGCCGCGCGAATTCGAACGTATCGTAGGCTGTGACCATAATGAATGTAACGGTATCATTCGTTTCCTGGATCGCCTCGATGGCCTGCAGCCCGCTCATGCCCGGCATCTTGA
The DNA here is from genome assembly GCF_019431355.1 of Paenibacillus sp. R14(2021). Taxonomy (NCBI): domain Bacteria; kingdom Bacillati; phylum Bacillota; class Bacilli; order Caryophanales; family Paenibacillaceae; genus Paenibacillus; species Paenibacillus sp. R14(2021). Next base: position 1,529,168 of record NZ_CP080269.1, read on the forward strand.
TATCCATCGTAATTAGATCCGGCTTCAGCAGCGCCGCGGCTTCGATTGCCTCCCTGCCGTTCGCCGCCTGACCGACGACGGCGATCTCTGGCAGTCCTGTTTCGAGGATTCTTTGCAGGGCGATCCGCTCGATGGGCTCATCGTCAACGATTAACAGCGTGATCATGATTTCGGCCTCCTCGGCAAAGCTAACGTTAAGCATGTGCCCTCTCCGGGCGTTGATTCCACCGCGATAATATCCTGCACCCCATAAAACAGCTGCAGACGGTCCAGCACGTTTCGGATGCCGATGCCGGTGGAATGCCCTTTATATCCAGCGCTGTCGACATGGGACAGCATGCGCGCGACCTGCTCGGACTCCATGCCTTGTCCGTTATCCTCCACCTGCACAAGGACGTGATTTCCTTCGTTCTTCACGCGCAGCGTGAGTGTACCTCCGTCTTCGGACGGCTCGATGGCGTAGATGAAAGCATTCTCCACGATCGGCTGCAGAATAAGAATCGGCACTTCGATATCAAGCGCATCCTCGTCAATGTCACGAACAATATTGACCCGGCTGCCGAAGCGCGCCTGCTGAATGGTCAAATATTCCTCCAGCACTTCAATCTCGTCACGCAGCGTAACACGGCTGTCCATGCGCCTCAAATTATAGCGGAGCATGCCGGCAACGGAGCTGATCAGTTCGCTCGTCTTGTCCGCTCCGGCAAGATAAGCTTCTTTCGACAGCATGTTGAGCGTGTTGAACAGAAAATGCGGATTGATCTGGCTTTGCAGGCTCTTCAGCTCGCTTTCCTTCAGCATGAGCTTGTGCTTATGCAGATCGTATTCCAGCTGCGCCTTGCTCTGGATCTCGTCAAACAGATTGCCGATGTTCAGCCGCATGTTGTCCAGCGTACGGGCAAGAAACGACATATCGTCGTTGTTATTCACGACGATGGGGTTCTGGAAATTGCCCCGCGACAGCTCTCGCGCGGATTGGGTCAGCTTCAGAATCGGCTGCGTGACGCTGTTGACGAAGCGATACGAGAACAGCAGCAGCAGCAGCGATACGAGCGCGAGCGTCCAGAAGCCCATTTTCTTAATATCATTGCTGCGGTCGATGATTTTGCGGTAGAAGGCGTCGTACGTATTCTGTTCGCCGCTGATCAATTCAAGCGTCATTTCGGAGATATAGGTCGAAATATTGGTTGCTTCGTCGAACTGCTTGATTCCGTTCTCATCGTCATTGTCCTTCTGAAATCGGACCGCGAGGTTCATCGCCTCGGACTGGCTCTCCATCATATGCTGGAAGTTATCGAGCACCATGTCGTTGCTGGGATTTCGGAGCCAATTCATCTGAGCTTTCGTCAGCTGCAGCTGGTTATTCGCAGAGACATACAGCCGCAGGCTCTCCTCCGTCGGCGACATGCGGTAATCGTTCAGCGTCGTCAGTGCCTGCCTGCTTTGCTGGGAGGCTTGGTTCATCATCAGATACCGCTGCAGAATCTCGTTGTACTTCTCAACTGTCCGCTGATTAAAAATACTCATCGAAATCCAAATGAATGCCATGATGATCCAGATAATGATCGACAGCATCATCATCTTGCTGCGAATGGTCTTCACCTTGCCGCCTCCTTCGGATCAGAGGCGATCACGATGCTGATCGGCGTATAATAGCTTCGGCCAAGCGGCAGCTGATCGCTGCCGAGCCAGCGTTCGATTAAGTCGACGCTCATTCGGCCCATTTCCTCGTAATGCTGCGACAGCCCGGCTTGCACGAGTCCATCTTGAATCAGCTTGACCGTTTGCGGTGAATTGTCGAACATGAACACCTTGTAGCCCTTCATACGGGAACGCGACTCCCCCGCTTGGACGATACTCTTGGCGGAGTCGGCTTTCAATCCGATGAATGCATTGATCGACGGGAAGTGATTAAGCATGTCGTACGCCTGCATGCTGGGCTGGAGCATCTCCGCGTCCTTGGAAGCGAAGACGAGTCGAATGCCCGTGAAGCCGTTCAACGCTTCGCGTAATCCTTTCAGCCGCAGCTGGTCCGTATCCATCGAATCGGGATTCGCGACGACACCGATAACGCCTTTGCCGCCAAGGTCGGCAGCGATCCGCTCTCCCATGAGGATGCCCTCCTGATAATGATCAGAGCCTACGTATGTTTTGCGAAGGCTCCCCGGCGCGTCGGAGTTGATCGTCACGACCGGAATGCCTCTCTCGGTTGCTTTGTCGACCATCAGCTCGAACTCTGGACGATCGACGCCCTCGATAATGATCCCGTTCACTTTGGAAGCGATTGCAATATCGATCTGCTTTAAAAGCTCTTCGAAATTCGACCGGTATACGCCGGAGAAATCCACCTTCATGCCGTGGGCTTCGCCCGCTTCTCTAGCGCCCTTCTGAATTTCGTTCATCACGTAGCTGCCCTGCTCCTGCGAGATCAGGACAATGTGCTCCGGATGCCTATCCGTCAAGGGAAATGAGGATGTGTCCATATCCATATCGCTTTGGAAAATCGTAAGCATGAGATAAATCGTTACCGCCAGCGCAGTCAAGCAGCTCGCGAACACCGCAATATAAATCAACCGTTTCATGCTTTCTCCCTCGGCAAAAGCAAATTTTGTAAGCTATTCTATCATGATTTCTGCGTTTCGGATAGATCGCCGGTCTCACGTTCATACCCGATAAGCCATCCTACCAGGTGAAATCAGCGCCAGTCGTTCATCGGGATTAGGACCGACATCATCCGCACACAGATGAGGATGCCCTCTCTCCGTATGAAATATGCAGTCATTTCCAGACTTGCAGCTCGTATCGTCACCTGAATCAAGATGCTGCTTCTGGCAAAGGAACCCCCACATATTGCCAGACCCGGCATCTCCGGCAACGGCAAAAAATCCGGTGCGGCTGCACCGGATCAAAGACCTGTTTCTTATCGTTTCACTTTGTTGTAGCCTTTGTCGCCGTAGGGCTGAAGCTTCTCCAGCCACAGCTCCCTCAGCGCCTCGACCTCTTCTTTATACTTGGCCAGCTCGGAACGGTCGTTCATGACTTCCTCGCGCGGCTTGATCTGATCCAGCTCCTCGAAGACAAAGATAGACCCGCCGTACAAATCCCAGTCCTCGCGCAGCTCCGAGATCGTGATCATGTTCATCTGCTTGGAAAATTCAAAACGGTTTCGAGCACCGTCGAGGTCCATCGTGCCGTCGATCCATACTTTGCCGTTCGTCGTATTGCGGATTTGATAGATGCCCATAGGCCGGAAGGACTTCGCGTACGCGGTCGCCAGTTCCTTCTTCTTCTGTTTATCGAGCGACATGCTGCTGCCTCCTATTCTGTCTGCTCAGCGTTAAGCTTAATAACCCAGCTCCTTCAAAATTCGGGACAGCGTCCGAAGCCGCTCGCCGATCATCTCGTCGTCCGAGCTGAGCGCTTGGCTGAACAGCTTGATATCTTCGTTGATCTTCTCGTTATCGGTGCATACCGCCACCGTCATGGCGTCGCCCTGCAGACCGATCCGGTCGATGACGGGATTCTCCTTATCGTACAGATCATCGTACCGGTACGCTTCCCTGAAGTGAGCGATGCCTCTGCTCACCAGAATAGCCAAATCCAGCACCCGGTGAAGCGGCAGCTCCTCCGATTGCCTGGACCATTTCTCGCCCGTATACCGCCAAACTTTAGCTGAGATATCAATCTTGCCTCTGTCATTCCACTGTGCAAGTCCGAGCGAAAGCCCCTTCGCGTCGGTATGATTGGCGTACCTGCCGTCGATCCCCTCGTAATTCTCAGAGACGATGACAGGCTTATGCTTTAATGTTGTTGGAATTTTCATTGCTGATGCTCCATTCGCTTGAAAAATATAAATAGGCTTTAAATGTAGATTTTATTTAGTAATTTACTAAATTACTAAATCACAAACTTGATTCTATCCCAAGCGGTTCGGCAAGTCAATAGGCGCTCAGCGCAAAAAAAACCGCCTTCAAAGGCGGTTCCGGCTGCATGTATAGGGCTATTGCGATTGGGGCAGCTGCAGAAGACGCGGTGTATTTTCGGGAAATCGGGTCAACGCTAGACGCAGCCGGTACCCTTCAAGCTCAAATTCAAGGCTGCTTTCGTCAGTCCTCTCATAGGGGAGACCGCTCGCTTCTAACCGAGTCGCAGCCTCCTCTAGATCTTCGGCACCGCTTACGCCGAAGCATACCTCCATCGACGGAGGCAGCGCCGTCATCGCGATGGGAACCCATTTGCGCTTCTTCGAAACGACGACCGCATGCGCCGTACCTCCGATCGCAAACGTAAAATCGTCGAATACGCGATCGAGCTTGACATGCAAGAGCTGAACGAGCTTTTGCCTGAAGCTGGCGACTTCGTCGACCGGAAACCCGATCTCTCGCATATACAGAATCTCTAACACGCCGTTTGGTTCTACGACGCCTTCCTTCACGTAAGTATGCGAAATCAGCTCCAGCAAGTGGCCCTCGCCGTCACGGAAATACACGTTCTTCCCCGTCTCGAAATCATCGACCGCCCTGCCGTCGGACCATTGCAGCAGCGTAATGCCAGCCGCTTCAAGCCGACTGACCGCCGAATCGAAGGCAGAATAAGCAACCTCGAATGCCATATGAACCGGAGCAATCGGCTCGGCAGTATCCGTAAAGACAAGCGTCGTATGCGGCGTTGGCCGGAAATGAATCTCCGTATCGGATTCAAAGGCAATATCGAAGCGCATTTGATTATGATAGAATTGTTTGACGCCCTGAATGGAAACCGTGTGCAGATGAAGCTCGGCGAAATGCGTAATCATGCAGCGTCACCTCCCCTTAAGTGGTTATATTTACCATTATACTATACTTAGTATATGTTTATGTTTATAAAGTGGCAATCATTAAATAAACACCTGAAGATGAGGACATGAACGCCTTAACGCCGACTACCTGCCAGAGAGGATTTAGCTCGCATGAAAACCATTGGTAAACTACTAGAAATTACCCGTTACCCCGTAAAATCATTTGCAGGCGAACGTATGCAAGCGTGCGGCATCGAATCGTACGGAATGCAAGGCGACCGTATCGCCGCCTTCGTAGATGAAACGCGCGAAGGCTGGAACAGCTTCATTACCGCGAGAACCATCCCGGTCATGCTGAACTATCAGGCTAGGCTTGGAGGAGACGGACAAGCCGATCGGCTGCGCATCATTTCGCCAGATGGGCGAAGTCTGCTATGGGACGAGCAGCTGCGGGAGGAAATCCAGCAGCACAGCACCCAGCCCGTCTCGCTGAAATCATACGCCGAGCCCATTGATGGTCTAATGGCCGTTGACGCAGCAAGCCTGCTCATCGTGACGACAGCTTCCCTCCTGAAGCTGGAGACGCGATGGGACAAAGCGATTGATTCTCGCAGATTCAGACCGAATCTGCTGATCGAGCTGGATGATACGCTGCTTCAGGAAGGCGAGCTGATAGGCCGCAGTATCGCGATCGGCGGCGCCGAGCTCCAAATTAACGAATACTGCGAGCGCTGTTCCATGATTACGATCGAACCCGGTACGCTCGAACGGGATAAATCGCTGCTCGCGGCCGTTAATGAGCATTTCGAGCTGCATTTTGGCCTCTACGCTTCCGTTAGACGACCCGGCGGCGTTCAAGCCGGCGACGAGATCAGACTCCTTCACACTTAAGCATTGACATGCGGCGGTCCCGGACGGGATCGCCGTTTCTTGTGTTTGAATAAGAGACAGCCGCGACCGAACTTCGGCCGCCTGCGAGCTGACAATCACCGGCATCTGTTCCTGGGGGACATCTATCTTGCAGACTATTGGACATCTATATTAGCAAATGGAAGAGATAGAATATAGTGTATGAAATAAGCATATGGGGGTTGTCGAAGATGAGCATTCGAAGCGCAAGGGCCGTAACATTTATATCATTTACAACATCTCGATTCACAAAGGAAACAACATTACGGTCGAACAGCGGGCTGAATGCGGCGGTCAAATTAATCGGAACGTAGGTACGAATGCGAACAAAGGCGGCCAGAATGCACTCTTCGGAAGAAAGACGGCCAACTTCAAATCGAACTTTGCGAACGGGAACGGAAGAAGCGGCATCGCCGGCAAGAAGATCGACGAGCAAAGCGGTCAAGGCTCAGTAAAACGGATCAAAGTCAAACGCGGCAACTAATCCATAACGAGCGAAAAACGTCCTTTTGCGGGTGTGTGACGTCAGAATTTATGAGAAAATAGTTGCGAAAAAGATTGATTTATGAAGGGGTATTTTCAGAATTAATGAGAATATTGAGTAGATGACTGTCCATAAAAGGGCCAGAATACATAATTAGTGAGAATTTACGCATTTTGTCAATTGTATATTTATTCAAATGAATTTATATGGTGTTCTCCAAGTAAAATGTAACATAAATAATACCCCCGATCATCTTTGATCGAGGGTATTATTTATACAACGAAACTAGTCTTGAAATTCAATTATATTTCCATATTAATGCGTTTGAATCCAAGTATATGCATTCGGCGTGATAGTAGATTTGGCATTTAACTTCTTGATTCCTTAGCTAAAAATGGATCTGCGATGTTCGATCGACTATGGAAAGGAAGCTCCATATCTATTTTTTGGAGAAACGTACGGAAATCGATGATTTCTTTCAGCGTCCCGTACTTAAAAGGTTCTAGACTAACTTTGTTACAATATCTTCGATCCAATTGCGGATTGCTCAAAAACACACTTACAGATTCCGGCATTCCGCATAATACAATTGCAATTTTAATTTCTTCAGTAAATGTCTTTACCCAATTCGATGCTGTAGTAAGAACATGGTCTGTATCGGCATCAATTAAGTGCTGAAATTCATCCAGAATGATCATTTTGATACCAAGCTCACGCACAAAATAATGGATACGACTTGTTAAATCAGTCAATGTCCCTTTATGATGACCTGGATCGCCCATCACTTCTAGAATCTTGGAAGCAAGCATTTTAGGCGTTGCTTTTGGGGGTACTCGTACGTGTAATACCGTAATATGAGTGTATTCCCCTTCATTCGTTTTTACGAGCTCTCTAGGATAGCGAGCAGTAAATTCCTCTGTTACTGTACTCTTTCCGACCCCTGTAGGACCGTAAATATATAACCCTTCAGGACTTACAGAACCCTCGGAAAGGACCAGCATCATCTCTAATTCTTCCAGAAGTTCTCCGTAGCCAGGGTGATGAACGATAATTTTCTTCACATGCTCAACACGTCTTTTCAGTTCTTCGTTGCTAGCTTTCTTACCATTTAAGCTTTCAAAACTCATATTTAAATAAAAAGAGTCGTCTGAAAACTCATTGTGATAAAACGTTATTGAAAACTTATCTTGTGCAATATGGGCATAAGCAAAGTGGTATTCAGACAAATGAATCTCATTTTTTTCCGCTTCTTTCTGAACATCCGAATAAATACCTGAAAACTTTTGCTCTAACAATTCCAATTCTTCAATAACTTAGAGTGCCATTTACTTCCTCCCATTCTCTCTTTTTCTTAAGAATATCCTTCTAGTTTGCATTTGTAAAATTCGTTATTATTTGCTCAACTAAGTAGAGTAAAGGGCTGGGGATCCCAGCCCCTCCTCATCAAACCGTACATGCAGTTTTCCCGCATACGGCTTTCCGACGTTCTTCATCCAGGGCAGTACGGTTTTTCCATGTGCATAATGTTTTCAGTCCTGTACGTTGAAGCAGAACATGCATCTCTGACCAATTCTGCTTACGCTTTCTGTGTTTGTTATTCCAGAACAGTCTCAATCTCCTCAGGATGTACCAGTCCACTTTCACCAGGAAACGGTTTGCCATACTTCGATCCACATCCAGATGAGCATAGAAGTTACGCCATCCTTGGATCATCGGATTCAGCAGCTCGACCATCAGCTTTAACGGCCAGTTTAACCTGCCTCTAGATGCCGTTTCTTCCTTCACACGCGTGCGCATCTTCTTCATTGCTTTCTTCGATGGAAAGCTTCGCAGTCGATACTTTGTCCCGTTTTTATGGAGGTAAGGCATTTTCCGATGATGAAAGCCAAGAAAGTCGAATCCGTCTTGGTTCTTCCAAAGACACACTAGCTTTGATTTGGATGTGTTCATGGTCAATTCCAGTTTCCAAAAGAGCGCTTTAAGAGTACGAATCGCCTCAAGAGCCTGCGGTTTGTAGCGGCACAGAATGACAAGATCGTCGGCATACCTTACCAGCTTTCCGAGGTGAGAAAACCGCTTTTCCCATATCGTATCCAGGTAGTTGAGATAGATGTTGGCCAATAGCGGAGAGATTACGCCGCCTTGTGGGCTTCCGATCTCCGTTTTGTGCCATACGCCATCCTTCATAACACCTGCTTCAAGCCACTGTCTAATTAACTTCAGAATACGCCTGTCGCAGATGCGCTCTTCGACCAGTTTCATCAGCTTGCTGTGGGAGATATTATCGAAGTAGCCTGTGATATCTATGTCGACCACCCAGTTGACAATGCCCCAATTGATGCTTTCTCGGATGCTATTAATCGCCTGATGAGCCGATCGCTTGGGGCGAAATCCGTACGAGCAATCTTTAAAATCCGCTTCGAATATACCTTCGATCACCAATTTTGTCGCCATCTGAACAGTCCGGTCACGGACGGTTGGAATACCTAAGGGTCGTGTCTTTCCGTCCGGCTTCGGAATCTCTTTCCGTTTGACCGGAGTCGGTCGATATTCCCCATTCATTAGCTGTTGCCTGATCTCTTCGATGAAGGATTCTTCGCCAATCTCTCGAACGATGAATAAGATCGTTTGTCCATCAATGCCAGCACTGCCGCGATTCGTTTTCACTCGAGTCCATGCTTCTTGCAGGATATCTTTCCGGAATACTTTGTCATACAGGGCATGAAATTTACGCTTGGGGTTTTCCTTAGCCGCAAGATAAAGGGTATTTTGGAGTTGTCGAGCGTTTTCATTGGTGGCGTTAGCCGTGTATTCGGCATTCACTTGCTCTTACCTCCTTGATATCCCGTGAACGAAGTGGGGTATTGCCTCTCGGCGCCCTTCCCTCCCCGGGGTTATGTTGTCCGCCGGATCATTGGTAGTATGGCCCCCTCCGACTCCCTTCCCGCAGCTCGCCACTTCACCTTTAGGGCTTATAGGTTTGCTCGTTACGAAAAAAAAAAACTTCGTGCGGGGGAGGGTCTCCCTAGTTGCAGACACAACTGTCTCTACATGCCGATCCCTTTACACCGGAGGGTTCTTATGCGCTGCATTCCAAGATCTTCGCGCGTTCCATGGCCTTCGCCGGGGCAGTCGTGGCTCGGCTCCCTCTTGTCCCTTTCGGGTTCACTTTCACGATGCGGTAGGATTCATTTTCATTACGGCCTGCAGATTTGCTTCATCGCGAAGAGTGCGACTTTTTTCGCAGGGCTTCAGCCGCCGGATTTCGCCGACGTCTGCCTGCTAGCTACGGAGCGGCTTGGTCCCTACCCCGACTGAACTTGCATCAGTAAGTTGTGTCTAGCTTAGCTAGGCGCGCACTGCCCGTTAGTTGAGAAAACGGCAGCCATAAGCTGGCTGCCGTATCTTCGTGTTTATTCAGCTATCGTGCCCGTTAGCTCAATGCTTTCTTACTATCAGTATACATGCCTCTTTCTTCAACCGCCCGAATATAGTGCCCATCTGGATCGTAAAAGGTGAAATAACCGAAATCATTAGTAAAAACAGGTTCTTTATCAATAAGGGTTCCAGCTTGTTTTATCCGTTCATGCAAAGCAAGCAAATCATTCGTTAATATCTCAACCATCGTTACGTACCCCGTGCTGCTTGTGACAAAAAATGAACGAGGAAATATAAACTTCAATTGCGTTACATCTTTCGCTTTGGTTTCCATCAAAAAAATACCTGGGCCATTTCCATTTTTCAATGCTATATGTGCTTCTCCAAACGATAATCTGCTGAAATCAATTCATAGCCCAACACATAACAATAAAAATCCACCGACTTTTTTAAGTTTGTGACTGGAAATCTCATGCAGCAGTAACCGATCACATCTCCACCATTCGTTTTATTGTTCAACATATTTTACATTCTCCCTTCTATGTCGATGATCGCCATTGCTGCTGCTCAGATAAATTCCGAGCATTTGAGAGTGCAGCTTTCCTTGAATTTATTGATTCGTTAAAAATTCCCACTATCCTGCCCGTTAGTTGAGCGAAGGCAGCCGAACATTTCCGATCGGCTGCCTTCGTGTCTTAATTGAACTATCGTTTCCCGTTAGCGCAACGACTTACTCTGTTGAATTTCGTGTTCCTCAACATAAAGCGGCATCAGAGAAGGCGAATCGTACCTTATCGCGGCCTTTAAACGACAAAATGGTGCCGATAGCCATAGCCCATAGCTGCAACGAAATAATGAGCCTAATCCGACAGTGCCCGCATGATGTTGGATTTCGCCTCTGCCGCAATCGCTTCATTCCTGTCATCGACCGCTTGCATCAAGATCAGTACGGGGATGTATACCGCGATCAGCCGCGCCAGCAGCTTCGTTTCCTCGTCCGCTCCTCCGTAAGTTTCGAAAAACACGCCGCGAGCGTATGGTGGTAAAAAGCTGTAAGCAACGCTCAAATCGCAAGCCGGATGGCCTACGCTCAGATCGCCCCAATCAATGATGCCGGAAACGATCCCGTTCTCATTCACAAGCATATTTTTGAAATGAAGATCGCCATGTAGCAGTGCATTCACCGCCTCGACACGGTCCGTTTGCAGCCTGCTAATATACGCTTCGATCACACCGGACTCCTCCGGCGACAAGTGTTCAACCACCTTCGATAGAAAGCCCTCCAATTTCACTTTGCGCGATGCTATGTCCGTCAAGCTTCGATGATCTTGCTGAACTCCGCACTTCAGCGCCGCCTGCACCGGAAACTCATGCAATCTCCGCAAAAATTTCGCCAGCGTCTCTGCCGATAAAGCCCGGCGTTCTTCCGTCAAACCGATGGGGAAATCTCCTGGCACGTAGGCATAGCCAAGAAATGGTGCCGGGTATTCGTCACTTGCTTCGCCATAAAACAACGGTTTCGGATAGGGGATGGTCATATATGCCTCCAGCTTCGGCAGCAGCTTCCCTTCCATACGAATCGAGCCAACTGCAATCGTTCTTCTTGGAAACCGGAACACGTACTCGTCACCGATGAGAAAAACCGTATTGTCCCAGCCCCAGCCCAATCGCTTCACTTGCTTCGATGACAGCTGAGGGAATTGTCTGCCGATCAGCGTCCGCGCCTGCTCTTCGTTAACCTCCCACTCCGCATCCCATACATTCGTTCCTCCCATGAAATGGCTGCCTCCTCGTTCCTTACTTTATTCAGACGTTTACATTCCCTGGAAGTTACGCATAACTGCCCTTTAGCTTAATGCTGGATTTCAATATCGTGACCCTTACACCATTCAATTACTAATTCCTTTATCTTTCTTTCTTTGTAGTCATACCATTGTTTATCAACACCATGTTCAATAATGTTATCTTTGAATCTTCGGAATGCTCCTCGCCCTTGAATATCTACAAACAGTTTTTCTCGAATTTTTTCATCCTCTAATGCCCCAATAAAATCTTCCATGAGTTCATATTCATTGAAGTCATTTCTTAATGTAAAGTCGATGTAGATTCCATCTTCATCTTCAAGAATCTGGATTGCTTTTGCGATGTTCTCTCTTTGCCATTCAGGAAATTTTTCGAGTGGCTTTTCATCTTCAGCCGCTCCAATTTCTTCTCTTGTTAGCATAAAAACTTCTCCTGTTGCTGAATTAATGTATGTAAAAGTATCGTCTATTTGCATCTCAATTTCACCAACTAAATCAATTAACTTAACTGGTTTCTTAGCCTTCATATTCGATTTCTCCCCTTATAATTACATCTTAATTAACATCCTGTCCAAAAAAAAATCAGCTACCCTGGACGAGAAAAACTCCAGACTGCCGCTGCAGATTGAACTACCGTTCCCAGTTAGATTAATGGACCATTAGTTATTCTTGAGCATCAGAACATTGAGCTGTATGGGCTTAAGCCGCTTCCTACATCTTCATTCTCCATAGACTAATCCTGTACTTTATTACTTTTAAGGAAAGGAGCCCATTATGAAAATTCCCGTTATTGGGTTTGTAATGGATTCTGGAGATGATGATCCTCAGCACTCACACAAACTTTATATAACTTCCTTCAATGGAAACCCGGTTCATGTTCATTCAATTTCCGGTATAACATCAATAAATGACGGACATTCTCATCAATACGCGAGCTGGACTGCCCCTGCCCCCACCGGTGTACCTCATGTCCACAGCTATAATACCTTTACTTCCATGAATCAAGGTCATACCCATCGCATTCAGGGGAACACTGGTCCCGCCATTGCTCTTCCTGGCGGTGGACATTACCACTTATTTGAGGGGTATACGACAATCGATGGCAGTAACCCGCATTCGCATGCCTATAGCGGGCGAACAAGTAATGAAGTCAGTAGTCGATAAGCTATGAATTCACCTCTCCCTTAGTTCTTCTCATTCCTTCATATCATAATTTTACCATGAATTGTAACGAGACTGCCCGTTATCGCAACGACGGCAACCGATCGTTCTGAGGCCGGCTGCCGTCGTGTCATGATTGAGCTCCCTCAGTACGATTCATTTTTCTCACGAATACTCGCTTATTCGCAGGATTTCACCCTTGCTAGATTTGCGGAAAGACTGTTTGGGCAACCCTGTTGAAGACCAGGACAACATGAAGGCGTGAGGAAATAGAGGGGGAGATTAAAACCCCATATCCTTCCATATGCTGCATGCATTCTCCACGCCGCCCCTGGAGGTTTTCACTCCCATGTCGGGGCGGGTCGATGCCCTCTCATTCCTTCGTTACGCCTGTCCAGGGGGTGGAGGCCGGTCTTGCTATCGTTACGGGTCGGTGCCCTTTGATTCAATCACATCCGGTACCCCGTGCTTTCTTTGAAATCCCGCGAATAAGCCAAAATTCGTACGACAAACGGTAAGTTATCGACTTAAGCTGCTAGCCGAAACGGCATCGTTTTGTGGGGATTGTAGGCTTCACTACTACGAGCCATCGCTACAAGAATGCGAGCCAGTTTACCACAGAGCTTCATCAGAGACCTCATTTTCTTCATCTTCTTCACCTGAACATTGTATGCATGCATCGCCTTGAACTCCGGATTATTCGCGGTCAAGCTCAATGTCATCATGAAAATGAAACGTCGAAGGCGAGATCGTCCGCGTTTACTAATCTTCATCTGTCCAGTCCATTTGCCCGAGCTTGCCTCTGCGAGGTTAAGACCAGCATGACGCAACAAAGCATTGCCATGAACAAAGCCGCTTAAATCCCCAGCTTCGCCCAGAATACCAGCCAATGAAATGGCACTAATCCCTTTGACAGCAAGCATGGATCTAGCAAAAGGGATGCGGTCCAAAACTGCAATAATCTCTGTCTCCACATCTTGCAGCTGCTCACACGCTAAGTCATATTCAGCGAGAAGTTGCTTTAAGTGAAGCTTGTACGCATGCGTTGCTTGAGTAGAGCCAACAGAATGTCTAGCAAGAGCAATTAGGGCCTGAGCCTTCTTGTTTCCAGACTGACGTTGCATAATGGATTTCCACCCTCTCACCACGTCCTGAGGCGTTAAATTTCTCAGTTCTTCTGGTGTCGGGAACAGACGTAGTGTCGCCAATGAACCTCTGCACATCAGCTTCTTAAAAACTTGACGTAGCTCAGGGAACACGACGTCAACCCAACGATGAATTTGGTTCTTTGCACTAACGAGTCTTGTAACGACGGAGTCCCGGTTTGAGAGAAAGACCCGAAGCTCTTCAAAAGCTTCAGACGTTTTGCGAATGAACGAATAGTAGCCGTTTTTAACCATGTCTGCGATGACAAGAGCATCTTTTTTATCGCTCTTAGATGGCGTATTGTCTCGGTTTTCCTTATTCTTTTTCACGAGATGAGGATTAACAAGAACAACTTCAAATTGCTTCTCAGATAGCCATCTGGAGACGCTTAGTCAGTAATGCCCCGTTGGTTCCATACCTATGATAGCGGAATTAAAGTTATGGGCTGCCTGCAACGACTGGATCCAGCGATGAAGAATCTGAAAACCTTCTTCGTCATTTGAGAAAGATAGGGGATTGCCGATTACGATCCCGCGAAGTTTACTGCACGTGCAACGTGCGTTAGTTGTGCGATGTCGATCCCGACGACGAGATGCTGAGCGGTAATTTTTTCAATGAGTTGATTTTGTTTGTCCTGCGATTTAAACTTCATAGTAGAGCGTCCTCCTGGATGATGGGATTTTAAGGGCTATGACCCGTTGCGTACTCCCATCGTACCGAGGCGCTTTTCTTTTTGCAAAGCTCTTAATTAACGCTCTACAGGAATGCTATCGTTCTCCGTTAGTTTAATCATAAATAGGCTCAATAAAAAACGTAACGAAATGCATTAAAGGATTTTGACTGTCGCAATCTCTTTCCCAGCCCAAAGTCTAAAGGTATATCCACTTACAAGGAGATGCCAAGGGGCTTCATCAACAAGAAAACCTACGTCTGCAAATGTATCCCAGGTACCTTCAACAAAGCTTGTAATTCTCACAGGCACCGTCCAAGAATCCCCAATAAAATGTTTTCCCTTCAGCTCTCCATAGTTCACAATAATGTCCGTTATCCACGTATTTAATAGAAATCGTGCAGGGTCTTTTTCCCATGTAATAGTGGCTTTTACCGATCGGCTGGACTCCATATCTGTTTCGCCCTCCCTGCCTTTGGAGCTAACGTTCTCCGTTAGTTCCGGAATGAGACACCGCTCCGACCACGTCCACAAGCACAGGCTGCGATCCGCTCAAGCCCTTAACCAGTACGGTTCATCCACGTACGGAACAAGATTTCCAACTCGTCGCTTTGAAACAGGTACGCCTTGTCACCCGACCTCGGGAGCAACTCGATGCCGCCCGAAGTACCGATGAGCAGGTCGTCCGTCGTCCCGTCTTTGTAGACGATCGTCGCCTCGCCCGCACCGCTATAACTCATACCTAGCGTGAAGCCATCCATCGGCGCATGCGCCATCAGGTCGACGGCCTGGGCACGCTCTTCCTCGGATAAGGAGGGCGTATTGGCCGGGATGTCGATTTTGATCTCCTGCACCTCGCCGGCGAGCAGCCGCTTCTGAAACGCAGACGCGTAGCCGGAGCCCCCACCGCCTCCGATTGAACAGCTCGAAATCATAATGACGAGACCAACAATGGCTGCGATCACACCGACCGCACGGTTCGTGAAGAGCGCCGCTTCCGTCGGTTCGGCATCCTTTATGCGCCAGCCGACCGAAAGGTACCATGCCGGATACGGAAACAACGCATTGAAAAGCCCAAGTAGCATGAGTAGAAAACCGCCCAACGCGAACGCCTCCTTTCCATTCTGCAAGGTTATACGCGGCTATTTGAGATTTCGTTGCGAAGCTGAAAAGGATCCGCCGAAGCTGTAGGAGATCCTCTTAATTCAACTATCGTTTCCCGATAGTTGAATAGACTAAATGATGGCTCCCAGACTATTCAAACCACTGTCTTGGTCCGATGATGTGGAATAATTGATTACTGTCAGTATTCAAAGCTTCCTGAATACGTGCAATAGTGAAGTCACTAATCGGTCTAGGCAAATCATCTATGTTGTAATATTTACATTCTGTTACCTCCGCAGCATCAGGCTGTGGTTGTTGATTATCGACAACCTTACATATGAATGCAAAATGATGCATATCGTGAGTGGGTTCATAATACACGCCAGTTAAGCGACCGACGGTAACTTCAAGACCAGTTTCTTCAAACACTTCTCGCTTTGCAGTGTCCTCTGCGGACTCGTTAAGTTCTGATAACCCCCCTGGTAGTTCCCAATTGTATTTTCCGTAGTTATGTTTTACTAGAAGAATTCGCCCTTCTGAATCCATAATCACAGCAGCTGCTCCGACTGGTTTTTTTGACATTTTCGTATCCCCTTTGAGTTTTAGAAATAAGTTCCATATTTTAGACGATGATTACCTATTTTTGTTGCGGCCTATTAAACTAATCTGCCCGTTAGCGCAACGACGGCAGCCGATCGTTATAAGGCCGGCTGCCGTTGTGCCATGATTGAGCTATCTTAGCTGAGTTATAACGTGACCTCTAATTAAATGTCCCGAATTTCTCGTTTATAAATAAATTCATTAATCTCTATCGCTTGCACACAACCCATTTTGCGATAAAAATTTTGAGTTTCCACTGATGGGTGCGCCCCTATATACAGTTTTTCTGCACCTAATAATTTTGCAATTTCTTTTGCCTTTAGAAAAAGATACTCACCTGCCTTTCGTCCTCGGACGGAACGGGTTACGTGAAGAAAAGATAACTCCCGATAAATAGACTCACTTCCAAATGGCACAGCTTCAATAACAGCGAAACCAACCAAATGTGCCCCTTGTTTAGCAATTACAACAGCACCGCCATGCTTAATCGTATCTATAAAATGCTCGACAATCTGCCGTTTCTTTTGTAAGGTCCAATTATCTTCAAATGAATCCTCGGTCTCAATCCATGTACCCCTATCATTGAAAATCACCTTTGTTGTGATTTGAAAACGTTCAAATGAATCAAGCATCTCAGTGAATACATCTTCCATTTGCAAAATTTCCATTGTAAACACGGATCCACACTCCTATTATGCAAGTTGTAAAAGTGCCTACGCCTATTTTAATATTATTTATTTCCTATTTTAACTTCCCGTTAGCGCAATGACGGCAGCCGATCGATCTGAAGCCGGCTGCCGTCGTGTTATTATTGAGCTATCGTTCTCCGATAGCTTAATGATATTAGCCTCAATTATTCTTGTCTTAGCGTGACGGACTATTTTGCTTTCTCGGATAATTATTCCCTTTGACAATTCCCAATCGGACATCGCCAGTTAGATGTAAGTCAATAATTGATCGGCATTTCGTCTCATATCTTCTGTGCGTTCCCTAAAAGCACTGTAAGCGATATGGTCAAGCCCTATGTGAATGAGATAACACAGTAGGCGTTCCTTCATCTGTGCGGGCGGTCCCCCGCGCTTTTCCCAGTGGTGGTCAAGTATTTCCTGCAAGTCAATCCCCTGCCATTGAGGAAACCAAGGCCACCAATAAAGAAACCAAGCATGGTCGTAGAGAGGGTCACCATAGAACGCATTTCCCCAATCGAACACCCCGGTTAGTTTCCCATTATCCACCAACACGTTTCGGTTCAAGAGATCGTTATGAACGATACCCCGGCACTCCGGAAGCTGCGGTGCGAGTTTACCAAGCTTTACTACACCGGCATCGAAGATACTTGCCTCCCGTGGCGAAGTCTTTAACCGTTCGCGCCAACCAGCAAGCCTATCTCTGGGCTCAGCCACCAATAATAGCTCTGCTCCCCAGCTCGGACCTGTTCCTTCCGGACGCCAAAGTCCAACTTCCTGTGTGTTAGTGAGATCTAGCTTTTGAAGCTCGTAGAGCGCATCAAACAATTGTGGAAGGACAATCCGCAGTTCCGATTCGTCCAGCTCATCGAGATGCTTTTCTCCCTGAACTCGTTCAGAGACGGCGAAGAATCCGTTCTCCGTCTCACCAACCTCTATAACCTTTGGAATCGGCATCGTGGCCATGGAATACGCCCCCATTACACGATCCTTTTCGAAATCATTCAGATATGCACCGAAACGAATAACCATTTCACACCCATCGAGCATGAAGGAATAGGCTCTCGACCAATCACCAGATGCTAAGGGCGCAAGATTTTGAGCACGGCCACCGAAGTGATCCTTCACAAAACGGTTTGCTGTTTGCTTGAAATCTTCCATAGTGATTCCTCCTTGTATGGATTTATACACTTTTCAATAAATTTAACTTTTAACGGAAAGTGTCGAGGTTAATTTGCTTATCTACCCTTAATTGAGAAAAGGCAACCGGTTCATTGCGCATACCATTTTACAAAAGACATCTTCCCAGTCCAGATGTGCATTTTCAATCGCATGGGTTGGGAAAGGAAGCGAATCAAGCAACCTTAACTCGATCCGTTTACGGTTTTCCATAAACTTAATATTATGTTCCGTTGCGAAGTTTGGTTTAGAACGGATGGATGAAATCCAAACCTGCTGCTCCCGTACACTAGGTTGGGTTAAATAAATCAAGACGGGATTCATAGCGGAAATTTGCTTAGCGATTTCATCAATATGGTGCTCAATTTGGCTATCAGAAGCTTCATAGTGCCCTAACAAATCATGAATTTGATGTTGAAAAAACACAGCTTCAAGTACAAAAACGTTATCTGTAGTGCTGGCAAGTTCAGCAAAACGAGCCCAATGCCTCTGAATCAAATATGTAAACTCCGACAGCGTGGCTCTGGGTGAATCCGTCCAGCATAACTCACGGGACTTCAGCTCGGCATAGAGTGCATTCAGCTCGCTGAACTTCTTGACCCCACGATAAGGCAGTAAACAATTGCTACCATCCTTTATAGTCCGCGAACGGATCTCGTTAGCTGTGATCGGATAGCGCTCCGAAAATTGCTTATATTCTTCTTCTCGGAAGAAAGCATGCCAGTTTAAGCTCGCTGGATGTCCTTCGGCGCCTTCATCATAAAAACAAGACGACCTGCCTTGTTGTACCTAGTACTGATGCAATCGCTCCGCTAACGTAGATTTACCCGTGCCGCACAACCCTTCGACCAAAATCAATTTACAATCCTTCCGCATGCGATTTTCCCCCTAACCACCAAGTAACTTTTATATTCATATATTTGACATCAACATACGCAATCTGCCCGTTACTTCAATGGACAACGGCAGCCGTCGTGAGGCCGGCTGCCGTTGTGTCTCCATTCAACTATAGTCTCCCGTTAGTTCAACGAAGTGCCGTCAGTTGGGTCTGTTTGCGCCTTTATTATTTAATTTCCCAGCCTATTGTCGGGAATGAGATCAAGTTCTTGTCAATTTCGGTAATGGGATCAAGTTCTTGTCATTTGGTTTTGACAAGAACTTGATCCCATAAATACAAAAAGTCGCGTTTTTCGCGGCCTTTAATGAGATTATGTTCTTGTCACCTGACAATAATTCATACCCCTGGGTCGTTTTTTTCAAAGGTGGCTTAGTGATATATCCCCAAAGCAAAGTAGACTTGTCCCTTGCTGGTTCAAGGCCGCTGTTAAACGTAGCCCCCATGGGATCCACCTTGAAGCCTGCAAACTGTAGGGGGATAACCACTCGGCCTGTTTTATCGATAAAACCGGCTAAGCCATTTTTATAAACACTGGCAATGCCCCCAGAGAAATCGTGAACATGATCGTAAATAAATGGAACTACGATTTTGCCGGTTTTGTCGATGAACCCCATCTTCCCGTTTTTTTGAACGGCGGCGGCTAATCCCTCTTGAAAGATGGGATTCCCGTTAGTCGTTCCCATGTCATAGTTGAACTCCTCGTATTGCGGCGGAATAACCTTCTTCCCGGATTGATCGATAAATCCCCATTTATGATTGACTCTGATCGGAGCCATTCCTTCATGAAACTCCACCATAAGATCATATTTCTCCGACAACGTGTTTAATTGCCCTGATTTATTGTAGATCGCCCATTGCTTCGTTCCAGGGGTTCCGACGACTGCAAACCCATTATCGAAGTTCGTTACCGTATGAGACCCGAAAGCCGTGGTTTTACCTTTTGCATCGATCAGATAGTATTGTTCTTGCATGTCTTTGACTGTTGCGAATCCCTCGGTAAAATCGAACGGGGCGAATTTATATTGCAGCGGAATAACGACTTTGCCCTTCTTATCGATATAGCCCCAACCGTATTCCCTATTCTCTGCGACGCGAGCAAGCCCTTCGATGAACGGAAATGCGACTTGATAGTGCTTGTTTGCAATCGTATTTCCTTTCTTGTCGATCAAGTTCCACCCGAGCCCGTCGTTTACCCAGGCAACGCCATTTTGGAAGTCTTGCGCATCCCGGTATTTAAAAGGAATCATCGTTTTTCCTTTCGCGTTGATGAACCCCACCAGTCCATTCCATCGCACTTCCGCTAATCCGTCATGGAATTGTCCGACTTCTTCAAACTTTGGAGAGATGACCATTTGGCCGGATGTGTCGATGTATCCCCACCTATAATCATCGTTTAAACGGACAGCGGCTAAGCCTTCGCTGAATTTTTCGGCAAACGTGTACTTCGGCGAAATTTTGTAAACCGAAGCCGAATGCGCAACTACGTTTGGAGTAATTGCCGCAAGTACCATCGTACAAACCACTAGAAATTTCACGCGAGTTACTTGATATCGTCTTTTCAAACAAAACGCTCCCTGTCTTTGGATTTTGTATCTGCGACTACATAAACCGACATTAATATGAATAATTTACCATAAATTCTGCTCAGTTTAAGTAGAAAGGCGTAAAAAAGAGTAACGGAATTTTCAACCTCAGTTCCCCTTTGACGCTATAATGCAAAACAACAGCCAGTTAAAGCACTGGCTGCTGTCTCGTTTGTATTGTATTTCCCATTTCAGTTCGGGGTTTATTGACTTTCTAGCGGGCAGTGGTACATTGCTCCAGCATCTCTCCTATAATAATGTTCCAAAAGCTCTAACGCATTCAACAGTCCTTGCATATATCCCACGTTTGTTTACTTCGTTTGAACTCGCGAAAATGATTTAACTATCCAGCCCATATGCGCAACGAAGGGCCACCAAATTGGCGGCCCTCATAGAGGGGTGAGTGTTCATCGTTAATTTCTGACCGGCTGCCTTTATTACACGATTCCCTGCCTCTCGTCTTTTTGTCTTTCGAAAAGGACAAGAAGTTATATCCATAAAAAAGCAAACCCGCGCATTGAGCGGGTCTTAATGGATATATGATCTTGTCCTCCGACAAAGATTCAGCTGTTTCATTATGCGCTTCCCTGACAATCGTCGGGAATGAGATCAAGTTCTTGTCAATTTCGGTAATGGGATCTAGTTCTTGTCATTTGGTTTTGACAAGAACTTGATCCCATTAATACAGAAAGCCGCGATATTCGCGGCCTTTAATGAGATAATGTTCTTGTCACCCGACATATATATATTGTTACATGTCGGACGACAAGAACTTCTATACAAAAACGACAAGAACTTCTATACATTAATGATATTTATTCTTCTGAGGCCCTTTCCGTAAACAAATCAGCGTGCCATATTAATAATATTGGTACGCTGATTTGTTTTTGTTTTATATTTTTAATTGAGCAACATACTGGTCTACGTATTTTTTAAATTGTTTGTTTTCGCTGGTTGGACTGCCCGTTTGCCCGACACCTCGTCGTGCGCGGATACCGCCCGGTCATGATTCAGAATCCCGAAGGCGCTTTCTGCTCCTTCAGCGTCGGACCGTGAACGACGATGGAGCCGTCTTCCCGGAACGCCATTCGGTCCATGCAGACTTGTCGGTCTCCACCGCCTACTACAGGGTCGGAATGCGTGTGATACACAATGAATAGCTCCGTGCGATCGGGAGAGTCCGTTACGCTGTGATGCCCTGGCCCGGATATTTCTTCACAATCGGAGAATAGAATCGGATTATGTTCGTACTTCCGGTACGGCCCCAGCGGATATTCGCTGACCGCGTACCCAACCGAATAATCCCGGTGGGCGAAGCAGTTCGCCGAATACATTAAGTAATACAGACCATTATTCCGAACGACGAATGGCCCTTCATTCCAAAGCCAATCTGGTCCGGACTTGAATTCCCATTCCTGGTCAGGCTGCAACAGAAGCTTTCCTTCCTGTTTCGGAGTCAACATATCGTCATCCAGTTCGAATCCGTAGATATGACTCTCATGCCGCCCATTCACGATATTCTCGGAGCAGTCTCTTGAATAGTACAGGTAATAAGTGCCGTTATCACCCAGCATGACATGCGCGTCGATTGCGGCATAGCCGAAGTCAAACAGAGGTCGGTCGAATACGTCAACGAAAGGACCGGTCGGGCTCTCCGCAATGGCAACTCCAATTCGCAAGCTGTCCTTCTCACTCCACCGCGCCGTGTAATACATATAGAACTTGCCTTCGCGCTCCACGACCTCGGGAGCCCAGAACTGCTTGTAGCCCCAAGCCTTGTCATTGCGCTCCTTCTCGTATACGAACCCTTCGTCCGTCCATTCGATCAGGTCTTCGGATGACCAGACCTTGTAACCGTTCTGCGCCGATGTAGGGTAACAATAGTATTTGCCGTCCGTCGTTCTCAATATAAAGGGATCTCCGATATTTCGAATGTTCAAGGGATTCTTATAAACAGCTGACAATGAATCCGCCTCCAATCTGACCGGCAAGGTATATTTCCTTGAAACCAAAGCTCAACTGCAGGCCTCGGAAAATTCTCTGGCAAAAGGTTTAGCTCATATGAAAAACCCAAATTAAAGCCTGCAATCTCTAACAAATCACTTGTTAAATGACTACCCGTACCTGTTTCGTCTTTCTTCCAACAATCTGGCCCGGTATTGACCGCCTCGTTCATATCAGCTTAATAATCATTCTGGTTTACCGCTTTCTCTAAAGCTGCCCACAAACCTCTCCAGTAGGACCATGTCTGAAGGTATCCCCCTAGATCATGCGGATGATAGTAAATACAGCAGGCAATGCGTCTGTAAAGGCCTAGCATCACCTCCCTGTGCAGACCTCCGGAATCAGCCGGATGCCAGTTCTTAAGCATCGCTGCAGCCGGCTGGATCGTCTCCAAGATCATGTCGTCAGGAGTAGAACAGAATGCATAGACCAGATCATAGATCAACTCATCCTGAGCCGGAATCGGATCAATGACACCCATAAGACGCCCCTCGTTAAACAAAAAGTTGTGCAAGCCGAAATCCCCGTGCAGCAGATAGGTATCCCGTCCCTCTTTAATCTCCACCGCCTGCCTGCTCAGTTCGATCACAAATTGGAAGTCCTCTTCTCCGAGATGTTGTCCAATGACGTCGCGTGCCCATTCAAAACCACTGATTGAACAGGATAGCCTCGAAGAGGGCTTTGGAACGGAATCCCCAGGTAACCGCACATAGTGATTCAAAACATCCTCCACCAACGTACACATCCAGTCCTTTTTCTTTACCCGCCGCTCATCGGTCATACCTGGAATATAGCGGTAGATCATAAACCGGTCACTAGGATCAACATAATGCAGTGTGGGAAACAGCGCAACGGCTTCATAGGTCTTTAGAAAAGAAGCCTCCGCCTTAATGACGTCAGGCTTGTTCATTTTCACCACGAAGCGCGGTACCGAATCGGAATATCCGACGGACACAAGCGTGCTTACGGTTCCTCCTGTTAGCGGAGTGTAGTCAAACGGAACCGGAATCAGCTCTCTGAACCGGATCTCCTCTAATACCTCTTCTATTGTAAGGTTCATGCAAACCATCCTTTCTTCTCATCTTACACAGAGGGCTATTAGCACGAAGAAGCTTTTTATTTTATCTCCCCCCCAATCAACTATCTCATTAAGTAAAACGTGCTTTTATTAAACCGCCCGTTAGTTGAGCGACCATGACCAAGTTTTTTAACAACTTTATTCTCAATTTAAACAACTTTATTATAAATACAACAACTTTATTACTAGACAACAGCAGCTTGTGTTATGGTGCTAACGTTCCTCGTTAGAATTCCTGTAAAACGAATAATTTGGCGTTTGAACAAAAACGAGCGCCTCGGTACGATGGGATTATGCAACGGGTCAAAAGCCCTTTAAATCCACATCAGGAGGTCGCTCTACTATGAAGTTTAAGGCACAAGACAAGCAAAATCAACTCATTGAAAACATTACCGTTCATCATCTGGTCGTAGGCGTAGATATCGCCCAGGAAGCTCACGTCGCACGCGCTGTCAGCTTTCGAGGAATAGCTTTAGGCCATCCACTGGAGTTTGGCAGCCATCTTGAAGGGTTCAAACAGTTAGGCCGCTGGATTCAGGATATACTCAAAACCTACAAACTTAATAAAGTTATTGTCGGGATGGAACCTACTGGCCATTACTGGTTTAGCCTAGCACGCTGGCTTATCGATCAAGGTATTGAAGCCGTTCTGGTTAATCCACATCTCGTTAAGATGAACAAAGAAAACCGAGATAATACACCATCTAAAAGCGATCATAAAGACGCTTTAGTCATTGCAGATATGATTAAAAACGGGTATTACTCCCCCGTTCGTTTTCAGCCGGAAGCATACGAGGAACTGCGTATTCTTATGGCAAACCGAGAAACCGTTACTAAGCGCCTCAACGCTGCAGTTAACCAGATTCATCGCTGGGTAGACATTGTCTTTCCTGAACTTCGTCAAGTATTTAAAATCCTTACTTGCGCCAGTGCAATTGCAACGCTCAGACTCTTTCCCTTACCGAGTGAAGCCCGTCGGTTAACGAGGGAGCAAGTCATTTCCGGGTGGAAGCAATTTATGAAGCGTCATGCTGGGGTTAAACGAGCGGATCTGCTTATTGCACTCGCTAAATGCAGCGTCGGTACTACTCAGGCACTCCGTGCTTACAAGCTTCATCTGCAGCACTTGCTCGAAGAATACGACCTGGCGCAGCGTCAGCTTGAACAGATTAAGGATGAACTCCAGCTCATTCTCAAGCGTATTCCGTATGTGCAAAAACTGCTTGAAATACAAGGTGTCAGTGCAACAAGTCTTGCTGGTATTCTCGGCTAAGCCGGTGATCTAAGCGGTTATGCGCACGGAAATGCCCTGTTGCGACATGCTGGATTAAATATAGCCGAAGCAAGCTCAGGGAAATGGAAAGGAAAGATGGTCTTAAGCAAACGGGGTCGTCCACGACTAAGGCATTTCCTCTACCTTATGACGATGTGTATGGTAATGACGAATCCAGAGGTTCAAGCTTTACATCATTACAACGTAAAGAAAAAGAAAATTAAGAAAATGAAATCCATCATGAAATTATGTGGTAAAGTGGCGCGTATGCTTGTCGGTCTTGCAAAAAGCAACGAAGCCTATGATTCAACCAGAGTTTTCCCACAGGCAGCATAAGAAATTGATTGTACCTCACCGGCTCAAGCATTCGCAGGATAACAAGAAGCACGGAGTATCGGGATACGTTACGCAAAAGGGCTATGACCCGTTCCGTTAGAAAGACCGACCTCCACCCCTTAGTTAAGATGTGACGAAGGAATGAAAGGGCTATGACCCGTTGAGACATGGGAGCGATAATCGCTAGGGCGAAGTGGAGACGTGCGCATAATGGAACAATATGGGTAATTTCTATGTACCCTTATTTCCTCATGCCCATTTACCCATCTCCTAGCCACCGGCTCTCCCCCTCATCCTTTTCTTCAATTTAACTATAGGATGAAATCCTGCGAATTCATGAGTCTGAGTGAGGAAATTGAATCATTTCGAGGGAGCTTAATATCCAGTTGACCCAATAATCCCAAGTCTTAGCACGTAATTGTTTTTCCCATGCCCAACGCCATCAACAACTAAAAGCTGCGCCTTAACATCATTGCTTTCAGCAATTAGTGAGTTATAGAAACGCTCAGTATGATAAGAACGTATAGTGTCATCTTCTTTCCCGTGTATTAAAAGCATTTTACGGTTAACCAGTTTCGAGATATGTGATGGTGGATTCAGAAGAGAACTGCCAACTAAGAACTCATTCCATTCATTTTCGTCTATATGACGAAACACATTTTCCTGACACCGCTTTAAATAGGACAACAATGTAGTTAAGTCACTTTCAGGTTCGGTCAATTCTGCATTCTGTTGTGCTGGTTCAAGCAAAGGGCAAAATAAAACAGCAGAATCAGCTAAGTCTGAAACAGCAAGAGCACAGGCTGCTACTGCACCGCCATAACTATTCCCTACTAATACAAGACGATTAACTGACCATTCAACTATTTCTTCAGTCGACAAATCTATAGTACTTCCTTTTGAAAGAAGTTCTAAGCCTTGTATCGCACCTTCAATCGAAGAAGAAGGACCGAACTTTCCGTAGCTTTGCCAGCTTCCAGGATACCTCGCCTGTAATACTGTAAAACCCGCGTTTGAAAGTGGACTAGACATATCTTCTGCTGTAGGTGTATTCGGCAAACCAGGACACCAAACGATTCCTACACCATTGGCTCTGTCGCGTTCTGGTAAAAACAAGTCTCCAAGAATGTTTCCATTCCTTACAAAAGCTTGCATGTGAGATACACCTCTTCATTATTTAATTTTCTAATTAAGAATGTTTTCATCCCTTTCCTATTCAAGAATGTCTATAAAAGTATTCAACCAAATATTGTAAGTATCCTGCCCGTTAGTTGAGAATACGGCAGCCATAAGCTGGCTGCCGTTTCTTCGTATTTACTCAGCTATCGTTCTTCGTTAAATGCTGCTGGTTTAGATCACCAAGCTATGTTCTCCCAGTCAGCTTGCCGCTCCGTCCGAAAACGTTGCACCCAGCTTTCAGCGATATCATCGGCGATTTGGTCGAGAAATGGAGGGGCTACCTGAACAAATTCCGTCGGTATGTTCAGAAAGTTCAATATTTTTATAACAGTATCTTCGTAATTCTGGATAAAGTCTTCATATATGATCGTCATGGGTACAATACTCTCCTCAGCGAAGAACGCTTCCATGGCAGCTTCACGCAACGTGCACTCCATAAGTAAATGATTGATCGCATCAAAGGAATACTCGTCGCCTATTTCCTTCTGATGTGGTGTCGTACCATGTACCCGATGCCATTCTCCGGTTACCATGGCTCTCCACCATGACACTGCGAGTCTCACTTTATTGCGACGGGTCATAAAAATGTGTTTACACGCCGGGAAGGCTTTTTCCCAAATCTGTGGTCTGGACAATCCTTCAGCCAGATCTAACTCTCTTTGGAACGCAAGGAACCATTCATCCAGTTTAAAGGGCGAGAACTTGAGCCCGAATACGCCATTTGGAGTCGTGCCATTTTGCCATATTTGCCGAATATCCTGGATGCCGAATGTACCAGGATCTTGCTCCGTCAACCACTCTCTTGGAATTCCCGCTACCCCCGTCGATTCGAGTGCTTTATACAACAAGGAACTTCCGGTCCGTTGCGAAAACCAGATTGTGTAACTGCCTATAGGTTTCATAGAACATTCTCCTTATCGATTTAGTTTTATTTTTAATCGTAAATAGTCGGCGAGGGTCTCAACACAATGTTGTAAATGAAATCTCTCCGTATCCAGCACAAGGTCAGGCTGAACTGGCGGTTCGTATGGTGCAGATATGCCCGTGAAGTTCGGAAGCTCGCCTGCTTCGGCGAGGCGGTACATCCCCTTCGGATCTCTCCGTTTACATTCCATTAATGAACACTTAACAAATAATTCTGTGTAATCTTCTGGCTGAAAAAACTTCCTGACGATCATCCTACCGAACTCGGATGGTGTTATTAATGGAGCCAAGACGAGAAACCCTGCTTCCACGAACATAAATGCAACTTCAGCAGCTCGTCGAAGGTTTTCTATCCGATCCGCTTCGGAAAATCCAAGATCTCGGTTCAGTCCCTTTCTCATACAATCTCCATCTATGACTACACATCGAATACCGCATTGAAGCATTTCTTTTTCCACTTCATTAGCCAACGTTGTTTTGCCTGAACCAGGCAAGCCGGTAAACCAAACAACTCTACCCTTGTGACCGTTCATTCTTTCTATGACTTCTCTAGGTATGATAAATTCCTCCTTTATTGAGGGATACAAATGAAAATAAAATAGTGAAATGGAAATAGAAAAAGCCATGGATGAACAATCGTTCACCCACGGCTTCCATTCCGTAGGAATGCATAAACAAGACAATGCCTTGCTTGTGCATTCAATACGGAAGCAGTGATGATGATTTGATTCATGACGGAGTACATGAACGACGACACAGCGAAGCTGTCCCTACCTAGATAAGTAGAGTGCCTCGGTCACGCTCATGTGCTATTAGGTTAGATTAACCTTTAACTTCCGTCAGAAACACCATCATCATCACTGCACATATCCCACCATTCAACTATTTGTTACCAGTATAAACCACATATTGGATTAGTCAATAATTATTTCGATGCTAATGTTGAAAATTAAGACCCTCGTTTTTTGGATACTCAGCCTGCTTAGTCAACTATCCTGCCCGTTAGCGGAATAGACTTCTCTTTCGTAATAACCCTTCTAGCAGCACTTCATTTTGCTCCAACCACTTATCCCGCTCAATAAGTTGATTCGCAATGTAGATAAAAGCGGCTGAATTGTCTTTTCCCGCACGTATTGTCCTACATATATATGTAGGGCAATATGGTACAACTGAGTCAATGTCCGCAGTTGGCGTATTTCTTCAGAAGAGAATGTCGGAAAAAGGGTAAACCCTTCAATAAAAGCAGCTGCCATTTCAAGTGAGCCGCTAGACAACTGGAGCACGTGATTAAGGCTAATCACGAATTCCAAAAATGAGATATCTACCGCAAGTAAATCAAAATCCAAGACCCCCGTAATGCTACGATCTACGGACAACAAGTTGAAGACCAACAGATCATGGTGGACTAGTTGTCGGGGCAAGGATAATAAAGATTCACGATTTGTCTCAATAGAATTCAGTGCCTCTTTATAATAGTGTTTTTGTTCTTCAGTGACTGGAAAAGGTGGCCGATCCCAAAAAGCAGCTAAATTTTCAGCGCTAACAAGAGGGTGTACTTGATACAGGTTTGTAAATGGTATTCCATCATACTTAATGTCCTTCTGACTTTCATATTCGCTCAACTTTGCACATATTTCTCCGACGACTTGCACAGTTATTTAATAGTATTGGCAATTGCACATGTTTAAGGAACATAAAACGCCCTGAGACAGTCTCAGGGCGTTTTTTGCCTTTTAACTACGAAACCTAGTTACCAGCGCATTATAAAACTCATCACAAACTAATAACATCCTAATATTTCCCTAATGTCCTTTTGATACTCTTATGTCACTTGAACAACAGTCATAAACCTTTTGCTATAAGAACGGAGAGTGACGTAATGGAATCTTTCTTGGAAGAGAAAATTCAATCTTTACGATTTGAAATGGTTGATAGTGCAGTTACCTATGGAAGCCTCACTCATGAACGAGTCGTAATTGTTAGTCAAAAGTTGGATAGGTATATCCTCGCATTTCAGAAGTTGAAACGAAGAAAACAAAGAGCGATGTAATCAACATGCTCTCCATGTTCCAGCTCTACACCCTTTAGCCTATACTGCCTCAATCCTCGCTATCGTTCTTTTCGTTAATGATTGCAGCGTATGCCTTCGAACCAAAGCTAGTTATATACATTTGTCGCTCCTTAGTTCCCTCAGTAATTTCAATGAAACTCAAAGCTCTCAATCTTGAAATTAAATTTGTATATCTTAAAGAGGAAAGTACGCCCTCTGCTTTCCCATTATCTTTTCTTGACCATATAAATTAAAGCCAAATATTTCATATGATACTTCTTGCAACTTTTTGTTAGGTATGAATGTAGATTACTTCGCAAAATGAAATCCCTTCATTATTCCTTCAACCCGTTCATCCTTTGCAGAACCTGCGTATTCGTAAAATAATATAACATTCGCTACTTGGTATTCGCTGTGCCTATACAATTCAGTTGCTGCTGTACTCTCTTCGAAATTCTTTAGCCCTTTTTCAGCTTCTTGGCGGGAGGAATAGACTAATTAGCTGATTTACATTTATTGCATAAAATTCAGGTTTAACATTATTCAAAGTCCTAATAAATACATTCTCTGCACTTAATTCTTGTGGTTCTGATAACTGAATATCTTTCGACTCGAAAGAAGCTTTAATCTGCTTTGACGTAATTTTTAAATCATCTCTCTTGCATCCTGTCATAATGAAGCAAATTAACAAAACAACAAACATTACAATTCTCACGCATATCCCAACCTGTTCTTACGGACTATCCTGCCCGTTAGTTGAACAGCCTGCCGGATCACGCCGGCAGGCTGTTTAATTATACCATCTCTTATAGATTGCGGAATGCGTCCGATGGATTGACGTCCTTGCTCAATTGCCTCTTTTCCTTCAGCCAATCGATAATCGAGCGCCAAGACTGTTCAGTTTGGATACCGAAAGGCTCCTTTCCCGCGTCCATCATCGGGAGCAGAATCGCCAAGCTCTTTTTTTCGATATCGGCGTCGAGCGGAAACTCATCACTTTGCCCATCTAGCAGCAGTTGCAGCGCTTCATCCGGATGGCTCGCGGTATACGCTTGTCCTTTGGCGGCTGCCTCCATGAACTTCTTGATCGCGGCACCGTTGTTCTTCAGTCCGTCTTCGCTAGCCGTCAGAACAAGCTCGTAGTAATCCGGAACGCCATACTCGGAAGGATCGAAGGCAATGAGCTTCTCACCTTCCTTCTCGAGAAGCAGTTTCTCATGGTTCACATAGCCCCCGATGATCGCATCCACCTTCTTGGTACTCATCGCCGGAATCAGGTCCCAGCCGACATCCACTTGTGTAACCTTCGAAGGATCTCCGCCGTCCGATTTCACCATCGTATTGACGATCGCCTCGTCGAGTGGAATAGACGGGTATCCGATTTTCTTCCCGACCAAATCCTTCGGACTATGAATGTCTGGCGATCCCAGCACCAGCAGTTGATTAAGCGGATGGCGAACGATGGCGCCGATCGATACAATCGGAATGTCTTCGGCACGCGATATCGCGACCTGCATTTGATAACTGAGCGCCAGATCGGCTTTACCGGCCGCAACAAGCTTCAGTGCGTCGTTCGTATCCGCTGGCGTCTGCAACTTGATTTTCAAGCCCGCATCCTTGAAATATCCCTGCTCCTCGGCGGCATACAAGAAGGTATGCACCGCATTTGGATACCAGTCAAGCAGCACGGTCAACTCGGTTTCATCACCCTCCGCCTGCTTGCCTGATTCGGAGCCGCAGCCGACGGCTGCGAAGATGGCCAAGGCTAGAACCGTAGCCAGCCATGCGCCTTTTTTCGATCGTTGAACATTCATTGTAACGCTCCTTTAATGAACTGTAGTATAGCTTCCATGACAACACGCCCATGGCCGAATGTAACAGCACGCCAGTCTATCCCGAACATCGATAACACTTCTGGCTATTTTTTTACATGAGCTATATTCACACCGGCCAAGCCTCCAGCCGATAGGCCATATCCCAGAACATGTATTCCAGCTTGGAAGCGACCATGAAGCGTTCCTCCAGCTGCGCAAGCTCTCGTTCAGGCAGCCCTTCCGCGAGTCGATCCATTAGAGCAATGCACCAATCGGTAAGCGCGCCGAACTCCTCGGAGCTATACATCAAGATCCATTCTCGGTACAGCGGATGGTCCAATGCGCCAGGAATCTTCATGTAAGCAACCCCGATCTCCCGATAGCTCCACATGCACGGAAGCAGGACGGCCACCACGTCGGACAGCGCTCCCTGCGCAGCGGTATCTAGCAAATACTTGGTATACGCGACGGTGGTCGGTGAAGGGAACGTTTGCTCCAGTTCATCGCGCGCGATGCCGAAGCGGGCCGCATATTGCCGGTGAAGCTCCATTTCAACGTTCAGCGTGGAATGAAGCAGCTCGGCGAATTTGGATATTGTTTCCAAGTCTCTGGCCTTCAGGCTGCCCATGGCGAATACCTTGGCATAATCGATCAGATAGACATAGTCCTGCTTGAGATAATAGATGAAGCGTACGGTATCCAGCGTCCCGTCACGTAATTCCGTCAAGAATGGATGATCATGGCTCTTCGCCCATATTTCCTTCACGGAACGATACAACCTTTCGCTAAATCGACTCAATGATTTCCCCTCCATTCATAGATGGCTCAATTCTTCTGTAAATTCTGGCTTCATCCGGTTGCACCAGTCGGCGATGAAGGCGATCATGATCTTTGTATAATCGATCAGCTCTCTCATATCCACGTTTTCATCTACGGCATGCGCATGCGCGAGCTCGCCCGGACCATAGATCAGCGTCGGAATGCCTGCCCGCCCGATCCAGCCTGCATCCGTAACGGACGGGCTCATGCCGACGCTCGGCGCTGTGCCCCGCACTTGCCGGTGAATGTCGGCCAAGCTCTTGAGCCCTTCGCCATCTGGAACCAGCTCCAGGGACGGAAAGATTTCTCCTCGCTCCTCGATCATTGACCGGCCTCCCCAGAGGAAAGTAGGCGGATGATTTCTCAGCCATGGATCGCCTTGGGCGACACCGAGCAGATGCTCCTCGATCTCAGCGGCAACCGTTTCATAATCCTCGTTCGGATAAAAGTGCACCGTAATCCAGAGGGCGCATCGATCCGCGATGAACGCCGCATGACGGCCTCCCTCGATAACGGCGGGATTGATCGTGTTCGAACCTGCAGGGAAGCCCGGATAGGATTTGGTCACGGCCCAGTGTCTCTCCAACTCCTGAAGGCCGGCTATCAGCTTGGCCATCTTCTCGATCGCGCTGGCGCCTTGAACACCGCCGCCCGCGTGAATCATTCGTGATCGCATCCCGTCATGGTAGGTCATCGGACTTTGCACAGTTACCCAACCAGTGATGACACCACCCTGTCCTTGAATGGCCAGTCCGCTCGTATCCGCCACCACGGCAAGATCCGCGTTATACCCCCGCTCCATGCAAGCCCGGGTGCCCGCTTCACCGGCCTCTTCGCCGATGACCGAATGCAATAGTAGATCCCCCTTAAGTTGGATTCCCGACTCTTCCAGCAGTTTCACCGCGAACAGCAGAGCAGCCAGCCCGCCTTTCATATCCGCTGTGCCTCTGCCGTACGCCCGGCCGTTCTTCAACGTCAATGCGAACGGATCGTTCTGCCAATCCTGCGCGTCCCCGACTTCGGCGACATCCATATGGCCGTTCAGCAGCAAGCTTCGATACTTGCCTCCCTGAGTGCCGCGTTTCACCGCGGTTACGTTCGGGTCGCCGGGATATACCTCCCACAGCTCTGTCTCGAAGCCGCTCGCTTGGAGCTGCCGCTCCAGAAACTGCTGCGCTTCTAACGTATTTCGCGCTGGCGGGCTTACCGTCGGAAAAGCAACGAGTTTAGCCACGAGAGCAATTAACTCATCCTGTCTTTCCTCCACCTGGTGCTGCATGCGTGCAATCAAAGTATCCATCGTATGTGCTCCTTCGCTTAGGCAGCGGGCATGAACAATAGAAAAAACCATTCGAGAATAAACGAATGGTTTGAATTCGATACGTTCTCTACGCCAGCATTACCTGGTTCAGATTAACGGTCAGGGAAACAACATTCCCTATCTCAGCCGGATTCCATCCAGCACCCGTAGTCTATTAAATTAGTTTTACTATAGCTCATGATATTTGGAATGACAAGGAGAATTCGTGTTGCGAGTCAGAATAGGCTCATCCTGGTCTAGTGCAAATTATGTCCAAGTCATTCGGAACGCCATGGATCCTGGCTTCCACTTACTCTTTGTGGTCACCGTTAGGATAACCGGCCTCCGCCCACCGGATAGGCGTAACGAAGGAATGAAAGCGCATCAATCCCTCGAGAAATGAAAGCTTACGGGGGTACGTGGAGCAGCGTGCAACAGAGCAGTAAAAAAGGAGCGAAAACTCACCCTTTCTGTTCGCGCATACCCTTCGGTTACTTGACAGTCATCCCCTCTTCTATCCGGAAAGCCATTTTATCCACTGAAGAGATCCTGCGAATAAGCGGGCATTCGTGAGAAAACGGAATCGTACCGAGGAGGTTCACTAACTTTTTGGGTAATTAATAATAAAAAGCCTGTTCCTTGACATTTCGTCAAGTCCAGGCTTGATTTATGTATTACAGTTTTACAACATTCTCGGCTTGAGGTCCTCGTTGGCCCTTAACAACATTGAATTCAACACGTTGCCCTTCGTCCAAAGATTTATACCCTTCGCCTGGAATCGCAGAAAAATGAACGAATACATCGTCGCCGGTCTCCCTTTGAATGAAGCCAAACCCTTTTTCCGCATTAAACCATTTGACTGTACCTGTTTCCATTAATCTCAACCTCCAAAGTTTAAACATTATGCCCTAACAAAGCGGACTATTCACAAGTATATGCCAAAGAAAACGAAAAAGCTGTTGAAATTTGTCTAAAATAATTGGCGGCCATTTATAAAGTAATGGCGGTATCCTGTATCCTGCCCGTTCGTAATTCAAACTTCATCCCTATAAGGATGATTTATCAATATTCTCTGCTTTTCCATTTCTAATTCTTTAGCAAAATCAGGTTTAACATCTCTCATTAGTTCAATTTGCCTTTTGAATAACAGTCTGCGGAAGTCTTGATTGGGGATACGATTACGTAGTTCATATTCACATGCCATAGAAAATGTAACTGAGTTAAAAATCCAATAAATCAATTGATCTTTATTAGAGGTAGTTTTCCGTTCAATTTCATTTCCTCTCTCAACCACAACATAGTGGAACCCTCGATTACCGACCTCAATATGAGGTCTTGCACCATCCTCAGTACCTCCGAATGTCGGCAAAAGACTACTGGGGGCTTGTATCTTCTTAGCCAATTCGTTTACTTCGTTCTTTATTAGTTCAAGCGTTAGGTGTTGCAAGAAATTTTCAACCTCCTCCCGTAAAAATATCGGTAACCAAATATTACAGTAAAATGGCTTTCATAAATACATATTATTGCGTTAATCTCCCTCTATGGAGAATCGCTTTTCTCTTAAATGCTCTCGTTTTCTTAGATTTTGACCAAGTGTTCATCTTCGCAGATAACAGATCATTGGAATGAAGTTGTAGATGAAGAAATTTATGGGGCTGGTTAAGGCGCAAAAAAGCCTCTACCTAGACCACTCACCGAAAAAAGTGGTTGCTTCGGTAAAATATGGTTGCACCTTTGGATCTCCACATAAGCTCATGGCGGTCAACCCTCCCACATCTCGCAGAGTCTACGCTCCCACATTCCTTCATTCAACCTGTCCATGAGGTGGAGGTCAGATATGCTGCCCGACAGGATCTTCGTCCGTATGTTAGTGCCGTTCCGACTCATCCGTGCTTCTTGTTATCTGCTTCTTTCATTACTAAGTCAAAAGAAAAACGTTCAATTAAGCTGCTTGCGGTAATTCTACGAATCGAGGGATATCCTGCATCATTTTCTCTTCACTGAACTCATGTCCCTTCTTCAATATACCGAACAGGATCCGTATGAGTTTGTTACACAACGCGATGAGAGATTGCATCTTTTTGAGCGGATTTATCGACCGTTTGGTGTAGTACTCGTGCAAGGCACGGAAGGCGGCGTTTTTAGCGACCAACGGCATCATTACTCTAAAGAGTAAGGCGCGAAGGCGTTTTCGGCCTCTCTTTGTAATCTTGGTCTGTCCTGTATGTGTACCAGATGAGTTCGTTTTCAAATTCAATCCAGCTAGCTTCGTAATCTGTTTGGGATGACGGTACTGGCTAATGTCACCTACCTCCGCAAGGAATCCTGCGATGGTGTCTCTTCCAATCCCTTTAATGGCCAGCAATTGCTGCACATGAGGAATCTGTATGAGTAATTCATTCAATCTTGCTCCCAACTCTTCGAGCTTGTTATGAAGCCATTCGTACTGGGTAAGCAAGAGCTTAGCTCCATTTTCGCTAACTCCGAGCCCGTTCTTATGCCTACTGAACGACACGCTGCTTCCTTCAAATTCTTGATCCGACCTAGGCCAAGTCCTCGCTTTGCCACCTCTCTCAGGTGCTGCAGCAAGGTTTTATCCGGTACGTTCACAAGCTCATATGGCAGTAAATAGAGGCTCAGCATTTGGATGGCAGACTTGCATTCCCAATCCTTAAATACCGTTAGAAACTCTGGAAAGTACCGATCTAGCCAGTTATGGACACGCGCTTGGACCACACAAAGGTCAGTCGTTAGGTGATCGCGAATCTTCATCGCTTCCCTCAATTCTGCATAAATGCCCTGCGGAAGGCTTGGAACGGCGTATCTCCCGTCTTTGACCAGCTGTGCAATGACTTTCGCATCCTTAATGTCATTTTTAGTTGGAGAGTTGTCGTCTAACTCTTTGCTCTTTTTCACGTGCAGCGGATTCACAACGCCGTACTTAACTTGCTTTTCTCTAAGGAAATGAGCAAGGTTCAGCCAGTAGTGACCGGTTGGTTCCATGCCTACCATGACGTCTTGGAAACCTTGTTCTGTAAAGATCTTCTTGAACCAGCTCACAAACAACTCGAATCCTGCCTGGGTATTTTCAAACGTAATTGGCTTCCCGAACTCGACTCCGCGGTTGTCTTGTGCGCGAGCCACATGTTTGAACTTTGCGATGTCTACACCGACAATTAAGGTAGAAGATGTGATTTGATTAATTCGTTCATTTTGATTAATATTCATGTTGTATTCTCCTTGGTTTGTTTTTGGGATCCGTTCAGCCGGCCAGCGTCGTGGACCCATTAACATCATACCAAGGAGTCTTTTTATTTCTCAAACCTCATATTTCTTCATAATAGGAATGCTGCCCGTTAGTTGAATGAAGGAGTGCTTATATCGCAGTTCTAAGTTTGATTATTTTTTGTACTTACTGTTCCTATTAACGCCATATCGGTATATATAGATTCCTCAATATTAGGAAGCAACCTGTAAATTGATTTGTGAATCATATTTTCAATTTCTTGCTTAATAGTGAAATAGTTTTTCCATGAAATTGGTGAATTAGAAGTGATTCCATTTCTAATGGCAGCCGATACAATTCGCTTTTCTATTGTTGAAAATCCCTTATCGTCTGCTAATGCATCACATAATCTAATTAGTTTGTCATAGATATTCCATTCAATTTGATTTAGTATCTCACTTAATTGTATTTGTACGTGCAAGGGGATTTCATTCCAACCGTTAATTGCCTCTAAGATCGTTGATGGAATTTCATGCGTAACGCAAACATTAGCTGTTCCCTCGAAGCCCTTATTAATCATAAATAAATAACCATCCAGTGAATGAATGACTGATGAGGTAAAACCTACATACCGACCGATATCATGTAATAGTCCACTTGTATAAGCTATATTTGGGTCAATTTCGTATCCAGCCTTTAGTAAATCTATTGCTATATATTCCGCCGCTTTTGCCACGTTTATTGAGTGTTGAACCCAAGTTCCCGGATTTAATATTGCTGCTTCATTTAATAATTGCTCTGCATATAATCTATCTTCAACATACCTCATTTAATCAACTCCTTAATAAAAAACAGGGAGCGGCTGCCGCAGCAAATGCCCCTATTCATTGAACTATTAGTTCCTCGTTAACGTGAAACAATCTACTTCGATATATATGTTTGGTGTTTTATTATGAACTCGGAGTGCGTTACATACTCCATGTAATTTACTGTTCCGTTAAACTCCAGAAAAGCCTGATAGCGAGTGCGAATAGCTGGATGTGTAATGAAATCAAGAACTCTATCTTTCGCCACCCAGCGGCTATCGGTTGTTTCTTCAGTAACAGCTAACAACTCCCCACCAATGGGTTTGCATACGAAATCAAACATAACTTGCGTGGGAACATCAGTCACGCCATCATACCACTTAAAAATCCCTGTATTCGAATAGACACCAATTAAGTAGCTAACCATTGTGTCAATTCCGCTTTCCTCTTTGATTTCACGAACCAAAGCATCCATGAGATTTTCTCCAACTTCCACTTGTCCACCAGGGTAAACCCAACCACCATCACGAGTTTTGACTAATAGGATATTTCCTTGCCCGTCTTCCACAAACCCACCTGCGGCTACGATGTGCGTTGGAAATGGCATATATTACAACCTCCTTATGCGGTAACGTTTGTATATTTATTCCATAACCTATTCGCACTCTCCTGCTCGTTAGCTTAACGAAAATGGAGCAGGCTGCCATCGGCAAACTGCTCCCAGATGAGTTCAACTAACGTTCCCCGTTAGCGTAGTTATCCAATCAATTAATAGCAATTTAATACAGCATCCCAAACAACTTCAGATGCATATAAACCTAAATGTACTGGATCAAGTCTTGAATTCTCAACCTCGTTTGTGGAAACAAAAAACAGAACGTCTCCATCAAATATAGAATGAAAAGGATAAATCGCTCTCGCCATTGAGGTATGAATCTGTTTAGATAAATGTCGCAAGTACACAGAAGGTAACACTTGATTAGTAACAACCAGTGTAAGTGTTGTGTTTTGTTCTTCATTTAATTGAATGCTCTGTTCCAAATCATTCAACATTTTTTGTATTGGTTCTCTATTTCCTAATTCATCTTTATATCCTCTTAAAACATGTCCATCTCGTCCGAGAATTGCACCCATAGCATTCACAACTGTAAACGCAGCGATTTTCGTTTGACCAATTTCCTTAAAAGCTCCACCTTGTCCTGAATATTCCCAGTGTCGAAATCCTTTACCTACAATTGCAGATCTTCCAGCACCTTGTCTCCCAATAGGGAAAATGTTGCTCTTGGCGGACTCAAATGCTTTTTGACCCAATAACTTATCTGGATATACAGCATTATCTCTGTCTACATAATCATAAATAGTCGCTCCAACTACTTTAGGCATCCAACTAGTTGAATATTCTTTAAGTTGCAATAAAGCTGATGTTACCCCAGACGTAGCTTCCAGCCCATGAACGGATCCACCTGTAAAACAAACTGCATCAAGCTTTCGTTCCCCAGCAAACAAGTTATGATTGTCCGTTGTAAATGTTGAAGGTGATCCCCCTCTGACATCTATTGCAGCAGTTGCTTCATTGGGAAAATGAAATACAGTACAACCAGTCGGTCCTTCTTCATACTCTGCAATACCAATCCTAATTGATGGGAAGTCAAAAGTGATACTTTTTCCCGTCATTTGCATAGTAGGTTCTAACTTTGTATTATCATTAGACTTTTTAATGACAGCACCTCATTCCCTCGCGAAGTAAGTATAATTTAAATTTCGCCAATTCATTAAACTATCCTCCCGTTTAATGAAAAACAGCAGCCGATCGTGTGGCCGACTGGCGTTGCGTCTCCATTCAACTATAGTACCCGTTAGCTTAATGTACCCTGAAGAAGGGACCATTTCTTCGTAATTGGATTGAACCATTCTTCCCGTTTACTTAATAAAGAAAAGCAGATTTGGCTGATTATTTTTCTCGTCTTAGTCCTTGAAGGTTTAAGTTTATCGAATAAACAAATCTTACGAAGATTGGAACGACCAATAGAGAAATACTGGTGGAACGGACTAGGGCTACATCAAAAAAGCAATATACGACTGCGGCTACTAATGCGAGTGTACAAAACACCACAGAAAACCAGTAGACAAAACGAAAATATTTCGATCTAAATGTACCATCGTTTTCACACGGTCTCCCATATAAAAATGTTATTAATTTCAATGTAGTACCTCCAAGAAATCCTAAAATTATGCGAGAAATCAATGAGAAATCCTGCCTATTAATATTCGTTTCAATCTTATTCATTTCCTTTTGAAATTTAACGTTAAACTGCCCAGTTAGCGCAACGACGACAGCCGATCGTTCTGAAGCCGGCTGCCGTAGATTTATGCAGAAACTGGAACTAGGATTTCAGCATTATACTTACTTTCCTCATTTCCAAACTCAAACACTTCAAACGAAACAGAATTTGAATTATTTTGCATTCCTTTGTCTCTTAAATATGTATCAATAAGTCCATATGGTTCTTCACCATTTGAATGAACTTTTACATATCGGTTACTAGGTACTTCAAAACCAATCATATCCTCTGGAATATGTTGTAGTTCGGTGACTTCCATGCAATAGATATAAGTGAATAACACTTCATTTGCAAAGTGAACACAAACATAAGTGCTTTCGTCAACTTTGCCATGAATTTCATCTTTTCTTTCCATGAAAAGTTGATGTGCTTCATCAATACCTTTAACGTTTTTCAAGGGAGAAGTTACCGCAATACCGATATATTTTCTCTCTCCCAATTGAACTACTTCAATCTGTGCATTACTCATTTCGCGTCGTCTCCTTAATATTCGTAATTGTAATTTAATTCGGGATGTACCCATTATTTTCCTCTTGTTCATTCGAACTATCCTGCCCGTTAGCTTAATGCCCGCCCGCAGTCTACAACTTTATTTACACGGTCTAATACTTTATTTTCTCAGAACAAACCGAATCA
This sequence comes from Paenibacillus sp. R14(2021), assembly GCF_019431355.1. Taxonomy (NCBI): domain Bacteria; kingdom Bacillati; phylum Bacillota; class Bacilli; order Caryophanales; family Paenibacillaceae; genus Paenibacillus; species Paenibacillus sp. R14(2021). The sequence continues at coordinate 1,569,332 of NZ_CP080269.1, forward strand.
TTTCGAGGGAGCGTAAATCGCTATTTAGCTATGATATGGTTTTCTATATCTCTCTAACAGCGAAAAACGAGGACACCTATAAAGGTATCCTCGTTTGTTAGAAAAACCTTGTCGTGTTCGCAAGTGCCGCCATGCTCTCCATCGTGCGGTAGAGCGTGAGGGCGTCTTTGGCATCGTAAGAGACTACGATACTGTCCGGAAATCTCCGTACACCGGATATGCTCGAAGCGATTTCCGCCTGACCGCTATGCATGAATTCGATGTGTACCTCTGATTGATTTTCCCCATAGCTTCTTTGGTTTTGGCTACGAGTTCCTTACGACTCTGCTCCAGCGATAGGCAAATCGCAGAAGTTCTGGACAATGCATGCTTGACTATGCCTGTAATCGCATCAGGTACAATTCCGTTCGTCTCTTCGGAAGCTTTGTCGTCTCCGGTCACGAGAACCAACGGAACGCCCAGTAAGCCCGCATATATCGCATTAAACCCGATCTCCCCGACTTCCGTTTCATTGATCGTTGGATTGTCAACAGAAAACTGGACAACATTTATGAGGTCAATCGTGATCGACAAACAGGCAGACATACTGCCATTTGCCGGCAACGCGTACGTACGTCAAATCGCTCACCACAACGGCATAGGGCTCGTTCTGAGTGAACTTGCGCTGCAGATGGTTTTCCGTTGTGGACGGATTGGAATCGGTCTTATTCGGCTTGAATTGGGCAATGGTGTACGTGCTTTTGCCTACTGCTGCAGCGGATGAAATATTTGCAGGAAACGCACCAATTATGCGACACCATCATCGGCATGGAACCAACCGGCCACTACTGGCTCAGCCTTGCTGCCTGGCTCAAAGACCGCAAATAACTCGAGGTCGTGTTGGTGAATCCTCTCCACAAGCGACATCAAAGATGCCTTCGTTATCGCCGATATGGTGAAAAACGGTTACTACTCCTTCATCAAAGAGACCAGTGAATGTCACCCGACAGTGGTGGATAGTAGTCTATTATTTTATAATTAAAAGTAAATTTGTTCTATTCAAGAAGAACAAAAAAGCAGTAGGATATCTCCTACTGCCAGAGTGTCGAGAAAGTTCAACGGACTTTTCGGCACTTTTATTTTATTTGGTTGGCTCTCGTCTCGTCGAAGAAAAATCGATTTAAAATGATCTGAGGACCACATTTAAACGAAACATTCGAGAAATTTAGGCCCTTTTAAAAACCAAGGGGTTTTCTACAGTCTGGCAGTAGGATATCTCCTACTGCAAAAGCAAGTACTTGTTGTGTCAACGACCGAGATTCTGAATATCCTTGTAGGCAACATATAATCGATCTATCGTGGCGAGATTCGCGCTATGCAGCAACTCGCCATATCTGACCCTGTGTCCTTCATCCAGCAAGTCAATCGAAAACGACGCATTGGTGCGCCAGCCTTGTTCGTCTGGAGTCCAGTAACCAACCCACCCTCTTGCTGCGTCATAACCAGTACGCATCACATTGTATCCCTCGGCGGAGGTTGGAATTCTCTGACCGTTGTAGTCGGCCTGAAGGTAACCTACCTCAAACGTGTTCCCAATAGCAGCAGTTGCCCTACCTACGGTATACTGAAGAGATCCTGCGATTGTTCCTGGGATTGCGCGGGGAGCTACTTCCCAATCCGTATACGCGCTACTCCTTGTCATATAAAATGGCTCGTGTCCCGCGTCTTGTAAGTTACCGAACATGTACTGGTGACCGTTAGCCAATGAAACAACAGCTGGCCCCCAGGCTGTCGACTGTCGTACACCGGGGGATCTATAAAGAGCCCTGTTGCTGTTCCAAGCAACAACCCCCGCACTATCGAAGTGGCCTTCAACTGAATATAGGTTGCTGTCTGTCCCCCGGTACGCGACAGTAACATTACCGTCAGGCGTAGCGGTTACAGAAGGAGTATCATTCGTAGTTTCAAACTGTCCGTTCACCTGAATAGCTTGCCATACTGGGAAGGAGCTAATACTGTGACTTCCACCATGGCCGGCATTTGTGGTATAGTAAATTCTGTTATCCGATCCGCGATGCAGGATCATCCATCCGTCTCGTACTGCAGTGATGGAAGGTTCGTTTACCGAAGAGGTATTGGGAAACGCCTCAGGCGTTCCGTTTCGACCGTCACCATAACCAGACTGGAAATATATGTTATTATTGGTAGCTCCTCTCCAAACATAAACGGTTGCATCTACATTGCTTGCTTGATTGTAGGCCGCAGCGGCCCCCTCGCTAGTCCTCGCTGAGCCATTATCATTGAGAAGCTGCCAGAATGTAGTTGTGCTCGCGGCAGCAGATGTTGCGAACACTAACGTGCTTCCGACCATAAGGGCGACTGCGGCAGCCCCCGCCTGCCATCTCTTTTTCTTTTTCGAAATCTTATCCACGAATATCAGATCCATCTCCATATATTTGTCTTGGGCAATTACATAACACAAGACACAGATTTTTATGCCGCCGTTCTTCTAAATTGATACTAACAATCGTCAATGAAGACCTCAATTTCTCTTTCTTCCATTGGAGAAGTTAAATAGAATTTAAGTGTTTTAGATGGTCGCTCGTATTTCTACGGCTAGCGTCCGCCAGCTGTCCTACGTAAAAGCGTGGATCCTCCGCTCTTTGGATAATATTCCAATGATCTCAAAGATGATAATAAGGCAGAATACCGCAAAATTTTGTACGAGAGGCTGGTACTTACCATTTGGCTTGAGGGAGAAAACTGACCGTCCCTCGGTTTTAAGGATTTATCTCACATATGCTCACTCATTCGCAGGATTTCATAAGCTTGGATTAGATATGGAGGTGGAGAAAGTTATGGGCGGATGGCGCTAGCCTAGTATCTGGGTATGCGGAACAGAGGAATTGCTTCAGCCATTCCTTTCTGCCTAATACTACTGCTCGCAAACTCCACAAGTGCCTTGGTGAGATCACCTTGGAATAAAAATACACCTATGTTAGCTTAAATCTGAATTTCAATATCGTGACCCTTACACCATTCAATTACTAATTCCTTTATCCTTCTTTCTTTGTAGTCATTCCATTGTTTATCAACACCATGTTCAATAATATTATCTTTGAATCTGCGGAATGCTCCTCGCCCTTGAATTTCTTCAAACAGTTTTACTCGAATTTCTTCATCCTCTAAAGCCCCAATAAAATCTTCCATGAGTTCATATCCATTAAAGTCGTTTTTTAATGTAAGTCGACGAAGATGCCGTCTTCATCTTCAAGAATCTGGTTTGCTATTTCAATGTTCTCTCTTTGCCATTCAGGAAAATTTTCGAATGGCATTTCATCTTCAGCCGCTCCAATTTCTTCTCTTGAGAGCGTAAAAACATCTCCTGTTGCTGAATTTATATATGTAAAAGTATCATTCATTTGCATCTCAATTTCATCAACTAAATCAATTAACTTAACTGGTTTCTTAGCCTTCATCATCGATTTCTCCCCTTATAACTATTTCTCGATAAACATCATCTCTAAAAAACAAGACGATTACCTAATGATTGTGGCTGATCGTCAAAGGAATAACAAACTACTCCTTAATTGAACGATAGGCTGCCTATGCCGGCAGCCTCATGTCACTGTGCTATCATATCCGACTTAGTCCTTCTTCGCTCTCGGCGCACTTTCAAAGTTGATCGACTTGTGCGTGCCGTCGCAGAACGGCTTGTTGCCCGATCCTCCGCACCGGCATAGCGAGAACGATTCTTTGTGCTCGAACGGGTTGCCTTCTGCATCCACTAGCTCGACCTGCCCTATTACCCTAAGTGATCCATTGTCGTTCACTTTAATCATCACTTTGTTTTCGTCTTCCATGAGCTTCCTCCTATGTATAGTAAGTTAATACAAGTATATCCATCGATCGCTAGGAAAAGACGAGCCGCCTTGAGTATTGCTTGTGCAGTTTATCCGAGCGCAATCTATATCTATTGTGTTGATATCTCTACTCGTTTAAGGTTTCCCAAAATATTTCACTGAACTACTGGGAGTTAACAGGGGAAGTGTCACGTGACACTACACCCAATGCTATATCGGTTAGTTTTAAGAAGATGCAGCTAGGCAGCTGGTCGTAGTCGTCGCTTGCATTTCGGCAATCGTCGTTCACAAAGCAATCCAAGGGCTGGTCCGACTATGCTGCCTACGGCTATCTGTGGTGGCTTGGCTCCGTAAATGGAATAAACTATGCCAAACTTTTGATGAGAATCAAGTATAGTTGCTCCTTTATAGGTAAGGTCCTACTAATCATTAAAATAATATAAATTTATATATCTTTTTGTTACAACTGTTATTGCCCGATAGCAAGGTCGTTTAAAATGCCGTTATAAACGAAACAAACCCGGCCTATAGAAAGGTCCGGGTTTGGAATACAGTTGTTAAATATTCATTGACCTTACGCCTCCCGTTAAGCTGAACAGGCTGCCGGGCGGCAGCCTCCAAATTCTTAATAACTATAAAGTCATAAAATACATTTTCTATGCAAATAGAGTCAACTTTGTAAAGCGAAATATTTAGCAAAAGGTAGGAGCAGGTGGTTCGTCTATTTTCATACGGAGTAAACTATAAGGCTTCTGCCGCAGGTCATCTCCATAATGAAATCTTGCCTGCCGATGTAATTGGTTCACGATGAAATATAAGTATTGATCTGGACCAATAGAAAAAGTATCCGGCCATAAAATCCTCGGATCATGTCCGATGGTTTCCATTATTCCATTCGGCAATATCTTTCGAATACTATTGTTTTCATAGTCTCCAGCGTAAACGTTTCCTTTTGCATCGGTGATCATTCCATCTGAAGCACCTTTTTCTCCCCAATACTTCACGTGACACTGTAAATTCATATCCGGTATCGTTCGGTCTCTTAGGGCTTCCGTTGAAATCGAATACAGATGACGACTGGAGAGAGGACAAAAATACAAAATCTTGCCGTCCGAGGAAATCGCTATACCATCGGATGCCAATCTAAAGGGTGAAGTAGATCCGTCTTTGTTTCGATTCATCAGGATTTTACCTTCAACTTTCGGTAAGAGAAAGAGATCAGGCGAAGTTGCATTTGCCCCGTTTAACCGTCTCCAGGCATAACCGGTTTCTAAATCAACGACAATAATGGCTCCTGGTCCTCGGGAAGACGAATCCGTTATATAAGCATAACCTGCTTTACCAACACGAAAATCAAATCGGACATCATTCAGATAAGTGGTCGGCAGGACAACATCTTCCGTAAATGTATATACACTTCTTATGGTATTTGAATTTAAATCTACAGCGACTAACTTCGCCCCCCCTTTGATGGGTTCTGAGAAATTAGGAGCTCCTGTATCCAGTACCCAAAGCGTACCATTTCCATCAGCAACGACACTTTGGACACTAATGAAGGACGATGTGATATTCGATGGGCTTACCACATTAGTGTCTAAACTAGGATAAGGCTGTAATGTATCGTGAACGATTTCAGCCACTGTAAATTTAACGTCGTCTCCCCATTTCGGAAAGCAAATGAAAATACGCCCGGTTTCAGAAACAGCAACGCCTGTAGGCATGGCTCCGTAAAATAAAAAAACCGCCTCAAACTTACCAAAATACTTTTCACTCGGTAACATCACTTGTATAAAATCCTCCTCAACAGGTTCGAACTTCTATCACCTATTTATATGGCTGAATGTGGTTCAAGTGCCTGGATAATAAAATAATTTTACGGGAACCCCGCAAGTTCGTATCTAGGACGGACAACGAGTAAACGGTGTTGTGTTTTTGCCTAAGAATCACCGCCCACGAAAGTATGAATAAAAAGAAGTACACTATACATAGGAGCCTCCTTCCTTGTACAAGCTATGGCCATGGACATCGTATAACCACCATCTATTTTCTTGTTCCAAGAGCAAAAGCTCATGAATTTGTGTTGTGCTTTCTTGCGTGTCAGGCTGTGGTATGGACGGTAGAAATGCTGCTCGTTCGCTTTGATTTGGTGGCCTACCCGTGCGTGAATTTCCCAAAGCTTACGATTTGAATATTACGTTCAAAGTGGTGTGGACGCCTGTTGCGAGCGGTCTTTATTACATCTACTAGACCTCGTGCGATGTTTTTACTTTGCCGCCTGGATTTCACTGCTCATCTTAATTGACGGGTTGCTAGCAGCAAATACCGACTTGGTGGATTATGTACATTTGGGAGCTTGTCGACGTTAGCTGGACGAGCTTCACCTATGAATATATGGCCTATCCGATGACGGCTACGATTTTCCTCACATTCCTGATGACTCGAGTGTTCTGCGTGATCTACTTCGGAACCATGACACGAGTGGAAACGACAAAACAATAGAACGCAGCCAGTACGACACGTTCTTAAATGTGGGGCTATGCCCCCTAGGAAAACAGAAGAAAGAGGGGCTATCCCAAAAGGGTGTAGTGCAGTGGGCCAGTCCCAGAATTATTTTGAAGAAGCCTTCAAAACCGTTGCTCCGAGCGTCAACGCAGGTCATTTGCCCATGCGGAGAGTATACGCAGCTCTACATAGACAGACGACCATACCTCGACATTATTGAACTTGACTCCACTTGTATCCGAAAAAGAAGGCAAATCTCTGCTTCTGCCACTACCAAGCTACCGTTTTATTGTTGGTCTGGCAGACGTAATGCGTTAGCTGAAGTTTGCGCTTGATCTAAAAATTCCTCTGCTTGGGTCAATTGCTGCCGGGCCGTCTCCAAAGCTTGTGAATTTGTTGCCGCATTAGATTCACTTATCGAGCTTATCGCCTGATTTAAAGCCGTTTGCGTCTCAGAAACCGCGTTAGATGCATGCTGCTCCAGCGTATTGCCGCTCGAGTTAAGTGTTCCTTCTGCCGGTTTTCTTGCGTTTACGGTTGCTAGATCAATTTTGTTTTCATTGGGCAAAGCGAGTCCTCCTCCCTTGAGAAAAGATCATTAATTTAAACAGAAATAAGTATGCGGTTGATATTTTGTTTATATTCCTGCGACTGCATGGGAATATCCGGACCCCACTTTTCCGGCAATCATTTTTAGTATAGGATCCGATGAGTCGGAGAATCTAACGTTGATGAAAAAAGGAGGGGATCATTTCTCAATGAATACGCCAACGCTAGCGCCGCACGAATCGATGGAACTGCATGAAGCGTTAAACTTTAAAACGCTCTGCCTCGCTAAGTCAAAACTTATGCAAGGCTTGGTCTTTGACCAAGAGCTAAAAGCGTTAATGCAGAAAGACGTAATTCAATCCACACAACAGATCGCCGAGCTGCAAGCAATCTACGCAAGAGCTCCTTTCCAAACGCATGTTCCGAATAGCCCCACACCTATAACACATTAAAGGGGAACGCAAATGAATACCGATTATTTAGACCCGATTAATTCATTAAATATGCCGGAGATGGCAGATATGACATTTGCAATGGACTTCCTTATTCGTGCCAAGGAAGGTGTGCAAAATTTGTCCATCGCCCTGACGGAAACGGCTTCTCCCGATGTAAGAGCGCTGCTGCGCAATCATCTTATGCAGGGGATTGCACTGCACCAAGAAATCACGGAGCTTATGATTCGCAAAAAATGGTTCCATCCTTATGAGCTGAACGAACAGTACCAACTCGACCAGCTTTCAGCGAATAATACGGTAATGATCGGTCAAATGAATTTGTTCCCGGGTGATACGTCGCGTAAAGGGATGTTTGATCGGACCCCAGATGAACATATTGGAGGACATAAAGCATGAAGGCGGTAACGTATCAAGGGATTAAAAATGTCATGGTGAAAGAGGTGCCGGATCCGAAGATTGTGAAACCGGACGATATGATCGTAAGAGTCACTAGTTCCGCCATTTGCGGTTCGGACCTTCACCTGATTCACGGGATGATCCCTAACCTTCAGGAAAACTATGTCATCGGGCATGAACCGATGGGGATCGTAGAAGAAGTAGGCCCTGGAGTGACCAAGGTAAAGAAAGGCGACCGTGTAATCATCCCTTTTAACATCGCATGCGGGGAATGCTTTTTTTGCAAAAATCAGCTGGAAAGCCAATGCGACAATTCAAACGAACACGGGGATATGGGCGCATATTTCGGCTACTCCGGAACGACCGGCGGATACCCTGGCGGGCAAGCCGAGTATTTACGAGTTCCGTTTGCAAATTTTACCCACTTCAAGATTCCCGAGAACTGCGAACAACCGGACGAGAAGCTAAGCTTGATCGCCGATGCCATGACGACGGCATTCTGGAGCGTAGATAACGCCGGCGTCAAGAATGGAGATACGGTCATCGTGCTCGGCTGCGGTCCGGTCGGACTTCTGGCACAGAAATTCTGCTGGCTGAAAGGAGCAAAGCGGGTCATCGCCGTCGACTATGTCGATTACCGCTTACAGCATGCGAAGCGAACGAACCATGTGGAAATCGTAAACTTCGAACAGGATAAGAATATCGGCAACAATCTCAAGGAAATGACCAAAGGCGGCGCCGATGTCGTGATTGATGCGGTAGGAATGGACGGCAAGATGAGCGATCTCGAATTTCTAGCAAGCGGTTTGAAACTGCAAGGCGGCACCATGAGCGCATTTATCATTGCGTCACAGGCTGTCCGCAAAGGCGGGACCATCCAAGTCACTGGGGTATACGGCGGACGCTATAACGGATTCCCGCTCGGCGACATCATGCAGCGTAACGTGAATATTCGTTCCGGACAAGCTCCGGTCATTCACTACATGCCGTATATGTACGAGTTGGTTACGTCCGGCAAAGTGGACCCTGGAGACATTGTTACGCACGTCATTCCGCTTAGCGAGGCCAAGCGCGGCTATGAAGCGTTCGATACGAAAACGGACAATTGCATCAAAGTCGTCTTAAAGCCTTGAATATGGATAGATACTTGGGAGGACAATCCGAATGAATTCCAATTACGCTTTGCATGAGATACTGGAGGTTCATGAAATGGCTGCGTTCAAGACCGTTTGCATGACCAAATCCAAAACCATGCAAGCTCTGATAACCGACCCGGAGCTAAAGCAAATTTTGCAGCAAGACGTGCAATTATCACAGCAGCAGCTTCAGGAGCTCGGTGGAGTGCTGTCTAAAGTGACCCTAACCTAAAGGAGATAGATACATGAACACCCTATTAGAACACTTGACAGGGCTTCATACGCTGACCGACGACGTGATCGCAATGGATTTTTTGATGAACGCCAAGAGCGGAGTCAGAAACTACGCCATGGCCGTGACCGAATGTGCCACCCCCGAAATCAAGCAAATTTTGATGAAACAGCTCGACGAAGCTATAGACTCCCATGAAAAGATAACAAACTACATGATGCAGCGGGGCCTATACCATCCCTACCATATTCCGGAGCAAATTCAGCTCGATCTGAAAAATATTCAGACCGCTATGAACATTCCGTCCTGACACGCAATCTTTGCAGATAACGTCTGATTTGTGATTTTAAAAATACTCAATCCCCGCGGCATTCTGTAGAATTAATTGAACTATTCTGCCCGTTAGTTGAGAAAACGGCAGCCATAAGCTGGCTGCCGTTTCTTCGTGTTTACTTAGCTATCGTATCCTTTGGTTGAATAATATCCACCATTGATTAATTACCCCGAAGTATGGATGTTACCAACTATAGTGATGGAGTTTTTATACATTTCTGTATTCCCAATTTGATACTTAATGCATATACTTTAATCGTCCTTTCAACAGGGTAGTAAATAAATATCTGAATTACCTAACCCATCATTCCAATATCAGCTATTAAGTTTATTAAGTCTCATTTGTGTATTTCTTATTTTTTAAATATAAGGAGAGGATCAACATGGTTAGTGTACCATCCCCCTCACGGTGGGGTATCCACGCTTCTGTAGGTGGTAGACCCGTGGTTTATGGCACATTCAACATCAACTCTGTTACAGGTAACAGGGTAACTGGTACAGTTAATTTTCGCGGCAGGGATATCCCAATTAATGGATATTGGGATGAAAGCACCAAACAAATAAGAGTTGATTCACCTTATGCCTCGTATTCTGGTAATTTAGCTATATTTGATGATCCCTCGATCAGAATTCGACATTTTATTTTAAGTGGACGGCTTATTATGAAGCCTCCCTCTTTACAAGCAGGTGAGTATGGAACTTGGCTTGCTACAACCGATACAAGTCTCACTGGATCTCCCATTATTAGTAATGCCTTGCCTCCTGTTGGAGTCTTTTTAACATCAAGTTTACTTCAAGGGGGAGTTGGGCGCTGACAAACGGATTTTCCTTATTTGCATCCCATACAAATAGAGTTAATAAAATCGTTCATACTGGTACTCAAAGTAGCCCTCAGATTTATATACTTTGAGGACTTCTTTTATTTGCTGAATTACCCCTTTCATCTTCCAGGATACCCATTTTGTATTTTTGAAAAATCCTTGTTCAACTAACCTGCCCGTCCCTCGGTTTTAAGGGTTTATCTCACATATCCTCACTCATTCGCAGGATTTCATCACCTTGGTTTAGTAATGAAGGTGAGGAAAGCATAGGGTGAGAGCCGTCAGTCCAGCATATGGACATGCGGGAACAGAGGAATCGCTTCAGCCATTCCTTTTCGGTTCACTCTACTGCACGCATACTCCACAAGTGCCCTGGTGTTTACCATCCCATGGCTCGACGGGTCTATGCCCTTACATTCCATCGTCATACGTATCCAAGGTGTGGAGACCGATTGCGTTTAGCGGACGGGTCTATGCCCTTTTTGGGCAGGAACTCGGTTCTCCGTGCTTTCTTTGTTAAAATCCCGCGAATGAGTCAATATACGTGACGGATCAATACGTTAAGCCGCTTGTGAAACGAGATGGCTGGCTTTTTCAGATGAAAATGTTTCTGCTCGATGGACCATACCGATCAGAATTCGTGCCACCTTACCTACAAGCTTAAAGACAGACTGTTGCTTCTTCATGTGCTTTTTTTGAACATTGTGCTGATGTAATTCTTGAAAGATCGGATTAATTCCGATGAGCTGAATGGTCGCCAGATACAGATATTTCCTCAGACTGGAATCTCCCCGTTTGGAGATGACGATCTGTCCTTTCCTTTTCCCCGATGTACTTTCTGCTAGATTCTGACCGGCTTTGCGCAGTAACTGACGTCCATGTGCATACTGTCTAAGGTCACCAGCACCTGCCAGGATAGCCGCGACGAAGATCGGACCAAAGCCTTTAATAGAACGGAGCTGAGCGGCCATGGGAATCTCCTCTAGCAATGCGTGGAGCTGCTTTCCGATGTCTGCTAACAGTTCTGTAATTCGTTCAAACTCTGCGATTAGACGTACAAAATCTTGCTTTGCTTCGGCTAAAGCTGTAATGTCTCCTACACTCCGCCTAGCTTGCGCAATGAGCTCAGCAGCCTTTTGTGTTAGTGCCTCCTGCCCTCTGCATATGTGTTTTCCACATCGAAATGATCTCCGGTGTTGACCGTCCTGCAAGATCCTGAGGCGTAGGTAATTCCTTCAGTGTAGCCATCGAACGTTTACAGGTCCAATCCTTAAAAACCGAACTGTACTCCGAGAAACGAATATCCAGCCACCGAATGATGCGATTTTGCAGCCGAACGCTATTTGCAACCCAAAATTCTCGATCGCTCATCAGGGTCCGCAACCGCTGAAAAACGTGGGTCTGTTTCGTATGTTCGTAGTAGTAGCCTCGGCTTACTACATCTGCAATGACGAGCGCATCTTTAGGGTCACTCTTCGATTGACAGTTGTCACGGTTTTCTTTATTTCGTTTTGTCGTTGCTGGATTAACTACGACGACTTGCAACCCTTTACTTGTAAGCCAGTTGGCCAGGTTCCACCAATAATGACCTGTCGGCTCCATGCCTATGATTACATGGCCTAAACGGTGCTTTTGCTGAATACCTTCCATCCACCGCTGCAGCTTTTCAAACCCCTCTATGGTATTGCTGAATGATAGATGCCGATTCGTCAGTACGATCCCACGATAATTTGTAGCCTGTGCCACATGTGTTTCCTTTGCCATGTCGATCCCTACAATTAGATGCGAGGTGGTAATTCGTTCGATACGTTGATTTTGAACGTCTGATTGTTTAAACTTCATGATAAGAGCGCCTCCTTGATGTGTTGTGGACAAACCCATCATACCGAGGCGCTCCTTTTTTTACAAAGGTGATTTCTTAGCCTTAACAGGAATGTTTAGGTTAATGAAAATGGAGCAGCTGCCGCCGGGCAAACTGCTCCAAGAAGACTTGAACTAACGTTCTCCGTTAGCTTAATCTTTTCTCGTGAGTAATGATTTTTCGAAACGTAGGACGTCATCTAACGCTTCGCCATGAAAATTCTGCATATAGTGATACTGAGCAATAAGGCCTTCTTTATAAATCACGTTTAATGTGGTTTGTACGAACTCAACGGGCGTATCATAACGACAATTGATTACAAGTGCAATTCGCTCTCTTGTTAGCTCAATTAAGGAGATATCCTCGTCTCCGAATAGCACAAAATAATCTTCTTGGTCATCCTTTTTCCAAGAATTTATCCAGTTCCAAAAACCCTTCTTTGCTTCCTCGAAAGGATTTTTTTCATCCATGAATTTGATTAAATCCGTTGTATTCAGTACAATCACTCCTATTCTAATTATTCCGCTATCGTACCCGTTAGCGCAATAGACGATTGCTATTCTAACAATGACAAATCATCAATACGTTCCCATCAGGGTCTTTAAAGTTAAACCACTGTCCATGCTCTATTTCGGTCACAAGTTCAACATTACGTTCTTTTAAGTAGTCATATGCCTTATGTATGTCGTCAGTATTGAAATGGAATGAGGGGTTTTTGTAGAGGGATTCCTCGTTGTATATTCGGCTGTCGAGAACAAGGTTTAATCCATTATTATCGAACGGTATACAGCATAAATGACCTGCGATTATTTCATAGTTGGGTTCCAGATTAAGAATGGAACAGTACCACGCACGTGCACTGATTATGTTACTTACAGGTATAAATATCGCGCCAGCTTTATTTAGAATAATACTCATATCTAACCCAGCCCTTCTTATTGGAATTTGACATAAGTCGTATTCGACTAAGGAAAGGAAAATTCCTCCACTAATCTGCCCGTTAGTTCAACGAAGTGCCGTCAGTTGGGTCTGTTTGCGCCTTTATTATTTAATTTCCCAGCCTATTGTCGGGAATGAGATCAAGTTCTTGTCAATTTCGGTAATGGGATCAAGTTCTTGTCATTTGGTTTTGACAAGAACTTGATCCCATAAATACAAAAAGCCGCGTTTTTCGCGGCCTTTAATGAGATAATGTTCTTGTCACCCGACAGGTTTACAGATGACAAGAACATATATCGTTAAAGGACAAGAACATATATCGTTACCCCTCGATACTTTTCTTGTTCCCTCCTCGATTTAAATAAAAAACGCTGCCAATTGGGCATATTTTTGTGAGTTTCTGTCGGATGACAAGAACAATATTTCTGTCGTTCTTCAATCATGCAAAAGCATCCCTCCTCATACCTTTCTATATACCCAAAGGAGGTAGAGGGATGAACGAGAATAATGACCATCGCCCGGATAACAGGCCGGGCCAGACTCCGCCTGCCCAGCACTCGCAAATGGTCGGCGAACGAGGCCCCGTCCTCGAACAGGACAGCCAGCTGCATGAAACGCTGGAGACATTCGTGCATTCGACCTTGCTGGAAAGGCCCGTGCACGTCAAAGGCTGCGGCGCGTTCGGCTTCTTTCAGACGACGCATGCCATGTCAGCGCACACGAAGCTTTGTTTTCTGCAGCAGCCGGGACAGCAAGTCCCTGTCACGGTGAGATTTTCGCTGGCCGTCAGCAACAAAGGCACGCCGGATACGTCCCGAAACATACGTGGCTTCGCCACAAAGTTCTATACGGATCATGGCGTGTTCGATCTGGTCTTCAATCATATCCCCGTGTTCCTAGTCAGGGACGCCGTCCGTTTCCCGGAAGCGGTTAAAGCGCTCTCTCCGTCGCCCGTCAACAACCTCATTAACCCGGAAATTTTCTGGAACTTCATCGCCCGGGCGCCGGAAGCGACCCATCTTATCCTCTGGCTCTTCTCCGACGCGGGCACGGCCAAGAGTCTGCGCCATATTCCGGGCCACAGCGTCAATACATACGTCTGGGTCAACGCGCAAGGTTTCCGAAGCTACGTCAAATATCATTGGCTGCCTCTCGCCGGCACGCAGTATATTGACAGCAGTGAAGCGGCCCGGCTCGCAGGTGAGAATCCGGATTATGCCGCGCAAGACTTGTATGACACGCTGCACGCCGGCAAGACGATTGAATACGGGCTCTACGTGCAGCTGATGAACCCCCAAGACGAGGTCGCCCTCCCTTATGATCCGTTAGACGATACGAAGCTGTGGGATGAACGGCAGTACCCGCTGCTCCCGGTCGGGAAGCTGGTCTTGAACCGCAATCCGAGCAATTATAAGGAGCAAGTGGAGAAACTCGCGTTCTCCCCATCCAACCTGCTGGAAGGCGCTGAACTATCCGACGATAAAATGCTGCAAGGCCGCGCCAATATTTACACGGATTCGCAGCGGCGGCGGCTTGGACCGGATTTCCGTAGCATTCCGATTAATCATCAGTTGAACTGGACGCCTGACTCGCAGATCACCAGCGGCAACGGGAGATTTGTTGAAGGACGCCTGACGCGATCCGATATCCCGAAGCAGGATGATTTTATGCAGGCTGGTCAGTATTATAGGGCGCTTCCGCCAATTCAGCAGGAGCATCTCGTCGATAACCTGGGTGCCAATCTGGCTACTGTCTCTCCCGGCACGCAAACGTTCGTACTCGGCTACCTCACCCAAGCAGATGCCGGGCTCGGTCAGCGGGTCGCCCGCAAGATTCAGGCACAGCCTAAAGGCTAGGTTGCGTTACGAGGAATTACGGAAATGGGATCAAGTTCTTGTCATCTGGTTTTGACAAGAACTTGATCCCATAAATATCCCGCATGCGCTTCGGTTGCCGAATTTGACGGTACATCCCTTCTTCTTTCCGAATCACGATTCATCCATTGGAGAAATCCTGCGAATAAGCGAGTATTCGTGAGGAAACTGCATCGTACCGAGGGAGTTTAACAAAGCATGCTTGGAACCTGCTCCGTCGGGAATGACATCAGGTTCTTGTAAAAGTCGGGAATGACATCAAGTTCTTGTCATTTGATTGTGACAAGAACTTGATGTCAAAAAATAAAAAAGCTGCGATATACGCAGCTTTTTATGCGGTAATGTTCTTGTCACCCGACAACAGACAAAATCAAAACTGCCACACTTTCTCACTCGCTTTCGATTCTTGCCGAAAGCTTGCTTCTCTTGAACATGCGAATAATGCTGACCCATATCACCAGCAGGGGAATATACCCGTACAGCAAAATCGTTCCGGATACGGACAGCAGCGCGTCCAATCGGTCGATCGTCATTGGACCTTTCAATTGCACGATAACAACGAATAAAAGGATGCTGGTTAGCCATAGCGCAGGTCTTGCTTTAAGTTTGACTGTTTTTCGCAGGATTTGCGTCCCTCCCCACAAGGCGATGCAGATCCGGGGCAAAATAATGAGAAACCAGTTAAACACATACAGGTAATCGAATCGTTCAAAGAACGGAAAGCGAATAATTTTCGATAAAATCAGCGTAGGCCATATCGTATGCTTCAGCTCTTCGATATTGAAATAAGTAAACACCACGCAGGCAAAAAACAAATAAAGCGAGGTTGTATGCGCTGCCGCAAGATGCGCCCATTTCTGCGCTTTCTTATTATTCTTGATATAAGGATAGTAAAGCAGCAAAAATTCAGCGCCCAGAAATAAAGGCACCGCACGCGGAGCAGATTTAACGTAGTCGGAGGCATCATGCGTCAATAAAGGCAGGAAACTCATCCAATGGGCATATTTCATGGGAAAATATAGCGTGATCAACATTATGGACGGGATCATCACGCACCAGAAGCAAATACCGGTGATGACTCGGAATCCTCCGGCAACGATATAGATGGACGTAAGTAGAATGATAAGCGTCAGCTCCCAGGAAGGCGACCATTGAAACACCCAGACATGCAGCACTTCTACATACGAACGGACTTCCGTCGATATAAACAAGAGGATGTACCCGTAGAATCCCAAAGTCAGGACATTTCCGAGCCATTTTCCAAATAACTGCCGGTGCAGCGAAATGATGTCCCCATGCTCCGAATGGTCCAGCACATAGAAAATCATCCAAACAATCAAATGAATACTTGCACCTGTAATCAATATCGACACCCATGCATCCCGTTCGGCGCCAAGGATGATTTTGCCCGGAAAATTCAACATGGCAATTCCCGTCTGCGTCCCATGAAGGAGGAACCATAGATAAAAGGAAGTAACGGTCAGGTTTTCACTCACTTGTTTACTCACGGATACCCCCGCTGCCTGCTATTCTACAATGCCGGATTTGATAAGATGAATCTTCACGTGAACGTCAAATACGAGGCTTGGATATTCGACTTCGTAAAACTGCTTTTCCTGCCAAGCCTTGCGTTGATGCGCTCTAATAAAATCCCCGATTCCGAGAGGGTCCACTTTGTTTTTCACGAATTTATCGAGCAGCGCTAAGAGCTTGCTGCGCAGCTGCTTCTCCAATTGCTGCGTCAATAACTCGGGATCCCCGGATTTTTTTAATTCTATCCATTTCGGATAATCCTTAACCATGCCATTCAATGTAAGGTTGTAGGTAACTTTGAAGCCCGATGAAGCTTTCGACAGCATTCTGGATTTCTTGCCGCTAAGACTGTTGAACACGGCCGTCCCTTCGTTCTGCCCTTTATTGATGGCAAATGGCATGCTCCCTCGTACAAGGCGGCCTTGAAGCATCTTATAGAGCGCTATTTCTTCCTGATTAATCGTTAATTTCAAGCGGTCATCCTTGAATATGGCATGGCCGGTTATTTCAATTTTTCCATTGTCATTTAACTTTAAATACGGAACCGACGGATCTCTTCCTTCCCCGTAATAATCAAACAATAAATTGTGCAAATTGGAATCCGGAGTTCTCCCCGAACGCATATTGTGCTCGACCGTACGATACGGCAGACTTTCGCTTTTTACATCCACCAAGCTCTCCAGCATGGATGAAGTCGAGCCGTCCGATACTGCGACAATGAGGTAATGGCTGATCAAGGGATCCCTGCAAATGGATTCAATAAAGGGAGCCAAGCCTTCTTCCGCTAATTGTTTGTTAATAATCAACAGCTTCAGCTTGGTGATCATGACGGGCAGCGAGGATTGATTGTCCAGTTCGTCTATGAGAAGAGAGGGTTTCGCAGCAATACCCTGCAGGAGCTCAGTTCTGCCCCCAAGGTTAAAATCGGAATAAAGCCCGGTTTCTTTATACCCGGCGTTACTTTTGTCGAGTCCGAGTACCGTTAGAAGATAATTATCATCCACGATCCGTTGGCTGCTGCAGCCCGTCAGAGTTAGAACAAACAGTGCTGAATAAGCAATCCGGCGCATCCGCTCGACGTTAATCATTTTCAATACTCTCCTTGTCAGGCGTGTACCGTTTCTTCGAAAGTGGCTTTAAGAACTGGCTTCGATTTGCCGTATGCTTGTAAGATAACCGGATAAAGCTGTCTGCAGTATGCCCCGTCCGAAAAGGAAAAAAAGGAACCAGATAAGGCATCCCGAGCGATTTTAGCCTCATTAAGTGCCCTAAGAGTACAACAAGACCAACAATCAGTCCGAGTCCTCCCCAGAAAGCCGCAAGCAGGATAAAAGGGAATCGTAGGAGACGAATGGTGTTCGCCATATTAAAGATGGGTGTCGTGAAGGAGGCGAGTGCCGACAGGGCCACGATGATGAGTAAAATATTGCTGGTGAACGCGGCTTGAACCGACGCTTGACCGATTACAATACCGCCTACAATGCCCAACGTCTGACCGATCTTTGAAGGCAACCGGGCACCTGCTTCTCGTAAGAGCTCAATCGTAATTTCCAAGAAGATGACCTCCATTACAGGCGGAAACGGAACATGAATGCGTGAATTAATGAGAGGTTGCAGCAAGCTCTCGGGGATGACTTCAAAATGGTAGGTGAGTATGGAAACATAAAGGGGCGACGCAATGATCGAGAAAATCACGCCCATAATCCGGATCACGCGAAAAAAGGATGCCAAAATCCAGGGAAGATAATAATCCTCGGCCGAGACAAAAAAGTCCAGCAGTGTCGACGGAGCTGTTATTGCGTAAGGCGAACCGTCCGACAACACAGCCACCTGACCCGAAAGAATAGCAAAGATGACACGATCGACTCTTTCCGTCGTTACGAGAAGCGGGAAAGGCGTCTTGGTATGATCCGCAATAATTTGCGTCAGCTGAGAGCTATCGAACACGACATCGAAATCAATGGCTTGAAGACGCTGACGCATCGTTTCAATATGTCTGGGATTCGTGACTCCATCGATATAGGCAAGCACCACTTTAGTGTTGGACAAGGCACCAACGGTTATTTGTTCAAGGATCAACGCAGGCGTGTTAATTTGCTGGCGCATTAAATGAATGTTGACCTCGATGTTCTCGACAAAGCCTACCTTGGGGCCAATCACGCTAAATTCATTCTCGGTCTCATTGCTCTTACGATGACCCATGGAAGCATGATTAACATTCACCAATAGATAATGCAGGTCGTCGCCCTCGAACTGAATGATCACATAGCCCTTCATCAGCTTGTCCACGACTTCTACCGTATCGGCAATCACCGTCACCTCATCGAAGGGGATGAATCCTTTGATATCGCTTAACTGCCCCAGTCTATCGATATTTTCTTGTATCCCGGGAAGCAGGTACTGATTGACTTTCTCCGCGTCTACCAGGCAGCTGTAATAACTGATTTGAAGAGGTTTACTCTCATCAACTGGGTGAAATTGAAGAAAATCGACGGATTTAATCGCCTGACGGAAAATTTCGTTATTGAACATCACCCGAATTTCCCTTTCTTAACGCGAAATGTAACGATATTATGTTCAATTTGGAAAAATGTATTCGCTAAAATAGCCCGTCTCCAATCGAAGGGCCCAAAGATCAACCATGCTTACATTAAGGGAAGGCAGATATCGAATAATTCTACTAAGCTTGTGATCGTGTAGGTGCTCCGAATTTCCGGCGGACTTATTTGCGCCCCCCCGTTCACCCAGCAGGTATCTATGCCGGCTTGAATGCCGCCTTTAATATCCGTATTCAGCGAGTCCCCGATGATCAGCGCTTCCGTTCGATTAAAATCCTTGATTCGGCTCGTCACATAATCGAAAAAATCCGGTGACGGCTTTTGAAAGCCGATGCTCTGCGAATCGAAAATATCCTCAAAAAATTCGTACAGGCATCTGACTGCTTCAATCGTTTTATCTGCGTGTGGGTGATCCCGTTCGTCACAATAAACAAGCGATGGGTCTCCGATAAGCGCTGGCAGACCTCTAAGGCGCCCTCGATCACACCTGGGAACAGATTCAACAGGGTATTAATTCTTTAGATAGAAAAACTAATACATCCTTATTAATTAACTCAACTTTCGCAGCTACGAATGAGCTTGAATACCTTGCGGCTGTAAGGATAGAGCGTATTTTCATCCTTCTCTTGACAAAAAAACACCTTCTTTGTTTGGTATCATGGAAGTGACTAGCAACCATGCAAACAAAGAAAGGTGTGTAAATCCATGGTACACCATCGTTCCCTGTCTGACCAGTCTCGTTTTTCGTCTGTTTTCCATGCGCTGAAAATCGGTAAACTGCTTCGAGAGGCCAGGATTCACAAGTCTTGTCTTTCAGCTGCTATTCTCGCTTGTTTTTGAGGGGAAGAATTGGTTTCGACTGCTGGAAAGCAACCGTGGTAGCTCGTTACCAGGCAAAGATGTCGTCTACCGCTTCTTGAATCATCCCGGCTTTGCTTGGCGCTCTTTTCTTCATTCGCTTAGTTTGACGGTGGTTCGGCAGTTTGCCTCACTTACGTCAGCCAAGCGTGTTAAAGTGTTTATCATCGACGACTCCACGCTGCAGCGCAATCGCAGTAAGAAAGCAGAACTGCTTGCCAGAGTATTCGACCATACCACAGGTCGATTTACCAAAGGCTACACGCTGCTAACGCTTGGCTGGTCCGACGGCTTCAGCTTTGCTCCGATCGACTTTGTTATGCTCTCGTCAGCGAAACTTGTGAATCGCCCTAAACGAGATGACGACAACGATCACGAAGCGTTGCCACGGGTATAAGCGACGCGTCGAGGCGCTTACGCGTAAGCCTTACGCCGCCCTCGACTTGATTCGGCGCGCGTTGCAAGCTGGCTTCCATGCGGATTACGTACTGATGGACAGCTGGTTTACTCAGATGCCACTCATTCGCGGACTTGTAAAAGAAGGACTGGCCGCGATTGGCATGGTCAAGGAAATGAAGCAGCGCTATGTGTACGAAGGAAAACGTCTGACGCTGAATGAACTTTACAGAAGTCTGCCGAAGAACAAGCAAACGTCCATTTGGAGTTCTGTCCTTGTCCGGACTTCATGCGGCATGTCTGTTAAACTCGTCTTTGTTCAAAACCGGAACAAGCGGCGAGAATGGCTGGCCATTCTCAGTACGGATCTTGCTTTAGAGCCGAACGAGATTGTTCGCATTTATGGCATGCGGTGGAGCATTGAGACGTTCTTTAAAGTAACCAAAAGCTACTTGAAACTAGGAACCGAGTTTCAAGGCCGTTCCTTCGATATGCTGATCAGCCATACAACCGTCGTGTTTAGCCGCTACTTGGCGATGGAATTTGAGCGACGGCAGACCGGAGATCCGCGTACACTTGGTGGACTATTTTTCTTGTATGCGGATGAAGTTCGTGATCTGGACTACCAGACTGCTCTCCAACAACTGATGACGTTTTTCTTAACTTTGGCTGGAGCAACGAGCAAAGATGGCAAACAAACGGTATGGTGTCAACTCCAGCAGTGGATAGCCGATTTACCCTTGTACATCAAGGGTTTGTTCGATAATTTAAGCTGCGAAAGTTGAGTAATAAAAAAATGCGCGGCCCATTTATTATTGGCCGCGCACAATTATATTTTAAAAATTGGTTTGTGCTCTCATAAAAATAAGTAATCACTGCCGCCCGCGAATACGGACGATACGTGAAAACAATTAAAATTGTCTGTCCCGCACTCGCATATATGAGCCAGCTCCTCCACCAAAGCGGCGCTGACACGGGCCATGGCGGCCGGATCAATCGCACGACGGCCAGCGCCAGTTACATGGTCGACCCAGTGCATTCAGGGTGCGGCGTGGGCGAGCGCTGGTCGAGTACACCATCCAGTGGGCCGGTGGGTCCGGCTTCCGGGCGACTACGAGTCGCTCGGTTTTGCTGTCGTGGGCACCGTGCCCGACGCCTTTAGACACCCGATGAGGATACGTCGGGCTCCACATCATGCACCTACCTGTTGAGAAGATGTTTCCCGCCGGATCCTCTTGAACCGCGGCACAGCGCCCCAGCGCGCTACATGGCCCTCCCGGCGCTTGGCGAAGAGATACCGGGAGGGCCTTTCGTAGTGAAGCTCATATGACCTGGTCACTGATCACCTCAATGACCGGGCGGTTGACTTGCACCGGGCCCGAACCGACAGCTAATCGAAGAAGCCGGCCGGGCCCGCTCAAGGACCCTGGGTCAGACCCCTTACTTCGATGCGACCCGGACGACTGACTTGCCTGCCCCTGGGGCTGTCTGTTCGGCGATCATCTGCGGCACGTCTTGGAACTCGTAAACCTTGCCCACAGGTGTGGTGATCGCCCCTTGTTCAGCCAGTTCTGCCAGGCGACCCCATATAGTGGCCTCGGCTTCCGGGCTGCCGGGGGTCGCAAGCACACCGACCGCTGTGTAGTTCCGCAGCAGCATGTCCATCGAGTCGAGAGGAACGGGAGTTCCGCTCGCGAGGCCGATGAGGGCGATACGCCCGTTGCGCGCGATGCTCTTAAGCGCCGTGGCCGCCGTTTCACCACCAACAGGATCGTAGATCAGATCGACGCCACGTCCGTCCGTGATCTCGGCAATCCGGGCCGTCAAATCGTCCGTGCGGTAATTCACGACATGGTCCGCACCGTGGCTCGTGCAGAACTCCAACTTCTCCTGACTTCCCGCCACCGCGATCACCGTCGCGCCCAGCGCCTTGCCGAGCTGCAGGGCGGTGGAGCCACTGCTGCCCGCAGCACCTAAGACGAGCAACGTCTGCCCGGCCTCGACCGGGGCGCGCTCGACGAGGCCCGCGTACGCCGTACGGAAACCGATCGGGAAGCCGCCTGCCTGCTCGTCCGTCATAGCAGCCGGAATACGGATGGCTGACCCTTCACGCACGTACGCGTACTCGGCGTACCCGCCCCATCCCTCCAGGAATTCGGTGATGCCCATCACCTGTTCGCCGACCGCGAACCGCGAGCCCGGCGGTACGGCAACGATTTCGCCCGCAGCCTCCTCACCGAGTCCGAAGGGAGGATCACCGAGCAGCGGGAACTGGCCCGCCGCCATCATCACGTCAGGGAACCCCGCCCCCGCAGTCCGCACCCGAATCAGCACCTGTCCAGGCGATGGCGCACCCCAGGTCATCTCCCGAAGCTCGATCGCTTCCTTTGGGTCGCCAAACTTCACCAAACGCCACGCACGACCAGAAAACTTCTGAACCCTTTCAACCGTTAATTGCGGCACGTTTTAATCGCTCCTTTGTCCAACACGTCTAACTCAGTGTAACTCCGCCCGGACGGTCTTCGCAAGCCCGTTCGCCGCGAACTGCGCCGGCATGCCGTTCGCCTGCGTAAAAACCGGCGTTCCGGCTTTCAGCTTATGCTTTTCAGCCAGTGGGCGACAGCCGCTCCAATACGCGGCCCAGAGTCCTCCTGCACGAAGTGCTTACCCGGCACCGTGATCGCGTAACGCTTGGACCGTTGCCAGTCCTTGTCTGAAATCATACGGCTTTGTTGCATTGCAATCACCTCTTTTTGGTTAGCACAGATTCCCACAGTTTTTATCCCAAATATGCTTCAATCTTTGCCGAATGCGGCATCAACGGATGGTAATCCGAACCCGCATTAGAGTGGGAACGTTACGCCGGTCAGCTGTTCGCTGAGCTGCCACAGCCGTTCCGCCAAGCCGGAGTCGACGGCCCAAGGCGGTGCTCCCCAGCCCATCGGAGCGTCTGCCGGAACCGCCGACGCAATATCGACATCCTCGCAGTAAACCCCGCCCATATCGTCCAGCTGCGTATTTGTCGCACACCAGATAATCGTAGCCGCCCCTTGGGGGACGGACTTGTAGGACGGATCGACAATACGGCGTCCCTGCTCGTCGAGAGCGCCTGCGGCCCGCATTTCATCATCCGAAAGAAATCGAGATAGGTCCGTTACGATTTTGCCGGGATGGACGGAGAAGGCACGAATACCATGCGCCTGACCCTTCTTGTCCAACGCAACGGCAAACAGCGCGTTGGCGCTTTTGGATTGGCCGTACGCCTGCCACTTATCGTATGCTCTCCGCTTGTAGTTCGGATCGTCGAAGTCTACACCTGCGAAGAAAAGCGCCGCGGAAGATACCGAAACGACTCGGGCTCCCCCCGCCTGTTTCAAAGCCGGCCATAGCCGTGCGGTCAGTTGAAAGTGTCCCAGGTGATTCGTCGCAAAATGGGATTCATAACCGCGTGCGTCGCGTACGAGCGGCGCAGCCATAATGCCGGCGCAATTGACGAGAATATCAAGCGGCCGTCCCGAATCGAGAAATCGCTGTGCGAACCCGTCGATCGAAACGGGGTCCATCAGATCCAGTTCCTCCAGCTCCACACGTGGGATGTTCGCCAGCGATGCCCGCGCTTTATCTGACGAACGTGCGGGTACGATAACAGTCGCACCAGCCTCCGCCATAACGCGGACGGTCTCCAGGCCAAGTCCGGAGTACCCGCCCGTTACGATGGCGGTCTTACCGGTCAGGTCGCGGCCCCCAAGCGCTTCCTGCGCCGTCGATTGCGGCCCGAAGCCTGAAGAAATCGGTGCCTGAGGCGTAAACTGAAATCCTTTATTCGCATCCATGTATTTCCTCCTAATTCTATCGTTCGATTTCACCGGCGATTGCAACAAATGACATGAAAGCGAATGCCTCCTAATGTAAAAACTATAATAGTTTCGCTCGTATATTTGTTGATCGCGCGGTGGCAGAAAAGTTTGTAATAAAAAATATCAATCCATACTTATCTTTGCCGGTATATTGGTGTCTATAACCGCCAATGCGCTCGAACCGTGCACCGTTGAAGCAGAGTTAATATGCGATCTGTGCTCCCCATTTGAATAATTACGCGCGTCAAACCCGTATTGATGACCTGGCAGATCATTTCATATCAAAGTTAAAACTCGTCCATCATTTGCCACATGGATGCTGCATGCTTCTCGCCGAACTGCTTCTGGAATTCCGCCTGGGCTCGATCCCATGTTATCGAAGCGCTCGGGGTTTATGGTACAAACCACCCCAGCGATTACCGAAATCCCGGTGAAACTAATCTATTTATTAAACAAACGTTCTCCGATAGGTGTAATGGCGACCTCTTATCTGATCACCAATATAGCTGTCGATGACTCGTGTAACTTAATCTGTGTAATCAGTCGATTTAGTCAATTCTTCAAATCGTTTATCGGATTCCGCCAGTTTTTTTGCACCTTCTTGCGCTATTTTAAAGGCGCTTGACCCCATTAATAAGTGCAGGGGAGGCTCGGGCATTTCTGCTAACTGAATCACGACTCCCGCTACTTTGGCAGGATCGCTTAAACGTCCAATTCTTTCTTCAGGCGCAGCAGAATTTATATTGCGCAGTAGCTTGGCTGTACCCCCGATGATCGGCTGATACGGTTCACTAATCGGCGGAATATTCATAGATGATCCTGCCCAATCGGTTGCAATGCCTCCGGGCTCCAACGTTGTCACTTTAATTCCAAAAGAGGAAACTTCCTGAGCTAACACTTCCGTAAAACCATTTACTGCAAATTTTGAACTTTGATAAGCGCTCAAACCTGCATTGCCGAAACGTCCACCAATGGATGAAATGTTAATGATCGAGCCTCTTTGTTGATCTCGCATAAAGGGCAGCACAGCTTTCATTGTATATACAACACCAAAGAAATTTGTAGCCACTTGATCTTGAAAATCAGAAATACTTATATCTTCAATAGATGCCAAATTCGCATACCCGGCATTGTTAACAAGAACATCGATCTGGCCAAAATATTTGAAGGCTTCCTCTACCGCTGCACGGACTTCATTATTGTTAGATACATCTAATTTAATCGGCAACACTTTTTTGCCGTAGTGGGATAATAGGTCTCCCAATGAAGAAGGTTCGCGGGCCGTGGCCACTACGGAATCACCTTTCTTCAGCGCTGCAAGTGCTATCTCACGTCCTAATCCCCGAGAACTCCCGGTGATAAACCACGTTTTGTTTGCCATTTTCACTCACCTTAAGGTTCTTTAATCTTAGTTATATTGGAAGGGTGTCCGTAGAATGATGTTTTATCCATAACACAAGTTACAAAAAAATTTCATATTTCTCCGCATACGCTTCGCTTCTATACGGATCAAGATTTGATACAGGAATCGTGGGGAACGAAAATAAACGTCGGTTACTTGATAAAGCGCACTCGGTGGGCTTGGAACCATTATGGCTTTCAGATCCGCCGGGACTAGTGAATCAACCGGCCGCCGGTCAAACCTGACGGTTTAACAAAGCGGCGTAATTACGCTGCTCGATGGCCTTGAAGTCCGCAGCTGCTTGTTCCCCGGATAACGACAAATCCGGATCGAGCCCGTCCGCCAATCGTTCTAACTGCATGCTGAACCAGGGATTGTCATAGGGAGCATCTATCGCGCGCTCCGGAGTTGGCACGGCTTCAAGTTCGCCCGCGAGCAACTTAGCGGGCGAACGTGGATCGGCAATCACCGGCCGCCCAAGGCCGACGACGTCCAGATCGCCGTTCTCCAGCGACTGAATCATGCCCGCGCGGGTCCGGAAGTTGCCCGTGACCATCACCGGCATATTGGCGACGGCGCGAATCTCGGCGGCGTATTCGACGAAGAAGGCTTCGCGTTTGATCGTGCTGTCGCTGCGAGCATCCTCTTCTTCAGCCAAAGTCACTCCGATCATCTTCGGTTGCTCAAGCGTGCCGCCGGACAGCTCGAGCAGGTCCAGGCCGGTGCCATTCAGGATTTTGACCAGCTCGATGCATTCTGCGTGGGTGAAGCCGCCTTTTTGGAAATCGGACGAATTCAGTTTGATACCGATGGGAAAATCACGACCGGTTGCTTCTCGGACCGCTTCGATGACACGCAGCAGGAACCGTGCGCGATTGGGTAGGGAGCCGCCCCAGCGGTCGGTGCGGTGATTGGTCAGCGGGCTGAGGAACTGGGTGAATAGATAGCCGTGTGCCGCATGCAGATGAACACCCGTAAAGCCGGCTTCCCGCGTCAATCGAGCCGCGTTGGCAAATTGGCCGATCGCGTGCTCGATGTCCGCTTCCGTCATGGGTTTTGGCGGGGCGAACGAAAGACCAAGCACACGCGGTGGCACAAGCGTAACGCGAGACGGCGCCAGCGGCGCAGGATTGAAGAGATCGGACACCTGCCTTCCGGTATGGCTAAGCTGCAGCCAGAAGTGCGCGCCACCCGCTGTACCAGCCTTCGAGACAACAGCAAGCGCCGCGAGGTCGCTGCGTTCGTCCAGGACGATGTTGGAAGGACGCTCGAGATGCAGGCGGTCGACTTGCACATTGCCCGACAGCAGCAGTCCCGCTCCACTCCTAGCCCATCGCGAATAGAGAGCCGCCATGCGCGGTGTGGCGTTATTGGCCGTGTCGGCCAAGCCCTCGCTCAGTGATGCCTTGGCGAGACGGTTCGCAAGTAAGGCTCCTGAAGGCAAAACAAGAGGTTGAGAAAGAATGGATGACATATGAACAGTCCTCTCCGGAATCGGACGAAAATCCGATGTAATTAACAACAACGATCGTTGTTGTTATGGATATAACAATATGCGTTGTCGTTTTGTTTGTCAAGATGACGGAATCCGTTTAAGATGGAGAAAATAAGTTTGTTCATTTGATTAGGAGGGGTTCGTTTTGCGAAGCTGGGCGTCCGACAATCCGAAAGCCGCGCTCATGCAGCGTAAGCGGGAGGCGATCGTGGCCGCGGCTATCAAGGAATTTTTGGAGAATGGCTATGCACGAACGTCGATGGATCGGATTTCTGCAACAGCTGGTGTTTCGGTCAAAACGGTGTATCGTCATTTCGAAAACAAGGATGAGCTGTTCGACACAGTCATTCAAGCAGCTTGCAGTGAAACCAATCTTTCGGAATCTGAGTTGCCTTTCATGGGAGGCGATGGGACCGGGATGATTACGGGAACGTCCGGCGAGGAGGCAGTAAAGCCCGCACTTGCGGTGTTGACCGCGGCGGGCATACGGTATCTAAATCATGCGCTGTCCGAAACGCAGCTTGCGCTGTATCGGGTCGTCACACAAGATGCGCACTGTTTCCCGGAGATCGGGCGGATGTACCGTGAGGAAGTCGTCGATGGCCGGAATCGCGTTTTCCGCGAGTACGTGGAGAAACTGGCCACTAGAGAGGACTGGAAGCCGGTGGACTACCCGCGCGCGGCGAATGTCTTCTTCTCACTGCTGCGGACTGGACTATTCACGGAGGTCTTGCATGGCCTCCGCACCTTGAACGGCTCTGACGTGGAGCGGCAGGCCCAATCGGCGGCCGAATGCTTTTTGATTTTACTGAAGGCGGGGAAATTGTAGCACCGATTGGTTCGAATCCTGCATCAAGGATTGGCGGCGATGCAGCAACAACTATTAAGAAGTGGAAGCGTAACAGACAATTCAAATCAAAACCAACGAGACGCAATACATCCCATCAAAAACCTATAAGCAATATATGCCTTTAAACCATCGTCGCCAAATATGACGATAGTTTTTTAAAGTCCTGCAGTAGCCCGTACAGTTCGGACAGCGCGCCCACCGTCACCGTCGGGACGACTGCGAGTGCATCGCGCTCCGGCGGGCCGTCTATATGTACAAGAAGCCGTACGCGGAAGAGCTGACTCTCCACACTGAGGAAGACCTGGACAGTTACACATATTGCGTCGCAGGTGCAGTAAGTGAATTACTTTCGGAGATATGGTTCTGGTTCGACGATACCAAAACAGATCCGATCGAATCTGTTGGCTTCGGCCGCGGTTTACAGGCAGTTAATATTCTTCGTAATCGCACAGAAGATCTGGCCCGGGGTGTTAACTTCTTCCCCGATGATTGGGGACCGAAGGAGATGTTCTTATATACCCGCCGTAATCTTGCTTTTGGTGATGTGTACATTTCAAAACTTAAGCCGGGTCCGGTCCTTGAGTTTTGCAGGATACCATTAGCACTTGCCCATGGAACACTTAATGCTCTATCTGCCGGCGAAAACAAACTAAACCGAGCCGCCGTTATGGAAATTATTAAGCAATTAGCTGGAAATATTAAAATACCGATTTCTGCTGGCGGACCAAGTGGAATTTATTTTTCTTCGCATTATCCTGAGCGTGTAAGAAGTCTTACGCTTCAAGCTGCGGTATCGAAAGAATGGTTCACCTCTAAGGATAAAGCATACAAGGTGGCTCAAATATTGTTCTCTCCTTCATTGGAGCAATATTCATGGAAGCTAATCGGATTGATGAGCAACCTGTTTCCTAAATTTATCTTTAAACAAATGGCTTCTTCATTTAGCAAACTTACTTATTCTGAAGTGCTGACATATATTAAAGATGATGATATTAACAAGTTTCGGAAAATGAATAATCGGCAACGCTCTGGGTATGGTTTTATTATTGACTCAACTTTCGCAGCTGCAAATTAGCTTGGATGCCTTGCGGCTGTAGGGATAGATCCTATTTTTTCCTTCACTTGACAAAAAACACCTTCTTCGTTTGGTATCATGGAAGTGTCTAGCAACCATGCAAACAAAGAAAGGTGTGTAAATCTATGGTACACCATCGTTCCCTGTCTGACCAGTCTCGTTTTTCGTCTGTTTTCCATGCACTGAAAATCGGTAAACTGCTTCGAGAGGCCAGGATTCACAAGTCTTGTCTTTCAGCTGCTATTCTCGCTTGTTTTTGAGGGGAAGAATTGGTTTCGACTGCTGGAAAGCAACCGTGGTAGCTCGTTACCAGGCAAAGATGTCGTCTACCGCTTCTTGAATCATCCCGGCTTTGCTTGGCGCTCTTTTCTTCATTCGCTTAGTTTGACGGTGGTTCGGCAGTTTGCCTCACTTACGTCAGCCAAGCGTGTTAAAGTGTTTATCATCGACGACTCCACGCTGCAGCGCAATCGCAGTAAGAAAGCAGAACTGCTTGCCAGAGTATTCGACCATACCACAGGTCGATTTACCAAAGGCTACACGCTGCTAACGCTTGGCTGGTCCGACGGCTTCAGCTTTGCTCCGATCGACTTTGTTATGCTCTCGTCAGCGAAACTTGTGAATCGCCCTAAACGAGATGACGACAACGATCACGAAGCGTTGCCACGGGTATAAGCGACGCGTCGAGGCGCTTACGCGTAAGCCTTACGCCGCCCTCGACTTGATTCGGCGCGCGTTGCAAGCTGGCTTCCATGCGGATTACGTATTGATGGACAGCTGGTTTACTCAGATGCCACTCATTCGCGGACTTGTAAAAGAAGGACTGGCCGCGATTGGCATGGTCAAGGAAATGAAGCAGCGCTATGTGTACGAAGGAAAACGTCTGACGCTGAATGAACTTTACAGAAGTCTGCCGAAGAACAAGCAAACGTCCATTTGGAGTTCTGTCCTTGTCCGGACTTCATGCGGCATGTCTGTTAAACTCGTCTTTGTTCAAAACCGGAACAAGCGGCGAGAATGGCTGGCCATTCTCAGTACGGATCTTGCTTTAGAACCGAACGAGATTGTTCGCATTTATGGCATGCGGTAGAGCATTGAGACGTTCTTTAAAGTAACCAAAAGTTACTTGAAACTAGGAACCGAGTTTCAAGGCCGTTCCTTCGATATGATGATCAGCCATACAACCGTCGTGTTTAGCCGCTACTTGGCGATGGAATTTGAGCGACGGCAGACCGGAGATCCGCGTACACTCGGTGGACTATTTTTCTTGTATGCGGATGAAGTTCGTGACCTGGACTGCCAGACTGCTCTGCAACAACTGATGACGTTTTTCTTAACTTTGGCTGGAGCAACGAGCAAAGATGGCAAACAAACGGTGTTGTGTCAACTCCAGCAGTGGATAGCCGATTTGCCCTTGTACATCAAGGGTTTGTTCGATAATTTAAGCTGCGAAAGTTGAGTAATTAACTTCATTGAGCGCTTGCTTTCCACCACTGATAATCAAGCAGTCAGCACCTTACCTTCATAGGATGTAATGAACAGATCGACGTGATTTTGTCGAAGCCGGATTCGACTAAGCCAATTACGAAGACGAGACCTATATATTCATACTTCAGCATCTCCAAATAGAGAAACAAGCGATCCTGATCACCAGAGCGCTTGTTTTTTGTTTCGCCCTTCTTAAACCACTGCTTCCAATTTTCTGTGTTCGGTGGAGCGATCGGTTTGCGTCAGCCAGCAAGTTTCAAGTTTAGATCATCTGGATTCGGGATCATCGCTATAAACTTGAAAGAAAATGAACTAATTTGGGTAAGTAATCTGCCGCTAATTTACCACCAGCTCCTTCGACTATTTTTCTCAACGTTGAAACTGATTCTCTAAGAATGACTGATTTTGGCTTCTGGGAAGTTGCCTGCGCCTCAATTGTTGCAATCTCAGCTTGGGCTTCTTCACGGTCTTCTTGATTCAATTGAAATATATCTCTTTTTAATTGTTGAAGTATCTCATGAAGTGACTTAAGGTCGTTAATTGAACCACCAACGTGCTGGTGGTTCATTTGCTGAGTTGAATTGTTTGATTGTTGTTGGAACTGTAAGTTTTGAACATTATAAAAGTGATTTACATTATAATGTTTTTCGTTCACCACTTGTTTCTCCTCCTGAGTAAAGCTCATTCCTTCGCCCAAAACGCCATCATCTTCTAACTTAAGTGCCCAGTCAAGTACAATATTCCTAACAGTTTCTATCATTTTTATAGCTTGAGTAATACTAAAAGACAAGTGAAATTTCGTAATTAACCCACCATTTGCCCTAGATAACCGACTTACCAGTTCTGCCGGCAACGACATTGATAGTACTGAACTTTCATCCTTTGACAGAACTTCTATTTCTGTTATTGGCTGCACAACTTTTCTTTTTGAGATAAGCGCAACCTCTTTCGGATTTTCAAAAGTTACTGGTATCCAACCATGGTAAGGATTCCAACCCTGTATTTCACCTGTTATATAACGATAGTCAGGAATCTCAATACCTTTCTCGGGATACCCGTTTAATTCGTAGTTTAGCCAATTTTCTATGTCAACAATCTTTAGCTTTTTTGCAACAACATACGCTTTCCGCAGCAATGATGAAATAGAACTAGAAGCATTGTACGCTTCTCTCTGTAGCTCTAAAACAAGAGAATCCAACCCTCACTCCCCCAATCATTATAGTTATGCTATAGTTGTTCTCATATCTCATCTTACTTTACTTGGGCATATCTTCCAATACATCTTCTCAGACCTTTTTGATAATGATTCTCACTTTAAGAGAGTAATAATACCATGCCTTATCCGAGAATTTGGCTAACGAGTTAATATACTACCTGTACAGTTATACAGGTAGTATATTAACTCGTTCACAATCTCATTGAGAAGTTTCATACTCCTTGACACGTCTATAAAATGTAGGCTTTTTCATTCCACTTCTCCTCATTGCCTCTGTTGCAGTAATTTGCCCCCCTTTCCACTCTTGATAAGCTGTTATAAACAATCCATCAATTTCTAGCCGAGGTCTTCCGAAGGTTACTCCATCTGCTCGAGCTATCTCTATCCCCAATGAACCAGTCCTGTGCAGGGTTGACTCTATAAAGAACTCCGAAAACCCTTGAATGTAGTGGGTTTTCGGAGTTTCTTTCATTACTTCCATTCGATCGTCTCCGGTGTCTTGCTCGTAATGCTGTAGACGACACGGGGCACTCAAGAACTCCAGACGTTGAATCTACAGTAGATACTGATGTAAATTACACTCATGGCTGCGCTAACCGTTATTTGAACAAATGAAGCCAATTAAATACCGTAGCTAGCTATCTTTCCGGTATGCGTGATAGCCATTCCATATGCCTGTGAATCTTGACTATCGAGAGCATTTACTTGCTATAGCATGTAAATTGCAGTAGCAAAAGACAATAAACTCAATAGGATTGCCGGAAGTGTTTTCTTAAACGGATCTCTCGCAATCACAATCAACATAAAGGCGGCAACCAGCATTGTCGAGCCCAACATTAATCCTGATAATATAGCTGTGATCGGGAACCAATATCCCGCAATCATTCCAATCGCCCCCACAATCTCAATCAAGCCGGTTAACAAATTAAATATAGACGGGAGGCCAAGTTTTTTGAACTCATTTGCCATTTTTCCAGTTATAATTGTAGTGCCTGTGAACATAAAGAATATCCCCAACACAGCTTGAAAAATAATAATTAACGTGACGATTGGAATCACTCTCTTTCTCGGATAATTAGGTATTGTAAAACTACATGCTATAGCATGTATAAAACATGGAGCACTATTCTCCCTTTACGTTAAGATAGAGTTTATGAAGCGTTTCGTGAAGCAGCGCAAGTTCATCCTGACTTAAATTACGGGTCAAAAAATCATGTGCTTCCTTTACCACAGGTAAAAGGCTCGTTTTATGCTGCATGCCTTTGGCGCTGAGAAACAGGTTATGGGAACGTTTGTCGTCGTTGTTTTGCAGTCGCTTTACCATACCTTTTTTTTCGAGCGAAGAAATCATCCTGACAACCGTGCTTTGATCTCTGTCTATCGCTTCGGCAACTTCCTTCTGTGTCATTGCTCGATCGCAATCAAGAACGCTGATGATTCCCCACTGTTCTGGCGTGACTTCATAGGGTTTCAGTTTTCTGATGAAGTAATTTGTTAGTTTCATATCGGTTCGATGGATAAGGAATCCGGTAAGATCAAATAAATCCATAGTAGCCCTCCCGTAAACTAAGATGTTCTCCCATCTATATGCTATAGCATATATTAATGCTGATGCTCCCGATTGTCAACTTCGTTGAACAATCCTGCCCCTTATCTGAACAGAAGGCCCAATCGGCAAGTGGTGTTGTTATGCTAGTCTGCCGGCTTTATGACAAATTACAGTCATTCCACAGTCATATATTGTTAAACATATCTCCGTTTAAGATCCTATTCTGATAAAAAATCTTTTGTCTACAAGACCTTTGTAGGCGCTATAAACACATCTCCAGCTTTGGATTTTGCCACCTATAAAAGCATTATTATTCTGCCTTTATTCAAACGATTCAGATTTCCGCGAAACCTGTACGTATCTCATAAACAAAATATTCCCTCAGATACCAACGCTTGCTTGTTTCAATCGTTCATAGTCTCGATAGTTCACTTTATCTCTCCTCATCTATTCAACAGTTAACAACATGACTGATTTAGTCTGTTCTTCTTTCACAGCATCTCCGTTAATATAACGAAGGCTACCATTCATCTGTTGGTAGCCTCGCTACCTGGTGCTTATTCAAGAAACGATCCCAGTTAGTTCAATCGATTATGCATATTTATCAAGCCCTACAATACGATTATTGCTTGCATCATGCGCTAACGGATACTATAGTTTTCTTGCTTTGACAACAAAAGTTACAGGAAGCATCTTTGCTTTTTTTGAAAACTCGCTGTTATCGTCCCTCGAGATAATTTCATCATCAGATTGCTCAATCATTTGTTCAATTACAAGTCCCGCTTTTGCCAACGCATTCACATAGGTTGATAGTTTACGGTCCGATAATGTTAGCGCACCTTCATCAAGAGATACCGAATACCAAGATTCATCGAAATAATTTTTTTTAAAAGCAAGCCTATCATTTTCTGCGACAACACATTTGTGTATAGGGTGAGACCTGAAAATAAATACACCGTCTTTTTTAAGATAAGAAGCGATCCGGCAAAAAGTACCCTCAAGGTCGGTGGTCCAGCCGATGGCATAAATCGAATAAACAAAGTCAAAATAATCCACGGGTATGCCACATTCTTCTTCCATGGGAGAACAGATCAGTTTTGCTGAAAGACCACATGCCTTCAAATGTTGCGATGCCTTTTCGATTTGTTTTTCTGATATATCCATAGCCCATAGTTCAGATGCTTTGCGTTCCCCCTGGTACTGCAAGGATTGACCGTTTCCACAGCCTATCTCCAGCATCTTTTTCCCTGAGACATCGCCAAAAAGATGGCATTTTTCTTCTGAGACAAATGCTCCATATAAAGGAAGTGAGATTGCTCCTAAGAAGTCATTTCCTTTAGTATCCCAATAGAAGCTGTTTGTTTTATAAACAGAATTCTTGTCCATGTCGACTGAGATGGCGCTGCCAACCTCGCCAGCGCCTATAACGTTTGTTTTAAAAACAGAATTCTTGTCCATGCCGACGCCCTCCTATAATATGAGCCTAAACATATATGTCTAACTTTTTGGGGTCACTTCATTTCCGATCGGCTGCCTTCGCTTCTTTATTGAACAAACGTTCCCAGTTAGCTGAATGAACTATGCCGACTGGACCCGATGCGTGAATATGCTGTTATTTGAAGGAGGTCCACATCTTGAATAACCTACGGATTACCGTAAATGTATTTAGTCTCTTCAAATTCTTTAAATGGAATATGATATTGTTTCTTTAAGTAACGCCCCAAACTTGTTCCTTTATATTTCAAAAAAGCATTTACTTTTATCTTGGAGTTATTCTTGAAAACCAATATATAGAATTCTTCTGCGTATGACTTTCCAATCTGAATATAAATGTAACCAGCCTTTCTGATTGTTATTGCATGAATAAACTTTAACTCATTAATATCATAAATTTGTCTCCTAATGAAGAAAGTCCTCACTATAATTTTTGATTCTTTAATTTCAACATCATATGAGAAAAAATATATAAAAGCGTATATTAGTACACTCATAAAAATTATGGAGCTTGCCCTGTTTAAATAGATAAGGCTCACAATAATTACTGCAATATTAATAATTGACCAGATAATTATTGTTTGTGTTCCTCGAAATTTCATGTTATTCGCCTTTCTTTAATCAGCATTTGGACTCAGATAACGTCTTATGTACGAACTTCGAAAAATTCATACTCGAAGTATTCTGCGAAATGATTGAACTATCCTGCCCGTTAGCATAATGAAGCCGATTTATCCGGCAGCCTTTAGAATTGAACTATCGTTCCCAGTTAGCACAATGAGGTTTATATTATTCAGCGATTATTGAAGGTCTAGAAAGGCACTATTCAACTATAGGTCAGTTATGTGTGGATCCAGTCGGGTCTGTTTGCGACTTTATTATTTAATTTCCTATCCTATTGTCGGGAATGAGATCAAGTTCTTGTCAATTTCGGTAATGGGGTCAAGTTCTTGTCATTTGGTTTTGACAAGAACTTGATCCCATAAATAAAAAAAGCCGCGATTTTCGCGACTTTGAATGAGATAATGTTCTTGTCACCCGACAGGATTTCTTCTGGTTTTCTGGTCGTGGGTTCTTCGTCGTCCTCCGACAACGCCGCTATTATTTGATCAATAAAAGGCAAGAATGCTTTCCTTAAATATGTATCGTTAAAATAAAAAAAGCCGCACCCACGCGGCTTTTTAAACATATATGTTCTTGTCCTCCGACACCATTCCTTTCTGCTTAACTTACTGCACGCAAACTCCACAAGTGCCCTGGTGTTTACCATCCCATGGCTCGACGGGTCTAGGCCCTCACATTCCATCGTCATACTTATCCAAGGTGTGGAGACCGAATTGTGTTTAGCGGACGGGTCTAAGCCGATCCCATAAATGCAAAAAGCCGCGATATTCGCGGCCTTTAATGAGATAATGTTCTTGTCACATGACATGCCCCGACGCAATTTCTTCATCTAATCCCTCAATTTACAGCAATGATTCCGCCCCATCTATATACGTTTCCGTACCTGTAATATGGCTCGAAGCTGTTGATGCCAGAAATGCTACCAAGTCGGCTACTTGCTCCGGTTGGCCGGCTGCATGCTCAAGCGGCTGATTCCCTTTAGGGTACTTAACGGGGATAATGACTTTCTCAAGCTCAGGCGTTGACTTAGTATTTTCACCTATATTCGTATCGATTGCTCCAGGACAAATCGCATTAACTCTAATATTGTATCTGGCGAGCTCAAGCGCCGCCATCTTCATAAATGCAACCTGTCCAGCTTTGGAGGTGCTGTATGCCGCCATCCCAAAACCTGCGAATGCTCTGCTTCCATTAATGGAACTCGTAATGATAATGCTTCCGCCGCGCTCTTTCATATGCGGAATGGCGTACTTTACGCTTAAAAACGTACCTTTAAGATTAACGTTAAGGGTCCGCTCCCAATCCTTTGGCTCCATGTCTTCGATTGGCGACAGAACTCCGTTTATTCCCGCATTGGCAAAAACAACGTCAAGTCTCCCCCAGGTTTTCGCCGTTTCTTCAAACGCTTGCGCCACCCGTGCGGGGTCTGAGATATCGACATCAACCGTGATGGATTGGCCGCCTGCTGCCACGATTTCCTCCTTCGTCTGCTCTCTTCTCTCATCTTTCAAATCAACGAGGCACACTTTCATCCCCTGCTTCGCCAACATCATCGCCGCAGCTCTTCCGATACCTGAACCGGCTCCTGTAATTAACGCGACTTTATCTTTCAAATCAGGAAGTATCATTGCCGCTGCCTGTTTAAGATGTACATTCATTCCTTTCATCCCAACCTCTCGTTCAATAATTGGGGATCTGCCGATCCCATTCTTAATATCCCCTACAGATTGAAAAGACGGTAGACATCATGACAATGTCTACCATCCATATCTTCACGTCAAAGTCCAAAAATAATTGACCTAACTATTTTGTCCAGCTATAAAGACGAATTATACACCAAATCCAAATAACTCCACAGATCGGAATGCTATGCTTTCTTGTGATCGACCAGTATCAATCACAATGATTCCGGTACGGATCTTATTCGTCATTTTGTTTGTTCTGTTGGGAAATGAGATAAAGTACTTGTCGTTCGAATTTGACAAGAACTTTAACCCATAACGCAAAAAGCCGCATTTAATGCGGCATTAACGAGACAAGTTCTTTTCACCCGACAAAAAACAAATCCCCTGCTTCACCACTTTACGGGGAAAGAAGGAGATTTGTTGTTTTTCATATTCTGACTAATGGCTAATATCGCATTTGTTTAATATGAACGAAATTTGATTTTCTAGTCGATTGATCGTTTCTTGATCTGCTTGCTGAGCACGAAGCGATTCGAGTTCCTGCTTGAGTTGATGCAAATCATCGCCTGCATTGGCACAATCATAATTACTCTCGAGATTTTCAAGCATGCTTTATCCTCCAATCGATATGTAGGTGTAGTACTTGAACTATTATGGTGAAAATGACTTCATTTATTCATTTGACCCAGATTTTACGGCATAGTTCATGCGAATCTGCGCATTACTAATGGAGAATCTTAGGAAAGGAGTAGTTGAGCTTGGTCGACATAAAGCCTAACGGTTCACAGCATGCCGCACCGCCATCGGATGATCCGAAGAAGCAAGGCAGGTCCGCAGCAAAAAAGAAATCGAAGTAATATTAACAGGCTGCCAATGAAAGGCAGCCTGTTCCTTGTTGTTATCGTGACTCGTTCTTCGAATCCTGTCGGTTTCGAGTTCTTGGTTGCCGGTGGATCACGATTATCCACGCAAAATGATGATTATGACCCCCGGAACAAGACACGAAACTACGAAGTAAAAGAAGATAGCCTCAGCGATGAATCTAGTCTTTTGTAGAAAGATTTCATGAAAAATAATTTCTCACCCAGAAGCATAATAATTAGCCCCGATATTATCCCTCCGATTACAACGGCAAAAAACGTAGCTGTTACTGTAACAGACATTATAATTAGTAGTAGTACGATTAAGCTGATCGAAGCTACGATCGGTGCGAGAATTCCTGTTCCTGAGCTATGTAGTTGCCTTCTGAGCTGCCTTTTCAATAGCTCACTCCTCCACTTTGAAAATCTAACCTATTCGAAATATTTCTTTTTCTGTATCCTTCATACGGTACACTCTGGTAAGAGAGAGGGAATGTAGAAGTTGTTACCAGTCTCCACTGGCCGACACATGCTCTCGAACAGATTAAATTGCTCATTGCGACCTTCCGGTGTTTTGACCATCTAATGGTGTTTTCCTTTCAAGTCTGGGTTTGGCACGTGAATCATTCCCCGATATGCCGTGGCCGGCAACGATCATTTTTTGATTCGTTCATATGAACTGGATAAAGTTAGCTTTCGTTGTAGAATGGCCGTATTCCTGATGAAAATATGGATCTCGGGTTTGATCGGAAACCCCTCTACGCAATTGAGCAACCGATTGTATTCTCGTTCGATGGCGTCCATGTGTTCGGTCGAATAGTCTGATACACGCTCGAGCAGTGATAATTTCAGGGTTTTTAGTGTTTGATCTCGTAAAAGATGAAACGGCTCTGCATGATGGACATGTCTCAATAATCCGTTTAGAGTGCCTATCGGCTGCCTTTGCTGTTTCCTTGTATCTCTGCATAAATATAAGAGAACAGGTAACAATGGCTACTAATTCGTTGTTGAGGTGATGGATACCATGCAGGAAGCCAGAAAAGATGGTTGGCGGTCAGAGGAAGATATACTTCTCGCTAATATTGTAATTAAACACATTCGAAATAAAAGTACCCAATTAGTGGGGTTTGCTGAGGCAGCCGAACTATTAGGACGTACAGAAAGTGCTTGCGGATTTAGATGGAATTCAGAAGTCAGAAAAAGTTACTTAAATGAAATTAAGGAAGCTAAGCTAGAGCGGAATCAAATTCAAAGGGCTTCAGTTAGTAAGCAAGTTACTATTGCTGCAATCGATGAACAGGACACCAAATTAACAATCACTGATCAAATTGTTGAGTTGGCTAGAAGACAACAAAAGCTTATAGAGAACATGGCCAAACAGATCGGTGAATTAAAAGAGGAAATAAGGATTAAGAATGATGAACTGCAACAATTAATAAAGGTACCAAAAGTAATGAATGAAGTGACCTTAAAGGAAGATTTCGATACAATGCTTCAGATCTTTCAACGAGCGAAGCACCTCATTTAGTTCAACCAGGGCCACCGTGAGTAGCGGTGGTTTTTTGCTGCGTTGATTATCCCGCTACCATTCGTTGTAGCGAAAAAACGCTCAATTCACGGATTTCGTTACGAAAGAGGAATTTAATACTTTGTCCTTCGTCTTTCCTTTACCTTCTTTTCGTCCTTTTCGTCTAACCATTCGAGCTCATTGATATTTGAATCAAGCTGTTGTTCTGAGGGTTGCTGCTCCTCTTTTTTCGTTTTTTTCTTCGTATGTGTATTATTTTTCCATTTGCGATTTGGTTTCATGTTCCCCTCATCCTTCCATGTCACTCAATGCATTAGAAAAACTATGCACAAGTTTGAAGTTTGGACTGGGGGTCAAAATAAAACAGGCAGTTGTTGACGCCTGGCTCCAAGTAGAGTAAAGGACTGAGAATCCCAGCCCCTCCTCATCAAACCGTACGTGCAGTTTTCCCGCATACGGCTTTCCGACGTTCTTCATCAAGGGCAGTACGGTTTTTCCATGTGCATAAAGTTTTCAATCCTGTACGTTGAAGCAGTAAGTGCATCTCTGACCAATTCTGCTTACGCTTTCTGTGTTTGTTGTTCCAGAAAAGTCTAAGTCTCCTAAGGACGTACCAGTCGATCTTGGCGAGGAATCGGTTTGCCATTCCTCGATCCACATCCAGATGTGCGTAGTAATTGCGCCATCCTTGAATCATGGGATTGAGCAACTCGACCATCAATTTGAGCGGCCATTGCAGCCGCCCTCTGGATGCCGTTTCTTCCTTCACACGAGTGCGCATCTTCTTCATTGCTTTCTTCGATGGAAAGCTTCGCAGTCGATACTTTGTCCCGTTTTTATGGAGATAAGGCATCTTCCGATGATGAAAGCCAAGGAAGTCGAACCCGTCCTGGTTCTTCCACAAACACACTAGCTTTGATTTGGACGTGTTCATGGTCAATTCCAGTTTCCCAAAGATCGCTTTAAGGGTACGAATCGCCTCGAGCGCCTGCGGTTTGTATCGGCACAGAATGACAAGATCGTCGGCATACCTTACTAGCTTTCCGAGATGAGAAAATCGTTTTTCCCATATCGTATCGAGGTAGTTGAGATAGATGTTGGCCAGAAGCGGAGAGATTACGCCGCCTTGCGGGCTGCCAATCGCCGTTTTGTGCCATACACCATCCTTCATTACACCTGCTTCAAGCCACTGTCTAATTAACTTCAGAATGCGCCTGTCGCAGATGCGTTCTTCGACCAGTTTCATCAGCTTGCTGTGGGAGATATTATCGAAGTAGCCTGTAATATCTACGTCGACCACCCAGTTGACGACACCCCAATTGATGCTTTCCCGGATGCTCTTAATCGCCTGGTGAGCCGACCGCTTGGGGCGAAATCCGTACGAGCAATCTTTGAAATCTGCTTCGAATATGCCTTCGATCACTAATTTCGTTGCCATCTGAATAGTCCGGTCACGGACGGTTGGAATACCCAAGGGACGTGTCTTTCCGTCCGGCTTCGGAATCTCTTTCCGCTTGACTGGAGATGGTCGGTATTCCCCATTCATCAGCTGGTGCCTGATCTCTTCGATGAAGGATGCTTCGCCAATCTCTCGAACGATAAATGCGATCGTTTGTCCATCGATGCCGGCACTACCGCGATTGGTTTTCACTCTTGCCCAAGCTTCTTGTAGGATATCTTTCCGGAAAACTTTGTCGTATAGGGCATGAAACTTACGCTTGGGGTTTACCTTAGCCGCAAGATAGAGGGTATTTTGGAGTTGTCGAGCGTTTTCATTGGTGGCGTTAGCCGTGTATTCGGCATTCACTTGCTCTTACCTCCTTGATATCCCGTGAACGAAGTGGGGTATTGCCTCTCGGCGCCCTTCCCTCCCCGGGGTTATGTTGTCCGCCGGATCATTGGTAGTATGGCCCCCTCCGACTCCCTTCCCGCAGCTCGCCACTTCACCTTTAGGGCTTATAGGTTTGCTCGTTACGAAAAAAAAAACTTCGTGCGGGGGAGGGTCTCCCTAGTTCCAGACACAACTGTCTCTACATGCCGATCCCTTTACACCGGAGGGTTCTTCTGCGCTGCATTCCAAGATCTTCGCGCATTCCATGGCCTTCGCCGGGGCAGTCGTGGCTCGGCTCCCTCTTGTCCCTTTCGGGTTCACTTTCTCGATGCGGTAGGATTCATTTTCATTACGGCCTGCAGATTTGCTTCATCGCATAGAGCGCGACTTTTCGCAGGGCTTCAGCCGCCGGATTTCGCCGACGTCTGCCTGCTAGCTACGAGGCGGCTTGGTCCCTACCCCGACTGAACTTGCATCAGTAAGTTGTGTCTAGCTTAGCTAGGCGCGCACTGCCCTTTAGTTTAATGACAGAAGGAGCAGTTGCTGAGTCGGCAAGCTGCCCCAGGTGGTCCATTGAACAAATGTTCCCAGCGTAACCAGAAGCTTTTCTGGGTGCTGATCTGCCTGGGTAAATGCCCAATCAACTGCGTTCCCTGTAATTTTGTTGATGAAACAGATTGCGCATAAACGATTCAGCCGATGCAAAGGGATGCGGCAAGCATAAGTCCAAGCGCGACTTTTAAGCGTTTCAAGGGATCTCCTCCGAT
Source organism: Paenibacillus sp. R14(2021) (assembly GCF_019431355.1). Lineage (NCBI taxonomy): Bacteria > Bacillati > Bacillota > Bacilli > Caryophanales > Paenibacillaceae > Paenibacillus > Paenibacillus sp. R14(2021). The sequence continues at coordinate 1,611,338 of NZ_CP080269.1, forward strand.
ATATATTTCTCTTCATATTAACTTGAATATGGACCCTTGCATACAAATTCTGGACCATCGCTTAAGATCTAAAAAGCATAAAAAAGCTCCAGCGGTGCTTCCGCCAGAGCTTTTTCGCCGATGCTTTCGGTCAAGATGATTATATTTTATCTTCAATAATTTGTAAATGCTTTATTCCCAAGCGCTTGTAAAATCCAACTTTCGCCAAATCACGAGGATTGCGTCGGCAAATCTGATTCAACACGTTGACTTCTTGACACCGTTGCTCGGCCGATTTATCAGGATGGCGCTCGTAATAACGTGAAAGAGATGATCCCCCCGTGGCGCGAATCCGGGCTGGCCGACGAGCCAGCCGAGCGACGACATCAGGGCGAACAGGTCGACCCCATCCATATCGGCGCGCGCCGTTCCCTCGGCCTGAGCGCGGAGCAGTAGTCGCGCGCCCGCTGACCGCACCGCTGTGCTTAAAGCGTGAAGCGCGGAGTCCGGGTCCGCGTGGGCGCTCGCCATCAAGGCGCAAACGCCGCTATAGCTATGAACGAATGCCACCCCTTCGCGAAACCAGGATACCAGCGCTTTGTCAGGTGGATACGACGTTTCGAGTTCGGCTGCCTGCTGCGTCAGTGCGTCCACATTCATACGCAGCAACGCTTCGAACAAGGCTTCTCGCGTCGGGAAATGGCGAAGCAGTGTGGCCAAGCCGACGTCGGCCCGGCGGGCGATATCTCGCATGGACGCGTCGGCACCATGCTCGGTGACGACGTCACGCGCGACTGCAAGTAGATGGCTGTAATTTTTTCTGGCGTCGGCTCGCATAAATCGCCTTGACAAGGGTTGCTCGGTAATCTTGCCCAGTGGGCCGGCTTCGCCCGTGCCAGCGCTCGCTCGGAAATATTTTCTAGAATCTGAGTACTGGCCACTGTATTCTTCGTTAATGCGACCTAATAAAAAGTCTATAGAAACCCCAAAAAGAGTGGCAATCTTATCGATCGTTTCCTTCCTTGGTGTTCTGCCTTTTTTGTCAGACTCGTATCCAGCTATGGTAGGTCTAGATATTTTCAATCGTTCTGCAGCTTGCTCCTGCGTCCATCCTCGCTCTTCACGAAGCATTTTAAATCTCTCGGCGAATGTAGCCACCTAAATCACCCCTATTAATATATTACATTATAAATGTTCCTTTTGGAAACATTCTAGCAAATATTATTACTAATGTTCCGAAAGGGAACTGCAATCAGGTTGTAAGTAATTGTTTTATGGCGTGATTTCGCATAAATTTCCTTGACAATGGATCGCTGATCCATATAAAATGAACCTGTATCTGGATCAGCGATCCACAATATACAGCAAATTTGTGCAAACGAAGGGAGAAATCATCATGGGAAAGCTTGAAGGTAAGGTTGCAGTCATCACGGGTGGATCGAGCGGCTTGGCGCTGGCGAGCGCCAAGCGGTTCGTTGAAGAAGGCGCCTATGTTTTCATCACGGGCCGGAGGCAGGAGGCGCTCGACGAGGCCGTCAAGCTGATTGGCCGGAATGTGACCGGCGTGCGCGGCGACTCGGCCAATCTCGACGACCTCGACCACCTGTTCGATACAGTAAAGCGGGAAAAGGGCAAGATCGATGTTCTATTCACGAGCGCTGGCACGGGCGAAGCCGGCCCACTGGGCGAGATTACCGAGCAGCACTTCGATGCGACCTTCGGCCTGAATACGCGCGGAACGCTTTTTGCGGTCCAGAAGGCGTTGCCGCTGTTCAACGATGGCGGATCGATCATCATGACCGGGTCAGTTACTTCGGTGAAAGGTTTTCCTGGTTTCGGCGTGTATGCGGCGAGCAAGGTGGCGTTGCGCTCATTCGCACGCACTTGGCTCAACGAACTGAAGGGCAGGAATATCCGGGTGAACGTGCTGAGCCCGGGGCCGATCGCCACACCGATGCAGGACCAAGCTCTCGACGAGGAGACGAAGCGGATGTTCGAATCCGTGATCCCGCGGGGAAAGATGGGCCGTCCTGAGGAAATTGCTACGGCCGCGCTTTTTCTTGCTTCAGACGATTCGAGCTTCGTGAATGGGGTGGATTTGCCTGTCGACGGCGGCTTATCGGCCATCTGAGGTCACGCCGAAAAGCGTGTGTGGGGCTTGTCAACTTGACGAAGATGATCCGAGTTGTGTCGATAAGTATGGAATCCTGATTAGTTACCAATTTTAACATGGGGCCGTGGTTGATCAAAACGTCCCCTGAATGGAGAGTTCATGAGCTATTCGATTATTGGCTTTGGCGAGGTAGGCCAAGCACTCGCCCGAGCATTTGCAAGAAAGAACATCGATGTGACCGTCGCCAGCCGTCGCCCTCCCGGGATGTTGATGCAGCAGGCACGAGCGATCGGCCCCACCGTTGTCCCTAGGACGCTGCAGGATGCAATCGCGTCCGACACGATCTTCCTGGCGGTTCCGTTTTGGGAACATCGCGAAGTAGCGAAGCAGATCACAACCTGGCAGGGCAAGACGATTATCGACGCGACAAATACATTTGCTCCCGTTGAAGACCTGGATGGTCAACCGTCGTCCGCAGTTGTCGCCAAAGCGTTTACCGGCGCCAGGTTCGTAAAGGGCTTTAACCATCTGCCCGCTGCCGTTCTGGCCGCTGATCCGAGCGTGAATGGCGGCAGCCGCGTCGTGTTTTTATCAAGCGACGACGAAAATGCGGTGGCGCCGGTCGCGGTTCTGGCCGAACAACTCGGTTTCGCACCGATTGCGCTAGGACCGCTCAAGGATGGCGGCTCGCTCGTCCAGGCCAGGGGCAATACCTGGGCTGAACTGATCTTCCAGGATTTCGTCAAGTTCAAATAGCGGCGCGTCAAAACAAAGTCACAGCCGCCACGCGCATAGCCAAACGCGTGCTGGTGATCTGACCGAGATTCAGTTAGTGCTTCTGCGTGGGTGCATCATGGCCGCTAGACTCGCCGGATACCACTCGAAATATGTATCATGTAATAATGCTTAACGATTGTTCGTTCAACATGAAGGACTATTCAATGACAATAGGTACATAAAAAGGCGTGCCATTAAGCCAATGTCATTAAGTTAAGGCGCAAGGTTAAAAATCAAGAACAAGAGCAGGTTATCGAAAAGATAGCCCGCTCTTTTTTTGCACGAAAAAGAAAAAGGTACTTGCTAAGCAGGTAGAAAGGTGTGGCGAAGCCCCTTGAAAAACGAGAAGGTTACACCAATGAATGAGCACGCAAATTCACCATAAAATTCGTAAAGCAATGGCGGATCGTGATGCGCAGTACAGGCTGTCAGGCCTTGTGAAGATTGATGATTTTTATATCGGTGCCCCGACTGAGAATAGCAAGCGCGGACGTGGCACCGATAAAAATCAGGTCCTTGTCGCCGTGTCTAAAAACAAAATGGGGTATTCATTGTTCGTGAAAATGGAAGTCATTGATGAGATGAAAAAGGAAACGGTAGAAGCATTTGTAACGGAAAAAATAGAATAGAAATCAACGCTCATTGCTGACGGACGGGCCAGTAATCAAAAATGGATGAAGTGTTATGTATACTTTTTAATCCATTTTTAAAATTAATAAAATCTTCCAATAAATGTTCTAAGTAATATTGAAATATCTCAATTATCAATGATAAAAAAATAAAGGGCGTTTCAATTGTATCCCCACCCAAATCCCTTCAGTGAATTCCATAAATTAGAATGCATAAAACAAACGATGTTGCGTTAAACTCCCGTTACTTCAATGAAAAAAACAGACTGCCAATGCAATCTGCTCAATTCTGCTATTGTTCCCAGTTAGTGCAATAGTTGAAAACTGCTAATACGCTAGCCGAATGTAGACTGCCTGCTCGTTTAACTAATTACAAACGTCATTACTTTCTTTCTCTAACCATTGAAGATAATTAAATAGCTCTTTAGATTTAGCTTGAAACGTCTTCGAGTCATACCGAATCACTATTTCATCTTTAATACCGGAGCTTGATGAAAATCCACTTCCATCGGCATTTCTTGTATGTAACCAATTATAAGCTTTCGAAATTGTCATTGTCTTTCCATCATTCATAATAATTTTAATTACTGTCGGGTACTTATTAAATTCTGCTGAGCCATGGACAGGTTTTGAAGAGTTTATTCTACCGATTAAATTGAGAATGATTGTTCTCTCTTGTTCATTAGTCATTTCGCACAATGGAGAATCCGGTGCTCCTGGAAAGTTCCTGACAACCTGCATTGATACAACATCTTCGACCTGTACAATTTGCTTTGATGGTGACTTCCAAGCTGTCAGGATTGTGAGTGACAAGATAATTGTAAGTGCAATTTGAAAATTCTTCATTACCAATCCTCCATTTTTGATTTGGTATTATTTTCTCCAAATCAAATCGAAGTATCCTGCCGTTAGCGTAATGAAAAATTGAGCAGTTGCCGTTGGCAACTACTCCAAGATGCTTTGAACTCCCTCAGTACGATTCATTTTTCTCACGAATACTCGCTTATTCGCAGGATTTCACCCTTGCTAGATTTGCGGAAAGACTGTTTGGGCAACCCTGTTGAAGACCAGGACAACATGAAGGCGTGAGGAAATAGAGGGGGAGATTAAAACCCCATATCCTTCCATATGCTGCACGCATTCTCCACGCCGCCCCTGGAGGTTTTCACTCCCATGTCGGGGCGGGTTGATGCCCTCTCATTCCTTCGTTACGCCTGTCCAGGGGGTGGAGGCCGGTCTTGCTATCGTTACGGGTCGGTGCCCTTTGATTCAATCACATCCGGTACCCCGTGCTTTCTTTGAAATCCCGCGAATAAGCCAAAATTCGTACGACGAACGGTAAGTTATCGACTTAAGCTGCTAGCTGAAATGGCATCGTTTTGTGGGGATTGTAGGCTTCACTACTACGAGCCATCGCTACAAGAATGCGAGCCAGTTTACCACAGAGCTTCATCAGAGACCTCATTTTCTTCATCTTCTTCACCTGAACATTGTATGCATGCATCGCCTTGAACTCCGGATTATTCGCTGTCAAGCTCAATGTCATCATGAATATGAAACGTCGAAGGCGAGATCGTCCGCGTTTACTAATCTTCATCTGTCCAGTCCATTTGCCCGAGCTTGCCTCTGCGAGGTTAAGACCAGCATGACGCAACAAAGCATTGCCATGAACAAAGCCGCTTAAATCCCCAGCTTCGCCCAGAATACCAGCCAATGAAATGGCACTAATCCCTTTGACAGCAAGCATGGATCTAGCAAAAGGGATGCGGTCCAAAACTGCAATAATCTCTGTCTCCACATCTTGCAGCTGCTCACACGCTAAGTCATATTCAGCGAGAAGTTGCTTTAAGTGAAGCTTGTACGCATGCGTTGCTTGAGTAGAGCCAACAGAATGTCTAGCAAGAGCAATTAGGGCCTGAGCCTTCTTGTTTCCAGACTGACGTTGCATAATGGATTTCCACCCTCTCACCACGTCCTGAGGCGTTAAATTTCTCAGTTCTTCTGGTGTCGGGAACAGACGTAGTGTCGCCAATGAACCTCTGCACATCAGCTTCTTAAAAACTTGACGTAGCTCAGGGAACACGACGTCAACCCAACGATGAATTTGGTTCTTTGCACTAACGAGTCTTGTAACGACGGAGTCCCGGTTTGAGAGAAAGACCCGAAGCTCTTCAAAAGCTTCAGACGTTTTGCGAATGAACGAATAGTAGCCGTTTTTAACCATGTCTGCGATGACAAGAGCATCTTTTTTATCGCTCTTAGATGGCGTATTGTCTCGGTTTTCCTTATTCTTTTTCACGAGATGAGGATTAACAAGAACAACTTCAAATTGCTTCTCAGATAGCCATCTGGAGACGCTTAGTCAGTAATGCCCCGTTGGTTCCATACCTATGATAGCGGAATTAAAGTTATGGGCTGCCTGCAACGACTGGATCCAGCGATGAAGAATCTGAAAACCTTCTTCGTCATTTGAGAAAGATAGGGGATTGCCGATTACGATCCCGCGAAGTTTACTGCACGTGCAACGTGCGTTAGTTGTGCGATGTCGATCCCGACGACGAGATGCTGAGCGGTAATTTTTTCAATGAGTTGATTTTGTTTGTCCTGCGATTTAAACTTCATAGTAGAGCGTCCTCCTGGATGATGGGATTTTAAGGGCTATGACCCGTTGCGTACTCCCATCGTACCGAGGCGCTTTTCTTTTTGCAAAGCTCTTAATTAACGCTCTACAGGAATGCTATCGTTCTCCGTTACTCGACGATTTTAATCATAATAGTCTAGACTTGCCCCTAAAACCAGTTAGATAAAGCAAGAATTTGATTGATTCAATGCACCTGTAACTATGCCAGTTGGGAAGAACATACGAACGAAGAAGGAAGATACCTGCAATTATTGCGTTCAGGCCAACGCATTAAAACCTCACTCTTCTTTCCTTCGCTCGTTATATGCAATTAAAGCTGTTTTCACTCGGTATATGCCATCAAGAGCCGTGTCCCGCAGGAAAGTCAGCTCATATTCTACAGTGAATGCCTATGGCAGACACAAGGAGCTGAGGTGCGCTTGAGAATTGTACAAATCTCGACGAATACGATTCCTGTCCCGCCAAAGAAATATGGGGGTACCCAGCGTGACGTGCATTATTTGACAGAGGAGCTTGTTAAACGGGGGCATGAGGTGTTTCTGTTCGCCAAGAAGGGCTCGACGTCGCACGCGACCCAAACGTTCGAATACGATTCGAACGATCGAACTAAGCAGTTGGATTTCATTATCAAGAATATGCCAAAGGACATTGACATCATCCATGATCATTACGGCATCGTCGCGAAAGCGAACCCTCCAATTCCGACCATTTGCCAATCCCATTCGAATTGGATCAGGTCGAACGTGCAGACCCGGGTCTACGTCAGTAAATTCATATTGCGGAAGTACGGTAAAGGAAAAGGTTACGCCATTCACAACGGCATGAGCATGGACGACTATACGTTCCGGAAAAAAAAGCAAAAGTACCTGCTCTTCCTCGGAAGGCTAATCAAGGAGAAAGGCGTTCACCTGGCCATCAAGGTAGCCAAGAAGGCAAATCGAAAGCTTATCATCGCTGGCACGCTGAATGACAAGAAATACTACCGCGCCAAGATCAAGCCACATCTAGGTAAAAAAATCCGCTACATCGGCCCTGTCGGCGGCGACCGTAAACGCAGGTTGCTGGCCAACGCGCACTGCGTCCTGTTCACCTCTACCTGGGATGAGCCGTTTGGGCTCGTCCTCGTCGAAGCAATGGCGAGCGGCACGCCCGTACTTGGCTTCCGCCGTGGCGCCGTTCCTGAAGTGCTTCGCGGCGTGCCGCGGCTCGTATGCGACACGACGACCGGAATGGCAGCGAAGGTCCGCAACCGCAAGCGGCTACCCAGTGCCCGCGCGTTAAGGAGGTACGCTCGAACCCGGTACTCCGAGCATAACATGACGGATGCATTCTTGCGGCTGTACCAGAAGGTGATCAACAAGAAGCTATACAAAATCAAGCAAAAAACGTTATGGAATCGGCGCCAAGCAAAGCTTCAACCTACGTCGAATGGAGATGAAGGTTAGATGATTACCGTAATCGCATGCACGAATAGGTCCTCCTGCATCGACAACGTGTTCAAAAATTACGACCGACAGCTCTGGAAGAATAAGAAAATGATCATCGTCCTGAACAATGACAAAATGGACATCGAGGTTTACAAGGAGCGAGCCGGCCACTATTCGGAAGGCGAAGTGACTGTTTACCAGCTGCCTCAGAAATACCGGCTCGGCAAATGCCTGAATTACGCTATCAAATACGCGGACAACGGCTTCATCGCCAAGTTCGATGACGATGATTACTATGGCCCTAAATTTCTTCGAGAGGCAGCTCGCGCAATTAAACACGGTAGAGCATCTATCGTCGGTAAACACACGGCTTACCTCTATTTCCAATCTAAGCGAGCGCTGATGGTGTTCCGGCGCGGCAACGAGTGGAAATACAAGCGTAAAGTCAAAGGCGGCACACTGGTATTTCGCAGATCAGTATGGCGACATGTCAAATTTCCCGCTAACCGGAAAGCCGGCACGGATGCCAGATGGCTTTCTCGCTGCATTCGGCGAGGCTTCCGCGTCTATTCCGTCTCCAAACGACACTATGTCTGCATCCGCCGTAAAAATTGGAAGAGCCATACGCAGAAAAAAAGCACGCACCGGTATATGCGGCACTGCAGGTTCGTACGCCGTACAAAAAAATTCCAACGTTACGTCAAATAGTGCCTGAGAAATAGATAACGAAAACAAAGTCAATCGAACGGCCGGTTGACCTTAATTGATTTTCCAATGGGAAGAAAGAAATCATCCCATTCCCTAGCTGGGTACGGAAACGTTAGAATGATTAACATACCGTCACACTCCGAAAAATAAGTATCAGGCTGACCAACAAATTTTAGAATGAAGAATCTGAAAAATTTCGCTACGAAGCAACAAAAAAGCAACTTCCTTCGTGGAGAAGTTGCTTTTTTGTGGGTTGTCTCTATTATTTCATCTCCAGGGTTTCTAAGATTGGTTTAGTAGCCTTCCAGTTGAGTACACCATTATCTTCAATAATGCCAATTGTTAGATCATGTCGGCAGCCTGATGACGTTATGCGAATTCCGATAGTCTAGCCGTTGCAATCGGCAACAACTTCACGTCTTTCGAGAGTTGTGCTGCGTTCTGTATATTACGGGCTAATTCCACTTTCTGTTTTAGGACAGGCGATCTTCCATTTCGCTCTACATCTAGTTCATATTTATGAATATGATAATGTAGTTCAGTAAACTCTTTTGTTAAACGATATAGTTCGTTAGGATGTTGAACAATCATACGAAGCATAGTCGAGCCCTCGATCCGTTCAAACACGATACCTTTCCTAGGTTCAAAGTCGATTAAATCGTACGCTCTGGGCGAAGGGATTCCAAGGAAGGCGACAATTTGATTTACCTCATATTCATATCTGATCGCTTCCACAATCACAGAATTTAAAATTGGAATTGGTTCCAGGCTGAACACCTTGTTTTAACAATAGGCTTGCGTGAGTATGCCTTAAATCATGAAATGTAAAGTGAGATCTCTTATGGCAGTATGCATTTGAGTTGCTGTATCAATCGATCTATGGTCCTGAACAATCACCTCTTCAAAAGTATCCTCAAATACCTCTCTGATTTGTCTTTCAAGTTTTATTACATCTAAATCGTCCATATGTTTTGTAATATAAATCGATATTGTTCTAATTTCCGATTCATATTCGTCCTCGGGGCATTCCATTGCTAACAGCAGGACGGGATCCCAAAGATCGATATATCTTTTTACAATCTCAATGACAGGCTTTGGATCAAAGGAAAGGTTGTTCAGATATTCCTTTTCCTCGCTTACTTCTTTCTGGACAATCTTCATTTTTTCATCAAATGAAAGGTCTTTATTGAATTTTGTCATATGTCCTCCAACTCCGTTTTATTAACCTCCAAATTCTCCAAGTATATCCTATACATAATTACAATGGATTTGTTGCGTTAAGTAGAGTAAAGGACTGAGAATCCCAGCCCCTCCTCATCAAACCGTACGTGCAGTTTTCCCGCATACGGCTTTCCGACGTTCTTCATCAAGGGCAGTACGGTTTTTCCATGTGCATAAAGTTTTCAATCCTGTACGTTGAAGCAGTAAGTGCATCTCTGACCAATTCTGCTTACGCTTTCTGTGTTTGTTGTTCCAGAAAAGTCTAAGTCTCCTAAGGACGTACCAGTCGATCTTGGCGAGGAATCGGTTTGCCATTCCTCGATCCACATCCAGATGTGCGTAGTAATTGCGCCATCCTTGAATCATGGGATTGAGCAACTCGACCATCAATTTGAGCGGCCATTGCAGCCGCCCTCTGGATGCCGTTTCTTCCTTCACACGAGTGCGCATCTTCTTCATTGCTTTCTTCGATGGAAAGCTTCGCAGTCGATACTTTGTCCCGTTTTTATGGAGATAAGGCATCTTCCGATGATGAAAGCCAAGGAAGTCGAACCCGTCCTGGTTCTTCCACAAACACACTAGCTTTGATTTGGACGTGTTCATGGTCAATTCCAGTTTCCCAAAGATCGCTTTAAGGGTACGAATCGCCTCGAGCGCCTGCGGTTTGTATCGGCACAGAATGACAAGATCGTCGGCATACCTTACTAGCTTTCCGAGATGAGAAAATCGTTTTTCCCATATCGTATCGAGGTAGTTGAGATAGATGTTGGCCAGAAGCGGAGAGATTACGCCGCCTTGCGGGCTGCCAATCGCCGTTTTGTGCCATACACCATCCTTCATTACACCTGCTTCAAGCCACTGTCTAATTAACTTCAGAATGCGCCTGTCGCAGATGCGTTCTTCGACCAGTTTCATCAGCTTGCTGTGGGAGATATTATCGAAGTAGCCTGTAATATCTACGTCGACCACCCAGTTGACGACACCCCAATTGATGCTTTCCCGGATGCTCTTAATCGCCTGGTGAGCCGACCGCTTGGGGCGAAATCCGTACGAGCAATCTTTGAAATCTGCTTCGAATATGCCTTCGATCACTAATTTCGTTGCCATCTGAATAGTCCGGTCACGGACGGTTGGAATACCCAAGGGACGTGTCTTTCCGTCCGGCTTCGGAATCTCTTTCCGCTTGACTGGAGATGGTCGGTATTCCCCATTCATCAGCTGGTGCCTGATCTCTTCGATGAAGGATGCTTCGCCAATCTCTCGAACGATAAATGCGATCGTTTGTCCATCGATGCCGGCACTACCGCGATTGGTTTTCACTCTTGCCCAAGCTTCTTGTAGGATATCTTTCCGGAAAACTTTGTCGTATAGGGCATGAAACTTACGCTTGGGGTTTACCTTAGCCGCAAGATAGAGGGTATTTTGGAGTTGTCGAGCGTTTTCATTGGTGGCGTTAGCCGTGTATTCGGCATTCACTTGCTCTTACCTCCTTGATATCCCGTGAACGAAGTGGGGTATTGCCTCTCGGCGCCCTTCCCTCCCCGGGGTTATGTTGTCCGCCGGATCATTGGTAGTATGGCCCCCTCCGACTCCCTTCCCGCAGCTCGCCACTTCACCTTTAGGGCTTATAGGTTTGCTCGTTACGAAAAAAAAACTTCGTGCGGGGGAGGGTCTCCCTAGTTCCAGACACAACTGTCTCTACATGCCGATCCCTTTACACCGGAGGGTTCTTCTGCGCTGCATTCCAAGATCTTCGCGCATTCCATGGCCTTCGCCGGGGCAGTCGTGGCTCGGCTCCCTCTTGTCCCTTTCGGGTTCACTTTCTCGATGCGGTAGGATTCATTTTCATTACGGCCTGCAGATTTGCTTCATCGCATAGAGCGCGACTTTTCGCAGGGCTTCAGCCGCCGGATTTCGCCGACGTCTGCCTGCTAGCTACGAGGCGGCTTGGTCCCTACTCCGACTGAACTTGCATCAGTAAGTTGTGTCTAGCTTAGCTAGGCGCGCACTGCCCGTTAGTTGAACGAAAGGCTGCCGTTCGTGCCCGGCAGCCTTGACCTGGTGACTGTTCAACTCCCTCAGTACGATTCATTTTTCTCACGAATACTCGCTTATTCGCAGGATTTCACCCTTGCTAGATTTGCGGAAAGACTGTTTGGGCAACCCTGTTGAAGACCAGGACAACATGAAGGCGTGAGGAAATAGAGGGGGAGATTAAAACCCCATATCCTTCCATATACTGCACGCATTCTCCACGCCGCCCCTGGAGGTTTTCACTCCCATGTCGGGGCGGGTCGATGCCCTCTCATTCCTTCGTTACGCCTGTCCAGGGGGTGGAGGCCGGTCTTGCTATCGTTACGGGTCGGTCCCTTTGGTTCAATCACATCCGGTACCCCGTGCTTTCTTTGAAATCCCGCGAATAAGCCAAAATTCGTACAACAAACGGTAAGTTATCGACTTAAGCTGCTAGCCGAAACGGCATCATTTTGTGAGGATTGTAGGCTTCACTACTACGAGCCATCCCTACAAGAATGCGAGCCAGTTTACCACAGAGCTTCATCAGAGACCTCATTTTCTTCATCTTCTTCACCTGAACATTGTATGCATGCATCGCCTTGAATTCCGGATTATTCGCTGTCAAGCTCAATGTCATCATGAATATGAAACGTCGAAGGCGAGATCGTCCGCGTTTACTAATCTTCATCTGTCCGGTCCATTTGCCCGAGCTTGCCTCTGCGAGGTTAAGGCCAGCATGACGCAACAAAGCATTGCCATGAACAAAGCCGCTTAAATCCCCAGCTTCGCCGAGAATACCAGCCAATGAAATGGCACTAATCCCTTTGACAGCAAGCATGGATTTAACAAAAGGGATGCGATCCAAAACTGCAATAATCTCTGTCTCCACATCCTGCAGCTGCTCACAAGCTAAGTCATACTCAGCGAGAAGTTGCTTTAAGTGCAGCTTGTACGCATGCGTTGCCTGTGTAGAGCCAACAGAATGACTAGCAAGAGCAATTAGGGCCTGAGCCTTCTTGTTTCCAGGCTGACGTTGCATAATGGATTTCCACCCCCTCACAACATCCTGCGGTGTTAAATTTCTCAGTTCTTCTGGTGTCGGGAACAGACGTAGTGTCGCCAATGAACCTCTGCACATCAGCTTCTTAAAAACTTGACGTAGCTCAGGGAACACGACGTCAACCCAACGATGAATTTGGTTCTTTGCACTAACGAGTCTTGTAAAGACGGAGTCCCGGTTTGAGAGAAAGACCCTAAGCTCTTCAAAGGCTTCAGACGTTTTGCGAATGAACGAGTAGTAGCCGTTTTTAACCATGTCTGCGATGACAAGAGCATCTTTTTTATCGCTCTTAGATGGCGTATTGTCTCGGTTTTCCTTATTCTTTTTCACGAGATGAGGATTAACAAGAACAACTTCAAATTGCTTCTCAGATAGCCATCTGGAGACGCTTAGCCAGTAATGCCCCGTTGGTTCCATACCTATGATAGCGGAATTAAAGTTATGGGCTGCCTGCAACGACTGGATCCAGCGATGAAGAATCTGAAAACCTTCTTCGTCATTTGAGAAAGATAGGGGATTGCCGATTACGATCCCGCGAAAGTTTACTGCACGTGCAACGTGCGTTAGTTGTGCGATGTCGATCCCGACGACGAGATGCTGAGCGGTAATTTTTTCAATGAGTTGATTTTGTTTGTCCTGCGATTTAAACTTCATAGTAGAGCGTCCTCCTGGATGATGGGATTTTAAGGGCTATGACCCGTTGCGTACTCCCATCGTACCGAGGCGCTTTTCTTTTTGCAAAGCTCTTAATTAACGCTCTACAGGAATGCTATCGTTCCCAGTTAGCGTAATGATTTGACGCCTTTCGATTTTCTTGCCTAAGGTCCACCTTATACATAATTCGATTTTAGATAAAACACCCTATTTATAAACAGACTTTGTTGATTGATAAGAACATTTGTTCTATAATATAAATAATATCATAGTTCGAAATACTATCAATTGGAGGTTTATAACGTGGCAACGATTTCTGATGTCTCTAAAGACTTAGAAAGCATGACGGTGTTTATTTCCGATTTAATCCCTTACTCTGATGATGTCCTTAGCAAACCACTAGTTGGTACATGGTCGATTCAAGACCTTATCAGTCATATTATGGGTTGGGACAAGAACTTCATTAAGACAATTAATCAGATCATAAACAATGAGGAAGCAATACTTGAAGAACATCACGATGTGCAAGCATTTAATGAAGCATCCGTTACTTTCGGTAGAAAAATGAAATCACATGATTTATTGAAGGGAGCAATTTCGCAACGCAAACAATTGATCTTAAAACTCAATTTGGTTTCAGAATCAGCATTCATTAGACAATTCCATAATAGTGCGTATACGTTGGAAACCTTTTTACAAGAAATGTTTATTGGTCATGATAGGCATCACGAAGCACAAATAAAGAACTACCTTGAAATGGTTAGTTAGTATGAGTCAAAGAACCGCCAGCGATGGCGGTTCTTTTTAATTCTTAATATATAAAATTCAGTTAGCGTAATGATGGCTGCCGAATCGGTAGTTCACACCCTTGTTGCGGTAAACTGTCTGTTACTTCAATGGCCAGGAGCAGGTCGCCGCGGCATCTTTTCCATCAATTTCACTATCGTTTCCCGTTAGCTTAATTGACTATGCGTAAATATCAATCCCTACAATACGATTATCGCTTGAATCAACTACAAGAATAAGTAAACGTGCAAAAACAATGAAGGTACGAATAGTAACGGATTCACGCAATTTTTCCTCAAGAACCCAACCTGTTGGAGCAAGAAAAACAGACCCTGTGTCAGCAAAAAAAGGGTTATGGAAGAAGTCTCCCAGCTTTTCGGTTTCCAGAGTATTTAGTGGGATAATAGCTTCTTTACGAACTGAAAAGTACTTTAATTTCCTTCTCCCTGTTGCAAGATTTAAGTCAGCGTTTCGATATAAATCTGTTACAACAGGATAAATCCCGTCACTAAGCTTATTTTCGATTAATTTTCTTGAGTTTGGCTTTAATCCAATTACATTAATACTTTGCAGCACACCATTATAGTAAGCCCCTTTAACATTTGTATAATGCGGGGAGATTTCAGTATTAATTAGACTTATTGCATGTTCTTATTCATTTTGTACACCATATAAATATATTTATTTTCATTTTGGTTTTTTATAAGTTCGTTTTTTAGGGAACTAAGACATTAAAATAAAAAGCCGCAACTTATGCGGCTTTCAATGTTATTATATTTTTGTCACCCAACATTATTGTTGCTACTAAGTTTACAGCATTTAGTGTCATACACCCGCTTAGTGTCATACCCTATAAGCTAGCTAGCGGTAATCCCATGGATTAACACATCTCCGGCTCGCCCTGACAACCCCTCTTCTATATTAATCTAGGACTGCTGTCATATGCTCTTTTGTAATTGCCCAATGGGAAGTAGCCCAGTATTTGGCCTTATCCTTGATGAAAATCATTTGAGGGGATTCGTGTTTTACATTTAATTCATCGGCAATCTTGTTTGACACCGGACGTGATTCGAGCACTTTGACAAGTGTGTAATCTATCTTTTGATTCGGTGTACTTTTCAAATAATCTTCAAATTCACGAAGCGCATTAGCGCTAACCGGACATGTGGTACTATGTTTTAAAATAAGCTGTCCACGTTCTGTAGATTTGTCAAATATTTCTACCCATTCATTTAGCGTGGTTATTTCATTCCATTCCATCATAATTCTCCTTATTAATAGCTTTTTCTATTATCTCAGGGTCACCGGGATATCGACAATTATTTGCTTTTGGATTTGATCTAAAATGAAGTCCTTTTTGATTCAATTTTAAAGAATCGATGGCTCCTCTTCTTAATGCATGCCGCCGGATGCGCTGATTCTCTCACCCGTAAGCCATGCAGCTTCATCAGAGGCAAGAAAGACTACTGTCGGGGTTATATCTTCCGGTTTTCCGAATCGGCCGCCCAGCGGGGTAGCAGCAGCAAGTGTCCTTCCGGCCTCACTGGCCACGAAACCGGCGTTGCCTTCCGTATCCGTAAAGCCCGGAGCAACGGTATTGACTCGGATGTTACGCGGTCCGAGTTCCTTCGCGAGTGCCATCGTCATCGTATCTACCGCGCCTTTACTCGACGCGTAAAGCATGGTAGTTGGAACAGGATTTTTACTTGCGATCGTGCCGATATTAATAATGCTTCCGCCTTCTGTAGGGAAATGTTTCAACGCTTGCTGCGAGGTCAGTATCGGCCCAAGAACGTTAATGTTAAAGTGGCGATGGAACAACTCCTCCGTCACGTCCTCTAATGGCTGGAATTCGAAGATGCCGCCGTTGTTGACCAGGATATTCGGCGTGCCAAGAGTGTTTCTAGTCTCCTCGAACAACCGCTCGACGTCCGCCGCTTTGGACATATCACCCTGAACCGCGATTGCTCGGCCTCCTCCTTTGGTAATTTCAGTTACGACATGTTCCGCCCCCTGCCTGCTAGAGGAGTAATTGACAACGACGGCCGCACCAGCCTCCGCCAATCCCTTTGCGATGCCAGCACCGATCCCCTTCGAAGCACCCGTTACTATTGCCACTTTACCTGTTAAATTTGCCATTTATAAACTCCTTCATAATATGTTTTAAACCTTTTCTGTTTTTCAGTTATAAATCGTTATATTATCCATGTGAACAAGGGAACTTATCACGTATTCCTCAAAAGATACCATCGGAAGCATTGATTCTCTCACCTGCCAGACATCTGGCATTAGCGAAAGCGATTGTGCGCTTTTTTTCTGGTCAAAGGTGTATTAGGACAATATTCTTTTATAGGTGGAGAGAACACCGGCATGAAATCCTTCGTGGTACATATTGTAACGCAGCGATTGCTCCGGAGTTACCAGAGAGAGTCCAGTGGACGTATTAATAGGATCTACACTTTCGTTCAAACGGTCTAATGGATATTGTTTGCGGATTCTGTCCAGTTGTTCCGTAAGCAGAGATTTTAGTTCTGGGAATGTCGCGTTAGGAAGCGAAGCAGGGTAATCCAACGGACCCTTACCGGATCCGAACCGTTCAACAAACCCTTCCGGCAGATTCATCGGAAGATTCAGTTGCGAGAGCGTCATATACTCTGTAACGAAATAGATATGGCCAAGCTGCCAATGGATATTATTGCGAAAACCATCGGGAAAACGATTCACGAGTTCCTCAGTCATGCCTTCCATTGCTAGCAACGTTTGTGCTCTAATAATGCCTAATTCATCAAAAATCGTAGCATTCAATTGTATCGCTCCTTAATTTTTTATGATTTAGTTTGTCGTCATAAATGCATAACGATTCATCCATCTTTTGTCACGAAAGTAACTAATATATTTTCAATTCACAGGCATTCAAAATCCGCTGTCGAATTCATGCAAACGTCTTATTGTGCCTGTGGACATCCTGCTTTCTCCTTTCATATAGATGAGTTATATTTACCTGAACAGTGACCCACTTTAAAAGGAGCATTGTTCCGTTTATATTATACGGAGCACTGCTCCTATTGTCAAGGAGGAAGTATATGCGAGCCGATGCAATGAAAAACTATGAGCACATACTGGCAGTCGCGAACGAGGTTGTAACACAGCACGGTACCGATGCATCGCTGCGTGATATTGCCCGCAGAGCTGGCGTCGGGCTCGGCACATTGTATCGTCATTTCCCGACCCGAGAGGCGCTACTTGAAGCATTGCTACGTACAGGCTTCGACGAGCTAACGGCTACGGCACGTGAACTCGAAACTGCGAGTTCATCAGATGATGCACTTGTGTCGTGGCTGCGCGATGTCGTTACATTTACGGGCAGCTATCAAGGTGTTGTAGCAGCTATGATTACAGCCATCGAGGATACGGAGTCCGCACTCCATGCCTCGTGCGTCACGTTACGAATGGCAGGCGCTCGGCTTCTCGCTCGCACTCAGGCCGAGGGTCTAGCGCGTACTGACATAAATGGTGATGACTTGATCTCACTAACTACTGCGCTCGCGTGGCTCGGTGACCAGCCCTCGTCCGCGCCAAGAGCTGAGCATCACTTCAGTATTATAGTGAGCGCGATTTTGACAAATCGAGCGAGCGGTTGATCAAGCCATTTGTAATCCTGTGAAAGAATTGGCTGTTCGTGCCATGGTCCGCTCCCACCGCGAGGTGGGGGCTATTTAACATACAAATAAAGCAGTTCTAGGTATGGTCTTTGAGCTGCTTTGACGGAAGTATTTTTCCAAGAGATTTACATCTATTATATTTTTTTACATATTCTGAGATATATTATCGGTGGATCCGCAACGTCTAATGATTCTAAACACGGAATAACGATGTTGACCCCAATAATCTTAGGCTAAATTAGCGTAGCGACCTGAGGCCATTGCGTAGTTCATCCACATAGAGCTTCGGCTGCTCCCACGACGCGAAGTGTCCGCCTTTGTTGAGTTTTTTGAAAAGATTAGATTTGGATATGCCTTTTCTGTCCAGGTTTTCGGCGCTTCATAGACCTCGTCGGGAAACACGCTCACGGCAACAGGAAGTTTGATACCCTTAGGGGCAAAGAACGGATATTTATTCTCCCAGTAGAGGCGAGCAGCTGAAATCGGCGTATTCGTCAACCAGTAGAGCGTGATGTTGTCGAGAACATCATCTCTGGAAAGGCCTTCTAGTGGTCCGTTGAATGCCTTAGTAATCAAGTCCAGGCTCTTCGCTTCATGGTCCAGCATAAAGGCGGCCAAACCCACCGGCGAATCCGCGAGTCCCGTAAGCGTCTGCGGGCGCGTTCCCATCATCAGAGCGTATGCAACATGCTTATAAAAGAAATCCAACTGCTCGCATGCTCGTTTTTCTTCGCCTGACAGTCCCGGCGGGTAGCCCTTTCCGGCTTGAACTGCCTTCTCTAGATCGGACGGAACCACAAAGGGCAAGTTGGTGTGAATGCCGATTAGACCACTAGGCTGTTGAATACCCATTACATCTGCAATAATGGCGCCCCAGTCGCCGCCTGACGCCACATACTTCTTGTAGCCAAGGCGATTCGTCAGCTCTCCATAAGCATGAGCGATCCGATCAGGGCCCAGCCGGTCGTAGTTGGTTTTCCTGAAAACCCATAGCCAGGCATCGATGGAATGACTACATTGAACGCGTCCGACGCCTTCCCGCCATATGCCGTGGGATTGGTCAGTGGGAGTCGATAAGCTTCAGCTTTTCGACAATCGAGTCTGGCCATCCGTGCATAATGATGATTGGCATCGCGTTCTCATGCTTCGATCGGACATGAATGAAGTGAATGTCCTCCCCATCGATATTGGTGACGAACATCGGCAGAGCGTTCAACTTAGCCTCAAATTTACGCCAGTCGTAATCGTTTGCCCAATAATGGGCTAGGTTCTTCATCGTTGCAAGCTGCGTGCTTTGCGATAATCAGATACCGTTTCTTTGTCTGGCCATCTTGTAGCAAGTATACGCCCACGTAAATCGGTAAGATCTGACTCGGGAATATGCACCTGAAAAGGCCGAATCGATGTTGAATCTGCACTTGATTCTTGTGGGATTCCATAAGAATTCGAATTCGCATTAACCGTTTTGTTCAGCGCGCCAAACGTCGTGAATTCCAGGGATAAGTGCCATAAACATAACCATACGAAACCAGAACTGGCTGCTTTTCAAATTCAAATGTTATAACGCTCCTTTCAATCGTATTTTCCACAAAGCCTGAGTAGTTATTCCACTTTATTCAAATTTATAAACCAGCGGGTACGGCGACTTTTTCTCAGGCTGATGGCTGGCATTATCGGTATATTCTTCTAATGGTTTGTGCACAATAACCCATGTTCGATTTTCAGTTGCCGAGCCGATGCAGGAGCAAATCCGTAAATGATGGAGGGTTCAACAGTGCCTAAACTTTCCGTTACCGAGCCGATGCAGGAGCAAATCCGAAATCGTATGAAGGGGGCCCCTGACTTCGTCATTCGGCAGTTCCCTCTTCGTGGATCTTCGGCTTTCACCTGCCTCTATCTATCCTCGATTGTGGAATCGGCTCTCGTAGATGAATTTGTAATCAAACCCATTCTTGCCGCCGTACCAATCGAAAAGCAAGAGGAGTACGATCTGGACGACCTGGGCTGGTTTCACCGCCACATCCCCTTCGTCCAAAACACGGAATGGTCAGATGCCGATGAAGGCATCTGTCTGCTGCTGGAGGGCCAGTGCTTGCTGATTCCAACCGTTGACCGTTTCTTAAGCTTTGACGTCAAACGCAGTGACTATCGCAGTGTAACTGAGCCTCAATCGGAAGCCACAGTACGCGGACCACGAGAAGGTTTCGTCGAAGACATCGGTCGGAACGTAGCTCTTATCCGTAAACGTCTCAAAAGTGAACATTTAGTTTTTGAACAGATGATCATCGGAACTAAGACGAAGACCAAAGTGTATTTGACCTATCTGCCCGACATAGCCTCCAATGGCGTCGTATATGAATTTCGTCGTCGGCTGCAGGCCATTCAAGCCGACAGCATTCTGGAAAGCTCTTATCTTGAAGATTGGATCCAGGACAAGACGTTATCACCATTCCCTCAACTCATCGGGACAGAACGACCGGACGCGGTGACAGGCAAACTGTTGGAAGGGCAAGTAGCTCTTCTTACCGACGGCACTCCGATTGCATTGATTGGTCCAGTGACATTTTTCCAACTTTTCTCTTCACCAGAAGATTACTACCAGAGGCCGGATATAGCCACACTTACACGATGGTTGCGATTTTTCGCGTTCATGCTCTCGATCTTCATCCCTCCTTTATACATTGCGGTGGTCACATTCCACCAAGAGCTACTACCGACTTTGCTCTTGATCAACCTGGCCGCGCAGCGGGAAGCTGTGCCTTTTCCAGCATTCCTGGAAGCGATGATCATGATGGTCACGTTCGAGATTTTACGTGAAGCCAGTTTACGAATGCCTCGAATTGCCGGTCAATCGATCTCGATCGTCGGTGCTCTTGTACTTGGCATGACCACAGTCGAAGCGGGACTCGTCTCCGCGGCCATGGTCATTGTCGTTTCGATTACGGCCATCTCCAATTTTGTGTCTCCAATATACGGCTTTGGCAATGCTCAGCGGGTCCTCCAGTTCGTATTTATGTTCCTTGCGGGCTTTATGGGGTTATACGGTATTCTGTGCGGAACATTGTTTGTTTTGGTTCATCTAGTTTCATTGAGTTCCTTCGGTGTGAAGTATATGTCTCCCCTTGCGCCTTTGCTGGTGTCAGACTTTAAAGACACTATTCTACGTGTTCCTCGGTTCTGGTTGAATCAAAAACCTCAGATGTTTTCTAGGAAAAAATAGGGGGACGAGCATTGCGAAAATTTTGGCTCTTGATCTTACTAGTCGCCTTACTTGTCTGTTCAGGATGCTGGGACAAAAAAGAAATCAACGAACTGGCAATTGTCACCTCAGTCGGCATCGACCGGGAACCGTCGACTGGCATGTATATTGCTTATTACCAAGTAATTAACCCACCGGCTCTCTCCTCCAGGCAAAGTGGCGGCTCCAAAGCGTCGGTTTACACGTATCGATTTAAGGAATATAGCTTGGGCCGGTTCATGCAGAAAACGAGCACCATGATGCCGCGTTTGCTTTTCACCTCACATTTGCAGTGCTATATATTATCCGAAGCGGTGGCCCGACAGGGAATCATTGATATTCTCAACTACTTGGAAACGACTCCCGAATGGCGCATGAATGTTTATCTGTTTGTGACGGATTCCCCTCTAAAGGCCGTAATGAACAGTTTTACGACACTCGAAAAGGTCCCCGGGCGTCATGCCACCTCGCTTGTTCGCCTTTTTTCGCGGGGGGCCTTTGCGGGGGGCGTAGAACCGATCCGTGTCAAAGACATCGTGACAGGTATGCAATTCCATTTGCCGACACTCATACCGATGATCCATTACCGCGGCAAACCGGCAGAAACTACAGAGAGAATGGAGCAGATTGACGCCAGCGAACAAGCGCCATCCTTTTTTGCGGACAGCGCGGTGTTCTTTAAAGGACGCATGGAAGGACTCTTGGACAGTCAGAATAAATACTATTTTCACATCCTGAACACGAATTATCGGAAGTTCACAGAAACGCTTAAAGTAAGCGGAAACTATGTTGACGTCGAGACGAATAATGTCAAAGTGAAACGGAAATGGGACCGATCCGCCAATCGCCTCAACATCCTCATTCATGCGGATCTCCGCATATTGAACAACCAACAGAATGCGAAATTAACGTTGGAAAACGTACACAAGATCGAAAAGACGTTTAATCGTGTCGTAGAGGATAACGCGAAGAAGATGGTAGTGTTGGGAAAGCTAAATAACTGGGATCTATTGGGTTTGCAGGATGAAGGGGCTACTTCGAATTCATGGCGGCGGACATCTGTGAATTTCACGATCACTTCTGACGTTACGATGACCGGGAACAAGAGTGATCCCTATACCAAGGAAGACAAGGAAGGATGATGAGCTTATGGAATCCGTCCGGCTCAGCGCGTGGCAGTTTCACTTATTGACGCAAATCTATGTCATCGGTACTGCGTTTATTTTGTTACCCGGCCCAATCATCGCGAGCGCAAAACAATATGGTTGGATTGTTGTCATTTGGGCGACCTTGTATGGGCTAGTGCTTGCTTTCGGATACTCGTACCTTGCTAAGCTGTATCCAGGAAAGACGCTTATTGAGATTGCTTTGCAGGCATTCGGCAAGTGGGCCGGCGGCCTCGTCTCGTTACTCTATATCGTTTTTTTCATCCAACTCGCGTCGTGGGTAACGCGCAACCTTGGCGATTTCATGCATATTAACCTCATGCCACGTACACCTATTTCTGTGTTCCATTTCATGATACTACTCTTCGCTGCGTACGCCGTGTCGAAGGGCATCGAATCAATCGCCCTGATGAACGAACTTCTGGTGCCATTCCTCTATCTTGCGTTCTGGGTTCCGGTAGTCATCATGCTGCGGGAGTGGAATTGGCATTATTTTAACTTTGCCTACCCTTTCCAGATTAGCAACGCCGTTATTCAAACTCGATACGTGTTAGCATTCCCCTTTATGGAAACAGTTGCGTTCTTGATGATCATTCCGTTCGTGCAGAGGAAAGTAAATTTCGCGTTTATTACGGGAATCACTATCGCCGGCGTAATGTTGGCCGCTTGCGTTTTTATTTCTATTGGTGTTCTAGGCGTGTATCGCGGACAGCACTTGGTTTACCCAATCTTTTCTATGTTCCGCGAAATGAGATTTACCGGTTTCATCGAGCATTTGGAAGCGATTCTGTCTGTGAATATCGTGCTGGTAGTATGTATTAAGCTTTGCATACTATTCTATTGTGCTGTTTCGGGTGTCTGCCAATTGTTCAAGATTGAGAGGCGATACACCGTCATTTATCCGATGGTGTGGGTCATATCTGCGTATTCGCTACTTTTTATGAATATCGTCGAAAATCTCGATTGGATAAAAAAATATTTGTTCGAGTACTACTCATTATTCGCTGTTGCTTTTCCCGTTCTCTTCATCGTCGTGGCCAAATGGAGAAATAATGATCAGCGGATGAAGAAGGACGGCTCTGCATGACGATTCTGGTCGCCGTTTATGCCCCAACCATCGGAATTTTTATGTGAAAACCTTGATCCATTTGAATGATGACTTGGTGGGTGACTCGGGGAAGGCGCTGACTTCATATAACTCGCTGCGGGCTTACGCCCTTGGTCTAGGCCGATGCAGAAGTGCCGAGGGTGAATTCAGCCGGACAACTCCTATGCGAGGCTAAGTCTGGCGACCCGTCCCTCCGGCGGTTAGGTGGTGCGGGTGTGTCCGGCTGAATCTACATCGAAGTTTCGTCCAGGAAAATCAGCTTCAGCACTTATTCGCCTTCGGGTGCCCAACTCTATTTGGCTTACCACAACCGTAAGAAAATGCTGGTATCTTGCCATAAGGTTGCAATTAATTATTATTCCTGCCCCCGCCGTCTCCCAGTGTTAGCCGGCTCATCAATGGACCCAGTCAAAATTGAACATGTCATCTTCGTATTTATACGACTGTATTGAGAAAATAAAGTATTAGACTGGATGTATTGTAGCCGCGCGGTTTTTTCGATATACAAACCGTCACATTCCGAAAATTAAGTATTAGACTAACCCCAAAAACGAAACAGCAGCAGCTATGGACTGAGAAAATAAAGTCCTAGACTGCTGCTGCTTTATTTAACTAACGTTCCCAATTAGCGTAATCGGCTGTTGCCGGAATTAGTCAGCGTCGCGTTGCTCTTTCCCATTAGAATTCCCGCCAAAAGATAGCATAATGAAGTAGCTAAAAATAACTTAAAGATACTAGGCGTCATGGCTAGGTAGAGACTTAAAGGTAACGACCAAAAAAAAGCGATGAACAGGATGAAACGTTTCTTAATAATCGTGCCTATTACTACAACAAATGCGGGGGCTAAAAGAAATGCTCCCGTTCTTATCATAACATCATTACTTAGTGAAGCAGAATTATATGGGTTATTGAAGTTTAGGATTAGCCATACCACTATCGTTCCTAAAGATGAAAGGATGCTAAAATATCCCCAACACCTTTTCCCTCCTAAGCAATAGTATTTTATAAATCATATGGTACCACATATTGGAAGTATTCTGCCAGTTAGCTTAATGAAAAATGGAACAGCTGCCAACGGCAAACTGCTGCATGAATCGTTGAACTATCATGTTCCCAGTTAGTTTAATTCAATCGCGACACATGCGATCTGACAATCCATCATGGGTATCTCCATTGAACATTTATAAAGTGAAACACCATTGATTTCAATATCTTCAATCGTTATCTCATGCAAGAAGAAGTCCATTTCACCTGGTTTGACAGGGACATTACCCTTCATACTTTCCAGCCAGGTGTTGATACTTACCGAAAAACAATCCCTAAAGAAAATGACCTTATCATTTTCATCATTTTCTAAATCCCCATATCTCATTTGAACTAAATGTGATACATGATCGTATGAGAAGCCCTTTAACCTAGTATCAATATAATCTGTTCCTAATTGTTCAATCAGTACCTGACTACTAGGTCTCATGCAAAATCAATCCTCTCAATTATGATCTGGTTCCCCTAAACCATTCGCTAGGAAATTAAACTATCCTGCCCGTTTAACTGAACGAAGGCTGCAGTTAGCCGGCAGCCTGATGTCGTTGTGCTATAGTACCCGTTAATTCAATAGAAAATTCAGAGCGATTTGGTCCATGTTCGTTCTTCAATGTCGCTCACTAACACCTTATAATGATCGGTTTTCTCGTACTAAGGCCACTAAGTTTACGGTAAGCTGGTCGATCTGCTCCTGGATCTGTTGTTTATAGTCCTCGAGAATCCGTCTGCGTGGAACCTACCGGGTTCTTTTCGAAATTCAACATCATGAGAAGACCGTTTACATACGTGTAATCAATTAGCGTGGCGGAATATATCAAATAAACCCGATTCAGTTTTAGAATCGGGTTTTGTTGGAAAATCGATTGCACTCCCTCAGTACGCTTTGATTTTCTAGCGAATACTCGCTTATTCGCAGGATTTCATCCCCTTTGCAATAGGATGAAGGATGTGACGAGGCCAGAACCTTCAGATTCAACTGTTAGAAGGTATCCGGGAACAGAGGCGAGGTGAATATCGCTAAATAGTTCCATATTACTGCACGTATTTCTCCACACAGTCTTTGGAGGTTTTCGCTCTCAACGGGGCATATGCCCTGTCATTCCTTCGTCACACCTATCCAAATGGTGGAGGCCGGTCTTTCTAACGGAACGGATCGGTGCCCTTTTGCGCAACGCATCCGGTACCCCGTGATCTCTTTATGAGATCCTGTGAATAAGCCAACAATCGAATTACATGAACGCTGTCAACATCGTTTTATTCAGCCTTTCCCATGACTTTTCACCCTTTCGTTGTGTTGGACAGCGTCTCTGGCCCATTTACACAGATTGCTGTATCTTATAGATCATTCATCCAGATGGCGCTCGCGATAACATTGAAAAGATGATCAGTCCGTGGCGCAAATGAAGGTTGGCCGACAAGCCAGCCGACCGCCGATATCATGGCGAACAAGTCGTCCCCATTCATATCGGCGCGCGCCGTTCCCTCGGTCTGAGCACGGAGCAATAGTCGCGCGCCCGCTGAGTGCACCGCTACGCATGTAGCGTAAAGCGCGGAGTCCGGGTCCGCGTGGGCGCTCGCCATCAAGGCGACAACGCCGCTATAGCTTTGGACGAAAGCCACCACTTCGCGAAACCAGGACACGAGCGCTTCGTCAGGTGGATTCGACGTTTCGAGTTCGCCTGCCCTCTGCGTCAGTGCCTCCAGATTCGTACGCAGCAACGCTTCGAACAAGGCTTCCCGCGTCGGGAAATGACGAAGCAGTGTGGCTAACCCGACGTCGGCCCGGCGGGCGATATCTCGCATGGACGCATCGACACCATGCTCGGCGACGACGTCACGCGCGACTGCAAGTAAATGACTGTAATTTTTTCTGGCGTCGGCTCGCATATGTTTTCACCTCACTCAAATAGCGAAAGCTTACTGTCACGTTTAGGCGTTGATTTTCCCTGCGTTCCCGATACGCGACTTTTCTCGGCATGTTATAACTTGATCTGTAAAAACCACAAAAAGATTTGTTATTGGGACATTCCATCGAAAGCTAATATGTCATTTCAGTATCAAAGGGAATGGATCTCAACTATTCTTCTAATCGGTATTGATCAATTAGACGTTACTGTATGCGCTCTTGGGCGTGGGTAGT
Source organism: Paenibacillus sp. R14(2021) (assembly GCF_019431355.1). Taxonomy (NCBI): domain Bacteria; kingdom Bacillati; phylum Bacillota; class Bacilli; order Caryophanales; family Paenibacillaceae; genus Paenibacillus; species Paenibacillus sp. R14(2021). The sequence goes on from NZ_CP080269.1 coordinate 1,637,707, forward strand.
TTAGGAAAAATTGTAATGCACAATTTATCGTTTTTAGCCTCCCGCCGGATGCGAACTCTCATTTCTTCCCAGCCAAGCGAAATTGAAACGTTAGTATTGCCCACGTAACATTATCCCTTAAAAATAGCGAATGCTAGCATGTGGTAAACCACAAGCCACGCTTTTATTATGAATCGAGGGCAGGCCGACTCCCTAAGGAGCCAGCCAGCCATGATCCAATATCAACTCCAATGTGCTACATAATCATTATATCAAATTCAATCTTCCTCGTCAGTATCTCCATAATTTCTTCCTTGGTCGTCATAGCCTTTCAACTTTTGTCCAATTACATCATTTCGCACTTGTTCACGGATGGTGTTCCAGTCGGATGCAGGTAAATTTGTTTTAAAAACCCCGAAAGATACACCAACAGTATTGGAAGTAGATTGGTAATAGGCCGTCTAGGTATGTTGCGGTTTTCCGTCGATTCTACGATCTGCTTGAATTCTTTGATTTCATACCATCGGGCAGCCGCAAGCGCGACGGGTGCAGGCCACGACCGAAGCTTCATCGTCTCGGCGTTCAAACAGCTGCGTAGCGCCTTCGCCATCGCACAGCTGGCGAAGGAGGCGAGGGCCGAGCGCCTTCGCCCGACCCTCACGCCCGACCAGGTGCGGAAACAGGAGTGTCAAGCCCATCAGCTTCCCGAGGCTGGAAGGCGTCAGACAGACCCACAAGCGCGCACACGCCAGATGATCGGCAAGTGTCTGTCTACTACCGGCGTCGCCCTCGCTTCAATCAAACTGTGGCTGCTCTTTGTCCACGAGGCAGGATCGCATCGAAATTTGCGATCACGATTCATCAGTCGAACTTTACCAAATCCTTAAAGATCAGTTGACCCCAGCTATTTCCGCGCGCCTGCACAAGTAGTCCGCCTTCAGAAAGCCCGCCAAGTTTGATCGGCGCGAAACCGAGATTTTCCGCAAGCGCACCAATCTCCGCTGCTGCGCCGTCATCGTCGCTCGCCAGGAACACGACTCTCCTGCCACCATGAACGGCCGGATCTTGGTCAAGGACGGCAGCGACCAAATGGTTGAAGCCCTTGACCAGTCGTCCACCAGTGAAGGCTTGCGCGACGAACTTGGAAGAAGGCTGTCCTCCCAGTTCCTCAGGGGCCACGCCGTAGGCATTGGTCACATCGACGATGGTCTTCCCCTGCCAGGTGGAGAGCGCCTTCGCGACATCCGGGTGCGACTCGAAACGGACAGCCAAAAAGATGATGTCCGCCTTGACGGCGTCCGCCAATTTTTTGGGAATGATCTCTGGTCCGATCGCGGCCGCAGCGGATGCAAAGCTTTCCGGGTCGCGAGTGGTTGCAACGGATACTTCGATGCCGCTTCGGGCAAACGCCTTAGCAAGAGCCTGGCCGATCTTGCCGAAGCCAATAATTGCGTAGCTCATATATTCTTCTCCTTCAGTTTACCACGCCCTACGGGCTCCGAATATCGAATGGAGTGACCGGCCGGGCGTAGCGCGTCAGATTTGCGCTAGGCCGCCGTCGACGGCGACTTCGCTGGCGGTCATGAAGCTGCTGTCCGATGATGCGAGAAAGGCGGCCACCGCCCCGATCTCCGCCGGATCAGCCATGCGCTGGAGCGGAGTCATCGAGGCGAAGACTTTTTGGCCCTCCTCGCCTAGCGATTCCTTCGCGAGTTCGGTTGCCGTCGCTCCGGGCGACAGCACGTTTACCCGGATGCCGGTGCCCTTCAGGTCCTCCGCCCAGGTGCGCGCGAGGTTGCGCACTGCCGCTTTACTCGCGCTGTAGGCGCTCATTGCCGGGGCGCCCGTGGTGCCGGCGCTCGATCCCGTTAGGATGATCGAACCTCCCTGGCCCATCAGCGGTAGCGCCTTCTGGACCGTGAAGATCGAACCCTTCACATTGGTGTCGAAGATTTCGTCAATGTGCTCAGCGGTGATCTCGCCGAGCGGAAGCTGGCTTCCCGCCCCGGCATTGGCAAAGACGATGTCGAGGGTTCCGCACTCGGACTTCACCGACGCGTAGAGTCGGTCGAGGTCGGCCAGATCGGAGACTGAGCCCTTCACCGCGCGGGCATTGGGCCCTAGTTCGGCCACAGCGGCGTCGAGCGCTTCCTGCCGGCGGCCGAAGATGAAGACCAAGGCGCCCTCCTCGATGAACCGCTTTGCTGCAGCGCGGCCGATGCCGGTAGCGCCTCCCGTGATGACTGCAACCTTACCTTCAAGCTTTCCCATGAATTTTCACCCTTTCGTTGTGTTGGACAGCGTCTCTGGCCCATTTGCACAGATTGCTGTATCTTACGGATTTCACTGACCCAGTTACCGAATACCGCATTCGGATCAGTGGTTCAAATATAATGGATCAGTGATCCATTTGTCAAGGCATCATGCGAACCGACGCCAGAAAAAATTACAGTCATCTACTTGCAGTCGCGCGTGACGTCGTCGCCGAGCATGCTGTCGATGCGTCCATGCGAGATATCGCCCGCCGGGCCGACGTCGGGTTGGCCACACTGCTTCGTCATTTCCCGACGCGGGAAGCTATTTATCTGTCCAACTTGCTGTAGCCGTCCCATATAATCATATTTAGCTTTCAAATGACTAGCCTCATCCACGGGGGGGGCTCTATATAATTCCAACCGAAACCCTCTGTTAGAAAACATATCCGAACTCCACTCTCTTTTTTGATCTTGAATAATGCTACTTATAACCGGAGTTGAGTCAATATGGTTTTGAAGCGTTTTAATTGAACCGTTGCAATATCCGAATCACTCATCAGCATGTTGCTTGAGGTTGTGCTCGCAATCTTATATTTATCGATCCGCCACCGCTTGAAGCTTCAGTTCAGCGTTGTAACTTTGATTATGCGTACGACGCTCGAGCCCTTCATAGCCATAGAGCTTGTACCGACGCTGCCATTTCATTAAAGATGTTTTATTAATTCCGTACTTTTTTGCTGCGGCTAGGAAACCCAGTTCCCCTTTTGAAACTGCTTCGAGAATCGCGAGTTTCTCAACCGCGCTATATTTTCCTATAGACATAAAAAGCTCCCCTTACAGTAACAGGTTTTTATTATTTCACCTGTCCACCGTATGGGGAGCATATCATCCTCTGGTTGCCCTCTTTCTTGTTAGTAAGGTGTAGAACAATACTTTATTGTAATGAATCAGCACGTATTATTTGCCGAAAAGTCAAGTACTTCTTCTGGGCACTGAATACCGATGGCACACGGTCGTTGCTGGCGATATGGTCGATATCCCTGGAGACGTAAACCACGCTTGGAATAATACCATAGAACGACACTTTGATGATGAATCAAAACAAAAAAGGAGGATTTTTCAAAAAACTCGACCGGCCGAAATCGTTCCACCGGGTCCTCCTTCTCCAAAAGTGTTGCAGCGTTTTCTTCAATTTACCCTGGCGTACGGTTATTGGCTCGGAACGCCAGACGATAATGCTTCAATCGGAACTCGCTCGGTTAATCATCGTATTGCTGTATAAATCGAAAAGCGGTTGAGTAGGATAGGTTCATCCTTCTCAACCGCTTTCTATTTCACTTTATTGCGTGCGCTCATTCCATTCAACGAATCTTACGACGGTCCAATGGAGCAGTGACTGCGCTTTCAATTTTCTGCAACCGCAATATCAGACAGAACTCTATCAGATAGAGCACTATGTGACAGAGCAATTACTTCAGCTTATTTTCAGGGAACAGGAGGAGTATGCATGATCCGAAGCGATATCATCCGCGGCCATCTCGATGCCATTATTTTGCGGTTGATCTATGAGGAAGACCGTTACGGATACGAGATTTCCAAAGAAATCAGCGTCCGGACCGACGACCGGTTCCAAATTAAAGAAGCGACGCTCTATGCGGTTTTTCAACGGTTGGAACGCAAGGAGCTGATTGAATCGTACGTCGGTTACATCTCGCACGGCGGCAAACGGCGCTACTACAAGACCACCAAGCTCGGCAGGGCCTACCTCAAGGAAACGGTGGAAGAATGGAACGAAATCAAAGAAATCGTCAATATATTCATGGAGGGACTCTAAGATGAAGAAGATTAAGACGCATGTAGAAGAATGGTTCTCGGATATTCCGGAGAGCGAATCGAAACAGGCTATTCAAGAGGAAATTATCCAGAACCTGGAGGAGAAAGTGTTTGACCTCGTAAGGAGCGGCAAATCGGAGGAGGACGCCATCAACAAGACGATCGTCGAGTTCGGAGATATTTCGGATATCAAGCAGGAGCTCGGCGTGAAGGACGGCAAGCCCGCCTCCTCGCGCAAACAGTTCGGACTGCATCTCGGCTTCTCGCTCTGGGGCAGCGGCCTAATTATTGCGCTGTTTCTGTTCATCAACGTCTATTACACCCCGGATGTCATCTGGTTCGTCTATCCGACCTTTGCCGTAGCCTGGTGGCCGCTTGTCATGTTCTATAAGTGGCTGGGCTGGAAATAAGGAGGCGATTCCTATGCGCAATCACCGCGTTGCCTTTGCCGTATCCGGAAGCCTCATGAGCATCTTCTTCCTCATTCTTGTGAACCTATTGACTTCGCCCGGCATCATTTGGTTTATCCATCCGGCTTTCGCCCTGATTCAGTGGCCAGTCGCGATCTATTTCGCGAATAACGGCAGGTTCAAAGCTTATTCCATGGTTTCGACGGCGCTCATCCTTCTCTATTTCGCCTACGAAAACATCGCCCACAGTCCGAATGTGCCATGGATCCTCTATGCGGGCTTCGCCGTCATCTGGTGGCCGATCTTCATGTACGCGGGCCGTTTCGCACGCACGCTCGCAATGGCGCTCGCGGGCAGCTTCTGTATCATCCTTTACTATGGGATGCTGAACATCTTGCTGTCGTCGCAATTTCCATGGATCATCTTCCCTGCCTACGCCTTGCTTTGGTGGCCGATGTCTATCTACTTCTCCCGCAGCAGAGAATGGTTCACCTTTGCCTTATGCGCGTCGCTGCTCACCAGCGCCATGTTCATTGCGGTCAATGCGGTCACGTCGCCGAACGCGATCTGGGCGATCTATCCGATCTTCGCGATCATATGGTGGCCGCTCAGCATGTATTATTACGTGAATCGCAAAAGAGCCGTTTGAACCAGCAGACGGCATGATGGTACAATAGGAGCCTGTTCATCTATTCCATCGTAAACGGAGACGACACCATGCTGAATTATATTCTTCATCACGATCACGCAAACGCGCGCATCACCGCCGCACAGGCGAAGCCGGATGACGCGCCAGCCGTCATGGAGCTGCTCGTCGGCGCAGCCAGATGGCTGCAGAGCACGGGTTCGACGCAGTGGAGCGCACTTCTATCCGGCGATGACCATCATAACGTCGTGGGCCATATCGAGAAAGGCGAGCTGTTCATGTTCAAGGACGGCGCCAAACTGGCAGGCATCGTGCTGCTCATGCAAACACCCGGCGATTGGGATCTCGGCCTATGGGGACCGGACGGCCATGAGCCTAACGTGTACCTTCACCGGCTTGCCATTAACCGCGAATACGCCGGCCAAGGGCTCGGTGCGGATATGGTGCACTGGGCGGAAACGGGCATCTCCTTTCCAGGCAAGTCGACGATGCGCCTCGACTGCATTGCCAGCAATCCGAAGCTGAACGCCTTCTACAGCGGACTCGGCTATACGTATAAGGGCACGTCGCCTACAGGATTCTGCCTGTACGAGAAGCAGCTAGCTGCGAACTAAACGACGTAAAAAAAGCATGCGGACGTTTCATTAATCCGCATGCTTTTTTTCAGTTGTGCGGCGGTATCACCCGCTGCTTCCTGTCCTCCACGACCTCCAATCGCATGACGCGTGGAGAGCCTGAACGATGATTTAGAACGCCCAATTGCCGCAACGGAACAACGGCTCTGCCGTGCCATCCTGGCGAATGCCATCAATGTCCAAATCCGAAGTGCCGATCATGAAGTCGACATGCGTCAGACTGTGGTTTAATCCCCGCGCGAGCTGCTCTTCCTTGCTCATGGACAAACCGCCTTCCAAGCAAAACGGAAACGCGAAGCCGATGGCCAGATGGCAGGCTGCGTTCTCGTCGAACAGCGTATTGTAGAACGTGAGATTCGTATCGGATATCGGCGACTTGAAGGGCACAAGCGCGATTTCGCCCAAATAATGCGAGCCGTCGTCCGTTTCGATCAAGCTTCTCAGCGCTTCATAGCCTTGTTCGGCTTCATACGCCGTAATGCGGCCATCCGTAAACGTAATGGCGAAACGGTCAATCAAGTTCCCGTTGTAGCTGAGCGGCTTGCTGCTCACGACCTTGCCATTAATGGCCGTACGAAGCGGCGACGTGAACACTTCCTCAGTCGGCATGTTCGGAATAAACAAGTTCCCCTGTGCGTTCTTCGTTCCCGCACTGACCCAGATATGCCCTTCCGGCAGTCCGATCGTCACATCGGTGCCGACCGCGTTGCGGTAACGAAGCTCCATGTACTTGCGTTCATTGAGTCTGCCTGCCTTGGAACGCAAATTATCGGCATGACTCCGCCATGCCTCCACCGGATTCTCGTCGTCGACGCGTACTGCGGCAAAGATCGCTTCCCATAATGCGTCAACCCGCTCGCTTTCCGGCAGCGTAGGAAAAACCTTATCCGCCCAAGCATCCATAGGAACCGCGACGATTGACCAGGCTACCTGATTGTTCAGCGTGAATTTGCGGAACGGCTGCATCGCCATCTGCTGCGACTTGGTCATGAGACCAATGCGTTCAGAATCGATGCCGCTTAGTAAATCCGGATTCTCGGCAACGACCCATAAGAATGCCGCGCCTTCTTCCGCCATCTCGGCCCGCCCATTGGCATGCCAAGCGGGATAGCTCGACAGACCTTCCTGCGGCGACTGCTGAAGACGCGTGCGCGTCACCTGCTCGTCGCTCCAATCCACATGCACGTATGGGGATCCGATCCCGTAGGCATGCTTGACGACCTCGCGCACGAATTCAGCCGCCGTAATCGGCGCAATGATGTACAGCTTCTGACCTGGTTGAATATTGACGCCAACTTCAACGGCAAGCGCTGCATATTGGGCCAAACGCTCTTGAAACGTTCTCATGGGCTGAGCCCCTCCTTAGGATTGGAATTGTGCTTGATGCAATCTGCTGTAATGACCGCCCGCAGCAAGCAGCTCCTCATGCCTGCCCTGCTCGGTTACGCCTTGCTCTGTGACGACAATAATGCGATCCGCATTCTTGATCGTCGCAAGCCTGTGGGCAATGATAAGCGTCGTCCTACCTTGCGACAGCTCGGCGAGCGATTGTTGAATCGCCGATTCCGTCTCCGTATCGAGCGCGGAGGTGGCTTCATCAAGAATCAGTATGGGCGGATTCTTCAAGAACATCCGCGCGATGGCGACGCGCTGCTTCTGACCGCCGGAGAGCTTCACGCCCCGTTCGCCGACGATCGTGTCCAGTCCGTCAGGAAGCGAGTGAACGAATGCTTCCAGCTGCGCTCTTCGAGCCGCTGACCAAATCTCCTCGTCACCTGCGTTCATCTTGCCATAAAGAATATTATCCCGCAGCGTACCTGAGAACAAGAAGACATCCTGCTGAACGATGCCGATGCCTTTGCGCAGAGACACGAGCTTCATGTCTCGAATGTCGTGCCCGTCGATGGAGATACTGCCTCCGGTTACATCATAGAACCGCGGGAGCAAGCTGCACAGTGTCGTTTTTCCTGCGCCGGAAGGCCCTACGAAAGCGATCGTCTCCCCTTGGCCAATCGATAGATTGATGCGCTCGAGAACTTTGGCTTCGTTCTCGTAGCCAAATGAAACATCGCGGAAGACAATATCGCCGCGCAAATTGCCAACAGTCACGGCATTGGGCCGATCCGCAACCTCGGGCTCCGTATCCATCAGCTCCGCGTAACGCTTAAAGCCAGCAAAGCCTTTGGGATAGCTCTCGATAACCGCATTGATTTTCTCGATCGGACCGATGAATACGTTCGCGAGCAAGAGGAAGCCGACGAATCCGCCCGGGGACAGCTCGCCCCGGATGACGAACCAGGTTCCGCATACCATGACGAACAACGAAACGAGCCGCTTTAGGAAATAGTTAATGGATGAGTTAAACGCCATAATTTTGTATGACATGAGCTTTGAGATGCGGAAGCGCAGGTTATTGACCTGGAACTGCTCTTTCTCGAACGCTTCGTTGCCGAACGCCTGCACGACCCGCATCCCGCCTACATTGTCTTCGACGCGGGCATTGAAATCCCCGATGTCCGAGAACAGCTGATGAAACGCCTGGGTCATGCTATGAGAACCATTTTCATCATATAGAGTTCAAAGAAGAATGTCCATGAAATCCGCACAATCTTCAACGATTGAACAGCCGATTCCATCATGAATGACGAGACGCCGGTCATAAACTACCGTGAACGCCAATTTCGATCAAACGGCGAAATGGCTATTCCATTCGAGGCAGGTGTTCGTTACTATGCGGGAACGCATCCAATCCGGCATTGATGGTCTCACGCAGCACTTGCTGCAGACGCAAGCGAGTGACGGCAGCTGGCGCATGGGCTTCATCGAAGGCGGTACATCCATGGATGCCGCCGCGATCATGCTGCTGCAGAGCGCCGGGATCGGCAGACCGAAGCTGGTCCGCGACTTAGCGGACAGAATATGGGCCAAGCAATCCGCTGACGGCGCATGGCGCATCCACCCGGATGAGCAGGCTGGCCACGCTTCAGCAACGGCGGAATGCTACATTGCCCTTCAATATGCAGGCGTATCGCCGGATGAGCCTCGTATGAAGCGCGCGGCGGATGCATTTGCGGCGCTTGGCGGCTTGTCTGGCATCAATTGCCTGCTCACCAAGTTCCTGCTGGCGACGATCGGCCAATACGACTGGCCGCGCTGGTTTCCGATTCCGATCTCCATCATGTTGCTCCCGCAAGCTTCGCCGGTTCATTTCTATCAATTCTCGGGCTATGCCCGCGTTCATATGGCCCCGATGCTGCTGATTGCCCATCTGAAGCCTGATTTCAAGCTTTCCTCCATCCGCCCGCTCCCCGAGGCGGCTAGGCAAGCGATGAATGTGAGCTCGATTCAACAGAACTGGGACGCACATTTCAGACCGCTGCAGCCTGAAGAATTCGGCAATCGGTGGAAAGAACTGTTCAGCATCCCCTCAGAGCTGCAGGCGCGTGCCGTGAATCGGGCTGAACGCTATATGCTGGAACGAATCGAACCGGACGGCACGCTCTACAGCTACGCGAGCACGACGATTCTGATGGTTCATGCGCTTCGGGCGCTTGGCTTGACCAACGACCATCCGTTGATTGCAGATGCCATCCGCGGACTTGAATCCCTCTTGTTCTTGGACGCCAAGCATGGCCGAACCATGCAAATCACGACCTCTACCCTATGGGATACCGCGCTGATCAGCGGCTCGCTCCAGGCTGCCGGCTTGCCTAGCCGTCATCCCGCGCTTCAAAGTGCCGGACGCTACATCCTTGACCGGCAGCATGAGAAGCTGGGCGACTGGAAGCTTAATGTGAAAACGCCGACTGCTGGCGGATGGGGCTTCTCGGACGTCAACACGCGGAATCCCGACGTCGACGATACGACCGCCGCTCTTCGAGCCGTGCAGCAGCTGGAGACGCCTACTGCTCGCCATGCCTGTGATCTTGGTCTTCAATGGCTGCTGTCCATGCAAAATTCAGACGGCGGCTGGGCGGCTTTCGAACGCAACATCAATAACCCGCTGATCAGCTGGGTGCCCTTGGATGGCGCGGAGGATGCCGCAACCGACCCGTCAACGCCCGATCTGACCGGGCGGACCTTGGAATATCTCGGCCGCCATGTCGGACTGACGAGCAAGCAGCCGTTCGTTCGCCGCGCTGCCGATTGGCTGTTCCGTCATCAAGAGCCGGACGGATCTTGGTATGGTCGCTGGGGCGTTTGCTACATCTACGGCACTTGGGCCGCGCTTACCGGCCTGCTCGCCGTACAGGAGTCGGCTCGCCATCCGCAAATCCAGAAGGCAGCAGAATGGCTCTTATCCATTCAACTTCAGGACGGCGGATTCGGCGAATCCTGCAGCAGCGACCGCCATAAGCAGTTCATCCCGCTTCCTTATGGAACACTGGCCCAGACCGCATGGGCGCTGGATGCGCTGACGGCGGTCCACGAGCAGCCGCTGCCCGCCATGGAGCAGGCTTGCGATTTCCTCCTTCGCCATCTGGGGCAGGATGGCAAAGCCGCTGCTTATCCAACTGGAGCCGGACTGCCCGGCTACCTCTATTCGCGTTACGACAGCTATGGCAAGGTGTGGCCGCTGCTTGCGCTCGCCAATTACCAGAATAAGTTCGGCGGGAATTGAACGGCCTGAAAATAAAAAAAACGTCCCAGGCAGTAATACAGCCGGGAACGTCTCTCTTACAGAAGCTTCTCTTTCAACAGTTATATCTAGCTCCGGCATATACGACATTCAAGGCATTTCGGGTCACTTGCTTATCCTATATTGCTACATTTTTCTTGACAATGATACACTTTGTATCATAAATTAGTAGAAGGGACCTCACGAAACCCGTTTGGACTCGTACGAAAAAGGCTAGATTGACGTAAGGAGCTAGAAACCATGACGATGGGAGATCGCTTAAGAGAACTTCGGCTTCGGAAGAACATCTCACAAGAAGAAGTCGCAAGACAAATTGGCATTACGAGATCCGCCTACAGCCATTATGAAATCAATAACCGCCAGCCTGTCTATGAAACGTTGAAAAAACTGGCTGTCTTGTTCAACGTTTCGCTAGACTACATTATCGGCGGAGAGCCTGTTAAGCCGGATACGCCAGTGACCCCTGAAGCGATCGAGATTATCCGCCTTCTCAACAGCATGGATCAAGAACGGCGGAAGCAATCCATCGACCGGATGATGGCGTTCCTCAAACAGGTCGACTGATGTTACTTTACGATGACCGGCAGCATGAACCATACCATCGTGCCTTTCTCCAGCGTGCTGACCACGCCGATGGAGCCGCCGTGTGCTTCAACGATTTCCTTGGCAATTGCAAGTCCGAGGCCGCTGCCGCCTTCGGCGGAATTGCGGGACGCTTCTTTCTTGTAAAACCGGTCAAAGATAAAAGGCAGATGCTCTTCTTCGATTCCGCTGCCTGTGTCGCTGACGGTAACGACCACTCGCTTCGAAGCTGCTTCGACGAAGAAAGAAAGCGCTATCTCCCCGCCTTTAGGCGTATGCTTGATGGCATTGTAGATGACATTTGCCAGCACTTGGTCCATGCGAGGCAAATCCAGGCTCAGCCGGATGCGGTTCTGCTGCTCCATTTCATGCGCATGCCCCTCTTGCGGCGTATGCTCGCTGTGGAAGTCGCAGCTGAACCGCAAACCGCTGCTGATGACGTCGATCTCATACAAGTCATGCAGCTGCTGAATCCACTGCGCAAGCGATACTTCCGCAAAATCAAACCGCGTCTGACCCGCCTCCAGCTTTGTCAGCTCGAACAGATCGTGAATCAGCCTGTTCAACCCGCCAACCTTCCCAAGCATCATGCGTATGTAGAGCTGCTGCTGCTCCTCTGATTTGACGACCCCGTCCTGGAAAGCTTCCAAGTAACCCTGCAGCAGCGTTATCGGCGTACGCAAATCATGGGATATGTTCGTCATCAGATGACGCCTCGATGTTTCCGACCGCTGCAAATCCCTATTCGTCTGCGCAAGGGTCTCATTCGCCTCGCTCAGCGCTTCCGTGCGTTCCTCGATGCGTTCCTCCAAATGCGTGTTCAACTCACGAAGCTCGTGAGATACATGCTCTACCTGGTATAAAGCGATGGAAAACCGTTTAGAAATAATAAAAGACTGCATCAGCATGAAGAAGAACAAGCCGAGCGGAACGAGCTGCGCATAGACGAGCCATTCATTATAGAACAGCATGTCGTTCATGACGGTCACAACAAATACGGCTACCCCCGCCAGCACGAAAGTAGAACCGATTCTCCGGCGGTATTTGGCCATGATGAGCACACACAGCGTATAGAGGCTTACCGAGACGACAAACAGTTGAAAGACCGGCAGCAATCGGGAGTAAACAATAGCCGGGCAGACGAGAACAAATACGCAGAGCGCAAGTCCGATCCCGACGACTAGGCGTATGACCTTCCTTGAGGCGTCGAGCGGAAAGAGCCGGTACACGTACAAATAGCCCGTTACGGCGCTCAGCGCGAAAGAGATGTATTCGATCTTGAGCCCGCCTTCCCACGGAATGGGAAACAGCTGCAGCAAATAGTTCTCGCCCGTAACGCTTGCCCTCGCCGCAACGAATAGACACAGTAGGCCAAAATACATCGTGAACTGCTCCTGCCTGCGGAACGCGTACAACCCGATATGATAGACGCCGATAATGATGAGACTGCCGAGGATGAGCATCTCCTGAGCCGTCGTTTTCATTTGCCCGTCGACGATGGAATCGCTGTCGCCCATCTGAATCGGTACCCAGATGCCGCCTTTGCGATGCTGGTAATTCGATACCTGTATCAAAATGTCCACCTTGCTCGTATTGGCGTCGAATGAAACGATGCGCGGATATTGCTGCGGCACCGATGTGCTGCGGCTTGTCCCTACTTGCCCCTGTACCGCCGCCAGCTGGCCGTTGATCCAAAGCTTGTAGCTGCTGAATATGTTCGGCACGCGGAGCGCCAGTACACGGTCATACGGCGTCAGCAGCACCTTCAGCTTATAGGTGGCGTAGCCTTGGCCGCTCTTTAGGCCAAAGCTTCCATTATAACTGTTCCACGAGCGCGGCACCATGACATGCCTTTCGTCTGCCTGACCCTTCGTATCGCCCGGCGCCAGCAGCTGGCCTCCGTAGAAGGACCACTGCCCCGACAGGTCAATTTGTCCATCGCCCGCGAAAGACCAATTGCGTAAATCTATGATGCCCCCTTTCGCGACGGGATCTGGCTTGCCATCCTGGACTGTGCAGCCGGACAGGAGAAGTATGGGAATGAGTATGAGCATGAATAGTGCGAATAAGCGGCGAATAACGGAACCCTCCTGAAAAACGTGGATTGCTCACCCCTCCCTCCATTCGCTATAATAGTTCGAGGGAAGAGGGGGAACGGAAGATGTCTGGGAGTAATATTTTGGTCGTAGATGATGAAGCCGATATTACTGAGTTAATCCGCTTATATATGGAGCGCGAAGGGTTTGTCGTCGAGACGACGGACAACGGTGAAGATGCTGTCGAGCTGACCGCCGCGCTGAAGCCGGATCTCGTCATATTGGATATCCAGTTGAAGCAGATGGACGGATTTGACGTTTGCAAGCAAATTCGGAGCATGTCCGACGTTCCCATCTTATTCATCAGCTGTAAAAGCGACGATACTGACATTATACATGGTCTCACGGTAGGCGGCGACGATTATATGACGAAGCCGTTCAGCCCGAGTCAGCTGGTGGCGCGCGTCAAAGCGCATCTCCGCAGGCAATCCGTTTACGATCGGCAGCGACCCGGCGACCGTGCATTCGACGAGGTGCTTCGCTTCGACGGCCTCGTGATCGATCTGCCGGCGCGAAGCGTGCATGTCAGGGACAAAGAAGTCTTCCTGTCCGCCAAAGAGTTCGAGCTGCTCGTCCGCCTGGCCAAAACGCCGAATCGCGCGTTCGCCTTGGATGATCTGTATACGGTCGTATGGGGCCATGACAGCATGGGCGACACCCGCACGCTTATGGTGCATGTCAGCAATTTACGCAAGAAGATCGAACCTGACCCTGCCAATCCGATGTATATCGTAACGGTGCGCGGCGTCGGGTACAAATTCAACATCAAGGAAGGAAACACCTATGTACAACGCTGATTTATGGAAAGATTACGAACTGCTCGACACCGGAAATGGTGAGAAATTAGAACGTTGGGGCTCCTACGTCCTCCGTAGGCCAGACCCGCAGGTGATTTGGCCGATCGCCAATGAAACAGGACGCTGGACAACGGCCGACGGCCACTACCACCGGAGCTCATCCGGCGGCGGAGAATGGGAATTCCGCACGAAAATGCCGGACCGCTGGTCCATCTCTTACGGCGAGCTGAAATTCCACATAAAGCCGACCAGCTTTAAGCACACTGGCTTGTTTCCCGAACAGGCCGTTAACTGGACTTGGATGATGGATAAGATCCGAAATGCGGGCAGACCGGTCCGCGTCTTGAATCTATTCGCTTATACCGGCGGAGCTACCGTTGCCGCTGCTGCAGCCGGGGCAGAAGTGTGCCACGTCGATGCCGCTAAAGGCATGGTGCAGTGGGCGAAGGAAAATGCCGAGCTGTCCGGGCTTGCCACTGCTCCCATCCGCTACATAACGGACGATGTGTTCAAATTCGTGCAGCGCGAGGAGCGCCGCGGCAAACGCTACGACGCGATTATTATGGATCCGCCTTCCTACGGACGCGGACCAAACGGGGAAATGTGGAAGCTGGAGCAGAACCTGTTCCCTTTCCTTGAATTCTGTTCGACGATTCTGTCGGAGAATCCGCTGTTCGTGCTGGTGAATTCCTATACGACGGGTCTCTCTCCTACCGTCCTTCACAATATGCTGCACATGACGGTAGGCCGCAAATTCGGAGGCACCATCCACAGCGGTGAAATCGGTATTCCGATCACGGCTTCGGGACTGACGCTGCCATGCGGCATACTGGGCCGCTGGGAGGGCAAATAACATGGCTGGAGATCACGGGGCGGCTCCAGCCCCGCTCCTTCCCGTGCTCTACGAGGATAATCATCTGCTCGCGGTGGTCAAGCCGCCGGGCATGCTCTCGCAGGGGGATGAGACCGGCGAGTCCGATATGGTCACCCTGCTGAAGGAAGACTTGAAAGCACGATATAACAAGCCCGGCAATGTCTATGTCGGGCTTGTCCATCGTTTGGACCGTCCTGTCGGCGGCGCAATGCTGTTCGCCAAAACGTCGAAGGCCGCCTCGCGTCTCTCGGAGTCCGTTCGAAGCAGAGCCTTTGGCAAGACCTATGTTGCCGTCGTTCACGGCGCTCCGGCAGCCGATTCCGGGCGTCTGCGCCACTTTTTGCGCAAAGACGCCGCGCGCAATATCGTCACGGTCCATCCCAAGCCTGTTCCCGATGCCAAGGAGGCGATCCTCGACTATGCGGTTGTGGCAAAGCATGGGCCTTTCTCGCTCATTGCCGTGAAGCTGCTCACGGGCCGTTCGCATCAAATTCGAGCGCAGCTTGCATCGATCGGCTGCCCGCTCGTATATGACCGTAAGTACGGCGCTCCTCCCGTTCAAGGCGAGCAGGACATCGCGCTATGGTCGACCGCTATCGGCGTCGCGCATCCCGTCACGAAGGAATGGCTGACCATCCTTTGCCCGCCGCCGGCGACTGAGCCTTGGACTCGCTTCAGCGCAGCGGATTATGAACGCTCGCGGACGCTGCTGCCTGATGAAGGAAGTGGCCGCCGATGAGACGAATCCTGCATCTGTTCAAGCAAGGGCTCGCGCCGCTGCTCCTCAGCTTGGTGCTGCTGCTTGGCGGCTGTACATCGGATCCGCATCTTGATCCTTCCCCGCCTGAACCGGCGGCAGGTCAGGACGAACCTGTCAAATCCGCTCCTGCAGACGTGCCCTCCGCGAACAACGGCAGTACGGGGAATGACCCTGACCAACAGGGGAATGACATGGACCAACCGGTTGACGGTGGTACCGATAACAATCCGGCTCCCGCCGATCCGAATACCGGCACCGAAGCACCGCCCCCGGATGCCGGGCATGGCTCGGCGGATGCCGAATGGGTGGCCGTCGGCGACATTATGATGCATACGCCTCAGCTTCCGGGTGCCTTCGACGAAGCCGCGCAGCGGTATGACTTCAAACCCTGGTTCACCGATGTGAAGCCGATTCTGGAGCAGGGTGACTGGACGCTCGGAAACCTCGAGACGCCCATAGCCGGCAAAGCGCTGGGATTATCCGGATTCCCTCGCTTCAATGCGCCGGCAGAACTCGGCGACGCGCTGAAATATGCCGGATTTACGACGGTGACGAATGCGAATAACCATGCGATGGACCGCGGCGCGAAAGGCATCGCGATGACGCTCGAGAAGCTGCAGAAGCTCGGCTTCGATACGAAAGGCACGGCCCGTTCAAAGGCTGAAGCCGATAAGCTCACAATCGTGAAGAAGCACGGAATCGCCATGGGCTTGCTGGCATACACGTACGGAACGAACGGAATCCCGCTTCCTAAGAACCAGCCTTATGCGGTTTCGTTGATCGACGAAGCGGCCATCATTCGCGACATTGGTCGCCTCCGCGAGGCCGGCGCGGATTTTATAACGGTATGCCTGCATTTCGGTATCGAATACCAGACGATGCCTAACGATGCCCAGAAGACGCTGGCCAGGAACCTCATTGCGGCAGGTGCCGATATTATCGCGGGCTCGCATCCTCATGTGGTACAGCCCTATGAGCTGGCGGAAGTTACAGAGCCGGACGGCTCCGTACGGAAGGGACTTATCATTTATTCGATGGGCAATTTCATTTCCAATCAGCGGGGCAGCACAAAGGATTACGGCGTCATTTATAAGGTACACATTCACAAGGACAACACTTCAGGCTTGACTTCGATCGGCAGCGTCAAGGCGATTCCGACCTGGGTGCACCGCGTGCTGGTCAAAGGCGTCAATCACTATACGGTGATGCCGGTTCAAGCTCTGCTGGCATCCGCGCCTCTTCAAGACCTCAAGGCTTCGGATTACAGCGCGATTAAGAGCACGTACGCCCAGCTGACTAAGCGGATCGAATCCATGCTAGCGAAGCCCGTGCAGCTCCAAGCCGCGCCATAAACAACAAACAACCGCCCCTCCTGCGTCAATAGGAGGGGCGGTTTCTATGTTCATGTGCTGCCGATTAGGAATTCGCGACCTTGCCGAGCAAGTAGACGAGAAGCTGTTGATTGTGTGACGAAATACGGTCAAGCGCTTCGCTGATATAGGCGTCGCGAATACCAACACCGCGTGAAGCTTCCGATAGTCCCTTCTCCGTCACCGTCACCCAGACGATCCGGCGGTCGCTTTCGTCCCGTTTCCGCTCAACGAGTCCTCCGCGCTCCATGCGGTCCAGAAGCGTCGTTATGGCCGCCGGCGTGGTCTCCAAATAAGCCAGCAAATCCGATGGTTTCATCGGTTGATGCTGCAGCAGCAGCTCCAGTACGACAAGTTGTCCTTCTGTTAGATTCGGCGCCAGCTCATCCTCCAAATGCGTCTTCCATTCCTTCGTCATCTTCATCCACAATCGGGCAAATTCCGTAGAAACGATGACTCTCACCCGCCTTCTGTCCGATTTATGCTCATACCTTATTATACCATGTGCAAATGTCGAATTTAAGGTTAATGCAGTTAATATTTTGTCCGCCTAAACGCTATAAAAGAGAACCATTTGACAGGTTTAGACATATATTAATTCCATAGGCTGTTGTACCGGCTCGAAATCGAGAACAGGGGCGTGATGGCAGGTGGAAGAGCGCAAACTGGAACTGATGCGAAGACTCTCAGAACTCGGCATACAAAAAGACCCGCAATGGCTGGACCGGCTTGATGAACCGGCGCCATTGTGGGTCGTACTTGAACTCATGGTTAAATTAGTGGAGCAGAAGGATTCTCCGCATCAACCGTTTGATTAATCCTGCTGCAGCAAGTCAGCCCGAATAAACACGGTTGTTAAGCTGTCCTTCTTGTCAACCGGAGTCACTGCACGTCCGGTCGACTTACGATCTTCGATCGGCGCTTTCTCGGTAGACACCGTGATGGACGCGCCGGAGGAAGTCAGCAATACCATTTCGCGTTCTTCCTTGCAATGGAGGCCGCCGATAAGCCGATCTCCATTTGGACGAACGCGTTTACCTTCTTTGAACTCGAATGTTGCGACCCCTTTGCCGCCGCGGCCTTGGATCGGATAGTCCAGCAGCAGCGACCGCTTGCCAAAGCCAAGATCCGTCAGGACAAGCACTTCGCCCTCATCCCCGCTTACCAGATCCGCCGCGACGATTTCATCGTCGTCCTTCAATACGATGCCCCGCACGCCTGCGGCGACGCGTCCCATTGCATTGACCTCGCTTTCGGCAAACCGGATGCTCATGCCGTTCTTCGTAATAAGCAGTAATTCTTTTGCGTTGTCGCTTGTCAAGACGCGCAGCACATCATCGCCCTCTGCCAGCTTGACGGCCGCAATGGCGGTCGAACGCGACGATTTGTAATCCTTCAGCTCCGTACGCTTCACTTGTCCGCGTTTGGTTACGAACACGAGCGAGCGGTTCGGTATCTCGAAGTCCTTCACTGGAATGACGCTGATAATGCTGTCATCCTTCGGCATCGGCACTACGTTGACCACCGCCGTGCCGGTATCCTTCCACTTGAACTCCGGAATGAGATGAACCGGAAGCTGATAATATTGGCCTTTGCGCGTGAAGAGGAGCAGCTGGTCGATCGTATTCACATCCAGCAAGGTACGGATGACATCGCCGTCTTTGACGCCGGCATTGCCAAGCTCGCCACCCGAGCGGGTGAAAGAGAGCTTCGAAGTCCGTTTAATGTAGCCGTCCTTACTTAGGGTGACGAAGACATCCTCGGCTGCGACGATGACTTCCAGATTTACCTTCAATTCTTCGACTTCGCCCTTAATATCGGAACGGCGGTCAATGCCGTATTTGTCGCGAATTTCGGTGAGCTCTTCCTGGATGACACCAATCAGCTTCTTCTCGCTTGACAGAATGGAACGCAGGTATGCGATCTTCTTCTGAATGTCCTTCAGCTCTTTCTCGATCGACGTAATCTCGAGATTCGTCAGACGATACAGTTGCAAAGTCAGAATGGCATCGGCTTGACGTTCGGAGAACCCGAACTTGGCCACCAGATTGTTCTGTGCGTCCTGGCGGTTCTTCGATGCCTTGATCGCAGCAATAACCTCGTCCAATATGTTAAGCGCCTTTGCAAGCCCTTCCAAGACGTGCGCCCGGTCTTCCGCCTTCTCCAGCTCATACTGGGAGCGATTCGTGACGACTTCCTTCTGGTGCACGATATAAGCCGTCAGCATTGCTTTCAAACCAAGCTGCTGCGGTGTTTTGTTGACAATCGCCACCATATTGAAGCTGTATGCCACTTGAAGATCGGTTTTCTTCAGCAGATAAGCCAGTATGCCCTGCGCGTCCGCTTCCTTCTTCAGCTCTACGACGATACGAAGCCCGTTTCGTCCGCTTTCGTCCCGCACCTCGGCAATGCCTTCGACTTTCTTCTCGAGCCGGATGTTCTCCATCGACGTAACCAGCCGGGATTTGACGACCTGAAACGGAATTTCAGTAATGACAAGCTGCTGGCGTCCGCCCTTCAAGTCCTCGATTTCCGTCTTCGCGCGATGATAGATGCGGCCTTTGCCGTTCTGGTAGGCTTCTCTGATTCCGTCCTCGCCCATAATGAGACCGCCTGTCGGGAAGTCAGGACCTTTCACGATCGTCATCAGCTGCTCCAGCTCGATATCCGGATTATTCATGACGGCTATGCAAGCATCGATGATCTCCTTCAGGTTATGAGGGGGAATTTCAGTAGCGAAGCCCGACGAAATCCCGCTGACGCCGTTGACGAGCAGATTCGGGTAGCGGGCCGGCAAAACAACCGGCTCTTTCGTCGTATTATCGAAATTGTCTTTAAACAAAACCGTGCGTTTCTCGATGTCGCGAAGCAGCTCCATCGCGATCGGCGATAAGCGCGCTTCCGTGTAGCGCATTGCCGCTGCCGGATCATCGTCGAGCGAGCCCCAGTTACCGTGGCCGTCAATAAGCATATGGGCCATTTTCCATGGCTGAGCCATACGCACCATACCTTCGTAGATGGAAGAATCGCCGTGGGGGTGGTAGTTGCCCATCACGTCTCCGACGGTTTTGGCGGATTTGCGGTAGCCTTTGTCGGGCGTGTTGCCCGCATCATACATAGCGTACAGAATACGCCGCTGCACCGGCTTCAGCCCGTCGCGAACGTCGGGAATGGCACGGTCTTGAATGATGTATTTGGAATAGCGTCCGAAGCGGTCGCCTACGACTTCTTCCAGATACGCCGGTAAAAACTGTTCCAGCATACTCATGCCGATACTCTCCTCAATGGTTATTCCTCATACTCGGTGAAATCGACATTTTCCACGATCCACCGTTTGCGCGGGTCGACCTTATCGCCCATCAGCGTCGAAACGCGCCGCTCGGCTTTCGCCGCATCTTCGATCTGTACCTGCAGCAGCGTGCGGGTCTCTTGGTTCATCGTCGTTTCCCACAGCTGATCCGGGTTCATCTCGCCTAGTCCTTTGTAGCGCTGGAGCTCGAAATTCTTGCCGAATTCCTTCAAATAATTTTGAAGCTGCTCGTCTGACCAGGCATAACGCACCGTCTCCAGCTTGCCGGATTTGCGCGTGATTTTATAAAGCGGCGGCTGGGCGATGAAGACACGTCCCAAATCAATCAGCGGCTTCATGTACCGGTAAAAGAAGGTTAGCAGCAGCACTTGAATGTGCGCGCCGTCCGTATCGGCATCCGTCATAATGATGATTTTGCTATAGTTACACGATTCTGCGTCGAATTCCGGGCCGATCCCGGCACCGATTGCCGCAATAACCGCTTTGTATTCGTCGTTTTTTAGAATATCCAGCAGCTTCGCCTTCTCCGGATTCATCGGCTTGCCCTTCAGCGGCAGGATCGCTTGAAACTTGGAATCACGTCCTTGCTTGGCAGAACCTCCGGCGGAGTCGCCTTCAACGATGAACAGCTCCGTGCGGGAGACATCCTTCGATTGCGCGGGCGTCAGCTTGCCGTTCAAGTTGGAGCTTTGGCTGCTCTTCTTGCCGCTGCGAATTTCGTCGCGCGCCTTGCGGGCGGCTTCGCGCGCTCTTGATGCTTGCAAGGCCTTTTTCAGAAGCATCTGGGCGACCTGAGGATTCTCCTCTAGAAACACCTGCATCTTCTCGGAAACAATCGCATCGACGGCGCTTCTGGCCGACGAGCTTCCCAGCTGGTCTTTCGTCTGTCCGACGAATTCTACCTCGCCCATCTTGATGTTAATAACGGCCATGATGCCTTCGCGCAGGTCGTTGCCGTCCAAATTCTTATCTTTTTCTTTCAAAAGCGCGTTTTTGCGGGCATAGTCGTTCATGACGCGCGTATACGCTGTTTTGAAGCCGGTTTCGTGCGTACCGCCGCCTCTTGTCGGGATCGCGTTAACGAAGGAAGCCATCGTTTCCGTGTAGCCGTCGTTGTACTGCAGCGCAACCTCGACCTCGATGTCGTCCCTTTCACCTGTGAAATGAACGACTTCATGCAGTACGGTCTTGTCCTCATTTAGAAACTGGACGAACTGCTTCGCGCCGCCCTCGTAATAAAACTGCTCCTGCTTGCCGTTGCGGTCGTCTTTGACCGTTACTTTCAAGCCGGAGTTCAAAAAAGCGATTTCCTGCAGCCGTTCGGACAGCGTCTCATAGTTGATCGACGTGCCGCCGTGGAAAACGCGGGCATCCGGCTTGAACGTAATTTTCGTCCCCGTTCGGTTCGTGTTTCCCGTGATTTCAAGTCCGGTTACCGGTTCGCCGACATGCTCTTTGCCCGCTTGATCGACCCAGTATTCGAAACGCTGCTTATGTATCTTGCCATCCCGGAAAATCTCGACTTCCAGCCATTCCGACAGCGCATTCGTCACAGAAGCGCCTACGCCGTGAAGACCGCCGGATTTCTTGTATCCGTTGCCGCCAAACTTGCCGCCTGCATGCAGCATGGTGAAAACGACCTGGGGGGTGGGTATGCCGGTTTTGTGCATGCCTGTCGGGATGCCCCGTCCGTTATCGCGGACCGTCACGGAGCCGTCGCTGTTGATCGACACGTCAATGGCGGAGCAGAACTTCGCCAGATGCTCATCGACCGCGTTATCCACGATCTCCCACACGAGATGATGCAAGCCTGAACTGCTTGTGCTCCCAATATACATACCAGGCCGTTTACGAACTGCGGTCAACCCTTCCAATACCTGAATGTCATCCGCATCGTAATTGCCGGCAGCCGAACTTTTATCGCCCGCAAGCAAATCCAACTGCTCAGTCATAGAGAGCCTCCTAAAAGTTAATTGCGTTACTTCGTTGGCTTGCTTCCATGAAAGCAATTAACTCGCTTCGGAAGCATAGGCCAAGTTTTTTTACGGTTACTTCTTCGTAAAACTTCCTTGTGAGTAAAAAAACTGACTTCGGAAGCATATGCTTGTTAATTGCGTTACTTCGTTGGCTTGCTTCCATGAAAGCAATTAACTCGCTTCGGAAGCATAGGCCAAGTTTTTTTACGGTTACTTCTTCGTAAAACTTCCTTGTGGGTAAAAAACTGACTTCGGAAGAAAATGCTTGTTTTTCGCGATACTTCTTCGTAAATCGCTTTGCTTCTTACCGAATTCCAAAAAATCATCGTCGCTCGCTTCAGCTATTCTAATTCATGATGTCCTGTTTCGTAAAGACGGAGAACGAAACGATAAGTGCGGCTGCCGCCCAAACGGCGAGAATGAAAAGCGAGAAAGACAGCGTCATGCCTGTAATTGGAGGCGGCGAACCCGCTAAATAATCGGTTAATTGCAAATTAACGGCGAATACGTATTTGGCGCTTTGCCAGGAGGACGACATGCTGGAGAGAATCGTCCCGGAGATGACGGCGGCCATCATCGTCACGATGCTTGCAGCCGTGCTCCGAATAAGGACGGAGACCATCAGCGCGAGGATGGCGACTGTCATGGACGATACCCAGATCAGACCGGATTCCATCAGTATATACAGCCATTGCGGCACGGCGTGGACATAGGCACTGTCAATCGCGGAGCCTTTGATTAAGAATCCCGTAAACACCGGCATCCCCCAGCCGCCGTAGCCAAACACTGCGCCTGATATAAGATAACAGAGAACGCCGCTGACCACAACGGTTAAAGAAACGTAGAAGATGAGTGCTACCAGCTTGCTCAGCAATATTTTCCAGCGTTTAACAGGTCTGGTAAGCAGCATTTTGATCGTACCAGCCGTACGCTCGCCCGAGATCAAATCCGATGCGATCGCCAGAACGAGCAGCGGATAAAACAGCGTCACGGAGCTCGACATGAAGCTTCGTGTGAACGACACGCCGTCCGGCGAATTCGGGTTAACGTTATGGTCCAAATAATACTGCAGCTGCTGGACGGCTATCCGGCGCGAGCGTTTCCATTCCTCAGGAATTCGGTCGCTTGCGAGCATGTTCTGATTCTCGTTGATTTGCTGCACCAGCTGATTGCGCCAATCCTTGAAATTTTTCTTGTTCGTCTCGGAAATGCGAAGCTGAGCATAGGTGAAGATCGGAATAAGCACGAGCAATACCAAGATAATGACGTAAAACCGTTTCTTTTTCCATATTTTCAGCGTTTCGTTCTGAATGAGCGGCAGCAATCTATCCAATGCTCTCCCCCTCCGTCATCTGCAAAAATAATTCTTCCAGCGTCGGCGCAATCCGCTGCACGGAAACGATGCCGATACCTGCAAATACAGCCTTCTCTACCACGGCGGAGATGCGGTCCTGGCTCATCGTCGTGATTTGGGCGTCCTTCAAGCCGGCGAGAATGCTCTCGTCGATGCGATGTTCATCGTCCCCGACGAAATGGATATCATGCTCCTTCGCAAGCAGCCGCCTGCCGGCCTCCGGCTGGTCGAACTGCCAAACGACATAATTACCTGCGCCGTTCACGAGCTCGTCAACGGTACCCACCGCAAGCACCTCGCCCCGGCTAATTATGGCGACTCGGTCGCACATGAGCTGGATTTCGCTCAGCAAATGACTGGAAATAAATAAGCTCATCCCCTGGTCGGCCAACGTGCGGACGAATTCGCGCAGCTCCTTGATGCCCTTAGGGTCCAAACCGTTCGTCGGCTCATCTAAGATAAGCAGCTTCGGCTTGCCAAGCAGCGCCTGCGCAATACCGAGCCGCTGACGCATACCAAGCGAATATGTCTTTACCTTGTCATGAATCCGGGCTTCGAGGCCGACAATGCTGACAACCTCCTCAATTCGGGCACGGTCAATACCGCGCTGCATGCGTGCGAAGTGCTCCAAATTCTCCCAGCCCGACATGTAGGAATACGCCTCGGGATTTTCCACAATGCAGCCCACGTGGCGCAGTGCTTCTTCGGGCTCGCGCTGGACATGATAGCCGCAGATCAGGACTTCGCCCGAGGTCGGTTTGATCAAATCGACAAGCATGCGGATCGTCGTCGTTTTCCCGGCGCCGTTCGGTCCGAGAAAACCGAAAATCTCGCCCTTTCTCACGTCAAAGCTTACATTCTTGATGATCGGCTTGCCGCTGATTTGCTTCTTCACATTTCTGACAGACAATACGACATCTGGATTTGTAGTCATGTGCAATGTAGTCCCCTCCTATTCCAACGACTGCGCAATTCGTGCTGCAATCTGCCTATAGCCGTCATGATTCGGGTGAAAATGATCGGAAGACAAGTATGTATTTATCGTACGTTCAAACAAATCGAACGTTGGAATCATAGTCATATTGGGGTACTTATGAAGGACTGAGTAGGCTTGCTCATTCCACTGCTGGATTTGCAGTGAACCGTCCCGAAAATCCTTTAGGTCGTAAAACGGATTATAGAGGCCCATATACACGACCTGCGCATTCGGGTTGATCTCGTGCAGCTGCTTGATCACGCTCGTTAAGCGGTTCAAACCTTGAGGCAGCTCCTTCTTCAGCTTATCCAAGCTTAAATCGCCGGTCGATTCGCTTGCCGTCGTTCCGGATGCGATTTGGAATAAATCGTTGCCGCCGATTGAAAAAACGATAAGATTCGCCTGCTTTAATGCATATCTGTACCCCTTATCCGTTTTGAGCAGACGGCTCAATTGATCCGCTCGCAGCCCATTAACAGCCAAATTGTTGCCGAGCTTGACAGGAATGTTCGGGTATTTGAGTTTCAACTGCGCGACCAGCTGCTTGACATACCCTTCGCCCGTCGAATCGCCTGTTCCTTTCGTCAACGAATCCCCGATTGCCGCAATCGTGATTTGTTTGCTGCTGCTTAGGCTGCCGCTTGGCGGAAGCTCCGGTTTGCTGTCACTCCCCATATAAGCCTGTGCCTTCGGATACAGCATATCTTTCACGGCATAGCCAAATCCGACAAGCAGCAGCAAGGTTGCCGCGAGCGCCGAAATTCCGATGATTCTCCACATGACGCCGGATGGAACACTTCGCATTTCGCTGCCACCCCCTTCCTTGTTATCGTTCTCTCTACACTCCATACCGCCGCTGAATACAGCTGAAAAATTTACTTATTCTTTTTAAAGTAATGCTTTCGGCATAATTTTGCAAATTAAACCAATTACTCCAAAACAAATTTAACTCTTTAGGCTCGCGGATCAAAAAAATCCGGGTATGCCCGCAACAGGCTCTCACATAGGAGAGTCATCTTGACGGGCATACTCGGACATTCAATGGCTTGACTTATTCATAGCGGATTGTTAGGGACTGCGCGGCTTTGCGAGCCAATTCTCTCGCTTCCGCAACATGGTCAGCCGAGCTGAGCGCTACAGCCATACGGCGCCCCGGCTTCGTAACGGGCTTACCGAATACGCGAACCTGCGTATTGGGAATGGCCAACGCACTGGACAGGCCGTCGATCTGGAACGATTCTGCTTCGCGATCTGCCTTGAGCGTGTAGGTTGCGCCAGGTGTCAACAGCCGGATCGTCGGTATCGGGAAGCCCAAAATCGCGCGTGCGTGCAGCGCAAACTCCGACAAATCCTGTGTAGCCATTGTAACCATGCCTGTATCGTGCGGTCGCGGTGATACCTCGCTGAACAATACGCCGTCCTTCGTCAGAAACAGCTCTACGCCGTAAATGCCGTAACCGCCCAGCTCGTCCGTAACGGCGCGCGCGATCGACTCTGCCTCTTCGATTTGCTGCTGCGACATTTCATGCGGCTGCCAGGACTCGATATAGTCGCCGTCCTTCTGAATATGGCCGATCGGCGCACAGAAAGAAGTGCCGGAGACCGAGCGAACCGTCAGCAGCGTAATTTCGGAATCGAAGTGAACAAAGCCTTCGACGATCACGCGCTGCTTCTTCGCGCGTCCGCCGTCCATGGCATACTGCCAGCAAGCCTCGGCGTCACCCTCGGTTTTGCAGACGCTTTGTCCTTTGCCGGAGGAGCTCATGATCGGTTTAATGACGCAAGGCGTCCCGAGCTCGGCGACGGCTGCCTTCAGCTCATCGAGCGTATCCGCGAAGCGATACGGTGCCGTAGGCAGACCCAGCGTTTCCGCAGCCAACCTGCGGATGCCTTCGCGGTCCATCGTCAAGAGTGCCGCGCGGGCGGTCGGAATGACGCGGAAGCCTTCCTGCTCCAGCTCGACGAGCGCGCTTGTCGCAATGGCTTCGATCTCCGGAACGAGCAGATCCGGCTGTTCCTTGAGTATTAATGCCCGCAGCGCTGCGGGGTCAAGCATATCGATAACATAGGAGCGGTGTGCAACCTGCATGGCAGGCGCATGCTCGTAACGGTCAACGGCAATCGTCTCTACGCCTAGGCGCTGCGCTTCGATAATGACCTCTTTACCGAGCTCGCCAGAACCAAGCAGCATGATTTTTCGGGCATTTGCAGAAAGCGGTGATCCATACATAGAACAAAAGAACCTCCCGGAAGATGACAGGCGGGCAGAGGCGCGAACAGCTTCCTTCGCAATCTTTGCCAGCCTGCTTGTTTTCTTCCATTGTGGAGGTTCTTTTACGAAAAATCAAGAATTATGCCGATAAAAAACGATACTGCGCTTCGATCAATCCGTTGTAAGTCCCTTTGCGTCGAATAAGCTCGTCATGGCTGCCCTGCTCGACGATTTGACCATGATCCAAGACGACAATGCGGTCCGCATTGCGAATCGTGGACAACCGGTGCGCGACGATAAACGATGTCCGTCCCTGCAGCAGCTTCTTGAGCGCCTCTTGAATTTTGAGCTCGGTTTCGGTATCGATGCTCGCCGTCGCTTCGTCAAGAATCAATACGCGCGGGTCGGCGAGGAGCGCCCGGGCAAACGAGAGCAGCTGACGCTGTCCCATTGACAGTATGTTGCCGCGTTCCTGAACCTCCGTATCGTAGCCGTCAGGCAGATTCATGATGAAATCATGCGCGTCCACCGCCGTTGCTGCTTTGACGATTTCGTCATCAGTGGCGTCAAGCCGCCCGAAACGGATATTTTCACGAATCGTACCGGAGAAAATGAACGTATCCTGGAGCACGACGCCGACCTGCGAACGCAAGCTTTCGATGCTCACGGTGCGGATATCCGTGCCGTCGATGCGTACAGCACCTTGAACAGGATCATAGAATCGGCATAGCAGGTTCATGATTGTACTCTTGCCGGAGCCGGTATGGCCCACGAGGGCAATGGTTTCCCCTGCCTGGACGTGCAGATCGATGCCCTTCAGCGCTGGACGCCCCTTCTCATACTCGAACACGATGGAATCAAAGGACACATCGCCTTGGATTCGAGGCAGCTCGCGTGCACCAAGCAGTTCCCCTACGGTAGGCTCCTCGTCGATGAATTCGAAGATTCGCTCCGACGATGCCATCGCGATCAACAGCTGCGCGTACATTTGACCAAGCCGATTGATCGGGTCCCAGAAGTTGCCCACGTAGTTGGCGAACCCGACGAGAATCCCTACCGTGATGGCTCCGACTTGAATAAGGTGGGAGCCGTACCAGAACAGAATAAGTGTCCCGACCGCCGAGGTGACTTCAATAATAGGTCCAAAGGCTTGGTTAAGCGCCGAAGCTTTGTTCCAGGCTTTAATATTGACTTTGTTAATGTTGGTGAAGAAGCTGAAATTTGCTTTCTCCTGTGCGTAAGACTGCGTCACCCGCATCCCTTGAATACTTTCGTTCAGATGCGCGTTGATCCGCGACTGCTTCATGCGCACGTCCTGCCAGGCAAAGCGGATCCGCCTGCGAAGCGCCGTGGAGACCACGAACATCAGCGGTACGGTAATCATTATCGCGATACCCAGCTTGAAATTCCAGATGAGCAGGATGATCACGATGCCGACCAGCTGCACGCAGTCCATCAGCAGGTTGACGACACCGTTCGTAAACAGGTCTTGAAGCGCATTGACGTCGTTCGTTACCCGCACAAGAACGGAACCCGCCGGGCGTTTATCAAAGAAGCGGAAGGACAGCTTCTGAATATGCCGGAACAAATCATGTCGTAAATCATGAATGACCTGCTGACCGATGACATTCGTAAATTTAATCCGGTACGTGTTAGCCGCCCATTGAATAATATAAAGCACGAACATCACTGCGGCATACATGTACAGCTTGCTTAGGCTTGGCGCACCGCCGTCCTTCGGCTGAATCGCTTCGTCGATCGCCATGATGAACAAAGCAGGTATCGCAAGCCGCGTCAGCGTACCCAGTACCATCATCACGATAATGACGGGCAGCAGCTGCTTGCGGTAAGGCTTCATGTAGGAGAACAAACGGTTGATCTGTGCCCAGTTAAACGGTTTCTCGATCGCGTCGTCATCCTTGTAGATGAATCTTTCGTCCGCGCCGCGGGGCTTCTTCACTTCTTGCTCGCTCAATTGACGACCCCTCTTTCCAATCTGGCTATCATCTCTTCTGCCGTCAGCGGACGATCCGCATATTGAATTTCATACGTGTCCTGGTAGCGGCCTGGTACGCCCACTAGCTGCTCGTGACGTCCCCGCTGCACGATATGACCGTTATCCAGCACGAGGATTTCATCCGCATGACGGAGCGACGAGATCCGGTGCGCGATAATGAAGGTCGTTCGGCCTGCCATGACCTCCGAGAATCCGGCTTGAATCTCGTGCTCGGTTTCCATATCGACGGCGCTTGTCGCGTCATCCAAAATGAGAATGCGCGGGTTCTTGATAAGCGCTCTTGCGATGGCGATCCGCTGCTTCTGACCGCCTGAGAGTCCCATGCCGCGTTCGCCGACAATGGTATCGTAGCCTTCCGGGAGCTCCATGATGAAATCATGTGCTTTCGCGAGCTTCGCCGCTTGCATGATCTGTTCCTGTGTCACGCCGTCCATTCCATAGGCGATGTTGTCCCGAATTGAGCAGGAGAAGAGGAAGGTTTCTTGGAAGACTGTCGCAATCTGCGAGCGGAGGCTTTCCAGTGAAATATCGCGGATATCGATGCCGTCAATCGTGATTTTGCCGGTCTTCACGTTATAGGCGCGCATGAGCAGCTGAATAATCGTTGATTTGCCGGCGCCCGTGCTTCCTAGCAGGCCAATGACCATGCCCGGTTTCGCGTTGATGTCCACGTTCGTCAGCGCAGGCGCTTTGTCCGCGTAGTTAAAAGTGACGTTATGGAATTCGACATGGCCTTTCACGTTCGATTCGTCAAGAACGACCGGCGATCCGACATCCTTCACATGTACATATTCGTTCAGCAGCTCCAGCAGCCGTTCGCCGGAAGCCTTGGACTGCGTATAGTTGTTGATTTGGAAGCCAATGCTCCACATTGGGCCGATAATATACCAGAGCATACTGTAGAAAGCGACCATTTCCCCGAGCGTGATGGAGTGACGGATAACGAGCGTACCGCCTGCCACCAGCAGAATGACCACGCACAAGCTGGCGAGCAGCTCCATGATCGGAAAATAACGTCCCCAGAGCGTAGCCGCTCCAATCTGATTGCTCTTGTACGCTTCACTGCGCTTGTCGAATTTCTCCATTTCAAACGATTCCCTCGCGAACGATTTCACGGTACGCACGCCGGTAATGTTCTCCTGAACCGATGTCGTCAGATGACTCATCGCTTGACGCATTTCACGGAATGCCGGGTGAATGAGCTTCTCGAACTTTGTTGCGGTGAACACGAGAAAAGGCATGGTGCAGAGCGTAATCAAGGTCAGCTGCCAGTGAATGGAGAACATCATAATGGCACCAAAAACAATCATAAGCAGCATGTTCAATATTTGCGCAAAGCCGAAGGCGATAAAGTTACGGACCGCCTCCAAATCTGCTGTCAGACGCGACATGAGATCGCCTGTCTTGGCCGTATCGTAATACTGAAAGGATAAGGTTTGCAGCTTCTCATAACAGGCGTTGCGCAGCCGGAAGGCAACGCGGTTCCCTAGACGGCCGCCGAAGAATCCGTGCAGAAACTGCAGGCTTCCTTTTACCGTGACAACCCCTACGACGGCAAGCGACAGCGCAGGCACCCATTTGAAAGACTTTGGAATGATAATATCGTCGATAAGAACGCGAAGCAGATTCGGATAAACAAGTCCAAGCGCCGTTGCGCAAATCAAGAAGGTGATCGAAGCGATCAAATTTTTGCGTTCGACCCAGTAATACCGTTTAAGCTGCCTGAAGACTTCCAATGGGTAACCCACTCCCTGTGTTTGTGAACTTTTTTTGAATATGACTGAATATTAACAGCATGAGTCCGGTACGGCAAACAGAGTGCTGGGGCATATAATTGACAATATTCGCTTCCGCTTCCATCTCACTTAAAAGTAAGGGGGTATTCTCCGATATCGTCTGAAATCATGGCAAATAGGGCCATATTCCTCCGTTTTTGCACATTTGCCTCCATTTTTGCAAGATCTCATTTGCACAAAAAATAAGCTTAGACGCGCTGTTTCTGCACGTCTAAGCTTATTTGGGTTGGAATCGCAAGGAATGGTTAGATAGCAAGTAGTGCTGCTTGAATATGATGGAGCCCTTCCAGATCGGAGCTGCCGGATAACGACGCAAGCTTGCCTTGACTGAAGGCCGTGATGTCGGCTTGCAAGGCTTCTGCTGCAGTCTCGCAGGCTTGGTGCATAAGCGCATCGTAGCGGCTGCTCCAATCCCGCTCAGCCTGCTGTATCCATGCCTGCAGCGGGGCTGCCAGCTCTGTCTCCAGCACGCTGCGAAGCGCCGACTTTCCTTCACCCTCGAAGAATTGCCTTGGCGACTTAAATTTACTCCAGAGCAGCTTCGTATCGATCGTGGTCGCCGTCCATGCAGGCTGCTCCTCGGGCGTAACAAGTGCATATGCCTTGTATGGAGAAGGCGTAAAACCTGACAGCAGTTCGGCTGCATCAGCAGCCGCCTGATTGTACAGCTTCGCTGCCAGCTTGTTCAGCGTATTATCCAATCGAAGCGAAGTCGCTTCAAGCTCCTGAGCGAGCTCGATTTGGAGCAGCCGCTGCAGCTCCAGCCAAGACGTCCAGATCGCCTTCTTCAAATCCCGGCCGTCATCCTGCAGCGCCGACGGATTGAAAGCAAAGTGATAATGATCGCCGAAGCGGAGCTGAACCCGCTGCAGCACATAGAAGAGCAGTTCCTTGAGCTCCTGCTGCAATTGCGGATGCTGCTGCGGCAGCGCAATGGCCTTGACCAGCTTGCCGGCTTGTTCTGCGCTTGCGGACAAGGCTTCGCGGGCCAGCTCCCGGGTCTTCTCATCGCCGGAGGCGGCCTCCAGCCAGTTCGCGATCGTGTGCCGCGCGCGTTCCAGCTCCTGCGCCGCGGACTCAACCGCGAGCGCTCCAAGATCATTACGCGTGAAGCTGAGGAACGCGTTCTCGAATGCGCCGATGCCGGAGGATGCAAGCAGCTGCGGACTCCCGTTTCGCTTACCGTCCAGTGCCTGCAGGCTCGAAACCGGGAACATCCGCGGAAAACGAATGCCATGCTGCTGTAAATTGCGCTCCACATGCCCAAGAACGCCCTGCAGCTCTTCTTCATCAGCAGCCAAATCCGCCGCATTGACGATAAAGAACATTTTATCCATCTCGAATTGATCCTTCACGCGGCCAAGCTGCATCAGAAACTGACGGTCAGCCTGCGAGAAGGCGTGGTTATAGTAAGTGACAAACAGGATCGCATCGGCATTCTTGATGTAGTTGAACGCCACGCCCGTATGTCTGGCATTGACGGAATCGGCTCCCGGTGTGTCGACGAGGACGATGCCCTGCTCGGTCAGCGGATTGCTGTGATACAGCTCGATTTCGCTGACGAAGCATGAACGCGATTCTTCCGCGACGTAGAGGCGATACTCCTCGGCGCTGACGGCAAGCTGCTCGCCCAAATGCGCTTCATGTGCCGCCCAGCCCTTGGCCGCTGCCTTCAGGAAGCTGTAATGCGGGCGCCCGCCGGCATGCACGGCATCCGGCGATAATTTATGAATCGCCTGCAGCAGGGCATCATCGTTCAGCTTGCCCGTATCCTCGCCAAGAAGTCCCAGCGAGTAACGCAGATCGCCGAGCAGCGCTTCGCGCGATTTCATCCATACCGCGGCCGTGCCGTGCGGACGCTCCGCTGTCGGCGGCACGATCCGGTTGACCGCCGCGGTCGTCGGATTCGGTGAGACCGGCAGTACGGCATCGCCGAGCAGCGCATTCGCGAGCGAGGATTTGCCCGCGCTGAACGCGCCGAACAGCGCGATGGTGAACCGGCTGCTGCGCAGACGCTCCGCCTTGTCGCGCATGCTTGCAACGGCCGCGGCCAGCGAAGCATGCGGCGCCAGCAGGTCCGCGGCTTTGGCGAGCCGCTCCGCCGCTTGGCGCTGCGGCGCGAGGGCTTCTGCGGCGGCGGGGTGATCCGCCGCCGTCGGCGCCGCAGGCGCATGCGCGTCTGCGCTGATGCGCGGCTGCGGTGCCGCCGCGCCGGAGCTGCCGGCCGCGGGGGCATCGCCCGCGGCCGCGCTGCGCCAGTGCCGGCGCTTGCCGTCGCCGGCACGGCGCCATCGGCGCTGCCGGGCGCAGCCGGCTGCGGCAGCGCCGGGCGCGGCGGCGCAGGCGGCAGCAGCGCCGCCAGCCGCGCCAAGTGCGCGGCCGCGCGCTGCGCAAGCGCGGCAAGCTCGGCGAGCGCGCCAGCCTGCGATGCGAGCTCGCCCAGCCGCGCGCGCACAGGCGCGCCGGCAGCTTCGCCGGCCGCCGCAGCGCGGTCCCCAAGCGCGTCGATCCATGCCAGCGCGCGCTTGCGGTAGAGCCCCTTCACAGCCGCGGCTAATTCGCGGCTGTAGGTAATCGTATATTCATTGCCGAACACGGCACCGGTGTTCACGGCCGCAATCAGCTGATCTTTGTCCAGCAATCCTTGAAGCGACTGCGACAGGTCGGCTTCCAACGTCTCGCCGCGCCAGCCGATGCCTTCGGCAGCCCGGCGAAGCAAATCCAAGAGATGCCATTCGATGCCTGCCTGCACCTGTGCAAGGAAGTCTTCATAGAATGCTTCCAGCCTCCGCTCTTGCTCCGCAGCCGTTTTGGCGCCAGCGAATAGCAGCCCTGCTTTAAAACCAGGCTTGCGGCTCTCCAAGAACGTCTGCGCTAAATCGCGGGTAGGTGCAGGCGTAACGTTCGCATTGTCGAGCAAGCTTTGGACATCGAGCCGCAATCTCGTCCGAAGTCCGTCGACCTCCGCTGCGTTCACGCGAAGCTGTTCCTCCAGCGACGCGATTTCCGCGCGTACCCGCTCCGCTTCATGCTCACCGCCGGCAATGCCAAGCAGTCGCTCGCGTTCCGGCTCAGCCGCTTCTTCCATCGCTTTACCGTGCATGCGAATGACATGTCTAGCAGAGGCATCGACACTGCATATAGCAAGCGGCTTGCGAATAGCAGCCAAGGATTCGAACAAAGACAGCAAGGCCGACCATTCCGAATGCGGATGATTCGGCTCGCGCAGCGACAAATAGACGATGCCGCTCGGCTCCAAATGCCAGTTGCCGAAAGCTTCGTCCACGCTTTGCCGATACGACTCAAAGCTCAGCTCGCTTTCACGGTGCTTATCGATTTGATTAACGATGAGATAAAGCGGTTTGCCCCATTCCTTCAATTGCTTGGCAAACGTGAAATTAATCTCCGACTGCACATGGTTGTAATCCATGACATAAAAAACGACGTCAGCCAAATGCAGCGCCGATTCGGTCGCCATCCGGTGCGCGTCGTCTGTCGAATCTATGCCCGGCGTATCCAGCAGCACCGTATGAGCGCCAAGCCGTGGAATAGGGTAAGACAGCGAAACGGATAATACCGTTTCCCCGTCTTTGCAGTAAGCATTTACGTCTTGAATCGGAACTTCCAGCGTCTGTTCTTGCCCGTGGACAAGCTTCTTGATCGTGGCTTTCGCTTCCCCGTTCATGATGCTGACGACGTTCGCGCTTGTTGGAATCGGACTAGAGGGCAGTAACTCCGTGCCGCACAGCCGATTAACCAGCGTCGATTTCCCCGCCGAGAAGTGACCGCAGAAGGCAACGGTCAATTGACCGTTATTCAGCTTCGATCGCAGCTCTAGCAGCCGCTTCGCATCCCCGTCGTCTCCGGAAGCCGACATCAGCGGCGCAATGTCCGATAAAGCCGATTCCAGCGTATGGACGGTTGTTTCAATCGTTTGGCTCATCTCTCTCTCTCCCTGCTTACTCCCGATCATCCATCGTACGATGTCCGTACGTGGTCTTAAACCAATTGAACCGACGGCATGCAAATTTCAAAAACTTCGCCGTGCTGCAGAATCGTAATATTGCGTTCTTTCTCTTTCATAACGACGCACTCCGGTTTCATTCGCATACGTTCAATATATTGATCCGGCACGTCACCTGCTCCGCTAACCGTTACGCCTTCAAGTACAATTTCTTCGTTCTCTTCTGGCGGAGCCTCCATAATTTGCTCATAGATATCGGAAAACAAAGCAAAATCTTTCGTGTATACGGAAATGCATTTCATGATTCAATCATCCTTCTCATTTTAAGTTTAGGGCCCTGCGTTTACTTCTTAGCCTTTCGGTTTATAGCCGGTTTCATACGTTCTTTTCCTACTTTACATAAATCTACCAACGGGCAGACGGGACACTGCGGGTTTTGCGCCTTGCAATGATAGCGGCCGAAGAAAATGAGCCTGTGATGCGTTTCCGTCCATAGCTCCCGAGGGACCAGCTTCATCAGCTTCTTCTCGACTTCCAGCACGCTGTCGTCCGTTTTGGCGAAACCAAGCCGCTTGGATACACGTTCAACATGCGTATCCACCGCGATAGCCGGTACGCCGAATGCATTGGACACGACGACATTCGCTGTCTTGCGTCCGACACCGGGCAGCTTCGTCAGCGCTTCATGCTGCTTCGGCACTTCGCCGCCGTACTCGTCAATGAGAATACGGCAGAGCTTCTGAATAAACAACGCTTTGTTGCGAAATAATCCGATCCGCTTTATATCATTCTCCAATTCATCCAGAGGGACGTTCAAATAATCAGCAGGGGTTTGATATTTCTGAAACAAATCCGCCGTCACTTTATTGACAGTCTCGTCCGTACATTGGGCGGACAGCAATACAGCGATTGTAAGCTCAAACGGATTGCGGTGATTGAGTTCACAATGCGCATCTGGAAACATATCCCCGATTACGCTCAATGCCTGTGCCATTTTCTCTTTCGCCTTCAATGCACGCTCACTCCTATTTGAACCATCGCTTCAAAGTGTAGCGAAAATTGTCGCATTTATCAACCGTAAAAGGGAAGGAAAATGCTCCTTTTCAGCTGTATTTCACAGAATTGAAAAAAAAAATGCCCCGGCAAAAACGCCGGGACACATGCACGCTTGGACAAGCTGTTACAGCTTCACGATTTCGATTAACGTATTCTGGGAGAAATAGAGCACGATGTTGTCCCCATCAGCCAATTGATTGATAGAGATAGACGCATTGCCTTGTGTGACCTTGGTAGCAGACGTAACGGTATACGTGTTGGCATCCGACAACGATACTCGTTTCACCGATAATACATGTGCCGCTGCATCGTATTTCCAGAACGTCTTCGCTACCCCGCTGTTCACGGTAATGAGAAACTTATCCTTGGCATCCAATTTGGCTTCCACACGATCGCCCGGAGCCAGAACTGACGCCGATGTTCCGGTTACGCCGTTCTTAACGACACTATAGTTCAACCCAAGCGGCACGTTCACGGCGTTCCCGCTATAGTCTACTATGGTTACCTTATCGGTAGACACGGATGTAATCCGGCCCGTCGTAACGGTAACGACCTTAAATGAAACCGGACTGAGACCTACGTAATATAAATTACCGACTTGACCAGCCGTAATATTAGCGACGGTAAGCTTGTCACCCTTCTCATTCGTCAAATCTAGCGCCGATGCTGCGTATTCTATGATTGTGCCGTCGCTCGATTTGAGCTTCACTTTCTTGCCGAGCAAATCAACGGAATAGACCTCGACTTGCTTCGCCGAGTGAACCTGCAGGCCGACCACTTTATCTTGGTTGGCATTCAATAACGCAGTAACGGTATCGCCAGACTTGACATCGCTGAGCAAAGCTGATGCTTTGCCGGCGACCTCGATGTAATAAGGCGTATCGAGCGGTACGGTAACCGATGCGCCATTGGTTTGCAGCATCGTGATTTGGCCAGCACCGCTATTAATGCTGGTAATCGTTCCAGTATACTTGTATACGAATTGGATGAACACCGCTTTGTCATCCGTGTAACCGACAGTTATCTTTTTGTTTTTAATTAAGAACGTCGCTACGGAGCTCAGCGTAATGGGCGTTCCATTCATATCGATCTTCGTCTTGTCGCTCAGATAGACGGAAACGAGCTTGTTAGCCGCGCTTTTCACCAAAAGCGCCTTCAGGTCATTGTCATAGCTTACAATCGTTGCACCTGTCAGCACCTCAACCTTTCGGTTTATGACTTTGATGGCAGCAACTTGATCGTTGTCGTTCAGCGTAATTTCGAGCATGTCGCCCTTTACGAGATCTGAAACGGTCGTACCGCTTAGACCATCGATCGTCACGTCAACGGCATCAATGACAAATTTGGCTTCCAGCACCTGTTGCGCCGTCCCGCTGTTTCTCAAATATTGGATCGTTTTTCCGTCGCTGCTGGCGGAATTAAACTCACCGCGGACCACCTTAGAAGACGTTTGAAGAATCGTGATTTTGGTAACGAGCGAATCCTTCACTTCATAAGAGACCACGTCGCCTACGCGAAGTTGGGACAAGCCTCCATCCAAGATTTGTCCTTGCCAGATGACATCCACCTGAGCCGAGACGTTATACAAGGCAGACACGCTAGTCTTGCTGTCCGTGATTTGGATTGCTGCCGAGGATGCCTGAACGGAATCTACGGTTCCTTGACCCACCTTGTTTACCGGAGCCGATTGTACGCTGATTGAGATTGCGACCGGTTTCGTTCGATAGGTGTCACGCGTAATTTCGACCTTGCTGTCTTTCGCCAAGCTGCTCACCGGAATTACGTTTCCTGAACCATCCGTTATTTTCGTTGCAGCGGAATACGTAATTGCAACCGGTTCATCGTTGACCCAAATCCAAAGCTTGCTGTCATTAGCAATGACGCGGTCTACCGTTCCGGTTACCTTCTCTACTTGCTGCACGTCATCCAATTGCTCCACGTAAAGCGCCTTGCTGCCGCTCGCAATGACGAGCAGCTTTGTGTTCGAAACGAGCTGATCCAGCGTCGCTGGCTTCTCGGAATCAAATCGATACACGTATGTATCCGGGCTGAACTGGACAGCCGTTTCTTTGTCGCCTTGGAAAATTTGCAGAGACTTGCTGTCCTTGCTTGTCAGTACGCCTGTTAGCTGTCCTGGGTACGTGACAGGATACTGGCTTTCCGCTCTGCTCAACATCGTAGCGATGGCCGCACGCGTAATATTGCCTTTCGGATCAAACTTATCGGCCGTAATTCCTTTGATGAGCTGAAGTGTTACCGCAGCATTCACATAGCCGGCGTAACCGGTACCGACTTGATTACCGTCCTTGAACGCAAGCGGAGCCGATTGCATGTCATCCGCCGTTTTCTGCTTGCCGATTGCTTTCACGATCAGCTTCGTTATCCATTCGCGGGAAGCTTTCTTGGATCCCCATGATTTGCCGGTATCGGCTTCCGCAAGCTTAAATTCCTCGTTACGGTTAAGCAGCCCTTGTTCGAATGCAAGAATGATATAAGGTTTGAAATAAGTGCTCACATCAAAGCTTTCCGGAAAAACAATTGCGTCATCGACTTTCACCTCGTTCTCCTTGCCGATGAAACGAATCGCGAGTGCAACAGCCTCCTGCTGCGACACGTTGTCTGCAGGCTTGAACGCACCGTTCGTGCCTTTGATGATACCTTGCGTCGCAAGCTTCGCAATATGTTTCTCCGCCCAATGGCCCGACGGTACGTCGCTGAATCTCGACGAAATGACCGCATCTGCATGCGCAGAATTAGCGCCGACCGCGGAGAAGCCTGTTAGCAGTGAAAATACCATGAACGATGAGACAACTTTAACCCATTTTTTATGATGCGGCATGTCTGCGGGCTCCTTTTTATTGTTTTTTAATCGGATGATCCAACTCGTCATGGCCCATCAGGCTTTCCTCGGATTTGCCGTCAATCAGCAAATCAAGCGATTCGACGTCTTGAAATTGAAAATAAGTCTTAGTGATCGCTTGAAGTGCCAGATCTTCACCCGGTGCTCCCAGTCTTGCTTCTTCCGGAAGATGCACGTCAAGCGTAACGGCTGCTCCGTCCTGCTTCGCGCTCAGCAGTTCAGCGTGCTTCCATAGCGAAGCCTCGCCTTTGGAGCTGTCCTTCTGAAGCGCCGCGAATGCCGCTTTCAACTTGTCCGTTTCGTCAGTATACGCGATATCCGCTTTCTCTTCGTGAAGATCCATCATTTGGTCATCGGTATAGAAAACGGATATTTGCTCCGTTTTTTTCTCCGGCTCTGCTTTGACGGGATCGGTCGCCGCTCCGCCTGCGCTTGCTTCGTCAGTTCCGGTTCCTGCATTGCCTGCCTGTACATTCCCCGCGGCGTTCCCTGAGGCATTATCAGATACGTTTCCTGCTGTGCTGCCGGTTTGCGTTCCAGTTCCTTGAGTTGTCAGTTCCTTATTACCGCAAGCGCTTAATGGCACGATAGAGGCGGCGGCAATGAAAACCAGCAGCAGTGAAGTCGTCATATGACGTTTCATCGGCATCCTCCTAGCTGAGTTTTAAGTACTCTTTAATTCCGGCAACGATTTCCGCTGCAATTTTGTTTTGCTTCACGTCGCTGAACAATACGGAGCTGTCGCTGGCATTGGACAAGTATCCCGCTTCCAACAGAACAGCCGGCATCGTCGTCTTCTTGACAACAACGTAAGCAGCTTGTCTTACTCCACGGTCACGGAAGCCTGTACCGGCCACGAGATGCTTGTGCATCACTTTGGCAAACGGTATGCTGTCCGACCGGTAATAATACGTTTCCGATCCGGAAACGGTTGCGTTTTCCGTTTTATTGGCATGAAAGGAAACAAATAAATTCGCATGCAGATCGTTTGCGAATTTCGCACGGTCGTCAAGCTCAACGAATGTATCATTCGACCGGGTTAGGTACGGTTTAATTCGCGATTCTTTATCCAGCAGCGCCTTCACTTTCAGCGTGATCGCCAGATTGTATTCCTTCTCCTGGTGTCCGTTAATGCTTAACGCGCCAGGGTCTTTCGCGCCATGTCCGGCATCCAGCACGACATTGAATACGTCTTTGCCAGTGGGAGGATCTACCGGCGTTCCCGGGTCCGTCGTAACTGGCCCTGTTTGCTCAAGCACGTCGATCCGGATGACATGATCTTCTTTAGAAACCTGATAATTCGTCGGCGCGTTCAAATCGAGAACGACGCGAACCGTCGAAGGCTTGTCCGAGAAATACGAATAACGGATTTTCTTCAAGGTCGGATGCGAATCCACGACGACCTCGCCCAGCTTCCCGCCGTTGCTTGTCTCCGTGAACCCGGTGGAGAAATCAGCAGCAAAATTCATATAAGGCAGATCAACTACAACGCGTTCAGGACTATGTAACACTTGCTGCTTAACATCGCCGATCTCGCCCGTATAGGGCAAATAGATGCTTCCAAGCCCGTCAAATACGATCGATTTGAGAAAGGCCGTTTCATCGCCGGCCGGCGTCGTTGTGCCGCCATCCCCGTTCCCTGGCGTTCCCGTGCCCGGATCAGTTCCTCCGTCCACAGGGGGAGCAGGATTACCGCCGTCGCCAGGCTCAGTAACAGGTGGATTGCTGACATTTTGCTGATACATATGGACAGTGCGGGTGTCCGCGTCCCAATATACATCTAAACCAAACTGTTCACCTACGAAACGAAGCGGTACAAGCGTAGCGCCGTCATTATTGAGCGCTGGCGCCTCCAGCTTTACTTCATGGTCATTTACGACAGCCGTTTTTCCGCCGATCGTCAGGATGACATTCGTGTCTCCGTTTGAGATCGTTACGTTCGGCGAGGTCCAATTCACGTCGTACCCGAGCCCTTCGGTAATCGTCCGAATCGGGACTAACGTTGATGCACCTACAATCTTGGGCTCTGCATTGCTCGCGAGTTGCTTACCGTTGAGGTAAAGCTTGGGTGCTTCCGCTGCCCCTGCGATACCCGGGAACATAGAGATGAGGAGCGACAAAAGAAAAACAACGGTTACAAACTTCTTCATCTTTCACCTCGATGACTGTTTTTTCGCCTTGAAGCAGCTCGTACAAGACGACGCTTACAGACGAATATTTAGACGCAGCTTGTCAGAAAAAGTTGCGTATTTAGGAAATTTGTAACTTATAAAAATGCAAAAGAAAACCCCGGTACGCCAGTACCGGAGTTTTCAGTCAACAGGAATTGAATGAACAATTAGTAAGCGGCCTGTTTAGCTTCATACGCGGAGATTTTTTCTTCGTGCTGCAGTGTCAAGCCGATATCATCCAAGCCTTGAAGCAGGAATTGACGACGGTGTTCGTCCAGGTCGAACGAGATACTCAAGCCAGCATTGTCGGACAACGTTTTGTTTTCCAGATCGACACTGAGCTTGTAGCCTTCTGTCTTCGCCGTACGCTGGAACAATTCTTCCACTTGCTCTTCGCTGAGACGAATCGGCAGAATGCCGTTCTTGAAGCAGTTGTTGTAGAAGATATCTGCGAAAGACGGCGCGATTACGACTTTAAACCCGTAATCCAGAATCGCCCAAGGCGCATGCTCGCGGGAAGATCCGCAGCCGAAATTCGCACGGGAAAGCAGCACCTCGGAGCCTTGATAACGCGGCTGGTTCAAACTGAAGGAATCGATGACGTTGCCCTTCTCGTCCCAGCGCCATTCGAAGAACAGGAATTGGCCGAAACCGCTGCGCTCGATACGCTTCAGAAATTGCTTAGGAATAATCGCATCTGTATCTACGTTTACACGATCTACCGGGGCAACAACACCCGTTAGTTGTTTGAAAGCTTCCATGTTGGTGAACTCCTCTCGTTTCTCTTCCTAATTCA
Source organism: Paenibacillus sp. R14(2021) (assembly GCF_019431355.1). Taxonomy (NCBI): domain Bacteria; kingdom Bacillati; phylum Bacillota; class Bacilli; order Caryophanales; family Paenibacillaceae; genus Paenibacillus; species Paenibacillus sp. R14(2021). The sequence goes on from NZ_CP080269.1 coordinate 1,679,071, forward strand.
ATACTTCGGCCTTGATTTTCCAGTCGCGCACATCTGTAAATTTACCCATGATCGCAGCAGCTGCGGCCATCGCCGGGGAAACCAGATGCGTACGTCCGCCGCGGCCTTGACGGCCTTCGAAGTTACGGTTGGAAGTCGATGCGCAGCGTTGGCCCGGCTCAAGCACGTCCGGATTCATCGCAAGACACATGGAGCAGCCCGCATCGCGCCACTCGAAACCGGCTTCGGTGAAGATTTGGTCAAGACCTTCTTTTTCCGCTTGGATCTTAACGCGGCCAGAGCCTGGAACGACGATTGCCGTTACGCGGTCGCTGACTTTGTAGCCTTTGGCGATTTCCGCCGCTGCGCGCAGATCCTCGATCCGGCCATTCGTGCAGGAACCGATAAACACATAGTCTATTTCGATTTCGCTCATCGGCGTGCCTGGTGTCAGACCCATATATTCTAGTGCTTTCTCAGCAGCTTTGCGTTCATTCTCTGTCGGAAGCTCAGCCGGAACAGGGACGTTTTTGGTAATATCCGTACCCATGCCCGGGCTTGTGCCCCAGGTTACTTGCGGAATCAAGGAATCGACGTCAAACTCAACGACCGTATCGAATGCTGCGCCTTCGTCTGTCGAAAGCTCTTTCCATACCGCAATCGCGCGCTCGAACGCCTCGCCTTGCGGTGAGTATTCCCGGCCGCGCAGGTAGTTGAATGTCGTCTCGTCGGGTGCAATCAGACCCGCGCGCGCGCCGGCTTCAATCGACATGTTGCAGACGGTCATGCGCTCCTCCATCGACAATGTGCGGATGGCATCGCCTGTATACTCCATAACATATCCGGTACCGAAATCCGTGCCGTATTTCGCGATAACGCCGAGAATCATGTCTTTCGCCGTTACACCGGGCTTGCGGCTGCCGATGAAGCGGACTTCCATTGTTTTAGCTTTGGATTGCTGCAAACATTGCGTCGCAAGCACGTGCTCTACTTCGGAAGTACCGATACCGAACGCCAGCGCGCCGAACGCACCGTGCGTCGATGTGTGGCTGTCTCCGCAAACGATCGTTTTACCAGGAAGCGTCAGGCCAAGCTCAGGGCCCATAACGTGAACAACGCCTTGATCAAGGCTGTCGAGGTCGAACAGGGTAACGGCGAAATCCTTACAGTTCTGCGTAAGCGTGTCGATTTGCTGCTTGGAGATTGGGTCAGAGATGTTATAACGGTCTTTAGTCGGCACGTTATGATCCATCGTTGCGAATGTGCGGTCAGGGCGGCGCACTTTGCGGCCCGTCATGCGAAGACCTTCGAAGGCTTGTGGAGAAGTTACTTCATGCACGAGCTGCAGGTCGATATAAATAATGCTAGGTTTGCCGGTTTCGGCATGAATGACGTGATTATCCCAAATTTTCTCAAACATCGTTCTTGTCATTGAATTCACCTCATAGGTTCATAAGTTCATTTACGCGAATCTGTTTACTTCGATGAAGCTAGCATAGCATTTCTTTCTTCATTGATCCAAGATATAATATCTATAACATCAATAGGTACGGCCTATGATAGTATAATCGCAAACTAATCCGATTGGAAGTGTGGATACATGGAATTTCGCCAACTGCAATACGTCATTCAGATCGCCAAAGAGAAGAATTTCTCCCGAGCCGCGGAGAAGCTGCATATCGCCCAGCCCTCGCTCAGCCAGCAGCTCTCAAAGCTGGAAAAGGAAATCGGTGTACTCTTGTTTCGGCGTACGACCAACTCGGTAGAATTGACCCATGCAGGCTCGGTATTCGTTGCGAAAGCGCAGGGCATTCTCGACAATATCGAACAGCTCAAGCAAGAGCTGGATGATCTCGCGCATATGCGCAAAGGCAAGCTCGTTGTCGGCAGTTTGTCCATTACCGGCTCGCATGTCCTCCCGATTGTGCTGCCGATCTTCAATAAACGATATCCAGAGATTGAAGTCGTGCTTACGGAAGATACGCCTTCGAAGCTTGAACAGTTGACGGCAAGCGGCCAAACCGATCTCAGCCTGCTCGCGCTGCCTCTCCACGAGCCCTCCTTGGAATGGGTGGATATAATAGAAGAAGAAATCGTTCTGGCGGTTCCCCCGGGCCACCATCTTGCAAACCGTTCCAAGGCCATTCATGTGGACGAGCTGCGCTCAGAGCCGTTCATCGTGCTGAAGAAAGGCCAAGGCTTTCGTCAAATCGTTATGGAAATCTGCGAAAATGCCGGGTTCGAGCCCCGGATCGTCTTCGAGAGCACCAATATCGAAACCGTTCAATCACTCGTCGCTGCAGGGATGGGCATTACGTTCGTGCCGAAAATGCTGCAGCGGAGCGAGTCCAGCGAGCTTGCTCCCGCGTATTTACCGCTCGCAGCGCCGAAGCCGACGCGCACGCTTGTCATTGCAAGCCGTAAAGGCCGCTATCTGTCGAGAGCGGCCGAAGCATTTATTGACACGATGAAGGAAGTTGCCGAGCAGCATTTTGGCTCTTGAATGTGTTTGCTTGCTTAATAAACAGAAGGCCTGCGGTCTTCAAAGACCGGAATTTTCGAACGAACGGCTTGGACAAGACTTAAATCGATTTCCGCCCTGAGTATGGTTTCTTCTTCGCCGGCTTCGGCGATAATTTCGCCCCAGGGATCAATGATCATGGAGTGGCCGAAGAACGATGTCGTGCCGCTCGTGCCGCAGCGGTTGCATGCGATGACAAACATTTGATTCTCGATTGCCCTTGCATTCAGAAGCGTACGCCAGTGGTGCATCCGCGGATTCGGCCATTCTGCAGGTACGAACAGCACCTCCGCGCCTTCGAGTGCAAGCTTGCGCGCAAGCTCAGGGAAACGAATATCGTAACAGATCATCGTTCCCGCTTCGGCGCCGGCTACCTCAAACTTGCCGAGATTTACCCCTGCTCCCAGATACTTCTCTTCGTCCATAAGCCGGAACAAGTGGATTTTTGAATATTCGCTTGTCAGCTCCCCCTGCTCATTGAACGTATAGCTCGTATTATAGACGGCATCCCCGCGCTTCTCTGCAATTGAGCCGCCTATAATTTGAACGGCATGGCTTCGAGCAAATTCGGAAAGCAGCGCCTTGGTCCGCTCCCCTTCGGGGTCCGCAATCTCATGGATTTGTTCAAGCGCATAACCCGTATTCCACATTTCAGGCAGCATGATCAGATCCGGTTTCTGCGTCCCCTGTACCGCTTCGATCAATTTTCCCTGCAGTCGTTCAAAGTTCGCGTCCGGATTGCCGGCATCTACATGCATTTGTATAAGTGCAAGCTGTATTTTTCTCCCACTCATAGTTCTCGCCTCCCGCTGTACTGACAATTCTTGCGCTTACTCGCAAAGAGCGGCCTCGATTGCTCAGTTTTACCTAATAATAACGTCTCATGCTTCGCTGTCAAGATGGGTACCGTAACTACGAAACCATCCCATAACCATTAAAGGAGACAAAGCCATGAGAATATGGAGAACGAACGTCCTTGCCGCATTAGCACTTCTGCTTTGTTTATTACATCCGCTGTCCTTGAGCGCCGCTTCGCAGGATGAGCATGAACACGGACTGCGGCCTGTACAGGCCTTCGACGTCGTTGCAGGCAAAGTTGTCAAAACCGTCCCGAATAACGCGGAATTCCAAGGTTACGCCAAATCATGGCTGAATGCCGTGACCGGTCTGTCGCCGAAGCTTCAGGCCGAGGACAAATGCGGCTACGTGTTCCGTGTTCCGCTCGATGCGCCGACTGCAGTCAAAGCAGACTCCATTCAGGTGATGACGCAAGACGTATTCCTGTTCTACTGTCCGAAGAAACCGCAGCTGCTGCTGATCTTCGACGAGAACCGTAAACCTTACCTGCTGAAATTCAAAGCCAATATAAAACCGTTTCTGAAGGCGATCGATCTCTAAGGAACCGCTGAATAGAACTCGCGCTTCATCCAACATTATGCTACATTAAGGCTGTGAATAAAGGCTTAGAATAATGGTGGAGTGATCAGAATGAGTGGAAACAAAGCAGTCAAGGTTCAACCGGCAAGCCGCATGACCGGCTTGCCGGAACAGTTTTTTGCGAGTTTGGTACATAAAGCAAATGCCCAAACGGCCAAAGGACGCGATATCATCAACTTGGGGCAAGGAAATCCGGATCAACCGACGCCTTCTCATATTGTTGAAGCCTTACAGGAAGCTGCACCAAACCCGCAATATCACCGCTATCCGCCCTTCAGCGGCTACCGGTTTCTGAAAGAAGCGGTTGCAGAACGCTACATGAAGGATTACGGGGTAGAACTGAACCCGGACACCGAAGTAGCCATCTTGTTCGGCGGCAAAACCGGCTTGGTTGAAATCAGTCAATGCCTGCTTAATCCGGGCGATGTCTGTCTCGTTCCCGATCCCGGTTACCCAGACTACTGGTCTGGGGTTTCGCTTGCAGGAGGCACGATGGAGTATATGCCCCTGACAGCCAATCATGCTTTCCTGCCCGATTATGATGCGATTCCCGTCGAAGCAGCGGACAAAGCGAAGCTGATGTTCATTAACTACCCGAACAACCCGACTGGCGCGACGGCCGATTCGGCGTTTTATGCCAAAACTGTTGAATTCGCTGCGAAGCATAACATTGTCGTTGCCAGTGACTTTGCTTATGGGGCTATCGGCTTTGACGGCCAAGCACCAATCAGCTTCCTTCAAACGCCGGGAGCGAAGGAAGTCGGCGTGGAATTCTACACCTTGTCCAAGACTTACAATATGGCGGGCTGGCGCGTCGGCTTCGCACTAGGCAATTCGCAAATCGTCTCGCTTATTAACTTGATTCAGGATCATTATTACTGCAGCCTATTCGGCGGCATTCAAGCCGCCGCAGCAGCAGCGCTGACTGGACCGCAGCAATGCGTGACGGAGCTGACCGCCGCATATGAAAGCCGCCGCAACGCGCTATTCGCCGCGATGGATGAGATCGGATGGCATGCGGACAAGCCAAGCGGTTCGTTCTTCTGCTGGCTCCCTGTACCTGAGGGCTATACATCAGCCTCGTTCGCGGATTACGTACTCGAGCATGCCGACGTCGTTCTTGCACCCGGAATCGGCTTCGGGACGCATGGTGAAGGCTATGTAAGACTCGGCCTGCTTGCTCCGGAAGAACGGCTGCAAGAAGCCATCCGCAGAATCGGAAAGCTCAATTTGTTCTAACCTAAGATTAGCGATCGTTAAGCCTGCGAAGACCTGTCTTTGCAGGCTTTAGATTGCTTTACAGGGCATCGCCAAACATGGTATGCTTACGTTTAATTAAACACGAGCAACGTCTTGATGGGGCTAAGTACGCAAATCGCAATGCGACCAGAGAGTAAATTCATTAGCTGTGAGAATTTACCGCATATGCTGCAGAAACCCACCCCGGAACGGCCGGCGATGAGTCGGACAGCGGCCTGCTGTTATCAGGCCTTGAAGCGGAACGGCATGATTCTCCAGCAGTGGAGTCTATCATAGCCGTTAATAAAGGTGGTACCGCGGAAGTCCAAACTTTCGTCCTTTGTCTATATACAAAGGCGGAAGTTTTTTTGTCGTTCTGTTTACTACGTACTTGAATGTTGGTCCATTCGTAGGAAAGGATGAAGGCGATCGATGACAGCTACCATTGTTGTGAAAATCGGAAGCAGCTCCCTCACATCTGAAGAAGGCGGATTAAATCGCGAACGCATCGCTTTCTTCGCCGGCGAGTTGGCTTCGCTCCATGAAGACGGGCATCAGGTACTGCTCGTAACCTCCGGAGCCGTGGCCGCCGGCTTCAGGAAAATCGGCTACAGCAGCCGCCCCAAAATCGTGCACGAGAAACAAGCCGCGGCTGCCGTCGGGCAAGCCCTTCTCATGCAAGCCTATCAAGAAGCGTTCGCCGCTTACGGCGACCATGGCGGTGTCGGCGTTGCTCAGATTCTGCTGACCCGCGCCGATTTCTCGAACAGGAAACGGATTCAAAACGCTCAAATGACGATCGAAGAGCTGCTGCGACAGCGCATCGTACCGATTATTAACGAGAACGACACGGTTGCCACTGATGAGCTGAAGTTCGGAGACAATGACACACTGTCCGCGCTCGTAGGCAACCTTGTCAAAGCGAAGCGGCTCGTTATTTTGACCGATATGGACGGCTTGTATTCCGAAGATCCAAGGAAAAATCCGGCAGCCATCCGCATCGAGCGCGTCGATCAGATCTCCGACGACATTCTCAGCATTGCCGGAGGAGCCGGCTCCTCCGTCGGTACCGGCGGCATGCGTTCCAAAATCGAAGCGGCCCGCATTGCCATGCGCGGCGGCGTGCCTGCTTTCATCGGCCGTGTTCTGGAGCCCGGCGACTTGAGCCTGGCTGTCAGCGGTCATGGCAGAGGCACATATTTCGATACGAGCCTGCATAATCTGCCGGTGAAGAAGCAGTGGCTCGGATTTCACTCCATGCCGCAGGGACGTATCGTTGTCGATGATGGCGCGGAATCGGCGCTGCTGCAGGGCGGCAAGAGCTTGCTGCCCGCAGGTATTCGCGAAATCGAAGGCGAATTCCACCCCGGTGATGTCGTCGAAGTATGCAATTTGAAAGGCCACACGCTCGGCCGCGGCGTCGTCAACTACGCCGCTTGGCAGGTTCAGGCGGTTGCCGGACTGAGCTCCGAGGAAGTCCGCAGGCGGGTCGAGGTCGTTCGCATGGAAGTCATTCACCGTGACGAATGGGTCACGCTTAAGGCTTAAATCATATTCGTGAAACGAGGTATTCCCATGAGTGAAGTACGCGAGAAAGCCGCGCTGGCCAAGAAAGCCGCGCAATTAATGAACCGCATGTCGACGGAACAGAAGAACGTAGCCCTGCTTGAGATGGCTCACGCGCTGGAGGAGCAGCAGGCTTCCATCATCGCCGCGAATGAATTGGATATTGAACGCGGACGCGCAAACGGCACAAGCGAATCGCTGCTCGACCGGCTCAAGCTTACGCCGGCGCGCATTATAGGCATTGCCGAAGGGCTGCGCCAGGTTGTCGAGCTTCCAGACCCGGCCGGTTTGCTGCTGGAGAGCTTCGAGCGTCCGAACGGTCTGCGCGTCGAGAAAATTTCCGTGCCGCTCGGCGTAATCGGCATGATTTATGAAGCGCGCCCGAACGTGACCGTCGATGCAGCCGGTTTATGCCTCAAGACGGGCAATGCCGTCGTCCTTCGCGGCGGTTCGGCTGCCTTGGAATCCAATCGGCGCATCGTGGAAGTACTTTGCTCAGCGCTTAGCGGAACCGACCTCCCCGCCGATGCCTTGCAGCTCGTGGAAGACCCTTCCCGTGCTTCCGTCGACGAGATGCTGAAGCTGAACGGACTGCTCGACGTTGTCATACCGCGCGGCGGCGCTTCGCTGATCCGCAATGTCGTAGAGAATGCGACGGTGCCTGTCATCGAGACAGGCGCAGGCGTCTGCCATACTTACCTCGATGAGAGCGCCATGTTCGACATGGCGGCCGACATTGCCTTCAACGCCAAAGTTCAGCGGCCTTCCGTTTGCAATTCCATGGAGACGCTGCTCGTTCATGAAGGCTTCGCAGCCAATCACCTGCGCGCCTTGGCGGATCGCTTCCTCGCCGCGAATGTAGAGCTCCGCGGCTGCGACGCGACACGCGCGCTCGTACCCGATGCCAAACTGGTAACAGAAGCAGACTATGCAACGGAATATAACGATTATATTATGAACATCAGAATCGTCTCGGGACTAGAGCAGGCGCTGGCGCATATCGCTGCCTACGGCACGATGCATTCCGAATGCATCGTAACGGAAAACGCAGAGAACGCAGAAGCTTTCCTGCAGCGCGTCGACGCGGCAGCCGTCTACCACAATGCCTCTACCCGCTTCACGGACGGCTTCGAATTCGGCTTCGGCGCTGAAATCGGCATCAGCACCCAAAAGCTCCACGCCCGAGGTCCTATGGGACTACCGGCCTTAACAACAACAAAATTCCGCGTATACGGCCAAGGTCAGATTCGCGGGTAAGACGGATTAGGAGGAACAAGCAATCATGACTACACTTTCATCTTCCGGCGTAACGCCGGAAATTAATACGCTTCAAATGTGCTTCTATGGCGCAGGTTCTATGGCGGAAGCACTCGTGCGCGGACTTCTCGACCGCGGTTTGACGGAGCCCGGCAAAATCACGATGATGAACCGCTCCAATGCGGACCGCATGCAAGAGCTCACTACCCGTTATGGAATTAACGCCGCACTTACAGATATCGAGAAGGACGCTTGCCTGCGCGATGCGGATATCGTATTTCTCGCCATGAAGCCGAAAGATGCTGCCGAAGCGATGAAGAATGTGCGCGAGCTATTTCATCCCGGTCAATTAATCGTCTCGGTCATCGCCGGCATGACGACGTCCACGCTCGAAACCCTGCTCGGCAAACCGATGCCGATTGTTCGGACGATGCCGAACACGTCAAGCACCATTGGTCTCGGCGCAACCGGCATCAGCTTCTCTCCAAGCGTCACGGAAGAGCAGCGCAAGCTTGCGGACTCGATCCTGCAAGCCGTCGGTCTTACCGCAATCGTCGAAGAGCCGATGCTTGAGGTTGTGACGGGATTATCCGGAAGCGGTCCGGCATACGTCTACTACCTCATGGAAGCCATGATCGCCGCAGGCAGCAAGCTTGGACTTACGGAAGAAGCTGCGCGCGATCTGACGATTCAAACGGTACTAGGAGCCGCACATATGGTAAAAGCTACGGGTGAAGATCCCGCCGAGCTTCGCCGCAAAGTGACTTCGCCTAACGGCGCTACTCAAGCTGCCATCGAAAAGCTTGATGCCCACCAATTCATGCAAGGCATCCTTAGTGCGATCAGCCGTTCCGCGGAACGGGCTGTCGAAATGGGAGCTGAAATCGAAAGGAATGCAACGTCATGACTCAAGCGGTATGTACCGCAGCTTATCGCTGCTATGATGATAAAGCCGATTTCCAGAAGAAAGCCCAAGGCATCGCCGTCGGGTTGACCGTCGGCAGCTGGACGGACCTGCCCGAAGCCCGCAAGGCGGAGATGGAGAAGCATTTGGGCCGCGTTGTTTCCGTTAACGTGCACGAAGGCACTGAACCGGGTACGCGCTACGCGGACATCGTGATCGCTTATCCGGACGTCAACTTCAGCCGGGATCTCCCTGCCCTGCTCGTGACCGTATTCGGCAAGCTGTCGATGGACGGCCGCATCAAGCTGCTGGATCTCGACTTCTCCTCCGACTTCCTATCCGCGTTCCCTGGGCCAAAGTTCGGGATGCAAGGCATCCGCGGCCTTCTTGGCATCCAGGATCGTCCGCTGCTCATGAGCATCTTCAAATCCGTCATCGGCCACGATCTGCCGAATTTGCGGGAGCAATTCTATAAGCAGGCGCTTGGCGGTGTCGATCTCATCAAGGATGATGAGATCTTGTTCGAGAATCCGCTGACGCCGCTTCAGAAGCGCGTCGAGGCTTGCATGGAAGCGGCGCGCCAAGCGGAAACCGAGACCGGCCAAAAGCTGCTGTACGCGGTCAACTTGACCGGTCCAACCTCCAAGCTGGCCGCACAGGCGAAGCTTGCGATTGCCGCAGGTGCCAATGCGCTGCTGTTCAACGTGCTCGCTTACGGCTTCGACGTGCTGCATGAGCTGAGCAGCGACCCGGATATCTCGGTGCCCATCGCCGCTCATCCAGCAATGGCCGGCGCCTTCTATCCCTCGCCGCATTACGGCATTGCCGCCCCGCTGCTTCTGGGCAAACTGATGCGTCTAGCAGGCGCAGACCTAGTCCTCTTCCCGTCTCCATACGGCTCGGTCGTTATGCCTCGTGAAGAGAATCTTGCCGTTCAGGCGGCGCTGATCGATCCTGCTCTGCCTGTACGTGCGAGCTTTCCCGTGCCTTCGGCTGGCATCCATCCGGGACTCGTGCCGCTAATCCTGCGCGATTTCGGTACGGATGTGGTCGTGAATGCAGGTGGCGGCATTCATGGACATCCCTTGGGAACCGCAGCCGGCGGCCATGCGTTCCGTCAAGCCATCGAGGCTGCGCTTGAGGGCGTATCGCTTCCCGAAGCAGCTGCTAAGCCGGGACACGAAGCGCTGCAAGCCGCAATCGACAGCTGGGGGTACAAGCAATAATGGCACAAGTGAACGCCCCAACGACGAAGAAGCAGCGTGTCATTTTTTGCGATTTCGACGGCACAATCACGATGAACGACAATATCGTCGCCACAATCCGCCATTTCAACCCGCCCGGGTGGGAGGCGATCGTGAGCGATATCGTAGGCCAGAAGAAGAGCATCAAGCAAGGCGTCGGCGAGCTGTTCCGCCTGCTCCCAACCGCCAAGAAAGCCGAAGTGATCGACTATGCGATCTCTAATGCGCGGATACGCGAAGGCTTTGCCGACTTGCTGCAATATTGCAAGGATAACGAAATCCCGTTCTATGTAACGAGCGGCGGCATTGATTTCTTCGTCTACCCGATCCTTGCGCCTTTTGGCATTCCGGAGAATCACATCTACTGTAACGGAAGCGATTTTTCCGGCGAAGCGATCGAAATCACTTGGCCGCATTCCTGTGACAGCCACTGCAGCAACGACTGCGGCATGTGCAAGACGACCATCATCCGCCGTTTCCCGCCCGAGAGCTGCGAGCGCATATTGATTGGTGACAGCGTCACAGACTTTGAAGGCGCCAAACTGGCCGACGTCGTCTTCGCTCGCTCTCATCTGATTCAGAAATGCGCGGAGCTCGGATTGGCATTCCACGCGTACGAGACCTTTTACGATGTGATTCATGAATTAAAGCTGCAGGAGGCGACCTCATAACGATGTCCTACGATCAAATCACGTTAGAAGATAAGCAGCGGGCGCTTTCGGAGCTGACCGAGGTCAAGAGCCTCTTCGCTTCCCGCGGCTGGTTCCCCGGTACGAGCGGCAACCTGTCGATCCGCGCAGGCGAGTTTACGCCGGAGGACTTCCATTTTGCCATCACCGCAAGCGGCAAAGATAAGTCGTTGTCGACGCCGGAGGACTTCCTATTCGTGGACCAGGACGGCAAGCCGAGTGAAGGAACGAAGCTTAAGCCATCGGCGGAGACGTTGATCCATTGCGAAATTTATCGGCAAACCGGCTGCGGCGCGATCTTCCATGTGCATACCGTATTCAATAACCTCGTATCGGAACTCTTCTGGGAACGGAAATCCATTCCGGTCGACGGTGTGGAGCTGATCAAGGCGTTCAACATTTGGGACGAGGAAGCGCATATCGAAATACCGATTGTCTCGAACTTTGCTCATATTCCTAGCATCGTGCCGGAAGTAACAGAGCGTCTCGACAAACGGATTCCCGGCATTATGCTGCGCAAGCATGGCATCTACGCATGGGGCGCGAATGCATTCGAAGCGAAGCGGCATCTGGAAGCCTTCGAGTTTATATTCGAATACGTGTACCGCTGGGAGCTGCTGAAGCGTTAATCTCCCTTTTGCTCCTAGCCATCCGCAGCCTAAGAAGGCGATAAGGACAGCTGATCTGTCAGCCGACCTTATCGCCTTTTGAGCTTGCCCGCGGCTTCGATGCCCTGCTTTGCCTGCACAGCCAGCTCGAGCTTGTTCAGCGCCATGCAATGCTCGAACGTAATTTCGAATAGCTTTGGCAGCGGCATCTCCTCGAAATAAAGCCGAATGGCTGCGCTCCCCGCCATGTCGAACCAATCATCGCCGTCTAGCTGTGTGATCGGCACGTCCGGCCATGCAGCCGAAAGCTCAGGGCTATAGAGCTTCTCTGCGCCCGGCCGCAGCTTGCAGCCTTTCAACCGCTCCTCGAAGGGAGACGATACCTCCTCCTCATTGACCGGGACGCCTTCCTTCGCAAACAAATGCGGGGCATAATCCGCACGCGAACCAGTATGCGGAATAGCACGAACGAATGCAAGCACGCCGGCATGGACCTCGGGCAGGCCGAACAGAATCGCATACAGCCGTTTGCCGAATTCGATGCGCTCCTCCAGCTGGCTGAAGTTTTCCAGCACGAGGCCGGCCAGCTTCATCTCGCCTCCGGCATAGTGAGGTGACCCGTATGGCATGAAGACCGCATTCGTTTGGAATGGTGCTTGCAGCAGAAATACAGGTTTTTTCAACACAAGCGCTTTAAAATAGTCGCTCTGCACAAGCGGCGCTTCAATCACATGCTGTTCATTTACGATCAATGCCGTCGTCAATAGGACGGAATCCTCACTGCGCCAAAACTGCTGCCAGACCGGACCCATGAAACGGGATACGCCGAAGTAAGGCAGCAGATGCGACAGGTCGGTCTCTTCCTTTCGGGAAGCCTCATAGAGCAGCAATTGCGGATAAGCATCTCCAAAGATCGCGGCATTCGCCCGCTCCAGCAGCGTGAAGGTGTGGAGTCGGTTATCTTCGCCAAGCAGCATCGGGAGCAAACTGCCTTTGAGATCCGTCATATTCCAGCCTCCGTTGCGCGATACCAGATGCGCAAGCAGTGCCCAATGAAGCTCCGGGTAACGAAAATAGAAGGCACGATATGCTTCTGTCCGCGTTACATTATTGCGGTTGGCCGTCTCGGTCGCATGCAGGATTCGGTGAATGATTGCCCTGTCATGCTGCGTTAATGCTTCGGGATTCAGCGGCACCGATTGCCGCAGATGATCTTTTCCCTTGCCATCTTCAGCAGCAGTAAACAGAGCGTATACAGCTTCTGGGCGAAGGGTAATCGGGTCGGCATGAAGCGCGAGCTTACGGGATACGCGTCGGGCGTGTTTTTTCATTCGAAAATATTCGATTACGGAACTCAGCTTCTGCAGCATTCTTACCAAAATGGAACGTTTCGGCTGGTCCCGACCCTCTGTCCTCTCCGCCATCCTTCCGCCCCTCCTGCGTTATCGGTTACAATTAGTATGAGCCGCTCAACCAACGATTAGCCGTTGTAGTATACTATTATCATATTCCCAGTAAACCACATCCTTGCCTGGCAACAAGTTGCCGCGGCTGCTTTCTAACAGTCGAAACCAATTCTTCCCCTCAAAAACAAGCGAGAAAAGCAACTGAAAAACAGTGAGCGCAGAGAGCCCAAAAGACTTATGAATCCCAGCAGCCCGAAACAGTTTACCGATTTTCAGGGAATGAAAAACAGATGAAAAACGAGACTGGCAGACAGGGAACGATGATGTACCATTTAGAGCAGATTATTATTATTGTTGATATACGGAAAGTTTTACTATGGAGGAGGGGGCCATATGTGCGGACGGTATACTTTAACCGTTACGTTAGAAGAACTGTTACTTAGGTACAGTGTAGATTCAGTTAATGCACCGTTTCATGAACCACGTTACAATATAAGTCCATCACAGATGGTTATCACTGTGTTAAACGATGGGCAAAATAATCGCATTGGTAAACTAAAATGGGGTTTGACCCCCCCATGGGCAAAAGATCTCAAGACCAGTACAATTAATGCACGAGCTGAAACGCTGCTTCAAAAGTCATCATTCAAGATTCCTTTTCTAAAGAAAAGATGTTTGATACCTGCGGATAGCTTTTTTGAATGGAAACCTACAGCAAATGGGAAACAACCCATGAGGATTATGATGAATTCCGAGGAGATATTCAGCTTTGCAGGAATTTACGAAACTTGGACTGGATCTGACGGGACAAAAGTAAGTGGGGTCGCAGTTATAACAACAGAACCAAATCAAACGGTATCGGAAATTCATAATAGAATGCCACTTATTTTAAAACCAGAAGATGAAAAAATTTGGTTGGATCGCACTGTGCAAGATCCATCAGTGTTAATGCCACTTTTGCAGCCTTATTCAGCTGATCAGATGAAGTGTTATGCAGTATCAACTGAAGTGGGAAATGTAAAAAATGATTCTAAACGTTGTATCAAAGAACTCGTTTAATTGCTTTTGATGCACAAATGCTTCCCATTAAAACCGGGAAGCATTTGTTTTTTTAAGCCGATCGAGAGAGTCCGCGAACCGTTCATACCTTTTGGACCATCGGGAATAATTCCATCCTCTTAACTGGAAAATTTTTTATAATTTTGAGTAAATCGTTCAACCAACTCCCAAGCGGCTTTCTCATAAGCCTCTTGATTCTGCCAAGTATGGCGGGGAACAAGAATATTGCTTGGAACCCCCTCCACGAAATCGGGACAGAGTACGCCAAAGATCGGATCAGCCGTAAACGTCGTTTGCTCGATACTTCCATTTAATGCAGCGGTTATCATCGCACGGGTATAAGTTAAATTCATCCTTCTCCCTACCCCATATGGACCGCCGGACCATCCCGTGTTAACCAAATACACTCTGACTTGGTGCTCTTCAATTTTCTTTCCTAATAACCTTGCGTAGACGGTAGGATGGAGGGGTAGGAAAGGAGCACCAAAGCAAGCGGAAAACGTCGCCTCCGGTTCCGTTATTCCTCTCTCGGTGCCTGCCAGTTTCGAAGTATACCCTGACAAGAAATGATACATCGCTTGTTCCTTCGTCAACTTCGAAATAGGAGGCAACACGCCGAAAGCGTCAGCTGTTAAGAAAATAATGACTTTCGGATGGCCTGCCTTCCCTGGGATGAGCGCTCCAGGAATGGCATCGATTGGATACGCGGCTCGTGTATTTTCTGTCGTCAGAGTATCGTTATAATCCGCTAGGCCTGTCTCTGGATCCAGAACAACATTCTCTAAAACCGAACCATAACGAATAGCATTCCAAATTTGCGGTTCCTTTTCTTCCGATAGATTGGCACACTTGGCATAACAACCGCCTTCAAAGTTAAATACGCCATGATCGGTCCATCCATGCTCATCGTCCCCAATCAACCTGCGGTTTGGATCAGCGGAAAGCGTCGTTTTTCCCGTACCGGATAATCCGAAGAATAAAGCTACATCGTCTTTCTCGCCTACATTGGCTGAGCAATGCATCGGTAAAATGTCTTGGAAAGGAAGTAAATAATTCAGAACGCTAAAAATCGATTTTTTCATCTCTCCTGCATACTCGGTTCCCCCAATGAGAACCAATTTCTTTTCAAAGGAAAGGCAGATAAAGGTTTCAGAGCGCGTACCATCCACTTCCGGATCGGCTTTTAGGCCTGGCAGTGCAATTATTGTAAACTCTGCTATATGGGTTTGTAATTCTTCCTGTGTCGGACGAACAAAAAGCTGCCGGACAAATAAATTATGCCAAGCATATTCATTCACGATGCGAATAGGTAACCGATACTCCGAATCCGCCCCGGCATAGCCGTTAAATACGAACAAATCCTTATCCGACATATACGCTTGCGCTTTTTGGTATAGCCGCTCGAACTGTAACTCAGATATTGGTTGATTCACAGTCCCCCAATCGATGTGATCCATGACGGATGGTTCTTTCACAATGAACTTGTCTTTTGGAGAACGTCCGGTATATTTTCCTGTATATACTTGTAAGGCTCCTGAGGAAGCAAGAACCCCTTCCTTCCGTTCTAATGCTGATTCGACCAGCTGGGATACGGGCACATTATTCCATATCCTACCTATTTTCAGCGGTTGTAACTTGCCTTCCATACTAATCAATTCCCTTCTCTTTCCTTAACAATTTGTAATTTAATGTCGAAATTCGACTGATATCAAAGTTGATAAGAAAGCATAAAAAAATCAAGTTAATCTTGTGGGCCTTTGTTACAGATAAATGCAAAATTATTCCAGTTCCTTGCCCTTAGTCTCAGGAACTAATAGAAAGAAACATACAGCTGCAAAGACATAGAGGAAAGATATCAAGCTCATCGCCCAGCTTAAGGAATGCGTCGTAGCGAGATAACCAATGATTAAAGGGGCGAACCCGGCTATGCCTCTGCCAATATTGAATACGAAATTCTTAGCGGTCGCCCTTACTTCTGTTGGGTAATGTTCTGCAAGAAGCGTCCCGTATCCACCCATCATGCCGTTTACAAAGAACCCCATAATTGCACCAAATACAAGAAGCAACGCTGAATTCGAGTTCTGAAAGAAGACCCATACCATCACAGCAGATAACAGTTGAAAGGTTATAAATGACGGTCTTCGCCCCCATTTTTCCATCAAGAACCCAAAAGCAATAATGCCAATTATCATTCCCAAAATCGTCGCTAATGTCCACATCCCGGTTTTATTAAAAGAAAAACCTAGTTCTTTAGCCATCATAGTAGGCAGCCAAGTCATGATGCCGTAATAACCCGCATTTTGTACCGTTGCAGCAACGATGAGACCAATTGTTGTGGCAGCTTTTCTTGGAGTGTTGAACAAAAGCGATACCGATACTCCCTTTTTCACTCGTTTATTATTTAAATCCTTCCATATTTGAGGTTCTTCCAATGACCGGCGGGACCACCAGGCGAATAATGCTGGCAGAGCGCCTACAACAAAAGCTCCCCTCCAACCAAAGTATGGAATGATTAACATGGATACTAGTATGGCCAATACGATGCCCAACTGAAATCCAATCGCAACTCCAGCCGTAGCCCGGGAACGATACTTTTTGGGCCAGGTTTCGGTAACTAACGTCATTCCGATTCCGAATTCTCCACCAAGACCGAGACCTGATATAAACCTGGAAATATTTAACGTTGTAAGGTCATAGGTTAGCGCTGACAGGCCCGTAAATACGGAAAATAATAATATCGTCCATGCGAAAACTCTGACTCTTCCATATATATCTGCCAGTATGCCGAAAACAATTCCTCCGATAACTGCTCCAATCAATGTAGTAGTGGCAATGCTTCCTGCCTCTGCAGGGGTCAAGTTAAAGCCTACGATGATTAATGGGAGTACAAACGAGATGATTAATAAGTCCAACCCATCCATTGCATAACCGACTGCAGATGCCCATAATGTTTTCCATTGATAATTTGATATTTTCTCTTCACCTTCAGTTATTGGCACTACAGTTTCAATTGTAGTTTTACGGTTCAATTCGACCCCTCCTTAAAATGATAACTTAATTCCAAATAATTCCTGGAATAATTCCTGATTAGACTACTTTTTTAATCTTGTAAGCGCATGCAATAATGGGATGAAAGCTAGATGTAATGGACCTATATTGACCCCCTTTGCATCACGTTACCTAGATATTATCAGTAAAAATGCATGCAACATATATCGTTTAAGACAAATAGGCAAGCCGTGAATTGTCGGTTTAGATAAACCACTATTTTTACTAATAAAGGTTTGAGGTAGATGTTTCACAGAATGATTAATCTCATGATTTGAGGCGCTTTTCAGTATTATTATTGGAAAATATTACATTTTTATTCATTATATAAACGCGAAGTTTAGTCACCGATCCCAGTAAAACAGAATGTCGCGCCGTCATGGAACTGACGACGGAAACAGTCGCAAATGGTAGGCTGGGACATGTAAACAGATGTGAGTTGAAATATAAATTTAGAAGGAGGTTTGAGCAAGACGAACATATTGATATTACCGCTATCTTAGGGGAGTGATTGTGGTTAATTCGAGGAGGAATCATTCAAGAAGAATAGTTCAGTCGTTCCCACTGTCTTATATACAGAGCGACCAGATTCCGCAGTAATTGCGAGAAAGTTTCCAACTGGTTCTACACGAAGTTATTGTATATTTTTCAGAATAGAATCGCTTTAATTTTCAAACCGATTTGCAGCCACATCCGTTCTTCTGAGTTATTCATGCTGCAATTCGTAATCTGCTCAATTCTTTGCAGCCGATATTTTATCGTATTCACATGAACAAACATGCTCTGTGCTGTCTCCACAAGTCTGGCATTGCACGCAAAAAATATTTGAAGTGTATCTGTCAAATTCGTTTGATTTTCTTTGTCGTGTTGCATTAATTTTCCGACAGTTTCATAATAAATTGATTTTAGCTCTTCTTTATCATGGAACTGGGTCAGTATTCGGTAAATGCGCAAATCGTTAAAATGGCAGGAAAATTGATTTCCATAAATGATTTTTCCAAGATGCATAGCCTTTACAGCTTCCTTGTACCCCCGTGATATGCCTTGGAGACCAGGATAACGACGGCCAAATCCAATTGAAAAATGATATTCGAAATATTGGTTAAGCTCCTTCTGCAGGCTCTGCCCTATCGCTAACAATTGTTTCCGATATTCATCCTCCTGCTTAGATTCAAATTGGGCAGAAGGGTACAAAACGGCA
Organism: Paenibacillus sp. R14(2021); assembly: GCF_019431355.1. NCBI lineage: Bacteria > Bacillati > Bacillota > Bacilli > Caryophanales > Paenibacillaceae > Paenibacillus > Paenibacillus sp. R14(2021). Next base: position 1,697,229 of record NZ_CP080269.1, read on the forward strand.
ATATGATCCCATGCTAAGCCTAAAATAACCTTTTTGTTTTGTAGCGAGAATATCAGCTTTAGTTTGTTAACGACCCGCCTTAGCAGCTCCTGGGAAGTGAGAACTTGTTCTGATGTGCCTTCACCTTTAACTCCCGCTCCGTCCAATTGAATAATGAAGATTTGAAAATCTTGATCCAGATTCCAATCGAAACGTTTGGCTTTTTCCTTGATCTTATCCAATTCCTCCATGTTGTCTTGCAAAATATCGACCAAAAAATCATCCTTGTAATCTTGTTCAATATCTAAGCTTGTTTTTACTTTCAAAAACTCTAACGCCATCAAAGGAATTGATCTTTCAAGGATGAGGAAGTCGGTTTCACGGAATTCATTATTGTTATTCCAGTACGAGACATAACCGTAAACGACTTCATTCAAAATAAGCGGTGTAACTAGACAGGAAATCGGGTTACCGTTCCAAACTCGGTCAAGCCTAATCGATCGTTTAGATAAATTGATTTCCCTTTTTTGGATATTTGTTAAGGGCTGCATCCCTTCGGCCATCCTCACGGCTTCAAAGGATCTAATTTCGGATTCTATCGTGATCACATTACCCGTAAACTTCTCGATAGCGGATAAAATAGACTGTATTCCCTTTCCACCCATGGCCAGTTCCGTAAGCCAGCGAAAAAAGTTTTCCAGATCGTCATGGTTATCATTGGAATCCGCGAAAACTTTACTCATTAAGGGGGTCATGATATCCAGATAAGAGATATCATTCATCACTTCGATTACGGGGAATGACAATCTATCGGCTTCTTTCAAAATACACGTTGGAATTTGCTCGATATAACGGCTTGTTTTGATTGCTAATGCCGAACTTCCTTTGAGATATAATTGATTGACCAGCTGCTCCATAGCTTGGGGATCATCTTTAATCGAGAAAAGGCTTGTCAGCAGAAACTCGTTCCCTTTTAACCATTGAATCACATCAGGAACTTCCATTACAGCAATATATTCAATAAGACGATTTAAACCTTTTTCCCCCGCAACCACTTTACATTGCGTCAGACCGCCAATTTTCATTGCCTCTTGAACTGTGATGGACATCTGTTCCCCCTTGATAGATAATAAACAGACTGCCGAAACTTCTCGGCAGTCTCGTTTATGTTAATTAGAATGAATCATCAAATTTTTTGATACCGAACTGCTTTCTAAACTCAGTGAAATCTACCTCAAGCAGGCTGCAATACTGATCCAACTCTTTGAATATATCAATGTCGTTAGGTAAGTCACGTTCTTCATAATATAAATTAACCAACTTATACATGTTTAAAAGAACTATCACTCGTTCATTCTTATCCATTAGAATACCCCTTCCACCAATAAATTATTTATTAATAATTATACATCATAACTTATAATCAAAAATTAATCCGGCTCCTTTTATCTGATCCAGCAATACCCGGATGGGTCATTTCAAATGGATTTAGAATTAGATCCAGTTCTTCCTCCGTTAGTACATTATATTTAAGACACAATGTTCTTACGGACTCACCAGTTAGTATTGCCTCCCGCGCAATACGCGATACCGTTTCATAGCCAAGATGCGGATTGATGGCAGTTATAATGCCAACGCTGTTTTCCACATCGCGCGCTAGTTTGTCCTTGTTCGCTTCAATTCCCCGCAAGCAAAATTCCGTGAATACCCGAAAAACGTTATTCATTATGCTGATGGATTGGATCAAGTTAAAAAATAATACCGGCTCCATGACATTTAACTCCAATTGTCCTGCTTCAGAAGCCAAAGATATCGTATGGTCATTCCCAAACACTTGAAAAGCAACCTGATTAATAACCTCAGGCATGACTGGGTTGACTTTGCCTGGCATGATGGATGAGCCTGGCTGTCTGGCCGGCAGCATGATCTCATTGAAACCTGTACGTGGACCAGAGGCCATCAATCGTAAATCATTCGCAATTTTGGACATATTCATCATACATACCTTTAGAGCTGCCGACACTTCGGTATAAGCATCCGTATTCTGAGTGGCATCGACAAGATGACTCGCAGTTTTTAACGGTAAACCGCTGATCTCCGCCAAATGTTTGACGACAAGCTTAATATAACGCGGGTCAGCATTTAATCCTGTTCCGACTGCCGTTGCTCCCATATTGACTTCATATAGATGCTGACGCGAACGCGCAATTCGCTCAATATCCCGTTGCAATACGCGGCTGTAAGCTTCAAACTCCTGTCCTAGACGAATGGGCACTGCATCCTGGAGGTGAGTTCTGCCCATTTTGATAACGGGGTCAAACTCTTCCGCTTTTTGCACAAAAACGCTGTGCATGGTTTTCATCGTCTCCAGCAGCTTCTCCATCAGAGACAGAACGGCAATATGAATGGCCGTTGGAAACGCATCATTGGTCGATTGTGCCATGTTTACATGCGAATTCGGGCTTAATTGCGTATAGTCACCTTTTTCTTTACCGAGCAATTCCAGCGCCCGGTTAGCGATGACCTCGTTCGTATTCATATTAACAGAGGTGCCAGCCCCTCCTTGAATGGGATCAACAATAAACTGCTCATGCCATTTGCCGTTAATGATTTCGTCAGCGGCTTTGACAATAACATCGCCTAGGCCGTGATACAAGCTTTTTACTTCCATATTGGCTAGAGCTGCTGCCTTCTTAACGATCGCCATAGATTTGATCAACTCTTCATGGATCCTGTAGCCTGTAATCGGAAAATTTTCAACAGCACGAAGGGTTTGAATGCCGTAATAGGCATCGATGGCGACTTCTTTCGTCCCCAGAAAATCTTTTTCTATGCGAAATTCAGCGTTAGCGTTTGTCACGATTCATCTCCCCTAATCATAAGGCTAGACAATTCAATACGAGCAACACCGCTTTCGATAGCTGCTTTCTTGACGCTCTCGGAGACTACCGCTGCCACTCTAGGATCAAATGGATTTGGAATAATAAATTCCGGCTTCAGCTCGCTTTCGGAGATCAAGGATGCTATGGCATACACAGCTGCTATTTTCATCTCTTCATTGATCTCCGATGCGCGGACATCCAGCGTTCCTCGAAATATTCCCGGAAAAGCGAGGACGTTGTTGATCTGATTCGGAAAATCCGAGCGGCCTGTTCCGATCACTTTTGCACCGGCTGCTATGGCTTCTTCCGGCATAATTTCCGGCATGGGATTGGCCATGGCAAATATAATCGAATCCGTGTTCATAGATTTCACCATTTCGGTGTCAATAGCTCCTTCGACCGACACGCCTATAAATACATCGGAGCCTCGCATTACATCTGCCAGCGTTCCTTTTTTTTGCTCTTTATTTGTAAATTGAGCCACTTCATCTTTAATTTTGTTCATTCCAGCGGGGCGATCTTTATAGATAGTTCCCTTCGTATCGCAAAGAATAATGTCTTCTACGCCCATCGTATGAAGCAGCTTAACGATGGCAATACCAGCAGCTCCAGCTCCGTTAACGACCACACGGATCTGACCCAAGGATTTATTCACGAGCTTCAGAGCGTTTACTAATCCTGCGGCTGTTACAATCGCTGTCCCGTGCTGGTCATCGTGAAACACAGGAATAGTAAGTTCTGCTCGCAATCTTTGTTCGATCTCAAAACAGCGCGGGGCCGAAATATCCTCTAGGTTTATGCCCCCAAACGTAGGCTCAAGCCATTTAACAGCAGCTACGATTTCATCCACATCTGTGGTGTTCAGGCAAATAGGAAAAGCATCAACGTCGGCAAAAGCCTTGAACAGCAGTGCTTTCCCCTCCATGACCGGCATGGCCGCCTGCGGACCAATGTTACCCAAGCCAAGCACGGCTGTTCCATCCGTTACGACTGCTACCAGATTCCCTTTGATCGTGTACGTATACACTTCCTTTTCGTTCTCAAAAATTTCTTTACAGGGCTCAGCTACACCAGGAGAATAGGCCAGACTCAAATCACGCACGTCCTTAAGCCCCACCTTCGAACATACGCCCAATTTTCCCTTGTTCTCCCTATGAACTTTCAAGGCCTCACTGCGTAATTGCAACATCTCTATTTCCTCCTACATAGGTTGTCTAGAACACTATTTATTGGGTGTTACCAAGGTTCCGACTGGTCCGCTTACAATATGACCATCTTTCATGACGACTTTTCCACCGACAATCGTTGCTACTGGCATACCTTTTACTTTGAAGCCGTCAAAAGCCGACACCTTTGTCTTACTGTGCAAATGTTCCTTTTTGATTTCTGCTTCCTTTTCCATATCTACAATGGTAATATCTGCATCGGAGCCGACCTGCAATGCCCCTTTTTGCGGATAGATTCCGTACTGCTTTGCTGGATTTTCAGACAGCAATGCTGCTGCCTGTTGTAAGGACAATTTGTTCTTAGAAACCGCATCCAGCATTAACGGAACAAGCGTTTCCACACCGCACGAACCAGCGGGAACAGACCACAAATCCCCATTCTTTTCTTCTTCCGTGTGCGGTGCATGATCTGAACACACGACCGTAATTACACCTTCTGAAATACCATTCCATATCCGGTCCTGGTCTTTTTGAAACTTGACAAGCGGATATATTTTCATCGCAGTGCCGATCTTCTCGTAATCCTGATTTGTTAAAAATAAATACTGCGGACAGGTCTCCGCTGTAATCGGAAGCCCTTCCCGTTGGGCGCAGCCAATCAGTTCCACGGCTTCGGCCGTACTGACATGAAGAATGTGAAGGCGCGCGCCTGTTGTTTTGGCAAAGGAAATGCCTGTCTGTACCGTTAATTCTTCGGCCAAATTAGGTCTTCCCTCAACCAAAGCGTCATAATCCGTTCGGCCGCTTTGTTTTACTCGTTCAGTCAGTAGATTGATCAAATTATTATTTTCCGCATGAATAGCAAAAACTTTACCGGTTTTCGATACTTCTTCAAACATTTCATAGACTTCTCCATCGTGACAGGGAGGGATAACATCATTCATATCAGGCGTATAGTTGTACACGAGTTGAAACGTTTTTTTGTTAATGGCATAGCCCCAGAAATATTTAAAACCTATGACGCCAGCTTCATTCAGGCCCTGAAGATCATTCAGATTCAAGCTTCCCAGACATATTCCCCATAAGCCAAAATTCACATGTGCTTTTTCCTGAAGATTGGCTGCCTGCTTATGAAAATTCTCCACATTGTTAAGGGGAGGCGAGGTATTAGGCATTTCAAATATCGTTGTTATGCCACCAGCTGCGGCGGCTCTTGTTGAATGATAAAAGTCTTCTTTATGCGTCGCGCCTGGATCTCTAGAGTGAACGTGCGTGTCCATTAGGCCCGGCAATACGTAACGCCCGGAGGCATCGGTCTCGACTTCAGCGGTTCCTTCCAGCATGGCTTGAGAAATCGCTGCAATCTTTCCATTCTGGATATAAATATCGGCTTCATATATTTCATGCGGCGTGACTATTTTTCCGTTCCTAATAATGTGATCCCAGTGCATGACTCACTACTCCTTCCCGATATAAACGCACGGCAAGCATGATCAAAGCTGATAAACTTCTACTTCATGGTTGGGAATGATAACTTTTCCGATAAGATCATTAATATCTTCGACTCCGTAAGCCTTCATATAGCTTTGGATCCCTTCCAAAATATCCACCATGGCAAGGGGGTTAATGAAGCTGGCCGTTCCGACCTGTATGGCCGTCGCACCTGCCAAGATCATTTCTACTGCGTCTTCCCACTTCATAACACCCCCGCATCCGATGATCGGGAGATTGGTAACTTGGCGAACCTGATAGATCATGCGCACAATAATCGGTTTAATGGCAGGTCCGGATATTCCGCCCATGACATTGCCGATTTTTGGAGTCCGTGAATGAATATCAATAGCCATAGCCAGTATCGTATTGGCTACATTCAGGCCGTCAGCCCCTGCTTTATCACAGGCTAGTGCAATCTCCTGAATACTTGTCACGTTGGGTGTCAGTTTGGCAATAATCGGCTTATCCGTAACAGCTTTGGACTTTTTAACCAACTGGTAAGACAACTCCGGGTCCATGCCAAAGGCATGTCCGTTTCCTTTTAAATTCGGACAAGAGATATTCAATTCAATCGCCGCCACCCCTTCGGCCCTTCCGATAATCTCCGTCATTTCAACATATTCTTCAACGGAATCCGCTGAAATACTAGAGATCAAAGGCGTATGATATTTCCGGTAGTAGGGTATGGTATGTTTAAGGTAATAATCAATCCCTTTACTTTGTATGCCAATTGAATTAATCATCCCGCCTGTAACTTCACATACCCGCGGCGTGGCATTTCCACCCCTCGGATATTTCGTGATACTTTTGGGAACTACTGCTCCAAGTAGGTTAAAGTCAAACAATTGTTCCATTTCTTCCCCGAAAGCACCGGAGGCCGGCATGATCGGGTTGTTCAAATAAAGACTGCCAATTCTAACGCCCAGATTCACATTTGTCATACGAGCACCACCTTATCTAAATCAAATACTGGTCCTTCTTTACAAACCCGCACCGACCGTATCGTACCTTCTTCCCTAATGTCACATACACAGGCAAAACAAACACCCATTGCGCATGCCATATGCTCTTCCATTGCAATTTGGCCCGGAAGCTTATGCTCTTCAGCAAGCTGTTGTGTTAATATGGAGAGTCGTTTAGAGCCGCACGTAAATAGCGCCTTAACATCCTGTTCGCTTATCATCTGATTCATCAGGCTGCCTACATACTCCACACCGCTTGTTTTTTCTTCTTCTGTAACCTTGTATATTTTCGCACCCAGTTGCTCCAATGCTTCTGTTGCGAGCAGATCATTCTGACTTCTGGCACTTAAAATGGCAATGCATTTCACCTGTTTTTGGGCAGCTTCCTGTACCAATGCAGCCAGTGTGGCGATTCCAACACCTCTGGCAACTAGCAAGATCGTATCCCATTCCTTCTTGATCGTGAAACCTTCCCCGAGGGGACCAAACACATCGACTTGATCTCCCGCGGGAATTCGGGTCATTCTTTGCGTGCCTTCCCCCTTGACAAGATACAAAAACTCGATCGTTTGCTCCTCTTTGTTAATCCGATAAATGCTAAACGGACGCCGTAAAAAGGGATCCAACTCACTGCCGCACTTCAGATTAAAAAACTGTCCAGGTTTTATGTCCTCTTGAATCCCGGATGAATCAACTACCATATGCCAATAACGCTTGCTTACCTGTACGTTCGATAAAACCCGTACATTAGCTGCGATCATAAAACTCTCTCCCTTCTATTTCCTTCCATATTTTTTCTAGAAGCGCCAGCCCATTTCAATATTGCTTTTTCTAATAGAGTAACGCCCGCAACGATTTGATCTAACGGCGTATACTCATCACGGTGATGGCTGATCCCGTTCTTGGAAGGAACGAAAATCAACCCAGTGGGACACAGCAAAGCCATATTCATCGCATCATGCCCTGCGCCGCTTGGCATTCGCTTATAGGAGAACCTCTCTTGCTCACAAATCTTGCCCAGAGATTCAATCAATTCGTCGCTCAGAATGACTGGAATCTCATTGCTTAACTCATTTATCGATATTTGGAGTCCCCTTGTTTTCTTCGTTTCGTGTATAGCATCAAATAATCTATTTATCACTCTGTTTTTAGATTCGATGGACGTACCACGTATATCCAGCTTCAATTCCGCAGCATCGGGAACCACATTCATTGCGCCTGGCTTTACTTCACACATGCCAACAGTCGCCACGGTTCCGTAAGCGTTTTCCATATTTGCCGCCTTCTCAAGCTCCAGCGCAATTTCAGCAGCGCCCAAAAATGCATCCTTGCGGCTGTTCATCGGCGTTGTACCCGAGTGGGAGGCATGACCTTGCACGTTGATTTCATAGCGTGACGGGGCTGCAATTCCCGTTGCAATACCAATTTGCTTTCCTTCGTTTTCCAATACGGGTCCTTGCTCTATGTGCAGTTCAAAAAACGCTTTCAATTCCTTTTTTGAACGGGTGCTTTGCTCGACAACTTCGAAATGCAGACCGCATTTTGAGAATGCTTCCGCCACAGACAGGCCTTCTTTATCCTTTAATCCACTGATGAGCTCTTTATTTAAAACACCTGCCATTGCTTTGCTTCCGACCGTAGAAACGCCGAATCTGGACGATTCTTCACAGGCGAACGCTATGATCTCAATAGGATACTCCGTTTCGACACCGTGATCATTCAAACTGCGTATAACCTCAAGAGCTGCCACAACTCCTAAAGCGCCGTCATATTTGCCGCCCTGAATTACCGTATCCAGATGCGAACCGATTGCTACAGCCGGCCAATCCGGATGAATGCCTTCGCGCCGGGCTATCAAATTCCCACATGGATCCATCCGGACCGTCATTCCCGCTTGTTCGCAAAGACTGGAAAACCGCTCAACTGCTTGCCGCTCAATCAAGGAATAGGCCAACCGGGTTACTCCTTTGTCCGTATTACCAAATTCATTGATTTCTATTAATGTCTTTTCCAGACGCTCAACATCCACAATAATTCCTCCCAAGCCTACATCCCTTGGCTTCAGATTGGTATTAACTTATCTGATATATTTATTGTAATACAGAGTTGATATCGTTTACTTTAGCGGTAAAGACAAAACGGAGCGGCGATTTTTAGCCTAATCTATAATGGCTGTTGTATGATAAAGTGTCGTATGTCACAAAATATAAAAAACACTAAGGTACCCATAATAATAATTGGAAACTTAGTGCCCGACATGTAGGATGTATCCGGGTTGGCAATGTCTCTATTAATGACCCAACTTGCATAGCACCCTTGCAATCGCGAATTTAAGCAAGCAAAAAAAAAAGCCGATCCCAAAGGATCAGCGGAACATCGCCCATAATTTGATTAAATGCAGCGTATTCGATGGATCAATCTTCTGCGCGATTACAAAGGCAATCAATTGTTCTTCCTGCTGCTCCGTCAAGGACTCCTGCATAATGCCGGCCGACATGCGAACCAGCTTACGTACCTTCGTGCGATCCTGCAGATCATATTTGGTGACGCCATTAAGCAGCATCTTGAGACGGTCCTTCGTGACAGGGTTCTTCATCTTCACTTTAACGCGCTCGACCAGCTCAGGCCGAATGCCGAATTTTGTGTAGCTCATCTCCGGTTATAGCACCTCCGTCCAGCTTCAAGAAGCCATACGTTTCAGGCAGCAGCTCCCGCTGGTCTCTTATAATTGTACTATATGCCGGCAATCCAGCTTTCAAAACTAGTCCAGAAGTTCCCCTTGAAAAAGTTGCTCTTTGCGAAGCACGTCCCGCAGTCGCGCATAAGGCGCTCCCGTCCAGAAATCCGCTCTGCCCGTAAGGTCCGCCGCGTCGTCGCGCGCATCCTCCAGCGTGCCGAAATCAGCTGCCATATCCGCCAGCTTGAAATCCGGCACCCCGCTCTGCTTCGTCCCGAAGAAGTCCCCGGGTCCGCGGAGCTCCAAGTCCCGTCGCGATACCTCAAAGCCGTCATCTGTTTCTGTCATGATTTTCATTCGCTCCCGGCCGGTCTCCGATTTGGGATCCGCGATCAAGACGCAATAGGACTGGTGCTCGCCGCGGCCTACCCGGCCCCGCAGCTGATGCAGCTGGGACAGACCGAACCGTTCCGCATCCATGATGACCATAAGCGTCGCATTCGGTACGTCGACGCCAACCTCCACGACCGTCGTCGCCACAAGCACCTGCGCTTCATTATCGCTGAACGCCCGCATCACGTCATCCTTATCCGCGGTCGATAACCGGCCGTGCAGAAGGCCAACGCGCAGATCCGGGAACGCCTGCTGGATCTGAATATGCAGATCAATCGCATTCTGCACATCCAGCTTGTCCGACTCTTCGATTAACGGGCAAATAAAGTAGCACTGCCGCCCAGCTTCCACTTCTCGTCGTATGAAGCCGAGCACACGGTCCAGCATATTGTGCTTCACCCAATTGGTCTGAATCGGTTTGCGCCCGTTCGGCCGCTCCTTCAGCGTAGATACATCCAGGTCACCGAAGGCAGTAATCGCCAGCGTGCGCGGAATCGGCGTAGCCGTCATGGTAAGCACGTCCGGGTTCAAACCCTTGCGCCGCAGGACGCTGCGCTGATTGACGCCGAAGCGATGCTGCTCATCCGTAACGACAAGACCCAAGCTGCGGAAATGAACCCCGTCTTGAATGATTGCCTGCGTGCCGACGATGACATCGATAAGCCCCATCTGCAGGCCGGCAAGCACCTCGCGCCGCTTCTTCTCGGTCAAGCTCCCTGTTAACAGAGCGACTTCAAGCCCTACGCCCCCCAGAAGCTTCTGTAGGGAGCGGTGATGCTGCTCCGCAAGTATCTCCGTCGGCACCATCAGCGCACCCTGGTGGCCCGCTTTAACGGCCGCAAACAAAGCGATTGCGGCAACGACCGTCTTGCCTGAGCCGACATCGCCCTGCAGCAGCCGATTCATGCAGGAAGGATAGCGCATATCGATCAGAATTTCATTGACGACCTTCTTCTGCGAATCCGTCAGCTCGAAGGGCAGCGTACGCGAGAAGACGCGGATCGACTCCGCATCGACGACATGCGCAATGCCGTCCAACCGTTTGCGGTTCAGTGAGCGGTAAGCCTGCAGCTTCAGCTGAAACAAGAAGAGCTCCTCGTATACGAGTCTCCTCCGGGCAGCTTGCCCCTGCATGATGTCATCCGGCTGGTGAATATGCATCACCGCTTCCCGGCGCAGCATGAAGCCGTACTTGTCCATCAGCTCCACCGGCAGAATTTCCTCCACCATGGGACCGTACTGCAGCAGTGCCTGAGCGATCGTCTTGCGCATCCAAGGCTGCGTTACACTGCCCCCAACGGAGTACACGGACTGCAGCGTGCCTGAACGCGCTTTGCCTTTATCGGGAAATTCCGATTCCGAGACCGTCATCTGCAGCCGGTGCTGCTCCCACTTGCCCGTCAAAACGATATCCCGCCCGGGTACAAGCTGCTCCTGCAGAAAATGCCGATTGAACCAAACGGCAGTGATCAGCACGTTCTCGATTGCGATTTTGCAGGTCAAGCGTGTTTTAGCGCGCCCGAAGCGCTGCAGGATCGGATTGCCCATGATTTTACCTTCGACGGTTGCTTTCTCGCCGTCCTTCAATTCCCCCAAATTCCGTATCCGGTAATCTTCGTACCGAAACGGAAAATAGTCCAGCAAATCTGCGATCGTATGAACGCCAAAGGCGTGAAGCTCCTGTTCCTTCTGAGCACTCACGCCTTTCATTTGCCGGACCGCGATTTCATCCAGCTTCATACCCATTACCTCACACTCGCGTTATAAATAAGGCCGCGGCTCCGGGGCCGGCATGCGTGCCGATCACGGCTCCGATCTCTGTCTGTCCGATGCTGCGTATGTTCAGCTGCCCTTGCGCAAGCACACCTAGCTCCAGCGCAAGCTCCTTCTTCTGCGTCCAACCGATCGTCATATCGACGGGATCGCTGCCAAAGTCCTGTTTCAGCAGATCGATCATGCGCTGCATCGCTTTCTTGGTGCCGCGAACCTTATCGATCGCGGAAACCTCGCCATCCTTATCAATGGTTAGAATCGGCTTTATATTAAGAATGGAACCGAGCAGTGCCGCAGCTTTGCCGATTCGTCCGCCCTTCTGCAGGTATTCCAGCGTGTCCACAAGAAAGTACACACGGGAATCCTCGATCATGAATTCAAGCTTGGCGATAATGTCCGCTTTGGATGCTCCTACAGCAGCCATTTCCGCCGCTTTAACCGCCAGCATGCCTATGCCGTACGAAGCAGATTTCGAATCAATGACGGTAATGTCCCCCGACTCTTCCATCAACGTCGAGCCGAGCAGCGCGGATTGGTAGGTGCCGCTCAGCGCCGAGGAGAGATGAACCGATATGATCGGCGAATCCGCATATTGCTTGTTCATGCGCTCGTACATTTCGGTAAATTCGATCGGCGAAGGCTGCGACGTCGTAGGAAGCGCGGCGGAGGACGTAAGCCGATCGTAAAATTGGCTGTTCGTAATCGTAACGCCGTCCAAAAAATCTTCATCGCCGAATATGACTTTAAGCGGCACGACTTCGATTCCATATTGCTCTTTAACCCGTTTCGGAACGTCTGCCGTACTGTCTGTTACGATTTTAACTGCGCTCACCCGTACACCTCCTATTCAACTGCAATCAAGTAAGGATATAAAGGCTGGCCGCCTGCATGAACCTCGAATTCCGCATCCGGGAACTGCGCTTTCGCCCATGCCGTAAACTCATCCGTATCGGACGGTTTCGCTTGGTCGCCCGTCAGCACGGTCACTAATTCTCCGCCGTCTTCAAGCATCCGGGCCAGAAGCTCGCGACAGGCGTCCTGCAAACTCGGCGAGGCTGTCACGATCGTCTTCTCCAGAATTCCGATATAATCGCCTTCTTGAATGGTAATATCATCGATCGCCGTATTGCGAACCGCGGTCGTGACTTGACCGGAACGCACGCGCCCAATGGCTTCGTTCATCGCCTGCGTATTCACTTCCGCCGGTTCTTCTTCCTTAAAGGCCAGAACTGCTGCGAGTCCTTGCGGGATATTCTTCGTTCCAATCACCGTGACGTGGCGTTCGCTGAGCTCAGCCGCCTGCTGAGCCGCCAAAATAATGTTACTGTTATTCGGCAGCAAATAGATATGCTCCGCTGCAAGTGATTCGATCGCAGTCACGAAATCCTCTGTTGACGGATTCATCGTTTGTCCACCGGACAGCATGATGTCAACATTATTGTCGAGGAATATGGATTGAATGCCTTCCCCCATGCCGACTGCAATGAGACCAAACGGCGCCCATTCATGAGCCTGCTCAGCCGATATGGCATCGGCCGGCGCACCGGTAAGCACTTCAGATACCGCCAAGCCAAGCGCCGCTTCCTCCACAACAGCCGTTTCGGGAAGCACTTCCGCCGCGAGAGCTTGAACACCGCTCGTACTTGCCGCCTGCTCTTCCTCGTGCAGCAGGTCACGATGCTGCTCGCGCATGTTCAGAATATGAATCTCTGTCAATTCGCCGTATGGCAGCGCATAGTTAAGTACATCGCCCGGCTTGCGCGTATGCACATGCACCTTGATTATCTCGTCATCAACGATGACGAGTATGGAATCTCCGTCACGGCTCAGCATGCCCTTAAACAAGGCTTCGTCGAAGCGCAGTCCAGTACGTCCTGCCTGCTTGCGATTAATGAAGAACTCCATATCGTACAAAAACTCGATATGCTCCGTTGCAAGCTTGGATTGCGCACTCCCGTGCGGGGCATTCGTATGTCTCTGCGGCGGTTGAACTGCCGCCGGTCTAAGTGCAGGGGCTTTCGGGAAAGCAACCGGGATTGACGGTTGCGTGTGTCCCTGCATTTGTTCGAACCCGTTTCGTTCTGAGATGAGGCTGCTAAGAAACCCCTCATATAGGCAAACCAATCCCTGACCGCCGGAATCGACGACGCCGACTTGCTTTAGTACCGGCAGCAGGTCAGGCGTTCTCGCCAGTGATTCATTCGCACGCAAACAAACTTCCCGGACAAGCTCCGTCATATCCGTGTTTCGCTTGGCGATCGCTACCGCATGCTTTGCCGTGTCTTTTGCAACCGTGAGAATCGTTCCTTCCACCGGCTTGACGACGGCTTTGTAAGCCATATCGACACCATTCTGCAGCGCCGCGGCGAATTGCTGGGCGTCGATATGCTCGCAGCCAGCGATACTTTTTGCGAATCCTCTAAACAATTGGGACAAAATGACGCCGGAATTGCCGCGCGCACCCATCAGAAGCCCTTTAGAAAGCGCTTCCGCGACTTTGCCCACTGCTGGATGCGGATTTTTTTGCAGCTCCCTTTTTCCGGAGGCCATCGTTAAATTCATATTAGATCCCGTATCTCCATCTGGAACAGGGAATACATTCAACGCGTTAATACGTTCTTCGTTTCGGAGCAAGCTGTCGGCTCCGCTCAATACCATTGCCGTAAATTCCGAACCGTCAATCAAGCGTTTAGTCAAACATGATTACCCCTTCCTACCGAGATACCCGCACGCCTTGGACAAAAATATTGACAACGTCTACCTTGACGCCGACAACCTCGTTCATCACATATTTCACTTTTGACTGAATGTTATGTGCGACCTCGGAAATTTTTGTGCCGTAGCTCACGATGATGTATAAATCTATGTGTAAGTAATCGTTCTCTCGGTGGACTTCAACACCGCGCGACAGATTATCTCGCCCAAGCAGTTCGGTAATTCCGTCTTTGAGCTGCTTTCTCGATGCCATACCTACCAGTCCATAACAATCCATTGCCGCTGAGCCGGCTAGGACAGAAATCACATGGTCGGTTATATATACGTTTCCGAGTGCGGATTGAATCTGCAGGGGCATGGAATACCACTCCTTCACCGTTATTATTATGGACTAATCCACATTGTACTATAAAATTGGACGATTTAGAAGTCCAGCACCCCTTTCTCGACCATTTTCACCATTATCGTAGCCCTAGGTATCTTTATCGTTCATTGACATACGCTTGATGAAAGCTGATACATATGCTACAATATTGAAGTCTGTTTGTTTGCAGTGATTCTTCAAGGGAGGTGTATTCCATGTCTCGCAAATGTTTCATCACGGGCAAAGGCCCAGGTGTTGGGAACAATGTTTCGCACGCCAACAACAAAACCCGCCGCTCTTGGGGCGTTAACGTTCAGAAGGTTAGAATTCTTGTTAACGGCAAACCTAAACGCGTTTATGTCAGCACGCGTGCTCTTAAATCCGGCAAAGTAACTCGTGTATAAGGGCATACAGCCATGGACAAAAAGCACCTGATGAAATCAGGTGCTTTTTTGCATGTCTAAGCACAGAATACAGCGGGACGTCAGGCTGCGTTCTGTGCTCAGGATGCTGCATAAGTGGGTGAAGCTTTCCTTCGCTTGCTGCCCCGCACGGGCCGCTAGCTCTTCTGGAACGTATTCAGAATCGCCTTCACAAAGCCACCCAAAAACTTCGGCAGCTTGATCGTATAAAATTTCATGCTCCACCCCTCCTAAGAGTTTGCTGTTACTTCTTTGAAGGAGCTTCTGCAGGCAGAGAACTCTCTTCGGAAGCAATCCATAAACATCCGTAACAGCTCCCGCGCCGCATTTTCGCCCATAAAAAAATGGCTACAGGAACGTTCGTTCATGTAACCATCCTATGCGCATATGGACTGTCCTATTCCAAACCCCTCGGACGCGGCAGATACCCCGGTCCTCAATGTGAAGCTGTCTTAGCGGCCGTAATCATGGCGTGTATGAGCACGCAGATCAAGAAATAGAGTACGGCCAACACGATAAATACCACCCGCGAACGCGTCGATGAGGACCTCTTGAAGAAGTGCACCGCAATCACGATGGCCAGCAGCGAGAAGAGCAGGTTGGACACGTTCTTCACGACTGTGAAGAGAAACAGCATTATGCCGCTCCCTGCACTGTAAAAAATGACGAGAATCGCCTTCTTTAACTGTTCCCCCATACTTACGGTTTCCTAACGCAGTGCAGCGATTGCTGCGGCACGATCTTGCTCGGTGAATACCGCGTTGCCGGCAACAAACACATCTGCACCTGCCTCGCGCACAAGCGGCGCGGTTGTCGAATTAATGCCTCCGTCAACTTGAATAAGCATATCGCCTCGTCCGCGAGAAGTGAGAAGCTCGCGAAGCTGACGGATCTTGTTCAGTGACTGCGTAATGAATTTCTGACCGCCGAAGCCCGGATTTACCGTCATGATGAGAATCATATCGATGTCATCAATGACGTTTTCCAGCACATGAATCGGTGTCGCCGGGTTGAGCGCGACTCCTGCTGGAAGCCCTGCTTCTTTGATTTGGTGAATGACACGGTGAAGATGCACGCACGCTTCCGCATGGACCGTGATGCGGTCAGCACCCGCCGCAACGTAGGCTGGAATATGCAGCTCTGGCTGCTCAATCATGAGATGCACATCAAATGGCAGCTCAGTTGTCGCTCTTACCGCTTGAATGACCATTGGGCCGAACGTAAGTACCGGCACAAAATGGCCGTCCATGACATCGATATGAATCCAATCTGCCCCGGAACGTTCAACGTCTTTAATATCTTCTGCTAATGCCGCAAAATTCGCGGACAGGATCGATGGTGCTATAATCGACATTTCAGTACCTCCGCTTTTTTTCTTTCATTTCCGCCATGAACAGCATGTAGTTGGCGTGACGGCTTTGTGCGATTTCACCCTTCTCTAATGCAGCAAGAACGGCGCATTCGGGTTCATGAATATGGGTACAGCCTCTGAATTTGCAGGAAGACGATAATTCCCGCATCTCACGGAAACAGCTGCCTAATTCTTCGATGCCGAGTTCCGCGAAATCCAATTGGCTGAAGCCGGGCGTATCCGCAACGAAGCCGCCGCCGATATCGATCAGCTCAACATGCCTTGTCGTATGCTTGCCTCGGCCGAGCCGGTTGCTGATCGCATTCGTTTCAAGCGTAAGCCCCGGAACGAGTGCATTTAGCAGCGAGGATTTCCCAACGCCGGATTGACCGGCAAATACGGCCAAATGACCCTGCAGCCGTTCCTTGAGCGCCGAGGTGCCCTCGCCTTGCTTCGAACTGGTGACAAGAACCTCGTAGCCGATCGGCTCGTAGATGCGGAGCACGTCGCTCATCGCCCGCTTCGCTTCCTCGGTCTCTTCGCCATTTTCTGCCAAGTCTTGTTTGCTTAAACAGAGCACAGCATCGATTCCGGCATGTTCGATATGAACCAAGAACTTGTCGAGCAGCTGCAAGTTGAGTACCGGCTCCGTAACGGAGAAGACCAAAACAGCCAAATCCACGTTCGCAACAGGCGGCCGGATCAGCTCCGAGCTGCGCGGCATGATGACGTTAACGGCACCCTCGCCATTCTCCGTTTCTTCAAAATCCACGACGTCACCGACAAGCGGAGATTCGCCGCGTTTCTTGAATATCCCGCGCGCCCTGCATTGCAAGGGCACTGAATCCGCAGCCGCATCAAGCGGACGTACATAATAGTAGCCGCTCAACGCTTTAATAATACGTCCGGACTTTATTCCCTTATTGCTGATTGTTTGTGGTTGTATTGCCATCCGTTGGATTCTCCTCAGTTAGTGCCGGTTGATCAGGCGGCGGCTCTTCGTCGCCGGGTATTGTTTCCGGCGTTGATTCGGCGCCTGATTTCACTTCATCGTACGTCTTAGAGAATGTGTCGGTAAATTCATTATCCCGATAAATCGTGACCATCGCTTCGGTATTCGGATCCAGAACAACCTTAACAGGGAAGGTTTGCGTGTCTTTGATTTTCCGCTTGACGGCTTCAATGTTCTGGCCGCGGGCATCGCTGTATACGATGCGAATCTCGCTCGACTTGCCCGCCTTCGCAGGCGAGATCACGATATTGAACGTGTATTCCAGCGCATCTTCCGGCAAGCCGGAACTGACGGTCAGCGTTATTGCCGCTCCTTTGGTTACCTCCGCGTTCGGTTCATACGGATACTGGGCGATTACCGTGCCCTTCTCCTTATAGCTCGCCTCGCGTACAATATCCGTCTCGTTGATAACGAGTCCCTTGGATTGCAACAGCGCGACGGCTTCCGCTTCCGACTTGTCGATTAGACTCGGCATCGGGAAGGTTTCTTTACCCTGGCTGACCGTGAAGTTGAACTTCGCTTTCTTGGGATCGTAGTCCTCTCCGGCTTTGGGCGTCTGATCCAGGATCGTCCCAGGCGCTTCATCGCTGAAAGCGGGCGTTTTATCAATATTGTCTTCGTCCACGCCCAGCGCAACAAGCGCTGATACCGTGTCCTCGTACGATTTGCCGGTGTAATCAGCAGCCTGTGAAAGCTTGGGCCCCGTACTTACGTACAGCTTGATAAACGAGCCGACTTTGACGCGTTGATTGGCCTTGGACTGTTCGTACACCGTATCCTTTGGAATGCCTTCCTTATCGGTGTACATCGTGGGTTCTTCAACTTTCAATCCCGCCTGGACAAGCGTCGTTCGAGCCTCAGTCTCCGTCATGTTGACGACATAAGGCACGTCCACCTCTTCGATATCGAACCAGCCCAGCACCGTCATAGCTCCCCAATACACGAGCGCGATTATAACCAGCGTCGAAGCGACCGTGACGACGGGCTTAACCCATTTGCGCTTGCCAGGGCTTTCCTCCAATTTACTGGAGTCCCAGCGGTCATCAGGCTCTTTGTCCTTCTCGTCTGCGCCGGCGGTTTGAAGCTTCTCCGGCTTGGAACTCACGACCGTACCTGCCAGCGTGTCTGCGATGCTGCCGCGTATGGCAGGCATGACCCGGGTTTCGTCAAGATCCGGATTGCTGAATTCAATCTTAGGCTCCTTCAAGCGTTCAGGCTGGAGGCAGGTTTCCAGATCGAGCAGCATCTCGGAAGCAGAGGCGTAACGTTCGTTCTGATTTTTGCGCATCGCCTTCAGAATGACATTCTCCACGCTCTGAGGTATGTACGGGTTAAGCTCCTTCGGTTCAGCGAAATGCTCCTGCAAATGCTTCAGCGCAATGCTGATCGGACTTTCGCCGAGAAACGGCAGCTTCCCCGTCACCATCTGATAGAGTACGATGCCCAGCGAGTAAAGATCCGATTTCTCGCCTGTAGCGCTCCCCTTGGCATGCTCCGGCGAGAAATAATGCACCGAGCCGACCATGGATCCGGTTTGCGTAATCGTCGAAGAAGTCACGGCACGGGCAATCCCGAAATCCGTCACCTTCACGCGCCCGTTCTTGCCGATAAGAATATTATGAGGCTTAATATCGCGATGGATAATTTGGTTATGATGGGCATGCTCCAAAGCATCGCAGATTTGGATTGCGACCCTAATCGCTTCCTCCGCCTGCAGAGGAGCACGCTCCTTGATGATTTCATTGAGATTGTTACCTTCGATGTATTCCATGACGATATAATGCGTATCGTCTTCCTGACCGACATCGTAAATGCTTACGACATTGGGATGCGATAAAGCTGCTGCCGACTGCGCTTCGCGTCTGAAACGGCGAATAAACTCCTCGTCATGCACAAACTGCTGCCGCAGCACTTTCACCGCGACTTTTCGGTTCAGCAGGACATCATGCGCTTTATAGACAAGCGCCATCCCGCCTCCGCCAATACGCGTAATAATTTCGTACCTTCCGCTTAATTCATGTCCAATCATGTCGATCACCCCTCAAGCTCTGTGTCTTCGGCATGATGCAGCAGAATGACCGTAATATTGTCGTCTCCTCCGGCCTGCAGCGCAAGCTGTACGAGTCTATCCGCTTTTTGATCCAAATCCAATTCATCCTGCTGCAGCGTTTCGACGATCGCAGCCGTGCTGATCATATCGGACAGCCCATCGCTGCAAAGTAACAGCAGATCGTCCTTCATCCAGGAAATGCCCTTGACGTCGACCTCTACCTGCTCATCCGTGCCCAGCGCCCGTGTCAGCACATTGCGGCGTGGATGATTCTGCGCTTCTTCCGGCGTAATTTGACCGGATTTCACCAGTTCGTTCACTAGCGTGTGATCTTCCGTCCTCAGCATCAGTTTGCCATCCCGCCATTGGTAAGCGCGGCTGTCCCCGATATGGCCGATGATGGCATTATCCTCGGACAGCAGCGCCGCAACGACCGTCGTTCCCATATTATAGTACTGTTCATTGTTGGATGCCATGTCAAACACGATTTCGTTGGCCTGCAAAATAGCCTGGCTGATCAGCGTCTTGCGCTCTTCGAACGGCAACGCCGCCGTCGAGCCATTCAGCGCTTCACGAAACGTGTCGACGGCAAGCTGGCTTGCCACTTCCCCTGCCTGGTGGCCGCCCATGCCGTCGGCCACGATAGCAACGACTAGACCGGGTTCCAGTACTTCGGACCAGACCCGGTCTTCATTAACGAGTCGAACTTTTCCGATATCACTTCGCAAAGCTATTTTCACAACTGATCACCCCGCCGTAGACTCCATATGTTTAGCGCGTAGTTGTCCGCAAGCCGCTGCGATGTCATGTCCTTGTTCTCTGCGGATCGTTGCATTAATTTTGTTCTTCTCCAAAATACGATGGAACTCAAAAATTTGCTCACGCGGCGTCCGCACGTAATCCCGCTCCGGCACGTGATTGACCGGAATCAAATTAACGTGGCAGAGCATCCCTTGCAGTACTTGAGCAAGCTCTTCCGCATGCTCGCTTTGGTCGTTGACGCCGCCAATTAAAGCGTACTCGAACGTAATGCGCCGTCCCGTCTTCGCAATGTAATTACGGCAGGCTTCGATCACTTCCTCGAATGGAAAACGACGGTTAACGGGCATCAGCTTAGAACGCAGCTTATCATTCGGCGCATGGATGGAAATCGCCAGATTGATCTGCGTGTTCTCCTCCGCGAATTTGTACATGCTCGGCACGATTCCGCTTGTAGAGACGGTAATGTGACGCTGACCGATATTGAGGCCCTTCTCATGGATCATCAGTCGAAGGAAGGTCATTGTCGCATCGTAGTTCTCGAATGGTTCGCCTGAGCCCATGATGACGATGCTGGAGACGCGTTCGTTCGTCTCATCCAGCATTTGCTGCGCAACAACGACTTGAGCGACGATCTCGCCTGCCGTCAAATTGCGTTTGAGCCCGCCAAGCGTAGAGGCGCAGAAGGTGCAACCGATTCTGCAGCCAACCTGTGTGGTGACGCAGACGCTGTTGCCGTAATTATGACGCATGATGACCGTTTCGATCGCATGGTTATCATGCAGGCCAAACAGAAATTTCACAGTACCGTCCTTGGATTCGAACCGCGTAATTTCGCTAAGCGTAACAAAAGAAAAATGCTCTTCCAGCTTCTGGCGAAGCGGCTTGGACAAGTTGCTCATGTCTTCGAAGCTCTTCACGCGTTTCACATAGATCCATTCAAATACTTGCGTGCCGCGAAACGCGGATTCGCCGTTTTCTTTCATCCAATCTTGAAGCTGTTCCAGCGTATAGTCGTAGATGAACGGTTTCATCGTTTTAAACACCTGTTTCTTGGAAATTAGTTTTATGGCGTCTTACGCATACAGACCGCCATCTTTTACTTTACCACAAACGCCCATAACAGGCCACTTTGGACCTGATACGGGCGCGTTTGGATCACATATTAGTTACTAGGACTGCCTCCTCATTCGGGCAATGAAGAATCCGTCGCTGCCGAATTGCTGCGGCAGCAGCTGCACCATGCCGCCAAAGTCTTCGCCGACAGCGCCTTTTGCGCTCAGCGGCTGTATGACCTGCTCCGGCCACTGCACATCCAGACTAAAGGATTCGTGGCGCTGCAGAAATTTCATTACCTGCTCCTCGTTCTCTTCCCGTTCGATTGTGCACGTGCTGTACACGAGCGTTCCACCGGGACGAACGAGCTTCGCCGCTTCATTCAGCAGCTCAGCCTGCATTTCCGCGATCGCGGCAACGTCGATTTCCGACTTCGTCCACTTGATCTCCGGCTTGCGGCGAATGACGCCAAAGCCCGAGCATGGCGCATCCAGCAGCACGACATCGAAGCTCTCCGGCGCGTATCGCTGCGGAAGATCCATGGCATCGCCTGTTACCGCCTGAACGATTCGTAGTCCGAGTCGTTCCGCTTGCGCGTCGATTAATTGCTTCTTATGCGGATGAACATCGTTTGCGATTACCTCGCCCTTGTCACCCATCAGCTCAGCCAGATGAGTTGTTTTTCCGCCGGGTGCTGCACAGCAATCTAGCACGCGCATGCCGGGTGCCGGCGCGCAGACATCGGCGACCAGCATGGAGCTTTCGTCTTGAAGCGTCCATAAACCTTTGCCGTAACCGCTGGACTGTGCAAGGTTACCGCCTCCGCTCACGACGACGGCCTCGGCGACAAACGCAGAGGGCGATGCATCATAGCCTTCCTCGGCGAGGAGCCTCAGCGCGCTGTCACGGGACAGCTTCAGCGGATTCACTCGCAGGCTGCTGTGCGGAGGCTCGTTGCCGGCTGCGCAGATTTGCTCCGCGGCTTCTTCGCCGTAGCTGTCGATCCAGCGCTTGACCAGCCAATCGGGATAGGAATAATTAATTCCGATCCGCTTCACGGGATCCGCCAGCTCGATGGGCTGCTTCAGCTCCGCAAGGCTGCGTTCCATATTACGAAGAACGCCGTTGACCATGCCCGAAATTCCGCTGTGGCCTCGCCGCTTGGCGATGACCACCGCTTCATTAACGGCCGCATGAGGAGGAATGCGGTCCAGCAGCAGCAGCTGATACGCGCTCATCCGAAGCAGCGCTAGCACCCAAGGCGTTAATTTGTGAAAGCCTTTCGTAATCAGCCCATTAAGCCGCTCATCGAGCAGCCGTTGATGCTGAATCGTGCCGTATACGAGTTCCGTCACGAGTCCCGCATCCTGCCTGGACAGCTCCGCATCCTGCAGCGCGCGGTTAAGCTGCAGATTGCTATATGCCCCTGCTTCCGCAACCTTGACAAGTGTATCCAGCGCAACCTCGCGGGCAGTCTTGCGTCTCGGCTGGGGCTTGACTCCTGGCTTGCCGCCGGATTTCGAGGCAGCGCCGCCCGGCTTTTTACTCGTGTTATAGCTCGGCTTATGCCCCTTCTTCGCGAAAGGTCTGTCGTTGCCCGGCTTCGAACCGCGCACCGCTCCTTTCGTTCCGGCTCCCTGCCCTTTCGTATCTGTGCTCATGCTTCACCTCCGCCGCCAAAGACGGTTCCAGGCGCAAGCCGCGCGCCCTTTAGCCACTCAGCGGCATTCATCGCCTTCTTGCCGGCAGGCTGAATGACCGTCAGCAGGAGCGTGCCCGTTCCGGTTTGAACGACGATGCCTTCATCGGAAGCCGCCACCACTTCTCCTGGTGCAGCCGAATAGCTGTTGTCTTTACTTGGCGTGCAGCCCCAGACTTTAAACGGCTCCCCGTTCCAGATCGTGAAGCCGCCAGCCATCGGTGACAATCCGCGCACCTGATTGTAGATGGCGCGTGCCGGACGGCTCCAGTCAATACGCTCATCCTCGCGGGTCAAATTCGGCGCGTACGTCGCTTCTTCGTTATTTTGCGGCACCGCCCTTACAGTTTCAGCTTCGATGGCCGGCAGCGTCTCAGCAAGCAGCTTTGCTCCCGCATCCGTCAGCTTCTCGAAGAGGGTGCCGGACGTATCCTCATCCGCAATCGGCACTTCGACGACGCTGATCATGTCTCCGGTATCCAACCCTTCTGCCATATACATGATCGTGACGCCCGTCTTCGTCTCGCCATTGATAATGGCGCGCTGAATCGGCGCACCGCCCCTGTAATGCGGCAGCAGCGAGCCGTGGACATTGATACAGCCTAGACGCGGCACATCCAGAACGGCTTTCGGCAAAATCTGCCCATAAGCCGCGGTTACGATCAAATCGGGCTTCAGCTCCGTAATTCTAGCTGCCGTCTCTGATCCGCGCAGGCGTTCCGGCTGTTCGACCTTCAAGCCGCGAAGAAGCGCCGCTTCCTTGACAGGAGGCGGCGTCAGCGTTTTTTTGCGGCCCTTCGGGCGGTCCGGCTGGGTAATGACCAGCTCGACGCTGTGGCCGCCATTCAGAACGGCTTCGAGCGACGGTACGGCAAATTCAGGCGTTCCCATAAATACAATGCGCATGCAGTCACTCTCCGTCCTTATGGGGACGATTGCTGATGTCGTAGATCGACACAGCGATATCTGTGAACAGAATCCCGTTCAAATGATCGATCTCATGCTGGAAGGCGCGGGCAAGGAAATCCTCCGCTTCCATCTCAAATGGAGCGCCGTTGCGGTCGAAGCCCTTAAGTTTGATATGCTGTGCGCGGCGAACGTCTCCGTTCAGCTTCGCAATGCTGAGGCAGCCTTCAGGCCCCAGCTGCTCGCCCGAGGATTCAACGATCTCCGGGTTCACCATTTCGATCAAGCCACGGTCATCGCCCACATCGACGACAATGACTCTCTTGGAGATGCCGACCTGCGGCGCGGCAAGTCCTACGCCTTCCGCATCGTACATCGTTTGAGCCATATCGTTAAGCAATTTATGCAAATTAGCATTAAATTTCGTTACTTCAACCGCCTTCTCGCGAAGGACCGGATCCGGATCTTGCACAATCAATCGAATAGCCATGGATATACCTCCCAGAAATAGCTGCCAGCTTCTTATAAAATCATTTGCGGGTCGACATCAATGCTCAATTGGACCGGAGGCTGCCCTTGAGGTCCCGAGAGATGGGCGACCGCCTGCTTCAAAATGTCAATGGCACCAACGTTTCCCCGATATTTTATCATACATTGAAATCGATAGCGATCTTTCATACGGGGAATCGGCGAGGCAACAGGTCCCAAAATATCAATGAACCGGCTGCCGTCGCCGTCGTCGGAGCTTCCCACGCCGGAGGCTTGCGCTAGCTCCCGAAGCGATGAAGCCAGCTTCTCTCCCGTCGTAATGAGAAGTGCCAGCTGTTCATGAGACAGCGTGACCAGAATCAGCCGGCAGTAAGGCGGATAGGACATGAAGCGGCGATGCTTCAGCTCCTCCTGCACGAAAGCATCATAATCATGATGCTTCGCGGTTATGACCGCATAATGCTCCGGATTGTAGGTTTGCACGATTACTTCTCCTGGCAGCTCATGCCTGCCAGCGCGCCCAGCCACCTGCGTAAGCAGCTGGAACGTCTTCTCGGCTGCCCGGAAATCCGGCAGATGGAGCGACGTATCCGCCGCAATGACACCGACCAGCGTAACGTAAGGAAAATCCAGTCCTTTCGCCACCATTTGCGTGCCGAGTAGCACGTCCGCCTGCCGCTCTCCGAACATCGTCAGCCATTTCTCATGAGAGCCCTTCTCCGTCGTCGTGTCGACATCCATCCGAATGACGCGAATACCGGGGAACAGCTTCGCCAGCTCTTCTTCCACGCGCTGCGTGCCCGTTCCAAAGAACCGGATATGCTCACTCTCGCACGAAGGGCATGCTGACGGCGCCTGCTCGGCATGACCGCAGTAGTGACAGCGAAGCGCCTTCGACTTCTGATGATACGTAAGCGAAATGTCACAATGCGGACATTGCGCGGTATAGCCGCAGGAGCGGCACATGACGAACGTCGAATAGCCTCTGCGGTTGAGCAGCAGGACGGATTGCTCCCCCCGTTCCAGACGCTGAAGCAGCGCCTCGTGCAGCTGGCGGCTGAACATGGAACGATTGCCGCCCTTCAGCTCATCACGCATATCCACAAGATGAACCTTCGGCAGCGGCCGTCCGCCTACCCTTGTCGGCATAGGCAGAAGCGCAGCGCCTCGCTTGACGGCTGCATTCGCATTTGACTGCGGCTCAGAAGCTCTGGCCGCAGAAGCCGCCGCATATGTTTCGAGAGAAGGAGTAGCAGATCCGAGCACCACGGCAGCTCCGTGCTGCCTTGCACGCCAAACCGCGACATCCCTCGCGTGATATTTGGGACTCTCCTCTTGCTTATAGGAGGATTCATGCTCCTCATCGATGATAATCAAGCCGATGCGCTTGAATGGCGAAAAAATCGCCGAGCGCGCGCCGACCACGACTTCCGCCCTGCCTTCGCGGATTTTGCGCCATTCATCGTAACGCTCTCCGCTCGACAATCGACTGTGCATGACGGCAACTGCATCGCCGAACCGTCCTTTAAAGCGCTCCACCATCTGCGGCGTAAGCGCGATCTCCGGTACGAGGACGATCGCCTGCCGTTCATAATTGAGACATCGCTCGATCGTTTGCAGGTACACTTCCGTTTTACCGCTGCCCGTCACGCCGTGCAGCAGAAACACGCGGGAAATTTCCTGATCCAGCGCGTCCGCAATCTCTTCGTAAACGGCCTGCTGCCCCTCCGTTAGATGGAGCGGCTCCGTCTGTTTAAAATCGCGTCCGGCATACGGGTCGCGCTGCTGCTCCGTTTCGCGAATGGCAACCCAGCCCTTCTCGGCCGCTGCCTTAATGGTGCCAGACGTCGTCGATAGCTCTAGTGCAAGCGCGGCAAGCGTAATCGGCACCGGATTCGCCAGCATGTACCGAAGCACTTCCTGCTGCTTCGCAGCCCTTGTAGATGAAGCCGAAAGCGCCTCGGAAGCCGCCTGTTTATCTTCCGGGGGAAATACCGTCAGTACCTTGCGAACGGCAAGACGATCGCGAATCTTCACCTGCTCGGACAGCGTCCCGCGCTGAATCGCAGCTTTAATTGAAGCCGCGGAGCCGGGAAACCGTTCCTGCAAAGCCGCAAGTCGGACAGATCCGCCGTTCTGCCTGATGAAAGCAAGCCACGGCTCAGAATCGTCCTGAACGACATTAAGTCCGTCCACCTCCGAATCTTCAGTCAAGCTCACGATCGAATCCGCCTTGCCTTTCAGCGCAGAAGGAATCATGGCTTGAAGCGCTGCGGTCAACGTGCAGCAGTATTTATCGCTGATCCACTGCGCCAGCTCCACAAGATCGGATGACAGCGGAGGAAGATGGTCCAAGAGCTCCGCGATCGGCTTCAGCTTCTTCACTTCGATATCGGCAAATTCGGCTATCCCGATCACGAAGCCTTGGAGTACCCGGCCGCCGAACGGCACGCCGACCCGGCTGCCGACCTCCACCCAGCCGATGAGATCCTCCGGAATTGCATAGTCAAAAGGCCGATCCGTCGCACGGCTCGGCACATCTACGATGACCTTTGCAATCATTTTGCGGCCTCCCCGGCCGCTCTCGCCTGCATCCGCTGCACAATTCGAGACATGAGACGGTCTGCTACTTCCCGTTTATGAAGCATCGGCAGTGATTCAACGAGACCCTCCGCACCGAAGACCTGCACGACATTCGTATCTACGTTAAACCCCGCTCCGTCCTTCGAAACATCGTTTGCGACGATTAGATCCGCGTTCTTGCGAACAAGCTTGTCCATGGCATACCGCTCGACTTGTTCCGTTTCCGCAGCGAATCCGACCAGAAACTGATGCGACTTGCGCTCGCCCAGCGTTTTCAGAATATCCGTCGTCCGCTCCAATTCGATCGTCAGCCGTTCTTCATTTTTCTTGATCTTGCTGCTTGCCTGCACGACAGGCCTGTAGTCGGCAACCGCAGCCGCTTTAATTACGATATCAGCCGAATCGTAGCGTTCCAATACCGCCTCCAGCATTTGTTCAGCGGATTCCACATGAACGACGTTAAAGCCTTCAACCTGCGGCGCCGTTGTCCGTGCTGCGATCAGCGTGACGTTCGCCCCCCGATTAGCTGCGGCTTCCGCGATGGCAAAGCCCATTTTGCCCGAGGAATCATTGGTTAAAAAACGAACAGGATCAAGCCGTTCCACCGTACCTCCAGCAGTAACCACTACGGACTTGCCTTCCAGCTCCGTCTTGGAAGCGAACCATTGCTGTACAGCAAGTACAATCTCTTCCGGCTCCGACAATCGCCCTTTGCCAACATATCCGCATGCAAGCAGACCCGTCCCTGGTTCCACGAAACGCACGCCCCGTTCAGCGAGCACAGCCATATTCCGCTCCACAGCAGGATGAGCGTACATATGCACGTTCATCGCCGGTGCCACGATTACAGGCGCCGTCGCCGCAAGCAGCGTAGTGCTTAGCATATCGTCTGCAAGCCCATTCGCCATTTTCCCCAATATGTTCGCCGTCGCCGGCGCAATTAGCATGAGATCAGCACTATCGGCCAAATCGATATGTGCAACGACAGAGGGGTCGAATTCATCAAAGGTATCGAGATATACGGGATGGCGGGACAGCGTTTGCAGCGTCAGCGGCGATATGAATTTGGTTGCGGATGCCGTCATGACAACGCGCACCTGCGCGCCTGCCTGCACCAGCCTGCTGCAAATCGTCGCTGCTTTATACGCCGCGATTCCCCCTGAAATACCAAGCACAATGGTTTTACCCTGCAGCATGGAAAGCCTCTCCTCTCGCCTTATCTCAAATATGCCGAACATATATTCTTTCAAACGTTAAAAAAATAACAACCCTAAGGTTGTTATTCTCGCCATGCATCCGTCTTAGTCTTTCTTGTTCAGCGTGCTTTCGACAACCAGGATATCCTGATAAATTTCTTCAAGCGCCACGCCTACGTACTTATGGGACTTCGGAGACCGAATTTCCGTCTTGCTGCCGTCACGGAGCATTCTTGCACGGCGGGAAGCCGCGACAACAAGGGAATACTTGCTGTCAACTTTCTTCATCATTTCGTCAATCGATGGATACAACAAAGCTCTCTCACCTCACTCATGCTTTCTCGGAAGCTTCTTTCACTTCTTCGAGCTCTGCGATAAACCGGTCCCTGCGGCAATGTTCCGCAGTGATAATGCTTAGAATCCGATGACAAGCCGCGTCAATCTGATCATTCACGACGGCGTAATCGTAATAATGAATCAAATTCATCTCTTCCACCGCTACCGTCATTCGGTGGTCGATAATATCGGCATTCTCCGTACCACGGCCCGTAATGCGCTGCTTCAGCACATCAAGAGACGGCGGCACCAAGAAAATAAACACACCTTGAGGAAACTTCTCTTTCACTTTAAGTGCGCCTTGCACTTCAATTTCAAGAATGATATCTTTGCCGGAAGCCAGCGTCCGCTCAACGAAGTCGCGCGGTGTTCCGTAATAATTGCCGACATACTCCGCATGCTCGAGAAGTGCATCCCGGGCAATCATATCCTGAAACTGTTCTCTTGTTTTGAAAAAATAATTGATTCCGTCAATCTCTCCTTGACGAGGCAAACGCGTCGTCGCCGATACGGAATAAACCAACTCGCTCTGCTTATGCCGAAGCTCGGAACATACTGTCCCCTTGCCTACGCCGGAAGGTCCGGACAAAACAATCAACAATCCTCTTTTCATAATACTCCCCGTCACTATTCGTCGTGATCGTCATCCTTGGTCGATAGACGATGCGCAACCGTTTCCGGCTGTACAGCAGATAAAATAACATGATCGCTGTCTGTGATAATTACCGCGCGTGTGCGGCGTCCATACGTAGCGTCAATCAGCATATGGCGGTCGCGCGCTTCTTGAATGATCCGTTTGATCGGCGCCGATTCCGGACTAACGATCGATATGATCCGATTCGCGGAAACGATATTTCCAAAACCGATATTAATGAGCTTAATGGCCATTTTGTTCCCCTCCGGTATCTCTCGTGCATGATCATGCATTGAAACACGATGTATAGATAAGCGCAAGAATGATGATGTCTTCTAGGACAGAATATTGCACTATTCTTGACGAAAAAAGTCCGGAGCATACGTTCGGCCAGCACATTGCCTCCATGCGAATCGAGGGCATTCAGGCCCTTTATTTTAACGCATCAGAGGCTGCATGGCAAGTGCATCCAAGTTATATAATAATTCATTTCACGCGGATGAACAAGTGTTAAAGCGCAAACGGAAGAAATAACGAGTTTAGCTTGTCAAACTGCCTGTTTTTCGCCATACATAATCCGTCAGCTTCACGGTCATATCATAGAACATGAACGGGGTTATGAGATAAATGCCCTTGAAATATTCCAGTGCCGTATCCAGCAGCTCTTCCGCAATGCGGACTCCCTCCGCTCTCCCCGCTTCACCCTCCAGGCCGGCCATCCGTCTGCGAACCTCGTCCGACAATTGGATACCGGGCACTTCGTTGTGTAAATACTCGGCGTTCCTTCCGCTCGCGAGCGGCATAATTCCGATAAAGATCGGGACCGACAGATGCTTCGTCGCTTCCGCTATGCGGACGATGAGCTCTTTGTCGTACACCGGCTGCGTCATGATGTAATCCGAACCGGTTTCGATCTTGCGTTCCAGGCGGGTGATCGCTTTATCTAAATATTTGACGTTCGGATTAAAGGCGGCGCCGGTGATGAAATTCGCTTTCTGCTTGAGCGTTTTGCCTGAGAAGGCAACCCCCTCGTTCAGCTGCTTGATCATGCGGATCATCTCAAATGAGGTTAAGTCATAAACCGAGCTGGAATCCGGCAAATCGCCGAATCTGGCCGGATCCCCCGTAACTGCCAGCACATGATCGATTCCGAGCGCATCGAGTCCCATCATGTGGGACTGCGTCCCGATGAGATTGCGGTCGCGGCACGCGATGTGCACGAGCGGACGGATGCCCACTTGATGCTGCACTAGCGAAGCCAGCGCAATATTGCTCATCCGCGTTACGGCCAGTGAATTATCCGCCATGGTGACCGCGTCCGCCTTGATCGACTTCAGCGCGCGGGCGCCTTCCATGAACTTGTTGATGTCCAGGTCGCGGGGCGGGTCCAATTCAACGATGACCGTATGGCGTTCTTTGACCAGATCCACGATCGTCGGTTCGGCATGCTTCGCGCGCTCCGTGTCCCGGATAACGACGCGCTCAGGCTGTACCGTGTAAAGCAGCTCCGATGGATCTACCGGCTTCGGCTCGTAACCGTTCAGCGCTGCCGCGATCGCCGCGATATGCTCAGGCGTCGTCCCGCAGCAGCCTCCGATAATGCGTGCGCCGCGGTCGGCGAATTTAAGCGCCGACTCCGCAAAATATTCCGGTGTCGACGTGTACTGGTATTTACCGTCGACATAATCCGGAATCCCTGCGTTTGGAAACACGGACAGCGGAAGCTTGATTTCGCCGGAAATGGAATCGATGGCTCTCAGTATCCCGTTCGGGCCGCTTCGGCAGTTAAAGCCGACGACGTCCGCTCCCTCTTCCATCAATCGATCGAAAGCGACCGCGATCGGCTGACCATCAAGCGTCACCGCTTCCTTCTCTACGGCAAACTGGCAAAGCACCGGCAGCTTAGACTGCTTGCGAACGATTCGCAGCGCCAGCAGCGCCTCTTCGAGATCGTAAAAGGTTTCCAGCAGAATTCCGTCGGCTCCCGCTCCCAGCAGCGCATCGATTTGCTGTTGAAACAGCCCGTCCAGCTGCTGCGGGGACATGTTCTTGCGTTTACCGGCACGAATCGATCCGACGGCGCCGACCACGTAGGCATCGCTGCCTACCGCGTCGCGCGCGATTTGCACGCCCGCCCGGTTAATCGCTTCTACTTCGCCGTCCAGTCCATAATGAGTCAAGCTCATCAAGTTCGCCGAGAACGTATTCGTTTCGATGACCCGTGCTCCTGCTTCATAGTAGCGGCGGTGTACGTCCGCAATGACATCCGGGCGCAGCAAGTTGAATTCTTCATAGGAAACGCCGACAGGGAACCCCATCCCGTAGAGATAGGTTCCCATCGCACCGTCGCCGGTCAAGATGCGCGTTCGCAGCGCTTCTCTTAAATCCGGTTTCATCGTCAAAACTCCTTCATCCGTCGCTTAAACTGTTCCGCGGTATACTTCAGCAGCCGGTCCCGACATATACACAAAGTTGTTCTCTTCGTTCCACTCGATGAGCAGATCGCCGCCCTTGAGCGATACCGTTGCCGTCCGATCCGTGTAGCCGTTCAGCACGGAAGCAACAACCGTTGCGCAAGCGCCTGTACCGCAAGCCAGCGTCGGGCCTGCGCCGCGTTCCCAAACGCGCATGTCCGTAAAATCTTTAGACTTCACCGTTACGAATTCCACGTTGATTTTGCGCGGGAACAGCGGATGCACCTCAAGCTTCGGCCCCCAAGTCGCCAGATCAAAATTGACCGCATCGTCCACGTAAATGACGCAGTGCGGGTTACCCATCGATACTGCGGTGAATTTGAATTCGCGGCCGTCCACTTCGATCGCTTGATTGATGACCGGGTTTGCATCGATCGTCGTCGGTACTTTCAAGCCTTCGAGAATCGGCTGGCCCATGTTGACGCGAACCAGCTGCACTTTGCCGTTGTCTACGGTCAGCTGCACTTCCTGCGCGCCTGCGCCCAACGTCTCGATCGTCAGCACTTCTTTGTTCGTCAAACCGTTATCATATACGTACTTGGCTACGCAGCGGATCGCGTTGCCGCATTGCTCCGCCTCGGAACCATCGGAATTGATGATGCGCATCCGGAAATCCGCAATTTCCGAAGGCAAAATATAAACGAGGCCGTCCGCCCCAATGCCGAAAAATCGGTTACACAGCTGTTCCGCAAGCTCTGCTGCGTTGTCTGGCAATTGAGTTTCGCCGGCGACGACGATAAAGTCATTGCCAAGTCCATGCATTTTGGTAAAGTTCATTTGACTCTCTCCCTTGAATTCGGCGATTCCGCGAATCTGTAATTTTTTTATTGATTAACAGATAGTTTACATGATGTGTGGGATTTTCGCTATAGCCGATATGGGGCAATCCCCCTAAATCCCCCTTGCCAAGGGGGACCCCAAGGGCCTCCGGCCCTCTGGACACCCGGACGGATAACGTTTGTGCCGCAGAGCAGCGCACCCGGGCTGCTTCGTGCTCGGCTCGCTTTCGTCCCATTCGGGACACGCCTTTACTTTTGGTCGTTGTGATCGGCCTGCAGTCCCTTCCGGGACCATCGGAACGTGACGCGCCTTAGTGACGCATGATGAGCTTAGTTCGTGCGGGGTCGCTTTCGTCCCCTATCGGGACACGCTTTTCATACGGCGCGGGAGTTCGGGGATTGCCTGGGGCTGCTTCGCCGCCCGGCAATCTTGGGCCGCCGGGTTCCTCTCGGCGGGAAGTTAGTTGCGTGGGATTGCCTGGGGCTGCTTCGCCGCCCGGCAATCTTGGGCCGCCGGGTTCCCCTCGGCGGGAAGTTAGTTGGGTGGGATTGCCTGGGGCTGCTTCGCCGCCCGGCAATCTTGGGCCGCCGGGTTCCCCTCGGCGGGAAGTTAGTTGCGTGGGATTGCCTGGGGCTGCTTTGCCGCCCGGCAATCTTGGGCCGCCGGGTTCCCCTCGGCGGGAAGTTAGTTGGGTGGGATTGCCTGGGGCTGCTTTGCCGCCCGACAATCTTGGGCCGCTGCTTCACCTTGGCGGCATGACTGGCTAAG
This sequence comes from Paenibacillus sp. R14(2021), assembly GCF_019431355.1. Taxonomy (NCBI): domain Bacteria; kingdom Bacillati; phylum Bacillota; class Bacilli; order Caryophanales; family Paenibacillaceae; genus Paenibacillus; species Paenibacillus sp. R14(2021). Next base: position 1,730,149 of record NZ_CP080269.1, read on the forward strand.
TCAATACCTTTTCCACCAGATGCCGGTGGAGCCTGGTACTCTTGGGCTTTGGCTGTTGGTGACTTGTTCGCTGAGCCAGGTACCAAAGAAGAAATCGGTGAGGGCGATCGCGTCGTCTACCGTATCGAATTCAAAATCTGTTCGAATATACGTATGCTCAAAGCCGTAAGTTTGCTCAAGCTCACTGTAGTAGCTGGTTAAGAACGCAGGCGGGTTGGCTTCCGTTGTGCCTGTTCCGAAATTTTCGAAGATGATCGCCGTACCTCCGGGCCTCACGACTCTAGCAATTTCTTGAAGGATCACCTGCAGGTTCGACTGCCAATTCGGTACGTTCGTGCTCGCCGAATAACAGATGGTCCAGCCTGCCGTTAGAAGATCGATAGAATGGTTGGCCAGCGGCAGGCTGTCGTGGCTTGCTTGTTCGATTTGCCAGTTCGTTAAGCGAGCTGCCTTCAGGTTTCTCGCTGCTACCTCCAGCATTGCCGTCGATGCATCTGTCGCTAAGATGGATTGCACATGCGGAGCCAGTAGTTTCGTCAGCTTGCCTGTTCCTGCGCCGATGTCGGCTGCCCGAATTCCTGATAAGGCCGGCATAATGGATTGAATGGCACGAAGCAGATTGCGGTCCACGTCTTCTTTGGATACGAGAAGCTCGTAGCGCTCTGCTTCGCTTTGATAAATCATGTCGTGCTGCATCATGGCAACCCCTCCTGAATGAATATTCGTCTTCAGCTTGATGCGTGACGCGGGGTGAAGGTCAAGTCAATATTTACGGACCGCGTATAGAATTCCGATCCATGGATTGACGGCATGATGCACGGTTATGTATCCGTGAACCTGAAACCACGCAATCAGCTGCCGCCGGTCGCTAGGGTATTTGGCCGGCTCGCTTGCCTCTTCGCCCGCTCCGTCGTCGGTCATTAGCCCAGCGATGCAAATTCTGCCATTCGGCTTCAGGACGCGGTCCATTTCACCTAACGCAAGAAGCTGCTGCGCCTCGTTCATATAATGAAACGCAAATGCAGATACGACAAAGGCGAATCGATTATTCAAATAGGGAAGCGCCATCGCGTTGCCCAGCTTGGCTTCGATGTCTGGAAGCTTATCCCGGCATCTGGCCAGCATTTCCTTGGATTGGTCTACTGCGGATAACCGAGCGCCTCTTGCGACGAGCAATCCGGACAAATTGCCGGTTCCCGCCCCGACGTCCAATCCGTGCTCGCCCCGCTGCGGAGCCGTCCATTGGGCGATGAAGTCGAGCACACGATCATAGTCGGCTTGCGATAGCACCGAGCCGGTGGACAGCATGGCAGAGGATCGGTCAAACCGATCGGCCAGCTCGTCGAATCGCCATGCATCCAGCCATGACCCTTGTTGAAGCCGGACCTCGTTTAATCGCTCCGTCAATTCAAACAAATCCCCTGCATCTAGTTTTCCTTTGGCTTCTGCCCGCGCAATGAGCTGATCGAGCACCTCGATCGTGCTGCCCCACTCTACCCATTTCGACACGAGCGCCATCCGCTGCAATTCAAGATGATGATGAACACTGTCAGCATCGCCATGATCGAGCTTCTCGATCATGGCTTTGATTGCGCCCAGTCCCAGCCCTATGCCGCGCAGGGAGGAAATCGTCTGGAGACGCCATGCATCTTCGTCGGAGAAGACCCGATAACCGTTCTCTTCCACTCTCTGCGGCTTCAGCAGCCCCTTGCTTTCATACAGCCGAATGGCTCGCGGGGTTACGCCTAGCCGTATCGCAATATCGTTGATCCTCATCCGTACGCCTCCTATGCATGGGTTCAGTATAAACCATGACGCAGGGTGAAGGTACAGACCCTTCCCGAACGCAAAACAAAGAAGGCTGCCGGGAACGTGTCCCGTGCAGCCTTCTCGAGCATTACCTTGTTGCCGTTTTGGGTCCGCTGAGCGGCCAGTTGGATTTCTTCTTCTTTTCCGTTGTCCCAAGCACGCTTCCGATGCCCATGAAGAAGGTCGGGATGCCGGCGGCAACGAGTACGAGGCACCAGTCGCGTACGCCGAGCGGAACGGTTTTGAAAATCGGCTGCAGTGCAGGCACGTACAGCACAGCCGCCATGAGCACGACCGAGGAAAGTACGGCAAGGAGCAAATATTTGTTTTGCAGCATGTTGCGGTGAAAAATCGAGCGCGAGCTGCGGCAGTCGAACACATGAATCAACTGCGCCATGACAAGCGTCGCGAATGCCACTGTTTGCGCATGTATCAGATTCAGCGGGTCGCCCGGCTTGATTCGCAGCGTGATCCAGAACGCCGCCAGCGTACATACGCCGATCAGAATGCCGCGGCTGATGATCTTCCATCCCAGCCTGCGAGCGAAAATGTTCTCCTTCGCGGAACGCGGCTTCTGCTGCATGAGGTCCTTCTCCGCTTGATCGACGCCGAGCGCCATGGCTGGCAGTCCGTCCGTCACGAGGTTGACCCACAATATTTGAATCGGAACGAGCGGCAGCGGCAGTCCCGCCATCATAGCCAGGAACATCGTCAGAATCTCGCCGACGTTGGATGCGAGAAGATAACGGATAAATTTGCGGATGTTCTCATAGATGCCGCGGCCTTCTTCGATCGCTGCTACAATGCTGGAGAAATTGTCGTCGCTCAGTACGAGCGAGGAGGCTTCCTTGGACACGTCCGTTCCCGTAATGCCCATCGCAATTCCGATATCCGCTGCTTTGATTGCCGGCGCATCGTTAACTCCGTCGCCTGTCATTGCGACAACATGCCCTTTGCGCTGCAGCGCCTTGACAATACGAAGCTTATGCTCCGGAGATACGCGGGCATATACGAATATGTTGTCGATCAGCCGGTCCAGCTGCTCCTCGGACATTTCGTTCAGCTGCTGGCCGCTTACGGATAACCCGCCGCGCGGCATAATGCCGAGCTGGCCTGCGATCGCTTCAGCCGTCAGCTGGTGATCGCCAGTAATCATGATTGTCTTGATACCGGCGCGGCGGCAGTTCGCGATGGCTTCCTTCACTTCGCGGCGCGGCGGGTCGATCATGCCCGATAACCCGACGAAGATCAGCTGGTTCTCTACATCCGCTTCCACTTCGGTTGCATCCTGCGGACGCAGTTCCCGGTAAGCGAAGCCGAGTACGCGAAGCGCACTGGCTGCCATTTCCTCCCCGGCATTGCTTACCTTCTGCTTCAGCGTTGCGGTGAACGGCACGACTTTGCCATCCCATAGCACATAGCTGCACTGGCTCATCAGCACATCCGGCGCGCCTTTCGTGCAGACCAAGCGGCCGCCTTGATGGTGGACAAGGACGGACATCCGCTTGCGCTCGGAGTCGAATGGATACTCTTTGATCCGCTGGTAGAGCCCTTCTATCGATTTGGCCGAAACGCCCAGCTTGGACGCCAGCACGGTCAGCGCGCCTTCCGTCGGATCGCCCTTCAAAATCCACTCGTCTTGGATGAACGTTCCTTTCCCCTTCTTACGCTTTGCATCAACGTCCCCATCCAGCTTGGATACCGTCGCATTGTTGCAAAGTGCCGCGATCTGCAGCAGCCGGCGCAAGGACTGGTCATGCTTAACGTCGACGGCCTTGCCGCCTTCGAAGCAAGCGCCGGACGGCTCGTACCCTTCGCCGGTCACATCCATCCCGCGTCCGCCGATCCACAGCTTCGTAACCGTCATTTTATTTTGAGTCAGCGTTCCCGTCTTGTCAGAACAGATAACGGATGCGCAGCCGAGCGTCTCGACGGAAGGCAGCTTGCGCACAATGGCGCGCCGCTTGATCATCCGCTGCACGCCGAGCGCCAGAGCGATCGTTACAATGGCCGGAAGCCCCTCTGGAATGGCGGCGACCGCCAAGCTGACGCCTGCAAGGAACATTTCATACGCAGGCTGCCCATGGAGAATTCCCGCGGCAACAACCATGACGGTAAGCGCGAGGGCAACGATGATCAGAATTTTGCCAAGCTGCTCTAATCGATGCTGCAGCGGCGTTTCCATGGATTCCGTCTGCTGGATGAGGTTGGCAATTTTGCCCATCTCCGTGTTCATGCCTGTCCGAATGACGATACCCTTGGCGGTTCCGCGGGTAATCATCGTACCCATGAATCCGATGTTGCGCATATCTCCGAGTGGGAGATCCTTCGTACCGATCGGGTTGCAATGCTTGCTCACCGGAACAGACTCCCCCGTTAGCGCGGACTCCTCCGCGTAGCAGCTGTTCGCATCAATGAAGCGGATATCCGCTGGTATGCGGTCGCCGCTCTCCAGTTCGACGATATCCCCTGGCACGAGCTCGCTAGCGGGTAGGATGACGGTTTCCCCGGCGCGCAGCACCTTCGCAAGCGGCGCCGACAATGCCTTCAACGCGCGAAGCGATTTTTCCGCCCTGAATTCCTGCACGAACCCCAAGATGGCGTTGATGACAATAATCGCGACGATCGTAATCGCATCCAAATATTCGCCGAGCAGCCCTGAAATTAATGTCGCTCCTATGAGCACCAGCACCATGAAGTCTTTGAATTGACCGAGAAACAGCTTGACCGGAGAAACCTTCTTCCCCTCCGCCAGCTCATTACGGCCGTTCTGGACCAGCCGATCCGCCGCCATTTCCGGCGATAAGCCGGTATCCAAAGAAGCATTAAGCGCTTCTGCCAGCTCAGCGGTTTCCATGCCATGCCACGTACCTTGTTCCATTGCTCCGTCTCCCTTCCATTACTCGCCGCCTGACGGACAGCCTCTATGGGCTAAATGTATTCGGACAATCCTGAAAATATCCCAGCCTGGGACTTAAGTTTTTGTCCCAGATATGGCATGATAGGTAAGATGAATGACAAGTAAAGGAGAATTACGCATCATGGCCTTAGATGGAATCGTTACCCGTGCCGTCGTGAACGAGCTTCAGGCTTGCACCGGCGCACGCATTTATAAAATACATCAGCCTTCCCCGCACGACCTTGTGCTGCAAATTCGGGGCAACGGCGTACAAGGAAAGCTGCTTCTGTCGGCAAATCCGACGTACCCGCGCGTTCACTGGACGGAGCAGACTTATATTAACCCTATGGAAGCACCGATGTTCTGCATGCTCATGCGCAAATACTGTGAAGGCGGCGTCATCGAATCTGTTCGGCAGGTCGGCAACGAGCGAATCATCCATATGGAGATCCGGCAGCGCGATGAGCTCGGCGATACGTTCCTGAAACGGGTCGTCATCGAGTTGATGGGTCGTCACAGCAATATTATCCTACTGGATGCCGCCTCCGAGATGATCCATGACGGTATTCATCATGTAACGCCTTCAATCAGCAGCTACCGCATCGTCATGCCGGGCAATGTCTATACGGCGCCGCCCGAGCAAGGGAAACACGACCCGCTGGAACAATCAGATTCGGCGGCATTCATAGCTGCCCTTCGAATCGCCGGCGATACATTGCTGCATCCTCCGGTTCCGGACGAGGACAGCGTCCACTTCGGAATGGCACCTAAACCGGCCGCTGCCGAGTCTTTAACGCCGGATAAGCTGATCGTTGCGGCCTACAGCGGCATGAGTCCGCTCCTGGCGAAGGAAATTGTCCATCGGGCCACGGCTAATTTGGCCGGCGGACTGCCTAACGGAATCGACGAACTGGAGCAAACCGGCCGAACGCTGTGGCCGGCTTTTAACGAGATGATGGAGCAATTTCGTGCGCAGCGCTATGAACCTCAGCTGGTTATGCTGAACAGCAGCAGCGGCAAAGCAGCATTCTCGGTCACATCGCTGACCCATCTTGCCGGCGAGCGTACTGGATTCGTTACAGTCAGTGCCTGTCTGGAAGCTTTCTACGGCGACAAAGCACAACGGGACACCGTCAAGCAGCGCGTCTCGGATCTCATTCGTTTCCTTCAGAACGAGCGGAACAAGAACGAGAAGAAGCTGGACAAGTTGGAGGACACGCTGCAGGAAGCGAAGGATGCCGACAAGTTCCGCGTGCTCGGCGAGCTGCTCACAAGCAATCTTCATCTAATCCAGCGCGGAGATACGGCCGTGGAAACGATCGATTACTACGATGAGACCATGCCGGTCATCTCGATTCCGCTCGATCCTCAGCTTACGCCCTCACAGAATGCGCAGCGGCTGTTCAAGAAATATACGAAGTTCAGGAACAGCCTAGCTGTCGTGGCGGAGCAAATGGAGCAGACATATAAAGAAATCGACTATTTGTCAACGCTGCTGCAGCAGCTCGACAGCGCTTCGCTTTCGGACATCGACGAGATTCGCGACGAGCTTGCAGAGCAGGGCTACATGCGCCAGCGCGTGAAGCGAGGCGCTAAGAAGAAGAAACTGAAGCAGCCTGCGCTTCTCTGCTATACATCATCGGAGGGCAAACAAATTTTCGTCGGCAAGAATAACACCCAGAATGATTATCTGACGAATAAGCTTGCCGCGCCGAATGATACCTGGCTGCACACGAAGGATATTCCAGGATCGCATGTCGTCATTCGCGGCACCGAATTTAACGACAGCACGCTGGAAGAGGCCGCCATGCTTGCCGCTTCCTTCAGCCAAGCACGCTCGTCCTCCTCGGTGCCTGTCGACTATACGCTCGTCCGCCATGTGAAGAAGCCAAGCGGAGCTAAGCCGGGCTTCGTCATTTACGAACAGCAAAAGACGCTGTTCATCACTCCGGATGAGCAGCGTCTCAAGTCCTTGACTTCCCAAATCAAAGCATAACCGTTTTACAGAAAGGCACGCAGCTGTTAGGAGCTGCGTGCCTTTCTTGACTTATACGCCGGTTCTGCGAGCAGGATCAAGCCGATCAAGCACCACCGCATCGACCGTACTTGAACCGATCTCGCCATGGAAGACGATGCCCTGCCGTTCGCCGTGGAAATCGGAGCCGCCTGTCACGATAAGTCCGTAACCTTCCGCGAGCTTAAGGTAACGCTCTTTATCTGCTTCACTGTGATCGGAATGATGCACTTCAATGCCTTGCGCTCCGCGTTCAATAATTGTTCTCACGAGCTCATCATTATGATAGATGCCGGGATGAGCAATGACGCTCGTACCTCCGGCTTCACGAATCCATTCCAGCGCTTCGAAGGGATGCAGCCGCGGCGGATTTGCATAGGCGAGGCCATCCTGCCCAAGATATCGATCAAAGGCTTCTTGCATGGAACCGACGTAGGCCTTCGCGAGCAGCACAGCCGCTATATGAGGCCGCCCGATGGATCCGCTTTCCTTCCCCTGCCTTGCGGCTTCTTCGATGACTTCTTCCTTGGTGATCGCCATTCCCAATGCATTCAGCTTATGAATAATCATATCGTTGCGTTGGTCCCGCAGCGTAAGCAGCTGTTTAAGCTTCTCGCGCCAAGCAGCATTTTCCCAGTTGATGTAATATCCTAGAATATGGATATCTATCCCATCTGCGACCGTACTGATCTCGACGCCCGGCACCACTGTAATACCTAGGCGCTCTCCCGCTTCCATTGCTTCCTTAATGCCGTCCACCGTGTCGTGGTCAGTAATCGCTATCGCGGCAAGGCCACGCAACTTTGCCATTGCCACGTTATCCGCTGGACGCTGTAATCCGTCGGAAGCCGTTGTGTGCGTATGCAGATCTGCCCGTCCCTTTATAGCCATTGCTGTAAATCCCTCTCTCTCAGGAAGGTTAGGAACGTTACGGCCGAGATCGGCAGCAGCGCGGATTTCAAGAAAATGGAATAAAATTGCCGTTTAAACCGCACGTCGCGAATCGGAATCGTATGGATCAAGCCAAGCGCAACTTCATGTTTAACCGACGAGCCTGACACGAACGAAATACCAAGACCTGCTTCTACCGCGGATTTCACCGCTCCCGTGCTTCCGAGCTCCATCACGATTTTCATCTCTGAGATGTCCATTTGCTTTGCCTTTAGCTGCTCTTCCATGACCAGCCGGGTACCAGAGCCCTGCTCTCGGAGGACGATCGGATACTTCATCACCTCTTCAAGCTCCACTTCCTTCGATCCGGCAAGCGGATGTCCCTTGCCAACGATCAGCTTCAGCTCATCGCTCATGACCGCTTCCATGTGCATATCCGGGTGATTGACGGGCGCTTCGATTAAACCGAAATTAAGCTGATGATTCAAGATCTCGTCCATAATTTGTGCGGTATTCATCACTTTCATGCTGATGGCGATGTGAGGAAACTCCTGGCCGAACGGTCCCAGCAGCCGCGGAAGAATATATTCGCCGATCGTGAGGCTTGCTCCGAGCTGCAGACGTCCCTTCAACTGTTTCGTGAACTTGGACATTTGCACGTCAGTATCCCGTATGAGATCAATGCTCCGCTGGGCGTAAGGCATGAGCGCCCTGCCCGCTTCAGTCAGCTCGATCCGTTTGGTCGAGCGCTGAAGCAGCTTCGTGCCGAAATAATCTTCAAGCGACTGGACCTGCATCGTTACGGCCGGTTGCGTCATATGAAGCGCTTGGGCTGCCGCGGAGAAGCTCCCGCGTTCCGCAACCGTATAGAAAATATGGAGCTGATGAAAATTAAGTGCCATGAAGGGCAACCCTCCCTTTCTCTTCGTAATCTTAGCAACTATTATACAACAAACCCTTGACAAGACGTGAGCATAATAAAAAGCATGGGCAATTGCAATGCCCATGCTTGATTGTAAGGTATTATTTCGGATTATTTTCGTTTCCTGCTATTTTTAATCAACGTCATTCTTCTGGAATGCCGCAGCCATGAATAGTAAGATTTGAGATCGCGTAGTTCAATAGTCTCAGACATTCTTCCAAGAAATGTGACAACAATCATCTTGTGCAGCGGATTGCCCGCCAAGTCCGTTTCCCTCTCCAATACGGCGAATTCGGCCACAAACACCAAATCATCGTCGATAAGGTACACATCCTGCTCATTTCGGTAATAAGACTCGATACGACCTTGTTTCAAGCACTGCCACATGAAACCAGCTATGTCCTCAAAGCCTGTTTTCTCGCTTTCAACACGGTCAGACCAGCGGCTCTTGGCGTGGTTCGTGATGACAATATCCGCTACTTTCTTGTCGCCGAGTGCGACGTGAAACGACTCGTACGTATTCCATCTCTCCGTCGTCTTGTCTTTCATCGCGATCCACCCCTCCTCCGGTATTAGGCCTTATTATCTATATGTACTTTCCATTTAATTGTAGCATGCCTGTCCAAGATTTCAACAATAAAATAAAGTCGCACCAAATATGGTACTTATTGGATGATGAGTTGATAGAAAAATGCCCCCGTTCCAAGTTACTGTAGGCCGGGGGCATTTTACTAACCATTACAAGCTGTAAAAACGGGTTTTATCAGGCACGCCCTGCGTATACTCCGTCTTGATTTCATTACGATACGAACGCTCGATTCGTTTGACAAAGGGCAGCCGCCCCATGTTTCGTACGACGTCTTCTGCTCGATCAGCATTCATGTACATCACCACGTAATGCATTTTGCGTGACATGTAATGAACGGTTCCATATTTCTCTAACGTCCGGGCCGCTTTAAGATCGCTGACCCAAACGATATATCCGATACGTTCCGAAAACATGAATGCCTCTGTTCTCCTCTCTTATCCGCAGCCGCCGCTTCCGCAGCTGCAGGATCCGCCGCTTCCGCAGCCTCCGCCTTTAGGTAATGGATCATTGCTTGGCACCTTGATGGTATCCGATACTGAATTTGCGATCTGGAGCGCAATTTCATGCAGCAGATCATCGACAGCCTGTTCGGCGGCTTTAAACTTGCTGACGCATTCGATTTCATTGAGCTGGCGCTCAGCGTCCATGACTTTATCTTTCGCGGCGTGGAAGTCGGGATGAAACCGGCCGAAGCGCTCGCAGTCCTCGAATTGCTCCTTTGCTTTCGCAAACTGCTTCACAAGCTGCCGCACCTGCGGGTTCGCATCGACTACAGATTTCCAATATGCGTATTCGGCAACTTCCGCCGATAGGTTAACGAGATCGCCAATTTCGTAGGCTCGCAATAAGAGCTGCCCCATATCCAGCGATGATTGGCCGTTGCCTTCATACATGTCAAAAGCTTCGTAAGTCGGCAAATCCAATTCAAGCGCTTTGGGGTCCGATAACGGCATAGTCTCCATTCTATCTGCCCCCTCTATGATCAATAGGCTGTAGGCCTCACTTGTATAATACCATACCCTGCTTGCAAAAAGGTAGAGCCGGCTTCCAATTTGGACTAAATAGTGCCGATATGGCTAGGAAGAAGGATCATCATTTCCTGCCACATTTCGGGAAAGAGCATCACCGGTTCGGGCGTCTGCCTGTTTGAATGCACTTCTCGGTATCCAATAACCGCCCACCTGCCTTGATCGTCAACGATCCGTTCCGGCACGAATGCCGTTACGCCGCCTTCACAGTTTAGTTTAACCGACGTTCGCCAAATTAGTGCCTGTTCCAGCAGCTCCCTGCGCGTGGAATGATGATACGCCCTAAACTGTTTCAACCACATGACCGGAACCTCCTCGAGTCCGGTAAACAGCTGCTTGACGGATACTCGCTCCTGAAGCAGCTCATATGATGCCTGGCTTAAACGCCCCCGAGCAGGCGTCATCGGAAGGACTGGCTGCTGCAGCGGATCAGTACCCTCCAATGTTATCGTGAATGCTGCCTCGGCTGAATGGAGATAAGGCTTCATACTCGATTCAATCATGCGCGCCATTGTTTCAGGCAGCGGCTCTTCAATGAATGCTTCCAGCAAGGCTGTGATTTGACCGGCTGAATCATACATTTTCGCCGCTCGCTTAAAGCTGCCGGCATCCATATGGTAAACCGAGATATGATCGGTTCTGCGGCGGTCCGCAATCGATTCGAGCTGCCACCTAATCCGGTACGGGCAGAAGTGATGCACGTATATATCCCCGTCAGGCGTCATCTGCGCGGCTCCCGGCCAGCAATCCTCATCCACAGCTTCCGGCGCCTGATCGGGCTGCAGCGGATCAATCAGCCATCTCATGACGGTATTTCCCCGGTCGTCGGCAGCAAGCTCCAGCCAGCCCAACTGTTTAAGCAGCACGCACCAAGCTCGAATCGTCGATCGCTGCGGCTTGACAAGCACCTCTTGCGTGCCGATAAACAAGTGCTCGATCGTTAGACAACGATGCCACTGTCCATAAGGAAAGTGAAGCAGAACTGCAGCCCCTACTGCGGCAGAAGAATTGTGCGAGCATACGAGCCCAAGCAGCTCTTTCAGCAGCTGATTCTCCCTGGCAGCGGGATACTGATCAAGCCAAGACAGCCAAGTCTCCGGGTTCAGCTCGTACGCTGCCGGCTGCCGATCAATCAGCCATCTCTCTCGGTAAGCTGTATACAGAAGAAGAAGAAGGGGAAGTGGTGTTCCTTCGTTTTCTTCGTCCGCAGACGCTTCGATTCCGCCTAGCTCACGCAGAGCTTCCTCCGAAACAGACAGCTGTTCTAAGGCCTTTAGCTGAGCCCGCTTCGTGAGCGTACCGCCGCGCGTGCGTTTGAAGCCCGATTGCGCCAGTTGAGCCATCGCATGCACAAGCTGCAAGCTGAACAGGGGGACATACCCGCCATGATCTATAGCGCAGACTGTCAGCGGATCAACGGTTGTATCCGTCCCAGCAACGCTAATCGGCTGCTGACGTTCGTTAACCATCGCTGCATGCCAAACAAAGAAGCTGTCGGCGGGCAGCACGAACAGCTTCTCTCCCCAGCCTCTGCGGACGGCAAACACGATGCCTGCTTCGGCAAGCTGAAGCAGGCCGACGCGAAGGTCCGCCCCTGCCCTTCCCGGGCGCACAGCCTGCAGCAGCTGTTCTTCCTTAAACGGGGACATGCCGAATCCGCATAGGATGATCTCCAGCACGCAGGCTGCTTCGATCGGCAAGTTCCTCCATCCTTCGCTCGTGCACCTCCGATCTCGCAAGACTTCCGGCCACGCTGTCGGTGCGCACGAAGCCCATACCTTTCCATTCTTATAGTGTTCCTTTTCGATTTCTGACAGCTGGGAGAGGATTTCGTCTATGGTCACTGCGCCGCCTCCCGATTCTCCGCCTCAAGCGCAGCCAGCGATTCCTGCAGCTGTTCCCAGTCTGTCAGCGCATATCGATAACCCTGCTCCAGCAGAAACAGCTGACGTTTTCCCGCAAAATCAGTTTCTTTGGTCCCCTGCGTAACGACCGTATAGAAAAAGGCTTCATTGTCACCCGGCTTGGGCCGCAAGATCCGTCCGATCCGCTGCGCCTCCTCCTGCCGTGAGCCGTAGCTGCCGGACACCTGGATGGCAACGGCAGCATCAGGTAAGTCCACGGCGAAATTCGCGACCTTCGATACGATCAGCGTCCGAAGCTCGCCTGATTTGAACCGCTCATAGAGCTCGGCCCGCTCTTCATGCGGGAGCTCGCCCGTCAATACAGGTACGCCCAGCGTCTCGGAAAGTAGATGCAGCTGGGTTAAATATTGACCGATAATGAGCACCAGCTTGCCGGCATGGATGCGCAGCAGCTCGCGGACGACCTCGATCTTATCGCTATTTTCGCCAGCTATGCGAATTTTCATCTTCTCGTCAGCCGCAACGTAACGCTCAAGTGCCTCATGAGCGAGCGGAAGCCTGATCTCCGTGCAAGTCAGTGCTGCAATCCAATTGCGCGATTCCAGTGTTTTCCACGGCAGATCAAACCGTTTCGGCCCGATCAGGGAGAAGACATCCTCTTCCCGGCCGTCTTCTCTAACAAGCGTCGCCGTCAATCCAAGCCTTCGCGTCGCCTGCAGATCAGCCGTCATGCGAAAGACCGGCGCAGGCAGCAGATGCACCTCGTCATAGATGATCAATCCCCAGTTCCGCTCGCCGAAAATATGCATGTGCCCGTATTCATCGCTCTTCTGCCTGCGGCTCGTAAGAATTTGGTAGGTCGCGATCGTAACGGGCCTTACTTCCTTGGAGGCTGCCGCGTATGTGCCGATTTCGCTATCCGTTAGGGTCGTCTTATCCATCAGTTCGGCTTTCCATTGCTGGACCGAGGTCACATTGGACGTCAGAATCAAAGTATCGCACTGCAGTCTCGCCAGTGCAGCAATGCCGATAATCGTCTTGCCTGCACCGCAAGGCAAAACAAGCACGCCGCTTCCCCCGTCGGCTTGCCCCTCGCGATAAAATAAATTGACTGCCCGCTCCTGATAATCCCGCAGCTGAAATGATTTTTCCTTGAGCGTCTTCGACCGCAGCTCCACGTCCAGCGCTTCGCCATGGCGGTAGCCGGCCAAGTCCAGCACCGGATAGCCTAGCCGGATTAACTCCTGCTTCAACATCCCTCGTGCTTCGGGCCGCACGAATCGGCTCCCTGCCTTGTACGGAACTAGCAGCAGCAACTCCATGATTGACGGCCTCCCGCAAAGCTCCAACAAAAGTGATTCTTCGCCAAGAAGCAGCAGCTGCTTATCCGCCGTTTGCTGAAGCAGCAGTTTTCCGTAACGGTCCCCTAGCTTGCGGATCGTGCTGATAACCTGCAGGGGAACTTCATAACAGCTGTGCTCCGTCAACGCGCGAATCATTTCATCCGGCGTCATACCCGCCGAGGCAGCATTCCAGAGCGACATCGGCGTCATTCGGTACGTGTGGATATGACCCGGACGTTTCGTCAAATCCGCAAAGCGGCTAATCAGTTCCCTCGCGGCATCGGCAAGCTCGTGCCTGTCGTCCAGCAGTACCGTCAGATCCGCCTGCAAGCACAGCGCCCGATTCTCTCGTTTCAACATCTCATCATCTCCCGAATTCGCGATAATATGTCAGTATGAAGAATTCGGTCTGATTTTATGCATACACAAAGAAACGCAGCCCCGGCTTATCGGCCAGTGGCTGCGTTCTTTATCGCTGCTTAACTCAATGCTTAATGATAGGCGGCCTGTCCCTTTTCCCCGTTCTGCTCGGAGATTCTGCTAAGCGCATCACCGGCTTCATTAACGAAGATATCCCTCACGGCCAGATCGCCGATCGCAACAATACCGACAAGGCTGCCGTTCTCGACGACAGGCAAGCGGCGGATTTGATGATCAGCCATCAGTCTGGCAGCCTCATCCACCGAAGTGTTTGTTGTGATGGACCAAACATCTGTTGTCATGACTTCCGATACCGCAGTCGAGCCGGAATGCTTCTCGGCATAGCCTCGAACGACCAGGTCCCTGTCCGTAACGGTGCCAATCAGCTTCTTCCCGTCCACGATCGGCACGAAGCCGATATCGTGATCCCTCATTAATACGGCAAGCTCAAATACATTATCCTGCAGTGTCGCAGTGACGCAGTCTTTCGACATCAAATCCTTGACTAGTCGTTCCACAGTTGGTTGGCTCCCTCCTTGAGATGCATGCTTTCGTCTCTTAGAATAGCCCCGCTTGCGGCACGTCATACACAGGAGCGTGCGAACGGCCTTTTCCAGTATCTTCATGCCCTTCGCGGTACGCTGCGATTAGTTCAAGGCTGCCTCCGCGGCAAAATCCTCCGCCATGGAAATCATAAGCTTCGCCGATTTCAGCATTGCCCGTTCATCCAAATCAAACCTCGGGTGATGATGCGGAAACGTCGCGCCGCATTCCGGATTCCCCGCCCCAACGAACATGAAGCAGCCCTGCGCTTTCCGTAAGTAATACGTAAAGTCTTCTCCGGCCATAATTAAAGGCGACTCCTGAACTCCCTCCGGACCGAAAGCTTCCGCAGCTACTTTAAAGAAGCGTTCCGTTTCCTTGGCATCGTTAACGACTGTCGGATAACCGTTTCTGTATTCAAACGCAGCGCTTGCTCCGTACATCGCAGCCGTCTGGTGAACCAGCGCTTCAAGACGGCCTTTAATCAGGCTGCGGATGTCATCCGAGAATGTGCGGACCGTTCCTGTCATCCGGCAGCGCTCCGCAATGACATTCGCCGTTGCGCCGGCTTGTATCGAACCGATGGATACAACCGCCGGCTCCAGCGGGTTTACATTGCGGCTGACAATCGATTGCAGCGCTTGTATCATCGCGGAAGCAACCACAATGACATCTACCGTTTCATGCGGCAGGCCGCCATGCCCGCCTTTTCCCGTTATATCGATGTATATTTCATCCGGAGCCGCCATGAAAGGTCCCGGCCGAGAAGAAACCTTGCCGTACGGCAGCGGCGTCCAAAGATGCACGCCATATACGGCATCCACACCATCAAGCGCGCCGTCCGCGATCATCCCGATTGCTCCACCCGGGGATACTTCTTCCGCTGGCTGAAACAGCAGCCTGCGTTCGCCGGCAACCTGCTCCCTGTTCTCTTGATAGAAGCGCGCGATCGCAAGCATCGTTGACGTATGCGCGTCGTGACCGCATGCATGCATGACGCCTGGCACCTTAGAAGTATATGGCGTCGATTTCTCGTCTTGAATCGGCAGCGCATCGATATCTGTCCGAAGCGCAATGACCGGCCCTGGCAGCGCTCCGCGGATCGTCACGATAAGTCCGTACCCGCCTACGCCTTCGCGTACCTCGCAGCCCATTTCCCGGAGCCGTTCCGCGATCCAGGTGGACGTTTCCTTCTCATGAAAAGACAACTCAGGGTGCTGGTGCAAATATCTGCGCCAATTCACCATATCCGGATAAGCAGTTTGCAGCCGTGCTTCCAACATTGATTTTATATTCACGCTTACAAACCCCCTATTTATTTAAATCACTTTATCCCTCTATTGTAGCAGAAGGATGGTAGTCTTCGAAAGTTTTCAGCCAAATAAAGGGGATATTTTTCGTAAAAATGTCACTTTTGAAGTAGAATGTCAGATTGGCTGAGGCTTGCGCTGACCCTTGAAAAATACTATCATGTATAAGAAGAAAACCTTTCCTGAAGCTTGAAGGAGGATCATCGATGATTATTGAGAATACAGGCCTGAACGGCATGACAAGCGAACTTGCGCATCTTGACGAGTCCTCGGAGAAGCTTGGTTTCGTTCGCTGGCAATGGGAATATTACCGCGCAACGTACGATCTGAAGCTGGAAGACCGCACCAACCGTGAGGACTACTTCCTGCGCTTTAATGTCCGCGCAATTGAGGGCAAGCTGGAGTCCTCCCATGCTGTACTGCAAGTCGAATCCGTCTACATCGGACGAGCTACGTTTCCGCATGGACTCGACTACGAATCGCCTGTACCTCAGCCGATTCTGAATGCAGCGACGCAGCGCCTGCAAGAATTGAAGAAATTGCTTGCCTAACCCGCTATGTCTCCACAAATGAAAACAAAGACGAACGGCCTGCGCGGCAGGCCGGATTTCTTACTTCTCGTGCTCACACTCCTGCTCGTAGGTTTTGGGCTTATTATGGTTTTCAGCGCTAGTTCCAACACGGCAGTCATTTCGAAGAGCAACAACTTTGACGCCCTGTATTTCACGAAGCGTCAGCTGTTGTTCGCCGTTCTCGGCACCTTCAGCATGTTTGCCATCATGAACATCCCGTACACGGTATTCAAGAAGGGCTTTGTCTTCTACTTTGTTCCTGTCTTGTTTATGCTCATCCTCGTCCCGTTTATCGGCAAAGATATTAACGGTGCCCGAAGCTGGTTCGGCGTCGGGTCGCTTGGTATCCAGCCTACCGAGTTCGCGAAGCTCGGCCTCGTGCTCTATCTAGGCTCGCTGATTGCCAAGAAAGGCGAGAAGTTTAGGGACTTTAAGAAAGGCCTTATTCCCGTCTTCACGATTATTGCCGTAATCTGCGGACTGATTATGCTTCAGCCGGATCTTGGTGCCTGCATCGTCATTTCAATTGCGTCCCTGATTATAATCGTTGCCGGCGGCGCAAATTTAAAGCAGTTGTTTCTATCCGGTATCATTATTGCTTCCATTGTCGCATCATTGGTCAGTATCTCGGTCATGATCAATCCCGACAAATGGGATTACCGGTTCAATCGGTTTACAGCCTTCATGGATCCCTTGTCCGATATGCAGAATACGACCTTCCATCTCTCGCGTTCCTTGGAAGCGCTTGGCCACGGGGGCATAACAGGCGCCGGCTTCGGTCACAGCGTGCAGAAGCTCAAGTATATGCCTTATCCGTACAGCGATTTTATCTTCTCTGTCATAGCCGAAGAATTCGGATTTATCGGCAGCCTGCTCTTCTTGCTTTTTTATTTGTTTTACTTATGGCGAGGGCTGCTCGTCGCGCTTCGATGTCCAGACAGCTATGGCACGATCGTCGGCGTCGGCGTCGTTGCGCTGATTGCCGTGCAGGCCATCGTCAATATCGGCGGCGTGACAGGTGCGATGCCTCTTACGGGGGTTACGCTTCCCTTCATCAGCCATGGAGGATCATCGCTCATCGTCTGCTTAATGGGCATGGGCGTCCTGCTCAGTATTTCACGCGAATATAATCGTCCTGACGGACACGTACGGCCAGCCGCTAAACCGAATTCGAATTTGCGCAAATAAACATAACAAAGGCATGTCCCGGGAGGACATGCCTTTGTTATGTCGATCCTTACTATTTCAGACGAGCAGCCTCTTCTGCGATAGCCTCGTCTTCCTTGAAGGCAACGCCTTCTACTTTGATATTCACTTCGACGACGTGCAGCCCTGTCATGTTGGCAACCGTTTCCCGCACGTTCTCCTGCAATTGGCGGCAAACCTCTTGAATGGGAATGCCGTACTTCACGATAATCCGCAAATCGATCGCCGCTTCGAGCTGCCCCACTTCGACCGATACACCCTTTTGTGCGTTTTTGCCGCTGAGACGTTTGGCAAGACCTTCGGAAATCCCCCCGGACATTGCAGCAATGCCTGGAGTTTCAAGCGCAGCCAGCCCTGCGATCGTGGCGACTACGTCGTCTGAAATACGAATAATGCCGGTTTGAAGTTCTTCTGTCATGCCACTCACTCCTTATTCACCTTATGTTTCCATTGTAATGGAAGCGTACTTTCGAAGCAAGGTATTCACCTAAAGGTTCTAATAACTTTCCATGCTTGGTACGTGCTGTATTCCGACCTGGAACACTGGCATATTTGATCAGATCCCGGTGATAATATAACGAAATGCTTCCTTCCAGCGTTTACACATTCGCCAATTTCAGCTATAGTGTTAACAGATTTCCAATTCCCATAATCCGTAAATGAGGTGCCTTTACCATTGAATCAGAAATTGTTTTTCACCTTGCTCATCGCTTTATTCGTACTCAGCGGGATTAGCCATTATGCTCATTTCGGGACGATGATCGAATTCATTGTTTCGGCTGCCGCAATCCTCTTCGTAGCCGGCTTTCTCGGAAAAGCAACCGAGAGCGTCTCCCATTATGCCGGACAGCGCCTTGGCGGGTTTCTGAACGCGACCTTCGGCAACGCTGCCGAGCTGATCATCGCAATTTTCCTTGTGCGTGAAGGTCTCTTCGATATGGTAAAAGCAAGCATCACAGGCTCTATTATCGGCAACCTGCTTCTCGTCCTTGGAGCAAGCGTATTTCTCGGCGGGCTGAAATTCAAGGAACAGCGGTTCAACGTACAGCTGGCGAGCCACAATTCGTCACTAATGATTCTAGCCGTTATCGCACTCGGCATTCCGGCAATCTTCATTTCTACCCAGCATTTCTCACCGCATAAGTCGGAGCTGCTTAGCTTGACGATCGCCGTTATCCTAATCATCGCTTATATACTATGGCTTGTGTTCTCCATGATTACGCACAAGGACATGCTCGCGGACGTAGAAGAAACAACGCCTGATCATGGTGAAGAAGCTTCCTGGACCAAATCAACATCCATCTTGTTCCTGCTGCTTGCGACTGTCATGACCGCATTCGTCAGCGAATGGCTGGTCAGCACTTTACATACGTTCACAGCGAAATTCGGCTTCTCCGAAGTCTTTATCGGCGCCTTCCTGATTGCCATCGTCGGTAACGCCGCCGAGCACAGCGCAGCCGTCATTCTCGCGATGAAGAACAAAATCGGCGCAGCTGTGGAAATCGCAGTCGGAAGCAGCCTGCAGATCGCGCTGTTCGTAGCTCCGGTCCTGATTCTCATCAGTACGCTCTTCGGTGAAACCATGGATATTATCTTCACGCCGATCGAGCTGGCAGCCATTGCGGTTTCTGTCTTCATCGCCAAGTCCATCTCCAAAGACGGATCGACGAACTGGTACGAGGGCGCATTGCTCATCATCGTGTACATTATTCTCGGCATTTCGTTCTACCTCGTATAATGGTTACACCGCATAACGAAGAAGACGCTCCCACCTGGAGCGTCTTCTTCGTTATGTAAGAATCCAAAAAAAAAGCAGCTGCGTGATCGGCTGCCACTACATGCTACTTCTCCAAAGCTTCGTACAGCTGAGCCAAATTGCGTTCCAATTTGCTGATAATTTCTTTTCCAGCAAGCTCCGATACAAGTCCTGCACGAATCGCAAAATCGATTTCTCTGGAAAAGCCATATATTTGAGTATCCAGCACTTCTTCGTAGAGCGGACATTGTCTCGTCGTCAAGTTTTCCATTTGTACTTCGATTAACTTCTCGATTTTATTAGCATCCTCGTGAAGGAGATTGAGCGCTTTTTGATGCAAATGAATAAGAACATCGGATGAAGACATCGTACTCCTCCTTGTACATAAGCAGTTCGTCTTTATATTCTTTATATTAGACGAAATCAACCGAATGTACAAGGCTTAAACAAGAAGCGCCTCACCGAATGTTCGGTGAAGCGCTTCCTAAATCAATTAAAAAAAACTATTCGACCACTTGGACGTTTAGATTGTGTTTAGCGAATACGTCAGCCATGGCTGTTTTCGCTTCATCTGCATCCGGACCGTGTACGTGAAGCTCGTAGGAATGTCCGCCGACCAATGTTGTGAAAAGGCCGAGTATGCTTTTGACGTCAATATATTTATTCTCGGCTTGAAGAACGATGGACGACCGGAATTTGTTGGCCGTTTGGGAAATATCTACGATTGCCGCATTATTGGACATGGGAATCCCTCCATTATTTAGTTTGTGCTAGCTGTCATCATCATAACCCGATTTTCTTATTCATACAAGTGTCTTTTATTTCAAATTTTCGGGATTTAACCCTTCTAATTCGGGAATGACGAACCGACCGTCTTTTCGGATCAATACGTCGTCAAAATATACCTCGCCGCCGCCGTATTCCGGTCGTTGAATGAGCACGAGATCCCAGTGAACCGCCGATCTATTGCCGTTATCCGTTATCTCGTAAGCCTGCCCGGGCGTAAAGTGGAGACTGCCCGCGATCTTCTCATCGAATAACGTATCTTTCATCGGATGAAGGATGTACGGGTTGAAGCCCAGGCTGAATTCACCGATATAACGAGCGCCTTCGTCCGTATCCAAAATTTCGTTCAGCTTCTCGGTGTTGCTGCTGGTTGCCTCAACGATCTTGCCGTCTTGGAACGTGAACGTAATATTCTCGAATGTGACGCCGGAGTACACGGAAGGCGTGTTGTAAGCGATCGTGCCCTGAACGGAATTCCGGATCGGGCAGGTGTACACCTCGCCGTCAGGAATATTTCGCTCGCCTGAGCATTTGCTTGCCCCGATTCCCCTGATCGAGAACGTCAAATCCGTACCCGGAGCGGTGATGCGTACGCGGTCCGTTCGCTTCATGAGCGCTTCGAGGGGATCCATCGCTTTATCCATCTTGGCATAATCCAAATTGCATACGTCGAAGTAGAAATCTTCGAACGCCTCCGTGCTCATACTCGCAAGCTGTGCCATGGAATCGTTCGGATAGCGAAGGACGACCCATTTGGTATGCTTGACTCGCTGTTCGGAATGGATCGGATGGCGGTACAGCTTGTCATATAGCTTCATCTTGTCACTCGGGACATCCGCAAGCGCATTGATGTTTTCTCCCGAACGAATCGCTATGTAGCCCTGCATTGCCTGCATCCTCTTCAAATCAAATGAGGCCCACAGCTCGATTTGCTCCTCGGTCGCATTCATCAGCATGGCGCGCAGCACAGAACGATCGCTTGTTTCCACGAAAGGGCGTCCGCCGGCCTTGGCAACCTCTTCAACCAGGCATTTCGCAAGCTCCCGCTCCGAGCCGATCATATCGATAAGAACATTTTCCCCGGGTTGTACGTTGATGGAATAACTCACTAAATTCGCTGCAAGCTTCTGCATGCGTGGATCGCGCATAGTCATACCTCCAAAAAAAATTCGTTTCGTTCTCGTCCATCCTATCATGTTTCACGCGCTGCTGCACGACGGCTATAAATTGCCGCCGTCCGTCCGTTTGAAGGACAGCTTCGTCCGGTGTGATTCCTCGGCGCGCTGTCCTCTTGACGTAAAGTGAAGCAGCGTGTACTCCTCCATAGCAAGCGGCAGCAGCTTCTTACGGTCGATCACAAGCCGATAGGTCGTTTGTACGGTCAAGGTCGATAGCATCGCATTCAGCTCCTCCTTGGATTTCGCGAGTTCTTGCCGCCACGCTTTATCGAGCGATGACGAGCCCTGCGTCTCTGCTTTGACGGCTTGTTTGCTCTGCAGCTTGACGTTTAATTGACCCGGCGTCGTGTTCTCCAGTCGGTCAAATTCGCCGCGAAGCTTATTCGCCCACATGTTTGCAGCTTGCTTCGGGTCGGCGGTGATTCGCAGCACAGCCGTACGACCGCCTGACTTATCAGCCTCCAGCTCTGTTTTCAATGCTGTCGATTCTACCTGGCTCAGCAGCTTAAGCGGATGAAGCCCTTGCGCCAACACCCCTGCATCACTCGCTCTAAGCTGTACATCATCGTGATTCTCGACCGTCCCTTGAAACGTAGTCGCTATGCCCTCGCCGCCTGCACCCATCCCAATGCCTGTCTCACCTGTGAAGGTATACCGGTCCACGCTAGAGAGACCCGATACGCTGAGCGCAAGCAGCTCATGCGGCGACCTATTGTCCGATGCCGAGCCGCAGCTTGCAGACAGTACGCCTAGACAGCAGATCATGATGACTCCCCTTGATTTCATATTCGTATCATCCTCCTGTTCTTCTCCCCATTCAGCTAGCGTCTGTTAGAGCGCCGCCCTTTATGTACCAGCGGCAACAAAAAAAACGACAGCACGTTCGTGCCGTCGTTCCCGCATGTCTTCTATCCGATAAATATACGGTTGCGTCCATTCTTCTTCGCCTCGTACAAAGCCATATCTGCCCTGTAAAATAACGACTCGACGCTGATTTTTTCTTCTTCAAACGTCCATTCCGACAGTCCGCAGGAGACCGTTACCGCCGGATCGGTAAGTTCTTCAACCATGCTTCGTATCCGTTCCGCAATCCGATACGCTTGTGCAGAACGAATATGAGGCAAATAAATCGCCAGCTCCTCGCCGCCCCATCTGGCCGCAATATCGGAATCCCGAATACTGGAACGGATCACGTCGCTCACAATGATTAAAATGCTGTCGCCGATCAAATGCCCGTACGTATCATTAATGCGCTTGAAGTGATCGATATCCACCAAGACAAGCGAGCCGCACGGATCCTTCCGCTGACGCGACTGAATTTGCTCGTTAAGGTAATGGCGGGCATGCAGTCCGGTTAGATTGTCAGTAATGACCATCCGGCGTACTTCGGCATGCAGCGATGCATTGGATATGGCAAGTCCGATATGCGTGGACAGCACCTGGAGCAGCTTGAAATTCTCGTAGGAGAAGAAATTCGGGCTTCTGTGCGATACCATAATGACGCCGATTACTGACGTTCCCGACATCACCGGCGCGGCGATCAGCGACCTCGCGCCTGTACCGTCCATCAGGCTGGAATCCACCGCGCGGGTGGCCCAGTAATCCGATATAATCAAGGGCTCCTTCGAACTGTAGACCATGCCGCAGAACCCGTATTCCGTCGAATAAATCTCATTCGCCGCGGCCGGCACGTTGCTCGCCACGATCTGAAAATTGCTGTTATCCTTGCTGAGCTGCAGCAGATTGCAGTAATCAGCTTTAAAAATATTGAGCAGCTCGCTCATCGCAAATTCGAACACTTCATTCAAACGCAGCGATTGATTCAGCCGCTTCGTCAGCTCGTTAATGAGCTGCAGCTCGGTAATCAGCAAATTGGACTGCTCGAACAGCTTCGCATTCTCGAAGGCGGAGCCTGCCGTATCTGACAGCATCCCGAGCGACCGCAGCTCGGAATCCTCCCAATGCTCGTTGTTGATCGTCATGCTGAGCACGCCATATACCGCTTGTTTACCGCTCATCGGAATCGACAGCTTCGTTATTCCAGCTTCATCTGCATTTACAACGGGCCTTCCCGACAGAAAGGCTTGCGCGTTGCGATCATCCGTGGAATGACGGAGCTGCAGCGGTTTGACCCTGGCATCTCCATTTACGAAATCCTGGGATAAATACAAATTAACATCGGCATGCGGATATAATTTCTCCACATCGTCTAAGAGGACGTTGAGAACGGAATGAACATCGTTCTGATCATGGAGACGCTTCGCCACTTGGAACAAAATATCTCTGCCCTGCGCTTCTTTATCACTGATTTGCTGCTGTTTCATGATTTGGCTTACAGCGCTCAAATCGAATTTGTAATAGAAGATCCCGGCCAGCGCTTGAGCGGCTGCCTGAAGCAGGGCATAGAGTGCTCGGCATTCGCTGCCGTCGAACACCAAGCCGAGCAGCGCAAGATTCGTTTGATCATTCCATCTTGTTTTAATCGGAACGCTTATCTCCTGTTTGCCGGGAAGATCGCCTTCATGCGTATATTCCGACAATACCGTGCCATCCGAGTTTAGAAGCATGATTCTATGACATAGCAGCGGGGACGAAATCTTCGCGGCCCCCAGGTACCATTCTTGAAAAGACGCCTTCAATAAGGCTTCCACCGCTTCGTCGGCCACCGGAAGCTCCTTATGCTTTAACCAATTGACGGGCTGCTGCGTTTCATGGGAGTTGCCAACGATTTGGCCGGCGAGGTTCGTCAAATCGGAGTCCGTTCTTTTCATCCTACGCAGCACCGCCTTTCTTCGCAGTTGTATTCTTTGTCGAAAGCCTGAATCTGTCACTCTACTATACTTGAAATCTAGATTTATTGCACTAACTCCAATAGAAATAAATAGGACTTTAGTATCATTTTATATCAAGAGAATTCGAGACCTCGATCTTATCGCTATTTCACTTGACATTACCCGTTGAATTTATATAATATTTATAGTTGAATACATGGGAGCGGTTTTGTGTCACCCTCAAGAGACTGTCGCTAACGGACTGCGGCTGAACATTCCGGTTAGGCTTTCGTTGCTTGGCAATGAAGCGGAGACAGCACTCGGCGAAACACCCATTTTCAAACATCCCATTTGAAGAAGGAGTTTTACGACACATGTCAAGATATACAGGTCCTAAGTTTAAATTGAGCCGTCGCCTCGGCATCTCCCTTAGCGGAACAGGCAAAGAATTGAAACGCGCTTTCCCTCCTGGTCAACACGGCCCGGGCCAACGCAAAAAAATGAGTGGTTACGGTATTCAATTGCAAGAAAAACAAAAGCTTCGTCATATGTACGGAATGAACGAAAAACAATTCCGCAACCTGTTTGATAAAGCATCGAAACAAAAAGGTATCGCCGGTGAAAACTTCATGGCCCTTCTTGAGAGCCGTCTGGACAACTTGGTATACCGTCTTGGTTTCGCTAACTCCCGTGCAGGCGCACGTCAACTGGTTTCGCACGGTCACGTTACTGTGAACGGCAAAAAAGTCGACATCGCTTCGTACACGGTTTCCATCGGTGATGTAATCGGCCTGCGCGAGCGCAGCCGTACACAAAAATCGATCAAAGAAGCTTTGGAAGGCCGCAACTTCCTTCCAAACTACCTGGAATTCAACGACGCATCGCTTGAAGGTAAGTTCCTTCGTCTTCCTGAGCGCGCTGAGCTTCCGCAAGAGATCGACGAAAAACAAATCGTCGAGTTCTACAGCCGTTAATAAGCAAGAGGTGCAAAGCATATGCTTTGCATCTCTTTTTGCGTTCTACTAGGATTGCGTATCAGTCAGCAGACGCTTCGTCATGTCAGCCGCCGATGCAGACGCTGCGGCAGCCGCTTCAGACGCGCCAATCGCTCCTTCAATTGCCGATGCAGCTGTTGATTTTGAAGTAAGTCCTCTTACGAAAGCGTTCAGGTCAATGCCGGAAACGCTCTTCAGCATCTCTGGAGCCGTCGCCATAAGCGACGTGACATAATTGCTGAGGCGTGCCGCCCCTTCGCCATGGCCGGTATCCACGACCGTCAGTTTATCTATTGCTCCAATCGGCGCTGCCACTTTGCCGGCAAGCTCGGGAAGCATCTTCACGATGATGTCGAGAACCGCCGCTTCGCCGAACAACTCGAACGCGCGGGCAAGCTTTTCTTTTGCCTCGGCCTCTGCAAGACCGCGCAGTCGGATGACATCGGCCTCCGCCGTTCCTTTGGCGCGTTCGGCATCCGCGATTGCCAAGCCGTCCAGCCGTTTCTGCTCTGCATTTGCTTTCGCTTCCGCTTCGATCTGGTACTGTGCGGCGTCGGCTTCACGCATCCGCTTTGCTTTATCCGCTTCCGCCGCCTGCTCGACCGCATAGCGGTCCGCATCCGCTTTCTTCTTTACTTCCGCGTCATACTGCTTCTCGCGTCGCAGAATTTCTCTGCCCTCGAGGTCGATCTCCCGCTCCTTGCGGACGAGTTCGACCTGCATCTGCTCTTCAACCACCCTTTGCTTCGCGCGGGCCTCCTGAATTGCGTACGCTTGGTCCGCTTCTGCTTTCGCCGAATCCTGTTCCTTCTTGAAGGAAGCGACCTTCAGTTCCTTATCCTTCGAAGCTTCAGCGAGGTTCGTATCCCGGAGCAGTTCGGCCTTCTGCCCTTCCTCTTCGGCTCTAGCCTTCTGAATCCGGGAATCCCGTACGGCTTCCGCCTCGGCAATGTCTGCGTCCCGCTTGACGGCTGCGATTCTCGGCTTGCCGAGCGCGTCGAGATATCCATGCTTGTCGCGCAGGTCCTTGATCGTGAACGACACGATCTGCAAGCCCATTTTCTTCAGATCCCGCGCCGCGACGCCCTGCACTTCCTGTGCGAATTTATCCCTGTTGCGGTACACTTCCTCCACGGTCATGGAACCTAATATAGCGCGCAGATGACCTTCTAGTACCTCTTGCGCTTCCATCTTCAGCGATTCCGTCGGTTTGCCGAGGAACTGCTCTGCAGCCGTTGCTACGTCTTCAACCGCACCGCCGATTTTAATGATGGCAACGCCATCGCAAATGACAGGAACACCTTGTTCCGTGTACACTTCGGGCGTTGAGACATCCAGCTTATGCGATAACAGCGACAGAAAGTCCGCTTTCTGAAATATCGGAAGTATGAAAGCACCTCCGCCTCGGACGATTTTGTTCTTGCGTCCGGAATCGTCGGACGTGATGTTCCGGCTTCCCAGGAACGAGCCCGTGACGATCATCGCTTTGTCCGGTCCCACCGTCCGATATCTAGCCCAGAAGGCCAAGCCAAGCACGACCAATACGCCGACAACCGCAGCAGGAATAACAAGATAATCTGGCATCATGTACACGTTCTCCTCTCGTTTTTACAATTCGAGCTCCAGCTTGGATACGAGGAGCGTATGTGCGTCGATTCGAACTACGACAACACGGGTGCCCAATGGAATCAAGACGCCATCAAAGCTTGCCGCAATGTGATAGGTGAGACCGGCTAAGACTTTAACGGATACTTCGCCGAAGCCTGCAGCAGGGATGGGGACAGTAACTTCGCCGATTGCGCCGTTCAACTCCTGCATAGAGTAACCCGTCGAATTCTCGCTTCTCTCCATCGGCCTAACATAGAGGATGTAGATGCCGGCCGCCGCCATGCAGCCGCACAGAATCGCAAGCAAGATAACGATTGCGTTCCCAAGCGAGGTATGATGTTCCAACAGCAGCCCTGCTCCGCCGAAGACGGTAATACCGCCTACGATTGCCATCGGCTGCAGGATGGGATGACCATCCAGTGACAGGAAATCCAGCATTCCATCCAGCGCCAAGCTGAGCCAATCCCCCAAAACAACACTTACGACCGCAAATAAAATTCCACCGATCAGACAGCCTAAAAATACGCCTTCCAGAACCCTCCCTCCTCTCCTGTATCAAATTCCAATAATTTGAAGCGCATCCGGTATTTATTACGCCGCTCCTGCACTAAAGTTTCGCTAGCGAAAATCGTAACTGAACCTGCCGTATCGACGATTCATTCCGAACGCAAATCATCTGCGATGACTTACGAGACAACACCTTATTTGGTGTAAGCTCATAAACGCGGTACCATGCGGCATAATCGGACGACCGGTTTCACCGCCAACAGAAAGAAGCCTGCCGGCGCAGCGGTGCGCACAGCAAGCTTCTCGGCGGCTATTGTTAACGGAGCACGATTCTCGCGAATTTACGTTTGCCGACTTGAATAATGTCGCCGTCCGCGGGTGCAATCTCGGCCGTCCAATCTTCTACCTTCTCTTCGTTGATGCGAACGGCCCCCTGCTCGACGCTGCGTTTCGCTTCGCTGCTGGATGCCTGAAGAGCGAGCGTCGTAAGAAGCCTCAGAATGCCGATTGACCCGCCGTCCAAATCCGCCGGAGACAGAACGACCTCCTGGATGTCGCCTGGCAGCGCACGCTTCTGGAACACGGTAATAAAATGCTGCTCTGCAGCCGCCGCGGCCTCTTCGCCGTGGTACATGCGAACGAACGTGCGGGCAAGCTCCATCTTCACATCGCGCGGATGCAGACTTCCGTCTTCGATTCCGGTCCGCAGCGCCAGCAGCTCGTCGTCACCGAGATCCGTCGCAAGCTCGTAGTATTTGAACATCAGCCCGTCTGGAATGGACATCGATTTGCCGTAAATTTGGTTCGCTTCTTCGTCGATGCCGATATAATTGCCGAGGCTCTTGCTCATTTTGCTGACGCCGTCCAAGCCTTCGATGAGCGGTGTCATGATTGCGGCTTGTGCGGATTTGCCGTACTCCTTCTGCAGCGTGCGGCCCATGAGCAGATTGAACTTCTGGTCTGTTCCGCCAAGCTCTACGTCGCTCTCCAGCGCTACGGAATCATAGCCCTGCATCAGCGGGTAGAAGAATTCATGGATGCTGATCGGCTGTCCCGTCTGATACCGCTTCGTAAAATCATCCCGCTCCAGCATACGCGCAACCGTGACTTTGGCAGAGAGTGCTACCACATCCGCGAAGTTGAGCGGGCTAAGCCATTCGGAATTGTAATAAACCGTCGTCTTCGCCGGATCGAGCAGTTTGTAAATTTGCTTCTTGTACGTCTCCGCATTGCGTTTCACGTCTTCCTCGGTCAGCTGTCTGCGCGTCTCCGATTTCCCTGTCGGATCGCCGATCCGGCCCGTAAAATCACCGATAATGAGCTGCACCTCATGTCCGAGCTGCTGGAATTGTCTCAGCTTATGAAGGACGACCGTATGTCCAACATGAATGTCCGGTGCCGAAGGATCAAGCCCCAGCTTTACTTTTAGCGGCTTGCCTGCAGCCACGGATTGAACAACCTTTGCTTTCAGTTCTTCTTCAGGCACGATTTCAACGACGCCGCGGCGGATGACTTCCATTTGGCGTTCAACTTCCCGCTGCTGCGCGGCACTTAACTGCTCCCATTTCACCATACTGGCACCACTCCTGTCCGGAAAATAAAAAAATCCCTCTCGTCCTCAAGGGACGAGAAGGATTTGCTCGCGGTACCACCCTCGTTAGAGCCGCCGGCGCTGCGCACGATGTACACAGCATGACCGCCAATACGGCTCTCACTTCATTAGATAACGGATATCATCCGGAAACAGACTACTTGCGTGCTTTCCCGTTACAGAGGAAGCGCGGTTCGTCCGATCAGCTCAAGGCGGTAATTCGAATTGCGGCACGTACCGGTTTGCACCACCACCGGCTCTCTGAAATCGCCCCTCCGCAGCTCTACTGAAGCCTGTCAATGCGTTCACATATTCACTTTTCTTGTTACCACTTATAACACAAGAGACGGTTTGTAGTCAACGGGCACAGGAACCAAGATTGGAGAATTAGGAGATTATGGAGATGGTTGGGTATATTCGTCGGTCACCTACTCCAAATTCTCTGGTGATTTATGCTATAATAACTCTGTTAATTCGGAGGAGGCTAATCATCGTATGGATCAAGACCGTCAACAGAAAACAAAAGGATACAGCAAATGGCGGACTTTTGGTATCGTGACGCTCGTAACGTTCAAATGGCTATTTATTTTCGGGATATTGATCGGATTGTTTGCCGGAGCAGCCGTTGCTGGCTACGTGGCATCCTTCGTCAAAGACGATCCTATTCGCCCGCGCACAGAGATCGAAGCCAAGATCAACGAGAATGCGATTACGGGCTTTGTCTACTTTAATGATGGACAAACGCCAGTCGGTCAGCTGCGGACCGAAGAAGACCGCCGATTGATCAAGCGGAACGACATTCCGCAACAGGTCGTCAATGCCGTTCTCGCGACGGAGGACAATAATTTCTATAAACATATCGGCGTCGATTTCAACGGTCTTGCGCGTGCCGTCAAGCAGAAGCTGCTGAACGAAGATACGCAAACCGGCGGAAGCACGCTTACCCAGCAGCTGGCCCGTCAAGTATTTCTCACGCTGGACAAGACGGACAGCCGTAAAGCTAAGGAAATCTTCCTCTCGCTGCGTCTCGAGCGCTTCATGACGAAGGACGAGATTCTGACAGCCTACCTTAATAAAGTACAGTTCGGGACAGGCAACAGCGGTTACAACCTGTATGGCATTAAAGCCGCAGCCAAAGGGATTTTCAACATTACGGATTTGAGCCAGCTCAATATTGCGCAATCCGCCTATCTGGCCGGCTTGCCTCAGCGCCCATCTGCGTATACCGCATTTACCAGCAAAGGCAAGTTTAATCCGTCCGGCTTCAAGCTGGCCGTCGACCGGCAGCATATCGTGCTTATGCGCATGCTGCAGACAGCCCGTATCAGCCCCGAGCAGTATAACGAAGCCATGAGCTTCGATATTAAGAATTCACTTGCAAAGCCAACCGAGAAGGCATACTCGACATTCCCCTTCCTCATGCTTGAATCAGAGCGGCAAGCGGCAGAAATTCTGCTCATGCAGAAGGATCCAAATCTAAGCCAAGAAGACGTAAGGAAGAAAGAGAATGCACCGCTGCTTGAAGATGCGCGCGAGCATCTGCTGCGGGGCGGCTATCATATTTACACGACCATTGATAAAAAGGTATACAATTCCATGCATAAAGTCGGCGCCGATCCTAACAACTTCGATTCGGACAGCAAAGAGAAAGGGATGGAGCAGACCGGAGCCATCATGTTGGATCATAAGACAGGCGCTATTCTAGGCATGCTGGAAGGCCGCGATTTCTATACGGAGCAGCTCAACCACGCCACGCAGATGACGCGTCAGCCCGGGTCCACGATGAAGCCGATCGCCGCGTATTTGCCGGCCATCGACAAAGGACTCATTCAACCGGCAAGCGTCATCGATGATTCGCCAATTGTCATGAAAGATGGTCAGAAGGGCTTCCATATTCCGATGAACGTTACGAAGAAGTTCTACGGTCTGGTAACAGCCCGCGACGCGCTCAATCGTTCTCTGAACATTCCGGCACTCAAAATCTTCAATCAGAAGGTCACGATTCCGGAAGCATGGAAATTCGCCCGCAAGCTCGGCATTACGTCCATCAAGCCGGAAGACGAATATGCGCAAACCGGCGTAATCGGGGGCCTCAGCATCGGCGTTTCCGTCGAAGAGCTCACGAACGCATACGGCGCAATTGCAAATAACGGCGTATTCAACGACGCCTATATGATCAGCAAAATTACCGATGCCGACGGAAATGTCGTCTACGAGCACGAAGCCAAGCCGCTTCGCGCGTTCTCGGAGCAAACCGCATTCCTGATGACGGATATGCTGCGCACCGTCATTTCGGATCCGCGTGGATCCGGTCACAGCATTATGTCGCTGTTCAAGAATTACGGCAAAGTTCCAGTCGTCGGCAAAACAGGTTCCACGCAAAGCTACGGCGATGTCTGGTTCATGGGCTTCTCGCCGGACATTACGCTTGGCGTATGGGTTGGTTACGAGAAACAGATTTACTCCCTCTCCAAGGAAGGAAGAAACCGCGCCCGGATCGTCTGGTCTCAAATCATGAACGAGGTTACAGCCGAGCGGCCGGAGTTATTCAAGACCAAACATTTTACGATGCCATCAGGTATCGTAAAATCAACCGTATCCAGTGTGAGCGGCAAGCTGCCAACAAGTCTTACCCGCAGCGAGGGCAAGCTGGTAACGGATTGGTTCAACCGTAAATTCCTGCCGAAGGATTCTGACGACGCACTGGTCAAAATGGCCGTCATTTCCTATAACGGCGTAAACTATATTCCGCAGCCGACAACGCCTTCAGATATGGTCAAGGAGCAGACCGTTGTTAAACGGGAGAAACCGCTGGATGAGCTTATGCAGGAAATCGAAGCCGCACAGGCCAAGCTTCCGCAAGACAGCCGCAAGCCAATGAGCGTGTATTTGCCGGAGGATGCGGATCGGGATGCGCCTTCGATCGTCGATCCGCGAGTCGACGACGGCAGCGCCCCGTCTGCACCGGCAAACGTTAGGATTGAAGCGGTATCCTCCGCCAGCGCCTATCGAATTTCCTTCTCGGCTGCACCGCAGAAGGATGTCGTCGGGTACCGGTTATACCGCGCCGTTAATGACGGGCCGTTCACGAACGCTGGCAGCCCGGTTATGACAGGACAAGAGACCAAGTTTATCAACTATGCCGGAGCTGGAATTTACAGCTACTATGTCACAGCCGTAGACGTCGCCGGCAAAGAATCAGCGCCGAGTATAATCGTTTCCTCGAGCGGCAGCTATACGCAGCAATTGCCGGATACCAAGCCGGGGAAAGGCAGCGACGCAGACGACATTACGACGCTGCCGGATACGGGAGCACCGCAGGGAACGGATACAGGCCTTGCCGCCCCCTCCGCACCGATGAATATCTCCGTGTCGGGAACAGAAATCGGAATTAAACTGACTTGGTCGGATAATGCAACCTCCGAACAAGTCACGCAATATAACGTTTATTACAGTACGACAAGCAACGGGAAGTTCAAAAAAATCGGGTCAACGAACGAAGCGCGGTTTGAGTACGTATCCCCGCTGACCAGCGGCTACTTCCAAGTTACCGCGGTCAACGATACCGGTGAATCGGCAGCTTCCGAGCCAGTCAGCATTCAATAAGCACGGCAAAGAACCGTCCGGCCCATCGCAATGATGGATACCGGACGGTTCTTTGCTTGCCGCTTGCCGCTTGCCGCTTGCGCTAGTCTTCGATTGTCGACAAATCGCCTGTCGGCAAGTTCAGTTCCCATGCCTTCAGCACGCGGCGCATAATCTTGCCGCTGCGCGTCTTCGGCAGCTTATCTTTAAATTCGATTTCTCGCGGCGCAGCATGCGCGGAGAGGCCTTCTTTTACAAACTTCGCAATATCGGTCTTCAGCTCTTCCGACGGCGTATAGCCTTCACGGAGCGCTACAAACGCTTTGATGATTTCACCGCGCATCGGGTCTGGCTTGCCGATGACGCCCGCTTCGGCGACAGCCGGATGCTCGACCAGCTTGCTCTCGACTTCGAAAGGACCTACGCGCTCCCCTGCTGTATTGATTACATCGTCAATACGGCCTTGGAACCAGAAGTATCCGTCCTCATCGAGATATGCGGAATCTCCTGAGATGTACCAGCCTGGAATACGGAAATATTCATCGTATTTCGCCGGATTATTCCACACTTTGCGCATCATGGACGGCCAAGGCGCTTTAATGGCCAGATTGCCCATTTGGTAAGGTGCCAGCTCATTGCCGTTGTCGTCGATAATGGCCGCTTGCACGCCTGGGATTGGCTTACCCATCGAACCCGGCTTAATATCCATGCTCGGGTAGTTGCAGATGAGCTGGGCGCCGGTTTCCGTCATCCACCAGGTATCATGAATCCGCTGGTCATAAACTTTAAGTCCCCAGCGAACAACCTCGGGATTAAGCGGCTCGCCGACACTGAGCACATGGCGAAGACTGGAGAGGTTGAACTGCTGCACCACATCGTCGCCTGCGCCCATCAGCATGCGGAAGGCCGTCGGCGCACTGTACCATACGGTAACGCCATAGCGCTCAATCGTCTTATACCAGTCCTGCGGACTGAAGCGGCCGCCGCGAATAACGTTCGTCGCTCCATTCAGCCACGGCGCGAATATTCCGTAAGAGGTGCCCGTCACCCAACCTGGGTCGGCCGTACACCAGTAGACATCATTCGGCTGCAGGTCCAGGACGACCCGGCCCGTAAAATAATGCTGAATCATGGCATTCTGCACGTGAAAGACGCCTTTCGGCTTGCCGGTGGAACCGGATGTATAGTGAATCAGCAGTCCGTCTTCGCGGCCCAGCCACTCGATATCGGCCTGCTCCGAGGCTGCTGCCATTTCGGCTTTGAAATCGACGATGCCCTCGCCCGGCTGAACGTCATCTCCGTAGACGATGATATGCTTCAGGTTCGGAAGCTCGCTGCGCGGAATACGCGAGAGCAGCGCCGGCGTCGTGACAATTGCGACTGCGCCGCTATCCTGCAAGCGGTCTCTTACGGCTGTTTCCATAAACGCTTCGAACAGCGGGCCGACGACAGCGCCTACCTTCAATGCGCCCAGCAAAGCAAAGTAAAGCTCAGGTGTGCGCGGCATAAAAATAAACACGCGTTCGCCTTTCCCGATACCCAAGCCGCGAAGCACGTTCGCAAAGCGATTGGATTGCTTGGAGAGCTCTTGGAACGTGTAGGACTCGTCTCTGACGGCATCGCTATAATAGAGTGCAATTTTGTCGCCCCGTCCTTCTGCAACATGACGGTCGATTGCTTCAAAGGCCATGTTGACCTTACCTGTTTCGTGCCAGGAAAACTGCTGTTCAAGCTGTTCAAAACTGAATTGTTCATAGGTTTCTTCGTAGTTCGTCATGTTGGAGCCGGATGCCGCTGCCGGTACCCGTTCTTGATGCATATTCAACATTGTCCATCATCCTCCTACCCATTGTACGACCATGTTTTCTATGTCCATACGAATACGCTTACAATTATAGCATGCCAGATGTTGTTGGACCATGCTTTTCATTCCAACTTTTTTTTGCTATAAGTAGGTTAGAACGCGAAGGGAGCCACCCGCTTTGGAGCATCGCAAAGTAACGCAAACGGAATTTCTACCCTTTCAAAATCGGGAAATTAGAATAGAAGGCCCCCTCCCCGCCGAAGCGCTGCATGGGCTTGAATTGCACGCGCAGCTGGATGCCTTCCGCAGACCCGCCGAACAGTTCAAGGCGCTGATTGAGATTGCAGAGCTTCCCGAGGGCCGGATTATCGCGGCAAGGGACGGCGATACCATCGTCGGTTACGTTACCTTCCATTATCCCGATGAATTGGAGCGGTGGTCGGAGGGCGGGATGATGGATTTGATCGAGCTCGGCGCCGTTGAAGTCTCCGATGATTACCGCGGACTCGGTCTGGCCAAACGAATGATACAGCTTGCATTCGCACAGCAGCAGCTGGAGAATGTCATCGTCTATACGACGGAGTATTATTGGCATTGGGATCTTGAGGGCACCGGACTCAGCGTCTGGGATTACAGAAGCATGATGGAGAATTTAATGAAAACGGCAGGCATGGTATGGTTCGCCACCGACGATCCCGAGATATGCGCACATCCCGCCAATTGCCTCATGGTTCGAATCGGCAGAGAAGTGCCGCTCAGCTCCGTTGAACAATTCGACCGCGTCCGCTTCAGGCAGCGGTTCATGTATTAGAAGCAGACATGCAGCATTAGTAGAAAGGCAGTTGAAGCAGCATGGCGGCAAATGCCGTATTCATTCATCACCCCGCCGCGGAGCGGTATGAATTAGCTTCGGAGCATCCCTTTAATCCGATTCGGCTGACGGCGGCGCGGCACTTGCTCGAAACCGCCGGGGCGCTTGAGCCTTCATCGATCGTCATGCCCGCGCCAGCAGGCGATGAACTGCTGCAGCTTGTGCACAGGGCGGATTACGTGCAAGCCGTGAACCGTCTCAGCACCAGTCAACCGCTTGCGGAAGCGGCCGCACAAGCCGAACGGTACGGGTTAGGCACAGAGGATACACCTTATTTTGCAGGCATGAACGAGGCAGCGGCGGCCATCGTCGGCGGCTCTGTACATGCCGCCGATCTGGTCATGTCGGGCTCGGCCAAACACGCGTATCATATGGCAGGCGGACTTCACCATGCTTTTCCGGACCGCGCATCGGGCTTCTGCGTCTATAACGATGCGGCAGTCGCCATTGCGCATATCCGCAAGCAGTACGGCGCCCGCGTGCTCTACATCGATACGGACGTTCATCATGGCGACGGCGTGCAGTGGGTTTTCTACGCCGATCCCGACGTTTGCACATATTCCATCCATGAAACGGGCAAGTTTCTGTTTCCCGGAACCGGCTTTATTTCGGAGCGCGGTATGGACGCTGGCTTCGGAATGAGCGTCAATGTTCCGATGGAGCCGTATACGGAGGACGAATCGTGGCTTGACAGCTTTCGCTTAACCTTGGAGAAGACAGCGGCCATGTTCAAGCCGGACGTCATCATCAGTCAGCATGGCTGCGATGCGCATGCCTTCGATCCGCTGTCGCATATTCAGTGCAGCATGCGCATCTACCAAGCGATGCCGTCCATTATCCATCAGCTTGCGCATACGTACACAGACGGACGCTGGATTGCCGTCGGCGGCGGCGGCTACGACATATGGCGCGTCGTACCGCGCGCTTGGGCGCTCGTGTGGCTCGAGATGTCCGATCACCCCATTTCCGCCCGCCTGAACGCAGAAGGGGGCGGCAATGCACCTCTGCCGCATGCTTGGCGGGAGCGCTGGTCGGACATGAGCACAGAGCCCCTGCCCGACCAATGGCTCGATGATTTGAGCACTTGGCAGCCTATGCCTCGCAGAGCGCAAATTGTACAGCGCAACCGCGAGATCACGGCTCAAGTGCTGGAACAGATCTAAAAACCAAAAAGGCATCCCCCGCAATTTCTTCATAGAAGAATGAACGGGGGATGCCTTTATTGAATGGCGTCAAAGCTACTTAAATTACGAACTTAGATATGCTGAAGCATTTCGTCAATGATCGCATGGGAGTTCACGGACGCTTGAATCGTAAATTCCGTAAAGTTCACATCCGCCGAACCGTCAGCCTTGTCCGACATCGAGCGGATGACGACGAACGGAATATCGTTCATGACACACACTTGGGCAAGCGAAGCGCCTTCCATCTCCGTACATGCGCCGCCGAGATCGTCGTAAAGCGCGAGTACCGCATCTCGAGATGCGATGAACTGATCGCCGGAGAGCACTTTGCCTTGCATGCAGCGGCCTGGGAATAGACGCTCGCAGGCTTGGCTTGCCAAGGCTACGAGATCCGGAGCTGCCTGAAACTCCCAGGTGTCCTGGAACGGAATCTGCCCGCGCGCAAATCCAAGCGGCGTGCAGTCCATGTCATGCTGCAAGCAGGTTGTCGACACCACAAGATCGCCGATGTTCAGGCTTGGATCAACCGCGCCGGCGACACCTGTGAATAACACGCAGTCCACGCCTGCATCGATGAGCAATTGCGTGCACACCGCTGCATTCACTTTGCCGACACCGGATTTGCAGAACACGACTTGACGCCCGTGAAGCATGCCTTCTACATATTCAATGCCTGCCTTCACGAAAGAACCTGTCTTCTCGACATGCTTATGAAGCAGCTCAATCTCTTCAACCATGGCACCGATAATGCCGATTTTGGTGTACGAAGCTGTCATCTATAAACTCCCTACTGACTGACGGGTCACAATTTCATGCGGTAGAATAACTTTGGCGTTCTCGACCGATTCCTTCTTCATCAGCTTCGTCAGCAGACGCATCGACACAGCTCCGATGTCGTACATCGGCTGCGCGACGGCCGTCAGCTGCGGTCTGACCATGGAGGCCATCCGGCTGTTGTCCACGCTGATGACGGAGATGTTATCCGGCACTTTCAAGCCGGCATCTTGAATGCAGTGAATGGCGCCGATCGCCATCTCGTCCGTAGCCGAAAAAACAGCCGTTGGACGGCTAGGCAGCTCCAGGAAATATTTCATCGCGTCCACGCCGGATTCATAGCGGTAATTGCCGATTCGAACCAGGTTCTCGTCATACGGTAAACCAGCTGATTCCAGCGCACGCTTGTAGCCTTGAAAACGGGCATAACCATTTGCAGGATCCTGCAGCGTGCCGCCGATCATCGCGATCGAACGATGACCTTGTTTAATCAATGTTTGGACAGCGTCGAACGCCGCACTTTCGTGATCGATATCGACGGAAGGAATGGTGCCATGCTCGTCCGTCGTCGCACAGAGGACGATCGGCACGTTGGCGGTTTTGAACGCTTGCAAATGCTCCTCCGTTACGGCTCCGCCCATGAACAGAAGACCGTCAACCTGCTTCTCAAGCAGCGTGTTAATAACGCGAATCTCTTTATCTTTCTTCTTATCCGCGTTGCACAAAATAATATTGTAGTGATACATATTTGCAATATCTTCAATGCCCCGCGCAACTTCCGCGAAGATCGCATTGGAGATATCGGGAATCACAACACCGACTGTTGTCGTTTTTTTGCTAGCAAGACCGCGTGCAACGGCATTTGGACGATAGCCGAGTCGTTCAATGGCTTCGAACACTTTCTTGCGCGTCTGAGGCTTCACGTTCGGATTGTTATTGACAACCCGCGATACTGTCGCCATCGACACGCCTGCTTCTCTTGCTACATCATAAATGGTTACCGTCACAGTCCTTCTCTCCATTAGTTCAAATTTTTATCTCGCCCGCAATACTTTATCGTTAATGATACGACAAAATATTACTTTTCGCAATGCGTACCGAGATGCTCGTCTAATGTCGAGTAGGTAATCCGCCAGTGGGAAGCATACCAGGACACGTTGCCGTCCGTTACTAAAATCAATTGCGGCGATTCATGCTTGAGATGCAGTTTATCCGCGATGGCGTTCGATACGAACCGATCCTCCGGAACAAGTACCATTTCGAGCCTGACAGCCAGTGAAGCCGCGTCCTCGAGCCAATTGGACAGTTCCTCGTAAGCGCCGCTGCTAATCGAGCAGTTTGTGCTGTGCTTGAACACAAGAACAGGTTGTCGATAAGAGTGCTCGAAGGCCTCTTCCCAATTTGCAATCGTTCTCATTGGATTCGGCAGTTTCACTTCGACATCGACACCCCTCTACTATCCGTACTGAAGCAAACTTCTGCTTAATTGAGCAAGACGCTTATGTATATCAGCCGTCCAGTCCTCGTCGCCTGAAGCCTGCGCTACTGCAAACAAATCCAGAAGCATATCGATTCGTTCCTCAGTCAGCCTTCTCATCATGGCAGGATCGGAATGCTTCTGATCGTGATACGCTTCTACCAACAGCTTTGCCCATTCATTCCATTCGTTAAACAAATAAGTTTGTTTTACGGGGAATGCACCCAGCGTGCTGATCAATCCAGTCAAGTCCGGCTTCACTTCCGGGAACACCTCGCTGCGGTTGCATGACGTGCATGAGTAAATCGGAACGTTGTCGATTTCAACTTTGTTCGAATAGATGACGGTACGCAGCTTCATCGGCATCACATCGCCGCAAGAACAGCGCTTATGCAAACTACCCCACTCCTTCTCCATTTAGCAGCACGGCTTCTAGACTTTCGAGTGCTAGAAAGCACAGCTAGACGTTAAAGGTATTCGACCCACCTAAGAAAAGTCCTGCTTCCGAAAAAGTTGTAATTTTTGCATCATTCGGGTCTTAGAACCAGACGTCTCCACAGCGTTCGAACCCTTGGCACAGCCAGCAAAAGCACGGCCAAAGCAGCGC
The DNA here is from genome assembly GCF_019431355.1 of Paenibacillus sp. R14(2021). Lineage (NCBI taxonomy): Bacteria > Bacillati > Bacillota > Bacilli > Caryophanales > Paenibacillaceae > Paenibacillus > Paenibacillus sp. R14(2021). Next base: position 1,769,054 of record NZ_CP080269.1, read on the forward strand.
CGATTCCGTCATGCAGGAGATCATCAGGATCAGGCGTTCGCCCTGCGACGAAGGACTGGTGATACTCATCGGTTACCCCGTAAGCAACGCACATGACGATGATGAGCAGCTTCGCAAGCCAGCTCTCGCCTCTGCGTCCGAACGCGTAAGCGAACGTAAGCGAAAGTACGAAATACGCGAGGAAATGACCCCAATCAAAACTCGCCATTGCAGGGAACAGCTTCTGAAACCAGGGAAGAAACGTATTCAATTCATCACCCGTTCTGGATGAGAGCAGATAAATGGCTGCCATAATGAAGATGCTTGGCGCGCATGCCAGCCATCTCTTAGCGGTTTGCTTCATAGAATCACCTTCGTTACAATGAATAGGATTAGGAATGACGTTAACGCGTTCCATAGAAGGAGGCTTGGACATGTCCTTGCAAGGAAAAACGATTATTTGCCTGCTTGACGACGAATTCGAGGATCTCGAATTATGGTATCCCGTCTACCGCGTCCGCGAGGAAGGCGCAACGGTTCTGTTCGCAGGACCGGAGAAGAATCGCACTCATATTGGAAAATACGGCGTGCCTGCTACAACCGATATCGCCTACGATGAAATGGACGGCAGCCGGATCGACGGCCTGCTCGTCCCCGGCGGCTGGGCGCCCGACAAAATCCGCCGCTACCCCAAGGTGCTGGAGCTTGTACGCGAATTGGATGCGGCAGCCAAACCAATCGGGCAGATTTGCCACGCCGGCTGGGTGCTGATTTCCGCCAAAATTTTAGCTGGCCGCAAAGTAACCTCCACCCCGGGCATTCGTGATGATATGGAGAATGCAGGAGCGATCTGGTACGATGAGGCGGTCGTCGTAGACGGAAATCTCATCTCTGCCCGTCGACCGCCGGATCTGCCGCCTTATGCGAAAGCATTCGTGGACGCGCTTCGCGGCAGCTGAGCAGGCTAAGCTAACCAGGTAACAAGCCTTTAGGAATAAAGAGGCGGCAAACTATCGTTTGCCGCCTCTTTGCTGCGATTAGGAGCTTTTGGATACCGCTGGGAAGTCAGCCGCAGGCTGTTCTCCCTGTACGGCGCGAAGCTTCTCATGAATTTGACTGCTCGTTCTGCAGCTCAGCAAGCTGTTGAACAAATCCCGGCTCTCCTGCTGCTTCAGCGTTAGCAGCCGCTCTTTAACGGGCAATATAGAATGCGCCGACATACTCAGCTCATCGATGTCCAGCGCCAGCCAAATCGGAAGCGCCTTAAGGTCGCCGGCCATCTCGCCGCATACGCCCACGTGAATGCCCTTGTGCTTGGCCGCTTCCACCGTCAGCTTGATCATCCGCAGCACGGACGGGTGATACGGCTCATACATATGCGAAATCTGCTCGTTCATCCGATCGACGGCAAGAGTGAATTGAATCAAGTCATTTGTGCCAATACTGAAGAAATCCACCTCATCGGCGAGCAAATCCGCGATGAGCACGGCAGCCGGCAGCTCGATCATGATGCCTACTTCCACTTTGTCCGCGAAGGGAAGCCCTTCGGTGCGCAGCTCCTGCTTGCACTGCTCCAGCAGCGCGTTCGCAGCTTGTACCTCATCCACGGATGATATGAGCGGATACATGATTTTCACGTTGCCGTAATGGCTGGCGCGCAGAATCGCCCGCAGCTGCGTTTTGAACAAATCCGTTTTGTCGAGACAAATCCGGATCGCCCGGTACCCAAGAAACGGATTATCCTCTTCAGGTAATTCGAAGTAATCCAAATGCTTATCCCCGCCGATATCCAGCGTGCGAATAATGAGTGGCTTGCTGCCAAGCTTCTCCGCTACGGTCCGGTATACCTCGAATTGTTCTTCTTCTTGCGGCAGCCGGCTGCGATCCATATATAGAAATTCGGTACGGAACAAGCCTACGCCGTTCGTTCCGCTGGATAACGCGACGTCGAGCTCTTTCAGCGAGCTGATATTGGCGCTGAGCTCCATTTCCTTGCCGTCCTGCGTAACCGGCTTGACGCTGACAATGCCCTTTAGCCGCTGCTTCTTCTCGCCGTACATAATCTGCTTGCTGGTGTACAAATCTACTAAGGACTGCTCCGGATGCAGATGAACCACGCCGAGCTCTCCATCTATAATCAGCATATCGCCTGTCTGGATCGCTTCTTCCAGCTTGGACTCAATGCCGACCACGAGCGGAACGCCGAGCGCTCTGGCCATGATAGAGGAATGCGAAGTCGTGCTGCCCGCAAGCGTCGCAATACCGAGCACATGACTCGGATTCAGATGCGCCAGCTGCGAGGGAGACAGCTCCTTGGCAATCAGTATGAAAGGCTGCGTATCAGATGGCAGTGTAATCTCAGGAGCCCCCAGCAAATGCTTCAGCAGACGGTTGCCGACATCTTTGATGTCGAGCGCCCGCTCCTTCATGTATTCATCATCCAGCAGGTCAAACATCGTAACGAAATGGTCGATCGCTTCCTTGACCGCTACCTCGGCCGCTTTGTATTGGCGCTGGATGATGCCTTGGATTTCGTTCATGAAGACCGGATCGTCCAATATCGCCAAATGTGCGTCGAATATATAGCTTTCCTCGGCGCCGACCACCTCGCGCAGCTCGTCCTTCATCTGTTCGATCTCGACCTTAGATGTGCGGATGCCTTCGTAGAGGCGGTCAAACTCTCGTGCCAAGTCGCCGACGTCTATTTTCTGCTCCGGCAAATCCCACTCCCAGTTGGGAAGGACAAACGCTTTGCCGATGGCGATACCTGATGAAGCCCCTATTCCTTGAATCACGCTGTTTCCCCTCCACCGCTTCTCTCTTTTAGAACGACCGACATGACGGAAGCTTGCCCGCGCTTGACGCCCTTGAACGGCGCGAAGCTCCAGGAGCTGACCCGGTCCGAATTGGTAATGACCATCGGTGTTGCCAGCGATTTGCTTCCTTTGCGGATTTTCTGCATATCGAACGTAATGAGCATCTGTCCCGGTTTCACCTGGTCGCCTTCCTTGACGACCGCGTGAAACCCGTGGCCCTTCAGCTGTGATGTATCGATGCCGATGTGCAGCAGCACTTCAAGCCCTTCTGGGGTCCGAATGCCGATGGCATGCATCGACGGATAAACATGAATGACCTTGCCGAATACGGGCGACACGAGTTCCCCTTTATCCGGCATGAACGCAACGCCGTCACCGACGAGCTTGCCGGCGAAGATCGGGTCTGGCACCTCACTCAAAGGCATCATACGCCCTTGCACCGGCGAGCAGAACAACACCCTCGATATATCTCTTCGAATCGCCTTGTCCATTTCCTCCCGTATGAGCTCGGAATACGTGCCGAACACGATCTGCACGTTGCCGCCCCCGAGCCGGATGACACCCGCGGCGCCGAGATGCTTCAGCGCGTTGTTGTCTATCTGCTTGTCGCTTCCGACCTTCAGACGCAGACGGGTTATACAGGCTTCCATCTGAATGATGTTCTCCTTGCCGCCGATCGCCTGCAAGATAAGCGGCGCGCGGTACGGAATATCGCCTGCCCATTCATCCAGCTGCGAACCTTCCTCGCGGCCCGGCGTTGGAATCCGGAATCTCCGAATCGCCCACCGGAACATGACGTAATACAACAATCCGAACAAGATGCCGATTGGTATAAGCAGCCAGCCGCGAGTCGACAGATGCTCGTTGATCAGATAATCGATAGCCCCCGCCGAGAACGAGAAGCCCGCGCGAATGCCAAGCTCGTACGTAATCCACATCATCATACCCGAGAGCAGCGCGTGGACGACGAATAGATATGGCGCCACAAATAAAAACGCGAATTCAATTGGTTCTGTGACACCCGTTAAGAAAGAAGCGAGAGCCGCAGTCAAGAATGTTTTGCGAATCTTCGGCTTCAAGTCCTCTCTCGCCTCATGAATGATAGCAAATGCAATCGCCGGCAGTGCGAACATCATCGTGGGATACAGCCCCGCCATGAATGCGCCGGCCGACGGGTCGCCGGCGAAGAAACGCGGCAAATCGCCGAAAATCATCATGCCGTCCGGCGCCTGATAACCGCCCACCTGAAACCAGAATACATGGCTGACCAAGTGGTGCAGCCCGAATACGACCAGGATGCGCAGCACGAACCCGAACAGAAACACACCGAAGCCCCCGCCCGAGTTGACGATATCCCCGAGCTCAATGAGCGCGTTATGTATGATCGGCGCGATCTGTACCATCACGATCGCCCAAAGCGTGGAGAAGACGCTGACGATCAACGGAATAAAGCGGGGTCCTCCGAAAAACTGAATGTATTCCGGCAGCTTGATTGATTTGAATCGTTCGTTCAAAATACTGGTGACGATGCCGATAATGACGCCGGTAAAAACCGTCGGCTCCAGCTCGTAATGGCTCGCATTAATAATGCTTGTATAGATGAACATCCCTGCGATCGCGGCGAGTCCAGCCGTACCCGCATTGCTCGTCATCCCCATCGCAACGCCGAACGCAAATAAATACGGCAAATAACGAAACAGTGCTTCGCCTGCCATTAGCAGATGTGTATGGATACTCGGCATACCCATCGAGTCCCAAGGCAGCGAACTGAGAGCGATAAATACCGCTGCCCCTGGCAGCACGATGGTTGGAAGCATCAAGGATCGGCCGAGTTGCTGCAAATGACCCATGATGTTCATAAGTTTCCCCCTTTCTATCTATGGGATCGCGGCTTCGCTATCGAAATCGGTCACGGATTCTTATTTGATCGTAAGGGTTTCCTCCCCCATTGTCAAAAAGAAAACGGCGGACCCGAAGTCCGCCGTCCCGTCACAACGTTCAGCCCGGATGCTGCGGCTTAGAAACGTTGTTGGTTGTTGCCCATGCCCATTTGGCTTCCACTAGCGGTATAACCCGTGCGGGATATGACCGGACCTTGGTTGGCATACCCGAAGCTCTGCAGAACCGGGGTGTTGCCAGCTTGGCTCGTAAAGTTCGTCGCACCGTACCCTGCGTTCATGCCTTGACTTTGCGCTTGATAGCCGCCAAAGTGCGAGATCACCGGCTGCGATTGGGATTGGTTTACGTATTGAGTCGTTTGCTGCGGCTGAGCTTGCTGCGCTTGGTAGCCGCCGAAGTGCGAAATCACCGGCTGCGAGCTCGCGTTATAGGAGCTTTGACCGAATCCGGATTGATACTGCATACCGGACGATTGGTAAGGCTGGGCCTGCTGCGTGTTTTGCGCTTGATAGCCGCCTACGTGCGAAATTACCGGCTGCGAGTTCGCTTGAATGGAGCTGCCGCCGAAGTGCGACAGCACAGGCTGCGAGTTGTTCGAGAAGTTTTGGCTGGAGAACGAATTCATAGAGGCTTGTTGGCCGTAACCGCTGTTCGCCGAATAACCCAGATGAGAGATGACCGGTCCCGTGTTCGATTGGGCGGAAATGCTGCCGGGTTGCTGCTTCGGAATGCCTTGGTAGTTGGATTGTACATAGCCCGATGGTTGATATTGGTTCTGCTGCTTCATTCCCGATGCGTTCATGCCAAAGCCCTGCTGCCCGTATTGATTCATCGTCGTGTTGTCCTCCTAGAAATCCTGGGATTTGGCCCCGAGCTCGACGGCTTCAATGCCTCGGTTCTCGAAAGCCTCCTTTATTGTTGGAGAGACAACACAAAATTATAACCGTTAGGATTTGGAATTCCCGTGCGGCAGCAAAATGGAGTCTTCTACTTTAATGCATCGGTCCATAATTACAGTCAAGCCGGCCTTGGCGGCAATGTCCGCTGCTTCCCCGCTCTCGACGCCAAGCTGCAACCAGAGCGCCTTAGCGCCGATCGCTGCGGCATCAGCTGCGATCGGCGGTGTATGCTCGCTGCGCCGGAAGACGTTGACGAGATCGACCGGCTCCGGAATGTCGCGAAGGGACGGATAGCTGCGTTCGCCTAAGATGACATCGGCGTTCGGATTGACGGGAATGATTCGGTAGCCCTTGGCCTGCATCGCTGCCGCAACCATGTGCGACGTCCGCTCCGGATTGTCCGACAAGCCTACGACCGCGATTGTATGCGTGGCTTCCAGCAGTTGTTTGATTTCGTCTCGCGAAGGATTTGTGAATGTCATACGGCACAGTCCTTTCCCTATTTCGGCTTAGAGCACGAGCCTTGTCGCTGATACCCGTGTCTTATTTCTAGTCAACCCATTCCACGTTCGCGCCAAGCGATTTCATGTGATCGAAGAAGATCGGATACGACTTCGCAACATGATGCGCGTCATGAATACGGATTGGCTTCTTCGCGCGAAGACCAACGACGGTCAAGGCCATAATGACGCGGTGATCGTAATGCGCGTTAATGTCCACGCCGCCCTCGACGCCTTCCGGACGACCATGCACGATGATCTCGCTGCGGCGTTCTTCCACGTTGGCGCCTGCTTTACGAAGCTCGTTCAAATAATCCGTGATCCGGTCGCATTCCTTGTAGCGGAGATTCTCGACATCGTAGAACCGGGATGTGCCCTCGGCGAATACAGCCGCGGCCACCATAGCCAGCACGGCATCCGTCGCTTTGTCGCCGTCGAATTCCAGTGCCTTGAGCTTGCCATTACCTTGGACGTGCACGGTGCCATTCTCATGCGTCAGAGGTACTTCCATCATGCGAAGCACATCGACGATCGCGCGCTCACCTTGCTTGCTGTTCTCCATCAAGCGGTGCAGCTTTACGTCAGACTGTGTCACGGCCGCTGCAGCGAGTACAGCTGCGGAGCCAGGGTAGTCACCTTGAACAATATACTGCTTGGCCTCGTACCGCTGGCCGCCCTTCACGCGGTAGTGCATTAGATCGTCGCTAGCTTCGATGACGATTCCCGCCTGCTCCAGCACCTCGAGCGTTTGGCCGACGACGACTTTGGATTTCAGGTCATGCAGCACTTCGATCTCGCTGTCTTCCGCAAGAAGCGGCGTTAAGAACAGCAGCGCGCTCAAGAATTGAGAGCTTACGCTGCCGGATACTTGGATTTTACCGCCCTTGGCTGCGCCGCCGCGGATGGTAATCGGCAGCTTGCCGTCGTTATGCTGCACGTCAACGCCGATCTGGCGGAGCGCATTAATTAGATCGTCATGCGGCCGTTTGCCGAGGGAATCCGGGTAGCGGTTAATGAACGTCACGTCAGGAGCAAGCGCCGCGATCGCCATTAGGAAGCGCAGAACCGCACCGGCATTGCCGACATCCAGCTCTTTCACGTCGTGCGGACGGGAACCGAAGCCCTTGATGGTTATCTTCTCTTCGTCTTCCTCGATCACGGCGCCGAGATCGCGGATGCATCGGCGCATCGCGTCGCTGTCTTCGCTGTGCGCAGGGTAATAGATTGTGCTCGTACCTTCCGCTAGCGCCGCCACCAGCAGGTAGCGCGTCGTATAATTCTTGGAAGATAGTGCTTGAAGTTCGCCTTGCAATTTGGGCGTAGGGGTTACAATAACGTCCATAGTGTCCGTAAAACTCCTTCGTTAGTAGAATGTCAGACTTTGCTCTGTTCCATGGCTTGCTGAATCTGTTCCACAACCTCTTTCACGCTGAGCTGCGTCGTATCGATGGTCAAATGGGCAAAATCGTATGCACCCTTGCGGTCCTCGAGCAGCTTATATACGCGTTCGCGAACATCGCCTTGCAGAAGCGGCCGGTCAGGATCCTGGCTGACGCGCGCGATTACCTGCTCCGGATCTGCCGTCAACGCAACGACAAAGCTGCCTTGAAGCATCAGCTCGCGGTTGGCCGGAGCCAGCACTGCGCCTCCGCCGGTGGCAATAATCAGCGGCCCTTCCGATTGGAGCACTTCGGCAAGCGCAGCGGTCTCGGCAGCACGAAAATGCTGTTCCCCGCGGCTAGCGAAGATAGATGCGATCGTCTCTCCCTCTCGTCTTACGATCTCGGCATCCACGTCGCAAGTCGTACATCCGAGCTGCTCTGCCAGCTGTTTGCCGACCGTAGATTTACCCGTTCCCATAAAACCGATGAGCACGACATGCTGCCGCGGCTTCCTATTGCTCATTCACGAACACCTTCCCACCTGCGATCTAACACGATAAACATGTCCCATGATTATACCATTTTTAAGTTTTAACGGGTATAAAAAACTTGTTTCTACCGTAGAGTTGATAGTACGGCTGCAAACATTCGAATAGAGGAGTGACTCCCCATGGCTCCACTGCCCGAGCCCTTCTCCGTCCAGTACCGCATGGACCGGATCAATAACCCCGATTACCCGTTGTCGCGCGAAGACGTGATTTGGACGCTGGAATATGTAAAAAAGAAAATGGCTGACGAAGCACCCGATTTACTCGGTCTCCCCCAGCCATTCCTGTTACGAAAATTTCAATGCTTCGCCGAAGCTTCCCTGCTGCTCCTCAAGCAGCGCAGCGGCTGCGGCCCGGAAGCCGACCGGCTGCGTCACTGTCTGCAGGAAGTCATGTCGGGTCTTACGATTGAATCCAATTGAAGTGGAACGTGCCTTCTTTGTCCACACGCTTGAACGTATGTGCGCCGAAGTAGTCGCGCTGCGCTTGCAGCAGGTTAGCCGGCAGGCGCTCCGTACGGTAGCTGTCGTAGTAGGACAGCGCGCTTGCGAAGGCAGGAACCGGGATTCCTTGCGTCACAGCAGTCGCGATGACTTCGCGCCATGCACCTTGGTACGATTCCACGATTTCTTGGAAGTAGCTGTCAAGCAGCAGGTTGGATAGGCCTGCATTGCGGTCGTAGGCATCCTTGATGTTTTGCAGGAAGCCTGCGCGGATGATGCAGCCGCCGCGGAAGATCATCGCGATATCGCCGTAACGCAGATTCCAGCCGTACTCATCGGATGCTGCGCGCATTTGCGCGAAGCCTTGCGCGTAAGAGCAAATTTTGCTTGCGAACAGCGCTTTGCGGACGGATTCGACGAACGCCGCTTTGTCGCCTTGGTACGGAGCCGCTTTCGGTCCTTTGAGCAGCTTGCTCGCTTCGACGCGCTCTTGTTTCAGTGCGGACAAGAAACGGGAGAAGACGGATTCGGTAATGATGGACAGCGGTACGCCGAGATCAAGCGCGCTTTGGCTTGTCCACTTGCCCGTACCCTTCTGGCCGGCGGAATCCAAAATGACGTCGACCATCGGTTTGTTCGTGTCCGGATCGTATTTGGAGAAAATGTCAGCCGTAATTTCGATCAGGTAGCTGTCTAGCTCGCCTTTGTTCCATTCCGTGAAAATCGATTGCAGCTCTTCCGTGCTGACGCCCAGCACGCGGCTCAGCAGGTCGTAAGCTTCGCAGATCAGCTGCATGTCGCCATACTCAATACCGTTGTGAACCATCTTCACATAGTGACCCGCGCCGTCCGGTCCGATGTATGTGCAGCAAGGATCTCCGCCGACTTTGGCGGAGATTGCCGTAAGGATCGGCTCAACCAGCTTATATGCGGACTCTTGACCGCCCGGCATGATGGACGGTCCTTTCAGCGCGCCTTCTTCACCGCCGGATACGCCGGTTCCGATGAAGCGGATGCCGCGTCCTTCAAGGTCTTTGCTGCGGCGCTGCGTGTCAGGGAAGTAGGCGTTGCCGCCGTCGATGATGATATCGCCTTCGTCCAGCAGCGGCACGAGCGCATCGATCGTCGCGTCCGTACCCGCGCCGGCTTGCACCATGATCAGGATTTTGCGCGGCGATTCCAGCGATGCCACGAATTCTTCGATTGTGTATGTACCGACTAGGTTTTTGCCAGCCGCTTCTTCTTTCATGAAGTCGTCCGTTTTCTCGCGGGAGCGGTTGAATACGGATACCGTAAACCCTCTGCTCTCAATGTTAAGCGCAAGGTTCTTACCCATGACGGCAAGTCCGATAACACCGATTTGTTGTTTAGACATTGATCTCTTCCACACCTTTTCTCTAATGTAGTGATGCAGCAACGCGCGTCGTGCCAATAGGCTCCGTGCGCAAACAATACTCCTATTTTACTCCTTTTGACGCGCAATGAAAACCTTGTTCGTGAGAAAATTGCCCAGAACGCAGTAAGCCCTCGGGAAAAGCTTGGCATAGTGCTAGCCTTCCATTAAAGAATCAGGTTCATTCCCGGCATATCGGCCGGCCTCTATTGAAAGCCGAAATTTCGGCAAAAACAAAATAAACTCCCGGCTCGCAAGCATCCGGGAGTTTATTTCATGACTTCAAGCGCGGGTATTTCAAAGCTCAAGCTGTATCATCTCAGTTCTTAGGGATTGCAGCCTCTCTTTGGACTGCGCCATGTCTGCTTCTCGGCCTTCGGTGATCGCTTCGTGGAGGACGGACAATTCGTAATCCAGCTCATACCGGAGCACAGACGCTCTTTCCTCAGCCCGTTTCGACTGAAACGCCTGAATCACTTCTTCGACGGTGACAAATGGTTTCTTCTGATAGATGATGCGATGTTCCATGCCGGACACCTCCACAAGTCGTATAATTTCGCCAAACATAATGCTTTCAATTACGATTTGCCTGTCCTTGAACCGTTTGACCACGGCATGGCCGCGTGAATCATTAATCAGCTTCTCCAGCAAATCCGACAGCTTCTCATCTTTAATTAAATAGTCGCCGATGATTTTGTAACGATTGCGCACCCGTTGGAACCGAAGCTTAACCAGCTTTCGGCCGCTTCGAACGGAGATGAGAAAATAGACATCGGTTTCGCTCCAGTACAACGAATACCCTTCCTGAATCAAATCCCGAATGAGATTCTGGATTTGCCGGCGGTCGAAACGCAGCTCCAAATTGCAATACTCCACCTCATAACTCTTGTTCATCGGCAAGCCCTCCCCTCGTGTGCAATTGATGACGAAATGTTCTGAATATTCTCTCATATCAATATCTTATACTCCATCTTATGTTCTGGCAACTTGGATTATTGACTATTTTTAAACCAACCTGCCGATTTGGACAAACAAAGTTTTAAACACGAAAAAAGCCGTCTCCGCATCTCGATCGCAGATGCAGGAAACGGCTGGAAAGCTGCGTAAAGAGTTTCGTCAGACGAACCATTGATTCAGAATGAAGCCGAACACGACACCGCTGACGACTGCGCCGATGAAGCTGTACGCGCCTGAACGGAATCGCTGCTGAAACATTCGTAGCACGCCGAGGCTCAGCAGCGAGAAGAACAGCATGATAAAAATCGCGCCCGTGATGAATAGAGCTGCCGATATTTGACTAACATCCACCAGTGTCAAGGAAAACACTCCCTATGCAAGATCTTACTTGCATTATAGCGAATGAGCTCTTCCTGCGCCAGCCGACCTTCCTAGAATATCGGACAAATTGGTGACAATTTGGCATCGCTTTCCGGCTTACAAGCCTTGGATCTTTGCAACATGCGACCGTTTGCTTGGCGGCCGCTTGCGCAGCTTGATTTTGAGCACGGCGCCGTCGTATTCCGCCAAACAGGTTCTGGGAAGCACCAGTTTCGGTAGACGAATGACCTCGCTGTCGCCGCTTGGAAGTCCGCTGATTTTGATTCGGTCTTCCTTGGCGAGCAATCGAACGGCGGTCAGATCCGCCGCTTCGCCGAGCGGATAAGTGACCACGACGAATCGTTTCGTTTCCAGTACGTTGGCATTCGACGTCTGGAAGGCGGAGGACGCGGCCGGTATCGCTTTGTTCATCATGCCGCGAACGTAATTCTCGATCCATTCCGATTGACGGAAGATATCAAAACCTTTGGGGAGCTGCTGTTCCTCCATCCATTTCTCTAATTCCTCCCAATTGGAAGCCAATGCGATTACCCCCGATCCATGCCTATATTAGCCAATATATGCATGCGCCTAGAGCCCTGACACTCGCCCTCTCATTCCATCCGGCCAGGTTCAGCTGCAGCTCTGCGAGGATCCGGCAGTATGCGCCCCTCCCCCTGCAAGTCACGTCATGGGCGATTGCCGCATAAGATATAGCATCTGCTCAACTGTATTTCTGTTAAGGAGTGACGCATTATGCCTGCAATTGTCGGCTTTGTTAAAGTAATCAGCGTCGGCTCGAGCGCTGTCGTGCAATTCGGCGATTCCGTCCAAATTTCTCCGTCAAGCTCCTCTAAAACCTACGCAGGATCGGGTTCCTTTCTGACCGGTGGCTTAACGAATTCCAATAATGCCGTCAGTGCCACGAACACCAGCGATCCGGATTTGCAGGACAATACGGAGAACAACGTGGCGACCGGGGTGAACGTTTGATGAATCTCACGGTTCACCAAACCATTACCATTCATCAGCTTCGCGTGAACAACGTAACGAATTCCTCCGTCCTGCAAGTCGGGACGGCGGGTTCGATCGCCTCCAACGCGCAGCTTTACAATACGGGTGGATTTACAAGTCCAGCCCCGCAGCTAGGTGATGAGAATCCTTTGAACTTCGTTCCGCTGCCGAATCCGAATTAGCTAAGGGAGGCTTGCGCGATTATGCAGAATGAATCCAACACACCGCCAACCCCCTGGCAGATGATTGCGGCACTCAACCAATATGTGCAGCGCATGCAATGTCAATTGAATGACCAGCAGGCGGTCATCCAAAAACTTTGCCGGCAGCTTGATGCAATGAACGAACGATTGAACGCCGCGGAGAAGAAGCCCTATTATCACGTTGATACCATCCAATATCATTTTGACCAATTGAAGGTAGAGAAGCTAGACGGGACGCTCAACATCGGAATGTCCGCACCGAGCGAAGAGCAAGTAAAGGAAATCGGCCAGCTCGTCATGCCAGGCAAAGGCGATTACACTGTCGTGAACGAAGCGAAACAGCCGGCCGAGATGGATACCGATCCGCAGTCCAGTCAGAAGCCGAACCAGTTTCCTTCGCCCGCTTCAATGGGCATGCCGTCCGCAGTCATGCCGCCCGCTCCCTATCCTGATATTCTTCGCGCAGTCGATTGTTACTTGGAGCAAAATGCTCCGATGCGCCTTCGTCAGCTGGAGGCCGAAACCGGCGTGCAATTGGATCCCTACCACGAACGACTAGTCATCGCTGATATCCGCAAACAGATGAGCGCGCGCATCCAATTTTACATGCAGTCCCTTTCCAAGAAGACAGAATCCACTAAAGACGAAGTAACCGATCAGCAGCCGGTCAGCTTACAGGACGAGGTCATCCGTAAAACGACGCGCGACATCGATACTGCGCTGCAGAGCTACCTAAATCGATTGCAAAGCAAGCCCTAAACCAGAAACAATAAGGAGGCATATTCGAATGCAGCTTTACGTCGTTAATCACGTCCTCGCCGTTGGGAGCATCCAATTAACAGCCGTCGCGAGTGCTTCCGTCCTTCAAATCGGCGACACGCAATCCATATCGCTCGTGTCCATGTTCGACACCCCGCCGGAATCGGTCATCGTGGGACCTTTCGCGCCGCTTGAAGAACCAGAAGGAGCAGTAAACTCCGAAGCCGAGGAAGATGTGGCCAAACCAGCAGCATCGGTGCTGCCAGGAGAGCTGAACAATGGATGAGCCGCTCTCGATCGAACTGCTTCCTGCCGAAAAATCGGACTACCCTGTACGCGTATCGGAGGTTGGCGGCGCGTACCTCACCAGCATCGGCAGCGCGTCCGTCGTCCAGTTTGGGGACAGAGCGGACAGCACTCCTAAGCTTCGCGGGTTAGCCGTACAGCGGGAATCGGACCATCTGATCTCGAAGGAGGTCTATTTCGAGTCCTATAATATTTATAACCGTCAAGTACCGCCGGCTACGCCTTGGCTCCAAGCCGCGGCGAAGGCAGCTCCCGTCACCATGTCCACGTTCAACTGCAATCCGCGCATCAGCGTGGGCTGCGTCGATATCATCGCGATCAGCGGCGCCGCGCTGATGCTCGTCGGCAACGGCGCTAACATCAAGAGCGAATCGCGTATCAAGAACATTCGCCAGTTTGCCCGCCCGGCCTTCTGACCCCTCGAGATGGGCGAATGTCCAGCAAGGCTTATGGCGCTTGCCGTTCCTGAGGCTTCATCTAGGCGAATGTGTAATTATAGCTGTACCCCGTACAAACGTCCAAACGATTCAGCGCCAGCATCATATATTACCAATGTGATATGAAACAATCACAAATCAACCACTCGGGAGGTATGTACAGTGGGATACATGAATGGTGTAGGCGGAGCAGGAACAGGTTGCGGACCAAACCTTATCTGGACTAGTGCAGGCGTAATTCTCGTCCTTTATATTTTGCTCGTAATCGTTCTTCGCGGCGGCTTCTGTTAATCCTTTGCCCCCACAATCAAAAACAGGTCCTGCCTTCGGGCAGGACCTGTTTTTGTTAACGGCAGACCGTGCATCCCGTGGGCAGATCAGATAAATAGAAAATCGAAACGACGTTGAAGCCGACGATGGATGGCTGACGAACGAGCGGCCGATGAATGCGGTCAGCTCTAGTCCGAGAAACATGAGCGTAAGTCCTATGGCGCCAAAGGTACATACACATCGACTTCATTCGGCCATTGCGGCTTATGAACCTGGTACACCTCAAGTGACATGCCGCGCTTGTTGTTCTGCAGCCCTCTCGCGTTCAAGTAGGCATGCAGCACATCGTAGGGGTCTTCATCCAGCGTGCGTACCGTAATATAGCGCTGCTCCGGGATCGTGAAGCCGATCATGCCATCGGGAATAACGGACAGCTGATTGACCTCCATGCAGAACAAGTACGTGAAGAGCTGCTCGCAGACGAAAGAAGGACAGACGTAGCTCTCTGCATTCAACATCCCCTTGATTTCAAACCTGCGGCTGATAAACAGCTTCTGCAGCTGTTCCACGCGCTTTGGCTCATGCGCCTCAAACGCCGAGGTGAGCGCCATGCCGATAAATTTACGTTCCGGCAGCGTCACTTCCTTCACATCCTCGAGAGCACTCATGACGAGAAACCTCCTTATGATAATCGTATGGCCCGTGCACCAGAACTTCCCCATCTGCGTTGTCTAGCCCTAGACTATCCTTCTGCGCGCTTGGCGTCAATACGAACAGCCGCTATGAAGTCGTGAGTACGTTTCAATGTGCTTAATAGCTTCTAGCCGCCCGCTCCGCCCCTAATCGTCTGATCCATTCGGACACGGGCAGAGTCTCGATGCTGCCGTTCCGGCTTCTGACCGAAACGTTTCCCGAGCTCCTTTCCGCTTCGCCGATCACCAGCATATAGGGCACCTTTTCCAGCTGCGCGCCGCGGATTTTGTAGCCCAGCTTCTCCGGCCGAAGATCCAGCTCTACCCGGTAATCATCCGCCTTGAGCGCCGCTTGGACTTCCAGCGCATAAGCCCAATCCCCCTCCGAGACAGGGATCAGCTTCACCTGAACCGGGGCGAGCCAGAACGGAAATGCGCCGGCGTAATGCTCGGTCAGAATGCCGATAAACCGGTCGATCGAGCCATAGACGGCGCGATGGATAACGACGGGACGATGCTTCCGGCCGTCCTCGCCGATGTAGGAGAGGTCGAATTTCTCCGGCATTTGAAAATCCAGCTGCACGGTTGCGCACTGCCAGCTTCGGCCGATCGCGTCCCGGATATGAAAATCGATCTTCGGTCCGTAGAACGCTCCGTCGCCGGGATTAATCCGGTATTCGACGCCTTGGCTCTGGAGCACCCGCCGGAGTGAATGCTCGGCCTCGTCCCACAGCTCCTGCGCACCCATGGCATCATCAGGCTTTGTCGACAGCTCGATCCGGTACGCGAATCCGAACACGGCGTACATCTCGTCGATGAGCGCGATGATACGGCTGATTTCTTCCTCAATCTGATCCGGGCGCACGAACAGATGCGCGTCATCCTGGCAGAAGGTCCGCACGCGCATCATGCCGTTCAGCGCGCCTGAGTATTCATGCCGATGCACCTGGCCGAACTCGGCGAGCCGAATCGGCAGCTCCCGATAGGAATGCAATTCATGCTTATAGATCAGCATATGGCCGGGACAGTTCATAGGCTTGAGCGCATAATCCGTCTCGTCAACCTTCGTGAAATACATATTCTCCTGGTAATGCGCCCAGTGTCCGGACTGCTCCCACAGCCGCCGGTTCAGCATGATCGGCGTGCGCACTTCGTCATACCCCCGCCGATTGCCCAGCTCCCGAGAGAAGTTCTCCAGCAGTGTTCTGACTGCCATTCCCTTGGGCAAGTAGAAGGGCATGCCGGGCGCTTCCTCCGAGAACATGAACAGCTCCAAATCCTTGCCAAGCTTCCGATGATCCCGCTTCTTCGCCTCCTCCAACAGCTCAAGATGCCGCTCCAGCTGCGACTTCTTCAAGAATGCCGTACCATAGATCCGCTGCAGCACCGCATTGTTCGAGCTGCCCCGCCAGTATGTGCCGGCTGAGCTCAGCAGCTTGAATGCCTTAATCCGTCCTGTGGACGGCAGATGCGGTCCTCGGCACAAATCAGCAAATTCCCCCTGCTCATAGATTGAAATTTCTTCCCCTGGAGGCAAATCGCGAATCAGCTCAAGCTTGAGCGCTTCACCCCGTTGCGCGAAGAAAGCAATTGCCTCTTCCCGACTCACTACGCGCCGAACGATCGGCATATTCTCCTTCGCAGCAGCTTCCATTTCTTTCTCGATGACGCGCAGATCGGCAGGTGTCAGCGGCTTCTCGATGGCAAAGTCATAATAGAATCCATCTTGAATGACAGGCCCGATGCCCAGCTGCACCTCGGATTCGCCGTAAATTCGTTTGACCGCCTGCGCCAATAGATGCGCCGTACTATGCCGGTACACCTCAAGCCCCGCTTCGCTGTCGAATGGTATGATTTCTACCGAGCCGTCCTCCATAATGGCGTGGTCCAAATCCACCAGCCGGCCGTTCACTCTGCCCGCGACCGCGTTCTTGCGCAGCACGGGACTAATCGCTTCCGCAAGCGTCGCAACGGAAACACCTATACCGCAGCTTCGTTCCGATCCGTCCGCCAATCTTACCTTTACCTCGTTAACCATGAGCCTTCCTCCATTCGCCCGAAATTGGTTGTGAACGCAAAAAAAACGCTGCTCGCCCAGAAGGGACGAGTGCGTTCAGCTCGTGGTTCCACCCTCATTCGACCTTCCGTTTCCGCCGAAGCAGGAATACGGACAAGGCCCTTATTGGAATCCGGTAACGGGGATGAATCGGTTCCGTTTACAACCGCGACACATAATCGGCGGGTTCAACGTTACGGCTGCGAAGTGGTAATTCCTCATCGCAGGACAGAAGGGATTCGCAGCAATCATCCCTCTCTCTGTGCAGCCTGCCTATGGAAACCGTGTCTCCGGTTATCGCCAAGTATGGATCTGTGTTCCATATTATAAGGAGCTTGCGCGGAAAGATCAAGGGGAATTTGCGGAAAAATCAGAAAAATGAAACAAAGGCAGCGAAAAACAGCAGTTAAAGCATCGCCGCTTCAGCTGCTGTTCTTCGTTATTCGGACACTGCGGGTACTTTCGCAAGCTCCGCGTACTTCGCGGCATAGCGCGTTACGGTCTGCACATACGTCGCATGCGACCAGGTCAGCGGAGCAACGGATAACGGAGTGCCGTCTCCCGGATGCAGCTGCTCCGGCAGCACCCCGCTTGAGAGCGCGTGCTCTACGACCCATTGCAGCGTTTCGCGCGGTTTGGTCAGATCCTTCAGAGTCGCGGCGGAAGCAATTTCGAAATTCGCCACCCATAATGTACATATGATCCAAGGATTGCCCGGCACGTTATCGATATCGCCGGACTGCTGGAAGTAATAATCGTTGGTATACCTGGCAACGCCGCCCACGCCCGTCTTGATCGTCAGGCCGCTCTTGATCGCGTTCATCGTGCGGATAACGCGTTCGTCGTCTACCGGCAGCACGCCGAATTCCCAAATGCCGAACATGCTGCTCTCGAGCGTCATATCCTTCACCCAGCGGTTATCCTTCTGAATGAGACCGCGGGCGAAGCGACCGGATTCCTCATCCCAGAGATGCGTCAGCATACCGTGCTTGATGGATTGCGCCGTGTTGCGGAGATGATCGCTTCGCTCGTAATCCCCGAACAGTTCGGTGAAGAAGGCCGCCGACATCAGACCTCCGTATACGGAAGCAACGGTATAGGTCCAGATGCCATAACGCTCCTCCCACAAGTCATAGCTCGGCTTCGGCAGCGAAAGACTGTGCTCCATATATGTACTGAGGAAGGCCGCGCCTTTGCGTATCAAATTATTGTAGAGCGACTGCGGAAGTTCGATGACTTGATGCCGCGTGTAGTCCTTCCAGAGTGCGAACAGCACGAGCGCCGTCTCGTCCTCTTGGATCGGTAGACGCCTGCTGCCCTGCACGATATACGGATGCCAGCTGGAGCCGACCGTGCCGTCCGGATTGTACTTGTGGAACAAGTAGCCGTCCGGCGACAAGACATTCGCGCAAAACTGGAAGAAAGGCGAGATGACGCTCTGAAAGCCGGCGCCTGACATCGCGTCGGCGATCAAGGCGCCGTCCCGCGGCCACATATAGCTGTAATGATCCCGATTGTACTGCAAAATATCGGTATCGTTCGCAGCAATGATCGCGCCGCGCTCATCCGTCTGCGTCCTTACGATAAGCAGGCTGAGGCGGAACATATTGACGGATTCCGGCGACAGGTCGCCCAAATTCTGCTCGGCACGGTGCAGCCAATGCTTCCAGTATATAACGATTCGGCTCAGCAGCTTCTCCGGATGGCTCTCTTGCACGTATTGGTTCAGTTCCTTGACTTCCTCTAAATTTTTGCCGATCGACATCCAGTAGTAGACCGACTTCTCGCCTTCCGGCGGAACGACCGTCCGGAAGCTGATCGTGCTGTCAACGGAGCCTTGCGCGATGGAATTGCCCATCAATGTCCCGTCTTCCGCATCCCGCCACGTTCCCTCGGCGGATTGGAACCGCTTGATCCCTGTCGTGTACTGCATCATGCCGCCTTCGTCCGAGAACCCGTTGAACATGAAGTACGAGGAACGCTTGTAGTGATAGAGCGTATGATTCTCGGGATAATACGCCGCCGTATCCCCAACCTCGGACCCGTCGATCATCAGGTCATGATGGAAGAATAACCGGAACTCGCGCGGTTCCGCGCCCCTATTGCGAATCACAACCCGCTTGATATAGATGCTTTCACGCTGATGGATGCCGTCATTGATATGCAGCTCGACCGCAAGCCGCTCGTTACGCGCGATCACGTTCGTCACGAGGGAATCTGCAATGTACGAAAGCTCGAACTTCCACTCCGGATCCTCCAGCCAGGAGAATTGACCATCAACCCACAGTCCGAACCGGCAGTATTGTCCGCCGACGTGATTCAACTGCCCGACGAACGGATAGTAAATATCTCGAATATAACAATTTCGGTCCAAATTCATCAGAATTTTGCCGTTGCCGATTACGAGATGACGGGCCATGAGGGAATCTCCTTTCGTTGCGGCACAATGTCATGGTAGAGCGACAAGTACGCCTTTGCCGAGCGCGTCCAGCTGTAGTCTTCTTTCGCGCCGTTGGCAACGATCTTCTGCCATTCGTCCTGATTGCCATAGAATTGAATGGCGCGCTGTACGGTATGCAGCAAATCATGCGCATTGTAATTCGTAAAACTAAAGCCGTTGCCTGTGCCCATAAATTCATTGTATGCCTGCACTGTGTCTTTGAGTCCGCCCGTTTCTCTGACGATCGGAACCGACCGGTAACGCAGGGCCAGCAGCTGGCTCAGCCCGCAAGGCTCGAATTGCGACGGCATCAGGTACATGTCGCTTCCCGCGTAGATCCGGCGCGCCAGCCCGTCATTGAAACCGAACCACGTCGCGACCTGCCCGGGTCGTTTGATTTCCGCGCGGCGGAACATCTGCTCATAATGCCAATCGCCGGAGCCGAGCACCGCGATTTGGACATTTTCCGACAAAATTTGCTCCAGCACGGCCTCGATCAAATCAAATCCCTTCTGACCGACAAGCCGCGACACGATGCCGATGAGCGGCGTTTCTTCCGACTCGGTCAGCCCCAACTCCTGCTGAAGCGCGATTTTGTTCTTCCGCTTGCGCGCAAGTGAGCCGCGGTATGGATGACGCAGCGCCGCATCGTTCATCGGATCGAACAGCTCCGTATCGATGCCGTTGACGATTCCGATGAGATCTCCTGCGCGGTAACGCAGCAAGCCATCCAGCTTCTCGCCGTAATATTCGGTCTGAATTTCCTCCGCATACGTCGGACTAACGGTCGTAAGCTTGTCCGCATATTGAAGGCCGCCCTTCATGCAGTTGCCGGCTCCGTAGAAATCGATGCCCTCCGAGCCGAACAGCTCGTCGCCGGAGCCCATCAAATCCTTGAGCAGCTCCCGTCCAAATACGCCTTGGTATTTGAGATTATGGATCGTATACACCGCAGCCATATCCCGGTAGCCCGGATCATTCCGATAGCGGGTCTTCAGCAGAAACGGAATCAGCCCCGTCTGCCAGTCGTGACAGTGGATGATATCCGGTTTGAAATCAGCATAGAGCAGCGACTCCAGAACGGCATAGCAGAAGAAGACGAACCGTTCCGCATCGTCGTCATAGCCATACAGCCCGCTGCGCTTGAAATAGTACTCATTGTCGATCACGTAATAGATGACGCCATCGATTTCCGCTTTCATTAGACCGCAGTAAAGATCTCTCCAGCCCATCCGAAGCGTGAACGTAGCAATGGTCTCGAACTGTTCTGCCAGTGCAGCTGGTATCGATCCATACTTAGGGAGAATGACACGGACATCTGCTCCTTTGGCAAGGAGCGCCTTCGGAAGCGCCCCCGCCACGTCGGCGAGACCGCCCGTCTTAACGAGCGGCACCGCCTCAGAAGCTGCGAATAAAATGTTCATGGTATGGTTTCACCTCGACTCTTATCTCTCTACCTGGAATGATGATCAATCTATCGCCAACGTCTTAGATAACCTTCCGCTTCATCGCAAGGAAGGGCGACACTTCTGCGCCGCGCAGCTCACGGCCGCGCTCTATCGTAACATCTTTATCCAATATCACATGGTCTACCGAACTATTTTCCCCGATCAAGCCGTTCTGCATAACGATGCTGTTGCGCACGACTGCTCCTTTGCGGACATGGACGCCTCGGAACAATATGCTGTTGATGACCGTCCCTTCGATGATGCAGCCGTTTGCGATCAACGAATTGCTCGTCTTCGCCCCTTCCGCATAACGGGCGGGCGGTTCATCCTTGACTTTCGTGAAGATCGGTCCCGGCTCGAAGAACAGGCTTCTCCAAACATCCGGCTTGAGCAGCTGCATGCTGTTCTGATAATAGCTGTTCAGCGTATTGACGACGCCGAGGTAGCCTTCGAACATATAGCTCTGAATGTGCAGCTTGTCGACGCGGGACATGATGGCATGGCGGACAAGATGATCCTGCCCTTGCGCGAGCGACGTATCGACAAGCTCAAGCAGCAAATCCTTGCGCATCAAGTACATTTCCATGGAAATCAGGTCGCTTTGTATTCGGCCAAAATGATCCTGCATCTCCGTGACGCGGCCTCGTGCATCGACCTTCACCTTCCGGGCTCTGCCCCCGAAGAGCTCTGCCTGCTCCTTGCAGATGACCGTAATATCAGCGCCGCTCGCTTTGTGCGAGGCGAGTACACCTTCGAAATCGATATTGCAGATCATATGGCTGCGCGTAACCAGCACATATTCCTGCGCACTGCGGGAGAAATAATCCCGATGCTGGTAGAAGTGATAGAGATCGCCGCGGCGCACTTCATTCACGTCATCCGTCACCGGAGGCATGATGAACAGACCGCTCTGGCGGTGGTTTAAATCCCAATGCTTGCCGGAGCCCAGATGATCCATCAAAGAGCGGTACTTGGTCTGCGCGAATACGCCGACTTTGCCGATTCCCGAGTTCACCATGCTGGACAGCGTAAAATCGATGAGTCGAAAACGGGCACCAAACGGCACCGTGGCCAGGCATCGGCTTGCGGTCAAGGTCTCCATTTCGTCTGCTTCGTGGATGAGATTAATGACGCCTAGAATACTGGAGTTCATGACTGCTCTACCTCCTGCAGCGATTGATTGACGGATACGAGTTCATCGCTCCCGATGACGGTAACGGTCTCGCTGTTTAGACTGCCGATCGTGACGCCTTCCTTGATGATGGCGCCTTCTCCGATAATGGCTTTATAGATACGAGCCCCTTTGCCGATTTTGACGTTCGGCATAATGACGGACTCGTGCACTTCGCTGTCCACACCTGATTGCACGCCGTGAAAGAGCACCGATCGATGGACGAGTCCTTCAATCATGCAGCCCTCCGTAATGAGGGAATCTGCAATATCCGCGGTTGCCGCCGAATAGTGCGCGGGGCGATTCGGGTTAACGGAGAATATCCGCCAATTCCGGTCGTTGAGATCCAGCGCCGGCTTCTGGGAGAGCAGATCCATGTTTGCTTCCCATAGGCTTTCGAGCGTGCCGACATCCTTCCAATACCCATTGAACGTGTACGACTGCAGCTTGATTCCGTCCTGCAGCATTGCCGGAATGATATCTTTGCCGAAATCGTTGCCGGAGAGCCGGTTCGCCTCATCCCGGATGAGGTACTGCTGCAGCACCGGCCAAGAGAAAATATATACACCCATGGACGCCATGTTGCTTGTCGGCACCTTCGGCTTCTCTTCGAATGAGGTGATTGTACCCGCTTCGTCCACATGCATGATACCGAACCGGCTGGCTTCCTTCCAATCCACTTCGATGCACGCAATCGTTACGTCCGCGCCATTCTCTTCATGCTCTTTCAGCATGAGCTCATAATCCATCTTGTAAATATGATCGCCCGAAATAATGAGCACATAGTCTGGTTCATACCGGTCTATGAAACCCATGTTTTGGTAAATGGCATTCGCTGTGCCTTTGTACCACATGCCGCCTTTCTGTTTCACATAAGGAGGAAGAATCGCCATGCCGCCGTCGCGCCGGTCAAGTCCCCAAGGACTGCCGATACCCAGATAAGTGTTCAGGACAAGCGGCTGATACTGCGTCAGCACGCCGATCGTGTCGATGCCCGAATGAGCGCAGTTACTTAAAGTAAAATCGATAATACGGTACTTCCCGCCGAAATGGACAGCCGGTTTCGCTACATCCTTCGTTAATACACCCAGACGTTTCCCTTCTCCTCCGGCAAGAAGCATGGCCATCATTCGTTTTCTGCCCATGGACACACTCTCCTTCTCTACTGCAACGGCTTGCTGCAGCACAAAGTTATGATTCCTCGTCAATCAGTGCAACACGTCAAATCGATTGCTGCGGCTCTGTTCCCCTTCTTCAAAAACGAGCAATTGGAAAGAAAGCGGCGGAAGATCCAGCGTCAAGCTGCACGGTCTTCCATGCCATGGTGTTTTATTGCTATATAGAACTTTCTGCGTGTGCGCCAACGCACCGCCGAAAGCTGCCGCCTCACTGTGGATAACCGTTCTGTACTGCCCGGTCTCGGGCACCCCGATTCGATAATCGGAATAATGGTGATAGGAGAAATTGCAAATGACGATGGAATAATCGCTGTGTCCATGACCTCTTCGCATGAAAACGATAACGCTTTGGGCTGCATTGTGCACGTCGATCCATTCGAAACCGCCGGGATCGCAATCCCGTTCCCAGAGCGACGACTGCTCGCCGTAAACATGATTGAGCGATTTGACGTATTGATGCATGCTGCCGTGCATCGGATAGTCAATGAGCTGCCAATCCAGCACATCGCCATCCTTCCATTCGGCGAATTGACCCCACTCCCCGCCCATGAAGAGCAGTTTCTTGCCGGGATGGGTCATCCAATAGCCGTAGAATAAGCGCAGCTGCGCGAATTTCTGTTCGTAGGTGCCTGACATTTTGTTAAGGAGGGAGAGCTTGCCGTGCACAACTTCATCATGTGAGAGCGGCAAAACGAAATTTTCGGAGAATGCGTAGATGAGAGAGAACGTGATGAGATTGTGATGGTGCATTCGGTCATTGGGATCCAGCGCCATGTAACGAAGCATGTCGTTCATCCAGCCCATGTTCCATTTGAAATTGAAGCCAAGACCGCCCATGTAAGTAGGAGAAGTAACCGCCGGCCATGCCGAGGAATCCTCTGCAATCATAAGCGCATCCGGGTAATAGTGGAACACCGTTTCGTTGAGTCGTTTTAAGAAGCGAATGGCGTCGGTATTTTCCGTGCCGCCGAAGGAATTGAACGTGAATAATTCAGGGGGTTTATCAAAATGAAGATCGATCATGCTGGCGACCGCGTCGACGCGCAGTCCATCGATATGAAAGACGTCCATCCAGTAGATGGCGTTTGAAATGAGAAAGCTTTGCACTTCCGTACAGCTGAAGTCGAAAGCGAGCGTTCCCCAATTCGGCTTCTCGGCCCGTTTCAAGTCCTTCCCCTCGTAAATCGGGGAACCGTCGAACAGCCGGAGCCCGTGATCATCCTTGCAAAAGTGACCCGGCACCCAGTCCAGAATGACGCCGATTCCGTGTTGATGACAGCGGTCGATGAGCTGCATCAGCTGCTTGGGCGTGCCGTATCTGCTCGTAGGCGCGTAATATCCCGTCACCTGATAGCCCCAGGATTGATCCAGAGGATGTTCCGTAATGGGAAGCAGCTCGATATGGGTATACCCCATCTCGACGACATAGTCGACGAGTGCGCCCGCCATCTCTTCGTACGTCCAGAAGAGTTCCTTGCCTCTGTTGCGCCAGGATCCCAGATGAACCTCGTACGTAAGCATACCCTCATGATAAGGGCTGTCTTCTAGCTTACGCTGCAACCAGTCCCTGTCATGCCAGTTATAATTGAATACTTCGGATACAATGGATGCCGTGTTCGGACGAAGCTCGGATTGAAATGCGTACGGATCGGATTTAAGCAGCCGCTTGCCGTCTGAAGTAAGTATTTCATATTTGTACACCGTGCCTGGGCCAAGATTCGGTACAAACAAGCTCCATGCGCCTGTCTCGCCGATCAGCTCCATGCGGTGCTGCCTGCCGTCCCAGCCGTTGAATTCGCCGACGACGCAGACTTGACTGGCATTCGGCGCCCAGACCGTAAATCGAACGCCGGCTTCGTCGCCCAGCCGGATGGGATGCGCACCAAATGTGCGGTAACTATGAAATAAATTGCCTTTGTTAAACAGATACAAATCGCGCATAGAGATCCCGATTGCAGCCGCATTCGCCATAGCGTGGCATGCACCTCCCGAGTGTAGCTTCTTGTTAAGGTGTTGTTATGAATACTGACGCAGGCGCGATTTTTACTTCATTATACACTCCTGTATGCATGTTGGCATCCTATTTTCAGAAAATTTTGATTGCTGTTGAAGCAGGAATCTACAAATCTAGTTATTCAATTTGGTTTTGTTCATCGCTTCAAGGGCATGCGCCATAGCCCGATACGATTACGCTGCTTGACCAATTTCGCAGACAGCAATTCGCCGCGCTGCAACGATTGCCACCTCTATATCGTTCAATACGAACGTTTCATTCACGAATCATGATACAAAATGGTAAATGAAGCGTCAATCAAATATTCGCGAGGCCCCGCCATGCCGTTTTCTTGACTCTAACAATCGATTATCGATAAAATAATAAGCGGCAATAGAAAATTTTGGAGGTGCGGGATGGAAGCTTTTTCTTATTATAACCCTACAAATCTTGTATTTGGCAAGGGGACCGTTAGCAGATTGGGCACGCTTACCCAAGCTTACGGGAAGACGATTTTACTTGTATATGGGTCAGGCAGCATAAAAAGAACCGGCTTATATGACGAAGTGATCAGCCAGCTTCAATCCATAGACGCGACAATTGTCGAATTGGCGGGAATCGAACCGAACCCCCGCCTCACTTCCGTTCGACGCGGGATTGAGCTTTGCAGAAGTGAACATGTCGAGTTCATTCTTGCCGTTGGGGGCGGAAGCGTGCTGGACGCCGCCAAAGCCATCGCGGCAGGCGCGCGTTACGACGGAGACGTCTGGGATTTCATGGTGCAGAAAGCAACGATTCAGGATGCACTGCCGATGGGCTCCATCCTGACGTTATCCGCAACCGGTTCCGAAATGAATGGCAATGCGGTCATCTCGGATTGGGAGACCAAACAGAAACGCGCCTTCGGCAGCAAGCATACCTTTCCGCGATTCTCCATTCTAGACCCTGCCCTGACGTTCTCGGTACCGCGCGATCAGACGGTGAACGGCATCGTTGACATCATGTCGCATGTCTTCGAGCAGTACTTCACGCTGACGACGAATGCACCGCTGCAAGAACGTCTCTGCGAATCCATCCTGCTCACGGTCATTGAGAATGCCGAGAAGGCGCTTGAGTATCCGCATGATTTTGAAGCCCGCTCCAACCTGATGCTGTGCGGAACGCTTGCCCTGAACGGCGGACTCATCAGCGTCGGAACCTTGGACGACTGGGCTTCTCACGGCATCGAGCATGAAATCAGCGCGATCTATGATATTCCGCACGGCGCAGGTCTCTCCATTGTGTTTCCTAACTGGATGAAATACGTTTACCGCGAGCGGCTGGACCGGTTCACCCAGTATGCTGAACGCGTCTGGGGCATAGAACGCGGCTCTAAGTCCGACGAGGAGCTGGCGCTTGCTGGCATATCGGCTACACGCGCCTTCTTCACCCGTATCGGCGCGCCAGCAACCTTGTCCTTCTATGACATCGGCGAAGAGAACTTGGATGTCATGGCGAGATCAGCCGTATTGTTTGGTCCGATCGGAAACTTCAAGAAGCTGAATCAACAGGACGTAAGAGAAATCTTGACGCTGTCGCTATAAGCAGCTGCACAAAAAGGTCTTCGCCGCGCCGCTTGGCGCCGTGAAGACCTTTTTTTATTCCATGCGCAATCGCGGCGAATTATAGAAGCCATGAGAACCAGCGTCCGTGGCCATCGGTTTCGGCTAATGTCAATTCATGCTCGGTACCGAATGCGTAGGAATCCAGATGAAGGAGGCGATCCTGCATATTGTTGTACAGATGATAAACTTCCCTGCTTCGTCCAATCTCCCGGAGATGACGCGTCAACATCAGCTTTGCTTCTTGAGAGAATTGATTGGCAGCATGCGTATGGAAGATGCATAGCGTCTGATCGACCGGTATTGCCCTCGCTATTTCGACAAGCGTCTCTATACCGTCCCCTTCATGAAGCGACAAACGATGTCGCAGCAGCTCAGATACCGCCTTGTCGAAATTCGCTGCCCGTTCTCGGTGCTCCGGCCATATGAGCGCCTTCAGCCATACGTAATCTTCCGTACAATTCATATCGTTCACATGCAAATCGATCCCAATTCTAGCCGCCACCGGCGGACTGTGTTCAAGCAGCATCGGATTCCCCGACCGGATGAACGATGAAAGCTGAAGCTCAGACAACTTGTTTCCGTAAATGCGGCCATCCTTCTCATAGGAATAGCCGTATTGGTCCCAGAGCAACTGCAGGCCTGCACTTGTGCCGATTTCAACCAATACCAGCGGCTTGGGGGACTGCCGGTACACGAGGCAAAATGCTGGATACAGGTATGCACAGCGCCTGACCTCGTTTGTCTGAACGAGCTTGGTTCTCAGCAGATGTATGAGCTCTTGCTCGTGCGACAAACAGAAGGAGCGAAAGGCAGCAAACGCCGTCTCAAGGCTCTGGGGATCGTCTACCAAGCTTGCATAATAGGATCGAAGCGGATGCGCATTTCCCTTCATCAGCAAATAATGCACCGCACCGAGAAATAAATTCGGTACAGGCTGGCCGCTTCCGGCATTTGCGGCAATCGTAAGCAGCTGCTCATCCTCGGCAATACGCAATGAAAGCTGCTCATACAAGGATGAAGAATCGCGACATTCTAATGAAGCAAACCGTTTGAAAGACGCCGCCAGCGCATGCATGTGTCACACCTCCCCCTATTTCATATCTAGTAGTATAGCTCCAACCCCAGATAAAAAGAATTTCACAATTTCTATAATTCATATAAATATTACTTATCGCAGGAAGAAGCTCACTGGATTTATGTGAACACGCGTTTACAAAGCTTCTGATATCGCTTAAGATAGCGATTGACTATTAAAATGCTTTTGCTGACTAAAGGATGGGATTAGCCGCCATGGAGAGTGCAGAGAGAAGTAAGGCTTCCGCTTACAACTATGAACAGACGTTTCAAGACGCAGCTTCGCTGGAACAGAAAAGCGCCGTCAGGTTTCTCGTTGCGCTTTATCGGGGGAATTTTCTGAATTTGTTTTTATCCTTGTTGTTTTTCTTAATCAAGAGCCTGCCCGTGTACGTACTGCCGGTCGTCACGGCCAATATCATCAACATCGTCAGTCACCCATCCGCGCACGCCATGCGCAGTCTGTGGATTAATTTCGCTGTTATCGCCGTTATTATTTTGCAGAATATCCCCACGCACACGTGGTATGTCTCCTATATGAGCCGCGCGATCAGACATGTTGAAGCCGGCATCCGAAGTGCACTCGTCCGCAAGCTGCAGCAGCTGTCGATCACCTACCATCGCGATCTTCAGGCAGGACGCCTCCAATCGAAGGTACTCCGCGACGTCGAGGCGGTCGAGCAGATGTCGAAACAGGTTATGCTCACGCTGCTCCCCGCTTGCATCAATATCGTCATCGCCATTGTAATTACGGTCGTGCACAGCTGGTCGGTATCGCTTTTCTTCATCCTCACGATTCCCGCCGCCATTCTTCGGTTCGCGTCTTCAAACAGAAAATCAGCTCCACGAACAGCGAATTCCGCAAGGAAATCGAGAAAATGTCGTCCAAAATGTCTGAGATGGTGGAAATGATTCCGGTCACGCGTGCCCATGGACTTGAGAATGTAGAGATCGAACGAATCGATCATTCACTCCGCAAGCTTCAGGGCAAAGGGCAGCGGCTCGATATCGTCGAAGCGTATTTCGGCGCCTCCAATTGGGTTGCGTTTCAGCTCTTTCAAGTGCTTTGCTTGATGTTTACAGCTTACTTGGCGTACAGCGGCCAAATTCAAGTCGGCAATATCGTTATGTATCAGGGCTTCTTCGGCATGATTCTCGGCTCCGTCTCTTCACTCATTACAACGTATCCCAATTTGGCCAAAGGATTCGAGTCCATCCATTCCATTACAGAAATTTTGAACTCGCAGGAAATCGAACAAAATCACGGCAAGCTTAAGCTTACCGATACGAACGGCCATATTACATTTGAGAACGTCCAGCTCGTCTATCCCGGCTCCGAGCATCACGTGCTAGAAGAAGTGACTTTAACGGTTCAAGCCGGCGAATGCGTCGCGTTCGTCGGGGAATCCGGCGCAGGTAAATCGACGATCTTGAATTTGGTTACGGGATTCCTCCAGCCGACGGGCGGCAAAATGACCATCGACGGCGTCAATTATGACGCGATCGATTTGAGGGAATATCGCAAGTTTCTATCTGTCGTGCCGCAAACAAACATTTTGTTCTCGGGAACGATTCGCGACAATATCGTCTACGGCCTGCCGAATATTACGGATGACCAGATTCGCAAAGCGATCGAAATGGCCAACCTTGCGGAGCTTATCGACCGTTTGCCGCTAGGCATAAACACCAAGGTCGGCGAGCACGGCGGCAAGCTCTCGGGCGGCCAGCGTCAACGGATTGCGATTGCCCGCGCGCTCATTCGAAATCCCAAAATCATCATCCTCGATGAAGCGACCTCCGCCCTCGACAACGCGTCGGAATATCATGTGCAGAAAGCCATGCAGGAGCTGATCAAGGGCCGTACTACCTTCATCGTCGCCCATCGGCTGTCTACGATCCGCGATGCCGACCGCATCGTCGTCATGAAACAGGGCCGGATTGCGGAAATCGGCACGTTCGACGAGCTGATTGCACGCAAAGGCGAGTTCTACAACCTGAAGCAGCTGCAAGTATAACGCAAAGAGGTCTCCAGCAAGCGCTGATCCGCGCCTTGGAGACCTCTTTGTTTGCGGTGGAAGCGGCGCAGCCCGGCTAATGCTTCGATGCCGAATTACGAAGTCACCTTGTACACTTCTCGGATTGCATCTTCAATGCTCGGTTCCTTCACGCTTAAATCCCTGATCGGCAGTTTACGCGACAGATCCGCGATGAGCTCCGCTGCCGAGATACGGCTTTTCTCGAATTGATACCATACCGTCAGCCCTTCCCGCTGCACAATCTCGGCGGCTTCATGACCAACATCCTCTTGGTGCTCATGCAATTCTACGACTAGCCGTCTGCGGGGGGTTAACTTATTAACCAGCACATCCATCGGCCCATCCTCGACCACCTTGCCGTTATTGACGATAACGAGCCGGCTGCAGAGCTGCTCTACGTCGTCAAGATCATGCGTCGTCAAGATAATGGTCGTACCTTTCGTTCGGTTCATCTCCTTGATGAACTTTCGAATGGCATGCTTGGCGTCCGCATCGAGGCCGATCGTCGGCTCGTCTAGGAACAGCACCGAGGGACTATGGAGCATCGCTGCCGCAAGATCGCCTCTCATTCGCTGACCCAGCGACAGCTGCCGAACGGGCGTATCGATAAATTCGTGAAGTTTCAGCACTTCCGACAATTCCTTCATGTTGGCCTCGAATTGTGCCTGTTCGATTTGATAGATCCGCCGAAGCAGCTCGAATGATTCGCCGAGCCGCAGATCCCAGTACAACTGCGTCCGCTGGCCGAAGACGACACCAAGCTGGCGCACGACCGCCTTGCGATCTGATTGCGGCGAAATACCGTTAATGCGGATCGAGCCGCGGGTCGGATGCAGAATGCCGGTCAGCATTTTGATTGTCGTACTCTTGCCGGCACCGTTCGGGCCGATATAGCCGACGATTTCTCCTTGTCCGATCTCGAAGCTGATGCCGTCCACGCCGCGAACCGTTCGCTTGTCCGGAAACAGCAGTCCCTTCAGCGCTCCGCGCAGGCCGGTTTCTTTCTTCACCACTTTAAACTCCTTGACGACGTCCTTCACTTCGATGACAGCGCTCATCGCAATCCTCCCAGCGGCTTATGAGCCCGCGCTTTCATAGTTTTTGAGACCGAGCTTGAACAATTGCTGCGATAGTACAAAACATACGATTCCGATTACCGGCGTCCATAACGCAAGATCGAACGGAATATGAAATCCGCTTGTTTTACCTGTAAACTCAACGGCTGGATAGAAGCTGATAAAGCCGATCGGAATCAGAAACGTAAACAACACTTGGATCGCATACGGATAAATCGTGAGCGGATACATCGCTCCGCGTTCCAGCATGGAGAGCGCGAAGCCCACTAAGGATGCGCTGCGTTTGGTCCAGAAAGCGATGGTGCCAAGGCAGATGAACAACGACGCGCGAATCAGCACGCCGCCAATCACAACGAGGATAAGCTTGCAGATGTTGACCAGCGACCATTCGAAGCCAATCTGACTGCAGCCGTACAAGAATATAATCGTGCCCGGGATCAAATCAATCAGCCCGATAAAATTAAAATAGCTGGAGATGAGCTGAAAGAACACGTTGAGCGGTCTGAGCAGCAGCCGGTCAAACCCGCCGTTGATGACCATATTATCCATATGCCAGGTGTTGATGAAGAAGACGACGAGCAGCCCGTGGCTGAGCAGGGACAGTCCAAAAATAAACGTTAATTCGGGAAACTCCCACCCGCCGAGCGTATGGAACCGGCTTAAAATCATCTGCAGTACCCATATGCCCGAGAAATATTGGATCGGAATCATCACCAGCCAGCTGACCAAAAAGAGCGGATACTCCAGCTGGCGCTGAATCGTAAGCCGCATAAAACAAGCCGCGACCGATCCGTAATGCTTGAATGCAGCTGCCATAGTCGAATCATCATCCTCCTTGTATGAGTGTTTTCTTCTTGGTCAGCTTCCAGAAGCGCGCTGCGGCGAGCAGCAATACGGCGATCCATGCCAGTTGAATCAGCATGGATTCCGCAGCCGCTGCCGCATTTGTCTGCCCGATATAGATGCTGATCGGCGTCTGATACGTATACTTAAAAGGCAAGTAATTCGATATCGTCTGCACCTTGCCCGGGAAGAACCAGAGCGGCACCAAGCTTCCGGACAAAATACGCACGATCGCGTTCTTCACGATGCCGATATTGCCAAGCTCCATGACCCAGAAAGCAATCAAACCGACCAATGCGCTCAGCAGCCACAAGATCGCATAGCTCAAAATACAGCTCGGTATGAATAAGAGGAAAGCTTCGGCCGACGCAGGCCATGGAACCCCGAAGAACAATGAGGCAAACACGAACAAAGGCAGTACTTGATTTAAGAAAGCGCTTAACATACTGCCCAAATCATCTGCAAGGTAGCTGGCGAGCAGCGGGACGGGACGATAGAAATCGGTTACAATTTGTCCCTCTCGAATACGGTAAAAAATCGTATCCTGCACGTCGCAGATGAACATGCTCCCCATTAACACCGAAATGATCGTATAGACGATCAACTCATGCAGCGCAGCCGAATCGGGCTGCACGATTCCGTTGCCGTATGCGGCTTTCCACAAATATACGACAGCAATCATCATAATCAGGTTCGTTCCGACGGACGCGAACACTTCGAATCGATACGTTAAATTCGTAAGTAAACGCATCTTCGTCATATACCAATACGCATGCAGCACACGCTCACCCGCCAATACCGCCTAATTTTTGTAAATCCATTCAAGTATATGAGGATTTGATAGAATTGGCAATAGATTTAGGCGCATGCAAGCTTTGAACAAAAAAGCCGTCCCCCGGTCATCTCGTATGACCGATGGGACAGCCCTAATCTGCTTCCTAATCGTGGTTACTCGATATCGTCGTCGTTATCGGAAACAACCGGCCTCGACAGCGCACTGCCGGTGAAGCGCTTACGATAAGACAGCGGCGTGATGCCGACATGCTCGGCGAAGGAGCGCGAGAAATGCGGGGTCTGCTTAAAGCCGGTCTCGTCCGCGATCCGCGAAATCGGCCAGTTCGTCTTCATCAGCATCAGCTTCGCCTGGTCCATCCGGTACGACAGCAAATACTGCTGCGGCGTGCAGTCGAACACTTCGCCCATACATCTGGCAATATAGTTGGGGTGCAGTCCCATGACCTCGCCCAGCTTGCCGTTCGTGACGGTCGTGCGGAAGTTCATTTTTAAATACGCAGCCGCCTCTTCAGCTACGGCGATCGGAGCTTTGGCCGCATCGCTTCGCCAGCCTTCGTCGAAGAGCTGAAGGAGATGGAGAAACCACTGCTGCCGCTGCCAGAACGCCGCATGGGAGGTGCCGATTGCCGCATCATGCAGCTTGCCGAATAAGGAAATGGCTTCTTCCGGATACGAGAACGTCATCGTGCGCGGAAGTCGGATCGCATAAGAATAATAATCGCCTCGAAGCGTGCCGCAGTTGGCGCTGCCGAGCTCTTCCCATGGACCGGCCGTCTGGAAATGAACCCAGTCGAATACCGTCTCTTCCGTGCAGGGCTTGGTTGGGTAATGCCATCGATCCGGCCTCAAGATTAACATCTGTCCCGGCCCGACTTCCCATGTGCTGGATTCTTCGCCTACGTACAAGGTGCCGCTGTGAACAAACAAGAGATCAAACACGCCAATATTCCGGCGATTCGGATGCTCGCCGCCTTTCGGATACGTTCCGCGGTTGGATTCGATAAAATAAGGCAGCGGCGGCGACAGAAAGGTAAGAAGCGGTTCGGACGACAAGAATAAAGCCTCCCTGTATAGGATTACGTCCGTTTATTTTATCAGACATATCCGGCGCGAGGAATACTCAAAACCAAAAAAGAGCAACTTCCGTAAAATTTCCGGCGCGGCCTTGGAACGGCATTTCGAACCGGTACGAAAGCCTCATTATGGCGAGCGGCGATAATATCGCAGGTACTCTATGATAGAATAGATAGTAGAAGAAAGAGACATCGAGGCATCACAGAGGAGATGAAACCATGCAGCACAAGAGCAGCAATATTTCATGGCAGCATTCCATGGTTACGAGAGAGGACCGACGCGAGCGAAACAACCATAATAACTGCGCGCTCTGGTTCACGGGCTTGTCCGGATCGGGCAAATCGACGCTCGCCTTCGCGCTCGAGCAGACGCTTCATGCCAGGAATATCGCCTCCTACGTCTTGGACGGGGACAATATCCGGCACGGCCTCAATCGTGATCTCGGATTCTCGAGCGAGGATAGGAAAGAAAACATCCGCCGGATCGGGGAAGTTTCGAAGCTGTTCGCAGATGCCGGCCTGTTCGTTCTGTCGGCATTCATCTCGCCGGACGAAAAGGACCGCCAGATGGTTAAAGCAATGTTTCCGCCTGGGGATTTTATCGAAATTTACGTGAAATGCTCGCTCATGGAATGCGAGAAGAGGGATCCGAAAGGATTGTATAAGAAGGCAAGAAGCGGACAGATCAGCAATTTTACGGGAATCGACGGCAAATACGACGTCCCCGGCAATCCTGACCTGATTATCGATACGGAGAAGATGACGATCGACCAGTCGCTGGCCGCTTTGCTCGCTTATCTCGAGGAACGGAACTACCTCGCAAGCTGTTGAGCTCCCTTCCGCCCCAGCTTGCGGGTCGCTGCCGCCATGCTGCGGATCGGATTATGCGTGTACCCCGGCTTGAAACTCCAGCAGTTTGCTGAACGTCCCCTTGGTATCCGCGGAGAGCTGCTGATAGCCGCCCCGCTGGATCACCTTTCCGTTATCCAAGACGAGGACTTGATCCGCGTTTCGAATCGTCGACAGCCGGTGGGCAATGACGATGATGGTCGTTTTCCCCTTCAACCGGTCGAGCGCGTGCTGGATTTTCGCTTCATTCTCGCTGTCCAGCGCGCTGGTGGCCTCGTCCAATATCAGAATCGAAGGCTTCCTCAGAATCGCCCGCGCCAACACGATCCGCTGCCGTTCCCCTCCCGAAAGCCGTACCCCGCGGTCTCCGAGGACCGTATCCAGCCCTTGGGGCAGAATTCGCACGAATTCATCTGAAGCCGAGAAACGCAGCGCTTCCCACATTTGATCCTCGTCGGCTTCCGGAGCGGCAATGAGCAGGTTTTCCCTGATGCTGGCATGGAACAGGAACGGATCCTGCGAAACGTAGCTCACGGACCGTCGCAGCGAGAAGCCATCGTCGTTCGCGAGACGCACTCCGTCTACCAGGACTTCTCCTTCTTCCGGCTTGATGAGTCCAATCAGAATATCGATCAGGGTGCTCTTGCCGGCGCCGGATTTGCCGACGATCGCCGTCATGCTGTTCACCGGGACCGACAGGCTGACATTATGCAGGGCGTAGGACGATCCGCTGTTGTCATACCGGTAAGAAATGCCGCGGCATTCGATGCCTTCCGCCATGCGCAAAGGCTTGCCCTTGGATACGGCGTCGTTAAAGGAATCCAGCTCCTTGGCCGCCGCGCATTCCCGTTCCAGATCCGTCAGGCTCTTGAACGCCGGCAGCGATTGGGCGATCTGCTCCCAGTTGGCCTGCAGCGTCGAAAATTTCGGCCATAGGCGGGAGAAGATGACGATGATCAGGACGAGATTTTCGGCTGGCACGCGGAACGCTTCCAAGGATAGATAAACGAACAGCGAGATGAGCACGACGGAAGCGACCTTATAGACGAACTGGGAGGCGGACTGCGTTCTCCCGAAATGGACCAGATTATGCTCCATCTGGCCGCACAGCGCCCGGAACCACGATAGATGATGCGCTTCGGTCATGTTGCTCTTGATGTCCTTCATGCCGCCGAAGTGATCGGTCATCCCGCCGATGTACTGCTGCGCCAGCTCCGAGGTCTGATCCCCGATGTTCTTCGACTGCTTGATGAACTTGCTGGAATAGACCGCGACCGCCAGGCCGCAGATCAGGACCATGGCCGTCAGCTTGACCGAGAGCCACAACGCGAAGCCGATTTGAACGGCGGTAAAGAGCAGCGTCGTCGATAATCGCAGCGCGAGATACGTGCTCATGCTGACGCGCAGCAGCTCGTTCGTCATGATATGCGTGAAATCAGAACTGCGGTTTTTCAGGAAAAACGCCCAATTGGCCTGCAGCAAGCCCCGATAGATATCCTCCCGAAGGTACCGGATGAATCCGTGCTGAATCTCCAAATTCAAATTCGTTTGCTTGCGCTGCATCAGCGCCTGACCCGTAATGAGCAGCGTGAACCCGCCAAGCAGCACGGCGAGACGCGCCCCTTCTGGAATTGCCTTCAGCGGTTCGACCAATCCGGACACGAACGGGATGCCGCCCGTGTCCATGTGGAAGATGCCAATCAGGCCAAGCGCGGGAATGAGCAGGAAGATCCCGATGCCCTCTAGGAAGCTGATGACCGTCATGCCGATCAGATTGACATAGAGCTTGATCCCGGCATATTCGCGCAGTTTGTTGATGTATCTCAGCAGATGCTTCACTTCGATCTCTCCTTATCCGTGCGAAATCTTCGCGCCTTCATCCACCGCGGCCAGAATGCGGTTGACCAGCTCGTCAACGGTAAATCCCGCGGCCGGCCTGCGCAATTGGTACATGCCGATGCGCTCGACGAGCGATACGGAGGTCGAGAAATGCCGATGGTCCAAGCCCAGATCGGAAATCAGAAATTGCCGGTAGGTATGGTAACGCACGGTCGGCAGCCGCTCCAATCCCCGCAGACGACGAATTTCCGTTTCCTCCCCGTCCGATTTCACGAGTTCGAAGATGCCGGCAAGCGGAACGGGCTCCTTGCAGAACTGGGACGCCACGGGTATCGCGAATTTGGTCTGGTACAGTGGAAGATAGCGGCCGGATTGCATGCCGAGCTTATCGATGCTTTCCTGCCACAGCTTTTGCTGCGGGTAGGCGGGAATGACGAAGGGGACGCGGTCGCGGGAGAGCGTGACGGCAATGACGTCGTCGGTCAGAAGCGGGTAGCCGAGCTTCAAAAAAGCGGCGGCCAGCGTCGATTTGCCCGCGCCGGAATCGCCCACGAATGCATAGGCTTTGCCGCCGATGACGACGGCGCTTCCATGCAGCGGCAGCAGCTGGCGCTGAAACAGCAGGGCGCCCATGCAGGTGCCGAGCAGGTACAACCGAACGGTGGTCGCTTCGGCTCCGGCCGCAGGCGAAACGCTGATCCGGCTTCCTCCGCGCACGCGGTAGATGCCCGCGCCTTCGATGTTCAGCATGAATTCGCCGTCGCCGAACGCATAATGGTCGTCGCTGCCGCTTCGCTCGTTCCACGCGTGAGACAAGTCTTCCAACTCGATATATACATCCGCCTCGCCGGTTTGTTCGGACTCCCGGAGCAGCTCCGGCATGACGATTTCGCTTGCAATCGTCAGCCCGAATGCCTTATAAACCGTTCGCGACGCAGCAGGGTTAGGGTTCATTTTGCTCACCTTTTCTTCAAGTAAGAGTCGATACAAATGATGAAACGGCCCTTATACGCAAGATTCCGCATAAGGGCCGTCGTTCCGTCGTTTAATGCAGGCATTTACGATTCGTGGGGATGATTGTTATGGCCGCCTTTACCGTTCTTGTCCGGGATTACCCCGTTCGGTCCGCCCATCGTCTCGTTGACGTCGAGTACTTCCAGCATCGGCTGTTGCCAAGCTTTCAGAGTTTGCTTTTCCATTGTTGTTCACCTCCTTTCAGGTGCGGCTTCTCACGCCAATTGCCGCAAGAACCGCCAGGCGATCAGAGCCCGCATCAAGAGCCTGGCATCCGCGTCGTAAGCGAATTCCGGCTTGGGGGCCGGGCCGATTTTCTCGAGCGAAGCCTTGATCTGATCCACGTTCAAATAATGCGCGGCGACGGGGTCGCGGCATAGCTTCCGCAGCTCCTCGGTAAAATAGCGCCATGCGGGCAGCATGCGGTGGATCCAATCCGCCCCTTGGACGCCGCGGACGCGCTGATTCAGCCGCACGTCGTCCGGCAAATACGAGGCGGTCGCCCTGCGGACGAGCGAGCGGTCCATGCCGTTCTGGACGTACTGCTCGATCGGCACGGACAGGCAGAAGCGGACCACCCGCGGATCGGCGGTCGGATCCCGTTCCCACACGCCGTAGCGCAAGGAAAACTTGGTGACGGACGTCCCTTGGTGGTTCGAGGTCGCCAAATTTCCGAACTGATAGTCCCTGGCCTCGAACTCGTCGAAGACGCAGCCGTCCAAGCCGACGTCATGCCGTTTCAGCTTCTCGAACACGCCTGTTCTTGCCGCGAAATCCGGATGGATGACCTGCGGCGTTTCGCCCGCCGAGCCTGTAGCGTTAACGGATCTAGCCGCAAAGGGAAAGGCTTGTTTGCCGAGAATGGGCAGCAACCGCGAACGGCCGATATTCATGCGCCGCCCATAGTGCTTGAGCTCGCGGTAGAAACGGAACCAACGCAGCTTCCTTAGCAGCTGGGCGTAATAGTCCATCGCCGGTCCCCAGGAAATGCTGTAATTCCCGCGCGCGCCCGTCAGCAGCACGGAAACGCCGTCCTGCTGCGCCCGTTCAAGAATACCTTTGATCCAGAACGAGTTCTCGAAGAACTTATAGGGTGCTTCCAGGAGGCCGATCAAATCGTCGATCTCCCCGAACGAGTCCCGGTCTCCAAAATCCAGACCGTTGTGCGCGATATTCCCGACATGCCGGACGGTAGCTTGAATGTATGGACTTTCGTCGGCCACCATCCTTCTCGGCGTCCAATCCACGAAATCGTTCGATGGCACGTAACTGTATGTATGTAAGGTTTTCCCTTCCTTGCGCAGCGGGTCCGCGGCGAAGCCGATGACCGCGCCGGAGTCCAATCCGCCGCTCAAGCTCGCGCCGACCCGGCGGAACGTCCGGAGCTTCGATGAGACGGCTTCCCGAAACACGTCGCGAAACGCTTCCTCGTATTCACCGTTCGACTTCAGCCGCAGCGACTCCCGGGGCGCTTCGATCTTATCGTACTGCCCAAGCGTCAGCTTCCCGTCTTCCACCGCAAGCCAGTGCGCGGGAGGGAGCTGCTCAATATCGCGATACACGGTGGCGTTCACTTCGACGGAATCCAGAATGATGGGAATCGCGAGAAACTCCGCAAACCAGGACTCGTTCACCGCCTTCTTGGCGCCGGACAGCTCGAACAACGGATTGATCACCGTACAAAAGGCGAAACGCCGTTCCTGCCGCTGATAATACAGCGTCCGGTTGCCCAATAAATCGCGGGCGCCGAACAGGAGCCGCTTCTGCTCGTCCCAAATGACGAAGGCGTAGTCCCCGATCAAGAAACGGGGGGCTTCCCTGCCCCACTTCAGATAGGCAGCGGCAATCAGCTCGCTGTCCGTCATCCCTTTCCGCCGGCCGTAATCGATCTGCAGCCGGTCGAACAATTCCGCCCGGTTGTCGATGATCGCGTCCGCGGTAATGGCCAGCCGGCTGTGACCGTCATAGTAAGGCAAACGCTCATGAACCGATTCCGGCGTAATCCATTGGGCGTGGCAGCCCAGAAAGACCGACCCGCCATGCCAGGTTTGCGCGTCGTCGGCCGGGTACCGCTGCAAGGCTTGCATCAGCTTCGCGCCGTCCTTAGTCGATACGGATTCATCGTCGTAGCATAGAATGCCGGCAATTGCGCTCATGATTTCCTCCTATGGTGCTGATCTCGCTATCGCGGAGTCCGGATATTCGGTCCGGCAGCCAAGACCTTGCATTCCTTCATAAATTATTCGAATATTCATTTAATTTTCAGGGGGTCGTCCGAGCTTTTCAGGCACCGCTCGCCTCACGCTTCCTGCTTCATCTGCCGCCAGATCCAGACGAACGGCCGTAAAGGGAAATATAGAAAATGCAGCGATTTCGGGAGTGGGAGCGCCTCCGTATCCCTGAAGCTGGGGTACAGCTGACTGAACATGTAGACCGATTTTTGCCGCTTCGTCTTCAAGGCGAACAAGTAGCGTTTGTACATCCTGTCCAGCTCCTTGTCGCCCGGAGAGAACGAGACGATGTCCCGGATGAAATAAAGCGAACGTTCCGCCAGTTCCCGCCGATGGGCGCCCGAGAGCATCGGCCCTGCATCAGGCGGAATCGGCGTCCGGAACAAGCCGGCGGCCAGCGTGAGCGCCTGCCCGCCCAGCTGCAGGCATTGGTAGCGGCGCATGAGCGAAATGAGGGCGCCCCAATCCAGGCTTCGGCGCGCCATCCTGTCGATGTCCGCCAGCCAGCGCAGCCGAAACCAGCCGTGACGGGCGCCGTGCGAGACGAGGTACATGAAAAGGTCCTCGCTCCCCAGCAGATAGATGTCCCGCTTGGAAAGCGGGCTGCGCCTTCTCCGGCTCCAGAGATCATCGAATGGCGGCTCCTTGCCCATGTCGGAATTGAGCCGCCAATGGATCTCCACCTGGATTCCCGTCTGCGGGTGCGTAAAGGAAATATGATGCATCTTCCACTTCCAATTGAAGAGGCGCGGACCATGGCCGTCGCTCTGGTAGCCAAGGCCCAGCAGCTGTTTCTCGGCGGCTTCCACGCTCTCCATCGGAATGAGAATGTCGAGATCCTTGGATGTGCGGAGCGAGAGATCGCCGTACAAATCCTTGGCGAGCACCGGCCCTTTCAAGACTAACGGCGATATCCCGTTCTCCTGAAGGGATACGCAAACCCGTTCCATTTCACCGCTCAATCGCAGCATTTGAAACGTATTTTGCGTGAAATCGCGATGAAGGGCTTGCAGAACATCGGCAGGAATCAATTGGCTGGATTTCATCCGGGCGTACAGCTGCGGATAAACCCGGTGATGCTGGACAAGCTCCAGAAATTGATTCCAATCGATGTGCGGCAGCGATGGCATAACCGATTGATCCGCTTGTAAATCGGCATCCGACCGCAAGAACGCCAGCATGATGTTTAATTCCTCCGGAAAAGCGCTTATATCAAGCGTGTAATCGTGATCCATATTCAGGCACCTTCCATCCTCTCCGCGCGTTTGTTCGATCCGAATGCGGCTACCGTCGTGAACATCCGCATTTCCTCGGCTCCGGTCACGTAGAAGGGCCCGCTTCGAAGCCAAGCGTGTGCGATCATCTTCCCTTCGCCGTTCCTCGCCGTTCCCAAATAAAGCGTGCTCTCGATCCTCCGCCGTTCCAGCATTTTTTTGGCGGCGATCGCCCTCACCAGGCACTGGCTTTCCCAAACCGTGTGGCGGCTCATGACCCGGACCGCCTGCGCGACGCGGCGGATCGCCGTCTCGTCCGACGGATCGTGAACCAGCGGCGTTTCCAGCGCGCGTCCCCCAAGAGAAGGCGCGATCCTGGAGAACGGCAGCGCTTTCATGACGCGTGCCAGGGCCAAATAAGCGAGCGCTTCCAGCATAATCCGTTTTTTTTCAGTGGGTAGCGACAGAAATTTGGCTAGGTTACGCTTCACCTTTCCGGACCTCGATCAACGCTTCCGCATGCAGGTTCTTCAGAAACGCCTCCACCTGTTTCTCGCAAGCCGAGAGCTCGACGTCGTATTCGGCCATAAGCGCGTCGACCAGTTGTTTGACAGGAATCGGCGAAGCGATCAGCTCCCACACCCTGCCTCCGATCGCGCCAAGATTGTAATATTTGCCCGAGCTTACGACGAACATGACCTTCTCTCCGCTCATATCGCTGACAACGCTGCCTGTCGATTGTACGACCGTTTGTTCCACTAGGGATAAATTCGTCATCTGTCTTTCTCTCCTTCTCTGATGGTTTGAATGATTTCGGATACTAGCCGATGGGCCGTGAAGCCTGCCTGCGGCCTGCTTAATTGGTAGATCTTCGCTTGTTCGGCGATGCCCGCCGCCGCCTTGAAATGCCACTTCTCCAGTCCCAGCCGATGAATCAGCCGATTCCGGTACGTATGAAGCAGCATGACGCGCAGCCGTTCGAGATTCGGCAAAGGTCTGACGATGGTCGCCTCCCCCTGCGGCCTCGCCAGCTCGAAGACGCCCGCCAGCGGAACAGGTCCATCGCAAAACCCCTCTGTCGCCGGCACGGCGAATTTCGCCGTTTCCCGGTAAATCGTGCGATAGCTCCCGTTCTCCTTGCTTAGGCCAAGCTGCTCAATGCTTTCCCGCCACAGCTTCTGCTGCGGATAGGCTGGCGAAACGATGGGCAGTCCGCCGCCGTCCGCCCAGGAAGCAGCAATGACGTCGTCGCTTACCAGCCGGTACCCCTCGCCGACGAAAGCCGCCGCGAGCGTCGATTTTCCGGCTCCCGAATCGCCAACGAAGGCATACGCCTTGCCGTCGATCTCGACCGCGCTTCCATGCAGCGGCAGCACGCCCCGGAGCATCAGCAGCGCTCCCATGCAGGTGCCGAGCAGGTAAACGCGCACTTTCTCCGGATCCGCTCCCGCTAGAGGCGATACCGTAATGCGTTGTCCATCTTCGATGCAGTAGAAAGCCGTTTCCGGGATCAGAAACAGAAACCGGTTCCCGATGCGCGCGAAATTGCTGCCGACGGCTTCCAGCTCGTCTCCCAACCGGTCCGTGACGCGAGTCGCAATGACGACATCCGCGCCTGCGCGATCTTCGCCGCCGGCGGATAAAGGCAGCTCGGGCAGCGGAATTTCGCTCGAAATCCTGAGACCGAATGCTTGATACACCGTTTGCCGTACCGCAGAAATCATGCCGTTCACTCCTTTCGCCAAAATGAAGAAGTGTCCTTATATGATCCTTATCGATCATATAAGGACACTTGATAGGAATTAAGTAAGGAGAAGAACTAGCTTGGGTTGTATATGTCCATATCGTCCGTCGTAACGAAGTCGATCGTCGTGTTGCCTTTGCCATACATCGTTTCACTTACTTCAAGGGATTCCAGAGTCGGAACCGCCCATTCCTTTTTCACTTGGTTTGTCATGTGGTTTTCACCTCCCTTCAGTAATTTACGTATCATAGTGTCCGCTTCAGGAACCGGTAGATGATCAGGCTCCGCATCAGCATCCGCATCTCCGGCCGGAATGCATGCTCCGGACGCGGTTCCCTGCCGAGCTGCGCCACGGCTTCCTTGATCCGTCCGACATGGAGATAATGTCCCGCGACGGGGTCCGCGCAAAGCTGCAGCAGCTCGCACTCGAGCGATTTCCAGGCCGGGATGACGCGGTGTACCCAATCGGCCCCCTGAATGCCCCGC
This sequence comes from Paenibacillus sp. R14(2021), assembly GCF_019431355.1. Taxonomy (NCBI): domain Bacteria; kingdom Bacillati; phylum Bacillota; class Bacilli; order Caryophanales; family Paenibacillaceae; genus Paenibacillus; species Paenibacillus sp. R14(2021). The sequence goes on from NZ_CP080269.1 coordinate 1,812,075, forward strand.
ACGCGTTGGTTCAGCCGGACCTCGTCGGGCAGATAATGCTTTGTCGCCCTGCGGATCAGCGCTCGGTCGAGGCCGCCCTTCACATATTGCTCCACCGGTACCGAGAAGCAGAATCGGACGACCCTGGGGTCGCAGGTCGGATCGCGTTCCCATACGCCGTAGCGCAGGGACAGTTTCGTCGCCGAGGCGCCGTTCTTGTTCGCGACCGCCAAGCTTTGCAGCTTCTCCTTCCGGATCTCCAGCGGATCGTGGATCAGGGTGCCGTTCGTGCCGATCCGGCTGTCCCGAAGCTTAGCGAACACCTCGGTCCGCTTGGCAAAATCGGGATGGATCAACATCGTCGGAATGTCCGGCGCGTTGTCCGCGGCCGCGCTCGACCGCTTCGTAAGGACGGGGAACGCTTCTTTGCAGATGATGGACAGCAGCCTTGAGCCTGCAATTCCTTTGTTGGCCCTGTATTGCCGGAACTCTCGCATAAACTGCAGCCATTTCATCTTTCGGAGCAGCAGCGCATAATAGTAGACGGCCGGTCCCCACGAGACTGTGAAGTTCCCCCGCGCTCCGGTGAGCAGGACGCCCGCACCCTGCCGACCGGCCTGCTCGTGCATGCCCTTCAGCCAGAACGAATTCTCGAAAAACTTATACGGCGTCTCGAGGATGTCCAGCCACTCGTCCACCTGGGACATCGGGCTGATGCCCGCGAAGTCCATGTACCGATCCGAGATGTTTCCCGCATAACGGGCTGTTGCTTTCATGAACCGGGTCTCGTCGGCGGTCGCGCTCGCGGGTGTCCAATCGGTAAAATCGCCGGTCGGGACGTAGCTGTACGTGTGCAGCGTCTTCCCTTCTTCCCGCAGCGTGCGGGCCGCGAAGCTGGCTACGGCTCCCGAGTCGAGGCCTCCGCTCAACGTCGCCGCCACCTGGCGGTGCGTCCGAAGCCGCGACTTCACCGCTTCTCCGAACACGTCCCGGAACGCCTCCTCGTACTCGCCGTCCGACTTCAGCCGCAGCATCTCCTTCGGCTCGAGCGAGCCGTAGCCGAAGAGCGATACTTGGCCGTCCGAGACGGCGATCGCGTGAGCCGGCGGCACTTGGTGAATGTTCCGGTACGGCGTGGCGCCGGCGTCCGTCGACTCGTACATTTCCGGGATCGCCATGAATTCCGCGAGCCAGGATTCGTTCAGCTCCTTCGCCACGCCAGGCAGCGCGAACAGGGGCGCCATCGTCGTGCCGAAGGAGAACCGCCGGGCGTCGCGATGATAATACAGGCACCGATGGCCGAACAGGTCCCTTGCGCCGAAGAGCTTCCGCTTCGCTTCGTCCCAGATGACGAAGGCGAAATCGCCGATCAGGTGTTCTGGCACACCGCGCCCCCATTTCCGGTACGCAAGCAGAATGAGCTCGCTGTCGGTCATGCCGGCGCGGCGGGCGGACCGAACCTGCAGCAGGTCGAACAATTCCCCGCGGTTGTCGAGCATCGCGTCCGAAGCGATCGCGAGCCGATGCTCCGGATCGTAATAGGGCAGCCGTTCGTGCACGGATTCGGGCGTGATCCATTTGGAACGGCAGCCGAGAAACACGGGGCCGTCTGACCATGTCCGGACGTCGTCCGCGTCATAGCGTTCCATCGCGTCCATCATGCCGCCTCCTTCCACGGACCCGGCAGGCTGCCCATCGAACCGGAGCAAACCCGCGATGGCGCTCATTTCTTCCCCCCGCCGCCGGTCAAGTAGGCCGATGCCAAGGACGATAGCCTGCTGCCGAAGGGAACGAGCGACTTCAAACGGTTGATCTTTCGGCTCGTGGCGTCAAGCTGCGCTTTCAGCCGCTGCTGCTCCATGGCGCCGAGCTCCAGGCGTTTCTCGAGCGCGCGCGCAGTCATCTGCAGCCGAAGCGTCTCCGCGTGCCGCCCGTTAGACGCTTCGGCCGTCTCCGCCGGCGCGCTGCCTCTTCCCGGATCAGCTGCGGATTTCAGCGTGTAGCCTTCTTCCCATCTGCAGCCGGTCGCCTCGGCCAATTGTTTGGTCCGCAGCGCGATCAGCTCCGTGTCAGGCTCATGCTCGAAACGCACGCCCGTCAGCTTCTCGGCTTCCTCCAACTCCCCGGCATAGCCGAGCTCGCGGAATATCCGCGCCCCGAGCGTACGGCCGTACAGCTCGATCTCGCGCTTGTCCAGCACGTCTTTCCAGATATGGACGGATTCCTGATTGGGCTCCTTATGGTTCGCCACGAACGGGTCGCCTACGCCCATGCTGAAGTACAAGTCGGACTTGGCGGAATTCATGTAATTGCCGTACGTTTCCATGCCCTCTTCGTACGCGGTGCCGAGAAACCGGCAAACCTCGGTTAATTGCGTCCTCGGTTCCGCCACCAGTTTCTCGTAATGCAGCCGATGCGCGTACGGGTTGTCTCCGGCAAAGTAATGGTAATACCGGAACAGCCCGACGGTCAGGTCCGCGATTTTCATGTCGAAATCCGGATGGCGGAGGCTTCCCGCGAGATCGAAGCCCGCGCCCCTCTGCTTGTTCACTTTCTTGTTCGAGGCGAGGACCGCGAACGGATTCCGGATGAGCCAGATCCGTTTGGATTGCGGAAACAGCGCATCCAGGAATTCAAGCAAATAATAATATCGGGGCGACTTGTCGATGACCAGCTCCGCTCCTGCGCTGCTCTGCAGCAAGCCGTTGTACGCCTGAAGCGCGAACGCGCGGCTCGCGTCCTCGAAGGTTTCCTGCGGCAGGATGCCGTTATAAAACTGGCTGAGAATGCCGGTTCCGCCGTATGCCCTGCGCTGCGGCGACCGGAGATCGTAGAGACTCATCAGAAACCACATTTCCTGCGTGGCGAACATCTTGCTGTGATTTTGCAGCATCACCGTAGCCAAGGAGCTTCCGCTTCTGGGCGTGCAGAGCAGGAAGGCAAGATTGTTGCCGTTCGAATCGACCAAAGCAGTTCACCCTTTGTTGAAATCGTAGTAGAATTTAGGCCGTTCCTTGAGCACCAGCTTGTAAATATCGTCGTTCGTATCCTTGATGCCCTTCAAGTAATCCTTATAAGGCCGGTCCGCGACATTGACGAGCCCGGAGTTATAATGCTCGCCCCATTCGCCCTGCCAGTACCTGCCGAGCCCGGCTTGATCGACGTAATTGAACAGGTGCGCGCCCACGATGTAAGGCAGTGTGGCGACGCCTTCCACGTAATTCCGGTAACGCATCCCTCGCTGGAATTGATTCGACGCCGAATTCGGAAGCAGCGGCTTCAGCCCCTGCTCGCCGGTGCCGTAGCCGAATTCGCTGAGCAGGATCGGTTTGCCGCCCGACTTTTCGTAGACATCCTGCAGGAGATCCGTCTCGATCTTGTAGCTGTAATAGTTGATGCTGATGACGTCCACGTATTTGCCTTCCGTCTCGGCAAGCGGATCCCGGAATTTCTTGTTGTGGAAGGTCGTCGTGATCCACCGGTCGCCGAGCAGCAAATGATTGGGATCGTATTTGCGGTAGATGCGCGAAACGGTCCCGAAGAACGTATCCAGGTAGTACGCGTAGAAGTCGTCCATGTCGCGCCAGGATGCCGACGTTTTGACCGGCATATCGGCCTCCCCCAAGTCGTCGAACGACTCGAACTTCGTGCCCCAAGCGGCGTTGAACGCGGCGATGGTTTCATACTTGTCGAGCATCCGCTCTACCAGCTTCCCTTTGATGGCGGCCGAGCTCGCCTTCAGCTTCGGCACGTTGGAATAGAACTTATGAAAATCGTATTCGTTGTCGATGAAGTACCCGATCAGCATCCGGTCGTCCTTATGCGGCGTCAGCGCCTTCTGGAACGTGGCGTCGATCTTCGCTTCGGCGTTCGGCGCGAAGATGTCGAAGATCGAGATGCCGTCCAGCTTTGCCCAGCCCATGCGGTTCAGCGGGAGCATTCGCACATAAGGCATTTTGCCTTCTTCGCCGTATTTCTCGGTCGAATAGTTGCCTACGCCGTTAAAGCCCCATTTTTGCAGCCGGGAGACCGCTGCCGAATAGACGGAATGCTCGGTGGGAAAGACGCCGGTCTTGCGGTAGACGTTAGCCATATAGAAGGAGTAGTTGTCCTTCCCGATGTACGCGCGCTTGTATTCGCCCTCGTACGGCGGAACGGATTCGAACTTAAGCTCCCGTCCCTTCACCATCGTATACGTTTCGTTGGCCGTCACGCCGTTTACCGCCAAGCTGAAATACAGGTCCCCGTTCGGCGTCGTCATGACTTTGCGGCCGTCCATCTGCTGAATCGCGAAATATCCGCTTTCCTTCAGGCCGTATGTCGACGCGCTGCCGGCGAGTCCGCCGTAACCGTCGCGGTCGGAGGGCGTCTTGAGGCTGTCGTAATACGCTTCGTCCTTACTTGCGTCATCGGCCAATTGCTTGTCGCTCGACACCTTCTCGGTGAAGCTCGCTTTCTTCATCTGGCCATATTTGTCGACTTCGATTTCGCTGCCGGCGTTGAGCGAGAAGTTGCGGATCGGGCTCGGGACCAAACCGTCCTTGACCGCATACGCCTCCAAGACGTTATAGCCGGTCAGCTCCAGAGGCGCAGTGTACGGGAGGAAATCAGGTCCCTTGTTTAACCGGTAATAGATGCGCGCCCCAAGCGTTTCGGTCGATAGCTCGGCTTTGGCCGCAGCGCCGGTCTTCGACGAAGACAGCTTGACGGAAGCCGTGTTCTGATTGATGACGACCTTGGACATTTGCGGCGACCAGGAATTCGCCGCCCCGGCCAGCATGATTTTCAAATACCGCGTGTGGGCGGGCAGAGCCAAAGCCTCGTAGGAATACGCTTGCCAATCGCTTTGCGAATAACCAGTGGTATCCGCCCGCGCGGCAATTTCGGTATACTGCTTGCCGTCTGCCGAAGCGAAGAACCGCTGGTTCTCGATCGCAACGCCCGTGAAGAAGCTGCTGTAAACCGTGAAGGAATGGATATCGTACTCCGTCCGGTATACGATATAACCCGACCCGCTCGAGGTGCGCGTCGCCCGGCTTCCGTCGTTGTTGAAAAATCCGGGGTCGTTCTTCGCGATGTACAGGTTGGAACGGCCGTCGCTTAGCTTAAAGCTGTCTAGGTTGTCGATTAGTCCGGTTGGCGCGGCGTCCGAGGAAGCCGTCTCATACTGGTAGGTCGACACCTGGCTGGCCGCCGACTTGCCCGTTCCCGAATGGTTGACGGCAGTGGTCTTCAGCGTCAGCTTGCCGAGCACCGGAATCGGAGTGCTGTAATGCTTTCGGGTCAGCGAGCTTCGCGGATCGCTGCCGTCGGTCGTGTAATAGACCGTTTCGCCCGCTTCGCCCCGGTTCAGCATGATCATGCGGCCGTAAGGCACCGTCCCCGAAGGAACGCTCGCGTCTACGATCGCAGGTCCGTTCAGCACAACCTTCCCGATCGACGGGGATGGGTTCGCTCCCCCGCCCTGGAAGGTGATTTTCAAATATCTTGTGTCTCCCGGAAAGCCCCTCGACTCGTATTCGAGGGTATTCTCGCCGCTCTCGTGAATATCCGGCGTGATCTCCTTGTACGTCTTGCCGTCCCTTGAGATCGATAGGGTCGGATGGCTGTGCTGCTGCCCCGAAGCAGAATAAGCGTAAATCGAAAACGAGCGGAGGAAGCTTTTTTCCTGCGTCCGGTAGACCATGTATTCCCCAGAAACGCCGCTTGGCTTCACGCGCGTCGGATCGAGCTTATCGCCCGAAAGATTTTGCAACTTGAGCGAATCGGAATGCCGATACACCTGGTTCCAATTAACGAGCGAATCGACTTCGATTTCGTAGGCGGGCGGAACGGCGTCTCCAAGCACGGGCGCCGGAACCAAAACGGCGCAGATGCCGAGTGCCGCCAAGCACACCAATTTCTTTTTCACTTTTGTTCTCCTTTTTGCCTTCTAGTCGACCAAGGCTGACACTTCCTCCTTGACTTCCTGGTTCAGACGTGGACGGCCGATGGAATAATAGATGAAGGATGTTTCCGCCAAATCGCGTTCCTTGAATACGTTCCGTCCGTCGATCAGAATCGGCTTTCTCAGAATCGATTGCAGCAGTTTAAGGTCCGCATGCACGAATTCGTCCCATTCCGTCAGCAGGCACAACGCGTCCGCGCCGGTCGCGGCTTCCAAGGCATCGTCGCACCACATCACGCCGTTGTCCCCGTACATGCTCCGGAAGTTTCGCATCGCGATCGGATCGTACGCTTTCACATGCGCGCCGCTCCGGATCAAATATTGGATGATTTCCAACGCCGGCGATTCCCGGACGTCGTCAGTATTCGGCTTGAAGGCCAGTCCCCAGACGGCGATCGTCTTCCCCTGCAGTTCCTCGTCGAAAATCGTTTCCAGCTTCCGGATGACGCTCATCCGCTGATCCTGGTTCACTTCGACGACCGCACGCAGCAGCTTGAACTCGTAATCGACGTGGCCCGCGATTTGGATCAACGCCCGCGTATCTTTCGGGAAGCAGGACCCGCCGTAACCGATCCCCGCTTTCAGAAACGCATGGCCGATCCGTTTGTCGTAACCCATACCTTCAGCGACGCGGGTCACGTCGGCGCCGACCTTCTCGCAAATGTTCGCGATTTCGTTGATGAACGAGATTTTCGTCGCCAGGAACGCGTTGGATGCGTATTTCAGCATCTCCGCGCTCCGGATGTCCGTCACGACGATGTGCTCCGTCAGCTTCCGGTGCAGCTGCACGATGATATCGGCGGCGCTCTCGGAATCGGCGCCGATCACGATCCGGTCGGGATGCATCGTATCCTGCACGGCGGAGCCTTCCCGCAGAAACTCCGGAAGCGAAATGCTGTCGAACCGCTCGCTCGTCCGGCTTCGGATCAGATTGCCCACGCGTTCGTTCGTGCCGACGGGCACGGTGCTTTTCACGGCGATGATTTTATAGCCGTTCATCGCCTGCGCGATTTCGATGGCCGCCTGGTCGATATAGGCCAGGTTCGCTTCGCCGTTCGGGAGCGAAGGCGTGCCGACCGCGATGATGACGATCTCCGACTGCTCGACCGCTTCGCGCAGGTCGACCGTGTAGCTCAGCCTTCCGGCAGCCGAATTCTTAACCGAGAGCTCCTGCAGGCCGGGCTCGTAAATCGGAATGCCCCCGTTCTGCAAGGTTTCGACTTTCGCCCGGTCCTTGTCGACGCAGACGACCCGATGGCCGAGCTCCGCGTAGCAGATTCCCGACACGAGCCCGACATAACCGGTGCCGATGACTGTGATATTCATTTTCTTCAGCTCCTAAAGCGTTTTGTTTGCAAAATGCGGCATCGTAGGCATAAGCTTGGCGTTTGTTTGCAAAACGCGGCATCGTAAGCATAAGCTTGGCGTTTTGTTTGCAAAATGCAGCATCGTAAGCATAAGCTTTGCGTCATCCGAAAACGCGGTAAGCCTTATTCTCTAAACGCGGCAAAGTTGAACGATTTCGCTCCAATCCAGCTCGAGCCGGACGATATCCTCTTCGATGAGCTGCGACCCGGTTTGGACCTCGATGATCTCGATGTCCGTTTCCGCCCGCAGACTGTGCTTGTTATCCTTCGGAATCGAAATGACGTCGCCTTCCTTGACGGAGAAGCGGTACTCGTTCAGGATCATGTCCCCGCTGCCGGAGACGACCGTCCAGACCTCGTCGCGCAGGCTGTGGTACTGGTAGCTCAGGTTTTTGCCGCCTGCGATGAAGATCCGTTTCGTAAGCACTTCCCGGCCGTCCGGGTAGCGGATGTAATCCAGCACGCGATACCGGCCCCATCGCCGCTCCTCATACATCGGACGCTGATCCGAATGCTTCATGACTTCCTTGATCTGCGGGCTCGCCGCTTTGTCCGCGACCAGAATACCGTCGGGGCTCGCCGCTACGATGACGTCGGACAGGCCCATCAGCGTGATCGGAACGTCCAGCTCGTTGATGACATGCGTATTCAGCGAGCCTTCCGTGATGATGCCTTTGCCGATCACGGGGGTTTCGATTTCCTCGGTCAGCGTGTTCCACGTGCCCAAATCCTTCCATGGCCCGTCGTATTGGACGGCCGCGACGCGGTTCGCCCGTTCCACCACTTCGTAATCGAAGCTGATTTTAGGTAGTTTGTCGTACCGCTTCAGCATTTCCTCGTACTGTATCGGCAGCTCGTTCGCGATCAGGATCGTGATGAGGAAATCAAGCTTGAACGCGAACACGCCGCAGTTCCATAGCGCGGATTGGCGGATCATCGCTTCCGCTTCTTCCTTGACGGGCTTCTCGCGGAAGCTGTGCACGTCGACGAAAGGCCGATCGGCTCCGGCTTCCTCCTTCGGAATGATGTAACCGTACTTCTCCGACGGATATGTCGGCTTCACGCCCATGAGCGCGAGGTCGGCATCGGAATGATCCAGCACGTGCTCCAGCCGCTTTAGCGATTGGAAGAACGAGTTCTCGACGTACGGATCGACAGGCATGACGACGATCGTTTCGTTCAAATTCACGCTTTCGATCGAATACAGGTACGTGGCCGCGAGCGCGATGGCGGGGAACGTATCCCTTCGCTCCGGTTCGACGATCAGGTTGATGTCGCTGCCCAGCTGGCTGTAGATCATTTCGACCTGCGGTTTGCTGGTGGCCACATAGGCATGATTTTGCAAATCGGCTTCACCCAGCTGCCCCCAAACCCGTTGAATCATGGACTCCAGCTTTCCGTCGCCGTTCTTAAGGATTTTCAGAAACTGTTTGGAACGGGAGTCGTTCGACAGCGGCCATAACCTTTTGCCCGAGCCGCCCGATAGAAGTACGATTTTCATACGATTCCTCCATTCTATTTGCCTATCGGATCCGCCATCAATGTCGCTGACGTTATGCCTCCGGTCCAGGTACGGTAGTAGCTGGCGTTCTTGCCGTAAGAGTTGTCCATTAGAATGTTCGGCTTGTCCATGAGGCAGGAAAGAATATGGCCGTGAAGCCTTGACGTCTGTACCGTCTTATAGTTGCTGAACCGGCTGACCGCCTTGTTCACGAGATAGTCGGTGTATTTCCCCCAGAACTTGCTTAGGGGGAGCTTGCCGCTGCCCTTTTGCAGCATTTTGTTAAACACGCGGATCGACTTATGCTCGACGCCGTTGAAGAGCGTCGCCCAGTCCAAGTAATCGCCTTGGCCGGAGGCTTCCAGCCGCTCCTGCTCCGCCGTCTTCTCGATGTCGGTCCGGAGGAAGCAGAGGAGCTCCTTGCCTGGCATGTTCTTGCTGTGAATCGGCCAGAGCTGGTGCGCCATGTCCGGAGACAGATAGACGTTGCACGTCGTGAACCTGACGTTTGCCATTTCCTGCGACAGCGTGTCGCGGACGTAGAGGTGCAGGTCCGAATGCCGGTTGAACACCGCCGCCGTCCGGTCGAACTCGCTCTCGTTCTTGTAGAAGATCGTCTGCGGCAGGATCACCACGCGATGTCCGGGATATTCGGCCACGATCTTCTCGCGCAGCTTCTGATGCGCCGGATACAAGTCGCCGAAGTTGCCGCCGCCATGCAGCACGATGATATGGTCCTTCGGAATGGCCAGGCCGTCCGGAAAATCCAATACACTGTAACGTGCCTGAACGTGGATGCGATGATCCTTGAAAAACACTTCGGTTCCTTTCATGATGAGCAGATCCCCGCCGTTGCCGTGCACCGGATAATCGATGTAATAAATTTTGGAATGGGGCGGGATCACGTTCAAAATGTGCCGAAGCCGGTTTTTGAGCTCATCCATCGGATGAGCGAACTGTGCGGTTTCCATCAATCCGTCTCCTTCTCCTGTGGGCGTTTCTTCTCTCTTCCGGGAACGGGCCCGTCAAATTTGCCAGCTTACGTTCTCTTTGATCGGCTTTGCCGGGACCCCGGCGACAAGCGCGTAGGCGGGCACGTCCTTCGAAACGACCGATCCGGCCGCTATGACGGCGCCTTTGCCGATCGTTACGCCTTTCAGGATAATCGCCTTGCTGCCAATCCACACATGGTCGCCGATAATGGTCGGCTTCGTTTCCGTCATCCCTTCGATGCGGTGCGTGTCGGTGTCCATGATGGCGACGTCCCATGAAATGGCGCAGTGGCTCCCGATTTTCACGTGTTTTTTGCAGATAATCTCGGTTCTTCGATTAATGAAGGTATGGTCGCCGATTTCGATGACCGCTTCATTGGAATCGAGGTAAAAGCCGGTATTCCGAAACAGCAGCACGTTGTCGCCGATAATCAGCTTGGCATGCTTGGCCTTCGAGACCGTCACGCCGCCGGCGACGCGCAGCAGCTTTCCGCATTGGTCGACCTTGCGCCTGAACAGCAGGCCGAGCAGAATACGGTAGCCGTACTTTGCATAATCCCTGAAGCGTCGCTTTCGTTTATTCATTCCGGGCCTTTCGGCTGCAAGCATGTTATTCACATCGTTTCCTTTCGTTCGCTAAGATGGCATACTGCGCGTTAACCGCTTGAACAGAAAGCGGAAGTCGTCTTTGTCGAACAGAATGTCGGCGATTCTTACCTTGAAGATCACCCGCATGGCCGCGATCGTAATGACGATCCGAATGACTGCGCCGAGCAGCAGGGCAAACGCGATACCGTTCAGCCCGTACAGCGGCGTGAAGACGAAGAACAATCCGACCGTGATCGAAAGCGCGACGGCCTGCCGGATGACCACGAGTCCGGGACGGCCCATGGCGTTGAAGGACGAGGCGAGAATCCACGACCCCCCGCCGAGAATGCATTCGAGGGAGAGCAGGTAGAACGCGTTGCCGGCTTCCAGGAACTGCGCGCCGAACAGGAGGCCCAGGAGGAACCGGCCGATGATCATGCCCGGAATGACCGCAGCGGTCATCAGCAGGAACGAGAGCCGGAACGCCCTGCCGACCGTCGCGATAATTTTGTCCTTGTCCATGCCCGTTACCTTCGGGAAAATCACGTTCGAGATCGCCATTTGCACGACGTTGAACACGCGGGACAGCGCATAGACGACCGTGTACAGCCCGAAATCCTTCGGCCGCAGCAGCGATAGGATGATCAATTTGTCACACTGCCCGTACAACGTGCCGAGCAGCTCGACGCCGAACACCCTACCGCCGTAACCGAACAGCGCCTTGTACACCAGACCGTCCATACGCTTGATCCAGTTGAAGCTCAATTCGCGGCGCAGTTTGTACAGCGTCCAGACGATGACCATCAGGCTGGTCGCGCAATACGCGAACGACGCGTAGGAGATCGTCAATTTGCCGATTCCCCAAAGGACCAGCAAGCCGGCCAGGTTGCTCAGCGGAACGTACAGCCGCAGGCCGTTGTACAGGCTGAACTTATCCATGCTCTGCGTCAGCGCCGCGAGCAAATTGACGGCAAGCAGCATCGGCAGCGTCATCACGGTATACCACCTGGCGACCTCGACAACGGCGTCCGAATATTGCCCAAGCCACAAGGGGAGATAGATCCAAGTGACGATCCCGACGATCAAACTGACGGGAATTTGGAACAGAAATCCAGCCCGGACGTATTCGGTCGCATGGCCCGCATTCGTCCTCATATTGAAAATGAGGGAGGTCGGAAGCCCGAAGCTGACGAGACCCGACAGCAAGGTCGGCCAGAACAGAATCGCCGAAAGTTCGCCCTTTCCCACAACCCCGAACATGCGCGCCGTCACGATGGAGGTCAGCGTGCTCAGGACCATGATTAACAGATTGGCGGCGCTGGTATGCAGGATGGCCTGGAAGGCTCCGCGCCCGGTTAGCTTCTTCTTGATGTCATGCAGCTTCATCATGCGCTCGACTTCCTTAGACCGTAGATTCTCTTCATTCGTACATCTTCAGCACGCCGCGAAGCTCGCCGTTGCTATACCAGATTTTGCTGACGTTGCGGAAAATTTTCCGTTTATCGTAAGCGAACACGACCATGAGCAGCGCGAACAACGGCATCTTCACGAGCGACTTCAGTAAGATGCCCGCCTTCTTCTTCGAAGACACCGCGCTGCTGACGCCCTGCCAATGGATGCGCCGCAGCAGCCACTTCCGGCTCATCCGGCTACGGGGAATCTTGTGCAGCACCGAAGCGTAAGGCGTGTAATAAACCGAATAGCGGGTACGGATCCGCCCAATGAGCTCGGACTCCTCACTGGAAAGCAAATTGCTGCCGACCCGGCCGAGATCCTCCCGGAACGGTTCCATCGTATCGAAGACCGACTTGCGGAAGGACACGTTGGCGCCGAACGGCAGGTCCGGCTTTTGCATTTGCACGATTTCGTCCGCGTAGTCGAGAATCGTGTACAGCGTCCGGTTCTCCTGGGGCAGCCACTGCGGGGCGCTTCCCTCCCACGCCGGCTCGATCTTGCCGCCGACGCAGCCGATGCGCGGATCGCGGTCGAACAAGGCGACGATGCCGCGGATCCATTCTTCCGACGCGACCGCATCGTCGTCCAGGAACAGCACGTATTCGCCGGCGGCTTCGCGAATCGCACGGTTCCGCGCGACGGAGAGGCCGAGCCGCTCTTCGTAAATGTAGACGATCGGGATATCGACCATCATCTGGAACTCTTCCACGACCGCCCGGGTATGATCGGTGGACCGGTTGTCGACCACGATCACCTCGTAGGAATCGCTGCAGTTTTGCTTCATCAAGCTGACGAGCGCTTCTTTCAAATCCGCCGCCCGGTTATGCGTACAAATCGCTATGCTTGCTTTCATGCGTTCACCTCGTACCTCTTCGTACCGGTATAGACCTGGATCATTCTGCCGGCTATCCGGCCCCAATCCAATTCCCGGAGCTTTGCCGTGATGTGCATCTCTGTTTCCTTCGCGTCCATGTCCATGGACGCGCGGAGTGCATTGCGCAAGCCGTTCGGATCTTCCGGATCGTACAAGATACCGCAGCCGTCGGATACGTATTCGCCGAGCGCGCCCAGCCTTGGCGCAACGACCGGCTTCTTGTGGGACAGCGCGAGAATCGCGCTCCCGGAAGTCGTGATTTGTTTGTAAGGAAGCACGATCACGTTCGCCGCTTCCAGGAAATCGGCAAGCTCGTGGTCGTCCACAAACTGCGGATAGATCCGGATCCTGCCGTCGCCCGTCCGCTCGACGAAATCGAGGCTATACCCCGCATCGACCTGACCCGCGATGAGCAGCTCGCAGCCGTCGTGCCCCAGGGACGAGAACGCTTCGACGAGCTTATCGACCCCTTTGTACGGGTTGATCCGGCCGATGAAAAGGAACAGGAATCGGTCCGGGGCGATGCCGAAGCGCTTGCGGATATCCGTGCCCTTGCGGGCGTAGGCATCCACATAATGGCCGTGCGGCGTAACCACGAGCTTGCTTGCCGGCACGCCGAACGTGGCGGCGACCTCCCCCTTGACCGATTCGCTCAGGACGAAGGCCTGGTGGCAGACGGTCAAGATATATTTCCGCATCAACAGGTCCCAGCGCGTCTTGCCGTCATGCGGCCAGACGTTGTGTACCGTCCAGAACAGCCGAACGCCCCTCGTTCTGTAAAACAGCAGCAACAGGGCGAAGAACAGCGATTTCACGATCGTCAGCGGAAAGGCGGACGCCGTATAGGAATTGCTCGGCCAGTGCAGATGCACGATGTCACCCCTTCGGGGCTTAAGGGCCGCCTTCTGGTCGTAATGCTCGACCCGCAGTCCGTTCCGCTCGATCGACCGTGTCAACAGCTCGCTGTATTTGTTATGGGGGCTCTGCTTGGGCCACATGTATACGGTCGGATTGCCCATCTTCACGACCTCCCGTTCACGGCGGCTAAGGCGTATGCGGGGCTGCCCGATTTCGTGATGCTCGCATAGAGATCGAGGTGCTTATCCAGCAGCGATCCCTTCGTAAACCCGCTGCAATGCTTCAGGCACTGCGCTTGGATGCGCCTCTTCTCTTCGCCGGGCAAGCCGTGGAACGCCGTTATTTTCTCCTTGATCGCGTCCGCGCTCCCCGGCTTGAACAAGAAGTCGGCCGGGTTCCATACGGCGTCCGGTATGCCTCCGACGGCCGATGCGTAGACCGGCGTGCCGACTTGATACGATTCGATGATGACCCGGCCGAACGGCTCCTCCCAGATGGAAGGAACAAACGTGACGTCGGCCTTCGCCATGAAGCTCCGCGCTTCCTTCGGCGTGACCTTGCCGGTAAACTGGAAGCGGTCGTCCTTGCCGCAAAGCTCCACCAGCTTTTGCCGCATGCCCCCTTCTCCGCAGACGACGACTTGCTCCACCATCTCGCGAGGGAGGGAGCGTACCGCTTCGACTAGCTCGCGGACGCCTTTCTCGGGCTCAATTCTTCCGAAATAGCCGATGCGAAGCGGCTTGCGGTCGAATTCCTTCGGCGCGCCGACGATATCGCCGTCCACGACGTTCGGAATGACCAGCCTGGCCGCGCTCGGGAACAACCCGACGCTCGTATGGCGGTTCAGGATATGCGAGGAGATCCCGACGACCGCCGATACCCTCTTACTGACGCCAAGTGAACTCCATTGGTACATGCGCGACAGCATCGGGTTCGCGATCGGCGAGCTGACCGGCGAGAGGAGCGAATAGTCCCGAAGCGTATGCACGATCGGCACGCTCGCTTTCGCCGCCGTCCAGATCGCAGCGCCGAACCCGGATAAATTTTGGGTATGTATCAAATCCGGATCGATCCGGTCGAGAAGCTTGCGAACGGTCCGAATCTGCGCGGGATTGTACAGATCAATGAGTCTGCGGCCCGTTTTCTTCAGCGTCCCGGCATCCTTCCCCTCGCCGATCCAGTACAGATTGTTGTACGGCAGCCGGTGCACGGTCACTCCGTTGATCATCTCGCACTCGATGCCGGCCGCGCGGTTCTGCGGACCGACCGTCAGTACATGGACTTCGGCTGCCGCGGTGAGCGTTTCCGCCAAGATCTGCGTTGAAATTTCAGCGCCGCCAATAATATGCGGCGTATAAAGACTGTTTACGATAACGATTTTCATGCGATCCGTTTCATTCCCTTCATGCTCTGAATCTCCATTCCAACCTCCCGCACGGCCGGCACCACATCAAAGAAACCGCCGCGGATGAACCCGATTAACAGCCAAAAGTTCACGAAGGAATAGGAATCGAAATTCATGACGAGCGAAACGCACAGCGCAAAAGCGAATTTCGCGTACGGATTCGCGCCGGCGCTTCGCAAGACCGAGGCCATGAATCCGATAAGCAGAATAGCGCCGACCATTCCTTCCTCGGCGAATACCTTTGCCAGCAAGTTCCGCGATGTCGCCATTTCCGGACGGTTGAATACGAGATCGGATACTTCCGTGAATACCAGCCCATCGCTGAAATGCTTGAGCAGGAGCCCTGCAAAGTCCCTGTAATAGAAGCCGCCTCCGACGCCGAATATCGGGTGTTGGGCGAATTCGAGGAACCCGATAGCCGGGAAAAAGACGCGGATGAAAAACGAATTGTCCGCTTTGACCATATGGCTGAAATTAAATTGAAAGCGATCCGTGAAATAGCCGCTGACATGCAGCGCTTCAAGCAGGAACGGAACGCCGATCGCGACGACGGCGACGCATACGCCGAGCAGGAGCATCATTTTCCCGCGGTTCTTCTTCGTGATGAGTACGTAGATGAGCAGCGCGGTCAGCAGAACGCTATAGGCGTAGGCCGAGAACGACAGCACCATGAGCACCGCGGTACCGATCAAGAGCTGCAATTGCCAGCGGTAGCCCCGTTTGTGAAGGAACAGCATCAGCAGCCCGCCGCTCAGCATATGGATGGCGGCCCATGACGGCTCCCCCGAAAGCATCTGAATCCTTCCGCGGTATACCTTCTCCGAGAACAACCCGGTGAAGGCTCCGGAAAATCCGCTGTGGACGAACAGCGCGTCCAGCAATTGTATAAAGCCGGCCGCGATCGGCAGAACGAAGGCGACCAACACGCTTTTCGCGATCCAGCCGATCAAGGCGGGATCTTCCTTCGTCTGCTGTGCAATATAAACCGACGTTCGGTACATAGATATCCCGAAAAGCACCGTAATCACGTGCTTGAAGCTGCTGCCCACATCCTCGTAGCCAATGGATACGACCAAGGAATGCCCGATGCTGTACATCGCGAAGGCTAGTAGAAAATAATCGCCGGTTTTGAACCGGTAGCCTGTAAACAACAGCAAAAACGAGGAAGCGAACATCGAAAACATCGAAAGCGGACGATAGACCGAGAAGTGGAAATACGGCAAGCTATCATAAGAGAGGACCGCGATCGAGAAAAGAAACAGCCCAATAATGAGGTTGCGAACCATGGATGCTTTGGCTGGGCTCGCGATAAACGGCGCTAGGATAGAATCAGCTCCATGTTTTTGAGCGTTGCGGAGCTGCTGAAATGGCTCGCCACGTAACGGACCGAATTGCGCGAGACTTTATCGTTCAACTCGTCGTTATTCAGCAATAGCAGCACGTTCCGAACGATTTCCTCATCCGAATCGCAGACGAACAAGTCCTCTCCATGGTTCGCGTCGATCCCTTCGATGCCAATCTGATTGGTTACGACCGGTACGCCCCACGACATCGCCTCGACGATCTTCGTTTTGATGCCCGTCCCGAACAGCATCGGCGCGATCATCAGCGCCGAATCGCCTACGACCCGCTTCACGTTGTCCACTTCCCCGGTTACGACGACCCCCGGGTACATCTCTTGCAGCCGAAGCACGGCGGGAGTCGGATTCTTCCCGACGATGTAGAACGTCGTCTCCGGCGCCAGCCGTTTGATGCTCGGCCATACCCGCTCGCAGAAGTAGGCGACGGCGGAGCTGTTATGTGGGATATCCATCTTCCCGACGAAGACCAGCTTGTTACGATCGTAGCGGCGCGGTCCTTTGCCTCTGGCCTGATCCGGTTCGAATTTCATCGGAATGCCGTAACACGATTCGTGACTTGTGAGCTTCTGAAAGCTCTCCGCCTCGACGGGCGACGTGAAAACGAGATGATGAAACTGCTTGGCTACGCCTCGCTCGTACTTGTCGAGTAGTCTGCTTTCGAAGTTGATCAGCCATTTCTGGATGAACTTCAGATCCGCGAGCCGCTTCATGCCGCCGGGCAGCTTGCCGGTGAAGCCGCCGAAGATCGACGGAATGTATTGGAACCATTCGAGCTGACGCCGGTAGCGCAGCGACAGCAGATCGTCGTAGCTCAGCACCTTGCTGCCTTTCTCGTCCGACAAGTATTCCGCTACCCGGACCATATCGTACAAAATGAATTCCGGCTTCTCGGCCTTGACCGCCTCTTTGACTTTCCGGTGCGTCTTCCTGGAGTAATAGACGGCTACCTGGAGCGGCCATTTCCGTAAAAGCAGCGAATACACCGCGATATTGTACAGCTTCTCGATCAATCCCGGCAGCTCGAGGCATACGAGCCGGTCGATCTCGTCCGGTCGGTCCTTCAGGTACTTGGCGTCGTCCACGAAGGATAAGTTGACGAGCTCGCTATCGGGATAAATCTCCTTCATTTGACGGATGTACTGCAGCAGCATATTTTTCCGGCCGTCCGTATTCGGAAAGGGTAGCCGGTTCGTAATAAACATGATTTTCTTCATCGCAATCCCCGTCCCATCCGTTAAAAAGCATCCTTCGCCCCGATAAGGAGCTTGAAGGTTTTGAAAATGATCTTTAGATCCCCCGCAATGCTTCTATTTTGGATATACTTCAAATCCAGCTCGACCATTTGCTCAAAGCTGAGGTTATTGCGCCCGCTTACCTGCCATAGGCCGGTGCAGCCCGACGTAACGGTCAACCGCAGCTTGTCGTACTCCGTATACTCCGCGACTTCCCTGCGCAGCGGCGGTCTCGGACCGACCAGCGACATGTCGCCGATCAGCACATTGATCAGCTGCGGCAGCTCGTCGATGCTCGTTTTCCGGATGAATTTGCCCACTTTCGTGATGCGGGGATCATCCTTCATCTTGAACATCGCGCCCTGAATTTCGTTCTGGGCGAGCAGATCCTTCAGCTTCTCCTCGGCATTCGAAACCATGGAGCGGAACTTGAACATGCGAAACGGCTTCTCGCCCTTGCCGATTCTGACCTGGTAGAAGAATACCGAGCCTTTCGGATCTTCCAGCTTGATGAGGAACGCGACGAGCATGAACAGCGGCAGAAAGAACAGGAGCCCAAGCAAAGCGCCCGTAATATCGATCAACCGCTTGACAACGGTATAGGAAACCAGATCGCCGTCCTTCGCCAGCGCGTTACGGATCGAATTGTAGTCCGAAATCTCCATCACCGCATCCCGTTCATACCGTTGAGCCATTGTTCTCACTCACTTTCTCGCGTTCAAGTATTCCCTCCAGCTCTTCCATGAGGGTATAGCGGAGCTCGCTGTTGCGCAGCGCGAATTCGACCGTCGTCATGATGAAGCCTAGCTTCTCGCCGACATCGTAGCGAATGCCTTCGAAATCGTAGGCATAGACGCCTTGATCCTCGTTCAATTTTTGAATCGCGTCGGTCAGCTGAATTTCGCCGCCCGAACCGGTCTCGTGTTGGCCCAAATAATCGAAAATCTCCGGGGTCAGCACGTAGCGGCCCATAATCGCCAGATTCGACGGCTCCTGCCCTTTAGGGGGCTTCTCCACGAAACGGTTGACTTTGTACAGGCGTTCGAATTTCTCGAGCGGATCCACGATGCCGTAGCGATCCGTCTGTCCGGAGCCGACGGTCTGAACGCCGATGACCGATTTACCCGTTTGCTCGTATTGCTCGATCAGCTGCCTGGTGCAAGGCATGTCGGACTGAACGATGTCGTCGCCGAGCAGCACCGCGAACGGTTCGTCGCCGATAAAATTCCGCGCGCACCATACGGCATGTCCCAGTCCTTTTGGTTCTTTCTGACGGATATAGTGGAGTTCAACGTTCGAGGACTGCTGGACCTTCTTCAGAAGTTCAAGCTTCCCTTTCTCCGCCAACGACTGCTCGAGCTCGAAGGCAATGTCAAAGTGATCCTCAATGGCTCGTTTCCCTTTGCCCGTAACGACGATAATGTCCTCGATGCCGGAAGCGATCGCTTCTTCCACAATGTACTGAATCGTAGGTTTATCCAGGATCGGAAGCATTTCTTTCGGCATTGCTTTGGTCGCGGGCAGAAATCGTGTACCGAGTCCAGCCGCTGGGATAATCGCTTTTCTCACTTTTTTCATCTGATTCTCACCCTATCCGTTTTGATCTGTTTGTCTGTTTGATCATGATGCTAAAAATACGAGCTATGTTTTCTCCTTAACGAGTAAACATAGCTCGTATTTTTAGATAAATCATGGAGCAGCGGGCATTCAACCCATCCTCACGTCATACCCTTGACGATGAACGTCTAAGGTCGGCTGACCCACAGCATGACCGAGTGCCTCCGGTGATAGAGGAGCAGGAGACATTTCCTAATAACCAGCAGGATAGGACGTCAGAGCTTAGCGGTTGACGTTGTTTAATACAGCGCCGATAAGCTTTGCATTGCCGTATTCGAGCGAAGCCTTTGCTTGTAACGCGATTTGGTTTTTCACTTTTCCCGCTTGCATGACCAGAACGACGCCGTCGCTCTTGCTTGCCACGACCAGCCCGTCCGAGACGGACATGATCGAAGGCGTATCGATAATGACGATGTCGAAGCTCCCCTTCGCCGATTCCAATAAATTCGTCATCGGAATCGATTCTAGAAGCTCGGATGGATTCGAGGGGACGGGACCGGCCGTAATCACCTTGAGATTGCCGATGCTCGTCCGCTGAATCACATCGCTTAGCTCGCCTGGCTTCGTTAACGCCGTGCTTAACCCTTGTACGTTGGAGAGGCCGAATAATTCATGCTGGGCGGGCTTCCGCAGATTCGCGTCGATAACCAATACCCGCCTGTTCGCCTGGGCGTAAGCGACCGCTATATTGGCAGCGATCGTGCTTTTTCCTTCGCCGGGCAAGGCGGAAGTGAACGCGATCGATTTTACGGCCTCACCCCGGTTCGAGAATTCAAGATTGGCCCGCAGGCTGCGATACGCTTCCGAGACCGTCGAAGTTGGGTGCGTCTCGGCAATAAGATTCCTTTTAAGAATCGAGCGTGACATTGGTTCCCCCACCTCCCATACTCGTCATCTTCGGCTGCGTGCCCTTGTTGGCCAAATCGCGC
Organism: Paenibacillus sp. R14(2021); assembly: GCF_019431355.1. Lineage (NCBI taxonomy): Bacteria > Bacillati > Bacillota > Bacilli > Caryophanales > Paenibacillaceae > Paenibacillus > Paenibacillus sp. R14(2021). The sequence continues at coordinate 1,832,180 of NZ_CP080269.1, forward strand.
CGCTTCACCTTGGGAATGGCCGCAAGCGCGGGAACCCCGAGCAGCTCCCGGATCTCCTCTTCGCTCTTGACCGTGTTGTTCAGCTGATCGAGCACGAACGCGATTCCGACTCCGACCATCGTCGAGAGGATGAACGCGACGACGACGTTCGTCGTCGGATGAGGCGATACCGCCACCCCGTGCTTCGTCGTGTCGGCCCAGTTCAGCACGGACACGTTGTCCAGTTTCATCAACGTCTTGATTTCCTGCTGAAATACTTTCGAAACGGCATTCGCCATATTGGCCGCCCGCTTGTATGAACCGTCTCTGGCGGATATGGACATCACCTGGGTTTCATTGACCGAGCTCACGCTGACTTTGGCAATAAGCTCTTCGGCGGTTGCGTGCAAGTCCGGATATTGAGTCGCGACTTTCGTCATAATGCGAGGGGTTCGGATGATTTCCTTATACGTTTTGATGAGCAGGGTGCTGGAGCTGATGGAACCGACATCGATGCTCGTGACCGTCTTTGCCGGATCCGCTTGCTGATTGTTGACGATCAGTTCGGCGGAGGCCTCATATTGCGATTGCAGGAAATGGGCCGAGTAGAAGCCGATAGCCGTGCAGCTGACAACAGTGATGAGCGCAATCATCCATAGCCTTTTTCGGATAACACTCCAGTAGCGTAGCAATTCCAAGCTGTTTCCTCCGATACCGATTTCGTTCACGTTAAAGCTGAACAAAATATTTTTTTCTGAATATTCAGACTTATATTGACGGTTCGATTGCCATATTTTCCGCTTTCGGACTCGTATTCTCTTTTCGAAAACCGGCCGCTTTCTTGCCTCACCTTAATTCTATAGCGACCAAGCCTTACAAGACTATTACACGGCAGGATGATTTTATTTCTACTCCGGTCGTATATCCGACTACTACTTTCGAGCTGAGGTTTGTTACACTTTCGTACCAGTTGCGTCTAATCTCTCTTCCCCTCGATCCTCGGGCGGCGAATAAGCCGTCATACCCCGCGACTGTGCATATAGGGCAGCCTGAGTACGATCGTTCAGATTTAATTTCTGAAAGATGCGGCTGACATGCTTCTTGACCGTGAACTCGCTGATCATCAGCTTCTTTGCCATGGCCCCGTTCGATAATCCTTCGCCGAGCGAAATCAACACTTCCCTCTCCTTCGGCGTCAGCTTCTCGAGCGGATCGTCCGCTTCCTTCCGGATCAATACTTCCATCAGACCCTGGTCGAAGTATTTACGGCCGCGGTCTACCATTTTGATGGCAAGCAGCAGCTCCTCGGGCATCGAATCCTTCAGAACGTACCCGAAGGCACCGCTCTCCTCGGCTCTGCGAACGTCGAATTCCGCCGCCGACGACGTGAGCATGATGAAACGGCAGGCGAGATGACTGAAGTTTTCCACCAATTCAAAGCCGGAACGGTCTCCGAGCCTAATATCGACGATCACCATATCAGGCTCCGTCTTCTCGATCAAGCGTTTCGCATCTTCTACCGCTTCCGATTCCCCGACGATTTCGATTTCTTCTTCGCTTGCAAGGACGGCAATTAACCCCTTACGGACCAATGGATGATCGTCCACAATAACGACCTTCATGCTTATCACCCGCTTTTCGTATTTTGAGCAGTTCCTTCGTTAGCGCCTTCAACGTCGGCCTGCGGCAGCCATAGAATGATCCGTGTACCGCTTCCTTCCTTGCTTTCGATATCAAAAGTGCCTCCAAGCGAGACGGCTAACGCATGCATATTGCAAAGCCCGAAGCCCGAATTGGTCTTTTTCATCTTGGAACGAACGTCAAAACCGGACCCGTTGTCCTCGATCGAGAGCTTAACGGCACCTTGCTTCATGGTCAATTCGACGCTCACGCAGCTGCTCGCTCCATGGCGAATCGCGTTTCCAACGCCTTCCAGTATGGTTCGATACAAGGCTTTCTGATGGTTAATGGACAAGAGACTGCAGGACTTGGAGGCATGAAAATCGATCCTAATGCCATTGAGCTTGGCTTGATTGGCCAAATGCGATTTAACGATCCCGGTCCAGGATTCGCTGCCGCTCATGGATGTACTGAGGTTGTTGATCGTGGCCCGCAGCTCGCATGAGGCCGTCGAAGCCGCTTCCTGGATTTCCTTCATCTGCTCCAGCTTCTGCTCCTCGGTCAAATCCCTCCAGCCGTATTTCATCGAGTGGATGGCGTAAATGATACCGAACAAATGCTGGGATACGCGATCATGAAGCTCCTCGGCGATCCGGTTACGCTCCTCAATAACAAGCCGTTTTGATTCGATCTGAATTGCCATCGCTATCATCACCTTTCTTGCCGCTCATTGAACACAAATGCCAGTTGAAGTATCAGCACACCAGTGACCTCGTCCTTGCCAGAAATGATCCGTCGCTCTGCGGAAAGAATGAGAAAGCCTTAATGTTTTCGCCATATATCCTCAAAATTGGACAAGGCTTTATACTCCCAACATACCTTGTTGAAATTAACATGGACATACTACAGGAGTACTGAATTTATTCCTTGTCCATCATCGCTTTAACAGTGACCTTGGACTCAATTCGCTCAAGTGGAATCTGTCGACTTATCTCTTTTTTTCATAGAAATGATCCTTTCGCGAACTCGAAGCCAAAAATTGCTGCAGTGCTGGATTTGAAAGATATTTGTAAGGTTTGAAAGCGTTTCATTTATGCATTTTTTGGGTGCAACAGCGTGTGTCACGACCGCAGGCCTCATTACCCATGCCGAATCCCGATTTAGTGGGAGCAGGAAGCGGCTTTAAAAGTGGGCGGTGGATCCCAGCAAATCGTTCCATTCACAATTTGGACACTTATTTTGGAATCAGTACGCATTTAACCCTTATATTGTAATTTAAAATTATTCCATATTTACCTCAACGAACCAGTCTCTACTCTGAAAGCGGTATCTTCTATTCCTTTCGTGTAACAAATAGGGAGTACAATGAGATTTATGAGAGAAAAAAAGCCGGTTCCCGCGCAAACGAGAATCGGCTTTTTCTTCCAAACCTAGGGGGCTGCTTCCTGATCCATCTCGCCGGATCCAATGGATGATATGTACTGTCCAGGATGCTCGTGCGGGGGCCGATTTTGACGTCGTCTCCGATCGTCACTCGCTCTCAGTTTGAGATTCGGCAATCACTTACCCGTTCCGGTACCGTTACGAAACACTACTTGGCTATAATTTTCGTAAAGTCGCAAAAAAGCCTTTCATCCTGCCGCAGCCGCGACAAAAATGAGAGGCTTCATGAGCGAATATTTAGTGAAATTTTATAATCCGTTTACGAAAAGGCAATGTACGGGTCGCCCCTGCAGTCTCAACATCTAGGCAAATGCTGGCTCCGTCTTCTCATCCCTTCCTTATAATGAGGCTTTTCCCGCATGGATTTCCTTCTCGGGGCACTCATGCAAACGTGTTCCTTCTATAATAATTGTTGCTTTCCTAGGACGCCTGCTTGCGCCCGGCACTGCGATTGCGCCGGCCTGTCCCCGTAATGCCGGGCAGCTGCGTCGCTAGAAACAAGATAAACACCAGCAGCACAAGGCCGATTCCAATGACAGAACCGTTGACGGACACGTTCATTTGACTCAGCGTCAAATAAATGAGCAGGCCGCTTACCGTTAATATATTTTCACTGAAATTTTGAACGGCGATTGTTTTCCCCGAGCCGATGGAGTGCTTGCCTTCCTCCTGCAGCATCGTGTTTAGCGGAATGACGAATATACCGCCGAACACGCCAATTAGGAACAGCAGAATCACCGTCAGCCAAAGCACATAAGTAAAGGAAGCGACCATGACCGACGCCACCATGAACAGACCGTAATAAAAGGCGCGGTGCAGCTTGCCAGCCGGGACCAGTCGCGGGGTCAGAAACGCGCTGCATACGACGCCGATCGCGGTAATGCCGATCATCATGGACTGCTGATCCGTATCCTCAATGCCGAGATTCAGCGGCAGCCATGCGATTAGCGCAATTCTCAGCACGGCGGCCGTCAGCCAGAAGGATCCTGTGCCGATCAGCGAGAATCTCGCTCTCGGATTGCGGAACAGCAAGCTGACATCACGCAGAAACTGCATGGCTTCCGCGCCGTAGCGCAGCGTATGGTTGCCTGCCCGCGCTGGAATGAGTAACGTCATCAACAAAGAGAGAAAATAGACGCCTAGACAGGCAAGAATGGCCGGCAAATCCGAGTTTTCTGCCAAGAAGCCTCCCGCAACCGTCCCCAGCAAAATCGCTAATATGGTAGATCCCTCCACCTTCGCGTTCGCCCGCAGCAGCTCGTCCTCCGTGGTCGTCAGCTCGGTCAGAATGCCGTATTTGCCAGGCGAATAGACAACTGCTCCGATGCCGACAAACACATAACAAAGCGCCGGCGGCAGCCCAAACAATAAGAGTGCAATCCCGACGGCTTTCAGCGCATTGCCGAGCAGCAGCACGTTCGACTTTGCCTTCTTATCCGCAAATGCGCCTACGATCGGAGCCAAAACAACATAAGCAGCCAGGAAAGCGATTTGGATGTAGTTCACCGCGATATCCGGGTTGTCCACGCCTTGGCGCTTCACCATGCCCACGATTAAGAAAAAATTCAAATTGTCCGCAAATGCGCTTAAAAATTGCGTGAATACGACTGTATTCAGCGGCGACAGCCAACGTTTCATTCCTTGTTCTCCCTTTCTTCTATTATAAACGGAATCCATAAAGCCCTTTCCATCATAACGCAACGAGGGCGATGACCGAAAGAGCGGTCTCGCCGTACACAGACAAAAGAACGGCAGAAGGGGCGCTCTAGCGCCGCCCTCGGCCGTTCTCGTTGCTTGTCGTCCTCTTGCAGCGAGGCTATCGCCGCCTTGAAACCCTGCCGAAGCCGACTCTTGTCTTCGGCCTGCTGGATTTCCGCGGCGTAAGCCAGCTTCCTGATTTCTTACCGCTGTCCGAGTCTCTCGTTATCGTTCCTCTGGAAGGCGATTTGTTGAAGATGCCGCCTTCGCCGACTTTTCCGGAATCCGCATTCTTCGATCGTTTGAAGATCGAACCCGTCCGGTTGACCGTCATTGGCGGAATTGCTTTCTTCTCCTGCGCCGTCGGCGCATGATAGCTGCCGCCGCTTGGCTTGTACGTCTGCCGGTCGTCATAGCCGCGGTAAGAGCCTTTGCCGTAGCGGCCATGATCGAACAGATCGTTCAGCAGGCTCGCAAGCAGATAGCCTTGGAGGAAGCTGGAGCTGTAATTGCTGCGAACATACTCCTTGGAATCCACTTCAATCAGCGTATCTGCGGGTTTGTCCTTATCCTGCTGCACATGGATGACCCGGTCGGAATAGACGAGGAACATATGGTCCGGCTTCTCGGGCGATATCTGCTCCGGCTTCGACATGTCGACCAATGCCTTGGCGACTTCCGGAACGCTGACTTCAGCAGCGCGGTACACATATGACGTACTCGATCCGCTGCCGCTCACCGATTCCAGCGGGTATTTCTCCTCGATCTTCTGCGTGATGCCGCATGCCGCGAGCAGAGGAAGGACAAGTGTGAAGACCAGCAGGAGTTTAAGTAAATAAGAGCCTTTGCTACGCATACTTGTCATCCTCTCCTAATTTCCGCGGAGAACGCGAACATCGGCCGGAAGAACATCATCGCCCTCGTACAGCATGAATCGTCCATCCTGCCATTCAATCCGCAGCAGCTTCTGATCATCGGATTGATACTGCCATACATACTGTTCCCCGCCTTGAACAAACGGCGTCTTGCCCGCTACAACCGCTAATCCGGAGTATTGCTCTTCCATGTGGTAGACACGGTCGTCCAATTCAAGCTCTGTCGGCACCTCTTCCACGGAGTCCAAACGGCCGTCGATGGCTTCGTACAGCGCATAAATCGTTCGTTCGCGTTCCTCGATCGTCAAATATCGAATCGCCGAGCCGTCCTGGAGCGTCAGCACGATGATGTTGCGGTTGCGGTTCTGCAGCCGTCCGACGACCTGATAGGTGACGAGCGACACTTCGCAGACATCGCCGGGACCAATCGTCATGATGCTTTTTTCCACTTTCGGCGGCTCTGGTTTCGCCATAATATTTTTGATTCTAGAGAATATGCCCATGCCATCAGCTCCTACCGTTCAAGTTTACAGACAAGCACCGATAATCAGCGCGCCCGCAAGATGCAGCGAACCCGCGAACAGCGCGTGCGCGATCTTCCCGTCCTTCGTGCCTTCGCTGAGATCGAGCCCTGCCGTAGAACGAAGCACGGCTTCGATAATGCTTTCAATAAGCAGCAAAATGACGAACGAAATAACCGATACCAGCAGCGCTTCGCCAAGGTGGTTCGAGGTCGATATCGACTGCGACAAAATATATGCCTGCGCCATCAGCTTCATGACGAAGCGGCTCGTCACCGCCACGTTGCCTTTCTTGATTTCTTCCAAATCCTTGTACCGGGTAAAGAAGGAATCGATGGCCATCAGGACGATCAGCAGCACCGCACCTGCACCGGTCCATACCAGTATTCCGAGCATTTCGTTTAACGTCATTCGAGGAAGCCTCCATCATCTAAATTGCCGCGGCGCAGATTGCAAAGAAAAAACGTCCGCATGCGGGACGTTCTTTCCAGTTGCTGGCTGCTCGCAGATAATCGTAGTATACTACGAGATTATTCTTTTTTCTCGTATTGTTTCATAAGAGCCGCAAGCTCGTCGTCGACGGCTTTGTTCTTGCCGAGCGATTCGAACTCGTCGTCAAGCGATTTGGCCTTGCTGTTCATTTCGTTGCTGGCTTCCGCCTGCGCTTCCATCTGCAGCATTTTCTCTTCCATGCGTTTCAAGCCGGAAGTAGCCGAATCGGAGCTGAAGCCCGCCATCGATTTATTGATATCCGCTTGCGCTTTTGCCGCTTTATAACGGGCAACGAGCGTTTCTCGTTTGTTTTTCATTTCCGTCAGCTGGTCGCGCATCTCGCTCAGCTTCGCGCGGAGATTATCAGCAGATGCTTTGTTGGAATCGTAGCTGACTTTGTATTCGTCGCGCTTCTGCTCGGCGGCTTTCTTCTCTTCCAGCGCGCGTTTTGCCAAATCCATGTTTTGCAGTGAAGCTGCCGTATGCGCTTGTTCGTTGCGCTTCACTACGAGCGCATCCTGTTCCTCGTACAGCTGCTTGAAGCGTTTCTCGATCGCGATTTGAGCCGCTACCGCTTTCTCGGCATCCTCGAGATCATCCTGCATGTCGCGAATGTATTGGTCAGTCAATTTGATCGGATCTTCGGCTTTCTCAATCATGGAATACACATTCGACATTGTAAGGTCGCGCAGGCGTTTAAATACAGACATAATTCATTTCCTCCTCGAAATTGTGCTGTTCGTCAGCGTTCATGTTACCTTATACGGCACGCCATTATTTTACGTTTCAAAAAAAGGCTACCCTTAATTTACCACATGCAGGCGAACCAAGAAAGTCCCACGGTCTGCTGGCTGCGGCGTTATCGATGAAGTATTCAAATACCTGCGGCAACGCATGCACCAAGCACGATTCGCGCACAACAAAAAAAGCTCTCACTATGCGGGAAACGGCGGATTTGTTTTTGATCGGCACTGTTGGCATGGAACCCTGCTGGACGTAATAAGCTGAACATACGGATGTCCTTTACGATTAAAGGAGGTTCAGCAGCCATGGAAGCAGCCATGATAGCAGCCCAAATCGAGCTTATCCAGCGTGATCATTGCGTGGTGCACAGCGTAAAGGCGTCCATGTCGGGCGACGCATTAATTCTCTATTCCCCTGTTGGCCGCTGCGATCTCCATGCCCGGATCGTCTATGCCTGCGGAATTGCAACGAAACGCCATGTCAATGACCTCAGCATGTTCGTCTCGGAAAACGCCGCGCAAGCGGAGAAGGTATGGCAGCTTCAATACATTCGTATCCTCGGCGACAAAATAAACCGCGGCTACGGCTCCATCATGATGATGCAGTTGATCCAGCGAGCCGTGGATTGCGGCGTTGACAGGATCGAAGGAAGCATGCAGCTGACGGAGAATAAGGAGCACCGCGATAGGCTGCTCCACTTCTATGCCAAATTCGGCTTTACGGTCGACGCGCAGCGCAATTTACGCTGGGAGAGCTCTAATTCGAGCCAGCCAAGGATAAGTAATACCGCAATCTCACGTTAATGCACTAGCATTGCACCGAACCCCGTTCCCGCATGCAAGAAAAAAATAAAAAAGGACTTGCGTCGGTTTTGAAGGTTGTGATAAGATACTTCTTGTGTTCAGAACACATGCCGGTGTAGCTCAGTTGGTAGAGCAACTGACTTGTAATCAGTAGGTCGGGGGTTCGAATCCTCTCGCCGGCACCATTTCTTTCTCGGGACGTAGCTCAGCTTGGTAGAGCACCTGGTTTGGGACCAGGGGGTCGCATGTTCAAATCGTGTCGTCCCGACCATTTTGATGCCTTTCGGGGAATGACAATTACGCGATAACTCGTAAGCTTGAGCGCTGCTCAAGCTTTTTTTGTTGTGTTTACGCTAACCACTACATATGGAAAAGGATGATTGCATTGACGAAGAAGCCGAACATCGTTGCAGCCGGCAGTTTAAATATGGATCTTGTTCTTACCATGCCTCGATTGCCGCGCATGGGAGAAACGCTGCAAGGGGATGACATCCACTACATCTCCGGCGGCAAAGGCGCGAATCAAGCCGTGGGCTGCGCTAGACTCGGGGCAGCCGTGCAGATGATCGGTGCCGTAGGCGGCGACGGATTCGGGCAGCAAATCATGGAGCGGATGCGCCATTTTGGCGTCGGCACGGAAACCATCGACGTGCTGCCTGACGCTTCCACCGGAACGGCGGCCATTCTTCATACCGCCGGCGACAACTGTATCGTCATCGTCCCTGGCGCTAACGGACGCTGTACGCCTGAGATGATTGACCGGCATTCGGAGACCATTGCCGGGGCCGATTCATTGATTGTACAGCTGGAAATCCCGCTTCCCGCCGTCTTGACTGCGCTGCGTATTGCACGCGAAGCCGGGGTGCCTACAATCTTTAATCCCGCCCCTGCCCTGCCGCTCTTGGATGAGCAAATCCGGCTCGGGGATTATTTCACCCCGAATGAAACAGAATTTGAGTTCTATTGCGGCAGCCCTGCAGCAAGCGAGGAAGAGCTGTTTCAACAAATGAAAGCATGGCGCCTCCGCTTCCCCGAGCAGACGTTGATCGTTACGCGGGGCAAGCACGGCATTTCCTATACCGCCGGCGATGAAATCGTTACGGTTGCCGCTCCCGTCGTACAAGTGAAAGACACCACCGGCGCTGGCGATTCGTTCAACGCAGCGCTCTGCTTCGGCATCGCGAGCGGCTGGAGCCTAGAAGAGACGCTGCCGCTGGCTGTAAAAGCCGCCTCATACTCGGTTACCGTCTTCGGTGCACAGGACGGCATGCCCTCCTTGTCCGATCTCACCTAGTATAATCCAATAGTAAAAAGGCGATGCGGAAGCCGCATCGCCTTTGTGCTATTCGTAACTGAACTAGAACGTGCTTGCCGGCGTCGTATCGGAGCACCAGCGCGTATTAAACAACTCATGCAGCAGCACGTCGTTCGCTTCTTTCGTTCCGATGTAACGCAGCGCTTCGAGTGCGTGTCCGCGCACATAGCGGTTCTCGTCCTCAAGCGCCTGCGCAAGCGCCGGCACGGCCTGCGCCGCATCCGGGCCGATTCGGACAAGCGCCAATCCGGCCGTAAAACGAACCTGCGTGTCCTCGTCCTTGAGAGCTTGAATGAGTGCCGGCACGACGACCGGCGATGCTGCACCCATGATGCCTAGAGCGTCAACCGCCGTACGGCGAACGATTGCCGACGGATGCGAGAGCAGCGCAGCAATCTTCGGAAGCGCGCTCGCAGCAATGCCTCGAAGCTCAGATAACGCGAATACGGCGTGATTAACGACCTCATCGTCCTCATTGGACAATGCTTCCGTCAAACCTGCAACAGCACCAGCGCCGGCAGCCGACAACCCGTACGCAGCGATTCTGGATACGCTCTTAGTACCGCTCTTCAAAGCTTCCAGCAGCGCGTCGACACCCGCTTGTCCGCTTGCGGCAAGGTCATAAGCCGCTGCCTGAGCGGTCGGTTCAGCGCTCGTTAATTGCTGCGCAAGCGAAGCGACGGAGTCGGCATCGCCTGGCTTGGAACCGGCAAGTGCTGCCGTCCGTCCGGACATCCAGTTCCAGACCTCTTGAACAATGGGATCCGCGGCGAGCTCGGCCGAGAGCTCTGGTTCCTTGTTGTCCCAAGACGGCGCTGTCGGCGCCTGTGTCCGCATGAATTCAAATTTGAGCATGAACCGCGGGTTGCCAAGCAAGTTCGGCGTGGAGCGATGCCAAATATCGTAATGGATCAGCGCGAACGTCCCCGCTTCTCCGCTGGCTGTCGCTTCCTCCTCCATCTCGTCGGAGGCGAAATTGCGGTCGTCGTGGTAGTGTGATCCCGGCATGACCCCTGTCGGTCCAAGCTCGACCGGCGTATCCTGCGGGAAGTACATGATCATCGCCCACCATGGGTGATGATTGCGCAGCCGATCATAACCCCAATAGCTATCCTTGTGCCAGCCGCCTGGCTTCGGAATGGAATTATAGTGGCCATGGCGATGTGTATGAAGCAGGTAGTTCGGTCCAAGCACACTCGTCAGGGCGCCGGTAATGACCGGGTTCTCGAATACGCGTTGCAAATCGCGGATCCGCGGCAGAATATTGTTGCCGGGGTTCCCCTCGCTGTCATAAATGTCATTCAATTGCTTCACGAGCCGCTCATGGAACTCGCGCGGAAAATCCGCTTTCAAAATCAAAAACCCATTTGTTATAAACGCTTTCATTTGTTCGTCGGTAAGTAGCAGCGGCTGCTGTTGTGCCATCGTTACATCGTCCTCCTCCGGGATTGTCTTTGCAACTTGATTATAGAATTCAGCGTAATCGGTGCCAATGGAAAAGGCTAAGAATGAAGGTTCCAAAGTTAAGATGTCCGTTCCCCGCCGCCCGGAAATGATCTATGATAGAGAAAATGCCGCCGAACCTATTTGCCGAACTGGAGAATGCTAATGACGAATAAACGCGAACACAGCGCCTTGACCGATCTTCTGCATACGCTGCAGATCGATGTCCTGGAGGCTCGAAAAACGAAGGTTGCGCCGGAATGGATGGATTTTGACTATACCCCCGAATACAACAAGCTTTATTTTATCCTGGAAGGCGAAGGATGGCTGAAGGCCGGCAGCGACGAGATGTCGCCGGCTCCCGGCGAGCTCTGCCTCCTTCCTGCTCATATGCAGCAGTCCTATTCTACAGTCAAGAACCGCCCGACTTTCCTTAAATATTGGTGCCATTTCTCGGCTTCGATCGGTCCATACGATCTGTTTCAATGGATCGGCGTGCCGCTGTCCATCCCTGTCGAGGACCGGGAAGAAATGGCCGCGCTCTTCAAGCTGTTGGTCAGCCTGCATTTAAACGATTCCGTTATCGCCCGCTTGCGGGAGAAGTCCGTCATGCTTGAGATCATCGCCCGTTACTTGGAGCATGTCCCTATTACGATCCTGCAGCATCGATCGGAGGATTTGAAGCGGATTCAATTTATCCAAGGCTATATCGACAGCCATATGGAAGGGAATCTCAAGGTCGAAGAGATGGCCAAGGCCTCCCACCTGCATCCGAATTATTTTATCGCCTACTTCAAGAAGCATTTCGGCGTATCTCCGCTCAAGTACGTGAGCCGCAAACGAGCGGACAAAGCCAAGATCCTGCTCGCGACGACAACGTTAAGCATTAAGGATATCGCTGATCAGACCGGCTTCAAGGAAACGAACCACTTCGCCAAGTTTTTCCGCAAGGAAACGGGCCAGAGCCCGACGGAGTACCGCAGCTTTAACAGCTGAGCCGTTCATTTGCATAATCGCTGCAGCTGCATCGATCATAGATTGTGCACCTGGCGTATTGTTCCATCGCAAACTGCCCATCCGTAGAAACGGAATAACCTTGAACATGATGAGCAGCAGAAACGCCGGTAAGACGGTCAAATAATGCAAACGGTATTTCATGATTCGGCACAAATAGCTGCTTTTTCTTGATGATTCAAAGCGCTCCTGCGTCTTCGGTGCATGTTTGATAGCCGCTGCAGCTAAAAAAAACGCCTCTTGGATGTCCAAGAGGCGTTTCTGCATATACCATGATGCTATGCTTTCAAGATGTTCCGTTCTTAGCGGCGCGGGTTGTATCCGATGAATGTTTTCGAATCCAAGCTGAACACGACCGTAAGCGGTCCGAGCAGCGCGTCGTTCTTCGTTTGGTACGTTACTGTAACCAATTTGCCGCCTTTATCCTGCAAGTCTTTCAGCAGCGCTTTTGCTTCGTCAGTCGAAGCCAGAACAGCAGCATCCTTCGCGTTAACGACAGCTACTTCTGCTTCTTCTTTCTTCGTTGTCAAGTTCGCTTCTTGACCTTCAGGAAGCTTGCTCCATGCCAGGCCTTGGAATTCGCTCTTCTGTTCGGCCGTCAGATCAGCAGCAACTGGAGCCGCATCTACAACCAGGTAGTGTAGCGGGCTGATTGCAGGAACGCTTGTCGTAGCGACTGGTCCGTAGTAAGCGCGGACTTTGGCGCCGGCTTGCAGGCTCTCCCAAGTAACGGATTGGCCTTCAGCATTGATGACGCTTGTTTCTTTACCAGCGTTCAAGATGAGCGTTGTTGTCGTTTTGCCGTCTTTCGTTTCGCCGAAAGCAACTTGCCAGCCGTCTTCTGTATGTTTAACGGATTGGATTACATCTTCCTTCACCGTTGTTTGCGTGCCCAAGATGATTTTGGCGGCGTGGGAATGTCCAGGGTAGTCCATTGTGATGACAGGACCGTATTCCGCTGTAAGCAGCGTACCTGCTTTGATGTCCTTCGCAGCTACGGCTTTGCCGCTGCCGTCAGTCAGGTTCGTATCTTTGTCAACCGTCAGGATGACCCATTTGTTCGTGCCGCGGCCTACGACATCAAGCTGGTAAGAGCCGTTATCGAGCGCTTTGACGCCTTGAATGATACCCGACAGCAGCAGCATTTGTTCTTGCTCTCCCTCGTTTCCGTCTTCTTTGGAAATCAGAGACAGGCTTTTGTCCTTCGGGTTGTAACGTACATCATAACCGAGTGCAGCTGCTTCGCTTTTTGCTGGCAGGTAAGCTTGGCCATTAATGAAAACCGGCTTCATCGACGTGTTTTGTCCGTCAACCGATACCGTAATATCACTACGGAGTAATCCGCTTACTTTTTGAAACATACCGGATGCTTCAGCAGCGACTGCCGAACCCATCAAACCTACGAGTGTTGCAACGATGATTACTTTCTTCTTGTTCATAATTTCTTGCTCCTCCCGAATGTACCGAATGTTGTTGTGTTGTTTACATGGTCCCTGACGCGGGCTGATTCCGAAAGGTTGCAAACTTTATTCATATTCGTTAATTTTTTTAGAAAATTTTACAGGTTTACAGAAAAAAAGCCGGCTTGGCGATGTACCAAGCTGGCTGGATAGTGGCTTATTCGTTCTCATACCACGGATTTAGATGAACAAGCACCTCATCCACCTCGGGATGAGCCTGCTGCACCTTTTGTTTGATTTTGCGAATAATATCATGTCCCTCTTGGATGGTTAACGTACCGAGCACCGCGAGCCTTGCATCAACGAGTACATAATGACCATGCTCCCGCGCGCGCAGCCGGTCGATCCGTTTCACTTCCGGCACCTCGCGCAGATGTTCTAAGATGTCTTCGATCTTATCCGGGCTGAGGCTCTTGTCCATCAGCACGTCCACAGTCTCTCGCGCCATATTAAAGCCGAGCTTCAGTACAAGAATCGAGACGATCACGCCCGCGACAGGGTCGCCGTAGCTAAGAATATGAATATCGAGCCGTTCCCCGATCCATCCGAGAGCAATACCTGCAGATGCCGCAATCGAAGCGTAGACGTCAGCCAAATGGTCATAGGCAGTCGCCATCATGGCTTTGCTGTTTGTCTGAAGGCTGAGCCGCTTCGTGTACATGTACAGCAATTGCTTCACCACGAGTGAAACAACGGCGGCTCCGAGCGCAATCAGATGGGTTTCTCCAGGAGGATGGAATAACGCCAGAATCGCGTGATAACCGATATAAACCGCTGCAATCACGAGAATAAAGGCGACGACTCCAGCGCCAAGCACTTCCGCCTTGCCATGTCCGTAAGGATGATCTTCGTCCGGCGGCTTGCCGGATAATCGCATGGAGCTGTAAGCCGTCGCCGTCGCAATGATATCGCCTGCACTATGAATGCCGTCCGCAATTAGCACCTGGCTTCCGAAAACAATGCCGACAAGCAATTTAATGCCTGTAAGAAAAACGTTGCTGAGCAGAGATATCCACATAGCCAGCACGGATGAACGATTTTCCAAGATGTCTCTCCTCATTTCAATTTAAGCCGATGCTGCTCTTGTAGTGGAATCTTACCACTTCCATCCATGAAAAATCAAATTCCCTATCATGTCCGATTTGCTAGCGTTCAATGAGCTGCCGGCGCTTTGGACCGACGGAAATCCGCGTCACAGGCACACCGATTTGCTCTTCGGCGAACGTAATGTACGCCTGCGCAGCACCCGGCAGCTCGTCGAAGGAAGCCGCTTCCGAGATATCGCACTGCCACCCGCGAAGCCTCGTCCATATCGGCTCTGCTGCCTCCAGCGCAGCCGAAACCGGAAATTGATTCGTTCGTGTACCATCAGGCAGCCGGTAGCCCGTGCAGACAGGAATTTCGTCCAAATAGCCCAGAACGTCCACATTCGTCAATGCAACCGTTGTCGCCCCTTGTACGCTGCAGCCGTAACGAGTCGCAACCGTATCCAGCCATCCGACTCTTCTCGGACGGCCTGTCGTTGCACCGTATTCACCGGCATCGCCTCCGCGGCGGCGCAGTTCTTCCGCTTCTGCACCGAACAGCTCGGAAATCAGCGGACCTGCACCGACGCAGCTGGAATAGGCTTTGACGACCGCGACGATAGACGAAATTGAGCCTGGCGGAAGACCTGCGCCGACGGAAGCAAACCCGGCCAATGTGGACGACGAGGTTGAGAATGGATAAATCCCATGGTCGGGGTCCCGAAGCGCACCGAGCTGTCCTTCGACAAGAATAGAAGCTCCCGACGCAGCGGCAGATTGAAGAAGCTCGGTAGTATCCATGAGATAACCGCGTAATTTCTCCCCATAAGCGCGGAGCAGCGGAAGGAGATCATCGATGACAATCGCTTCTTTCCCGTATAGATGATGAAGCAGAATGTTTTTGGCGGCGAGCGACTGCATGAGACGCCGGCGAAGCCGCTGTTCATCGAATAAATCCGCCGCTTGTATGCCAAGCTTGGCATATTTGTCTGCGTAGAACGGCGCTATGCCTCTTCGCGTCGACCCAAAGCTGTCGCTGCCTCGCCGCTCCTCCTCAAGCTGATCGAACAAGCGATGGTAGGGCATTACGATTTGAAACCCGATTCGAGATAACGAGCTTCGGCGCGGGGACTTTCCGTTTCTCCAATGACGCCAATTCAGCAAGAAGCACGTCCACATCCAGCGCCGTGCCTGGACCGATTACGTTGGTTACATGCGGATAAAAAATACCCGACGGAAGCATATGCAGTGCGAACTTCCCGAAATGATTCATGATGGTATGTCCGGCATTGCTCCCTCCCTGGTAACGAACGACAAAATCCGCTTCTGCCGCCAGTACGTCCGTGAGCTTTCCCTTTCCCTCATCTCCCCAATTTGCGCCTACGATTGCCGTCACCGTCATTGCCGCAGCCCCTCTCATCTTGTGCTTGCTTTACAAGAATGAGTATACTGAAGACAATCACATAAGAATAATTGATATAAATAATACCACCTATAAAATGAGGTCATGGGATGTTGGATAACAATTTGGAATGGTATCGCTCCTTCTACTGGTGCGCCAAGACCGGAAGCCTGTCGCGCGCGGCGGAACGGCTGCATATTACACAGCCCGCTGTCAGCCATACGATCAAGCAATTGGAAGAACGGCTAGGCGGCCCCTTGTTCATCCGGGGAGCAAGAGGCGTTCAATTGACAGCCGAAGGCGAAGTGCTGTTTCGCTATGTGGAGCAGGCCCTTCAATATATGGAGACCGGCGAGAAAAAGATACTCGACATGCATCAATTGGCTATGGGAGATATCAATATCGGGGCTGGGGACACGATATGCAAGCATGTTCTGCTTCCTTATCTGGAACGATTCCATGACGCTTATCCGCAAATCCGAATTCGCGTCACTAATCGGACAACACCAGAAACCGTCTCCTTGCTGAAGGAAGGCATCATCGACCTTGGGCTTGTCCATCTACCGGCCAAAGACAATCGCATCGAGATCGTCGGCAGTCTGCCGCTGCAGGATTGCCTCGTCGGCGGTTCGCGGTATGCCGAGCTGGCCGGTAAGCCCTTGAAGCTAAGGGAATTGGAGGGATATCCGCTTCTATTGCTGGAAGAAGGAACGAGCACGCGAAATTTTCTTGATACGTATTCGAGGGGGTACGGCGTGGAGCTGAAAGAGGAGTTCTCCCTCGGCAGCATGGATCTGTTGGCCGAGTTCGCCAAGAGCGGCTTCGGTCTTACCTTTCTCGTGCGGGAATACTATAAACAGGAGCTGGAAGCCGGGGAGTTGGTCGAATTTCCTATGGAAGAACCGATTCCGGCGCGGTATATCGGCATCGCCGTACTCCGCGGCGTTCCTCGGACGCAGGCGGCCAAACGATTTCTGGAGATGCTGCCTATGCATGACCCTTCTTTATAATTGTCACGATTGGCCCGGAAGTGCGGGCAGCCAGCCGCCTTGCGTGATCGTGCGTACGCCTGCTTCGCATACGCCGTAGGTCCTCCATTGGCAGGTGACGCACATTTCATTAATCGCTTCCGGCTCTACCTGGTGACGCACCCGTTCGATCACGGCGGACCAAGGCATAGTTAAGCCAACCTCATAGCCTAGTTTCTCCAGCACGCGCGCATCCTGTGACGCAACGGAAGCATTATGACAGTGCGGCTCGGCGTCGGCCGGGAAACAAGCACATAAGTCATCCGGCCCGGCTATGATCGTAATCGGCGTTTCCGGCCGTTCGCGGAGTTCGTTGTACACCTTCGTCATATTCGCCGCGAACTCCGCCGAGTACCCCATCCCCCGAAACCCTAATAAACAAAGCAAATGGTGACCTCTAAGCCCGATTCCCATGCCCATGCCCGCTCCCTTTCTACTGACGGTCCCTTTAACGCGAAAATACTTTCACTCGATACCAATAGGGATACAGTTCCCGATAGTTTAATTTGGTGTAAAGCCGGTTTGCCGGGCCGTTAGCCCGCAGGACAAGCAAGTAGCTCCTGGAAGCGCCGCTTCGCCTTGCCCATTGCAGGATATGAATGATAAGCTGCTCGCCGTACCCTTTGCTGCGCATCGATTGTTCCGTTACGATGTCGTATAAGCCGACGAAGCCGCGTTCGATGACGCCAAGTCCGCATGCCGCCGGCCTTCCATCGACATAGAGCGTGAAGTATCCGGTCTTCATGGCAATCGTGCTCATAATCCGATCGGCGGCAGCTTGTTGTTCAGAGGTAAACCCGTTAAATCCGCACATCGTTTTCAGCCATTCGGCGGTCAGCCTCTCCTGCTGCTCGATTTCGACGCCTTCCTGCATTGTCTCTGCGACAGCAGATAAGTCAGCTAACATCATAACACGCGAGGGGTCGACCCGGACATAGCCGCGATGTTCCAACGTCTCGTCAAGACCGGCAGGCGAGAAAGGCGTCAGCTTGAAAATCGTATCCTGGCCTGCTCTGCAATAAATGTCTTCGCAGCTTGCAATTTTGCAGGACAGATCGGTTACTTCTATTCCATTGTAGACGGCATGAACGGCATTCGCACGCTTGGTGAAGCCATCTGCCAGACGGAGCAGCCAGCCATCCAGCGCTACGGTTCGAAGCGAGGGCCAGGCATTCATCGTTAATTCCTCGAATTGGACGGTCAATCGAAGTGCCTCCTTTACTTTTGATTAGGGTATATACGTTAAATGATATGAATAAATATACATGTATTATTATATTTATACAATAAAAACTGCCTCCGCCAGGGAGACAGTTTTACTGTATAGCCGCTTTGCGAATGCAGCTTAATGATTTAATTTGATACCCATCGCTTCTGCAAGTCTGAAGAAGATGCCTGTGTTTTCATATACGCCTGCGAACAGCTGAGCGCCCGTACCCATAACCGTAACCGGTACGTCTACAGCAGTATGACCAGAAGTCGTCCAGTCTACGACGAAGTTCTCCTTGGATTTCGCAATCGCGAATGGACCGTCTTCCATGGAGATCGCGTCTCCGCTTTCGTCATCAGCGTTTACTTCCTCGATGGAGAAACCGCCTGTTTCGTGGTCGGCCAGCACCAGTACGAGTGTATCCGGGTGCGATTTTGCGAAGTTTTTCGCGATTTGAACCGATTTATCCAGCTCTTGACCGGCTTTGATCGTCAGCTTTGCGTTGTTTTGATGCGCCATTTCATCCGTTGCTTCTTCCTCAACCATCAGGAAGAAGCCTTTTTTGTTGGCCGAGAGCGTGTCGATCGCTTTCTTCGTCATGTCAGGCAAGGAAACGACTGGATTGTAAATGTCGCCTTGGCCTTCCGGCTTCTGTTGGAACATTTCTTCGTTCGCGAACAATCCGAGCAGCTTGCCGCCTTTCGCTTTTTGCATGTCCGCTTTGTTCTTCACGTACGTGTAGCCGAGCGATTTGGCTTTCTTCACAAGATCGCCCTGCGTGCCTTTGCTCTTCTCAGACGGATCTTCAGCCGGCTCGTCTTGGAAGCCGCCAGCTTGTCCTGCCGGATACCAGAAATCTTCGCCGCCGCCAAGCATGACGTCTACTTTCGTTTTCGTCAGGTATTGCAGCGCGATATCGCTCTGCGCGGAGCGGTTCTCCACGTGGGAAGCAAAAGCTGCCGGCGTTGCATCCGTAATTTGGCTCGTTGTTACAAGTCCTGTCGATTTGCCCATTTCTTTGGCATATTCGTAGATCGTCTTCACGTTCTTCTTATTGGCATCCATGCCGATTGCGCCGTTGTATGTTTTCACGCCGCTCGCGAAAGCGGTTGCCGCAGCTGCGGAGTCTGTTACCGGTACGGTAGAGCTCGTGTGAATGAGTCCGAGGTATGGCATCGAATCCATTGCAAGCTGGCCTGTTTCGCCGACTGTTGCAAGACGGATCGCATCGCGCTGAGCAGTTCCCATGCCGTCGCCGACGAACAAAATGACATTCTTGGCTTTATTCGAAGCTGCATCGGCTTCGTTCTTACCTTGTCCAGCTGTAAAGCTCGTAATTACAACTGCAGCTGCCATGATGCCGATTGCCGAAGATTTCCATCCAATACGGGATTTCATTTGAACGCCTCCTAGGTTTCTTTTCTATTGCATCTTAACCGGCTTCTATTAAGTGAGTGTACGAGCAAAGTGAAGATCCTGTTAAGCTCTCAATAACCCCTTCATTGCGTGGTTTCTGGAAACATAATTAAAGAAGCCGGAACATAAATCCATCTAAGAGTCCTTGAACATTCGTTCATTGAAGGACTTCTTTGTTTACCTGCAAAATTTTTTAAGCGATTCCACGTTTCAGTGCGTGGACTCTTATGAATTATGGCTTCCAGGGTCATACTAACTTCATATAGCCTTTTTTTGCCGCGCAAGCTGCATCAGCCGGCCGTGCTTCGTGACCTGCCGCCGTTCGGCTTCCATTCCTGCTTCAAGAAAGGAGTTCCTCCCGTACAATGCCTAGTAGCCACGAATCTGCCGAAGGAGATCAACTCCCCTTAACGTCCGTCGTTAACGGCTCGCAAACAACCAAACGCAAGCTTCATCCCAGCGTGGACTTGCAGGTAGACCGCACCTGGCTGCAGCAGCTGCAGGAAAGGGTTGACCGCAACGGTCCTTGGGATGACTGGATGATGTATCAGCTGGCCGTCGAAGCCGAGCAGTCGAAGCTCGTCGGCAGCTTCGATGACTTACAATGTCTGCGCAGTCTCCCGTCCTTCGAGCCGATGCCCCATCAGATTAGCACCGCCCGCAAGGTGCTGCATGAAATGAGCGGCAGAGCCATTCTTGCGGACGAAGTCGGTCTCGGCAAAACAATCGAAGCCGGCCTTGTCCTGAAGGAATACATGGTCCGCGGTCTCGTGAAGCGAGCGCTCATTCTTGTACCTGCCTCGCTTGTTCTGCAATGGGTCCGCGAATTGAATACCAAATTCGGCATCTCCGCCTTCGCGCAGAAGAAGGAGCATTCTTGGGGCTACGATGTTGTCGTCGCCTCCATGGATACAGCCAAACGCGATCCGCACCGAGAGAAACTGCTGGGTCAAGACTACGATATACTTATTATTGACGAGGCTCATAAGCTGAAGAACAAGAAGACGACCAACTATCAGTTCGTCAACAGCATGCGCAAGAAATATTGCCTGCTGCTCACAGCGACGCCCGTCCAGAACGATCTCGACGAGCTGTACAACCTCATCACGCTCCTTAAGCCTGGCCAGCTGGGCGGCCAAAGCGAATTTGCCGCGAATTTCGTCGTCGACAAGCGGCTGCCGAAGAATGAGGAGCAGCTGCAGGAAGCGCTGCAGACTGTCATGATCCGGAATCGGCGCGGCGATGGCGGCATTCATTTTACGAAGCGAATCGTCAAGAACATCCCGCTACAGCTGTCGAAGGAAGAACAGGCGCTGTATGAAGCCGTGACTACCTTCGTCAGGGAGCGCTACGATGAGAACCAAGGCGATTGGACAAGCATGCTATCGCTCGTTACGCTGCAGCGCGAGGTGTGCAGCAGCCGTGACGCCGTATTCCTGACGCTGGTCAATATGTTCAAGAAAACGCCTGAAGACTCTCCGGTCCGCGCGAAGATCTGGGCACTCGTCGAGGTTATTCGCGGTATTACAGCCAATACGAAGGCAGAGAAGACGATGGAACTTGTTCGTCAGATGAACGACAAGGTCATCATTTTCACGGAATACCGGGCGACGCAGGAGTATCTTCTCCAGTATTTCAAAGCGAACAATATGATCGCCGTACCGTACCGGGGCGGGATGAACCGGGGCAAGAAGGATTGGATGATGGATCTGTTCAGGGGACGCGCGCAAGTGCTCATCGCGACGGAAGCCGGCGGAGAGGGCATTAACCTGCAATTCTGTCACCATATGATCAACTTCGATCTGCCTTGGAATCCGATGCGCGTGGAGCAGCGAATCGGGCGCGTGCACCGTCTCGGCCAGACAAGTGACGTACAAATCTACAATCTGTGCACCGTAGGTACCATCGAGGAGCATATCGTCAGCCTGCTGCATGAGAAAATCAACTTGTTCGAGCTTGTCATCGGCGAGCTGGATCATATCCTGGAGCGCTTCGAGAAGAAGAACGAGACACTGGAGCAGCGGCTTGCCCGTTTGACGCTGGAGTCCGGCACCAACAATGACGCCCTCAAACAAGGGTTTGACGACCTTGGACAATCGCTGAGCCGGATACGCGATGAAGTCGATTTCGAGGATGCAGCGGATTTGAGTGCTATCAATGAGGTACTGAATGCAGTCGGAAATGAGGTAAATCCATGAACGAACGTCAAATCCATAAGTTTGTCCAGCGGTATTTGGATGCAACGGACTGCCTCATTGCAGAGAAGTCGCCTGCACACTTTCAAGTCAAGCTCTCCCCTAGAGCCGACCGGGATTTGACCAATCGCCCGTATTATTGGAGCTTCGTCGACCGAACGGGAGCCGAGCCCGAGACGATGTCCATGCTGCTTGTGACCGACAAGACCAAATATGACGAGTCGATTGCAGCGGCAGCCAAGGCGGACGCGGCAGCCCCATCTGTGCCTGGCTCCAAGAATGCGGCAGCCGAGGCTGCGCTTGGGCGCTCCTTCGGCCATATTCACGGTACGCTTAATACGAATGTCAGAGTTCCACGGGAGGATCTGTACTTCGGCTCCCGAAGGCTGGAGCAGCTGTTTCACTCCGCCAGATCGGGCGGCAGCTATCTCTGCTTGTTCCAAGAACCGGAAAAAAGGACCAATCATCCCCTGCACTCGACTGCTTACAGCGCATGGCTCGGGGTTAATATGAAAGTAGAGTTCCAATGCGACATGAAGCGCGAAGAGCTTCATTCCTTCGGCATTTCGCTTGCGACCGGGCAGTGCTTGGAGCAATTTCACGATAAGCTGCTCACGCACCGTATGACGCCGAAGCTGCCTCCGAACGTGCATACCGCCAAAAACGCGCTGACCTTGAACAAAGCCGCTTCGATCGTCGAGCAAGCCTTGGAACGCAAGCTTCGCACCTATGATTACAGCTGGGCGGACGCGGCGGCACGGCGTCTGGAGGAGGAGCTGGCAACCATTCGGCACTATTATGAGCCGTTGATTGAATCCTCCGACGGCGAGAAACGTCCGCTCATAGAGGAGCAGTTCCAACGCAGGCAAGAGGAGATTCGTTGGCAGTACGAGCCGAGGGTGAGCACATCGGCGATTAACTGCGGTATTTTCTATTTGCAGGGAATCGGTTAGCGGCAATGCGACAAGAAGCGGGCATCCCCTCTCGGTGCACCCTTTTTCCGTCAAAAATAGAACAAGGCTTGTCCATTATGACTGACAGGTTCCAACACCCTTCCCTACGCGCATTGCGATACAATTGGCGGTGTCAGGAAATGTCGCCCTTTCCCGGTTACCATTCTACAGAAACAGCAGGTGATGCCGTTTATGAGAAAATGGATCATGCTTCTTGCCCTATGCGCCTTCATGCTGACAGGCCTTCCATTGCATGCCGCCGCCATGGTCCCCCCTATCGTCAAGCTGGACGACCCTTCGAAGCTGATGCTGCAGGTAAACATCTGGACAGATGCGCTTGCCAAACAACCATCCTTTAAACGTTGGAAGACTGCCGATACTTCATTCGTCCCGCTCGGACCCGGTACACACAGCTGGCTCGTCACATTCACCGTCCAGCGTAAGCCGATCGGCTATATGATTGTTCACGCGAAGAACGACGACGGTTATACGCTTGGCGAATATGGCGTCGGCGAACATCCGGCGTTTGATGCGGCTGTGATGTATAATGCGTTAATCCGGCAGGGTTTGATGCAAAGCTACGCCGAGATCGCCAAAAAACCGCTCCGATTGGAGCGGCTCTATGTCTCGCCGGTTCTGGCAGCCTGGAAGTGGACGGCCGGAAGCGGAGAAATCTACTATTTGGATGCCTGGACAGGCGAGGCACTGCCTGTGAGCGAGAAATCGTGGATCAAGCAAGCAGACGCGGACCAGTTCGCCGCTGCACGACTGACTTCGCAGTCTGCAGGAGCTGCTTCACCTGTATTAAACCGCCTATCCGCCGTTCATGCCAGTGCTGCCTTCGATCCTTATGAACGCCTGCCTTGGCTAACTGACAAACCGCTGGCCCAAGAGAAGGTGAACCGGCTCCCAGAACTGCTCGGTCACGACGGGCAGATTCGGTTTATCGCAGAGCTGTTCCAATCTACTGTGTTATACGTCTTCCCAGCAGTCGGTTACCATAAGTGGAATGGACAAAGCCTGTTCGTGGCGTTCGATCAGACCTTTGAAGGAACACGCTATATTCCCCTCCAGACGTTAAACCAAACAGGACGTTTCTACAGCTGATTGTTTCGCGAGCGCAGCCACTGCGCAACGGCAAAGCCGCCCATACCGAACCATCTCGTCAGCCAAGGCTCTTTCGTCGCTTTGGCTTTTTGACGATTGGATCTGCGCTCTTCCTTGGGCGTTTCGATGTAATCGACGACCTTGCCCGTCATGAATTTAATGTAATCCTCGGTTTTTTCCATGCGTGATCCGCTCCCTTGCCGTTTTATCATTCTTAATCATCAGTGTCCCCGCGAAACATTTGTTTCAAACATGCATGAGTTCCCTTGGTCTGTGCCACGCTAACGATAATGATGCTGGTACTGGAGGATGGTTAACCATGCAAAAACACCTCAAAAAGCGTATTCTGATTGCTTTGTGCACGTCCGGACTTCTCATCTGCTATTCGTTAGCCGCCTCGCCGGAACGCATTGCCGCCTCGGCCTTGGCCGCGGTACCAGTGAAAGCCATGACGGATATGGAGCAGTCAGCGCTGGACGATCAGCTGCCGATTGAATACCGCAGAGCGCTGCCGACGGCGCAAGTGCTCATCGATGTCGGCCATGGCGGCATCGACGGAGGCGCGCATCACGAGGAAATATTAGAGAAGGATATCAATTTGGCGGTTGCCAAAAAGGTGTATTTATTGCTTCGCAGCAGCGGCGTCCGCGCAGTACTGAACCGAAACGGCGACTACGCGCTGAGTGACGATAACCGCTGGAATCCTTCATCCTCACGGCACCGCCGGGATTTGTCCCAGCGAAGCCAGCTGACCAAGGAAATCGAAACGCAGTTCATGGTGAGCATTCACGTCAATTGGGCGCCTGACCGGACTGAATACGGACCGCTCGTGCTGCATCAGAACGAAGGCGAGAGCGCGCTGCTCGCCTTCTGCATTCAAGACGCCTTGAACCGCGGTCAGCATACGAGAGCGCTCCCCCGTGTAGGCGCTCCGTTCTATTTGCTAAATGTCGTCAAACAACCGGCCGTCATTGTTGAGATGGGCTTCCTCAGTCATGAAGGCGACCGGCGTATGCTGACGGATCCCCGCAAGCAGATGGAGCTGGCCGACGCGATTGCCTCAGGAGTGCGGAATTATATCCTTTTCCGCTGACGGGACGACCATCTCGGATAATCGGACAAACTGCGTATTTGTCTGCAGCCGCGGAATAGCTTCCTTCAGCACTGCGGCTGTCAGCTTGCCCGGCGGACCGACATGCCCGATGATGACGCAGCTGTCATTATGCTCTAGATATTTGCGTAGCACGCCGACCTGCTTGGAGATATGCGTCGTAGAATAAACATCGTCCAGAAAGACCTGATTGGAGAGGAGTGGCACACCGAGCTCGGCAGTCAGCTTTGGGACGACGGTCTTGTACGTCGTCCGGCTGTCCAGAAAGAATAATCCTCGTTCCTTCACTACGGTAAGAACGACACGCATCACCCGCTCATCCGCTGTTACTTTGGAACCCATATGATTGTTCATGCCCACGGCATAAGGCACCTCGTCGATTGCAGCTTCAACCCGCTTCCTTATCTCTGCGTCTGTCATTGCCGTCGTGATCGCCCCCGGTCCGAGCCACTCCGGCTTCCCCCTTACGGGCTCCATCGGCATATGGACGATGACATCATCGCCCAGTTTATGGGCCAGTTCCGCATCCTGCTTGGTCGTTGGCATGAATGGCATGACCGCGGCCGTGAAATGCACGGGGAGCTCCATCATTTCCGGCGTGCCCGTCATGTTGTTGCCGAAATCGTCGATGACGATCGCAACCTGCCGATGTCCTTTCACATCAGATACGCTGTTAATCGGGGCAGCCTGCAGCGTACTCCCTTGTACGCGGATGTCCGTTCCCGCCGCCGATACGATCGCACATGCCAGACACATGCTGACCAGCTTGCCTGTTAAGTTCATGAATCTGCCTTCTTTCTGATTTTCCTTGCTTTCGCATTTGCGGAGCCATGCTTTCATTGTTTGTGGGCATAGGGGAAATTATGTATAAACAGCAAAAGACGAGGGTTGTCCAACGAACGACCCTCGTCTTGCCTATTCATATTCAATGATTAAACGGCATAAACAGCTGCGCTGAGGTTTACTTGTGCAGTTGTGCCGGCATCCAGGTTCTCGACATAAAGGGAATAACCGTGCGCGCCAGGCGCGACGTTAATGTCGATGACCTGGAACGTGATCAAGCCGAAATGTTCTAATGCACTTTCAAGTCCATGGGCGCCGTAATAAATTTCTTGGTTGCCGCGGAAGACACGAAATAGCAGAGTAGGCGTGCCGCTTGTACCTTGTGAGCCGACTGTTGCACTCAGTTCTACGCGGTTGTTGTGAAATTCCCGTTGAACGAAGATGCCGAGTTCAGCAAGGATGACTTTCGCAGGCGTTTGCGGGACGACGATTGCCACTTGATTCGTTACGACAGCAGGAACGCTAACATTGTAGTCAATTAATCTAGCCAATTGAATCAACTCTTTTCCTACCAGATGCTACCATTCTATGAAAATGGTTTTGCTTTGGCATGGACGAGTTGCCTTTAGCATAACAACTTATTCTTAGCCGTTACACAGCTTCCGAATCGTGCTCGTACTGCAGCTGCGACTCCAGTCCCTCGACAAGATCGAGCAGCTCTAGCGGCGTGCGGATGATATGGCGCGGACGCTCGCTGTCGTCTGCCGGCTCATGCGGGTACCGGGTCGTCCAGCTGAGGAAGACACTGGTGATCCCTAGTCCATTTGCGCCCTTGACGTCGCGGCTCAAGTTGTTGCCGACCATGACGATGCGGCTGAAATCCGCCTCCGTCAGCTCAAGCGCCCCAGCGGCGGCCCGGAACATGCGCGGGCTCGGTTTAACAGCCTTGATATTCTCCGAATAGATCATTGCGGTAAAAAAATCATATAAGTTCAATTGCTTGTACACGTTCTTGAACGACTGCGCATCCCCATCGGCGACGAGCGCAAGCGTATAGCCGCGTTCATACAGCGTCTTTACCATCACATCCGCACCGGGAATCAAGCCGGCACTGACGACGATCCCCTCCTCATCCCGAATCTCGGTCGATTCATCGATAATCGTATCGCCGCTGTCCAGAAAAATAATCAGGTTCTTCTCGCTCATTGTCATATTCGACTCCTTCCTTGTCTCTCTTCGTTCGTTGTCTATGACTATCGGATTCGCAGCGCCTTCATTTCATTCTCGTCCATGTTGAGCTGCTCGCGAGCCATCTGCAGCATGCGAACAGCAGCTTCGGGAATGTCCTGCGGGGCGATCGCATTCCCTGCGATCGTTACCTCGCTGCATGCCTGCAGCCGAATAAGGCTTTCGGCCGCAGGCTGCCGATCCACGCCCTGCGCAGCGCCTTCATGTGCTTCGCAGGGCGATGCGATGCTGTTGTTCACGAAACGGAGACCGCGGACGCTCTTGGCATCCAGCGCTGCCGCCGTTGTCGTCTCGATGACGTTATTCTCGATCACGATGCCGGCGTGCACAGGATTGTCCGCATCAATCTCGCGATTCTCGGGAGCGATATAGATAACGGGATGCTCCGCGCCCCCGCACGCGATAAACCGGTTGCCGCGAATCGTCAAGTCCCGGACAGGACCGGATTCGTACCAGCTCTCCGCGTCGTTGGCGACGAACACCCCGCTCATCGTCAACCGGTCGAAGACATTGCGCTCGATCAGCACTTTGCGCCGAGTTGTCGCCAGCACGCCGCGCGTTGGGATACGGGCAAAATAATTGTCATGCACATGCACCTCCGGCGTCCATGTCGCATTCTCGACCGCGTCGCCTGCGCCGGTTCCGGCCGGGACGGCTTCCGCCAGCGTAAGCAAAATCTCGCGCGGACTGAGCCGTTCCACCGAACGGACCGTTCCTGTTCCGCGCGACTGCAGCGACGCGCTCTCAATAAAGTCCACCTCGTCGCCCGGAAAGAACGCATCGAAGCCGTAGCTTTGCGGATGCATGAAGCGGACAACGATTTTGTCCGGCTTCGGCGCCTCTGTGACCTGCAGATGCGTGCCGTGCACGTTGATGGGATCGTCATGGCCGCCGACGAATCGGCTGCCCGCGATCTCTACCTTCCCGCGGCAGCCGGAGAAATGAATGAAATCGGCGAACGCCGCCACCGTTCGTCCCGTCTCAAGACGCGGTGTCAGGTCCAGCTCCGCGAAGCGCAGATTCTCGCTGTACTGGCATACGATGCCTAGTCCGTGCATGAAGTGGATACCGGACTTGATCCACTGCACGTTCCGGCTTCGATGAATAAAGGCGCCAACCTGATCGCGCAGCCCGTCCCGTACTTGAAGCACACGACCCGTCGTCATGCCAGGCGCATGATCGTAATGGAAACGAAGCCGCATCGGCGCAAGCTCCTCGACACGAACTGCAAGCGCAGTCAAGTTGTCGATTCGCCACGTCTTATTGCGAACAGGATCGTACTCCTGCATCGGCCCTTCGTTGAATCGCCAGCCTTCGCCGGACCAGTAGAACTTACCGTCTTGAAATTCATAGCGGGAGTCGGGATGCACCTCAACATCCATAAAATAGTCGCTGCTCGCCATAATCGTCATTTCCGCTACTGTCGGCCTTGCATAGTCGAGATGCACATGCCGAATCTCAATATCATCGCAATCGTCGAGAACAAGCATTGTCATCCGGCCATGGATAAGAAACATCGATCCATGACCCTCCAGCGTCAAGTTCGCGATGCTCTTCAGTAAGATGCCGATCGTCTTCGTTACGTCGGCGTTCTCCTCTTCGCTGGCCGTATTGGAGATATAATAAGGCGCGCGAGTCGCCTGTTCCGGATAAAAATCATAGACGCCCTTCGGACATTCCAGCACGACCGGACCGGCAATGACAGCTGCCGCCTCGATCGCAAGCCGCATGGCGGGCAGCGCGTCGCGCCCCGAATCGGGTTCCGCACCGAAATCGGCTAGACAAATCGTTACCGGTGCCGATTCTGAATCCTTTTCCGCAATCATTCAATACCCTCCTGAACAGTGAGTTAAGCGCTTTCCTTACCATACAATGATTCGCCTGCCAATTCAATACGGATAAGCATATTTTTAAGGTAAATAGTAGGGTAACAAAAAGGGAAAGACTCCGCCCGAAGCCCGCGCAGAGCCTTTCCCTTTCTCCTTCATATCCTTATTTGCCCTGCTTCGCCATTTCCGACGTTACTTCGTCAATTGCCGCTTGCAGTCCTTTGCCGTCGTAGCCTTTCTGCGCGTCGTGGAGCATCGCCACCGGATCGTCTTTGCCTAATACGATTCGGGTGAAATCTTCATCGAAGTTGATTGATGACAGCTTATCCTTTGCAGGCGTGGACATCGAGAAAATATCGAATGCCGTCGGGATCGGCTTGGCGTTATCCAGCTGCCATTTCAGCTCGTTCTGAATGTAATCGACGTATTGGTCACCGAGCGCGAGTCTGTTCACCGGGCTGTCTTCCAGAGAGCTTGCGTTTCTCCACGCAGCCAGCTGAGAGATGATATCCATCGATGGATATTCTTTCTTCAGATCCGCGTAGGCGCTGCCTTCCTTAGGACGCGTAATCGTGATCGTGCCGCTTGCGTCTTTGGTATAATCCGTGCCTTCGATGCCGTAATCGAACATTTCCTTGCCTTGCGGTGAAAGCAGCCAGTCGTAGATGCGCAGGATCCGTTCCAGCTTCTTGTCATCCACATCAGCGTTGATCATCGTTTCCGACCAGAACGACTGCGTCGTATGGCGGTAAACCGTACCGTCCGCGGACGGCCACAGATGAAGCACCTTCACGTTATCGTAAAACTTCTTGCCGGGGTTATTCTTCTCCCATTCCGCTTGAATGCCATTCGAGCCGGCGACGGAATTCGCAGCCAGCGCCAGCGCGCCTGCCTTGCCTTGATAGAACTTCTGATTCGCTTCACCGGCCTTCTCGACCGCGAAGTCCGGGTCCAAACCGCCGTCCGCATACAGCTGACGGGCTTGCGTAATGACTTGGTCCATTTGCTTGGAAGCGTAGAACGGCATCCATTTGCCGTCTTCTTTCACCCAGCTGCCATTCTCGAACTGCGGGAACGTTGGCATGAACACGGCCTTGAAATAACCGAGCGTATTCATGACGATGCCTGTCGTATCGTTCTTGCCGTTGCCGTCCGGATCCTTGTCCGCGAACGCTTTCATAAGCGCATCGAACTCGGCGAAGCTCTGCGGATCCTTCATGCCGAGCTTATCCATCCAGTCCTTGCGAACGAAGATGGCACGGTCGATCGCCCACATGTCCGTATTCGGGTACGTCATCCGCGGAATTGCGTACAGCTTGCCATCGCGGTATACGCCCTGTACATCCTGCGCCTTAGCGACCTTCTCGACGTTCGGGTAAGCGCTTAGATCTTCCGGCAAGGCATGAACCAGCCCTTGGCTGACCCATTGATTGTACGTAGCCGGGTTATCGTTGACGATGCTGTTCGTAATAATGTCTGGCAGCTGACCGGCAGCCGACCACACTTGGTTCTTTTCTTTATAATTGTCCCAGCCGATATCGACCGGATTCAGCGTCACGTTGAAATCCTTCTCGATCTTCTGCTGCAGGCCGTCATGCTGCTGGAAGCCGACGCCGATGCCCCACCAGGAGAGGGAAATGTCCATATGCTCCTTGTACGGATTGTCATCCGCTGCAGGCGCGTTTGCAGTCGTATTGCTGCTGCCGTTGGCAGAATTCGATGCAGCAGGTGCATTATTCGCGTTATCCGCATTGTTCGTATTTCCGCAACCGGAAACGACCGTAACGAGCGCGGCTGCGATCAGACTGTTCAAGCCGATCCATTTTGTTTTGTTCATGTCTCTTATCCCCTTATATGAACGTATTTTATAATAAAAGCTTTCGCCCTTACTATCCCTTGATGGACCCGATCATAACGCCTTTGGCGAAATATTTCTGCAGGAACGGGTAGAGGCAGGCGATCGGCAGCGTACTGACTACAAGCACAGCCATCTTCAGCATTTCCGGCTGAAGATCAGAATCCTGCACCCTGACGCTTGTCGTGATGCTTGCGAGCACCTGCTGATAATTGGTCAGCAGCTCACGAAGCAGCGCCTGCAGCGGAAGCAGGTTGACATTCTGCATGAACAGGACGCCAAGCCACCATTCGTTCCATCGATCCACGGCATAGAAGAGCGTAATCGTTGCGATCATCGGCATCGAGATCGGAACTACGATCTTATACAATACCTGCAAATCGTTGGCGCCGTCAATCTTGGCCGATTCCTCAAGTCCGGCCGGCAGCGTGCGGAAAAAGGCGATGCAGATGATCATATAGAACGTGTTGACGGCAACTGGCAGCACCATGACCAGCAGGTTGTTGACCAGATGGAAGTTCTTCATTGTCAGGTAGAACGGGATGAGCCCGCCGTTGAAAAACATCGTGAAAATAATGCCTCCCATCACGATCTTCTTTCCCGGAAAGCCCGACTTCGACAGGACATATGCGCCTGTCACCGTAACGAGCATGTTGACGGCCGTGCCTACGCCGGTCACGAAGACGGTTACCATAAGCGCTTTCAAGAAACGCGGCTCATGAAAAATATAGCTGTATGCGGACAGATCGAAAACGGTCGGAACCAGGTACACGAGCTGCTTCGATACCGCTACTGTGCTGCTGAACGACATCAGAATGACGTTGTAGAACGGCAGAATCGTCATTAACGTCAATAGGATAAGGACGATGTGAATGATGAGATCGGCTGGGCTGAATCTGCTGCGCCTGCCCGCAGCTTGTATGCTGACGGCTGCTGTTTTCGTAATCGGTTCCATTAAACAAGTCCCTCCCCGCCGAGTTTTTTCACGATGTAATTGGCCGAATAGAGGAGCGAGAAGTTCAGTACGGCTTTGAACAGGCCGACGGCCGTCGAGACGCCGAAACTGAGGCCGTCCGCGAACGCCGAGCGGTACGTATACGTATCGATGATATCGCCGGTCGAATACACGCCCGGATTGTACAGGTTGAAAATTTGATCAAAGCCGCCGTTCATCGCATTGCCGACCGCGAGAATAAGCAGAATCGCCGCCGTGCCGCGGATGGATGGCCAGGTGACGGACAGCAGCTTCTGCCATCTGCCAGCTCCGTCCACATGAGCCGCTTCGTACAATTCCGGGTTGATGCCGGCGATTGCCGCCAAATAAATGATTGCGCTCCAGCCGACTTCCTTCCAGATGCTAGAGATGAAGACAATCGCTCGGAACAGCGAAGGGTCGGTCAGGAACGTCATCTTGTGATACCCGAGCGAATCCAAAATCTGGTTCAGCACGCCGGTTGTCCCAAGGAAATTGAACATAATCCCGCTGATAATGACCCAAGATATAAAGTGTGGAAACGTGTACACGGTTTGGTAAAATTTTTTCAGCTTCTCCCGTGCCACCTCGTTGATCATCAATGCCAGAACGATGGCGATCGGAAATTCAAACACGAGCCGTCCGCAGCTGATGTAGAGCGTATTCCAGAACGCCCGCCAAAAATCGCTCTGCGCGACCAGCTCCTTGAAGTTGTCCATGCCGACCCACGGACTGCGCAAAATACCCTCGCGGATGTGAAGCTCCTTGAACGCGAGCAGCACGCCGTACATCGGAACATACTGAAACATGACATAAAAGAGCACGGTAGGAAGGAGAAGCAGGTAAAGATAACGGTGTTTGTACAGATCCTTCCCTAAAGTTTTTCCCATGGCGAACCTCCTCGTAAGCGCTACCAACAATATGTTCCCATTATGGCGCTATCCTTCCGCTTGAGGTATGCACGCATTTTATCGATTGCGGCCGTATCTAAAATCCGGGCATAAAAAAAGAAAACTTTCAGCGAAAGTTTTCTAAAAATAATCCATATAACTTCTAAAATGAAGACATTGTTCGCGCTTTCATTGACGCTCGCTGCGGTATTGCGTGGGCGTTTTGCCCGTCATTTTCTTAAACAGCCGGGTAAAATAAAAATAGTCGTTATAGCCGATTTTCTCCGCGATCTCCTGAATCGAGGCTTCATCCTGGTCCAGCAGCTCACACGCGTATTCGATCCGCAGGCGGGCTATGTATCCGGTCAGCGTCTCTCCGACTTCCTTGCGGAACAGCTGGCTGATGTAGCTTGGATTCATGAAGAACTGCTCCGACAAGCTCTGCAGCGACAGCTCCTCGCGGAAATGCGTCGTCACGTAGTGCAGAATGCCGTTAAAGGTGCGGTTCTTCGTCTCGACTGATGGGGCGGCCGGCTCCACAGCGCCGAGATTACGAGCAGTAAACGATTCGAGCGACGCGAGCATGTCGAGCACGTTGCGGTAGGAAGATAGGAGCTGCTCATAGCTGTACAGCGTATCTTCGGTCTGCCCCAGCTTGAAGAGGAACGAGACCGTCATGTTGTACACCTGAAAGGCATGCCGGATCGAGAGCGACCGCGTGCCGAACAGCTCCCTGATCAGACAGAAGGACTGCTGAATTGCCGCTACGTCTTTGCGGGCAATCGCCCCGCTCAAGTCCACCATCCGGCGGTTCAACTCCTCCTGCCGGAATGGCTGGGAATCGTACACGCCGTATTCCCCCGTCACGAAAAATTGGTGGGCCAGCGCATCGGCCGCTTCGATGCCCCCCTTGATCTCGCGCAGGTCCGATACCGCGCCGCTGACGCCGATGCCATTCAATCCCGGCGGGAACCGATCCTTCCACGCTGCGGCGAGCTTGTCCGCCTCGCCGGCACCAAGCAGGTACGTCGACTTCGCGGCCCCCGTCTTCAACCGAATTGATGGGTCAGTCATTCCCGGCAGGTCGCCGTGACCGACTGCAACAATCGTCACGATGCCTGCTTCGCGCCAATTCCCGAAGCCAGCCCGATCGAGCTCGTTCTGCAGCTTTAATACGTTCAGTTCGCTTTGATCCTCCAGAAAGTACATCAGGGACGACTCCGATGCCGGCTTCGAAGCCGATAACGTCTTGCTCAGCTTCATCAGCACGCCGGACAGTTCCATCTCGTCGAACGGCTTCAAGCAGTAGGCCGCGGCACCGTACGCAATCGCCTTCTGCGCATAGGCAAACTCGGCGTAGCCGCTCACGACCACGAATTGCACCTGGAAGTCTAACCCTCTTCCGCGCTGAATAAGTTCAAGGCCGCTCATCTCCGGCATGCGGATGTCTGTGAAGACGACGGAGGGCCGCAGCCGCTCCATTGCTTGCAGTGCAGCAGCACCGTTATACGCTTGTCCGGCTACTTCGAAGCCGTACCGGTTCCAATCCACCAGATCCTTGAGGCTCTCCACCACCCAGCTCTCGTCATCCACTATCAACACCTTATGCATGCTGCTCGCCCCTCTCTTTGATCGTCAGCTCGACCTTCGTCCCCTCGCCCTCGGCGCTCTCGATGCGCAGACCGCACTCGGAGCCGAACATCAGCTGAATCCGGTTATTGACATTGACGAGCCCGATGCTCTTCTGTTCGCTCGGCTCCTGCAAGCCCGAGACCGGGGCCGCCACCATGCCGCGTACCTCCTCCAGACGATCCCGCGGTATGCCCATGCCGTTATCCTCGATGCGGATGACCAGCGTGCCGTCATCTGCGACGAAGCCACGTATCCAGAGCTCGCCCTCTCTCAAGGTCGGCTCGAAGCCATGGTAGACGGCGTTCTCCACCAACGGCTGCAGGATCATTTTCGGCACGCGGTAAGCGAGTGCTTCAGCTGCCAGCTCGTAATGAACGGCGAAGCGGTCGGCAAACCGGATTTGCTGGATGCGGATATACGATTCAATCATGCGGATTTCTTCGCTGAGCGGCACCTCGCTTGCGCCCTTGATGCTGTAGCGGAAGATGCTCGACAGCGAACGCGTCATCGCCTTAATTCGTTCCTGCTTCTCTACGACTGCGATTCCCGTGATCGCTTCCAGCGTGTTGTACAGAAAATGCGGATTGATCTGGCTGCGCAGAAACGCCAGCTCCGATTTCTTCTTCTCCAGCTCGATGCCGTAAAGTCTAGTGTTCGTTTCGAGCAGCCGCTGCGTGAGCAGGTCGATCTCGTCCAGCATGCTGTTCAGCTCCGTGGCCACGATGCTGATTTCCATGTAGCCGTGCAGCGCGATGCGCTTCTTATATTTGAGAAGGTCCCCGCGCCGGATTGTCATGATGAAGAAAATCAGCTTCTTCAACGGCCGCAAAATGTTATTGATGATAAACATGAACGGCACGGCCAGCACCAGGAGCGCGATCCCCAGAATGATCAGCTCCTGCTTGCGGATATCGAGCAGCTCCCGCAGCAGTTCGTTCTCCGGCGCCATGCTTAAGATCGTTCCTTCGATATCGGCCAGCGGCTCTGCTTCCACCACGTAGCTGCGGTCGTTCAGCTGAACAATTTGATTGCTCTGCATCTCACTGCCGAGCTTCATTTCCTTGAAATCGCTTCCAGTTCGGGCCTGCGAGTTGCTCGCGATGATTTTGCGGGATCGGTCGAGCAAATAAATTTGAGTGCCTGTCTCCTTCGATGAATATTCCTGTTCGCTCACGAGCGCGGAAGCATCTACGATGAAGAAAGCGGTTCCGATATTACGGTTGAACAACTCACCCTGCTGACTGTACGTAATCGAAGTCGCGAAGATCAGCTTCTCGTCCCGCCCGTACAGCGCGCCGAACTGCTGCATGCCCGCATAATAGCCGTTTACTTTGCGGCTCGACAGCGAAACGCGCAGCGGGACGACGTATCGGTTGCCGCCGTACAAATCGATCCAAGTCCCGTTGTTGCCGGATATGATAATGTCCTGTATACCTTCCTTCAATTCCTTCTGGCTGTTCAAATATTTGTTCAGCTTCGTAAATCGGTCGTAGCGGATCAGCTTGTCCGTCTCCACGAGATAATCCTGCACGTCCGGATTGTAGGAAATGTCCTGCATGATGCGATAAATAACATCGTGATTGGAGGCGACGTTCTTCTTAATTTCGGATACAGTCTGCTTGACGTATTCCTCATGACTGCGCGTA
This sequence comes from Paenibacillus sp. R14(2021), assembly GCF_019431355.1. Lineage (NCBI taxonomy): Bacteria > Bacillati > Bacillota > Bacilli > Caryophanales > Paenibacillaceae > Paenibacillus > Paenibacillus sp. R14(2021). The sequence goes on from NZ_CP080269.1 coordinate 1,867,890, forward strand.
ATCATGCCGGACATCATGGAATAGGTATGGAAAATGATGACCAGAATGACGATGATCGTAGAAGCCGCTAGAATGAATAGTTGGGAACGAATAGATAATTTTCTCAGGAAAGCCACTGCGTTCATCCCGTCTCTATAAGGTTTGGATTCGCCTAAGGCCTATTATTACTGCAACCTAAGAAGATAGTCAATCTCCAAGCAAAAAGCCCGGCAGACGCCGGCACAATTGGCCAAGCATCCACCGAGCTTCCGATTCGTCCATCAGCTTGCGGGATAAATATAAAAAAGAAGCCTTGTCAGCAAGACTTCTTGAATGGAATAAGTTGGTGCGGTCGAGAGGACTCGAACCTCCACGGCTGTTACACCACTAGAACCTGAATCTAGCGCGTCTGCCAATTCCGCCACGACCGCATCTGGCATATGTCGCTTCATGTATTTCAGAAGCGGCAAGAAAGAATATACCATGACTGCTAATATAAAGTCAACCTATTAGAGTTAAAATGCGTAAATCATTGTTCGGATCGTGGTCAGCGGCCCCCGAAATTCGGTTACCATCTCCCCGATGTTAAAACTATAAAAAGAAGCCCTGCTCATGCAAGGCTTCTCGGATCGAATATGTTGGTGCGGTCGAGAGGACTCGAACCTCCACGGCTGTTACACCACTAGAACCTGAATCTAGCGCGTCTGCCAATTCCGCCACGACCGCATCTGGCAGATGTCGCTTCATCGATTTCCGAAGCGGCGTTTATTAAAATACCATGAATTTCAGTAGAAAGTCAATATTTTCTTCACATGATGTTACGAATAGCTTAGGCAATGCTGCACATCGGATCAATGACCCGGTGTCTTCGATCAATGCTCTAGCAGCGCCAGCACGCGAAGCCAAGTCCCCGTGCTCCGTTCATCCTTCATCGCCGTATTGCGTACCGTAATCCGCATCGCCTCCACCTGCGATTGCGAGGCCAGCCTCACCGGTACCGGCCGCCAGAACAGCGGACACCATTCGTCGAACGGATTCACGGTCTGGAACGGCCCTCCGTTGACGGCGAATTCCAATATACCTGAATCCGGCCCGCAGATTAGCAGCAAGCCTGCCCCATGTCCGTTCACGTCGAAGCTAAATTCCGCCTCCGGCGAATCAGACGCCAGATGTTCGGCAGCATAGCGCCAATTGACCATATTTTCAGGTCTCTGCTGCATGTGAAGCAGCTTCACGCCATAGGTCCCGGACATGTCGCGCATGGATGCCTGCCCATACGAGTCTTCCAGCAGCGGCGCTGGCAGCACCGTGGTCCCCTGCGCGCTTTGCGCCGAATTGGGCTTCAGTACATGATCCAGAAATTCACGCAGCAATCCAGCATAGCATGCATACCCGGCATCATTCGGATGCGTCCGGTCAGGCGCAAGCTGCTCCCACGTCCCTTCGCCAGCCGCTAGCCAGTCGCGTACTCGTCCAGAGAAGGATACAGATGGCAGTCCGTAATGCACGGCAACCTCCTCATGAACGGATATGAAGAACGGATCCACCTCTGCCAGGTTGTGCTCATCTGCGGAATAGAGCAGCACGATATCAGCCTGAGGTGACAGCCTGCGGCACTGACGAACGATCCCCTCCATGCTTCGGATCGTCTCCGCCCTTCCTTCAGCAGAGTGTTCCCGGTGCTGACTGTCATTGACTGCAAATTCGATGAACAAGAGATCAATGCCATCGCTCACCGGTACATGGGACTGCAGCCGATGTGCGCCGAGCGTGGAATTCGTCCCCCCGACCCCGGCATTGACGAAGGTCCATGTGAGAGCCGGATAAGCAGCCTGCAGGAATTGCTCCGTGAGCGCGCGCCAGCTGGAACGATCGGGATCGGAAGCGCCGTAGCCTTCCGTAATAGAGCCGCCGAGAAAAGCGACCGTAACGGCATCGCTGCGGCTTAGCTTCTCCCGAAAACGCGGCAGGCCTTCCCGGGCTGTGCAATAACGATATATGTATGGGCTTACGTTCTGATTGGCGTTCAACTGATTGTTCATGGTTCATCCTCCAACAAGGCAAGCTCTCCGCAATCGCGGAGAGCCGCCTGCTTAAATTTAAGTTGATTGGCTCGTGCTCACCGCCGGAGGACGGGGAATGTAATAATCCTCCTTACGGTGTAATGCGAAGCGAGTCCAGCAGCATGTACGAGGCTGTTTTCTTCACTGCTTTAAACGTGTGGCTGCCCGAAGATAGGCCTGAGATCTGGTATACCGCCTGATTGACAAGCCGCGTCGCATTGTACGTGCTGACCGTCGCCTTGAAGACATTGTCGACGTAAATATCGACATCGCCCTGCCCCGCTTCCTTCTCCGTGATGTACTCGATGCCCGTTCCCGTGAAGGTGTATTGGAAGTAATCGTTGTTCGTTTGCGAGAAATGCACGTCATTGTTGTAATCGCCGAAACCGCGGTTCCCGTTCAGCGACCACGAGCCGGAATACGTGATGCCGGCATCCGAATTGTTGATTTGAATTTTATTGCTGATGACTTTGAAGGCGTCAAGCAGCATGTACGTACCCGTTTTCTTCACTGCCTTGATCGTATGGCTGCCGCTTGACAGGCCGGAGATCCGATACACGCTCTGCTGCGTCAACCGGGTCGCATTATACGTGCTTACCGTGCCCTTAAGGACATTATCGACATAGATATCGATATCGCCCTGCGCTGAATCCTTCTCCGTAATCAGCTCCACACCGGTTCCGGTGAAGGAATACTGGACGTAATTGTTATTCGTCGCCGTGTAATGCACATCGTCCTGATAATCGCCGAAGCCTCTGCTCCCATTGTACGTCCACGTGCCGGAGTAAGTAATCGACGTGTCTGTGTCGTTGACGGCAATGTCGGCCGGGACGCTGAAGCGTAATTTATCCAACAGCATGTACGTGCCCGACTTCTTGACCGCCTTCAGCGTATGCGTTCCGTTCGCGAGCCCGCTGATCGCATAGACGGTCTGCTGGAGCTGCCTTGTAGCGTTGTACGTACTGACCGTCCCCTTCAAGACGTTATCGACGTAAATATCGATATTGCCTTGCGAGGAATCCTTCTCGGTGATGAGCTCGATGCCGGATCCGTTAAACGTGTACTCGAAATAATCATTGTTCGTCTGCGTGAAATGCACGTCGTCCTGGTAATCGCCGAGACCGCGGTTGTAGCTCCGCTGCCAGCTTCCCGTGTATTTGACGCCGGTATCATCGTCGTTGGCCGTTACTGAGCCGCCGGCGGCTCTCACCTTCAGAAGCCGCGAGCCATGCGCAGGCAAACTGACCGAGCTGTAACCGGTATTGAAGGCCCCCAGGTCGGTATGCGTCCACAGGTCGCGGACATTTGCCGCGCCGTTCAGGCCGAGGTCGCTCCAGTTCACCGTCACGGTCGCCGCCGCGCTGCCGAGATTGACCAAGCCGACGGTATACGTCCCGTCGCCGTTGTTTGCGTACCAGACCTGTTGATTCGTTGCGGTCGACACCGGATGTGCCGGGCGTCCTGCTTGGTTGACGGCGATCACCTCATCGTTCGTCAGCAGGCTGATGCCGAAGCTGTCCAGATTCGTCAAATCGTTGCCCGTATACAATTGCGCGGAAGACATCGCCCACAGCGTCATCGCCGTGCGCCGTTCGTCCTGCGTTAAGCCGTCCATCGCGCCGTTGCCGACGTTCAGCGAATCGAAATCGTTCCAGCCGCCGGGTCCCGCATCCCGCCACCACGTCGCGGCATCTGGGAACAGACGGGCAATATTCGCCCATGTGGTCAATGCCGAATTCGTGCAGTAGCACTCGACGTCCCAATCGACGCGCCAGCCGTTCGCATATTGCTTCCAGGTGTCAGCGTAATTGTGATCGAGCGCCCAGGACAGCTCGAACCAGATGCCGTGCGGCGCAAGGGCCTGCGACCAAGCGGCGACGTCGCCGCGGGCATCGATCGTCGTGTCGTTATGACCGGAGCCCGGCGTCACGCTGTCGAACTTCAGGAAGTCCACGCCCCAGGACGCCAGCAGATCCGCAATGGAATTGATGTACTTCTGCGCGCAAGGATTCGAGAAATCGATCTTGTAGCCCAGATTCCAGTAGTCCGCCGTCGTCAGCGGCTGTACCGCGATGTCCTGCATGGAGCATCCCGGTGCGTTGTAGATCGGCAGATCCGCGTTGTACGCTTGCGGCGACAAGCCCGGTATCATATACAGACCGATCTTCTGCCCATTGTTATGCACGTAGTTGATAACGTCGCTAATACCGTTCGGATAAAACGTCGTGCTCGGCACCGGACGGCCGTAGCCGTCGATGCCGCCGTTCCAGCCGGCGTCGATGTTAATGTATTCGTAGCCATGGGATTGCAGCGTCGTATGCATCGCATCGGATTGTGCCTTGATTTGCGCAGCTGTAATCCATGAAGAGTTGCCGGAATATACCTGCATGCTGTAGCTGCTCCAACCCATGTACGGCTTCGCACCGAGTCCGTTATTTGCCGCATGGGCAATTGGTGCTTTAGGGGCGATGAAACCGATCTGGGCAGCGAACAATGCAGCAATCAACAAATATAAACGCAGTTTTTTTACGCTTCGCAGCATGACATGCTTCCTCCTTTTTATACGTACCGTGCTTGCGCCGTACATGTAGAAAGTCAAGCCTTGTGCATGATCCCCGAAGTCGATGGCATTGACCCGATTGACCGGACCATGATGATCCGGCCGTCTCTGCACGATCTTACGGGGTGATTCGAAGCGCATCTAGCAGGAAATTCGTTCCTGATTGCTTGAGCACTTTAAGCGTGTGACTGCCTGGCGGCAGATTCTGAATCTCGTAGACGGCTTGCTGCACTTGCCTGGAAGGATTCGACGTATCAATCGTTTCTTTGAGGACATTATCCACGAATACCTTGATCAGTCCTTGCGCAGCATCCTTCTCGGTTATGATTTCAATGCCTGTACCCGTGAATGAATACTGAAAGAACGGCGGGTTCGGCGTATTGCCCGTTTGGATATGCACGTCGTCCTGATAATCGCCGAAGCCTCGGCCTGAGCTCAACGTCCAGCCGCTGGAATAGGTTATGCCCGTATTCGTGTCATTGACGACGACCTTGGCGGGAACGGTAAACCGTGCTTTATCCACGAGCATGACGCTTCCCGATTTCTTCACGCCCTTGATCACATGCGGCGCATTGGTCAAGCCCGACAGGCTGTACAACGATTGCTCCGTGGTCCGAGCACCGTTGTACGCGCTGATTGTCGTCTTCAGCACGTTATCGACATAGATATCGATATTGCCAAGATTCGGGCCTTTTGGACCGAGCAGCTCGATGCCCGTGCCTTTGAACGCAAAGGTAAATGCATCGTTGTTCACCATTGCGGCATGAATGTCATCCTTGTAGTCGCCGCGGAACGCGAACGCCAGGTTCGTCCGGCCTGCCGGTTTGCTTGCAAGATAGCTTTTCTTGATCGTCACTTGGCTGCCGGACACCGTATAGTCGCTGCCTGCCGTGAGTATGGCCGATCCGTCCTTGATGCTGACCAGACTGCTCGTGTCGACAGACAGGCCTGCGATGACGTCCGCCTGCGCGGAAACCTTCTTGTCAAAGCTTGCAGCATCTGGATTGATCAAGTCCGAAAGGCGAACTTTTAGCCGGTCCAGCAGCATGTAAGAGCCCGAGCGCTTGACGACCTTGAGCGTATGTGCGCCGTCCGTTAGTCCCGCTGCCTTATACGCGAGCTGCTGGACTTGGCGCCCATCACGGTAGGTGCTGATGATTTTCTGCAGCGTGCCGTCCACGTACACGTCGACATCGCCCTGCGAGGCATCCTTCTCCGTGATCAATTCGATGCCGGTGCCCGTAAACGCATATTCAAAATAAGCGCCATTCGTCTCGGCATAATGCACGTCGTCGTTGTAGTCGCCGAGTCCGCGGCCCCGCGAAGTTCCCCATGAGCCCGAATAGGCGATTTGGGCATTGTCATCGTTGACCGACAAGTACCGTCCTCTGGCCGAATCGGTGACGGCGATTACGAGCTGCTGCGCGTCGCCTCCCGAGAAGGAAACGAAGAACGAGTATGTTCCCTCAGCCAACGTGGCTAAATATTCTTTTTTCAAGGTCAATTGATTGCCGGAAATCGAGTAATCAGTCGTTGGCGAAAGCGGTATAACGCCGAGCGAGACGCTAGTAAGCGTATTGCCGTTTAACGATAGGGCAGCGGTGACATCAGCCTGAGACGCTATGTCAAAGCTGGCCGCCGATGGACTGACGGTGCTGTTTTGTGAAGCGGAAACGATCGTTGCCTTCAATCTGTCGAGCAGCATGTAGCTGCCGGATTTTTTGACGACCTTGAGCGTATGCGGCGCGTCGGCCAAGCCCGCAGCGCTGAAGACGCTTTGCTGCGTAAGCCGGCTGGCGTTGTATGTGCTGACCGTTTGCTGGAACACGTTATCGAGATAGATGTCGATGTCGCCCTGCGAGCTGTCCTTCTCCGTAATGAGCTCGATGCCCGTTCCCGTGAAGGCATACTGGAAAGAATCATTATTGTTCTCGGTATAGTGGACATCGTCGTTGTAATCGCCTAAGCCGCGGCTCCAGCTGTACCCCCAGCTGCCCGTATAGGCGATCCCTGCGTCCGAGTCGTTAATAGAGAGCGTCTGCACGGACGTATCCTGAACGGTGATCGCAAGCGTCTGCGAGGCGCCTCCGGCATAGGAGAACGTCAGCCGCGTCATGCCGACGGGCTGTGCAGCCAAATAGGCTTTCTTGATCGTCACATCGCCGCCCGTTACGGTGTAATCCGTTCCGGACACGAGTACGGTGCCGTTGTTCGCGATCCCGTTCAGACTCGGACTGCCCGGCGTGATCGTCGTACTCACATCCGCCTGCGCCGACGCCTTCTTATTGAACGAAGCCTGCGCCGGAATGATCAGATCAGGCGCCGTAACGTCCAGACGGTCGAGCAGCATGAACGAACCCGATTTCTTGACTGCCTTCAGCGTATGGGCGCCTTCCGCCAGCCCCGTTACGCTGAATACGTTTTGCTGCACGAGACGGCTCGCGTTGTAAGTGCTGACCGTTTGCTGGAAGACATTATCCACGTAGACGTCGATATCCCCTTGCGAAGTATCCTTCTCCGTGATGAGCGAGGCTCCTGTTCCCGTAAACCCGAATTCGAAGGACGCATTGTTAGATTCGGTATAATGCACGTCGTCGTGATAGTCGCCGAGTCCGCGTCCCGAGCTTCGCTGCCATACGCCCGTATAGGCAATAGCTGCATCATCGTCGTTATACGAACTGACGACTCCGTTCGTAGTGTCCGTCACTACAACCGATAACGTGACAGGCGAGCCGGCGCTGAACGCAAACACAAGACTAGTCGTACCGACCGGCTGCGCGGCCAAATAGGACTTCTTGATCGTCACCTGACTGCCGGATAAGGTATAGTCAGTCCCGGCTGTCAACGACGCCCCGCCGTTTGTGATTCCGCTAAGCGTATTCCCGTTTAACGTCATCGCTGCCGAGATATCCGTCTGCGCGGTTGTTTTCTTGTTGAATGAAGCCTGTGCCGGCTGGATCGCGCTATTCAGCGTACTGGTATCGCCAACTTCGATAACCAGATTTTGCGAAGCGGCTGCAAGCTCCTGCCCTCCGTTCCGGGACCAGCTGCCCGTATAACGGAAGTCCTGATCGTCATCGTTCGCCGTCACGGTGCCGCCTTGCGCGGTGACCTTGAACAATCGGGAGCCGTGCGAAGGCAGATTCACCGAGCTGTAGCCGGCGGCAAACGTCCCGAGGTCGGTATGGCTCCAGAGATCGCGGACAGCGCCCGAACCGCTTAGCCCGATATCGCTCCAGTTCACGTTGACCGTCGCTGCCGAGCTGGCAAGGTTAAACAGTCCGACCGTGTAGGAGCCATCCCCATTGTTTGCATACCAGACCTGCTGATCCGTATCCATGCTTACCGGATGCGCCGGGCGTCCTGCTTGGTTGACGGCGATCACCTCATCGTTCGTCAGCAGGCTGATGCCGAAGCTGTCCAGATTCGTCAGATCGTTGCCCGTATACAATTGCGCGGAAGACATCGCCCACAGCGTCATCGCCGTGCGCCGTTCGTCCTGCGTCAAGCCGTCCATCGCGCCGTTGCCGACGTTCAGCGAATCGAAATCGTTCCAGCCGCCAGGTCCCGCATCCCGCCACCACGTTGCGGCATCCGGGAACAAGCGAGCGATATTCGGCCACGAGGTCAACGCCGAATTCGTGCAGTAGCATTCCACGTCCCAGTCGACGCGCCAGCCGTTCGCATACTGCTTCCAGGTGTCGACGTAATTGTGATCAAGCGCCCAGGACAGCTCGAACCAGATGCCGTGCGGCGCGAGCGCCTGCGACCAAGCGGCGACGTCGCCGCGGGCATCGATCGTCGTGTCATTATGACCGGAGCCCGGCGTCACGCTGTCGAACTTCAGGAAGTCCACGCCCCAGGACGCCAGCAGATCCGCAATGGAATTGATGTACTTCTGCGCGCAAGGATTCGAGAAATCGATCTTGTAGCCCAGATTCCAGTAGTCCGCCGTCGTCAGCGGCTGGACCGCGATGTCCTGCATGGAGCATCCCGGCGCGTTGTAGATCGGCAGGTCGTCGTTGTACGCTTGCGGCGACAAGCCTGGAATCATATACAGGCCGATCTTCTGTCCATTGTTATGGACATAGTCGATGACGTCGCCGAGGCCGTTCGGATAAAGCGTCGTGCTCGGCACCGGACGGCCGTAGCCGTCGATGCCGCCGTTCCAGCCGGCGTCGATGTTAATGTACTCGTAGCCGTGCGATTGAAGCGTCGTATGCATCGCGTCCGACTGGGCCTTGATCTGCGCTGCCGTAATCCATGCGGAATTGCCCGAATACACCTGCATGCTGTAGCTGCTCCAGCCCATGTAAGGCTTTGCGCCGAGTCCGTTGTTTGCCGCGTGCGCTGTGTTTCCTCTAGGTGCGGTCACGCCAAGCTGCGCAACGATTAGCAAAGCAACAACCACCCATAAGCGGATTGTTCTGCCTGCCCGTACCTGAATCACGTCATTCATCTCCTTTGCTTATTTGAAATAAAAAACCGGGCGCTTATGCATCGATAATGCGCCCGGTTGCCTAGCTTTGCTTATTTCTTGAATGTGGAAGAATCATATGCCTTTTGGAGAATTTCCAGGTAGCGGTCGAGCTTCAAGTCCTGCAGACCTTTCACGTAGCTGTCCCAGTCCTTATCAAGGCTCTTGTGTCCCGTAATGAATTGCAGCGCGTTCTCGTCGATATACGTTTTGATGTTGGTTTGCAGCATCGTCGCCTCGTCGACTTCAGCCGGATCCAGCCAAATTGCCCACAGCGGGAACAATTCCTTCGGCTCATGACCTTGGTAGAGCAGCGTTGCTTGGTAAAGACGACGCTCGTAGTTAGCGGAATCGTAGATGTCCGTTCCTTGTACGTAGCTGTCGCGGTATTCTTTTGGCATGTAGAAGTGAGCCATGCCGCTCCAGCCGGCGTTGTGCGGAGCTTCGCCTTCCGACATCGGGATTGGAGCAACCATCGGTTTTACGCCTTCGCCAAGCGCAACTTCGCCGTCTTTTGGATCTCTCCAGTCAATACCTTTCATACCGGATGCGCCATTTGTTTGGCCTTCAGGCGTAAACATGTAATCAACCAATTTGATCAGCGCGATTTGTGCTTCTTTACTTGCTTTGCTTGTGATTGCGAATTTCGCGCCAGGAGCAACGCCGCCGCCGTCATGCGTAGCCAGCGAAACGCCATTCGGACCTGTAAGCGGTGGTACTGGGTTGTAGTCTTTGGAGTTTTTGTTGCCGTGATCGATGTTTAGGAAGATTGCCGGGTGCATGCCTGCGCCTGCGCCGAGAATTTGCGCATCGCCGTTTTCGCCGATTTTTTTGAACGCTTCGGCATTTTGCGTGAACGCTCCCGGATCGATCAAGCCTTCGTCGAACAACGATTTGATGTACGTCAAGCCTTGCTTCCATTCGTTCGTTACAGCGGAGGAACCAACTTTGCCGTCTTGCATCATCAAGTGGTTGCGATCGTCGTCATAGACGAATGCATCCATCAAGTAAGGAACGACACGTACGCCGAAATCTTCCGTCGAGCCGCTGAGCGGCACTTCGTCTTTTTTGCCGTTGCCGTTTGGATCTTGGTTTTTAAACGCTTCCAAAACCTTTTTGAATTCGTCGGTCGTTTTCGGCATTTGAAGCTTCAGCTTTTCCAGCCAGCTCGTATTCAGCCACATTTTGTTCGGATACGAACAGTGGAAACATTGCGAGTAAGCAGGGAGACCGTAGATGTTGCCGTCCGGCGCTACGCTGAATGCTTTGAAGTCCGCATTGCTGTCGAGAGCTGCCTTAATGTTCGGTGCATATTGATCGATCAGATCGTTCAGCGGAATTAACACGCCTTGCTTGCCATACTTGATCAGGTCCGCTTGCGAGAATTGATCGACGTAGGCTGTCAGCATGTAAGCATCCGGGAAGTCGCCGCTCGCCAGGGAAATTTGACGTTTCTCCTTGGCACCGTCCCCAGGGATTGCTTCAAAGCTGAATTTGATGTTGAATTTATCTTCCACGAATTTCGTGAACTTGTTTGTCGCGAGGTCGATGTTTTGCTCCTGAACGGCGAACAGCTTGATGTCTACAGGCTTAGCAGGTTCAGCCGTATTCGTATCGGCAGGCTTAGTATCATTCGTCGCTGCCGTATTAGCCGGCTCGTTGCCTGAAGCCGTATTACCGTTTCCGTTGTCTTTGGAGCAAGCTGACATTACCATGCTGGTCATCATGACAATTGCAAGCAAGCTTACCATTCTCTTTTTTAACACGTACAATCGCTCCCTTTTTAGTTGATTCTCTTTGGACTGTTTCGCCATCCTGTGTCAAACGTACCGTAGAGTCTGTACGCTTGAAGCGGCATCACCCCTTTCATTGCAGCCGTCCGGATCAGCCTTTGACAGATCCGACCAGCATCCCTTGGACGAAGTAGCGCTGCACGAACGGATAAATAATGAGCACCGGCAGCGTTGCCACGACAATCAACGAGTATTTCAGAAGCTCGGCCAGCTGCTGGCGTTCGACCTGCTTCATGGCGTCCATGTTGGAGCTGCCGCTGTTGTTCTGAATGATGATGCTGCGCAGAATCAACTGCAGCGGGTACTTGCTTGCGGTTTTCAAATAAATCAGCGCATCGAAGTACGCATTCCATTGTCCTACCGCGTACATGATGACGAGTACCGCGATAATCGGCTTGGACAGCGACAACACGACGCTGCGAATGAAGCGGATATCGGTACAGCCGTCGATTTCACTTGCTTCTACGAGCTCTGCCGGTATGGACTGCTGGAAGAACGACCTTGCAATGATGACCTGCCACACCCAAACGGCGTTCGGGATGATCAGTGCCCAGCGCGTGTCGATCAAGCCCATGCTCTTCACGACCAGATAGGTCGGAATAAGTCCGCCGCTGAACAGCATCGTGAACGTAATGATCATCATGATCGCATTGCGCCCAAAGAAGGTCGACCGCGACAGCGGATAAGCCAGCATGATGGTCAACGTAACACTGATCAGCGTACCTGCTGCGGTATACAGCAAGGAATTGCCGTAACCCGACAAGACTTGCGGGTTTTTGAACAGCGATTCGTAGCCCTTCAGCGAAATATCGACAGGCCACAGCCATACGCGTCCCGACGAGACGGCATCCGGGCTGCTGAAGGAGCTGCTAAAGATGTAGATCAATGGATAAAGCACCGCCACCAGCACGAGTGCCAGAATGATGTAAATGACGGTTAGAAACACTTTATCGCCGGATGATTCTCTGATTTTATTCGTTACCTTAGTCATGAACACACCTCTTCATTACCAGATGCTGGATTTCAAAAACCGACGTGCCATTGCGTTTACGGTGAACAACAGCACCAGATTGATGACGGAGTTAAACAGGCCGACTGCCGTGGCAAAGCTGTAGTTCGCATTCAGCAGGCCGATCTGATACACGTAAGTCGCGATAATCTCCGAATTGGCGATGTTCAGTTTATTTTGGAGCAGATACACTTTCTCGAAGCCGATTGCCATGACGTTCCCGACGTTTAGAATCAAGATGATCGAAATCGTCGGCAGAATACCCGGCAAATCGACATTCCATATTTTCTGGAAGCGTGATGCGCCGTCCACCTTGGCGGCCTCATACAGCGTCGGGTCGACCCCGGACAGCGCGGCCAAATAGATAACGGCTGAATAGCCGGCCGTCTGCCAAATATCGGACCAGACATAAATCGACGAGAACATGCCCGGACTGCCTAGGAAATTGACGGAATCCAGACCCAAGTGATTCAAGAATACGTTTACAAATCCAAGCCGAGGCGCTAAGAAGAGCATGATGATCGATACCATGACGACTGTGGAAATAAAATACGGCGCGAAAGTCACGAGCTGCACGAAGCGCTTGAACTTCTGGGCGCGCACCTCGTTTAACATCAGCGCCAGCAGAATCGGAATCGGGAATCCGGCAAGCAGCAGATAGAAGCTGAGCGTAATCGTATTCTTCACGATCGTGCCGAACAACGGATTCTCGAAGAACATTCTAAAGTTGTAAAGACCAACCCACGGACTGCCCCAGATGCCCTTCGTCACGTAATAGTCTTTGAAGGCTAGAACCGCGTTCAGCATCGGGTAGTATTTGAAAATAATAAAGAATAAAAACGGCGGTGCGACGACGAGATACAATTGCCAATGTCTTGCGAAACTCTTTCTTGCGCCGAGACGTTTGCCAGCGGCTTCCAAAAAAATCCCCTCCTAGTGAATCGAGCCTTGATGTGTGACAGCGCTTTCTACAGGATCGATCATAGGTGATTTTTAGGACCTCAGGGTAGGTACAATTGCGTCTTTCAGCGTACAGATCTCCCGAAATCCGGGGGACATTTGCGCGTCAAACGGCCATCTGAGCGTTCGCTGCCCGCTGAATGACGCAAAAAAGCCGACCGCGAATACCGCGGCCGGCCCCCTTGCATTATTTGGAATTTATATCGGATGCCCAACTGTCGTAGGCCTGCTGCATGATGCCTACATATTTTGCCGTTCCAAGTGATTTCAGCCCATTTACATAGGTGTCCCAATCCTTGTCCAAGTCCAATTCGCCCGTTATGAATTGAATGGCGCTCTGATCGATCATATTTTTGACATTGGTTTGGATCATACTCGCTTCGTCGGCATTCGCGGAATCCACCCACACCGCCCACATCGGAAAAAACTCCTTCGGTTCATGGCCCTCGTACAGTTTGGTCGCTTGAAAGAGCCTTCGTTCATACCCGTTCGGCGCATAAATGTCACTATCCTGCACCCAACTGTTCCTGTAGGCTTTCGGCATATAGAAATGACCCATCCCGCTCCATCTTGTATTGCGGGGCGGTTCCCCTTCCCTCTCCGGAATACTTACGAATTGAGCAGGAATATTAGGATCGAGTGCCTGCTCCCCTTTAATTGGCTTACGCCAATCGATGCCTTCTGTGCCTACTTCAGCCCCTACCTGGCCTTCAGGTGTATAGAGATAATCGGCAATTCGAATGAGCTCGATTCGCTCCGCCAGACTCGCCTTGTCCGTTATGACGAATTTGGCCCCCGGCGTTATGCCGTCCTGAAAATAAACGGAATACGCTGCATGCGGACCTTGCAGAGGCGGTGCAGGCGCATAATCGCTTCCTCGTTTGTTGCCTGGACCCGTATTCACGAAGATCGCTGGGTGCATCGCCGCTCCAGCCCCCAAAATTTGAACGCCTTCATTCTCGCCCAATTGCTTGAAAGCATCGGCGTTTTGCGTAAACGCCCCTAAATCGATCAGCCCTTCGTCATATAAGGATTTGACATAAGCCAATCCCTCGCGCCAAGCCGGCTTATCTGCGGCCAAACTGACTTTTCCGCCATTGACGTCCAGATAGGTGCGATCGTCATCATAGATAAATCCATTCATGAGATAAGGCAGTATGCGTACGCCATAATCCTCCGTAGAGCCGCTAAGCGGAATCTCGTCTCTCAAGCCGTTTCCGTTAGGATCATTGTACTTGAACGCGCGAAGCACGGCTTGAAAGTCCTCCGTCGTCTTCGGCATGTCCAAATGCAGGCTCTTCAACCAGTTGCTGTTTATCCACATTTTGTTGGGAAAGGAGCAATGATAGCATTCGCTGAAGGCGGCCAGTCCATAAATATTGCCATCCGGCGCCGTATTAAGCGAGCGCAGCTCCGGTTCTTTGGCGAAGGCTTCCTTGATATGCGGCGCATAATGATCGATAAGATCGTTCAGCGGATAGAAAATCCCCTGTTTGCCGTAGCGAAGAACGTCCGCTTGCGTGAACTGGTCGACGTAGCTTGTCAGGATGTAGGCATCGGGATAATTGCCGCTCGCCAGTGAAATTTGACGTTTCTCCTTGGCGCCTTCATACGGAATGGTCTGCCAATCAAATGAAACATTGAATTTGTGCTCAAGCGCAAGGGAAAAACTGTTCGTTTTTAAATTCTGATCCGTTCCCTGCTGCGCGAAAATACTGATTCGGAGCGGCTTCGCGGCAGGCTTATCCTGCTGCTTGGCGCCATCGCAGGCAGGAAGCGCCAAGAAGAGGAATGCGCAGAGCGAAATCGCGGTCCAACCTGACCGAATAGGCTTCTTCAACGCTAGTCCTCCTTTCAACCCTCGGCAGTCTGCCGGTACGAACTTGGTGAAACGCCAGTGACTCGTTTGAACGCTCTGCGGAACGAATGCGAGCTGTTGTAGCCGACGCGGGAAGAGATTTCATCCACCGTATATCGGTTTTCCCGCAGCAGTGTAACGGCGTGCTCCATGCGAACTTGCTCTAGATAATCGGACAGGTTGGAGCCGGTCACTTCCTTAAACAGCTGGGAAATATATTTCTCCGGCCGTTCCACCTGCTCCGCAACCCGGTACAGCGTCAGCTCCGAATCCGAGAAATGCTCGCCGATATAGGCTTTAATGCCTTCGACCGTTCTCGTATGGCTGTCGTTCTTGCGGCTGACGACAACCGCACACATCGCATCCGCGATATCCTCGATCTCCGTCTGAAAGGTCCGCTTATCGGGCGCTTGAATCGCAATGATGCGGTCCTTCAACTGCTCGAACATGCCGGATTCCATGAATGTCTTCTGGTCCAGCAGCTTCAGCAGCGAGCCTTTAAGCTCTCCGACGAGCTGCTGCCACATCTCGACCGACAACTCGCGCTGCTCGGTATTGAGCGACAGTACGGATCGAACCATGCGCCTCGCCTCGTCCGTTTCACCTGCCCTGATCGTCCCGATCAAACGCAGCTCCATATCGAGCGGATAGTAATAGGTTGCGCTCTCCATACTCGTCTCATCATACCAGACCACGCCTTTGCGATCGGCGTGCAGCGCATGCTCGAGCGTTTGCTTGGCTTGCTCATAAGACACATTGACTTCCGTCTCCGAGCCGAAGAGATCACCGAGCGCTGCCGTGAAGGTAATGCGGTATTCCGCGAAGGCCTGCCGGGATAACTGCTCCAGCAGCGCGGCGATCTCGCTGCGGCCGAGCCTATTGCCGGTCTCCGCTTCCTTGGAAGCGAACACGATGACGATCCGGTCCGAGCCCCAATCGGTCGTAAGCGTAAAGCCGGCAATGTCGAGCAGCGCCTGCTTCAGGATGAGCCTTGCGGCATGCAGCTCGTTCAGCACCTCTACGCTGTCCATGCCGGAATAACCCTGGACATGCAGGATACACACGTAGCCGGAATTACCATAGATCCCCGTATTCGCTTGTGAAGCCGCTGCGAATATCTCCTCCCGGGTCTGCAGTTCTCCGGAAATCAACCTTTTCAGGAAGGCATCCCGAATGAGCGGCAGCTGGCGGTGCAGCTCAGACTCCAGCTGATTGCTGCTTCGAATCATTTCCGCGATGTTCCCGTGCAGGAAGTCGTATTCATTCCGTTCAGCAGTCTCGACCTTGCCGAACTGCTCCTTCACGACAGACACCAGCTTATGGATCGGTACGCTGTTGCGGTAAGCGAGCAGCAGACCGACCAACAGGCCAATAGCAAGCGCAATGCCGGTTATGGTCCATGTCATGATCTTAATCTGGTTCGCATTCTCCAGCAGCGCATGTCTTGGAATGCCGGAGCGGTAGACCCAGCCGCTCGTCTCCGAACGGATCGTGATGACGAGGTCGTCATCGTAAAATTGGCTCGTCTTATGCGGATCAAAACTCGCGTCCTTAGCCAGTGCCTTCATATCGGGCAAGCCGGAGCCCTGCGAAGCGATCGCATGGCCGTAGGCATCACTGATCTGGGTCCATCCGCCGTACTTGTCGGTTATGCCCGTCAATAGGCTCGCAATCGTTTTCTCATCGATAATGACGACGGCTACTGCCGGCGAGGAGCCGCTGAAGCTGTCCAGCGGGAAGGACTGCATATAGGTAACAACAGAAGTCATTGTCCCTTTGTTGTTGAATTTACGGAGGGGCATAATTTCGCTTCGGTGCGTTTTGCCCAGAACGGACTGTTTCCATTCCGCGAGCGACTGATCTTCATAACGGAAGCTGTCATAATAATGCTCGGGACGGAAATACGCGGAGCCCGGCGTCAGGATGACGTTGTAATTGCCCAAGTAAATATAGAATTGCTGCAGAAAATCGTTGGTTTGCCCGAATGTCAGCACGCTGCGAAGCATTTTCCATATGCCGTACACATTCGTTTGGTCTCCGGCGCTCTTCTCGTTCATTAAAACATTCAAATCCGGATTAATCGCGAGCTGCCTCGTGAAGCCTTCGACTTCCGCCATTCGCCGCTCCAACAATTCTTTGCTCTTCTGGAGCTGCATCACGCTGTTCTCGATGGACAGCTTCTCTGTGATTGAAATGGAGGTACGATAAGATATGAATCCGGCGATGCTTGGAATAATCAATATGACGATATAAGACACCAGGAAGCTCCTGAACACGCTTGAAAACTTCTTCATCTGACCCCTCCTCCCCCTTTTTTGTTAGCGCTGTCACGCTTCTCTCTCTATTATCGTACAAAATTCATTTCACCGCACGTGTTTTGTACAACGGAAAAGCAACCGAAGGAAAATTCCCTCAGTCGCTTAACTTTCAACGCCATCTATTCAATTAATTCCCTTTTCTGTAACTGTTTCTACCAACATGCCATTGAACTCGCGGCTCTCTCCGCCGTCCAAACGCAGATCGATGACCGTGCGTCCGTACCGCAGCCGTGTTTCGAGCGGACGATTCGCCTTGACGGTAACGGCCGTGAGGCTGCCGTTCTCCCAAAGCGCCTCTACCTCGGCGTCCCCGCGCGCGCGAAGTCCGGCGAAGCGGCCGGCCGGCCAGTCCTGTGGAAGTGCCGGCAGGATGTGAATTTCACCGGCATGGCTCTGGAGCAGCATTTCCGCGAATGCCGCTGCGCCGCCGAAGTTGCCGTCCACGACGAAGATGTCCACCTCCGCCCCGGCGATGCCGGATTTGGAGAACGTCAGCATATTGTCCAAACAAAGCTGACTGATCAGGTACGTCAAATGCTCGCGGGCTTTGTCACCGTCATGGAGTCTGGCTCTTCCCGCCGCGAACAGGGCAAGCGTAAACTCCACATCCTCCAAATCTGCGCCCCGCTGCCGGTTATCGAGCGTCTGCCTCGCCGCTGCAGCAAGGGCCGGTGCAGCTTCCGGCGTAATTTCACGGCCTGGATACAAGCCGTACAAGTGCGATAAATGCCGATGGTCAGGCTGGGCCTCGCCGTAATCCTTCAGCCATTCCTGCAGCTGACCGCGTCCTCCGACCGCGAGCGGCGGGAGCAGGGGAAGCGCCGTCTCCAAGCGTACGCGAAATTCCTCATCCGTTCCCAACCGCACGGAACTCTCGATGCAGAACCCGAATAGTTCACGAACGAGCATCGTATCCATGACCGAGCCCATGGACATCGTGTATGAAACGGTCTGTTCATCATCCGGATAGAAACTGTTTTCCGGCGAATTGGACGGACCCGTAACGAGATGTCCGGTCTCCGGGTGGCAAACCATATAATCGAGGTAGAAAGCTGCGGCCTCCCGCAGAACAGGATAAGCTAAATTACGCAAAAACGCGTCGTCCCGGCTAAATTCATAGTGCTCGCGAAGCTGTGCCGCCAGCCACAAGCCGCCGGTTACATTGAGCCCCCATGAATAATGCCAGCCTGGTGCCGCGAATCCCCAAGCATTCGTGAACACATGGGCCACCCAGCCCTCGCAGCCGTAAAAATCCTGTGCGGCCGTTTTCCCGGCTTCGGCCAGCCGTTCGACAAAACGAAGCAGCGGCAGATGGCATTCCGCCAGATTACCGGTTTCCGCCGGGTAATAATTCATTTCGGTGTTGACATCCAGATGGAAATCGCAGCTCCATGCCATGCGTGCCGCTTCCCCGTCATTCCATATGCCCTGCAGATGCATCGGCAGTTTGGAGTCCTCGCGGGAGCCTGCAATCATAAGATATCGGCCGAATTGATAGAACAAGGCGTACAGCTGCGGATCTCCTTGACCACCATTTTCGCGCATACGCAGTATTCGCTTGTCGGTTGCCAGATCGTCAGCTTGAAGCATCTCGGCCCCTGAACCAAGCTCAACGTTTACGCGGCCATACAACTTGCGATAATCCGCAAGATGCCTTGCTTTCAAGCCGTCAAAACCTTTGCGGACCGCGAGATCGATTCGCAGCTCCGGTTCTTCCAACCATTGTCCGTCTTCCGTTCTATAGTCTGTTGCGGCAGCGAAATATATGCTCGCTTCATCGGCCAGTTCCACGACAATTCGATTGCGATCAATCCGTACGGATCCACCGCTTACGCATACGCGCAGGATGCCTCGGCCATTCACGCCGCATGTTCCGTCGCTGTGCACATGCTCGGTCGCTCTCCCGTTGAAATGGAGCGAAGCGGCACCTTCGCCGTGTGCATCGGCCCATGCATGAAATGTTTGAGAACGCCCTTCGATATCAATCGCAAAGGAAAGCGAGCTTGGCCTTTCGCTGCGGATACGAGCCGCGGCGACATTGTCGGCATGCGTTGCGAACATTTCGCGTTCATAACGAACGCCGCCAGAGCTATAGCCCGTGCGTACGATCGCCTCGGCCACGTTTAATTCCCGGACGAACACTTCCTCTGCATGGTCGAACGTCAATTTCACGTCGCACATCGGCACATTGGTTCCGAAATTGCCCTTCTCCGGCATCAGCTGCTGCTCAACCAGCCGCTCGCCGTTCGCGTAATCCCCATCAAAGAACAGCTGCCGCATTTCTGCCAAGCCAGCCTTGCCCTTCGAAAGGCTGATCGTTCGTTCGGCTCTACCAGACCAATAGGTCGTTTCCGTTAAGTGCCAGATCTCAGATTCCGCGCCGCTGCAAACGACGGCACCGAGACTTCCATTGCCGATCGGCAGCCCCTGCGTCCAATCCGAAGCTGAACGATCATACCAAATTCTCATTCATGCTCTCCCCTTACTATCCAAGACGTATTCGCTTCCACTCTTCGAAAGAAGTTGATGCTTTCATCCGTAAAGAAAGCAGTAACCGTATTTCGAATTTCCTGTGAATATCGTATCATTGAAAGAGATGCTCGTATTTGGATTCACATCCATGAGTTGACGAATAATCCGGTAACGAAGGGAGCGGCTTCGGTGAAACAGCTGACAGATATCACCCCGTTTCTCGGGGACTACATGCCCTACCTCTACGACGGCAGCTCGAACGAGGGGCTCCGTACTTGCAGCGTATATGCCATACATCTCTTCCCTGACGGCCCCGGCGAGATGGAGGTCGATGGTAAACGCTATCCGATCGGAAGGAGAACGCTGGTCTTCCTAAGACCCGGCCAGCCCCATGCCTTCCATATTTCCCCGGACCATCCGCAATCGTCGTATAACCTTTATTTTGACCTGTGGGAGCAGCAGGAGCCCCGCTCGCTGAATCGCTTCTTCTTCCGGCATCCGGAGAAATACCAGCCGCATACCGGAACGCCGACGTTCCCTTGCGAAGAACTGGACGGCATGCCGAGCGTCTTCTCGCTGCAGTCGCAGCCGCTGCTATTCGATCTGCTGCATCTCATCACCAGGCAGTTCGAGACGTTAAGCTACCATCGGCAAGAAACAGTAAACAGCTTGTTCTACGGCTGGATGCTGGCTTGGTACAATGCCGTTCATGCGCATCAGCCGAGTGACTATCGAATCGTTCGCCTGCTGGCCAAGCTGGAAGCCCATCCGGAACGAAGGGAGCCCGTAGCGGATTGGTGGAAATCCTGCGGTCTGAAGCGGACGTATTTTCACGAGCTGTTCCTGCGTGAGACAGGCCTAACGCCCAAAGCCTATCAGCACAAGCAGTTAATGAAGCGAGCCTCGCAATTAATCCAGGAAAGCGATCTAAGTATAACGGCAATCGCCGAGAAGCTCGGCTACACGTCAATCCATCCGTTTACCCGGCATTTCAGTACGTATTTCGGCGTAAGCCCAAGGCAATTCCGGGCTGGACCGCCTGTATTACAATAATAATCAACCTAGTCGGCCTTCGACGCGCAAACATAAAAAAGAAGCCTTGCAGGTGCAAGGCTTCTTTGAATTTGAATAGTTGGTGCGGTCGAGAGGACTCGAACCTCCACGGCTGTTACACCACTAGAACCTGAATCTAGCGCGTCTGCCAATTCCGCCACGACCGCATCTGGCAGATGTCATTGCATTTGATCCGCAATCACGTTTCTCATATTAGCATCCGTATGGAATGAAGTCAAGCCATAAGCCAAAGTAGAAATTTTCCAACAATTACAACGGTTTTCCGAGCTTAGTTACGATCAACTAAATCTCGCTTCGCGGTGCGGTGACCGGTTCATAAATGTAGCTCCGGCTCAATTTAACGACTCGCCGGCTTCGTTTGCGGATAACGACGCTGTCAGCATCCCAAGCTACGACTATGCCAAGCACGTCATTACTCTCTATATTATCGCGAACGACCCGAACCGGCGTTCCCTCAATCCGATATTGATCCAATTGTTGTTCTGTAATCAAGCTGCAACCCTCGTTTCGATTTAAAAAAACCTCAATGGCAGGATTTCCACCGTCATTGAGGTTCAAGTGTATATCGTTCAATCAACTAACATGCTCTTTGGAATCGTTGGTTTCATACCATTCGTCCAGCACGCGCGATGACATGACGCGAGTCGTAATATACGCCGACTGCTTCTCCGTAAACTGACCCTTCCAGTCCATCTCCAGCTCTTCGGAAAGCTTCACGACGGTAAGGAGCTCTGACCATGCGACATACCGCTTATACCAGAAAAATTGAGGATGTTCGATCATATAAGGATAGAGATCGTCAAACTCCGTATGTTTGCAATCGAGCGCACGTTCAAAATGGATTTTCGCGTCCGACAATTTGGTTAATAAATAATCAGCTGATAGATTTGCCATGATTTGTGCCTCCCCCAACCGTACTTATGAACATTATAAGTCAAATCGCGAATCTCGAAAAGATGCTGATTATGGAACTTAAGTCTCGAACCTGATTTTGCCGCCTTCAAGTGAAGCAATCTTGGCAAGAGATTCTACCCGAATGCCCTGCTCGCGAATCGTGCGCGCTCCGGCTTGAAACGATTTCTCGACGACGATGCCAAGACCGGCCAGCTTGGCACCCGAGCGCTCGATGATTTTGATCAGACCGCGAGCGGCATCGCCATTGGCAATGATATCATCTATGAAGAGCACCGTATCCGTGGACGTTAAAAATTGACGGGAAACCATGATGTCCGTTACAATGCCTTTCGTAAACGAAGGCACGCGTTCGATGTACGCATCCGGATCGGCAATGAGCGTTTTCTTGCGTCTTGCGAAGACAAGCGGTACATTCAGCGCCATTGCGGTCGTGAAAGCGACCGGGATGCCAGAGGATTCCACGGTAATGACTTTGGTAATCGGCGTTTCGGCGTAAAGGCGCGCGAATTCTTTCCCCATTTCTAATGTCAGCAGCGGATCGACCTGATGATTGAGCAGTGCATCCAGCTTCAGAACGTCCTGATTCAAAATCGAAGCCTCGCGCAAAATGCGTTCTTTTAACAGTTCCATTCGCTTTCCCTCCACCAAAAATCTTTTTCCGTTAAAGGTACCATATGGGAGGGGAAATTCGCAACTAACGAATAAAAATAACGCCGAAGACTCTGATGCACAGCAACTTTTTTCCAGTCCGTGCGTCCATTGGTGTATCATTCGGACGAAATAGCACGCAGTCCCAATTACAGGAGGTGCACGGTAATGAAGCCCGTATATGCCAGACCCGCAGCCTATGCAGCGGCAGCCGCTCTGTTGGCCGTCTCCATCACCGGCTGCCAGTTTGAAAGCGCTGCCCCTT
Organism: Paenibacillus sp. R14(2021); assembly: GCF_019431355.1. NCBI lineage: Bacteria > Bacillati > Bacillota > Bacilli > Caryophanales > Paenibacillaceae > Paenibacillus > Paenibacillus sp. R14(2021). Next base: position 1,890,281 of record NZ_CP080269.1, read on the forward strand.
TGGGTAACGCCTCTGATTCGAATACAGCGGTAAACGGCAAACCGGCCGGTGTCAGCCGCGCAACGGGCAGCCCGCAGCAAACCTTCGACGATACGAAAGGCGGTAATATCGGCCCTTCTGCCGCGGACGCCACGCCCGATGACGGCAACGATGCGGCTGCAGCGTCGACATCCGGCAAGACCGGCGAGAAGCCAGCTTCCACTTCTGCCAAGCCGGGCCAGGAATGGGATAGCCGCGCACCGAAGCTCCACGGCATTGCGCTCGGAGACGCCAAGTCAGCGCTCGATTCCAAGTTCGGTAAGCCAACCGACACCTATGTGCTTGACGACGACAAGGAGAAGCTCGCCGTCTCGGAATACCGCGCATTCTCGATCGGCTACAGCGCTGACAAGAAAGCGAAATTCATTGAAGTGTTCGACAAATCCGCTGCTTCCGGACTAAACGGACTCCGCGTAGGCGACGAAGAAGGTACAGCAGTCAAAGTGCTCGGCAAGCCGCATACGCATACGTCGAGCGTTCTTGTCTACGAAGCCTCAGGCGCGCTGCTCAAGCTGGATCTGGACCCCGCCAATCATCAGATCTTGTCGATCAAGCTGTTTTCAAGCAAATAGAAGCCATAACGAGAGCAGCGCGCAAAGCAGGATCGGCAGCGTCATCGCCACTCCAACCTTCACATATTCACGCCACGACATATCGATGCCGCCTTTTCGCAGCAGCTGCAGCCAGAGCAAGGTTGCAAGCGAACCGATTGGCGTCAGCTTGGCGCCTACCGACGTGCCGAGCAGGCTGGCAAATGGCAGGTAATGAGGCCCACCTGACTCATGAATGGCCAGTGAGGAGACGAGCACGGCAGGCAAATTGTTTAAGGCAGCGCTGAGCAGCGAGAACAATGCACCTGAGCCGAGGATGCCAACGAATACGCCCTGATCTGTCATTGGTGCAATCGCCTTCGGCAGCCAGTCTGCCGCTCCGTGCACGTACAAGCTGTACACAATCAAATTCATCGACAACGCAAATACGACAATCAGCCAAGGTGTTCCACGAAGCGTGCTCCTGAAATTCCCCATTCCTGCCGCCGCACTGGCGATCCATTGGACTGCCGCGCCGCCCAGCGCTACATAGGCTACGGGAATGCCAACCTTCCCGGCGAGCAGATATCCCGCCAGCATGGCAGCGATGATGAGCCATGACAATAAGAACAGCTTCCGGTTCGCGATCGCTGAATTCGGCTCCTCGAAACGCCGCGGTGCTTCCGACCTTCTCTCCTGCGCATGAACGCTTTTACCGAAAAACGCCGTCGTCACGCCGATTGTAGCCGCGATCGAGACCAAGCCCGGGATCAGCATCGTTCTGGCATATTCACCGAACGTGATGTGGAAGAAATCCGCCGTCAGAATGTTGGTTAAATTGCTCATCATGAGCGGCGCGCTCGCCGTATCCGCCATCAGACCGACGCCGAGCAGGAACGCGATTCGCGCCTTGCGCGTCAGCCGCAGCAGTGCGGTTACTTCCAAAACGATGGGAATCATGATCAGAACCGTACCGTCATTGTTGAAGAACACGGTAATGCAAGCTGCGAGCGTACACAGTCCGGTCAAGAGCTGAAGCTGCTTGTGATGGAACCGATGGACGATATGGAGTGCAGCCCACCGGAAAAACCCGTTGGCATCCAGAAGTGACGTGAACAGCATAATGCCGATGAGCGAGAACGTCGCGTCCCAAACAAAGCTCCAGATATAAGCCGCATCCCCAGGCACCAACAGGCGTGCCGCGAAGAGCAGCGCGGCGCCGATGAGCGCGGTGATCGCTTCGTGCAATCCTCTCGGCTTCCAAACGATCAGCGCAAGCGAAGCGGAAAATACGCTGATTGCGAGTGCCATAGCCATAAAAAATAATCAACCGCTTTCCTTAGTAATGGATAATAGTCATGCCTGTCCTCGTCTGGACATACCTTAGAATAAGCGGCTTACGAAGGGCAGGTATGATGCGGGTATGAAACGGACAGGCAAAGTGATGCAAATTGCGTTTACGTATATGGGGACCGTTGTAGGCGCAGGGTTTGCGACAGGACAAGAGATCCTGCAGTTTTTTACTCGTTTCGGCTTTCTGGGAGCCGTGACGATCGTGCTGGCAACGATTATGTTTATTTGGCTTGGTGCCAAAATGATGCTGATCTCGAGCGACGTTCGCGCCAAATCCTATGAGGATGTCAATAAAGTGCTGTTCGGCGACCGCTTCGGCCGCTGGGTGAGCCATTTCATGCAGCTGGTGCTGTTCGGCGTTTGTGCCGTTATGCTGGCAGGCGCCGGTGCGATATTTTCGGAGAACTGGAACATTTCTTATCAGTCGGGCCTGCTCCTTACGATCGTCGGCTGTTTCTTCCTGCTCCGCAAAGGCATGAATGCGATTCTGACCGTCAACTCCATCGTCGTACCGATCATGCTGCTCTTCACCGTTCTCATTATTATTGATACGGTCAAAACGCCGGGCTCCGAACGCTGGCTGCTGCTGACGAGCGATTTCTCGCCCGTTGCGTTATGGGCCTCCCCGTTTCTCTATGCCGCGTTCAATCTGTCTATGGCGCAGGCCGTACTCGTCCCGCTCGGCGCAGAAATGCGCGACAGGAAAACGATTGTTTACGGCTCCTGGATCGGCGGCATCGGCATCGGCTTTATGCTTCTCGCCGGACATATCGCCTTGTCCGTCTATATGCCGGGCATTCAGCAATTCGCCATTCCGATGGGCGGAATCGCCCGTGAGCTTGGACATGGCATCCAGTGGATCTATATCTTCCTCATCTTCGCCGAAATCTTCACGACGCTCATTGCCGATGTCTACGGCCTAACATTGCAGCTGCAGGAGCGATTGAAGCTCTCCCGCACGCTGCTTACGATCCTGACGCTTGCCGCCTGCTATATAGCCAGTCAGATCGGCTTCGGTCCGCTTCTGTCCACGCTGTATCCCATTTTCGGCCTCATCAGCTTGGGATGGCTCATCCTATTGATTCGGCAGCGGAAACCGGCCGGGGAATAGAACTACTGAAGCAGAGAATAATCGCCATGATAGAGCAGTGGTCAATAAAACATGGATAAGCAGGGAATAATAAATCAAAATTCAACGCCAATAAAGGTCAATCAAACAATGATTGATAGGCAATATATGGATAAGCTTAAATGATGATTATCTTACACTCAGCCGAGCCGGATCAGCTGTGCTGCTGGAATTCGAGCCAGCAGCAAGTCCCGCACGTGCGCGTGGCACGTAAAGAAAATCAGCTGCCTGCGCGCCGCGATCTCCTCCAGCACACCGGCAGCAGCCTTCAGCCGGCCATCGTCGAAATTGACGAACGGGTCGTCGAGCAGCAGCGGCAGCGCTGACGCGCCGGCCGCCTCGTCGGCAAGCGCGAAGCGCATCGCCAAGTAGAGCTGCTCTGCCGTGCCTCTGCTGAGAAATATACTTTCCACGATACGCCCGTCGCTGTTTTCGAGCGAAATGGTCTGCTCCCCTTCGGGAATCGATATCCGCCGATAACGGCCTTCCGACAGTAGATTCATCCATCTCGACGCTTCGCGGAGTACGCCTGGCTGCCGCTGTTCTTCCATCAACCGCTTCGTTCGCTTCATCATCGTCATGCTGATTGACAGTACGGCATAACGGCTGATGAGCTGCTCCAAAGAAGCAATCGTCTGCTCCCGGTCCGCCGTCAGCCGCTGTCGGTCATTGTCGCGAAGCAGCTGCTCCAGCTGCTGGCGCTTCCTGCCGCTTTGCTCAAGCAGATGGCTCCGCTGCAGTTCGACCGCCTGCAACTCCTCACCCGTTTCCGCATACTTCGCTTGAAGCTCCGATTCCTTGTAAGACGCATACAACGCGTCCAGCTCCGACTGCTTCGAACCGGATCGCCCAGCCGTCAGCTGCGCATCCAGCTTGAACAGCTCATGCTCGATTTCATGCAGTCTCTCGGATTGCTCCAACACCGTAAGAAACTGGAATTCATCTATGGCCTTGCCCGCCTGAAGCCACTGTGCCTGCTTCGCCCTCAGCGCTGCGGCAGTCTCTTCGAACCGATCTGCCTGCAAACGGAACTCTGCCAGCTTAGCCTCCGATTCCTCCGCCGCTGCCTGCGCAGCCAATTGCGTATCGATGACGGCCTGCATCAGCTGAAGCGCAGCTGCCGCATCGCCGTTCGCACGATAGGTAAGATCCTGGTAAGGCGCGCACAGCCGATTCGCCGTAGCTTCAAAGGTCATGATCTGCTCCTGCAGGCGCGCGGCCTTGCCTGCCGCTCGATCATTCGCCTGCAAGCGAAGCTGCGCCTGCTCGGCGAGATCGAAAATTTCCATGACCGCCTCCGGCGATAACACTGGCGGCAGCGCACGCGCTGTCAGCCAATCATGCCAATCAGTCGCGATGGCACCAGCCGCAAGCTCCGCGTTGTCTGCCGCGGACTTGGCGGCTTGTTCCTGTGCGCGCAGCCGGGCATGACCGCGCGCGAGCTCTGCGCGCCGCTCAGCGCTGCTGGCGCGGCGGCGGAGCTCGTCCTGCCGCGCGTCGAGCGCTCCGCGCAGGCGCGAGAGCAGCTGGGCCTGGCCCGCCGCCATGCTGCCGTCAGGCGAGCTGCCCCGGCGGGCCCCGGCCCCCTCCCGCGCAGCGGCGGCTTCGCGCTGCGCGGCGGCGGCTCCGCTGCGCGAGCGCGGCAGCAGCAGCGAAAGCGCGGCCTCCGGCGCGGCGACGAGCGCGCCGAGCGCCGCGAGCACGCGCTGCTCCGCGGCGGCGGCTTGCCCGGCCGCGGCAGCCACGCCGGCCGGCCGGCTCCGCGCGCAGCGGTGCCGCGCGAGCGCGCGAGGCGCAGCAGCGCGGGCGCAGCCAGCGCCGCGCCGGCTGCGCCTGCAGCTGCGGCCGCAGCCGGCATGCCTGCGGCTGCGAGCGCTGCGGCTCCGGCGGCGAATATTCCGCCGGCCGCCAGCAGCACTGCGCTGCTGGCTCCCGCTTCGCGCCCGCTGCGCTGTGCCGAAGCCGCGCCTGCTTCATGCTGTTCGCGAAGCAGGGCAAGCTCCAGCTCGCGCCATGCCTCCTCGAACTGGCGCGATGCATAATGCAGTGCCTCCGCCGTCTCCGGAAGAAGACGGAAAATAGACGCGTACGCGTCTTCGCCATCTTCCGCATCGGCCTTCTTCCTTGCGGACCTCAGTCTCGTTGCTTCCGTTTCAACGTTCCTGCCTGCTTTTCTATCCGCATGCACAGGCCACACAGGCCATACCGCAGTCGCTTCATCGCCGAATTCCGCCAGCAGGGCACCCGCTTCACGCTCCTGCTGCAAGACGGCACGATGCTCTGCTTCCGCTTCGCGAAGTGCTTTCTCGCCATCAGATAAGGCTTCGCGGAATCCTCGAACCGCCTCCCGATCGGCAACGCCGATTCGGAAGCCCCGCAGCGTCTCCTCCGACCATGCCGGTGAAATACGAAGCAGCAAATGCTGCACGGCGTCCGCATGCTCGCGCATTTCCGCCGCAAGCTCTGCGTCAGTATGACGGGCGGCAGCGATCTGCTGTGCCGCGAGCAGCAGGGAGTTCACCTCGTGCCTGGAAGCGATGAGATTTGGGTCGAACGTCTGCTGCGACAACCGGAGCTGCTGCATCGCGGCAAGCTCTTCTAAGCGGCGGCTTTCTTCCTGTACGCGATGCAGTTCTTCCGTAAGCGCCTCCCAGCGGGAACGCGCATCGCCAGCCAATCGAGGAACCTCTCCGAGTGTCGCCTTCTCCTGCAGAAGTGCCTGACGTTGAATCCAAATCGGGCGCAGCTCCACCGCTCTAGCTAGTCCCGCATGCTGATCGCGCAGCAAAGGAAGCTTCTCGCTAACAGCCTTAAGCGCGGCTTCCGTTTCGTCGATTGCTGTCGTCAATGCGTTAAATACCGCGATTCCATCCTCCAGCTTACGCAGCTCGGCCTCCGTCTCCTCCAGCGTCTTCAGCAGCTTGCTCATTTGCTGGGTGCTTCCTCGGGGTTTGAACAACTCGTCCATTTGGCCGAGCAGCCGCTTCTCCGTTCTTGCAATCGCATTTCCGCCATTCCAGCCTGTATGATACAGCTGCTTGCCCAGCTCATCGCCTTCCAGCATGCCGATCGCCTGCAGCTCCGACAGCGTGATCGCAAACAGCTCCCGAAATACGCGTTCATTCACACCGCCCAGATACGTCCGCTCCCACTCCTGCTGCGTAATCGTTTCAGCGGCACCGCCGACCGTCCCGTCATCTAAGCCTTCAGCCGTGGCGCGAACGACGATTTTACCGGAGGCGCTGCCGTAGCGTTCGAGTACATAATGCCGCCCAGTCTCGTCGGAGAAAAACAATCTGCCGCCGTGGCGTCCCCCGTTTACAGGCTCCAGCCGCTCTGCCCGATTGCCTTTGTTTGCATACCCGAACAGCATGGCGCGAATGAAGCCGAGCATGGTGCTTTTCCCCGCTTCATTCGGACCATAAAACACAGTTACAGGCGCCTGCAAATCGCAAACCTTGCCGCTTAATTGCCCAAACCCTTCCAGATGCAGCTTCTGCAGCCTCACCGCTCATCCCCTCCATCTGCCGCCGGCCGCTCTCCTTGCTTGTCCGCTACCTGGTCCGCTTGTTCGGCGGCAAGCAGGCCTGCGGCGACCTCCCTCGCATGTGCAAACCAATCTTCCGCCCGTTCTTCCATCACAGAACGGGTCAGTCTTCTTAGCTTGGCATGACTCAGAAGCGGCTGAAGCGCCTCCTCGATCACCTGCTTGAATTCGGCAGCATCCCCTTCAATCTGCAGGCTTCCGCGTATAAGCTCGCCGACGAAGCTGTCTTCCTCCGCCAGGCCTGCAAGATCGATTAAAGCCCCGGCCTCATTCTCGATCCCGGCGACCCAGCACCATGCATCATCCGCGAGGCCTACCTCCTGCTGCCACCCGCTGACCGCCAGCCGCTCTCTCAAGCCTTCGAGCAGCTCTTGCACGACCGCTGTAGCTTCTAATCTAGCATGAAGCGCGCTCCTGCCAATCAGCGTGAAGCGAAGCATAAGTGAACGCCCCTCGCTCTCCAAGACAGCCGCAACCGCCGCCCGCTCCAACTGGTCAAGCAGCTGCTGCTCCGTGTCCATCCCATCAATTGCGAGCGGTCTGTCGATCCACCGGACCGTATCCAGCGGTATAAACTGCAGCTCCGTTTCATGGGAAGCCGAGACATTGACGATATAACATCCCTTTGCGCCGGTTTCCTTCGCATGTCTGCCCTGCGTATTTCCGGAGTAGACGACGTGGGGATAGGTGTGCAGCACCGTCCGCTGATGAATATGGCCAAGTGCCCAGTAGTGGAATCCGGCTCCGACCAGCTCGTCTAGTTTGCATGGTGCATAAGGATCGTGACCAACGGTTCCATCTACGCTCCCATGAAGCAGCGCTATACCGTAAATCCCGTCCGTTCCGGCTCTGTAGCCCGCGGCCAGATTCGTCATTACCGACCTTGTTTCATACGAAATCCCGCTTATGTACGCCGCCAGCTCGCCTCGCTTTGTATATGCGGGCAGCCGCTCGACCTTGTCCGACCCGAAGAAGTGCACGGATTCCGGCCATGCGAGTGCAGCCTGCTGTCCTGAGAGGTGATCGTGATTGCCGTGAATGACAAAGAGCCGCACGCTATGGGCGTGCAGCTTCTGCCATTCTTTCTGCAGCGCTAATTGGGCGCGGAGCGATCGGTCCGCCGAATCATAGAGATCGCCTGCAATCACAACGAAATCCACCTCGGCGGTAATTGCCGTCCTCACTAGACTTTCCACCGCTTGGAAGGTAGACATCTGAAGCGCCTCCCGCACATGGGTAGGCACCTCAGTCAAGCCGCGGAATGGACTGTCGACATGCAGATCAGCCGCGTGAATAAACCGAAATGAAACGCCCATGCTTTCCGCTCCCCTATTCTGCCGCTTCCTTATTCGGATTAATGTCGGTGTATACCTGCTTCAGCTCAGCGATAACCCGCTGCAGGGAATAGACCTTCTTTGCTTTGTTCCACGCTGCGCGCGCCATGTTGTAGCGGAAATCCTGGTCGGAAACAACCTTCTCCAGCGCATTGCACAGCGCCGTCGGATTCTCGGGCTCCACCAGCAGGCCGTTCTGTCCATCGTCGATTTGTTCGGCGATGCCGCCGACATTGGTGCCGACCAGCGCCAGCCAGCACAAGGCGGCTTCCGCGAATACGGAGCCGAACGCTTCCGCACGCGAGGGCAGCACGAACACGTCGAAAAACGGCATGAACTCTTCCGGATGCAGCATATAGCCATAGAAAATCGTATCGTCGTACAAATTCAACTGCTGCGTGAGCTGCTCCAGTTCATTGCGGATCGGGCCGTCTCCTATAATATGAAGCACGAACGAATGGCCTCTCTCCTTCAACTGCGCGCAGGCGCGAAGCAGCACATCCAGCCCTTTCGCCGGAACGAGGCGGCAAACCGTGATCAGCTGGACCACTTCGTTCTCGTGCGAAATGGGCCGAAACCGTTTCTCGTCGAAGCCGTTTGGAATGACCTGAAACCGGTCGGCATCCTTTACATGCGGTCTCAAGTACTGCCGGAACGATTCCGACGGTGTCAGAATACGATCCGCCTTCGCTTCCAGCTCCCCGTAAATGGCCGTGAGAAACCGGTGCTCCATGCCGCCCTCTATGATTTTGCCGTTCAAGATCAGTTCCCGCTCGTAGCTCGAATGGATCGTCATGACGAGAGGCGTCTCCGGGTACAGCTGTTTCATGACTAACGCGGAGATCGGATGATGCGCATGAATCAGATCGTACGATTTATTAATTCGCAGCTTCGTCCACCAGACGTAGTCGCGGTAGGTTTGCAAATATTTATCGATAATGGGATTTCCCTCATAATGCGTAATATCGAAAGTATCGAAGGACACATGCTCCTGTCCCTTTCCTCTCACACGCTTCGGCAGTGAAAATAGCTCCATCTGCCAGCCGAGTTTATTAAACCGCTCTTGGATATACGGAACCATGGAGGACACGCCGCCCGGCTGCTCCGGCGGGAAAAACAGCGCCTGTAAAATGTTCATGTCAAGGCCTCCTCAAACCGCTGCAATTGTCTTCTCGACCCGCAAAAAACATGATATACTAGAACATATGTTTCTGTAAAGCTCATCAAACCGATGGGCTGGACCGATAACATCCTTATGCAAATTCTCATCTTAGGTGGTTGAATGATGTCGTTTATCCAATGGCTTGCAGGTACATCCGGCAAAATTTTCGCTTACGCCTGCGTCATGACGATTCTGGTCATGATGTTGTTCATGTCGATCAAGCTTTATAAGAGCTATCGCCGAAATCAAACCTATCTCATGCTGATCATCGTGCTTCCGATTGTGCTTATCCAGAATGCCGTCATGCTGAGCTTATCGAGTTTGAAATGGACGGCCGCTCCCTATTTAGACATCGTCTATGCATTCCTCAGTCTGCTTACCTTTATTATTATAAACTTTGTATTCATGAAATTATATACCGGCCCCGCCTCCAAATTAAAAGGCATGCCCTTTCTGCTGATGTTCATCGGCCTTGCCCTCATCACAGCCGCTCAGATTCTATTCACGCCCGGCATTAATCAGGCGTACGCCGGCTACGGACATGCGGGGCTGCTTGGCTTGGACTTCTACGGCCTCGTGCTAACTTTCATTATTCTGCTTAATCTTCGCGGCATCGAACAGCGCTTCAGCTATTCGGCAAGCCTGATCGTCTACTTCATGTACCAAATTTCGAATTTGGCGGATAACTATGTGTTTCACGGAACAGTGCCCGCAATTCTAATCCTGGCTCAACTGCTCCCGGTCGTCTATTATACGCTCTTATTCCTGCTGTTGTTCGAGTGGGTGCTGGAACGGCTTCTGCTTACCTTCCAAAGCTCCATTACCGACGGATTGACGAGCTTATACAATCGGCGCCATTTCACGAAGAAAGCCGAACAGCTGCTGCGAGAGTCGAAGCGGATCGCAATCATCTTCTGCGACATCGATAATTTCAAGAAGCTGAACGACACGCAGGGACATCATAAGGCAGACGGCGTATTAAAGCAGGTCGCCGAGATTCTCAAAGAAGAAACGGCGGGCATCGGCACGGCCGGCCGCTACGGCGGCGAAGAGCTTCTGGGCCTCGTGGCCGCTGCCGGCGTCAAGCCGGAAGAGGTAGCCGAATCGATCCGCAAACGCGTGGAGAAGGAAACCATGGTTACGATCAGCGTCGGCGTCAGCGTGACTCGCGAAGGCATTTCCATTGCCGAAGTGGTCAGCCAAGCCGATGAGGCCATGTATCAATCCAAGACTAGCGGCAAGAACAAAGTCACGCTCCATGCTTCCATGCGTACGCGTTCGCGTTCGGCCGACAGCGCCCTCAAGTCCAACGCGCAGGCTTAGCTGCTCGCCTGCCGCATACATAAACAATAAAAGACAGTTCCTTCCGGTGATTGCCGGGTTGGAACTGTCTTCTATTTGTTAATGCTTATAAGGAATCGGATCCGTTAAACCGGCTTCCGCAAAGCCCTTCAACCGCAGTCTGCAGCTGTCGCACTCGCCGCAAGCTTCCGCTTCGCCGTTATAGCAGGACGTCGTCAGGCGATAGGGCACGTTCATCCGCATGCCTTCCGTCACGATTTGCGCTTTCGTCAGGTGGATAAGCGGCGTCTCGATGGAGATCGGCCTGCCTTCCACGCCGACTTTCGTCGCGGTTGCGATTACTTCCTGCACCTTGGCGATAAATTCTGGCCGGCAATCGGGATAGCCGCTGTAATCCAGCGCATTCACGCCAATGTAGATCGCTTCCGCGCCGACGGTTTCCGCAAACGATGTTGCGATGGACAAGAAGAGCAAGTTGCGCCCCGGTACGTACGTGACCGGTATTTCACCTGCTTGCTCAGGCACAGGATCTGCACCGAGCTTCGGCACCTCAATACGGTCGTCTGTCAACGCGCTTCCGCCGAAGTCGCGCAAAAAACCGAGCTCAATGATTTTGAACCGGTCACTGACGCCGTAATGCTCGGCTACGGCTCGAGCGTTGTTCAGCTCGATAATATGCCGCTGGCCGTAATTGAACGTAATCGGATACAGCTCATAACCCGCTTCCTTCGCAAACCCCATGCAGGTCGTGCTGTCCAAACCTCCGCTCAAGATAATGACTGCTTTTTTCGTTGTCAACTTAAACACCTCTCTGTGCAGGATCCCAAATGATTTTGTGCAGCTGCATGTTCAGCTTAACGCCTGTCAACCCTGCAGCCAGCATTTTCTCGACCAGCCGTGCCGGCGGCATGCTCTCCCATACCGGGCTGAACAGCGGCAGCGCCGCAGTCGGATAGTCGCGCAGCACCTGTACGGCGGCATCAAAGTCCGCATCGCTGGCAATGACGAATTTCACTTCGTCCTGCGGGCGCAGCAGCGCGAAATTGCCGTGCAGCATCGCATTGTTCTCGCCGGAATCCGGCAGTTTATAATCCATCACGTAGCGTGCCTTCGGTGAATGGATATCGCGCAAAAACGGCGCCAAATCAATCGCCCCGTTCGTCTCGATGTGCACATCCTGGATTCGTTCAATGCTGCACAGCGCTTCCAGCAGCGCGGCAGAGCGGCTGCCATACAGCAGCGGCTCCCCGCCGGTCATGCAAATATGCGTGGAGGCATACTTGTTCTCGACCTGCGCTGCAATCTCTTCGACCGTCATCGTGAATTCCGCTTCCGCCGGCGGATAGCTGTACTTCGTATCACACCAGACACAGCGCAGATTACAGCCGAACAGACGTACAAAAACGGTCGGAAACCCGGCACGCGTGCCCTCGCCTTCGACCGTTTCGAAAATTTCCACCATGGGTAATCGGATAGATCGAGGCCCTTGCTCCTTGACGTCAACCGACATGCTCGTCCGCCTCCATCATGACACGAGTGACAGCCGCATAGCTGGTCGGCGTTTCCCATAACCGAATTTCCTCGATCCGGACGACGGGATAATGCCCCTCTTCAACAAGCGCCTCATGCATTTGCTCGTACATCCACACAACCATATTCTCGGCGGTCGTGTTCATCGGCGGAAGCACTTCATTCAAATAACGGTGATCCAGCTTGTCGATAATCCGTTCCTTGGCGATGCGCTTCATATCGGCAAAATCGATCGTCAGGCCGCGCTTGTCGGTCGTACCGGACAAAATCGTTTGTAGCTTATACGTATGGCCGTGCAAACTCTTGCACTTGCCCTCATATTGATGCAGATGATGCGCGCTGTCAAAAGTATATTCCTTGGAAACGAGCACCCGCCGGTTGTGATAGCGGAGCTGATGCTCCTCAATATCGACACCGAACTGCTGAATATGCTTCGGAATCTCGTACGTCACGTTTCACACCTTCCCCTTCTTACCAATCGAACAATTGCAATATGCAATTATAGCATAACGCGAGGCCTGTATCCATAGAACCAAATTTTTGTCATCAGGCTCATGCGGCAGGTCCATTTTCATCGTCTTTTCCTGTCAAATCTCCAAATATCCGTTCATGATCGTAACGGCTCTCCCCGTCATCAGCACGCGATCGCCTGTTACCTCGATGGTAAGCTCTCCGCCTCTTGAGGATGCCTGATAAGCGTTCAACACGTTCTTGCGAAGTCTGCGCTGCCAATATGGTCCAAGCGCACAATGCGCGGAGCCGGTCACAGGATCTTCGTTAATACCGGAAGCCGGATAGAAGGCTCGCGATACGAAATCATAAGGTGTCCCTTCCGCATTCGAATCGGCACGGCTCGTCACGATGACGCCACGGGCTTGAACCCGCGCCAGCATTGCAAAATCCGGCTGCAGCGTTCTTACCGTGTCCTCCCTGTCCACTTCGACCAAATAATCCATCCGGTTCCGTCCGATGAAGCGCGGAATCAGCCCGAGTCCTTGAATCAGCTCCTCAGGTGCCGTCAGCGGCGCAGCCGGCTCCGCCGGGAAATCGAGCGTAACGCCGCTGCTTGTCAGATCTGCCTTCAGCAGGCCGCTCAGCGTCTGGAACCGCGCTTGTTCATCAGGCCGCAGCAGGCCGTTCGTCCATAAATAATGGCTGCTTGCGAGCGTCGCATGCCCGCAAAGCTCCACCTCCACCGTAGGCGTAAACCAGCGCAGGCCATAACTGCCATCTTCCCGCCGCTCCAGAAATGCCGTTTCAGACAAATTCATCTCGGCTGCCGCCAGCTGCATCCATTCGGCATTCTTCGGTTCATCCAAGAGACAGACCGCAGCGGGATTCCCCCGAAACGGAACGGACGTGAACGCATCGATGATTGCAATCGGTGTTTTCATCTGCATCCTTCTTTCATGGTTCGAATGACCTAGGTCGGCTGCTATTCTTCCGTCAGCGTTCTTGCCGCTTGCCTGCGGCCCCGGTTAACGATAACGATACCCGCGCTGACTAGCGCTAAAGCCGCCAAGACGGCCGCGGACAACGCTTCATGAAGAAACAACGCCGACTGCAGGACGCCAAACACGGGAATGAGAAACAAATACATCGAAACACTGCCGACCCGGTTATATTTCATGACATTGTTCCACAGCGTGAATGCCAGCGCGGAAACGACTGCCAGATGCAGCAGCATAAGCAGCCCAATACCGTCAAAATGAAACGGCGTCCAGCCTACCCCGCCTGCAGCGATTAAACTGAGCACAATGCCGCCGAGCAGCATCTGATACCCGTTAATGTAGGAAACGCTGAGCGTTGCCGCTGCCCGTTTAGACAAGAGGTTGGCAAACGCGTTGAAGAGCGTTGCGGCCATGAGCAGCAGCTCCCCTGCCGAGAAATGCAAGCCGCCGGCTCCGCCGTCATGCTTAGCTATGCCAAGCACAAGCAGGCCGATAAATCCGACCAGCAGACCGGCTCCTTTGGCGCCACTAATACGGTCGTCCCTGTAAATGAAATGGGCCAGTACGATTTGAAAGAACGAGATCGTTCCCGAAATAACCGCTCCGGCAACGCCTGCGCTCATCGATAAGCCAGCATAGAAGAAGGTATATTGCAGCACGGTTTGGAGCATGGCAATCGACGAGACCATCCCCCCGCTGCCGCGTTGATAACGAAGGCTTTCTCGTCGAATGACCATATACGCCAAAATAAGCAGCCCGGCCAGCGTAAACCGATAACCGGCAAACAACAGCTGCTGCAGCGTATCCGAAGAACCGATGCCAAGTCTGGCGTAACTAAGCTTAATAAATGGATATGAGCTTCCCCAGAGCAAAGTTGCACTGACGGAAGCTCCAAAAATGCCAAGCGGATGCGTGAAAAATTTAGCTGCTGTCATAATCTTCCTTACTTTGTGACTTTAGTGTTCGTCAATCGGAATAAGCAGCTCTACTTGTTCCTCCTCCAAATGTTCATCAATGTAGAAGATTTCCAAGGAAACGGCGTTATCCCGCTTCTTTATGTTCTGCTCGTTCATCCAAGCGGTCAGCTGCTCGTAACCCTCGCCGATTCTTTTGTTCGTACAGACGGCCATTGCGTATGTTCGCATTGGAATCGAGAATTGCACCATGCCTTTGGGCAGCTGCTCCAAATGCGGAGCTTCGAAGCAAGCCCAATACGTAGCAAATACCTCATTGCCGAAATACGGACTGTAGAGCACATTTGCTTTCACGTCACCGTTAATTTCATGCTTTCTGGAGAGAAAGTCACTCTGCAGACGGATGGCTTCATCCGGAAATGTGGAATAGGGACCGCAATAGCTGATACCAACCATATTAATCGCAGGTTTGGTAATCAATGAGCAATTGTTCATCGCGAATGACCTCCCGCAGGAAATTGCGAAACGCAGGTTGACCCGATATCAGTTTACCATGTTTGACCGGACGTTTGGAATGCAATAATTGCGTATGGATTGTAAACGACTTGCCGGAAATAAAAAGACATCCTTTCGCGTGGAAAAGAATGCCTCCTTCTACTCTATTTAGCTTTGCTGTACAACATGCGTAAGCTCATGACTGAGCAGTTGAATGCCGCTTGCCGTATCCGGCTTAAATTCGCCTTGTCGGAAATAAATATCCGAACCCGTGGTAAATGCACGCGCGCCTACCTGTTTGGCCAGCTGGTCTGCCGCATTGTCCGTATGAATGGACACCTTGCTGAAATCCGCCTTGAACGAAGCTTCCAACTTCTTGCGAAGCGCATCCGGCAGCGGCTGTCCTTTGCCGCGGGATTCATCGATCGCCGCCTCCACCTTCGGACCGGCATCCTCCGGAGCTCCTTCGGCCTCCCGCTGAATGACCGCGAACGGATCGCGCTTCAGCTGCAGCTCCTCTTCTTCCGATTCGCCCTGTTCCATCCGCTGCAGCACGCCTGCGCTGTCTGGCTTCAGCTGCAGCTCCTCTTCCTCCGATTCGCCCTGCTCCATCCGCTGCAGCACGCCTGCGCTATCCGGCTTCAGCTGGAGCTCCTCTTCTTCCGATTCGCCCTGCTCCATCCGCTGCAGGACGCCTGCGCTATCCGGCTTCAGCTGTAGCTCCTCTTCCTCCGATTCGCCCTGTTCCATCCGCTGCAGGACGCCGGCGCTGTCCGACTTCAGCTGCAGCTCCTCTTCCTCCGATTCGCCCTGCTCCATCCGTTGAACGGGTTCGTCGCTCTTGCCGGAAGAGGCTTGAAGATCGTTCGCAACGCGAAACGACACCTGGTCCGCTTCTAATTCATAGGCATCCGTCGGTTGATTGATCGTCATCTTGGCCATGATCGGCTGCCGTCCGCCTGCTCCAATGAATTGACCTGCAGCTTGGTTGCCTACTGAACGCTGCAAGGCATGCATCTCAGCAGCTTGAAGCGGCGCTCCGCTTGCCAGCGCTCGCTGCAAAGGTGCATATGGGTTGGATTTGGAGCGAAGAGCAGCTTGTCCCTTGTAGCTGCTCTTGTCCATTTTCCGGATGGATTTACCCGAACCGAATGTTTTCACGATTACAGCCTCCTCGTATCGACACCATTCACGTACTTTTGCTACTAATATACCATATTTTAGCGAGTATGTACGAGATGCGCGCAACAATAGTCACAGGCATGGCATGAACGAATACAAAAAACCGCCCTGTCTGGAAACAGACAAAGCGGTATTTCTCACCTATCGTCTAACGGATCCGTGTGGATCGATCACGAACTTCTTGGATGCGCCTTGATCGAACTCCGCATACGCGGCTGGGGCTTGATCTATTGAAATCAGCGTCGCGTTGACGGCTTTGGCGATCTGTGCTCTGCCGCTCAGAATAGCGCTCATCAACTCGCGGTTATACTGCATTACCGGCGTTTGGCCCGTGACAAACGTATGCGATTTGGCCCAGCCGAGCCCGAAACGGATCTTGAGCGTGCCAATCTTGGCATCCTCGTCCACAGCACCCGGATCCCCGGTGACGTACAGCCCCGGTATGCCCAATCTGCCTCCTGCACGGGTCACTTCCATGATGGAATTAAGCACCGTAGCCGGCGCTTCGCCGTGCGCTTTACCGTGACCATGCGCTTCGAAGCCCACGCAGTCAATCGCGCAATCCACCTCGGGCACGCCAAGAATTTGGTCAATTTGCTCAGCGAGATTCGGATGCTCGCGCAGATTAACCGTCTCGCACCCGAAGCTGCGTGCTTGGGCAAGACGCTCGCTGTTCAAATCGCCGACGATGACGACCGAGGCGCCGAGCAGCTGTGCCGAATGGGCAGCCGCAAGTCCGACCGGTCCAGCGCCAGCGACATAGACGGTTGAACCCGGTCTCACCCCTGCGCTAACCGCGCCATGGTAGCCCGTCGGGAATATATCCGAGAGCATCGTCAGATCAAGAATCTTCTCCATCGCGCGATCCTTATCCGGAAATTTAAGCAGCTGGAAATCCGCATAAGGTACCATAACATACTCGGATTGGCCGCCTATCCAGCCGCCCATGTCCACGTAGCCATAAGCTGAGCCCGGTCGGTCCGGGTTGACATTGGAACAGACATTGGTATTGCGTTCTTTGCAATTTCGGCAGCGTCCGCATGCGATGTTAAACGGCACGGACACCAGATCGCCTTTCTTTATAAATTCAACGTCGCGGCCGACTTCGATGACTTCGCCCGTAATTTCATGGCCGAGCACTAAGCCGCTCGGAGCCGTCGTCCGGCCGCGAACCATATGCTGGTCGCTGCCGCAAATATTCGTCGTTATGACTTTCAAAATAACGCCATGCTCACATTTTCTGCCGACATTGAGCGGGTTGACACCTGGTCCGTCCCGCAGAATCAATTCCGGGTACGAGATATCGCGAACCGCTACTTTACCGGATTCCACATAGACTACCGCACGATTTCCTGACATGGTTTCAGTCTCTCCTCCGTGATCCATAGATTGGGCTGCCTCGTTCTTCACTCCTCATTGTAATCGCTTCCAGTTGGAAAAGCTATCCTTACTTTTGTTTATTCTTCCATCCGAGAGGAAGTAAAAAAAAGAGGCTGCTAAGCGCGCAGCCTTTCCGATTCTGTGTCAGGCAGGCGTCCGGCAATCGCTTGCTCCAGCATGCGGACTCTAGAGAGCGATGCTTTCAACAAACCTATGCCGATCTCAGGGTGAAGTCGAATCAGCTTTGCCATCTCCTCGCCTACCAAGGACAAGATACGTACATCCACGGATGCCCGGGCAGTCGCGGTTGCCGGCGTTCCATCGAGTGCGGAGGTTTCGCCGAAGACATCCCGAACCCCAAGCTCCGCAATAACTCCACCTTGGCTTCCTCCGCTCACGAGCTGCACGGTGCCCTCTACGATGACACCAAGTTTCGCATTGGCTTGCGACGCGGTGACTAGCCGTGACCCAGCAGCGTGCGTTTCCTCCACGGCCACGCCGGCAATATAACCGAGCTCCTCTAGCGATAGATCGCTGAAGAATGGCACCTGCTTGAGGAAAACGACTTTATCCAGCATGCCCATCAGCTTATGCTCGCTCATTCCTGCTTCCTCCTTCTGCCGCAGCGCCTCAGATGCCAGCAATTGCAGCCACATATCTTGTTGAGCCGCCGCTGCGCGAAGGACAACATTTGCCTCCTCCGCTGACGGCAGCTCTGGAGCCGCGTCCTGCCAGACTTCCAGCAGCGTAATCAAGGCTCCACTCATACGTTTGTCGGCGGCTCCTTCCATGAGCGCCTCCAATCCGCTTTCCCGTATCTCTTCATCCGAATCTTCAACGGCACGTCTAACCGACTGGATCACGTCTTCTTCGCCCAGTCTTGCCATGACAAGCCATACGCCTCCGAGCACGAATCCCATGAGCTCTGTAAGCCGCATGCGGGCCAGCTCTGCCCGATCGGTGCGTTCATGAAGCAGCAGTGCGGATTCGATCTCGCGGTGCTTGCGCAGCTCCGCCAGCTTTGACAAGCAAGCCGGAATAAGGATTTCCTGGCATTGCGATTCATCCATCAGGCGTGCGAGGACTCGAACAGCTGCGCTCCACACCTTCGGCTGAGACTGCTCGATGACAAGCAGCAGCGTCTCGATCACGCCGCCGCCCATATCGATTAAGGCTTCAATCGTCACCTCGTACAGCGCTGGCTCCGCCCATTCCAGCTGCTCCAGCAGCCAAGGCACGACTTCATTATGCTGAAGCTTTCCCATGCAGGCAATCGCGGCAGCGCGGACAGCCGGATCAAATTCGCCGAGCAGCACTTCGACGTCCTGCAGGAAGCTGTACATTCCCAGGTCCGCGATCACCCGGCACATATACACCGCAGGCTCGCCGCCTTCTTTCAAATATCGCTGAATGACCTCGTAGCAGGCCTCGAAGCTCTGTTCGTTTTGTAAAAAGTAGAGCGCCTTTACCGCCTCTGCGACGACTTTCGGATTGGCATCCAGCAGCTTCAAGCGGATGAAATAGACCGCCTGATGGGACATATGGGAAGCGCGGCCTAGCAGCCGCACCCCTTCCGCGCGCACCTCGTAATCAGGGTCCTCCAGAAACGAAGCCACCTTCACCAACGCCTGAAGCTCCGCGCGCTCCAAATTCATCGCCCGCAGCGATGCGATGCGAATCCTCGCACTACGATCATCAACGAGCTTCAAGAGTGGTGCTAGATAAGAAGCATCCCGCGTTCGCCCAATCAATCCAAGCGCAATTTCTTTGGAATAATCGTTAGGCGATTCAAGCAGCTGGCCAAGGAGCAGCGCCGAACGCCCTTCGCGCATAAACTCGTCGAACGCAGCGTCTAGGTCATGACCGGAATCCGTCATCTGCTGAACGCTGCGAACCAACTCGCGAATGTAGAAATACCGGCCGACATAAGCCAAGCCGACGAGACAGACAGCACCTGCGGCGCCATACCAGGCAAGCGTTTGAAGCTGCATGCCGAGACCGGCATGCAACGCCTGCAGCAGCGCGCCGATCAGAATGCCCGCCGACGCGGCAATCCCCTGTGCGACATAACGATAACCGTCCCGCTGCCGAATGGGCAGCAGCTTGAAAAACAATTGATTGGCCGGTTCGGCAAAATAATAAAGCAGCAGGTAGAGGAACATGTAACCGACGGACAAGGCATATATAATGACGCTTGTCCCGAACGTAATCGCCGCAAGCAGAAATCCGCATGTGAAGACGATCGCAATGACCGGAAGCATGTTGCTTTGCCCCAGCCAGTTCATAATACGGGCGGACAGCAGCTGGAGTAGGAATGCGGCAGTAAACAACAGCGTCGTTATAAGTCCGAAGAACGAACCGAAAGACGCTTCCGTCGGATAATAGGTTCTGGACACGTTCAGAAACACGTATTCCATCAGGAAATATAAGGCCGGCATCAGCGTCATGACGCCGACCGCTATGAGCAGATAAGGCGTTGTAAAGGTGCGTTTGAAATAATCGGCCGAAGACAGTCCGCCCTCATCCGCAGCACGATTGCCGCTTCGTTCCTGCTTGAGCGTTAACGGAACCAAGTATGCTGCAATCGATTTCCAATAATTCACGCCGCCAGCAAGCATAAAGAGCGGTGCCAGCATATAGACGGCGTCTGCGCCAAGCCAGCGGCTCACGACTTGCGCCAGCAATCCTGCAGCGATGCCGCCAAGCGCCGCCGATGAAACGAATACGGGCATAAGCCGCTTTCCTTGCTGCGTCGGACATAGGTCGACGGCCAAGCTCCACAGCAGGATCGTCTGCTGCCTGACCACGAAGCTCGAGCTCAGAAACAGGAACGGATAATAGGCGCTCATGCTGAAATCCGCTAAATGAAAGATGAGCAGGACAACTGCATTACAAGCGATAATGATGCCCATGATAGCAAATAGCGTGCGCATCAGCTGCGGTTTGGACAGCCGGCTGGTCAACCAGGACATGAACCAAGCCTCTAGCGGCATAATCACGGCTTCCGCCCCGTATACGTACGGCAAATACTCACTGCCGAACCGCTGATTGAACAGCGTCATGTACCCATTGTAATTCAGCATTTCGGCAATCCCGCACAGAAAAAAAACAGGCACCATCATCGCCAGCTTCCGCCGGTCATCGAATTTGGCGCCAATTGAGCGTAATAAGGTTTGATTCATATGTTATGCACCATGTTTATTCGAATGTACTCGATGCCTGCCGAGCTTCAGGCTGTAGATCAGCCGGTCTTCGCCTTCAAAATAATAATCCGGACAGCGTCCTGCAAGCGAGAAGCCTGTCCGTTCGAAGAGCCGGCGAACAGGCGCGTATAATTCCGTATCGCATGTATAGGTAAGCACATACCGAGCCTCTTGAAATTCCAATACGCCAATCATGTCGTTCAGCAGCAGGGCCGCAATACCATGCCTGCGGAATGCTTTGTGAACGACGAGATAGTCAAGATAATACCCGCCTGTCTGCTGCTCGTTCTGCAAATAGCCAATTACGCCGATCATTTCATTCCGTTCATTCTTGACGAACCGATACGAATAATCCGATACCAGCGCCTTGAACGGATTGGTCTCGTAATGCTGAATTTCACCAGGCGTATGATTCATGTCGTCGAAGGAAACATCCGACAGGAAAAACTTGCTGATCAGCCTCGCATCCTCTTCCAGAAGAAGCGGCTCTACATGATACATCGTTTGCCTCATACCGGTCTTCCTCCTCTATCGCTATGAAACAGCCAGCGTGCCGTTCCAATCGACAGCCGTGCCCCGTTGGAAATACTCGTCGCATAAATAGAAATACAGCTTTGCTGCTTTATCCATCCGGTTCCATTTAATCACTTCCACGAACGTTTCCCTCGCGTCGAAGAAGCGGCCTTCCTGGTACAGCCGAATGCCATGCTCGAACAATTTCTTCGTCTTGTCCTTGCCGGAGCGGAGAAGCTCGCTGTCGCCCTCGTAAATATCATACAGCTCTACGGCCTCTTCCTTGCCCTCGATATGAATACGGCCGAGCCAGCGGTACTGAAACCGTTCAGGCGAATCCATGGATGCCATCGCTTCGCGGGTAACGAGGATGGAGACGCCGAGCGGCTCGGACAGCTCCTCCAGCTTCGAGGTCAGCGTCACATCATCGGAAATCACATTGCTTTCCATCTTCGTTTCCTCGCCGATAATGCCGAGCATAAGCGGTCCTTTGTGAATGGCGATGCCGATATCGACCGGACTTTTATTCGTTTTACCGCGATGGCCGTTATAGGCGACAAGCTCCTTGCGGATCGCGATTGCAGCCTTAATGGCCTCTTCCGTCCTGTTCGGGAACAGCGTCATGAAGCCCGCGCCCAGATAGTTGCTGATTAATCCGTTCTCCTTGCGGACAAGCGGACCGAAGCGGCTGAGAAACGAATTCATGAAGTTAAAGTTTTCCTTCGGCGTCAGACGTTTCGACATTTCATAGAACGTACGCAGCTTCGTGACCATAACGACCATGTTCTGCTGCACTTGATCGCCCAAATGCACATCCAGAATGCCCCGCTTACCCAAATACTTGAACACCTGCTGCGGCACGAAACGGAAGGAAGCTTCACTGAACGCCGTAATATCATTGATATACTGCCGGATATGCCGCACCATGAGGTTGAATTGCTGCCCCAGATCGGCCACTTCGTCGCTGGAACGGATATGTACTTCTGCATCCCAATTTCCGTTCGTAATTTCGGTGACGCTTTTGCGAAGCTTCCGAAGCGAAGCGAGCAGGAAATAGGAAGAAATCATGAACACGAGCAGAATCAGGATGGTAATAATCGTAATATTTTTGAAGATCGACCTATTAATGGTGGAATTCTCGGTACGCAGTACGTTCAAATCGCGGCCCGTCTCATAGATGCCGACAATGGCGCCCTTGGAGTTATATACCGGCGCGATCGCATACGTCCATTGACCGTTCGCGTCCTCCCAGCTTCCGCTCATGACCTGTCCTTGCTCCACGACCGGCAAATTATTCTCCGTCAGCGGAAACGGCTTGAACATGTTCACCCCGTCATCGTCGTCTGCGATGATGTAGAGCTTACCGTTCTCGTATTTATAAACCGTGCTGTAAAGCCCGCGGCGGTCGATGCTGCTGTCATGCTGAAAAAGCACGTTCATTCGCTGTTTGATTTCCTGGTAGTCGACGTTCATAAAGTCATTCGGCGAAGTAAGGCGTTCCAGCCGATCGCCGTCGATAATATATTTGCCGCTCTGTGCCAGAACGGACAGCTCCCGCTTCATCTCCTCTTCCATCTTGCCGGAGAAGCCGTCATATATGGAGTTGGACAACACGATCATCGAAACGATAATGAGCGGCACGAACGCGACCATCTGTTTCAGGAAGAATGAAATCCGCCTTCTCATCACATGCAGGTAGATCAGCCAGCAAACAGCGATCAGCAGCAAGACGCTTCCTGCGGCAGCTCCCCATACAAGCCACAAACGGAATTGCTCGCTACCGCTAAAGGTGATTTGATCGGTTAAGGAAGTCACGGCACCGTTACTGCTTTGTTTCATAATGCGATCAGCCAGCAGAATGTCCATGCTTCCGTCGGCATGAAGATGAAAGTCGCCAATCTCCACGCTCTCCGCCAGCGGAGCAGCAGCCGTCAGCGTCTTCTCTTCTAACAAGAGCGAAATCGGACTCGTTAAGTCAGGCGTCAATCTCGTAACCGCATTGATGGAACGATCCACAAAGGTTAAACTCCCGTTGCCGTCCAGCTTGAGCCGCTCGGGAAAGTTTTTACGTGTCTGCTCCATACCTGCAACAGGATAGAGCCTGCTACTTGTACCGTCCGAAGCGACGCTGTAGATCGCGCCGCGCTTGGTTGTATAGTAAATTGCGCCGGGCTCCGTTCCGTAGACTTCCGATAGATAGCGGTTAGGCGGCAGCTGGAACGCAAACGGCTGCTCCCATTTGCCGCTGACCAGCGAGAGCTGCTTCTGCTGCACCTCGTTTTGACGACTGATGAAGAACGAAAGCGTATCGCCCTTGATTTGCAGCGATCTGAGCTGCCCGATTCGCTTGCTCGTATTGTCGCCCTTCCATTGGAAAAGCACTTTGTCCAGCTTGCCCGCGGACGTGTAACGGATGATTTCCTCTGCATTCACATACAAGCCGTATGTATCCAGCTCCGTATTGATCACGTACAAGCGTCCGCTGTCATCCACGGCGATTTCCGAGAAGTTGCGCCGATTGCCGCTCTTCTGATTGATGCGGTATTTGAGCGTACCGTCTTTATCGATGGCTTCGATCTGCTGCTTCGCGCTGCTGATGACATATACGCCGCCGCTCGTGTCCTCCGCCATGGCAGAGAGGTTACTGAGGGGTATGTTCGTTTGCGTGGGGCCTTGCTTCAGCTCGCTGCTATGTATGGCTGCATACGTCGTTAGTCCTATTAAACATACCGTTAGAATCGCAAGCCATGATAGTCCTATACTCCGATTATGCAGTGAACTGCGCGACTTCTTCCTTTTCATCCAACTGACGCTCCCTTTCAGAGAGAAAAAATGACGAATTACTTCCATACTACTACATAATTCGGCTTTCAACATTAAATAATTGCATATTTTCGCCAATTACCGACAACTTATATTGATGCTGTTAAAGGCTTTATAGTACTATTGAAAGGTGAGAGATTCGGATTTCGCAGCAATGCGATAGATGCGTTACATATGGATCATGAAGGAGTTTTCTAAGTGGGTCAGCTTGTTTGTCAAGGCGCCATGCTGCAATGTTCGTTCGGCATGGCACCCAGTGCGCTCAATGTACTGCCGGCCAACCGGGTCATGACCATGACGCCGATCGCCAACATTATGGACAACAAGCCGATGGTCAACGTTATGCCTTTCGGCATGTGCAGCTCCATGGCTAATCCCCAGGTTGCCGCCGCGACGGCTGCTGCGCTCGGTGTATTAACACCCATGCCTTGCATCCCGGTTACGGCTGCACCATGGGTTCCAGGCTCACCGACGGTTCTCGTCGGCAATATGCCCGCATTAAACAATTCCTCGAAATGCATGTGCAACTGGGGCGGCGTTATTCAAATCTCGGTCGCCGGCCAGTTCACGATACAGGTGCCCTAATGAAAATACTCGAGCAGTTCCTCAAACCTTTTATAAAACCGTTCAAAAAGCTCGTCATGCTCCCGCTTCGGTACGCCAAGCAGCTGCCTAAGCTTGTTCTCATCTTCTTGGGCAAATGGGTTAAAACCGTTCTTAATCCCGCGGAGCAATCCGTCAAAAACTATATTCCGTTCGGCCGCTTCTACATCGCGAAGAAGCTTGTCGTAATCATCGTGCTGATCGGCCTTGTCGTGTTTTATTTCGGTTTCATCAAACCGCCCAAGCTATTGAATAAACTGCTCGCTCGGACACCGAAGATTGAAGCGGTTGCCGGAAATGCGGCTAACTTCACGGGATCGGCGAAAGTAGTCGACGAGGCAGGCAATCTCATCTACGAAGGCGGTTTAGTCGACGGTCTGTACGACGGCACCGGCAAGCTGTATGGCAAGAACGGCAAGCTGCTCTATCAAGGTGACTTTGCCAAAGGGCTTAAGAACGGCATGGGCGAGCTCTTCGATGGGGACGGCAAACTGCTATACCAAGGAACGTTTGCCTTGGATCAATACGGCGGCGGTCCGGGAACGCTCTTCTTCGCAAGCGGCGGCAAGCACTATGAGGGCGATTTTGCCGGGGGGAAATACGAAGGAAACGGCACCTTGTACAATGAGCTTGGCAGCGTCCTCTATACCGGTGCTTTCTTGCAGGGTGCTTACGGCGGCGCCGGTAAGTCATATGATGAGCAAGGCGCTGTCGTTTATGAAGGCAACTGGGCGAACAGCGTCTACGAAGGCGCAGGCAAGCTGATGCGGCCCGACGGCTCCGTGCAGTTCGAAGGCGAGTTTAAGAGCGGCGCGCTCTCAGGCGAAGGCACGGAATACAACCCTGACGGTTCGGTGAAATACAAAGGCGCATTCCAGCTTGGACTATACAGCGGAGCCGGATCGTTATTCGGCAGCAAAGGCACGCCCGTGTACACGGGACAATTCAGCAGCGGCGTAAAAAATGGCGACGGCCAGTCCTTCGATCCGCTGACCGGCGTCGTGCACTATGCCGGCAAATATAAGAACGGGCAATACGACGGCGTTGGCGCCCTAAACGATGCGGATGGCAATACGGTCTATAAAGGCTATTTTCAGAAGGGCAAAATTAACTTGGCAGGCTTCATCAGCTTGACGCGCAAGAAGCTGATGGACGTGCTGGGCGAAGCCGATGCGCCGCCGGAAGAAGCCGCTGCCGACGGCAGTGCAGCAGATCCGGCTGACGGCGGTGACAGCAGTACAACGACAGGCGATGATGCTGCGGAGACTACGCCGCCTGCCGATCAAGGGACGGCAGCCGCTGAAGGAAACGGTGGAGCTGCGGATACGGGCAATAGCACGACAACCGACACAGGCGATACCAAGGCTGCCGGAGGCACTTCGACCGGTACCGTTAGCGAGAACAGCCAAGGCACGAGCAGCGGCGACGCCAAGGAAACGGGCACGAACGGAACTGCCGCCGATCCTGCAGCGACAGACAACGGCGCTGCCTCAGGCAGCCCATCCGATACCAAGAAGGACAGCAGCAAGTCGGTCAAGACAGCTTCCGCAGTCCCAGCTGATACGGCAGGAACGACTGTCACCGACCCAAGCGCAAGCGATGCGAGTGATCCTGTCGGCACTTCTGCGGAAGACGTGGTATCCGACGGCGTTCCTGTCGAGCAGACCGGCCCTGTTCTCATGACCTACGCCGCTTTCCAGCTCTCCTTCCAGCTTGAGCCGGACGAGGCGAACCCGGAGGAAGCCTACGTAGCCGAAGTGAACCTGTGGAACAAGACTATTATTGCGGATCTACTAAGCCAAGTGAACGCGCTCAAGCTTAAAGGCGTCAAAGAACAAATCAATGCCGAAAAGAGCATTGTCGTCTATACGTACGGCGACTACTTCCTTTCCTTCACCTACTTCAAGCAGCAGAAGGATCCGGTTCGCTTGCAAGTAACCAAGTCCTTATTAAGCTCATAACGATATAAAAGGGGGAAGCGCATAACTGCGCTTCCCCCTTTTAAACTAGGACTTATGACTTCTCCTTGCCGGCGGCTGCTTCGCGCATGGCTGCAATGCTCCCGGCGGCTGCTGCCGCCGATTCCACGAGGACTGCCGAATCGGCGCCAGGCAGCTTCTTGAAGGCCCACCAGCGCAGCTTGATCGCCGATGTCTCTGTCGCTTGGCTCAGCTTCATGCCAATGCGGAATGATCCTTTGGCCGGATAAACGATCGTGCCGAAGGTCACGCTCGGCAGCTGGGACTCAAACTCGCTGCCTTTAAACACGTCCGATGCCCCGTAATACACCTGATCGCTCGCTTGCAGCAGATCGGAGGTCACGTTAATGTCCTTGTCTTCCAGTCCGACCATAACGTAGAGCTGTCCTTCCCCCAAGCCGCTTTCAATTTCTCCGGTGACATAATTCTTCTGGCCGCGGGAGAAGAAGTACAAGCCGCTCTTGCTGCTTGGCTCCATCTCCACGGTTACGGTGCCTGTCGCCATCTCATCCTGCATATGCTGCGGCTGAGGCACGCCGAGCTTGAAGGCAAACTCGCTGCGCTCTGGGTTGTAGCTCACATCCAGCTCAGGCGCCTTGCCGTACGGAAGCTGGAATGCTTCCGACGACGTGAAGAACTTCGCGTTGTTCTCTCTTCCGCCCGAACCGCCTACGCGCTGAAGGTGGGAAGGATTGTACACGTACTCGCCGAACGGCACACGGTCCACGCTCTCGATCATGTAAGTCGGCCCCATTTGAAGAAGGCTGATCTTCGCCAGGCACACGCTTTGCTCCGACACGCCGTCGATGGATTGATCCAGTGTTCGGTTGTAATAATCGCGCATGATGCGATCCGCCGCGGCGGCTTTAATCACTTCGACTTCATGGCTCGGGCTGCTGTCCAGCGGAATGCGCGAATCGCCGATCGTGAGCAAGGCATTCGAGGCTAGGAGCGACAGTGAAGCTTTGCGTCCTTCCGCCCAATTTGCCGCTTTCACCGAATAGGTATACGTATATTCAGTCTCTTGTCCATCGCCAGGCTCCGTAAATTGAATGCTAGTTTTGTCCGTACCAACAGGCGTGAAGCCTTCGCAGGCATAGTCAAAGGCGAATGAGATCTTCGGCGTCTGCAGCGTCTTCTCGACGACAAGCGTTACATCCACGATGCTTTCCGGGTTCACGTATTTGGGCATTCGCTGGTAGATGCGGACTTGACCGTCCTGATAGATGGGCGCTATGCTCTCCGTCAATTGCACATGCTCGAAGGAAGCCGGATCCGGCGCCTCCTCCTTGATGAACAGCCGGTAGCTTTCCAATACGCGGTTGTATTCGCTGACATCCTCGGAACGAACCGCGGAGTTCGCAATCGCATGAACAGGCTCCTTGCCCTTCTCGTCATAGGCGACGTAGAGGTAGACGTTCTTCTTGTACTCATTGTTCGTGAAGCCATCGATCATGGACAGCTTCAGCGTCGTCGGTGAAGGAATGACGATTTCGCGGCCGGCGTAATCGAGTGCCACGCCCATTTCCACGGTAATGGATTTATCGTCCACCGCAACCACATGCATGCCGGACACGACGCCGCTGCCGACGAGCAGACGGTTCATCAGACGGCGCTTGTCGCCGAGATACTTTTGCTCGGACTCGAAATCGCGGACCGTCAGCAATTTTCCATAGAAATACCGATTCCGCTCAAAAGGGTAATACCTGCTCTTCTTCACACGATCAACTCCTAAAAATGGATTGAACTTGTACTACTCGATTTCCGAATCCAGGCCAAGCCTTGTATGTAAATCCAGCCGCCGGTCGCGGTCCACATCAACGATAATCGTGTCGCTCGGCATCGAGCGGCTTGGATCGATGCGCAGAAGGGACGGCTCCGACAAGAGCGTATTGACTTCCAAATACGTGTGCATATCCAAGTACATCCACGGCTGAAGGACGATGAGCCGCGCTTCCGTGAAGGCGGGCTTCTGCTCATCCAGCATGCGCTGAAGCATATGACGATGCTTCTCCGTCGGCGCCTGCTCCGTCGTGACAAGCACAGAGAAGCTGCAAGCGTGCATGCCGTAAAGCATATCCGTCAATTGACGCAGCTCGGCGGATTCCCGCATCATTTTGTACTCGAAGTATTCGACGATGTGCGGCTTGCTGCCGGTATAAATCTCGACCATCTTCTCGATCCCCCGGCG
This sequence comes from Paenibacillus sp. R14(2021), assembly GCF_019431355.1. Lineage (NCBI taxonomy): Bacteria > Bacillati > Bacillota > Bacilli > Caryophanales > Paenibacillaceae > Paenibacillus > Paenibacillus sp. R14(2021). The sequence continues at coordinate 1,918,941 of NZ_CP080269.1, forward strand.
CGTCCCACGGTATCGGTACAGCTGAGGGGCTTCGCGAATGAAGCGCCGGATCTGATCGTCGTTCCAATGCTCATCGACTTCGATGCCGAGCCAGCTCCCCAGCCATTTGAGGTACGGCCCCTCCGCAAGCTCGCTGTCGAGGTGCCTCGGCAGCTCGTCCGCCTGCGCCTCCACGCTGTCGAACATCGTGCCGAACAACGCCAGGAACCGTTCCATGAAGCCGCTCGGATCCTCCTGATAAATCGCAGGCAAATGAGACAAGTAGGTGTTTCTTGGAAAAACAATGCGCAGCTTCGACAAGCAGGGCGTTTTGCGCTCGCTTCCGATCCATTCGATCTTCAGCCACATGTAGCGACCCTTGGCATTGAAGAACAGCGCATCTCCTGGATTCGTTACGGGCGGCGACCAGAAGGGCGCCAAGGTTCTGATTTTCTCCGGCATGTCACGTCTTGGGTCGCAAATGAAATCGTCCATAAGCAGCATGCGCCCGTCAATAATTTGGTAGAGAGAATCCGAACAGAAGTACGAAATGCGCACCTGTGTCTCATCCGGAAAATCGCCTTCCAGCACCATTTTGTGCCAGACCGTCTCTGCTTCCGTGCTGTCGAGCGCCGTCGTAAGACAGACGCCTTCCAGTCGGCCGGTATCTTCGCTTTCCAGCGTCCTCGGCTGGAGCTCCAGCACCGTTACCGTTCCTTCTTCGGCGTTCAGAATGTACATCCGGTCCCGGGCGTCGAACATCAGCTTGTCCGCTTTACCGCGGAAGCCGGGTACCTTGTTGATCATCTCGCCCGTCTCGCCCAAATTCAGCACGAACCGGTCGTCTTCACCCTCGTCGGCGATGTACCGGGAATCCCCGATGTACAGCTGATTCTGCGAATCGACAGCGAGTCCCGCGAACCGCAGCGACGGCAGGTAAATGCGGGAAATCAGCTCCCCGCTTTTTGCGAATCCGTGCAGAATATGCGCCTCGCTGTCAAAGACATATACGCCGCGCTCCGGTGTTACGGCCGCATAGAAGCGCTTGTACAGGAAGCGAAGCTTCACGGCTGATTTCAGCAGCCATTTCTCATCCGTGCAGATGCCGACGAACTGTCCGCTGCGGTCGATTTGGACGACGGCAAGTCCCGTTCCCGCAGGCACGACGGCCTCGCCGTCCTCATGCTGCTCCACCTTCAGCGGCGTGACGATGTAGAAGCAATGCTCGTCGGATGCCGCTGCTAGCGGGTGCAGCTCGATGTCCTTGCAATGCGTTAAGCTCCAATAGGTTTGCGCATTCCCAATTGCGTAGGCTGCGCAGCGCTGCTGCTCGGGATCCGCGACAAGCAGCGTCTCACCGATGACGGCCAGCATGGATCGAACGCCGAATAATCCATGACCGCTTGGAAACAGCTTCTCGTGATGATGGCTCTCGGCATCGTACATCCACACATCGCTGGCCTGATCCAGTACGTACAAACGGCCGTAAGGGCCGATGACGAACTCGTGGGCTTCATGCATGCCGTCCAAATCCTGCAGGCGAAGCGTGTTCCGAATGCCGTATTTTTGCGTTTGCGCGATCTGCAGTCCCTTCGGCGTCCATTCCAAATTCGATTTACTGCTGCCCGCCCAATCGCTTTCCTTGTTGAGCGAGAAAAACAGCGTGTCCTGCTCCAGTTCGTCCACCTCCTCACGGCCTGCGGCATTCAAATGCGGCCCTTGTACGTCTATACGCTATTTCGGCTGATTAACTCGATTTCGTGCTCGCCGGAGTAGACCAAGCCGTACGGTGGAAGCTCGATATCCCCGCCTGATGACTTCGCCCAACCTGCACCCTGAGCGTCTAGCCAGAGCTCCTGAATATAAGCGACGCCTTTCATCTCGTTCATGACGCCGAACAAATCGCCTTTATACACCGTTCGCCCGAACGTCCAGCCTTTAGAGCCGTCGCGTCCATCAAGCGGCTTCAGCAGCTTGTTCAGCGCGGACACGATCTGCCTGCCCTCGTCAACGAAATGCGGCTCGACCACGATAACGGCATGCACGGTAATTCCGATATACGCCGGCGCAATGACATGAACCTCCGTCGTAATCAGCCTTCGCTCGTCCAAATGGCGCTTGACCGACTGCAGGAAGCCCGGACTCGGCGTCGGCGTCTTGGACGGGCTGTACGGCACGACAGCAACGGTCAACTGCCCGGGCGCTTGGCTGCGCGGGTAATCCTTCAGCCCTTTCATGTAGAGCGGCAGCGCTTTGACCCTTGCGACTCGCAGTCCGGGGGTCCGGGCAACAATCGACTCCACATCCTCAGCCGTTACGGCGCGGAAAGGCTGCTGCAGCTCATGGCGAACCCGCTCGATGCACGCTTCCAGCGTTTCCTTCTCCGTTCCTCCGGAAGCAAACTGATGGTTCGTTACGCTTAAGCTTGCCGCGGCGTAATCCAGCTCCGGCTGAATCGAAACGATCTCGTTAATCAGATGCGGCTTGACATTCCCTCTTGTTCCTCCGCCGACTTCGCATGCGATCACACAAATATTCGGCTCTTCGCAGGCAGCCGGAACACGTCCGCGTTCATTATCCCCAAACCGCAGCTCTCGTTCCTCTGCATGAAATACGAAATGGCGGTCTTCCGGACCCGAGTTATCAAAATGTTCAACCTCCAGCCAATCCTCCCACAGCCATTCGGCATCCGACTGTTTACGGCCGATTTGAAGAGTGAACCTTCCGTTCTGCAGCGGATCATCGTAAACGGGCAGCTTCTGGCGGGGCAGTCCGTTCGTGCGCCCGATAAACGCCTGATTCTCGAACGCTTCCGTATAGGCAATTATGCGCATTGTATTTCTTCCGAGTACGGGAATTGTCTCCGTCTCGCTGCCTGCGAATGTAATCTGCGCTTCGCCGAGTTCCGTCAGCTGCTGCAGACGGAACGTCCGCTTCACCTGCGCGACAGCTGAATGAATGTCGGCCTTGGCGGTCTCATGCCAGTCCACCCAGCTGCCGTCTTCCGTACGAGATTGCACGCGAATGCGGCCAAAGGCTGCCAAATACGATGATACGCGCACCTGTTGAACCTCTTCGCCGTTGCCGTCCGCATAGAACAGCTCACTGAACGTTTCTTGCTGCACGGCCTGCACTGTGTTAAGCGCAATATGTTCGATGCGCGGAGGATTCTCGTAGCCTGCCTGCTCCACCGTACAGCAAAACCAATAGCGGCCGCGATCGTTGGCTGGATGCACCATAACCGGCAGCATGCCATGCGGTACCTTGAACGTCATTTTGCCGCTGTACATAAGGTGAACCGTCTCGTCCTGTTCGACTTGCAGCGGCATCCATGCCGACTGGCCGCCTGCCCGTGCAGTGATATCCGCCATTTCGAGCTCGTTCGAATCTGCGGCCTGTACCGCGTTCGCGCCTGAATCGTCAACGCTGCTTCCGTAGAACTTCCAAGAAACCTTGGCCGACGGCACGATTGTCTTGTATGCGTCTTTAATTGGCGTGAGCGGAACGATGCCGTCGTCATAAAGGGTGAACGCCATTGTGATCGTATCACCCGGCAACAGCTCGCGGTCAAATGCGACATAAAGTCGGTTGCCCTTGTGGGCCTCAGGTCCAAACGCAAAGAAAGAGACGCCGACATGATCGTTCGTCGACGTATAATCGTTCGCTTCTTTCTCGGTTCGGACGAGTATCCGCTCGATACTGGCCGGATGCAGCGTGAGCGGAACGACCGTCTCAAACGGTTGATCCTGCGCAAGCAGCTTCGTTCCCTTCGGCAGCACGCGGCTGCGATCGGCGCCTGTGAAGCTCACTTCGGTATGCGCGCTGTGCGCCAGCTGCGGCTTTGCCCCAAGCAGCTTCAAAAATTTCAGCTGGTTCCGTTCCGGAACGCGGTTGATGTAGAACTGCTGCATTTCACTCAGCCAAGCGAACAGCTCGATCATCGTGATGCCGGGATCATGTGCGTTCTCATCCGTCCACTCCGGCAAAAATTTTGGAATCGCCTTGCGCGCTTCCTCCACGATTTGCTGAAAGCGGCGGTCATCCAAATTAGGCGTCGGCAGCATAGACGTTCACCTCCTTCCTGGCTAGTTCGTTTGTACGTGAACCTTATGCGAACCGCTGCACAGCAGTGCATGCGGGAATTGCGATTGTTTGGCCGGATCGATTTCGGTTCTGGTTCCGTCCTCGACCTTCACCATGGACAAATAGAGTTTATCGATGTTTTTGATCGAGCGAATTGATTTGAGCAGGGAATAAAACAACGACGGATGCAGTGTTTCGCCGATTTCCCATCCTCGGCCGTCCAGCTTTCCCTTCAGCGGATCCAGGAACAGCGTCAATTTGTCGATGCATGCCGTTTCTGTGGGCAGCACGTCATCAAGCGCTTCAACTGTCACGACGACCGTCACGGACACCTCTAGGAAAGCAGGCGCAATGACTTGCACGGACGGCGCATGGGCAACTGTATTTGCAGCTCGCTCAATCAAATAAGCTTCAATCTGGCGTTTCAATGCCGGGAACAGCGCGTAGCCTCTTTCACCCGGTACAGAGAGCGCGACCAGCGTAATCGAACCTAAGCTGTGCTCCATGTACACGTTCCGGTTCGGCAGGCATTTGACCTTCGTTAGTCCGGGATACGCTTCTCTAGCCAGCCACTCGAAATCCTCCGCTGTTACGGCGCGGCCTTGATGCTTGAGCCGCTGCGGTCCGCGCAGCATCGCCGCTTCCAGCCGTTCCGTGTGGCAGCCCCCGCCTGCAGGCTCCGGGTTGGTTGCTCCAGCGATAAATGCGATCGATTGCAGCAGACCCTTGATTTCGCCTGCACCGATATTGCCTTCTTCGCCGGCCGTGACTTTATAGTTGACGCGAATGCTGTCCGGACCTCCGCCCGGAACCGCACGCCCGTGAATGCCTTCGCCGAACGTGATTGTGCCGGCAGAGCCATCCAGTACGTAATGCCGATCATCGGCAGCAGAAGCAAGGAACGAATCGACGCCGCTCCATCGTACCCATACGCGCTGCACAAGACCTTCGCTGTCGTAAAGCACTTCGATCGATTCCGGCGACTGGCGTACATGGGCTTCCAGCTCATGCAGCGTCATCGCTTCGGTTTCGTCGACCCAGACTTCCTCGGCGATGACCGGTGATCGGGACAATCGGTAGATGCCGCGTGAACGTTCAGGCGTTTCCGCCGTAATCGTGCGCTGTTGAAGGACCGAGACGGCGTTAAGATCGAGCCGATTGGCTGCAGGACGCGCGAAATCCGACGCATCATAGCTGTCATCCCGATTCACCGCGCGCAGCCAGTATCGTTCCCTGCCGTAAAGCAGCGTACTGCTTAGCTCAGGCGGACCAGCGAATTGAATGGAGCCGCTCTCGGTAAAGCCGTTCGTCTCATCGATGACGGAAAGAGGCATCCAGCGGACCGTTGTGCCTTCACGTACAAGTGCCTCCCATTCCACCCATGGCCGCTTGACCGCCTCCCATTTGGATGGCGCCAAGGTAACAAATAGGGAAATCGGCCCTTTAACCGGCGGCACATCGAAGCCCAGCACGACCGCAGGATGCTCGCAGTCGATCGGCTCGAATATTCGAAACGGCGTGCCGCTCCCGCCTCCCGCCTCCAGCGTCAAATCCCGCATCGCGGCATTGTTGAATGCAACTGCGGATTCCGCCGGAAAGCTGCGGTCACCGTACGAATACTGAAGCTTCAGTTCGTTCAACCAAGGCGTCACGTACACCATTTCCGGCGCATACATATTGTCCATCGCAATAACTCGAACGCGTATCCAATAGTCGAATTGCGCGTTGACGAAGGTGCGTTCCAAATCCTCGGGACATTGAAGCGATACGCTGCAGAGCAGGTCCTCATCCTCCGGCAGCTCGCCGAACATCGTTTCGTAGCTTTCGCTGCCGGGAAATTTCACCCAGCCGCTTCCGTTCCAATACTCCCACAGCACTCGTTGAATGCGAATGCGCGGCGGATCCTTCTTCTCCAGCTCCGCCCGGCGCATAATCATACGCCAACGAATCTCGGGATCCGGCGCCGTGCGCAGCGCGGAAGCAACGGCCTTCATCCGAAACCGGATGCTCAGCCTGCCTTCCCGCTTGCATAGCGCTTCTTCGCTGCTGATATAGAAGGTCGAGTACGGCGCGAAATGTTCCCCGAATGGATAGAAGCCATCCGGGCTCAGTTCCATATCGTTATAGATCAGCATCGACGGCGCTATGCCGTCCACGCCGGCATTCGGGTCAAAAGCCGAGGTAAGCGTAATCTCATCGAGCTCCACGTCTTGGCTGAGCAGCGGATTCGCAGCGCCTTCAAGCGACTTCAGCCTGCAGCGGATGAAACGGCCCTCTATGCCGCCGATAATCAGCTTATCCACCGGCTTGACGACTGATTTGTGCAACACGATACCGGATACCGCTGGGGTTACATGATCGAATGACACCCATTCGCCTTCCGAATAGTAGCTCCACTCCAGGCAGGTCGTATCCGCCATGATCTCAGCCAGCTGCGGCTGCTTGTACTTCTTGGCGGAATGGTAGAAATTCACTTTAATGACAGCGGGATGCGTTGCATGAAGCAGATCGTCCTCGCGTAAATATAACGCGTGCTCCTGCAAGTTCGTCCCTTGCACAGCCTGAAATAATCCGATGTCGCCCTTGTCGGCCGCAAGGCGCTCGCTGTAGTTGTCCGCTGCCAGCGCGATTGCATCCTGCGCCGGACTCACGCTGATGATGTCCGTAAGCCGTGCCGGCGTCACGAGCAGCGCTCGATCGCTCTCATAGATGAGCTCTTCGCCGCCATTCGGAGAAGGCGCCGTCAGCTGTGTGCCCTTCGGAATCCATACCGGCTCTGACGCGCCTTCGTTCAAACGAAAGACAACATTGGTGCGGGCAGGACGAGCCGACTGCAGGCGTGTCTCCAGCATGTTCAAGAATGAGATGAAATTCTTCTCCGGCGCACGGTTTAGACGCTTCACATTCTCCTGCAGCATATTCGCCGCCAGAAAGAAAAGCGCCGTGCCCGGATCCGGATCGTCCGGGGAAAACCGCCATTCCGGCGTATAGAAAGGGGCCGTCTCCTTCATCCAGCGGGCAAACGAAGCCAGATCGCGCTTATCGATTGCCTGCGGCGCAAGCGCCCCGCTTCGAGTATTGTTCGTCATGGTTTCCTGCTCCGCCCTTTGTCAGCTACTTCGTGCCTTCCTCCAAATAGAAAGGGTAGACCTGGTTAAATAGATTGTTCGTGCTCCGGACGACATACGAAATATGGAGCATCAGCTTGCCTGCGTGAATACCGTCCGTTTCGGCATGAACCTCCACTTCATGTACGCGCGGCTCCCATATGCGGATCGCCTCTTGAATATTCGTTTCCAATAAACGAAGCGTCGTTTCGTCTGTCGTCTCGAACACGAACTCGTGTATGCCGCAGCCAAAATCCGGCCGCATCACGCGTTCGCCCTTGGACGTGCCAAGAATGATACGGATTGCCTCGGCGATATCGTCTTCCTTCTCCGCCGTCTTGATCCGTCCCGTCGTGGGATCGACCTCAATGGGGAATTTCCAGCCTCTTCCCAGAAACGCTGCCATCCTTGCCGCCCCCTTCATACCCGCATTAATTGATTTTTACCATCGAGCCTTTGATATTAATAATGCCATCCGACTTGATGTCAACAGTCGCTCCGCCCTTCAAATTCAGCGCAGCCGTTGCTTCAAGCTTAATCTGCGTCGATTTGATTGCGATTTCCTTGCTGCTGGAGATCGTGATATCGCCGGATGCCGCGATTTCGACTTTCGTCGTGGAGCTCTTCAGCGTCAGCTTGCCGCTCGTGCCGCCGGTAATCGTCAATTGATGGTTTCCGCTGTCGTCACTCAGCTTGATCTCCGGTCCGCTGTCGGTGAACTCCAGCTTGCTGCCCTTCTTCGTCTTCAGCGTAATCTTCTCGCTGGATGACGTATCGTCGAAGATGAACTCATGCCCGGATTTGGACTTGATCTTACGTATATTGTTGTTCTCGTCGCCTGCCGGCGCCGGATTCGTCTTGTTCCATAATGATCCGATCACGTACGGCTGGTTGAAATCGCCCATATGAAACGCGACCAGCACCTCGTCATTCACTTCCGGCACGAACAAGCTGCCTCGATCTTTGCCGCCCATGAACGTTAAACAGCGGACCCAGTCGGTTTCCTGATCGATTTCGCGGTGAGGAAACTTCAGCTTCACGCGGCCAAGCTTATCCGGATCCTTATTGTTCGTGACGAGCGCGAGCATAACGCCTTCCACGCCGCCGGAGCCCGAACCGCTCGAGCCGTACATGCCGTTATTCATATTGCATTTCCCCCTACCTCGAAGCTCGTCGTATAGCCGGATGATGATATGGAATGGGTTACCTGGGTCAAATACATCGGCTGATTGAACTTGGCTCCGAGCCCGTCCAGCTTGATGTAGCGTCCGGCGCGAATCTCCGGAATGCCGATGCTTTCGCCGGAACCGGTTACGAGATCCATTGCCCGTTCGTTCATCATCGCATCCGCCAGCTCCTGCGCTTCCTGCATCGTCGTTGCATTGGTGTACACGTACTCTTTGGTGTAATCGGCCAGCGCGCGCATAATATCTTTGCCCGTGCGCGAGTTCGAGCCAATAATATCGATTTGGCCGGAAGTGGCTTCAATCGCCTTGGAGGTCTTCGGATCGAATCCGCGAACGATGACCTGGCTGACTTGGTTCGATATATCGACGCTCGTGGAATAGCTGCGCAGGTTCTTGCCGTACATCAGCGTAATGACCGGCGTCTTGCTGTTCTTCGATTCGCGGAAATACAATGTCTTGCCGACGACGAAGCAGTCAAAGTCGTTGTCTTTCGCCAGCTTGTTCAGAAACTGAAAATCCGTCATTCTAATTTGCTCGATGATCGGCTTCGTAACCTCCGTCGCATCCACCTTCAGCGTTGCTCCGTATTTTGCGCCGATTACCTTGACGACGTCGCTGTCCTTCTTTTCCTTCCAGGAGTTGGAGTGCGCTCCCTTCATCATTAGGAACGAAATATCCATGCCGGATATGTTCACCGTGGGATTGCCGTCCGAAGGGTAATCGAGATCTACCGACGTTATGATGCCGTAGAAGACCGTCTCCAGCTTGTCCGTGTAACCCATCTTGATTTCTACGTATTTGCCAACGGCCAGAAAGCTGTTGATCCATTGAAATTCGCGTTTGATGGGATCGAACGCATTCGCTACGGTAAAATGGAACGAATCCGCCTTCTGATCGACCGTTGTGCTCACTCGGATCGTCGAGATGGCAACGCTCTGCCGAATCATGCTGTTGCCGTCGATCATGACTTCGAAAGCAGGCGCGAAGAAATTCCGGTACTTCTGTTCCAAAGCGTCGAACGTATAGGTACTGTTATCGAATTTCACGTTTGCCATCGTTTACTCCAGCCTCGGAACGATGATTTTGCGGCCAGTGCGCAGCTGTCTCGGATTATCGATGCCGTTCGCTTCCGCAATTGCCCGCCATTCGCCGGGATCCTCGTACTCTTCCGCAGCGATCATCCAAAGCTGGTCGCCCTGCTTCAGCGTCTTCTGCTTCGTCCGGTCCGCGGATTGGCGCGGGATGTTCTGATACTGCTCCTTCATGCTCTGCAGCGCGCGGAACGAAACGTTCAGCGTCGCGCGGACCGGCAGGCCGGAATCGAGGAACATCGTGAATTTCTGGGAAACGCGTTCTACAACGCCTTTGAAATCCAGCGATCCCCAGACGAATCGGCAGCTAGGCGGTGCATGCAGATCCTTGTCTACATCAAGCAGCTTGGACACCTTGGCCGTCAGCAGCCTGACATCGCTCGCTTTCTCGTACGTATCGAAAAATAAATCCATGGAAAGCGTCGTCGCTTCGCCGCTGATGAACTGCGCGATCGGCGTCTGCAAGCCGGGAATGGTCTGCCACGCAAACGTATTGCCGGATTCAAGATTGTATTCGCTTGGATTAAACAGCACTTCCAGCTGTTCGGTTCCCGTGCCCCGGGTGACGATAATCTTCGCTTTCTTCAAAGCCATGCCGGCTCCGCGCCTCCTTCCGCCGCTGCGTTAAAACCCGCTTCTGCGCTGCTCGAATTTCATCTTCTTCTCGAATGCTTTGAAAACCTTGTCCGCAATCGCGTCCGGCTGCAAATGCGGCATGTTCAGCAGCATTTGCTGAATTTGCTTCGCATCGATGACCGGCGCCGCCGGCGGCTTCACGGCCGCCAAGCTTTGCTGAACGGTCGCGGCCGCAGCAGCGGCTGCCGCGGCTTTCGCCGCATGATGCTGCATCGACGGCGGCGACACGGAACGCGGAGTCTCCGGCGCTCCTGGCTGCTGCGGCTTGGCCGCGTAATGCAGTGCGGGCTGGGCAGGAGCGGGCGGGCGGTCCGCCGCCGCAGCAGCCGCCGCAACGCGGCTCAGCTGGCCTGGCACGCCTGCGCCGCTCTCCGCAAGCGGCACTGCGGTTCGCCGCTGGATCAACATGCTCGCACTTGCTGTGCTTGCCGTGCCCAACGGAAGAACAGAGCGGCGCTGCGTTAGCAGGTTGTTCACAGCCTGATGTATTCTCGATGGAGAGGCTGATCTTCTGCCTGCTGTCGGCTTAGGACTAACAACCCTGACGCCGGCTTCACCGTTATTAGTACCTGTCCGGCGCTGAACCAGCGTCCCTAAGCTTGCCCCAGCGATGATCGCTGAGTCACGTCCTTCTGCTCGGCGCCGTGTCCGATACAACATCGCTGCGGTTCCGATGGCGTTATCGCCTATAGTTGCATGGAATCGGCGCTGTACGAGCGCAGCTGAAGCATCATGCTCTGGCGAACGATTTCGCTTCATTGCGCTCTTCGCTCCAAGAATACCCCCCCGATAGGCCAGCCCCTGCTGTAAGAATCTTGTTGTGGACGATAGACCTATGAAGGCACTTGCAGCAAGCCGACGGGCTTGCTGCAAGCCGCCTGCTGCTGCTGATTCGGTCATATTACTCGAAGCAGCTGCTGTTAATCGCCGCAAGGTTAACGGCCTCTGAGCTGCGGCTGGATCTATGGCCAAGCCAATTTGCTGGCGATGCAGCAGCCGGCTAAACGCAGCCTCGGTTCCGTTAATGTCCGGGCTTCTGCGCAGCGTAGGCGAGTCAGTTCCGACCGTCCTTTGAGGCAAAGTCAAAGCCTGACTGGATGTGTCCCCGCTTACGGATGTGCCCGCAGCTGTAAGACCGCCTCCAGATAAACTACTGTTCGAAGTCTGAGTAACCTTGCGGCTGGCAGAAGCTCCGCCGCTGCTTGTTGGCTTCGGCCTCATTGTCAGCAGACCAGCAGCCTCTGCAGCTGCCCTACTATGGATCCCCGCCGCTAATCGCGTTCGACGCAGAACAAGGCTGCTGAACGGGATTTTGGATTCGGACGTCCCGTCGATGATCCGCTTCGGCGATCGTTCCGAGACACGGCCCATACCCAATGCAGCAGATCGGCGCTGCACCGCTGCTCCTGCAGTCTCTCGCAGCGCGCCTAAGGCAGTCGATCCCATGTTCTCCGGTTTCATGGTCTCATCGTTCGAAGCGGCTGCCGCTTCTCGCCGATTAGTCGCCCGAACGCCTCGCTTACCCACAGCTGTCCAGTCTTGATCGACAGTTAAAGGAACGTAGCGGTGAATTTGCAGTGGTTCGTCTCTATTGGAGAGCCGCTTAGCGATCAACCGGTCTCGCGCTGCGAAATGAATACGGCCTGTTATAGAGTCTGAATCCGTTGTCGTTTGGACCTGAGAATTCCCGATGCTTCTCGATTCGTCTGTCAAGCCTCGTAATCTCTGAGGCGGCCGGATAATGCTGCCGACGACTGTTGCTGCCGCATCATTCCGGACGCGGCGCTGAACGAGCTGTAAGCCTTCTTTCCCAGCTGCCCGGACGCGATCCTGCAAGGAAATGCCTTCAAGCTTACTCCGATCCGTCTCGAATGGGTTTGCTTTCTCCGAGACGTGCAGCGACTGAAGCTGGCGATTGCGCAAACGATGCATGAAAGTTTCCGTGCGGACGCCCCCCGGCGTCGATGCTTTCATGATCGTCAGCAAGCGGTTACGATGAACTGCAGTCCAAGCGTCAAGCTTCTCTTCTGTACGTTCTCTGGATGGCTCTATCAAGGATGGCGCGCTAGTTTTTGTTTTATGAAGCGCCTGATCCATGATAGGCCCGCCAGTATTGCTTTCATTGAGACGCGGTGCATGCTTCGGCCGAATCGCTGCTTGTACTCGGAAAGCCCGCTTCGTTCCTGCTGCAGCATCCGCATTAAACGCGAACTCCGCGTTTCGCTGCAGCGGCTCATTCCGCACAGCCTTGCTGCCTCTGCTCTTCGAGCCTGATGCGTTCAAGTCGGCTGCTCCGCTTAAAGGCAGCGTCCGATGCAACAGGGCTGATGGCGCTAGCTTAATCGGCCGGGCGGGACGAGCAGTTACGACGGCACGAAGCACAGGTTGTTTAGAGTCCTTGTCATCCCATGCGAGGCTGGAGCTCGTGTGCAAGCTGCCTGCTTTTGACGTTTGCACCCTCTGTTTCATGCCTGACGCGGATATCCTCTGGATGAAACCTTCCGCCAGCGATAAGACGGATATCCCCTTCCCGCCTGCAACAAGCTGCCTTTGTATCGCAGTAGGTACGGCGCGTAGACGAGCCAAAGTTGGCCCGGCTTCATTCTCCGGCAAATAGCTGGGAGAAGGAGCATTTGAGCGATTTTCCTGGTCGCGAGTAACAGCAGCTTGCTGCGCAGTACGCCGACTCGAAGGTGTACTTTCCAGAGGGCGACTCCCCTGCTCGAGCTGCTGTGCCGGGCGTTCCCCAGCTTGTCGCCGCTGTCTTCCCTGCTTGGTTGGCAGTTCTGTTACCTCGGCAGCCACGGTGCCAAGCTCGGAATTCTGTGCTTGTTTGTACGATCGCCGAACGGCACTTATCCGCACATCATGGGCGGGTGCTTCAGAGAAAGCAGGCAATTGCCTTCGAAGAATGATGCTCGCAGGCTTGCGAATCCAAGAAACCGGGCTGCCCTCAGCACTTGGGACAATTGCAGCCTGCCAGTCCGTAACACGTGCCGGCTTCGCCTCAGCAACGCGCGTCATTAGCGGATAAGCTGCTTGCCGAAGGTTCAGCCTCGACTTCGTTGGCAATGGCACGGCTTCGATTGCTTTTCTCTGCTGCACGCCTGTTAAAGCTACGCCTGCCGCAGGTACGCCGCTGGTTTCAATCTTCTCACCTCTCGCCGTTGCAGCTGCTTGACGAGATACTGAAGCGGCATTCCGGCTGTTTGCAGCTGGCTTCCTGATTGCAGTGTTCAAGTCGCCGATACGCCCAAGAAACGTGCGCACGGCCCCATCCGTCCAATTCGCTTTCTTGTCGCCGAAAGCGTGGATCGGCGGCAGCCGCCAAAGCATACCGGCTGGTTTCTGCTGCCATAACGGAACGGCTTCATGGCGCAGCAATTGCCCCGGAGCCACATCCCGTATGGTCTGTGGAGCCGGTTTCTCCACCTCCATCGTCTTCCTAAAGGTGGACATGAAGCCGACTTCCTCGCGAGTTGTCTGCCGAATGTTCAGCAAGGCAGAAATTTGAAGCAGCAATTCAGCCGCTTTTCTAGCATCTTGTACCTGCACGCTTCTCGTACGCGTTCCCGCATCTACAGCATGAAGTCTCCCTGCAATGCTTCTCGGCTCCTGCCAGTCGACCACATCGCTGAATAGATCAGCGACACGCCGATTATCCGCTGTGCTGCGTGGAGCTCCCTTTCGGATCTGATCCTCGGGCTTGGCATCGCGTGGACGTCCGCGTTTCTCGCCTTTCGCAGTCACCTGTTCCGGGTGTAGCTGCTCTGCTTTTGAAACCACGACTTCGTGGTTAGCCAGCGCCTTACGGTTTGTTTCCTCCCGGTTGCGGGCAGCAGCCTCGCGTAACCAACGTTCCATTCGCTTCAGCCATTCACGTTCCTTGGCTTCCCAGTTCACTTTGAGCGGCGCAAGCGTTTGAAGCTTGAGCTGAATTTGCTGTAAAATCGTCGTTTGGGAAGGAGCCCCCTCCATCGGATCGCCAGGCTCTCGGAATGTCAAGGCAAGTCTGCCCCAGTTGTCTCGACGGATGAAACGGTATTTATCTTGAATGGAAAGCGCGAATTGCTTGTGCCTGACAGCACCGCCTTCGCTCGATATCCCATTATCGCTGTCGTGATCGCTGCCGGTAATCCGTTTCATCCCTCGGCCTCCTTCCTCTTAACGACGCAGCCGATTACTTCTTATAGATCGTCTTCAGACCGTTATGAACCAGCTCCAACGTCTCGATAGCCACATCGCTCTGTGATGCATTAAGCGTTGGACCGCTCCATTTCACCGGATAGGCCTGAAAAAAATTCCAGCGGCATAACTCTTCGCCGGTCAGCTGCTGCAAGATAATGGAGCCGCTCTTGCGCACGACCCGGCCCTCCATGACGCCTGCGTACCAATCCCACAGCGCGCTTGAGCTTGTAATGCCGCGGCGCAGCATAATCGGCGAGAAGCGTACAGATTTGGGCAGCTTATGAACGAACCCGTTCTGGCCGCCTTCTCGAAACTCCTCGGTCTCAACCTCTGCCTCCAGACCGCTTACTTCGGTAAAACCGCCGGCAAGGATTCCGTCCAGCTCCACCCAGAAGCGAAATACGCCGCCAACGTTAGCTCCTTGTGTCAAAGCGCTCAAGCGTTATCTCACCTCTTCTTGAACACGTCAAATACGTTCGTTTTCTCGGATTCGTCATTCAGCTTCCTGTTAATGCGGGAAATCTCTTCACACCATCGCCGCCGCTCATGGTGTTCCATGTTCATGATGTCGTCATGCGGCCAATGGAAATAATACGCGATAAACCCCGTCTCTTCGTATAATTTCTCAATCGGATAGCCCGTTAGAGGCTTTCCGTTACGGACAAAAAATCGACATCCACCTCAAAATCGTGCTCGCATTTCGGACAAGCCGTATGCACCTTAGGCACTTCAAGGTCGTTAATCTGGCGGTACACTTGCTGTAAGTAAGCGAGATCAGCCGTAAATAGCCGCTCGATAATTTTCGTGTCAATATGTTTCAAGTCGCCCAAGCGCGTAATGACGCGGGCTAACAAAATAACCGTCAAATAGCCTGGGTTTTGCTGCACGCGCGGGTCGCGCATGGGCAAAATTTCATCTGCTGCAGTTGCAAGCCGGATAACGCCGCTTTTGTGCAGCGTGCCGTTCTCGTCGACGTAGCCCCGAGGGAGCTCGAACTCATACTCCGTTTGAAACGCCATTTTCCGGTACCCCCGATTATCGTAACTAGAATTTCGTTCGATTCTTTTCCATCATGTTCCACTGAAATCTCAGAAGCGGAAAACAAGAGATGCGCAAGGCGCACTATCGCCCGCAGCCATCCCTTGTTCTTCTTCCTTGCTTCCGTATTCGGATTACGATTACGCTGTGCGCGTCATGCCTTCGTGTGCCAATTCCACAAACTCGATGGCGACCTCAGCACCTGTACCGTTGAAGCTAGGCGCCGAATACTTCACCGGCCATGCTTCAATTACTTGCCACGTCGCCACATCGCCGCCTTCTTCATCGATCGCGATGATCGTTACGGTCTTGCGTTCGATCGTGCCTTCGATGCATTCCTGCATCCAATCATACAGATCCATCGAATCCGTTGCGCCCCATTTCAGGGAAATGTTGCCGTATTTCGCCAAGCCCGGAAGCTTGCGAGGTGTAATCACTTCGTTGCCTTCGCGGTATTCGATAACATCAAGCGAAGCTTCAAAGCCCGACACTTCGCTGAAGCCGGCCTGTTGAATGCCTTCGATTTCGATTCGGAATCTAAAATTGCGATATGGATCATTACGTTCGCCTGGCATGGATATCCCCTTCCATCAAATTGACCTTAGATGCTCCCGTTCAAAGCGCAGCCCAATTCCTATTCGGAGCCGGTTTTCTGCGTAATGCGGAAAATTACGAATTCAGCTGGCTTCACCGGAGCTACGCCGATGACACAAACCAGACGACCGTTGTCGATATCGTCCTGCGTCATCGTTTCGCGGCCAATGTTAATGTAGAACGCTTCCGAAGAGCTGTTGCCCATCAATGCGCCGTCACGCCATACGCGTGTCAGGAACGCATCGATCGTACGCTGCACGCGTGCCCACAGCTGATCGTTGTTCGGTTCGAATACGACCCAGTTCGTGCCGTTCTTGATGGACTCTTCCAAGAAGATGAACAAGCGGCGTACGTTGACGTATTTCCACAATCCGTTGGAGGAACATGTGCGTGCACCCCAGACGCGTGTCCCTTGGCCCGTGAAATGACGGATCAGGTTGACGCCGGCTGGATTCAGAATATCCTGCTCGCCTTTGTTGTACTGTACTTCCAAGCCGACTACGCCGCGAAGCACTTCGTTGGCAGGCGCCTTCTGTACGCCGCGCGTTTGGTCGGAACGGGAGTAGATACCCGCAACCGTACCGGACGGCGGGATGAAGATATTCCGCTTGTCGAGCGGATCGAAGACCTGCAGCCACGGGTTATACATCGCCGCGTAGCTGGAGTCGAAAATATTGCGGTGCGTCAGCACATCAGCCACTTTGGTTTTGTCGCGCGGGATATCGAGAATCGCGAAGCGGCTTCCCAAGTTCTCGCAGTGCGCAACCAAGGACAGCTGAACGTTCGGATCCGTAACGCCCGGAACAGCCATAATGCTGACAACATCGTTATCGATGAATGCCTGGATGCCTGTCCGCTTGCCTGGACCGCGGTCTTCGCCCATGAAATCGCCAGCGGATAGGTTGGCTAGGGAGCCGTCGCTTCCGCCACCGAAGATCACATCGTATTTGCCGACAGCTTCAGCCAAGCCGCTGATGACCGTGAACGGCGCGATCGCTTCGCCAGCAGTCCCTTGCGTCAAGTCCTGCACCGTAACGATACCGGAACGCGCCAGGATTTTGTCCACATGGTTGGCTGCCGATACGTTCAGCGAGAGCTTCTCGAATGTTTCGATTTCGTCGCCATAGAAAATATGGAGCGTAAATTCGCTTGTCGTCAGCACTTTCGCTGGCAGCAGCTGGTTGTCGATGACATCTGCTCCGCCGGCAAGCGGCGATTCCAATTCAATCAGATTGTCTTGGGAAGATACGACGCGGTTGAACTGCTTGCCCGCAGCGTCCTCGAACGCCACGACATCGCCGGGATTGAAGCCGGCATTGTTCTTCACGCGGTAGCGCTTAGATTCGCCCGGCGTTCCAAGCACCTCGTAAATTTGTGTTTTCGCTTTGCTGGACGGCACGATGCCGACGCGGATTTGATTGCCCCATGCACCCGGGTTTTTCGCCGTAATGGCGAGAACTGCGGATTCAGGCGTCGTGTTGACGGCCGGTTTGGCATCCGACGGCGCAACGCGCATAACGAAGCAGCGGGAACCGCCGTTCATGAAAAACTGATCGACCGCATACGCCAGGAAGCGATACGATCCAAAGGCGTTCTCGGACAAATAAGATCCGAATACACGCTGAAACTCGGCAATACTTGTAACGAGCTGCGGCAAGCCTTCTACAGCACCGCGCTGCGCCAGGCCGATAAAGCCGGCTGTGCTTGTGCTAGCCCCTTCGAGCGGCTGTGCACCACTATCAAACTCTTCAACGTACACTCCAGGCGACAAATACTCTGCCATATGCCCCTCCCGCATTGTGCTTATTTAAGATAAACTGGACACCCTGCGCCTGTCGGCGCTGCTCGGCTCCAGAGAACCTACCTCTTCGGATCTTGCTCGTTATGTAAAAACAATCGGGGCGGCGATTTCATTCCGGCCCTCATGAAGGTGAAACCTGGTGGTTTGGGTTTGAGACCTATACGACAGCAGGAGTTCGACTTCAAAGCTTCCCTGTACCGGCGGCCGGAATACGAACCGAAGCTCGCCGATTTGATCGCTGGATGCCTGGATGACAGGTATCATGAAGCTTCCTTTGGCTGCCGGTTTCGCAAGCGGCGCAGCCAGCTTGAATTTGCGGCTGTCGCTGCCATTGGCTCCGATCACGCAGCGGGCAATAACCGTCCCTTCCCGGCTGCGAAGCTCGTAGGCATCGCCTGCGGCGATTTTCCCCAGCAGCGGTATCGTTTCAATATCCGCCATTCCGGGTAATGCATCAGCAGAAAGTCTTGCTCGGGCGCCGCGCTCATCGCAGAGAACGGCCTGCCCCGTAACGCCCTTCAGCGGTTGACCGCTTGCGGTTACGGTGCTGACGGTCAGCGTGACGGCTGACGGCGGCAGCGGGTACGCTCTGCCGGGCATCAAGGATACGGCGACAACCGGTTCAAGCTTGTTCAGCTTGGACGGCATAACCTCCAGCGTCTGCCGGCAATAAATCAACGAATCGACCACTATTGTTATCGGCTCGTCGGCCAAATTCGTAAATATCCATAATCCGTCCGGCTTGATAATCGGTTTGATCGAAAGGCCCTTTACGTGAACCGTTACCGACGAGGGGTCAGGCCGACTTCCCGTGAATCCATCGCGCAGTAGAAGCACAAGGGAGCAGCGTGTTACGGAAATGCCCATCGCAGCACCTCCTTCATTTCTCCTCCAGCTGAATGACGCGTTCCACAACGCGGGTGGTCGACTTCAATCTCGTGGAATCCAAGAAGACAGGACCGACGCGGATCGGGAGCGACATTTTGTAAGGCATGTCCCCAAAATTCCACATGCCGGTAAGTGCGTCGACAGTCAGCGGCTCCATAACGATTCGGAGCTCCTCGTTGTTCTCTGCAAGAGAGCCCTGCAGGTAGCTGCCGCGAACAATCGCATTGTCATGCAGAATTTGAAGCGCACGGCCCATGATGACATGCTCATCGAGCGTACGGGACT
Source organism: Paenibacillus sp. R14(2021) (assembly GCF_019431355.1). NCBI lineage: Bacteria > Bacillati > Bacillota > Bacilli > Caryophanales > Paenibacillaceae > Paenibacillus > Paenibacillus sp. R14(2021). The sequence continues at coordinate 1,937,818 of NZ_CP080269.1, forward strand.
GAAGGTCCGCATTGGAATACGGTGTTACTATGTAATGCAAGTCCAGCGCCATTGGCGGAAACTGCAGCATCCCGCTTCCGCGTGCCTGCATCTCGTTCCTCCTGGCTTCGCCGTTCTCCGAAATCCGATAGAGATAGAGCGATAGGACAAGATCCCCTTTGTCCGCAGGCGAAGCCATGCCGATCAGCTCCGGCTGTGCCACGGGCTCCGGCGTCATTTGTTCCCGAAGCAGCTTGAGCAGCGATGCTCCGGCATCGGCGACAGCGGCATAAGTACCGATGGCAATCCCTCCGTCTGCCCGGCTGGGCTAGTTCCTATGACTCCAAAATTCTACAGCGTTCAGCAAATTCTACCAAACTATTTTCCTATTATATCGTCAATAATGTCGGATGACCACGGAAATTTGCTAATCAGCTTCCATTTTCTAAAAAAAGCTGTCCCATTCGCTGTTTACAAGTATTTTCCCTGTTTTTTTGAGCTCTTGGCGGGCAGAGGCCACCAATTCTCGCATTCCGACCTGCCTGCCCTCCGAAGCAGCCATGAACGCGGCAGTCAGGACGATGTTCTTAATGTTGCCGCCCGCCACTTCGATCCGGGACGCCAGGGCGGTGAAGTCGACGTCTGCCGAGAGCGGCGTCGCGGCAGGGAACATCGACCGCCACAGCTTCTCCCGGTGCTCGGCATCCGGGAACGGAAACTTGACGACGATATTGATCCGGCGCATGAACGCATCGTCGATATTTTGCTGGAAATTCGTTGCCAAAATCGAAATACCCTCGTATTCTTCCATCTTCTGCAGCAGGTAGGCTGTCTCCACGTTGGCGTATTTGTCATGCGCATCTTTTACTTCCGAGCGCTTGCCGAACAGGGCGTCAGATTCGTCGAAGAAGAGGATGGCGTTCGTCCGCTGGGCTTCTTTGAAAATCTCGTGCAGGTTTTTCTCGGTTTCTCCGATATACTTGCTGATGACTTGGGACAGATCGATCTTGAACGCTTCCAGCCGAAGCTCCTTCGCTACGACCTCTGCCGCCATGGTCTTGCCCGTGCCGGGAGGTCCGGCAAACAGCATGCTCAGTCCCTTGCCGTAGGAGAGCTTGCTATCGAACCCCCAGGAGCCGTATACTTGGCGCCGGAATTTCATCATATTGCTCGCCTGCTGGAGCAATTCCATAGGTTCGTGCGGGAGAATAAGATCGTCCCATGTATACCTCGGATTCAGTCTGCGCGCCTTCTTCTCCAGCTCATGATTGAGCTGTGCAGCCGCTCCTTGCTCCAGATGCGCCTCCGTCACGGCATCAGACCCGTCGTGTGCAGCAAGCCGATTGGCGTGACTTAAGGCCCGGCTGATTTGACCAGGCGCGAAGCGGAATTTATCCGCCATCGCTTCCGCAGCCGCGGCGGAAGCTTGATCTCCTTCGCTCCAAGTGCGCCAGAGCATCCGCTGCTCTTCAATAGCAGGCGGCTCCAGCTTCACTTGAACGATCAGCGCTTGCTTAGGGAGCGGCAGCTCGCTGTAGTGCGCCCGTTCTTGGGACAGCCATAACAGCAAGCCGCCTGTTCTAGCCACCCATTGTGCCAGTGCTGTGCGGCAGCCCGACAGCTTGCCTTCCTGCCCCATGAAATGATCGCCGCCCGCGATGGCCGGTATGGCATGGGTCAGCTTGGCTTCCCGAAACAACTGATTCAGGAGCTCATAGAAGGCGCCGCGTTCCCCGTCCAGCCGGCTTGCATCAAGCAGCAGCAAGGGCCTGCCCAGCGATGCCGCCAGGTGCTGCGCCTGCAGCCGCTTGCCGGTCCCGCTCTGTCCCCAGACATGCAGAACTACCGGTTTCTCCTCATCCTCGTGCAGTTCTGCTGTTCGCCGCATTTCCGCCTGTATAGATGAGCCGACCAGAAGCGGCTGCAGCTGTCCCGCCTCTTCCGATTGACTCCAGCGTTCCACCCATCCGTCCAATCGTCCGTCGAACGGTTCCGCTTCCAGCAGAAACGACACAATGCGCGGGTCTAGCTTGAGCGGCCGGGCCAGCAGCGTAGCAGCTGTGTCCTCATCTGCTGCCAGCAGCCAGCGGCGCAGCCCGCTTTCGCCTTGAAATGCGCTTCTAGCCTCATAACGTTCCTTCTCTGAGCTGCAGAGCAGTTTGAGCGCCAGGTCCATCGTCGGCAGCTTGCAGGTAACGTCATCCTGCAGAAAGCCGAACAGCTTGTCGTACTTGCGATGAAGCTCAGGAGCCAGAGCGAGCATGACAACGCGCTGCTCCAACTCTCCCAATCCGAAACGCGACGCCAATTGCAGCAGCCGGGGCTGCTCGTCCAAGGCAAGCTCGCGGCTAAGTGACAGCTTCGTCTGAATCTCTTGATCCAACAAGCGGAGCTCATCCTGCATAACGGCAAGCTCAGGCGGAAGCGCAACTGCTTCCGCTTCGGCCCCTTGACGTTCGGCCAACAGTCGATATACCTCATCCTCTGTCACAATCAAGCCGCGCATAGGGTCTGTCGGGTTAACGTGATCCAGCTCAATTCTGCACTGCAGTTGAAACATAATGATGGCATCCAGCTTCCGCAGCTCATCCTTCCAATGCTCGCGGCTGCTGCTGTAGGGTGCTAGTGTCATGCCTGGGATCGACTCCATTCGTGCTTATTCGCTAGTTTCTTTCCTATCTTACACAATAAAAGAGCTCTCAAGCGAGAGCTCTTTCGTAATTTTTTCGGGTTTAAACCGTCATTGCACGTGCAGTTAGCCGTGCTTCAGCCGTCTGAATCCTTTCGCAATATGACGCAGTCAAAGATATTCATCATATCGCTTCGCGCTTGATGGATGAATCCTAAGACGGAATGCTCCAGATTGCTCGTGCATAGCGACGCATTGACCATAATTTGCCGGTCCTTGATTACGACCGACATTTCATTGTTCGTCGGATAGCGGTATACTTCGTCAAACACGTTCGTTTGTGCATAGTACTCCGGCAGAACGACCGAAAACATCAGTAATGGTGGTTCGTCGCCGGCGTTATAAATGCGAAATTGTTCCTTAAGCGGGTAGTTGTTTTTTGTCCATCGATAACCATATATGTAAGTGTGATCGAGCTGCCATACAGGCTCGAACCGGCTCGTCGCATCCTCGAATAACGCTCTATAGAACTCTAGCAATTTCATAATTGACCACCTCTAACCCGATCGCAATATGTCATGATGCAGGCCTCCTCGTTTTCGCGCTTCGCTCTATTATAGAGGTTAAATATTTAGTAAGTTCATGGTCCTCGTTTGAATTGTGTGAACTTTCGCGTATTTTATTTGGAAAGTGTTAGCTTCCAGCTCCTAAAATCCCCTATTCAACACAAAAAGACCGACCCCACAAAAGGAAATCGATCTTTCCATACAGCCGTGCAGGTCATTCGAATGCAGCTGACAAGTCTTGGATCGTTGCAAAATAGTGCGTCGCTCCCGCGTCCTCCAACTCTTGCTTCGAACCATAGCCGAAGCCAATCCCGATGGAGGCAAGTCCATTATTGGCGGCCCCGATAATATCGTGCTTCCGATCGCCAACCATAACAGCAGCTGCTTTATCGATATCGAGAAGCTCTGCGAGATGCGCGATTAACTGCGTTTTGTCGGAACGCGTTCCGTCCAGCTCGCTTCCCCCAATGTGCTCGAAGAACGACTCCAGTTTGAAGTGCTGCAGAATGCGTTCGGCGAATACGGCCGGTTTGGACGTGCAAAGGATCAACCGCCGGCCTTGTCCCTTCAGCTGATGGAGCAGCTCCGGTATGCCGGGAAACAGTTCATTCTCAAACATCCCCCGCTCTAGGAAATAGACACGATAATGGTCGATCGCCGCCTTCGCTTCCTCGGCATCCATGCCGCATAGCGCTTGAAAAGACTCGGCTAGCGGCGGACCGACGAATGGACGAAGCTGCTGCTTTGAGGGAATATCCTTATTCATCTGGCGAATCGCGAACTGCACGGCGTTCAGAATGCCCTCTCCAGGATCAGTAAGCGTGCCGTCCAGATCAAATAAGATTGTACGGTAGGACTTCAACGTCAATTCGTTCATAGTCGGAACACTCCTGTCAGTGGATTTGGATATTCTCGTAATGCTCGACCACCGGGAAAGGCTCGTAGTAATGATGCAGCAGCCTGCGCCACTCCTGATATTGCGCAGATTGTCTGAAGCCGACCGTATGATCCTCCAACGTTTCCCACCACACCAAGAGCAGATACTGATGTCTGTTCTCCAGGCATCGCCGAAGCTCATGGTTCACATAGCCCTTCATCGACGCGATGAGCGCCGAGGCCTCTATAAAGCTAGGTACGAACGAAGCATCAAGCTCCGGTTTCACATGCAGAACGGCTGTTTCTAATATCATGACTATCTCTCCTTCAATCCACATTGTGCATACCACTACTAGAATTTAAAATGCGCCTTGATCAGGCGGGCCGCCTGTTCCGGCTCCAGACCGCTGTTGTTCAATCGAAAATAACGTTCCCCGGGTACTTCTCCTGGATCTGAGTTCAGCCTATAGGTATCCAGACTTCGCAAAAGCTCCCACTCCGAATGCTCTACGTTCCGCTTTGTCGGCTTCTGCTCCAGACGATAAGGCGTGCGGTTCCGCTCCAGCCTCTTTTCCAAATCCGCTTCCAGTTCTACTAAATAAACCTCGCCGCCTTGAGACTCGAAAATCTCGCTGGCTTTGCGGACAAAATCCCAATCCTCTTGTTGATTAAACGCCCAGACGTACGTGAAAATCAGACCTTCCATCTCGCTGGCAGCAACGGTTTTGAAAATTTCGGTTCGAAACAGCTCCGTTAATCGCCAAGCTTCCGAGCTGAAGCCGAACAGCGGGTGAAGCAGCTCGATTGTCATATGATTATGAAATAGCTTCAGACCGGTTATTTTCTCAAGCTCGCGGCCGACAGTCATTTTACCTACCGCCTGCGGACCAAATAAGAGAACAAATTTCATAGGCTGCCTCCCCTATCAATTTGGAAAATTATATCCAACATCGTAGGAAACGGCAATCATTTTCTCTTTGGGGCATCAAAAAAGCATCTGCCCTCCACCAAGGACAGATGCTCTTAAAGGATTTCACTTGTTAGGGGGCCGTCGTTACCGGCTGCATGCAGCGACAACCTCTTGATAGGACAAGCTTCCGCCGAAGATATCGAGCGCGCTGCCGATCGTAATATCCAGCTTGCCGGCCGTCAGCGAACGGAACAGCTCCAAATCCTCGAACGACCGAGCGCCGCCCGCGTAAGTGGTCGGTATTGTCACCCAGCCTGCCAGCTGCTCGACTAAGCTTCTTAATATCCCCGTTCGTTTGCCCTCTACATCAACGGCATGCACGAGAAACTCGTCGCAATATTTTTCAAGCTCCCGCAAGTTCTCCTCATTGACCGTGAAGCTGCTGAACGTCTTCCACTGATTGGTCACAACGACCCACTGATCGTCCTTCTCCTTGCAGCTCAGATCGATAACGAGCCGATCCTTGCCGACTTCGGATACAATTCGCTGCAAATTGCCCATATTCAGCTGACCGTCACGAAAAATATATGACGTGACGATGACATGGGAAGCCCCTGCTTCCAAATACAGCGCCGCATTCTCCGCATGAATGCCGCCGCCGATCTGTAAGCCGCCCGGGTAGGCGCGGAGCGCGGCGAGCGCCGCTTCTTCATTGCCGCCGCCAAGCATGATGACGTGGCCGCCCGTTAGCTTGTCCCGTAGAAACATGTCCGCGTAGTAAGCTGAATCGTGCTCGGAAACAAAGTTCTCCACGACACCCTTGCCGCTAGCGTCCAGCGTTTCTCCGACGATTTGTTTCACTTTGCCGCTGTGCAGGTCAATACACGGTCTGAATTTCATCGATGTCCCTCTTCTCTCGTAATGATATCCACCAGCTCGGACAGGGCATGAATCGTATGCGCCGGACTGATCTCTTCACGAACCGGCTTCCGGTTTGGATTATAATGGCAGAAATCGATTCGTGACATCCGCGCGCCTTCGTAGTCATCCGTCAAGGAATCACCGACGAACAGAATTTCCGAGCGATCTACGCCTAGCGCTTCCACGGCTCTATCGAAAATCAACTTGTCCGGCTTGCTTACGCCGATCTCGTCCGAAATGAACAGATGCTGAAAGTAATGCGATACGCCTCCAGCCGCCAGCCGTTTGCGCTGTGCTTCTCCAATGCCATTCGAGACGATACCAACCCGATATCGGCCGTGAAGCCGAGCGAGAAGTTCCTCAGTCCCGTCCATGAAGTGGCAGGTCGCACTGAATATTTTCCAATAAGTAGACGCTAGAGAACGGGACAGCGTACTGTCATGACCCATTTGGAGAAGGGTATCTCGGAACGAATAATCCAGCACCTGCGAGATATGCAGACGATGTTCTACGCGATTGATCCAATAGTTCCAATTGATCGGCGCGAAGACCGTACGAAAGGTCTCCCACTCGAAGCCCTCAAGCTCAGCCAGCCGGTGAACATCAATCGTCTGTCGCATCGCCTCATGCTCGCTGGTATCGTAATTCAGGAGCGTATTATCCAGATCAAAAAGAATTGCTTTATACATGACTAAGCGGTCACTCGCTTTCGGATCAAATGCAAACACGCAAACCCCAGCCATGCTCCGACCGTATTGAGCAGAATATCGTCGATATCGAAGCTGCCTCGTTGAAGCAGCAGCTGCAGGGACTCAAGCAGAAACAATGCAAGCACGAAGACCACCGTAAACTTCAGCAGCTTTAGACGGCATATATACGGTACGGTAAGACCAAGCGGAGCGAAAACGGCAATATTGCCGACGAGATTCACCAGCCAATAATTCAGGTCGAAGCGGCCAGCATGAACAACATACAGCTTGATCGTATGTAAGGGCACGACGTTATAATGATAGCCGGACGAATGTGAGCTTGACCGGCCGAATCCGATAAACATCCAATAAATGAGCAGGACAGTATACGCGCACACTAGTATTCCAGTGACTACCTTCATTCGCTCGACGCACCTCATCTGCAGAACGATGTTCGCTCTCGCCCCTTCTCTATTTCAGCAGCTTCTGATAGCAAACCAAATCGAGCCAACGGTCGAATTTATAGGCAATCTCTTCATAGCAGGCGACCTGCTTATAGCCAAGCTTGCCGAATAACGCGATGCTGCCCGCATTTTCGGTACATATTGCCGCCACCAGGGAATGATAATTCAAGGCTCGGGCCGTCTCCTCTAGAAACAAGCCCGCTTCCTTGCCGATTCCTTGTCCAGTAAATGAAGGCTCCAAGTAAATGGCAAGCTCCGCCGTTACATTGAACGCCGGACGCTTCTTATGCTGCGTCAGCATCAGATATCCAGCATATTGCCCTTCAGCCAATACGACGTACGAACGGTACATGTCCGCCAGCGGCTCGATCAGCTGCTTCATTTGCTCTGCCGAATAAGGCCGCAGGTCGAATGAAACCGTCGTGTGTTCGACAAAATAATTGTAGGTACCGCGAACCTGCTCCAAATAACGATCCGAATATGCCTCAAACGTCAGCTTGCCTTTCATCGTTGCACCTCGCGCAATTCTAGTCTTATGCCCTGCTTATAGCTGTATCGCTATTCCCAGCGTTCGATACTGTAAACTTTAAACGCGTGCGCATCCGTGTGCTGCGTCACCGTATAAATCCATTGGTATTCATTCACCGTCGAACGGCCGTCGGGGTAATACACGCCGACATTCTCGGTAACATAAAACTTATATTCGCCGTTGATTTTCTGGATATTCATAATTTGATAACGGATCAGCTTTTCTTTAATATTTTTCTCGCTGAGCCGGCGGACTAGGCTTTGCTGCTCCGCGTACAGAGGACCGTTCGGATCGATCAGCCCCTCGACGAGGGAGAACCGGTTCTTGTTCACGGCCTCGACTATGGACTCCTCGTATGCGTTCATCACATCGGTCGCCCCGGAGGAATCCCGATAATCCACCTGTTCGCCAGACGGCCCTCCCGGTTCATGAGAATCGTCTTTTTCGGAACAGGCACTAAGCAGCAAAGTCAGACCTAGCAGCAGTAACGCTATTCTGCGCATCTATGTCGTCTCCCGTCTGAATGATTAGCCTCGTTCAATCCAATTGATACCGCGTTCAGCCTTAACGTAAATTCTATTCTACCATGAATCAGTGCTTAACATAAATGGCTTACTTATCCGTCCAAGACGGGTTCAGCAGAACCATATGAATATGATCTTCCCATACACCGTGAATGCGCAGGTAGTTATGGGCAAGTCCTTCGTGCTTGAAGCCAAGCCGTTCACAGACCTTAAGCGAAGGCCCGTTGCGCGGCATAATATTCGCTTCGATTCGGTGCAAATTCAGTTCGTCGAATGCAAAAGCAATGACATGGGACAAGGCCTCCGTCATATAACCTTTATTCCGATGTCCCGCGTCCGTCCGGTATCCTAGATGGCAGGATTGAAATGCGCCGCGAATGATATTGTTAAGCGATACCGTCCCGATCAAATCGCCGTCTGGATCCTCTGCTGCGCACAGCCATAAACGGATGCCATGCCCGGCTTCCATCATACGGTGATCGTTCTGAATCAGCTGTCTTTGCACGTCAAGCGTGAAGTAGTCTTCGTCGCGGTCCGGCTCCCATTCGGCAAGCGCCTCGCGGTTACGCCTCACGAACGCAAGCGCTCGTTCCGCATCGGACTCGTCGATGACGCGAAGAATGAGATGCTTCGAATTTAGCTTTAGCTGCATCATTTCATGTAACGATTTCATGGCTCTTGCTCCGTTCTTTTTGTATGCGTGCGACGCTCTTGTATCTATGCGCTTCCCAGTTTAGTGCAAGAATCCTTTACTCAGCGAATAGATGCCGAATCCGAGCAGAATCAACCCTGACATTCGATTGACGAGACGCATAGCGCCCGCACTCAAGATCTGCTTAATGAAGCCAACCACGAAGCTGAGAAGCAGCCACCACAGCGCGGATCCGGCGATAACGCCAAGAACAAGCACGAATAATTGCGAGGATGAAGCGCCAAGCACATCAAGCCCTGCAAAGATGCCGATAAACGACAGAATCGTTATCGGATTCGTAATCGTGAGCAGGAAAGTCGTCAGGTATGCACCTGCAATACTACGGCTCATGCCGGCTTCCTCGTCCCGATCCCCGCTTGAACGAAAGGCTTGAATGCCTAAGCAGCATAGAAACAGCCCGCCCAGCAACGAAATCCAGCTCTGCATCGATACCAAGCCGGCGGTTAGTCTGTCAAAGCCGAGAGCGGCGATGCACCCGTACAGCCCATCTGCCGTCGCCGCCCCGAGTCCGGCTGCAAAGCCGAAGCGTCTGCCCTGGTTTATCGTCCGTTTCATGCACAGGATCCCGATTGGCCCGACAGGAGCAGCAACCGACAAGCCGATTATCATTCCTTTTGCAAGCATCATCATGTCAAAATAACCTCATCTGCACGCGCTAAATAGTCGTGCTTCTTCTAGTGTAACTGACTCCGGCAAAATTTGCATGACAAAGGGCCGTACCGAGCATTAAGTTTCCCTCAGAAATCGCTGTCAAAAAATGCTGTCCGAATGCCGTCCATGCTTGTCGCGTTCTTGTTCGCACGGTAGCGCTTCAGCTTCTCTTCGCCTTGATTGACCGCCCAATTGAGCAGTATATCTCGGTCACCTTCATATGCATAGTTCGGAACGCTGAACCCGCAGGAGGTTTTAACGATCTCCACATCGGACACGATGATCTGCCTGCTGCCCGGGTACAGGGTGAACAATGGCGCCAGACTGGTCCATTCCTCTGCGCCTCGTAATATGACTCTCGCCGTGCCGTATAACCGTAGGATCAGCGGCTTGCCCTCGAAGGAAACGAACATGAAGGTAATCCGATTGGTCTCGCTCAAATGCGCGCTTGTCTCATTGCCGCTGCCCGTTAAATCCAAATAAGCAACTTGGTTCGGCGATAGTATCCGAAAAGCATCGTAGCCCTTGGGAGATAAATTCACATGACCGCCACAAGAAGCCGTACCGACGAAAAACATCTTCTGTTCTCTGATAAACGCCTCATGCTCCGGAAGCATGGACGGGTAGACAGTGCCCATCAGCATTCTCCTCGTCAATTGAATTTCTCTTGCATATCCTATTCAACCGTCCGCTCGGCAAGTACCTTAAGCTGTCCGTTGCGATGCTCCAGAAACCGCCGCATATACCGTCCCAGCACCGCGCGCTCTACAATCCAGCCCAGCATGCCGAAAGGAGCAGTGAAGGTCAGCGTATCCACCATTCGGGTTCTCGTCCCGTGCGCTTCAAAAAAATGCGCGTGCCGAAGCGACTTAAACGCGCCCTTCTGCATCTCATCAACAAAGTATACGGGGAAATCGTATTCCGTAATACGAGAGGTCAGCTGCTGCCTCACGCCAAAATGCGTCGCCTGAAAGGTCACGGTTGCCCCCGCTTCAATGCGGCCTTTGGTCGTGCCTGCAACCGCCTGCTCCTTCGTATGCTTCCATACGGTTTGCGTATGTACGTCTATATCTCTTGCGAGATCAAAGCAGCGCTCAATCGGCGCATGAATCCATACTTCCGTTCTTACTGTTATCACGAACGTTCACCTCTCGCTGCTTATGCCGGAATTTTCATTCATTTCGACATCTTCCAACTTTTTCCTCTTCTACCTATCCCATCACGCGAAATAGACGAATCCGCTGGAGCCGATGGGTAGATGCTCCCTTGCCAATGTCTCCGGTACATCCGTCTCATTCCCGGGATAGAGCTTCCCTGCTATTGGCCTAATTGTCGGCCAGCAGGGCTAATGTCCAATCGGCTGCGCCGCTGATTTCATACGATATCGTATACCGAGTGCCGATAAAAACAACAAGAACTCTCAACCGGCGCCGGAATTACCATAAAGGGAGGAATTTGCATGTCCGGTGTACACGGTGGATTCACCTCTGCTGGTGTGATTCTGGTTCTGTTCATTCTGCTGGTCATCGTATCCCGCGGGTTTATGTACTAATCCAATCACCTAGTCGATAATGCGAAAACCGTCGAAGGCTTCCCTTCGACGGTTTTTCATTGTTACCACGCGTACGTGTATAAGGCGTGAGCCACGCCGTCTTCCTCGTTCGAGCGGGTCAGTACATTCGCTGCATCCTTCACGCCTTCCGGCGAGTTCGCGACGGCTACGCCAAGTCCAGCGAAAGCCAGCATGCCCACATCGTTAAAATAATTCCCGATCGCCATCACGCGGCTCTGTTGAATGCCCCGCAGACGGGCAAGCTGTTCGAGTGCCTTTCCTTTGCTTGCTTCCTTATGCTGCACATCAATGAAATAATCGCCGCTGCGAATATGCTGCAGGCCATGCTTCCAGCCGTTCCACTCCTGCTCAATGATGTCCAGCTCCGCCTGCTGACCGAATAACGTAAACTTCACCAAGCCGTCCGGAAGCGGCTCCTGCGGATTGCGCATTTTCGGCAGCGCGCCGAAGCGGCTGTACATAACCTGCGCCTCCGGCGTTATGCCCTCGATCATCATCTCAAAGGCGGTATTGATGTCGAAGTGATGCTTGCCCCGCAAACAATAGCCGCGAAACCGCTCTACCTCAGCATGATCAATACTGTATTGATGCAAAACCTGCCGGCTTGCCGCATCTACGGTAGCGGCGCCGTTATGCGTAATCATCGTACCGGCGAGGCCAAGCTCCTCCAGTACCGGAATCGCATTGGCCGGACCCCGGCCTGTACACAGCACGATTTCTGCTCCGCGATGCTGCGCTTCGCGAACGGCTTCGCGAACGCCCGGCGTCAGCACATGTCCATCCGTAAGAAGTGTCCCGTCTATATCCAGCGCAATCAAATCATAGTTGATTATCCCCATGGTACGTATGTCTCCTCTTCCTGCTCCTATGCGTCAAGCTTCTATTTCTTCCGATTCCGCGAGCGAATGCACCGTCAGCAGCGATTCAAGCTCCGTTTCGGTCAACAGCCGATAATCGCCGAGCTTCAGCTTTGCGTCCAGGACAAGCGGCCCCATTGACACGCGGCGGAGATAGACGACAAGCTTGCCGACTGCCTCGAACATCCGCTTCACCTGGTGGAACTTCCCCTCATGGATCGTCAGCGTAATACGGCTGTAAATACCATCCTCGCGTTCTTCTTTATCGTCGATCACAAGCTCCGCCGGCATCGTCTTATAGCCATCCTCCAGAGTCACGCCTTGCGTGAAGGCTTCCCGGTCGCGCTCATTCACGTCGCCGCGTACAATTGCCTCGTATGTCTTAGGCACATGCTTGCGCGGCGAAAGCAGGTCATGCGCCAGCTTGCCGTCATTCGTGAGCAGCAGCAGCCCTTCCGTATCCTTATCAAGCCGACCGACCGGGAACGGCTGAAGGATGCGATCGTCCGGGTCAAGCAGGTCAATAACCGTGCGGTCTCGCGAATCCTCTGTCGCCGAAATAACGCCCTGGGGTTTATTCAGCATGACGTAGATCGTTTCCCGGTAGATGACTTCTTCATCATCGAAACGTACAACCGCGGTGTTCGGATCCAGCGTCAAGCCGAAATCCTTAACCGTCTTCCCGTCTACAGACACCCGCCCCTGCTTAACAGCCCGCTTGACTTCGCTGCGCGTACCAAAGCCCATATTTGCCAGCAGCTTATCCAGCCGCATTCTTGTAACCATGCTCGCTCAGCTCCTATTACGCCAACCTCCTCTGCAAACACATGCAGAGTTCTTCCCTCATTGTATAATAAAGCAGGTAGCATAACCAACCCATAATATGGGACCTATATCCACAGCGCAAGCACTACAACAAAATAAGCTGTCTAATAGAGGCTCCGCCCCCACCCGGGTACGTCGCTTCATCAGACAGCTTTCTTGATCTCTTGGTTAGCCGGCTTTGTCATGATTCGGATATCCTTTGCTCCGGCGGCTTTTCCGCAAGCGCTTTCGCAAGCTCGCGCAGCATTTCGTCCGCAACAACGAGCCGAAACGCTGCGAATGGCGGAGCCGCCGCATCGCGCAGCACGGCAAGGCTTAACCTCACATCAGCTAGCAGCTGCCGCAAATCGAGACCCATCCAAATGTCCGGGTACGCGATAAGCTTGTTCTCCGCCTGTGTGAACAGCTTGACCGCTCCGGAATAATTATCGTTACGCCAATGATGCAGCCCGACTGCGGCTTGGAGCAGCCCTTGGTAGAGGGTGCTGCGCCCTTCCTCGAGCCACAGCTCCTCCATTACCTCATGACATTCAAAATAGTCCTCATCAACGTTGAACAGAACGACAAAATAAACAAACCGTTCATCGTAGCTGCGTGCCGCCGCCATTTACGTCGTGCCGCCCTTCTTCGCCCGTGCGATTGCCGACCGGATATCGTCGGACAACATGCGAATGGCGTAAGCATCCTCTTTCTCCCACAGCTCATTGAACCGCAGCTGGAATTGCACGGCTTCCCGAACGCGATGAAAGAAGTAGAGCTCTTGGATATCGCTAAGGACGCTGGACACCATGTTGGATTTCTCCTCGAATTCCCTCTGGGCGTCCAATATTTCCTTGCGAATGCTCGACATTTCGGTATCCAGAACCGAAGCGGCCTCTGCCGCCTTCTTCAGCCGGCCCCGTACTTCATCCGGCAGGCTCTCTTTGTACTTATAGTTGAGCGAATGCTCGATGGTCGCCCAGAAATTCATCGCCAGCGTACGGATTTGAATCTCTGCCAGCACGTTCTTCAAGCCGATAGCCGTTTGCACTGGATACTCTATGATCATGTGATAGCTGCGATAGCCGCTGTCTTTGAAATTCGTAATATAGTCCTTCTCGTACACGAGCTTCAAATCCTTGCGCGCGCGGATAAAGGAAGCCACGCGGTGGATATCATCGACGAATTGGCACATGATTCGAATGCCTGCTATATCCTCGATACCCGTGTCGATTTTTTCCATCGGCACCGACAGCCGCTTGGCTTTCTCCAATATACTTGAGATCCGCTTGACCCGGCCGGTAACGAACTCGATCGGCGAATAGGCTTCCCGATTCTTCAGTTCGGTACGGAGCGTCTTCAGCTTCACCTTTAATTCTTCCACTGCCTGCTCATATGGCTGCAAAAATAGTCCCCAGTCTCTTCCGTCCATCCGGCCGCCTCCTGTCTAAGACCGATGATCTGCTCCTATGGCCTCTACGATCGATTTGAATCCATCTCTGCGCAAGTAGGCTTTGAGCCCGTCCGCCAGCTCGCGCAGCAATTCCGGCCCCTTGTAGATGAGCCCGGTATATATTTCAACAAGACTTGCACCTGCGCGAATTTTATCGTATGCATCCGATGCCGTAAAGATGCCGCCTGAACCAATAATGGGCATCTTGCCGCCGGTTAAACGGTAGACTTCGCGCACGACTGCTGTCGAACGTTCGCGGAGCGGTTTGCCGCTCAAGCCGCCAGTTTCCCTTGAATTCGCATGCTGAAGCCCGTCACGGCTGATTGTCGTATTCGTAGCGATAATGCCGTTTACGCCGCTTGCAACGATCGTATCTACAGTATAGCCCAGCTGCTCGTCCGTCATATCTGGGGCGATTTTCACAAGCACGGGCTTGCGCGCCGCGCCGCTCTTGCCTGCTTGCTTGCCCATCTCTTCCATGACTGTCGAAAGCAGCAGGCGGAGCTCGTCCCCGTGCTGAAGCGCGCGAAGATCGGGCGTGTTGGGCGAGCTGATATTGACCACGAAGAAGTCACCGTATGTATAAAGCTGCTGCAAGCATGCGCGGTAATCTTCATGCGCCAGCTCGTTTGGCGTGGTTTTGTTCTTGCCGATATTCACGGCGATGGGGATTCGGCGGTTCGTATCCTTCGCGAGCCGCTCGGCCATGGCGGCAGCACCGTCATTGTTGAAGCCCATCCGATTGACGAGCGCTTCGTCGGACGGAAGCCGAAACAGCCTCGGCAGGTCATTGCCCGCTTGTCCCTTCGGCGTTACTGTGCCGACTTCGGCAAAGCTGAAGCCGATATTAGCAAACATATCAACGGCTTTCGCATTCTTATCAAGGCCCGCTGCAAGTCCGATCGGGTGGGCAAAGTGCAAGCCGAATACGCCCATCTCCAATTCCTTCGCTTCCGGTACGCCGTACATCGCTCGCATGAATGCCGGAACCCCCGGGACGCGGCTGGCCGTATGAAGCCCGTCAATAACGAGATGATGCGCCTTCTCTGCATCCATCCGAAAGAAATAAGGTTTGGCCACTTTACTGTACAACACTGAATGATTCACTCCGTTCTTCGTGTTAGCTCTATCGAACAGTTTAACGTGTCGGCGGCGAAAAAGAAA
Organism: Paenibacillus sp. R14(2021); assembly: GCF_019431355.1. Lineage (NCBI taxonomy): Bacteria > Bacillati > Bacillota > Bacilli > Caryophanales > Paenibacillaceae > Paenibacillus > Paenibacillus sp. R14(2021). The sequence continues at coordinate 1,953,119 of NZ_CP080269.1, forward strand.
GAGCCCGCCGCGGCTTTCAGGACGGCAGACCCCACCACAATTTCCGTCATCCCTAGTTGTCTCGTCCCGGGAAAACGATTACAATACATACATATCCCTATCTGAATGAAAAGAAAGGTTGATCCGTATGAGCCAAGCTAAGAAGAAGCCCCCTATCATGAAATCCAAGCAAAAGGAAGAAATCAATAAGAAAGCTCTTGTTTGGATCGGATCGATCTTCGCCCTGATCGTCATCGTCATGGCAGTCCTGCTTATCGTCGATAAATAAGCTGCATGAATTCTTTCCTATAACCAGCGGTATACAACAGCGGAGTTCGTCTCGTCCTGAACCGGCTGCAAGCGGAAACGCGATGCAATCGGGGCAGTTTTGGCGGGAAGGACGCCGCTTTTTATTTTGACCTTCGTGCCGAGCGGCACGAGGTCGAACAGCTCCTCGAGATCTTTCCGCAGCATGCGTACGCAGCCGTGCGACTCGTCCTTGCCGATACTGTCAGGATCGTTCGTGCCATGAATCGCATACAAGGTGCTTGATAAGGTCATGCCCCTGCTGCCGAACTCACTGTCGTCCTGGCCGTTCGGATTGCGCACCTTCTCGGTAATGGCGAAGCTTCCGGCAGGCGTCTTATCGCCGCCAAGCCCCACGGTGTAGCTTCGCACGATAACGTCACCGCTTACGACGGCCAGCTGGTGCGTGTCCTTATCGATAATAATGGACAGCGGCTCGTCAGGCAGCTGGTTACTCTCGGAAGCTGGGCCTCCAGAAGCCGCGCTGCTTCCTGGCTTATTCGTGTTTGTTGGTGAAGCATCCTGACTGCCTGATTCTTCATCGCCAGGCTTGCCTCCGGCTGCTGCCGACTTCAGCTGGCGAAGAAGCTTTGGAAACAGCTGCTTCATCGCAAGCGAGCTGCCCGACAGAATATTATTTGGATAGGGCTTGTTTAGCGCTTCCAGCCCGCTTGGCCATGATTTCGTCCGCTCACGGTACTGCACGATGCCACTGGCGAGCGTCCACTGCATTTCCTGCTGCGCGCTCCATGCCGTGTAGGTCTTGAACGCTGCCGATGCATCGTCGGGCTGGCAGTCGCATGTCTTCGCATCCAGAAGGCTGACATCCGCTTGCCCGTCACGCTGCTTCTGCGTTTGCACTACGATGCGCGTGTCTCCTGTCCATTTGCGCCACGGTCCGTCTTGCTCCAGCATGACGGCTAATCCGATCTTCGCACCTCCGCCGCTTCCTTTCAGCAGCACCCCAAGCGCCTTGCCCAGCGTTCCCCCGCCGGACGGCTTAACGAACATGACGGCCAATCCAGGCGATTCATCCGATGTCTGAACCGGGTCGGCGGAAGCTTCGCTCTGCACCGAATTCGAACCCTGCTTCGCATCCTCATCCTTTTTGCTAAGCGGCAGGATCAGCGTTAACGCTAGAATGGCGAGCAAGCCCGCCGTTGTTCGCATCAGCAGCATGCGCGATCGCCGCTTGCGATTCCATGCGGCGATCATTTGCTTCGGCTCGCTTGCTAACGGATGCTGCTTGCGTTCATAGGCATCATAGATGCTTCCGGATTGAAGGAAGCAATAATTCGCCTTTGCTTCCTTCTCTTCCTGCATATATTGCTTTCCGAGCAGGTACCAAGCCATGCGGTTGTTCGGGTGGCTCTGAACGTAGCGCTTCAAATAATTCATGTCGTCTTGCAGATCCACTGGCGAATCCTCCCGGCTCCATTCGATTGTAGCTACTATATCGGCAGAAGAGCCGCCAGGTTTGTACCCGAACGGCTCTTTTTTTAACTTTAATTTCAGATTAACTTGAATGGCTTCTTCGATTCTGGCTAGCATCGTCTCGGCAGCCGCGTCCAGACATTAAGAAACCCCCATCTCCTGCTGGAACAGGAAACGGGGGTTTATGCGTAATTATGCGCGATTAGTAGTTGAAAGCCGTATCTGCGATTTTGATGGAGTCCGTAGGGCAGCCGTCTGCCGCATCTTGCAAATCATCATACAAATCGGAAGGAATTTCAGTGTTACCGTGGTTGCCGTCACTTCCGTATATAACCTCTGCAAGACCCTCATCGTCGTAGTCGTAAATGTCCGGTGCTGTTGCGCCGCAAGCTCCGCAAGCAATACATGTATCTTTCTCAACCCAAGTAAACTTCGACATTGTATTCCCTCCTAAATTAATTGTAAGCGTTAAACTTACTTTGTGTCATATAAAGCGAACAACCCTCACTCATCACTATATAACATATGCTCATCCCTTTGCAAGGATGTCCCCCGAATTCGTTTGTTCCGAATTAGCGTGGAGGGATCGTCTCCGAGCATGCCTGCCGTAAGCACGGCATCCTCGCCGAACTTGTCTCTTAGCATGTCCATTGTCTTCGTCAAAGCTGCCTTACGAGGCTGTTCATTGTAATCGAACAGGTCCAGCTGAACCGCGGTTTCGGTCTGCAGCGTAAGATTTTGGAGCGTGATGCCGAGCAGTCTGACGGGCTCTCCCGGCTTCCAATAGCGGTCAAACAGCTTGCAAGCCTCTCTATGGATATCAGAGGCAGAATCGGTAGGTGAATCAAGCGTAACCGATCGATTGAACGTCGTCATATCCGGCCTGCGGATGACGATCTGAACCGTAGCGGCCATCATTTTCTGATGACGCATCCGCCTGCCGGTCTGGTCCGCCAAATTCAGCAGAATCCGATGAGCCTCCTCACGTCCGGTCACATCCTTAGGCAGCGTCGTCGTATGGCCGATCGACTTGTTGCGCTCCCGCTCCGCAGATACTTCTCCATGGTCATGGCCGTACGCGGCAGCCTTCATCCACGAGCCGATGACGCCAAAATGCTTGACAAGCATGCTTTCATCGACTGCTGCCAGCTGTCCGATCGTTCGAATATTCAGCTTGATCAGCTTCTCTGCCGTCTTGCGGCCTATGCCGAATAAGGTATCGCATGGCTTGTCCCAGAGCAGGTTAGGCACGTCCCGAATGCGCAGCACAGTGAACCCGTTTGGCTTATTCATGTCAGAAGCCATCTTGGCCAGCAGCTTATTCGGCGCAATGCCAATCGAGCAGGGCAAATTCCATTCGGTTTGAATGCGCTCCTGAATGGCGCGCGCGATTTCAAGAGGCTCTCCGAACGCTGATGAGCCAGTAATGTCCAGGTAGCATTCATCGATCGATACCGCTTCAACGAGCGGTGTATATTGTCTTGCAATGGACATAAAGCCGCGCGAGTAGGTGCGATAGAGATTGAAATCGGGACGGATGAGAATCAGATCCGGGCAGCGCCGCAGTCCTTCCCGAACGGTCATCCCCGTTTTGATGCCCTTCGAACGCGCGGTATACGAGGAGGTTACAATAATGCCCTTCCGCTGCTCTACGCTTCCTGCAACCGCTGTCGGTTTTCCTTTATATAAATGAGGCTCCTCCGCTTCATGAACGGAACAATAGAAAGCATTCATGTCCAAATGAAGAATGACACGGCCCTTGGGAGCCGCAGTCCCTTGTTCCTTCGTCATCGCAGCAGCCTCCTCTCTACTGGAAATACAACTTCTAAATTCAGCATACAATCACGCGGCTGGAGCGTCAACTTCCCGCGTCACGGCAAGGTTCCCGCACATTTACTGCCTGCCTAACTAATGCTATAATAAAAAATTATGACAACGCATAAAATGGTTCAAAGGAAGGGGCTTCTGCAATCATGGCAAATACGATCTCCGTTTTTGATACGACATTGCGAGATGGCACACAAGGAGAAGGCATCAGTCTTTCCGCAGATGACAAAATCAAAATCGCACAGAAGCTTGATTTGCTTGGCGTTCATTATATTGAAGGCGGAAACCCGGGAAGCAACAGCAAGGACATTGAGTTTTTTCAACGCGCGAAGGGGCTTAAGCTGAATGCCAAGCTGACGGCTTTCGGCAGCACAAGACGGAAGAACAGCATCGCCGAGCAGGACAGCAGTCTGCTTCGGATCGTCGAATCGGGCGTCCCAGCAGCAACACTTGTTGGCAAGTCATGGGATTTCCATGTGCATACGGCGCTGCAGACGACGCTGGAAGAGAACCTGTCGATGATTTATGACTCTTTTGCATTCCTGAAGAGCAAAGGCGTCGAGGCGATCTTCGATGCGGAGCATTTCTTCGACGGGTACAAGCATAACCCGGAATACGCGCTGTCCGTGCTTCGCAAAGCACAGGATGCCGGCGCGGATTGGATCGTCCTCTGCGATACGAACGGCGGCACGCTGCCTTCTGAAATCCATGAGATCGTCTCTCGCGTATCTTCCGAGCTGCACGCTCCGCTTGGCATTCATACACATAACGACTGCGAGCTGGCGGTTGCAAACACGCTTGCCGCGGTACAAGCCGGCGTCCGACAGGTGCAGGGCACCATCAATGGCTATGGCGAACGCTGCGGCAACGCGAATCTTTGCTCGATTCTTCCCACGCTGCAAATCAAGATGGATTACCGCTGCGTCAGCGACGAGCAGCTGCAGTCACTCACCCAAACGGCACGTTATGTAAGCGAGATTGCTAACGTGCATATGCCGGTCGCTCAGCCTTATGTCGGCAACGCGGCATTCGCACACAAAGGCGGCATCCACGTCTCTGCCATCATGAAAGATTCCAAAACTTACGAGCATATTCGCCCTGAACTGGTCGGCAACAAGCAGCGTATCCTCGTGTCCGAGCTTGCCGGGCAAAGCAATATCATTTCCAAAGCGCAGGAGCTTGGCCTTGATATCAATGCTAACAACGAGAAAACCAAACAGATCATGGAGCAAATCAAGGATCTGGAGCATCAAGGCTATCAATTCGAAGGTGCCGATGCTTCCCTCGAACTGCTGCTCCGCGATGCCTTCGGCGAAATGAAGGAGATCTTCAGACTCGAATCCTTGAAGATGATTGTGGAGAAAACAAACGGCAGCAGCATGAACGCCGAAGCGATCGTCAAAGTAAATGTCGATGGACAAACCATCTACATGGCCGCAGAAGGCAATGGTCCGGTCAATGCGCTGAACAACGCACTTCGCAAAGCGCTTGAGCAGTTCTATCCGGTGATCAACGACTTCCACTTGTCGGATTACAAGGTTCGCGTCATCGACGAGAAAGACGCCACCGCCGCCAAGGTCCGCGTATTAATGGAGTCGACGGACTTCAAGAATACATGGAATACCGTGGGCGTTTCGAGCAACGTCATTGAAGCAAGCTGGGAGGCGCTGGTCGACAGCATTCGCTACGCGCTCCTGAACAGCTTGAAGATCAGCATGCAGGACGAACCCCGCGAACAGCTCGGACTCGTCAACCATTAACGAACAAAACGCCAGCACCCGTAACTTTCGGGCGCTGGCGTTTTGCTATCATTTTCAATCTCCTTAATTCGTTATGAGCTACAAGCCGGACTTCTCTTGCACATCAGCCGTAATCCACTTGTCGATAATGCCTTGCCATTTCGATTTGCTGATCACGCCTTCAATCCGCTCTCTCACGACGCCGTTGCTGTCCACCAGCAAGCTGATCGGAAACGAGTTGATCTTGTACAGCTTCTGAGCATCACCGTCGCGGTCCATGAGAATCGGGAACGTCAGCTTCTGCTCGTCAACGAACGCTCTTGCCTGCCGTTCTTTATCTACGCTTGTGGCATTAATACCGTAGATCTCAAGCTTATCGCCGTATTCTTGGGACAAGGCCTGCATATCGGGCGCTTCCATCTCGCAGGGATAACACCATGAAGCCCAGAAATTAACGAGCAGCAGCTTCTCCCGTTTTCCTCCGATGGCGACATTCTGATCCTTTAAGTCAGGTAAATTAAGCGTCGGGGCTGTATAGCCCGGCTTCGGCAGCATGTCGGACGAAGCGGCGGACACTTCACTATGTTTTCCTTTATTTTGGTAAACCGCGGCACCTGCCAAAATCAGCACGATGACAAGAAGAACGATGGAACGTTTCATGATACGCCTTCTTTCATAATCAATTGTCGAAATTCGTGTGGTCCTGCTTACATGTTACCATGTCTGAGAATGGAAGCTCAAGTTCATGGGTACATTACTCTTCGAGACCCGTGCGGTCATCTTAATAGCATGGGAGCTGACCACATGAATCATCAGACGACCAAATCCCGGCGTTCGGCAAGCCGTCCAGGAAAGCTGCGCACCACAGAATCCGGCAGCGTATCGAACGCTAAACAAGCGCAGAATCAGAAAAAGGCTAAAGGCAAGTGGCTGGCATACAGCGCTCTCGCCTCGGTTCCACTTGTACTCGTGCTTGGAAACTCTATGCTAGTTCCGATCCTGCCGGATATGGAGCGAGAGCTCGGCATTTCCAGCTTTCAGGCAAGCCTCGTCATTACGCTATTTTCGGTCGCAGCCGGTCTCATTATCCCTGTCTCCGGTTATTTATCCGATCGTTACTCGCGCAAAGCTGTCATCCTGCCTTCTCTTGCCCTCTATGGGTTAGCCGGCATTGCCGCAGGATTCGCGGCCGTCATGCATCATTACGGATTCCTGATCGCCTCAAGGGCACTGCAGGGGATAGGCGCTGCCGGAACCTCTTCGATCGCAATGGCACTGGTCGGCGATATGTACAAGGACGGTAACGAGAGCGAAGCCCTCGGAATTATTGAAGCCTCGAACGGCGCAGGCAAAGTGGTAAGCCCCGTAATCGGCTCACTACTCGCACTTATTATCTGGTATGCGCCATTATTTGCATTTCCGCTATTCTGTGCAGCCTCATTCGCCGCTATGCTGTGGTTGATCAAAGAACCTCCCAAAGATGAGACGCAACCGTCGCTTCCCATAAAACAATACGTAAAAGACATTTTCAAGGTGTTTCGTGAGAAGGGGCGCTGGCTGCTGGCTGCGTACTTATCGGGCTCACTGGGCCTCTTCATCCTATTCGGCGTCTTATTCCATCTGTCTAACCTCTTGGAGGACCCGCCGTACAAGATTGACGGCGTCGCCAAAGGAGCTATACTGGCGATTCCGCTGCTATTCCTCGTCATCACCGCCTATGTAACCGGCCGCCGTATCAAGAACAACGGTATCCTCATGCGCGCCTTAATGATCATCGGTTTGGCTGTCATGAGCGGCGCGCTTGCCGCAGCAGCCTTCTTGCATCAGAACTTGTATGTTTTGATCGGCTTTGCCGCGCTCAGCAGTGTTGGCACCGGCCTGCTGCTCCCCTGTTTAAATACGCTCATTACTGGCTCCGTGGAACGCCAGCAACGCGGCATGGTGACTTCCTTATACAACAGCCTTCGATTTCTTGGAGTCGCATTTGGCCCCCCGCTGTTCGGCTGGCTTGCCAAAAATTCGGATACGCTTCTGTACGGCGTCGTATCGGCACTCTCTCTTGGCGCATTGCTCCTTATTATTTTTCTCGTGCATCCGTCCAAGCAGGCCGGAGACGCTTCCTAGGCCGTCGTTTCGCCATGACTTTCACGCTATAATAGGTAGGCAGTGTGATTCCCTATCCTAAGCAGTAAAGTGAGGCTGTACGATGCACGTACCAGGTAAGAGTACCACTCCCAACCGTGTTGTATTGACACCAGCATCTTTTCTTCAGCTAACGACACTTTGTCTAGAAGCTCTTCCCAATGAAATATGCGGCGCTCTATCCGGTCAATTCGCCCCCGTTTCCAGTGTACAAGCAGATGCCGGCTTCGAACTCCATGTGTCGGGTGTTATCTCGATCGCTAACGCCGCAGCGGATCCAAGCAAGCAATTTGTATTTGACCCCTCGGAATGGGTGCGCGCGCTGTATGACATACAAAAAAACCGACAATCGCTTGTCGGCTTCTTTCACTCTCATCCGCATTCCACCCCTGTCCCTAGTCCTTCGGATTTGAAGGGCATGGTCTACAGCGCTGAAGGGATTTCCTATTGGATTCTGTCGCCTCAGCCTGGAGGAAGCAGTGTTAACTTGCAGCCTTATTGGTACCAGGACGGAGGCTTTACTCCGCTAATGCTTGCTTAAATATGCGTATAAATCGCCCAGCGTGACCACATTGCGATGAAGCATCCGCTTCAAGTAATTCAACCACAGCTTCGCTGTCATCAGCGAATCTGCAAGCGCATGATGCCGCTGCGTGATCGGGATACCGCTCAGTTCGAGCAGATCGTCCAAATTATAATTGGTCCGTTCTGGCTCCAGCCATTTCGCGACCATCATCGTATCGAGAACACGATGCGTTAAATTCACTTTGGATGTACGCCACAGGGCTGTATTCAGAAATTGCTTGTCATGTCCGCTGGCATGGGCGATCAGCATACGTTTGCCCACGAATTCCATAAAATCATGCAGCACCTGCATCAAATCCGGGGCATCCTCCGTCATCTCATTCGTAATGCCCGTCAATTCCGTAATATGCTTCGGCACTTTCCGTTTCGGATTCACGAGGCTGTAGAAAGTTTGATCCTCTACCAATCGGTCGCCCTTAAGCAAGACAGCGCCGAAGGAGATGATTTCGTCCCCGTTCGTTGGGTAGAACCCCGTAGTCTCTAAATCGAATACGACAACTTCCATTTCCTGCAGCGGCTGTTCCATAATGGAATCCTTACGCTGTTCTTTGGACATGGAACGGATGAAAGCCATTTGCTGTGCGTTCTGCGCGCCCATCATAGATGCAATCGCAGGTGTTAGCCCGCCCATTTTGTAGAGATGCCACATTCGGCCCACGCCTTTTTGCTCTTTCATGGTTTTCCCCTCCGTCTTACCTAGAGCCTGCCCATGGTTTGCTTTGAACCCGTTTCTGAAGCTTCTTCACGACGCGAAGGCCGTTCTTAAGCTCATCGATTAATTCCTTTGTCAGCTTGGCGTTCGGCAGCTTTCCATTGTTGGAATAGAACCCCTCGTCGTTCTTGGCCGTTGTCATCAGCCTTAAGCGAAGAATCAGCCGGAAAGCGTCCGCATAGGCAAGACCGTCTCTTTCGGTGAAAACTCCACTAACCGTCAGCTGCTGGATCCGCATTAACGTTGACGTTTCCCGGATGCCGGCTTGTATGCTTAACAACCGAATGGCGTTCACCATGGGAATATAAGCGCCGTATTTCAAATCAAGACTTCCCGCGTCCTCACCGTATTGTTCCTTGAACAGCTGACCAAATACCCCCACTAATACTTTGTGGCGCATCGTATTATTCAGCATGTGCTGCACGATGAGTTGATTTTCGAGCATATCCGAGAAAAAATGACCCTTCAGCTCCTGCAGCATCGATGCTTGACCCGAAATCAATCTACAGTCTGCCACGATGAGCAAATAACGAACCCTTTCCCAATCCGGATCGCTGAACCAGAGGTTCAGCTTCGCTTTCCACTCCGATAATGATTGGCACCACACGGGATTGGAGCTGATGACTTCACCCTCGCACGGCGGATAACCGACTGCCTGCAGCGTTTGTACAATCGTCATCGAGAGCTTGCGATAATAATGAGACGTTTCCTGACGCTTTGTCTCATCCTGGGGATCGCCGTAAATCAAGCCGCTGTCCTGATCGCTGGACAACGTTTGTTCCTGTCTGCCTCCGCTGCCGAACAATAGATACGTATAAGGCACGGGTGGGGAACCAAGCCCCATCCGTGCCATTTGCTCTTCTGAGAGGGCGATAGCACGCCGAATTAATGCGTCATGCACCTCATTCAGATCCGTATAAAATTGTTCAATCGGTTGCTCGGAGAGCAGAGCTTTCATATGCGCGTGGATTTGATCCCGCAAGCCGCGTAGCGCTGCAACATCGGCGCAAGTGCCGACGTCTGTAAGCAGCTTCGCACGGACCGGGTCGCTCATGCTGTGCTCACCTCTGTGTTAGGATATCGAACACCGATTATTACATGTTTTGTTGTGCTTTTTTCATTTGCTCCGGGTAGCCGAACGTTCCGTGCTCGGAAAGGTCAAGACCGATGATCTCTTGTTCTTCCGTTACGCGAAGACCCATAACCACTTTCATAATGCCAAGCAGGATGAAGGAAGCCACAAGCACGTAACCGCCGCAAACGACTACGGATTCAAGCTGTACCCACAATTGGTGCCAGCTGCCCGTGTCGATCAGACCGCCTTTACCAACATTCAATTTCGCAGCCAGCTCATCTGTTGCGAAGATTCCGTTAGCTAGTGTACCCCATACGCCTGCAGCGCCGTGTACCGAAAGCGCATAGATCGGGTCGTCGACTTTAATTTTCTCGAAAAATTTCGTGCTGAAGAATACGAGTACACCTGCAAGCAGACCAATGACTACCGCAGCCCAAGGCTCTACGAATGCACAAGTTGCTGTGATGGCTACTAGACCGGCAAGCGCACCGTTCAACGTTGTCGTGATGTCAGCTTTGCCGTTTACGAGCCAAGAGATCAGAAGCGCTGCAACCGCGCCGCCTGCTGCGCCAAGCTGCGTGTTGAACGCAACGTAACCGAAGAAACCGTCGCCTACGCCAAGTGCGCTGCCTGCGTTGAATCCAAACCAACCTACCCACAGAATCAGAACGGACAATGCACCGAATACTTGGTTATGACCGAGAATCTCGTTTGCAGAGCCGTCTTTATTGAAGCGGCCGATACGCGGTTTCAACAATACCGTTGCTGCGAATGCCGCAATTGCACCTGTCAAGTGAACAACCGTCGAACCTGCATAGTCTTGCGCACCTTTTGTGAACAACCAACCGTCTGCACTCCAAATCCAGTGGGAAATAACTGGATAAATTAGTGCTGTGAACAATACCGTGAATACGAGGTAAGCGGAAAGCTTAGCGCGCTCTGCAAAACCGCCCCAGGCGATGGAAAGCGATACAGCTGCGAAAGCCAATTGGAATGTAAAGAAAATCGTCGGTGGAAGACCTACGCCGTCACCGGCTGCTTTAGCAGGCGAGAACAAGAAGTCGCCAGAGCCGATCACGTGGCTGATTGCCGTACCCGTGTTTTCGGCACCGAAGGCGAAAGCATAACCTACAGCCCAGTAAATCAAGGTACAAAGACCTAATGTGAAAATGGTTTTACCTGCGATATGACCCGCATTTTTCATCCGTGTCGAACCGGATTCCAGAAGGATAAATCCGCCTTGCATCAAGATAACCAAAATGGCTGCAACGAGTACCCAAATCGAGTTAAGCCCCATGTTTAGCGTTGCTGCTGATGGGTCGTCCGCAAAAACCATTGCAGGAAATAACAACGATAGAGCACCTAAAGACAAAATCAACTTTTTGACCACTACGACCACTCCCCAATGTAATGTTTCTTGACGTGCTAGGAAAGACTTAATGTCATTATAGTCAGAAGTGCCTGATTTGACAATATAGTTTTTGCATTTCTCTTCAAATAATCTAACATTCATGTCCTTAAAACATGGTAATGTTAAGTTTTTTCACAATTTGTGCCTCAAAACCACCGATTCGACGTCCGATTCTTCGCGTTTTCATCCAACTCGCCCAGCCCCAGCATTCATTTCACAGCACTTTGCAAGCCGCTCACAAAATGATCACAAAGTCTTATGTTAGGTTTGTAAAATGAAGGAATGGCAAAGCATTACGTTTGACTGTATGGTTCAGGATTTGTATCATAGGTACTAGGGAGTTTTTATTTGCTTTCATGGTTGTCGTTACACAATTGCTTTATTAATGAAAGAGGTGATTTCATTGTCCGAAACGCTGCTTTATCGGATTGGTGAGTTGTCCAAGTTAGCAGGTGTCAGTCCGCGTACTATTGACTTCTATACGTCGACCGGATTGATCGAACCAGAGAAGCGTTCACCGAAAAATTATCGCTTATACAGCGATGAAACCTTACTGCGGCTCAAACGTATAGTTCAAATGAAGAAAGATAAATATTCGCTCGAAGAAATAAAAGCCAGCATGACCGGTTGGAGCAAAGTATCGTCTGAGGAACAAGTATCCGGTCAACTCATGGAGCTTCAGATTCATTTAGAACAGCTGCAGCGCGAAGTGAAGGCCATTGAACCGGTCCTCAATCAATTAAAGCCTCAGCAGGCCAAACAGGTCTTTAAACGGCTTGTTCCTCAGACAGCTGCATGCGTCGAAGCTTTAATGCTGCTATTGAATAAGGGCGGATTTATGTAAGGGCAATGCAATAATCAAAATGGAGGGACCGCTATGTTTTTTCACCCAATGGATTTCCTAATCATTATCGCCTTTCTACTATCGCTCTGGGCGCAGTTCAGAGTTCGGGGCACGTTCAACCGCTGGGCGGAAGTGCAGACGATGAGCGGTCTAACCGGCTATCAAGCCGCTCGCATGATGCTTGACCGAAACGATTTGCACGATGTACCCGTTGAAGCCGTGCCTGGCACGCTCTCAGACCACTACGACCCCATTCATCGCGTCGTAAGGCTGTCGGAGCACGTTTACTACGAGAACTCCATATCGGCCATTTCCGTCGCGTGTCACGAGGTCGGCCATGCGATCCAGCATAAAGTACATTATCCGATGCTGGCGCTTCGCCACCGGATCTTCCCGGTCGTGAATTTCGCTTCTGGGTTCGCACCATTCCTTCTGCTTGCGGGCTTCTTGTTCCACGCAACCGGATTGATCGGACTCGGCATTATTTTCTTCTCCTGTGCGGTAGCCTTCCAGCTTGTAACACTGCCGGTAGAATTCAATGCCAGCAACCGCGCTCGTGAAATCATGGTAGCTGAAGGATTTATCTCGAATGAAGAAGAACGCGGCGTCGCCAAAGTATTGAATGCCGCAGCGCTGACTTATGTCGCGGCTGCATTGATTTCGCTGCTTGAGCTTATTAAGTACATCATGATCTTTACGCAAAGCCGAGAATAATTCGATCTACGAAGAGGCGTGCAGCTGAAGCTGCACGCCTCCTTTATTAGGATCCATAGCAGTCAGACAAAAACAAAACATCCGACGCCTTAGGGGCACCGGATGTTTTTTATTCTTGATGATTAGGTACGGAAACGGCTGAGTGTTTCTTTCAAGCCGCTGGATACCATCTCCAGCTTGTCCGACAGACGAACCAAGCCTTCGCTGATGTTCGTTTGCTCATTGCTAAGGGATGCTACTTCTTCGGACGTTGCCGAAGATTCCTGTGCGACCGCACTCACATTGCCCATCGCTTCGGACAATACGACTTGCGAGCGTTCCAATACGCTGATGGATTCCGTCACAGTATTGAGACGGCCCACGAAATCACCCATTTGTCCTTGTACGGTCAAGAAGATTTGATTTGCTTCTTTAACGGACTGAATTTGTTCCTGGAAGATCGGATATGCATTGGAGAGCACATTGACAGTCTCGTCAATTTCCTTCTGGATCGTTTCGGTAATTTGTCCGACAACATCGATGGATTGACGGGATTGATCCGCCAGCTTACGAATTTCGTCTGCAACAACCATGAAACCTTTGCCGGCTGCACCCGCGCGCGCCGCTTCGATCGTAGCGTTCAACGAGAGAATGTTCGTTTGCTTCGTCATGTTGTTCAGAACATCCAAAATTTTGCGAATCGAACGCGTGCTTTCCTTGAGTCGATCAACCTTCTCGACCATGGAACGCGTCATTTCTTCCGTCATGCCTGTCTTCTCGATCAAGCTGTTCATATAGGTCGTACCTTGACGGCTTGCTTTCTCGACTTCGGCCGCAGCGGAGCCCATTTCTTGGTTCGCATTCATAACCTGCAGCATCTGCTGGCTGATCTCGCTTGTCAAATCGCTGCCCTTCTCCGCTTCAACCGCTAGACTCGTTGCCCCGTTTGCGATTTCTTCGGTAGCAACCGCAATTTCCTTCGCGGAAATCGCTGTTTTTTTGGAGGCGTCAGACAACTCGCCGGCAGTGCCAAGCACGTCTTGCGCAGATTGGTTGGATTGCTGCACGAGCACCGTAATCTGCGTCATCATCTGGTTAAAGCTTTGCGCGAGCTGACCAATTTCGTCCTTCTTATTAATCGTGGAACGAACGGTCAGATTGCCGCGTTCGCCTTCATTCATCAGGTTGCGAAGATTCACGAGCGGAATCGCAACCATCCGGATGACAAGCAGTCCAATACCGATCGCAAGCAGCGCCGCAATAGCAGCAATAATATAAGTAGCGTTGCGGATTTGCTTCGCATCCTTAACCAGCTCTGCTACAGGAACGGCACCAACCAGCTTCCAGCCAGTCGTATCGAACTGTTTGTACATCGCCAGCACTTCTACGCCATTGGATTGTGTCGTCAGGGAACCGGATTTAGCCGCCTTCCCTTCCGTCGGAAGCGTGATCGGCGAGTTCTGCGTTAGCAGCTTCTCGTCCTTGCTGAACATGATTTTGTTGGCGTTATCGACAATCGTAATATCGCTGCCGTTACCGAGCTGCAAATCGCTTAGCTGTTTCCCAATTTCGCTCAAATGGATTTCGACCAGAAGCACGAAATTACCTTCATTTGTTACCGTATTCTTCATGACACGGCCCATTGCAATTGTCGGGTCCGATGAAGATCCGCCGTAGCCTTTGACCTTCGACGGCAGCCACACCAAACGTCCTGAGGCATCTTTGATCGATTTCATCCAATCGGATTTCTGAGCATCCTCGGAGCTCATACTTGTACTCCCAACCGTAATTGCCGTGGAGTCGCCGGCAATCGGAATAATCGCTGCACCGACGATCGTGGAGTTGCCGAGCACGTACGATTGAATCGTATCGCTTAGCTTCTTCATAATGTCGAACTTATCGTAATCGTCTTTCGCTTGGGAATATTGAAGCAAGTTATCTTGAACGTTCTTATCCAGCAGCACCTGCATGGAGAGCGCCTCGTAGTTTTTGAACATCAAATCCAACTTGCCCTTCGATTGCCCGATGGCTACCGCGCTTGAATCAGCCACTTTCGTTTTAATGATGCTCTTGGAAGTCGAGTAGGAGAACAGCCCTACGACAAGCACGCAGACTAGAATCGCACAGAAGATGATGAGAAACAGCATGAGACCTACGGATTTAATGGGATTCGTCATTTTCACGTTCTTCATCCCGTTCAAGGATGAGGAGTACAGCGATTTTACGTTTGCATTCAGGCCTTCTCCGGCTGACTGCGGCTTCAATTTGTCTTTTTTCAAGTTGAACTTCATTGCTTGACACCACCTGATCTAGGGATAGAATTCCAAATGCGGAGTTGGTTCGTTTGCGGGTAATGTGTCGTATGCTTATGATTCAAGCCTAAAGCTGCATTTCAAAGCAAATTTCGACAAAAAATTGCAACACACTTAATATCGGTTTTTGGAAATCGATTTGTTAGCGCGCTTCGCAATAAATTCACAAAAAAATAATCCTAATCGATTAAACTCGATTAGGATTATTTGGGACTGCAGACTTAGCGCACCCGTTTGCGCATCATGTCCATAGCTCTTACGGGCTGGTCTGTTTTCATAACGATTCGTTGAAGCGGATGTCTCGCGGCATCAAGCACGCTGCCATTGTCATCCTTGATTTCTGGTACGATTTGCTTGAAGAACGTGCCGTTCGGCCCAAAAAATTCAACCTCTTGGCCAGGCTTGAAATGGTTCCGCTGCTGAATGACTGCAGTTCCCGCTTCCGCGTCGTAAGATACAACAACACCGGCGAAATCATAAGGTGCCGCCTTATCCTCCGGCTCGTAGATGTGATCCTCGGCTCCCGGCGTATCGTAGAAGAATCCGGTATTAAGCGGGCGATTCGCGGCTTTCTGAATATCGTCCAGCCACACCTGCTTCAATTCGTAATTCTCCGGATCGGCCATGTAGGAATCGATTGCTTGGCGATATGCATTCACGACGGTAGCTACATAATGAAGGCTTTTCATCCGGCCTTCGATTTTGAAGCTGTCTACGCCGACGTCGATGAGATCCGGAATATGCTCGAGCATGCCCAAGTCTTTGGAACCCATCGTGAATTTATCCGCTTCCGGGCTCACCATTTGCAGATCGTCCTCATAAATATCGTATTTCCATCTGCAGGACTGGCAGCATCCGCCGCGGTTGGAATCCCGGTCGGTAAAATGGTTTGACAGCACGCAGCGTCCCGAGAACGAAGAACACATGGCGCCGTGAATAAATGCCTCGATCTCGATATCTACATGCTCTTTAATTTGAGCGATTTCTTCAATACTGGCTTCGCGAGCCAATACGACGCGCGGCAGGCCCTCTTCCTTCCAGAACTGGACAGCTTGCCAATTCATCGTCGATTGCTGGGTGCTTAGATGCACTTCCAGCTTAGGCGCAACCCGCTGTGCAGTTTCGATGATAATGGGATCCGCCGCAATAATCGCTGCAATCCCGGCGTTCTCCAATTCCCGTAGATAATCTTCCAAACCGGAGATATCTTCGTTATGTGCATAAATGTTCGTCGCAACGAATACTTTGGCACCATATTGCTTGGCGAATTCGACGCCTTCCTTCATCTCCTCGAAGCTGAAGTTGTCCGCGTTGGAACGAAGACCGTACTTCTGTCCTCCGATGTAGACGGCATCCGCACCGTAATGCACGGCAAATTTCAGTTTTTCCAAATTACCGGCAGGAGCCAAAAGCTCCGGTTTATCGAGCCGGTTTCGTTTCCCCTTAAAGCGCGGGGCAGTTTGCGTTGTCACCATACTCACCTCCATAATCTTACAAGGGTGACATTAATACACTTGTTCTTTATAGAAAAATCCATAGGACAGCTCGCGCGCCTCATCTTGAACGTGAACGATCGCTTCCAGCCATTCGTCATTAAAGACATAATGACCGGGATCAGCGTAGTAGGCATCGATTGCAGCCCGATACGCACGTACGACCGTTTCATTGTATGCTATTGATTTTAACAGCCCTTCAATCCGAAAGCTATCGATATTAACTTCCATCAGCTCGTGCAAGTTCTCCAGCATGCAGAGATCGTCCGAGCTCATAATATGCGTGCCGTTCAAATCCTCGTAGATCGGAAACCGCTCCTCGGGACGCTCAGACTCGATCAAATAAAGACCTTCCTCGCGTTTGCCGTGCACCGGAACCTCCGACAGCTTGCCATCCTTATTCTGATGTTCAAAATAGTTTTGGACGAGCGGACGCTTGGAATGATAAATATTCGTCATGCCATGGACCTGAACTTGGATCGCCATCGACGTATTCGCCTTGGCATCGATAATCTGCTCCAAATTGAGCTCCCGTGCCAGCACGACTCTGGAAGCCCCGCGGCGGCCCCAATAGTTCGCAGTAGCGAAATTGGTCGATGTCATCTCCGCGTTCCAGTGAAGCTTCATGTCCGGCGCAGCGGTCCGGGCCGCCATAAGCACGGCGGGATCGCCGAAAACGATGGCATCTACACCGGCATCAGCCAGTGCCCGGATATAAGCGGGCAGCGTCTCGACCGCGGCATTATCCATTACATTGTTAACAGCTGCATATACCGAAGCTCCGTGCGCGTGCGCAAGCTTGACGGCTTCAGCCATCTGTTCGATATTGAAGTCGCCCGGCAGACGCATGCCGTACTTGGCCTCACCTAGAATAAAAGCGTCAGCGCCAGCGGCGATCAACCGTTCCATATCAGCAAGAGAAGCTGCATCGATGAGCAGCTCCGGCTTTGTTGCCATTAGTGAATCCTCCTATTGCTTTGCGGTGGCATTGCTTTTCGCGATATTTTGATTATGTCCTTTGAGCGTCTCTGCAAACAGATGCTCATGGCTGCCGTCTTTTTTCGTCACATAGTAATAATACTTCGTCTGCTTCGGAAAAAGCGAAGCTTCAATCGACTTCAAGCTCGGCGAGGCAATCGGCCCCGGCGGAAGTCCCTTGGTCTTGTACGTGTTGAATGGGCTGTCCACCTGCAAATCCGACGCCATCAGACGCTCCTTTTGCTTATCCAGCAAGTACTGGACGGTTGCGTCGATTTGAAGCGGCATGCCTTTCTTCAAACGGTTATATATGATCCCTGCTACGATGGGACGTTCTTCATCCACGACGACTTCACGTTCCACTAACGATGCGATCGTCATCATACCATGAAAATCAACGCCGTTCGCAGCAAGCGAGTCTTCCCAATTCTCGGGCAAACTGTCCATCTTACGGTCAAGCTCCTGCAGCATGCGCGCAATGATGTCTTCCGGCTTGCTGCCTTTGACTAGCTCATACGTATCCGGGAACATATAGCCTTCCAAGCGATGAATATACTTGCCGTCCTTCGGAATATGCTTCGATGCATCCGTATCCGGCCAGACTTGATCTTTATCTGCCAAAGCGAGAAACGCCGCTTTATCGACGTACCCGTCTTTGCTCAGCGTGTCCACAATTTGATTCACGGTGAACCCTTCCGGAATCGTGAACCGAATCGTTTCCTGCTTCAATGTCTCGCCGGCATTCAGCTTGGCAATAATCGCCTGCTTATCCATGCCCTGCTTTAACTCGTATACGCCCGCCTGAAACCGCGGACCTTCGTGCTTTAACCGCAAATAATATTTAAAAATAAAAGCATTGCGGACAATCCCTTGATCCTCAAGCACCTCGGCAAATTGAAAAGGCGAGGCTCCCTTCTTCAATTCCACCTGCACAATATCGCCTGCAGGCGCTGGCCGCAGTCCATTCCAAATGTACAAGAATACACTGCCTGCACAAACAATCATAAGTCCCAAAATCGTGAAAATGACCCAAAACGTAATGCGGCCCCGCCTCGGACCAGTAGAAAGCATTTCGTCGTTTGCCGGCCATTCGCCACCCGGCTGGTGCTCTGATGGACTCAAGAGAGTATCCTCCGTTTCTGATACGTGTGCGTATTAGCGCGGAAAAAGGGCGGTCAGCGCCGCCCCATCCCGTACTCCTTTAAATAAAACAGGGCTGAAAGCCACCCTGTTTAATACTAGGTGCATTAAGGCTGTTCTTCGCCTTCAAACAAGAGGTCATCATACGCTTCAGAAACGGCTTCCCATTCCTCGTCATCTTCGATGGACTCAAGTTCAGGTTCGGAACCACTGTTCAAGGCGATCCGAAAAAAGGCGATTTCGTCCTCCTGCTGCATGCTCTGCGACTGCAGACCCGCGTATGCATGCTCTCCCAGTTGAAACTCAGCTACAATTTGGAAAGGCTCTGTTCCGCCGTCTTCTCCGATGAGGTCGACTTCAGTGCCGTAGATGGGGTTCAATACGGAAATTCGTTTTACTTCTGGCAATGAAAAGTCTCCCTTCGGTACTTATGGCTGGCTCTAACTTAGTCGTTCTCCTCGATTTCAGCAAGAAGCGTGTTAAAGGTTTCTTCAACCATGTTCCATTCTTCTTCGTCTTCGATGGTGTACAGCTTCAAATCATCGCCGTCTTCTTCATAGCGAAACGCATACACTTCATCTGCATCCTCATCCTGCTCGTCTTCGGAATCGACGTTCAGCGGGACGACCATCATATATTTCTGATCGGAACCGTCTACCTCAAACTTCATGACAACCTCGAATTCTTCTTCGTTGCCTTCTTCATCCGGAATGTAGATGATTTCTGGCTCTTCGTACTGCATATTGTCCTTTGTCATCGTTACCCTCACCTTTTCGTTTTAGAATCGAGATAATTTTGCAAAATGAGCGTTGCCGCCATTTTGTCCACCACTAGCTTTCGCTTCTTACGGCTGACTTCAGCCTCCTTGAGCGTACGCTCAGCGGCAACGGTTGTCAGCCGTTCGTCCCAAAGGTGTACGGGTACATTTAGCTTCTGCTGTAAATGTTCTGCGAATGCGATGCAAATTTCGCCACGCGGTCCGATGGTGCCATTCATGTTCTTCGGTAAACCGACTACAATCTCGGATACTTCATGTTCCTGCATTAGCTTGGCTATCGCTTCGTCTTCGCCGTTGTCACGACGTTTCTCCACGACTCCAATGCCTTGCGCGGTCCAGCCGAATGCATCGCTGACGGCAACGCCGATTCGGCGATCACCGTAATCCAAACCCATTAGACGCATACGACGGGCTGCCTCATTTCCTACAACCGAATTTATTTACGGTGCTGACTTAAGTAAGAACGTACCAGCTCTTCAATCAACTCGTCTCGTTCTTTCCTGCGAATTAAGCTTCGAGCATTGTTATGCCGCGGAATGTATGCGGGATCTCCGGACAATAGATAACCGACAATCTGGTTTATAGGATTATAGTCCTTCTCAAGCAGTGCGTCATAGACCGACAGCATGATTTCCTGCGAAGAAGCCTCACCTTCCGCCTTCACATCGAATTTCATTGTCTTGTCCATCGAATTCATCGCCAGCACCTCGCTTTCCAAGCCGCTTAACAGCCGTTTTATACGCTTATCATATCACATTTGCCTGTGAGAGAACCAGTTCTTCGGCAATTTGGAGCGCAGCACCCAGTTTAGATGGGTCCTTGCCGCCGGCTTGTGCCATATCAGGACGACCGCCGCCGCCGCCGCCGCAAGCAGCAGCCGCTTCTTTAATGATTTTCCCGGCATTAAAGCCTTGCTTCACAAGGTCAGGCGATACAGCCGCAACCAAATTCACTTTATCCTCGGCTGCCGCGCCAAGCACGATAACCGCGCTCGTCAGTTTCGTTTTCAACTCATCGACAATGCCGCGCAGCGCATCCATGGATGGCGCGTTGACCTCTGCAGCCAACAATGTAACGCCTCCAACGCTCTTTGCTTGCGATTCCAGCGACCCTGCTTCGATCCGGCTCAGCTTGCTTTGCAGCGACTCATTGTCGCGGACAAGCTCCTTTACCTGCGCATGCAGCGCATCGATGCGTTTAGGCACGTCGTTCAAGTTGGTTTTCAGCAGCGAAGCTGCCTGCTTGAGCAAATCAAGCTGACCTTCCATGTACAAGTACGCGTTGCGGCCAGTTACCGCTTCGATCCGGCGGACGCCGGATCCGATGCCGCTCTCGCTGACGAGCTTGAACAAGCCGATTTGGGCCGTGTTCGCGACGTGGCATCCTCCGCAGAGCTCAAGGCTGTAATCGCCGACGCGCACGACGCGCACGACATCGCCGTACTTCTCGCCAAACAGTGCCATAGCGCCCATCGCTTTCGCTTCTGCAAGCGATTTGTAATCGATCTGCAGCGTCGTCCCAAGCCAAATTTGCGCATTGACGCGGCGCTCGATTTCCGTTAGCTCCTCTTGGCTGATGCTGCCGAAATGCGAGAAGTCAAACCGCAAGCGGTCCGGCTCGACCAAAGAGCCTGCTTGGTTGACATGCTCGCCAAGCACGTCCTTGAGCGCGCGGTGAAGCAGATGCGTCGCGGTATGGTTCTTGATCGTGTCCTCGCGGGTTTGGGTCGTAACAGCCGCTTCCACGCTGTCGCCAACTTTAACCGTGCCGCTAGAAACGACGGCATGATGGACCGGCTGACCGTGAGGTGCTTTCGTTACGTTATCAACTGTCAGCGTGAAGCCTTGGCCGCTTAACGTGCCGCTGTCGCCGACTTGACCGCCGCTTTCCGCATAGAAAGGCGTCCGATCCAAGATTACCAATACCCGGCTGCCTACCGAGGCGGATTCAGCCATGGAATCGCCGTTTACGATCGCCAGCACTTGCGCGCCTTCGAGCTTCAGGTCTTGGTAGCCTACGAACTCCGACTTCGTCGTGAAGTCAGCGAGCGGACCTCCCTGCACATTCATGCCGCCCGTATCTTGACGTGCCGCGCGTGCGCGAGTCCGCTGCTCCTCCATGGACGCATCGAACCCTTCACGGTCTACAGTCATGCCATTCTCGACCGCGTAGTCTTCCGTCAAGTCGAACGGGAAGCCGTAGGTGTCGTACAGCTTGAACGCATCGGCGCCGCTGATCAGCGTCTGACCGGACCCCTTAGCTGCCTTAACCAGTTCGCCTAGCAGCGAGAGTCCTTCCGACAGCGTCTCGTGGAAACGTTCTTCCTCCGTACGGATGACTTTTTCGATAAATTCGCGCTTCTCCACGATTTCCGTGTAGTAGGCGCCCATGATGCTTGCAACCACCTGCACGAGCTCGAACAGGAATGGACGGTCCACGCCGAGCGTCTTGCCGTAGCGGACAGCGCGGCGGAGGAGCCTGCGGATGACATAGCCGCGTCCCTCGTTGGAAGGCATAACGCCGTCGCCTACTGAGAAGGCTACCGTACGAATGTGATCAGCAATGACTTTAAGTGCAACGTCATGATCCGCATTCGTGTGGTAGGTTACGCCGGCGATTTCGCAAGTACGATCAATGATCGGACGAAACAAATCCGTGTCGAAGTTGGAGTCGACGTTCTGCAAAATGGAAGTAAACCGCTCCAAGCCGGCGCCCGTATCGATGTTTTTATTAGGCAGCGGGGTATAACTGCCGTCTTTATTATGATTATATTGCGAAAAGACGAGGTTCCATACTTCCAAGAACCTTTCATTTTCACCACCAGGCCAGCATTCTGGGTCATTCAAGTCTCCGAATGCGTCGCCGCGGTCGTAGAATATTTCCGTACAAGGTCCGCAAGGGCCTTCGCCGATATCCCAGAAGTTCTCTTCAAGCTTATAAATACGTGCCTCCGGCAGGCCGATCTTCTCATTCCAGAACCGGTATGCCTCTTCGTCTTCAGGGTATACCGTAACGGACAGGCGCTCTGGATCAAAGCCGATCCACTGCGGACTCGTCAGAAATTCCCATGCCCACGTAATGACTTCTTCTTTGAAATAGTCGCCAATGGAGAAGTTTCCGAGCATTTCGAACATCGTATGATGACGGCGCGTTTTGCCGACATTCTCAATATCATTGGTACGAATGCATTTTTGTGAGTTCGCAATACGCGGATTCTCCGGAATGATGCGCCCGTCAAAATAAGGCTTCAGCGGAGCCATGCCGGCATTGATCCACAGCAGGGACGGATCGTTATGCGGAACGAGGGAAGCACTCGGTTCGATTTTGTGCCCTTTGCTTTCGAAAAAAGCGAGCCACTTGGAACGAATTTCACTTGCTTTCATTACGATTCAGCCTCCATAGGTTCAAATAAAAACAAAAAAAACGCCCCTGAAAACAGGGACGAATCATTTCGCGGTACCACCCTGGTTATTGTCATGACGTTAGCTGCCTGCTTGGACTAGCAGACGCCGCACTGCATAACAATCTCCTTAAGCGGACGTTAACGGGTCCAACCGGTGAAGTTTATTCACACTCCGAAACCAGCTTTCAATCATCCTTCGCCTCTAGAATTCTCACAGCCGACGCGGTGTATGGATAGTGGAATGCTGGATGTCCAACCTCGCGGTTGTACACGCAAACCAATCCGCTTGCGCGAAGGAATTCTTTCTCTGTACGGCGGTCTATGACTTACTTCGGTTTCATCAACGATTTTCCATTCATGCAATTGACGTATATAGAGTTAGAATATCAGCAATCCCCTTGCGTTGTCAAATCGTCTTTCGCCTAACATAATAAGCAAAGATATGCTGAAAAATAACCTTTAATGCCGCAAAGATCGGCACGGCCAAAATCATGCCTACAATGCCTGCTAACTCGCCTCCGACCAGCAGCGCGAAAATTATCGACAGCGGATGCATGTGCAGCGTCCGTCCGACCACCTGAGGGGAAACGACGTTGCCCTCAAGAATCTGGCAAACGGTGTTGACGATGACGACAAGCAGCATCATTTTGAGCGAAACGGTCGATGCCATGAGAAGCGCTGGGGCGGCGCCGAAGAACGGTCCCAGGTAAGGGATGATGTTGGTCACGGCAACGACGCTCGCAAGGAGCAGCGGGTAAGGCATGCCGATAATCAGATAGCCGATGTAAGCAAGCGTGCCGACGATAACGCACACGAGAAATTGGCCGCGGATGTAACTGCCAAGCGCGTTATCGATATCCTTCAGCAGTCTAACTGCGTGCTTGCGATGCGGCTTCGGCACATAGGTCAGAAGCGTGCGTTCGAACACGTCGAAATCCTTCAAAATATAAAACGCCAAGAACGGAATAATGAATGCGATAAATACTACATTGATCATCGCACCGATATTGTTGATAAATCCAAAGATCGCGTCAGAACCCTGCTTTTCCAGCTTAAGCAGTGATTTATCGATGCCATTCCGGATACTCTCAGGCAGGAATGACGTATTGTTCAAGTCATTTACGATGCTTTGCGCCCTCATCGTAAAGTCCGGCATATGTCTGTTAAGCTCCTGCAGCTGCTCGAGAAACATGGGAATCGCATTCATCAGCACGACGGTCAGCGCCGCGATAAATACCGCATAAATAAGCAGCACCGCCATCGTCCTCGGCACTTTGCGTTCGTTAAGCAGACTGACAATCGGATTCAGCACGTACGAAATGATCATGGCGATGAAGAACGGAGCAAGTACGGCGCGCAGGAACACATAAATATGGATCATAATCGGCTTGAGCAGCAGGAGCAGGTACAGCGCCAGCAGTCCCAATATGAGATAGACAAGCCATGTAAACACACGGTTGTTCGTAAACCGTTCCACGGCTTCACCCCCCTTGTTTTACGACGTATCAGCCCTTCAATATCCGAAGGCCGCATCCGATATAGCTAGTATTACAGTATATGTACAAGTACTCGGAATCATCCCGTAAACGCAAAAAAGACGGCCCAGTAAGGCCGTCCTTTCAACGCTTTTAGTTGGCGTGCACTTGCGGCATTTCATCTTCAAAGAACAAATCGTCAAGCGAGCTCAGCGTACCGTCTTCTTCCACTTGGTAGACCGACATCTTCTCGCCGTTGACTGTCAATTCGATGAAACAGCCCCAACAGTAGTATTGGTGTGAACCGATTTTTCCGATATCCTTTGAACTGCAGTTTGGGCATTTCATAGCTCATTTCTCCCTATATCCGTCTCAGAAACAACGACCGGTGAGAGTGTATCCTCACTGCCGGCCGGTACTATTATGACATCTTTTCCGAGCATGACTTCGTCAGCCTGCAGCGGAGCAGGAAGCCACTTGCGGCCTTCCATGATATCCGCTATGAAACCATCCGTCAGCTCATAGCCTACTATTTGTGTACCCTGTATTTCATCAAAATAAACATCCGATACGCGTCCAAGCTGCTCACCATCTGCAGTGACGACTGGCAAATCCTTTAAACGAATCAATCCGGTATGAAAAGACCGCTGAATTTCGGCTTGCTTCGACCGCTTCACTGACGCTTCATTCATAATAATGACAGCATCTTCTCCGCAAACAAGAACATCGCTCCACAACACTGACTTCATCGAGGTCAAGAACCGTCTGCCGGCATCCAATATGATGCCGCCGAGCTGCCAGTGTTCGTCAAACCAGGCATCCTTCACATGACCGACATGCTTGCCGGCGTTCATCTCAATAACAGGCAATCCAATCACATGCTGTAGTCTCAACACAGTCTGGCGGAGCCTCCTAGGCATTAGTACGAACGCGGCTCATAAAGGTTTCAACTTTTTTTGCAGCCGATTCGAGTTCCTCCATAGTATTCCCCAAACCGAAGCTAAACCGAACCGATGATGCTAACCGCTCTTGCGGCAGCCCCATTGCCTGCAGGACATGAGAAGGCTCCAGCGCCCCAGCCGTGCATGCGGACCCGCTTGAAGCGGCGATGCCCGCCAAATCCAAATTCATAAGCATTGTTTCGGAACTGATTCCGAGAAAGCTGAGATTTACGATGTGCGGCACGCATTGCTCCGCATGGCTGTTCAGCAGTACACGATCCTCTCCGAAAATGCTTTTCATCCGTTCTATCCATGTATAACGAAGCTTGTCCAAAGAAAGTTTCCGAATTACCATTGAATTCACAGAAAGTTCAAACGATTTCGCAAATCCAACAATGCCGGCGACATTTTCCGTCCCTGGACGCCTCTTACGTTCTTGCAAACCGCCATGAAGCAGTGTAGTTATGGAAATCCCTTTGCGCACAAACAGCGCTCCGACCCCTTGGGGTCCGTTGATTTTATGCGCGGAGAAGCTCATTAGGTCAACTGGCAATTGTCTCAAATCAATAGGCAGTGAACCAAGAGCCTGAACAGCATCCACATGGAATAAAATACCTTTAGACCGGGCAATCTCGCCAATTTCCGCAACTGGCTGGATCGTACCGGTCTCGTTGTTAACGTACATGACGCTGATGAGCGCCGTATCATCCTTTATCGCGTTCTCGATATCCGCAGCCGACACGACACCCTGCTCATTTACCGGAAGGAAAGTAACTTGAAATCCTTCAAGCTCCAGTGCTTCACAGGTATGAAGTACCGCGTGATGCTCGATAGCCGTCGTTATAATATGAGATTTGCCGCGCTTGCGGGCAGCTCTCGCCGCGCCGAACAAGGCTGCGTTATCGCTCTCCGTGCCTCCGCTCGTAAAAACAAGCTCACTCGCCGTACATCCGATGCCCTCGGCAATCCGATCCCTCGATTGATTGAGCAGTTGACGCGCGCTCCGACCGTAACCGTGAACGCTGGATGCATTGCCTACGATGCCTGTCATCACTTCCAGCATCGCTGCTGCGACATCGGGATGCATAGGCGAAGAAGCCGCGTGATCATAATAAATTCGTTCCATTGACATTCATCCTTATATATAAAACATGTAAGAGTCTTGTTGACTCTCTTCCTTGTACGATACCAGATCCGCAAGTGTCGTTGAATCCAGTACATCCGCAATGCTGTCGCGGATTCTGAGCCACAGATTTCTCTTGGCAGGATCATCTTCCTCCGTAAAATCAACCGGCGAGATCGGGCCTTCCAAAATGCGAATAACATCGCCCGACGTTATTTCCTGTGGATCCTTCGAAAGAATGTACCCGCCGTAAGCGCCGCGAATACTCTTCACAAGTCCTGCATTCCGAAGCGGCGCGATGAGCTGCTCCAAATAATGCTCCGATAATTGATTGCGCTCCGCAATACTTTTCAGCGATGTTGGTCCTTCGCCGAATTTGGAAGACAATTCCATCATAATGGTCAGGCCGTAACGGCCTTTCGTTGATATTTTCAGCTCAAACACCTCTTCTCCGACGAAACGATATCATATATAATGATCGCTGACTTGTAAAGATACAATTCATGGTATTCCCATTTCACATCTATGTTAACATACCCGCGCATCGAATTGTTGAAGAAAGCATGAAAGTTTCATGAAAATGATGAATGAACTCCAGTACATAAGTGTGATACAATATAATCTTAAGTGCTCTCCTGCCCTATCGGTAACAGGACGAGCCTGATCTACAAGGTGGTGGACAATAAGATGAGCAATTCCAATATACGAGTCGTCGTCGGCATGTCCGGCGGCGTCGATTCATCGGTAACAGCTCTGCTCCTGAAACAGCAAGGCTACGATGTAATCGGCATTTTCATGAAAAATTGGGACGATACCGACGAGTTCGGACATTGCACAGCGGAAGAAGACGCGGAAGATGTAAGGCGCGTGTGCGATCAGATCGGCATCCCTTATTATACGGTCAACTTCGAGAAAGCGTATTTCGACAAAGTATTCGCTTATTTTCTTGATGAATACCGGAATGGCCGGACGCCGAATCCCGATGTCATGTGCAACCGCGAAATCAAATTTGGTGAGTTTCTGCAGAAAGCGTTGGAGCTTGGCGCGGATTATTTGGCAACTGGTCATTATGCCCGCCTGGAGCGCAGTGCAGATGGCGAATCCAAGCTGCTTCGCGGTGTCGATTCCGGCAAGGATCAAACCTATTTTCTTCATGCCTTGAGTCAAGAACAGCTGGCGAAGGCAATGTTCCCGATCGGGCATCTGCCCAAACCGGAGGTAAGGCGCATAGCCGAAGAGTTCGGCCTTGCGACGGCGAAGAAGAAGGACAGCACTGGCGTCTGCTTCATCGGCGAGCGCAACTTCAAAGAGTTTCTAAGCGGGTATCTTCCTGCACAGCCCGGACCCATGGTCGATATTGCCTCGGGAGAAACCAAGGGCCGGCATGACGGTCTTATGTATTACACGCTCGGTCAGCGGCAAGGACTTGGCATCGGCGGCTCCGGCAACGGCGAGCCTTGGTTTGTAGCCGACAAGAACTTAGAGGATAATATCCTTTACGTCGTCCAAGGCGATGCACACGAGAGCTTGTATTCCGAAGGTTTAACGGCGTCTGGCATTAACTGGATCTCGCCCGTCAAACCGGAGGGCGAATTCACGTGTATGGCGAAATTCCGCTACCGTCAAGCCGATCAGCAAGTGAAAGTAACCTTTAGGGCGGACGGAACGACAGCAGATGTCGTGTTCCTTCAGAAGCAGAAAGCCATTACGCCGGGTCAAGCCGTTGTTTTCTATGACGGAGAGATTTGCTTAGGCGGAGGTACAATTGACGTTGTGAAGAAGTGACAGATCCATGCAAGATTTCAACAAAACAAGCATGCCTGATTCCGTTTGGAGTCCGGCATGCTTGTTTTGTTATAGCAAGAGAAGCACCCGATCAGGGATCGAGTGCTTCTGGGATGCGAAGCGCCAACGGCCGTCAGCCCGTTTCCGCTTGGATTACTTCCTCTAGCAGTTCTTCTTCGTGTACACTGCGTTTGCGAATCTGAATCCTCGAGATTCGCAAGTGGTCCGTTTCTTCAATGATGAACTCAAAGCCGATCGGATGCACGATTCGCTGTCCTCGGGTAGGCGGATTCTCAATCTGCGCATACATCCAGCCGCCGATCGTGTCATAGTCGTCGCTGCCGATATCGGTTCCGAAATAGCTGTTAACCTCTTGGATCAGCATCATGCCGTTTAAGGAATGTGTGCCGTCTTCCTTCACTTCAATATCCGCGCGTTCTTCGTCGAACTCATCCTGAATTTCCCCGACAATTTCTTCCATAATATCTTCCAATGTGACAAGACCGGACGTACCGCCGTATTCATCGATCAGAATGGCAATCTGCGTCTTCTTCTTCTGCATAAGCTTCAGCAGCGTGCTGATATGCATGGAATCGGGCACCGTTGTCATGGGACGCATAATCTGTCTCAAATCATGCAGACCCTGCTGCGTAACTTTGAGGAGATCCTTGATATGAATGAATCCTATAATGTTATCCTTGTCATTATCGCAGACCGGATAACGCGTATGCATTTCTTTGAGGGCAATCGCCTGATTCTCCTCAAAGGACAGATTCGAATATAAGCAGGTCATCTCGGTACGCGGAATCATAATTTCTCTGGCATGAGTTTCAGCAAAATCAAATATATTATCGACCAATGTAAGTTCGGTATTATCAATAAGTCCGGACTTGTGGCTTTCTTTCATCAGAATTCGGATTTCTTCTTCGGTATGCGCCGATTCATGCTCCGCAGCCGGTTCGATTCCGACGCTCTTAAGCATTAAATTTGCTGTTCCGTTCAGCAGGAAAATAAACGGATACATCAATTTGTGAAACCCGATCAGCGGTATGGCCGTCCATAACGTTACTGCCTCCGCCTTGCGAATTGCATAGGTCTTAGGGGCAAGCTCGCCGAGTACAATATGCAAAATCGTGATAAATGAAAACGCAATGATAAAGGCAATCGTAGAAATCGCCATCGGCCCGAAATGCATCTTCTCCAGCACCGGTTCAATGACATGTGCGACCGTCGGCTCACCTACCCAGCCTAGACCGAGCGAAGCCAGTGTAATTCCAAGTTGACAAGCTGACAAATAGGCATCCAAATTCGTGGTCAGCTTGGAAGCAAAGCGGGCCCGGCGATTGCCGTCTTGAACAAGAGTATCGATCCGGCTGCTTCTTACTTTCACCATCGCGAATTCAGCAGCAACGAAAAAGCCGTTCAAAAAGACGAGCACCAGTATTAAAACCAAGCTTAAAGATATGGGTAACGGGTCACTATTCAACGATTCCCTGTTTGCCGTTCGCGCCTAATGCCGCATTGACGACCAACAGGTGCACCTCCTTCAGGGAATGAAAATAATAAACTTCTCTTATAATACATTAGACGAAGACATCTCTTTCCGTCAAATGCCGTCCTCCCACCCTCTGGCCCGTATTCCGGTTTTACTCATGTTTATTCCAAGAAGGTCGGCCTTTATGCGCTATTTCCTAGCTCAAGCTACGGTTTTTGGGGAACGAGGCCGAAAAACGGTTATTTTCGGCGTTCTTGGTTCTGACGTATCTTGTCCTCCATGCCCTGCTCCGTTGCCTTATAAAACTTCTTGGACGCGATTCGCTCAGGCAGATACGCCTGCTTCACATAATGTCCAGGGAAGTCATGGGGATATTGGTAACCGACATGGCCCAGCCTCTCAGCCCCGCTGTAATGCGTATCCCTAAGATGAAGCGGCACCTCGGCGGAGCCAATGCCCTCGATGGTCTGCATAACGCTCCCG
Source organism: Paenibacillus sp. R14(2021) (assembly GCF_019431355.1). Taxonomy (NCBI): domain Bacteria; kingdom Bacillati; phylum Bacillota; class Bacilli; order Caryophanales; family Paenibacillaceae; genus Paenibacillus; species Paenibacillus sp. R14(2021). Next base: position 1,983,272 of record NZ_CP080269.1, read on the forward strand.
ATCGCCAGAGCCGCCGCATTGGATTTGGGACTCTCGACGGCAAACAGAATCGCCTGCGCGATATTATACTTAGCCTCCGGCCAGCCGATCTTATGATAAGCGTCCATGGCCGTCACGGCCTGAACCATCGCCTGCGGGTTGGCAAGCCCAATATCTTCGCTGCAAGCTACGATCAGACGCCGCAAAAACGTCATCGGATCCATTCCAAGCTTCTCTACAGCGTACAAAAACCAGAACAATGCTGCGTCACTTGAACCTCTTACGCTCTTGTGAAATGCGGAGAGCACATCGTACTGCGTCGACTCATCTGCCCTGATCGTCGGTTTGCGAATCGATTCCTCCGCGACCGCAAGCGTAATGGCTACGGATCCATCTGGCTCGGAGGGTGTCGTTACGGCGGCTAGTTCGAGTGCATTAAGGGCGCGCCGAATATCGCCCCCCGCCATATTCGCGATGTGCTGCAGCGCTTCTTCCTCGACCCGGAGCCTCATAAACCCGAGACCTCGCGTTTGATCAGAGACCGCGCGCTGCATCGCCTCAAGTGCATCGTCACGCGTCAGCGCTTCCAATTGAAATAACGTTGACCTCGAGAGCAGCGCCCCGTTCACATAATGAAATGGATTCTCCGTTGTTGCCCCGATAAACACAATAATGCCCTGTTCGACCGCTGGCAGCAGTGCGTCCTGACGGGAGGCGTTGAATCGATGTACCTCGTCAAGGAACAGAATCGTTTTGCGGCCGTACATCGATTTGGTCATGCGCGCCTGATCGATTACGGCCCGCACGTCCTTCACAGACGCATCGACTGCATTTAATTTCACAAAATCCCCCTGCGTACGCTTAGAAATAATGTGTGCGAGCGTCGTTTTGCCGCAGCCTGGAGGACCGTATAGCAAAATAGAGGATACTTGATCCCCTTCGATCGCCCTGCGCAGCAGCTTGCCTGGTCCGACAATGTCGCGCTGGCCAATATACTCATCTATTGTTTGAGGCCGCATCCGATCCGCAAGCAGCTTCGCCCGCGGCGCTTCTTCCTCTTGGCTGTATGTAAACAAATCCATCCTGAACACGTTCCTTTCTCTCCTATCATATCATACAAGCACACACGTTCGCTATTCGTTCGTCGATTAACGCAGCAAAGGCCCTCTCCTGTCGGAGAAGACCTTTGACTGTCCTGTTATATACCTGTGAACGTTTGATACAACAGGTAAATATTTAAGCCGGCAATGACGACCGCAACCGTCCAAGCCAATACTTTAAGCCACAGCGGGTTCGCGAAAGCACCCATTTTCTTCTTGTCGCTCGTGAATTTCACCAGCGGGACGACCGCGAATGAAAGCTGCAGCGACAGGATAACCTGACTGAGAATGAGCAGCTGAGTCGTTCCGTTCGCACCGTAAAGCCAGGTGACGATAACCGCAGGCACAACAGCGATTAATCTTGTAATTAACCGTCTCAGCCATGGCGCCAGACGGATGTTCAAGAAGCCTTCCATGACGATTTGTCCTGCCAGTGTTCCGGTCAAGGTGGAGTTCTGCCCCGATGCCAGCAGCGCGACGCCGAACAAAATACTTGCCGCAGTCGTACCGAGCGCAGGCGCGAGCAAATGATAGGCTTCTCCGATTTCGGCAACATTCGTATGCCCCGAAGTATGGAACGTCGCGGCCGCGATAATCAAAATCGCCGCGTTTATAAATAGAGCAAAGAACAGCGCAATCGTTGAATCCCATGTCGCGTATTTAATCGCTTGGCGCTTGCCGAGCTCCGTCTGTTCGAACTGCCGCGTTTGCACGATCGAGGAGTGCAGATACAGATTATGCGGCATAACCGTTGCGCCTAGAATGCCGATTGCAATATAAAGCATTGTTGGGTTTGTAACAATTTCCCCGCTTGGAATGAAGCCTTTCATTACCGCGCTCACCTGCGGCTGCGACCAGAAAATTTCGATCAGTAAACAGCCTCCGATGGTGACAATCAGCACAATAACAAGCGATTCTATAAAACGAAAGCCTTTATTTTGAAGCAGCAGCACGAGGAGTACGTCCAATGTTGTTAATATGACCCCGGCTAACAGCGGTATGCCGAACAATAAATTAAGCGCAATGGCAGACCCGATGACTTCAGCCAGATCGCATGCGGCGATTGCGAGCTCGCAGAGTACCCATAATCCCATCGCGACAGGCTTGCTGAAGTGATCCCTGCAGGCTTGCGCGAGATCGCGTCCCGTCACTATGCCGAGCTTGCCGGCTAATGCTTGAAGCAATATAGCCATCAGATTCGATAATAAAATAACGGATAAGAGCGTGTAGCCAAACTGGGAGCCGCCCGCCAGATCGGTTGCCCAGTTACCTGGGTCCATATAGCCTACAGCGACCAGATAGCCTGGCCCTGCAAATGCAAGAAACTTGCGAAACCACGATCCGCCCTTCGGTATTTTCATGGAACGATATACTTCAGGCAGCGAGTTCTGGTTCCTTGGATGGCGCCAGCCGCTTTCCTTTACCAGCGGTGCTGATTGATTACTCATAGCCGTTCACCTCTTCGTTGATGTCGTAACGTTCTGATCTGTCGTATTAATCTACTTCCTACATGTATGCAGGGCTACATCTATTGTTGCCTGTTTTCATTGTACACCACCAAAAAAGTTTGTCAAAGGCAACTTTTGTTGATTGGGACAAAATTCGTTGCTTTCCGCACAAAAAAATCCGCCAAACGGCTGCAGTTCCCTGCATACCTTTTGGCGGATTCTTTCAATAACGCTTCTATATCGATTAGGCTTGCGGCTTATCCGACGGACGCTTTAAGTGCTGCTGCAGCTTCGTCGTCATCTCACCGATCCGTTTGGCGCGCGTGACTTCCTGCTTGGCTTCGTTGATCCAGCGGATGTACTCCTTACGGTGCGATGGCGCAAGCGCTTCGAAGAATGCCTCCGCTTCAGGCTTCTTGCCGAGCGCAGCCTTCACGTCGTCCGGAATGACAAGCTCCTTCACCGACGATGTCCCTACGGTGCGGCTTACGTCCGCTGCGCGGCTCGCCCTAGCGCCTGCCTGCACCATGCCGACAGGACGGAAACGCATAGCCGACCAAGTATCGTCGACGGATACGAGCGAAACGCCTTCCCAGCCTTCTTCCTTCACGACTTTCCAGCCGCGGTCGCGGTTCAGGTCCGTTCTGATCTTGGCTGTGCCCTTCGGATAGCAAATCCAGAGCAGACCGTCCTTCTTAACGGCCTTCAGCGCTTTAGGCGCGTGCTCGGTCAAGCTGGCGATGTCCTTCGCGAACAGCATGACAAAATCATACGTGCCCGCGTCCATTTCACTGAATGGCTCGCCGCCTTCTACACCCAGCTGTTCTTTATACGTATCGTCCGGTGATTCGAGTACTGCGATCCGCATATCCAGCGAGAGTCTGAGCTTGTTTACGAGTTCTGCGTTCATATCGGTTGACCTCCTGAATCAAGTAAATCTTTAACGACCACGCTCACCATGATTAATCCTGCCACCGGCGGAACATAGGCATTGCTTGCAGGCGGCTGCTTGGCCTTACGGATTTCGGGCGCATTCTCCGGCACGATGCGCTGCGTTACATCTTCACGCGGCTTCATCGGTTCTTCCGTGGAGAATACAACCTTCACGCCCCGCTTAATGCCATCTTTGCGAAGCTTCTGGCGAACGACCCGCGCAACGGGATCCATGGACGTCTTGGAAATGTCAGCGACCTGGAATCTGGAAGGGTCCATCTTGTTAGCCGCGCCCATGCTCGAGATGATCGGAATTTTGCGGTCTAAGCATTGCTTGATGAGGTGCACCTTGTAAATAATTGTATCTGACGCATCCACCACATAATCAAGCTCGTATTCGAACAACTTCTCATACGTCTCTTCCGTATAGAACATCCGCAGCGAAATGACGTCGCAATCCGGATTGATCAGCTTGATCCGGTCCCGCATCAGGTCTGCCTTCGGCTGGCCGACCGTCGTCGTGAGCGCATGCACCTGACGGTTAATATTGGTGATGTCAACGACGTCCTTATCGATCAAAATAAGCCGTCCCACGCCTGTACGTGCAAGCGCCTCGGCCGCTATGGCGCCGACGCCTCCGATGCCCAGCACCGCTACGGTGCTTTTCTTCATAAGCTCGAGTCCTTCCGGGCCGATCGCAAGCTCCGTGCGGGAAAATTGATGCAGCATCTATTCGTGCCTCCTAAAGGTAATGGATAATGAATCCGGCTTCCGCCCGCTTGCTGTAAGCGAACGAAAGCCGGGTGAAGGTTTAGTTTTGCTGTGTCGGTGCTCCGCCTGCCGCCGCCGCTTCAGGCTGCTTCGCAGCTTTCTGAATCGTACGGATATGCAGTTGCTGGAGCTGCGAAATATCCACTTCGGATGGAGCATCGCTCAGCAAATCCGTAGCGCTCGCCGTTTTCGGGAACGCGATCGTCTCGCGAAGGTTCGTACGGCCCGCAAGGAGCATAATCAGGCGGTCAAATCCGAAGGCGAAGCCGCCGTGCGGAGGCGTGCCGTAATCGAACGCGTCCAGCAGGAAGCCGAACTTCTCATGCGCTTCTTCCAATGAGAAGCCAAGCGCCTTGAACATTTTCTCCTGCACGTCACGTCTGTAAATCCGCATGGAGCCGCCGCCTACTTCGTAGCCGTTCAAGACAAGGTCGTACGCTTGCGCGCGAATCTCGCCTGGGTTCGTATCGAACAGCTCAACGTCATCATCGTTTGGACGCGTGAACGGATGATGTTCCGCCACATAACGCTTCGCTTCCTCGTCGTAGCCAAGCAGCGGGAAGTCAACGACCCATTCCAGCTTGAACTTGGATTCGTCGATCAAGCCGAGCTGCTTGCCGATCTTCAGACGAAGGTTGCCGAGAACATCCGCAACGACTTTCTTCTTGTCGGCGGAGAACAGCAGCAAGTCGCCTTCTTCCACGCCCAGACGCTCGGTCATCGCCGCGATTTCTTCCGGCTTAAAGAACTTCACGATCGGGCCGCGCCATTCGCCTTCTTTCACAGTTACCCATGCAAGGCCTTTGCCGCCGTAGCGCGCCGCGAACGGCTGCAGATCGTCAAGCTCCTTGCGGCTCCAGCTCGCGCAGCCTTTCGCGTTCAGCGCTTTAACGACGCCGCCGCTGGCAGATACGGAAGCGAATACTTTCACGTCGCTCGTCGATACGATGTCCGTGATGTCTTCCATTTCCATGCCGAAACGAAGATCAGGTTTATCGGAGCCGTATTTGTTCATGGCATCCGCATGCGTGATGCGTTGGAACGGTCTTGGAATTTCAATGCCGACCGTTTCCTGGAACAGCTTCACGACGAGCTCTTCCAAGATATCCAGCAGCTGGTCCTGTGACAAGAAAGAGGTCTCGATGTCCACTTGCGTAAACTCAGGCTGGCGGTCTGCGCGAAGATCCTCGTCGCGGAAGCAGCGCGCGATTTGGTAGTAACGCTCAATGCCGCTGACCATCAGCAGCTGCTTGAAAATTTGCGGCGATTGCGGCAGCGCGAAAAATTCGCCCGGGTGAACGCGGCTAGGCACGAGATAGTCGCGTGCGCCTTCCGGCGTGCTCTTCGTCAGGATCGGCGTTTCCACATCGATGAAGCCTTGGCCGTCGAGGTAGTCGCGGAATACTTTTGCCGCTTTCGAACGAAGAAGAAGCGTCTTCTGCATCTCTGGACGACGCAGATCCAAATAGCGGTATTTCAGGCGAAGCGACTCATCGACTTCTACGCCGTCTTCGATCGGGAACGGAGGTGTTTTGGCCGCGTTCAGAATTTCGATTTCGGTTACGCGGATTTCGATTTGTCCTGTAGCTATGTTGTTGTTGACCGTTTCTTGATCGCGTTCAACGACTTGACCGCGGACGGCAAGCACGTATTCGTTGCGGGCACGGTCTGCAATCGACAGCGCATCGCCGGAGAAATCCGGGTTAAACACGATTTGTACAATACCTGTACGGTCGCGCAGGTCGATAAACAGAACCCCGCCAAGGTCGCGGCGGCGCTGTACCCAGCCGTTCAACGTAACCGTTTGTCCTACTTCCGCTTTCGTCAGTGTTCCGCAAGCATGCGTTTTGAGCATCGTCATAATGAATGTTCGACTCCTTATATTTAGGTAATAAACGAGAAAACTTAGTTATTCAAAATCGCGTCTGCCAAACCGTCCAGCGCCACAAAACGCTGTTCGCCCGTCGCCATGTTTTTCAAGGCGATTTCACCGCGCAGCAGCTCGTCGTCACCTAGAATTGCGGTGAATTTAACCTGCAAGCGGTCGGCTGATTTCATTTGCGCTTTCATCTTGCGGCCCTGGTAATCACGCTCCGCTGCGATGCCGCGCAGGCGCAGACCATGGAGAAGGCGCGTGACTTCACGGTCAGCCGCTTCGCCCAAGCCTACCATGTACACATCGACTTGATGCAGATTATCCAGCTGTACGCCTTGGCTTTCCAGCAGCATGACGGTACGCTCAAGGCCTAGACCGAGACCTACCCCCGGCTGATCCGGACCGCCGATGTCAGCAACCAAGCCGTTGTAACGGCCGCCGCCGCCGATCGTGTCAATCGCACCAATGCCCTCGGCTTTGTACTCGAACGCCGTGTGCGTGTAATAGTCCAAACCGCGCACAAGTCGCGGGTTGATCGTGTACGGAATATTCATCCCCGTGAGGTGCGCCTGCAGCGCTTCAAAATGCGTCCGGCACTCTTCGTCAAGACTTTCCAAAATTGAAGGCGCGTCTTCAAAGTGGTGCTGATCCACTTTACAGTCCAGCACACGAAGCGGATTTCGCGTCATTCGCGATTGGCAGTCCTTGCACAGAAGTTCCCGCTTCGGCTCCAAGAATCCCAGCAGGCGGTCCCGGAACAGGGCACGTACCGCCGGCGTACCGACAGAATTGATCTCGACGCGCACGTTGGTCAGGCCAACTTCCGAATAAAAGGTGTAGCCAAGCGCGATAACTTCGGCATCCAGCGCCGGATCAACCGCGCCCAGCGCCTCGATGCCAAACTGATGGAATTGCCGATACCGGCCGGCCTGCTGGCGCTCGTAGCGGAACATCGGTCCGATGTAATACAGCTTCGTGAGATCCGGCTCGCCATAAAGCTTGTTCTCGACATAAGCGCGGACAGCCCCCGCGGTGCCTTCCGGACGGAGCGTCAAGCTGCGGTCGCCGCGATCCGTGAACGTATACATCTCTTTCTCGACGATATCCGTCGTCTCGCCGACGCCCCGTTTGTACAGCTCCGTCATTTCAAAGATCGGCGTGCGAATCTCGCGAAAATTAAACCGCCGGCAAATCTCGCGCGCAACCCGCTCAACATACTGCCATTTCTCCACGGCGCCAGGCAAAAAATCCTGCGTGCCCGGAGGCTTTTGAAAAGCCATGATGATTCCTCCTAAAAGTTTTTTGCGATAGCTTCTTGAGACGCTTCTTCGGGAGCAAAAAACTCGCTTCGAAAGCATCAGCTTAAGTTTTTTGCGATAGCTTCTTGAGACGCTTCTTCGGGAGCAAAAACTCACTTCGGAAGCATCATCCAAGTTTTTTGCAATTCTCCTTCGCCCCTGCTTCGCGGAGAATAAAAAAGCTCTCGCCCTCTGCCTCCAACAAGGCAAAAGGGACGAGAGCTTGTAAGTTACAAGTCAATCGTGGTACCACCCACATTCCGAAGCAACGGCTGTCAGCCGTTATTTCGCTTTAACCGGTTAACGCCCGGGCTACGCAATACAGCTAGTGAGCAAGAACTTCTCTCGCTAAAAGAGAATGCTTGCAGGTTCACTGCATGTCCTCCAGGAAGTCTGTTCGTTCAAGCACGCCAAGGATTCTTGCAGCCGAGGAATCCATCTCTGAATCGGTGCGAATAGAACGAATCGGTCCCTTCAACGGATCGACACATTATCACATATAATACCATTCTCATTTCATTCTGTCAATATACGTGCTCATCACTCGAATGCCGCATAACAAATTTACCAAAAGGAGAAAATACAAGGAAATCTCTCAAGACTGGAGTGGACGCTTCTATGTATGCACCGCCGATCATCGGATTCAACGGAGGCCCGAATTCGAATTCGAATTCGAATGAAAACGCCAAATCAAGCTCCAGTTCATCCAGTTCTGGGGAGCAGCAAGAAATGCTGTTTTCCGTTGTTTCCGACAATGTAACCGGAATTTTGAACGAATTAGGTTCCAGTCCGGATATTATCGTTCGCAACTTTATTTATGCCTGCCCTAACCCAGTCAACGCTTCGTTGATCTTTTTAGAAGGCATCAGCGATATACAATCCGTATCCGAAAATGTGTTGTGGACGCTTCTGGGCGAGACTCGGAATAACGGTCAAAAAGCAGCCAGCCAATCTGAGAACGGACAAGCCCCGCATCAATCGGAGCCGCAGCCCGGTGACTCGCCATCTAACGGCACGATACCAGTGTCTTCGCAGATGTTGCAAGCCTGGTCGGAGATGAAGAACAAGCTGACGCTTGGTTCGATTTTCGAATTGAAACAATTCGATGAAGTCATTGCCTCCCTGCTCGCCGGCAATTCCATTCTCCTGCTGGACGGCGTGCCGCTCGCATTGAGCTGCTGTACGAAAGGCGGCCAAATGCGTGATATCCAGGAAGCGAGCACGCAGGTCGTCATCCGGGGACCGAAAGACAGCTTCACGGAATCGCTGTGTACCAATATCGCGCTCGTCCGTCGCCGAATTCGCAACAAACAACTGTGGCTGGAAGAAATTTCGATGGGAAGCGTCACGAATACGTCCGTTATTCTCATGTACATGAAAGACGTTGCGAAGGAAGAGGTCGTCGCCGAGGTCAAGCGCCGCCTGGCAGAGAACACGCTCGAGTCCGTCTTGGAATCCGGCTACATCGAGGAAGTATTGGAGGATCCCTCCTATTCACCTTTCCCTACCGTTTACAATACGGAACGACCTGACGTCGTAGCTGGAAATCTTCTGGAAGGCCGCATTGCGCTTCTGATTGACGGTACTCCCTTCGCCCTGATTGTCCCGACCGTGCTTGCCCAATTCTTCACGTCTGCCGAGGATTACTACCAACGGTATGATATCGGAATTTTTCTGCGCCTGCTTCGATATACGTCGTTCGTCATTGCCCTGCTAGGTCCTTCCTTCTACGTGGGGCTCATTACCTTCCATCAGGAGATGATTCCGACATCGCTGCTGATCAGCTTGGCGGGCAGCCGCGAGAGCGTCCCTTTTCCTGCGCTCGTGGAAGCGCTCGTCATGGAGATCTGCTTTGAGATCCTGCGGGAAGCCGGAATCCGTCTTCCACGGACCGTTGGTCAGGCTGTATCAATCGTCGGCGCTCTCGTGCTGGGCGAGGCTGCGGTTCAAGCGGGCATCGTCTCTCATTTCATGGTCATCGTGGTTGCAGTAACAGGGATCGCCAGCTTCTCGACACCCTCTTATAGTCTTGCGATTTCTGCGCGGCTGCTGCGATTCTCGTTCGTGCTGCTTGCTGGATTTCTCGGCTTTTACGGCATTTCGCTCGGTATCATCGTTCTTGTCATCCATTTGAACAGCCTCCGTTCGATCGGAGAGCACTTTCTCGCGCCGTTTACGCCGTTTAAGCTGAAGCAGCACAAGGATATCCTGGTTCGACTCCCCTTCAACAAGCGCAAGCACCTGAAAGGTGAGTCCTCCTTCGCAGGATTCAATCAGCCGAAACAGCGAGGGAAGCTGTCATGAGGCTGATCCGGCTGCTTATCGTTTCGTTATCGGCGGTTATTCTGCTGACGGGCTGCTGGAACAACCGAGAAATTACGGAGCTTGCGATCATTACCGCAATCGGCATCGACCGTGCAGACGACCCGTCGCAATATGTGCTGTCCTTCCAGGTCGTGAATCCAACGGAAATCTCAAGCGTCAGCGGCGGTCCAGCAGGGCTTGAAACGACGACGACGGTCTATACGTCGAAGGGCTCCTCGATCTTCGAAGCGATCCGCAGCGCATCGAAGAAAGTTCCGCGGCAGCTGTTCTTCTCGCATGTCCGCTTGGTTGTGCTAGGCGAAGAAGTCGCACGGGAAGGGATTAACGAGGTTTTTGATTTCTTTGAGCGGTCGCATGAGACGAGAATGACGGCTAACATGCTTATCGCCCGAAACGGAAAAGCACAGGATATTATTTCGGCGGTCGTGCCGCTCGAGCCTATTCAAGCCAATGCCGCAATCGGCGAAATGAAGAGAACGACGAAGGTTTGGTCTCATAATTTGGATTGGCAAATCGACGACATCATTCGGGATTTGATCAGCCCGGGCAAAAATCCAACGTTGAACGGAATCCGGATTCAAGGCGATCAGTCGATGGAAACGAAGAAATCCAATCTGGAGACGACGCGTCCGGCGGCAACAATGGAAATCAGCGGCATCGGCCTCTTTAAGAACGAGAAACTCGTACGCTGGATCGACGGTAACAAAGCACGCGGTCTGGTTCGGTTAAACAACCAAATGAACAGTACGATCACGATGCTTGACTGTGAGGAGCGAAAGAACGGCGTCTCCATCGAAACGCTTCGGTCCAAAACGAAAATAACGGTCAAGCTCGTAAGCGGCAAGCCGCATTTTCGCGTTCATGTCGTGGAAGAAGGGGTGATCAGCGAAATGACCTGCAAGCTGCCCATCGACAGGCCGGACACGATCGGCATGCTGCAGGCAAAATGGAATCAGTCGATCAAGGACGAGATGAGGGCCATTGTGGAGGAAACACAGAAGAGGCAAATGGATTCCATCGGCTTTGGCCTCGTGCTTTCCAGGAAATATCCAAAAGCCTGGAACACCTTGAAGGTTGATTGGGACCGTAAATACGCTAGCGCCGTTGTAGACTATTCGGTGGATTCGGCCATTCTTCGGACAGGCATGCGTTCCACGACATTTCTGAAAATCGAGAATAAATGAATCTAAGGAGGGCTGAACGTATGCAAAAAAACACAATCAGCTTAAGCGAACTGTTCACTTGGGTGGTCATGTACGAATTTGGAAACGCCCTCGTCATCGCGATCGGCATTAAGGCGGGACAGGATTCGTGGATGGCCATCTTAATGGCGATGCTGCTCGGCATGCTTGTATTCGGACTTGTTTACGGTTCGCTCTACCGCATGTTCCCGACGGTCGTCTATACAAAAATGATGCGCGCTGCGCTTGGCAAATGGGTCGGCTGGCTGCTGGGCTTTGCTTATGTCGTTTATTTTGCCTATATATCGTCCCGTAATCTACGTGATTTCGGCGAGCTGCTGACTTCCGTCGCATACGATCAAACACCACTGCTGCCCATTCAGGCCATGATGATGGTGTGCATTGCCTATGCCGTTTCAAGGGGGATAGAAGTATTTGCGCGCACCGTACAATTCTTCTTCGGCGTCACGATGGTGCTGATCGTGCTTTGCATCATCCTCATCTTCATCTCCGATCTCTTCGACATCAATCAATTACTGCCGTTGCTTGGACGAGGGATTAAGCCGGTCTTGTCCACGGTATTCCCGCTCACATACACGTTTCCGTTCGGCGAAATGATCGCCTTCCTGATGCTGATGCCCTTCGTCGCCAAATCCGGGAAAACGATCCGCACCGGACTCGCCGGCATGCTCATGAGCGGTATTATATTGAGCGTCATGGCCTCTCTGAATATCGGCGTTCTGGGTACGGATATCGTCAGCCGCTCGACGTTTCCGTTATTTACGACGATCAGCAAGATCAACATTGCGGAGTTTTTGCAGCGTCTTGATCTAATTGTGCTTCTAACCATGATCGTAACCTGCTTCTTCAAAATTGGAACGTTTTACTTTGCCGCGGTCATCGCAGCAGCCGATTTATTCAAAGAATCCTATGCCAGGCTCGCTTATGCGATCGGGCTTTGCATCCTGCTCTCGTCCATCATCAATGCGAGCAATATCAGCGAGCATCTGCAGGAAGGCCTAGTCATCATCCCTCCATACTTCCACCTTCCGTTCCAGGCCGGAATTCCGCTGCTCATTCTGCTGATCCTTAAAGTACGCAAGAAAGCTGCGGCCGCGCTTAAAGCAGAGGTTGACGTGACGCCGATGGAAATGATGACAATCCCTCAGGAGGAACAAGATCAGCAGGATCAGGGGAAAACGGCTGGTTCTGTTCAGAAGGCAAATTCAAATTATTCGGCGAACTCAAATTCTGCAGCAACGGGATCTGTGCCGGGCGCGGGATCTGCAGCGAATGCAGCTCCAACAGCGGGGTCGGCGTCTGAAAATGTTGGTTCTCCAATGCAACCGGCTTCGGCATCTGATACCGCGTCGAAGTCGAGCTCGCCTGAACCTCAGCAGGCGAACCTACCGGAGCAGACTCAGAATCAGACGAAAGCTGAACCCCAATCGGGCCAACAGGGCGGGATTCATCAGCCTGTTCAGAAACAGACTGCGTCAACTGACGCGTCTGGGACGATATCTCAAGGGCAGCCGCAGAGCTCTGCGAAGGCGGAACCGGGGAATCAAACGGCAGCGTCAAACGATCAGGAGTCGACTGACCCTCAGGCGGAGCAGAGTCAGCAGGCTCCGATGAGCCAGGAGAGCCCTGCTGCTGCGTCGAACGGTCAGGATTCGACTGACCCTCAGGCGGAGCAGAGTCAGCAGGCTCCGATGAGCCAGGAGAGCCCTGTTGCTGCGTCGAACGGTCAGGATTCGACTGACCCTCAGGCTGAGCAGAACCAGCAGGCTCCGGCGAACCAGGAGAGTTCTGAGGCTGCGTCGAACGGTCAAGATTCGACTGACCCTCAGGCAAAGCAGAACCAGCAGGCTCCGGTGAGCCAGGAGAGTTCTGCGACTGCGTCGAACGGTCAGGATTCGACTGATCCTCAGGCGAAGCAGAACCAGCAGGATCCGGCGAATCAGGAGAGTTCTGCGGCTGCGTCGAACGGTCAGGATTCGACTGACCCTCAGGCGGAGCAGAACCAGCAGGCTCCGGTGAATCAGGAGAGTTCTGAGGCTGTGTCGAACGATCAGGATTCGACTGACCCTCAGGCGGAGAAGAATCAGCAGGCTCCGGTGAGCCAGGAGAGTTCTGCGACTGCGTCGAATGATCAGGATTCGACTGACCCTCAGGCGGAGAAGAATCAGCAGGCTCCGGTGAGCCAGGAGAGTTCTGCGACTGCGTCGAACGATCAGGATTCGACTGACCCTCAGGCGAATCAGAACCAGAAGGCTCCGGTGAGTCAGGAGAGTTCTGCGACTGCGTCGAACGATCAGGATTCGACTGATCCTCAGGCGAAGCAGAACCAGCAGGATCCGGCGAATCAGGAGAGTTCTGCGGCTGCGTCGAATGATCAGGATTCGACTGACTCTCAGGCTGAGCAGAACCAGCAGAATCCGGCGAATCAGGAGAGTTCTGCGGCTGCGTCGAACGGTCAGGATTCGGAGTTTGTTCAGAATCAGTCGAAGAAGAGCGCTGACTCTCAATCGAATTCGAGTCAGTCTGATTCCTCGAATTAGAGTCAAAGGGATTTCGCTGCGCAGAGTTTCCGGAATGTTCATTGCCAGAATGTGTCCCAGCAGCGCTTGCGGCAAGCGAAGGCTGGGCGCCAGGCTGGATCATTCGGTGAATTAGAGGACCAAAGAAGAACGGCACGAGTATGATTACTAAATACAGAACCTCAAGTGTAGACATGGAGCGGAACAGACGCAGCATATGGTGCAAGGAAGTATGCAGTGATTCTCCCAGCCATATGTCCATCCAAATATCAAATAATGTAATCGAAGTGGCCACGACGATAAAAACAACCCATTTGCGCATGCTTCATTCCTCCCGCTCAACCTTAACCGATTTCGATATGGCTATAGTTTGAGCTTAGAGGACAGAAAAAAACCTACAAACAAGTTGTAGGTCCGTCAATAATATATTCAAAAAAGGGGGTCAACTTTTATTATAGGCAGACCATGTTAGAGAATCATTGAAAATAAGTTACAGTTTTATTACAAAAAATAAAGCGATTTCTTGTCGTCCGCTAGCACTTCCCCGCAGGCACATGCGGGCCATACGTGACCGCAACCCGAAGCAGTGCCCGGTCACAACCAAATCCCTCCAACCAACTTCTCCCGCAGGCACACGCGGGCCATACGTGACCGCAACTGCGAAGCAGTGCCTGGTCACGCACTATAATCCCTTGCCCGCAAGCGCACGCGGGCCGTTACGTGACCGCGACTGCGAAGCAGTGCCTGGTCACGAACTATAATCCCTTGCCCGCAAGCGCACGCGGGCCGTTACGTGACCGCGACTGCGAAGCAGTGCCTGGTCACGCACTATAATCCCTTGCCCGCAAGCGCACGCGGGCCGTTACGTGACCGCGACTGCGAAGCAGTGCCTGGTCACGCATCCCAGCTCCAAATGTAAAGTGTGTCCCACAGGGACGAAAACGAGCCGGGCAAGCAGCAGCTCAAACGCACTCTGCCACCCAACTCGTTCTACTGTCCGGGTGTCCAGAGGGCCGGGGCCCTTGGGGTCCCCCTTCTAGGGGGATTTAGGGGGTCGTCCCCCCCCTCATCCAAAGCAAATAATAAAGCCTCCTGCCGTTCGGCGTGCAGCAAACGATGGGACGTACGGATAACGCCTTGCTCTTTGCGAGACTGGTGCATTCGGGTAATCGACCTCCACGATGTCAGACGCAGACGGGCTGCGCGGGTTAGATATGTCTAGTGTTGCCCGCTTCTCGCCGTTCTAACACAAAAAAGACAGCATCAAAGATGCCGTCCTTCGTTACGACTGACTTTCGATAATAAGCGTCACAGGTCCCCAATTGATGAGCGATACGTCCATCATGGCGCCGAATTTGCCTGTCTCTACATGCAAGCCGTTGGCCCGCAGCGCTGCATTGAAAGCATCATACAGCCCTTCGGCCTGCTCGGGCCTTGCTGCCGCCACAAAGTTCGGGCGCCGGCCTTTTCGGCAGTCACCGTAGAGCGTAAACTGCGAGACCGAAAGGATGGAACCGCCGATATCCTGAACGGAGAGATTCATTTTCCCGCCGTCATCTTCGAAAATTCGCAATCCCGCGATTTTTTCCGCCATCCACCGAATATCCGATTCCGTATCCGTATGGGTGATGCCGACCAGCAGCACGAGTCCCTTCTCAATTGCACCGACTGCAGCATCGTCTATCACTACAGATGCTCGCTTACTGCGTTGAACGACGACCTTCATTTGCCCTAAAGACTCCTTACCCGAAGAAAGTTGTTATTGCATAATCCGCTGAACGGAATACACATCTTTAACACGTTTGACACGTTCGACGACAGATTGCAAATGCTCGATGTGCCGAATAAGCACCGTCATATGGATCATGGCCATTTTGTTTTTATCCGAACGAGCGGAAACTGCCAGTATGTTTGTTTTGCTCTCCGAAACCGCCTGCAGCACTTCATTGAGCATGCCGGGGCGATCATGACCGGTAATTTCAATATCGACACTGTAATTCGCTTCGACGGATTCTTCCCAGTGCACTTCGATCACACGCGCAGCTTCTTCGCCTTCGGAGCTGGCCGAGAGATTCGTACAGTCCATACGATGCACGGAAACTCCGCGGCCACGCGTAATGTAGCCGACGATCTCATCCCCAGGAACCGGGTTGCAGCAGCGCGCGAAGCGCACGAGGAGATTGTCAACGCCTTTAACCGATACGCCGTGCGTCGGCCGCGTTTTGCGAAGCGTAGTCGATGATTTAACTTCCTTCATTTCATGGGAGAGCTCGATTTGACTCGCTTCTTCGGCTTCCTTGCGCATTTTCTCCGTCAGCTTCGTGCAGATCTGGGCTGCGGTAATGCCGCCGAATCCAACAGCCGACAGCATATCTTCGATGTCATTGAACGTAAACTTATACGCGGCTTCCTGCAGCTGCGTATCCGACATGAAGCTCGGCGGCTCCAGCCCCAGACGCTTCAGCTCACGCTCGATGAGATCACGGCCTTTGATGACGTTCTCTTCACGGCGTTCCTTCTTGAACCACTGTTTGATCTTGCTGCGTGCATGCGACGACTGCGCAATTTTGATCCAGTCCTGGCTCGGTCCATAGGAATGCTTCGAGGTGAGGATTTCAACGATATCGCCCGTTTTGAGCTTGTAATCCAGCGGAACAATACGCCCGTTCACCTTGGAGCCGATCGTACGGTTACCGACTTCCGTATGAATCCGATAGGCAAAATCAAGCGGTACCGCGCCAGCGGGAAGCTCGAACACTTCGCCTTTCGGCGTAAATACAAAAACAAGATCGGAGAAGAAATCCATCTTCAGCGATTCGACAAATTCGGAAGCATCGCTGGCTTCGTGCTGCAGCTCGATAATTTCGCGGAACAATGTCATTTTGTCCTCGAATGAGCCTGCCGGCACGACGCCGCCCTCTTTGTACGCCCAGTGCGCAGCGATCCCGAACTCCGAGGTACGGTGCATCTCCCATGTCCGTATCTGCACTTCGGTCGGCTCGCCCGTAGGCCCGATGACCGTCGTATGGAGGGATTGATACATATTCGCTTTCGGCATCGCGACGTAGTCCTTGAACCTGCCCGGCATCGGTTTCCACAGCGTATGGATGATGCCCAGTGTCGCATAGCAGTCCTTGATATTTTCGACGATGATCCGGATCGCCAGCAAATCGTAAATCTCGTTAAACTGCTTGCTGCGCGCCGTCATTTTCTTATAAATGCTATAGATATGCTTCGGCCGGCCGGAAATGTCGCCTTCAATGCCCATATCGTCCAGCTTTTCCGTAATCCGTCCAATCACGTCGGTGATGTATTGCTCCCGCTCCGCGCGTTTCTTCTTCATGAGATTCGCAATGCGGTAATACTGCTGCGGGTTCAAGTACCGAAGGGCGATGTCTTCCATCTCCCACTTAATAGCGGAAATACCGAGCCGATGCGCAATAGGACAAAATATCTCAAGCGTTTCATAGGCAATACGGCGCTGAGCTTCTTCGGATTGATATTTCAACGTACGCATATTATGAAGCCGGTCAGCCAGCTTGATTAAAATTACACGGATGTCCTGTGCCATCGCAACGAACATTTTGCGGTAATTCTCGTTCTGCTGCTCTTCTTTGGAACGAAACTGAATTTTCTCCAGCTTGGTCAGACCGTCGACGACGGCTGCGCACGCTTCTCCGAACCGGGACCGTACGGCTTCCAACGGGACAGTTGTATCTTCAACCACATCGTGAAGGAGTGCGGCAATAATCGACAACACATCCATCTGCATGTTGACGAGAATTTCCGCTACGGCTACCGGATGCAAAATATACGGCTCTCCCGACTTGCGCACCTGCCCGTGATGGGCTTGATCTGCAAATTCGTAAGCTTCCGTGATCCGTTTCAGATCTTGTTCCTTCATATAGGTTGACGCTTTATCGAGTAGCTGCTCTATGCCCATGAATGTCCCTTTCCGGAAAAGCCCGCGCTGCTGGCACGCTATGCTCTCCAAATCATTTGAATACCTGCAGACAATCGGTGTAGCCCGAGTTTTTCCTACTATTATGCCTGTTTTCGAGCCTTTCCGTCAACCTCCTGCTGCGAACGTCCTAGCAGCAGATCATCGAGCAGCTCCGGCTACACACAAGCGCCGGAAGACAGGAGCCCATGCTCCCGCGTCCGGCGCTTGCGGTTATGCTTAATAAGTGACGAGCGAGAAGACGTCGATGCCGTCCAATTTGCTGCGGCCGTCCAAGTAGCCAAGCTCGATCAAGAACGCAGATCCGATGACTTCGCCGCCAAGCTGGCGAATGAGATTGATCGTCGTCGCGATCGTTCCGCCTGTTGCAAGGAGATCGTCGGCGATCAGCACTTTTTGGCCAGGTTGGATAGCGTCCTTATGGATGCACAATTTGTCTTTGCCATATTCCAAGTCATAGTTTGCTTCAACGACTTCACCAGGCAGCTTGCCGCTCTTTCGGATCGGGACGAATCCGACGCCGAGCGAGATCGCAAGAGGCGCACCGATAATAAAGCCGCGCGCTTCTGGACCGGCAATCAGATCGATTTGCTTGTCCGCAATTGCTTGCTTGATCTCCTGAATCGCCGAGGCGTAAACCGCACCGTTATTCGTCAGCGTCGTGATGTCTTTGAAGCGGATTCCCGGCTGCGGGAAATCTGGGATAATGCGGATATAGTCTTTATAGTTCATCGTTATTTTGCTCCTTCGTTTGGTTGTTGTTGGCCGAGCGTCGATTGAACGGTTATCCAGTCGGAGAGCACTTTGACCGGTGCGCTGAACAGCGCATTGGATTCTGCGGTTCGTTGTCCTTTTCGGTAAGCTTGCGAGTGCGAGAGCTCTTTCTTGCCCGTTACAGAATTTAAGATAATCATGCCGTCAAATGATTGAATAAACTCGAGCTCCTTGAATACGTCGAGCATAAGCCCTATCGTTTCGGAAGAACGATGCAGCTTCAATGAGAGCGTCTCGTTGCAGCCCTCTTCGGGAATTGGACATTCGCGTCTCAGCTGCTGATAAAGCGCGCCGAATTGCTCCCGCGTTGGGAACTCACCATCTTCCTTGCTGCTGCCATACAAGAGGTATACGGCCTCCAGTCCTTGACACGCTGTGAGTGCATCGGACAGCATCTCCGTTGAAGGGGGCTTGCCGAATAGAATTAAGTTGGAGCCCTGTACACTTTGACCGATCAAGGCTGTGTATGTCAAGAGGGTAATCTCGCCAGGAAGCGCGAGCTCTCCGTTCTGCTCCACGGCCTCCTGCCAGGCGGAATCCGGGACAAGCAGGATGCCTTGCCGAAGCCCAGGCTGCTTGAGCAGCGCTTGCAGCGTTCGAAACGATTCGCCGCCGGCTTCCCTTCGTTTATCGAAAAGCTGAATATGGGGAATGCGTAAATCATTCACCATGAACTGCGCCTTGCGCTGTCCGTTCCATTCATTAACGGCCAGTTCGCCCACAAGTTCAATCGAGGCGCCATGCGACATGCGTTCCGCCAGATGGCCGCTTCCGAAGCTGACAGCGTCGAGCAGTTTGCCTTGGCCGCTTAGCGACAGCTTGAGATGCTTGTTTTCCTTGCCCATCGTTTTGCGTTCGGCGAGCGTAATGCCGGTTAGCAGCAGCTTTGGCGCCGAGTTGCCGATGCCGAAAGGCTCAAGCTGCGCCAGCTGCTCTCTGACTTTAAGCGTAGCATCCTCCATTTTGCAGGTCAGATCGACCGTCGTCTTCGGAATCCAGTCTTCCTCCGTCAACCACTCGTCCGCCAGCTGCGACAGCTTCTCTTCGAATGCAGCAAGCTGATCGCGATGGAGCGTCATGCCTGCCGCCGCCTGATGTCCGCCGTAATGATCCAGCATCGCATCGCAAGCCGTCAGTGCCGCATGCAGGTCGTATCCTTCAATTGAGCGGGCGGAGCCTTTGCACTTGCCGCTGCCTGGATCCATGCCCAGAATTAATGTCGGCTTATAGAATTTCTCGATAAACTTCGAGGCGACAATACCGACGACGCCTGGATTCCAGCCTTCTCCGGCGAGAACGATAACGGATGGCTCGGGCCTTCCTGCTTCTTGTGCGGCCAGGCATTTGGAAGCCCACATTGTCTGGGCTTCCTCCACGATGGTGTCTACGATTTGCTGACGTTCCCGGTTCAGCGCATCGAGCTGCAACGCTCCTGCGGCCGCCTTCTCGTCGTTCGAGGCAGTCAAGAGATCAACGGCGAGGTTCGCATGGTCCAGCCGTCCCGCTGCATTAATCCGAGGCGCCATTCCAAATGCGACGTTCGACGCCAGCATAGCTGGCATGTCGATACCCGCCACCTCTGCCAAGGCGCGAAAGCCCGGTTTGTCCGTTTGCCGCAGCTGCTCGAGGCCGAAACGGACCAGCACCCGATTCTCATCGGTCAGAGGCATTAAATCGGCGATGGTCCCAAGCGCCACAACGTCCGTCCAAGCAATCGGCGGTTCTCCGAGCAAAGCCGTTGCCAGCTTGAAGGCTACCCCGACGCCAGCCAAGCCTTTGAACGGATATGTACAATCCTCCTGCTTCGGGTTAACGATTGCATAGGCTGCGGGAAGCTCGTGCGGAGGTTCATGGTGATCCGTGACAACCACATCAACACCAAGCTCAGCGGCAAAAGCGATTTCTTCAACCGCGCTGATTCCCGTATCCACGGTCACAATCAACGTGAAGCCTGCATCTGCCGCAGCTTGCAGAGCCGCTTTGTTCAAGCCATATCCTTCCCGCGTACGGTGCGGAATGTAATAGTCGAAATCCAGCTCCAGCTTGGCAAAAAGATACGTCATCAGCGTTGTGGAAGAAACGCCGTCTGCGTCGTAATCGCCATATATCCGCACACGCTCTCCGCGTTCCTTGGCAAGCCTGATCCGCTCAACGGCCTCATGCATGCCCTTCAGAAGAAATGGATCATGCAGGCATTCCAAGCCGCCGTTTAAAAACTGGCGTGCCGTTTCAATCCGGTCATAGCCCCGCTGTACGAGCAGCCTTGCAATGAGCGGCGTCAGCGACAGTGAACGCGCGAGCGCGGCGGCGCGTGCTTCGCCTTCAATGCCGAGCGACGCGAGGCTCCAGCGTGTTTTCGACTGCATCAATTACCGGACACCTCCTTATCAAAAAAATGAACGCTGCTGCTATTGCAGTAGCGTTGAAAGTTGTTCATGATTGGCTTCATGATTTGTTTTGTACGGATAGCCGGGATCGTAAGGCTCTACGTGCACAGTCACTTCCGTCATATGGTTAAACCGCTTCATGATGAAATATTTGACCCGTTTCGCGATTTCATTGCCTTCCAATACGGATATACGAGGGTTAACGCTGATGACAACCTCTGCCACCGCATAATGCCCATGTTCCCGCGCCCGCAGCACTTCGACGTTGATGACGCCTTCCATGCGCTGCACGACCGCTTTTAGCTCGGACAGATCACCGGCTTCCACTTCGAGATACCGGCTGCGCATGACCGATGCCGATGCGACGCGGTACCCGCTGGAGAAGACGATAACAACAATGATTAGCGATGCTGCTGGATCAAAATAATATAAGACCGGCAGATCAAGCGGCTTGCCCAGCATGGCGCCGCCCGTACCTACGAGGGCGGCAAGCGATGCATAAAGATCTGCGCCCCGTTCTTTAACCGGAAAACGAAGCTCCCTTAACAGAAACGCTGCAAACACGACAACGGCAGCCGGCCAGCTTGGGCCTTCCTCAATGCCGTCCGCTATGGACTTGATAGCGGAAATCCCGATTTCAAGGCCGACGATCATAAGAAGAATCGAAGCCATTACTCCTGTCGCGGCTTCCGAGCGGCCCCGCGATGCCGGCACAGGCGCGTGCGGTGACCCAAGCTGCCTGCATCGGCGAACGCCGGTTAAGGAGACGAACGATGCGGCAGCAACAGAAGCCGATCGGCAGGCATCGGCGAGCAGCGATTTGCTGCCCGTTAACATCCCGACTCCGCCTTTAACCGCTGCGATGCAGGCATTACCGATAAGCCCGGTCCATGCTGCAGACTCCGCTTTGGCGTAACGTTGGTTCGCTGTCATGGACGCCTCCTAAAAGTTTTTGCGATACTTCTTGAATGACTGCCTGCGAGCAAAAACTCACTTCGAAAGCATAGGCTAAGTTTTTGCGATACTTCATGATTGACTGCCTGCGAGCAAAAAACTCACTTCGAAAGCATAAGCTAAGTTTTTGCGATACTTCTTTGATTGACTGCCTGCGAGCAAAAACTCACTCCGAAAGCATAGGCTAAGTTTTTGCGATACTTCATGGCTATCTTACTATAGCTTATTCTACTACGAAGCAGCCGAAGACTTGACATTGGTCTTCGGTTTTTGTTTGCTCTTCAGCAACAGCCAGAGCGGGCTCGCGATGAAGATCGAGGAATACGCACCGCTTATGAGACCGAACAGGATCGCAAGCGAGAACAGCTTAATCGATACGCTGCCGAAGATCAGCAAGCAGAGCGCAGCCACGATTACAGTCATAACCGTGTTAACGGAACGTGTTAAGGTCTGCCAAATACTCTCGTTGACCACTTTCTCGATATCTTCATGCGTCTTAAGCTTCGCAAACCGAAGGTTTTCTCGAATGCGGTCGAAGATAACGATTGTATCGTTGATGGAATAACCGATAATGGTCAATACCGCCACGATAAACGGCAGGTTCACTTCCAATCGGAAGATTGAGAACAAGCTGATAACGATGAACGCATCATGCAGCAAAGCCACGATCGCGGCAACGGCAAAGCGCCACTCAAATCGAATACTCACATAGATGACGATCCCGATGCTTGCAACGAGGACCGCTTTCAGCGCATTGGTCTGGAGCTCCTTCGCAATCTCAACGTCGACCGTGTTGACTTCCATGGAAGCGTTCTTGTCGAACTTCTCCGTAAAGCCCTGTTTCAAGGCTCTTTCTTTCTGGTCAGACAATACGTCATCGAACCGAAGCGTTACTCGGCTGGCCCCTACTGTAAGGCCAGGGGAACCGAAATCATTGTCCTTCAGGAATTGCTCGATGTCAGCCTTCTTGCTGGACAAATCCTTCTTCAGGGAAATATCGACGCTGGAGCCGGCCTTGAAGTCGACGCCATAGTTCAATCCGAAAATTCCCAGCGTCAGGATGCCGAGAGCTGTAATGATGATCGAGAAAATAAAGAAGTAACGGGCTTTCTTAACGAAACTGAACTTGCCCTCGGAAATATTACCGAACCCACTATAGCGCACGCACTTCACTCTCCTTCACTCCGAGGTAGGATTTCTTCTTAACTAAGCCGCTTCGGACAATCAGCGAGAGGAGCAGGCGCGAGAAGAAAACGTTCGTCAAAATACTGATGATGATACTTAGAAGCAGGATGACCGCGAAGCCTTTAACCGATCCCACCCCGATAAAGAACAGCACAAGCGCTGCGATTGCAGTCGTTACGTGCGCATCGATAATCGTGCGGAAGGAGCTCTTGGAGCCCGCTTTCTGCGAAGACATAATGCTCTTGCCGCTGCGCAGCTCTTCCCTGATCCGTTCCGCCATAATGATATTGGCATCGACGGCTATCCCGATACCGAGAATGAAGGCCGCAATACCAGGCAGCGTGAGCGTGGCATGAATCAAGTTAAACCCTAGCAGAAGCAGCCAGATATAAACGGCGATCGAGAAGCTTGCGATAACGCCCGGCAGACGGTAGAAAACCATCATGAAGATCAGAATCAGCACCGTGCCGATGATTCCCGCATCCACTGTTTCCTGCAGGGAAAGCTTACCCAGCGTAGCGCCTACGCTTTGGGAGTATTTCTCCGTCAGCTTCAAAGGCAGTGCCCCGAGGTTGATCGTGTTTTTAAGATCGTATGCTTCTTCGCGCGTGAACGATCCCGTAATGGAAGCGTCCGTGCTGGGGATCTCCCCCGAGACATTCGGCGCGGATAGCATTTTTTCATCGAGGTAGATCGCAAGCTGGTTCGTGCCCGATGCGCTCAGTTTAGCGATTTCGCGCGTGATTTCAGCGAATTTGCTCGCGCTTTTCATTTTGATCGTAATTTCGTATTCGTTCAAGTTCGTTTGGCGAACGTCGGCACCGTTTTGCTTGAAGTCGCTGCCGTGAAGCTCGATCTTGCAATAGCCCTTGTCGGCTGCGCAGCCCCGCGCGCTGCGGAACGTAAGCTCAGCAGGCTTCTTGAGGACATCACGAACTTTGTTCTCATCGGTCACACCCGCGATCTTAACCCGGATGCGGTTCGTGCCTTCCGTTGTTACTTCCGGCTCTGTGACACCTGTAGCATTCGCACGGCTCTCCAGGCTCTTGGCTGTTTCGATCAACGATTCCTTCGTTACTTTGCCTCCGGCTTCGATCGGCTGAGCTTCATACAGAATCTCAAATCCGCCTTTCAAGTCCAGGCCAAGCTTTACATCGTTAACGACCCACTTCGAGAAGCCCGCAACGACGCCGATTGACACGGCGATGATGAGTATAAACGCTAACAGTCGACGATTCATAATACCCTCAGTTCCCCCTTAAATACTGTGTTCAATATTCCTATTATACCGATGGCTCAAAATCGAGTCAAAAAAAAGAGCCCATCTTTTAAAAATGGGTTCCTTTATACGCGCTCAGCGTTAAAAAATTCATAAATTTTGTCACTTTCAGCGACAAAATATCGTTAACCACCTGATGCCTGGCCGGCTGGCCTGTCTTGGCATACTTATCATTCACGCACTGCCAGACCTCGTTCCCGGTTACATGCTCGTAACCGATTAACCGGAACTCTTCCGCTTTGCTGGTGCAGAGCTGTTCGATCGTTGCGGTCCATTGTTCGTCTGTCATTGGCTCGTCTTCGCTTGTCATCTTCGTGACCTCCTCCATCTCCGGCTGCTGTTACTTTCATTCGCCTCTTCACTAACGTATTCCTGCCGCTTAAACGACCAAACAAAAATTTGACAGCATGGAAGCGGACATGCCGCGCATAAGTATTACGAATAGGACATGTTCGCGGCAAAGGGAGAGGAACTGACGTGATCAAGCAAACGTTCATGAAAGGCGCATTAATTCTACTGGTGGCAGGCATCGTGAACCGCATCCTCGCTTTTGTTCCCAGAATCGCGCTCCCCCGCATTATCGGGGCCGAAGGGGTCGGGATTTACCAGCTTGGCTATCCCTTCCTTATTGTGCTGCTAACACTTATAACGGGAGGCATTCCGCTTGCCGTCGCCAAATGGATTGCCGAAGCCGAGTCACAAGGCAATGCGAAGCGCGTGAAACAAATCTTCCGAGCAGCCATGGTGCTCACATTCGCTTTATCCTTGGCGCTTACCGTCTTATTCGTTTGGCTGACGCCTTGGATAACGACGCATCTGATGACCGATCCGCGCGTTTTCCAAACCTTTCGTATGATGAGCCCGCTTCTGCTTATTATCGGCATCTCGTCGGTTTATCGGGGTTATTTTCAAGGAAAGCACAATATGATTCCAACGGCGATGTCGCAGACGCTGGAAACCGTCGTTCGGATTATTTTCGCCCTCCTGTTCGCGCAGTGGCTGCTGCCGTTCGGACTCGCTTGGGGAGCAGCCGGCGCGATGCTCGGCGTTGTTGCCGGCGAAATCGCCGGACTTGCCGTACTGTTGCTCCAATTTGCAAGCGATCGCAGAAAGCTGGCTGAGGCAGCCTACCCCGATACGAGCTGCACTCAAAGTGTTGGGTCAACCTCAACTGTAACGGATTCAGGCGCTAACCCGTTCACTCCCTTAGCAGCCCGTATTCCGGTCATGCGCAAGCTGATCAGCCTCTCTGTACCGGTAACGGCAAGCCGGATGATCGGTTCGTTCTCTTATTTGCTGGAATCAATTCTTACGGCCCGGGCGCTTCTAGCCGCTGGCATCGCCACGGGAGCGGCTACGGCTCAATACGGAGCGCTGCAGGGGATGATTATTCCCATTCTGCTGCTTCCGACCGCCTTGACTTATTCGCTCGCCGTTTCTCTTGTGCCGTCCTTGTCCGAAGCGGCCGCCAAAGGCGACCGGATTACGATCCATAAGCGGCTTCATCAATCGATGCGTCTCGCGCTCGTGACCGGTGCGCCGTTTGTCGTCTTCATGCTTCTGTTCGCTGAACCCATCTGCCGCGTTCTCTATAACCATGTTGAAATCGCTCCGATGCTGCAGTGGATGGCGCCTGCCGGCCTGTTCATCTATATGCAGGCGCCGCTTCAGGCTGCTCTTCAGGCGCTTGACAAGCCCTCTACCGCGCTGATGAACACGTTCCTCGGCGCCGTCGTGAAGCTGGTGCTAATCATCAATCTCGCATCCATGCCTTCGCTCGGCATTTACGGCGCCTTAATCGCTATCAACGTTAATATCGTGCTCGTAACCGTGCTCCACTGGGTCAGCGTTGCAAGGTTCGTTGGCTTCCGAATGAATGCGCTCGACTTCTTGAAGGTTGGCGCAGCCATGCTCATCATGGGTGCTGCATCATTGTTCGTTATGAATCTTAAAGCGCTGCCGGCTTTATGGCTAAACTTAATGACCGCTTGCTTCGCCGGCATCGTCATCTACTTGATTCTGATGGTGCTGCTTCGCATTATCGACCGTTACGATGCAGCAAGACTGCCCTTGGTCGGCAAATGGTTTCGCCCCTAATAGAAAAGCATCGGTCCGTGATGGATCGATGCCTTCCTCCATAGCTTACTATTTATACGGGCCTCTTCCGCGCCTCGCGTCCATATAGAGTTTGCCGCGGTGATCGATCGTGCACAGAAACACTTGCTTAACATCTTGAATGCCGTGCTGCTTCAGTTGATTATTGAGCCAAAAACGGTCCTTTCCCAACTGTTCCAAATTCGCCTTCTGGATTTCCCCGTCCATAATGAGCGCGACCGGCAGAGATTCAAACCGGTAGTTGCGGGGAAAAACCCCCGGAAGTCCCTCACTCCTATGCTCTAATGAGCGGCTGCTGCCCTGCGCCAAATCTTCCTGCTTCTTGTCCTTCTGAATGATGGAGAGCTTCCCGCTTGTCTCCAGGATCGCGAATTCTACATCGGCGATATTCGTTTTGTTTTCCCTGAATTGCAAAAGCAGGTCGTCTAAGTTGTACCTTTGCTTGCGCATTGCCTCGCGGTTGAGCTTTCCCCGTTCAACCAAGACCGTCGGCTTCCCGTCAAACCATACGCGCAGCCTGCGGCTCTTAAGCGAAACCATCGCAATAAGAATTTGAACGACAAGCAGAACCGCCATGGGCACGATGCCTTCAAGGAGCGGCCGCTTCGTATCCTCGATCACGAAAACCGCGATTTCCGCGATCATGACGGAGATGACCAAATCGAACACGGACAGCTTCCCGATTTCCCGTTTGCCCATCAGCCGCATAATGACAAACACGACAAAATAGATGAGAAGCGTACGGAACATGTAAACGCCGTATTCCATCAGAACCACCCTCCCAACGTAAGGTACACCTATTGTCACCTGCTGGACAAGACGTCATACGAAGGGCTTCATTCGAATTTATGGTAACAGGAACAGATACACGTAAACGGTGGACAGCATGAGTGCGAGCAGCGTGAGCGGTGCTCCGATTTTCAAAAACTCCATGTAGCTGAACCCTTTATTCTCTCTCGCCGCCATGCCGGCCACGATGACGTTCGCGGTTGCGCCAATCAATGTTCCATTGCCTCCCAAGCACGCGCCAAGCGACAGCGACCACCATAGCGAATTCATCAGCTCCGGATTCCCTGCTGCATTTATTTCCTTGCCCATGTCCTGGATAAGCGGAATCATCGCAGCCACGAATGGAATGTTGTCAATGGTCGCGGAGGCGATGCCGGATACCCACAGGATGAGCATAGCGGTATAGGGGATATCGCCGGAAGTGATTTCCAGCGTCCGAGCCGCCAAATTCTCGATCACACCGGTTTCAACTAATCCACCGACCAAGATAAATAATCCGATAAAGAAAAAAATCGTCTCCCATTCTACGGCGTCGAACGCTTCCTCTGCCTGCTCCTTCTTAACGCCGATCAGCATGAGCAGCATGGCACCGGAAAGCGCAACAACGGCGGCCTCCACGTGGAGTACGGAATGCAAGACAAATCCGGTAATGGTTAACAGTAGGACAGCAATGGACTTGCGCATGAGGGCGGGCTGCTTGATATACGATTTCGCATCGAGCGCCATTAATTCGGCTTTGTCCGCTTCTTGGGCAACGAGCTGCTTGCGATAATACCAGACGAGCAGGAGAATCGTCACCAGCATGACGATGATGATAATCGGAGACAAATTAACCAGAAAATCATTAAACGTCAGCCCAGGATTGGCCGAACCGATCATAATATTAGGCGGGTCTCCGATTAATGTTGCCGTCCCTCCGATATTGGAGGACATGATTTCAGTAATCAGGTACGGTACCGGGTTTAATCTCAGCATTCGGGTAATCGAGAGCGTCACGGGTACGACGAGCAATACCGTCGTCACGTTGTCCAGGAAAGCGGAGGCGACCGCGGTCAGCAGCCCCAGCGCCACCAGTATTCGCTTGGGATCACCTTTAGCTGCTTGCGCCGCTTTAACGGCAGCATATTGAAAAATGCCTGTTTTATTCGTAATTCCAACCAGAATCATCATTCCGATCAGAAGAAAAATCGTTCCCCACTCCACGTGCTCCGAGAAAGCCGTACGCGCATCCACGATTCCGAAAATCATCATCACTGCGGCCCCGCTTAGCGCGACGACTGCTCGATTCATTCGCTCCGTTATGACAACAGCGTAAGTAATGAGAAAAATAATGACCGTCAATATAATTTGCCAGTTTGCTTTCTCGCTGACAACGAGTATGTCATGCATGGCTGAGCTCCTCCCTTATGTGTCTTCATATTATAACGGACCCTAGCGAGGGGCGTCCAACTTGTACTAATCCCGCCAGCTTGACCATATGTTGTAATAATCATGAACATGAAACGAATAATTGGAGGGATCCCATGAAACCGATTAACGCGATCAAAAATGTCCCCAAGGTTCACGTTACTTCGCCGCTTCTCTCAGGCATGCTTTACGCCTCTTTTTGGCTGGCGGCCGGAGCGCTGCTCTTAGCTGCGTTTCTAAGGTGGGGAAGTATGCAGGAAACGGAGCTTCCGATGTACAGCATGATGGTACATGGCTGCGCCTCGCTTGCGGGCGGATTTGTTTCGGGGCGTCGTTCGAGTCAGCGCGGCTGGTATTTCGGCGGCATGCTCGGCATCGCGTACGGCATTCTTGTCCTGCTCATCGGCTTTCTTGCCAGCAATACAGGCTTCAGCGGCAGAACATTGACCATGCTGGTCGAAACTTTCTTATGCGGCGCCTTCGGCGGCATGGTTGGCGTAAATACGAAGCGCTCCTAATTGGATTCGGCATGCCTGGAATTTGTAATCCTCCCTTCAAAGTGTGTTATACTAAGGCGTGCCAAAACCATGCAGCATCATTTAGGAGGAAATAAAGGATCATGACTTTGTTTGACAACATGACGACGGTTGCGATTTATACGACTTTAACCGTCATTGTGCTGATTTGGTACGGAGCTGCTTACAATCCATTCAAAATCGGCGGTTTATTTGTAAAAGAGATGATTTTCAGCCGCAAATATCTGTTCCATTTTGCAGCTTTGATTCTAATTCTTTTCTGTAATAAGTTTGAGCTGTCTATCGAGAAAAACATAACCAACACCTATGATTACGCCAACCTATTCCAATCCATCGAAGGCAACTTCGTCGCGAATCTGCAGCATACGTTCCAGAGCGAATGGCTTACGCCTATTCTCGCATTCATGTACGTTGTCGTCTTTCAGGCCTTGCTCATTGCTTCCATCGGTATTTATACAAAGCGCAGCGAAAATAAGGTCATGTTCTACGCGACGTGCTACGCCATTATGATGAACTATCTGATCGCCATACCATTCTACTTGTTCCTTCCCGTGAGCGAGGTTTGGTACCATGATCCGCAGCATGTCAGCTTCCTGATGCTGAAGGTGTTCCCGGATTTCGAGAATCAATATCGGGCCCTCTCTGGTCTCGACAATTGCTTCCCGAGTCTGCATACCTCTATTTCCGTTACGCTCGCAATTCTGGCGGTACGTTCCGGCATCAAAAAATGGGCCTGGTTCTGCTGTATCAGCGCCGTCGTTATTATCTTCACGATCTTCTATCTCGGCATCCACTGGCTGATCGACATGTGCGGCGGACTTGTTCTCGCAACGATCGCTTCCACAGTCGGCATCCGGCTCAGTACAATACAGTGGTCCCTTCGGGGACGACGCGGAAATGTCATTCCGCAAGCACCCGTCAATTACCTGCGCGAGGACGCGAAATAGGCATAAACAAAACGAAAACGACCGTTGTTCTCAGGCATCACTGCCTGTTGAATAACGGTCGTTTTATTATTGATAGATAAGCGGCCGTACATCATCAATGAGCTGCTGCAGCGTCTTGGAGCAAGCCGCATACTGCTGCTTCTCCTTCTCGTCGTCCGTTAGCAGACCGTACATCTCCATGTCCGCCTCGCATTTCTTCAGAGCTGCAAGCAGCGCAGCCTGATTCTGGCTCTTTGGCTGCTTTATCTTGTCATCATAGAGATCGATATAGAGGGAACCAAAGTTATCGATTTGCGCTAAAAACACTTCCTCGACCTTTACGTTCGATTTCTTCAACTCTTTCGTCAGCCACTGCTCGTTGTAACCTGTTGAGGACAGCGGCTCCAGCAGCACTTTCCCGTCCATGATAACGGTTTGCGGCTCATGCTCCGTTGCAACCTTAATACCTAGCTGATTCGGCGTAAGCGGTTGATGCTCCGACTTAAGCATCACGTTGATTGCTCCGCTTGCTTCCATAATCGCAAACTCCACGTCAGCCGGCTTGAACACGTCCTTCTTCCTGAGCTGCTGAAGCAGCTCGTCCGTCGTAATACGCTCCTTCTTCATATTGCGCTCCAGCACTTTCCCCTTCTGTATCAGAACCGTCGGCTTGCCGTCAATCCAGTTCCGCACCCGCTTGCTCTTCATTTGCAGCAGCTCAATACCGAGCGAGATCGCGACCCACACGCCTAAGGAGACCATGCCCAAGTACCATTTCGCATCCGTATCCAAGGAAATATAACCAGCCAAATTACCAATCGTAATACCCGTAATATACTCAAATACGGACAACTCCGTTACCTGCCTCTTGCCCAGCAGCTTCGTCATCAACAGTAAAAAAATAACCGCCGTTAACGTCCGAAGTGTAATTTCCAGCCATCCAGCCATATCGGCTCCACCTCCAGCTCCATTGTCATCGTATAGTATTCGCCGCGATGATGGAAGCTATGAATGCCGGTTCTTTAATTCGCAAATAAAAGAAGCCGGACAAGCAGAAGATTTCGGTCTTCTGCTTGTCCGGCTTCCATGCTGTTTTGATCTCAGGCGATTAGCCTTTGATTTCTTCCGCCTTCTCGTCTTTCACCATGACTGGCGTTGCCGACGATACGGCTGCACTTGAGGAAGACACCGTATTGATCGCACTGCGGTCAAACGTAATCTTAGTAGAATCGTTGACGCGAAGTACGACGGAATCGTCGGTAAGCTCAACGATCGTACCGTGCATACCGCCGATCGTTACGATTTTGTCGCCTTTCTTGATCCCGCTCAGCATGGAATTACGCTGTTTCGATTTACGCTGCTGCGGACGAATCAGCAAGAAATAGAATACCGCGAACATCAAAATAAACGGAAGGATAGATGCTGCTCCTGACATTTCAATTCACCCCTTTCCTTAAAATCCTTTACTATTCTCGAACAACCCGTATTTCGCAAAGAATTCATTCCGGAAATCAAGCAGGCGGTCTTCCATAATGGCTTGACGAACGCCTCTCATTAATTCAAGCAGGAAATGCAGGTTATGAATCGTTGTTAAGCGAATGCCGAATGTTTCGTCTGCCTTAATCAAGTGACGAAGATAAGCACGCGAGTAGTTGGTGCAGGTGTAACAGCTGCATTCCGGATCCAGCGGACCAAAATCATCCGCAAACTTCGCATTCCGGATCACAAGTCTGCCTGAGCTGGTCATCGTCGTGCCATTGCGGGCAATACGTGTCGGAAGGACACAGTCAAACATATCAATGCCGCGAATCGCCCCATCCAGCAGCGCATCCGGTGAACCGACCCCCATCAAGTAGCGAGGCTTGTTCGCCGGCAGCAGCGGAACCGTACAATCCAGTACATTGTACATCAAATCCTTCGGTTCTCCGACGCTGAGACCACCAATAGCATACCCCGGGAAATCCATGGAAGTCAACTCGGTCGCGCTTTGACGGCGCAGGTCTTCATACATGCCGCCCTGCACAATTGCGAACAAGGCTTGATCATGCGGTCTTGCATGCGAAGCCAGGCAGCGCTCTGCCCAGCGTGTCGTCCGCTCGAGCGATTGTTTCACGTAATCATATTCGGCAGGATACGGCGCGCACTCGTCGAAGGCCATCATAATATCGGAGCCCAGCGCATTTTGGATTTCCATCGCTTTCTCCGGCGAGATGAACATTTTGTCACCGTTCAAGTGGTTGCGGAATTCAACGCCTTCTTCTTTGATCTTACGCATGTTGCTCAAGCTGAATACTTGGAAACCGCCGCTGTCCGTCAGAATCGGACGATCCCAGTTCATGAACTTATGCAGGCCGCCCGCTTGGCGGACGATCTCATGTCCAGGGCGAATAAACAAATGATAGGTATTGCTCAAAATAATATGAGCATCCATCGTCTTCAGCTCTTCAGGGCTGACGGTCTTCACCGTTGCCTGTGTGCCAACCGGCATAAACGCCGGGGTTTCAATGACGCCATGCGGCGTATGAACGCGGCCCAATCTGGCGCCGGTCTGCTTGCAGGTCTTAATCAATTCGTATGTGATTGCCACTTTGCACTCTTCCTCTTTCTATTCCTAGTAAATGAACATTGCGTCTCCGAAGCTGAAGAAGCGGTATTCGCGTTCTACGGCTTCCTTGTACGCCCGCATGATCGCCGGTTGTCCCGCCAATGCGCTGACAAGCATGACAAGCGTAGATTTTGGCAGATGAAAATTCGTAAGCAGGGCGTTCACCAGCTTAAATTCGTAGCCCGGAAATATGAAAATATCCGTCCAGCCGCTGCAGGCTTGCACCTCTTCATACGCAAACCGGGTCGCAACGGTTTCAAGCGTTCGCGCAGAAGTTGTTCCTACGGCAATAATGCGGCCGCCGCGCGACTTCGCATCCCGCAGCAGCGCGGCCGTTTCTTCGCTCAGCTCATAATACTCGGTATGCATCGTATGCTCTTCCACCGTATCGACCGACATTGGCCGAAACGTACCTAAGCCCACATGCAGCGTAATGTAACCGATGCGAACGCCTTTCGCTGCCAGCTGTTCCAGGAACGGCTTCGTGAAATGAAGCCCTGCCGTTGGGGCAGCCGCGGAGCCTTCATGCTTCGCATATACGGTCTGGTAACGCTCGCGGTCGTCCAATCGCTCTTTAATATAAGGCGGCAGCGGCATCTCGCCAAGCCTGTCGAGCAGCTCATTGAATATCCCGGCATAATGAAACGCGATTTCCCGCGCGCCCATCTCGCCTTCGCCGACTACCGTAGCCCGGAGCAAAGGCTCGCCTGTGCCATCGTCGCCAAAAGCCAGCTGGGCGCCGATCTTAAGCCGTTTGCCCGGCTTCACCAGCGTCTCCCATCGGTCGTCAGCCAGCTGCTTCAGCAGCAGCAGCTCTACTTTCGCGCCCGTATCGGATTTCACGCCGAGCAATCTAGCCGGCATTACGCGTGTATCATTCAATATCAACGTATCACCGGCTTGCAGCAGGTCCGCGAGCTTCGTGAAGCCATGGTGCTCCACTTTGCCGTTTTCCTTACTCAACGTCAGCAGCCTCGACGAAGTACGATCCGCTAACGGCGTCTGCGCAATGAGATGCTCCGGCAGTTCAAAATCAAAATCATTTACATTCATAAGTTGTCATTCCTTAACGATCTTCGCGTCTTTATAGTAGTATTGCAAAATATATTTGTAGTCATACCCAAGTTCTGACAGTCCTCTTGCTCCATACTGCGATAAACCCACACCATGTCCGTTGCCATGCCCGACAAAGCGGAACGATGGCGCCTTCGTAGCTGCCCGGACATTGCCGCTGCCATCCATAATAAAGAAGTTGGCATCTTTTAATTCCTTGCTCTGACCGTCACCGCCGAGCACGTACATCGCGCTGCTGTCGGCTGGCCGCTCTCTCGAGGCGCCATTGGCACCGGCAATCGTTACCCGCGCTGTCTCATCGATCGTAAACAAAGTGCTAGGCAGCCCGCCGAATGCCGCCCGGAAGCCGTCAGGCGTCTTAACGCCCAGCTTCTGTCCATTAACTTTAATTTCAGTTGGCCGTCCGGACGGCCCCGACTGGCTGATCTCAAGCGTTGCGATCGGGCCGGCGATCGGCTTCGTCAGCTTGCCCTGCGTCAACGCAAGCAGCGCTTCAGGCGAATACGCGCCTCTAACCCAGGACATTTCATTAGACTGCGTCACTTTCTCCAGCATGACAACGAGCGTCCCGCGGTTAACGGTATCGACCACTTGAACATTGTCCTGCACAAGCGGTATGGGCCGCACCTTCGAGCCGTCCGTCTTCACGCGCAGAATGGCTTGTCCAACTTCATTCTTCTGTGCGGTATCCTCCAGCAGATCCTCGCGAATATAGCCGACACGGCTGTTCGGAAGGACGACGCGGAACCATTTATACAGCCCCTTCTCCGACGACTCGTCCGGACTTGACACGCTCTTCAAATAATCGACGGCGCTTCCCCAGATCTCTTCGGCAGCTGCTGTGTAACCGCCAGCACTTGAGGCGAAGACAGTATTAATCACTTTGCCGTTATACATGGCCACTTCGCCGCGCGTGGCTTCAACCGCCGCGATCGTAGCCGGCTTCTCCGCACCTATGCCGCCGTATGCTTGGCTGAGCGTCGTATCGACGACATGCGCAATTTGAAATCCGAAGCCTTGGTACAAGGCATAGGTCCGCGCAGCAACGGCTTGGGATTTCAACGCTTCTGCCGGCCAAGAAGACGGCATTTCGCCGCCGACGACGGAGTAAACATACTGCTCGAACGGGAGCTCGTTAATGACCGCCATCTTGCTGCCAAGCGCGCTGACCTCGAACGCGCCGCGGTAACTTCGATTGTAACGCTCGGTCAGCTTGATCCCAGACGCGGCTGTCGTCGACAGCCAGAGCTTGGCTCCTGAAAGCGGTACGGAGTATAGCGTAACCGGCGGCTTCGAAGCGGATTCCGCAGTCGAGTAGTCATCGCGGAAGAGAAAGTAAGCAGTGCCTTCATCGCTTGGGCGGAGCGATAGTCCTGTGCTCGCTTGCTGCGCCTGGGTCTTCACCGCGTTAAGCGCCGTCTGATCACTCTCCGCTCCGACCACTACCGTATACACCGCCGCAGCGGCGCCGGTCTGCTTCAATGCCGCGTAAGCCTCGACGCCGGAAGCATTCAAGGCTTGCGCAGCGGCGACCGCATCGCTGCTCGACGGATAGACAGCGCCTGTGTCCAAATGGAGCGGCCCGGTAAGATCCATCTTGCCCGATTTGCCGATCAAGCCCGCGATTACACTGTCCTTGGCCCAGCGGTCGCCGGCCGTCTTCGCTGCGGCAGCCGTCGGATAAGAGCCTTCCGCGACCGCATAGATTTTCCCTCGCGGGTCATAGGCCGTCGTCATCATGCCGGAAGCGCCAAGCGCCTTCAGCCGCTTCATGACGGAGAGCGCCGCCATGTAATCGCCGGTCTCCATCAGCTTCGGCTTATAGTCATCCAGCGTAAACCGGATCGTCTCCCCGGCGCCTGTCTGAAATATTGGCACAACGCCGGCAGGCTGACGAATGCCGACCTGCAAGGATGCCGCGGAGCTGAACGTCGCCGCAGTTGTATTCAAGCTGTATTTGCTCGTATTGAGAAAAATGCCGACTCGGATCGTATCCATGCTCGGAACGGCAGCGCCTTCCGAGGGAAGCGACGTCCACACGGACAAAGCCGTAACGCCAACCGCCAAAATCGTAATCGTTCGCAGCATCTTCGGCAGCCGGAACAAACCCGGCGCACGCAACTTCGTCTCATTATCCTGAACGCTTACGCCATTCATCGGCTCGATCGTCCTCCTATTGCTTTTTCGCTCCGGGCAAGGTGCATACACCTTCATGACAATTCTCGTCCGTCTTGCCGAACCAATCATAGCGTCTAGCCGCTATGAACCGGTATAACGCGTCAGCTGCCCCGCGTAATCCGGGAACCCGATACAGGGGAGCCAGCCATTTCAGCCCTCTAACCGTACGCAAAATGCGAACGACGCCGGCAGCTCCGGCATGGAGGGTGCCGTCCATTTCCACGACATGCATTTTCGTCAGAAGCTGGTCATTGGTTACAGCCGAAAGAACGGGAATCGTCTCATACGTTTCCTCTAAAGATTGTACGGGAATAAACCGCAGTACAGCGGTTGATTGCAGCTCTTTCAACCGGCGCACGCTGGCTAAGCATAAATTGCACGTGCCGTCGTACAGCACAATCAGCTTCTCGCGCCTCTCTTCTTCATCCTGTTTCCGCTTTGCAGCCATCAGACGATGCCGCCTCCTTCTTCCGCACTCTCGGCCTCAGCTGCAGCCCCCTGCTCTTGAGGCACGGGTAGTCCCAAATGCCGATAAGCAAGCGGCGTGACCATTCGTCCGCGCGGTGTCCGCTGCAGAAATCCAATCTGCATCAAGTACGGTTCATATACATCTTCAATCGTTTGCCCTTCTTCGCCGATGGTCGCCGCGATGGTATCAAGTCCGACAGGACCGCCCCGATAGATCGTAATCATCGCCCTAAGCATCTTATGGTCGATGCTGTCCAGACCAAGCGGATCTACTTGGATCAAGCCAAGCGCGGACCGAGCCAGTTCATGCGTTACGATGCCGTCACCGCGCACCTGAGCGAAATCTCGCACGCGCTTGAGCAGCCGGTTCGCGATACGCGGCGTGCCCCGCGAGCGCATGGCAATCTCTCGCGCAGCCTCTCCGATGACGCTGACTCCGAGGATTTCCGAAGCGCGAGATACAATGTAAGACAGCTCATCCACGGAATAGAACTCCAGCCGGCTGACGACGCCGAATCGGTCGCGCAGCGGCGCTGAGAGCAGCCCAGCGCGGGTCGTGGCGCCGATCAGCGTGAACGGCGGCAGCTCAAGCCGCACGGAGCGCGCGCTCGGGCCTTTACCGATCATAATATCCAGCGCGAAGTCCTCCATGGCCGGATACAGCACTTCCTCCACCGTCCTGTGCAGCCGATGAATCTCATCAATGAACAGGACGTCGCCTTCCTGCAAATTCGTCAACAATGCAGCAAGATCGCCTGGCCGTTCAATCGCAGGGCCGCTTGTCGTGCGCAAATTCACGCCCAGCTCATTCGCAATAATATTGGACAGCGTCGTCTTGCCGAGTCCCGGAGGACCGTACAGCAGAACGTGGTCCAGCGCTTCCTTACGAAGCTTCGCCGCCTCGATAAATACTTTCAGGTTCTCTTTCACCTGGGATTGACCGATATATTCGGATAGATAGCGGGGACGCAAACTGAGCTCCACCGCTTGATCTTCCATCATGAGGTTGGCGGAAATAATCCGATCGTCCATTCACGCTTACCCCTCTCCCGCTAGCCTTTAAACAATTGCTGCAACGCCCTCTTCATCAAGGCGTCCACTGTTTCATTCGGAACTTCCGTTGCTTTCATTCCCTGCCAAGCACGGTCGAGCTCAGCAGCCGTATAGCCAAGCGCCATAAGCGCTTCGCGCGCCTCCCGCCAGTTCAGTCCGCCTTCCGCGAACATATCTTTGCTTCCAGCATCCTCCAAGACGATGCCTGCTGCCGCAAAGCTGAAACCGCCCGGAATGGCGTCCAGCTTGTCTTTCAAATCCAGCACCATCCGCTGCGCGGTTTTCTTGCCGATGCCGGGCAGCTTCGTCAGGAACGTCAGATTCTCCTGCTGGATCGCGGCTGCAATCGTCTCAGGCTTGCCGCCGGCAAGAATGCCGAGCGCAACGCGCGGTCCGATGCCCGAGACGTCAAGCAGCTTGCGGAACATCGCCTGCTCCTCGCGGCTGGCAAAGCCGAACAGCAGCGTGGCATCCTCGCGGACATGATGATGGGTATAAATCGTAATGATTTCTTCGCTTTTGGCAAACGCATACGGATTGGGCGTAAACACCTGATAGCCGATGTCCCGAACGTCTACCACCACGTATTCCGTATCCAAATGGACAACTCGGCCCTTAACGTAATCGATCACGAACGGTTCACCTCATTTATTTTTTGCGTTAGAACGGATGAATGCGCATGACAAATGGCTACGGCGAGCGCATCGGCGACATCGTCCGGTTTCGGAATCGCGCTCAGCTTCAGAAACATTCGAACCATTTCCTGTACCTGCCGCTTCTCCGCCTTCCCGTAGCCGACGACGGCCTGCTTCACTTGAAGGGGCGTATATTCCGTCACCGGAAGTCCGCGCTGCGCCGCCGCCAAAATGATAACACCCCGTGCCTGGCCGACGGAGAAAGCCGTCGTCACGTTGCGGTTAAAGAACAGCTTCTCCACGGCAACCGTATCCGGCTTGTATCGGTCCATCAAGGCACAGGCCGATTCGTAAACCTGCTTCAGCCGTTCTTCCTGCGGCGTCTTTGCTTCAGTCGTAATGCATCCGTATTGGACGGGAACGAGCTTGCTCCCGATTTTGTCAATGAATCCAAAGCCTACGATCGCGATGCCCGGATCGATTCCTAGTACCCGCAAAGCCTCTTCTCTCCTCATCCAAAATCTGTAATCGTCAAAAATCGGCTTCCACCCATTATAGCAAATGATGCGGCGTATGAGAACACGCGTTTTGTCCTGAGGTACAGGCTAACGCAAAAAGAGACAGCCTGCGCGCAAGCCGTCTCTCTGAAGCTTTCTATTCGAGATGTTATCTCGGCGCTTGTTACAACGTGCGCTTCATGACTTTCTCGGTCCGATCCAGCGCGTAATCGCCGAACGTCGACAGCACGCTGTTGAATTCATCCTTGTCCGAGATGCGGATGCCTCTCATGAGCTCATCGATCCGCTCTTGCGGCAGGCTGCTCTCCATGTAGTTCACATCCAGCTGAAAGAAGGTGCGCAGCACCTTTTCGCGCTTCGGCGAGCCGTCAAACAAGGACAGGTTCCCCTCCTTGTCCAATCCGAAATATGCGCTGCGCTTACAAGCTTCCGACAAATCGTCGATACGCTGCTCCATGACGACTCCACCCTGCTCGTCAAGCACGGCCGTCCACTCCGGATGCTTCCTCATCATATCCAGCGTGTCTTTGGCACTTAAGACGCCGATGTTCTCCGCTTCAATGCCGCAGATGTAAATACGGCGCAGCTTGACCGTTACCTTCGCGCGCTGGTCGCTCAAAGCGGCGATCACGCTTCGTGCGCCGCTTTCAGGCTTGCCTTGAAGTGCGTCGTACGTTTGAACTGCCGCATCGATGCTGCGCGCAGCTGCATTCGCCGGATTCATATTAGCAGCAATAGCCGCCAACATGATTAGAAGACACCCAAGCTGCCACATCGGACGCCGGCTGCGCCGCAGTTTCTGTCTTACCTTTCGCCATAGGCTGAATGCCGCCATGCTGGACTCCCCCCTATTACCTTTTCTGCTATTGTGTCTCTTACAATGGAGAAATATGCATGGCTTCCTCTGCATAATAAAAGCTCCGTCCGCATCGATATCCGATGGCGAACGGAGCTGTGTATTAACCGTTAATCCACGGCAGGCTGCCGCGCCGTTTCTGCTTAACGGTACGCGTTTGCCGGACGACGACTTTCTTTACCGGTTTGCGAGGTGCCGCTGCCTTGCTCGGCTCCGGAAGCTCGAAGCTTTCTTCGTCTTCCTGTACTTCTTCTTCATCCTCGCGCTTATCTTGGCAGCCGCACTTGCACGGTTTCTTGCCTGGCATTGCCGCTGTGCTTACTGGCGATACTTGACCGTTGCCCATGTAGCCATAGCTGAACTGCGGGCCAACATTTGCCGGCGATACCATCGAAGGATTGTAGCCGTAGCCACCCATTGGACCCATGCTCTCTGGCGATACCATCGAAGGATTGTAGCCGTAGCCACCCATCGGACCCATACTCTCTGGCGATACCATTGACGGATTATAGCCATAGCCGCCCATCGGTCCCATGCTCTCCGGCGATACCATCGACGGGTTGTAGCCGTAGCCGCCCATTGGACCCATGCTCTCTGGCGATACCATCGACGGATTATAGCCATAGCCGCCCATTGGACCCATGCTCTCCGGCGATACCATCGACGGATTGTAGCCGTAGCCGCCCATTGGACCCATGCTCTCCGGCGATACCCAATCAGGTCCGCAGTCTTCGTCGCTGATTGGACTTACCATCGGCGATCCCCAGCCATAGTTTGGAGCCCCCCACGGCAAGCCGGCCGTCGATTCGGCTGGACTAACCGCGGTAGGATTCGTCTGCGGATACCCGTAGCCGCCTCCCGTCATTGCCGGTGACACTGCCGTCGGCATGCCGTAGCCGCCTGTCATTGCCGGAGATACCGCTGTCGGCATGCCGTAGTCGCCCGCCATTGCCGGAGATACCGCCGTCGGCATACCATAACCTCCCGTCATTGCTGGGGATACCGCCGTCGGCATACCATAACCTCCCGTCATTGCCGGGGATACCGCCGTCGGCATACCGTAACCTCCCGTCATTGCCGGCGACACCGCGGTCGGCATTCCATAGCCGCCCGTCATTGCCGGGGATACCGCTGTTGGCATTCCATAGTCGCCCGTCATTGCCGGCGACACCGCCGTCGGCTGACTGTAGCCGTAGCCGCTGTGAACCGGCGATACTGCCGTCGGCTGGCTGAACCCGTAGCCGCTGTGAACCGGCGAAGGCATGTCATGCAAAGACATGACTTCCGTTGCCGGTACGCCATATTGTATAAACAAATCGATGTTTTGCTCATAGGTATGTTGGTGAACGGGGTATTTCTTCTCCACTACCGCCGCAGGCTTCTGAACGACTTCCGGAGCAGGTGCTGGAAGCGGCGTCGGTACAGGTGTCGGCTCTGGAGCTGGAATTTCTTCCTCAACCGGCAGTTCAAACTCCGGCATAGGCATTGGTGTCGGTACAGGCGCAGTATTCGCTTTCGGACCTGTCGGCTTCTTGCCAGGAATAAGCGGCAGCGGTGCCGTCGACATTTTACCCATCAGGCCATGAACGCTCTGCATCACCGATGTCGGGTGCAGCTTGTGGTGGCCGCCCCCCTCGTGATGGCCTTGACCGTCATTCATGTCAGGCATTGAGCTCGGTGAGCTTGGTTTCGGCACGTTGACAATTTCGCCGGTAAGCAGCACGTTCGGATTTTTAAGCTGCGGATTCGCCTTAATCATATCTCCGAGCGGCACTCCCCATGCTTTGGACAGCTTCCAAAGCGTATCGCCCTGCTGTACGACATGCTGATGCATAATTTCCATGTTCCCTCCGTTAGACGCCGGCACTTTAATTTTCATGCCGATTTCAATCTGGTCTGGATTTGTAATGGTAGGGTTAAGCTGCAAAATTTCTTCCTGCGAAACATTGTACTTCTGCGCAATCAAGTACAGCGTGTCGCCTTTTTTTACAATATGGATTTTCACCCGCCAATAACCTCCTGTCACGTTTACGTCTGGGGAAGACGCAGTAAACGCCCGTTATCAATCCCTACATCCTATGCATGATATGGGCGAGTGTCACCCTTCTTCATAAAAAAAAATTGGAGTCCCCTGGGTACGATGCCCAAGCAGAACTCCAATTTCCGTTTTACGCGGTTTATTCGTATACCTTTACGCCGTCCACAGCCACTGTTTTCCTGAATTCTTCCAGCAAATGCGTCGTAATCGGGCCGGCCTTGCCGCTGCCGATCGTCCGGCCGTCGACCTCGCGGACCGCGATGACCTCGGCTGCTGTACCGGTGAAGAAGACCTCGTCCGCCACATACACGTCATGCATCGTAAACGGCTCTTCCTTCATCGTGTAGCCAAGTTTCGCGCAAAGCTCGATGATTGTCGCACGCGTAATGCCTTCCAGTGCGCCAATGTAACAAGGCGGTGTATAGACGATACCCCGTTTGATGATAAAAATATTATCGCTGGAGCCTTCAGCCACGTACCCCTGCGAATTCAGCATGATCGCCTCGCCGACTCCGGCCAGGTTCGCTTGAATTTTGACCAGGATATTATTTAAGTAATTCAGCGACTTGATTTTCGGATTCAGCGCATCCGGGATGTTACGGCGCTGAGATACCGACACCGAGACCAAACCTTCACGGTAGGCTTCGGGCGAATAGATTGCCAACTGCTCGACGATGATAATGACCCATGCCGCGGGGCAGCGTTTTGGATCTAGCCCCAGGTTGCCGGGACCGCGTGATACGACGAGGCGTATATATCCGTCACGTAGTCCGTTGCGGCGGATGGTTTCCACGAGTGCTTGCTCCATTTCGGCATAGGAGAGCGGAATGTCCAGCATGATCGACTTTGCTGAATCGTAAAGCCGCTCCAAATGCTCTTTGCATTTAAAGATATTGCCGCTATAGATCCGAATACCTTCGAAGATGCCGTCTCCGTAAAGAAACCCATGATCGAATACGGAAACCTTGGCATCTTCTTTACTGACGTAATCCCCGTTGAGATAAATCACTTGTTCCGCCATGACTTTTCCAGCACCTCCGGTTAGGATTGTTGCCGCTTAACGAGCCTCGTACGTAAAGCTAGGGTAACTGCCCAGCACACGGACTTGACACCCAATCGCTTCAATTTCGGCAATGGCGGATGGGAGCAGCACCGTTTCCATGGACATTTCGATATCGATGAGAAAATAGTAATTGCCCAGCTTCTTCTTCGTCGGCCGCGATTCGATGCGAGATAAGTTGATGCGCCGCCAGGAAAAGGCGGACAGCACCTGATGCAGCGCCCCCGGGTAATCTTCGGGCAGCGTTATGAGAATGCTCGTCTTATGCTTGGCCGATTCGCGCAGCGTGAACGGTTCGTTCCCGATAAGCAGAAACCGCGTGTAATTGTTGTCATGATCGGTAATGGCGGTTTCCAGCACGTCAAGAGCGTTATCCGCCGCCGCCGAGATTTGACCGATTGCCGCCCAGCCCCGTCCGGGGTTGTCGCGAACGATCCGTACAGCCTCGGACGTGCTGCCCACATGCTCTAGTTCGGCGTGAGGAAGACGGCTTTTGAGAT
Source organism: Paenibacillus sp. R14(2021) (assembly GCF_019431355.1). Taxonomy (NCBI): domain Bacteria; kingdom Bacillati; phylum Bacillota; class Bacilli; order Caryophanales; family Paenibacillaceae; genus Paenibacillus; species Paenibacillus sp. R14(2021). Next base: position 2,026,021 of record NZ_CP080269.1, read on the forward strand.
ACTGCGTGCACTGGGCCATTGCGACAGGATGGCTCATCACTTTCACAATCCGGTCGAACGTTAGTGATCCGTCTGCTCCCGAAAGCTCGGAGGCAGCACCGATCAAATGCTGAATGGAAGGATAGACCCATTCCGCCTGAATCGGCAAATTCACTTCATCGACCAACCAATCAGTATGTAAGCTGACGGAGCCGTCAATGGTATTCTCAATCGGAATGATGGCATACGACGTTTTGCCTTCGGCCGTCGACAGAAACACGTCGGCAATCATGCGGTGGTATTGATACTGAATTTCGGCGCCTTGGTTGTTTAATAAGTATCTCGCCGCTTCATCGGATGTGGAGCCTTTCGGCAAACATGCTACACTTATCATGCCCTGACTTCTCCTTTAATTCGTTCCATGAAAGGAATGGATCTGTCCGTCTGCCCGATCGACAGCTCGGGTCCGTTCAAATCCGGCATCAGCCACCTTGTCTCGGCTTGAATGCCGTGCTGCTGCAGCGTATCAATCAGGAAAGCTTCCAGCTCTGCTTTCCGTGTGCTTCTTCGGTCGACAAGCGTAAGCAGCGTCGGACCTGCGCCGCTGAGCGCGGCTCCAAGCGCCCCGTGCTCCGTTGCCTTATCCAAAATTTCAGACATGCCCGGGATGAGCGGCGCGCGATAAGGCTGATGCAGCTTGTCCCGCATCGCGAACTCGATTAGCTCCAGGCTGCCACTGGCCAATGCAGCCACCAAGAGGGAGCTGCTTGCCACATTGTAGACCGCATCCTTCATCTCAATCATGGATGGAAGCGCATGACGCGCTTTCTCCGTTGCCAACTGAAAAGTCGGAATCGCGACCAGCACCTCAAGATCCGCATGCGGCGCAATCCGCACTTTCTCGGCCCTGCTGCCGTCCCAAGCGGATACGACGATGCCGCCGAATAGAGAGGCGCCTACATTGTCGGGATGACCCTCCAATTCAGAAGCCATGTGAAACAGCTTCTCCTCGCTAAGCGGACTGCCTGCCAGCGCATTCGCCGCAACAAGCGCGCCGACGATGGCGGAAGCACTGCTTCCGAGTCCCCGCGTCAACGGAATGTCGCTATACATCGCGATGCGAAGCTCCGGTATATGCACGCCGGCCTCCTCGAAGACCATCTGCGCTACTTGATAAAGCAAATTGGACTTATCCTCGGGCAAGCCCTTCATACCGTCCCCGTATAGTTCGAAGACGGTCTCGCCATCCGCGGCTTCCATTTCAATCCAAGCGTAAAGCGACAGCGCCATGCCAAGCGTATCAAAGCCCGGACCGAGATTCGCCGTGCTGGCCGGAACCTTTACCAATACCTGGCCGTTTATCATTTTACAGCACCCTCCAACGTTCTAGCCTTCTACACGGTACACGCTCTTGACTGCTTTCACGACATCCATGCTGTCCAGCGACTTCAATACGCGCTTAACGGCTGCCTTGTTGGCGTCATGCGTGATGATAATAATTTCTGCCTCAGGAATGTCCGGATTCGGCTGCTGCAGCACGGACTCCAGGCTGACTTCATACTCCGCGAACGCCTGCGTAATACGGGCAAGCACACCTGCGCGGTCATCCACATGCAGCAGCAGGAAATACTTCGAAGCGATCTGCTCGTCGGTCTTGAGCTTCTTCTCCTTGTAAGCCAGTTTCTCTTGCTTGCCATTTACGCCCAGCTTCAGGTTCTTCACGACAGCGACCAGGTCCGCCACTATGGAGGTCGCCGTCGGCAGCTCGCCTGCGCCTGCGCCGTAGAACATGGTCTCGCCGACGGCTTCGCCGTAGACATAGACCGCATTAAACACGCCGTTCACGGATGCGATCGGGTGGGACAGCTTCACCATCGTCGGCTGCACGCTGACGCTGATATAATCGTCTTGACGCTCCGCGATGCCGAGCAATTTCACTTCGTATCCCAGACGCTTCGCATAGAGAATATCCTCGCGGCTGATCGACGAAATGCCTCTGACATCGACATCCTCAAGCGCTACGTTCGCGCGGAAGCCGAGCGTTGCGAGAATGGTCATTTTGCGCGCCGCGTCCAAGCCTTCCACGTCGGACGTCGGATCTGCTTCGGCATAACCAAGATCCTGAGCCTCCTTCAGTACGTCGCCGTACGCTGCGCCTTCTTTGCTCATTTTGGTAAGAATATAGTTCGTTGTGCCGTTTACGATCCCCATAATCTTCGTAATACGGTCCGAAGAGAAGCCTTCAACCAGTGTACGTATAATCGGAATGCCGCCGGCTACGCTGGCTTCATACATGACGTCGCAGCCATGCTCTTGCGCCTTCGCCAAAATTTCAGGACCATGCAGCGCCATCAAATCCTTATTCGCCGTAACGATATGCTTGCCGCGGGACAAGGCTTCAAGAATATAATTTTTTGTGATTTCGATGCCGCCCATCACTTCGACGATCACATCAATATCCGGGTTATTGATGATTTCCCAAGCATCCTCCGTTAATTTGTCCGGGGATACGCTCACCGCGCGCACTTTGCTTTTATTTTGAACGAGCACCTTTTCGATCACAATCGGAGACCCCACTTGACTCTCCAAATCAGTCTGATGTCCCTCAATAAGGCGAACAACACCTGTTCCTACAGTACCTAATCCAAGCAATCCTACTTTAATCGGCTTCATGCAATAACCTCCAATATATAATCTATCCTTGCCCGATAATGGACGCCTTGCGTACGCCGTCCTGTCTGCGAAGCGCATCCATGAGCTCAGACAGTGCGCCGCTGATTAATGATGTATCGACAGAAATAACGACATTCGCCAGCCCTTGCAGCGGGATCGTCTGATGAATCGTAAGTACGTTTCCTTCAGAGCCGGCTACGAGTCCCAGCACCTTCGAGAGTATGCCCGACCGATGATCCAAATCCATAGAAATGGTCGTAATCGTTTCTCTTTGGAGGTTGTTCTGCGTAAATACGCCGTCTTTATACTTATAGAAAGCGCTTCGGCTTAATCCGACGCGTTCTGCAGCTTCATGAACGGTGGATGCTTCCCCGCGCCGGAGCATTTCTTTCACCTGAATCGTCTTCACGATTGCTTCCGGCAGCATGTCCTCACGGACGACATAATAGCGTTCTTCCACTGACTTAGCCGTCCTCCTTAGAAAGACATCTGTTCTCTTATAGAGGACATTATAACCAATTACAACGGCTCTGGCAATAGGCAAATCCATGGACAACCTTCAACCGCCGCGCGCAGCTCATCCCGCTTCAAAGGAAAAACTGCCGCAAGCCGTATTTGCAGAGCGTTCTGCAAACACTGCCGCGGCAGTTGTCCCTCCTATTAATCGTGATAATAAAAATCGCTTCCTTCGAAGAATTCGAACGTGAAGTCCCCGATTCGTACAATATCGCCGTCCTTGGCACCAATGCTGCGAAGCTCAGCATCGACACCCATCAACCGCAGCGTTCTTGCGAACCGCATAATCGCATCGTAAGAGTTGTTCAAGTTGACGCGCTTCATGAACTTCTCGATATAGGCGCTTTCGACGTAGAAGCCTTCGTTCTCCCTGCCAACCTTGAACGAGCGGTCTTCCTCTTTATCCAGCGTGTACACTTTACGTTCCGCGACGTCCCTGACTTCCTCAATCATGCGCGTCTCCGGTACGGTCGCCAGCAGATCGGCTGCCTTGTAGAGCAGCTCCTGAACGCCCTTCTTCGTCAGCGAAGACATGGCGACGACCTCATGCTTGACTTCTTCTTCCCTAGCTTCCAGCTGTTCACGGAACAGCGCAAGCTGCTCTTCCGCTTCCGGCATGTCCATCTTGTTCGCGACAATAATCTGCGGGCGCTCCGCCAGAATCGGGTTATAGAGCTCCAGCTCCTGATTGATCTTCACCCAGTCGTCATAAGGGTCGCGCCCTTCCGAGCCGGACATATCCAGCACATGCAGTATAATGCGCGTGCGTTCGACATGCCGCAAGAAATCATGTCCGAGTCCGACGCCTTCATGCGCACCCTCGATCAGACCTGGAAGGTCCGCCATGACGAAGCTTCGGCCATCACCAACGTCGACGACTCCAAGGTTCGGTGACAACGTCGTGAAGTGGTACGCGCCGATCTTCGGCTGCGCCGCCGATACAATGGAGAGCAGCGTCGATTTGCCCACGCTTGGGAATCCGACAAGACCCACGTCTGCCATTACTTTCAACTCAAGCACGATCCAGCGTTCCTGACCCTCTTCGCCGTTCTCGGCAAAGTCTGGAGCCGGATTGCTTGCCGATGCGAAACGAGTGTTGCCCCGTCCGCCGCGTCCGCCTCTCGCAACGACGATTTCCGAGCCCTGTTGCGTCATGTCCGCAATAATTTCCTGTGAATCTTCGTCTAGGATAACCGTTCCAGGCGGAATACGAATGACCGTGTTCTCCGCGTTCGCGCCGTGCATCGTCTTGACTTTGCCGCGCTCGCCTCGTTCGCCCTTAAAGTGTTTCTGATACCTGAAGTCCATCAACGTGCGAAGGCCTTCATCGACGCGAAAAATGACGTCGCCGCCCTTTCCGCCGTCGCCGCCGGCTGGTCCGCCCTGCGGTACGTATTTCTCCCTGCGGTACGACACGATTCCGTTGCCGCCGTCGCCGCCTTTTACAAATATTTTCGCCTTATCGACAAACATGTCTTGTCAGCCTCCGTCTATTTCCCAAGCTTCGCCTCAAGCGCTAAGCTGCCTTCATCGTAATCCGTATCCGCCAGGAACAGCGGCGAGCCCTGAAGCGCACGCTCGCAATTCGTCTTCCACTCTTCAGGCGACTTCAAGTCCCCATCAAAATGAAACGAAATATGAAGCTCGTCCTCATCCCTTGATAGATCGATTAGCAGCTTTGCCGGTTCACCATAGTTCGGCGCCGTTGCAAACCGATAGGCTTGAATCAGCGCCATGACGGTCTCCGCCGCCCTTCTGCCATCCAGCGGCAGATCGGCCAGATTCACGTCGCCGTCGATGTCCATATCAATGACCATTGTGTTACATTGCGTTCGAAAGGACTGCAAAAACATAATGAGCGCAGGATCGCCAAGCTTCGCGATTTTGCTTTCGCTCATCATCCGTTCTCTTATCTGTTCCACGTACGGAATCGTCTTATCCATTTTACCCATCCGAATATAACCGTACAGAACCTGAAGATCATTCATCCAATCATGGCGGTGATGATTCAGTGTCGTTATTGCCGTCTCCTGCATCGTCTGTTCCAAGCGTAAATAGCGACGCTGCTGCTCGTTCTGTATGCTGCGGAACCATAACCATGCCGCTAGCACGGTCCAAATAACGAAGAGGACAAGCAGCCCCTGCTGTGAAGGCCAAATAAGAACTGCAGCTGCAGGTACAATGATGGATGAAGCAGCATAATAACTGGTGCGATTCATCTGCGAGCCTACTTTCCTATTCTTTCCTAGCCTTAAACAGTATAGCACGAGAAAGATGAAAGTTCATCCGAGCTTAGGTATCGTTATAAAAAAAAGAAAACCCCGGTCTGCAGGCAGACCGGGGAGTTTTTCTTATTCCGCTGCAGCGACAGCAGCTGCTGCAACCGGGTAAACGCTGACTTTCTTACGGTCGCGTCCCCAACGTTCGTATTTCACGACGCCTTCAATTTTCGCGAAGAGCGTATCGTCTTTACCGATACCAACGTTGTTGCCCGGGTGAACTTTCGTTCCGCGTTGACGAACAAGGATGCTTCCCGCCGTTACCGTTTGACCGTCAGCGCGTTTAGCGCCGAGACGTTTGGATTGGCTGTCACGTCCGTTCTTTGTGGAACCTACGCCTTTCTTCGAAGCGAAGAGCTGAAGATTCAGTTTCAACATGGATGTTCCCTCCTTTACTCACGAAATTGTTGACGAATTCCAACATACTTTCCGTATGCATCTGCAATCGACTGAAGCATCACGATCATGCTTTCCAGAAGAAGCTGCACTTTCTCGTTCGAGACCGCGTCATCAGCTACTGGGATTTCCGACCGGAGCCATCCGCTCTTCATCGAAGCCGGGAGCACGACGCCCGCCAGTGCCTCGATCGCGTTCACCGTACCGACTGAAACAGACGATACGCCCGCGCATACAATGTCTTTGCCGGGCTTGGCAAACTTAGCATGTCCTTCGATTACAAACGATACGATCCGTGAATCAACAGCTGATTGCCGCTCAATAGTGACCGTAATCATCGTTGACCTCTTAAGCTTGGATTTTGCCAATCGTTACTTTGGAGTACGGTTGACGGTGACCTTGCTTACGGCGGTAGTTTTTCTTCGCTTTATATTTATAAACGATGATTTTTTGACCTCTGCCGTGTTTTTCAACTGTAGCCGTTACAGTAGCGCCGGAAACAAGCGGAGCGCCAGTTACGAGCTCTGCGCCTTTGGAAACAGCCAATACGCGGTCGAATGTTACGCTCCCGCCTTCAGCAGCATCCAATTTCTCGATGTAAAGAACGTCGCCTTCTTGCACTTTGTATTGTTTTCCACCAGTTTCAATAATCGCAAACATGTGTTGCACCTCCTTATATTGAAGACTCGCCTGATGCAGGTGCCGCGACAGCAAAGCCGTACGAGCTTATGTACCTGTTCGGTGCGGTATTTACCTGCAAAAGATAACTCAATCGCAGACACCATAATAGAATAGCACACATATTGCCCAATATCAATCTATTTCTTCACTTTGTTGGTTCATCATCCATACCAAATCTATAAAACTCTCATATGCTGGAGTATAAATAGAGGCCAGAGACATTTGGAAGCTTGATATATTTGCCGAGGGAGGCGAAACAATTTGCTTGTTCTACTTATTATTGCTTTTTCGGGATCGCTGCTCTTTTATTTGCTGCAGCCGCCCGTGCCCAATCATGAAGCAGCATATGACTTTCAGGAGAAGGCGCAGCCGGAAGTCATGACCGAGCCTCCGCCGATAACCAACATTCAACTGTAATGCCTTAAAGCCACAGCAAGGGGTGAATAGGAACCATGTATGGCACTTTAGCGACTACGTTAACCATCTTCTCATTTGTCATGACTGTCGTTCTCATCCTATGGAGGCCGAAGGAAATCAACGAAGCGATCCCGGCTATGGCCGGAGCTGTGCTCGTGCTGCTTAGCGGAACCGTCACACTGGATGATTTTGGTCAAATCTCCAAAACCGTGAGCGGGGCGGCGATTACGATCATGGCCACCATCGTCATGGCCGTCGTGCTGGAAAGCTTCGGTTTTTTTATTTGGGCGGCGGAAGGACTAGCTGCTCGGGCCAAAGGCTCAGGCATCCGACTTTTTTGGTATGTCAACCTGATCTGCTTTCTGATGACGCTCTTCTTCAACAATGACGGCAGCATTCTCATTACAACGCCCATTCTGCTTATTTTGCTGCAAAACTTAGGCCTCAAGCCGCATCAGAAGATTCCCTATCTGCTCTCGGGCGCCCTTGTCGCAACCGCGTCGAGCGCACCGATTGGGGTAAGCAATATCGTTAATTTAATCGCGCTCAAAATCGTCCATATGACGCTTTATATGCATACGCTTATGATGTTCGTGCCCGCAAGCCTTGGACTTTTGTTCATGGTTTTCCTCATTTTCCTGGTCAGTTACCGATCCCTGCCGAAGAAGCTTCCCGCCATGAACGGAAAGCTGTGGATGAAGAGCCTGGACACGTCGCAGCATCCGCTGAAGCATGCGCCGACGGTGAGCCGGCTTACATTCTCCACGCCGATAGCGAGGACCCGCTTCATGCAAAAGGTGCTGCTCTTCGTATTTTTCATGCGCGTCTGCTTGTTCGTCGCTTCTTATTTTGCTATCCCGATCTGGCTTGTTTCGGTTGTGGGATCTGCAATCCTGCTAGGATGGCGCTGGTATTACCTGCGCATTCCGCCAGTTGATATGATCAAAAAGACGCCGTGGCATATTCTCGTCTTCGCCTTCGGCATGTATGTCATCATTTATGGGATCCATAATATCGGCTTTACATCGTGGCTTGTCCACGTCTTCGAACCGATCGTAAGCGGCAGCTTGCTGAACGCAAGCCTTATTCTGGGCATGATTCAAAGTGCCATGTCGACGCTCTTCAATAACCATCCTGCACTAATGATCGGCACCTTAACATTGACGGATATGAATCTAGACCCGCTCACGCTCAAAATCGCCTACTTGGCAAATGTCATCGGAAGCGACATCGGCTCATTGCTTCTGCCTGTTGGTACGCTTGCTTCTCTAATCTGGCTGCATGTCCTGCGCAAAAACAAAGTCAAAGTGAGCTGGAAGGACTACACCAAGGTTACCATTATCGTCATCCCGCCGACCGTCTTGTTCACCTTGGTCATTCTATACTATTGGGTTAGCTGGATTTTTTAACGTATCCTTAACAGGCGCTGTCGTTTGCTCGCGCACTTTCTTGCGTGTCATTTCCAGCAGCCCAAGTCTTGTCCAGCCGACAACCTGACATTTCGTCCGATCAGAACGAACATGGCTCTCCAGCAGCTGCATCACTTGTTCCCGGTGCCCTTCCTCTTCCATATCGATAAAATCGACGATGATAATTCCGCCTGCGTCGCGAAGACGCAGCAGCCTTGCGATCTGCTCCGCTGCCTCCAGGTTAGTCCGAAAGACCGTGTCTTCCAAATCAGAAGTTCCGATGTATTTGCCTGTATTCACATCGATAACGGTCAGCGCTTCCGTTTGGTCCCAAACCAAATCGCCTCCGGACTTCAGGCGGTAACGCCGCTGGCAAGCCACATGCAGCTGCTCGCGGATCTGATACTGCTGAAACAAGGATACGCCCCTGCTCTGCTGCGGATCGAATAAACGCAGCCTCGGCAGCATGCCGGGCGCAACGCTGCTCATCATGACTTCCGTCTTCTGATAGACCGCGGGGTCATCGATCCAGATTTCGTCCATCTCCGTTGTCAGCAAATCCCGTACGAGCCGGTGCACGAGATCCGCGTCCCTGTGGAGGAGTGAAGGCGCGGGCGCTTCCAAGCCTTTATGCTCGATGGCATGCCAGAGCTCGCGGAGAAGCTGCACGTCCTGCTGAAGCGCTTCGTGACTCTCGCCTTCGGCTGCTGTCCGCAAAATGACACCTTCTCCCGGATGCCGAATCGCTTCGCCGATGACGCGCATGCGTGAGCGGACCGATTCCGTGCTAACTTTCTTTGAAACGCCGACGTAATCCGCAATCGGCATATAAACGAGAAATCTGCCTGGCAGTGAGAAATGAGTCGTTACCCGGGCGCCCTTGCCCCCAAACGGCTCTTTCATTACCTGCACGAGCAGCTCTTGACCAGCTTTCAGCAGCGTTCCGATTTGGGGCTTTTCCTTAGCTTGGCGCTCCAAGTGCGGATGCAGTACATCATCGATGTATAGAAAAGCGTTTTTGGCCAGCCCGATGTCGACGAAAGCCGCCTGCATGCCCGGCAGCACGTTGACGACGCGGCCTTTGTAAATACTTCCCGCCAGCTGACCTGCATTGTCCTTCTTCTCCATATAAAACTCATAAAGCGTTCTATCGTTCACGATTGCGATTTGCAGCATATCTATTTGACCGTGCACCAGCATTTTCTTCATATCTTGACCTCCTGTCCCAGTCGGTCCCCACTGATACACATTTTACATGAAAAGCTCTAAGACTGCACGATCGGCCTTGCCATCCGACAGAAATCCGTTAACGAGCCGCTGCTCCGGCAATACCGCGAGCACTTCCCCCTTCTCTTCCATCACGACAATCAAGTGGTAGCTGTCCCGCTTAAACAGCCGCAGTGCATCCAGAATGGCGTAGCCCTTGGGAACGATAATCGGCAGCGCCCAGACGCCCTGAGTCACCGATCTAGAGGACGAAACCGCCCGATTCGTCAAGAAACGCAGGAACAAGAACGGGATATTGCGATAAGCTGTCCAATTGCTGAACAGGAGGAAGAATCCCACAGCTGCGAGATTCAGCTGCAGATGAATCGCGTTTCTGCTGATTATGGCCGGCACGAACGCATACGCGATCATCATCGAACTGAATAGGAGACTCATTCTAGTCCCCCATATCAATGTCCCATGAAAGGTTAGCGTCCTGCTGAGGGCCGCCTGCATCAGCTTCCCGCCATCCAGCGGCAGAATTGGAAGCATATTGAAAAGGCCAATCATGATATTCGCCTGACATACATACGCCGCCCACTCATGGCTCCATATCCCAAGCTGGCCGAGGAGCCAAGCCGCTCCGGCCATCCACGCATTTTGGAGGGGACCCGCGATAGCTACGAGTGCCTCCTCCTTCGCCGGCAGTCCGCTCCCGTCCTCAACCTCAGCCACCCCGCCGAAAGGCAGCAGCTTCACCTCGCGAACCGTCCAGCCGTAACCTCTAGCAGCGACGACATGTCCTAGCTCATGGACGATGACAATTGCGAACAAGGTCATTAGCTCTACGAAATACCCTGTCAGGACAGAAGCGAGCATGACGAGCACGAAGAGCGGATGAATAGACCACCGGATGCCGCCAAGTTTAATCAAGCGGGACGACGTCCGCTGGATTGACGTATCGGCCTTTCTCCTTCACCGCAAAAAATAACAGGCTCTGTTTATCGACATCAGCTGCTGCCAATGTACCGAGCGATTTACCCGCTTCGACCCAATCATTCGCCGCTACGATCACCTTGGCGAGATGGCCGTATATCGTCACACGATCATTCGCATGCTGGACTACGACGGTCTCCATGTTATCGTCGTCCTTCGAGACCACGATGACGCGGCCCGTCTCTGCTGCAAGCACCGCCTGGCCCGGCTCGCCCGCCATTTCGACGCCGCTTAGCGTTGCCGCAAACGATTGCACGACTGCGCCGTCCGGAAGCGGAGACACAATCGGGAGCTCTACAGCTCCTGCAGCAAGCTGCGACTCCTCGTCGCCATGATTGCCGAAGAGCGGAATGAATGACGGCGCTCCCGCGAACCACTTCTTGTACAACGCAGCCGCGGCATCAAAATCCATTTGCTCCGTCAGTGCGATCGTTACAACTTCCCGTCCTTGCTTAGCTGCGGGGACATCCAGCTTGAACATGCCAAACACGATGCAGAAAATTGCAGCTGAAATAACCGTTTGTATGAATAAGCCTCTGGCAATAAACGGATAATCCCGTTCCGGCTGCTTCGGGCCATTCAGCTTGCCGTCCCGCCTTTCCTTACTTGGAAGCGGAGCAATTCGCCAACCGGCCGTTTCCCACGGGTTAGGATTCGATTTCCAGAGCCGTTCAGGATCTTCCTCCCCCAGCTGCTGCGCTGACAAAGAAGGCAATAATTCAGGCATAGATGAGGCTGACCTGTTCATGCTCGCCTGCTGCGGCAAGGCTTGACTCACCTGTGTGTGTGGAAGCGGATGCCTTCCCTGCGCTTCCGATTGAACGGCCTGTGATTGCAGCTGAGGCTTGTTTACCTGCTCCAGCGCCTGCTTAGCGTTAAGCTCCATAATTCGGCGTATCCGCTCCTGCCTGCGCCCGCGGATACTGTCTCGCGTATCCATCGCCCATCCCCTCCACCAATACAGCTTGTTCACTCCAGTATATGAGATGGCTGGACGGGTTATGAGTGGGAGACTGGCAGCTCTATCCAACGCTGGAGAGGGAACAGACTAGATCCAAAAAAAAAGCCGCCGGTATCGACCGGACGGCTAAGCTGCCATTTCGTATTTCTCTTGATGCACCTTGACGCTGAACACAAGGCCGATACAGAGCATGTTAAGAAGAAGCGAGGTACCTCCGTAGCTGATGAAAGGCAGCGTAATTCCCGTAATGGGCATCAAGCCAATCATCATGCCGATGTTTTGGAAGACTTGGAAGACGTACATGGAAACAATTCCGATGATGATGAACGATCCCCGCAAGTCATAACACTGGAAGGCAATAATAATCATCCTGTAAATCAAGAGGAAATACAGCATCAGCACGACCGCAGCGCCCTGGAAGCCGAACTCCTCTCCGATCACGACAAAGATCGCATCCGAGTATGGGTATGGAATGAACTTCCGGTTCTTGGATTCGCCCTTCATATAACCGTCACCGGTCAAGCCGCCGGAACCGATGGCGATCTTCGCCTTGCTGGCTTGATATACTTCCTTCTCGGAAGCCGTTTCTGGGTTGATGAAGCCGTTAATTCGCTCGTACCAGTGCACCTTGCTGTGATCGTACAAATAATCATGAATTTGTTTATTGTAGGTATTGAACATGAATATGAATAGCAGCAGCCCGCCTACGATAATCGTCAGTCCCAGCAGCACATGCGTGTACCTCACGTTCCCAATCCACAGCATGCCGAGCACAATCACAAGATAGATAATGGCATTCCCGAGATCCGGCTGAATCATTACGAGGGCGAAAGGAACGAACGAGAACACCGCCACGACAAACAGATCGCTGCGCACCCGTAATGGATCGCCCTGCCTTCTGCCCATCAGGTAGGCCACCGTAATGATCAAGATAATCTTAACCATCTCCGCAGGCTGGAACTGCAGCAAGCCGCCGAACAGCTCGAACCAGCTTCGGGCACCGTTGATTTCCGGTGCCGTGAAATAAACGACGACGAGAAGCACGATTCCGATGCCGTAGAGAACATACCACGCTTTCAGGAACAGCCGGTAATCAATGAGGGCGGACACAATGGCCACGAAAAAGCCCATGCCATAGAAAATCAGCGTCTTCAGATCGTAATTGGCATAATCCGGGTTACCGTAGGTCGCGCTATGAACGAGCAGCGTACTGACCGCCGTGAATGCCATAAGGATGATCATCATCCCGGCATCTATTTTTTTCAGTTTATTGAACACTTCGTAATCATCCTATTCCAAGGAACTTGCGGAACCGCTTGATTACACCCGATTTCTCTTCAAGCGGCATTAGCGGAACCATATCGCCGAGCATCCTGCGCGCAATGTTGCGATATGCGATCGCTGCACGCGACGATGGATCCATGACAGTCGGCTCGCCTGCATTCGCCGAGCGGATGACCTTCTCGTCATCCGGCACAATGCCCAGCAGGTCGATTGCAAGCACTTGACAAATTTCATCAATGTCGAGCATTTCTCCCGTTCGAACCATGTTAGCGCGAATCCGGTTGATGACGAGTCTGGCCGGTACTTGCGCCTGCTCCAGCAGACCGATAACGCGGTCAGCGTCACGGACCGCCGCATTCTCCGGCGTCGTAACGACGATGGCGCGGTCGGCACCTGCTATGGCGTTTCGGAAGCCCTGTTCGATCCCGGCAGGACAATCGATGATAACATAATCGAATTCCTTCTTGAGCTCCAGCACGATATCCTTGACCTTCTCCGGCGTGATGTCGCTCTTGTCCTTCGTCTGTGCGGCGGGCAGCATATAGAGCTCTTCGAAACGCTTATCCTTGACGAGCGCCTGATTGAGCCGGCACCGTCCTTCCGCAACATCGATCAGATCATAGATGATGCGGTTTTCCAGCCCCATGACCACGTCTAAATTGCGCAAACCGATATCGGTATCAACCATGCATATTTTTTTTCCCAGCAATGCCAGCGCCGTGCCGATATTGGCCGAGGACGTCGTCTTGCCGACGCCGCCTTTACCCGATGTAACAACGATCGCTTCTCCCATGACCACACACTCCCCGCTCAAGCTCTAAACACAGCCGGCAGCTTACGTAGCCGCTGCAGCTGCGTGATCTTATCGATTTTCATGACGCCTTCGCTCAGGTACGCAAACTCCATCATCGCATCCCCTGTCATCCATTCATCAGGCGGACGGCTGATCACTTCCTGGATGCGAAGCTGGGTCGGTCTTAGGAGAGATGCGGCGATAACAGCATCTTCCTTTCCTTTATAACCGGCATGCGCCAATCCGCGAAGCGCGCCAAGCACATAGATATCACCAGTGCACAGCAGCGTCCCGCCGGGATTGAGATCACCCAATAACAATAGATTTCCGTCATGCTCAAGTGTCTGACCGGAGCGAATGATGCCTGAGAGCACTTTCATATTGTTGCCGTCTTCCGGCTTAGTTTCGTTACGTACTTCACTTTCAATGGACTGCACAAGCAAATTGCCCTGCTGACGGATGGCCGATTTGATCCGATCCTTCTCTTCTTCATTCAATTGGCGGGTGCCGAGCTTCACTTGAACGTGAACGATGGGACCAGACAGCAGCTGTTGATGCGATTTTTCCAATTTATATTGCAGCTCTTCCAGCAATGCGGAAAATTCGCAATTGTCGTCGAGAAGGAAAATAAGTCCTTCCTTGACGCCTTTTATCGTAATATGCTGCTTCTCGGTCACGCTCGTCCCACCCCTCTCTATATACGATTCTTTCATACAGGCTTCGATTCCTGCATGAGTTCGGCGTTAATCTTCTTCCTCTTCGGTTTTGGGCTTCAAACTGCCTTCAAACCAACGTCTCACCGGGATATACATCGCCAGTGCGAATAAAAGCTGAAGAAACAGACTCGGAATCATATGCTGCGATAAGGCCCATTGAAAGCTCTGATTGGTGAGCCGGAATACGCGATAAATAATATAAACGACCGTGTCATTCACTAGAGTAGAGACGCTGATTACGAACAACGCCATCAACAAAGTACTGCGCTTGCGTTCCAGGAGGAGGCCCGTCAGATAGCCGACTAGTCCCATCGCGAACGAATGCACGCCGATAATACGGCCGTAAAAGGCGAGATCCTGCAGCAGGCCGAACGCCATCCCCAGCACAAGCGCCGTATGCCTTCCACGATACAAGGCGGCAAACAAGACAAACGCCAGCGTAAAATGAGGTACGATCCGGCCGACCATGGAATCCGGCAGCAGCCAGTAGAAGACCGTGCCTTCTGTAAGGAAGAACAGCAGCATGACCCCTATTATGCGCTGCAGGCTCATGGCGTGACTTCTCCCGTTTCCGATTCAGGCGTTTGTACGACAAATACTTCCGTTAGATGGTCGAAATCCGCAGCCGGCGTGATCGTTGCCGTGTACGTGAGACCGAAGTCCCCCACCTGACTGGAATCGACGGTGCCGATGACCATGCCTCTCGGAAACACGTTGCCTAGACCGGAGGTGATGATCGTGTCACCTTTCTTGAGCGGATCGGTCTCGGAAATCTTGGACATGGACAGCTTGCCTGTTTCCGTGTCGTAGTTGTCAACGATACCGAAGGACTCCTTCTCCTTGCCAAGCACGGTCGCAGCAATTTGCTTCGTATCCGTCGAATTCACATTCAGCTTCGTAATCGGCATAACCGAGGAGAAGAAAGGATCTACTCGGCTCGTCAGGCCGACGAGGCCTTTGTTCGTCACGACGACCATGTTCGGCTTGATGCCGTCTCTGGAACCGAGATTGATACGAATCGTTTCGTCGTAGGGATCGTTGTTAACCGCCACGACCTGCGCAATCAAGTACT
Source organism: Paenibacillus sp. R14(2021) (assembly GCF_019431355.1). Lineage (NCBI taxonomy): Bacteria > Bacillati > Bacillota > Bacilli > Caryophanales > Paenibacillaceae > Paenibacillus > Paenibacillus sp. R14(2021). The sequence continues at coordinate 2,041,399 of NZ_CP080269.1, forward strand.
TGTAATTGTTCAGCTGCTTCTGACGCTCGGTAAAATGCAAGTCGTCCTGAAGCTGCTTCAGCTCAGATTCCATGAAATTATATTTAATGCTGTCTCTTGCGTAAGCAGCCGCCGCGATCCGCAGCTGTTCATTTTCCTTGTAAACCTCGCGCATGTGGGAGAAATCCTTGAACATGTCCGAAATATAGCCGGCCGGCCTGTACAGCCACTGCTGGAAGAAGCCCGTGGTGTCAAGCGCGAAGTACTCCGGCCACGTCAGCTTCTTCCGGTCGCCGATCGAGAAGCCCATTACGGCAACGAATAGTATAAATACGATCATGAGCACAAACATCCGTCTGTTGCGCATCCAGTTAAACACTACATTTCACCCGCCATTTCCGCTCATCCGAATTCCCCAATCCTTTACTTGCCGGATTATTTCTTGGAACGGGAAACCGGGCCTCCGCGAGTTTTGAACAGGTCGATGTTGTCAAGCGCACGTCCGGTGCCGATTGCCACGCAATCCAGCGGGTTCTCCGCCACGATAACCGGCATGCCGGTTTCTCTCGCGAGCAGCTTGTCCAGGTTCTTAAGCAGTGCCCCGCCGCCGGTCAGCACGATGCCGCGGTCCATAATATCCGCGGACAACTCAGGCGGGCATTTCTCCAATGTAATCTTTACCGCATCTACAATCGCATTGACGGTATCTGCAAGCGCATCGCAGATTTCCTCCGAGGAGATCGGAAGCGTCTTCGGCAAGCCCGATACGAGATCACGGCCGCGAATTTCGATAGACTCCGCGCGGTCTAGCGCAAGCGCCGATCCGATTTCCATTTTCAGCTGTTCTGCCGTGCGCTCACCGATCATCAGGTTGTACATCCGTTTAATATAATGAATGATCGCCTCATCCATCTCGTCGCCGGCAATCCGAATGGAACGGCTTGTGACGATCCCTCCGAGCGAAATAACCGCAACCTCCGTCGTGCCTCCGCCGATATCGACAACCATGCTTCCGGTCGGCTCCCATACCGGCAAGTCAGCGCCGATCGCCGCCGCGAACGGCTCCTCAATAGTAAACGCTTCGCGCGCGCCTGCTTGAACGGTCGCATCCTTAACCGCGCGCTGTTCAACAGCCGTGATGCCCGACGGCACGCAAACCATGACGTTCGGGTGGCGCGTGAACAAGCCGCGGCTCTTCTGCGCTTGACGAATGAAATATTTGATCATGGTAGCCGTTGTGTCGAAATCCGCGATAACGCCGTCTTTCATTGGGCGAATGGCACGAATATTGCCAGGCGTCCGACCGATCATTTTCTTCGCGTGTTCGCCTACAGCTTCGATTTTTTTCGTATCCGTACGAAGAGCAACCACCGAAGGCTCTCTCACGACAATCCCTTTTCCTTTTACATAGACGAGTGTGTTAGCAGTGCCAAGGTCAATTCCTAAATCTTTCGTAAAACCACCAAACATGTTTGTATCTTCCTTTCTTTCGTAAGACAATCCCTCTTATTATATTACATGTGACCTTGCTCCTTCAAACTTATAAAGCGATTGTCACCTATTACCAAATGATCAAGCACATCGATGCCGACCAGCTCGCCCGCCTCCATTAAACGACGTGTAAGCGCAATATCTTCCGGACTCGGCGTCGGATCGCCGCTTGGGTGGTTATGCATGCAGATCAGTGAAGAGCTGCTGCATTTGATGGCTGCCCGAAACACCTCGCGCGGATGAACGAGCGTTGCGTTCAAAGTACCGATCGATAATGTCTCTGTACCAATAACCTGATTCTTCGTATTCAAAAACAAACAGACGAAGTGTTCCTGCTTCAAATAGCGCAGCTCTTCCATCATCAAATCCGCTGCATCCGCAGGCTTGCGTATTGTCGGAAGCTCTCCCTGCTGGCTGCGGGCCAAGCGGCGGCCAAGCTCGATTCCGGCGCGAAGCTGCGCCGCTTTCGCTGTGCCGATGCCACGGATTCGGGTCATTTCGTCAATGCTCATATCAACAAGCCCTCGAAGGCTGCCGCATTGATGAAGAATACGCGATGCCAGGAGAACAGCAGACTCCCGTCTCGTTCCCGTGCGCAGCAAGATCGCTAGCAATTCTGCGTGACTGAGTGCCTCAGCCCCAACGGTCATCAGGCGTTCTCTAGGTCGGTCTTCGTTAGGGATATTCTTCAGCACATAGGGCTTTTCTGCCTCCATGTCCTTCCCTGCTTTCCGGATGTCAAATAAGAATGAGCGATAATGGTACATACAAATCGGATCAAATAACCTCGATGCCGAATTCGGCAAGCATGTCCGAAAAGAGCGTAAGCGATAGACCGACAACGTTGAAGTAGCAGCCGTCAATCCGATCGACAAGCACCGCCCCGCGGCCTTGAATCCCGTAGCTGCCGGCTTTGTCCATCGGTTCGCCTGAATCTACATAACGTTCGATCATTGCAGCGGTCAGCGGCTTCATGACAACCTTAGTCATGCGATGCGAAGCAAGCTCACGGCCGGCGGAAGGGTCCACGCAAGCGATGCCCGTATACACTTCATGCGCTTTGCCCTGCAGCAGCGTAAGCATGCGAATGGCATCTCTTCGATCCTTCGGCTTGCCGAGTACCTCGCCATCCAGCACGACGATTGTGTCAGCGCCGATAATTAGAGAGACGGACGCTTCTTCGCCCAGCAGCATCGCGGCTGTCGCTTTGGCCTTGCGCAGACCGAGCTGTTCGACGATTTGCACCGGCGTATAATGGGATGGCGTACCTTCGTCCGTATCGCTGGACAAAATGAGAACCGGCAAGGAAAGGCCGAGTGACGCGACCAATTCCCGCCGGCGGGGAGAAGACGAAGCCAGCACGAGCTGGCGGATATGTGCTGAGTTATTTGGGAGGAAAGTACCCATCGTTGTACAAAGCTCCTTCACGCAAGGTTAGAGCTCCCTAAAGTTTGCGGTACAGCCAAATCGCTATAATGAAACCTGCAATACTAAGGAGACTGATATGTATCCGCAGCGTGAATGCGTAACTGAGGACAAGTAAATCTGCAGCGGGCGACCAAGTAATTGTTGAGGTATGCGTCAAAAATGACAGCCCTGGGACAGGAGCCAGCCAATGAGATATAAGCGCGCCGGCCAGCAGGCCGATCAGAATGAACAGCAGCAAAATCCAGAAGTTTTTCTTCATCTTCCAACGTCCCTCGCCATTTTTTGACACGCACACTTTATTATACGCGCCTAAGGAACGCTTTACAATGATTCCATGGATGCAAACCAGCCTTTCTGCACGAAGACTGCTTCCATCAATGATGTCTGCATGGACCACAGATAGGCATCCGACGGCTTCTTCGCATATTCGGAAGCAGCCGACACGGCTGAATTGACCGCTTGCATAAGCTTCAAGAGCGCCGCTTTGTTCACTTTATCCGTCATTCCTGTTTCCACACGTGCTCCGGATTCTGTCCACTGCTGATGTAATTCTTTCCAATTTACATCCGAACCTGAGGCGCCGTCCATGCTCTCTTCGGTTAACTGGCTTAGTTTCGCCACGAGGGCCGCCGTATCGCCAAAGAATGTCTGCACCTCCGAGGCGCTGCCCTTATAGGCAATAGCAGTAACCGCCGGTACGTCGATTTGTTTCACATATACGTCCATGCCGCTGAGTGCTTGGCCGAGCCGCTGTGCCCCGTCTTTGTCCGCGGACATGCCCACATAGATCCGGTAATCAGTCGGTGAAGTCAGCGACGCGGCTGCAAGCCCTTTGGCACGAAGCTCTGATGCAGCAGCGTCTAACCCCTCCTTGCTGCTGAATACGCCGTATTGCAGCATATAGAATGAGGCTGCAGGCACGTTGACGTTCACCACGGCGGAAGCCGACTGTCCACTGCCGACGTTAGCAGCCTTTCCTTCATTTCCTTTGGTTCCGGCAGCAGCTCCCGAATCTTTATCGGCGTTAGCAGCGTTATCCTTACCGTTCGATGCCGTCTTGTCACCGCTCGAGGGACTGCCGCTTACAGCCGTGTTCGATGGCGAGACGTCAGAGGAATCCGTCGGCGATCCCGTAAACAATGCCAGCACGAAATAACCGAATAACGCACCCGTTGCGATCGCTCCAGCAACCGATGCGAACACCTTGAACCATGAAGGTCCGCGTGCCGGCCGCTGACCCGAACCTGATAGATAAGATCCGAAGGCAGTCCTTTTTATGTTCTGCTGGTCGTTTCGGTAAAGCTCTTCTTCGACTTCTAGAATCGGATACATGTCAATAACGCGAGGTGTTCCTGCACGTCTAGGCGCTGCAGGCACTATATCATCTTCAAACGCTTCTTCATCTCCGAGAAGAATCGCGGTTTCTGCCTCCAACTTATCACGCACCTCTTCGTGCACGATCGGCACAGCCTGCGGTTTAACCGCTTTTTTTTCCTCTTGCTTAAGCAGTTGACCGTCCGCTTCTCGAATAAGCTGCTCCAAGGCGCGAGCATCATTTTGAAAAGGGCTGTTCCACGTCCCGATTTCGGATGTGAACTTCAGTTCCTCCTGAAAATATGAACCGATATTCGTCTCGGCTGCTCGCTGATTGCCTTCCTGCTCTTCCACGCGAGCCCCGCTCTGTTTATCGAAACGGTATGTGATACGTCCTTTAGCCGCCATTGCGATCACTCCTTGTCCGCGTACTCTAGTAAAAGTCTATGAGATAGTTGAGAGAATTATGACCTAGCGGAGTCTTGTTTACGCAGTCACCTAATATTCCTTGACAGGAATATTCCCAAAGAGGTATATTCAATGCATGAATCCAACGACTTTAAGCGCGCTTGCCGAACCCAACCGGCTGCATATCGTAGAGCTTCTTCGGGATGGTCCCCTGCCTGTCGGCGATATCGCCGAACGGCTTCGTTTGCAGCAGCCGCAGGTCTCCAAGCATCTGCGCGTGCTCCATGACGCCGGACTCGTTGAGGTACAGCCCTCTGCCAACCGGCGCTTTTACAAGCTGGAGACGCGTCCGCTTCAAGAGTTGGACGCTTGGCTGGCTTCCTTTCGCCGCTCCTGGGAGGTTCGCCTCGATCAGCTGGAAGATTACTTGTACGCCCTGCAAGAGAAGAACGACAAGCCGGAAGGCGATTAGGAGGCGCCGTATCGGCATCTCACCAACCTAAGGAGGAATTTAACAATGACACAGCAACAACCTGGAAATGTGGAAGAACTTGTCCTTACTCGTACGCTTAACGCCCCACGCGAGCTCGTATTCAAGGTATTTACCGAAGCGGAGCATCTGCTGAAATGGTGGGGACCGAAAGGATTAACGATGGAGGCAGCCAAAGTCGAGCTTCGCCCCGGCGGACTATTCCATTACAGCATGAAGACGCCAGATGGCCATGAAATGTGGGGTAAATTCGTTTATCATGAAATCGCAGCGCCGGAGCGTCTCGTGTTCATCAGTTCTTTCTCGGATGCACAAGGAAACACGCTGCGCCACCCGGCTAGTCCTTTATGGCCGCTCGAGGTCATGAATACGCTCCTATTCGAAGAAATGGACGGCAAGACGAAGCTGACCATGCGCGGCATTCCCGTTAACGCCTCTGTTGAAGAACTTCACACGTTCGACAGCAATCGTTCTAATGTACAGCAGGGCTTCGCAGGCACCTTTGCGCAGCTCGATGAGTATCTGGCAACGCTTGTGTAAAAAAAATTCGGGCAATACTAGATCACAAACAAGCCGGCTCCTACGAGTCGGCTTGTTTGGTGTTATCATGACGAACGAAACACGCGAATCATTCAAAGATGGTGGGGATTCTCGGACCTCCCGGCTTTCTCTGATTCCTGTCGTTACAGCCAAAAGGCCGCTGTCCCGAGCAACTAACGGGAAGCGGCCTTTTCTAGTCGTTTTGGAATTGGAAGACCTGTTGAATGCATAAGCACAAACCGAGTAACCGCTAATTATGCTTTTGCCCGGAGCGTCTTCGCGAGCGAATCAGCAACCTTCCAAATATCGCCTGCTCCCATCGTAATGACGAGATCGCCCGGGGCTACGCGGCCTGTCAGGACCGTCAGAACCTCTTCTTTCGAAGGGTAATAAGTCGTGTTGGCATTGCTATTCTTAATAATCAATTCCACTAGCTTCTTGGAGTTGACCCCTTCGATCTGCTGCTCGCCGGCGGGCGAGTAAATATCCGTAATCAGCACTTCGTCTGCCTCGGCGAAAGCGCGGCTGAACTGCTCCAGCAGGAAGAAGGTCCGCGTATAGCGCTGCGGCTGGAAGACGGCAATGATTCGTTTGCCCGTCGACTTGGCTGCACTGATCGTAGCCTGGATTTCCGTGGGATGATGCGCGTAATCATCGATAACGAGAATGTCATTGACCTCTCCGAGTACTTGGAATCTGCGCTTCGCGCCGCGGAAATCAACAATCGCCTCCGCAATGGACACAAATGGCACGCCTGCCTCCAAGCAAGTAATCACGGTCGCCATTGCGTTGTACACGTTATGACGGCCCGGAACTGACAGTTCGATGCGGCCCAGCAGGTGTCCGTGCTTCTTCATATCGAAGGAAACCTTGCGGTCGCCAAGCTTAATATTATTCGCCTGATAAACAGCCTCGTTGTCGATGCCGTACGTAAGTACGCCGCTTGTGCCAAGCGGACCGGATACGAGCTCCGGCAGCATGCCTTGAATATTCTCATCGTCGGCACATACAATTGCGTTGCCGCCTTGCTTGACCTGACTTAAGAATTGCACGTAAGCAGCTTTTAATTTATTAAAATCACCGTCGTAGTTTTCGAGATGATCGGGTTCGATATTGGTCACGATCGCAATAGCTGGGTGGTATTGCAGGAACGAACCGTCGCTCTCGTCCGCTTCAGCTACGACATATTCGCCTTTGCCCGCTTTCGCGTTCGTGCCGACATTTACAATTTCGCCGCCGATGATATACGTCGGATCGAGCTTGCACGTCTCCATAACAAGCGCAATCATCGATGATGTCGTCGTCTTGCCGTGAGCGCCCGCCACCGCTACGCCTTTCCCGTTGTTCATCAGCCTTGCCAGCATTTGCGCACGGTGAAGAATCGGAATATTGAGTTCTTCCGCCGCTCTACGTTCCACATTGTCCCGCGACAGCGCCGTCGAATAAACGACCAAGTCGGCACCCTTCACATGCTCTGGTTCATGACCGATGAAAATACGGGCGCCTTTAGCCGCCAGCTTCTCCGTTAACTCCTGACGGGCAACGTCAGATCCGGTCACCTTATAGCCCATCTCCAGCATGACACGCGCGATTGCGCTCATGCCGTAACCGCCAATTCCGATGAAATGAACGTGTTCTGCTGTATTCAAAGACGGTTCACCAACCTTTTTCAGAATCCTTATTATAAAGCAATTGGGAGCGGACGTCCGCAATCAGATAGAGTGTACCTGTCACGACCGCCAAATCAGCTTCTTCAGTCAATGTTTGCAGCCGCTCGAGGGCCTGCCTCCAATTCGGTTCAACGATAAGCTCGAAAGAACGACCGGCAGACTCACGCAGGTCTTGAACAAGCTCCGCCAGCTCGGCAGACGGCATTGCTTTGCGGAAGTCCGGCTCAGTCACGACAAGCGTATCCACTAGAGGTAGTATATGCCGCAATGTGTCACGATGATTCTTGTTCGTCAGCATCCCTACCATGAGATGAAGCCGCTCGTACCGGTACGTTTCGGTCAAGGCTAACGCAAGCGATTGCGCACCTTCAGGATTATGGGCACCGTCGATAAGAATGCGAGGCGACTGGCTGACCATCTCGAGTCGTCCAGGCCATGCCGCGCTGCGCAGGCCTTCACGAAGGTCCTCGTCTTCTAGAATTAACGCATAGTACTGCCGCATCACCTCAAGCGTCATGACCGCAACAGCGGCATTCGTGCGCTGATGGGCGCCATTCAGCGTGATCGGCAGCTCATCAATCGAGCGGAATAAGCCGTCAAACCGGAAGGATTGCTCGTTTTCACTGACCTTCAGGGCCGTCTCCGAGAATTGCTTGCCCAAAAGATAAAGGGAACTTTTCTTCGCTTTCGCTGTATCCCGGATAATTGCCGCAGCTTCAGGCTGAGCAACCGCGCTAATAACGGGAACGCCAGGCTTAATGATTCCGGCCTTCTCTGTCGTTATGGCTTCGATGGTATCGCCGAGAATATCCATATGGTCGTGACCGACGTTCGTAATGACCGAAACAATCGGCGTCACAATGTTCGTTACGTCCATGCGGCCGCCAAGACCGGTTTCCCACACGACAAAATCTGGATAGGACACGGTGCCGTAATAAAGGATGGCGATCGCAGTGGATACTTCAAACATGGAAGGTGAGCCCAGCTCGCTGTCAGCAATTTCTTCAACCAACGGTTTCAAGCGATTAGCCAGCGCAAGCAGCGTCTCTTCTGGAATATCAGTACCGTTATATTGGAAGCGGTTCGTGAATTTCGTAATATAGGGGGATGTGAACGTCCCCACATCGTAGCCGCAGCGCAGCAGCACACTTGTCAGATAGGCGCAGACGGAGCCTTTCCCGTTCGTGCCAGCGATATGAATAAATTTCAGGCGGCGTTCCGGATGCCCCGTAAGCTCCATGAGCCTCTCGATCCGTTCCATGCCGGGACGAATGCCGAATGAAACCAGCCCTTCAATCCACTGACGTGCTTCTTCATACGTTGCGAGCGGCTGAACGTTGTTATCGTTATTCGTCATGCTCATGTTCCTCAGCCTCTCAGTTCCGCGATCCGCGCTTTAACTTTATCGCGCTTCTCGGCATAATCAGCCATCTTCGCGCGTTCTTCCTCAATGACTTTCGCCGGTGCTTTCGCCACGAAGCCTTCATTACCCAGTTTCTTCTCAATACGAAGCACTTCGTTGTCCAGATGCTGAATTTCCTTCTCCAGACGCGCGATTTCCTGGCCGATGTCAATCAGCCCGGCAAGCGGAAGGTACATCTCGGCACCAGTAACAATCGCCGTCATCGCTTTGTCGGGCGGCGTCAGCTCTAGGCTGATCTCGAGCTTCGACGTGCCGCAGAAACGAACGATGAACTCTTCGTTGCGAGCAAGTATCGCTGCTTCACTCGGGCTCGAAGGCTTGATCTGCAGTTCAACCTTCTTGCTCATCGGTACATTAACCTCTGCGCGGATATTCCGAACGGAACGAATCATCTCCATTAGGAGCTCCATCTCCGCGACAGCATCAGGCGCTTCGAAAGCCGCATCATATACCGGCCAAGGCGCTAATGTGATCGTCTCGCCTTCATGCGGCAAATGCTGCCAAATTTCTTCGCTGATGAACGGCATGAATGGATGGATCAGACGCTGCGTGCGGTCCAAAACATAGGCAAGAACAGACTGTGTGGCGCGTTTAGCCGCTTCATCTTGGCCATTGAGATTCAGCTTCGCAAATTCAATGTACCAGTCGCATAGATCGTCCCAGATGAAATTGTACAGCACGCGGCCCGTTTCGCCGAAATCATAGCTGTCGATCAATCGGGTTACATCGGCTACCGCCGCGTTCAAGCGGTGCAGAATCCAGCGGTCCGCCGTACCGAGCTTCACGTTAATATCGATATCCGCTGCCGTAACGCCCTCTAAATTCATGAGCGCGAAACGGGAAGCGTTCCAAATCTTGTTAGCGAAGTTGCGCGCCTGCTCGACACGTTCCCAGCGGAAACGAAGATCCTGGCCCGGCGTGCTGCTTGTCGAAATCATGAAGCGCATCGCGTCCGCACCGTACTTCTCGATGACTTCGAGCGGATCTACGCCGTTCCCGAGCGATTTGGACATTTTCTTGCCGTTCTCGTCGCGAACAAGGCCGTGCATCAGCACATCCTTAAACGGCTTCTCTTCCGTGAACTCCAGCGCCGTGAAGATCATACGCGCTACCCAGAAGTAGATAATATCGTAGCCCGTTACGAGCACGTTGGTCGGGTAAAAGCGTTTTAAATCCGCCGTTTGTTCCGGCCAGCCCAGCGTCGAGAATGGCCACAGCGCGGAGCTGAACCATGTATCGAGCACGTCTTCGTCTTGACGGAGCGAGGTGCTGCCGCAGCCGGAACAGGCGCTCTGATCCTCGAGGGCGACATGCATCGCGCCGCAGGATTCGCAGTACCAGGCCGGAATGCGATGGCCCCACCACAGCTGACGGGAAATGCACCAATCGCGTACATTTTCGATCCATTGCAAATAAATTTTCTCGAAGCGGTCCGGCACGAAATTAACGCCATTGCCGCTGCGCTGCGCTTCAATCGCGGCATCTGCGAGAGGCTTCATATCGACGAACCACTGCGTAGACAAATACGGTTCGACAACGGCGCCGCTGCGCTCGCTGTGGCCGACTTGATGAACATGGTCTTCAATCTTGACGCAAACTCCGCTAGCCTGCATATCCGCTACGATCCGCTTGCGGCAATCGGCGCGGTCCAAGCCGTTGTACGGACCTGCTTCCGCATTCATCGTGCCGCTCTCGTCCATCACTACGATTTGCGGGAGATCATGACGCAGGCCGACTTCAAAGTCGTTCGGATCATGCGCCGGCGTAATCTTAACGGCGCCGGACCCGAATTCCTTCTCGACATACTCATCCGCGATGATCGGAATCTCTCTTCCAATGATCGGAAGCACGATCATCTCGCCGATCAGATGCTTGTAGCGCTCATCCTCGGGATGAACCGCAACCGCCGTATCTCCAAGCATCGTTTCCGGACGCGTCGTCGCCACGGTAATGACGCCTTGGCCGTTTTTCAGCGGATACTCCAGGTGGTACAGATGGCCGTTCACTTCTTTATGCTCAACTTCGATATCCGACAAAGCCGTACGCGCAGCTGGATCCCAGTTGATAATCTTCTTGCCGCGGTAGATTAAGCCTTTCTCGTAGAGACGAACGAAGACTTCACGAACCGCACGGGACAATCCTTCATCCAGCGTGAACCGTTCGCGGGAATAGTCGAGTGAGAAGCCCATTTTGGCCCATTGCTCGCGAATCGTTCCGTTGTAGTGCTCCTTCCAATCCCATACCTTCTCGAGAAACTTCTCGCGTCCCAGATCATAACGGGATACGCCTTCTTCGCGAAGCTTCTGCTCGACCTTCGTTTGGGTTGCAATGCCCGCATGGTCGGAGCCTGGAAGCCACAGCGTATCGAAGCCCTGCATCCGCTTCGTTCGAATCAGAATATCCTGCAGCGTAAAATCGAGTGCATGCCCGATATGCAGCATACCGGTAACGTTCGGCGGCGGGATGACGATGGTATACGTCTGCGCGTCAGGACGCTTGCCCGCTTCAAAATACTTGCCTTCCATCCAATAGGGATACCATTTGGTTTCCGCCGCCTTAGGATCATAGGTCGTCGGCATTTCGGTCATAGTTTGTTTCTGCGACATGATCGTTCCTACCTCCAATTATATTTCCTCATCCGGTCGATACACGGTTGCTCGCGCCGCCGGTAATTAATCGCCTTATAAACGAAAAAAATAAACCTCTCGCCCTTATCAGCAAAGGACGAAAGGTTTGGCTTCCGCGGTACCACCTTTGTTCCGAATCGACAGCATGCGCCGGTTCGACAACTCAATACAGATAACGGCTGCAACCGGCTGCAACTAAACAACAATCGTTTCATTCCAGCTACTCCAGGGCGACCAGTCACAGTACATATCCTGCAGAACCTCACAGCGTAACGGTTCCGCTCTCTGAAGGTATTCCTGCCACTCTTCCCCATCAACGTATTTTACAATAAAGTATTACCCTATTTTTACTATCATACACGTTCTTATTTACTGCCGTCAATCCCAGAAGGTCAGCCGCCTATGCCTTAGAAGGAACTGCCTCAGCGCAAAAAGCCTGCCGACAGGTCATGGAAAGACCCGCAGCAGGCTTATTCTCACTTTTATGGAATGTAAAGCACTTGCCCTTCGCTTACGCTTTGGTCGGAAAGCCGGTTATACAAGGCGATTTCCCGTGCCTGCAACTGATAACGGCCCGCAATAACATCAAGCGTCTCTTCGCGCTGGACGATGCACATCCGAAGCTTGCGGAACGATCGATCCTCGCTCGGCCTGCCGTAGAACAGATTTTTCCACTCGATCTCGTCACCGCTCGATTTGCGTGCTTCCGCTGCCGCGCGCTCCGCCACCTGCTCTGCAGCAGCTCTAGCTTCCTGCTCACGCTGGCTCGATTGCAGCAGCGACCGGAAGCCGACATTGCCTGCTCCCTGCTTAGCCGCATCCTCTTCGGCAGGCTTGCCCGCAACCGCGACGCGCATCGGCTTGCTGGCGGCTTCCGCGTCGGAGGCCGTTGCCTCGCTGAACGATTGCGCAGGTTCCGTGAAGCTAGCCGCTGGCGGCGCAGCAGGCTGTCGTATGGCCGGCTCCATTTGGGACGGTTCGGGCTCATTGGCGACAATTGCCGACTGCTCAATAGCAGGCTGTCGTATGATCGGCTCCGTTTGGGACGGTTCGGGCTCATTGGCGACGATTGCCGACTGCACAGTAGCAGGCTGTCGTATGATCGGCTCCGTTTGGGACGGTTCGGGCTCGTTGGCGACGATTCCCGACTGCTCAATAGCAGGCTGTTTCTGGGCGGACTCTAATTCCTCCGCTTCGCGTACAAGCTCTAACTGCTGTGCCTCCTGTTGAATCGCCTCCAGCAGGATTGCATCCTGACGAACTGCCTGCAGACGCGCTTCCTCTTGCCTAGCAGCTTCTTGACGCACCGCCTCCTGTTGAGCGGCTTCAAGTAAGGCCTGTTCTCTAAGCTGCGCAGCGCGAGCCTGCATCTGATGCTCTTCCTCCGCCTGCAGCTGTGCCGCGGACAAGGCCTGCTGCTCCAGCTCGGCCGCTTGCCGATGCTGGTTCTCGCCCGCAAACTGCGGCTGCTGCCGGTAGGTCTGATAATACGGCTGCACAGCTTCCTCTTCTCTACGATGTACGACAGTAAACGGTTCTTCCCGCTGCCAATCCTCCTGCGGCGGGTTTGGCTGCTCGATTTCGATGCCGAACAAGGAGAGCACACCTGTAATGTTGATGGTTCGTGCGGACAGCACATCCACATCGAAGTTATCAATTTCTACGGAAATGTCATCCAACCGGTGAATCCGATTCAGCGGCAGCGTAATCTCTACCGGAATCCAGTGCTCCAGCGATTGTTCCTCCAACGGTTCATCAGGCGCACGGTATACGCCGGTAAGCAGCAAGTGGCCCTTCAGTAAAACTTGATCTTCTTGCTGCACGATTCCTATGCGGGGGACCAGCTCAATTTCGTCGAGCTCGTCGATCGCCGCCACATCATCTGGCAAATGAACCCGTTCGTAAATGTCAAATCGCAAACCGTTTGACTGGCTTGGCACGCTTGTCGTCCTCCCTTCCCCTCTCAAAAAAGCTTGTTTGCAGCTTTCTTCACATCCAAGTTAAGATAAGCTTCCATCTGCATTCTTGTATTTCTAAGGGATGAAACCTGCAGCGCCGGACATTAAGCGTCAGCTGTTTCATCTTGCCTATTTATCTATATGGCATGGGGCGGAGAGGCATGACTACGATTTTCACAGAGAAGCTCGCCGTTCGCGGGCTTCACGGAACCAGGACGGCTCAGGAGCCTCTACGATCATCGCTTTGCCTGTCCAAGGATGTTGGAACGTTAACTGCTCACCTCGAAGCGCTTGATGCGTCAAGCGCGTATCACGGCCGCCGTACAACGTATCGCCAACCAGCGGATGACCAAGATAGCTCATATGAACACGTATTTGATGGGTTCTTCCCGTCTCCAGCCATAAGCGGACTAGAGACGCATCTTGATAGACTTCAATCGTTTCGTAATGCGTAACGGCTTGGTCGCCTTCCGGCGACACTCTGCGCCGGGATCGATGATGGCGGTCTTTACCAATAGGGACATGAACGATTCCGCTTGATGGCTTTATTCTGCCTTGAACAATGGCGGCATATTGTCTCCCGATGGTTTTGCCGCGCATCGCTTCATCAAGCCGCAGCTGTGCAAGCTCATTGCGCGCATAAAGCACCGGCCCCGCCGTATCGTCGTCCAGCCGATGAATGTGTTTCGCAGGCTGAGGATCTTTCGACTGCAGGCTGAACCTTGCTGCATGCTCGTCCAAGGTTCCTCGTTGTCCCGGCGCAGCCGGATGGACGGGCATGCCCGCCGGCTTGTTCATCACCATGCACCAATCGTCGGCGTATAGCACTGATGCCCTGGAAGTATCTTGAAGCTTATTGCCTCCTGGAGACTCCGAAAGCGCCATCCGATAAGCCGCATCCCGTACCGAATCTCCGGGCAGGAAGGTTTGCAGGCGGATGTAAGGCCCCTCCATTTGAATGCCGCCGACCGAGAACAACCGATTTAACCATTTCTCCGGAAATAAACCAAGGGCCAGCAGCCAAATCCGCACTTGGTGCGGATGGCTCCCGGCCTCTATCGGAGAAGATGTCCTGCCAGCGTTATTCGCAATCGTGAAGAGCTTCTCAGCCGACAGCAAGAGCCACTCTCCGCTTCGCTCATAACGCAAATCTTCAAGTTGAAGATTCATATTCACGCATCCCCTCAAATCATCGATTGCTGAACGTTCTGTTCTATAACCGGCGAAGCGCCTCGTCATGCGCATCGATTGTTGCATCAATCGCTGCCTCGTCGTGAATGCCGGAGACGAACATCCCTTCGAATTGCGAAGGTGCAATGCTGATACCTAAATCGAGCATAGCGCCAAAATAAGCTTTAAACCGCTCCAGATCGGCTGTTTTTGCCGTATCATAGTTGATGACATGGGTTTCCGTGAAGAACGGACATACCATGGAGCCCACACGGTTGATCGTGCTAGGAATGCCATGCTTCGCTGCGTTCGCTTCAAAGCCAAGCTGAAGACGTACGGACATCCGCTCCATCTGCTCATAAATGTCAGGCGTAAGCAGGCTGAGGGTCGTGTAGCCGGCTGCCATGGCAAGCGGATTGCCTGACAAGGTGCCCGCTTGATAGATCGGGCCGCTTGGCGCCATCATTTCCATGATTTCGCGTTTGCCGCCGTATGCACCGACAGGCAGGCCGCCGCCGATGACCTTGCCGAGGCAGGTCAGGTCCGGCGTAATACCGAAAAGTCCCTGCGCACAGTGATAGTTGACGCGGAAACCGGTCATGACCTCGTCGAAGATCAACAGGCTGCCGTATTGCGACGTCACATCGCGAAGTCCCTGAAGGAAGCCGGGCAGCGGCGGAACGACGCCCATATTACCGGCAACGGGCTCCACGATAATGCAGGCGATTTCTTCGCCGAACTGCTCGAAAGCGAGCTTTACGGAATCCAAGTCATTGTATGGCACTGTAATCGTGTGCGAGGCTACACTTTCGGGCACGCCAGGGCTATCGGGAAGTCCAAGCGTCGCGACACCCGAGCCGGCTTTAATGAGCAGGCTGTCGGCATGACCGTGATAGGACCCCTCGAATTTCAAAATCTTGCTCCGCTTCGTATAGCCGCGTGCAAGACGCAGCGCACTCATCGTCGCTTCCGTGCCGGAGTTCACCATCCGCACCACTTCAACAGACGGCACGCGCTCGCAGACAAGCTCGGCCATCAGCGTCTCGAGCTCTGTCGGCGCGCCGAAGCTTGTCCCCTTCTCTGCCGTTTTCTTCACCGCTTCGATGACCTCCGGGTGCGCATGACCCATGATGAGAGGGCCCCATGAAGCGACATAATCGATATAGCTGTTTCCATCGATATCGAAGACGCGGTAACCTTCCCCGCGATCCATATATACAGGCGTCAAGCCAACGGATTTAAACGCGCGAACCGGGGAATTGACACCGCCCGGAATTACGGTTTTCGCTTTTGCAAATGCCGCTCTGGATCGTTCGTCCGTCCGTTTACGATTCTTATCTATCATAAGTAACACCGCCAGTCTGTTCTTTTGTAATCCTATTCGGGATAGAGCTGCTTCGTTACTCGCCTCTAAGCCAGCGGGCCGCATCCAGCGCATGATAGGTGATGATGAGGTCTGCACCAGCGCGTTTCATGCCGGTCAACGATTCAAGAACGACAGCACGCTCATCAATCCAGCCGTTTGCCGCAGCCGCCTTGACCATGGAATATTCGGCGCTGACGTTATAAGCCGCTACAGGCAAGTCAAAATGCTCCTTCAGCATGCGAATGATGTCCATATAAGCAAGCGCAGGCTTCACCATGAGGAAATCGGCGCCTTCAATGACATCCGCTTCCGCTTCGCGCATCGCTTCGCGTGCATTTGCAGGATCCATTTGATACGTTTTGCGGTCACCGAACTGCGGCGTGGAATGCGCGGCCTCACGGAATGGACCGTAGAAGGCAGAAGCGAACTTGACGGAGTAGGACATGATGGGCACCATTTCAAAGCCCGCTGCGTCAAGCCCTTCGCGGATTGCGCCGACGAACCCGTCCATCATATTGGAAGGTGCGATGATATCCGCACCGGCTTCCGCTTGCGAAACCGCCGTTTTGACCAGCAGCTCCAGGGAAGAATCATTGTCGATCTCCGCATTACCGGTACGCGGATCATGATGAATCATACCGCAATGGCCGTGATCGGTAAATTGGCACAGGCACGTATCCGCAACGACGAGCAGCTCAGGCGCCCATTCTTTCACGGCACGAGTCGCCTGCTGTACGATGCCGTTCGCATCGTATGCCGATGAACCCGTTGCATCCTTGGAATCTGGTACCCCGAATAGCAGCACGGCCTTCACGCCTGAAGCCGTGACAGCGTCGATTTCAGCTCTCAAAAGATCAAGCGACAGATGGTAAACGCCGGGCATCGATGAAATTTCTTCTTTGACGCCTTTGCCGTGCGTCACAAAGAGCGGGTAAATAAAATCGTCTACAGTCAGCTGGGTTTCGCGCACTAAGCTCCGCAGCGCAGCCGTTCTCCGAAGCCTGCGATTTCTCGTAATCGGAAATGCCATAATCAAAACGCCTCCTATTTCGTGCGATGCTTCAAGCGGGATTCGGCAATAGCTTCAATGAGTCCGTCAATCGTTGCATCTTCCGGTTGTATCGTAACGTTCAGTCCGGCGTCAGCTGCTGTGCGAGCCGTCACAGGACCGATGCATGCAATATCAATGCCTTGCAGCAGGTCAAGTGGTTTCTCTACGCCCATGCGGCGCAGCAATTCAAGGAAATTAGTAACGGTCGACGAGCTTGCGAAGGTAATGACATGTATGCCGCCGCTTCGCAGCAGGTCAAGCACATCTTCGTCCTGGTCTTGGGCGATAACAGTTTCATATACATCGATTTCGACCGGCTGCAGACCTTTGTCTTTCAACGTCCGCGGCAGCACTTCACGGGCCAGATCCCCCCGCGGCAGCAGGACCCGTTGTCCTGGCACCAGATTCTCCGCTAAGCTGTCCAGCAGGTCTTCGGCCTGAAACTTGACCGGAAGCATATCGACAAGAATGCCGTGTTTCTCGAGCGCTTCAGCCGTCTTCGGCCCGACTGCGGCGATGCGTGCACGGTGGAATTGACGAATATCGATTCGCAGCTTCTTCAGCCAATCGAAGAAATAGTCGACACCGTTCACGCTGGTGAACATGATCCAATCGTATGAAGGCGCATCTGCCATCGCCGCCTGCAGCAGCGCGAGTGTCTCGAGATTCTGAGGTTCACGCGTCTCAATGACAGGAAATTCGCAAGGCTCGCCTCCAAACTCCTCAATCCGTTCCACCAGGTCGCTGCTCTGCGCCCTCGCTCTCGTCACCAGCACGCGCGTACCGAACAGCGGCTTGTTCTCATACCACTGCAGCTTCTCGCGCTGCAGAACGACATCGCCGACAACGATAACCGCAGGCGGTTTAAACTTCGCCGCCTTCACGATTGCTTCGATTGTCTCGAGCGTCCCCGTGATCGTCCGCTGCTCGACGCGCGTACCCCAGCGAATGAGTGCCACCGGCGTCGAAGCCGGCTTGCCGTGCTTGACCAGCTGTTCCGCGATATAGCCGATTTTGGCGACCCCCATGAGGAATACAAGCGTTCCTGTAGCGAGCGTCACCTTGTCCCAGTGAATAGACTGGTCCAGCTTGTCCGGACTCTCATGGCCGGTAATGATGGATAAGGAAGAGGCCAAATCTCTATGCGTCACAGGAATGCCGGCATAAGCAGGCACGGCAATGGCTGAGGTAATGCCCGGTACGATGTCAAATTCAATACCGTGCTGCTGCAACAGCTCGGCTTCCTCGCCGACTCGGCCGAAGATCGTCGGATCGCCGCCTTTAAGCCGCGTGACGATTTTACCCTCCAAGGCGAGATCGACAAGCAGTTGATTAATGTCTTCTTGTTTCATTGTATGACGGTCGGGCAGCTTGCCGACGTATATTTTTTTAGCGCCTGGCTTCAAGTAACGAAGCAGCCTCGGACTTGCAAGCCTATCATAAACAATCACATCGCAGAGTCCAATGCATTCCCTGCCCCGAACGGTAATCAGCTTCGGATCGCCGGGACCCGCCCCTACCAAATAAACTTTCCCTTTGCTTTTCTCCGTAAGCAAACCGATCATCCCCTTACTTCCGATAAAATACGGTCAGCTCCCTTGGCTTTCAGCAAATTCGCAACTTCAACACCCAGCGCTTCGGGATCAGTTCCACGCATCGTTTCTTTCAGAAGGATCGTTCCATCGGGCGAGCCGACGATGCCTGTCAACGACATCGTTATTGTACCCTCGCCATCTTGTTCCACAACGACGGCATGCGCTCCGATCGGAATTTGGCAGCCGCCGTTTAGTGCACCTAGGAAGCTTCGCTCGGCAGACACGGTCAGCGCGGTCAGCTCGTCGTTAAAGAGCGACAGCAGGTGACGAACCTCTTTATCGTTCTCCCGGCATTCGATGCCTAGCGCGCCTTGGCCTACCGCAGGGACACAAACCTCTTCTGACAGAAACGTCGAAATCTTGGACTCCCAGCTCATCCGATGCAGACCCGCCGCCGCCAGCACGATGGCATCGAAGCCTTCGCTCTCCAGCTTCTTAATTCGGGAATCAATGTTTCCCCGGATGGATTCAATTTGCAGATCCGGACGGGCATATTTCAATTGGCTGGCACGGCGCAGGCTGCTCGTTCCTACTTTCGCTCCTTGCGGGAGATTCTCGAATGAGAGCCCGCCAGCCGTCACGAGGCAGTCTCTCGGGTCGACGCGCTTCGGCACGGCGCCATTCATGAGGCCTTCAGGCAGCTCGTAAGGCATGTCTTTCATGCTATGTACAGCGAGGTCGATTTCTCCATCGATCAGTGCTTGTTCGATTTCTTTGACAAAAAGACCTTTCCCGCCTACCTTGGACAAGGTTACATCCAGGATTTGGTCGCCTTTTGTCACGATCTTTCGAATTTCGAAGTCATACGTTAATCCATGCTCTTGGCTCAGCGCTTTCAATTGATCGATGACTTGCCCGGTTTGCGTCAGCGCTAGCGCACTCTGTCTCGTTCCGACAACGATGGTCCGGCGCCCATTAATAATGTATGCCATGGTTTAACATCCCCTCTCAGCCGCCTGCAGCAGCCTATTCATCCATTCTTCTAGCTGGTATTCGCTCATATCGGCATAGGGCCAAGAATCCTTCGCACGTGCTTGCTTATCCGCCGTTTCTGTGAACAGAGGCAGTTCTTCGGCCGCAAGCCGCAGCACCGCAGTACGCAAGCCTGGCTCTGTTATGATTTCAAGTACTCGTTTGCGAAGCGCATGCAGCCGTTCAAGAAACCCCTCGTATTCGGGTCCGTATTGCTCTGCAAGTCTTCGTTTCAGCAGCGCCGTCAAGGCAGGGCTGGCTCCGCCTGTCGACAAAGCGATAGTTAAATCCCCTCGTTTCACGACAGCAGGCGTTATGAAACTGCCTAGCTCCGACCGATCTGCCGTGTTAACGGGAATTCCACGTTCATCTGCAGCAGCTGCGATTCGCGCATTAAGTTGACGATCGTTCGTTGCGGCGATGAGCAAGAAGGCACCTTCAAGGTCACTTTCTCTGTATTCCCTTTGTACATAGGCAATACACCCGCTTCCGGTAAGTGCCTGAAGCCGTTCGGTCGAGGCAGGTGCAATGACAATGACTGTGTCCGCTCCGCCTTCTATTAATCCGAGCACCTTTCGCTCTGCGACCGTACCGCCGCCGACCACGATACAGCGTTTGCCTGCGAGCTTCATCATCATAGGATAATAGCCGGGCAATGCTTCTTCCTCCTCGCAATAGGTCCGCGGTATCTACGACCACCCATGGAAATTGGATGCCTGATTAATAAATACATTCAACAGCAGAACGGTATAGCTAATGAGATTAAACCGCGCGAACTTCCAGCCCGTACCGTCAAACCATTGGTGCTTCATGACGTTCCATATATAGAGAGCCAACGCGACGAACGACGTCAACACCTTCCAATCTAACAGCAGCCCGTATCGCCCTTCGATGAGGATGGACGTAACCGCAACCGTTAACGACAGCAAGAGCAGCGGTGTTCCAATCAATGAGACACGAAACATAAAACGGTCGGCCGCATCCAGGCTCGGCAGGCGCTGCATCCGCTTCGTCCATTGCTTGCCCTTGAGACGCGCGAACAGAAACATATACATCCCCGAGAAAATCGCACTGACCGTAAAAGCCGTATAAGCAAGAAGCATAAGCCCAATATGGACATAAAGCATGTCATGGGCAAGCTCCCAGCGCGCCAACGAAGCACCGCTGCCGATCCGAAACAAATTGACCGTCAAGATCGCAAAGCCGAACACGTTCACGAAGAAGACGATAAACTCCATTCGAAAAAAACGGCTCATCACTAAAGAAACCGTGATAAGCAGCCAAGAGAAAACGAATAAATATTCAAACAAATTCAATACGGTCATGTCCAAATGGGAGATAATCCGATGAATTAGAAAGCCTGTTTGAAGGATCCAGACGAAAACAAGGAGCCCTGTTCCCACCTGCTTCGCTTCCCGGTTTCGATCCACGAAATCCGAGAAGTAAAAGAGGAGGCTCAGGGCGTATACGTACATCATTCCATCATAAAACCAGTTGTGTGTAACCATTGGCGCCTCCGCAAACGTTGGCTGATTTAGGTCGTAACGGCCGCAATCGCACCTTGGCCAAGCTTAGCTAAGGTGTCTGCCGGCGATGATTTCTCGATAACCGGCTTCGATTTCTCGGCCTTTTCCGCCGTCCGCTCAAGCTCTTCTTCAAGCGCGAACAATTTCACAAACATATCCATCGCTTGATCCGCATGCTTCTCCCCAGCCATTTCCTTCACCCGAAGAATGGGGTCGTGCATCATTTGATTAACGATGCTCTTCGTCAGTTTGTGAATGATCTTCAGCTCGCGATCGCCCAGATCAGGCAGCTTATTCGTTAAACTGTCCATCGTTTCTGCGTGAATGGCAGCTGCTTTCGTCTGAAGCGCCTGAATAAGCGGAGCGACGCCGAGCGTTTTGTACCATTGACGGTATGCTTCGACCTCGGCCTCGATTAGCACTTCAATCTTGGCTGCTTCCTGGCGGCGCTGCTCCATGTTGCTCTCGACAATGCCTTCTAAATCATCAATGTCATAGAGGAATACATTCTCGACCGAAGCAATCGCCGGATCCAAATCTCGCGGAACCGCGATATCAATCATGAACAATGGCCGCGATTTACGTTTTTGCATCGCTGCAGTAACCTGTTCACGCGTCAGAACATAGCCATCCGAACCCGTTGAGCTGATGACAATATCCGTCTCGTGCAGCCTCGCGACAGCTTCTTTCATATCAAGCGGAGTGCCATTAAACTTGTCTGCCAGCTGAACGGCACGGTCATACGTGCGGTTCACGACGAAAACCTTCTTAACGCCGCTCGAGTAAAGATGCTTAGCCGTCAGCTCGCTCATTTTGCCGGCACCGACAATCATGACGGTCTTGCCGCCAAATTGGCCGAAGATGCGCTTGCCGAGCTCCACGGCCGCGTAGCTGACAGATACTGCAGCTTCGCCGACTGCTGTATCGGAGTGAGCTTTTTTCGCAAGCGTAACCGACTGCTTGAAGATGGAGTTAAAGAGCGTTCCCGTCGTCTTCTGCTCCTGCGCTAGGAGGAAAGCATCTTTGACTTGACCCAGAATCTGCGTCTCGCCGATGACCATGGAATCCAAACCGCTCGTTACTCGGAACAAATGCTCGATTGCCTTCTCATCTTCATGCATATATAAATCCGAGGTGAAATCCTCTCTCGGGGTTTTAAACCATTTCTCCATAAAACTGCGAATGTAGTGACCGCACAAGTGTGGTCGGTCCACAACTGCATAAAGCTCTGTACGGTTACAGGTCGCTACGATGACACATTCCATAATGCTTTTGGTTTGCTTCAATTGCTTCAAAGCCTCAGGCAAGTCGCGGTCAGCGAATGTAAACCGTTCTCTAACCTCAACTGGAGCTGTCCGATAATTAAGTCCGACAACCATAATGTGCATGTGCGTTCACCTGCCCTTCAACGTGATTTTCACAATTAGTATAGCACAGTTCGACAACCTGTACCCCCGCAATTATGAAAATTATTTGAAATACTCATCCCTGTTTCATCGTAACAAAAAAGCCGCGATTGCACTCGCGGCCTTTATCTCATCCTATAAAAAAATGTTACACAAGCTCGGCTTGCTTCATATCTGCTTCAACGACTTGTAATTCTCCCATGCCGCGGACAAGCTTCTTAGCATGTGTCATTTTCGGTTTCAATACAGACATCATGTAGTCGATCGCAAGCTGCGGATCCACTGTTTCTCCACAAGTGTAACAATCAAGAGCAGCGAAGCCTCTCTCAGGATACGTGTGAATGGAAAGATGACTTTCTGACAGCATAACGAGCACCGTCGCACCTTGTGGTTCAAATTGTTTGGCTTGTACGGAGAGTACGGTAGCGCCGCAAGCTTCAGCCGCCTCTACCATTTGGGCTTGTAAAAATTCGGAGTTGTTGAGCAGGTCAAAATCCACACCCCAAGTGTCAACAGCAACGTGTCTTCCGAAAGTTGAATATTCCATCTCTCGGTTCCCCCTTCCTAGGAATAAAATGTTTTGTAATTTCATCCGCTAGGACCTACGTCATTCACTGCCCGAGGGACTTTCCTCTCGCAACATTACCATGTCCTGAGTGAATCCTGGTTCCTAATATTCATTGCAACGAAAATAAAAATACCATCTATTGCGGATAAATGCAATAGTTTTTTTTAGGCAAATTTGATTTGAGAACACACTGCAAACTCCAGTTACCAACGTATGTTGGAACAAAGGCTTATGTGTTCGTCCAATTGTTGTGTTTAAAATAAAAAAAGCCGCAGTATATGCGGCTCTGGACAATTATATCCTTCATTGAAGACTTATGCTTCCAACCTAAACAGCTGCTTCGTATAAGCGGCTAAACGTGCATCAATCATAGCAATTTGTGCTTGGTTGCTGCATTGATTACGCAAATCCAGCAGTTGATCAACCGCGCCGTGAACGATCGCGATCTCATTCTCGATATCCATAACACGGAATGCAGCTTCGAGCTGACCGATCGTATCCTTGAATTCGAAAATCACTCTCGCTTCATTGTTCTTGATTTCAACAATTTTGCGAACGTTGCCTTGTACGTAATGATATGTCATCGTGTAATTGGGATAAATACGATTGACGACGGCATCGCCGCGAAATGCTGCCACGGCCTTGCGCATTGCGTTCGTCAGTTTCGGATGCAGCATTCGGCAGGAAAGCAGGCAAACAAACTGATCTTGCTGACGCTCGAAAGTTAAGCGGACCTCTTCTCGTCCTGCGTCGTCCTCGAGAACCATCTCGTGATTGCCGTTCTCCAACACCCGCACCTGATGCTTGACATGCTGGTCTTCGAAGAACCGGACAAATCCCGCCATCTCTTCAGCCGTTAATTGCAGAGAAGCATTGACATACTCTGTGGCTATCCGCTGAGCCATAAAAATCTCCTCAATTCTTTAAAGTAACGCGTTTGTAAAACGATTGCTTACGTCTATTATACCGCATCGCGGCTGTTTCTTCCTGCCGTCCAGCCGCGATATTCTCGCATATTTCTGAATAATTAAGGAGATTTTACGATGAGTCCGTGAAATTGTGCGTAATCCTCGCTATTCGATTGAAACTTCTGCTGTTTCTTCCGCTTCTTCACTTGTTTCCTCAATCATGCTGTTAATAACGGCCCATAGCTCATCACGGCCAAGCCCCGTCTCTGATGAGAACAGGACATGATGGTCACCGGTCTGGAAGCCTAAGGTTTGCTTGACGAGCTTGATCTGCTTATCCCATTGACTGCGCGGCACTTTGTCTGCCTTCGTCGTAACGACGCAAACCGGAATTTCAAAATGCTTCAGCCAATCGTACATGAGTACATCGTCCTTGGACGGAGCATGCCGAATATCAATGATGAGCAGCACCATCTTCAGCGGCTCTCTGTCGCTTAGGAAGGTCTCAATCATTGTTCCGAACTGCTGGCGCTGTACCTTGGATACCTTCGCGTAGCCATAGCCTGGAAAGTCGACCAGATACACTTGACCGTTAACGCGATAATAATTGAGCTGCTGTGTTTTGCCGGGCTGCGAGCTCGTTCTAGCAAGTCCTTTGCGCATAATCATACGATTGATGAGCGATGATTTGCCGACATTAGAACGCCCTGCCAGAGCAAACTCTGGCAAGGCATCGTCAGGATATTGATGGGGCTGTACAGCACTGATAACAAATTCTACATTGGTAATCTTCACGTCTAAGTAACCTGCTTTCTAATGCGTTTCTACCGGTGAATGCACTTGTGCTTGAGTAAGCGCGTGCTGAAGGACCTCGTCCATCGAACTGACCGGAACAAACTCCATCTCGTTCCTAATGCTGTCCGGAATGTCGCGCAGGTCGCGTTCGTTGTCTTTCGGCAGAAGCACTTTCTTAATGCCGGCACGATGCGCGGCAAGCGATTTCTCTTTCAAGCCGCCAATTGGCAGCACGCGTCCACGAAGCGTGATTTCGCCCGTCATCGCAACTTCTTTCGATACATACCTGTTCGTTAACGCGGATATAAGCGCCGTCGCCATCGTTATGCCTGCTGAAGGACCGTCCTTCGGAATCGCTCCCTCGGGAATATGAATGTGGATGTCATTCTTCTCATGGAACTGAGGATCGATACCTAGCTCGTTTGCACGTGACCGCGTGTAGCTGAACGCAGCCTGTGCAGATTCCTTCATGACATCTCCTAGTTTACCGGTCAGAGTCAGCTTCCCGCTACCCGGCAGCACCGTTACTTCGATAACCAGCGTATCGCCGCCTACTTCGGTCCATGCAAGTCCGGTTACAGCACCGATCTGATCCTCGACCTCCGCCATGCCATAGCGGAATTTCGGCGGTCCGAGCCATTCCTTCACTTTGGATGCATCGACTTCAATAGGCTCTGCAGTCTCCGCATTCTCTTCGCTTACAATTGCCCTTGCGGCTTTTCGACAAATCGCCGCAATTTGCTGCTCTAAATTACGAACACCGGACTCACGCGTGTATTCGCGAACGACCTGCAGCAGGCTGTTTTCACTGATTAACATCCGGCCCTCTTGAATGCCGTGCTCCCGCTTCTGCTTAGGAAGCAGGTACCTTGTAGCAATTTGAAGCTTCTCGAGCTCCGTGTAGCCGGGAATGTACAGCACTTCCATCCGATCGAGCAGCGGCCGCGGAATATTGTGAATCGCATTGGCCGTCGTAATGAACATGACGTTAGATAAGTCGAACGGCACTTCGATAAAATGATCGCTGAACGTGTTGTTCTGCTCCGGATCCAGCACCTCAAGCAGCGCGGAGGCCGGATCGCCGCGAAAGTCCATCGCCATTTTGTCGATCTCATCGAGCAGGAAGACGGGATTTAATGATCCTGCTGTCTTCATGCCTTGAATAATACGGCCAGGCATTGCGCCTACATACGTACGGCGGTGGCCGCGTATCTCGGCTTCGTCACGGACGCCGCCAAGCGAGATGCGAACAAACTCCCGGCCCATCGATTTGGCGATGGATCGCGCCATAGACGTCTTACCGACACCCGGAGGTCCGACGAGACAGAGAATAGGGCCTTTCAGTTTCTTCACGAGCTGTTGAACGGCCAAATATTCAAGTACGCGTTCTTTCGGCTTCTCCAGACCATAATGGTCCTCGTTCAATATGCTCTCGGCCTTCGATACGTTGAGGTCATCATCGGTCTGCTTGTTCCAAGGAAGGGAAAGTAGCCAATCGATATAATTGCGAATGACGCCGCCTTCCGCTGACGTGGACGGCATCTTCTCAAGACGGTCAATTTCTTTCTCGACCTTCTCTCTGACCTTATCAGGTATGCCGGATTCAGCCATTTGCGTGCGGAGTTCTTCCACCTCGCCCGCTCGTCCTTCTTTCTCGCCCAGTTCCTTCTGAATGGCTTTCATTTGCTCGCGCAAATAGTATTCCTTCTGGGTTTTCTCCATTTGCTTCTTGACGCGCTGGCTGATCTTGCGCTCAAGCTCCAGCACTTCCCGCTCGTTGTTCAAAATATCGAGCAGTCGCTCTAGACGCTCCCTGACATCAACCGTCTCCAAGATATCCTGCTTATCCTTGATCTTGAGCGATAGATGGCTCGAAATGACATCCGCCAGCCGGCCCGGCTCGTCGATATCGGATACCGCGGCGAGTGTCTCCGGTGTCACCTTTTTCGACAAATTAATATAATGCTCGAACTGGTTCAGCACCGTTCGCATTAGCGCATCGATTTCGGAGTCCGTTGATTCCGATTCCGGCAGCTCGCGGATCGACACTTCATAATAGTCGTCGTTCGGCAAATAATCGACGATCTCCGCACGGGTTACGCCTTCGACGAGCACGCGAATCGTTCCGTTCGGAAGTTTGAGCATTTGCCTTACGCGGGCAACCGTGCCGACGCGGTAAATATCCTCCTGCGACGGCTCTTCAATATTCACTTCCGACTGCGAGCACAGCAAAATCATATGATCGTCCAGCATGGCGCGGTCTAACGCGCGCACGGATTTCTCTCTGCCTACATCCAAATGCAGCACCATGCTGGGGTATACAAGAAGCCCCCTAAGCGGTAAAAGGGGCAATCGACGACCTTTCCATTTAGCAGGTCCCATTCCAGCACCTCCGTCTTTGAAGTTCCACGCTCACCATATCGTGACCGAAAACTTCGGCCTTAAGTCTTAGCGCCTTTCTCCATATTATCACTCAACGGAATCCGCCTGCAAATAAGGCAGCCCCTTGGCGATAAAAACATCGGCAGCCGGCGCCGGTGCGGCGGCAGGTACCGTAAGGTCGTCGGCTCCGAATACGTGGCGGAACACTTCCTCCACATGATCGACCGGAATCACCTGAACGCCTTGCAGATCGGCGAATATCGCCTGCCAGTTCTCACGCGGAATAATGACCGTATCGGCCCCTGCCTGGAACGCCGCCTCTACCTTAGCCAGCACGCCGCCAACAGGCTTCACGTTGCCGTGGATGCCCATCTCGCCTGTCATCGCCAGCTTGTTGCTAATCGGCTCTGCTTTAATGGCAGAAGCGATGGCGGTCGCCATCGCGATGCCTGCAGACGGTCCGTCAATCGGCGTGCCGCCGGGAAAGTTAATATGCAAGTCATAATTCTCGGGCTTCATACCCATCCTGCGCAGCACGGTGAGCACATTCTCAATCGAGCCCTTAGCCATGCTCTTGCGTCTCAGCGTCCGGCTGCTTCCTCCGCCCAGCTCTTCCTCGTCGACGACGCCTGTAATCGTATAAACGCCTTTGCCAGCCCGCGCTCCGATCGCGCTGACCTCGATTTCAAGCAGCGTCCCCATATTCGGCCCATATACCGCAAGTCCGTTTACAAATCCGATCTGCGGCGCGGCAGGCACTTTACGGTCAGGACGCGGCGGAATTTGGCTGCTGTTTACAACCCACTCGATATCCGCCGCCGTGAGGGTGTCCCGTTTCTCAGAAAGCGCCAGGCCTGCTGCCAATTGAATGACGTTGACTGCTTCGCGCCCGTTCGTTGCATAGCGGGTAACGACATCAATGGCTTCCTGCGATGGAGGAAGGCCGATCTTCTTAAGCGCGTTGACGGCGATCTGCGAGATTTCATCCGGCAGCAGCGGACGGAAATAGATTTCCATGCAGCGTGAACGAAGGGCTGGTGGAAGTTCCTGCGGCGAACGCGTCGTCGCGCCAACGAGCCGGAAATCCGCTGGCAAGCCGTTCTGAAAAATATCATGGATATACATCGGAATATTGTTGTCTTCCGAGTTGTAATATGCGCTTTCAAGGTACACCTTGCGGTCTTCCAGCACCTTTAACAATTTATTCATCTGAATGGGATGCAATTCACCAATCTCATCAATAAACAGCATGCCTCCATGGGCCTTGGTCACGGCACCGGGCTTTGGCTGCGGAATGCCAGCAACCCCCATCGCTCCCGCCCCTTGGTAGATCGGGTCATGAACAGAGCCGATCAGCGGGTCCGCGATTCCTCTTTCGTCGAAACGGGCGGTCGTTGCATCGATTTCAGTGAACTTGGCATCCATCAGGAAAGGCGATGACGGATTCTTCTTCGCCTCCTCCAGCACGACGCGGGCAGCAGCGGTTTTCCCAACGCCGGGAGGACCGTAAATGATTACATGCTGCGGGTTTGCGCTGCAGAGCGCCGCCTTGAGCGCCCGCAGGCCATCACGCTGGCCGACGATATCATTGATCGTCTGTGGACGCGTCTTCTCGGACAGCGGCTTCGTCAGGGAAACGGAGCGCAGTTTGCGCAGCTTATCCATTTCCTTGCGGGACTCTCTGTCTACGGCCGTCCGGTTTGTCTTCTGATTGCGCAGCAAATTCCAGAAGTACAGCCCGATCACAATCGCGAAGAACACTTGAATAAACATCAGAATCACACTCAAACTCATTGCAATTACTCCTCTCATTACAGAATCCGACGGCTTATACCGTACATTCTGCACATAAAAAATCCGGCTTTACGGGGCGTATACTGTTCAGTATTGCCCCTGGCCGGATGGAATAATCGCTCTATTCAGCTAAAGTTTGTTCCTATGCCGATACGTGCGCACCGGGCTGATGCTTGCGCCCCGGAATTTCGCCCGTTGCCTCGAATACACGTACGATCTCGTCTATTTCTTTCTTCAACTCAGAAAGCAGCTCGGCTTCAGGCACTTTACGGATCATTTCTCCATAGCGGAACAGCATGCCTTCGCCTCGAGCTCCCGCAATTCCGATATCCGCTTCACGCGCTTCGCCGGGACCGTTCACGGCGCACCCAAGCACGGAAACTTTAATCGGCACCTTAATCTTGCTGATATATTCCTCGACTTCGTTGGCAATTGAGAAGAGGTCGATGTCTAGACGACCGCAGGTCGGGCAGGACACGAGCGTTGCCGCGTTGGTAATGAGACCAAACGTCTTGAGCAGCTCGCGCGCAACCTTCACTTCCTCGACCGGATCGGCGCTTAAGCTGATACGCACTGTATTGCCTATACCCATCGCAAGCAGCGCGCCAATACCTGCCGAGCTCTTAATCGTTCCGGTATGAAGCGTTCCAGCCTCTGTGATGCCCAGGTGAAGCGGATATCGAATCACTTCTGCTGCCATACGATAGGCTTCGATCGCCATCGGAACGTCGGATGCCTTAAGCGAAACGATAATGTCATGGAAATTAAGCTCTTCAAGAATTCCGATATGGAACAGAGCGCTCTCTACCATCGCTTCCGGCGTCGGATAACCGTACTTCTCGAGCAGATGATTTTCCAGCGAGCCAGCATTGACGCCAATTCGGATCGGAATGTTATGCTCCTTGCACGCTTTGACGACAGCTTCGACTTTCTCTCTGCGGCCGATATTACCGGGATTAATCCGGACTTTATCGACGCCATTCTCAATAGCCGCCAGGGCTAGCCGATAGTCAAAATGAATATCCGCAACGAGCGGAATATGAATCCGTTTCTTGATCTCTTTAATGGCTTCGGCGGCTTCTTTGTTGTTGACCGTAACACGGACAATCTGGCAGCCTGCTTCTTCCAATCTTAGAATTTCTGCGACCGTCGCTTCAACGTCTGCCGTCTTGGTGGTGCACATGCTCTGTATGATGACTTCATTATTGCCGCCGATCGTGAGCGGACCTACCTTGACCGGAACCGTATCCTTGCGCAAATACATCAGGTAACCTCTCCCATGAACGTCAAAGTCCACCCCTGCATACCGCGTCAAACTGATCGCGGCAGACAGAGGTGGAAGCATTTGAGGTCTTATTTAGTGGATCAGGCGCTTTCTTCCTTCTTCTTGCCTTTCTTGGAAACAAGCTCAGGCATGATCCGGTCTTGAACGACCTTCTCCGTAATGAGGCAGTTGCTGACGTCGTCGCGGGAAGGAACCTCGTACATCACGTCGAGCATCAGACCCTCGATTATTGCACGCAGACCACGTGCGCCCGTGTTCCGCTTGATCGCTTCTTTGGCAATCGCATCAAGCGCTCCAGCTTCGAATTCAAGCTTCACATTGTCCATCTCAAGCAGCTTCTGGTACTGCTTCACGAGCGCATTCTTCGGCTCGGAGAGGATACGGACAAGCGCGCTCTCATCAAGCGGCTCAAGCGTCGAGATGACCGGCAAACGGCCTACGAACTCAGGGATAAGCCCGAATTTCAGCAGATCTTCCGGAAGCACCATCGACAGGTATTCGCCTGCTTTAAGGTCTTTCTGGCTGTCGCCGGCCGTATTAAAGCCGATGACTTTCTTGCCGATCCGGCGCTTGATCAGCTGCTCCAGGCCATCGAATGCGCCTCCGCAGATGAACAAGATATTCGTCGTATCGATTTGGATGAATTCTTGGTGCGGATGCTTGCGGCCGCCTTGCGGAGGAACGGATGCAACCGTACCTTCAAGAATTTTGAGCAATGCCTGCTGCACGCCTTCGCCGGATACGTCGCGAGTAATGGACGGATTCTCGGATTTGCGCGCTACTTTATCGATCTCATCAATGTAGATAATGCCGCGCTCGGCTTTCTCTACATCGTAATCTGCCGCTTGGATAAGCTTCAGCAAAATATTCTCAACATCTTCACCCACATAACCGGCTTCCGTCAGCGATGTAGCATCCGCAATCGCGAATGGCACGTTCAGGATTTTGGCCATCGTTTGCGCCAGCAGGGTTTTACCCGAACCCGTAGGACCTACGAGCAGAATATTACTCTTCTGGAGCTCGACATCTTCAAGCTTGTTCTGCGAATTGACGCGTTTGTAGTGGTTATATACCGCTACGGACAACGATTTCTTCGCTTGCTCTTGGCCGATTACGTATTGATCAAGGATGTTACGGATATCGCGCGGTTTCGGAATGTCTTTCAGATCCAGCTCTTCTTCATGGCCGAGCTCTTCCTCAACGATTTCCGTGCAAAGCTCGATACATTCATCACATATATAAACGCCCGGTCCGGCAACAAGCTTGCGTACCTGATCTTGCGACTTGCCGCAGAATGAACATTTCAGCTGGCCTTTTTCGTCGTTGAATTTAAACATGAGTTTTCACCCCTTCTTGTTGGTTCGGCTGACTATATAGGACCTACAGGGATGTTACAACTTTATCGATCAAGCCGTAGCTTAGTGCTTCTTCGGCGCTCATAAAGTTGTCGCGGTCCGTATCGCGGTCGATTCGCTCATAAGGCTGGCCCGTACGGTCAGACAAAATTTGGTTCAGCTTCTTCTTCGTCTTCAAAATCCAGTCCGCATGAATGGCAATATCGGAAGCCTGACCGCGCACACCTCCAAGCGGCTGATGGATCATAACCTCGCTGTTCGGCAGCGCGAAGCGTTTGCCCTTGGCGCCCGCCGTTAGAAGCAGCGAACCCATGCTGGCAGCCAGACCGACACAGATCGTCGATACATCCGGCTTAATGAACTGCATCGTATCGAAAATACCCATTCCTGCAGTTACAGAACCGCCCGGTGAGTTAATGTACAGATGAATGTCCTTCTCCGGATCATCCGCCGCCAGAAACAGCAGCTGCGCAATGACGGCATTGGCAACATCGTCGTCGATCGCACTTCCTAGAAAGATAATCCGATCCTTCAATAAACGGGAGTAAATATCGTAAGAACGCTCTCCCCGATTCGTTTGCTCAACGACCATTGGTACCAGATTCATGCGACCAACCTTCTTTCGTTATCGACTTGTAAATCAATACTTATTCTAACATGTTCCGAATGCAATGTCATTTTTCTGAATACTACATTATACGATACGGGCAAATACATATGTACGTGACTGTCGCCGCACCGGTTCAACAACCGATGAGGATAAAATAAGGCACGTGGGTACGTGCCTTATCGGGTAAATGATTTTATGCAACTACAGGTGCAGGCTTGCTGTTCTCGAGCAAGAATTTAATCGTCTTGCGAAGAACAAGATCTTCCTTGATATTGTCAAGATTACCGTTGCTTTCGAAAATCGTACGAAGCTCTTCAGCAGGACGGTTGTATTGTTTGGACAGGTTCTCAAGCTCTTCATTCAGATCCTCATCGCCGACAACAATGCCTTCGTTCTTCGCGATTTGCTCCAGAACCAGGTTGTTGCGAACGCGCTTCTCAGCGTCGCCGCGCATTTGACCGCGAAGCGCTGCTTCGTCTTGACCGGAGAATTGGAAGTACAGCTCAAGGTTCATGCCTTGCGCACGCAGACGGTTCTCGAAATCGCGCAGCATGAAGGTTGTTTCGGATTCAATCATCGCTTCCGGAATGTCAACGACCGCAACTTCAGACGCTTTATCTACGATAGCCGCTTCACGAGCGGATTCGCCTTCTTTTGTTTTGCGCTCCGTCAGTTTAGCCTTCAGATCTTGCTTGTATTCCTCAAGCGTATCAAACTCGCTGACGTCTTTTGCGAACTCGTCGTCAAGCGCCGGCAGGTTTTTACGTTTGATTTCGTGCAGCTTCACTTTGAATACAGCAGCTTTGCCGGCCAGGTTCTCCGCGTGGTAGCTCTCAGGGAACGTTACTTCAACGTCCTTGAAATCGCCGATTTGCATGCCGACTACTTGCTCTTCGAAGCCTGGGATAAACGAACCGGAGCCGAGCTCCAAGGAGTGGCGCTCGCCTTTGCCGCCTTCGAATGGCACGCCGTCAACGGAACCATCAAAGTCAATAACGGTAACGTCGCCGTTCTCAGCTGCGCCTTCTTCGATCACAGTGAGTTCAGCGTGACGTTGTTGAAGACGGTTAAGCTCTGCATCTACTTCTTCATCCGTTACTGCGGATTCAACTGCAGGAACTTCAAGGCCTTTGTACTCGCCAAGCTCAACTTCAGGCTTAACGATGACTTTCGCCGTGTACTTGAACGTTTGGCCTTTTGCGAATTGCTCAACGTCGATTTCAGGACGATCTACAGCGAATACGCCGGTTTCCTTCAGCGCTTCTGCGTAGGAATCAGGAAGCAGGATGTCGATTGCGTCTTGGTACAGGCTTTCAACGCCAAAGCGCGATTCAAAAATACCCCGCGGTACTTTGCCTTTACGGAAACCAGGCACGTTTACTTTCTGAACGACCTTCTTAAATGCTTTGTCGATCGCTTCATTAACTTGTCCAGCCTCAACCTCAACGGTGATGGAGACAAGATTCTTGTCTATTTTTTCCCAAGTTGCTGTCATGTTATGCTTTCCCCTCCAAATTAAATAACGCTTCTGCGTCAGATCTTACCCGTAATAAACCATTCTATTATACTCTACAATCAAATGAATATCAAGGCTTGTTCCCGTCGTCCTCGAAACTAAACTGTGCAATCTGGCGAAGGGAGCGGCAAGCTTGTTCATAACGAAAGCGCAGCGCGTCCGTTATGCCATATGTATCGCGCAAATCATCGTCGTTGACGCGGCCGTATAAGGACAATTCAAGTACCTGGTGCAGAGCTGCGGAATAGCAGTCAACGGTCTCCTCATCGTCGCTTTGCAGGCGGGTATAAGCAGTCGTACCATAGATGCACTGCAGGCACTCTTTCCACAATTCGCGTGCAAAATGCGGAAGCGATGCCTCGATCACCTCCGTGACGGCCTCCACCCGCTCCACCACTCTGGCAACGACTACCGGGAATTCATCCATGGAAAGCGGTGTCGATTCGATATCCAAATCCACATATTCGCCCATCCGCTCCAGTCTGATCTGTCCCGTTACGCCTCTTTTCTTCAAGCATTGCAGTGCCTTGAACTGAAGTGCGGGATGCAGATCGCTTCCCGAAAGCCATCGCAAGATGGTTTCATCGACATCCGGGTGCTTTAAGTAAGCCGCGCGCTCTAGTGCCAATATTTGCTGGTCGGCAACAGGATGATGCTGCATGATATATAAAACCTGCTGCACGTAGGCATCATCATATTCAGGAGGATTGATTGCTTCCTGTCGGAAATCGTCCTCGCCCAGCACTTGCTCTTCTATGTGGGTTGAAGCAGGTACACCGTTCATTTCATTGTCATATGTAGGAAATGCAACGTCGAGCCATGTCAGTAAATTGCCCCACTCTTCGTAATGCCGCTTCTCTTCGCCTTGACAAAGAAGCAGAAACCGAAGAAGCTCCTTTGCCTCGCCGTACTGCTCGGACTCCAGCATCCGCGTTAACTGATTCTGATATTGATCGAGCATGCTTGGAAACAAATACACATTTTCTCTATGTTCATCTTGTGAGGAATGGGTCATTGTAATAGAATCACCGCCTTATCTGTCAACCTGCTTGCAGGCTTATGTGCAGGTAGAGTTCGATTATAACACTCCATGCCGTCCTTTTCCATTTTGGCCGAAATAGGGTGTTTTGAAACCTGCATTTCGTTTCATAGACTGGCAGTCAGACAGAGGTAACAAATACAATGAAAATTAAGGTTGCATTATCTTAAACCTCATGATATATTATTTCCTACGTGTCCCAGTAGCTCAGTTGGATAGAGCACACGCCTTCTAAGCGTGTTGTCGGGGGTTCGAATCCCTCCTGGGACGCCATATCGTCCAAAATGGAACAGACTTATACATAGGAAGAGCCTCAAATCTCTTGGTGTCATTGGGATTTGAGGCTCTTTTTGTATGTTTAGAAATAAATCAGCATGCTCTCCCCGTTACCCTTCTGCGTCCCTGAATCCGACATACCTTCTGTTTCCTTCATCCCACAGCCGGTATCGGAGCGCCTGCAGACTCAATCGAAATCCAACGGCCGGCACGTTTCGAAACGCCGCATTGCTTTCATGAAACAGCTGTAAATTATAGTTCGTCACCAGAGGGTCCAGATGATGGATATGGTGAAAGCCGATATTGCCGGTCATCCATTGCAGGAATCTTGGCAGCTTGTAGTAGGAGCTTCCATGCATCGCCGCGCTGACGAAATCCCACTCCTTCGCTTGCTCGTAATAGGTATTCTCGAATTGATGCTGTACATAGAACAGCCATATGCCCGCAACGCCGGATAGGTAGAGAATCGGTCCTTCAACGAGCACAGCCTCTTTCCACCCCAGCGTCAAGCAGAGCACGCCCATTAATACCGCTAAGGACGCGTTCGTTATGAGCGTATTTACCCGCTCTTTGCTTCTGGCATTCTTCCGATTTAACC
This sequence comes from Paenibacillus sp. R14(2021), assembly GCF_019431355.1. NCBI lineage: Bacteria > Bacillati > Bacillota > Bacilli > Caryophanales > Paenibacillaceae > Paenibacillus > Paenibacillus sp. R14(2021). The sequence continues at coordinate 2,076,939 of NZ_CP080269.1, forward strand.
GGTTATCGATCAAGAAGATATATACAGGTCCGAGACCGAGCATGACGAACGGATTGCGGTATAAGCGATACCCTAATCGTCTCCACGGCGACAGTCCTCCATATTCCCTCGTAGTCAGCGTCCATATGTCGCCAATGCCTCTTCGTCCTAAATTCCCGCTGGTCGCATGGTGAATGGAATGATCGTGTTTCCATTTGGCATATGGGAAGAACGTTAAAATGCCCGTGATCGCTCCGATGATCGCATTCGTCTTCTTGCCGGCAAAAAAAGACTGGTGACAGCAATCATGAAAAATGATGAAGATCCGAATCATGAAACCTGCAGCCGGAACGGCAAAAGCCAGCGTCATCCAGAACGAGATCGTCAAACTTAGATAAGCGGCGCCCCACAACAAGATAAAAGGGATAATACTGTTGACCAGCTGCCAGACACTTTTCCTCACGTCCGATTTCCCTTGACGATCCATGTCTTTCTTCCAGCGGGTGTATTCTTGCAGTGAGTGCATGCTTTTCCCCTTTTCATGATGCTGTCCTATTTTCAAAAAAAGCTGCTCCTGTCATATTCAGGAGCAGCTTAAAAAGATTAATAAAGTTTCGAAACGTTCTCGGCCTGCGGTCCGCGATTGCCTTGGGCTATATTGAACTGAACGCGTTGACCTTCATCCAGCGACTTGTATCCTTCGCCTTCGATCGCGCTGAAATGAACGAATACGTCATCTCCGTTGTCGATTTGAATAAAGCCGAAGCCCTTCTCAGCGTTAAACCACTTCACGATGCCTGTTTGCATATAATTCCTCCAAAAAATCTATTGTCGTGCACGTGCAATGCCGTTCTTATCGCTGTCATTAGGCGTTAACAGGCGTTATCAAATCGCTCTTGATGTCCGCTAATGTATCGTCTACAATAAGAATATCATGTCCGCTAATGTAAGTCAAGACAGGAGGCTGTTCTCAAGTGAAGGAGACGCTCAGCATATCGGCTCAGGGCGCGCAGTACATACAGGCATTCATTCAAGCTCTCGACCATGAAGGTCTGAATCCCAAAACGTTAAAAGAATACGCAAGCGATCTTAGACAATTTATACGTTGGTGGGAGCAGCAAGAAGAAGCGGCTGCCTTCGAGATCGAGGCCGTCACCACGCAAAAGTTGTCCCTATATCGGGATGCCGCGCAAAATAACATGGCATTAAAGCCGGCGACCATTAATCGGCGACTGATTGCGCTGAAACGTTTTTTTGACTGGGCGGAGTCTTCGTCCCTCATTCCATCCGATCCTTCCAAACCCGTCAAATTGGTTCCGGAAGTAAAGTCAAGTCCCCGTCAGATGACGGATACGGAAGAATCCGCGCTGATCGCCGCAGCCGAACATGGCGGATCCCTGAGGGATCTGACGATTCTCATCGTGATGTTCCACACCGGTTTGCGGACCATGGAAGTATGCGACCTTATTCCCGACGACATCAGTTTCGACAATCGATGCGGACAGCTCACTGTTCGGTCCGGTAAACGAAATAAACAGCGGGAAGTGCCATTAAATGCCTTGTGCAGAACTTCGTTGGAAACCTATATGGCTATTCTCCCTCCAGGCAGCCATTATCTGTTTCCTTCCGAGAAAACCGGGGAACGCTTAACGGAGCGCGCATTGCGCCACTTAATTCAAAAATACATGAGCGCGGCTAGCATCGAGGGACTAAGCGCTCACGATCTGCGCCACAGGTTCGGCTATGTGACGGCCAAACAAATGCCGCAGGACCGATTGGCCCAAATCATGGGACACGATAATCCGGATTCGACAACGATCTACTTAAACGGCGAATCTGCGAGCTGAAAATAATAGACCAGAATCGAATTCGCCCAAGAAGCGCGAATTCGATTCCCGTCTTTTTTCATAACGCGTAAACCGCTCTGCGAGCGTGTCGCTCTCGGCTAAATTCTGCAAAATGTCGTACGTCCTAGCTCGAAATATATGGTAATATGGGACTATCATACCAATATTGCGAATATATTGTCGGAGGATGTCGATTATGAGTACCTTTGCTGAGTCCCAGCGTCCATCACGCAAGCCTGCATCATCCACAGCCGACAAAATCAACCCTCATGACATCAGCCGTGCATCTATGCCGATGCAGCTCCATGCCAAGCGCTCAATTGCTTCTTCAAGCGCGCTGCAGCTCCAGCGGGCGGCCGGCAACCAAGCCGTGATGCAAATGAACGGATTCAGCGGCCGTGCCCGCGGCGGAACCGTCTCGGGTGGTCCTCCCCCAGCAGCGCCGGCCGCCGCTCCGGCACCCGCAGCCGCTGCGCCTGCCGAACATGAAGCCGCGCCGCTCGCGCCGGCGGCACCAGCAGCGCCGGTGGCTGTTTCGGCACCCGCTGCACCGCCCGCCGCCGCAGCTGCCGCCGGACCTGCCTCAGCAAGAACTGCGCCTGCTATTCCTGGGAATCTTAGAGGTAAAGGAAGCTATGGCGAAATTTACAGCTGGCTGAAAGAGCTGGCCGGCAAAGACAAGAAAGCATCCCTCTTCAATTACTTCGACAGCCTGACTCCAGAGCAGAAAATGGGCGCTATTCAAGTCATGGTCGGTCCGAAAAACTCCGTGAACGTCGATAATGTCAAAAAGACGATGTTCAGCGGCATCATCAGCAAGTCCATGGATTGGGACCGTTTCTCCGTCGTCTCCCGTGAAGCAAAGAAGAAAGATACCACCAATTACAATGCCGACCAAGACCGCGATTACGCCAGCTACACGGCAATCGGTACCTCCGCGACGTCCGGCGGCGTCGGCGGCTCGGCAACCATCAGCAACGCTTTCGGCGCCCACAAGGCACTCCCGATCGCTGAAGGCTTCGCCCCGGCGTCAGGCGTTCTGAGCGGAGCCGCCTCCGTCTCGCAAATCTACAATGCCACGCAGAACTACGATGAATCACTCGGCACGACGGACAAAGCCCAGCTCGTCGTCGGCGAAGGTGCAGGCGGGGCAGCCGACCTGACTCGTTTCGGCGCGGGTACGGTGAACAGCGTGCGGACCGTGGCCGGCATGGGACTGAACGCCAGCGCGACCGTCGCAGCAGGCGCGGCAGGCATCGTCGGAGGCGCCGCCTACATGGTTAGCGGCGTGGCAGGTTATTACGAGAATAAGAAGAACGCAGCCAATTTGCATGACATCGAAGATCGCATGAAGAGCAGCACCGGCGAGCATGCCGCCGAACAAGAGCAAGCCGCCCACCTAGGCGGTAGCACGCAGGAAATGAACAAGGACAAGAACAAATATACGGCTGCCAAAGGCGCGCTCATGGTCATGGGCGGCGCCGCGATGCTCATCGCGGCTGCATCGCCAGCAGGCCCGATTTTGCTTGCGCTCGCCGCCATCGTCGGCGGCGTCGCGGCTATCGTGAAATTTTATAAGAAATACAAACGCAAAGAAACGTTCGTCGACAAAGCGCTGAAGGTTGACGAGGCGATGGCCAAGCCCGAGAACGAAGGCAAAGGCAAAGATACCGTCAGGCAGTCGCTGCTTGAAGAAAAGGGCTTCAACAGCACGGCGCAGTGTTATACGCAGATCGTAACGGATCTCGCCGGCATGCTGTTCGAGACTGGCGTGCGCGGGGACGATCCCGAAAGCCGGTCTATCATTGAGAGCATCGGCCTGCGCGTGGACAGTCCAAAGCAGAAACCGACGAAGGAAATGATCGCGAAGAAGCTCCACACCTAGCAAGGGAGATGGATACGGCATGCTGATCCAAGAAGATTCCATTTGCAATGATTTTTTGAGAAGGGCGCTTCGCTATTACGAATCGATCTCCATTCCAGCCAAGCTGCTCGCTCCGACGGAGGAAGAGCCGTACACTTCGCTTATTATCCGGTTCAGCGAGATCGGCGAGCGCAGCTCGGTCATCGATTTGGAAATGAGCTTCCTGCCAGGTCTAGAGGAGCTCAATCAGGCGGGCGTTTATTTGTACCAAGCGTTCGCCGTGCTCGCCGGACAAACGAACGAAGCACAAGCTGCCCAGCTCCATCCGCTGCTTGCAGCCTTTAATCTGCAGCTCCCGCTGGGTTCGTTCGGCGTATTTCCGGACGGCGGCGCGCTGTATTTGAAACAAACGGCAATGCTTGACCGCACAGGTTTGCTCGGCGACGGTGCAGTCAAGCTGCTGGATCAGCAGAACGGCGTCCTGCTGCACCAACTGCATCAGTTTACCGACAAGCTGCTCGCCGTATCAAACGGCAGCGCCAAGCATAACTGATTTCCGATCGAAGGCAGCACCGCTCCAAACGGTTGCTGCCTTCTTCAATTGGCTGTTCGAAAATTTCCGTTCCCCGTGCGTAAACCGATGCCTAACTAGGCAAGCTAATCCTTGGAAAGGAGTGGTTTGCCCATGACGCCACAAGAGCAATCGCGGCCGGCATCATTTCCGCCGCAGCATCAGAATCGTCAACCCGGTATAGAAAACGTGATGAACCCGCGGCCGCAGTTCCAATCCGCTGCCTACAAGCCGGCCGGTAAGCTGGCCGGTAAGGTCGCGATCGTCAGCGGCGGCGACAGCGGCATCGGCCGCGCGGTCTCTCTCATCTACGCCAAGGAAGGCGCCGACGTAACCGTCCTCTACTTGAACGAACATGAGGATGCCATCGAAATCAAAACGCTTATCGAAGGCTTGGGGCGCAAATGCCTTACAATGGCCGGCGATATCGGCGATCCCGTTTTCTGCGGTAAAGCCGTGCAGGACACTGTCGCCCAGCTCGGCGGCGTCGATATCCTCGTGAACAACGCGGCAGAGCAGCATCCCAAGGATAAGATTGAACAGATTACACCACAACAGCTGGAGCGAACGTTCAAGACCAATGTGTTCGGGATGTTCTATCTTACGCAGGCGGCCATGCCGCATTTGAAGCAAGGCGCCGTCATCATCAACACGACTTCCATCACGGCCTACCATGGAAGTCCAATGCTGCTGGACTATTCGTCAACGAAGGGAGCCCAAGTCGCATTCACCCGCTCCCTCTCTATGAACCTAGTCGGACAAGGCATTCGAGTCAATGCAGTTGCGCCCGGTCCGATCTGGACGCCGCTTATCCCTTCGACCTTCGATGAGCAGACTGTCGCTGCATTCGGTTCTGACACGCCGATGAAACGGGCAGGACAGCCGGAAGAGCTCGCACCGGCATACGTTTATCTGGCCTGTGAAGATTCCTCGTATATGAGCGGGCAAGTGCTGCACGTGAACGGCGGCGAAATCGTGAATGGATAACGAATAGGAATAGGCAAAAGGCCGGGCATGCGTCATGTCTCATGACAGCAATAGCCCGGCCTTTCCTGTAATCTATAGCCTCTTCAGCAGACGCGCGATGGAGCGGTCCGCTTCGCGAAGCACCTCCGTTTTGTCGACGGTCTTGACTTTACCCTTCTCGACGACGGGCTTCCCGTCCACCCACACATGCGAGACATTTCCTCTGGAAGCCGCATAAACGACTCTGGAGTAAGGATCCGCGTCGTAAGACGGAAACGTATGAAAATCATTCAGGTCGAGCAGCTGCAGATCCGCCTTCTTCCCTGGTTCAATGCTGCCGACCAGATGGTCTAGTCCCAGCGTCCGCGCCCCCCCGATCGTCGCCATGCGCAGCACGGTCCGAGCATTCATGGACTCCGGCCCGCAGCGAGCCTTGTGAAGCAGCGCGGTCAATCGCATCTCCTGGAACATATCCAGTGTATTGTTGCACGGCGCGCCGTCAGCCCCGATCCCCATGCCGATGCCCTGCTCCAGCAGCTCGGGAACTAAAGCGATGCCGGAAGCCAGCTTCAGGTTGGAGCTTGGACAATGGGTCATTTTGGTACCGGTACGTCTTAGAATCTCTTGCTCTTGTTCATCCAGCCAAATACAGTGGGCCAAGACGAGCCTTGGCGACGTCAAGCCGATATGGTCCAAATAAACAACATTGCGCATGCCCCGCTGGGACATGACGAGCTCGATCTCTTCTCGATTCTCCGCGGCATGCGTATGAACGAGCACCTGATTTTTAGCCGCAAGATCCCGCACTTCGGTCAACAGACGTTCCGTGCAGGACACGACAAAGCGCGGACAAAACGCATACTGAATTCGTCCGCTGTCATAACCGTGCCATTTCTCCAGCAGCGCCGTGCTCTCGGCAATAGAGCGGTCCGTATCCTCATGAAGGCCGGCCGGCACATCGCCGCCTGCGTCCATCATGACCTTGCCGGAGACCGCCCTGATTCCGCCTGCGGCCATCGCCTGGAAAGCAAAATCGGTATGGTTCACTGTCTCCATATCCAGTATCGTCGTTGTTCCGCTGCGCAGCAGCTCACCGATTCCGAGCAAGGCCGAATAGTAGACGGACTCCTCGTCATGCGCCGCTTCAAGCGGCCAGACGCGTGTCCGCAGCCAGTCCATCAACGCCATATCGTCCGCTTGGCCCCGAAACAACGTCTGACAAAGATGGATATGCGTTTGAACAAACCCCGGAAGCAGCAGCTTGCCCCGCGCTTCGATGATGCGGGTCGTCGACAGATCGTAATCCGCTGCTTGGCCGCCGACAGCTGCGATGATATCATCTCGAAGCAGCACGTCGCCGGTCAGAATATCATCCCGTTCATTCATCGTGACAATAGTCGCATTGCGCAATAGTGTCGTTCCCATAGCCGCCCTCGCTTCCTCAGCAAGTCATCACCAACCACCTTGTCAGGTATGCTCACATTGTACCACGGTAAGCCGCAGATGCGATCATAATCGTCAGAAAATTACGACCAATCCATTAATCTTCTGATATCGGCCCGAATACCCGGGTAAGAAAGCACCTGCTCCTTAAACGATTCGCGCTCGCCCCAGTCCGTCTTCATCGTTGGCGTATCGAACAGATCGTCACTGATATCCGTAAATGCCTGGTGCATATTGTTGTCATACCAATCGATTTCACTGCTGGCATCGTTATTGACGACAGCGATCATATCGTAATCGTTGTCTAGGGATTGGCCGAAATAAGCGAGCAGCTCCGGTGTCTGCGTATCGTTCGTCTGCACTTCGACCTCCGCACAGTGAATGCCGTCGCGATCCGTCGCACGCCTCACATGCGCTTGAATCACGATCATCTCAAGCTCCCCTCGGGAAACAGCCCCATCGTAGCAACATGGTGCTTCGTTTCGTCTGTTCCAAGCTCGTAAAGCAGCCGGTAAATATCGACCAGCAGGCCGTCGACGCCCGCATTGATCTCATGATCGGAAGCCGGACTGTAAGGCGTCTTGGCAAAGTGTATCGTTTGGGCTTCGTCCATGGAGGACAGCTCCTCCATCAGCTCCTGCAGCCTGCTCAGCTCTTCTTCGTTCGCCGTGATGACAAGCTCATAGGCTGTGACCGTAGGGTCCTCCAATATAGAGCCGGCTTGGACGGATACATAATACGTTTTGCGTGCGTAATAGGACTCCTCATGTTCATTTGCCATCATTCAAAAACTCCCTCCTTCATCGCCCTAGCATCCCCCTTGGGACAGACATTTTATCCAAATTTTCCGCATAACCATCCTAGTATCGCTGTTTTTACCCTTGGTAAGCAGAAAGGAATGAGAACCATGTGTGGATTCACGGGCTGGATCGATTGGACCGCTGACCTGACGCAACAATCCATCATCCTGGAGAAAATGACCGGCACGCTCGCGAACCGCGGCCCGGACGCGTCCGGTACCTGGATCTCGCCGCATTGTGCACTCGGCCACCGGAGACTCTCCGTCATAGATCCCGCAAACGGAGCACAACCGATGGTTCGTACAGCCGAAGATGATATGTATGTCCTGGTGTATAACGGGGAGCTGTATAATGCGTTAGAGCTGAAAAAAGAACTGGAGAGCCGGGGGAGAACGTTCACCACGACCTGCGACACCGAGGTTTTGTTGGTTGCCTATATGGAATGGGGACCGTCCTGCGTGGAGAAATTCAACGGCATCTTCGCTTTCGCGCTGTGGGATTCCCGCGAAGAGCAGCTGTTCATTGCCAGAGACCGCGTCGGCGTCAAGCCGTTCTTCTTCTCCAAACAGCTGGGTCGTTTCATCTTCGGCTCTGAGCCGAAGGCGCTCCTTGCCCATCCCGCGGTCAAACCGGAGGTCGGCCCGGAAGGGCTTGCCGAAATCTTCATTCTCGGTCCGGCCAGAACGCCGGGCGTCGGCGTCTACCGGGATATTACCGAACTGCTGCCGGGACAGTGTGCGATTGTCAACCGTTCCGGCTTGAACGTCTCGCATTATTGGAAGCTGGAGAGCCGCCCGCACACCGAGGATGTCGTGCAGACCGCACGTACGGTCGGCGATCTGCTCAAGGATACCGTGGAGCGGCAGCTAGTTTCCGATGTGCCGCTGTGCACGCTGCTCTCCGGGGGCCTGGATTCCAGCGCACTTACAGCGCTTGCCGTCAATTACTATAACGAAACCGGGCAAGGTATGATTCATACCTTCTCCGTTGATTACGTCGATAACGACAAGCATTTCAAAAGTCATGCGTTTCAGCCGAATGCGGACGCCCCTTGGATCGAGCGGATGACAACCCATCTTGGCACGGTTCATCATGCCATGGTGTTCGATACACCGGAGCTTGTTGCCTCTCTGCATGAAGCCATGACGGCAAGAGACCTGCCGGGCATGGCGGACGTGGATTCTTCGCTGCTGCTGTTCTGCAGGGAAATTAAGAAGGAAGCTACGGTTGCGATTTCCGGAGAGGCGGCGGACGAAATCTTCGGCGGCTATCCTTGGTTTCACCGGGAGGATGCGCTGAATGCCGGCACATTCCCTTGGTCGCTGGCTGCGGGCATGCGCGCGGATTTGCTGTCGCAGGATGTTGCGGCATGGATCAGACCGATGGAATATATCGGCGACCGCTATCTCGACGCCGTTGCCGAGGTTCCCCATCTGGCCGGCGAAGACGAGGCGACGCGCAAGATGAGACAGATGTCTTACTTGAACATTACCCGCTTCATGCCGACGCTGCTGGACCGCAAGGACCGTATGAGCATGGCGGTCGGCCTTGAAGTACGGGTTCCGTTCTGCGATCACCGGCTGATCGAGTATGTCTACAATATTCCTTGGGCAATCAAGACGGCAGGCGACAGGGAGAAGGGCATTCTCCGCAAAGCGCTGGAGGGCGTGCTGCCCCACGATGTGCTCTACCGCAAGAAGAGCCCATACCCGAAGACACATAACCCGAATTACTTGAACGCCGTGCGCAAACAGCTGCTGGAGGTCATCGAAGAAGGCAGTTCGCCGCTGCTCCCGCTGATCAACGTCAAAAAAATCCGGCAGCTGGCGGAATCCGAAGCTGCCAGCTCCAATCTGCCATGGTTCGGCCAGCTCATGTCCGGTCCGCAGCTATTTGCCTACCTGCTTCAAATGGATATGTGGCTGCGTGACTATAAAATTGTAATCCGTTAGCCGTCACTTCCTCCGCCTGCAGGCTGGAACAAATAAAACCCCTGATTCTCAATGCAGCTAAGCGGCGATGTTGCTCGCCGGCAGCTGCTTGATAGCAGGGGTTTTCTCGTTCACGTTTGTTACCTAATCTTCGTTCTATCGATTACGACGATTGCGGGCTTCCTTACGAACGGGATGCCAGCTGACTGAGCAGCTCCGCTAACGCTTGTCCGCGGTGGCTGATCGCCTGCTTCTCTTCAATCGACAGCTCGGCCATTCCCTTATGATGCGAATTCAGCCAAAAAAGCGGATCATAGCCAAAGCCGCTGCTGCCTCGAGGCTTGTCCATAATAAATCCGCGGACATAGCCCGTGCTTTCCATGAAGGAGGCATCTGACGGGTCGTACAAGGCAAGCGCGCATACGAACTGCGCCTCGCTGAGCAGCTTAGTGCCGTCCGCGAGAGCTTCGGCTTCCGACCCGTTATTCGTGACGCTGGCGAGCTCGGTCAACAACTTCTCATTATTTCGCGCATCCGTCGCGCCTTCACCCGAATAGCGGGCGGAATACACGCCCGGTTCGCCGCCGAGCGCTGCGGTTTCCAAACCGGAATCATCCGCCAGTACCGGCAAGCCGAGCGCTTCGGCTACGGTTCTTGCCTTCTTGCGAGCATTCTCCGCGAACGTGGTCCCGTCCTCCACAACATCCGGCAGGTCCGGATAGTCGAACATGCTGACAACCTCCATGCCGAGTTTGCCGAAAGCATGCGCAAACTCGCGCACTTTGCCGGCATTCTTCGTCGCTACGACGATGGTATCGCCCCGCTTCATGCCTGCGCCGTTCCGATTCTGCTACCTTTGTCGCCAAGCGCATCCCGCTGCTTCGCGATTAAGCTTGCGATACCTTCTTCCGCAATGGCAAGCAGCTCGTTAAACTCTTCACGCGAGAACGGCGCTTCTTCCCCGGTTCCTTGCACTTCAACGAATTTGCGAGCGCCTGTCATGACCACGTTCATGTCGACCTTCGCCTTAGAGTCCTCTTCATAGTTCAGGTCGAGCAGCGTCCGCTCCTGAATAACGCCAACGCTTACCGAAGCCAGGAAATCCGTGATGGGATATTTGGCGAATGCCTGATTGCGGTTCAACTTGTCAACCGCGAGCGCGAGCGCCACGAACGCGCCTGTAATCGACGTCGTCCGTGTGCCGCCGTCCGCCTGCAGTACATCGCAGTCCAGTGTGAGGGTCCGTTCGCCGAGCGCTTGCAAATCCACGACTGAGCGCAGCGCGCGGCCGATCAAGCGCTGGATTTCCATCGTGCGGCCCGTCAGCTTGCCTTTCGCGGATTCACGCATGTTGCGGACTTGAGTAGCTCGGGGAAGCATCGCGTACTCCGCGTTGATCCAGCCCTTGCCTTGTCCTTTCATAAAAGGCGGCACCCGCTCTTCAATGGAAGCGGTGCAAAGCACTTTCGTATCGCCGAATTCAATGAGCACAGAGCCCTCAGCATATTTGTTAGGTTGCAGCGTAATCGTGACCGGGCGAAGCTCGTCCGCCTGCCGTCCGTCAATTCTCATTTTGATAAGCCTCCTGTCGTCAATCTAGCCTATTTTACCAAAATGAAGACCGAAAAACATCTCCAGCGAATGCTTGCAGCAAAAAACCGCTCCTGCTCGCGCATGGCCTGCGCTTATAGAAGCGGTTTCCCGGTTATCGTTTAGGATTTGAACGCGTTGACATGCTCTGGCCGGCTGACCGGCTTGCTGTACGATTGATTGTTCGTATCCACGAAATCGGTTTTGCCGTTCAGCTTGATCTGCACCTTGCTAAGCCCTGTATTCTCGGTCAGCGCGAGCACGATCGCATCCAGCATCTCCGCAGGCTCCTGCTGGCCGGCTTGGTAGCTGTCATCCTGCAGATTAACCGTAACGACATCATTCTTCTTCGTGACGTCCTTCACGACCACATCCGGCGTCATGACCGCCTTGAGCGGAAGATCGTTAATCGGGCCGCTGATCAACTGCTCGATGGCGGTCTTCGCCCTGTTATTGGAACGGTTAACCAACCTTGTCACCGGCACATAATAAGGGACATTATCCGGCGTGAGCGCCGAGAAATAAATCGTAACCGGTGTGGATTGGCTGTACTCCACGCCGTCGACCGCTTCTAGATTGATACCAACGGCACGGGTGAGGTTATTGTCGATCGGCATGCCGTCGACCGGCATCTCCGCCAGCGCCTGGCCTTCCATCCAGATCTTCACGTTCCGCACGTCCGGCAGTCCGGTCAGCGTCCACGTGACGGCTTCAACGATTTTGCGCTCGTCCGCCGCATTGTAATCCGCGAACTGCTTGGAGAAATCAACGACGGCCGTCTTCGTGTCCGGGCTGATCGTCAGCTGCTTCACGGTTGTCCCTTTCGGCAGCACGGCTTGGAAGCCATCCGGGATTTCGCTTGCGTAAGCGCCGCCGTCGACCATCATTTCGAGTGCCTTCTGTCCAGGCTTCTCGTCCTGACCGAGCGCGGCCATGACCGTTACCGGCGCCAGCAGTCCGTTGCGGTCCCGGAGATACAGGGTCATCTGGGATTGATCGCCTTGCGCGGTTGCTTGTCCCGGATCCACGTTCGTGCTAACGTTCTCGGTGCTGTTTTGCGGCGGGTCTATGGATTGGCTTGCAGGCTGCGAAAACAATCCGCAGCCGGTCGTCAGAATAGGCAGCGCTAACGCTCCGGCGAGTGCTGCCCGGCGAAACAGGCGATAATGAGTCATTTCCTTCTTCCTCCCCATTGGATAAATAGTCGGCTGTCGTGCAGACATGCAGGCTTGTCGCGGTTTTGGTACAAGTTCTGCTTTTGTAGTACTATGTATACGAGCTGTCCCTTTCAATTAGACCAGGTTTTGTCCACTAAATTAAGACAAGAGGTGCCACCATGACCAAGTCCAAATCCTATCATTTGAACAGCACCAAAATCGCAGAGGCCACCAAGGAATGGCTGGCGAAACGCGGCGTGACCACGTCTCAAATCGCCGAACTCGTTATATTTCTGCAGAAAGAATACTTTCCGGACTTGACGATGGAGGAATGCGAGCAGTACGTCGAAGCCGTGCTCAGCAAGCGCGAGGTGCAGAATGCGGTTCTGACCGGCATTCAGCTGGATATGCTGGCAGAAGAAGGCAAGCTGCTGTCGCCGCTGCAGGAAGTGATCGAGAACGACGAAGGGCTATATGGCTGCGATGAGATCTTAGCGTTGTCCATCGTAAACGTCTATGGCAGCATCGGATTTACGAATTTCGGGTATGTCGATAAATTAAAGCCGGGCATCTTAAAGAAGTTGAACGATAAGGAAGATGCAGCCTGTCATACGTTCCTCGACGATATCGTCGGCGCGATCGCTGCTTCGGCAAGCAGCCGTCTCGCGCATCGCAAGCAAGCCGAGCGTGAAGGCGCAATGGGGCCGCCGCTGGATTAACGATAGCGACAAAAAAGAGCGACCAATGCAGGCACAGGGCCTGATTGGTCGCTCTTTTGCTGTATTGCTAATACGATTATTCAATCGCGCGGTATACAATCGCTGCCGCTTCTTTGCCTTGACGGATGCAATCGGGAAGCCCGACGCCGTCAAACGCCGCCCCCGTTACCCAAACGCCCGGCATAGCCGTGCGCAGCTTGGCTCGCATATTCGCCGTCTCCTGCACGTGGCCGACGGGATACTGCGGCATGGAATGGTGCAGCCTCGTAATCTCGGTAAAGAGCGGCTCCGCCGTAATGCCCATCACTTGGCGGATATCCCGCCGAACCGCTTCATGCAGCTCGTCGTCAGGGAGGTCAACGACTGCCTCGTCGCCGGCACGCCCCACGTAGCAGCGTAACAGCACCTTATCGCCCGGGCTGGAATGCAGCCATTTGGCCGAGGTCCACGTACACGCCGTAATGGTCGTGCCTTCGGAACGGGGAACTACGAATCCGGACCCGTCGAACTGAATCCCAAGCTCCGCTTTGTCGAACGCCATCACGACATTCGCAACCGATACGTACGAGACCGCCCGCAGCGCAGCCACGGAAATATGCGGCTCCAGCAGGTCCGCGGCTTCGAAGGCCGGTGCCGTAATAACGATCCCGTCCGCCTCCAGAATTTCTCCGTCGCTTAGCAGCACCTCATAAGGCGCCGAATCCGGCCCGTCCTCTTGCGGATCGTTCTGCCGGAACGCAACCGCTTTGCGTCCCATTCTGCGCTCCACACCCGATAGCGCCTCGTTCAGCGCATCCAGCATGGTCGCGAGCCCGCCCTTAAACGTCAAGAACATGCTGCTTCGCAGGTTAGCGGGCAGTCTGCTCGGCGCGGGCGGAGCAGACGCGCTCTTGCGTTTATTCGCGCGCATGCCCCGAATAAGGCTGCCGTGCCTGCGCTCCGCTTCCCGGAACTGCGGGAAGGTTGCCTGAAGGCTAAGCTTCCGCAGCTCCCCGGCATAGATGCCCGCCAGAAGCGGCTCCGCCACGCGCTCCATCACTTCCGCTCCGACGCGGCGCGCCAAGAAATCCCCGATGGATTCATCCCCTTGCGCCTTGCTGGCAGGCAGGACGAAGTCCATCATAGCCCGCAGCTTGCCGCCCCAGGATAACAGATTCGTCAGCGCAAACGGCGCAATCTCCGTCGGCACGCCAAGCACGAGACCCGGCGGCATCGGATGCAGCTTGCCATGGTGAAGAATGTAGGTTTTCTTGGCGGCTGGATTGGTGCCGGTCAGCTCGCTTTCGATGCCAAGATCGAACGCTAGGTCAATGATCGGCGTCTTGCGGGCTAAGAAGGAATCCGGGCCCCGCTCAATGACGAAGCCTGCTTTCCTTAACGTATTGATTTTGCCCCCGATTCGCTCGGACGGATCAACGATCGTGACGTGTGCTTCGCGTCCGCGCTGCGCCGCCTCCTTCAACAAATAAAAAGCGGAGCTTAGTCCGCTGATCCCGCCGCCGATAACGACAAAACGATCTAGCTGATCCCTACTCCGCATATCGGTCATCTCCTCTTCCCATGTGAACCATCTTAGATGTATACCGCGCGGCTGACCTGCTCGACGGAATCCGCCAACGTCTCCATGTAGAGCGGATCCGTGCCCAGCATGTCGATGCGAACCAGCTTCATGCCGAGTTCCTTCGCGGCGGCCTGCGCTTCAATATCAATATCGTAGAGCACCTCGAGATGCTCCGAGACAAATCCGATCGGTGCCGAAAGCACGCCCTTGTAGCCGGCCTCCGCCACTTCCTTCATTGTTTCCAGGATGTCGGGACCGAGCCACGGCTCGCGCGTACGTCCTGCGCTCTGCCACGTAAATGCCCAGTCCGTCACGCCGGCGCGTTCCGCAACCAGGCTTGACGTAGCGAGCAGCTGCTCCTCGTAAGGATCGTTCACTTCGCGAATGCGAACCGGCAGACTGTGCGCGCTGAATAAGGCTTTCAGCGGCTGGTCCTCTCCTACCGCTTCTCTCAGTTCCGCGAACGCCGAGTTCACCCGCGACTCCAGCGCTTCAATCAGCTTAGGGTGCAGATGGTAGCTGTCAACGGACGCGAACTTGATGCTCAGCTCTTCCGCCTTCTCCCGCGCGCGCTGCATGTAGCTCCCAACGCTCATCGTGGAGTAGTGCGGTGCAAGCACGATGCCGACAGCCTGCTTAACGCCGTCCGCAGCCATCGCTTCCACGCCGTCTTCGATATACGGCCGGGCATGCTTTAGTCCTTGATAGACGACATATCGGCCCGGGGCCATGGCATCGAGCGCTTTCTGCAAACCCTCGGCCTGACGGTTCGTGTTCTCGCGAAGCGGAAACACGCCCCCTGCAACGGCTTCGTACCGGCCCCTCAGCTCGGCCAGCTGCTCCGGCGTCGGCGCATGGCCCCTGCGGATATGCGTGTAATATTCTACGATCCCGTCCATGCTCTCCGGCGTGCCGTAAGACATGACGAGTACACCGATTTTGGAATTAGCCATGCGCGACTTCCTCCTGCTTGCTTGGTTTCGCCGCTGCGATCGCTTCCGCGGAATAGTCGTGTACGAATGCCGTCAGCTCGCGCAGCTTGTCAAGCGAGGCTTCCGGGAATAAGCCGTGTCCCAGATTGAAAACAAAGCCTGGCTCCTGGATGCCGTCATCGATAATCGCTTTGGCATGTGCCTTCACGACTTCAATCGGTGCCGTCAGCACGTAAGGATCGAGGTTGCCCTGCACGCCGAAGCCGCCGCCCAATCTGCTGCGTCCCTCAGCAATCGATACGCGCCAGTCCAGACCGATCACGTTCGCCTTCACGTTACGAAGTGCAGGCAGCAGCTCGCCCGAAGCCACGCCCGGGAAGTAGATTTTCGGCTGCGGCAAATCCGACAGCTCGTCGAAAATCCGCTCAATCGTCGGCAGCACATACGTGCGGAAGTCATGCGGCGCGAGCGCGCCGACCCAGCTGTCGAAGAGCTGGAACGCCTTGCCGCCCACCGCCATATGCGCACGCAAATAAGCGATGACCATGTCACCCAGCTTGTCCATCAGCGAGAACCATACCTTGGGCTCAGCGTACATCATCGTTTTCGTTTTAATATACGACTTCGAGGGTCTGCCTTCAATCAAATAGCTTGCGATTGTGAAAGGCGCGCCGGCAAAGGTAATGAGCGGTACGTCCAGCTCACGGTCCAGGATGCGGATCGTTTCAAGCACATGAGATAGATCACCTTCGACGTCAATCGGCTTCAGCTTGGCAACATCCGCTGCCGTATGGACCGGATTATGAATCACAGGCCCGACATTGGCCACAATGTCAAAATCAATCCCAATGGATGCCACGGGATTCATAATATCGGAATAAAGAATCGCCGCATCGACGCCGAGCTTCTTGACCGGCATCATCGTAACTTCCGCAGCCAGCTCCGGCTGACGGCAAATTTCGAGCAGCGAGTAGTTTTCTTTTATTTTACGGTAGTCGGGATCGTACCGTCCTGCTTGTCGCATATACCAAACGGGTAAGCGATCGACGTGTTCTCCCCGGCAAGCCCGGATGAATAAGTCGTTGTAGCTCATTGAAGTTCCCCATTTCTATCGTTTTCCCTACGTTATCATTATGCCCTTTTTGCAGAGGTGTAACAACCGCCCTCGTAATTCATCATTGACAAACATATGACAATGTCCGGCTCAAATCCGCGCGTCCTCCCGGGTAGGACAGGGGAAGCTCTAGTGGTATACTTATTCTATCGTGTACAAACCAGGCCGATTAACAGGAGATTCAAATGGAACAATGGAAGAAAAATCTTGCCGTGCTCTGGGTTGGCCAGTTTCTGGTCATGGGGGGCATGACCATGATTATCCCCTTCATGTCGCTGTATTTGCAAAGCGAGCGGATTGGACTGACGGATCCTCATGCGATCGCAACGTGGGCGGGGGTTATTTTCGCCGGAAATTTCGTGACTTCGTTTCTGTTTCAACCGCTTTGGGGAAAGCTCTCGGACCGTTATGGACGCAAGATGATGCTGCTCCGCTCCGGCTTCGGCATGGCCATCGTCATGGTGCTGATGGGTTTTGCCACATCGCCCTGGCATCTGCTCCTGCTTCGATTGGTGAACGGGACGATATCGGGCTTCAATCCCGCCGCCGTATCCCTCGTCTCCGTGGCAACGCCGAAGGAGCGGATGGGCTTTGCCATGGGTACGCTGCAGTCGGGCGGGATCGCGGGCACGATTCTCGGCCCGTTCCTCGGCGGCTTGCTGGCAGATGCGTTCGGCTATAGGCCAATTTTCTATTTAACAGGCTCTCTGCTGTTCGCTGCATCCTTGCTAGCCTTCTTCGTCGTACGGGAACGGTTCGATCGTGCCGCCGCCGCATCGCAGGGCAATATGTCGATCATCGACGGCTTCCGCCAGCTTAGCCGCGTTCCGCAGCTCATGTCCCTATTCGCTGTAACCTTCCTGCTCCAGTTCGCGATGATTGGTCCTATGCCGCTCCTGCCGCTCTACGTGCAGCAGCTGCACGGCACCGCGGTCAATCTCGCCTTCTGGGCCGGCTTCGTCAGCTCTGCCTCCGGCCTGACAAACATGATTGCCGCGCCGCTGCTCGGCCGGCTCAGCGACCGGATCGGACAAGAGAAGGTGCTCAGCATCTCGCTGATCGGCGTAGCCTTCATGTTCATTCCGCAGGCATTCGTGACGTCCGTCTGGCAGCTGCTCCTGCTCAGGCTGCTGCAAGGTTGCTTCATAGGCGGTTTAATCCCGTCCGTCAACTCGCTCGTCAGGCGCTTCACGCCGGACGGCATGGAAGGCAGGTCCTTCAGCTTGAACAGCAGCATGCTGGCGCTAGGCAATATGGTCGGTCCCATCATCGGCGGCATCATTTCCGGCTGGACGAGCATCGGCGGCGTCTTCCTCATCTCTGCCGTCTTGTTTATCGTGAATTCGGTATGGGTGAGGCAAACGCTGGTGTCTAAGCGGACTACCGGAATTCAGCCGTGAGCAGCAATTGCTGGAACGCAAAAAAGTGCCGGACCGCCGCCATTGAAGGGGCTATCCAGCACTTATGTTCTTACATAGGCAAGAAGGCTATCGAATCATTGCAATCGCCAGACCATCATAAGCCGGCAGCAGCGTGCCCATCAGCCGTTCGTCGCTCACCATGGCTTCGTTGAACTTGCGCATGGCGATAACGGATGGACCGTTTTTGTCAGGATCGATCGTCTTGCCGTGAAGCAGCGCATTATCTCCAATAATGATCGCGCCTGGATTGCCCAGCTTGATCGCCCACTCCAAATAAACCGGATAGCTCTCCTTGTCCGCGTCGATGAAGAAGAAATCGAATTTACGTCCTTCCTCTGCCAGCACAGCCAAGCTTGCTTTGGCATCGCCGACCCGGTACTCCACTTTATCGCCGAGTCCCGCCGCTTCCAGACTGCCCTTCGCGATATCCGCGTACTGCTGCAACAGCTCAAGCGAGGTTAGCCGGCCGCTTTCTTTCAAGCCTCTGGCTAAGCAGATGCCGCTGTAGCCGCCCAATGCGCCGATCTCCAGCACATTGTTCGCACCTGACAGCTGAACGAGCATGGTCAGCAGCTTGCCGTAACCGGCGGCAATGGAAATTTGCGGCATGTCATTCGCCCCGATCGTTGCATGGACGCGCGCCAAATCCGAATCGTCTCCCAGTAAACGTTCTACATATTGCTCTGTGGCAGTTTCTGTTGACATGATCGGCTCCTTCTTCGCGTGATCCGCGAATGTAATGTTTGTAATTAATCCCTATGATGACCTATACTTGATTGTATGTTTTTTGTAGAACGAAAACAAGCAAACGTCTTGAAGCGGAGGATTATATACATGGACAATCTGCAGCTGATCGCAACGGCACCTATGGGGCTCGAAGCGGTCGTCTCGCGTGAATTAATGGAGCTTGGCTATACCGACCAGAAGGTCGAGAACGGCCGGGTCGTTTTTAGAGGCGGGCCCGCCGATATTTGCCGCGCCAACCTATGGCTGCGAACGTCGGACCGCGTCCTTATCAAAATGGCGGAGTTTCCCGCAACCACATTCGAAGAGCTGTTCGAGGGAACAAAGGCGATTAATTGGCCGGATTGGATTCCCGAAGACGGCGAATTCCCGGTGGAAGGCCGGTCGCATAAATCGCAGCTGAGCAGCGTGCCCGCCTGCCAAAGCATTGTCAAGAAAGCCGTCGTCGAGAAAATGAAAACCGTCTACGGCACGGAGTGGTTTGCAGAGGACGCGGAGCGGTACGTCATTGAAGTATGGCTCTTGAACGATATCGCCATGATCACCCTGGATACGACCGGCCCAGGCCTGCATAAACGCGGCTATCGCAAGCTCGTTACGGAAGCGCCGCTCAAGGAAACGATGGCCGCCGCGATGGTGCTGCTCAGCAGATGGCGCCCGGAACGGCCGCTCTACGACCCGTTCTGCGGCTCCGGCACGATTCCGATCGAAGCTGCGATGATCGGCTGGAATATCGCTCCTGGGCTTCGCCGGACGTTCAACAGCGAGGGCTGGCCGCTCGTACCGGACTATCTCTGGGAGCAGGCGCGCGAGGAAGCAATCGACTCCGTCAAGGATGATATTCCGCTGCAAATTTCAGGCTCCGATATTGATCCTGCCGCGCTTGAGGTTGCCGCGGCTGCGGTCAAGAAAGCTGGATTTGCCCGCGAAATCAAGCTGACGCAGATGCCGGTGTCCCGCATCAAGCCGGAAGGCGACTACGGCTGCATCATCACGAACCCGCCCTACGGAACGAGGCTCGGCGACGAGACGGATGCCGAGAAAGCAGTCAGACAGCTTGGTCTGAGCGCGCTCTATCTGCCGACATGGTCCATGTTCGCGCTGACGCAGTCACGGACATTCGAGGAGACGATCGGCCGTCAAGCCGACAAGCGGCGCAAGCTGTTCAACGGCCGTCTCGAATGCACGTTCTATCAGTTCTTCGGGCCGCTTCCTCCCGTTCGGAAGCCCTAGAAGCTGCCAGTCTTTATCTAGCAAGCCGAATCATCTATATTTTGGATAAGATGTAAATTTCTTGAACATAACCTGGAAAGGAATACTTATCCATGACACTTCCGGATCAACTCACGAAACGGCGCCGTCTTCGGGCGCCGTTTCGTGCTGACATCCTGCTATGGCTCGATATGCCGTTATTTATCGCGCTCATGCTGTTCAAACTCGACTTGTTCGACCAGCTGATCCATGTTCCTTATATGGATATGAATCAAGACGACCGCATGATTGCTGCCGGCACGCTGGCCCTGCTGTCGTTCTGGACGCTTTGGCTGCCAAGGAACGGCCGTCTGGTTGCGCTGATCTTTCTGAATCTTGTATTGACTGCTATCATTTACAGCGACTTGATTTATTTTCGTTACTTTCGCGACCTTATCACTATCCCGGTCCTCATGCAGGCAGGACAAGTCCGCGCGCTCGGCGAAAGCATCGATGCGCTCCTCGCATGGAAAGACCTGTGGTTCGGGGCGGATTTGCTGCTTCTGCTGCCCTTCGCTTGTTATCTCTTCTTGCGGATGCGACGAAAGCGCCGGCGGATGGAACGCTTGCCCTCTGCCCGCCGCAGCCAAACGTTTGCAAGACGGCTGATTCTCGGCATCATTGTGTTTGCCACCGGATATACGCTAGCTTACGTTCCGATCCATAAAGCAAAGACAACCTGGGCCGCAAATCTGTTCGCCCGCAACTGGTGGAGCTTGTCGCTCTACAATGTCACGGGTGAGCTCGGTTTTCACGTGTACGATCTCTATTGTTACGCGAATGAGCACTGGCTGCATAGCAGTTCCGTATCCGAGGCGCAGCTTGCCGAAGCGAAGCAGTGGTTCGAAGACCGGGGCAAGGTGCGCAAGCAGCTGGAAGCCGACCCGCTCTTCGGCCAATACAAGGGAATGAACGTGATCTTAATCCAGCTCGAGGCGTTCCAAAACTTCGTCATCGAGCAGAAAATCGGCGGTCAGGAGGTGACGCCGAATATGAACAAGCTGCTGGCATCCTCCTTGTATTTCCGCAATTTCTATCATCAGACGGCGCAGGGCCGCACCTCGGACGCCGACTTGGCGGCGAACGCTTCGCTGCAGCCGCTGCCGACGGGGTCCGTCTTCACCCGCTTTGCGCAGCACAGCTACGACAGCATGGCCCGCACGCTGAAGGATAACGGGTATACGGCTAATGTATTTCACGCGTACGACGGCGGCTTCTGGAACAGGAACATCATGTACGATACGCTTGGCTACGATCATTTCTACAGCAAGTCGGCATTTACGATCGACGAACCGCTCGGCTGGTCGCTGGGCGACAAATCGTTCTTCAAGCAATCCGTCCACATGATGACGAAGCTGAAGCAGCCTTTCTACTCGTTCCTGATTTCACTGTCCAGTCATCATCCGTATACGCTGCCGGCAAGTGAACAGACGCTTGATGTCGGTGCCTTCAAGGGTACGATATTCGGCGATTATCTAGAAGCCGTTCACTACGTGGATGCTGCGGTCGGCCAGCTGATTAACGAGCTTAAAGCAGCCGGTTTGTGGGATAAGTCGATCTTCCTGTTCTATGGCGACCATGACAATTCCATTAAGGAATGGGCGCCATTCGAGACCTTCCTCGGACATAAGCCGAACGAAACGGAGCAATTCCGTCTGTTGAAGGGCGTTCCGTTCATCATCCACTTGCCGGACGGCGCGCGTGCAGGCACGTACGGCGACGTCGGCGGCCAGCTTGACATGACGCCGACCGTGCTTCATCTGCTTGGCATCCCAAGCAGCGATAACGTCATGATCGGCACGCCGCTCGTAACGGCCCGGCCGCTCGGCGGCAAGGAGGTCATCTTCCGGAACGGAGCCTTCACGGACGGGAAGGTGCTGTATCTGCCCGCAGAGGACGGTCTTCCCGAGCATAGCAAATGTTACCGCTTCGCGAGCGGAGAACTGCTCCCCGATACAAGCGGCTGTCAAGCCGGCGCGGAGGCAGCGCGCCAAGAGCTGCATGCTTCCGATCTTGTTGTGGAGCATGATCTCGTACCGATTCTGCATCCGGACAAATAAACGAAGACCCCCGGCCAGCGGCCGGGGGTCTTCGTTTATTTCACATATTTGCGGGCTTTTTCGATGGCTTCATCTTCCGTCGGCGCCGTAATATAACGGCCGTTTATGAAAATGAACGCATATCGAGAGCATGGACCACAATACGATTTGCACGCGACTTTAATGTCCGCTTCAGGTGCCAGCTGCTGAAGCTTCGGCACCATCGTCTTCGTACGAATATGCTTGCATTTGTCGCAAATGCGGATGTCGTTCGCCATTTTCCTCTCCCCAAACCGTTTCTCTTAGTGGTCCCCGTGGTTGCCCTTGGTCGGGTTCGAGATCATAAAACCTTCCTGCGGAACGTAGAAATAGTCGATTCTGACACCATCAAGATGCTCTTCGCCCTTCTCCAGGACAACTTTGATATCCTTATCCGTTTCAATGATTTCGTCATTGGGACCGGCTTCGCTGATTTCCATGCCGTAGTGGACGTGATCGCCGTGGTTTTGCGTAATCATGACGCGCAAAAACTTCCCTTCGTTCTCGGGTTTGTCCAATTCTTCGCGAAGCATTTTAGCGGCATTGCGTGAAATTTTAACTTTCATTGCTTCTTCATCTCCTTTATGGATGCAGCCATCGGGCTCGAATGGCTTATCGCTTATTCATCAACTTTTTCTATCTTATTGTATAGAAAGCGAGGCCAGAGTTCAACCGCTACCTCAGAAGCTTGCCGTATTTACGCTCCATATACCAGGTATACCCCTCCGCGGCAAGCATCGTGACCGCGATATCGTCGATCGGCAGAAAAGGCAGTACATCCGGCAGGACCCAATACAGCAGCACGGGGACGACATAAAGCAGCTTGTCCAGCAGCCGGACTTCCTTTGCGGCGAGCAAACGGAAAATCCGGACAAACACCATCCGCCAATGGCGGAGCGAGAGCAGTTTACGCATAGCAGTCCGCCTCCTTTACCCGCTTATTATACCATAAGCGAGTGAGCCGCCTCCATGGCGGAAATAAGCAGCGGCCTCACTTCGTCGTACAGATCGGGGAACGCATCGACAGGCAGCGGATTTACGCCGTAACCGACCTCGATCGTATAGCCGGGCTTTCGGAACTGCAAAATAAACCAATCCTTATATCCGGCATCGCTGCCCTGCAGCTTGACCGGCTTATATCCAGCCGCTCTTCCGAGCTTGCGGGCGATCCGCTCCGCTTGCGGCGGTTCGTAGCCGCGGTAATTCCAATAAATCTCCTGTCCCTGCGAATGCAGCGCGACGACCAGGTTAAATTGCTGCGCCTGCGTGAATTCGGCAAGCGCCTGCGCTTCCGGCTCCGATAGCGGCGACGGTCCGGGATAATCGCGGGGGCCGGGGCCGTCCGCATCCCGCCTCGCGCACTCCTCCTCCCAGAATGCCGGGAATTGATCGTTCAGATCAACGCCTCTCGCGTTCGCCTTCCATCGCCGGAAACGATGTGAGCCCTGGTTCCAATGCAGCAGCTCCCGGTAATACGGATGGTCAGGCCGCAAACCTTCCTGCACCAGCTCCGCGCCGTCGGGGTTGACGAGCGGAACCGCCCACAGCGTTACCTGCTGCAGCAGCGCCCGCATATCGACGCCGCACAGCTTCTCCCCAAGCGATGCCGCTCTCGCGGCATCCTCCAGAAAGCTCATCAGCAGCGGCGCCGTAATCCATTCATTGGCGTGCATCCCCGCATTCACATGCAGCTTGGCCTGGCCTTCGCCGAGCCGCAGCGCATGCAGCGGCTTTCCCATGATGCTCGTGCCGATCGTCTCCGCTTGCAGAAACGGATAAGCTTTCAATAGCGCTTCGATATCGCCTTGCAGCTCGCGGTGGCCGTATTCCGCCCGCCCGTCGACGATTCTGCCGCTGCAGATGCAAGGCATTGTGAGCAGATAGCCCGGCTGCAGCTGCTTCAAATCCAGATGGCTGTTCGCTTTCATAAGGGATAGAAGCGAAACACCGAATTTACCCGCGATTTGTAATAGCGTATCGCCCTGTTGGGCGCGATAAATGAAAGCCGTCTGCACGGGAACCGATAGCAGCAGACCGCTCATCAAGGGTTCAATTGCCGACAAGCCCGGATTCGCGGCAAGCAGCGACTCCTTATTCACATTGAACGTACGCGCGATTCGCAGCAGCGTATCTCCCGTCTGCACCACATAAGGCAGCATGTCATCACCTCTGTCACATACTCTCGTTACATGCTACATGCTATGCCGGCGCATGATGCCGCATGCTCAAGAAGCGTAAAGAACCGCCTCGTCGCTAGGACGAAGGCGGTCAGAGACAGCTGTTATACAATTTTGGGTACCTGCCATACGACAGGCGTCAGCTCAATTTGTTCCCCCAGCCACTGCTGGGCAATCATGCGGAACATTCGAGGGTCGCCGCTGCAGAAGAATTGATGAACCGGCAGCTCGCCATCCCGCATCAAGCGATTGCGGTCATGCAGGATGGTACTGATTTCGCGGGCGGTTTCGTCCGCAGAGCTGATCAGTGCAACCTCCTTGCCCATGACTGAGCCGATCGTTTCGGATAGAAACGGATAATGGGTGCAGCCGAGGATCAGCGTATCGATATTGCGCGATTGGAGCGGCTTGAGCGAGGTTTCCACCACCTCCTGCGTTTCCGGCGAGCGAAAATTCCCCTGCTCCACCAGCAGGACAAAACGCGGGCATGCTAAGCTGATCACATCGATCGATGGCGATAGCTGCTTAAGCGCTTGCTCATATGCGCCGCTTTTGATCGTTCCATCCGTGCCGATGACGCCGATGATGCCGGTTTGGGTGCGTCCGTTCGCTGCACGGGCTCCCGGGTGAATGACGCCGACGACCGGAACGGCCACTCTGGAGCGAATATCGTCAAGCGCAACAGCTGTTGCCGTATTGCATGCAATGACAATCATTTTAGGACGAAATTGAATTAAATAATCAACGATTTGCCTAGTAAACCGAGTCACTTCTTCAGCGGGCCGCGGGCCGTACGGCGTGCGGGCGGTATCGCCGAAATAGATGATTTTTTCCCGGGGAAGCTGACGCATGACTTCCTTAACAACGGTTAAACCGCCTACGCCAGAATCCAAAATTGCGATCGGTTGCTGCACAGACACACCGCTTTCTTGAACATTTTGACAGGACTTCAATACAATATGAATCGCTAGACGAAAAGGTACCTACATCTTAGCGCATAATGAGACAAGGTTCAAGAATCGACAAAAAAACGCCCATGCCCTGAGCCGGTCGCAACCAGCATGGACATGGGACGTTGTTCGCAGTTTTCGCTGCTTATTTGTATGCCGGCAGCCAGCTGCCGTGCGCTTCGATCAGGTCGTCGCACATCGATTTAATATCATCCATCGACAGCTCCGCGCCGGTATGCGGATCCAGCATAGCCGCGTGGTAGATATGCTCGCGCTTGCCCGTAATCGCAGCTTCGATCGTAAGCAGCTGCGTGTTGATGTTCGTGCGGTTCAGCGCGGCGCACTGCGGCGGCAGGTCGCCGACGTAGGTTGGCGTTACGCCGTTCCGGTCTACGAGGCAGCTGACCTCGACGCAAGCTTCGCGCGGCAGGTTCGAAATCAGGCCGCCCGTATTCATTACATTGCCGCCGATCTTGAACGGAACGTTCGTCTCGATCGCCTCGAAGATAAACGATGCATATTCATGCGTGCGCTTGTGCTCCAGCGTCGGATTGTGGACGAGCTCCTGCTTCATCTTCTGCCAATTGCCGATTTGCTCGATGCAGCGGCGCGGATATTCGTCCAGCGGAATGTTGAACCGCTCGATCAGCTCCGGATAGCTGCGTTTGATGAAGTACGGGTGATATTCGGCATTGTGCTCGGAAGATTCCGTGATATAGTAGCCGAAGTTCAGCATCATTTCGAAACGGACCATGTCATGATGCTTCTCGCTTTGCTTCTCGCGCGCCCGGCGCTTCACTTCCGGATACAGGTCGACGCCATCCTTCGATACTTCAAGCAGCCAAGCCATATGATTGATGCCGGCGATTTTGGATTTCACGCCCGTTGCATCCATGCCGAGGCTTCTGAAGAGATCCGATACGCAGCCCTGCACGCTGTGGCAGAGACCGACCGTGTTAATGCCGCCGTGCGTATTCATCACATTCGTCAGCACCGCCATTGGATTCGTGTAGTTGAGGAACAGCGCATCCGGACAAACTTCCTGCATATCTCTGGCGAAATCGAGCATGACCGGAATCGTCCGAAGGTTACGGAAAATCCCTCCGATGCCGACCGTATCCGCGATCGTTTGGCGCAGACCGTACTTCTTCGGAATTTCGAAATCCGTAATCGTGCAAGGATCGTAGCCGCCGACTTGAATGGCGTTTACCACATATTTGGCGCCGCGCAGCGCTTCCTTGCGGTCCGAATAGGCTTTGATGACAGAGGTGCTGCCGCAAGTGTTCTTGATATGATTCAGCATCGTTTCCGATTCGGACAGGCGCTCCGGGTTGATGTCGTAAAGCGCAAGCTCGAACCCTTGCAGCGCCGGCGTATGCAAGCAATCGCCCAGCACGTTCTTTGCGAATACGGTACTTCCTGCTCCGATGAATGTAATCTTCGGCATGGTAAGCCTCCTTGAGATAAGTCCGCATGTAAGCGGATTAATGTCTTCTTCTATCTACTAATATAGAGTAGAAAAAGGCGGTTTGAGTAGGAAATAAAGCATGATATATATGTACATTTGTAGTTATTTCCCTTACAATAAAAATGCACAAAAACGAGAGAAAGCAGGCCTAGGTCATGAAGCAGTCAGCCAAAGGAATCCGCGGTATGAAACGGACAAGCGACCATTATAAATACGCCGTTATGAACAATTCGCAGCCGGCCCAGGGCGAGCTGTCCGTCATGTTCAGCGGGGAAGGCATGCCAGTACCCGGTCACGGCATCGGTCCGGCCGTCCACAATTATTACCTCGTCCATACGGTTC
Source organism: Paenibacillus sp. R14(2021) (assembly GCF_019431355.1). NCBI lineage: Bacteria > Bacillati > Bacillota > Bacilli > Caryophanales > Paenibacillaceae > Paenibacillus > Paenibacillus sp. R14(2021). The sequence continues at coordinate 2,103,844 of NZ_CP080269.1, forward strand.
TCTCGGGGCAAGGCAGCTTCGAGATTAATGGACAGCGCTTCGCTTGCTCACGGGGCGACACCTTCATCATCTTCCCGGATGACCTCTTCTCCTATTTTGCGGACATCTCGGAGCCATGGCATTATGTTTGGGTTGCCTTCAAGGGCCATGCCGCGGAGCATCTGCTCTCAAGCCTAGGCTTATCTGCTGCCAATCCCATCGTTCATGCCGACGATATCCGCCCCTTAACCTCGCTTTACCGTAAAATGAGAGCGGCACTTGAGCTGAATCCGTTCCCGGAGCTTGCGGACCTCGAGGCCGGCGGCCATCTGCGCGTCTTCTTGAAGGAGCTAGGACAGCTGAATGCAGGCAAGCTGGCCTTCAATTCACTGGCCATCCTCCCCGATATCGAGCGCCAAATCAAGCATGCCGTCCGCTGGCTGTCCTACCAATATGCCCAGCAGATTTCCATTGAAGAGCTGTCGCGAAACCTCGGCTATCATCGTACGCATCTGTCCAAAATGTTCAAGCAATTCACGGGCGTATCGCCGATGCAGTTTCTGCTGAAGGTCCGAATGGATCGGGCCAAGGAGCTGCTGAACGAACAGAACCGGCTTTCCATCGACCAAGTGGCCTCATCCGTCGGCTATGCTGACGCGCTGTACTTCTCCAAGCAGTTCCGCAAAACATACGGCTACTCGCCTTCCGAATACCGCGCGCAGGCTCAAGGTTTGCACTAGATACTTGCTATCCCAATTTATCCGTCTTGACGAGAGGCGGATTTTTTATTATCATTTACTTAAATTGTTTAACTATTAAATAGTGAAACTTATTTCAAACAAAAAGGAGGTATACCTCTTGACCGATACACCCAATAAAACCTATTCCGAACGGTTTCAAACGGCGATTTCCGTCACGAACCGCAAGATCGGCATGCTCGTCAGCCAAAGCTTAGAAGACGGTTTGACGGGACCGCAATGTTATCTGATGAAGCTTATACGCGAAGAAGAACGCCCGACCGCCTCTATGCTGGCCGAACGAATGGAAGTCAAGCCGAGCGCGATTACCGTCATGCTGGATCGGCTGGTTCAGCACGGCTTCGTCAGCCGGATTCCCGACGAGCACGATCGCCGCGTCATGCTGCTGAAACTGACGGACAAAGGCGATGTCGCTTTCGGCAAGGTCCGGCAGACCTACACGTCTATTCTGGATCATCTTCTTCAAACGCTGGAGCAGAGCGAAGCAGAGGCGTTTATTCTTACGTTTGAGCGCATTACGAATGCCGTCACCCAAATGGACGACATCCCTAATTCCAACAAGAACTGAATGTTAAGGAGTGATTCGCAATGTCTTCACCCGCAGCAGCAATGAAAGAAACAGCCGCCCCTGATAGCAAGAGCAAGGGCATCTTAGTCATTGGACTCATGATCGCCATGCTGTTCGCCGCTCTGGATAATACGATCGTCGGTACAGCCATGCCCAAGATCATTGGTCAATTAGGCGGACTGAGTCTCATCACCTGGGTTACCACCGCCTACATGCTGACCTCGACAACCATCGTGCCGATTGCCGGCAAATTACCGGATTTATTCGGCCGCAAGCTCATTTATGTGACCGGTATCGTTATTTTCATTGCAGGCTCTGCCTTGTGCGGAGTTGCCCAGACGATGGAGCAGCTCATTATTTTCCGAGGTATTCAAGGCATTGGAGGCGGCGTCATGATGCCGATGGCCATGATTATTATCGGGGATATTTTCACCGGTAAAGAACGTGCCAAGTGGCAGGGCGTTTTTGGCGGCATCTTCGGCCTTTCCTCCGTCATCGGACCGCAAATCGGCGGCTGGATCGTTGACCACTGGAACTGGCACTGGGTTTTCTATATTAATTTGCCGGTCGGCTTCCTCGCACTGGCGTTCATTATGGGCGGGTTGCCGAAGCACCGTTCCCAAGGTGCGGTGAAAATCGACTTCGCCGGTATCATCACGATGATCGTCGGCGTCGTCAGTCTGCTGCTCGCCCTCTCCCTCGGCGGCAAAAATTATGCATGGGGCTCTTGGCAAATCATCGGCATGCTCGTACTCGCCATCGCTTCCTTAGCGGCCTTCGTTCGGATCGAAGCGAGAACAAGCGAAGCCATTCTGCCCATGTATCTATTTAAAAAACGGATGTTCACGACGGTTAACGGCATCGGCTTCTTCATGAGCCTTGGCATGTTCGGCGCGGTCGTCTTCGTGCCGCTGTTCATGCAAGGCATCGTTGGCATAAGCGCAACGGCATCCGGTACGGTCATGATGCCGATGATGGTCGCTTTGATTGCTGCCAGCGTCATCGGCGGACAGTTTGTTTATAAGCTGGGCGCAAGGCGCCAGATGATCATCGGCATGCTTATTGCAGCCGTCAGCTTCTACATGCTCTCAACGATGGATGGCGGTACGACGCGTACGTTCGCTTCCATTTATATGGTTGTTCTCGGACTCGGCATCGGCCTCGTTATGCCGCTTCTCACGCTCGTGCTGCAGGAAAACTTCAACAAAGAAGAGCTTGGCGTCGTCACGTCGTCCAGCCAATTCTTCCGCTCCATCGGCGGCACGTTCGGCATTACCATTCTCGGCGCGATTATGAATCACTCGTCAAGCCATGAGCTGGACGACAAGTTAACGCCGATCGTGAATGCCATGCCTGCTGACGCAGCAGATTTCAAAACGAAAATGACCGGGCTCATCCATACCGATCCGCAGGCGCTGTACAATTCGCTTCTAGACGCGAACGCCTTAAAGCAAATGCCGAAAGAAGCGGTCGACTCGATGCTGCCTGTGCTGAAATCCACCTTGGTCGACTCGCTGCACGGCGTATTCCTTTACGGTTTGGTCTTCATTATTGTAGGCGCTTTGCTTGCTGCGCTAATTGGCAACGTCAAGCTGAAGCAGCGCTCCAAGAACGCGAAGGACGAAGCGAATCCGACCGCTCTTTCGCACTAATGTCACCCTAAGGAAAAAAAGGCTTCACTCCCGGCATAATCCGGAAGTGAAGCCTTTTGCACGTCAACTTCTTAGCTGCCAATCGTATGAAGCTCGCTTTCACGCTTCTCCATCAATTCCTCGCCGCTGTCTTTGACGTTTTCGACGATATCAATCATGCGCTCGTTAACGTCTTCTAATTGATCGCTTCCGCTGGAGCGCCAGCTGCGTACCGAATCCACCACATTCGTCGCTGTTTCTTTTGCTTTGGATGCAGCGGTCGATGCGCTTTCGCCGACTTGTTTCGCAAGACGCGCCGTGGAATCGCCCACTTGACCCGCGATGCGAACCGTATGATCCGACACCATATGCGCGCCATCAGCGATGTCCTTGCGCAGCTCACGTCCTGATTTTGGAGCGAGAAGCAGCGCGGTAACGGAACCTAGCACACCGCCAGCGATTGCACCATACAGAAATCCTTTGCTTGCTTTGCTCTTTGCCATTTATTAAACACTCCTTTGTTTGTGCTGCAGCGAAAAGCCATACCTGCTCCGAGGCCTGCACGCTGCCAGCTTTTAAATTTCAACTGTTCGAGCCATTCAGCCCTTCATGAACGGCTGCCCAGTCGGTTGGTATTTGTTATCGTGCCCTGGTTGGTAGTCCGAAGATGCAGTTTCATGGCTGTCTTTCCGCTTGTCTTTCCAAAATTGCCATACTGCGTAACCTACTTCAGCCCATCCCAGTGCATCGGTGATGCCATGCTTGACTTTATCGCCCGATGTTTTGGAGTAGCGGTCTACCGTGTCCGTCAGCTCGCCAGCCACCCGATTCACGGCGAATGACAATTGGTTGGCCGATTCGCCGATTCGCTGAGTCGCTTCTGTCCATTTCGCGAAGCTTTCCAGCTGCTTCTGAACCGTTCGAACCGTCTCCGTTGCCGGATCAAGTAAATCACTGACCTGAGCTGCGGCTGTTTCGGCCCTGCGTTCAAGCGATTCCGCGAGCTGCATCAGCTTTCCCATTCTTCGATCCATGGCGCGCAGCCAGCCTAATATGCCGATAACTAACACGACAAATGCAGCCGCCGCGGCTCCCTCAAACCAAATTGCCATCTGAGAAACACCTCCGTTTCCGCTTGCTGGAAGATCGGGCGATCGCCCAATTCTTACTAGTAGTATAAACAGCATGGGCTTGACTTGACACAAACTGAATAAAAAACAAAAAAAGACACGGGCACTCTGCCCATGTCTTCATTCGCCATCTATTCAAAGGCCGGCAATGCGGTAGCTGCATTTGCCCCCGCCCTTCGCCAGGCATTCCGTTCGTTCCACTTTCGCTTCAAGCAGCTGCTGAAACAGCGACAGCTCGCACTGACAAGCCTGCTGATATCGGTTCGCCACCTGCGCGATCGGACAATTGTATTCATGTAGAACGAGATCGTTTCCGCTGCTCTCCACCTGAACCATATAGCCGCCGTCATTTTGGATCGCTGCAAGCTCCGATACTTTCTCCTGCAGTGATTTCCCTTCCATGCGATGCGCGTACCGTTCAATCAACTTGCGCTTGCGGCCTTCAAACAACCGGTCAATCGTCCCCGGATCCTCAAGCTCTTCCAGCAAATCCAGCGCAAGAACATGATAATTCTTAGGAAACAACAGCTCGGCCTGCTCCGTCAAACTAAACATATGCGTCGGTCTCCCCATCGCTTGACGTACGATTGTCGGTGCGATCAGGCCGTCGCGTTCCAGCGTGTTAAGATGGCGGCGCACTGCCATTTCCGTAATCTGCAGCTGTTTTGCCAGCTCGCCCGCATTCATCTGACCGTTCGTCTTCAGCAGCGTCAATACCGTCTGACGGGTAGAGCCTTCCTGCCTTGCCGCTTGTTCTCTTTGCATAAACGGCTTTCCATCCTGTTCCATTGCCTTCACCACCTTCAGCCGCCAGGACCGCTTTTGTCGTCAATTGTAACGCATTTTCAGCGTTTCGTAAATCGACATCAAGCTTGCCCTGCTAAGCGCCAAGCTCTTGAATCAAATACGATTCAACTGCTTGTCGGAATGCGGTGAGAACGGCGGGCAATTGTGCAGCGGACGGATGAAGCTGCCCCCTGTCCCATTCGAAATAATCCTGAACCAGCGGCCTGCGCAGCCGCACCAGTTCAAGAAGCGGCTCCTGCAAGTCCTCAGGGAACACCTTCTCACCGGCGATAATTGTAATAATATCCTCATAGCTGCTGGCATCGCGCATAATAAACCCGTCGATTAAGCAGCTGCCGATATCGGTTACGGCTTCGATCGCCAGATGGAGCGCCCGCTCCTGCGCCATGCTTTGAATCAGACTGCCGTTCCAATTGGCCTGCAGCCATTGGAGCGCTTCAACAACCTCGGGAATAACGGTAAGACGAACAGATAACTGCTCGCGATTCACATAATACATCTTGCATGACCTCAGTTTCCGGTTAAGACCGTTTGTTCTTACGTGCTTTAAGCTTCAGCCAGACCGTCATCACGACTAAACTAAAGATGACGACCAGCAGATACGTCATCATTTCAAACACATCGCCCATATCCGCAGCCGCCCTTACGATTCGTAATCTACGCTTGCAGATGCTTCGCGAACTTCGGTCATATGCGCAATAACCACTTTATGTACCGGGTGAACTTGGTACGCTGCCAAAGCTTCCATCGATTCGAAACGAGTGACGAGCGCAATATGATACGAACGGTCGGAATGAACGATGTCGGTTCCCACTTCGATGTACTTCAATTCATCGATTTTGCCTTCCATGTCTCTTAGCACTTGAGCCGTGTGGGCCACGCTTTCCGGACTGCCGTCTTTCAGTTTAAATAGGACGATATGCGTAATCAAGATAAATTCGCTCCTTCATAAATTGTGGTTGGGATGGGGATAACCCTTTTGTCACATAATAACCCAAGGTGCCGCCACTCGGCAAACATTCAGTAAAGGGGATACAGCCATGCGTTATCCGGTTACGATTACGGCAACATTGATCGGCCTGGTGCTCTGTCTATATAACTCCACGGGCTATGATCCGCACAATATGGTGTTCTTTATGTTCAGCGTGCCTGCTTGGATTGCAGATCTGATCGTCGATATTCATCAAGTGAACGTATATCTCATGTATGTGCTCACGGTAGCTACATGGGCGCTGCTCGGATTTATATGCGACTGGGCTATTGCTAGAAACCGCCGTCGGTCCTACTAGCCAATCCGTCAGCGATGGCGCTGCTATTTAAAAAAGGAGCCGTCAGCGGGCTCCTTTTGTTTTCTTATTCAACAATCAGTACAGATTTCATATTCGCATGGCCAACTCCGCACATGACGGCGCAATGCATCTCGTACGTGCCCGGCTTATCGAAAGTAACTTCTTGCTCGAGCTTATCGTCTTTCAACTCGATGCCCAATTCAGGAATAGCAAGGCCGTGAACGCCGCTTTTGTTAATCAGCTTCAGCTTTACTTTCTCGCCTTTCTTCACTTTGTATTCCTTCTGGTCAAATACAAAGTCGGCAGAAGCTTCCACTTTCATCAAGGTAACGCCGGGCGGCAGCGACGCGGCTTCATCAACCGGCTTGCCCGGAAGCTGAGTAGTCAGCAAGTATACGCCCAAAAGCGAAGCTGCTGCGAAAACGACAAACATAATCCACTTATGCATTGATCTTGCTCCCCTTTTCGTCAAATGTCTACTCCTTATATTACCTAAGATCGTCCGATATTCTCAACCTTAAACTTCGCGAACAAATAAACTTTTTTCTTTTTTTGACAAATCAATGAACGTTATTTGGTCAAATATGTTTTCAGTACACGCTCCGCTTCGGCCTTCACAAACGCCCAAGGCATTGAGAACGTGCGCTGGTACCCCATGCACCGATAGCTTACCGTTAGCTGCACCTTGTCCCTGTGCTCCTCGTATACGCCGATCCCGCTATCTCGGAATTGCTTGCGCATGGCGGCGAGCTCCAGCAGCACCCGGTCTTGGAGGCCGCGCAGCATGGATTCATACAGACGAGGCAGCTTCGTGGCCGTCGCCCCTACGATACGAATATCATGCTCAAGGATGACGTTCACGATGCCAAGGAGCGCATAGCGCTTAACAAGCTCCAGCTCCTTGCCCATCTGGACGGGCGGTGAAACTGCCGTTCCCGGATCCAAATCCTCTTCCACGTCCAAGACCATGCGCATTCCCTCCAGACCGCAAAAAATAAGAACATTTGTTCCTATTATAACAAGGCAGTTAACAAAACGCAATGGTACTGTACCGTACATAAACGAAGTAAAAGGGCCATCCCGTTCAGGATGACCCTTAAGTCATGCAGCTATACATCGGCTATTTCTTATTCTTAAGCACTTGTATCAGATCGCGGAGCCGATCGGGCATAGGAACGCCAATACGGCCTAAATTCTCCGTAATGGACAGCAGTTCATTAGCCAAATAGAAGTACACGGCTCCTCCCATCGCGATATTGCTCAATTCGAGTAAAATATCTATACGATGCGCCAGCAGTATGACAAGCAGCATCATGCCTTTGCGCGCGAGTCCCCACGATCCGATCGTGCTGCTTAATCCCTGCTTCTCCCGTATTGCAGCCGTGATTCCTGTCACGTAATCGATGCCCATGGCAACAATCAGTAAGGTCAGAGACTCAGGCCACATCCCGAAAGAAAAGGTCAGTATGGAACCGAAAATCGCCGAAACGCTGCAGTAAATGGTATGCGGCACCGACCTCACTCTCCCTTCAAAATACGCTGCAGTACAGCATATTCGGAAGGGGGGCAGGTTGTCCGTTCGAATGTCCCTATGAAATAGGTTTATCTAACCCATGCTTCTACTTCGCGATGAAGCGGTGAACCGTGCTGAAGTAATCGCCGTGCGCTCTTTCCTTCGCAACGCCGGCATACATCAGCTCGTCGCCGCCGACCCGTTCGCCCGTGCCAACCCACTCGTAGTTCAAGCCGCTGTTCAGTCCTTTCAGCTTGAGACGTCCAAGCGGCGCATTCGCTTCGTTCAGAACGGCGACATGCACGACCAGCGCCTCGCGTTGATCCGGCGAGACGAACATCCAAGCCGTCTCGTTCCCCTCGAATGGGCTGAGCAGACGGTAAAACTTGCCGTACTGCACCAGCTCGCGAACTTCCTTGACCATTGCAACTTGACGCTTCACTTCTTCTTTCTCCGCTTCGGTGAATACGGTCAGATCCAGCTCATAGCCGAAATTGCCCGACATCGCCACGTCACCGCGTGTTTTCAGCGGGGTGCTCCGCCCTACTTGATGATTCGGCACGGCTGATACATGGGCGCCCATTGTGCTGATCGGATAAACAATGCTTGTGCCGTATTGGATCTTCAGCCTGCTGATGGCATCGGAATTGTCGCTTGTCCACGTTTGCGGCATGTAGTAGAGCATGCCCGGATCAAAGCGTCCGCCGCCGCCGGAGCAGCTCTCGAACAGAATTTGCGGGAATGCCGACGTAATCCGCTCGAGCACATTGTAGAGTCCCAGCATGTATCGGTGAGCCGTTTCCCGCTGACGGTTCGCAGGCAGCAGGGCGGAACCGATTTCACTCATGTTCCGGTTCATATCCCACTTCACATAGGTAATCGGCGCACTGCCAAGAATACTGCTCAGCGCATCCACGATATAATTCTGCACGTCTTTGCGGGACAGATCGAGAATCAGCTGCTGGCGGCCCTCGGAACGGCGGCGCCCCGGCACGTGCAGGCACCAATCCGGATGCGCGCGGTACAAATCGCTGTCCGGCGATACCATTTCCGGTTCGAACCAGAGGCCAAATTCCAGCCCTTGGCTGCGAACGCGTTCCGCAAGATCCTCAAGCCCATTCGGAAGCTTCTTCTTGTCGACGACCCAATCGCCGAGCGAGCTGTTGTCGCTGTCGCGGTGACCGAACCAGCCGTCATCAAGCACGAACAGCTCCAAACCGAGCTCACTGCCCGCTTTGGCAATGGCTTCGATTTTGTCTGCATTGAAATTGAAGTAAGTCGCTTCCCAGTTGTTGACCAGAATCGGACGCACGGCATCGCGGAACGCGCCGCGGCATAGACGGGTGCGGTACAGCTCATGATACGTATGCGACATGCCGCCAAGTCCTTCCGCCGAGTACACCATAACGGCTTCCGGCGTCTGAAACGCTTCGCCGGCTTCCAGGCGCCACGAGAAATCGAACGGGTTGATCCCGAGGTAGGCGCGCGCCGTATGGTACTGATCAACCTCTACGCCGCCCGCGAAGCTGCCGCTATAGACGAGGCTGAAGCCGTAGACGTCGCCGTGATCCTCGGTTGCGCCTTTCGCAAGAAGCGCGAAGAACGGGTTGTTATTGTGACTGCTGGAACCGCGGCGGCTTTCGATCGCCTGCAGACCCGGAACAAGCTCGCGCTTGTGCACGTAACGCTCGCGCGCCCATGCGCCTGACAGCTGCAGCATGTCGAACTGATCGTTCGGGAGGTCCACGCTGAAGCTTAGCGCGCGGTTCAATAGCATTACGTCTTCGCTGTTGTTAATAAAACGAACGGACCGGATGACTGCATCGAAGGCTTCGAATACGGTATAGGATAATTCCGCCTTCAAGCCGGACAGCTTGTCCTCAAGCGTAACAATGAGCGTCTCCGCTTCGCTGCCCTTATCAGCGTATACGGCCGGGAGCCCTTCCAGCGCAGGCTTGCCTGCACGAATCTCATGGGAAGCATACAGCAGCTCCGTCACCGTTGTGCCGTTGGCAAGCTGCACGGCATAAGCAGGCGTGCGGAAGTCGCTGGAGCCGAAGCCCGGATATTCCTGCGGCAGCGTGTCAAGCGAGATTGTTCGGTCTTCGGGCACCGGATTTGGGCTGAACGAACAGCGTTCAACGCGCTTCAGCAGGCGGGCTGCATTTCCTTCACTGATTTTGCGTCCCCAATAGAGATGGGCTGGATAACCTTCAAGGGCTTGGAACATATAGCTCATTGTGCGTGTTTGTAAATGAAATAGGCCGGTTGCGGCGTGATACGCGATCGACATGACGGATAATCCCCCTTATGGAATAAACGACGCTCTTGAAATTGCTGCATCGTTACGATTGTTGACTACAAGTATAGGTCTTAGTCACGCTGCATGGCATGGATGCTTTTAGCCATGATATGGACTTTTGTAGGATGCTCCCGTATATTCTGGCGCTGCAAAAAAACAGCCGCACCCGACTGCGTATCGGATGCGGCCTGCCTGCGCCACTCATGGTGCGATCAGGTGATAACGCCTTTCTTCAAAATCACATTCGCGTAAGGCGCACGCTCCCCTGTCGCGATAATCGCATAAGCTCGACGAGCCCGCTCATAGAACGCAAACCGCTCCACGGTTTCAAACGGATCTGCCACGCCAGAGCGTTCTTGGATGATGGCTGCGTACGTATCCCAAATCGGCGTCTCCACCGAGTCGCCTGCGACCACCTGCATCAATGCGGCTGGCTTGTCGACATAGGAATCAAGCGGAAACAGCTTCAGCATCGCGTCAAGCAGCTCCGGGATGGCATGGCCGTCGCTGCGAACGAGCCTCTGTGCGTGGCTGGCCGCCGGAAAGTTCGCATCCGCCAGCACGATTTCGTCGCCATGTCCCATTTCCATCAATAACTTGAGTAGTTCGGGGGAAAGCACATGCGGTATGCCGATCAGCATTCTTACTCCTCCTCGATTTTGAAAATCATGGATCGCGTTAATTCGCAAGCACGTTCGCGATGCCGATGTCATCGAGCATCACTTTGCCTTGGTCGCTCATGAAGTAGAACGTCACGCGCGATAGCTGCGCCGGATCAAATTCCGCGCTGCCTGCTTGAAACGCTTTGAACGGCAGGCTGTAGGTCTGGAATACCGGCTCCGTCGGCTCCTTATACTTGCCGTTCATCACGCGCTTCTCCATCCAAGGAAAAAGCGTGAAATGCGTATACGGCAGAGGCGTTACGGATTTGAACTGAGCAAGCGGCAGACGCACGGAAGCGCCGTTTCGGCTTTGGAGCTCGATCTCGACTTCAGGCAGCGGAATCGCCATGCCTTCGTCATCATCGCTGTCGAAGCCGGGCAATTCCCGCTCCAAATTCGTCATATTGAAGACAAATTGCTGCGAATTGGCCGAGGTCCCGCGATGCAGCTCATCCATCGAAGCAGGCAGCTGCAGCGTGTAGCTGCCGTCACCCTGCTTCCACTGCAGCACGGCGCCGCGCGTGCCCTTGTCCTTGCCGTCGCGGTCTTCGGCGGAAGCCTCGGACCATTGGAGCTTATCCGCCTTGGCTGTCGCCCCGTTGCTAAGGGTCGTCTTGTCATAATCCTCGTCGAGTCTTGCAATCGGCAGGAAGCTGCCGTCTTCATAGCGGTTGATGTATGTCGCGTTCGGCAGCCAGGCAGCGCCGGTGCGATAGTCTTCGAACAGCTTGGCGTATGCCTGCTTGCCGTGAAACGCGGTTTCCAGGAAAGCAGAGACGTACACTTTGGCGATCTGCCGCTGATCCGCGGCGTCCATCATTTCGCTGCTGCTGAGCAGCAATCCTCCCGGCAGGCTGTCGTCCATCGTGCCCCATGACGTATTAAAGCGGCTGTGATTCGCCTCTCCAATATAGAGCGTAGATTTGAAGCGGCCGGAATCCGGCGAGAAGGTCGTACGGATATACTGCCGTTCCCCGTTAAACGTATCCACGTCGCCGTCGCTTGCACCTTGCAGGGACAAGTAGTAGGTGTTCTTCAGCTCCGCTTTCTTCTTGTCCACTGTCGTATCCGTCGGCGCAATGGCAATGACTGCTTGAATGCCTATGCCGGACAGACTTGCGAGCGTTTTGTCGTCCGCGAACCATTTGGTTCGGTCCGCCGCCATCGCCACGGCCTGCCCGCCGCGTGAATGGCCCATTAGCGCGACCTGCTCCAAATTCACATGCCCGTAGAACGGGTTGCCCGCACGTGTGTTATAGTCGGCGATCTGCTGCAAATGCTTCAACAAGATCCAGGCGCGAACCTTCATGTCGTTATCCGGAATGTTCCCCCAGAAGGAATAGTTCAAGAAGTTTGCGTCCACGGATACGGCGATGAAGCCGCGGCTTGCAAGCATTTCGCCCAAATACGCATACCCTTCGTCCGAAAACTGCTCCATGAGATGATTCCCATGCACCATCAGCACGAGCGGGAAGATGCCTTCGCCTTCCGGCATCCAAACTCGCCCGTTAATCGGCAGTGCCGTTTCGTCGAAGCCCCAGAACAAGCTTCGCAGCCATTTCCACCGGTGGATATACGCTGAAGCATCCACCGATTGGGATGTGACCGCCGCTCCTGACGAGAATTCATTCCGTTTGGTATCTCCCCCGCTGCCGTAGGTGAAGGATTGCACCCGATACAGCCCGGTATCGGCCGGATTATCGGCCTGCAGCAAAGGAACTTCCGGTTCGGCCGCAGCCGGCACTGCATCGGCCGGAACATCGCCGTATGCATTAATGGGCCAATTGTTAAAGCTAAGTGCAGCTATCGTTATGGCGGCAATGAGTGTGATTTTGACCCATGCGGAAACGCGCCGATGAATGAGAAGGCCGACGAATAGCCCGCCGATCAAACCAATCGCGGCAACAGCCGACGCGAGCACGATCGACAACGAATCACCGACGTCCGTTTCGTCGAACACGTACCAGCTGACTAAGCCCGTGAAGGTCAGTACGCCCGTGCTTAGGCGAGGAATCGGCACATAACAAAGTGCCAGTATATAAGCCGCAGCGAAGCCGGCAATCGTCATCGCGAGCGTCCCGATCAGAGCGGCGATGACGACATCGACAGCGGCTCCGAGCCCTGTCGGCATGCCGAGCGCGGTGACGATGAGCACCGCGCAGCTCATCAGCCAAAGCCCCGCGATGGCAGCGCGCCAAAGCGGTGTATCGAAATGAAGCGTCGCCTTGCCGCGATTCGCCAGCCAGCCCGCGAACCGTCTCCACCTTGGCTCGCGCGCAGGCGGCAGGGGCAGCGGCGCTTCCGGTCCAATCCATTCAAGTTCCATTAGCAGCTCCCCTAGTGGATGCGTCCTAAACATACAACGGTATACAACGATCAATCTATTAATTATACGACGTAACAGACTTCCGACCAATACGCATTTGTTGTCTTTACTGGCAGTTAAACCGCACGATGATGGACAAAATCTCGCTGCGGCTGCCGATTCGGATCGGCGGTCCCCATGTCCCGTACCCGGAGGAGACGATCGCGTGAAGGCTTCCCTTGCGCAGATAACCCCAATCCAGCTCAAAAATTCGCTTGGTCACCAGATGATTAGGCGCCATTTGACCGCGGTGCGTGTGGCCATGCAGCGACAGGTCAATGCCGGCTTCAGCGATTTCGCGCAGCGCGCCCGGCTGATGGTCCAGCATGATCATCGGCTTGGCCCCATCCAAGCCTGCGCTCAGCTCTGCCGCCGAAGCGCGGTTGCGGTCAGTCTTGTCTTTGCGCCCGATGAGGTAGAAGCTGCCATCGATGAGAAGCGTCTCGTCCAGCAGCACGGGAAGACCGAGCTCTCGCATGCGCTTCACATATGTTTCAATGCCGCCCCCGTAATACTCGTGGTTGCCGAGGATGGCATAGGTACCGAAACGGGTTTGGATTTGGGCCAATTGACTGCCGAAATCATGACGGATGAACGGCTCGACGTCGTCATCCAGCACGTCGCCGGGAAGCAGCATGATGTCGGCCTGCAGGCCATTTACGCGCTCCACGAGCCGGTTCAAATGCTTGCGGCCGACCGTCGTGCCCAAATGCAGGTCCGATGCGACGACGATATGGAGCTGCTGCAGCTCGCCGGCTGCCTTATCGATCGTAATCTCATAGTTCCGAATGACGGGGCTCCATGCATTCCAAGAGCCTCGCAGCATAATAGCAGCAAGCAGCAGAATAACCGCGCTTCCGACGCACATAATCGCTGTATCCTTCGGCACAGACGCCGCCCGCAGCAGCCATACGAGCAGATCAGCCGGCGGCAGCATGAGCACGCTGTACTCGAAGACCGCGATCCATAAGGCGCCAGCCTTCTTGAGTCCGGTCACCAAGAAACCCGGCAGCACCCTGCGAAGCAGTCTTGCGAACAAATAGCCGAAGGCAATCAGGACATAGAGCGGCCAGAAAACCGCTCCCAGTATGCCGGTTCCCGTGGCTTCTTCGAGGTAGAACTGCAGATGCCACCCGACGTAAGCCTGCAAGAAAGTAAACAGCAGCAGAATAAGCAGCACTCTGAGAGGAGCCGGTAATTTACGCATGAATGTCCCCCGTGAATGTTCGATTTAAGTTGATGCTCCGAATCTAGCAAGTCTCCTATCAGTATAGCGATTTTACGATTAAAATGCGATGCTCCCCGGTCTCTCCCCAAGAAGCCGAACATCGCAAAAAAACCGCAGTCCGCTCAAGGCGACTGCGGTTCTAGCTGATGCGATAATCCCTAGGCGGCAGACGGAACCGTTTCTTGAACACCCGTTCGAAGTGCGGCAGCGTGTTGAAGCCGGAGGCAAAGCAGATTTCCGTCACCGGCAGCCGGGTCGTTCTCAGTAATGACCGCGCGAACTGAAGCCGCAGCTCCTGCACGTATGACTGGAACGTGGCGCCTGTACCTTTGCGGAAGCATTCGCTGAAGTAGTTGGCGGACAAGCCGCAGTACGCGGCTGTTTCCTGAAGCGAGAGTGTTTCGCGGAAATGATGCTGGATGTAAATGAGCGCCTTGCGCACCGCCGAGGGAATTGCCTGCCCGGTCACTGTTGCTCGGTACGCTGAGTTTTGCGCCGCACGGCACTTGCGGGACAATTCAACGAGCAGACGTTCGACGCTGCCCTGAATGAGAAGCTCGCTTCCCGGCTCCCTATGTTCAGCCTCCTGCCAGATGAGCGCGAATTCACGCTCCGCGTATTCGGTGTCCTCGAGCCCATAATCTGCGGCGTAAACCATCCGGTAATCGAACAAAAGCTCCAGCAGCGGTTCACGAATAAACGGATCATTGAAGATCAAATCATACAACTGCAGCGTTTCGCCGGGATGCGGCTCCAGGCTGTGAAAATCGGCAGGCGTCAGCAGGAAGACACTCCCCCGCGAAAGCGGCATGGCAACCCCATTTAGAATATGTGTCCCGCTCCCGGCAACGACAAAGCCCATTTCAAAAAATTCGTGCCAATGCGTGTCGATCCGACCGTCGATCCGATGCCGGAAGAGACGGACGGGTGACGCTAGCGTCATATAGCTGTCGTTCAACAGCCTTTGCGGTTCTTTATCGGCGCCCATGCGTATTGATCCGCCTCCTTCGCTAGGCTATCATCTTTTCTTACTATTATACGTCAACTATACGTTAACGAAATTGTTTCCTGCGATATCTTTCCCGCGTGCCAGCCAGACCTTGAAGCCCGGGTTCTTCTCCGGAAACACCTTCGCGTCCGTGGCAAAATAACGCATCGTATAGCCGCATCGGCGATTAGGGCTCGAATTGGCTGCTGCACCGTGAATGATGCGAGAATCGTGGATCGAGCATTGGCCCGGCTCCAATTCGAAATAAACGGCTTTGGTTGCATCGATATTCTTAATTTGGGTGGCGAAAATATTGTCGTCCTCGCTAACCGCCTCATAATGCGAGAAACCGTTCTTATGCGTGCCCGGTATGACGCGCATGCAGCCGTTCTCTTGCGAGCTTCGGTCGATCGCGAGCCAAACGGTCGCGATTTTATCGAATCGACTGAGCCGGCCGTTCCAGTACGCGGAATCTTCATGCCAGGGGGTCTGCTTGCCGATGTGCGGCTCCTTGCAGATGAAATGGCTTGACCACAGTCCGATATTAGGGCCGAGAATAGGCTCGACCAGATCTAACACCTCATCGCTGAGCAGAAACTTCAGCAGCCGCTCGTCGCGAAAATGCGGCGTATCCAGCTCGCTGTTCAGCCTTCGGCCTACCAGTTCCCACTGCTCTTCGAAAATCGCTGTCAGCTCCGCCTGCTTCTCCGCGCTGAAGAGCTGATTCCTATAGATCGCATACCCGTTCTCCTCATAAAACTCCACGTCCGCCTCCGGTAACTTCCCATGAAAAGTCGACATTGAAAAAACCTCCTGAAAGTTTTGTGATAGCAAAACTCGCTTCGTAAGCATCGGCTTAAGTTTTGCGATAGCAAAACTCGCTTCGTAAGCATCGGCTTAAGTTTTGCGATAGCAAAACTCGCTTCGTAAGCATCTACTTAAGTTTTGCGCTGCTACTACTCGTATTATCGCGCGGCGGCGGCGGAAGCGCTTACCTTCTTCACCGATAAAGTATGCTTATTTTCGGCAGACCTCAAAAAACCGCAGTCCGCTCAAGGCGGCTGCGGTTATGAACGAGGGCAAGCATGATTAGTGATAGGTGAACTCCCCGACTTCAATGCCGCAAGGACCGCCGTCGGGATTGCCCGCAAGCTCCACTTCCGTGCCGTCCGCTTTGTAGAGCGGATTGTAGTGCACATTGATGCTGGCAGCCGAAGCGTTGGCATAATGACAGATGAACGCCCGGCGGAACTGATCCTTCGTTTTGTTCCGGTAGGAGCCGTGGATCAGGTTGCCATTGAAGAACAGCACGTCGCCTTTATCCATAACGACAGGCATGACAACGCCGTCCTTGGGCGGCTTTACAAAATGATTCGTGAAGGATTCCGTCGTATCGGCATGCTCAGGACAAGTGATTTCATGCGCCTGCGTCTTCGGCACCACGAGCAGGCTGCCATTATCCTCGTGCGCGGCATCGATCGCCGTCCAGGCTGCGATGCAGTTGCCCGGCTCGACTTTCAAATAGAAGTTATCCTGATGCAGCGCCTGGCCTCTGGAGCCTGGCGGCTTGTAATAGAACATGCTTTGCGCCGCGTAGGCTTCTTCGCCGTACAAATCCGCCAACACGGCAAGCACCGGCTGATGCAGCATATATTTCTTCGCCGTTTCGTTGAATCGGTGCGGATGCATTACGCGCGGATAGCGCCTCAGCGGATCCAGGGAGTCCCCCTTCAAATTCGGCTCGAAATAGCCGGGAATTGTCTCATAGCTCATCTGCTCGAACGTATCTCCAATTGCCGTCAGATCCTCCTGCTGGAACAATCCTTTTACGATCAAATACCCTTCCGTATCAAACTGCCGCTTCTGTTCTTCCGTCAGCACCCGCAATGTCTTTGCCATTCGTTCTTCCCCCTATCAATCGTTCGCTATAGCTTTATTGTAAGCAGGAATGCTACACTGCTGAAGTAAGAATCATGCTAAAAACAATAACAATCCTGCTATATTCCATTGTTCTTATAAGCACCTGGCGAGGGGGATTCGCGATGAGCGCATCGGATAGACAGCTGCCTTCGGTCATTAAAGAACGGGGCGAAACGGCGGTAATCGCCGGTCATTTCTATGAGACGGATAATTATGCTGCCAAGAGACCGTCCGGCATGAGCGACTGGCTCATTACCTACACGCTTGACGGAAGCGGCTGCTTCCTGGTCGACGGACAGGAACGATTCTGCCGGAAAGGGGACGTGACGCTGCTGCAGCCCGGCGTTGCCCATCAATACGGTACGAACGGGACCCATTGGCAGTTTATGTGGGTGCATTTCACCTCGCGCGTAACCGAGACCAGTCTGTTGCCCGTAGAGAAGCTGCTCGTCCATACGATCGACAACGATTCTGCCCGCAAGCGCATCCACCGTGCATTCCGGCGAATCGTTGCCGACTCCATCGAGCGGAGCGCCTATTGGAGCGAGCTGTGCGAGAACACCCTGCGCGAAATTCTCCTGCTGCTGGCTCGCCGTTTGTCGAAGCCGCTCGATCCGCGCATCGATGAAATCCAGCATCTGCTGTCCTCGCGCATGCAGGAGCCGGTTCGAATCGATGAGCTGGCCCGAACAGTCGGTCTGTCCCCTTCCAGGCTGTCGCATCTCTACAAGGAATCGACCGGCACCTCCATCGTCGATTCACTTAACGATATGCGCATTCGCCAAGCAGCGCTGCTGCTGGAGCATACGGACCGGCAGGCGGCTGAAGTGGCGCTGGATGTCGGCTTCCAGAACTATAATCATTTTGCCGGCCAGTTTCGCAAGCGTTACGGCATGAATCCCCGCGCCTTCAAGAACAGGGATGTGCCGCATTTCTGACAAAAAGAGGCGTATGAAAGGGATCACTCCATTCCATACGCCTTTTGTTTACCCTAAGGATGCTTAAGCAGCGACTGCTGCCGCTTTGGCGGCTTTCCCTTTCCTGCGAATCAACAGTGTGAACGGGATGGCGGCAACCGCAATGTAAGTGGCGACCAGGAACACATCGTTCACGCTCATCGTGAAGGAAGACAGCGGGATAAGCTTCGGATTGTCAGCACCGCTCTTCGTCAGCTCTGCGATATGCGTGATCGTATGCGATGCCAGCAGCGAGGTGAAGAGCGCGATTGCGAACGAACCGCCGACATTACGCACCCAGTTGGTCACAGACGACGCATGACCGACCATCGAAGGCCCGATTTCCTCCATGCCCGCCGTGCTTGTCGCAGCAGCCGCAAACGATACGCCCAGGTTGCGGACTGACATCCACAAGATAATATAGAAGTCCGTACTGTCCGTTTTCATGTGCGTCATTTCAAAGCTGCCGTAAATAATGAGCGCAAGCCCCACGATCGTCATCCATTTCGCGCCGACGCGCGGGTAGATTTTGCCCGCGATGGGCATGGCCAGCGCCATGATTAGAGATGCCGGCAGCAGGATAAGTCCTGTCTTAACCGGCGACATTTGCTGAACGTTTTGCAGGAACAAAGGCACAAGCAGCGTACCGGAATACAAGCTGATCGTAATGATCGTATTCGCGACCAACGTAATGGAGAAGCGGAAGTTGCCGAATACGCGCAGATTCAGCAGCGGCTCCTTCGCTCGAAGCTCCCATATAATGAAGCCGATCAGGAAAATACCCCCGATGATGAACAAGCTGAGCGTTCTGGCGGAATCCCAGCCCCATAGGCGGCCCTGGCTCAGCGCGACAAGCAGCGAAGCGCTGCTGATGACGACGGAAAGCAAGCCCAGAATATCGAGCTTCTTGGCGCTGCCAATCCGGTAAGCGGGAATCATCACGGCAATGAAGAGAATCGCGATAATGCCGATCGGCACGTTGATGAAGAACAGCCAGCGCCAGCTAAGCTGCTGAATGAGCAAGCCGCTGATCGTAGGTCCGAACGCAGGGGCTAGCATGGCGGACAAACCCCAGATGCTGACGGCAAACGGCTGTCTTTCTTTCGGAATCACTTGGAAAATGATCGTCATTGTCGTTGGGAGAATTAGTCCGGTAAACAAGCCTTGAATAATCCGGAATACAATCAGCGATTCAATTCCCCATGCAAATCCGCACAGCAGGGAAAATAGAACAAACCCGATCATGGCGTACAAATAAACGGTTTTATAACCGAATTTATCGCCCAAGTAACCGGTCAGCGGGGCAACAATGCCGAGCGACAGCATGAACCCGGTCAGCGTCCACTGCACCGTGCTGATCTGCGAATGGAAATCCTGCATGAAAATAGTCAAAGCCACGTTAATGGTGCTGATCCCCAGAATGCTTAAAAATGCGCCAAAAAAGATCGCGGTCATGACGGGCCAGAAACGGATGTTCGCTACGTTCGTCGTACTCATAAATAGTTCGTCTCTCCTTTAATGATGGTACCTCACTTTAGTGAACTGATCATAACCCAAAAAATAGATTAAGTAAACTCATTTCAATGAATTTAGTTTAGTTCGGCTATTTAGTTTATTTTCATGGCTCAGTTGTGTATACTGATGGTTATAGAAAGAGAGTGTGACGACGCTTATGGACACGACCAATGAATCGCAAAACTGCCGCTATACCGACGACTCCATCAAATCCAAGTACGTGGCAAAGCTGCTTCATCCGGTTAAATTAAGCGGCTTTCAGGGACTTCGCATGGACGACATCGCGAAGACGATGGACATTTCAAAAGCAACGCTTTATAAATATTTCACCTCTCGCGACGAGATTATCGAGCATTTGGCTCGGATTTTCATGACGTATATTGTCGGCACCGAAGGAACGCTCGGCACAGGAAGCAGCGATGCGATCATCCAGGGCTTCAAAACCTCCTTCATCCAAACGCTGTTGATCGCAAATTACGGAACCGAGATCTTATTTCACGATTTCCGCGAAGTTTATCCACAGCTGATGGCAGACATCGATTCGGCGATCAGCCAACGGAACGAGCGGCTGCGTGTTTTCTACGAACGGGGCATGGAAGAAGGATATTTGCATCTTACTAATGCGACGCTCATTGTCCTGCAGGATGAACTGCTGTTCCGCAACCTGCTCGATCCTCACTATTTGATGAAAAATAACCTGACGCTTCGAAACGCAATCGGAGATTATTATCAAATCAAGAAGCTTCAGCTGTTTAAGCCGGATATCCACGCCCAATTCGACGATACAGGCATGGCCGAGCGGATCGAGCAGCTGGTTCGTAAAGTCTCCTATGGCGTCTAATAAAAACAAAGGTCCGCTGGACATGCTGCCTTACGCATGTAGCGGACCTTTGTTTTATCTATGTGCGATCCTGTCCGGATTTCAGCAGCAGGCTCATATGCTCGAGCAGCCCTCCTCCTCCGCCCATCAACGAAACCGTACCGATCTTCTCGCACATCTTCTCTAAGTATTCAAGCTCCTTTAGGCGGAACAGCGTTCCATTCTCCTCCATTAGCTTCGCCGTGTTTAACAGGCTGCGTGTCGAGGCCGTCTCTTCCCTTCTTGTGATGAGATTCGCTTGCGCCTTCTTCTCCGCAAGCAGCACCGTGTTCAGAATGTCCTTCACGTCTCCCGGCAAAATGACGTCCTTCACGCCCGCAGAGCTGAAAGTCACGCCAAACTCCGCTTCCTTCTCGCGAAGCCGATTCAATACGTAGTCGCCGACCTCCCGTTTCACGCGCAGCAGCTCATCGAGCTTCATCGTCCCGACATACTCCCTTAAGATCAGCTGCAGCAAAATATAGAGCTGGTCTTTCATCTGGGCAATCGTGATCGTCTGCAGCGGATTCGTCACCTGATACTGGCAGACAAAATTAAGACGCAGCGGTATTTTATCCTCCGTCAGCATTTCTTGACCTGTCATGTCGAGCTGCTGCCTCCGCATGTCGATGGTCTTCACGACGACAGCTGATGGGCCGCGCCAGAAGTAATAACGTCCTGGCTGGAGCTGCCGCTGAAGCTCATGATTAAAATACAATAACCCGATTTCCTGCTCGCCAACGTCGCAGATCTGAACATGCGTGCCAAGCTTCGGAATGATAGAACGGTCAAGTGACGCTGACAATTCCGGCTCGCGTACATCCGCGCGCACGAATTCTTGCTTCGCGAAGACAGTCCAGAACGCGTATTTTCCGGGCTTGAGGAACCCGGCATATTTGCCATCCTCGTACCAGAGCACATACTCGTAGTCCCGCACATCGATAACCGCCAGCTCCCGCAGCAGCGCCTGATCTTGCAGAAAAATATGCAGGTCCTTCCCCTGCACGGCAAATGGCTTGGTAACATTCAGTACCTCTACTTTATCGACCGAGAAAGACGACAATCGGTACGTACCCGGCTGTAAGCATCGGATATAGCTCCCTCGGCGGAAAAGCATACCGCGCTGATCGTTCTGAATCGTTATTTTCTTAAACATGTATATCAACCTCCTAAAGAAGATAAATGACGCTGCAAGTCTGCGCGGAACCCCGCGGGCTGCGAACGGAGCTGCGCTTCAGGCGGGATGGCCTCGTTTGGGCGGCAAGCGGTCAAGTGCCGAATGCGCGCTTGTCATGCAAGCGGGCTTTCTGGCATGAATCCTGCTGCAGCTCCTTACGAAGCTCGGCCGGCCGGTATCTGCCCAGCTGCAAAGCTCTTGCCCGGTGCCCGGAAGACAGGCTGGGTGCTTCGTGCAGACTCGCGTTTAATTGTTTGGTGCTCGATCCAATGTCGAGTGCTCTACCATGAGCGGGTCGCAGTGAAGGCGACGGGATTCGAACCCTGATAAGGAGCTGCAGGGAACCCGAACTGACAGTACACCGGGACACAGCGTGCCCGAAGCTGCGGGATGATCGACATCCCTGCTTGCGTAAGCCGGCATTCCAACTGGAGCTTCTTCATTATTGCGGAAAAGCCGGAAAGCGAACATGGCGTAAGTATTACAACCGCAGCAATAAAATAAGCCGCGCAAGCGTCAGTATCTAAACCGATCGCTTGCGCGGCACGCGCTAAACCTTATGATCCCGATAATTCCGTTAATTCCAATATCCCTTCGCCGCTGTGGACCGCGACCGTATTGCGCGTCCGCTTTGCCTGATACAGCATGATGTCGGCGGCAGACACAAGCGCTTCTTCGCTGACTTCTGGCTCCGGAATAACCGATGCGACGCCAAAGCTGACCGTCAAATACGAGCTGACTTTAGACTTGCTGTGAGGGATGCACTTGTTCTCGACTCCGGCTCGTATGGCTTCCCCAAGCGCAGCTGCTTCCAGAAGCGTCGTATTCGGCAGCACGATGCCGAATTCCTCGCCGCCGTAACGGGCGACGAACCCCTCCGGATCCACCAAGGAGGACCGCGCGTACGCAGCGACTGATTTCAAGGCTGTATCGCCTCTAAGATGACCGTAGCTGTCGTTATAGGACTTAAAGTAATCGATATCGAACATGATCAGCGATAACGGCTGCTGCTTATGCGCATGGAGCTGCCAATACTCGTGCAGCTGCTCGTTGAAGTATCTTCGATTGAAGACGCCTGTCAGTCCATCCAGCGAGGACAGCTTCATCAGCTCATTGTTGGCTGCTTTAAGCTCGTTCTGAATCGCAATCCGGCTCGTAATATCCGACAACGAGATGAGCACGCTTCGCATCCTGCCTTCGCGATCGAAGGTCGGCGAGCAATTGCACGAGATCATGACGCGGGTGCCGTTCGGACGCTTGACGATGAATTCCGAATTCGATACCCGGTCCCGCGTTCGAATCGCAATCGTAACGGGATAATCCTCGGCTTGCATGCGCTTCCCGTCAAAATCATAAATCTCCCATGCGGCATCGTCATAAGGCCGGTTCTCAATATCCCCTTTATTCATCCCGAATATCTCTTCGGCCATCCGATTCGCCATGGAGATCATGCCGTTCTCTTCAACGACGACGATTCCGTTCGGTACCGTCTCGATGATCGTGCTCAGCCTGGATTGGCTCATGGCAGCCAAGTATTCCAGCTCCTTGCGCACCGTTACATTTTGCAAATAGACCGATAGACCGTCTTTGGACGGATAGATATGCACTTCATACCAGGCGTTCAGATGCGGCATATACTCTTCCGTAGATATCGGGACCTGTTCCTTCACGGCCCTGCGGAAACAAGCATGCATATGGCTATTCAGCATACTCGGATAAACCTCCGCCAGCGCCCTGCCCATGATTTGCGGTCTTTCCCTGCCGAGAATGACTTCCGCTTCGCTGTTGACGTACGTAAACAGCCAGTCGTTATCAAGCGCCATGAAGGCATCCGTAATGCTTTCCAAGATATTCGCGATTCGCTCCTGGGATTCCCGGTATGCCTCCTCTGCCGCCTTCAGCTGCGTAATGTCGCGGCTGACAGAGACAACACCTTTGACGACACCTCCGTTATTCCGAAGCGTCGAGTATGAGGTTTGATGATAATACGCAGCGCCTGTCGGCGATTGGATCGACCAATCAAGCACCGTGTTCTTGCCTTCCAATGCTATGCGCTGCGCGTTCTCGTGCATGCGGGCATTGACGGGATTGAGCAGTTGGTGAATCGTCTTGCCGGAATAGAGCTCCTGCGATTCGTTGAGAAACCCGTCCATAGCTCTGCCGTACACGCCCATCAGCTTCAAATCGGAATCGAACGTGGATACGACCTCATCCATGGAGCCGACGAGCAGCCGAAACCGTTCTTCGTTATCGATAAGCGATTGTTCGATTTGACGCTGCTCCGTGATATCGATACCGATACTGATAATATGTTTGATTCCGCCGCTTGCTTCCAGATGAATCGAGTTGTTCCAAGCGATGAGACGAAGCTCGCCGGACCGCGTGCGCCAGTGGTTCTCGTTGCGGTAACTGCCCCCAGCCTCAAGCAGGTCTTGAAAGTGCCCGCTCACGCTCTGCACTTCTTCTTCCGGGATGAGAAAGTTGTAGATCGAAGCATGCTGCAGCTCATCGAAGGTGTAGCCGGTGACAAGCTCGCAGCTGCGATTAAACTGCAGGATGCCCCCGTCCTTATCGAGCACCACGATCAGGGAAGCAGCCGTATCAATAATAGAAGCGGCAAAATTCCGTTCTTTGCTCAGCGCTTCGGTATGCTCCATGATCGTGTCCGCCATGGAATTGAACAGCCGGCACAGCTGCTGAAATTCCAATGTGGAGGACATCAGGGTGCGCTGATCGATCCGGTAATGATAACCGCCGTCCTTGATCATACGAACCCCCGTCAGAAGCTGATGCAGCGCGTGCGAGATCCGTTTCGAGATGCGTAGCATCAAGAGGATCGCTGCCAGCACCGACAGCAGAGTGAACAAACCCGCGTATTTCAACTCGGTGTACAGCGATGCCAGAACATCCTGCCGGGCAGCTTCGCCGATAAGGAGCCAATTGCCGTTGTTCGCCCATCGATAGCCGCCGTACACAGTCACGCCGGCGTAGTTGACATAGGCATCCGTAGATATGGAGCCGGCTGCCGCGCGTTCAAGAAGCCACGGCTTCACCTTAGCCGGCTGCGCTGTCCCGCTTCCCGCACCAGTAATCAATTGGCCGTCCTTACTGACCAGGTAGGTCTGACCATCCTCGCCGTACGAGAACTGCTGCATGAACCGCTCGATGGTCGTCAGCTCCACCGTGCCCATCACGATTCCGCCGAATGAGTGATCTTCGTTCTCGATCGGCGTAGAGAAGACGATGATACGCTTGCCGTCGACGCGCGAGAAAAGCACATCGGATACGGATTCCTTCCCTTGCTGCGCTGCGCGGAAATAAGGGCGGTCCTGTATGGAAATGCCAATTTCATTGAAGCCGTTCTTGCCGATGACGTTGACCGATCGAAACTCGCTGTGATTGCGCTTAGCCAGTGCGATGATTTGCTCTAATTTCGCTTGCTGCCCATGCTTCGTCTCTGGCAGATTCGCAAGCAGCCGAATGTCGGACATGCGATCACTCATCCATTTATCTATAAACTGCTGCTGCAGCACAAGCGTTTGCGCCAATTGCCGGTGGATATTCTTCTCCTGATGATTCAATTCAATATAAGAGAACATCGCCGTACATGCCGCCCCGACAATGAGCACGATAACGAATCCGAGCGTGCGCAGCTTGTTATTTAAAGTCCTTGCCTTGCCAAATATGAATGGAATCGAGTTGATTTGCATTCACTCCCTGATTTGCAGCTCCTGTAAAGGAGTTTTATCCCTTGCCAATTCGACAAAAACCCTCATTTTCCTTCATAAAAAGGCTATATTTGTCGTTTATTGCGGTTTACTATTCGCACCGAACTCGTTCGGATGCCTAAACAGCAAAAAAGCCCGTGCATGCAGCGGGCTTCCTTCGCTTCCATTTCAAGCTTCCGTACTCATCTCTCGCAGGCGATTCCGTCTCCGTCTCCGTCCATCTTGGCGTTATAGCCTGGGTCACCCTTGCGGAGCGGCGCTTTCCCTGCGGCCTTCGCCTCTGCGCAGCTCCTGTAGATCACCTTCGAGCCGGATGCACCAGACGTGCTGGATTTGACGGATGCGTCCGGCAAATCCGCACCTTCCTCGGGCGCAGCTTTGTCTCCCTCGTTCGCGGCGTTCACCTCAACTGCGTCCTCGGCGATAATCGGCGTGATGGCCTCGAACGCAGCCGTATCGTCCCACATCGCTTGAAATTGTTTTTCGAACGATGCGGCTATATCGCTGTTATGCAGCAACATGAGCACCTCGTCGTTGTCCGTGCTCGCAGCCTTGGAATAATTAAACGAGCCGGTCGTGGCCGTCTTCCCGTCCGCGATCGTTATTTTGAGATGCATCAATCCGCTGTGCTTGTTTATCTTGAGCGGAACACCTGCGCTGCCCAGCAGCTTGAGCGCTTCCTTCTGGCTCTTGCCTCTCGCTTGAATACGGTCCGTAATGATCCGGACCGAGACACCCCGCTTCTTGGCCTGTTTAATGGCATCCACGATATCCGGCTTCGTCAAACTGTATATCGCGATATCCAGCGTGTCCGCTGCGCCGTCGATGACCCCGATCAACAGCTGATCCGGTTGCTGTTCCGCCTGGGTGAATGCCCATTCCACCTCAGAGTTGTCCACCTTGGACGTGGAGGCCGTGGTAGAAGTGTGAGTGGAACAGCCCGCGACGAACAGGGCTAACGCTGCCGGAAGTACGTATCGGATGAATTTCATGCTGCAGCCCCCTTGCTTGCGTTTTCCCTTAGTTTACCACGAATGGGGGCAGGAACATAAACGCAGAAAAACCCCTGCAAACGGAGCAACCGTCTGCAGGGGCTTGATATTGCCTGCTATTACGCCTTGATGCGCTCTTTGTTTAGCAGCAGACAACTCAATCGGCGATTAGCCTTGATTCACTGCGCTGTCGTCCATGTAAAGAACTTCCCATAGATGCCCGTCGATATCTTGAAAGCTCCAAGCGTACATGAAGCCATGATCAATTGGATCATTGGAGATTTTACCGCCGTTCGAAAGCGCCTTATAGACGATTTCATCCACGCTTTCTTTGCTTGCTGCGGATAAGGCCAAAATAACTTCCGTGCTTGCAGCCGCGTCGGCTACCGGTTTCTTCGTAAACGTGCGGAAATAGTCTTCGGACAGCAGCATCACGTAGATATGCTCGCTGATCACCATGCAGGCCGCATTCGCGTCGGTAAATTGGTCGTTAAATCCAAAACCGACAGAATTGAAAAATGCGACAGACTTGCTCAAATCTTTTACGGGTAAATTGACGAATATTTTGCCAGATGTAACTCCCATTATCGATCACCTCTTCGTCAGAATAGAGGATGAGCCCCCTTCATGTCAAATTTCGCGACTATTGGGCGACGCTGGAAGCGGATGCGGTTTCTTTGTCCGGCAAATCGGCGCTGTGCTTCTTGAGCACCGATAACACAATGAGACCGATGCAGACGGCGCCGATCACCGCAAGCGTCCAAGCCGGCGCACTCAAATTGCGATAGCCGCTGAAATAGAACAGGTCGCGCAAGCCTTCGACCGAGAATCGCATCGGAAGCCACGAGTACAGGAAATGATGGCTGAACTGCGGAAGCATCTGCGGCGGAATCGATAATATCGGTGCACCGAAGAAGAAGACGAGCACGATAAGCGGTACGCCAGCGAAGCCGATCCAGCTGACAAGGGTCGTTTGGATCAGGAAGAACACGAATCCGGCAAAGAACAGGAACCAACCGATATCCGAATAATCCGGTATGTAGAGCCCTATCCATTTGCCTGAAATATAGACCACGCTGAGTGAAGCAACGCCTGTCGCTACCGCGCCCATCGCGATTTGAGAGAGACGGATTTCGAGCCGATGCATGCGCAGCCCGTGCTGCGTCGCTTTTCCAGCTGCAATGAAGAGCATCATCGTCGCCACCATCGCGCCAAACCAGATCAGCTGCGTCAGAACGACCGGTGCGTTGCCGTTCGCGCTGTCCGTGCCTACTGCATTCACGTTACGGCTGTCTACCATCACCGGCAGCGCCAGTGCCTTCGTCTGATTGACCGTTAACGTGCCCCCGTGTCCGCTTGCGAAATTCAGGATCTGATTGCGGATCTGCGAGTTGACCCCGCTCATAATTTGCGTCATGACTTGATTCGTGATGGTCGAACCGTTGTAATTCATCCCTTGATTGATGAACAGCGTCACCTTCGCGGGCTCCGGGTTCGGCGACAGCAAGCTTGTCAGCTTCCGAGAGAAATCTGCCGGAATTAGCAGCGCTGCATAGGCTGCCTCATTATTCATGGCCGCAATGGCATCCTCCTCCGATTTAGCCTCATTCCAGAGAAGCGGCGATTGAACGCCGTTCGGGCCTTCGGCAGCCGTTATTTTATCGCTGATTAATTTACCGAAATTCATCTCTTGCCCGTCCGGCGTATTCGCGCCGCTGTCCAGCTGCACGAGAATGACCGGCAGATCCTTGGGCACAGGATTCACGGATGATCCAAGCTGCGCCCAACCGAGAACCAGGATGACGACAAAAACGATGATGAGCGTCAAAAACGGATGTCGCTGCCTGAAAAAATGAAACATGAAATTTACACTTCCTTCATTTAATTAATTCAACGTTTGGTGAATGAAATGGATAAAAAGAAATCACTTTCGCCATTGTGCAACGGTGAAAGCGACCATATTGCGAATGTAGGTTTCAGTCTCATCTTTGGTTCCAATCAAATTAATAAAGGAAACTTCGCACAGCACAGAAACGAGTCCGACGGACAAAATTTGATGCGCTGCAAGACCGAAGTCCATCATGTGAATTTCGCCAGATGCCGCGCGTTTCTCCAGCACGGCCGTCAATGATTTGTGCCGCTGCTGTATGATCTCGAGCATAAAGTTCTTATTGTCCGACAGAATAGATTCCGAATCGCGGAACATAATCTTAATAAACTCCCTGTCTCCCGTAAGCGTCTTGAACATGCCGAACAGAAACTGCGTCAACGCTGTTTCGAGCGGCAGGTCTGGTCCGATGGATGCAATGAGCTTGTCCAAGACGGCTACTCGGGCTTCCTGGGCTTCGTTAAATATCGTCTCAAGAATTTCCTGTTTGCCGCCGGGAAAATAATGATAAAGCAATCCGTCCGTGATCCCGACATGCTTATTGATCATGCGCATCGACGTGCCGTGAAACCCATGTTCGGCGAACATTTCCTTCGAGCCCTGCAAAATTTGGTCTCTGCGCTCCGCGGCTTGATAATCGCGGCTTGTTCTTGGAACTCGCTTCAATACTGTCACCTCCTCTTCGCTTCCTTTTCATTCTACGTTCGTATAACGAATGATAACGCACAAGAAGCGCTGTAGTCAAGCGGTGATGATTGTCACTGGCTGC
Source organism: Paenibacillus sp. R14(2021) (assembly GCF_019431355.1). Lineage (NCBI taxonomy): Bacteria > Bacillati > Bacillota > Bacilli > Caryophanales > Paenibacillaceae > Paenibacillus > Paenibacillus sp. R14(2021). The sequence goes on from NZ_CP080269.1 coordinate 2,132,868, forward strand.
GGTTCACGCCAAGCCGCAGCAGTCGATTGCGCGAATATATGAAGAAGCAAACCGCCCGCGGCTCTCAGGAGCTGCGGGTGGTTTGCTTCTTCAGCCTTCGCTTTGATTAGAACAGATCCGTTACCGCGCCTCTTGAAGCAGAAGAGACCAACCGCGCGTATTTAGCGAGCACACCGCTCTTCACCTTGAGCGGCGGCGCCGTCCATCCTGCCCTGCGCACCGCAAGCTCGGCCTCCGACACATCGAAGGAAATCTCCTGTGTCCCGCTGTCGATGGTAACCAGGTCGCCGCTGCGCAGCAGGGCAATCGGACCTCCTGCCTGCGCTTCCGGTGCTGCATGGCCGACAACGAAGCCATGTGAGCCGCCGGAGAATCGGCCGTCGGTAATGAGCGCAACATCGCCGCCGAGTCCCTTGCCTACAATCAAGGCGGTCACCGACAGCATTTCCGGCATGCCTGGTCCTCCCTGCGGCCCGCAGTAACGAATAACGAGCACATCGCCGGCTTGGATTTCATCCCTCATAATCGCTTCCGTCGCTTCTGTCTCGCTGTCGTAAACGCGTGCCGGCCCGGTGAACCGCTGCTTCTTGATCCCGGACATCTTCGCAATTGCACCCTCGGGCGCCAGATTGCCGCGAAGCACAATCAAGGGTCCCTGCGGCTTAAGCGGGTTGTCCATCGGACGGATAATGGTCTGGTCCGCCGCGAGAGGCGCCGAATCCGCCAGTGTTTCCGCCAAAGAACGGCCTGTCACCGTCAAGCAGTCTCCATGAAGCAGTCCCGCCGTCAGCAGCTGCTTCATCACGCCCTGAACACCGCCGATTTGATTCAAGTCCTCCATTACGTACTTGCCGCTCGGCTTCAAATCCGCCAAATGCGGAACACGCTGCCGGATTCTTTCAAAATCGTCGTAGGTCAGCTCGACTTCGACGGAATGCGCGATCGCAATGAGATGAAGGAACGCGTTCGTGGAGCCGCCAAGCGCCATGACGACGGTAATGGCATTTTCGAAGGCCTCCTTCGTCATAATATCGCGCGGGTAGATTCCCTGCTTGAGCAGCTCAAGCACCTGCTGGCCCGCCTCCTTGCACTCCTCTGCCTTCCGCGCCGAGACTGCTGCCGTCGAAGAGGATCCGGGCAGGGTCATTCCCATGGCTTCCGCGGCGGCCGCCATCGTATTCGCCGTATACATTCCGCCGCAAGCACCGGGTCCCGGACAGGCACTGCATTCCACTTTATGCAGCTCTTCCTCCGTTATCCGGCCGTCGTGATAGCTGCCTACAGCCTCGAAGGCGCTGACGATATCGACGTCCTTGCCGTCCAGCTTGCCCGGCAGTATCGTTCCGCCGTAAACGTACACGGCAGGTAAATTCATTCGCCCGATCGCCATTAGACAAGCAGGCGTGTTCTTGTCGCAGCCGCCGACGGCAACCAGCCCGTCGAACCGCTCCGCACCGGTCACGATTTCGATAGAATCGGCAATCGTCTCGCGGCTTGGCAGCGAGAATGTCATCCCTTCGTGACCCATGGAAATGCCGTCCGATACCGTAATCGTGTTGAAAATAAGCGGTGCTCCGCCATTCTGCTTCGCACCTTCCTTGGCCGCGACAGCCAGCCGGTCGATATGCATGTTGCACGGCGTGACTTCGCTCCACGTACTTGCGATCCCGATCATCGGCTTCTTGAAATCCTCGTCCTGAAACCCGACGGCGCGCAGCATCGCACGGTTCGGCGCGCGGTTCGCGCCTTCGCTGATCACCTTGCTGCGAATCCTCAAATCTTTGTTTTCCGTCATATAAACTGCTCCTCCCGCTGCTTCATGGATATAAACATCATCTTCTGAAATATATGTATCCAATATATCGCATACATATATCTAGTGCAATAGCTGATCCAAGGACACGTCAATCCTTAATCAGTCTTTCCAGGAATGGAAAAATAAAAAACGCAGCCGGATCGGCTGCGTTTCAATGGCACGGGACTTAGCTGCAATTTTCGCATTTCTCATGTAACGATGGAACTCAGATTGTAATCGATTATCGCGGCGCCGGGTTGTACGTGCCTTTACTTTACGCTTCTTAAGCTGCCGCTCACGAAAGCAGTAAAATCCTGCGCCGTGAACGTCGGAGCCGTATTTGGAATTGACGACCTTGTGCGCAATCCGAGCGCGAGTACAACGAACAGCTCCGCCATTTTGTCCGCGTCGACGGCATCCGCGATCACGCCGTGCTGCTGGCCGGTCACGATCCAATGCCTGGAGAATTGGACGGAACGCTCGTAAAACTGCTGCAGCACCTCCGCCACAGCAGGCTCATCCTCCTTGCCCAGCAAGTACATGAGCACTTTGTTAGTCGGATTGCCGGCAGCTTCCAGATCCGCAAATCCGCGTGCAATCATCTGCATGGGCTGCTCGAACGTCGCGCCGCGCCGCTCGACCTCGCTGGCGAATCGGCTGTTCGTTTCCTCCAAGCTTTCTCCCAGCACCCAAGCGAACAGTTCGAATTTACTCTTCACATAATGGAAAATCGCGCCTTTGGACAGCTCCGACCGTTCCATAATATCCTTCATCGTAATCTCATGACAGCCTTTCTCTTGTATAAGCGCTTTCGTTGCGTCGAGCAGCTGCCGGATAGTTTGCTGGCGCCGTTCTTCCTGTCTCATCTGCTATGCCCCCGTATAATAATCTTCTCTTCATTATACATACGGACCATCGGTTTTCAAATTTGGAAGGCAATTGGTAGCTTATTGGACTTATACATACCCTTCATTATTAGCAGCTTTGTGAGTGATGCTTGAGAACAGTAACGCCTCGTGCCTATCCCCGCTCCGCGGTCATCTCCACGCCGATAAAGTATCTGGGAATTCCCTACAAATCAAGTTTTAGGCAGCTCCCCGCCGCTTCGTTTCTCCGGGTTTAATCCGGAAAATCAATCGCAGGAGCGGCGGAACGACAAAGAATATAAAGAACATCCGAAACAGCTGATAGCCGGCGACGATCGACAAATCCGCATGAATCGCGTGTGCGATGATACCCATCTGATCCATGCCTCCGGGTGCCAGACTCAGCAGCCCGGTGGATTGGGAGATCGAGGGCTCCAATACCGTCAGCAGCAGGCTGAAGCCTAGTGCGCCGATAATGAGAAGCAAGCCGCTAATCACCGCTAGCGTCAGCGTGCGGACTTTATTGGGCAGCTGCGCCGGCCGCAGCATGAGTCCGACGTAAGTGCCGATCATCAGCTGCGCGATATTAATGATCGCGACTGGCAGCGCCGGCCCATGTACGCCAGCTAGCTGCAGTGCCGTTGTCCCCAGCGCCGGACCGAGCAAATACGCAGTCGGAAGCTTGATGCGCTGACCGACGAATGCGCCCGCGATACAGACCGGTATGAAGAGCAGCAGATTCGGAAAGAGTCCGCCCCAGCCAGGCGTACCGGCATGAACGGCTGCTGCCGCAACGGCAGCAGCGTCTTGTACCTGCCCGAGTATAGGACTGAAGACGATAAGCGGCACGCAAATCACGATCATCATCAGCCTTATGACCTGCGTCACGGTCACGGCCGTGATGTTAATGCCTTCCGTCTCCTCCGCCAAGATGAGAATCTGCGATAACCCCCCCGGAACGCTGCCCATCAGCGCGGTTTTGAAGCCCATGCCGGATACTTTGGACACGAGGTATGCGATGCCGCCGCAGTACAAGAGCAAGATGACGGTCATGAGCAGCATATAAGGCAATTGACCCGCCATCTCCTGCAATGCTGCGGCTGTCAAGGAGAGCCCGATCGTATAGCCCACGATGATCATCCCCGTGCTTCGGAGCGGACTCGGCCAAGCGATTCGCTGCGGAATGGCATTGATGCCGATTAACGCCCCGAACATGGGACCGAGCAGCCACGGCAGCGGAATATGGATAAGCTTGAACAACACTGCTCCCGCAAGCGTAATCGCAAGCATTGTGATGACAGACCGGATGGACAAGTGCCTGCGTCCACTCATTTGACTTCCCTCTCTTCCCTTTCTAGATTGGCTGCATCCGTTTGCTGCACAACTCATAATTTGAGCAAACTTTTGCACATTTATGGCGAAAAAATTAGCGGTTCAGTAGATCCGCTACGGTGTAGTTTCCAAGGACAAGCCTGACTTGCGAATTGATATCCGTCATGATTTTCTGGAAGGATTCATTCACCATCTGGCCGAACGAGTGATTGCCTGTCGTATCCAGCATGCGGTCCCATTGGGGCTGCTCTTCATGCAGGGATGTATAAATCTCGAACAGCGTAATTCGTACCGGTGCGCGCGTAAGCTGGTAACCGCCTGAACGGCCCTGCCTCACCTCGATGATACCGGCTTCAACGAGCTGCGCCAACACCTTCCGAAGCGCCGTCGGCTCGCATTGGATTTGCTCCGCGATTTCCGCGCTTGAGCATTGATTGGCATTAGATGCAAGCACGATAAGCGCTTGAAGCCCCCAGCCGAATCGTTTTAATTGCGCCATACCCTCACGAAGCCTCTCTGTCGTACATAGTGTGCTAATATTAGCACAGTTTATTGCTGCCAAGCAAATACGATTCGTATTATTTCCTGGGTAATGTATTGCGTGTTTACTTCAGCACGCTTGCATGCTAGACGGCGCAAAGAGAGCACGCCGTCATCTTCGACGAGGTGCTCTAGCAGCTTACGGCAGGATGCTTGAATGTCAACGGTACAGCTTCAGGCCTCACCGCGCCTAAGAATAATAAACGCTGCGGAAGACAGCTCCTTATGCCGTTGGGGAATGATTTCGTTAACATAATAAGCAGGAAACGCAGCCAAATAGCGGAAAATGTCACGGTCCTTGATCGTTTCCACGACTTGAGGCTCCGTCCCGCGCGCTATCCGCGTATATAGCACGACTACGTTCGGCCCCGTACTAAAAATATCGTGCAGCGTCGCTAGAAAATCGTCTTCCTCCGTAATGTGATAGAGGACATCCAAGCAAATGGTCAGCTCCACTTCCAGAAAGCCGCGGTTGAAGAATGCTCTGGGCCTATAGAGCATGAAGCTCTTGCTTGCATCCTGCTTATACTTCTCTGCGCACAGCTGCACCGCCGTCGATGAAATATCGAGTCCGAGATAAACAGTCCCCGCAGCCAAATTCCATGACGCGCTGTATGCCGTACCGTTCAATCACTCCATTGATGACCTCCGCCTTAAAGATCGCTAGTGGCCCGTAAGACCATTGGCCAGACGTACCGCCGTTCTTGTAATGCTTCTCCCAATAACGGATGTAATCGAACGTCATGGGTAACTCCTTCCTTTTCCCGCCATTGGATGCACCCTTTTACACGTTCAATCGTCTCTGCAGCACCGCCCTGTAGCAGTACAGCCTCCCCCACAAATCCGATTTAATGGCATCCGCAGGCAGCGTATCGCTATAGCCGCCAACGATTTCGAAGCCAGCTTGATCCGCAAGCTCTCGAAATTGCTCCAAATTGACCGTCGGATAATCGAAGGTCAACACAACCTTGCCGCTAGGCTTCAATGTTCGGTAAAACTCATGCAGTGCCGCCCGCAGATCGGAGGTATTCAAATGCTCAAGCACCGAAATGCAAAATATCGTATCAAAGTAACGAACCGAATACGGCATGGCGGAAATGCTTGCCTGCGTCCGGCGCACCCGATTTAAGCAGCCGCTTCGCATCAAGGATTCCGCCGCTCCCTTCCCGAAATCACGGATGATATCCATATAAACGTCCGGATCGGACATAATTCGTCCATCCCAGTCGCATGCGTGCGTTTCCTTGCACACCGAAGCTAAATGAAATTTAAACGGATGTGAAATCCCGCAGGCTGCATCCAGTACGACGTCATCCGGTTTCGCAAACGATGCGCACCACGCATACTCGTATGGTCTGCTCCACCACGGCTCCGGGAGCGGAAAAACAAACGAGTCCGCCCTCGTGTCCGATTCTGTGAAAAATCGGGCGGCTGAAGCCGATTCTTCCGTTCGTGCGCTCATAGCGGCACCTCCTCTTCCTGTTTGACGGCTTCTACACCCTTGAGCTCGGGGGAGAGCACAGTTTCGGGGTAGGATTTATTATGCAGCACGGAAGCATCGTCCGGCCGATATTGGCTGCCGAGCCGGGGCACTTGTCGGACAACTCACATGGGCTGCCTTCCGTCATCGGCCGTGCATTTCGGTCAAGTCACCTTCCAATCACCATTGTTTCCCCAAGAATATTACTACTTTATGGCACATAACTCTCAATATTCCTACCCTCCAGGTACTGACGATTATACTTTTATCCTGATTCACCAGCACCTTACTTTAAGAAGCTGCTGATTATTCGGCAGCTCCTTTCTTATAGGAACAGAGTCCATTAAAAAGGACTGCACCCGAGACGGGCGCAGTCCTCTATGAAACACGTATGAATATGTACCGCTGTCAGCCGAAAGCCAAGGATGTGTGTGTTCCAGGCAATTCTTTGATAAGCTTCCTGAAATTCTCGCCGGAGATGGCGCATCTCTTCGATTTGCTCGTTGTCGGCCATTCGAAGAAAGCCATTTTGCTGTTTGGTTCCAGATAAACGATTCTGTCGACGTTAACGGTGCTGTTTCGGTCGCAAATTCTGAAATGGTATCCGGTCGCATTCAGCGATTCCGTGAAAAACTTCAAGGTGCCCATCGTGTAAAAGGTACCTTCAATGGTGTGGACAATGATTCTGTTATCGATACCGTCGTAGAGCGCAAACAGGATCTGGTTGATTTCAACCTGCATGAGACCCAATTTGCCGTCTTTATCCTTCGAGAGAGAAAGATAATTGCATTCCATACTAACCAACTCCTGCAATAATTACTTCAGTTCCTCAGGTGTAGGTTCTTGGTGGATGAATGCCCAGCTAGCCGTTGTCACGACTACGACCGCAAGCGAAGCTAATGCAGTTGCCAGGACGAAAAAGAAATTTTTCTTCATTGTTTTCTCACCTCCTTTTATGAATTAACAATACTGCCTGTACGAAAAACGAAGCGGCAATGACTGAGTTTCCATAAAAGTAACCAAGTAAAATGAGGAGAAGAGAGATTACCTTGAGGATAAAATAATAGGCTGGGCGGCCCCAGATAACCTTTTCCCGCAGCCTTAACGGGATACGGGTCTGTTTCTCAATTTGAGCCGGCGCATAAATCAGCGAAAGTATAAAAGCCAGCGCGAGTAAGAGGTGATTAACTGCGGTTGAAAATGTGGAAAAAGATAGCAGAATGATGACACCCGTTGAGACCGTGATGCAAAGCATGCCTGATTTCAGATGATATCCGCCTGAAACTTGCCGCAGCAAAGCAAAGGAAATTAGCGCAATGAACGTCTCCTCGACTTTCCCTGTGATGAAAGCAGTCACAATCGCGAGGAGCACAATGGAAACCGTATTGAGCAAGAACGAGACCGAATATTTCAAAACATTTACGCTTGCTGGATGATCCGGAGCCTTTGCTTTGATGACGGTTGCGATCTTCAACGACAACGTTTCTATCAATCCGGCTCCCTCTCTTTCCTCAGAGCATACAATAATAGAATGACAAGTGAAACAAAAAAACCAATCAAGCTGCCTACCACGTTCAAGAAGTACATCATAACGCCCAGAAAAACCATGAACGCGATAATCATAACAAAAACAAGCATGTGCTCCCATTCAAAACGAAGCTTCTCGAAATCTTTCGTATAGCCGTAGCCCTGCTTATATATAAACCAACCGACGAAAGTGCCGATTACTCCTGTCAACAGCTGCACGAGATGCGCCTTGGAGGGATTGGTTTGAATAATCTGCATCGAGAAGAGTGAATTGATAAGCGTCGCTTGGATGAGTATGAACCCCGCATATCCGACTGCGGTCATAATCAATGCTCCGATCAACGGAATTCGCGCGATGATCTTTAAGAAGAGTACGGTGATAATCAAATTGACGATAGGCGCTATGTAGGATAAAGATGCAATTTCTTCTCTTGTCAGGAAGTTTTGAAGATTAATAAGCTCGATGATCACAAGCGAATGCCAGATGAAACGCCTGAAGTCGTATCTAAAAATATAAAGCGCCATCGCATAAATCGCCAAGCCTTCCAGCGTTGAAAAAAACATAAAGGAAAAGAAACTCAAGATTCCACCGTCCCGACAGAGTAAAGCTAATTTGTAGTAATCACGCGAGTCAATCGTTTTTCCGCCAATCATCGGATTTCACTTTATATTCAACGATATCCCGTTCCAGCCAGAAAGGCCTGGTACCGACAGTCACTGCGGGCTGCGGGAAAAATTTCGTTCGTTTCTTATGGTGCATGTTTCGGGAATCGATGCCGAGCCGTTCCGCCACCTCCGTACTTCCAAGAAGCGCAGGCAGCTTCTGACCAGCCAATTCACTACGCAGATCTTCGATTTCCGTCACTAAATCAAGAACCAATCTTTCCGTTTCCCCACCCAGCTCTGCCGCTCTTTCCCGGTAGTCCTTCAGAGCCTTAATCAAACGATCACCTGCCTTGTCCATCTTACCTAAATTTAAGACATTCCCATATATTAATCAAGACATTCCCGTATAAAAAATGACGGATTTACTCAGATAAACCAATTCCCCTCCGACCTCGGATTCAGGAAGGAGAGGAATTTATGCCTATTTCTGCGGTTTAACATAAAATTGAAGAACAGGTTCCCAATTCCACTGTTCATAGAAATTGGTCCCCAGGTCGATTTTCTTAATCCAAGGCACGGCATGCAAGCCGCCCGAAGCAGCAGCCAACATGACATCGGCAGATTCACGATTCGATCGGACCCAAGATAAGGAAGACGCCGACAATGAAACGGGATTGTAATCCCCCCAGCCTGCGGCCGGCTTCGTGATCCGCCGCTGTCCTTCGCTTCCTGTATGGACAATTGTTAAAAATGGCCTCGATCTTAACTGCGGATTGCTGGACCATGCCTGCGCCTTAGCCCTTGAGACGATTATTTCCCGATTGCCGTACCATGCCAAGCTCTGATCCACGAACCCTGCCGGTGTATAGTTAACCTTTCGCAGTTCAGGAATGGCGGTTACGATCAATTGTTTATTCGAGACCGCCTCCCTTCCTATTCCGCCGATGTAGGCAAGCCGTTCGCTCGCCAATCGATCGCCAGCCGGAGACCATTGAAACCATTGCTCGTTCTTAGCCATCTGGTCTAACGTAATTAACTGTTTACCGTCGGCGGACAGCACGCATAATGTGTTGCTATCCGCCGATAAGGAGGCTGTCGGCATCGCAAGAAATGCAATCCAGCGCCCTGAAGCCGACCACTTGAAACGGCTTGTTCCAACGACAATCAGTTCGTTGATCTGTTTGGGTAGCACGTGAAGCTGTTCGGATTGAACAGGATCGGCCGACCCGGGCTGCAGTAGAATGCGGCTGATCACGACAGGTGTCCAGCCGTCAGGAAGCAGCTCCGCCGCGGACGAGACAAGAAACCCGCTTCCGTCCGGCAGCCAGCTGAAGCTCCCTATAGCTGATGCAACCTCAATCGGCTCCGCCCCCTCTTCAACCCCGACGACAAACAGCTTCTCCTCCTTGCTGTAAGCCAGCTGATTGTGAAGCGGCGACCATTGGAACTGTCTACCGCCGTCTGGGGCTGCCAGATGGCTCTTCCCCGATTGCCGCTCAAGCAGCCACAGCCCCCGCTCGTCTTCTCCGCGGGTATAGGCAATATAGCGGCCGTCCGAAGACCAAGCCGGATTACGAGCTGTGATTCCTGCTTCGGTTAGCTGGCGTTCTCGTTCGTTCGTTTTGTCCCATAACGCTCCGCCTCGAATGAAAGCCGCCTGTTCATCTGGATGAAAGCGAGGCTCCGCTTCGATTGCCGGTATCGACCCAATCTGAAAAACGCTGATTCCAATGATAATCGCCGCCAGCCGCATCCAACGGGCAGCGCGTTTATTGGTTTGCAAGAGTTTCATCGTGCGCCTCTTTCTGCAGGGCTGACTTGACCGCTGCGTCCATTTCCTAGTATGAGCGGGATTGTTCGTTATTATGGCGAGAAATTAGCTCTCACGCCTGCCTGAGCGGCTTCATACGATATGGCATAGACTAAAGCCTACGACATGAAAGGCAGGGAACAATGTGGCCCCCTCAACCATGAACTTCGCTTCGCCGACGGTTCAGTTTACGAGTGATTTGAAGAACAATCTGTTCTTTAAGAAAGACGCAAGAAATTATATTAACGTACTTAACATCAACCAATTAAATACACTCGGCAATTACTCATTGCTCGATGTTTTCTTAAGCGCGGGCAGCCTCGTCGAACCGCATTATCATCCGAACTGCTCCGAGCTTATTTACTGCATTTCTGGAGCCGGCGTCGTGTCCATCCTTAATCCGTTTACCAATCAGCTGACGCATTTCCCTGCAAAGCCCGGGCAAGTCGTGAACGTCCCGCAAGGCTGGTGGCATTATGATATCGCCACGGTTGACCATACCCATTTCCTAGCCATTTTCGATGCGCAGGTAGCGAATGTGATTTTCGGTTCCGACATTCTCCGATTGACGCCCGCTAACGTATTTGCTTACGCCTATTGCCTGAACGAAGACAAAGTCGAGGATACGCTTGCCCCGATCCACGGCACTGTCATTATTAGTCCGCCCGCCGAATGCAAACCCGCCTCAGTCGCCGGTGCGTCAACAGCTGCGCCAGCGAAGTCATACAGCATGAGCGCCGCCGTCGGCTACCAGCAGCGCCATTCGACGCCGAGCAGCTACCCCCAGCAAACACCGGTAATTGGTAATGGCTGGGATTACAGTTACCGAAATGAATGGAAGAGTACAACCGAATAATAGATCTTGTTATACAAAATGGCCCTCTTCTCAGAGGGCCGGCCATTGGTAACTTGAATACAAACATGGTACAGCTTATGTTCGAAATTCAATTTTCAAGCAAGCTCAGAAGTTTTTCGATACCATGAAATACAAAATAACGAGCGGCAGCAGCGTAGCAGCAATGCCAAATATATCCCATAGTCTCGATGCGCGGCGGTAAGCGCTCGTAACTGCGCCCTTCTCGACCGAAGCAGCACTGTGGCGGATCATCGCCCGCTGCAACGGGATAAGCAGCGTCAGCCAGATCAAGCCCGTAACGGCAAACAATAGCAGCGAAACTGTCAGCCAATTCAAACCATACATGGGCAGCTTGGCTTGGACCGCCATGGACACACCGGAAACGATAATGAGCAGCAAGCCTGGAACCGTGAAGACATAATCCGCGACCATGACATTTCGGACGGTACTGTGAATGACCGTCGGATTCTTCCCGATTTCCGCACGCACCTTCCAGAAAGCCGCCGTAATGATATTGCCCAGAAACAGCAGCACGCCAATGAAATGAACAACTAGCCAACCCGTCATATTCTTGTCCCCCTGTCGTTTCTCGATTCGGAATGTCACCTTTCAGATGTATCTATTGCCTCCATTGTACATACCGACCAGCGGTTTGTAAATACCCTATTGAAATGTTTACCACTGCCGCAGCCTCTGCCATCCTGCGATTCAGGAAACACTAGCGTTACTTCTTCATTCCTGGAGGTTTACGCCCGTGTATTTGGACAAAATCAATCGGCAATGGTCCGCCTTCATGGCAGCCGCCGGCCCTTTTCCTTTCGTTCAAATTACCAATACCACTCGTATCGTCCCTTTCGATGGCGCGTATATGCTTGAATTTGAGCGAAACGGCATAACGTATCATTTCTATTCTATTCCGGGGGAAGCCCATCATGAGCTGCGCGTGCTGGAGCCCGCTTACCCGATGACGCAGCTTGAAGCCGCGTTCGGCATGCCGTCTTATGAAGCGAACGCATTTCGCGAAGCCATAGATCACTTTATGCGCGAACACTACTTCGGGATTCAAACGTCCGTAGACGGCTCGCTCGGATTGGCATATGCGAAGCATTATATTTACAGCGTCCGCTTAAAGCGAAACCGTGCGGGGCAATATTAATGCGGCCTGCAGTTGCTCTCATTTCGATTGCCAGCATCACACACTAAGAAGGAGCGGCCCGCTAAGGGCTGCTCCTCTTCCTCACTGCTATTACCCTCAAGCAATTCCGAATCCTTGACAACTGGGTTCGGCGCCATCTCTTGACATAGGCGCAAGAACGACGCGGTATCTGAGCGGTAGGTTAGTTTATTGCGGAACGGTCATGATTGTTTAATACCGCTTAGACGTTGAATTTCAATCCGGTAAGCTGCTCGCTTATATGCCAGAGCCGCTCTGCCTGCTCTGCATCGGTCGCCCAAGAAAATACGCCCGGCGAGTAGAAATTCTCTGTCGGTACGGCGATGTCCGCGTTCTCGCAGTATACGCCGCCCATACCATCCAGTTGACGGTTGGCTGCGCACCATACGATTGTTGCCGCTCCTTCTTCGACGGTTTTGAACTCGTCGTTGAATTCGGCAAATGCCCGTTCCCCTTGCTCGTTCAACGCACCCATGGCACGCATCTCATCGTCGGACAAGTTCCGCGACAAATCCGTTACGATAGAGCCAGGGTGAACGGAGAAGCTTCGAACGCCATGCGCTCTTCCCCGCTTGTCCATTGCTACGGCAAACAAGGCATTGGCCGTCTTGGACTGGCCGTATGCAACCCACTTGTCATAGGGACGGCTCTCAAAGTTCAGGTCTTCAAAATCGATGCCGCTGATTTGATGTCCGCGCGAAGAGACAGCAACGATTCTTGCGCCACTCGCGCCTTTCAATGCCGGCCAGAGCAGTGCCGCTAGTTGGAAATGTCCCAGATGGTTCGTGGACAGCTGAGATTCATAGCCGCGCGAATCTCTGCCGAGCGGATTCGCCATAGTCCCCGCGGCATGGATCAGCATATGCAAAGGCCGCTTTGAGTCCAGGAAACGATTGGCGAAGGCAGTGATCGATGCCGGATCCATGAGGTCCATGCTTTCAAGCTCGATGCCGCGAATAGCGCTCAAAGCCGCTTGGGCCTTCTCAAGCGTTCGAGCAGGAACAATGACCGTTGCTCCCGCAGAAGCCAGAACTTTGGCCGTTTCGAGGCCGAGACCGGAATAACCTCCGGTAATGATTGCAATCTTGCCGGTCAGATCTTGTGCGCCCAGCGCCTCCTGCGCTGTTGTTCTGGGTCCAAAACCCGACGAGATGGGCAGTTGAGCTGTTGGTTGGCTTAGGTTTGTCATGATCAACCTCCACTGTCAATTCATTATCCTATTACAAAAATTTCACGCCGGTCATTTCCTCGCTCAGCCGCCACAATCGGCTTGCCAGGTCAGGATCTGTCGCCCAGGGCGATACGCCGCCGCCCTGCGGCTCATCCGCAGATACGGGCCCTGCGATATCGACATCCTCGCAATACACGCCGCCGCGTCCATCCAGCTGCATGTTTGCCGCGCACCATACGCTGGTTGCAGCTCCCTGCTCGACCGTCTTGAATTCGCGCCTATTATCGAACGCGGTGCGGCGCCCTTGTTCGTCCAGCGCGCCCATTGCGCGCATCTCGTCATCCGACAAATGACGGCTCAAGTCCGTCACGATGACGCCGGGATGAACCGAGAACGCGCGAACGCCGAAGGCATAACCGCGCCGGTCCAGCTCGACCGCAAACAACGCGTTCGCCGACTTGGATTGACCGTAGGCGAGCCATTTCTCATAAACCCGACGTTCAAAGTTCGGATCCTCCAAATCAACGCCGCCAAAGCGGAGCGCGCGCGAAGAAACGGACACGACGCGGGCCGCACCAGCCTGCTTCAGAGCAGGCCAGAGTCTAGCCGTCAATTGAAAATGTCCTAGATGATTGACCGCAAACTGCGATTCATAGCCGCGGACGTCCTTGACGAAGGGAACAGCCATGATGCCTGCTCCGTTCACGAGGATATCAAGCGGTCTCCCCGATTTCATAAAACGCGCCGCGAAGGCATCAATCGAAGAGGGATCCAGGAGATCCATCGACTCCAGCTCTACTCGCGGAATACCTGCTAATGCCTCTGCTGCCTTGTCCGGCGTGCGCGCAGGCACGATGACCGCCGCACCGGCTTCAGCCAGAACACGGACCGTCTCAAGACCAAGACCGGAATAGCCTCCGGTTACGATGGCGGTTCTTCCGTGCAAGTCCCTTCCTCCTAGCGCTTCCCGCGCTGTTGTTTCTTTCCCATAGCCCGATGGAATGGGGGCTTGCAATGTCGTTTCATATGATCTCGTATGCGGCACGATACCCCTCCTCCTTACTCCTTCTTATTGATTAACGTCTGGAAATTGCCCAGCTTGTAAACCAGCGTCTCTAGCGAGCTGTTCAGATCCTTGATTTCCTGCTCGATTCTGAGCTTATGCTCATGCAGCACGCCGTAACAGGCTTCGAATTGCCCCTCATTATAGCAGCGGATGTACCGCTCGATTTCCTTCAGCGGCATTTGCGTCCTTTTCAGATGCGTAATGAACGTGAACCGGTTGAGATCTGACTGCGAATACACCCGGCGCCCGTTCTCCTTGCGCTGAATGGCAGGCAGTACGCCAATCTTCTCGTAATAACGGATAACATCAATGCTGAGACCCGTTTTCTCGGAAATATCCGCGATTGCATAGGTATGTTCCACGATTGACCTCCTCGTCCCGGATAACCATTCGCGCTGCGGCCTTGCAGAACGTATCGTACAACCTGAACTATACTTCAGGTCAAGCCGCCCGCTGATTGTTAATCCTTGTCATTTGAGCAGCCGGCAAACAGTTCGCCCAAAATTTTCTTAAAACCATCAAACCGCCTGCGGCTTTTGTTCGTTACCTCTAAAGGATGACCCATTACAAGGAGGAACGAACATGAAAAAACGACGTTTTGGCCTTTATTTGATCCTGCTGCTATTATGCGCCGCCTTGCTGATCCCTTCGATTAACGCAGCCGCGGAGGATAATGCTGCCTCCGTCACCACGGATGGGCAGACCGCTGCGAAACTGGGATTGCTGCTCGGCGACGGAAGCGGCGTATCGGAAAGTTACTTGAGCAAATCCGCGACGCGCTTGCAAGCCGCGATCATCTCGCTGCGTCTGCAAGGTTATCTAACGGAAGCCATGGCCTATAAAGGCTCGGCTAATTTTGCAGACGCCGCTTCCGTCGGCGCAGGCAATCAAGCCGTGCTCGGCTACTTGAAGGATCATCCGGAGCTCGGCTGGAACGGCATGGGCAATGGCAAATTCCTTCCGCTTGAGCCGATCAGCTCCCAACAGCTGTACAAAGTGCTGCTTGAAGCGCTCGGCTTCCGCTCCGGTACGGATTTCACGTATGCTGCGACCGAATCGTTTGCCGCAGGCAAGGGACTTGATCAAATTGCCGGCGCCACCGCCATTACGAACGCGCATATCGCTACGGCGCTAATTGAAGCATTGGCAGCATCCGCGAAGGACGGTGCAAGCTTCTTCGGAAAACTGCAGGAGAGAGGTGTTATCCCGGCTTCCGCAGTTCTACCTACCGGCGAACGCCTTCGACTTCATAAGGATGCTAAGCTCGGTACATTGTTCACAGACAAACAAGGTCGCACGCTGTACTTCTTTACGAAAGACGCAGCGGATTTGAACAGCTGCACGGGCGACTGCCTGAAGGCATGGCCGATCTACCATGCGACGGATTTGCAAATTCCGGCGGCGCTTAATGCAGGTGATTTCGGCGTGCTGAAGCGCCCGGATGGCACGGAACAGACAACGTACAAGAGCTGGCCGCTCTATTACTTCGTGAAGGACCAAAAGCCCGGAGATACGCTCGGCGAAGGTGTCGGCGGCGTATGGTTCGCGGCCAAATCGGATTACGCCGCGATGCTCGGCACATCCGCTGCGCTCGGCAATTACTTAACGGATGCGAACGGCCGGACGCTATACTATTTTGACAAGGATACCGTCGGCAAGAGCGTATGCGAAGGAACATGCTTGGCCAATTGGCCAGCCTACCATGCGGCAGGCACTTCCGTTCCGACGGGCATAGCCGCTGCCGATTGGGGAACGATTACCCGCTCGGACGGCAGTCAGCAATCTACGTTCAAGGGCTATCCGCTCTATTACTTCGTCAAGGACAAAGCCCACGGCGATACGCTTGGCCAAGACGTGAACCAAGTCTGGTTCGTTGTGAATCCTGCGACCTTCTCAGGCACAACCGCGCCGGTGGCCAAAACCTACCACGTAGACATTAAAGAATACTCGTTCGGGACCGGACCGCTGACGGTCGAAGCCGGTTCAAGCATCGTGTTCACCAATTTCGACGATATGCAGCATAACGCCGTCGATGTGGACGGCAGCTTCGCCACACCGCTCTTGTCCAAAGGTGACAGCTACACCATCACGCTTAGCAAACCTGGTGTTTACGATTATTTCTGCGTGCCGCACAAGAAATTCATGACAGGTCAAATTATTGTTAAATAGGAGAGTGACTAGAATGAGCGCACAACGACAACAACCGGCTTCACGACTGCGGCTGCGCGGGTTCGGCTTCCTCCTCCTTGTACTCATGCTGCTGCTCTCGGCTTGCGGTAATACAGCCGATACTTCGGGCAATACGGCAGGCAATGAACCAAAACAGAATGAACCGAATAATTCGCAAGCAGCCAATGCCGATCCAGGCACCAATACAAGCGTTAATGCCGGCGGTAAAAAGGCGGATGACGCATCCGATAACGTCAAACCGGCCGGCGACCCTGATGCCGCATCCGATGATCCAACCTCGAAACCCGACGATTCCAGACCAACCGGGGGCAACGGCGCTTCATCTTCCCCAGTCAAGGAAGACACGCATACGGACGACAAACCCGCAGGAGACACGGGCAAGGATACGAAAGGCGGAGGCAAAAAAAGCGACAATGATGACGTCAAGTCCGGAAGCACGGGTGCAGTCAAGCCGCATACATCGGCCGGGCACAGCGGAGCTAAGCCTGTTCAAGGCAGCAAGCCGCCCGCTTCACCTGCCGCCGGCGCGGACGACAAGGCAGCGAAGCCGAAAACCTATGTCGTTGAAATCGTCGACTTCGCTTTCTCGCCTGCCACGCTTGATATTAAAGCCGGTGACAGCGTGACCTTCATTAACCGAGACGATGTGAAGCATTCCGCGACCTCCGTTGATCAAGTATTCGACACGGATCTGCTGGCAAAGGACGCTTCCAAGACAGTGAAGTTTGAGACTGCGGGAAGCTTCAGCTATATTTGCTCTCCGCATCCGGCGATGAAGGGTACCGTTACGGTTACAAAATAGTGCTGGCTCCCGCAAGAAATATCAGCTGGCCCCCGCTGCTTCTGATACAATGAGAATCATATTACATGCCTGTCTGGAGGGTGTCGGAATGCAGAACCTGTCGGATTACGAACTGATGCTGCTCATCAAAGGCAAACAGCATGCCGCGCTCTCCGCCCTCTACGACCGGTATGCGAGTCTCGTGTATTCCTTCGCGTGGAAGTCGCTGAAGGAAGAACCGGCAGCCAGAGATATCGTACAGTCTGTCTTTCTCAGGCTGTGGACGACGGAATCGGACTATGACCCCGCCAAGGGCAAGTTTACCAGCTGGCTGCTGACCATTGTGCGTAATTTAACCACGGACCTGCTGCGGAAGCGGCGGCGGGACAATGTAGGCATCGTCCATTTTCTCCGGGAGGATCTCGAACGTATTCCGGACCAGCGTAACTTGTCCCCGGACGTTCTGGTGGAGCATCAATTCGTCAAAGAACAAATTCGAACCGCCTACCGCCACTTGAATAAGCAGCAGATTCTGCTGCTGGAGCATTTCTATTGGCAGGGCTATACGTTAAGCGAACTCGCGGCGATTTATAATCAACCGCTGGGCACGGTTAAGAATCGGCTTCATCAAGCTTTGAAAATCTTGCGCAGACATCTATGTGCTGAAGGTGAGGGAACGGGATGACGGAACGTGGACGGCTGCCGGCTTGCGAACACAGTCTGGACTACTTGGCTGGCTTATGCAGCGAAGAAGATAAATTTGTTTTCGAACGTCATCTCCCCCATTGCGCCAGCTGCCAGCAGGAGCTTGAAGAGCTGCGATTCGTTTGGGAGGCACTTCCTGCACATATGGAACTGATGGAACCGCCTGTCGATTTGAAGCAGCAAGTCATGGATGCCGCATTAACTGCGGAAGTTAAGCGTGCGGATAACGGCAGCAATAGCCGTCCGCTGCCAGCGGCAGAGGCCGCGGCCGTTGCACGCCGCCCATGGTTCGGGCGCAAGTCGGCGGCCGCCTTATTCTCGGCCGCTGCCGCAGTCATTTTGCTGCTATCGCTCTGGAATATCCAGCTTCGGAGCGAGCAGAACCATGCGCCGCTGCCGATCGAAGAGGCCTTGTCCGTCTCGGCAGCTCAAATCACCCACCTGGTGAAGCTGCAGTCCAAGACGCCTGAAGCCACCGATTCATCAGGCGTAGCCTGTATCGTGGATAACGGGCACAGCAAGCAATTCGTCACTTACATCTTCGGAGCCGCGGCGACGACCGGCAGCGAGGCTTACCAGGTATGGCTGATCAAGGACGGCAAGCGAAGCAGCGCAGGCACCTTCCGCATCGGCGCAAGCGATCGCGGCATTGGTCTGCTGGCCATGCCGATCAAGGGAGACGGGCTTGATTTCGACGCCGTCGGCATTACGCTCGAGCCGGACGATCGGGGCAGCCAGCCGCGAGGCATGAAGGTATATGGTTCCGTATAATCGCTAGCTTTGCAGCGAACAGCAAACAACCCGGACGCATCAGTGCTCCGGGTTGTTTGTATGAGGTTAACGAATCGAATCGGCTAACAGCCGGAGCAAACTTACGCTTCTTTTCCACTCCCCCGCCAATTATAATCCTAATGAAGCTTGCTTCCACTCCATTCTATACCGAGAGGATACATGTGTCATGCAAGATACCATCGATTCGGAAACATCGGAATCGCCAATGAAGGGGCAAGCAAGCATTCGCCCCAGGCTCCTCTTGCTCGGCGACAATGCGCGCGCCCTCTGGCATCCGCTCGCGCCTGTCAAGGAACAGCTCGACGCTATGCTGGGCAGCGCCTTCGATATATTTGTCTCAGAGGACTATGATGCCCTTGCGTCGCTGCATGAGCGCGATTATGACGCCCTCTTGTCCTACGCGGACTGCTGGGAAAGCAAGCTGACGCCGGAGCAAACGGCTGGATTGCTGCGCTTTGTCTCCCAGGGCGGAGGTCTGCTCGTGATCCATAACGGCATTTCCCTGCAAGTCAGCTATGAACTGGCACAGGTGATCGGAGCCAAATTCATCGGTCATCCGCCTTACCAGCCGTTAACCTATGTGAGAGCGGCATTCGACCATCCGCTGCTGGAAGGCGTCAGCGACTTTACTGTGGAGGAAGAGCCCTATCGGTTCGAATTGGACACCTTCACGCCGCGCCGTATTTTGCTGGAATTCGACTATGAGGGCGCTCGATATCCGGCAGCCTGGGAGCATCCTTACGGACTCGGGAGAGTCGTCTATCTGCAGCCTGGACACTGCGCGGCTTCATTTCAACCCGCGTCTTACCGGCGATTGATCGTAAACAGCCTGCGCTGGGTAAGCACACGGTTGCAAGCAAGAGATTGAAGATAAGCCCCCGTAAGCGCATCATCTCCTCCAAACGAGCCCCCTGAAGCCGTCATTTTATCGCCCCAGGAATATAGGAATGATTATCAGAGCCAAAAAGTCGGATACTTGCGCTTCTGATCCAAATTGTTGACGAACAGCGCGACCAGCACAATGACGACGGAACCAATCAACACGGGAGAGACGAGAAATGTCCAGCTGCTTCCCGCCAATATAACGACAAGCGGATCGGCGCCGGCCGGCGGGTGCGTGGTTCGGGTCAGCATCATCAGGCCGATTGCCAGCCCTACACCCGCGGCCATGACCCAAGTTCCATGCCCGAACAGATGGAAGAGCGTCAAGCCGGCCAGTGTCGAAATCAAATGGCCCCCGATAATATTGCGAGGCTGCGACAATGGCGCATCCCAGAGGCCAAACGCAAGCACGCAGCTTGCGCCGAACGGGGCCATCATCCAAGCTGCAGAAGTGAGATTCGTCAAGAGCGCCAATATTGCGATTGCAATGAACCCGCCTGCTGCTCCGATGCCTGCGTTCCGAGGAACGACTTTCAGCGGACTCCGCCCTTGGCCCTTCATCTTCTTCCAGTAGCCCGCGCTTGTTGAATCTTTCAAAACCCAATCACCTCATAATTCATATTTAACTAGTTATTTAGTTATATTATTTAATTCATAGGCTGTCAATACGCAAATATTATCAGTGGATTATTGATCGCTAATCTTTGCCTGACTTCCCCTTAACGCTATAATAGAGCTAGATAACTATGAAATGAGGCATCTTCATGTCAGATAAACCAATGCTCCTGCAAGTCGATCCCGATCTGACTTTCAATGTGAACACGCAAATCAAAGAGCAGCTGAAATGGCTCATAGGCATCGGACAGATCAAACCAGGCGATATGCTGCCTGCGGCCAGCCAACTGGCGGAGCAGCTCGGCTTGAATCGCAATACCATCAATTGGGTGTATTCGCAATTGCGCGACGAGGGACTTGTTACGATTCAGAAAGGACGAGGCACGCAGGTAACCGATGGCAGCGAAACGCAGCTGCTGCGCAAGGAACGCCAGCCGCTCCAACAACTGCTGGAGCAGACACTACGCGAGGCCAAGCTGCTTGGACAGGAACCAAAGCCGTTCCTCAAGGCCAGTCTCGCCTATGTCCTTCTAAGTGAACCGCAGCCTTCCGATCAGCTGCGCATTCTCCTTGTGGAATGCAGAGGCCATGACCATCCCTTCTACCGTCAGTCCATCGAGCAGGCTGCTGGCGGCATCGTCACTACCCTCTTCCTTGAGGATTTGGTCGGGAATGAGCAGGCGCTAGGAGCAGCCGTCCAAGGGGTTCATGCCATCGTAACGACACTGAACCATGCAGAAGAGGTCAAAGCGCTATTCGCCCGCAGTGAACGCAAGATATGGGTAATCGGAGCTTCTGTCGACACGCATTTGCTGCTGGAGATTGCCAGACTGCGAGAAGGCGCCAAAGTCGCTTTCGTCTGCCTCGGCAAAATCGGCGGCGAGTGGATGGCAAACCGCGTCCGCGAAGCCGGCATTCATCAAATTCGCAGCCATTCCATGGGTCTCGACAGCCGCGAACAGCTGTCGCTCTCGCTTCAAGACTGGGATAAAATTTACGCTTCGGAAGCAGTTTACACCGAGCTCGGCCTGCTTGCGCCGGGTAAAGTCGAGCTGTTTCCCATGCAGCTCGAACGAAGCAGCGAGAACCTGCTTCACGAGCTGTCGATAACGCAATAATCGGAAAGGAGGCAGCCCATCTCGGGGCTGCCTCCTTTCATTGTCCAGACTTTATTCCTCCATGCATTCATGCCAGGCATGCATCCCCATTGCCTCTTCGATTTATGCTGCCATCCGCAGTTCAATCCCCCTATCTGCAATACGACTTCGAACAACGAGAAGAATTAAAGCGCCTTAAAATGTCCATCTTATTACCCATAGCTCTTCCAGCCAAATCGGACAGCGAGTATCTAGTAATGTTTTACAGCACGAAACAAGCTATTGCCTTTCCATACATGCCGTGATATATTTCAACATGTAACCGGTACCACATTGTTAATTTAAAACTCAAACCAAATAAATAAAGGGCATTTCATATAGGAATATTATTCATGTGTTACCGTTACCACATGATAAAGGAGGTTGATTCTCCATCGCTACGATTCGCGACGTAGCTAAGCTGGCAGGCGTTTCCGTTGCCACCATCTCACGCTACCTTAACAAAAGCGGCTACGTAAACGCCGAAACAGAGCAAACCATCCGCTCCGCCATCTCCAAGCTGAACTATGTTCCGAATCATGTCGCGCGCGGCCTGGCCGGCAAGAAAACGAATACGATCGCGCTCTTGCTGCCCGATATATCCAACCTGTTCTTCTCCGACTTGGCCCGCGCCGTGGAAGATGTGGCGGCGATGTACGGCTACACCGTTATTTTCGGTAATTCGGATGACCAGGGGTTCAAAGAAAAAAAATATATCGAAACGCTCAAAAATAAGTACATCGACGGCATCATCTTCGCATCCTACACCTTCGAGCGTGACGAAGCGGATATGCTGACGAAGCTCGGCATTCCTTTCGTCTGTCTCGACCGCGGCCCTTCGGAGGCCACATCGAGCATCGTCAGAGCCAAGAACCGGGAAGGCGCGGTGATGGCCGTCCGCCATCTGCTCGAAATCGGCTGTAGAAAGATCGCGCATATTTACGGCCCCCAGCATTTGGTGACGGCTAAGGAACGGCTGATCGGCTACGAGCAAGCTTTGGCTGATGCCGATTGGTACTCGCCATCCCTGCTCGAACCCGGCAACTTTCGAATTGCCGAGGGCATCAAGGCGACCGAAGAGCTCATGAGCAGGCATCCCGATATCGACGGTATATTCGCAGGCAATGATCAAATGGCCATCGGTTCGCTCAAAGCGCTGAACCGCATGGGAATATCGGTCGGGGAACAAGTCGCCGTCTGCGGTTTCGACGGCATCCAGACGACGGAGATTACGTCGCCGGAGCTGACCACGGTCGCGCAGCCGATCTACGATATGGGCGCGACCATATCCCGCTTATTGATTAAGAAGATCGAAGGCAAGCTGGATGAAGATAAGCTGTACGAGCTTGACGTGAAGCTCATTATCCGGGATTCGACTTCAAGGAGGACAAGCACTCATGAACAAACCTAAGCTCGTTGTGATCGGCAGCTTGAATATGGACATCGTCGTAGAAACAGACCGCTACCCGCAGGTTGGGGAAACGCTGCTTGGCCGCAGCGTCCGCTTCATTCCGGGGGGCAAAGGCGCGAATCAAGCGGTCGCCGCTGCCCGACTGGGAGCCGAGACCGCGATGATCGGCGCTGTGGGCGATGATTCGTTCGGCGACGATTTGCTCCGCTCGCTGCAACAAGACGGCGTAGACATCTCGGGCGTTAAGCGCGCTGCCGGATCGGCAACGGGAATCGCATCCATCTACGTGGCCGAGGGCGACAACAGCATCGTCGTCGTGCCGGGCGCCAATTATTTGGTCGAGCCGGCAGACATCGACCGTAACGAAGCGAAGCTGCGGGAGGCGGACATCGTACTGCTTCAGCTCGAAATTCCGATTGAAACCGTCGTCCATGCCGCCAAGAAAGCGAAGCAGCTCGGCAAGACCGTCGTGCTTAATCCGGCTCCCGCCCAACCGCTTCCCGATGAACTGTTCAGTTGCATCGATTATTTGACGCCTAATCGGACGGAGCTTGCGGAATACACGGGCATGAACACAGTGGGCATTCACCTCGAAGCAGCCATGCGCCGCATGAAAGACATGGGAGCCGCCCATGTTGTCACAACGCTAGGCGCCGATGGTTCCGCTTTTCTCGGTGCGGACGGCACCATGCGCTTTATTAACAGCTACCGGGTGCCTGTCGTTGACACGACTGGAGCCGGCGATTGCTATAATGCCGGGCTCGCGCTGTCCATCGCGAGCGGCGGCAGCCTGGATCAAGCCGTTGCGTATGCCTCCCTCGCATCCGCCGTCGCCGTGACCAAATTCGGTGCGCAAACCGGCATGCCAACGGCTGACGAGGTACAGCAGTTCAGCCGTCAGTATTCGGCAGGAGGCGAGCAGCAATGAAGAAAATCGGCATTATCAACAGTGAAATTTCGCGCGTGATCAGCGAGCTGGGCCATACGGATATGATTGTTATCGCGGACAGCGGCCTTCCGATTCTGCCCGGCGTGAAACGAATCGATTTGGCCTTGAAGTGCGGCGTGCCCAGCTTTCTAGAAACACTGGAGACGGTCTTGACGGAAATGCAGGTCGAGAAATATACGATTGCCTCTGAGATGAAGCACGTCAGCCCCGGGTTGCTCGAACCAACGGAACGCTTGCTTGCCGGAGCAGCGGCGGACAGCATTAGCCATGAGGCGTTCAAGGCATTAACCCGCGAGGCCAAAGCGGTCATCCGTACGGGCGAATTTACGCCTTACGCGAATATAATCCTGCACGCTGGCGTCACATTCTAACGACACAAAGGAGGTCATTCCATGACGGCGCAACTGCTTGAAATGAAGGGAATTAGCAAGAGCTTCTCCGAAGTAAGCGTGCTGAAGGAAGTACAGTTCTCGCTGGATACGGGCGAAGTGCATGCCCTGATGGGTGAGAACGGCGCAGGCAAATCGACGTTAATGAAAATATTGAACGGCATTTATTCCAAGGACACGGGAACGATCTCGGTCAAAGGCACCGAGCAAAACATTTCGAATCCTTCCGCCGCACAGGCGCTCGGCATCGTCATGATTCACCAGGAGCTGAATCTGATTCCGCATTTGACGGTTATGGAGAACATCTTCCTTGGACGCGAATTCACCTTCGGTCCGAAGCTGATCAATTGGCGCAAAATGAAGAAGGAAGCGAACCGTTACCTCTCGCAGCTCGGGCTTGCCATCGATCCCGATAAAGTCGTCGGGGAGCTGTCCGTAGGCCAGCAGCAGATGGTCGAAATCGCCAAGGCGTTATCGATGAATACGCAAATATTGGTATTGGACGAGCCGACTGCGGCGCTGACTGACCGCGAGATCGACGCGCTGTTCACCGTCATCACGAACCTGAAGCAAAGCGGCGTCGGCATGATCTACATTTCGCACCGCATGGAGGAAATTTTCCGAATTTGCGATCGGATTACGGTTATGCGGGACGGCCACTACGTCGGGACAGAACGAACTGCAGAAACCGGCATGGATCAGATCGTTCGCATGATGGTTGGACGCGAGATTAAAGACCGATTTCCAAAGGTCGAGCTGACGATTGGCGAAGAGAAGCTGAAGGTTGAAGGACTTTCGCGCAAAGGCGTGCTTCATAATATCTCCTTCTCCGTTCGCGCAGGCGAAATCGTCGGCTTCGCAGGTCTCATGGGCGCAGGGCGGACGGAACTGGCTAAGGCGCTGTTCGGCGTTGATGCCATCGATGCCGGAACGATATCCATTGACGGCAAGCCCGTTTCCATCCGCAAGCCGATGGATGCTATCCGCGCCGGTATGGCGCTCGTGACGGAGGACCGTAAGGATGAAGGACTGCTCCTTCCGATGTCGATCAGCGATAACCTGTCGATGCCGAACCTGCAGCGGGTTTCGGGCAGCATGGGCTTTCTGAAGGGTTCTAAGGAACGCGAATTGGCTGACACAATGATCAAATCGCTATTGATCAAAGCCTCAAGCGGCGCACAGCCCGTCGGCTCTCTAAGCGGAGGCAACCAGCAGAAAGTCGTTATTGGTAAATGGCTGGCCACGAATCCGCAGGTATTCATACTGGACGAGCCGACAAGGGGCGTCGACATCGGCGCGAAGAAGGAAATTTACGACTTGATGAACAAGCTGGCCGCTTCAGGCGTCGCGATCTTGATGATCTCCTCCGAGCTTCCCGAGGTACTCGGCATGAGTGATCGCATTCTCGTCATGCATGAAGGAAAAATTTCGGGACAATATAGCCGTGAAGAGGCAACACAAGAAAAAATCATGTTAAGCGCAACAGGGGGAGGAGATCGTCATGCAAGCTAACGCAGTCGGCGCTCGTAAAGGAAAACGAGTCAAGCTCCAAGGACTCGGGTCGTTAATCGGGTTGGTTCTTATTATTATCGCGCTTTCGATCGCGACGGATAATTTCTTTACGGTGCACAACCTATTCAACGTGTTCCGGCAAATTTCCATTAATGCCTTGATGGCCTTCGGGATGACCTTCGTCATTCTGACCGGGGGCATTGATCTGTCCGTCGGGTCCATTCTGGCACTGTCCAGCGCGCTGACGGCGGGAATGATGGCCGCAGGTTCTGGCACGTTCGTATCCGTCGTCGTCGGACTCGCTGCCGGTCTTGTCATGGGAGCCATTAACGGCATTTTGGTCGCACATGGAAGGTTGGCTCCCTTCATCGTCACGCTGGGTACTTTAACCGTGTTCCGCGGATTAACGCTCGTCTACACCAACGGGAGACCGGTAACCGGCTTGAGCGAAAGCTTCGGTTTCCTGGGGAAAGGGTATTTTCTGCAAATTCCGATGCCGATCATTTGGATGGCGCTTGCATTTGCAGTTTCATACATCATTTTGAGACATACGACTTTCGGACGGCGGGTTTATGCGGTCGGAAGTAACGAGGAGGCGACGTGGCTTTCAGGAATAAGCACATCGAGGGTCAAAATATGGGTGTATGCCATCAGCGGACTACTTGCTGCCATCAGCGGCATGATTCTAACGTCCCGGCTGAACTCAGCTCAGCCTACTGCCGGCGTTTCCTACGAGCTTGACGCAATTGCGGCGGTCGTTCTGGGCGGTACGAGCCTATCAGGAGGCAAAGGGTGGATTGTCGGTACGCTAATCGGTGCCATTATTATCGGTGTGCTCGACAATGGACTTAATTTGCTCAATGTATCATCCTTCTACCAACAAGTTGTCAAAGGGGTCGTTATTCTTATCGCAGTCTTGTTTGACCGGTCGAAAGGCCATAAATAAAAACATATCAAGGGAGACTACACACATGAAAAAACACATTCTCGGAACCATGATGCTTCTGCTTGCAGCCATGCTCGTCCTTGCTGCATGCTCGTCCGGAAATACAAAAAACAATGGCAATACCGATACAGGCAGTAACGCCCCTGCAAACAATGCAGGCAACAACGGCAAGCTTACCATCGGGATATCGCTCTCGACGCTCAACAACCCGTTCTTCGTCACGCTGAAGGATGGTGCCGAGAAAGCGGCTAAGGAGGCAGGCGCAGATCTGATCGTCGTGGATTCCCAGGACGACACCGCCAAGCAGATCAGCGGCATCGAGGACTTGATCTCGAAGAAAGTCAGCGTCATTCTCATTAACCCGACGGACAGCGACGCAGTCGTCTCCGCTGTTCAATCGGCTAACGATGCAGGTATTCCGGTCATTACGGTTGACCGCGCGGCAAACGGCGGAACCGTTGTCACGCACATCGCGTCCGATAACGTGAAGGGCGGCGAACTGGCTGGTGAATATATACTGAAGGAGCTCGGCGGCAAAGGAAACATTGTCGAGCTGCAAGGCCAGGCAGGTACTTCCGCGGCCCGCGACCGCGGCGACGGCTTCCATAAAGCAGTCGACGGCAAATCAGGTGTCAAAGTCGTCGCTTCGCAGCCGGCCGATTTCAACCGCGCGAAAGGATTATCCGTAATGGAAAACATTTTGCAAGGCAACAGCGACGTTCAAGCCGTGTTCGCCCATAACGACGAAATGGCGCTGGGAGCGCTTCAAGCGCTTGACGCTGCGGGCAAGAAAAACGTCATCGTCGTCGGCTTCGACGCAACGGACGACGCCGTGGCAGCCGTCAATGCTGGCAAAATGGCGGCAACTGTCGCCCAGAAACCTGAGCTGATCGGTAAGCAAGCCATCGAAACCGCCGTTAAAGTCAGCAAAGGCGAGAATGTCGAAAAATCCATTCCGGTCGAGCTTGAATTGATCACGAAGAAATAATCGGCAACGCAATCGGGGCAAACCTTCTCGTCCGCATGGACGAGGAAGGTTTGTCCCGATTTTCATTTTACTGCTCGCTCCCTCATCTTTAAAGCGCCAATACAAGCACCAACGCGATCAATGCGGGCAGTCCTTGAACGAGCCATATAGAACGCTTCGCCGTCGCTCCGCCATACAGGGCTGCAACGAGAACGCAAATCAAGAAAAAGATATCGATGGATTGTCCTGTTTGACCATTCGGATGCACAAGCCCCCAAACAAGTCCGGCTGCCAAAAATCCGTTATACAAGCCTTGGTTTGCGGCCAGCGATTTAGTGGCTGCAGCCCCTTCCTTTGTCATCCCGAATGACTTCATTCCGCGCGGCGTCGTCCACAGAAACATCTCCAACACCAGAATGTACAAATGCTCCAAAGCTACAAGTCCGACAAGTATTGCTGCAAGCATGAAGCATTCCTCCCCAAGTTTTACTAGTCGTATTCTAGCATAATAGAGACGAATAGATGCCTTTTCTTATGAAAAATGATAAAATGCATGCTTAGAACGACATGCGAATCTGGAGGTATTTAACGATGGTGACAACGACAACCTTTGCTTTTATCGGCTCTTATGCGAACGCGGACGGGCCTGGACTATATGCTTGCGCGTTTGACGATCAGACAGGTGCATTGAAGCTCCTAAGTCAAGCGGAGGGCTTGCAGAACCCCACGTTTCTCGTTCCGAACGAAGCTAACCGAACGCTGTACACCATTCTCGAAGGCACGGACACCGAGGGACGTCGCTGCGGAGCCGCTGCTGCGTACCGGTTCGACCCTGCTTCAGGCATTCTGGAGCGCTTGAACGAAGAAATTACGCTCCCTGCCACGACATGCCATATCTCGCTTGATCCTTCCCGCCGCTTCGCTATGACGGCAAGCTATCACGGCGGTATGATCAGCCTCTCTCCCCTGCTGGATGACGGACGAATCGGTCCTACAGCAGACATTCACCGGCACGAGGGATCCAGCATCCTCCCGGCTCAGAGCCAAGCCAGGGCCCATTCGGTCATCCCGGACCGTGCAGGCCGCTACGCCGTTGCGTCCGACCTTGGACTCGACAAGCTGTTCGTTTATCGGCTGGATCTTCCGAATAAGAGCATGCGTATTCAGAGCGAGACGAGCATCGCCCCCGGTTCGGGACCGCGCCATTTCGTCTTCCATCCGGACCTTCCTTACGGCTATGGCATTAACGAATTGAACAGCACGTTTACGGTCTACGCTTACGATGCGGAGGAAGGCAGCCTCAGCGTCGTTCAGACGATCTCTACGCTGCCGGATTCTTATGAGGGAGACAATGCCACCGCGGATATCCACATCTCGCCGGATGGCAAATTCCTCTACGGCTCCAATCGGGGGCATGACAGCCTGGCGGTCTGCGCCATCGATGCGGCAACCGGAATGATTACGCCGGTGGAGTACGCGCCAACACTCGGCGGCCACCCGCGTAACTTCGCGATTTCACCGGACGGAAGGTTCGTCCTCGTTGCAAACCGTGACGGAAACAACATCGTGACCTTCAGCCGCGATGCCGCAAGCGGGAAGCTGCAGCCGACGGGAAGCGAATTTGCTGCATCCAAGCCGGTATGCATCCGTTTCGCGGAGATAACGGTATAGCTTTCAAGTAAACAATAAGGCCGCTTCAGCATATTTGACGCTGAGGCGGCCTTCTTTCGTTGAATCGCAATAAAATAAACAATAATAAATACGATTACAATGAATGGTTCATAGCCAAAAATAAAAAGATTAGCAATATTATGCAACCTTTAATAAAATAGGCCCGTCTACCTTCATGAATGAATAACTACAAAACAACTCCATGAGGTGAAAGAAAATGAAAAAAACATTCAAAATGCTTACACTTACCGCAACTGCGGCTCTATCCCTTACATTTGCAAGCCAAAGCTTCGCTGCTGCCGGCTCCTTCACCGATCTGAACGGCGACGCGGCAAAGGATAAAATCATCTCGCTGCACGACAGAGGCCTTGTAAAAGGCGTTTCGGCCGAGCACTTCGCTCCGCATGCAACCGTTACGGCTGCACAAGGCGTACAGCTCATCGTGAACGCATTGAACCTGAACCTTGATTTGGTACGCTTCTTTAAAGAACCGAAAGCGTCCGATTACTTCACGAATGCCAAAGACAACGCTTGGTACGCGAACGCGTTCATCATCGCTGCCGTCAATAATCTTGACCTTCCTAAGGATCTTGATCCGAACAAACAATTGAGCCTCGAAGAATTTACGCATATGCTCATTCATGCCATCGAAGCGAGCGGCAAGCTGCCGATGGTTAAACCGGTTGTCGTCGATATCAAGGACCAAGATCAAATCAACGTTGACTACACAGGCTCCATCCAACGCGCCCTCAATTACGGCGTCCTTCAATTAAGCGCAGACGGCAAAGTGAATCCGAAAGCCCAAATCACGCGTTCCGCTGCAGCTGAAGAAATCTACAATGCGCTGGAATACATCAAAGCACATCCAGCACCTGCGGATAGCGCAACAGTTACCGGCACGCAAGCCGTTCAATTGATTAAAGACGCTGTAGGCGTTGCACCGGTGCTGGATGCCGAGCTTGCTCCTGAGGCAGCACTTTCGCGTGAAGCCTTCACCGACCTGCTCGTGCATGCGATTGAAACGGCAGGCAAGCTGCCGATGATCAACCCGGTCGTTGTTGAAATCAAGGACCAGGACCAAATCAACGTCGTGTACTCCGGTTCCATCCAACGTGCAATCAGCTACGGCATCGTTAAGCTTGGCGAAGACGGCACTTTCAATCCGAAAGGCGAAATCTCCCGTGCAGATGCGACGGATGCAATCAACAAAGCCGTATCGTACTTGAAAGCTCATTCCGCCGATGCGAACGAAATCATCACGGCAGACCAAGGCGTCCAGCTGATCGCCAAAGAACTGGGCATTACGGTTGACCTGAAGAGCTTCGAAATCGACCCAAGCAGCAAGCTGAAGCGCGAAGCGTTCACGCATGTGCTTATTAAATCCCTGCAAACAAACGGCAAGCTGCCGATGGTTAAGCCGGTTGTTGCAGACATCAAGGATGCAGACCAAATCAACACGCTGTACTCCGGATCTGTTCAAACGGCGCTTTCCCTTGGCGTTGTGAAATTGAGCGCGGAAGGCAAATTCGAGCCGAAGGCTGAACTGACGCGCGGCAACGCTGCCGAAGAAGTAAGCAATGCCCTTCTTGCCATCGCAAAATACGCGCCCGCTCCACAGCAATAATATTTCGCTGAACAACAACAAGCTGCCGTGATTTTTCACGGCAGCTTGTTTGTTCAGATCCATTCTCGTTATTCTTCTACTTCGCTTGAATATAGCCTTCAGCTTTAAGCAGCTCGGCGATCAATACAGCCCCGCCAGCCGCGCCCCGCAGCGTGTTATGCGAGAGACCGACGAATTTATAATCGTAAATCGAATCCTCGCGCAATCTACCCACCGATACGCCCATGCCTCGCTCAATATCGCGGTCCAGCTTCGTCTGCGGTCTGTTCTCTTCTTCGAAATACGTGATGAACTGCTTCGGAGCGCTTGGCAGGCCAAGCTCCTGCGGACGTCCTTTGAAGGTCAGCCAATGATGCAGCACTTCTTCCTTCGAAGGTTTGTTCTCGAACGAGACGAATACGGTAGCCAAATGGCCGTCCGTGACCGGAACGCGAATGCACTGCGTCGTAATTAACGGCGCGCTGGCTTTCACGATTTCATTGTTCACGACGCTGCCCCAAATGCGCAGCGGCTCCTGCTCGCTCTTCTCTTCCTCGCCGCCGATATAAGGAATGACATTGTCCAGCATTTCCGGCCAGTCGGTAAAGTTCTTGCCGGCGCCGGAGATCGCTTGATATGTCGATGCAACCACTTGGGTCGGGTTGTACGCCTGCAGCGCATGAAGCGCAGGTACATAGCTCTGAATGGAGCAGTTCGGCTTCACGGCGATAAAGCCCGTCGAGGTGCCAAGCCGCTTACGCTGCGCGGCAATGACTTCCAGATGCCCGGGATTGATTTCCGGAATGACCATCGGGATATCAGGCGTCCAGCGGTGCGCCGAATTATTCGAGACGACGGGCGTTCCCGTCTTGGCGTATGCATCTTCCAGTGCTTGAACTTCGTACTTGCCCATATCCACCGCGCAGAAAATAAAATCGACCTGAGCTGCTACCGCCTCGACCTTCGAAGCATCCTGAACGATGATCCCTTTCACCGCTTCGGGAATAGGCGAACTCAGCTTCCAACGGCCCTGCACGGCCTCTTCGTATGTTTTGCCGGCCGAACCTGCGCTAGCCGCAATCGTTGTTACCTCGAACCAAGGATGCTGATCCAGCAGCTGTACGAACCGCTGACCAACCATACCTGTACCTCCGACAATGCCGACCTTCAATTTTGCTGTCATCCGAAATTCATATCCTTTCATCATGGCATAATAGTGGGAAATCAGTCATCGTGCGCATCTGGTTTACATGGTCTACCCTAAACTATTCAGAGCAGGCTGTAATGGTTTACAGGATGCCGCTTGCCGTCCTGCGACGTCAGCGGCAATAAAAAAATCCCACCCCCAAGACTGAAATCAGTCTCAGGGACGAGATTGTATGCTCGTGGTACCACCCGGATTCGCTGACATGTCGCCATATCAACCTCTTCGAGTACGGCATTGGCTGGCAATGCGTATACTCTAGCTCTGTAACAGGAGCTCCCGGCACACCTGTTCCACGTTACATGGGTTCCTGATGTGCTGCTCTGAGCCTTTTTTCGGTAAAGCACTCTTTGCTCCTTTTCAGCTGCCGGAGCTCTCTGCGAAAGAATCCATTTACCTACTCTTCTCTTCATCGCATTTGAATATTGCGATAATAGTATCAAATAACCGTCGCGAGGTAAACATTTTTTTAAAAATAATTTCGGCTGCCGCTTATTCGTTTCCGCTTACCGGTGCGATGCGTACTGGTTCGCTCTGGTTGCGGCGCGGATTGCATCCCGTTCGCCGTCTGAAAGCACTGCACCTGCGGCCGATACATTGCTCCTGAGCTGCTCCAAGCTGCTTGCGCCCGGAATGACCATGCTCACGGCAGGATCGCTCAGCGCATAGCGAATTGCCGTCTGCGCCAGTGTGCGCGTATCTCCGGCGAGCTCCAGCAGATGCCGGCGCAGGGCAGGCAGCTCCTCCTGGCCGTAATCCAGGTAGTCCCGATTCGCCTTGAGCTCTCCGCCTTCCGTAAGAATGCCGCCGGCAAGCGGTCCGCGCGCGATCAAGCCGATTTCCCGACTCGCAATCAACGGGAGAACCTCCTCCTCAGCACGCCTGTCGAGCATGCTGTAGGGGTTCATTACGCTTATGATGCCGGAACGGCTGACATATTCGCGGATCACGTTCGGACGGATGGACGATATCCCGTAATGCCGGATCAGTCCTTCCCGCTTCAGCTCCTCGAACGCTTCAATGGTTTCGCCGATCGGATCTTCGATGGTTCCCCCGTGCAGCTGGTACAGATCGATATAGTCCGTTCCGAGCCTTCTCAGGCTTTCTTTGACGGCTGCTTGTATATACGCCTTCGATGGATCCCAGGTCCAACCCTGCTTGCCCGGCTCCCTGCGGTTCCCGACCTTGGTGGCAACGATGACGTCCGCGCGTCGATGTCGTATCGCTTGGCGGACCAGCTCCTCGTTCCGGCCTTCATCATACAGATCAGCGGTGTCGAGGAAATTGATGCCGTGCTCCAAGGCTTCGTTAATAATGGAGACCGCTTTCGCCTCGTCCGTTCCGAGCGACATGCAGCCGAGACCGATCTCGCTGACGTACAGGTCCGATTGTCCCAGTCGATTTCGTTTCATAAGAATGACCTCCCTGTTTGTTCATCGCCGAGTTGATGCAATTACTTATTACTCCGCAAGCTCCATCCAAGCCGCCATGAGCGTATTCAGCCGCACCTGCAGCGCTTCCCGCGCCTGCCAGCCCGCCTCAAGCTGAGCCGTATCGCCGCCGGTTGAAACCAGCCCGTTTAACCGTTCATCCGCTAGGAGCAGCTGGGCTTCAACGCTTGCGATGTCCCGTTCGAGCTGTTCCGCCGTCCGCTTGTTCGCGCGCTCCTCCATACTGCGATTCGCCGCCCTGCTTTGAGGTTGATCCCGATCGGCTCCTGCCCTTGCTTCTTTCTTTGGCTTGTTTGGCGACGCAGTTCTCTGAGACGAGTGCTCAGTATCCTTCGCTCTGTAGGCGTCGTAATTACCGAGATAAGCCGAGATGCTGCCTTCCGACAACTCCCACACGCGCTTCGCCAGGCGATTGATGAAATAACGGTCATGCGAGATCGCCAGAATCGTGCCCGGATAGTCCTGCAGCGCCTCCTCCAGCGCCTCGCGCGAAGCTGCGTCAAGATGATTGGTCGGCTCGTCGAGCAGCAGCAGATTCGGCTTGCGCCTCACGAGCAGCGCCAGCCGCAGCCGCGTCCATTCCCCGCCGGAAAGACGCGCCAGCGGTTTGAAGACGTCCGCGCCATAGAACAGATACGCGGCGAGCACATGCCGGGCTTCGCCTTCCTCATATTCGCCTTCCGTACGAAAATAGTCCAGCACCGTCGTTTGATGATCCTGCACCGGCTCCTGCTGCGCCAAATAGCCGACTTCCACGCGGGCGCCGAGCGCGATCTCGCCTGCATCCGGTTCGAGAGCGCCAAGCAGCAGCTTGAATAGCGTCGTCTTCCCGGAGCCGTTGCCGCCGAGCAGCACGACTTTCTCGCCGAACAACAAGCTCCCTTCCGCCCCGTTCAATATTTGCCGATCTCCGAAACGCTTCGTCACGCCCTCAAAGGTAATGACCCTCTTACCAGATCGGTCGTTCAGCGATAACGCGAAATCGGCTGTTTTCTGCTCCAGGACCGGACGTTTGACCCGCTCCATCCGTTCCAGCGCCTTGCGAATCGAAGCGGCACGCTTGAAAAACTTCTCGTTGCCTCCGATGCGCCCCCATTCCTCCAGCTGACGGATCGTCTCCTTCATCTTCTTGATGACCTTCTGCTGCTCCTGGTACTGGGCGAACTGCTGCAGCAGCCGCTCCTCCTTCTCCTTTAGGTAGCCGCTGTAATTGGCGAGATACGTATGCGCCTCGCCGTCCTCGAGCTCGATCATTTTCGTACCGACCGCATCCAGAAAATACCGGTCATGCGACACGATCACGCAGGCGCCTTCGTAGCGCTGAAGGAATTTCTCCAGCCACTCGATGCCGTTCAAGTCCAGATGATTGGTCGGTTCGTCCAAGAGCAGCAGCGCCGGACGGACCACCAGCTGCGACGCCAGCACGACGCGCGTCTTCTCGCCGCCGGATAAGCTGCCGAACCGGCGCTCATCCCCGCTCCGGTCGATTTGCAGGCCGCTCGCCGCCTGATCGATCGATGTATCCATATCATAGCCGCCGCCGCGTTCATACCGTTCTTGCAGAGCCGCATACATTCGGAGCAGCTGCTCCATGAGCTCGGGGCTGCCGGCTGCTTCCGTTCCTGACATCCGCGCTTCAAGCTGGGACATCTCCTGCATCACAGCTGTCAACGCCCGATAACCGTAGGATAAGACTTCATAGACGGACAGATCCTCGAACTCGGCAGGAATCTGCGGTAAGTAACCGATGTGCAGCTCTTTCTTGATCGCAAGCATGCCGTCATCGACCTGGTCGTGCCCAGCGATCAATCGCAGCAGCGTTGATTTGCCGCTTCCGTTGCGGCCGATCAGCCCGATCTTCTCTCCCTCCTGAATTTGAAGGGTCACACCGTCCAGAATTAGGTTCGCCGCGTAGTATTTTTTTACCTCTTGCATGTTAACAATAATCATCTTTAAGAGCCTCCTGGCTGATAAAGACCCTAACTTCCTGCACAAAAAAGAGCCGCGGCAACAAGCCCGCGACCCTTAGGAATGACCAAGCAATCCGTGTGGTTAAGGTAGGCGTCTTCTCGCGAAT
Source organism: Paenibacillus sp. R14(2021) (assembly GCF_019431355.1). Classification (NCBI taxonomy): domain Bacteria; kingdom Bacillati; phylum Bacillota; class Bacilli; order Caryophanales; family Paenibacillaceae; genus Paenibacillus; species Paenibacillus sp. R14(2021). Next base: position 2,168,372 of record NZ_CP080269.1, read on the forward strand.
GGTTGAAACGTATGGTCGAAATCGGACAGACGGATCCCGTTCGCGGAAAATGCATGCGTAATGCCAGCCATAGCAATCGGCAGCTGGCTAATGCGGTTGTTAAGCCATTCGTGATTCACCTACCTCACCTCCCTCACATTCGATTTCAAAACTATACCATGGCGGCGCTTGTCTTAGCAAGGCAATGTCAATAATAATCCATAATTTCCCTCTCCTCCGTAGAAGCGGAATAATAAAGGGATTGTAAATTATTTACATGAATAGCAATGTAATATATAAAATTTTCGACAAAACCTACTATTACTCGCCTCTTCAGTTCGACTTACTTTTTAATTACTTCCCTATACAATTTTATTATTCAGATAAATAAAAAACATGATGCTATCAAAAGGAGAAATCGACTTTACAAATGATTAAAAAAGAATTTGATGCCCAGGCGACTTTTGATGCACAGATCTCCCGTTTGGTTCCTACCTGTACAAGAAGGAAAGCGATCGACATGGCCGCATTCGAATTAAACAAGGACAATGTCCACCTGGATCGGCTAAAGCTGCAAAACGACATGGGGGAATCCGTCACCTTTTCCGTGCAGCAAGTGGAGGCACTGGAATGGTTTGACGCGGAATTCACGGAATGCTGCAACCAATTTCGTGTATTTGGACGTATCCGATTATCGATTAGCCTGCTGCAGGCTGCGAGAAGCATCATTGAAGCTGAGCCCGTTCCTTATAAACTCCCGTTAACAACTGTCTACGACAAACCTATTTTAGTGATTTCAGAGGGCGTTAACCATATCTTCCTGACCGTATGGCAGCAGGAGATGGAATGGAAATCGACGAGACATACGATGAACCCCTTCATCAGGCTCGCTTGATTGTTTACTTATGAAGAGAGGGAGCTGGCGAACGTGCGAACGATTTATGAAAATTACAGAGGGTTTAAAGTGTACCAGCAGACGAACACGTACAATGCAGTCAGCCATCATGATCAAGAGATTATATTTTGCCATTGGCAATTAATCAAAGTCTTGAATACCATCGATTCCTATATCGACAAATAAGGACAGCTCACCGTTCTTGAATACGCCGAACCGCGTAATTGACGTGTAAGCCCGAGCCCGGTCAACCGCCGCGCCCGGGTTTTTTACTGTTTAGAGTTGTTTCCGCGAAACAAAAACGCAGCCTTCGCGGCTGCGTTATAATTCGCTTACAGATACGAATCGATCGTCTGAATCGTGCCGTCCTCGTTATAGTGAAGCTCGGTGAATTTGACGCTGCGCTTGTGATCAACGCCACCGGACAAGGAGGCATCGTGGTAGAACAAGTACCATTTATCCTGAAACTGCACGATGGAATGATGCGTGGTCCATCCGAGAACCGGCGTCAGAATCGTCCCTTTAAAGACGAACGGCCCCTGCGGATGCTCGCTTACCGCGTAAACGAGCTTGTGCGTCGTACCCGTGGAGTAAGACAGATAATAAAGACCGTTATACTTATGCATCCACGGGCCTTCGAAATATCTGCGGTCCTCGTCTCCTGCCAGAATCGGACTGCCATCCCCGCCCACGATTGAAATTTCCACAGGCGATTCCGCAAACGTCAGCATATCGTCGCTAAGCTCCGCAACGCGGGGACCAAGCGCCGGCTCCGCCGCATCCGGACCCTCGGCATCCGGTAGAAAGACGCCGGTCTGCCATTTCTCCAGCTGACCGCCCCATAAGCCGCCGAAATACATATAGGCCTTGTTATCGTCGTCAACGAATACCGCCGGATCGATACTGAAGCTTCCCGGCATATAATTCGCTTCCGCTTGGAACGGACCGGCCGGAGACTCGCCTTTGGCGACACCGATCCGGAATATCCCGTCCTTGTCCCTTGCCGGGAAGAACAAATAGTACGTATTGCCGCGATACGCGGCGTCCGGCGCCCACATCTGCTTCGACGCCCAGGGCACGTCCTTCACATGGAGCGCTTCGCCATGATCGATGCAGGGCGAATCTATGCCGTCCAAGGATAAGACATGATAGTCTTCCATGGCATACTGGTCTCCGTTATCGTTGGTTGGACCGTCATGGTCGATGTCATGCGAGGGATACACGTAGAGCTTGCCTTCAAAGACATGGGCGGAAGGATCAGCTGTATAGATGTGCGTAACTAATGGTTCATTCTGCACCGCGCGCTTCTTGGCATTGGCGGAATTGGACATCGCTTCTCTCTCCTTGGCATTCAATTGGTCGGATTACTTGCCTGCTTTAAGCGCGTCGTCCTGTTTCTTGATGAACTCCTCCGGCGTAGCGGCTTTGCCGAGCAGCGCCTGCACCAGATTATGGTGAGCATAAGAGGCGCCCGGTTTCATTTGGGTGTCGAGATATAAGGTGACCTTGCTCGCTTTGTTCAGCTCATTCAGCAGATCGATAAACATTTGCGGCAGCTTGATTGCGGAGGTGTCGATTTTGGTAGCCGGAATGACGCCTGCATCCGTAATGGAATGCTCGCCCCATTTCTGGACGAAGAAGCTGACGAATTTCTTCGCTTCGTCGATCTGCTTGGAGTTCTGGGAGACGAACAAGCCGACCCCCGGCCCGCCTACCCAATCGTCTACGCTGCCTTTGCCGCCTGCGGCAGCCGGGAACTTGAAATAACCGATCTTGTCCTTAAACGTTTGCGGGACGCCTTGAACCGTCGTGTAGTTCGGCACTTCCCACGTACCCATTGCGAACATCGCCGCCTTCTCGTTCATGAACAGCGCCTTCGCTTCGTCATTGGATAGGCCGTTGTAGCCTTTGACGAAAGCGTTCAAGTTGACCAGTTCTTGGGCTTCTTTCGCAGCTGCAAGCAGGGAAGGATCGGTAAAGCTGCTGCTCGCGACTGCTTTGTCCAGCACGTCCGGACCCCCAATGCGGTCTGCCAAGTACATGTACCAGAATGAGGACGGCCAAGCATCCTTGCCGCCGAGCGTAATCGGCGTCACATTGTTGTCGTTCAGCGTTCTGATGATGTTCTTCAGATCGTCAGTCGTTTGCGGGGGCTTTAAGCCGTACCTGGCAAAAATCGCTTTGTTATAGTAGACAGGCACAATGTTCAGCTCGACCGGAAGCGCGAAGGTTTTGCCGCTGAAAGAGAAGGCTTCCGTCGTGCCGGCTACGAATTTATCTTTCAGCTCGCCCTGCAGCAGATCGTCAACCGGCGCGAACATGCCGCCGTTCACGTAAGGGTCCATGAAGCCCGCTGCCCAAGTGAAGCCGACATCCGGCAGATTGTTGGAAGCGGACAGCACCTTCAGCTTGTTCTTGTACTGCTCGTTCTCCAGCACTTCCGTGGTGATTGTCGTGTCCGGATTCGCCGTTTCGTACTCCTTGATGATTTCCAGCACCATTTTATTCTGAGCTGAATTGCTGTCCGGCCACAGATGCATCATTCTGAGCGTGATTTTCTCTGCGGAGCCGAAATCGGCGCTTACGGCTTCCCCATCGGATTCATGATTCGACGATACGGAATTACTGCTTCCGCAAGCGGTTGCAGCGAGTAGTAAAGCGGCAAGCAGGGTCCCCGTCGATAAAACCTTGCTCTTCATGGATCAATTCCCCCTTAAACCTGCGCGAAACATGTATGCGCTTTCCTACTGTAAGTAGTCTATCATCCGTACTCGAATCGGATAAGGGTACGACGTTTGGGTAAAGTTCTCCCATTTTTAGATTTCCTCGCGTACCCCGTTCATTTCCGATCGATATTGCCCGGGACTTCTGGCTTCGTATTCCTTGAACACTTTATTGAAATATTTCGCGGTCTGGTAACCGATGCGCTCTGCGATCTCGGCAATCGGCAGCTTCGTCTTCAGCAGCAGCTCCTTCGCTTTCTGCAATTTCCGCCGGGCTACGTATTCGCTGAAGGTCATGCCGCTCTGCTCTTTGAATAATGCGCTGAAATAGCTCCCGTTAAGATGAACATGCTCGGCGACCTCCTTCAAGCTGACCGCTGCGCCGAAATGCGTTTCTACATATACAATCGCTTGACGCACGGGGTCGCTGAAAGCGGCTTCGCCGTCCGTAACGTCCATAAGCCTCGGATCGGCCATTTTCTGCAGCAGCTCGATCCTGCCGCGCTCTTCGCCGGACTTGAGCGCCTCTTCTACCGCCGCGATTAACTTCTCCTTGCTGACGGGCTTGAGCAGATAATTGACTACCGACAGCTGAATCGCCTGCTGGGCATATTCGAATTCGGCATGGCCGGAGATCAGAATCACGGCAGGCTGACGCTGCATGGGCGTTTCTTTCATCCGGGTAACCAGGTTAAGCCCATTAATCTCCGGCATTCGAATATCCGTAATCATGAGATCGACTGTAGTTTCTCCCAGTATACGCAGGGCACCGGCGCCATTGTCGGCAGTCAAGAGCTCGTATTGGCCAGCCGCCCAGGCTGCCAGCATTTTCTTCATGCCTTCTCTTGATCTCGGCTCATCGTCGACGATCAGAATCGTACGAATTCTCATAGGTTCTCCCTCCTGTTCGTCGGAATCGAGATACTGATCCGTGTCCCGTGTCCCTTCTCGCTTGCAATGTCGATGCGAGGAGCCTGAACGCCCTCTTCTGCAAAATAGAGCCGGAGTCTCCGCTGCACGTTGGCGATGCCGACGCCGGAATTTTTGGAAGAGGACACGGTGCCGCTCTCCAAGCCTTCGATGAGCGCGCGCAGCTTGTCCTCGTCCATGCCTGCTCCGTCGTCCTCTACCGCGATCGTGATTTTCTCCTCGGTGCGCGAGACTTCCAGCGTGACCCGGCCCGGTTCGATCTTGCTCTCAACGCCGTGCAGAATCGCATTCTCCACAAGCGGCTGCAGCAGCAGCTTCGGGAGCCGGATATCCGCGAATACCGGCGCGGCTTCGATGCGCCAGGTCAAGCGATTCTCGAAGCGCATCTTCATGATGAGCAGATAGCGTTCGATATGCTCCAACTCATCGCGAAGGCCGACCCATTCGTCCTTATTCGGACCGGTTATCGTATAGCGGAACAAGTCCGACATGGCGACGACGTAGGCCGCGAGCTGTTCTTCATCCTTGTCCAGCAGCGACCAGTACAGCGCGTCCAGCGTATTGAACAGGAAATGCGGATTGATCTGCGCTTGAAGCGCTTTCAATTCCGTACGACTCTGCGAGAGCTCCTTCTCGTAGACAAGCTTGATCAATCCGTTAATATTGTCGACCATCTGGTTGTAAGAGTAATTCAATTCTTTAATCTCGATTGTGGAGGACACCGTATCCGTCGGCTTCAGAATCCCCATTCGCGTGCCTCGCATCGTCTTGATCAGCCGGAAGATCGGCCGCGTTATGATCGTCGAGAGAAAGAAGGAGAGCAGCACGAACAGGAACGTGCCAAGGCAAGCCGACACGACGATCGTCGTCCGAACGACCGAAATCCCCTTCGTAATGGCATCGACGGGCGTTAGAATAAGCAGCGTCCAGCCCGTGACGCGCGACCGCTGCTTGACGACGATGAACGACCTCTTCCCGATCGTCGCCGTCTGATCGCGTCCCACGGTCAATCCCGCCGCTTCGGCTTGCGAAATGGCGTCGTCGTTGGAGGCGATCAATTGACCGTCTTTGCTGAGCAGCAGCATCGTCTCCGATTCTCCCTCGCCTGACAAAGGCCCTTTAAGCGCGAATTTGCTGCGGTCGGCGCGAATGAGCAGATAGCCGCCGGTCGAGAAATACTTGTCCACAAGACTGATTCGCCGAATGGCAAGGAGAGACGTCGAATCGGCCGGATCAATGCCGAACCAGACAATGCTGCCCTTCTGCGCCTCTGCCTGCTCGATCCATGCTTCGCTGACCTTGTCGCCGAGATTGCCGTCATCCAGCGGATAGAGCCTCGCACGGTCCTTATTATACAGCTCGACTGATTTGATGCCGTCCGTATACATCTGGACGAGATTGATGATCGGCGGAAGCGCCTGCCGTTCCGTGAACGTTGACGGATGCCCGTTCATTTCCTTCAGCAGCAGCTGCTGCACATATCCGTTCGTCGACACGAGCGTCGTTAAGGAATCGATCTGATCGAGAATACTCTCAAGACGGCCGTTGGCCTGAACCGCGGTTTGTTGGATATGCTTCTCCGCGTTGTTCTTGAGCAACGTCGATACCGAGGTGAACGTCACGCCGCCGACCAGCACCAGAATGATCATCATGACGAGCAGGAACCCGAACAGCATTTGATTGCGAAGCGTGTTGAAGGGTAGTAACTTCAGACGCAAGACGAGTCAACCTACCTTTCCGGTGAAAGCGATTTCGATACTTCACACCATATCACTTCTTTCGCGGAAGGGGAATATGCAGGTACAAAAAAGACGCCTGATTGCTCAGGCGCCTTGTACGTATAAACCTTGGTCGTTACAGAAGAAATGATAGCTGTATGCGAGTGAACGGGGATTGCGTTATTCCTGCATCCATTGGAAGTGGAAGCTTCCTGGTTTATCCACACGTTGGAACGTATGTGCGCCGAAATAGTCGCGCTGCGCTTGAAGCAGGTTTGCCGGCAGGCGCTCGGAGCGGTAGCTGTCATAGTAAGCCAGCGCGGAGGCGAAGCCAGGAACCGGAATGCCTCTGCTTACTGCAACGGAGATGACGTTTCTCCACGCATCCTGGTAGTTTTGAACGATCGTGCTGAAGTGTTCGTCCAAGAAGAGGTTTTTCAGCTCAGGGTTACGGTCGTACGCATCCTTGATGTTTTGCAGGAAGCCTGCGCGGATGATGCAGCCGCCGCGGAAGATCATTGCGATGCTGCCGTAGTCCAGGTTCCAATCGTAAGCGTCGGAGGCTGCGCGCATTTGTGCGAAGCCTTGTGCGTAAGAAGCAATTTTACTTGCGAACAATGCTTTGCGAACAGCTTCGATGAATTCTTTACGATCGCCTTCGTAGCTCGAAGTCGCAGGACCGCTAAGCAGCTTGCTTGCAGCAACGCGCTCTTCTTTCATCGCGGAGATAAACCGTGCGAACACGGATTCCGTGATGATGGACAGCGGTACGCCCAGATCCAGTGCGCTTTGGCTCGTCCATTTGCCTGTACCCTTCTGCCCAGCGGAGTCAAGGATGACGTCTACCATCGGTTTGCCTGTTTCCGGATCGGTCTTGCCGAAGATGTCGGCCGTGATCTCGATCAGGTAGCTGTCCAGCTCGCCGTTGTTCCACTCGGTGAAGATGTCATGCAGCTCGCTTGTACTGACGTTCAGCACGTCCTTCAGCAGGTGATAGGCTTCGCCGATCAGCTGCATGTCGCCATACTCAATGCCGTTATGCACCATTTTGACGTAGTGGCCAGCGCCGTCTGCGCCGATGTACGTGGAGCAAGCATCGCCGTTAACTTTAGCGGAGATTGCCGTCAGGATCGGTTCCACCAGCTCGTATGCATCGCGCTGCCCGCCCGGCATGATCGAAGGGCCGTTCAGCGCGCCTTCTTCGCCGCCCGATACGCCGGCTCCGATGAAGCGGAAGCCTTGCGCCTGAAGGTCTTTGTTTCTGCGCTGTGTATCAGGGAAGTACGCGTTGCCGCCGTCGATCAAGATGTCGCCTTTGTCCAGGTAAGGCACGAGCTGGTTGATCGTGTCATCCGTTGGCGCGCCTGCTTTAACCATGATTAGAATTTTGCGGGGCGTTTCCAGCGATTGAACGAATTCTTCCACGCTGAACGTGCCTACGAAATCTTTGCCTTTCGCTTCTTCGAGCAGTTCGTTTGTTTTTTCGGCGGAACGGTTATAAACCGATACCGAGAACCCTTTGCTTTCAATATTCAGGGCCAGGTTCTTACCCATAACGGCCAGACCGACCACACCGATTTGTTGTTTTTTCATTGTCATTACCTCCGTGTCATTACTTTGCTGTTGCTGACAATCGTTTCAAGAGTTCTGCTTTCTGCGCTTCGAAGCCGGGCTTGCCGAGCAGTGCGAACATGTTGACTTTATACGCTTCGACGCCCGGTTGATCGAACGGGTTCACGCCGAGCAGCAAGCCGCTGATGCCGCATGCTTTCTCGAAGAAGTACACCATTTCGCCGTACGTGAATTCATTAAGCTCATCCAGCTCGACAATCAGGTTCGGTACGCCGCCGTCGACGTGTGCAAGACGCGTGCCTTCCGCCGCCTTCTTGTTTACTTCGTCCATCGTCATGCCTGCAAGGAAATTGAGGCCGTCCAGGTTGCCAGCATCCTCTTGGATGTTCAGTTCAATGCGGGCTTTCTTCACCGCAAGTACAGTTTCAAGCAGATCGCGGCGGCCTTCTTGAACGTATTGACCCATGGAGTGCAGATCAGTCGTAAAATCAACCGAAGCCGGGTAAAGGCCCTTCTGGTCCTTCCCTTCGCTTTCGCCGAACAATTGCTTCCACCACTCGGATACGAAATGCAGCGACGGCTCGAAGTTAGCGAGCAGCTCGATTGTTTTGCCTTTGCGGTACAAGGCGTTGCGGACAGCCGCATATTGGTAGCTCTCGTTGGTGGCAAGGTCCGGATTGTTGTATTTCTTCGCGGCAGCTGCAGCGCCTGCCATCATTTGGTCGATGTTAAGTCCTGCAGCCGCGATTGGCAGAAGCCCAACGGCCGTCAGCACGGAATAACGTCCACCGACATCATCTGGAATAACGAAAGTTTCGTAGCCTTCTTCGTCGGCAAGCTTCTTCAGCGCGCCCTTCGCTTGGTCGGTCGTTGCGTAAATCCGTTTGCGCGCTTCCTCTTTACCGTATTTCTTCTCCATATAATCGCGCAGAATACGGAAAGCGACCGCAGGTTCTGTCGTCGTGCCCGATTTGGAGATAACGTTAAGGGAAATATCTTTGCCTTCGAGCAGCTCAAGCAGATGCGTAATGTACGTAGAGCTGATATTTTGGCCGGCAAAATACACTTGCGTCGTGCCGCTCATTTGGTTGTGGAATGTATGGGACAACGCTTCGATTGCCGATCTTGCACCGAGATACGAGCCGCCAATGCCGATGACGACGAGGGCTTGGGAGTTGCTGCGAATGCGCGCTGCGGCTTCTTTAATTCTCGCAAACTCTTCTTTATCGTAGTTAAACGGCAGATCTACCCAGCCGAGGTAATCGGAACCCGGGCCTTGCTTCTCGTGCAGCATCCGGTGAGCCGTATTCACGAACTCGCCGAAATAATCTACTTCATGCTGCTGGATAAACGACAATGCGTTGGAATAATCGAATGAAATCGTCATGGCTTCATTTCTCCTTTGAACCTGTGTATGGTGAAGCGCAACTTAAAGTTGCGCTGTTTTTTTCCAGTCGGCAGCGAATTTGTCCATGCCTTGATCCGTCAGCGGGTGCTTCGAGATTTGTTCGATGACCGAGAACGGAATCGTTGCGATATGCGCGCCGGCCATAGCTACGCGAGTTACATGATCCGGGTGGCGAACGGATGCCGCGATGATTTGCGTATCCAGGTTATGTGTGCGGAACAACTCAGCGACTTTCGCAACAAGCAGAACACCGTCTTCCGAAATGTCGTCCAAGCGGCCGAGGAACGGAGAAACATAAGTAGCGCCGGCACGTGCGGCGAGAAGCGCCTGGTTCACGGAGAAGATGAGTGTTACGTTCGTTTTTACGCCTTTCTTCGTCAGGTAACGGCAAGCTTCAAGACCAGCCAGCGTCATCGGCAGCTTGATCGTGATGTTTTTGTCGTTGTTGTTGATTTTGATCAGTTCGTTTGCTTGTGCAATCATGTCTTCAGCCGTGAGGGCATCCGGCGTAACTTCCGCCGATACAGATTCAACCTCAGGCACTTCGCGCAGAATTTCGGCGATGCGGTCTTCGAACTTCACGCCTTCTTTGGCTACCAGGGACGGATTTGTCGTAACGCCGGACAGGACGCCGATTTTGTAAGCTTTCTTAATGTCGGACAGGTTAGCTGTATCGATAAAAAATTTCATGGTTATTACCTCCGTTTTTTGGTGTTATTTTGTTTTTGTTTATATGAAGAGCCGCTTGCAGGAGGATCTGCCGCAAGTTGCATCTTACGGCAGGCGCATCCTTCCCGAGTCTACTCTCATTCTTGTTTAATGTGTGTATTATTTCAGTAAATCTTTCGTCACGCCGACAACATTTTTCACAGAGAATCCAAAGTATTCCAGAACTGCGCCGCCAGGACCCGATGCGCCGAATGTATCGATGGATATGATTCTGCCTTCGGCTCCCGTGTAACGCTCCCAGCCAAGCGAGATGCCGGCTTCGATCGCTACGCGCTTCGTGATGGCTGATGGAAGAATGCTTTGCTTGTAAGCTTCAGGCTGACGATTGAACAGCTCACGGCTTGGCATCGCAACGACACGGACAGAGAGGTTGTCGCGCTCTAGCTCTGCTTTGGCGCTGACGGCCAGTGAAACCTCGGAACCCGTTCCGATCAGAATAACGTCAGGCTGACTGTTCGTCTCGGTCAAGACGTAGGCGCCTTTGGCCACCGCTTCAACGTTACCTTTGGTCGCTTCATAGACAGGCAGGTTTTGTCTGCTCAGCACAAGCGCTACAGGACCTTCGTTTTGCTGCAGGGCATATGCCCAGGCGCTCGCCGTTTCATTGGCATCGGTAGGACGAATAACGGTTAGTCCCGGAATGGTGCGAAGCGCAGTCAGATGCTCGACAGGCTCATGAGTAGGTCCATCTTCGCCGACGGCGATAGAGTCATGCGTAAATACGTAAGTGACAGGCAGCTTCTGCAGCGCAGCCAGTCGAATCGACGGACGCAGGTAGTCGCTGAATACGAAGAACGTGCTGACGAAAGGCTTAACGCCGCCGTGCAGCGCCATACCATTGCCGGCTGCTCCCATGGCATGTTCGCGAACGCCGAAGTAAATGTTGCGGCCCGCATAGGATTCAACGGCGAAGGTCTGCTCTCCGCTAATGTCCGTCATCGTGGAGTGCGACAAGTCCGCGCTTCCGCCGAAAATCGACGATACTGATTTCACGTAATGATTGATCGCTTCGCCGCTTGCAATACGCGTCGATACCGTCTTGGACGGATCGAAGGTAAGGATGTCCTTGGCATCGATCGTAACGGACCCGCCGATCACTTGCTCAAGCTCGGAGCCGAGCGCCGGATGCTTCGCTGTATAAGAAGCGATCAATTGGTTCCAAGCTTCTTCTTTGGCCGCGCCGTTCGCTTTCAGCTGCTCGAAATGCGATCTTACGTCTGCCGGTACGGTGAACTCTTCTTCGTATTCCCAGCCGTAGGCTTTCTTCGTCGCTATTGCTTCTTCTTTGCCCAGCGGATTGCCGTGCGCTTTGTTCGTTCCGGCTACCTTGCTGCCGTAACCGATAATCGTGCGGATTTCGATGATCGTCGGCTGCGATTCGTTGCGTTTTGCGGCTTCGATTGCTTTGGCGATTCCTTCGATGTCGTTGCCGTCCTCGACGCGCAGGTACTCCCAGTTTGCCGATTCTGCACGCTTCTGCATGTTCTCGCCGAAGGAGAGGTTCAGCGCGCCGTCCAGCGAGATGTCGTTGGAATCGTACAGAACAACCAATTTACCAAGCTTCATATGGCCAGCCATGGACATCGCCTCATAAGAGATCCCTTCCATCAAGCAGCCGTCGCCGACAAGCGCATACGTATAATGATCAACGACTGGGAAACCGTCCTGATTGAATTTGGAAGCCAAATGCGCTTCTGCCATCGCCATGCCGACTGCCATCGCAATCCCTTGACCCAGCGGTCCGGTCGTTGCGTCTACGCCGTCTGTGTGGCCGAATTCCGGATGTCCTGGCGTCTTGCTGTTCAGCTTACGGAATTGCTTCAAGTCATCGATCGAAACGTTGTAGCCGGATAAGTGCAGCAGGCTGTAAAGAAGTGCGGAGCCGTGACCTGCGGACAATACGAAGCGGTCGCGGTTGAACCATTTGGCATGGCCCGGGTTATGGTTCAGCAATTTGGACCAGAGGGCGTACGCCATTGGCGCCGCGCCCATCGGCAGTCCCGGATGGCCGGAGTTGGCCGCGTTAATGGCATCGATGGATAATGTTCGGATCGTGTCGACAGCTAATTGATCAATTGTTTGTGTGGTAGGCATAATGTTCTCCTTCTTTTGTTTCATTTTCTTGTACAGGATTGGCGTCGAACCACCAGTGGTAGCCGTCTCTTGCCAAGAGCTCGTCGGATTCGGCCGGACCGTAAGATCCTGCTTTATAGGAACGAAGCGGAACGAGATTCTCTTGGAATGCGTTCAAGATCGGTTGAACCCACTGCCAGGACAATTCCACTTCGTCCCAGTGCGCGAAGAACGTCGGATCGCCGTTGAGCGCATCATGAATCAAGTTCTCGTAGGCTTCAGGCACGTTGTCGTTCTTATCCGCGTGGAAGTCGATGTGGATCGGCTTGAATTCACCTTTATGCTCCGGATCGCGCGTGTTTAATTGAAGCGAAATGCCTTCATTCGGACTGATTTCGAAGACAAGCAGGTTAGGCACCTTCGTGTCGTCGTACGTGGACGCTTGCTGCAGCGGTTCTTTGAACTCGATGACGATGCGCGTCGATTTCTCGTTCATGCGCTTGCCGGTACGAATATAGAAAGGAACGCCGCGCCAGAAGTAATCGTCGATTTGCAGCTTAGCAGCAATGAACGTGTCGTTCATCGACGTTTCCGCAATGCCCGCTTCGGATCGGTAACCGACAACCGGCTTGCCGCCGATTACGCCGGCTTCGTACTGACCGCGGATGACTTGCGATACGACGTCCTCCTTCTGCAGCGGCTCTACGGACTCCATGACCTTCTTCTTCTTAAGACGGACTTTATCCGAACCGCTGTTGCTCGGCAGGTGGATCGCCAGCATCATCATTAGTTGAAGCATATGGTTCTGGAACATGTCTCTAACAGCGCCGACGTGATCATAGTAACCCGCCCGTTCTTCAACGCCGACCGTTTCGTTCGCCGTAATCTGAACGTTCGCGATGTAACGGTTGGTCCACAACGCTTGAAGCACCGGATTGGTCTGCTGCAGCACTTCGAGCTTCTGCACCATCGGCTTGCCGAGATAATGATCGATACGGAAAATTTCATGCTCTTCGAACGATTTGCTCAGCTTCCAGTTCAAATCCCGGGCCGATTGCAAATCATGGCCGAACGGCTTCTCGATGACGAGGCGTTTCCAGGCATCCGCTGAGCCAAGGCCGCTTTCTTGGATGTTGGCCGCGATCGGCTCGAAGAATTCAGGTCCAACGGATAAGTAAAACAGGCGGTTAGGCGCTGCGCTCAGCTCAGCTTCACGCTTTTCGATGCGGCTCAGCAGCGTTTTGTAATCCTCTTTGCGGCCAACGTCCAGCACGCTATAGCGGAATACACGCAAGAACTGTTTCACCGAATCGGCATCGTTCCCTTGGCGTCTGGAAAAGATACGAAGAGACTGTTCGACATTTGCCTGAAAGGCTTCGTCCGTGAGCTCTCTTCGTCCAAGTCCGAATACGGAAAAGGATTGCGGAAGCTTGCCGTCTATGAACAAATTATACAAGGCAGGGTAGATTTTGCGTTTCGCTAAATCCCCTGTCGCACCAAATAAAACAAATGAGGTTGCCTCCATGCTGTTCTTCTCCTTCCAGCAGAGCTTCTCTTGATGTTCCGGCATGGCAGCTGCCGCTGAGTGATCAGCACGCTGTCTCCATAACCGTAAGCTCTGGTTTCTCTTTCGTATTTCCACTATAATACGATTATCATCTATACGAGTAATTAATATATTTCACAGGAGCTATAGACCATGTCTATGACCAACAATTACGAACTTTACAAGGTGTTCTATTGGGCTGCAAAAACGGGAAGCCTGACGCAGGCTGCCAAAGCGCTCTATCTCACACAACCCAGCGTCAGTCATGCGATCAAGCAATTGGAGGACAGCTTCGGCATTACCTTGTTTTATCGGAATTCCAAAGGCGTCTCGCTTACCCAGGAGGGGGCCGTGCTCTACTCCTATATCGAGCAGTCGCAGATCTATATCACGCTTGCGGAAGAAAAGATGGCCGCGCTCAAAAATCTGGACAGCGGCGAGCTTAGAATCGGCGGCAGTGATTCGTTGTTCAAGCATTATCTGCTTCCGTTCTTGGAAGACTATCATCAGAAGCATCCCGGCATTAAGCTGCATCTGAATCACGGCACGACGCCGGAGACCATTTCCTTCCTGAAGGAAGGACGCATCGATGTCGGCGTCGTCCGCATGCCCATCGTCGATTCCCAGCTCAAAGTGATGCGGGGCATTCAGCTGCAGGATTGTTTCGTGGCGGGAGCCCGTTATTCCGAGCTGAAGGACGAAATTCTGTCGATCGAGCTGCTGCTCCAGTACCCCATTATTCTGTTCTCACGCAACAGCCGGGTACGGATGGCCATCACGGAGCTGTTCCAAAGCTTCGGACATGAAATCAAACCCGAAATCGAGGTCGGAAGCGTCGATCTGTTAATCGAATTCGCGAAAAAAGGACTCGGCATCTCGTACGTGACCCGAGAATTCGTCAGCAAGGAGTTAGAGAGCGGCGCCCTCTTCGAAATTCAGTTGGACGTCAAGCTGCCGCCTTCCCAAGTCGGATTCATGACGATGCGCAACATGCCGCTTTCCGGCGCAGCCAGCAAGTTTATCGAGCTCCTGCGTTAGACGGCGGGTCCCCGCCGCGCCACTGTGGGGCACAGGCTGAGGCAGCGTGTCAGGTTAGGCATTATAGCTGCAGCATTATTCACAACAGCCCTATACGGCCAGAGTCGATCGCGCACGAACGCGGACGGCTCTCTTTTTTTGCGTTCGCCCAGCAACAAACCCGTCTCTCTTCGCGTCTAATAGTGGTAGCTTTTACCGAGAACCAGCTAGCGGAAGGATGTTGCAGAATGAGATTGGGCAAATGGGCCGCCCTCACGATGATGCTGCTTGTGTACGTGCTGACTGCGCTTGCGCAGCCGGCGCATGCGGCGGACCGAAGCATCGGCATTTACTTGGACGGCCGGAAACTGGCGAGCGACGTCTCGCCGTTCATCGTACCAAAGGTGAACGTAACCATGGTGCCTCTTCGCGTCATAAGCGAAGGCATAGGCGCTTCCGTTGCTTGGACGCCGCAAACGAGGACGGTAACGATTGACGATTCGTCCGTGACGATCGAATTGAAAGCAGGTGCGAAGAACGGGCTTGTCAACGGCAGTTCGGTTGCGCTTGAGGCATCCGTTCAGAATACACAGGGCCGCATTATGGTACCGCTCCGTTTCGTCGGCGAGCAGCTGGGGCTGCTGGTGGACTGGAGCCAGTCGGACCGTACGATTTCCCTGACGTCCCCAGGTTATGCGCCTCCGACAGAACCGGACGGCAGCCCGGGCAGCAATCCCGGAAGCGGCGGCACTTCGCCGGGCACAGGCGAAGGAAACGGCGGGAGCCATCCGGGAAGCGGTCCCGGTGCAAGCAGCGGGCTTCGCGGCGCTTGGGTATCCACCGTATTCAATCTCGATTGGCCTACTGCCGCGTCTTACGGCAAGCAGGATCAGCAGAAGCAGGAATTTACGAAGCTGCTGGACGAATTGCAGCATATGGGACTGAACGCTGTATTCGTACAGGTTCGTCCGGCTGGCGACGCGCTCTACCCATCGCAGCTCGTCCCGTGGTCCAAAGTGCTGACAGGCACGCAGGGAAAAGACCCTGGCTATGATCCCCTTGCATTCATGATCGAGGAGACGCATAAGCGGGGCATGCAGTTCCACGCCTGGTTTAATCCGTTCCGTGCGAATACGGATGCCAAGATCGACACCCTTGCCGCCAACCATGTGGCGAAGCAGCATCCCGAATGGATCGTGAATTCGGGCGGTACGATCTATATCAATCCCGGCATTCCCGAGGCGCGTCAGCATATTATTGATGCCGTGATGGAGGTTGTGTCGCGCTACGACATCGACGGCGTTCATCTGGACGATTATTTCTATCCATCAGGAGGCACGTTCGACGATAATGCCGCATTCCTCACTTACGGCCTGTTCAAGAACAAGGCCGATTGGCGCAGAAACAACATCAATTTGTTCGTGCAGCAGCTGGGCAGCGCCATCCATGACGCCAAGCCTGCCGTGAAATTCGGCATCAGCCCGTTCGGCGTATGGCGCAATCAATCGGTCGATCCCACCGGTTCGGCCACGAAAGCCGGTGTGACCGCGTACGATAACATGTATGCCGACGTGCGGACATGGATCAAGAGCGGCTGGCTGGACTACGTCATTCCCCAAATCTACTGGAGTCTCTCCTTCCCCGCCGCGAGATACGACACGCTGACCAGCTGGTGGTCGAACGAAGTGAGAGGGACGGGTGTCTCGCTCTACATCGGGCATTCACCGTACAAGCTGGGAACGAATGAAGCCGGCTGGCAAGATGCTCATGAAATTACCCGTCAGCTCGACGATAATAAGCAGCATCCCGAAGTGGCGGGCGATGTGTTCTTCAGCGCCAAGGATCTTCGGCGCAATCCGCTCGGCATCGCCGATGTGCTTCGCGCTTATTACGGCGGCTGATCCGGTGCGGTGGTAGGGGGCATACAGCAAGAGCTGTTACCTCTACCGAGCAAATCCACGCACCGGTAAGCTCGAAAAAAGTCCGTTATGGCATTCGCCATAACGGACTTTTTTTATCTGGCAAACCGATGATGACCTATCGTAGCAATAACATCCAAGCTGGACCAGAACGAGCCTTTGGAAACCTCGGGATTGAAGAAATACACTGCATTCCCGACATTATTCTTGCCATTCAAGGCATCCTTGGCGGCGCGCAGCGAGCCTGCATTGGGTTTGGTCCTATCCAAGAGGCCGTTATGGGCCGGCGGGAACTGCTTCCCGGAATAGATGACATCATGTATCGAATCCGGGAAGCTTGGATCCTTCACCCGGTTCAAGATCACATTCGCCAAGGCAAGCCGCCCCTCGTAGGACTCGTAGCCCGCTTCAACCATCGTGATTTTGGCAAGCAGCATGAGGTCGGCTTCTGTGAACGGCTTGGCGGCGTTATCGAAGAACGAAGGAATGACGATCTTGAGCTTCGTTCCCGCCTGCAGAGTGCCCTTGCTGTCCAGCCCATTGCGCTTCAGCAGCTCAGCCCGGCTGATTCCGGCGGCCGTGCTGATTTCAGCCAAGCCGTAACCGTCCGAAGTGACGGCCGGCTGAACCTCATTAAGCTCGACCACGGAGCCGTCAGCGCTCAGCTTCAAGCTCGCATGCAGCATCTCAGATAATTGACGCAGCGGCGCATATAGGCTGCCGTTCTCTAGAAAAGGAGCCGCGTCCATCACATAACGTCCTTCGTTAAAATAAACGACCGGCACGCCGTTGCCCAGTACGAGCGTATCATCGAACGCCGTATGGATCGTAACTTCCTCTTTATCATTGTCCCAGCTGGACGCCGCGCCGAATTTCTCCGCCATGCGGGCCGCAGGCACATACACTCTTCCATTCTTCGTTACAGCCGGTAAGGACAGCTTCACGGTCTTGCCTTCAAGCTTTATCGTTATATCGTTCGCGGACTCTGCTTCCCCTGCGGAGACATTGGCTAACGGTCCGCTGCACAGCAGCAGCAATGCGACAGCCATGGTAATGATAAGCCTATACACTGGCTTGACTTCACTAATCATGCGTACCTCCCGCACATAAAGTTGGTGTAATCTACCAGAATTCATCTTCAAGGCAACATTATAGCACAGCTCCTTATGCGCGCAGGATTAACATTTTCACAGAATTCACAATTGGGTGCAGAATTCGGAGAAGAAAGTATCCATTCTGGGGGCAGAGTTTGATACAGCGGATCCTATAAATAGAACCCGGACGAAGGAAGCCGCCAAGGCGGAAATCCCATATCCGGGTTCTGTTTTAGCTATGCATTACGGAATGATTCTAAAAATAATCGAACGTAAAGGTCGTTCCCGTGCCTTTGATTACCTTGATGGTGTGCGAGCCGCTGCTCAAGCCGGCCATGCTGAATACCGTTTGCTGCGCCGAGCTGTTTGCGCTTACCGTTCCTTTGAATACATTGTCCAGAGATGCAACTGATTCCCGTTCCTGTGAAGGCATAGGTGAAACGATTCCTGGTACAATCTATGCATGGTGCACGCTTCATGCAAGCTTGGACAGCAAGGTTCCCCGTTACGTACGACGCATATACGCGCGCACTGTAATTGGTGCAAAGATTGCAACGATGACGGCCGCGCCGATGAGGGAGATAGCGAGATCCCAGCCTACGGTTCCAGCGTTGGCCAAATCCCGAACGGCCGTGACGAGATGCGAGATCGGGTTGATTTTGACGAACCACTGCAGCCAGTTCGGCATCGTATCGACAGGCACGAACGCGTTGGAGAGGAACGTCAGCGGAAACAGCACCAGCATCGATATCCCCTGCACGCTTGCCGCGGTGCGGCCAATGACGCCGAAGAAGGCGAAGATCCAGCTGATTGCCCACGCGCAGGCGATGACGATCAACCCCGCAATAACGACATGAACGAAGCCGCCCTCGGGCCGGTAACCCATAATAAAGCCCATCGTAAAGGTAAGCACCGTCGCAATGGTATACCTGACCGTATCCGCGAGCAGCGCCCCCGCGAGCGGTGCGATCCGTGCGATCGGCAGCGACTTGAAGCGGTCGAATACGCCTTTATCCATATCCTCGCGCAATTGGACGCCCGTAACGATCGAAGTCGTAATGACGGTCTGCACCAGGATACCGGGAATGATGACGGGCAAGTAGCTCAGCACATCTCCCGAGATGGCGCCGCCGAAGATGTACGTGAACATAAGCGTGAAAATAATCGGCTGCAGTGTAACGTCGAACAGCTGCTCTGGCGTACGCCGAATCTTGAGAATGCCCCGATAGGCCATCGTGAGCGAATTGCGTATGGTCTGGCCGAAGCTCGTGTAATTCCTCAGCTTGCGGTCCGCACCCGGCATTATGGATATGCTTCTCATGCGGTAACCTCCTTGGTATTGCGCGATCCATTCGCCTCGTCCTTAACGCCGTGGCCGGTTATCGTCAGAAACACCTCGTCGAGCGTTGGTTTCTGGACGCTCATTTCGTCCAATGGAATTCCCGCCTCACGAAGAGCGACAAGCAGGTCCGTGACCAAATCAACGTTCGTCATCGGCGCCGTAATCTTCCCGGCTTCCGACGATACATTGGACTGAACGCGGAGCACCGACTCAATAATTCGCCGTGCGTCTTCGATATGCTGCGGCTGCTGGACTCTCAAGTGCAGCGACGAGGAGCCGACGGAAGCCTTCAATTCATCCACCGTGCCCTCCGCGACGACACGGCCCTGATCGATCACCGCGACCCGGTCTGCCAGCTGATCTGCCTCATCGAGATATTGCGTCGTTAGCAGAACGGTCGATCCCGTCTTCACCAAGCGGCGAATCGTATCCCACATTTGCGCACGCGTACGCGGATCTAGGCCCGTCGTCGGTTCGTCCAGGAAGATGAGCGGCGGCTGTGCGATCAGGCTCGCTGCCAAATCCAATCGGCGGCGCATCCCGCCGGAGAAATGCTTAAGCGGACGTTTCGCGGCCTCCGCCAAGCCGAACTCCTCCAGCAGCTCCGCTGCCTTGCGCTTCGCCTCTGCGCGTCCGAGGCCAAGCAGCCGGGAGAAGATGACGAGATTCTCGGTCGCGCTCAGCGACTCGTCAACCGAAGCATACTGACCGGTCACGCCGATCAGTTGGCGGACGATCTGCGACTCCTTCGCCACGTCATGCCCGAAGATGCGCGCCGAACCGGCGTCCGGCCGAAGCAGCGTCGCCAGCATGCGGATCGTCGTGGTCTTGCCCGCTCCGTTCGGTCCAAGCACCCCATAGATCGAACCTGTCGGTACATTCAAATCCACGCCATCCACCGCGCGGTTGTCGCCGAACGCCTTGACGAGCCCGCGGGCTTCTACGGCCCATTCTCCTTGGCCGGCCTGTTGTTCCTTTCTGTATCCATGGTCCATCGTTATTCCTCCTACATGACTGACTAAATAGGAATGGTAAAGCATGATTATGAACGGAGTATGAACCGCTGAGCCACCGAATTCAGTGATGCATACTCATACGGCATAGGATAGTTCATCGCCAAAATTCGACAAATTACTCTGTTTTATGATACGATGCGGATACTGAATTTGGCTGGAACATTGTTCTAATCACAACAGATCGGAGTGCACGTTTTGGTATTCAATAAAATCGCGAACGACATCGAAAAGGAAAGATCCGCACAAGTCTTGATGCTTGCGAAGAAGCTGCTTTCCGAGAAGAAGAAGCAGCCCTTCTACTACAAATATTTTAGATTGCATCCCAAAACCGAGCCGAAATGGTGAGCTAATAAAAAGAGAGCAGACTTTCCCCGCTGGGGGAAGTGTGCTCTCCTTCTTTTCTAGAGGAGTCCTGGTATTGTCCGGCTTGCGCTGATGGGCAGGCCTAGTCCTGCACCATGCCCGGAACGATAAACAGCGTCTCGTGCGGCATTGTCTCTTCATACGTTCCGCTGTTGACAATTTCCCCTTCTTCGAACTGACCTAGTATCCCTTCGAAAAATATCAGACATCGCTCCGGATCAAAATTGTCCATGTTTACTGCTTATGCTCGGCTGTGCAGCGGAAGTCGAATTTCGACCAACGTTCCTTCATTGAGCTTGCTCTTATACGCGATGCTGCCATGATATTGCTTGATGATTTTATGGCTGATCATCAGTCCGAGTCCCGTACCCTTCTCTTTCAAGCTGTAGAAGGGCTGCCCTAAGCGATGAAACAGTTCATCCGGTATGCCGCAGCCCTGGTCCCGGATGGCGATCAAGCACTCGCCGCTCGGTTCCTGGCGAAGGTAAATATCAATCTCTCCCCCATTTGGCATGGCTTCGATCGCATTCTTCAGAATATTGAGGAATACCTGCTGCATTTGAGTTCTAACGCAAGTAATCAGTAAGGAGTCCTCGCCGTAATTGCGTTTGAATACAATATTGTTCATCAGCGCCTGCGGCGTTAGAAATGCAACCGTATGCTCGATCAATTCCTTCACATCCGTCATGTATTGCGCAGCAGCCTGCGGCTTCGCCATGGTCAGAAGCTCGCTCGTAATGATTTCAATCCGTTCCAGCTCTTCGAGAAGAATGTCGTTATACTTCATGGAAGGATCCTCCGCTTTATACAATTGAAGAAACCCTTTGATCGTCGTGAGCGGATTACGGATTTCATGCGCGATGCCGGCTGCCAGCTCCCCCACGACCGACAGCTTCTCCGATTGCAGCAATATTTCTTCCGCTTTTTTGCGCTCGGAAATATCGCGGCTGATCATGACGATATGCTCGATCTCTCCATGCTCGCCTTCAACCGGCTTGCACAGGGAATCAAATGCAATCAAACGCCCATCCTTATGTTGAAATCGGAGCTCCATGGCGTGAGACTTATTCCGCTTAAACATGCTGTTCATCGTATCCTTAATAATCTGCGCGTCCTCATGGTATACGATTCTATACAGCGCCGTACAACCTAATTCCTCGCTGGGATAGCCTAGAACATGCTCATGGGAAGGCGAACAATAACGAATCATGTTATTTTTGTCCATCACCATGATCAGGTCGGACGTATGATCGGCAATTAACCGATATTGGGACTCGCTTGCAGCAAGCGTCTTCTCCATACGCTCTCGATCGGCAATGATTCTGAGGAGTCTTTCGTTGGTCTCGATAAGTACTCCGCCTAGGATAACGCCTAATACCACGAATAATAAATATTGAAAATGAAAGAATGGCCGATCCACTAGAATGTGAAAAACAACGACAGTGACCAGATAAAGAACCGTATAAACACCAGAATAGGCGATGCTTCGCTTAAGCGGGGTAAATCCAAGCCGCTTAAAATAGACATGCACAATGGAGCATACCAACATGATCAAGGCCCAGCCGCCGATGGCGGGAAGCCAATTTCCGCTTGAGTACAACCTCATGACCAAGGCAAAACCGCCGGTAATTAAACCTGAAATCGGTCCCAGATAAGCATACATCAAAATAACAGGCGCATAACGCAGATCGTATACATAGCCTTGCTGCTTAACGGACAATAAAACCAGAAGCACAGAAACGACACCAGCATAGAGACCCGCCCAAATACGCTGATGCTGCAGGGGCTTGAGATTCATGAACGAGCGAATGACCATAGGAGCGTTAACAAATAGGGAGAAAATGGATAGATTGACAATGTAATCGAAAAGATACAACCGTCATCACCTACAACTAATAGTCTAAGGAATACCCTCCATTATAGCGTACAAAAATGACAAATTCTACATGACCTTCCAGCCAGGTGAAAATGCGGCGCAGAGTTCAAGACCCTGCTGCCGCCTTTTCGCTCGCACATTCGCTGTCGGACGCTCCTTGCTGGCTTAATGCGTTAGAATTCCCGAATTCATTGGGCCACATGTCTTAATTCGACGCGCAGCTTGTCACATGATGGCTACGACCTGTACAAGGATCCCGCCGCTGTGAGCGGCCCGTCCGTTCATGTTTTTTTTGCATTTTACAAGCTTGTTCGAGATGTTTCGAGTACTAGTTCGCCGTCTTCATTAATACGCTTAGGGTATGCCACGAGATCGTTGTTTTTCAAGAATCGACGACAAACGCCTAAATAGATAGAAGGGCAGGAGAACAATATGGCGGTTTCATATATGGATTATTCGTCGCCGAATGTGCAGTTCACCTACGATTTGAAGAACAACAATTTCTTCACGAAGGATTCGCGCAATCTGATAAACGCACTTGGCATCGCACAGCTGAACACCCTTGGCAACGTGTCGCTGCTCGACATCTTCCTAAGCACGGGCAATGTCATTGAGCCTCATATCCACCAGAATGCTTCCGAGCTCGTCTATTGCATTACAGGTGCGGCCGTGGTTTCCCTTATCAATCCGTTTACGAAGCAATTGTTGAACTTCGCGATCCAGCCCGGCCAAGTGGCGAATGTCCCTCAAGGCTGGTGGCACTACGAAATCGCATCAGTCGACAACACGCATCTGCTGGCTATATTCGACGCGCCGACGCCGGAGTTTATTCCAGGCTCCGATCTTCTCCGCTTAACGCCGGCAAGCGTCTACGCGCATACGTACTGCCTCGACGAGGTAACATGGAAAGAAGCCGTCGCGCCGATTACGAATACGGTCGTTATCGGACCACCTCTCGGCTGCAAGCCTGGTCAAGTCGCCGGAGCGGCTGCCGCTCCGCAGTACGCAGGCTATAAACAAGGCCATGCTACGATGACCGCTCCTGCGCAAGGGAGCGCTCCTTCCTTCAATAGTGCTCCTTACCCGAATAAGTCCTACGGCCACAGAGAACAGCATGCAAACAGCTACCCTCCCTATCCTCCGCCGGGTATCGGCAATGGATGGAATTACCGAAACTCTTAGCGACGGCTGCGAATTTCTGCTCGTATTCGACGACGGCAGCTTCTCCGACCTGAACACCTTGTCCATATCGGATTGGTTCGCCCATACGCCGAAGGACGTTCTTGCGGCGAACTTCGGTGTTCCGATCTCTGCATTCAACGGCATTCCCACAGAGCAGGTGTACATTTATCAGGACCAAGTGCCGGGCTCGATCGAAAGCCAGGAGGTTCAATCGCCCTATGGCACCATACCGCTCTCGTTCAAGCACTCTCTTCTTTCGCAGGAACCGCTCGTCACGCCCGGAGGCACTGTCCGAATAGCCGACTCCAGCAATTTCCCTATCGCCAAAACAATCGCAGCGGCGCTCGTCGAGATCAAGCCCGGCGCGATGCGCGAGCTGCATTGGCATCCCAATAACGACGAATGGCAGTATTATCTCTCCGGCCAAGGCCGCATGACGGTATTCGGCGGGAACGGGGTTGCCAGAACATTCAACTATCGTGCCGGCGACGTCGGATACGTGCCGTTCGCAATGGGGCATTACGTACAGAACACGGGCACGGATACCCTCTGGTTCCTGGAAATGTTCAAAGCGCCGCGCTTTGAAGACATCTCGCTCAACCAATGGATCGCGCTCACCCCGTATCAGCTCGTGAGGTCCAACCTGAACGCTTCGCCGGAGCTGATGAAATCGTTGCGGAAAGTAAAATGGTCGGTTGTCAAATATTATATTGTCGCCTGAAAATCAGGCTAAAGAAAGCGATGCATGAGGGTGCATCGTTTTTTGGTGTTCACACGAAGCACATTAGGATTGCGTTCAAGCCTCGTTCAATTCCTAAAAGTTCGATTAAAACACAAATGACCCACAAGACGGTTACTTTTTTCAAAGTGTCCATCTTACGGGCCATAGTTCGTTTGCGGATGGTATCAGCTGTGCTACTACCCCTTATTCCAATTTTTCCTTACCTGCGTGACTACGAACAGAATCGGGATATATCCATAAATAAAATAAAGTCCGACGTCTGAATAAACCTCGGAAGTCCATCGAAATATGGTATGGTCCTTTAGAAAATATTCTAATATCAGAAATCCGACCAGAAAAGCAAGCAAGCTCACGCGCGGTTTGATCTGAAAAACGGTTTTCATTCCACGGCATGCACTCCATAAGCTTAAAGATATGCCTGATAAATTTTTTAGCAACCACAAGGAAATCGCTAGATATTCTACTCTCTGGAACACAGGTCCCTCAATTATCTTGAGCATATTAAGCGTTGGCCAAGAGATTTCGCGCAGCTGCCCTTCACTGAAATACATAAACGTTATAATTATTATCATCAAATACAATAATGTAACGAAAAGTACCATCAAATGTGCCCATTTTTGAGACTTTGCCGGTGATTTAATGAATGGGTAAAAGAATAGAAGAGCTTCAAATCCCAGGAATTGATATAGCATGCTTTTAGAAGAGAGCAATATGTCGGTTATTGAATGGTTAAAAAGAGGGAACAAGTTTAACGGATGCGTATACGGCAAAACTGACAAATTCTCAGGAATTATAAAAATAAGCGCCATTAGGAATCCCAAAAAACTTAGTCCGGTAACGGCCCGAAACCCGCCTGAAACGGTATAGTATATAAACGACACCAAAATGGTGCTTATGAGTAAAATTTTTATCGATGGAAACACCCAGACTTGAATAACTTCAATATAGGCTTCGAATTCAATATAAGCTCCGAAAAAAAAATAAAGAACGATTGCGAAATTGATTATGTTCCCTGCAATTTTCCCGAAACAAGTCTTGTTGATTGCAGTTACATCTAGACCTTCTTGATTGGAACGTAAAATTTTATAAATCATCCATACGATTAATTGAATGCTAATCCCTACTAAAACAACAGAAATATAAGCATTATATCCGGCATGTTCGGCCACTTCTCGTTGGAAATTCAGAACTCCGACCCCGACCATACTGACATACATTAGAGGAACGATTAAGAAGGGAGATATTAAGTATTTTTCGTCAACAGCATTTTTCATATACGAAACACCTCACTAAACTGTACTTCCAGACATCATTCAAGCATTACCAGCATTTCCGATTTTAACCTGAACGTTTACTGTTGTTTTTATTTCTTGATAAATTTTTTCAAAATCTTGGGCACTCCATTCCTTAGACCGACTTCTTACTAAGTCGCCCAGGCCGACCGGATCAACCTTATTTTTCTTCAATAGTGAAAGGAATTTTTCAATTTCTTTTTTTAAATAAGAACCCATCGTTTTTTCAAGTTGTGTAAGCTGCTCTTCTGATCTCAAATCCACCCAATCCGGGACATTCTGAAGTTCCGTCACCAATTTCAACCGAATTGAAATAGAAGGGATTGGATGAACGTTGTTCACAATGTAGTTTGCCTTTGAATGCATGCTTCTCAATAAAATAAAATCTTCACCCTGATTGTTTGATGCTTTTCCTGCAAGTGGAACCCTGTAGTTTCCATTCTTCGAGTTCTGAATAAGCATTTTTAATAAGAAAGCGTCCTTCATGCTAATTTCGGTTATCATTCGATCACTTCTAAATAAAGCCAGACCATCGATTTTTACTTCTCCGTGACCGCCGCTTCCCGCAGCTCCTTCTCGCCCAATTTTAAAATACGGTAAAAACATGTCTCGTCCTTCACCATAATAATTAAACAAGGATTCATGAAGGTTCATTAACGGTAAATTCCCGCTTCTCATGTTTTGCTCAATCATATCCGATAAAAAAAACGGTTCTTGGGTTTTTGTAGTGATTTCCAACAGTTCCGAAGCGTCCCGCTCCACGACTCCAAGCTGAAGCCGCGATGAAATTTTAGGATCGCGGAGTAAATGATGAATTACAGTCCCAGTCCCTTTTTCTGCACTCGTTTTTCCGAATAACACCAACCTTGCCTGTCCCCTTTCAAGGGGATCATTTGTCCGCGTATTTAGTCGTGGCAGAGAAATATAAGAGTTGGATTCCGTATGTAAAACTTCTAGTTCTGTTTTTCCCTGTTCTTTAAAGTGAGAAATTAGAGCAGCGGTTTTTTTGCCATTCGCAACGGTATCAAAGCTAATTGCATGGATAAGACAAATCTGATTCACAATTTTTTGATCGGAACAAGCCGATAAAACTGTACACAAAATGATAACCAGATAAATTTTCCTCCTATACATAATGGTCCTCTTTCATCATTTATTCTTCATCTAAGTCATTTTTCTGTTTAACTGGGTTATTAGGCAAATACTTAACTGAAGATTTTGGTCTTAAATGTTGAGGTCTTTTATTCAGAATTTGAAAGGATGAACGTATAAAACTGTCTTTAAGCTCCGTAGTCCTTAAAGGAAAAATCGGAACAACGTAAGGAGCGCCTAGTGATTTTAAACGAATAATATGGACGAACAGAAAACCCACCCCTATAAATATGCCAATCCCCCCCCATATCGCTGACAGCATGATGATAGGAAAGCGTAAAAAACGTATCGTGTTTGACATCTTATATATCGGTGTCGTAAATGAAGCTAAAGCTGATAACGCGACAAGAATTAGTAAAATATTACTTGTTAAAGCTGCTTGGACCGCAGCTTGACCGATAACAATTCCTCCGACAATACCTAGAGTTTGGCCAATTTTTGTAGGTAATCTGGCCCCTGCTTCCCGAAGAAATTCAATGGTTATTTCTAAAAAAAGCACTTCAAAGAAGGGCGGAAATGGAACGTTTTGTCTGGAAAAAATAAGGGGGCCAAGCAAATCTTTTGGAATGACTTCATAATGGAATGTGGTTATCGCAACATACATTGACGTGGAAAACAGCGAAAAAATGACACCAAAGATTCGAATCAATCGAAAAAAAGAACCTAATATCCATGGCAAAAAATAATCTTCCGCGGAAATAAAAAAATCAAACAACGTAGAGGGTCCCGTAACAAAATAAGGTGATCCGTCGCTTATGACCGCGACTTGCCCGCTAATAAGTGAATACACCACTCGGTCCCTGCGTTCCGTGGATACAAATAATGGAAATGGTGTCAAAGAATTGTCTGACAGCATTTGGTCCAGTATGGACGAATCAAACACGACATCGAGATCAATATCAGTAAGCCTTTGCTCAACAGTTTGAACATGCTGTTCATTTGTCACCCCATCGATATAAATGATTGCGACTTTTGTTTTTGAAATTGTTCCAACGATAATTTCTTTTATGATCAAGTTTGGAATATTGAGTAGTTTTCTGAGCAAACCGATGTTTGTATCCAGGTCCTCTACGAAACCGACTTTAGGGCCGACGACGCTAAACTCGTTCTCCGTATCATTGTTTTCTCGCAATCCATGATTATCGGCTAAATTAACCAATGCACACTTTTGATCGTTCTCATGAAGTTGAACGATCGCATAACCTTTCAGCAGTTTGGATTGAATATTTGTCAACTCGTCGGTAATCTCTATATCATTAATGGGAATCCAGGCCTTTATATCCTCGATTACTTTGATTTCGGAATCCAATGAGCGATTTTGCATCACAAGAATCAAATGCTGCTGCATCCATTTCGCATCGATTAAGGTACTATAATAGAAAATACTCACTTCTTGTTTACCAAGTAAAATCACTGTTGTCTTAAAGTCACTCGATTGTCCGGATAATTTTAATAATTGATCGAGGTTTTTAAATTCTGTTTTCATTACGAATAAACCCCTTCTGGATAAAGCCTCCAAATGTTCTTTATGCCACTGTGTTATTTTTTGTAAAAAGATCTTTTTTTATACATAGGTGGAATCACAATAAAAATGACTGATCAAGGACGGCGAGCATTGATCTGTACTCGTTCAGTCGGGCCGTTGGATATAGCGTTCGCGCGATAGATACGGATAAAGAAGCTAGGTATGCCAAAGAGCCCTCCTTTATGTAAGGGAGGGCAGCTAGCTCAAGTTATTTCGAGAATAAACGGCAAATGAGTGGAAAAGATGGTGATCAGCAAGCTGTGGCAACTGTTCAAACAGATGCTGTAGGTAAGTTTGGAAACAGCGCCACGAGCTGGGGGGTGAAATCGACATCGTGACTAAAAAGTCATCGCATGCTTTTCTGCATCCGATATACCCTTGCGAATAATTTCATCTGCTCGCTCTCGGTCAAAATCATGTCCTTCCACATATAGTACTTCTACATTATGAATACCTATGATGTTAAGCACTTGTTTTAAATACGGGTGACTATGATCCATTTTCGTTAAAGGTCCTTGCGAGTAAATACCGCCGCTAACTTGAATATGAATGGCTTTTTTACCTATTAAATGTCCGACAGGACCATTTTCGGTGTAATGAAATGTTTTTCCGGCCACCACAATGGAATCGATAAATGCTTTTAATCGTGGTGGAATGCTCCAGTTCCACATAGGAGATACAAATACGTATTTATCAGCGCTCGTTACTCGATCTATAAATTGATTTAAAGCATTCATTTTTTGCTGTTCGACTTGACTCAACTCTGAAAATGGCATTCCCCTTCGACGCATTTTCTCCCAACTGTTAAGGATATCGCGATCCACGATTGGAAATTCCTCTTCATATAAATTTATTTCCTGAATCTCATCGTTTGCATGAGTTTCGCAATAAGCTTTAAGAAAAGCTTGTCCTACTCGATGACCAACTGAGCTTTCAATTGATTTTGGATTAGCAGTAATATATAGAACTTGTGCCATATTAAATCAAACGCTCCCTTTTCTTAAATTGATGAAATCCCAAAGGCGCAGACATTTCTTGTGAGCGGCCGTTACATCTTGTACTAAACGTTCTTTTCGCAATTCCCCAAAGAATCCTACCCGTTAGCACTATAAAAAAGGAGTTGCCGCACCCGCAGCAACCCCTTCTTAAACTTGAGTACCTGTTAGTGAATATGTCCCCTGATGCTGAGAAATATCATCTTAAATTTATCGCCATTCAACAATCTCATCGAGATGTTGTCTTGTTTGTGGACGTTTGGGATCCTTTTCACGATATCCGAAAGCGGCCATACAGGCTACACCGAAATCGTCGCCGTTAATGATACCCTCATTTTGTAAAATAGCGGTCACCTGCTTTCTATCAAACCCTTCGATCGGACAGGAATCAATACCGATTTGAGCCGCGGCTGTCATCATGTTTCCCAGTGCTATATAGGTTTGTCTGATTGACCATTCAAAAATGAGACGGTCATTATCTTCGAGTTCTGTTTCGACGAAAGATTTGTAGAAATCGTACCAATCTTTCACAACTTCTTCAGGCATATGGTGAATGTCTTTCCACATTTTGTTCACGTGAACCGAGTCAGGCCGTAAGCCTTCTTCTCTTCTGGCCAATATAACTACAAAATGGCTGGCAGTTGGCAGTTGTCCCGTGGCACCGCCGGATACAGGTTTTAATTTTTCGCGAAGAGCTGCATTCTGGATCACGACAAACTTCCACGGCTCGAAGCCAAATGAACTTGGGGACAATCTTCCTGTCTCCAAAATAAAGTGAAAATCTTCATCCGAAATCTTTTTGTTGGTATCAAATGCCTTGCAAGCATGTCTGAACTGGTAAGCTTTTAAAATTTCTTCCTTGGTCATTGTCATTGTCATTGTCATGATATATTCTCCTTCTTAACTAACATTTAATATAGATGCATAGCTGCCCCATGTACAATAGCCGCAAAAATCGTTATAGCTTTTTCAGCTCTCGCAAAATTTCCTCCGGGCTTTGACGCTGCATGAAATTCGGATTGACATAGGAGGATCGAATAATGGCGCTCTCATCAATCATGAACGTAGCCGGAACCGGCAAAACCCATTTCGAGGTATTGTTGTACTCCACAAGATCGACTCCGATACCTTCCATGAGTTCCCTTACTCCCTGCGGAACATCGAAGAGCAGATTGTACTTGGCCGTTACCAAGCCGTTCGGATCGCTAAGGACTTGGAATTCCAATCCTTCCTTTTCCTGAAGGGATAACGAATGATCCGGCTTTTGCGGGCTAATCGCTATAAGCTGCGCTCCAATCGCCTTGATTTCAGGCAATATCTGCTGGTAAGCCTTTAATTGCATATTACAAAAAGGACACCATCCACCGCGATAGAATACCAGCACAACCGGCCCTTTCGCGAGCTCTTCATATAAAATTACATCCTGGCCTAGTGCGTTTGTTAATTTAAAGTCCACCGCTTTTTCGCCTAGTTGCTTCCCGGAAGCGATCCCCGATTTCTGAAGTTCCTCAATCATCTGACCGATCTTGATCTGCGCTTCAATCGGCGCATTGGCCTTAAACTGCTGCGCAGCCGCTTCCAGCTGTTCGGTTAAATTTTGGTTGCTCATCGTTCAAAAACCTCCAATATGATGTGATAGCTTGATTATAATCTTTAAAAAAATGGAATTCTGTAATGTCGTTTACAGTAGTAACAATGTCCGATTTTGCCGATGAGCGAGCTTTCTAAGGAGTGTGACGTAAAGATATCTCGAATACCAGTTCAACTTGCGGTTACAATACTTGAAGAAAATACTCTTCGAAACTCTACACATTGAAAAAGCAAAGACCACTGGATTTCCGGTGGTCTTTGCTTTTACTTTAAGGACATATGTCGAAAATTTCCATTTAAATCCCACATCCGAAGCCAGAAATGACCGGGCCTTGGGGGGGTTAATTTTATTTAAAAACTTTTATACGTTCTTGTACCGGATTAAATTTCTTTTCACCTGCTGGGGCAGACGGTTTACCGAACGGCATTTGGGCGATCAGTTTCCAGCTTTCCGGCAACTTCCATTCTGCTTTTACCCGTTCATCAATCAATGGATTGTAATGCTGCAGGTTTGCACCCAGCCCTTCAGCCTCCAGCGCCATCCAGATCACCAATTGATGCATTCCACTTGTGTGATGTGACCAAATCGGGAAGTGTTCTTGGTAAGATGGGAATTTTTCCATAAATATATCAATAACCGACTGATCTTCAAAGAAAAGCACTGTACCGTATCCGTTCCGAAATCCGTTCAATTTCTCATGGGTGGAAGAAAATCGTTCGGCCGAAACCACTGTTTTGAGAACTTCGTTCGTAATATCCCATAACTTGTTATGTTGTTCACCCAAGAGCAGAACAACTCGGGTCGTTTGATTGTTGAACGCCGATGGTGTATGTTTAACGGTTTCCTCGATTATTTCTTGGATTCTTTGATCCGAAATTGGTGATTCTTTGCTAATTCCATAAATCGAGCGCCGTTCGCGTAGTGCTGTAAATAAATCTTTCTCCAAGGTTTTCATGATACCTCTCCTTACCGTATTTTTTGATTTTCAATTTTCCAAGTTCCTATGTCCATGGGACCCCGTTTATTGAAAGGGGCGTCGTCCTTTATGCACATAATTTTATTATAATCATTACAAAAAAAAGTTATGTAAAGTCAATTACATACTTGAATTGATATAGTCTCATACTTCGGAAATTTGCGAACCTCAAACCTAATGAAGGGAACGAAGAATAATGACCAAATTGAACGAAACCAAACTGTCAAAAACGAGCGTCGTCGCGCGGAAACCACAGGTCGCTTTAATATCGAACGTCTGGCTCGTCTTTAGCCGCGCCAAAAGTCGTTTGTTTTTGTGTACAATCCGTGTGTACCTTGTTTGCCATGTGCGGTTGGCTTCGTTTAAACATTTTACAAGTATGCGGGCAAAGCCACCAGGATAAAAAATGAGAATAACCAGCCCTTTAGCGAGTTCATCGTACACGATATTTTGGCCCAAAGCATTGGGTAATTTAAAATCCCGAGCTTTTTGACCGGTCATCAGTCCGGAAGCAGTGCCGGTTTTCTGCAACTCCTATATCATCAGTCCAAACTTGATTTGCGCTTAAAGTCGTATTGTTGTTCCGCGGCGTCCATTGGTTCTGTCAAATTTATAAATGACATGGCAACAGAATGTACTAAACATCTGTAAACTTCTTTACATAAGCACGAATTTATAAATGATATATTGTTGTCGGATTCAACATTTCGAAGGAGTGAAAAAAGATGGGGTTAACTTTAAAAATGGAATTGGAAGCACAAGCTAAAATCAATTCAAGCAACCCGAACGCAGCTGCAACGTTTGAAAAGTACTTATTGTATCTTCGCAGCCAGGATGCTGGAAAGGGATTAAACATTGGTGATGTTGCGCCAGATTTCACGCTGGAAGATGCAACTGGCAATTGGATTACGTTATCGGAGCAATTAATTAAAGGACCGGTAATTCTTATTTTTTACAGAGGTCAGTGGTGTCCCTTCTGCAATCTGCAATTAAAAGCCTATGAGCGTATTATGGGCCTCATCAATTTGGCAGGTGCAACGCTCATCGCCGTCAGTCCACAAACACCCGATCATTCCCTAACGCTAAAGGAAAAGCATGAGTTGAGCTATTCTGTATTGAGTGATCGTCATAACAAAGTGGCTGAAGCCTATAATTTAAAGATCACTTTGCCCGAGTTCATGCGGGAGAATGTAAATATGCTTCCTCAATTCAATGAAGATGATTCATTTGAACTACCCGTTCCTGCAACGTACATCATCGATATGAATGGTCGAATCGTCGCGGGCGTTTCCGATTTCAATCACAGAACAAGAATGGAGCCAACAGAAGCATTAGAAATCATCCTTCGTTATAAGCAATAATTTTATTGTCAGTTTCGCTTCTCGCCTTCCCTTTTCGGGATCCGATTTTAATGCTCCAAATATAACTGACCAAGCATATTCTATTTTCATTCGATCTTCTGTTCCTGGCACGATTCGAGCGGGACCTCAAAGTTATATATTTACAATAAAGAATGAGCCTCTCAGATGATGAGGGCTCATTCTTTTTATGCTGCTATTTCGATTCACAAAGGAAAGGTAGTAAATAAATCTCTTAATTCATGAAGGATAACTTCCTGATATTCGTTGCTAACTTGATAGAGCTCACCGATCTTCGCATATGTTTGGTTCAATTTTTCCTTATAATCGGCTGCCTGTTTGTTCGGATTGTTCTTTTTAAACTGATCCATCACAGCTTGAATATAAGCTGGACGCGCCCCCCATCTGCCTAGAACATCTCCCGACGCATTCAAGAAAACCGTGATCGGTTGATTACGTCCGCCATCCGTGAGAAAGAGGTCCATGGTCTCCAAATGCTCTTCCATGAGCAACACTTCAGTGGAAATGCGGCTCTGCTCCATCACTCGAAACAGTAAGGGAACGTTCCAGATGACGTCCGGGCACCAATCTGTGCATAGAATCAAACAGTGCAGGTCGGAGCGACTGTCTAAACTGGTAAAGAATAATTTCTGATCTTCTTGCGCCCATGTGAAATTATCGTAGATGGAGATGAATTTTTCTTTGGTATTCATGATTTTGCTGTTTTCCATGTTCCGATTCTTCATTCCATCAATGAACTGTTGCGGCGAAATCCCTTGACCGATTTTGTGTTTTAAATTCAATCGTGCTTCCATTTCTTCACGCACCCTCTTCATTATTTTTGGGATACTGCGGACCTTCTTCAGATCCTCCTTCGGTATAAGAAGCGCTGCCGAGTTCATGCAATAACGCAACCCGCCTCTATCCTGCGGTCCATCGACAAAGACATGGCCCAAATGTGAATCACCTTCTTGGCTCCTCACATAGTTTGATTATAATTCTAAAGAAATCGGAGTTCTGTAAAATAGATGACAGATGCCGATTCTGTTGGCATGGTAATTTGTAAACTAAACCATCAAGTACCATTGAGTATCATGCAATTTTAATTTGTCCTGGCTGGCTGGAGAAAATCCACACAGTCATCAAATCTGCTTTAATCCTCTAGATGCCAAAATTGCCCTAGAATCGTATTAAAATCACATTAAGCGGTATGTAATAACCTCAAGTATGGCGGTTTATAACGCTTACTTAAGTATCCGATGATATTCCATAATTAATTCATCTAGTTTTTGAGAGAGTTGTAACAAAGCATGGTCTGTTAAATTAAATCTGTTTTGAGCCGCGGCGTTGTTGAGAGATTCTTTAAGTGATTCAATTTTTTCAACAATTGACTTGAGCTCGGATCCCATTACTATCGCCTCCTACTTGGAATTGCCGATAAGTACCTTACGTTCCTTCGGGATATCTGAGCGATTATTGAGAAAGGACTTGAGAAGGCATGTGTAATTTCTATTGAATTGATCATCGTATTGAAGCAAAAATTCAATAATCTCTTTGTCGCTTAGACAATTTGAGCGGTATCTTCGCGGCAACCTTAATGCTGAATAGATATCGGAGATAGCCGCAATACACCCAATTTCACTTTGATTCGCGGAGCCATGAGGGTAGCCGCTGCCATCAAGTCTTTCATGGTGTGAGTAGCAAAAATGAAGGATATCCGAACCGAAGTCAAGTTGTTTTAACGCGTCATGCCCGACCTTCACATGTTCAACAACCAACGTTCTTTCTTCAACGTTCAGACGTTGTGATGATTTCAAAATACTATCCGGCATTGACAACTTTCCTATGTCATGCAGCAAACCTGCGAGAAACATCCGTTCTGCATTACAGGAGGGAAGACGAATGTTTATGGTTAAGTGGTAGGCAATAAATGCAACAACCAGGGAATGATTCGCGGTTTCCGGATCACGGCAATTCATGGAAACGAACAGCGCCTTGCCTTTCTCCCACTCCTGATCACCTTTGTACATACTGAACAACTGAAGAAACAAAGATTGAGAGTCCAGCAAAACATCGTCCATGTGGCACCTCCAAGCAAGAATGGAAAAAATATTCTTTTGCTTATTTAATTAGTCCATAGCGTATCCATGCATAATGCCCGTCTATTTCCTGATCAACCTATCGGAGATTTCTTCTAAAAATCGTTCGCAGTCCATCGCAGCAATTGCTCCACTTCCGGCCGAAGTAATCGCTTGCCGGTAATGAGGATCCTGTACGTCACCGCAAGCGAATACGCCTGGAATACTGGTTTCCGATGTTCTGGGCTTTACAATCAAGTATCCTTGTCTATCGGTCAGAAGCTGTCCGTCAAGAAACTCGGTATTCGGATGATGGCCAATCGCAACGAAAATTCCGTCCGCTTCGAAGATTTCTTCGTCGCCGGTTTGGTTATCGCGCACCTTAAGTCCTGACACTCCCTTCTCGCCCGGGATAACCTCGAGAGGTGTTCGATCTAAACTCCATTCGATTTTTTCATTTTGCCGTGCTCGATCCTGCATGATTTGAGAAGCTTTCAGTTGGTTTCTTCTGTGCACGACACGGACTTCTTTGGCGAACCTCGTCAAGAAATGCGCTTCTTCCATCGCGGAATCGCCTCCGCCTACAACGATTACCTTTTTGCCTCGAAAGAAGAAGCCGTCGCATGTAGCGCAAGTGCTCACGCCTCTTCCGACATATTCATGCTCGTTCGGTATGTGAAGTAAATTCGCGGTCGCCCCTGTCGAGAGGATGACACTCTCGGAGATAAGCGTCTCACCGCTTTCCAAGAACAAACGAAACGGACGGCTCTGCAGATCTACTCGGCTCACCCGACCGGATTTAAACTTGGCTCCGAATCGCTCCGCTTGTTTTCGCATATTATCCATCAGATCCGTTCCCAAAATGCCGTCTGGAAAGCCGGGGAAGTTTTCAACTTCTGTAGTCGTAGTCAGTTGTCCGCCAGGTTGGGTACCTTCGATAACAAGAGGCTCCAGATTCGCCCTTGCCAGGTAGATCGCTGCAGTTAATCCGGCTGGGCCAGTACCGATTACAATTGTTTTGTACATGATAACCACTCCTCAGTATGTTTGTAAGCTTGATCATAACTACGATTTCATGTTCGTTCGAACGTTCCGACGAAATAGCCCCATCCGTTAGGATTGTAAGGCCTGCGAACCCGTCTTGGATGGAAGATCTTCCGCCTGAGTTTGCGTTCCGTTTCTGGCAGCATAGTACCGAGCAAACCTTACGGAGTAACCCAACATGTAGAGAACCACCAGGGAAGCGAGAACATTCAGGACGATCAGGGACACGTACAAGTCAAATAAGTAGCTTAGGAGACCGACTCCCACGATGGGAACAATAAATCCGATGTAACCCGCAAAGTAATAAGTCGTTATCACCTTAGGCCGCTCCGATGCATTCGGAAGCTCGCCGGCCAGTCGCAGGCTCATCTGGAACGTCCAACCGCTGCCCAGCGCCTGAACGAGCACACCGATCCACATTAGGCTTATGCTTCCCGACGTCCCGGAGAGAACGACAAGCCAGGCTCCGCAAGCCAATAAAGCGATACCGATCCTTAGGCGTACGACCGGCTGTTTGAACAAAGGCAGCATTTGCATCATCGTGCCGCCACCCATAAGCAGCAGAATCAGTAGACCGGACACGGCAAGGTTGGAAGTGTGAATCACGTTTTTCACGAACGAGGGAATCAGAGAGAGAATGGTTCCGTTCAAGGTAAACAGCGTGAAAACGGGCAGCGCACTGAACGACCAGAAATGAGGCTTAATGTCGTTAGACACCCCGAGCGAGATCGATGCCGTCGCCGCTCGACGGCGTTCCTTCCGGGCTTGAAAATCCTCGTCCTGCAACGTTTCCAGGCCGAACCAAGCGCTCAGCAGCAGAACGGTCAAAAGCCAAAACGGCGCGCGCAGCGGCATCAGATGCAGATACTCGATGACCAAACCGGCCAAGGCAGGTCCTAGACCGAAACCAACGGAAACGGCCATACCCGATAACAGAATCGCTTTGCCCGCTTTCTCTTTGGACGTTTGCTTCAGCAAGAACGCAACTGCGGTGCCCGTAAAGCTTCCATAAGCGATTCCTTCCAGCATTCTCGCCCCGTAAACGAGCCAGGCCTGCTGGCTTGCCATAAAGAGAAGGGTGGCCAGAATCGACAACAGGATGCTGATACGAAGAACCCGCTTCAATCCCCAACCGCTTCCTCTGGAGCCGACAATGAGCAAAGTGGGCAGCAACAAGACCGCATACATAGCGAATAAAATGGTGATTTGCAGACTGCTTAATCGGTACTGCTCCTGATACAGCGGAAATAAAGGCGACGTAAAGGAAGTTCCGGTGGACATCATGAAGATGACCCATAACATTTTCTTCATAGAGAACGACCTCGCTTTAATTGCATGATGATTTTATTGCAAGTTTTTACTGAGGACCGGATGGCATTCGCCGTACCGGTCCTCTATCCCAATAAGCGGCAATCTCTCCGGAGTCAATCACGCCATTCGCGGTCGATAGCCTCCAGTGTCTACCTCATACATCCGCTTCAGCCACACGCTCCGCCAACGCATTGACCTCTTCAAGCCGTATACGCGGAGATTTTACGAGAGCTAAAAAAGCTGTTGCATCCATTCATTCGGAGTGGCCTTAAACTACTATGTCGCCGCTTCCAGGTGTTCGGTTAAATTTTGGTTGCTCATTGTTCTGAAACCGCCAATATCGAATGATAGCTAGATTGTAATTCTAAAAAAATCGGAATTCTGTAATGTAGTTTACCGTTCTCCTGAAATTGTGAATGACGGTAGAACAATGTAATGTAAATAACGGTGGCAGAAGAAAATTCGCTCGATAACTTTGGTGATGCCGGGACCCGAATAATAGAGGATTGGATGATTTTAGGATCGGTACGTGTTGATCATAACTACATAACCAATTGACATCTGTAAACTATATTACAGAATCATTAATTTATATTTGCTACATTGTTACGATGAAAGACTAAAAAATAAAGGAGCGATAGGTGAAACCAATATTGAAGGCGGATAAGAATTGGAAATTCAGGCGAACATAAACTCAAACATTGCGCGCAGCTGCCGTGCAAAGTGACTGAAATGTATAACTTTTGCTTTAAGCATGTTACCGAAACGTCTTTATAATTGAGAAGCCTAGGATACATTTTGACATCATTAGTCTTTTAAAGCATGATGAATGGACAAAGACTTCTATAAGATGGACATCATTTTCCCTAAAATGGAGGATTATTAAATGGAGGAATACCAAATGAATAAATTATGGTATTTATCTCAAATCAGCATTTTTGAAGAAATGACCAATGAAGAAATGAAGGAAATTGATTTACTAAATACCATTCGCCATTTCAATTGGGTACCGAAAGACGCATTGGTTCAAACACCTGATACTATTCTCGAAGGTCTTTCTTTCGTCAAAAAAGGCAAGCTAAAAGTATATAAATTAAATGACAGTGGGAAACAGTTCACTCTAGGTATATTGACTCATGGGAACATGTTTGGAGAAATCAATTCCTTTTCTTTTGGCACTAAGGATGTTTACATTGAAGCCATAGAACCAACTCTGGTTTGCTCAATATCCGAAGCACAATTCGACCGGCTAATGATAAGCAGACCGAATCTGGCGTTGAAGTTTCTAAAAGCGGTCAGTGAACGGTTGAAGGAAAGAGAAGAACAGTTAGAACAAATTGCATTTAACGGTCTCCGCGAACGGGTGATTCATCTGTTGACGATGCTTAGTTCAAAATTTGGTATCATCGTAGATGGTTATGCTTTAATCGATCTCCCTCTTACGCACCAAGAGATAGCCAACATGCTTGGTGTAACTCGGGAAGCCGTCAGTGGAGTCATGAGTGGGCTTGTGAAGGATGGAGTAATCAAAACGTCTCGTAAGTCTGTTCAGGTAGATGCCGCGATGCTAACCCGATCCGAATAACCTTAACAAAGGGCGGCTGCAGACGCAGTCGCTCTTTTTAGATAAATAAAATTTCAATTAGACACGCCCCTATCGTTGTGAATCATTTCGATTTCAGCATCCGTCTACGGGTATTCCGGACTGTGGGATGAATGGACCTCGGCCTTGGGTCCGATTGTGATTGAATAAGGGACGCCTTTAGGGGGCACCTTCATTTTAAATACAATTTTTTTGTTTCTATATGGTACCTCATTCGGTTTTATCAAAGGAAATTTTTGCGGGGCCGCTTTCAACATCAAATTTAGGCATATAAAAACCGGAAGTGAGCGCCTCCGGTCGTTTTTATATATGAAAGGCTATATGAGCCTGCAAGCGCATCACTTCAGACTTGCAATCGCCTACGCATTGAGCTGCACTTAATCATGGTGATGAAGAGGAAATGAAATAGCTCAATCGATTTCTCGCGATATTAATCTAAATAGACTCCCGGATATTCTTAGGAAGGCTTTTAACAACCAAATTGTAAGAGTGGTCAATCATTTCAAAGATATCCGACTCTGGCAAAGAACCCTCGAGAATAATCGAATTCCAGTGATGTTTGTTCATATGATACCCCGGTCGAACGTCCTCATGCTGTTCTCTCAAGTTTTGTGAAATCACCGGATCGCATTTTAGGTTCAAGAACCCTTTTCCCTCATAAAAAAGAGCGAATATTTTACCTTCAATTTTTATCGCGAGTGGATCGGATCCCAAGGGATAATCCTTTATCGCTCCTTTTTTGTTAAGACAGTATTCGATGAAATTATTTTTCAAACCCGCTCATCTCCTTCGTTAATGACATCGTATAGTCCATGCCGCTAACCTAAACCGTGGGCAAGGATCTTCAGTTTTTATAAAAAGTGATTATTGAAGTTGGTCACGGATTTTAAATTGTTTCCTTCAGGCCTAGCTGTTGAGCGACGGGAGATACCTTTTTTCGTTTTATTGCAATCAATAACATACCGGAAATCGTCATGACTCCCCCGAGCATCTGCGACATCTCCAAAGCATGTCCCAAGATAACCGAAATAATTGCTGTAAAGACAGGAATCAGATTCATCGTTATGCCGGCCTTGCTCGCACCTAGCTTCTTAACACCTTGATTCCAAAATATAAACGAACCGACTGACGGGAACACCCCCATGTATATAACTCCTACGATCCCCAAAGAAGTGATTTTGTCGGAGTGAATCGGATGGAAAAATAAAAAAGGAATCATTAGAATAGCACCGACCAGCGCAATCATCGCAACCAATGTCACAGGCGGAATACCTTTTGCTTTTTTTAGAAGCAATGAATAAGCAGCCCAACATAAGACAGCGAATAGCATGATTGCATCGCCCTCGTTATACGGAGTGTGAAACAACTGCAGCAGGTTACCTCTCGTTAACACAATCATAACACCAATAAACGAGATGATTAATCCAATGAACTGGAAGGCACTTACTTTTTCTCTCAGGAAAATCAACGAAAAGAGCATAATCAAACCAGGTGCAAGGGTAGTAAATAAAGCACTATTCGTCGCAGATGTGAACTGCAATGAAGCATAAGAGAGATAGGTGTAGAGCACAATGGATAAAGCAGCTAGCAGAATGATCAACACCCAGTTATTCCTCCAGATTTGATACCATGAAGGCTTCTCAATAAATTGGGCAATGGGAATAAGAAGAATTAGTCCAACAACCCACCTTAGAAAAACTGTCCATTCAGCAGGAAATTCATCTACAATCAATTTTCCAAAAATGATATTACCGGCCCAAAACAGATTAGCCCCGATCAGAAATGTCCAAGCCTTATAATTCACCATATTTTTCACCTTCACTTTTTTTTGTTTTGCAGATTAACTTTGTACTATTTACTTCGAACTATAAGTGAACCGGATAAATTTATAAATTAAATATACCCATAACTAAAAAAAAGGTATGTAAAGTAAATTACATACTTGAATCGTAGATGTATTTTGTAAAATGTTGTATAAGTACAATAAACTTCTTTGCTCAACTATCAACATTAGGATTTAACATACCGACACCCTATGGCGCGGCTTGCTTCTTCTGGTCTGTTTGCTCTCCGGGAAGTGGCAAGGAAAGCTGATGCTTAGCCTTTCCTCCGTTTCATGCGCTCAGCCGCTCTCCATGATGCTTTAATATAAAAAAGAGGCACAGCCTCCTCAATATTCTGAGGGCTGTGCCTTTGTTTGATCAAACAGGTTTTTTCAGTGGCTCGCGATGAAGCTGTCTCCTTTTGAACACAATTCGAGTTACTGCTGCTGCTGGATGAGGAAAGCGGTGTCCCGGTAGATCCGGGCCGCAATGTCGGTTGTGCTGGTCGTCTTCGTCATCCACAGCCGGACAGACCTTGCTTCCGGCAGGTCGGTCGTATGCTCGGTCAGCCCCTTCTTATTTGCGCGAAAAGTCAATGACGTCCCTCCAGTTCACTTTAACGTCGCTGAGCTGGATTTTACGTATTCATGCTGACCGCTTCGCCGCCAAGCTCAGCATGCGAGATCGCAAAATCAGTTATCGCATCCCCTGACCTCGTCGCTGCCGATGATGCGCTCCCGCCGTGACCTTTAATCTATCTTTCCAAGCTTTTGCAAGGTTCGGATGAACACGGTCGAAGCTTGCACGCGTGTAGTTGTGCCTTTCGGACTAAACTTATCAACATTGATGCCTGTCATGATTTGAAGTTTGACCATCGTGCGAATGGCTTCTAGGTAAGCCGGATCAATGCTGGCTACATCCTTATAACCATCCAAACTAACAAGCTCTTTCGTCATCGGCAGCTTTTCAAGCGTAACAACGGCCGCCAGCATGCTCGCCATTTCCTCGCGTGTCAGCGGTTGGTTAGGCTTGAAGGTGTTTCCCTTCAGCAAACTGAGCAGACCAAGCTCCTTCCTTATTGCCACTTCACCAAAGTACCATGCGCCTTGCTTCACATCTTCGTAAGGTGCTGCACTGCCGGTAACAGCAGTTCCGCGTGCAAGAGTTCGAACGAGCATTACCGTAAACTCGGCTCTAGTTACGGATTTGTCAGGTGCATATTGCCCATGGCCAATACCGTTAACTAGACTTTTTGCCGCAGCGAGATGACGAACTGCTTACCCCAATGGCCTTGTACATCGTCAAAGCTTACCGAATTTTCTGCCACCGCGTACACGCTGTTGGAATATGAGCTAATCATTACATACCACACACCGTCAATCTGTACCGTTTTGGCAGCAACAAACTCAAAATTCTTCGTCGTTTCGTTAAAGCGGAACGCGCCCCATTGCTCCGGAAGGTTGGTCATGTTCTTCGGCATTGGAATTACTCCAGCCAGCGCCTTAGTGAACTTATCTGCTGTTCCGATCATTTGCCCTGTCTTCGTGTTTACAATCTCTATGCTGAAATCCACGATCGCGCCCAGCACTTTACCTCTTGGCAAGCCATTGGCAAATGCCACCTGAATATTCTTATCATCGGACTTGTCGGTTAGTGTAACCTTGAAGCTGATATCATCGGCTTTCAGGTTCTTACCCTCTAAGCTGGTTAAAATGCTAGCCGGTATGCTGACGCACGCCACTCCGTTCTTAGGCAAAACTTCAAGCATGACGGATGCCTTTGTGGTGTCGATTTTATCCGGGTCCAGTGATACGCCGTTCTGATCGATGACAGGTATGGTAAGGTTACTTGACCACTCGTATCAGTTACTCCACCGTTCGCTGCCGTAATGGTCGAGTTTCCGCTGTCCTGTGAGAGGGTTACCGCATGTCCTGGGATCGGGTTATTATTCGCTTCCTTGATCGTCACCGTCAACGTGCTTGCTGCGCCATTCGCTGTGACACTGACTGGCGAAGTGTCAGCGTCGATTGTCCTGCACTCGCCGCACCGGGAGTAAACGTAACTTGCGCAATCTGGGTTACCGTCACGTTGTCTGTCGTGTCAACAGCCGTATAGGTAACGTTTTCCGCGTTCGCATTGGTTGGCATGTTTAGCGTTGTGTTTGGTGAGCCTAGGAGGGGATGTATAGATCTCAATTGTATGTTGAAGCTGCTAACTCGACCGAGGATTTTTTAAAGCGGAGACTCAGACGCTCTGCTCCTTCGGCACCCGCTCCATCCGCGCGGACTGAACCCCAGGGTTCTCCCTCTTGGGGGCTTCCACCAAAAAAATAAAAAACGCAACCCTGCTCGGTTGCGTTGGATGTGTTGGATGTGTTGTTATGGTGGAGAATAGGGGGCTCGAACCCCTGACCTCGTCGCTGCCAGCGACGCGCTCTCCCAGCTGAGCTAATTCCCCATACTAAATCAATTGCTGGTTTTATTCAGTTACTACGGTGACGACAAATAAGATTATAACACGGACATCACATGTAATACAAGCCTATTCTTAGCTTATTTTTCTAATAGTACCCTAACCAGCATTGAAAATAAAAAAACGGCATTTCAGCCGTTTTTCGGGTTTAATTATCCTTGGACAGCATGCTGTTCAGCTCTTTCATGAACATGTCAATATCCTTGAACTGCCGGTATACCGAAGCGAAGCGGACATAAGCCACTTCATCGACGGGATACAGCTGCGACATGACCAATTCACCGATTTCTCGGCTCTCGACCTCGGCCTGGGCCGTTGTCCGCAGCTCTTTCTCCGCTTCGGATACGATAATCTCTAGCTGATCCACCGATACGGGACGCTTCTCGCAAGCCCGGATGAGACCGCGCAAAATTTTGTCGCGGCTGAACTCCTCCCGGCTGCCGTCTTTCTTAATGACGATTAGCGGCGTTTCCTCCACCATTTCGAAAGTGGTGAACCGCCGTGTGCATTTCTCGCATTCACGGCGGCGGCGTATCGATTTATTTTCGTTAGCGGGTCTGGAATCGAGCACTTTCGTCCCAGCATAGTCGCAATACGGACATTTCATCGGTTTATAGTCCTCCGTCTAATTACTTTGTGAACGCGCTGTTCTCCAAATCCCCTGATTCCCATTCGTTACCTGTAATGAAAAAAGAAATACCGCAAATAATACAGTTACCAACCGCAAGGAGGTGAACGACAAATGGCGAACAATAGTGGAAGCAATCAACTTGTAGTCCCACAAGCTAGCGCTGCATTAGACCAAATGAAATACGAGGTCGCTCAAGAGCTTGGTATTTCCCTTCCGCAAGATGGATACTATGGCAACATCTCTACAAAAGATGCCGGTTCCATCGGGGGCAGTATCACTCGTAAATTGGTCCAAATCGCAGAGCAATCTCTCGCAGGTCGTTAATTTTTAGGGCTTCATCAAGCTTTGGCTGGCTGCCTACAAGCAGTCG
The DNA here is from genome assembly GCF_019431355.1 of Paenibacillus sp. R14(2021). Taxonomy (NCBI): domain Bacteria; kingdom Bacillati; phylum Bacillota; class Bacilli; order Caryophanales; family Paenibacillaceae; genus Paenibacillus; species Paenibacillus sp. R14(2021). Next base: position 2,212,717 of record NZ_CP080269.1, read on the forward strand.
GCCAAAGTTTTTTTTCTATGCATGCGCCAGGTCCGGATATAAGGCCTTGTACTTATTATAATAATAAATAACCCGCTGTATATAGTGCCTTGTTTCGCCATAAGGCACCTGATCCACCGTATCCGGTTTCCCGTCCCACGTGCCGTCGGACAACCAGCGCTTCACGGTGCCCGGCCCCGCGTTATAAGCCGCGATGACCTTGTACATATTTCCGCCGAACTGATCGTTCAGCGCCTTCAAATACCAGGACCCGATCTCAATGCTGACATCCGGCCTTTGCGAAATCGCCTCGGTCGTGATGTTCGTGAAGCCGCCCTTCTGAATGATCCAATTAGCGGTATCCGGCATCAGCTGCATGACCCCAACCGCGCCTTTCTTCGATACGGCGCCGGGCTTGAAATTTGTTTCTACGCGTATAATGGCTGCAACCAGATGGGCGTCGAGCTGATAATTTTCTGCGCTGATGGCAATATCCTCACTGAATTGCAGCGGGTACAGCCAGCGGCTCATCCACTCCGACCTTACGAACAGCAAGACGAGAAAGGCCAGAATGAGGATAAGAAAAACACGCTTGCGCGCTCGCCGCTTCTTCTTGCTCTTCTTCATGGCAATCCCTGCTCCTGCCAAAACCGGTCAACCTGCTGGCTCGTCTCCTCCAGCGTGCCGCTGTTATCAATCACGTAATCCGCGCGGCTTCGTTTCTCTTCGATATCCATCTGCAAGCGGATTCGCTGCTCCGCCTGCTCCTCCGTCAGCGCGTTGCGCGTCATCAGCCGTTCGATCTGAACAGCTCGCGGCGCATATACAACCATGACAGCCTCATAGGCTTGGTCTTGTCCCGCTTCATACAGCAAGGGAATATCCGCAACGATCAGCTGCGCTCGATCTTCCGCTTCATAGGCAAGAATCTGGGCCCACATATGGCTGCGAATCGCGGGATGCAGAATCGATTCCAATGTCGTCAGCCGTTCGCGGTTGCCGAACACCAGCTTGCCGACCTCCGCCCGATTCATCGTCCCGTCCTCATTTAATACGGCTTGTCCAAACTCGGCGACAATCGCCGCCAGCGCAGGCTGGCCGGGAAGCACGACTTCCCGGGCTGCCTGGTCGGCATCGACAAGCTTGGCGCCGCGCGATACAAGCATGGCAGATACAGTGCTCTTGCCGCAAGCGATCCCGCCGGTCAATCCCAGTTTCACAAGCTTTCACCTCAATAGTAACAAGCATTCATGGTAAGCATTTCCGAACAGCCCGCATCCAATACGCGCGCTACATAAGCCGTATAAGACCCATAATGATCAGCATAATGCCCGGCAGCACCGATAACGTCCGCATCCCGCGCCAAGCCGCGAACCTGAACCCAAGACGCATGCCCGCAAGCAGGAACACTCCGCTCGACGTAGAAATGACAAGCGCCGTTAGCAGCGGATTGAAACCGACCATCGCGGCACCCAGCCCTGCACCGAAGCTGTCGAGCGACAGCGCAAAACCGAGCAGGATCGCCTCCGACGAAGAGATAATGCCGGAACGGTCGACGTCGGCCATTTGCGGCGTGCGCAAAATTTGGATGACGATCCCGAGCCGTTTCAGCTCCAGGATGACGATCGTCGACGCCGTAGGCTTAGCGGTAAGCGGCTCAGCTGCAGTCGCTCCAGCTTCCCCTTCCGCTTCAACCGGCGGCTCAGCAGGTTCGGCTTCCGCCTCGGCATGCCTGCGCTGCCATAGCTGGAATAACGCGTAGGCGCCGATGAGCATGAGAAGCACGGCACCGATCCACTTCGCCGTGATGGGCGGCATATAACCGGACAGCACCGCGCCGATTTGCATGGACAGCCAAACAACAAGACCTGAGCAGAACGCAATGATAATAATCGACAGCAGCGGAATACGAATCCGCCTAAGGCCATATGTCACACCGACGCCGAAACCATCCAAACTAACGGCAAAAGCAAGCAGCAGCAATGATGCAGCATGAATGAGCAACCTGATGTCCCTCCCATGATGACGATAATGCAGCAATCTGTGCACTCGCCTAGAAACATGAATGGTACATCATATGCGGGTTCTCACTACTCGTGCCTTATTTGGCGCGTGGCTTGGCCGCTGCGGAGCTTCGGAAGGGGCTGACAGGCTAGGCAAATATGCGTGCCGCGTCCGCCCACGACCGTTTTCTCAATAATGCGGCCGCATCGGCTGCAAGGCTCGCTGCCCCTGCCGTAGACCAGCAGCTGATGCTGAAACATCCCCATCTCGCCCTGTCCGTTGACGTAAGACTTGATCGAGGAGCCGCCGACATCTACCGCGCGGCCCAGCGTAGAACGAATCGCGTCGTACAGCCTGCTCCATTCCGGCGCTTTCAACGAGTTTGCCGTTCGCTCCGGATGTATGCCGGCCGTAAAGAGCGCCTCATCTACATAAATATTGCCGAGCCCGACCACATATTCCTGGTTCAGCAGCAGCGGCTTGATCTTGGTCGTGCGATGCGCGACGACACGCTTGAAAGCCGCCAGTGTGAAGGTCTCATCCAGCGGCTCGAGACCGAGCTTCTTCAGCGGCGCTTGCACAAGATCGTCGCCTGGCGCGAAGAGATGCATCGTTCCGAATTGGCGCACATCCTTATAACGCAGCTCCGTGCCGTCGTCGAAGTGAAATCTCACGTGCGTATGCAATTCTACTGGCTCATCCTTGGCGTAAACGCCGTATCGCCCTTCCATCCGAAGATGGGAGACGAGCACGAGGCCGTCCAGCAGGATGCGCAGAAATTTGCCTCTGCGCTCCACGGTTTGAATAGTGTGTCCCGCCAGCGCGGCTGCGAAAGCTTCCGGCTCCGCTGGCCGTTGTATAATTCGCGGAAGCGACACGGTTACCCGCTCGATCCGTTTGCCTGCAACAAGCTCATTCAGCGTTCGCCGAACGGTTTCAACTTCCGGTAATTCAGGCATTTCCTAATTCCCCCCTGCCATGTTCAGCCTTCATTATAGCGCATGCAGGGCGGCTTTGTCTTACTTCGCCTCATACCAATTGTCACCGTAGCTGACGTCAGCCTTCAGCGGAACATCCAGCGCAAGCGCGCTCTCCATCACTTCGGGCAGCAGTGTCTTCATCAGCTCCAGCTCATCGGCCGGCACCTCGAAGACGAGCTCATCGTGTACCTGAAGCAGCATGCGGCTTCGAAGCCCGCGTTCGCGCAGCGCGCGGTCCATCTTCACCATGGCAAGCTTGATAATATCGGCTGCCGTGCCTTGAATCGGCGTGTTCATCGCCGTCCGTTCGGCGAACGAGCGAAGATTGAAGTTCGACGCCTTGATATCAGGCAGATACCTGCGGCGTTCAAGCAGTGTCGTCACATAACCATCCTTGCGCGCCTGCGCCACGATGGTATCCATATAAGCGCGAACCCCTTGGAATGCGGTAAAGTACTGCTCGATGAAACGCGCCGCGTCTTTCCGCGAGATGCTCAGGTTGTTCGATAAACCGAAATCGCTGATACCGTACACGATGCCGAAATTGACAGCCTTTGCTTGGCGGCGCATGTTGGCGTCGACTTCCTCAGCCGCAACACCAAACACGTCCATAGCGGTCTTCGTATGGATGTCTGTATCCGCGATAAATGCTTCCTTCATCTTCTCGTCGCCGGATATATGCGCCAGCACGCGAAGCTCGATCTGCGAATAGTCCGCCGCGAGGATGGTCCAGCCCGGCTCCGAAGGAACGAACGCCTTGCGGATACGGCGGCCTTCCTCCAGCCGGATCGGGATGTTCTGCAGATTCGGGAATTGGCTCGACAACCGGCCCGTCGCGGCAATCGTCTGCCTATAGTAGGTATGAACCTTGCCCGTGTCGCGGCGAATCTCCTTCAGTAGTCCCTCAACGTACGTGGACTGCAGCTTGGCCAGCTGACGGTAGTGCAGAATCAGCTTCACAATCTCGTGGTATGGCTCCAGCTTCTCCAGCACTTCCGCATCGGTGGAATAACCCGTCTTCGTCTTCTTAATAACCGGAAGACCCAGCTTCTCAAACAGCACGTCGCCCAGCTGCTTCGGCGAATTGATGTTGAACTCCATGCCGGCATAGGTATAGATGTCGCTCATATATTGAGAGATACCCTTCTCAAGCTCAGTGCCCAGATCTTCAAGCACGGCCGGATTCACCTTAATGCCCTGCTTCTCCATCCCTGCAAGGACGACGGCAAGCGGCTGTTCGAGCTCCTCGTTCAGCTTTGTCATATGCCCCTGCGCAAGCTCCGCCGACAGCAGCGGCACGAGCCTGCGCACGGCATCGGCCTTGGCAGCCAGATGGTTAGCGAGCACCTCGCCTGCTGGCACCTGCAGCTTCGCTCCCTTGCCGTAAACGGCTTCATCCGTCTGGATCGAGGCGAGGCCTTGACGCTGGATCAGCGAGGCAAGCGTTTGGCTGGACTCCGTCGGATCCAGCAGATACGCCGCGAGCAGCGCATCGAATACGACGCCGCGCAGCTCGATGCCAAGCCAGCTCAGTGCAAGCTCCGCTTTGTGCAGGTCGTAGCCCCGCTTCGGCGCCTGCTCGTCCTCCAGCCATGCTCGTACCGGCGCGGAGACAGCCTTATCCATCAGTTCGTCATAGGTCAGCGTAACGATGCGGTCACCGCCCGCAACGGCCAGGCCGACCAGCCTGGCAATGTGCGGATTCTCTCCGATCGCCTCAATATAGAGACTCTCCGATTGAGTCAACAGCTCTGTCAGCGCGCCTGCATCGAGTGAACCTGCAGATACGACTTTATATGTCGGTACGGCCAAGGCGGCAACTTCTCCTGCTCCCCCCGCTTCCGGCAGCGCCAAGCGCTCGATGAGCGATTTGAACTCCAGCTTGCGGAACATGTCCGATAATGAATTCGCATCGTAACCGTTGTACAGCAGCTCGTCCGTTTTGTTTTCCAGCGGCACTTCGCGGAAGATGGTCGCCAGCTTCTTGCTCATGACCGCATCGTCTTGATGCATTTCTACTTTTTCTTTCATCTTGCCTTTCAGCTCAGCCGTATTCGCAAGAACACCCTCGACGGAGCCGTAGTCGTGCAGCAGCTTCAGCGCGGTTTTCTCCCCGACGCCCGGAATGCCCGGTATATTATCGGACGTATCGCCCATCAGACCCTTTAGGTCGATGATTTGCAGCGGCGTTAGCCCGTATCGTTCGTTGATTTCAGCCGGATCATAGCGATCCACCTCGCTGACGCCCTTGCGGGTCAGCGCGATCGTAACATGGTCCGATGCCAGCTGCAGCATATCCTTGTCGCCCGAGACGACGACGGTCTCGACGCCGCTCTCGTCCGCAAGTCGGCTGAGCGTGCCAATTATATCGTCCGCCTCATAGCCCGCCAGCTCATACTGCGCGATGCCAAAGGACTTCAGCAGTTCCTTCAGCACAGGGAATTGCTCCGACAGCTCCGGCGGCGTCTTCTGGCGTCCGCCCTTATATTCCGTGTACCCTTCGTGGCGGAACGTCACCTTGCCGGCGTCAAAAGCAACCAGCATATGCGTCGGCTTCTCTTCTTCCAGCAGCTTCAGCAGCATCGTCGTAAATCCGTATACCGCATTCGTATGCAGTCCAGCCGAATTCGTCAGCGGCGGCATGGCAAAGAACGCCCTGTAGATGATACTGTTACCGTCAATTAACACCCATTTATCCATATGAAAGGCACACCTCACCTTATTTTCCTAGTCACTATCATAGCATAAAGCAAACAAGCTTTCCCACTTATCCGCGGCTGCGAATATCGGGAAAGCTGCTGCTGCGTAAGCGCTGCGCGGTAGCATTGCCTGCTGTTCTATTATTCGTCGAACGGCTGCGGCCGCCCAAGCAAGTAGCCTTGTGCGTATTGAACGCCGAGACTGCGGATAAATTGAAGCTCTTCCTCTTCCTCGATGCCTTCGGCAATGAGCTTGATGTCCATTTTGGCAGCCAAATCGGCAAACGTCTGCACGAGATGCGCTTTCATCCCATCCAAGTGAATCCCGTTCGTGAGGGAACGGTCGATTTTAATAAAGTCCGGCTTCAGCTCGACGATCGACTGCAGGGAAGAATAGCCGGCCCCCGCGTCGTCAATGGCAATTTGATACCCTTGATTACGGTAATGCTGCAGAATGCGTTTGGCAGAACCAAAGTCCTCGATGGAGGTCCGCTCCGTAATTTCGAATACGACATGATGCGGCGACAGGCCAAATCTCTGCAGCAGCAGCAAGGTCTGCCCAGAGGAGAACGATGGGTCGTTCATGATCCGCGCCGTTATGTTAATAAACAGCTTCTGTCCCTTCAGCAGACCCGTCGATCCTTCGATTGCCCGCTCGCGCGCCAATCGGTCAAGCGCATACGTCAGTCCTTCTTCATCGGCAAATTGAAACAAACCAAGCGGGCCGTCAAACCAACGGCTGCCCGGAATTCGAGATAATGCCTCATAACCGAATATGGAATGGGAATCCGGCGACAGCGACATAATCGGCTGATACATCGGCTGAATGCGCCGTTCGCGCAAGATCTGCTCCAGTTCTCGTCGCTTCAAGCTTCGCTTGGCGGCTCCGTTCGATTGTCCATGCACGATCGCCCGCTTCATACCGTCGTATAAGCGCTCTTCTTCTGAAACAATGCCGTCGTCCAAGAAAGACACACCCGCATGCAGGTACAGCTCAGGCACAGGCCCGCCGAATGCCGCGTCCATGAACCGAGGCTCCCAGTCGTGCTGCAGCCGGCTGCTGATCTCCAGCAGCTGCTCCTCGAGCATCTCTTCCCGCTGAGATGGCAGCGTCAGACAAACGAAAAGATCGTCCCGCATCCACATGCGGGACAGCCCGTTTAATCCAACCACCTTATTCTCGCCCAGGACCTGCTCTGCAAATCGGCGCCAATTCGCCCGCAGCCGCCCTTTTACCTCTGCTGTCTCTTGGGCTCTTCCATGCCAGGCAAAATAAATGATAGCCATGCCATTGCTGTCTCTTCTCAGGTTCACGTTGTTTTTCCCTCTCCCAGATGCTTTTCAAATACGTCTCCTGCAACATAGGCGCTGCCTGTAATGGATTTGGCCTGTTTCTTGAGGCGTGCAGCCGCCTCCGATATGTCAGCTGTCGTTACCACTTGCAGTCCGTCCCAGGTGAGCAGCGACAAGGACAGTGTCACGCCATCCTGTATAACCGTATTACCGCTTCGATCCATGACACTTGATACGTCAACACCGCCGTAATATGCCCTGGCGCCGTCGTTAAATCGTGTAATCATATGACGGCACAATTGCTCGGCGTCCTCCGCATCCGAGAGGACGATGAAGTCGTCGCCGCCGATATGGCCGATAAAATCGTCCTTCGCTCCCGAAAGGCTGGCCACTTCTTGCAGTACCGCAGACAAGAACCGAATGAGCTCATCCCCCCGGCTGAAGCCGAAGCAGTCATTAAACCACTTGAAATAGTCCAAATCGGCATAGATAATCGCGAATTTCTTGCCTGTATCGATCCGGCTCTGCATCTCGCGGAGTATGGCTGCATTCCCCGGTAATCCGGTCAGCGGGTTGGCCGTTCTGGCTTCCTCCGTGCGCAGCTGTGTCATGCACTCCAATATGGCACGAATGGAAGCGGCGCCGATCAGCTTCCCTCCCCGGGTAATGATGACGACATGATACAAGCGCGAAATATCCCGGGCCATCGCCAGCTGCGCTACATGTTCCACCGGCAGGTCCGCTTCGACGACAAGCGCTTCTTCGTCCATAATTTTCGATACGGATCGATTCCAATATAACGGAAGTCCGAATTGTCCAGCTAGCAGCTGGTTCATGTTTTCCTTCATGATCAAGCCGATGGGACGGCCTTCGCTTGCGATGATCGCCCCCTGCACATGCGGGTTGGATTCGAACATTCGTGCGAGGTCCGACACGCGCTCGGACGGCGACAGCGTCGGAATCGATTTGGCCAGCATCCCAATGGGGAAAGGCGTCTTCGCGCTGCTTGGAACGGCTGCAGGCTGTGCAATCTGCCGTCCTTGTCCGCCAGTTCCGGATATTCGCGATTCGTCCAAGGCTAGACCGCCCCACGTGTCCGTCTCCGCGCCAGCCGGTGAATCGAGCACCGCCGCTGCATCCTCCTGGCGAATCCGATACCGCATCACCGCGGATATGGCATCCTTGATCGCATAGTAAATTGTCGCTTCCGCTGAGCGGCCGATACTCGAAGGATATGCCGATGCATGTCCAATCGCAAAAGCGCTGCGGTCTGCATGAGTGGCGGAAAGCTCTTCTTCGCCCGCGTAAATGCGCTTCAGCTTCGATCGAAGTGCGTCCACCGCTCGCTTGATCAGCTTGTCCAGCTTATCTTCGGATTTGCCCCGTTGAAGGAAGTAGAAGAAGTCGTTCTCCATCCTATACCGCCAGACGAGACGCCGCTGCTCATTCATCCACTCTGTCAATGCCTCAAGCACGGAGGCCGATGTGTTTCCTGACACATGCACGACGATGACGCCGATGCCGCCGTAATGCCATTGCTCTGTCAACCGATGGATCATTGTACGGTCTAATAGTCCATATCCCATCTCATCCACAAGAATCCCTCTTAGGCGTCAGTCGTTTTGACTCTCTTATCGTTCTATTGTAGGAGATGATTGTGAAGAGAGCATTGGAGCATTGTTAAATTTATGTAAAAAAATCCAGCGTACAGCTCCATACGCCGCACACCGGATCTCACTTTACTTAGTCATTTAATTCGGCACGCTTGCCGGTTACGAGAAAGACGACGCTCTCGCCAATATTGGTGGCATAATCGGCAATGCGCTCGATATATCTGCCAACGAAGCTGATCTGGCTCGCTTGCGTGATCGATTTGGGATTGTCCATCATGAGCGCGAACAAGTCACCGACCACCTGACTGAACAAAGCATCTACCTGATCATCGTCTTTTGCCATTTTGTACGCCAGGTTCACGTTCTCATGCACATACGACTCGATAGATTCGCGAATCATCTGCCTTGCGATATCAGCCATCTGAGGCAGATCCACAAGCGGCTTCATATGTGTCTGGCCATCCAAACGGACGACGACTTTCGCGATATCAACGGATAGATCGCCCATACGCTCCAGATCGCTCGCCATTTTGAAGGCGATTAGAATTCTGCGCAAATCTTTGGCAACCGGCTGCTGCGTCGCGATCATCCGTGCACCGAGCAGGTCGATGCTTTCTTCAATCCGGTTCAGCTCGATATCTGCCGCAATAATGCGTCTGGCTGCGGTGGTGTCCAATTTCTCCAGCGCCGACATGGCTTCCCCAAGTACGTTATCTACGCGGTTGCCCATTTCAATGAGCATGCTCTTCAGCTGCTCCAGGCCTTCATCCAGCTCTTTCCGTTTCAACACGCAAGCGCCCCTCTCCTCGTTCCTTAACCAAAGCGGCCGGAAATATAATCGTCCGTCGCCTTCTCGGAAGGATTCGTAAAGATTTTTTCGGTTTTGTCGTGCTCGACGACTTTGCCCATGTAGAAGAATGCGGTTCTGTCCGATACGCGCGCAGCCTGATGCATGTTGTGCGTCACGATCACGATGCTGTAATCCTGCTTCAGCTCGGCGATCAGCTCCTCGACCTTGGCGGTCGATACCGGATCAAGCGCCGATGCCGGCTCATCCATGAGAATGACCTTCGGCTTTACAGCGATGGAACGGGCGATGCATAGACGCTGCTGTTGTCCGCCGGAGAGGGCAAGTGCCGACTGATGCAGACGATCCTTCGTCTCTTCCCATAGCGCGGACTTGCGGAGACACTCCTCCACGATTTCGTCGAGCTGCTGCTTCTTGCGAATCCCGTGATAACGGGGGCCGAACGCAATATTCTCGTAAATCGACTTGTGAAACGGATTGGGACGCTGCCAGACCATGCCGATCTTCTGGCGAAGCAGAACAACGTCTACGCCGGCGTCATTGACGTTCTCGCCGTCGATCCAAATTTCACCCTTCGTACGCACGCCGCCAATCGTATCGTTCATGCGGTTCAAGCTGCGCAGGAAGGTAGACTTCCCGCAGCCCGACGGGCCGATGAGCGCGGTAACCTCCCGGGGAGCAAACTGAAGCGATACGCTCTTGATGGCTTCCTTCTCCCCATAGAATACGCTGAGGTCTTTGGCTGCTAGTCCTGTTGTTTGCATGCTTTAGTCACTCCCCTTATTTGGTTGCCGTAAATTTACGGTGCAGATACCCGCCAAACCATCTGGCCGTGAAGTTGAAAAGCAGCACCATAATGATAAGTATAGCGGAAGCGCCTGCGCCGATTTGAGCTGCATCCGGAGCCAAGCCTTCACTGTTGATCTTCCAGATATGAACCGCCAGCGTCTCCGCAGGGCGGAACGGATTAAGCGGCGAGAAAGGACTGAGCGGATTCCAGTTCGTGAAATCCAGTCTCGGCGAGCTCATTCCTGCCGTAAACAGCAGTGCCGCTGCTTCACCGAATACGCGGCCCGAAGCAAGGATGGTGCCTGTCACGATCGTCGGCATTGCGATTGGCATCATGACGGAAGTAATTGTCTTCCAGCGCGACAAGCCGAGCGCGAGGCTCGCTTCCTTCTGCTCGCGGGGGACGCCCTTAAGCGATTGCTCCGTAATCCGCACCATAAGCGGAAGATTGAATACGGTCAGCGCAAGCGCGCCGGAGAAGAGCGAGAATCCAAGACCGAATACGTTGACAATCACAAGCAATCCGAACAAACCGACGACAATAGACGGGAAGGAAGAGAGTACCTCGACGATGAGTCGAATGGAATCGGTTAATCTTCCCGGTTTGGCGTATTCGCTCATGTAGATGCCGGCGCCAAGTCCGAGCGGGATGGTAATAATCAATGTTAACAATAATAAGAACAAGGAGTTGAACAGCTGCGGCCCAATACCGCCTCCCGCTTTTATCGTTTGCGGTCCAGAGGTTAGGAAATGGAAGCTGATGTGCGGCAGTCCGCGGACAATAATGTAACCAAGCAGCCCTGCGAGCAGCAAAACAATGAATCCGGATATGGCGATAATGACGGCAGTTGCGATGCGATCTGCGGTTTTGGCTGTCATCGGTTATTTCTCCTTTCCAAGAAGCGGACAATAAAGACGAAGACAAACGTCATGGCAAGCAAGATCAGCGCAAGCGACCAGAGCACGTTGTTATGCGTCGAGCCCATGACCGTATTGCCCATGTCAAGCGTAATGACGCTGGTCAGCGTCGAAGCCGATTCGAACAAGGAGTGCGGAATATGCGGCGAGTTTCCGATAACCATCTGAACCGCCAATGCTTCACCGAATGCACGGGACATGCCGAGCACGACACCCGTCAGCAGCGAAGGCAGCGTAGTCGGAATGACGATGCGGTAGATCGTCTGCCAGCGCGTAGCACCGAGCGCAAACGACGCTTCCTTCAAGCCGCGCTGCAAGCCGGAGAGCGCATCGGTCGCGATCGTCGTGATCGTCGGCAGAATCATCATCGACAAGACAATTGCGCCTGCCGCGATCCCGATCCCTTGTCCTGGGAAGATCGCGCGGAGCGCAGGTACGACTACGCTTAGACCAACAAAACCGAACACAACGGACGGAATGCCCGCAAGCAATTCGATAACCGGCTGGAGGATGCGTCTACCGATTCCAGGCATGATTTGCGTCATAAATACAGCCGCGCAGCAGCCAAGAGGCGCCGCGATAAGAGCGGCGAGCAGCGAGGTGCTGAACGAGCCGAAGATGAATGGCAGTGCGCCATACAGCGGAATATCTGCTTCAGGATCCCATTTGAGTCCGCTGAGCAGCCCGCCGAGGCTGACACCATCTCCAAAGAACGTCGTCAAACCGCGTGAAGACACGAAATAGACGATTGCGCCGATCGTAACGACGAGTACTAGAATACACAGCGTCGTAAATACTTTGCCTACCCATTCCTCCATGACATGCGGTTTGGCCAGGGTACGCGTCGTTCTTGGATGAACGAGTTGTTTATCATTCACAGCGGGCTGCTCCATCGCTTCTTCTCTCCTTCAATCATGCTGTTCTTAGACAGTCAAGAAGAGGCGGACTCATCCACCTCTTAAGACTGCTTATTTATTTCGGCTTTAGGCGTATCGCTTATTTCGATACAGTGCCTGCAGCATCGCGTTTTACTTGCATTTTGCCAACTGGGATATAACCAAGCTCTACAACATCAGCGTTTTGTACTTCGTCGCTCACCATGTAGTCAAGGAATGCTTTAGCTGCTGCGTTTGGTTCGCCTTTCGTGTACATGTGCTCGTAAGCCCATACTGGGTAGTCGCCAGTCACGATGTTTTCTTCTTTTGGTTCTACACCGTTATACTTAATCGTTTTAACTGTGTCATCCAGGTAGGACAGTGCCAAGTAACCAATTGCTCCAGGTGTATCTGTTACGTATTTCTTAACCGTACCTGACGAATCTTCTTGAATGGATCCTGGTACATCTTCGGATTTCGTGCCAAGTGCGTATTTTTCAAACGTTTTGCGCGTACCGGAGCTGCCTGGACGGTTGATGATCGTGATCTTCTCGTCTTCGCCGCCAACTTCTTTCCAGTTCTTCACTTTACCTGTGAAGATAGCAACCAATTGTTCTTTTGTCAGGTTGTCGATAGTAACACTTTTGTTTACGACAGTTGCCATTGCAACGACTGCCACTTGGTGGTCAACAAGTTCTTTCGCTTTGTCAGCGTCAGCGTCCGTGAATTTCTCTTCAGCGAAGATATCGGAGTTACCGATGTCTGCTTGGCCGCCTTGTACTTGCGTCAAGCCAGTACCGCTTCCGCCGCCTTGTACTTGAACTGTGATGCCGCTGTATTTCGAGTCTTCCATGAATTTCTTGGATACTTGATCAACGAGTGGTTGAAGCGCCGTGGAGCCTGCTGCCAGGAGCGAACCGCTAAGCGCATCGCCGCCTGCGTTACCGCCTGCGTTAGCTGTAGTGCCGTTGTTTGTCTTACCGTTATTTGTAGTGTTGCTGCTGTCCCCTTTGTTTGAGCCGCAAGCCGCCAGACCGATCGTCAACACGAGTGCTACTACAACGAGTAATGCTTTTTTCATTTCAGTTCGTTTCTCCTTCCGCTATCCGTGCGGTTAATTTGTTTACAAGACCTATTGTACGTTGACCTTATTAATTTGATATTTTCTTAGTGTTAACGGAATGCTAAAACTTCATAGATTTATTGAATAAATGATATAGGTAATATAAAATTATTGTATAAAATCACCCTGAAGGGAATTTTAAGTCATGAGTATATTAAGACTACAAATCCTAGTGCTGCTCTCCGAGCTGAAGAAAGTCACCACTGTCGCGGAGGAAATCGGCGTCAAGCAGCCGACTGTCAGCTTTCATATGCGCAAGCTAGAAGAAGAATGGGGCGCACCTCTGTTCGAAATTAAAACCGGTAAAGTGCTGCTTACGGAATCCGGCCAGCTGCTCTACCGGTACGCTGCGGAAATCGACCGCATCTACAAGGAAGCCCAGTCACGGTTTCAAGCTTTCCGGCAAACGGGTGAGCATCGCTTAGTGGTCGGCATTACCGACACTGCTTCCTCCCTATTGTTCAGAACCGACTGGATCGCGCAAGCATCGCAGTCTTCAGGCATGCAGTTAAAGCTGATCACCGGCCAGCATGCCGCACTGCTTGAGCAGCTTCAGACCGGATCTATCGATTTCATGATCAGCGGTAACCCGCGCCTGCCTGCCGGTGGATTGATAACCCCCGCAGCAGCCTTGCAGCTTGAAGTCATTTCGGATGACCGATTAGCACTCTTCATGAGTGCAGGCCACGCACTTGCTGCCGGTCCGACTATTCCGGCTTATAAGCTGGCAGGTCAATCCCTCGTCGAGCTGGTCGACCTCCCTCTCCAAGAAAGCATCCTCAATTGGGAAACGCATGAGAAGGTTACCCTATCCCGGGCGTGGGCGGCAGATCGAATCGATCTCGTATTCAATGCGGTTGCAGACGGCTCCATGCTCGCCATTTTGCCGGTTAGGACTTCTGCACGCGCTCCTGAAGGCGTCACCTTCATCCCGCTGCCTGGACAGTCTGTGCCTTGGCAGTGGACAGCGGCTTGGCGCAGCGACTATTGGAATTCGCAAGTCGTACAGCGCGTTGCCTCGCTGCTCCGTGAGGACGAATGGAATAAGCAGCAGGTGTAACAAAGCAAAGAGCAGTCAATCGATATGCTTCGATTGACTGCTCTTTGGGCATGCTATTACTCTTGGTCAAGTCCTACGAGTTCAAATCTGGGCGCGCACCCGTTACCAGGTACACAACGGACTCGCCAATGTTGGTCGCATGATCAGCGAAACGCTCGATATAACGGCCTACGAAGCTGAGCAGGTTAGCCTGGGAAATCGTTGTCGGGTTCTCCATCATAAGCGAGAAGAGCTCCCGGATAATTTGGGCATAAAGCGCATCGACCAAATCATCGTCCTTGGCCATTTTGTACGCCATGTTCACGTTCTCTTGAACGAACGATTGAATGGATTCGTAAGTCATCATCTGCACGATTTGCGACATGCGCGGCAGATCGATGAGCGGCTTGATGAGCGTTTGGCCTTCCAGTCGGATAACGACTTTGGCGACGTCGACTGCCAAATCACCCATCCGCTCCAAGTCACTTGCGATCTTGAAAGCGACGAGGATGCGGCGCAGGTCCTTCGCTACCGGCTGCTGCGTTGCGATAAGCGTTGCTCCGAGCTCTGAAATTTTTTCTTCAATTCTATTAAGCTCCTTGTCTTCCTTTACGATCCGTCTCGCTTCGTCGGCATCGACTTTCTCGAGTGCCTCCATCGAATTGGCTATTGCCGTTTCGACCCGCCGTCCCATATCAACGATCAGTTCGTTCAGTTCTTCAAGGCCATGGTCAAACTCTTTCCTCTTCGTCATCATGCCTTCATCGTTCTCCCTCTCCACATAAATGTCAGGTGATTAGCCAAACCGGCCGCTGATATAATCTTCGGTACGCTGGTCGCGCGGGTTCGAGAACAGCTTCTCCGTATCGGAGAACTCCACCACTTCGCCATTTAGGAAGAACACAGTCTGATTGGAAACACGTGCTGCCTGGTGCATATTGTGCGTAACCATTACAATCGTGTATTTGTCCTTCAGTTCCTGTGCCAATTCCTCGATTTTGAGCGTCGAGATCGGGTCGAGAGCTGAAGTCGCTTCATCCATGAGAAGGACATCCGGATTTACGGCAATCGCGCGAGCGATGCACAAGCGCTGCTGTTGTCCACCGGACAGGCTGAGCGCGGAACGCTTCAAATAATCCTTGACTTCATCCCACAGCACTGCGGAACGAAGGCTGGTTTCAACGATTTCATCCAGCTTCTGTTTGCTGCGAATGCCATGCAGACGCGGACCGTAGGCCACATTGTCGTAGATCGATTTCGGGAACGGATTCGGCTGCTGGAAGACCATGCCGACCTTCTTCCGAAGCGTCTCCACATCGACCTCTTTGGAGTAAATGTCAGCGCCGCCGATGAGGACCTTGCCTTCGATGCGCGTGTTCGGAATCATATCGTTCATGCGGTTCAGCGTACGAAGCAGCGTTGATTTGCCGCAGCCGGAGGGTCCGATGAAAGCGGTAATTGCTTTCTCCGGAATATCCATCGTTACATTTTTGAGGGCATGAAAGTTTCCGTAAAACAAATTTAATTTATGAATATCGATCAAGGTTTGCGAAGCGATGGATTGCATATCGTTCTCCTCCATATAGGTGGACATACGTCCGAGTCAATCTTATGGTTAATCGTAGCCCTAAATTGTCAAAGTCATATGTTTGTTTTGTAAACGCAGCGTAAAATTTATTTCCGATCCGGAATTGCTGTGTTTAGCGTGTTCTACGTGCATTAACCCAGAGCGGTACCCGGAACACGATGTTGATGAGCAGGACGACAAAGACCAGTACAGCCGCTGCTTTCTCGGCGATCAGCTGCGCATCGGGCACAATGGCTTCCGACTGAACGTACCAGAGGTGAACGGCCAGCGTTGCGCCTGGGGACAACAGATTGAAGTCCCACATGACACCGGAAGAAGAGACGCCCGCGGTCAAGATAATGACGGCACTTTCACCGAAAGCACGGCCTGCAACGAGACAGATCCCCGTGATAATCCCATTGAGCGCGACAGGAACAAGTACGCGGCGGATCGTTTGCAGATGGGTGCTCCCTAAGGCGAAGGATGCACTTTTCATCTCCTGCGGCACCGAACGAATCGCTTCCTCCGTAACGCGGGTAAGCACCGGCAAGTTCAGAAATGCCAAGCTGACGGCTCCGCCGATGATTGTAAGTCCAACATCCATCGCTTCGACGAATAATGCGATACCGAAGAGACCGAATATAATAGAAGGCACAGATGCCAAGCCTTCCACGCAGATGCGAATGAACGTAATGAATTTGTTATTCGGCGCGAATTCGGCCAAATAGATGCCTGCCGCCATACCGAGCGGAATCGAAATAACGAGCGAGATGAATAGAACGTAGAACGAGTTGAACAGCACGGGACCGATCCCGCCGCCTTCGTCCATTTCGCTCGGCAAGCCGTAGAGGAATCCCCAATCCAGCTGCGGCAGTCCTTTTTTGAGGATCATAAACAGCAACCCGCAAATGAATAAAATCGTACAGATGCCGATCAGCCAAACAATACCCGTAAACAGGCGATTGTTAAACCTGTTCAGGCTTTTGCGAGAAGCAAATGGATTCATTGCAGGGGCTGCAGATTTATTTACGCTCATTATTTTACCCCTCTTCCTTGAATCATGCGGACGATTACGATCATAATCAACGAGATAATCAGCAGGATGAAGCCCATCATATATAACGCGTAGTTCCAAGTGGAATCAAACGGGACATTCGCAATTTGCATGACGATGTTACTCGTCAGTACCGAAGTTGGCTTGAACAGCGCATCAGCCAGCTGCGGCGTGTTTCCGATAACCATAACGACGGCCATTGTTTCGCCGATCGCGCGGGCCATGCCGAGAATAACGGCGTACATAATGCCGCTCTTAGCCGCAGGAAGCACAACACGGACAATCGTTTGAAAACGGGTCGAACCGAGCGCGTAGGAAGCATCGCGAAATTTCTTAGGAACTGCGACGATGGAATCGTCTGTGATGCGGCTGATTGTGGGCAGTACCATGATGGTCAGCACGATAGCGGCTGCCAGGATGCCATCACCCATGTTCGTGCCCGTCGTTGCACGCAGCATCGGAATCAACACCGTCAAGCCGAGAAAACCGTATACGACGGAAGGAATACCCACGAGCAGATCAAGAATAGGACGCAGAGCGGTCTTCAGCCATGTAGGCGTCATTTCCGATAGAAAAACAGCAATAAGGACAGATAGCGGAACCGAAATCACCATGGTTAGCAGCGTCAAAGCAAACGTACCGAAAATAAACACGAACGCGCCGTACTGCTCGTTCTCCGGCACCCAGTCAGTGGACAAGAAGAAATCTTTCACCGATACGGTTTCGAAGGTGAGCACGCCCGTGCGGCCCATTAGAAACAAGATCGAGAACAAGATTAAACAAACGAATACCGCGCTGGCGATGCAAATTATTTTGAACGTGCGGTTGTAGAACGAGAGTCTTGCTTTGCGGCTGAAGATTTTGCCGGACGAAGCTTCCAGGCTTCTTCCAAGCTCTTCGCCGGAGTAAGCTCTCCCGGAAGTTTGTGCTTCCATCATACTCATAACGACCCTTCTCCTCTCATTTCAAAAAGAGAGAAGCCAGCTTCCCGCTTAATATGCAGAAGCTGGCTTCACTTGTAACTTGCTGGTCCGGTTAGGTCTTACGCGTTTTTCATTGCGGACAGCGGGATGAATTTAAGTTTTTTCAGGGAACCTGTTTGGAACTTCGTGCTTTGTACATAATCGATGAATGCTTTAACGACGCCAGAAGGTTGGCCTTTTGTCATGTAGTAGCCGTAAGCCCATACTTTGTACGAACCGTTAATAACGTTTGCTTCAGATGGAGCAACATTGTTGATTTTCATAGCTTTCATTTTCGCAGTTACATACACAAGGTCGATATAACCGATTGCGTTTGGCGTCGTTTCGATCGCTGTTTTCATATCGCCGCTCGATTTAACTTCTTTGTAGTTGGAGCCTTTCGTCATGAAGTCTGTACCGTTCAATGCTTTGACTTGGAAGTTAACGCGCGTGCCGGAACCGAATGCACGGTTAACGACGACGATGTCAGCATCGGAACCGCCAACTTCTTTCCAGTTCGTGATTTTACCGGAGAAGATGCCTTGCAGTTGAGCTGTGCTCAGGCTGCTTACGCCAACGTTGCTGTTCGCAACAGCCGCGAAAGGAATAACCGCTACTTTGTTTGCGACTTGGCCGTCGAATTTCTTGAAGCCAGGTACGTCTGTGGAAGCATCCCAGTCGCATGCGCCGATGTCGGCAATGCCTTTACGTACGGATTGCGGTCCAGTTACGGAGCCGGCTGCAGATGCCGAAATTCTAACTTTCGGGTTCAGCTTCTTGAATTCATTTGCCGCTTGAAGCGTCAAAGGAAGCAGTGCCGACGAACCGTTGACTACGATACGGCCGCTAAGTTTGCTGGATGCGCTAACTGCAGATACGCTTCCGAATGTGAGGGAAAGAGCCATGACTGCCAAACCGATGTTTCTGATCCATTTTGTTTTCATTGTGTTGTAAATCTCCTCTCGAATTTTACGATTATAGTAGATTAGTTCGTTACTTTTTTGAGAACTTCGCCATTAGCTACATATGTCGCATCGTCAATTACGAATGCGATCGGCGCGCCCGCTGCTGCTACAACTTCAGACACATTACCTTCCAGGTCGCCAAGCGATTTGGAAGTACCGGCAGCTGCATCAACTTCGTACACGCCTGTTTTGTCGCCCGCATCTGTCAGCGCGTAGATTTTGCCGCCTGCCATTGTAGCTTGCAGCACGTCTTTGTCGCCGATAATTGTCGTCAGCTTCTTGTCTTTCGCAACTGCAACGAGGGAAGAAGGCTTGTTGTCTTCTACGCTTACGTAGTAAGCTTGGCTGCCGTCAGCCGCTGCGCCTACGAATACTTTGTCATCCGTCGAAGTCGTCAGTTTCACTGGAACTGCGTCTTTCACCGAAGCATCGAAGAAATAGACTTGCGGCTCGGTGCCCTTGATATCGATCGCCACGTCATCGGATTCCACTGGCTTCGTGGCATCAGCCGTTACTGCACCCGGCTTCGTCACGACATAGTAGAACTTCGTGCCGTCAGCGGATACGCTCAGGTTTGTTTTGTAATCCAGCTTGTCGTCAAGCACTTTCGTCAGTGTACCGTCAGCGATGTTCAGCTTCTGGATCACAGTACCTTTGTCGCCTTGCAGGAAGAAGATCGAGCTGCTGTCGGGGGACCATACAAGCTCGGGCTTGATGGAGTTGTCCGTCGAAACCGTCTTCGTATCAAACTTCTTGCTTGTCAGGTCAATTACGTAAACCAGACCGTCTTCGTCGGTGTAAGCTGCTTTCGTACCGTTCGGGGATACCGTCAGCTCGGAAGCCGTCGAGGAAGTCATCAGCTGTTGGAACGCGCCTGTTTTGGCATCAACGATGTAGTCCGTGCGGCCGTCTTCCGTCAGCGTCGAAGCAAGCAGGTGACCAGCGTCGATCCAGCTTACGTTGTCCGCGTGGACCTTCTCGACTGCATCGATCCATACTTGGCCTTGAGCGTCTTTCGCCGCGTCCACATCGAAGAGTGCAATGAAGTCTTCAACCGAGATATAGTAAGAAGCTCCTACGATTTCGATTGGATGTTGCATTGCCGTTTGCTCGCCGTCTACCAAAGCTTCTTTCGAACCTTTGTGCAGCTCAACGGAATGGCCGTGAAAATAAGCGGTAACGCCTGCCTTCACGTTAACAACAAACAATACGCCTGCTGCCTTGCCCAAGTCACGCAGTGATACAAAAGTCGTGCCGTTCTTTTGAATCGAACCTACGGAGATGGATGCGTCGTTAACCATCAGATTGAACGAAGAAGTTGCTACCACGTTTTGTGCAGATGCTGCCGAAACGACACCCGTTGCGGACGTGCTTAGCGCAGCTGCCAGCGCAGAAATCAAAAGCGTTTTTTTCATGGACATTTGTCTTTATCACCCTTCTGATATGGTTTCTTAACGCACTTCGCTATGTACAAGATCGATTATATAAACCCATTGTTAAGCGGTCGTTAATCGACCCCCGCCTTATTGTTAAGTGGCCGTTAATCTATTGTGTAGGTATTGTTAAGGTCTTCCAATCGAAAAAGTAAATAGAGTCTCTCTTCCTGCGGAGGAAAGCCCGGGAAGAAAGACTCTATTTTGGAAAAACATATTCTTATCCGCCTATGACATTCGGCGGATTACGGCGTGGATTTGGTGAAATTAATGACTTTGCTTGTCAAATAACCGCCGTTGCTAATGCCCAGCAGACCTATGACCTCGCTTGGCAGTTCCGGGAATTTGGTAATCTCTCCGGGATCTTTCGTGATGATCAGTGTAAACAGCATAGCGCCATAAGCTAAGTACACGGTTGCGCTGAACATGAACAGCTGTACTTTCGCAACATCGATATAGGCGTGGTTCTGCATTTCTTCCCCTTCGAATATATCGCTGAACTGCGCGTCCTTGAACGAAGGATTGGCATAAAGCGTCCCCTGCACGCAGGAAGCGATTTCCGCAGGCTGCATGTTGTAAACGTCGGCAGCGCTTTGTATCAGCTGCTCCTTCAGGTCTCGTTCGATCGTCCGATTCTTCTTCGCGCCTTGAATCATAGGACTGAATACCGTGGAGAACGCGCTTACACCCATCAATGCGAGAATGGTAGAATCATAGGTCAAATGAAGCTGTTCCCCGGGATGCTCCGCAAGATAAGAGACGAGAAGCGTGAAATATACGGAAGTAAAGAGCACCGTCCACATCGTCATTTGGAGCCGAGAGAGGCTCATTAAATTCCGCTCATTAATGAGGATGCCGAGCGGGTGGTTCATTTTGCCTTTGCCGATGGCGAAGACGATGATCGCTTCCATGGCTAGTACGGCGGCCAAATTATAGCCGCGCGGAAGATACCATGCACCGAGAAAAGCGCCTGCGCAGGCGAGCGCCAGAACGGCCGCAACCTTGAACGAATTCCAATTCGGCGAATTCGGGAGCAGCAAGCGCGGCTGTGCGGGAAGTCCCGGGTTTGCGGGCTCGCCCGCGATGATCGGATTCGTTGACATGACATCTCCTCCTCTGGTTCAAATGTACCAAAGGCGGCGTGCTAATCCTGTCGGTTCGAGACGTCGATTCAAGCGATTTTCATGATTAGGTACCCTGTATACAAAAAAGCCGCCAAGCGGTTAGGCTTGGCAGCCGGATGATTGTCATGCGGTATTATTAATGCGAACTGGTATAATCCCCGCTGTGTTCCATCTCGGTCAGCTTCTCGCGGCCCATGAAGAAGGAGAAGAGCAGCGCGAGCACGGACGGGATGATCGCCCAAGCGAACGCGTGCGTGATGGAGAAGGACAAGCCTGACGTGATTTTCTCCAGTACGGGCTGCGGGATCGCTTTGCGCAGCTCCGGCGTCAGAATGGCGCGAGGATCGCTCAGATCCAACCCCTGCGGAAGCTGGCTGCGTTCGGCTTCGGTAAACAGCGACCCAAACTTATTCGTCATGGCATGGCTCTGGATAATGCCGAATACGGTAATTCCGATCGTCATGCCAAGCGAGCGAAGGAAGTTCAGCGTTGCGCTTGCCGCGCCGCGTTCCCGCGGCGAGAAGGAGAAGATCGCCGCGTTGCTGAGCACGGAGAAGGAGGCGCCGATGCCAAGGCCAACCAGGATCATGAAGACGATAATCGTGAATTTATGAGAGCTGACGCCGAGCGTCGATAATAGAATATTGCCTACCGCCAGCAAGGCCAGCGTTGGAATCATGAGCACACGGAACGTCGTCTTCGTCATGAGGAAGCCGCCCATCGTCGCCGTAACGACGGAACCGAGCATCATCGGCAGCAGCACGAGGCCGGAGTTTGTCGCTTTCCCGCCAAGAACGCCTTGAATGAAGATTGGGATGTATACCGAGGCCGTAATGAACGCGGCACCGCTGAACATGGCAATAACGTTGCTGGTCCAGTAGAGGCGTTTGCGGAACATGCCGAACGAGATAATAGGTTCCTTCACCGTTCGCTCAATGAAGATAAACGCGATCAGCAGCACGACGAACCCCGCAAACAAGCCTATTATCATGCCAGAATCCCATGCGAACTGCTTGCCGCCCAGCTCAAGCGCGAACATGAGGCATACGACGCCGGCAACCAGCGCCGCAGCACCGCCCCAATCGATCCGCTGCTTCGTATGCTGAACCGACTCTTTATAGAAGAAAGCAATCATCACGAAGGCAATCAGACCAAGCGGCAGATTAATGTAGAAAATCCATTCCCACTTGATATAGTCGGTAATGTACGCGCCAAGCAGCGGTCCAAAAATACTCGACATGCCGAACACCGCGCCGAACAGTCCGCCCAGCTTGCCGCGGCTCTCCACCGGAACGGCATCGAACATAATCGTGAATGCAATCGGCACAAGCGCGCCGCCCCCGATCCCTTGAATCGCGCGGTAGATGCTAAGCTCGACGATGGAATGCGCCGTTCCGCATAGAATCGAGCCCAGCATGAACGTCAGTATGCCGAATACAAAAAACTTCTTGCGGCCGTACATATCGGACAGCTTGCCGAAGATTGGCATGCCGGCCATCTCGGCTACCATATATGCCGATGTTACCCAGACGAATTTATCCATGCCTCCGAGCTCGCCGACAATGGTTCCCATTGCGGTCGCAACGATCGTGTTATCCATGGATGCCATCAGAATGCCGAGCAGCAATCCGGCGACCACGATGCCTACATTGTTACGTTGTGCACTCATTGTCTGTCTATCCCTCCCGTTTCATTTCCATTCTCTTGCAGCTCCATGCCTTCAGGCACGGCGAAATGCCATACCGTTTCCCCATTCTGCTCCGTGGTCAGACTTCCGTTCTTGATGTCGTCCCGGAACGCGCGCAGCCAGTGCAGCTCAGCCTCCAGCTGGTTCAGAATATACTCCGCCTCCATGACAAAAATGCGCGACAGACCGAGTCCGGTCGCATACGTCATGCCCGCACGGCGTTCCGTGATGTTCTGTTGTACGGATTCGATTCGCTGTTTCAGCAAATCAGCGGTTTCAAGCGGCGAAATATGCCCCACGAAGGACAACGCCGCCGGAAAATGAGGATATTCCTTCACGGGCTCGCCGATCAGCTCGCGAATCCATGCCTGAAACTCCGTACGTCCCGCTTCCGTCGGCGCATAAATCGTCCGTTCCGGATGCCGCCCTTCCCGCTGCGTCTCCAGCGGCATAATCCATTGCTGCTTCAGCAGCGCCTCCACCACCGAATAGAGCGAGCCGTTATTCAGCTTGATGACGTCGGGAATCCCCCTCTGCTTCATCGTGGCGGACATTTCATACGGATGCATCGGTTTCTCGTTCAGCAGAGACAAGACGGCAAGAGCCAGCATATTCGATACTTTTCGTTTGGCCATTGCCCTTTGCTCCTTTCGAAAACGATTTGACATCATATAGTCCATTTCGACTATACGGAATCGGATGAATGTTGTCAACGGTCTTGAGATGTAACGAACTGGAAAAATTTCGTCGACTCGCTGACCATGACCGCACAAAAAAAACAGACTCCAGTCCAACGCTTGGACCGAAGTCTGTTCCGATTGCCGCTTCATTCGATTGAGAGAAAGCAACACTACTACTCTGCTTGCAGCTGATAGAATTCCGCCGCATTACCGCCATAGACGGCATCCAGCTCCGCAGTCGTCAGCCCTCCCGGAAGCGCCGCCTCCAGCACCTCGCATACGTCCGTATAGCTTCCCGCCAGGAGACATACCGGCCAGTCGCTGCCGAACATGACGCGGCCAGTGCCGAAGCTGCCGACGACATGGCGCACGTAAGCGGTAAACTGCTCCGGCGTCCACGACGCGTGATCGGCTTCCGTCAGCATGCCGGACAGCTTGCAATAAATGCCGGGGAACTGCTCGGCGATCGCCTGCATTTGACTCGCCCACGGCTCGAAGAGGCCTTCGCCGATCCGCGGCTTGCCGATATGGTCGATCACGGCATGGAGATTCGGCACCTGCTTCAGCAGTTCGATCGTTGCCTCCAATTGATGAGACACGATAAGCAGGTCCACAGGCAGCCTTATCTCCGCCAAATATTGCAGGGCTTCTACCGTCTGCGGGTGCAGCACCTCGAACGCATCCTTCATCTCTTGAATCATGACCCGAACGCCGGCGAATTTGGGATAGAGTCGGAATTCCTCAAGCACGCTCTTCCAGTTGGGATTTTGAAAATCCAGCCAACCTACAACCCCCGCAATGGAGGCTGTTTGACGGCTAAGCTCCAGCATGAATTTCGTTTCGGCATGGGTTGCTGCCGCTTGCACGACGATCGTTTGCTGCATGCCGCTGCGTTCGAGCTCAGGCTCCAAATCGGCAGGCGCATAATCCCGGTATAGAATCGGTCCGGCCTCCGGCGTCAGCCAGCCATAATCGCCGCGGTCCAGTTTCCAGTAATGCTGATGAGCATCAATTCTTCTTGCCATCCTTGCCACCTTCCCTTTCCTTATCACGAGGTCAGCCGCTTACTCGCCCCAGCTAGAGGCAGGTAATGGTCCTTCTGCACGCGAAAATCGCCCGCCGCCTGTTTCTATTAGAAGCATGCGGCGGGCGAGCAGTGTTTATTTATGAGAGATCCGCGACAAAACGATTGGTCAGCTTGCCGAGCTTCTCGATCTCGATCGTGACTTCATCGCCGGGCTTGAGATATACCTGCTGGTCTTCCGGCAGCCCAAGCACGACGCCTTCCGGCGTGCCAGTCAAAATCACATCGCCCGGAACGAGCGTCATATGCTGGGATACGTAGCTGACGATCTCGTCGCATGGGAAAATCATATCCGACGTATTGGAGTTTTGACGAACTTCGCCGTTGACGATGGACTTGATCCACAGGTCGTTCGGATTGCCGACTTCATCCGCCGTTACCAGGTACGGGCCAAGCGGGCTGAAGTCATCGCAGGACTTGCCGAGCAGCCATTGCTGCGTACGCAGCTGCAGGTCGCGCGCGGATAGGTCGTTCACCGCGCAGTAACCGAAGACATGGTTCAGCGCGTCTTCCTTCGCTACGTATTTCGTCTTCTTGCCGATGACGATGACGAGTTCCGCTTCGTAATCCAGCTTCTCCGTTACCTTCGGGACGGCGATGTCCTTCAAATGGGCCGTAAGCGTATTGTTGAACTTGTTAAATAGAATTGGATACGCGGGAATCGGTGCATTCGTTTCTTCCGCATGCTTGCGGTAATTGAGGCCGACGCAGATGATTTTGTTCGGCGCCGTGACGCACGGACCCCACTCGATGTCATTCTCGCTCGTCATATACGCTTCCGAGCCCGTTGCCGGCAGCGAGCCGATAAATCCGTGGAGCGCGCCAAGCGCAGCTTCTCCGCCTTCGATGACCGTCATTACCTCAGACGGCACTTCCGTATTTGCACGTCCTGCTTCAAGGGTCAAAGCCAGCTCGACGTCAATGACGCCATTCTCCGTTACTACGCCCAGCACATTGCGTCCTTGTTTGGAAATACTGATCAGCTTCATCTTCGTTTACAACCTCCAGAATAATAATTTTTGTATAAAGACGTTTATGCGTTCTTCCCGAATACGACGCCGCCGTCCACATAGAACGGGGAGCCCATGACGAACGTTGATTCATCCGATGCCAGGAACAACGCCGCCTTGGCCACGTCTTCCGGCAAACCGAGCTCTTCGCTCAGCTGGCGTTTCTTCAGCCCTTCGATAGCCTGCGCGGGATCGGCATAGGAGGTCTTCAAATAATTCTCCACGAACGGTGTCATGATCGTCCCAGGAAGAAGCGCGTTTACCCGAATGTTGTAAGGCGCGTAATCCACCTGCATCGATTTCGTAAGCGCAAGGACTGCACCCTTCGTCGCGGCATAGGATGCGCGGCGTGCAAGGCCGATCTCCGCGATGCAGGAGGACATGTTGATGACGGAGCCTTGACGGCGTTCCATCATATGCGGAATGACGTATTTGCTCGGCAGGAATACGCCGCGG
Organism: Paenibacillus sp. R14(2021); assembly: GCF_019431355.1. Classification (NCBI taxonomy): domain Bacteria; kingdom Bacillati; phylum Bacillota; class Bacilli; order Caryophanales; family Paenibacillaceae; genus Paenibacillus; species Paenibacillus sp. R14(2021). The sequence goes on from NZ_CP080269.1 coordinate 2,238,859, forward strand.
ATGTTGACGTTGATGACGCGGTCCCATGCCTCCGGCTCGATCTCGTGCAGCACCCCTACGCCGCTGATGCCGGCATTGTTGAACAGCACGTCTATGACGCCGTAATGCGCGATAATGGCATCCACCATGGCCGAAACTTCTTCCGGCTTCGTCACGTCCGCACGGATGAATATCGCTTCGCCGCCAGCTGCTTCGATTTCCTTCACCGTATCCGTACCATGCTGTTCGGACAGGTCGTTAATGATCAGCTTCGCACCTTCGCTTGCGAATAACAGCGCCGTGCTCTTGCCGATGCCGGAACCGGATCCTGTAATTAGAATGACTTTATCCTTTAACCGCATGTCTCTCATCTCCTCTTCATTATGAACGCTGCGCCGATAAGCGGCGCGCCAGCGCGATCATTTCCGCCCTAGCTTCTCCGGCCTTCACTTCCCATTGATGCAGCAGCATGGAGCAGCTAACCGCCGCCGTATGACCTTCCCCGCCGTGAATTGCGGCGGCTGCGCAGCGGAAGCCCATGACGGATTCCTGATCGTCTTCGGCATAGCCTTGCTCGCGAATCATCCGCAGCTGCCGGAAGAGCGCTTCCCGGTTGTCGATCGTAAGCGGCGTCAATTTCGCCAGCTCCGCTTCCGGGTACAGCTTCAGCAGCTCTTCTTCGCTCAGCTGCGCCAGCATGGCCTTGCCGAGCGCCGTCGCATGCGCCGGCAGCAGCATCCCAGGCTCGGATTGCAGTCGGACCGGTGAGATCGCTTCCACTTTGCCCAAGTAGCGCACCTGATTGCCTTCCAGCTTCGCCAATTGAACCGTCTCCTGCAGCCGATCGCGCGCTGAGGCGGCCTCCTCATGGAAGGATTGGTTCAGATCGTAATGCTTCACGTACGACGAGCCGTATGCGGCGAAAGCATGGCCGAGCGAATACGTATCGCCTGTACCGCGCTTCACCCATTGCAGCGCTTCCATCGTATTCAAGAGCGAAAACATGGAGCTCTTGTTTATTTCCAGCCTTCTGGACAGGTCGATTAATTTAAGGCTGGCCGGCTCTGAAGCAAGCACGGCAAGCACTTTATCAGCCTTCTCCAGGGCAGGCACCCAGTATTTGCGTTCCTCTGACAATCCATCGCCCCATCGCAGTTGGTTTATTATATAAAACCAACTTCTGTATAGTAAACCTTCTATCACCTACTATAGCTCCCTGCGGATTGATTTTCAACCCTTGATCTTTAAGATTATAGCTGGATGATCCAATCGGAAAATATTGAAGCAATAAGATTCAAACAGCGGCAGACTGTGACTTTTAAACATGCCACGATCTGCCGCTGTTTGATTTCTCAACTCCAGTAATACTCCCTTATACGTGATGTGTCCTTCATCACTTCCCGAACGTTTCCAGATCATCCGAAGTTACAGAAGATTTCATTCGTGCATGCAAGAAGAGCATTATGCTTTAACGCCCGCCAAGCACGGTTGACCAAGCATGCTTCAGCAGCCTGATCCCCTGCTCCATTTCATTCACTTTGATACCGCCGAAGCCTAGGTAGATCCGAGCTTCCTTGCCGGTTGCGTCCACACCGGAGTCTTGACTGCCATACACAAGTACGCCAGCTTGCCGTGCCAATTCGATCAAAGCTGCTGCATCGACTTCAGTCTCAACGGTTAGTTCTAGGTGCAAGCCCGAACTGCTAACCTCGATTCGTACGGACTCCGGCATCTCGCTGCGCAAGAGCTGCACGAGCACATCCTGCTTCAATCGATATACCTTACGCATCCTTCTTAAATGACGATACCAATGGCCGCGCGAAATAAACAGCTCCATCGCCCATTGCTCAATCCGTGAAGGACTGGATACTAGCGGCTTGAGCGTATGCAGCTTCTCCAAGAGGTCGGAAGGCAGCACCATATAGTTCATCCGCACAGCCGGCGTGAACACTTTCGAGAAGCTGCCGATATAGATAACCGCGCCATGCGCATCCAATCCTTGAAGCGATGGAATCGGCTTGCCGGATAGGCGTAGCTCCCCATCATAATCATCCTCGATAATATACCCCTTGTTCTCGTAAGCCCACTGGAGCAGCTGCCGCCTAAGCCCATACGGCATGGGTTCGCCCGCGGGACGGTGAGACGGCGTCGCATAGAGAATCTGAAGCTTGTCCGTATCCAGCCTCCCTGTTTCCAGCGCTTCCACTGAGAACGGAACGATTTGAAACCGATGCTGATTAAACATATGCCGGACTTGGGCGATGCTGGGTTCCTCGATGCCTACGCGGCAATTCTCCCCTAGTAATCTCGATAACAAATGAAGGCTGGAGGAAAAGCCCGTCCCTACGATAATTTGTTCCGGTGCGCACATCACGCCGCGGGAGTGCCGCAAATAAGCGGCCAGACTTTCCCGCAGCGGGAGTTCGCCATATGCCTCGCCATATTGATGAACAGATTGGCTGTGGTTCGATAACGCCTCGCCAAGGATGGACTTCCATTGGCGAATGGGGAACGAGTCTCCATCGATCGTCAGCAGGCTGAAATCAACAAGGGCCTCCTTGTCACTCTCCCCTATGGATGCTTGCGCAAGCGCCGTATGAACCCTTTCGTCGTTAAATCGTTTCCCCGGCGGATTCGGAGCTTGCCCCGGCTGCGGGTTCAGGACGGTCAATCCTGACCTTTCTTTGCTTTGGACATACCCTTCCTCAAGCAGCATATGATAGGCGGTTTCTACGGTCGTCTTGCTAATTTGCAACTCGCGCATCAGTGCGCGGATCGAGGGCAGTTTGCCGCCATGCGCCAGCGAACCCTCTTGAATTAAGGCTCTAATATAGCGGTACAGCTGCATATACATGGGTTCGTTAGCATGAAATACAGGTGAGAGATCGATAGTGTCTCCTCCGAATCTGACCTCTAATTATGGTCATGAACTGATCCTTATTATCATGTCAATTATCCGATACGATGTGGGCAACGACAAGAGGAGTCGAGGAAAAAAATGGAGGAGAAAAAGTTGACGGAACAAACCGCAGCAGCCAGATTAGCAGCCCTGCAGATTGTCCTGCCCCGCGCCAGCGAGCCGGCGGCGAAATACGCAAACTGCGTTAGAGTAAACAATCTTCTATTCGTTTCGGGGAAAGGGCCAGCAGGGGGATTCCGTGGAAAGCTGGGCAGGGACTATACGACCGATGGGGGCTATCAGTTCGCCAGGCTAACCGGCATTGAAATATTGGCTGTGCTGGAATCGGCCTTAGGCACGCTCGACAATGTGAAGAGGGTCGTTAAACTCCAAGGGTTCGTCCATGCGACACCCGAATTCGACGAGCATCACAAAGTGCTTAACGGATGCTCCGACTTGATGCTGGACGTATTCGGAGACAAGGGCATTCATGCCCGCTCTGTCTTTGGCGCTATCTCCGTTCGAGACGGCCTGCCACTAATCATTGATTCCATCTTTGAGATCGAAGTTTAGAGCAGGCGGCCTGTCGGATTGAACAACAAAGAGCTGCCGGCTTATGAGCCGGCAGCTCTACTCATTGCGTATGTACCCTGTTCTTCTTCGGACTACGTATCGCTGTCCGCTTGCAGCGCCTTCGCCCCCATTTGATCGGCTTCCGATTCCAGCGATTCGTCGTCATTGATCGCTTCGCCGTTATGCTCCATGGTCGGGGCGACGCGTCCCTCTTGCTGCTGGACAACATGCCAGGCCTCATGCGGGAGATGCTTCTCCTGCCCGGGACCGACAAAAATATCCGTTCCCTGCGCGTAAGCATGCGCCTCCACTTCGGCCGGCTTCTGCGAATTGTAATGAACCTTCACATCGTCCATCGACATCCCGCTGAGCTGCTCTACCCCGGATTTGAGATGATCCGGCATACCGGTCCGGTTCTCTTTCCGTTGAATCGGGGCAGCCGAGCCGGAGGCGCGCTCACTTTGACCACTCTGCAGCCACTGACCTAGCGCCCGGTTGCCCATGGTCCGCTGCATCTGAATGATCGAACCGGCAGACAAGGGGCCTTGCCCGGTTTGAATTCTGCCGCCGGAGGAATCGGTTTTTGCAGCCGGTTTGCTTGATTCGCGTTCCGTGCCGGACGATGGATTGCGGGAGCCCCTTGCCCCGTGTGCTTGAGACGGCTGTTTCGACATGATTAGACCTTGACCTCCCGAATGCTTTTCCTGCTAGATGTAGTTCAACATGCGCTTTGCATAATCCTCTAATGCAGGTTTAATTCCGATTTAGAGCAGCCAGCAGCAGAGGAAGCGCCTGTGCGTAATCGTTGCGGTAATGGGCGAATGTCTCATGCTCCTCGATCTGAAAACCAAGCTTCCTATACAAAGCGACGGCTTTGCCGCTCCACGTTTGCGTGTGCAGATAGATCGCCTGGTCCCCGTCAAGCGCCAGCAGATTTCGGAGGCATGCGGCAACCAAGGCCTTCCCGAGCCCCTGACCCTGATCGGCTTCACGTACGGCAAACCAATGGATCGCCGCGTCCCTTCGTTCCCCGGAATAATTCCACCAGCCCGTTATCGTGCCCACCGGTTCCCCGTCTGCATTGATGACAAACAATAACCGCTGCTTCAGTTCATCCACGTAAGGCAGGTATTCTTGGAGGAAATAGTCTAGGCCCTCGCCAGCCGTTTCAAATTCACCGACGGAGGCTTCAATGACCGCCCAGTCCCGCTCCATACCCGCCGCATACCAGGCAAAGGAGAAGCCTGCCGGCAAGTCAAAGCGAGGAAGCGGCAGACCAGACGGCCGTTTCATAATGACGTTATAATAGGGAATTGTTTTGTCCAGCATCAGCATGCCTCCATGGTCTCGCTGCGACGAAGAAATGCCGATATAGAGTAAATCCTACATAATATAGGTATCCAAGAAAGCGTTGCGGAATTTACCTTGCGGATCACAGCGGAGGAGTAGCTGTTGGAACTCGGGCAGCTTCTCGTAGAGCGATTGTATCCGTTCGCGCGTCATCGTAAATAGCTTGCCCCAATGAGGACGGGCATCGAAGGGAGCAAGCTCCTCCTCGATAAGCGGCAGCACCTGCTTCACGGCTTCCCAATCCGGCTTCCACGTAAAATGAATCGCAATGGAATCCTGCTTATAACAAGGACTCATCCACAAATCATCTGCCGCGATGGAGCGAATCTCGGAGACGTACAGGAGCGGCGATATCCGCTCTCGCAGCCGTTCGAGTGCACATAAGGCTGCATACGCCGCATGGCGGGGAACAAAATATTCGCTTTGCAGCTCTTCTCCGGCGCTCGGCGTAAAATCCATGCGAAAATGCGGCAAACGTTCATGCCACGGTCCCGGAACGCCCATCTGCTGGCTGCAATTCTCCGCGGTATAGCCCGGCACCGGATGCCGATTGGCGTCCGCTAATGTCGCGCCGAAAAACGCCGGCTCCGCTTCGGTCGCTGCCAGATCCGCAGCTATCCGCTTAATCCAGACTTGATTGAAAGCCGGTTGCTTCCAATCCGTAAACAGACTGACGCTGTAGGCATAGGAGAAAATGTCATCCAGGTGATCTCTAAGCTGCGACAGCGGCAGGTTGTCATATACGAGCTGGCTCACTTGAAAAGCCGGGATCACATCCAGCGTGATGCGCGTGACGACGCCCAATCCGCCAAGACTAACAATCGCGCCGGCAGCGAGCCCGTCTTGATCGTCGCGAGAGAAAACCTTCATACTGCCATCCGCCATAACCATCTCAAGGGAATGAACCGCCGTTGCCAAATTACCATTTTGATCTCCGGAGCCATGCGTTGCCGTCGCAATAGCTCCGGCAATCGTAATATGAGGAAGAGACGCCAAATTGTGCAGCGCATAGCCATTGTCGTCAAGATACTCGCACAATTCGCCGTACCGAATCCCCGCCTCGGCGGTTACTTTATGGTTCGTGCTGTCCAGGGCGATGACGCGGTTAAGCTTCTGAAGCAAGATATGGCTATCTGCCGAATCGGCGATACTATTGAAAGAATGGCGCGTGCCAAGCACCTTGATGCGATTGCTGCGAGCTACTCTATCTTGAACTTGCTCGATCGTTGCAGGTACATGGCGTTCCGAGGTGCCGTAGCTGTAGTTGCCTGCCCAGTTTCGATTGTTCTCCATCGCTTCACGCTCCTTCGCGGCATGCATGCCCGCATATGTCTTCGATTACCCTTCTTGCACGTCTGCTTCCAAATCGCTCGCTACCTCAAGCATCTTGGGAATCACGGCTTCATTCGTGCCGGAAACATAGACATCACCTTGAAAATATCGGAATGGAATTTGCGTCTCGCCAAAGCTCCACATGAAGAACTCGCCCTCGATCGACATGGTGGTAGAACCTGTCACGGTGTACACCGACGAATACGTGAAATCCGGCTTCGTGCTGAAATATGTCTTACATTCCTCTAGCGTGATCGTTTGCCCCGTATCCCCGCCTTCTTTAAACTCTCTCGTAATGCGATAGCGTTGACTCATGAATGGATGCCTCCAAATGATGTTGTTGATCCTAGTTTATCAAAAAAAACCGAATTGTTCATGCTGTCGCGCAAGAGAAGCTTTATGAACGGTTTTTCGTACTGAAGGATTGCACGAACTTCCTTCGATCTTCCCTATATTGTTCGGTATAAGCTTGATTCGTGTAAATTCCAATGACTTCGCGCCAGAAGCATATGGCAGGCTCGAGCCGAACCATCTATTCCCCCCTTGTCATACCAATATCCTTGTTCATGATCAGATTCCTCTTTGCCTGCAGATAGAAGACGAACTAGCCGCCGAAGTGACGGCAGCCTAGTATTAGTCTCCAGACAGGACCACCGCTTTTTGCACGGGTAAAGGAGCAATTGAAAGATTGCGTGGACAAGCAGCTGATTTGTTTCGACAGATTAGAGATTTACGAATATAGCTCGAAATAATGTGGTTGGGCCATGTCACAAATCAAATGCTTATTTCGTTTCAAGTGCAAGGGTATTTAAATTTTAATTATAGGGGGATTGTTATGAGAATTGCTGTAGTTGGAGGAACAGGAACGTTGGGAAGGCGAGTTGTTGATAAGTTACGATTGCAAAAGCACGAGGTGCGGGTGCTCAGCCGAACCTCGCCAAAGTACCGAGTCGACCTTACGACGGGTGAAGGGCTGGACTTCGCTTTGGAAGGTTGTGATACGGTTATTGATGCGAGCAATAATGCGACATCGAAAGCAGCCGATACCTTAGTTGATGGTTCACGTCGACTGCTTGCGGCTGAAAAAAATGCAGGTGTCAGCCATCATATATGCGTGTCGATTGTGGGCTGCGAGCGTGTGCCGATGCTATTACCGTGTTAAGGCGGAGCAAGAACGTGTAGCCGAACAGGGCTCAGTACCATGGAGTATCGTGCAAGCGACTCAGTTCCATGAATTTTTCGCTGGCTTGCTTGCAAAAGCCGGCAACTTGAGGATATTGCCAGCTATTCGTATGCCGATGCAAACCGTCGCAGTTGATGAGGTCGCCCAAGCAATTTCCGACGTTGTTGAATCTGGGCCACTTAATGGTCGAATTAGTATCACCGGTCCAGAGATTATTGAGGCCCGTGAGTTAGCCCTTACATGGCGCTTGTTAACCGGACGACGCGCGCTTCTTGTGCCTGTTCCTCTGCCAGGCAAACTCGGCCGAGCACTTCGAGCCGGAGCTTTAACTATGGAGCATCCCAGCATTCGCGGTACAACAAGTTTCGAAACCTGGCTAAAGACTAGCAAACGTTGACCATATGAAGCACACAAAAGCAGGTTTCATTTAAACATAGCCCGGCCCCGTTGATTGAAGGTACCAGTATCACTCCGGCTGCCTTTTTCCGATATATGAATGTTAATATTCCCCCTTAGTGCTAACAAAACAGAAAACTCGTCAGTCAAAAAAATTGAAACCCGAAAAATGTCGAAAAAAAATAGGAGCCGTTGCTTGGCTCCTTATTAAGTATTTCAAGCGTTTCTATTTCAATTTCCAAAATTGTCGGATCGATCGGATGGATTGTTTCATTGATTTTTTATCAATCAATCTATCTGATAATCATTTCGTAACCATATCATGCGGGGTATAGATGGTCAGAATTCCATCCTTCTTTAATGCGAATGTCTTGGCAAACCAGTTGTCATACATTAAACCAATAACAATCAAGCTGGTCTAATCGCCATTCCGGCCAAGAAGCTGAGCATGAACTGAACCGCGAGCCGGGACGTCACGTTGCGCACATCCACGGACGGATCGATGCAAACAAAATCAATCCCTTTCACCTGCGGCAGAGCGCCAAGACGATGCAGCGCATCAAGCGCATCCCAAGGGTGCATACCTCCTGTTCCGACAGCCGGACAGCCGGGAGCGAAAGCTTGATCGATGACATCCACATCGAAGCTGACGTAGATCGCTTCCGTTCCGCTGCCAGCAAGCGCAATCGCCTGGTCAAGAATAGGATCAATCCCCATCCGCCTTACGTCCCTCGCGGAGTACACATGAACGCCTTTGCTCTTCACATAATCGTGATAGGGCTTCGAATTCATAAACCCGCGAATGCCGATTTGCACGATGTGCTGCCCTTCAACAAGGTCCGATTCCAATATTCCGCGGAAAGGCGTGCCGTTGGTAACGCCGCCGTCTTCGAAATTCCGGACATCGTGATGCGCATCAAAGTGGATGATCCCGACTTTCTTTCCCTCATAACGCCGCGAGAATGCTTGGATCGACGGATAGGTAATGGAATGATCCCCGCCCAGAATAATCGGAACGAGCGACGGCTGTTCGTGATACAGCACGTTCAGGCTTTCCTCGATCCGCCGATGGCATTCCGCGATGTCCGTCACGTGCATGTGGATGTCGCCAAGATCGCGGACGGCCATCTCCTGCAGATCTACGCCGTATTCCATGGAATAGGTCGTGAACGACTTGAATGCCGTACGGATTGCCGCAGGCGTGGTCGATGCGCTGGATATCGAAATCGAAGGCTTGGAGAGCGGCACGCCGACAATGCCTGCAAGCAACTGCTCGTGCCCATCCCATTGGCGAATCCAATGCGCAACCTTGGTTTCCAAATGATCTCGGAAACCAGCCTGTTCCGGGGGCTTTAGGAATGATTGCTTCTCGTTCATGACACGGATTCCCCCTTCCCAGCTTGCGCATATATCATCTGTCGGTCCCATACGAGGGGCTGGCCGTTCTTAATAACCCCAAATGTATGATTGATGCCAAAGTGGTACGGTAAATACGCCAGGTTCGGTGCGTCGAACAGCGATAGATCCGCTCGTTTGCCGATTTCAATCGAACCGATTTGCCGCCCTCGTCCGATTGCGTTCGCGGCATTGATCGTGCAGGCTGTCAAAATTTCTTCCGGCGTCATTTTCAAATTCAACGAAGCCAGCATGATGATCAGCTGCATGGATTCTGTTGGACAAGAACCCGGGTTGTAATCCGTAGACAGCGCCACCGGCAGGTTATAGGTGTCAATCATTTCCCTGGCGCGCGCATGTTTGTTCATCCCCAGATTAAAGGACGTGCCCGGCAGAAGCACCGGTATGACTCCGCCCTTCGCAAGCTGGCGCAAGCCTTCATCTGAAGCGGCGAGCAGATGCTCGGCAGATATGGCGCCGACTTCGCCGGCTAATTCCGCGCCGCCCAGCGGCTCGATCTCGTCGGCGTGAATCTTCGGCATCAAGCCGAGCCGCCTGCCTTCGAGCAGGATCCGGCGCGACTGCGCCACCGTAAAGACCCCCTGCTCGCAGAACACGTCGCAAAACTCGGCAAGCCCTTCTTGCGCCACCTCGGGAAGCATGGCGCAGACGAGATCGACGTATGCGTCCGTCCGGCCTTTATACTCGGACGGCACGGCATGAGCGCCCATGAACGTCGACACGACGTCAACCGGATGAGTTTCGTTCAGCCGCTTCGCCGCGCGCAGCTGCTTCAACTCCTCTTCCAAGGAAAGGCCGTAGCCGCTTTTGGCCTCCACCGTCGTGACGCCTTGCATCAGCATCGTATCGAGGCTGCGATACGCTTTCTCGTACAGCGCCTGCTCACTGGACGCTCGGGTAGCTTGCACGGTGCTTAGAATGCCGCCCCCCTGAGCAAGAATCGTCAAATAAGGAACACCGGAGCGTTTGAGCGCAAGCTCGTGCTCGCGAGACCCGCCGTGCACCAGATGCGTATGCGGATCAATGAGGCCCGGCGTAACCAAGCGGCCCCCGGCGTCCAGCGTCTCCGTTATGGCCGCGCCCTTCAGCTTGTTCCGCACATCCGCTTCTGCACCGAACAGCGCAATCCGGCCGCCTTGAATCGCGATTGCGGCATCCTTAATCTCTTGAATTTCCTGCATCTCTTTCCCGCTGCGCAGCACGTCCCCCGCAGGCGTAGCCAAACAACCGATACCCGTCAATAACAAATCCATCTGTTCGATGAGGGTCACCTAGCCTTCCTCGCGCATAGGTATGCGGATGCCGTGCTTCTGCGCGCTGTCGATCGCCTCATCGTACCCGGCGTCTACGTGACGGATGATGCCCATGCCCGGGTCGGAGGTCAAGACGCTGCGCAGGTGTTCAGCCGCTTCGTCGGTGCCATCCGCCACGACAACCATTCCTGCATGCAGGGAGTAGCCCATGCCGACGCCGCCTCCATGATGAACGGATACCCAAGATGCGCCCGCTGACGCGTTGATCAGCGCGTTCAGAATCGCCCAGTCGCCTACCGCGTCGGAGCCGTCCTTCATCGCTTCCGTCTCCCGGTTCGGCGATGCCACTGAGCCGCAGTCCAGATGGTCGCGGCCGATCACGATCGGTGCTTTGAGCTCGCCGCTCTTCACCATTTCATTGAGCGCAAGACCGAACTTCTCCCGCTCGCCATAGCCCAGCCAGCAAATACGCGCAGGAAGGCCCTGAAAAGCAACGCGCTCGCTCGCCATCTCGATCCAACGGCGAAGATGATCATTCTCCGGGAACATCCGGAGGACGAGCTCATCCGTCTTGCGAATATCTTCCGGATCGCCGGATAGCGCTGCCCACCGGAACGGACCCTTGCCTTCGCAGAACAAGGGACGGATATAAGCAGGCACGAAGCCAGGGAAATCGAAGGCTTGCGTTACGCCTTCGTCGAATGCGACCTGACGAATGTTGTTGCCGTAATCGAATACGACCGCGCCCATTTTCTGCAAATCCAGCATGGCTTGAACATGTACGGCCATGCTTGCCTTGGATAAGCGAATGTACCGCTCAGGGTCGTATGTGCGCAAGCCGGCCGCTTCTTCCAAGTCGAAGCCGGCCGGAATGTAGCCGACGAGCGGATCATGCGCGGACGTTTGGTCCGTTACGAAATCCGGCTTGATGCCCCGGCGCACGAACTCCGGATAGACATCAGCCGCATTGCCTAATAACCCAATGGCAAGCGCCCGCTGCTCGGCAATGGCTTGTTCCGCCAAGACGAGCGCTTCATCGAGCGTTTCGGCCAGCACATCGCAGTAGCGGGTTTGAATACGCCGTTCGATTCGTGTCCGGTCGACTTCGACCGCAATGACGACGCCTTCGTTCATCGTGACCGCGAGCGGCTGCGCGCCGCCCATCCCGCCGAGGCCGGCTGTCAATGTCAGCGTGCCTCTCAGCGTTCCGCCGGCATGCTGGCGAGCGGCTTCGGCGAACGTTTCGTATGTCCCCTGCAGGATGCCTTGCGTCCCGATATAGATCCAGCTGCCCGCAGTCATTTGACCGTACATCATCAGCCCCTTTTGCTCCAGCTCGCGGAAGTACTCCCACGTCGCCCATTTCGGCACGAGCACGGAATTGGAGAGCAGTACGCGCGGCGCACGTTCATGCGTTCTGAATACGCCGACCGGCTTGCCGGATTGAATCAGCAGCGTTTCGTTGTCTTCCAGCCGCTGCAGCTCGCGTACGATTGCGTCGTAGGACGGCCAGTTGCGTGCCGCTTTCCCGATTCCGCCATAGACGACCAGCTCTTCCGGGCGCTCCGCGACATCGGGGTCCAGGTTGTTCATCAGCATTCTTAATGCAGCTTCCTGCACCCAGCCTTTGCAGGATAAGGTCGTACCGCGCGGGGCGCGAATGTTGCGTTTGGGTTCGGCATCATGCTTCGTCGTCATTGTAAATTCCTCCTAGGGAGTGTTGGGTTTAATACAAAGGACCGGAAACGGCTTCGATCGCATCCAGCCAATCGCCGGACAGCAAGGCGGCCGCAATTCGCTCGATATCGCCGGACGTGGAACGATCTTCAATAACCGGCTGAACGATGGCACGCAGGCTTTCGTAGAGCACGCGGGTTGCGGGCGCAAGCCCGTCGACGCCGATAAATTCGGCCGCTTCTGCCGCGCACAGCAATTCGATCGCCAGCACTTTGGAGACGTTATCGATCACCTGAACCGCATGTCTTGCGGCAGTCGTGCCCATGGACACATGATCCTCCTGATTGGCCGAAGACGGAATGGAATCTACACTCGCAGGATGCGCAAGCACTTTGTTCTCCGATACGAGCGAGGCACTTACATACTGCGTGATCATGAGACCTGAGCCGATGCCCGGATTATGGCTGAGGAAAGAGGGCAAACCGCCGGACAGCGCGGGATTCACGAGGCGTTCAGTGCGCCGTTCCGATATATTCGCAAGCTCGCTCATGCCAATCTTCAGAAAATCCATTGCAAACGCAATCGGCTGACCATGGAAATTACCGCCAGAGATGACCTTCCCATCCTCTAAGAACAAGAGCGGATTATCCGTCGCGGCATTGATTTCAATCGTCAATTTGTCCTCTGCATAAGCCAGAACTTGGCGAGTCGCGCCATGAACCTGCGGCAAGCAGCGGAGTGAGTATGCATCCTGTACCCGAATTTCGCCTTGACGCGTCGTTAATCGGCTGCCCTTCAGCAGGGCGCGTAGATTCTTCGCTACGCCGATTTGTTCGGGGTACGGTCGGGCAAGATGCACTTCCTCAGCGAAGGCATCCGGGATTCCCCGCAGGCTCTCCAGCGTAAGCGAAGCGATGACATCCGCGATCCGTGCTAATCTCCGCGCTTTAACAAAGGTTAGTGTGCCGAGCGAGGTCATGATTTGCGTGCCGTTGATGAGCGCGAGCCCTTCTTTGGCCTGCAGAGTGATCGGCTCGAGCCCCGCCTTGGCGAGCGCCTCGGCGCCAGAAAGCCGTTCACCTTGATAGAATGCTTCGCCTTCGCCCATCAGCACAAGGGCAAGATGGGACAAAGGCGCCAAATCTCCGCTCGCGCCGAGCGATCCTTGCTCGGGAATGACCGGATGCACACCGTGATTGATACAATCGATGAGCAGGCTGAGCGTTACCAGGCGAATGCCGGAATAGCCTTTGGCAAGCGCATTCGCGCGAAGCAGCATGAGCGCCCGTACGGTTTCTTCAGGCAGCGGGCTTCCGACGGCACAGGCATGGCTGCGTATGAGGTTGACTTGCAGCTTTGCCGTATCTTGCGGCGAGATGTGCACGTCGCTGAATTTACCGAATCCCGTGCTGACGCCATACACGACCTTACCGCCCGCAACAAGCTCCTCCACCATCTCGCGGCACTGCTTCACGCGCTCGCGGGCATCATGACAGAGCATCACCTCGCGATGTTCATAAGCCACCTCCATAACCAATTCCGGTGTTAACTTCTCTCCGTCCAGGATGACAGGTGTCATGTCAACCCTCCTCTCTTGATGCTGTGCAACAACCATTTCCATGAATCCCCTTTCTTGCTTTAACATAAGAAAGGGACCGAGCAGAAGCTGTTAGCTTCCACGCGGTCCCTTTTTGATCAGGGGAATATGCGATTGTCCGGTATCATGCTTTCGCCAATACTTCATCGCGACCCACTCGTTTCGATATGTTGTTTGCAATCCTGCTCTAATTGTCACACGCCGCCTTCGACATTGTCAATGGTGTCATGCGGACCCGGACGCGCAGCTTCATAAGTCAACTAGGATTGGTTCCGATATTTTGTAAGCGAGGAATACGATAACACGACGGTGAATAAAAAATGAGGAAGCCGAACGACGTTTAGTTTCGTCAAGCATCAAATCGTTGCAATCAAGCTGTAAATCTACAAGCAAAGGGGATCGACATGGATGGACAAAATGAACGAAGTTAGCATACTCGCTTCAGTGACCGACGATGACAAGGAATGGTTGAGAGAACTATGGCTTAGAGAATGGGGAGGCGAAATCGTCATATCCAAAGGCCAAACGTACCACGTTCAGGATACAGCTGCCCTCATAGCCTGGTGTGAAGGTGTACGGGTTGGAGCGGTTGCTTATCATGTACGCGATGAAGAATGTGAATTGATCAGTTTGAATGCGACCGTAGAAGGCTTAGGGATCGGGAGTAAATTAATGACTGCTGTAGCGCAGACCGTTCAGCCATTGGGCGTGAATCGCATTTGGCTCATCACAACAAATGATAATATAAACGCATTAAGGTTTTATCAAAAGCAAGGCTATCGAATAACCGCCGTATACCCAAACACAGTGGATGAAGCCAGAAAGCTAAAGCCAACCATCCCGCATATTGGAAATCACGATATTCCCATTCATGATGAAATTGAACTTGAAATACGCCTATAGCACGTTCCATCAGCACCATAAAGACAAGTTGACATAACACCTATTGGTGTTATAATGAAAAACAAAACCAAAAGGTGTTATATTTATTCTCTTTAGGAGGCCAAACGAATGGACAAGCAAGGACAAGACATGTTTTTGAATTTTATATTACAACGGGTTCAAGAGGGCAACGAGGAAGAAGCTAGATTCATCCTTGAGGGAAACTTCAGAAAACAAGATGAAGGCACCTTCTCCACCGATGATATCGAACAGTTTATCCCGAAGTTGATCAGCATCTTAAAACCGGACAAAATCGAGGAAATTCAAGCCATTGTGACACAGTTCTCCGGGGAATTTCGGCAAATTAATCCCATGATCAACTAGACAGTCCCATAGAAGGCCTGCCGTTACTGCGGGACAATGCGGAATACAGGTCTGCCATTTCTCATGGTCTGCTTAACGATCGTACGACGGACATGGACTCCCGTAATATCGGTCTTCCCGCTGCGGTCCTTCCGAATGGTCAGCGTCAAGATCATGCCGCGGATCGTAAGCGCGTTTCCGTAGAGCCGGTCAGAGACGAAATTGCCAAGTGAATAGGCGGCGACGCGTGTGCGAACCTGGCCGTAATTGTCTTTCGTCCTGCTCTTCACGACGGGCTGAATCACATGGGGATGCGCGCCAATCACCGCATTGGCGCCATGCTCCAGCAGCAGCCGGACCAAGCTCCGCTGCCTGTCGTTCGGGATGCGCTTATATTCCTGTCCGAAATGCATACATACGATAATAGCATCCGTCCTCGCCTTCAATCGCTTCATATCCGCAATGATTTGATTAGGCTTGATTCCGTTCACGAGCCACGGCTCCGGTACCGGAAGCGAATTAGTCCCGTACGTGTAGGCGAGAATGCCCAGCTTGATTCCCTTGGCGCGAACGATAAGAAGCCGCCTCGATTCCTCGGGCGAACGTGCCGTGCCCGTGTGCCTAAGGCCATATCTGTCAAGAACGCCCAGCGTCCGCTTCAAGCCGGCGGTACCGCCGTCCATGCAGTGATTGTTCGCCGTCGTCAGAACGTCGAAGCCGATACGCTTCAGCGTCAGCGCCAGCTCATCCGGGCAATTGAACATCGGGTTACCGAAGCGGCTCACCCGTTCGTATTTGTAACGTTTCCCAGCGCCTTGCTCGAACCATCGCTTGCCTGATAAGGTTGTCTCCAGATTTCCTATCGTCACGTCCGGCCTCTTCAAATAAGGTGCAGCTTTCGCAAAAATCGGTCCGAACGCGTAGCCTTCATTCTTACCAGCTCGATTCGTCCGCCTCGCGGACTCGATAATTACACCCCTCATCAGCAAGTCTCCGACCGCTGCCAACGTAATGGTTGCCACATGCTGTTCCCCCTTCCGGCCTGTTCTATTACAGTATTCGCCGGCGGGCAAATCGTTCGGTGATTCAAGCGAATCCCCGTCCACTCGCGCGCGAAAAAAAGAACTTCCGCCATCGGCGGAAGTCCGAGAACCCAGGATGACCTAACGCAGGAGCGCGTAAACATCCGTATAAGCATAGCCATGCGCTTCGGCAACGGCTTGATACGTCACATGCCCGGCAATGACGTTGATTCCTTTGGCAATCGCCTGATTGTGCAGGGCTGCGCGCTCGCCTTTGTCCGCGATTTGCAAGCCGTAAGGCGTGGTTGCATTCGTGAGCGCCAGCGTAGACGTGCGCGCTACGGCTCCAGGCATGTTCGCGACCGCGTAATGAATGATGCCGTGCTTCACGTAGGTTGGATCATCATGCGTCGTGATACGGTCGATCGTCTCGATCGAACCGCCCTGATCGATCGCCACATCGACAATGACCCCGCCGGGACTCATCGATTTCACCATCTCTTCGGTCACGAGCCTCGGCGCACGGGCACCCGGAATGAGGACGGCGCCGATAACGAGATCGGCACGGCGCACGACCTCGGCAATGTTGTAGGGACTGGAAATAACCGTCTTCACGCGGCCTTGAAATAGATCGTCCAGCTGACGCAGCCGGTCGGGGTTCAGATCGACGATCGTCACCTCGCCGCCGAGTCCAACCGCCATCTTCGCCGCGTTGGCGCCGACGATACCGCCTCCGATAATCGCCACCTTGCCGGGCTCTACGCCCGGAACGCCGCCAAGCAGCACGCCCTTGCCGCCATGCGCCTTCTCAAGGAAATGCGCACCGATCTGCACGGACATCCGGCCGGCGACTTCGCTCATCGGCGTCAGCAGCGGAAGACTGCCGTTGCTCAGCTGGATCGTTTCGTACGCGATTGCGGTGACCCGCTTGCTTACTAATGCCTCGGTCAGCTCCGCCTCAGGCGCAAGATGCAAGTACGTATACAGAATCAGCCCTTCATGGAAATAACCGTATTCTGCGGGAAGCGGCTCTTTGACTTTGACGACCATCTCGGCGGCCCATGCTTCGGCCGCGGTCGCCACGATCGTTGCGCCAGCAGCCGTGTAATCCGCATCCGCGAACCCGATGCCGTGTCCTGCCATGGTCTCTACCCGAACGTCATGGCCCGCTTTCGTATACGCATGCACGGAGCCTGGCGTCATACCGACGCGAAACTCGTTATTTTTGATTTCCTTAGGTACCCCGATATGCATTGTCCTCAGCCTCTCCTCGATCCCCTTAACGGGATTCTTAGTCGTTGATGAGACAACTATAAGACGATTTCGGAGCAGTTCCATTAGACACTATGTCAGAAATCCTGACAAACTTTTTACATGTCAGTGTCGGGGTGAAGCAGCTGATAAGCGCGAATGGCAACCTGCAGCGCCAACCGTTTCTCGGGCAGCATGTAATCGGCGCCAACCAGCTCTTCGATTTTGTCCAGCCGGTAGTACAGCGACTGCCTAACGATGAACAGCTGCTCGGCCGCTGCCCGCTTCGACCCGTCGTTGTCGAGGTATACCTTCAGCGTATGCACCAGATCGCTGCCTTTCGCTTGGTCATGATCGAGAATAGGACCTAAATACGTGCGTACGAAGGTTGTTAATATTTGCTTGTCGGCAATATGAAATAACAGGTTAAACACGCCGATATCGTCGAAGAACAGCGGGCTCGTTCGCAAGATCGGCGACAGCGACAGCGCCTGCAGCGCCTCTTGGTAGCCGACATGCGCTTGCATGAAGCCGCGGCCCGCCTGGCCGATTCCGATTGTCAGCTTGATGTCCTCTCCCGTTTTGAGCAGCTGCAGCGCTTGAAAGGCCTGCTGCAGCCTTTCTTTGACCGGCCTCTTCGGCGCTTTATCGAAGGCGACGATGACGAGGCGGTTGTTCTTGAGCGTAATTAAGGGATGGAACGTCGACTGCTCGAAGACCGTGCGTACCGCGAGCGAGAGATGAATGCCCGCAGACTCCGCGCCGTCGTCCGACATCCCGGCGCTCTCGCTCTGCTCGAATGCGATGACGACGACATGATACGGCAGCTCGTTCAGCTGCTTATAGGCGTGACCGATGAGCAGCTTGACCTGCTCCTCGTCCCGCATCCGCATATGCAGCAGTTCATCCATCCAGAGCGTCTGCGAATACAATTTGCGCTCTTCGACATAGCGCTTGCGCAGCAAATCCTGCGCGATCGACAGGGAAGCCGAGTCCATGAGCAGGTATTCGTATTCCTGCGGCTTCCGGCTGAGCGACAGGACAAGATGCGCCCAGGTCTTGCCCATGGCGCCGATAGGCTGAATGATCACGGTGTTCCCGTTCCGTGCGGCGATGAAAGGGGCAGCCCCATCCCCCTCGCCAGGCTGGCCCGGCTGCAAGCTCAGCTGCTCCGCCAGAAAAGCAAGCCAGCTGCCGGCATCCTGCTCGGATACGGACGGAACGAACTTGATCTGCCCGTCCTGCGGCATATAGATAACTGCCGCTTGCGTGCTGCTATGCAGCAGATTCAATACCTGATGCACGCCTTGGGCGGTCAGCGTCATGCGATGGAACGCGCGGGAGGTCTTCTCCAATTCCTTCAACGCCAGATGATGCTGGTTAATCCGGTAAGCATGGATATCCTGCGTAATATCGATAAACCGAACGCTGTGCGGAAACACGATGACCGGCAGGTCCACGGCTTCCGCGGCATTCAGCCATTCAGGCGGGATCGTATTTAGATGATGACCCATCTCGATGCATAGACAAGCCACCTGATTATGAACCAGCTGGTTTAGGTACGTCATGAAGGCCGCCGTATCGTTCTTGAACGCGGCCCCCGTCGTGAGGATCATTTCCCCGCCCTGCAGCAGTTGGTCGAAATGAATGACCTCGATGATGTGCACCCAGCGCACAAGCCGGTGCAGTCCCGCTTTGCCTGCCGCAAGATAAGCGCCTCGAAAAACAGGCCTCTCCAGCACTTCTTGTACGGTCAATTGGTCGTCTCGGTTCAAGGGCGTCACGCTGCTTTCTGTCCGTTTCATTGCATGACTGCCCTATTATGAAAGGGAACATGCATCCTTCAAGTCTACCACCTCGCCGGACGGAGCGGCTATGGGGCTTTCATCGGTTACCGCGAGACCGCTATAAGCAGCTGCCGCGATATTCGCCTCTGCAAGTCTGCGTTTACCACCTGCTCTCTCCCCTATTAACGAGGCTTTCGCAGCATGAACCGCTCCGCATTACGCGTGAAGCCGTATTTCTCATATAATCCATGCGCATCCCGCGTCCCTAGCAACCCCAGCATGCCTTCATAGTGTTCCGTGATAATTTCGATCAGCTTCTTCCCGACGCCCGTTCCCCGGTACGCTTCATCAACGTAAACATCGCACAGGTAGTACACCGTTGCTCCGTCCGTGACGATACGGGCGAAGCCAACCTGCCGATCACCATCATAAATCCCGAAGCATTCCGAATTCGCGATGGACTTCAGGATCGTTTCAACAGGACGCTGATTCGCCCAGTAGCTCCTAGATAAGAAGCCGCAGATCGCGTCTATCTTCAGCAATGCTTTATCGTCGCTTATGAGAAAACCTTCGTAATTGTGTTCCATGAACCGCCTCCTATAACATACATTTATCCAAATAACGAAACAGCAGCAGACATGGACGAGAAATAAAGTCCTAGACTGCTACTCTTTTATTAAATGCTATCATTCCCCGTTGAACATAGGCAGTCAATTACTCTGGGGCGACCGCCTTCGTGAGGTTACCTATTCCGCCACGAAATGCGCCAGGCGGTGATATGATCGATAAACCGGGACAATGGTGTAAAGTCCCTAATTCCACATCCTCTACTAGTTCTCGCTTTCATTATTGTATAGGGAGGCCGTTCCTGCAAACCCTAATAAAGACACAGTTGCAAACCGTGACCTGGAGAATAAGGTCTTAGACTGCCACTGTACGTATCGCTAACTTTATCCGATAGCGTTAAGTGCGACGTTACTGCGCGGAAATCTCGAACTTCGTGCCGGTATCCCCGGCGAAAACAATAGATCCTCCAGGGGGCAGTTCCACTTGATTCTTGTCTCCGATGACACTGAAGTAGATGCATGTTCCCTTCTCATTATAGACGGCGAAGGAGGCGTCCGAGGACATGTTCACCTTAACGATCTTGCCCCCGTCTTTGTCGCTTATCGTATACCACTCGGCGAATCCGCTCGGCGGAATGGTGACGATTAACTTCTTAGCGACGTTGATGGGCTTCACGGCGTCCTCGCTCACTAAGATTCTTCCGCCTTTATCCAGGTACTCAACCCCGTCCTGTTTAAAGAACGTTAAACCTGAGAGATCCCGCCCGTTCATTCCGGGTATTTGCAATTCGGAGACGGCCGTATTCGGGCCTGTTATTCGCTTATCCAACACGTAACCCGGCAATTGTTTTGACACATTCAATAGGCTGGGCGGCAACACCAAATAAATAAGCGACGTATACTTTTCATTCAGCAGATAATACTTCTTGCCGTCGCGCTGCATCCATGCTTCTTTTGTCATTGTCGGAAGATCTTGCGGCTGGAGCTTTTCGGCGGAGTACTCTGACACAGCCGTCTGCCCAAGTCCCGGCAACGAAGTGTATTGACGAATCCATAAATAGCTCCGGCCGTTCTCCTCCGTCACGAAGCTGATCATCGCATTCCCATCCGCACTCCGGAACGTGCCGTCCGCCGAATACTGGTAGATCTGGACTGGAATTTCGGATTGCTCCGAAGTGATGGACATGACACCGCCTTCGGTAATAGCGATGTTTATCGTTGTGTCCGACGCACCATAAATACCAGCATACCTCAATACGGCCTCCGGCATATTGGACTTTACCGGTGCGCCGTACGACTTCTCAGGCTTGAATGCGGCTATTGTCCCCTTCTCCTTCATCACCTGAAGTAGAATTTCGTTTGCCAGAAGCTGGTCGTACGTGCTGCTTCCGCCCGAAGTGACGACAGCTGCCGCCATGTCCTGCTCGGGAAGCACAACAAGCGATGAGTGATAGAGCAGCGTGTCTCCGGTTTTGGTCAGCGCCTTCATTCCGTATTCGCCGAAGGGGTACAGATTGACGCTGTCCCAGCCGAGACCGTATTCGAATGAATTGTCCGCATCGTCCGGCCACAATGGCGTCTTGTACTCGTCTTGCGCCATGGCTGCAGCCGATTTGCCGGACAAGACTTTTTCCGCTTCCCCTGTGAAAATTTGCGAGAATTGAACCAAATCTTCCGCCGTGGAATAAATGCCGCCCGTTCCAATCAAGTTGAACGTCTGGTTGGGAAGTTGTCCTTGGTACGTAGGATAATAGAGTCCCGCCATCTTCGCTGCGTTCGGAGAATCAAGCGGCGTCACCGTATTAGCCATACCCAGAGGCTCCGTAATATAGCGATGGATATAAGCGGTAAAGTCCATGCCGCTGACTCTCTCAACCAGAATCTCGGCCAACGTAAATCCGTCATTACAATAAACCGAATAAGCGCCCGGGTCTGCTTTCAGGGTCTGTCCGTTCAGTTGTTTCAGCAGTGTATCGTGGGCGTAAGTATCATTATCTTCAAATAAAACGGCGTCTGTCCCCGACGATCCGTTCAAACCGGAAGAATGATTCAGCAGCATACGCGGCGTAATCTGCTTGTAGCGTTCATCCTTCATCGTAAACTCGGGGATATACTGGACGACTGGCGTATCGAGATCGATTTTCCCTTGGTCGACCAGCTGCATGACGGCAACGGTAGTAAACATTTTACTCGTCGAGCCGATCCCGTACATCGTGTCTTTCGTTAGCGGCTTCTGTCCCTGCTCATCATTCTTGCCGGATTGACCGGATACGACGATGCGGCCATGATCGATCATGGCGTACTGCACACTGTTCGCGCCGTAAGTTTTCGTGAGGAGATCGGCCTTCTCTGATGCATCTTTTCGGGTTACTTCGTAGGTGATTGGAGCGTCGTTCGAAGACGAGTCTATTGCCGCCGTTGGCGCGGTTATCGGAACAGCGGCTGGCTCTGCCGGTGCTTTGTTGTCGTCGCAGGAGGCTAGCAGCAGACACAAAGATAGCACAGCACCCATTATCCACCGACTTTTCATCATTTGAACTTCCCTTCCGATGAATGCTTTATTTATATTAGGTTTACAAATGTGAGACCTATATGTAATACGTCTCTCCTTTTTCCAGAAATTCAATTACCTGCTTAAGCAACGTGATCATCTCTTTTAACTTCTCATCACTTTCGATATATTTGGGATAAGCAATAAGGTCTTCTCTACTGCCTTGTTATCCTAACTAGCGTGTATATTCTTCGTATCTTCTTTAGAACTTTAGAACGCTATAATTCCAAAAAACATGTTCAACTACTTCTTCAATGCGGTTACGACTGCATTCATCCACTAGTATCATGTCACTGCCCCAAACATACTTTCCTTGCAAACATTCTCCAGTTCGTTGATTCTTTTCTGCGTGAGTCTGGACATTCTTGTATGTAAAAAATGAAGCAAATGGAATACTTCATACTCATCATCTAAGCTCTCCTTTACACGATACCTAGCCAACGCCATTATCGTAGCATATATTTACATAATGTGTTTTCGTATCGCGAGAAACAAGAGCAACTCTATGCTGTTCTTGATCTTCTCGGTCAGCATTTGAATGATTTTGAACAGCTCGGCAGAGATTAACCGTCGCCATCTAGCGATTCACCACGTTGATGATGCTGATAGAACTGCTATAATTAGGAAAAGGCGCATGACGCCAACGATCGGCGCCTGCAGTGCTCGTAATCGAACGGGGAAAGGAAGATCGCCAAGATGAATGCGTACCTGAACGAATCACCGTACGTGCACAGCGTCGGCGATGTGATCGTCAATCCGGGCTCGATGCTGGATACGCGGAGCATCGACGATTTCGAGCTTGTCTATTTTCCCGAGGCCACGGGCACCGTCTATGAGGTGGAAGGGACGGCACATGAGCTCAGTTCGCCTTGCTTCGTCTTTACGCGCCCCGGCGTCAGCCACCGTTATTTGTTCGACCGGGAGCATACGACCCGTCATCTATTCGTTCATTTCAACTTCGAGGCGCTCCGCCGCCCCGATGAACGCTACGCTTCGCTGACGCAGTCCGCGATTCATGTCATACCGGCCCGCCACAGCAGTCTCGTTGCAGGCATTATGCAGCAGCTTGTCGTTGTCGCGGGCTATCAATCGCATCATTGGAAACAGCGGCTGTCCGACCTAACGGCCGCGGCGCTTGGCGAGCTCGCTGCCTATGCGGACCATACGCCGGAATTTGCGGTGAGCGGCTATCCGATTCAAGTGGTGCGCGCCATCACGTATATGGAAGAGCATCTGACGGAGTCCATTACGATCGAGCAGGTCGCCCAGCAAACGGGCTGGACGCATGAGCATTTCACGCGAATCTTTGTCGCCGCCGTCGGCATGTCGCCCAAGCGGATGCTCGTCGAACGCAGGCTCCGGCTCGCGGAAGAACTGATGATGCGCGGCCAAGGCACCGTCAAGCAAATTGCGTACCGCTGCGGCTTCGGAGACGAGCATCATTTCTCCAAAATGTACAAACGCGTCCGCGGCATGACGGCGACCGAATATATGGAGCGCTGCAAGGAACCTATTTTCCGTTACACGTCGATCGGCACCGACCCGGGGCGCACGTTCGTCAACCGGCATGTTTTCGTCAATCCGGAAATCAAAAAGTAACATCGTTTATCGCTTTCCATCCATTGTAAACGCTGCCTGAAATACGTCAAAATAGAAGCATAACTACTTCTACTATGGAGGCAGAATTCATATGGCAACGTACTATACGCCTAAGTCCCGCGCGAGAGAAGACCGTTATTTGGTCAGCGTCGAGGATTATGTTCACTACCAGCGAAACGGATTTCTAGTCGTTAGAGGCTTATTGTCAAAAGAAGACATCGCCGAGCTCTACACGCTCGCGGAAGAAACACGTCTCGGACGTGCAAAACCCGAACAATCCTATAAACCAACCAGCACGGATCCGCTGAAAGAAGAATTTAACGCCGCAACGCGTATCCACATGCTCTCCCGTTTGAATGCGGCTGCCGAACGCGGCTTGCTGCATCCCCGCGTGCTTGACGTCACCGAGGCGCTTATCGGTCCGGATGTCTATGCCGTTCAGTCCATGATGTTCCTGAATCCGCCCGGCCGCGGTGGACAAGGCTGGCACCAGGATTCCTGCTACATCAAGACGCATCCCGATACGCTGATCGGCGCCTGGATCGCGCTCGAGGAAGTCGACGAAGACAACGGCTGCCTGTGGGTCGTTCCCGGCTCCAATCATGAGCCGGTCTATCCGCCCGCAGGAATCGGCGGCGGCAACGTGCATGCGCTGGACGCTTTCTCGAATTTGAACGGCGTGCAGAACGTCAGCCATCTCGACGACGAGGTCAACACGCTCTCGCGCATCGTGGCCAAATATCCTGCTCCGATCTCGGTACCGATGCAGCCGGGCGATGTCCTATTCTTCCATTCCCATCTATTCCATCGCTCGTACCCGAACAAAACAACCGATCGCTTCAGGCGCTCCTACGTCTGCCATTACTGCAATGCCCGTTCGTGGGTACCGTGGGATCATGACGGCTATGAAGGCGACTCCGGCAACTACCGCCAAATTCTGGCCCGAGGCCGTACGCACTTGCCCTATGCGGCACCAGCCTTCGGAACGGAAGTTTACTTGTATGACGGCGCCGAGACAGATGGAAGCGTCAGTATGATGGGCATGGACAACGGCATGATGATGCCGGTCGTTACGAAGAAATCCTAAGGCTCGAAACGAAGAGAAGCAGCTATTGCCTGGGCGGAAGCTCGAGAATAGCTGCTTTTGCCGTAGAAACGGATAATTTCTATCGTCCCATTGACATCACGTTGATCTGCACGTATTATTATCTTTAATTAAAGATATTTTAGATCACATTGGTTTGTTGTCGGTACGCAGGTTCTGCTCTAATATCTTGAATTAAAGATGATTAAACAAAAGAAACTCATACGGGAACCTGCCAGTCAGCTTATTCGCTGCTTCCTGCATCCCCAACCTGCATTCTTCGTGACGAGCTAATCTTGGCAAGGAACGATAATTGATGCAAGCCTGGGCTATACTCTATCTAGAGGAAAATGTTCGCAGGCCATCGTCTTCGGCGGACGCAGCGGTTCCCGTCATCCAACCATCATTAGGAGGCGTAATTATGAAACATATTTTCCAAGAAGGCAACGATCCGAGCGCACCGGTATTACTCCTGCTCCACGGTACGGGCGGTACGGAGCACGACCTGCTGTCGCTAGCCGAAATCATCTCTCCTTCTTCGTCTGTGCTTAGCGTTAGAGGCAATGTGCTCGAGAACGGCATGCCCCGCTTCTTCCGCAGACTCGCTGAAGGCATCTTCGACGAAGCGGATTTGAAGTTCCGGACGACGGAGCTGAACGATTTCCTTGACGAAGCTGCCGTTAAATACGGCTTCGATCGGCAAAATGTCGTTGCAGTCGGCTATTCCAACGGTGCCAATATCGCAGGAAGCCTGCTGTTCCACTACGCGGATGCCCTGCAAGGCGCGATTCTGCATCACCCTATGGTTCCGCTGCGCGGACTCGCGCTGCCGGACTTGACGGGCAAGCCGATCTTCATCGGGGCAGGCACGAACGATCCGATCTGCTCAGCCGCTGAAACAGACGAGCTGCAGTCACTGCTCGAAGGAGCCGGAGCCTCCGTGACCGTGCACTGGGAGAGCTTCGGACACAAGCTGTCCGCATCCGAGGTTCATCAAGCGGCAGCTTGGTTCAAGGCAGCTTTCCAATCCTAAGCGAAGATGGTGAGGCAGATGATTTCGATCGACCCTTTAACGCAGCAGGAGCGCGACAATTACAAGTTCATGATCGGCAGCATAATTCCGCGCCCGATTGCTTGGGTAACGACACAGACTGCATCCGGCATCGTCAACGCGGCGCCGTTCAGCTACTTCAACATCGTAACCTCCAATCCGCCGATGATCTCCGTATCGGTTCAGCGCAGGAACGGCGCGATGAAAGATACGGCACGGAACGCTGAGGCATCCGGTGAGCTCGTCGTGCACATCCCGAACGAACACAACGTCCGGCAGATGAATCAGACAGCCGCCTCGCTCGGACCGGAAGCAAGCGAAGTCGAATACACAGGTTTGACGCTCGTGCCAAGCAGCAAAGTAGGCGTTCCCGGATTAGCCGAAGCCAGCATCCGCATGGAATGCGTTGTTGAACAGATCCTTCCGCTGGGCGGAACCGGCGATGGCCCCGGCTGCGATCTGATTATCGGCAGAGTCGTCCAGTTCCATATCGCCGACGAGCTCTATGATGCTGCCGGCCATGTGGATGCGGAGAAGCTTCGCCCTGTCAGCCGGCTTGCCGGCACCAGCTACGCCAAGCTCGGCGATATCTTCGCTTTAGAACGGCCTTAGCCGTCGTACATGATACGCTTCAGCCCGCGGAAACGCGGGCTTTTTACATGGCCCAGGTTGCGGTTTGGCCGCATTCAGGGTACTATCTTAACATTAAGCAAAGGGCAAGCTGCCTTGATTATCGCAGGAGAGGAAATGAATGAACGATCATGATCATTAAACCTAGAACACGCGGATTTATTTGTACGACTGCACATCCGACAGGCTGTGCCGCGCAGGTACAAGAGCAAATTAATTACGTCAAGGAGCATCCGTCCATCCAAGGCCCGCGCAATGTGCTCGTAATCGGCGCTTCCGCAGGCTACGGCCTGGCATCCCGCATCGTGGCTGCATTCGGCGCAGGCGCCAATACGGTTGGTATCTACCGCCATAGCGAGAGCAAGGCCGGACGTACCTCTTCGGCAGGCTGGTATAACTCCGCAGCCTTCGAGCAAGCCGCGCAGCAGGCAGGATTGAAGTCGTACAGCGTGACAGGCGATGCCTTCTCCGCGGAAACGAAGGCAAAAGCAATCGAGCTGATCCGCAAAGAGCTTGGACAAGTGGATTTGGTCGTCTATAGCGTCGCTTCGGCGCGCAGAACCGATCCCGTTACCGGCGAAACATCGAATTCCGTGCTTAAGCCGCTCGGCGGCACGTACACGAACAAGACCGTCAATTTCCACAGCGGCGAAGTAACGAGCATCTCGATTGAACCCGCTACGGAACAGGAAACGAAAGAAACCGTTGCTGTTATGGGCGGCGACGACTGGCAGCAGTGGATTGACGCGCTCCGCGAGGGCGGCGTGCTTGCAGACGGCGCGACGACGATTTCGTATTCCTACATCGGCTCGCAAATTACGCAGGCGATTTATCGCGAAGGTACGATCGGTCAAGCCAAGGACCATCTGGAAGCGACCGCGAAATCACTTAACGAGCAGCTCTCCTCGAACGGCGGACGTGCTTTCGTCACAGTCAGCAAAGCGCTCGTTACGCAGTCCAGCTCCGCGATCCCTGTCGTACCGCTCTATATTTCCGCGCTCTATAAGGTCATGAAGGAGAAAGGCATTCATGAAGGCTGCATCGAGCAGACCTATCGCCTCTTCTCGGAGCGGCTGTACGCGGGCGGCGAAGTGCCTGTTGATGCCGAAGGACGCATTCGAATCGACGACTGGGAGCTTCGCGAGGACGTACAGGCTGAAGTGGCGAGCCTCTGGGAGGCCGTGACGACCGAGAATATCGAGCAGCTGACTGACCTTGCCGGTTACCGCAAGGAGTTCTTCCAGCTGTTCGGTTTCGAGACGGACGGCGTGGACTATGAAGCGGATGTCGAGCCTCAAGTCGACGTTCCGAACGTCATCTAATCTAAGTCAAGGTACAACACAAAAACCGGATCCCTCTCATCGAGGGGCTTCGGCCTTCCTTAGTTTTGCATGAGCGGCTTGCGAGCCTGTTGTCCGTCAAATAATGACCAAAAAAAGATGATCCCCTCAGAGCCATTCGCTCTTTGGGGATCATTTTTTTATGCTTCCTGCCGTTCGAACAAGAACGGCAGGCTCATCTTCACTTGTTCAATCATATGCCCAATATTGCCCTCGCCTGCATATAAGGTCATGTCGAAGAAATTTCGGTCCAAGTCCGACCAGTATAATTCATTCTCATCCCCTGAGACGGCTGCGTCGCCGTTCAGCTTGCCGGCATAAACTTCTACATAGCAATCCTGCAGATAGTATTTGAAATCCATGAGGTGATGGAGCGTAATTGCGCCTCTCGTAATGCTCGTTTCTTCGTAGAGTTCTCTGTACGCGGCTTCCATGCCGGACTCGCCGCTCTCGATTTTGCCGCCTACCAGATTGCTTAATCCGAGATAGGGTTCCTTGAGCCGCTTGCACATGAGCAGCCGATCCATCTCGTTGTTGTAGACTAGAAGCACGTTGTAACCTTGCATGTAGGGTCTCCTCTTTCTAGACTAGGAAATACCGCCGTTCAGCTCGATCAAATTCCCGGCAGGATCGCGCACATACGCGACGCGGTGGCCCCATTCCGGCGTGTCATGCGGTTCTTTCACCAAAGTAACCGCCCTGCCCTTCAATTCCTCATACGCGGCATCCACGTCGTTCACGCTGAAAATAATCGCGGCCCGGTCCTCGGCGCTGAATGCAACCGGCCTGCGCAGCGTTTCCTCTCCCGCGTTCACGAGCAGCGGCTCGAGCGCAAGACTGACATCGCCCGTTTGAAACTCGGCATACGGCGTCTCTTCATTGCCATAACGAACCTCAAGTCTCATGCAATCGCGGTAAAACAAGAAACAGGCTGTTACGTCCGGCACCAATAAGCGTACATGCGAAATTCGCAAGTGATTCCCTCCCATGACCAATGGAATGAATATCAGACTATTCATTGATTCGTCCTCTGAACTTCGATTCCCTGCCGCGAAAAGCAAACAAAAATAATCACTTCATCCAAATCCTAATCACTGTTCGGTCGCCGGTAGGCTTTATAGAATTCGGCTTCACCGATTGGGCCCAAACCGCTCGAACAAAACTGCCGATCGTGCCGTCGACCTTCAATTGAGCTTCGAGAGGTGTTCCACGTATTCATCCTTGGTTAACCCGAACAGGACGGAATCCATGTAGCGGCCATTCATATAATACACCTGACGTCGAACCCCCTCTTGCCTGCACCCGACTTTACGCAGCATGGCAGCAGAGGCTTCGTTTCCCTCTAGTACATGATCGTTGAATTTATGAAGCCGGCGCTCGAAGAAAGCGTAGCGTAAGAGGATATGTACAGCCCTCGTACCGTAGCCCATGCCTCGGTGATCCCGGTCGATTTGAATACCGATGCTGAACGTGCCGTTTCGTTCATCTATACTATTTAGGTTAATGCCGCCGACATTATCGCCCTGCAGGTTGTCGATGGTAAACATAAGCCGGTTCGACGAGAAGTCTGTGAAGGTTTCGGCGAATGACTTGGCTTCCGCTATTGTTGGCGGCAATTCAACCAGGCAATCCACCAAGCGCCGTGCTGCCGTATCAAACCGGTTCAAATAATGGCCTTCCCAATCTTCTGGCTGTATCGCTCGCAATCGAATCGCATCATCCTGCCAGAAATAGTCGCTATAGTTGATATCGCGCATATGTGCCTCCTTGTTAAACCTGAATAGAACTTAACCAACCGCACTTCAAGACCCTAGCACAGGAGAATGTCCTCCTACACTACGCCGTCACTTCAATGGATAACAGCTTGCCGTCTGCCTTCACTTCCTTATACGTAACGGATATGCTGCCGTGAAAGAATGGGACATCGAACCGGTACACCCCGTACTGCTCATCGCTTCGATCCAATAGCTCCGTGCTTTCATAGCCTCTCTGAATGCCGGCTTTCGACAACAGCTCCAACGTCTGCTGTAAGCTTGCTCCCTTATATCTGCCGTGCAAGTTGTCCGTCCACTTCTGTTCGTCCCAGTCAGGCGCTTTCACACTTATGCCTGCCTGCCGCATCGTCTGCAGCAGATTGGCAACCATGCGTCCATCTCCTTCCTGCATGGCGCAGGCAAGCGCGAAGTACGCTCGGTTCATTGTCGATACGAAATTCAGTTGGTTCTTGGCAGCAAGCAATTCGAACAGCTTCTCTGAGCGCTTACCCGCGGTAAACCAGTACGCGTGAAAATCCATCGGATTCATCTGGCTTGTTGCCGGTATGAAATACTGCCCGTTCCCCGAGACGCGGAATACCTGCGAACTATCAAAACGCGCCGGGTATTGCAAGACGAAGACTTGGCTGCCGTCTCCGCTTACCATCATTTGAACGGACAAGGGCTCACGCGGCCGTTCGCTCCCCGGCAGAATCGAAGTGGTCCCGCCGCCCATGCTGGAGAAATAGCTGCTGCCATCCTGAGCCGTCTCTCGTACGAGTCTATACATCATTCGGCTCTTGTGTCCAATCGGCTTTACTTCCGTTTGAACAGAATTGTTGTACACGGTACGAATATCTTGGTCCAACTGCCACGTAATCTCCGCGATCCCACGCAGCTCGTCAGGCCTCTCTCCGCCGGACAAGTCTGGCAGCTTGATGGCTATACGGTATTCTCCCGACTGCCATTCGTAAGCCGTGTACCTCTGCTCTGACGCGTAGAACACGTCGGAGAAATCCGTATGGTACGAGATCCCGTCCAGCCGCGTTTCATGTCCAATATCAATCAAGCCTAAGTGTCTGCCGGTTGCCGAATATACACCAGCCCATGCGATGACCGGGACGAGCAGCACAACGATCACATGGATGGCTCTTCGGTCACGGATCTCGCTGAAGGTCAGGTCAGGAACCTGCTCGCCATCCAAGGCCAGCTTCTCGTTCAAACGCCTCATCACCGCGCCAATCAGGAAGGTTCCCACGCAAGCGTGAGCAAGCAGCGGCATCCCGTAGCTCCACGGTGCCGCCAGCGACCGGAAAGAACTGATCACCAGCGTGCAAAGCATGGCAAACAATGCAAGCGGCAGCAGCGAGCCGAAATAGCGTTTGAACAATCGAGGCGCCTTGGCTAGTGCCTCCGTAAACGTACTATTTTGCAGGACGATTAAGTACGGCGTAAGCGAATAAAACAATAACGCAATCATCAGGATCAGCCCCATCGGGAGAAAAGCTGCTGTGAATAAAACAGTCAGCCAGCCAAACAGGCTTTGAAAAATAGACCAGACCAGCATAGTGCTGAAATACCTGCGTCCGCATGCCAGCAGCGATACTCGCTTGCGATCCACAATCCATCCACGAAGACCGCCCAGATACATACCTCGAATAAAGCTTTGCAGACCCATTACAGCCGCAGATACCAAGAAAGCTGCAATCCCCCAAGCCTGTGCGCCAGCCTGAAGATAGGTGTACGGGATTTTCAAATCCATAAGCGACGGCATATATAAGGGAATGGTGGCGTGAATTCCACTCGTTTGAACAGCTGCTCCGGCTGGCGTTACGGAGGAAGACATAAACGGAAAGACGGAAAATCCATAATAAATGCCAAAACCAACGATAACCGTGATCAGCACCTCAAACGCCATCACCAGAACAATCAAGCGTGTATAAGCCATCTTTACCTCCTCACATGATGCTGGGGATCTTTCCCAATAATTGACGCAATTGGTGCGTAATTGTTGCGCTTACGGGTGCAATACATGTAAAAAGACAGCCTTCTGGCTGCCTCCATATCTACAAGGAAGAGGAGCTATACCTCTCCTTCAAGCATTGCTTTGCAATATAGAAAATTTGACCCATATGCTCCGAGTAATGCGCGGCGCACTGATTCGGCCTCACGATTCCTAGAAACGGCTTGCTTCAATATTCCATTCAGGCATATTCCCTTCGATATGCTTAACGAGCGTCGAAATACGATGACTGACATCATCAGGCCTCCAATTCACTTGTGAAATCGTAATTCATGGTCAGCACCTCCTTATCGCTTATTTTTCTTGAAAATATTCAAATGTCATTTAGGACAATTCTTTATTGATGATGCGCGGCACTTTTTTTCCGCCTGCTGAGCGAGATTCCGCCGAATCCGCTAATGACCGCAATGTAGAAGCCTAAGTCGTACCACCATCCGGAGTTATGTATCTCATACACACGAATCGTATGCTTGAATAAACCGATCACAAGGGATACCGGCGCAATCCAGCCATGCCAAATTCCCCAGAAGAAGCCGGCCAGATGCTGATCAGTATTGACGCCGTCGCCAGGCACACAGCCCGTTAATGCAAGCCCAACAGCAATCATCAGAAGCACGAGACAAACATACCTTGCATGCATACTCCGTCACTCTCCCTTGATATTGAATATCCGAAGTTGTCCAAAGCTGCGCTGGTATTCTATCCTATAGCTTCTTTTCGTTCCGTATTCACCATTTCCTTCCACGCCAAAGAGCAGGCTGCCAATATTTTAGGTTGCCTGCTGCAAGGTACGCTTATTTCTTCTATCCATAGAACACTCTTCTTCAGCTGATGAGTCTGCGTTTCAGCTTACGGATAAGCATTAGCAGGAAATGAAATGCCGGCGCCGGATCATCCATACTCCAAATCGCAGGCGCCTGTCGAACGAAATAAGAACGCAGCACCTGCCTCCGGCTAAGCTGTTTTGTGCGGACATAATCTCTCGCAGACAAGAGGTCCTCGTACAAGTAATTGAAGACGATCCCCGTATCCTGCTGAACGGCCTTCGCTCCGATCTCGCTGCCCGTAAGCTCCATGTAGGCGAGGAGCGGAAAATTAATGCCGCATTTGTTCAACAGCACGTTGAGCGTCGTCGTTCTGACATTGATTTCGATCAAATAAAACTGCCCGTTCGACGCGTCCTTCTTAAATTCGACTTCTCCGAACCCAAGGTAACCGATCGCTTCCAGAAATGGAGCACCGATCTCGAATAGTTCTGGCACATGCTTTTGGCGCGTAAACGTTGACGCTCCGAAGTTAATGGGAAACTGACGCAGCTTTTGGCAGGTCATCCAGTGGGTTACCTTTCCCGATTGATTTACATACGCATCAAAGGTGTACATGTGATCGTCGAAGCCCGGTACGATTCGCTGAACGACTACTTCTAATCCGGCGCTCTTGGCTTTCTTAATCGCCTCGTCTAGCTCCTCGAACGTATGGCATTTGAACATTTTCACTCGGAAAGCCTTAACGAACATCGCCGAATCCGCCGGCTTGACGATGCATGGAAATCCGATTTCATTCAAAACGTTCGTCTCGAAGCCCGGTTCTCCAGGATATGCTGTCTCGGGCACCCGAACGCCGTGCTGGACCGCAAGCCTGTGAAGATTGCCTTTGTCCATCACGCTGCTCCAGAACCCCTGCTCCGTCATGTTAATGAGATAGTACGCCCGCAGGACATCGAGATGCCGATCGATAAATTCTACGTAAGGGTCCGCACAAGGGAATAAAACAGGCTTGGTCAGCTGGCGCCTGCCGTAATCGATGAGATAGCGAAGCGCTGCTTCTTCTTCGTTCCGGTAATGCGGCATGATATGTCGCTCCGTCAAATATTTGGATTTTGCGGCGTAGGTATTGACTTGCTCATAGTCCATCGCCACAGTATGGATACCCTTCATTCCCAAACAACGAATGACACTGAGTCCAATATAGTAGTTGGTTCCCAGAATAACCGCTTTGTTCTTCATTGCCACATTACCTCCGGCTTTCACAACATTAACCCTTCGTACAAACGCTCACCAATAGCCAAGCTGATTATAAATAGGGAACGATTACTTTAATCCAATACGCGGCTGGCAGAAGAATCAATTGTGCCGCTAAGGTTCCACAAAACCTGGATGCCATTAATGCGCCAAAAACACTGTTAATTGCCGTTTGTTTTGCTTCTCTTCTAAGCACCTTTTCCGTCATTACTGCCACACGCGGATCAATTAATAACGTAAGCAGAATTGTAGCCAATCCATTAATTAAACCAGATGCTTGTGAAGCCCCTGTACTGTACGCCCCTGGCAGGCTTGATGCATATAAAGCAGCCAAGACACCTGCCGTATAGATGGCCGTTACACAGCAGTTCATAAGCATCATTATTATTGGCATACCGTTAACTCGAAGCCTTCTAACCATTTCCCATTTCGGGCGTCGAAAATAATGAAAGACTTTAAAGCACCTATTGCAACCAACCAATTTCTTAAACATTCTTGGAATTGAACCCGTCTGTTCCAAATGAGCAACCATTCGGCTGGAGATTGCAACAACAGTTGGGAAAGCTGCTATAGCTATCAGCGTTCCTGCCGATGCACCGAGCAGAATAATTCGGAAACTCGCTAGTAGATTCAGCCCATCATGTTCTTTAGCGAAATCTACGATTTTCCCGGTCATTGTTCCTTGTGCAATATTCGACGTTCTTGAAATAAGTACAATCATGCCTGTTAATGAGAGGGATATCGCCAATTTCCCTGTTCGAATGCCAGCCATTCTCACCGCGTAAGATAATGTGTCTGCTGCGTGAATAAGCAGTGTAAGTAATGAAAGTAGAACAATTCGTTCAACCATTGCATGTCCTCCTGATTACAGCCTCCCCACTATAATAAATAAGTTGCCGATTTCCAAAAAGTGAAACTTATTCAAATTTGATTTCATATTAATCTCTGCCTATACTTCCCCTTCCCCGACATAATGAAGGCTGCCGGAACCCTGTTCTCGGCAGCCTTCAGACGTATTTATTTCCTCAATGGATAGACAAGTTCAATATTCTTCTCTGCGCTTAACCCTTCATGCAACACATGATTATGGTCTGCGCCTACAATAATCAATACTCGTTTTCCATTGTGTTCCTTCATGGCGTTTTTGATGCGCTGAATCATAATAAGGTGTCTGCATACCCATCTAAATACATGCGCTTGAGGATTAATTCGTTCTAACCATTCGTACTTCTGTTTCGTGACAGCGTCAAATTCGACGGAATTAAACGGGATTACACTTGTACGGCATGTGTCCAGCTGCCTTTGAAACCACTGTTCTAGCTCCATATTGAGCGCGTGTCTCTGCTGATCGTCGTACGGATGAAAAGGATCAAAATCCAGCCAAACATCAAGCTCTACCCAGTCAATGGGTACGAAATGATAGTTCATTTCTTCACACAGAGGAAAAATCAAATTCCAATATTCACTTGCAGGCTCGCCCCAATAGCCTCGTTCTTCGGGATCCGTTTTATACTTATCCCAGCTGCTAGGGAGCACTTCGCCGCATATCACTTCTGGTTGAAATTCGATAATTAATTCTTTTATGACTTCCAACGTCAAATGATGCTGTTGTCTTAAATTGTTGTCATGAACAACGCCTAGAATGCCTGCAGTTGTCACCCTAATCCTCCCCAACAGATACTATAGTTTTCTTGCATTGACAATAAAAGTTATTGGAAGCTTCTTTGCTTTTTTTGCAAAATCGCCACAGGTTGATAATCTACGACCTCAACTCGTCAATTTATTTAACTTGTAATGCATTCAATATTTTTGATACGCATTCTTCCGTTGAATTTTCGTATGTATTGACCTCAACGCCGTATATGATGCTCTTATGCACAATATTTAATTGTTCCTTTGCTATACCGATATTCCTGTCACCACGGATGCGTTCACGTCTTTCCAATTCTTCGAGCGGACAATGTACACCGACATACAATACATCTTCATCCTTGAACTGCTCTAAAAAATCCTCAGTATCGCTTTCCGAATCCAAAACAGTATCAATAATTATATTAAAAGAATATTCAGAGATAACTTTTGTCAGTCTGTGCAATATAAATGTTGTAAAATGCAGGTCATAATTTTGTTTGTTTATAATGGCCCATGTCGATGGTTCTTTTTTATTGTTACGCATTTTTGATATTAAATAGCCTAGATCGTCAAATCCCAATACAAAATAATTTGGTAATTTTTCCGATAACATTTTTGCTATTGTAGATTTACCCGAACTTGAGACACCGTTTAACAATATAACTTTACCTTTAATCATTTCTATCTCCTACTTTCTTTCATAAGATGTTTATTAACTTCCTTAACACCTATACCTTCGATGTGCGCGCATTCTTCAAGTTCACTATAGTTGTAAGTTAGTGGATCCAAACATTCAAATCTGGGGTAATAACTTCTTTAACTTCTCGACAAAAGACTCCCAGTTCCCTGAATTCGAAAATCCAATTCCCCATTCTACATCTCGTAATGCCTCTCTTAATTGAATAAATTTATCGATTTTGCTTTGATCTAATTTATTTAGCGGTTCGATCCTATCATCATGTGGATAATCAATTAGGCTGTGATAGAGACTTCACATAGGAAGGCTGCGACCATTGAGCTTCAATCTGATTAGCTATCGCCCCGTCTAATTGGGCAAGATCCCACTGGATTTGAGAAAGTGTCAGCCTATGCTTTACAGTATCCACTTTTTCTTTTAACTTGAAGTTTTCATTGACAACCCATACGGAAAAGACGATCAATAGTGAAATGACGAACAACATTTTATTTCTACTTGCTTTCTGCATACAGTAACCCCCAGTCTCTACCCTTTTCCATTCGCTTCCAATGATACTGAACACATGTAAACCCGTAAATACCTTTTGCAATAAAACTCTGCTGCCTATTAGCTTAACGCTCTCCGCCAGTCTTCAACTCTTTCATTTACGAAGGCTCACATTTTGGCGTTGTATCACGTCGCGCCTATCATATATACGCAACGATAGCTTGAAAATAAAATCAAAAAAGACAGCAAGCCCCTTAGGACCGCTGCCTTATACCTATTGCCTTCTTCTTAATCTTGCTTGATTTTCCGATAGAGCTTGTTGTCCCAACCTTCCTTGCTCGCCGCATAGTCATACGCAATCCAAATATCCATCGTACCCCGTGAACGGTTATTCCAATACGGATACGGAATAGCTGTAAGCGGAAGTCCTGCTGCATCTTCCGTTCGGATGATCACGGCGCCATCGAAGAAAGCAGGATCGTACTGCGTCTCGAATACAGGCACTTGAGGGAGCTTACGGTTCAGGCGCACTTGTTTATCCAACGCTTCGCGCGCATAATGGACGACGCCTTCGTCATAACGCTCGTTATCCATAGACTCCAGGCAGTACAGCATCGGTCCCCGCCTGATCGCAGCCCGGTTCGCGTGGGTTGTAACGCTCGGATGCGTCCCGATCAGATCGACGGACAGCTTACATGACAATTAATTGATATGCGGTTCTGGATCGCACTTGGGCGAAGGATTAACGGTTACTTGGAAACCTGCGCGGCCGTAGGCTTAGGTTTTTTCAGCTGGAACCTGTTCCTAGCGACGGGGGAGAGCCGTTACATCGATAAACTGAGACGATTCTGTACAAAATCGTACTGGGATTCCGGTCTCTCTCGTTGATGATTCGTGCAGCAGATAAGTCCGTGCTCCACGGTCACTCCTTCCGGCGAGGCATACACGACGGCGTAATGTCCCTCGAGGTCTAGAAGAGAGATATTCTGAGCAAGGCGATGCGGTATGGAGCGGAGCCGCCTCACGGCTTCCGAAACTGTGGTCGAAGTCGCCACGGAGAGATCCGTACGTTGGAAAGGTTTGACCATCTATTTCAAATGGCGGGAAACATATCTCCGGCGGACTTCTTGCAAGAACCTTTGTTTAACAGGCAGTATTCAGATTCATTCGGTACGCTGTACACGGTCGAGATCGATCCCGTATCCAAGTCCGTTCGTTATCATTGGCCGGAAGGCCGACAGTTAACAGTCACGTCCGAATCGCCTGAGGCGGAACTGATCATACCGTTATCTAGTGAAAATACAGTGTTTTAGACAAATGAAACCCAATTCCTTACATTCCGTACAAGTAATAAATTATTGGGAGCCCTTAATGGAGGTCTGCAAATCTTGAAATTAGCTAAATACTCATTCCTATCCGGTGTCTTGCTTTCATTCATTCTATTCGTTCTGAAGTTCTTTACAAATCATGATGTCATTCAACGAGTATCTGGTTACATTGGTTTGGCCCTAATCGTTTTCACAGTAATTACAAGTGGAGCGATGATATCTGGGGACCGTCAAAGAGCTAATGACCGCATTGAGGATCGGAACGATAAAAAACAGAGGGAAAATACGGCTATGGCTTGTTTTCTTGCAGCAATTCCGATTTTACTTCTTTGGGGCTATCTAAAATATTACTTTTGAACTCTGTTGTAATATTCTACCTTGGAAGCGATCTGCAAGGCACTGGATTGCCAGCCAGGCGATATCTTGGCTTACACGCCGGACGAAGACGCATAGTAAACAATGATAGTGTAGCCGCCATACAAAAGGCATGAGTCGATAAGATACCAAACTCATGCCCTTCAGGCTGCCTAACTATTTACAGTGCTTTATCGTCGATACCGTTCAGCCAGCCTTCGATGTTTCCAATGACGGAGCCAATGCAGCCATCCTCGAACGGCGAGATGAGTCCGGCAAGCTCGACCAGCTTAAGGAAAGATTGGCTTCCACCCGCCTTGCACAGTCGCAAATAATCGCTCCATGCGGATTGGAAATCTTCATTCGAACGTTTCCAGAACTGGAAAGCACAGATTTGGGCTAACGTATAGTCGATGTAATAGAAAGGCGACCGGAAGATATGGGACTGCTTTTGCCAGAATCCGCCCTGTTCCAAGTACGAGTTGCCGTCATAGCTGCGGTGAGGCAAATATTTTTTCTCAATCTCCCGCCATGCTCCCTTGCGCTCTGCAGGAGTCGCCTCCGGGTGATCATAGACGTAGTGCTGGAATTCATCGACCGCGACGCCGTAAGGAATAAACAACAGGCTGTCCGCCAAATGATTGAACCGGTACTTCGCGGTATCCTCCTGGAAGAACAGCTCCATCCATGGCCAGCAAATAAACTCCATGCTCATCGAATGAATCTCGCATGCTTCGTAGGTAGGGAAGGCATATTCCGGCACATCCAGATTACGGCTCTGGAATACCTGGAAGGCATGGCCCACTTCATGGGTCAACACATCAATATCGCCAGATGTACCATTGAAATTCGAGAAAATAAACGGCGCTTTGTAATCGCTGATAAAGGTGCAGTAGCCCCCGCCTTCCTTGCCTTTCTTGCTGACCAGGTCCATGAGGCCGTTATCCTGCATAAAGGTGAAGAATTCATCCGATTCGGGTGAGAGCTCCTTGTACATCT
This sequence comes from Paenibacillus sp. R14(2021), assembly GCF_019431355.1. Classification (NCBI taxonomy): domain Bacteria; kingdom Bacillati; phylum Bacillota; class Bacilli; order Caryophanales; family Paenibacillaceae; genus Paenibacillus; species Paenibacillus sp. R14(2021). The sequence goes on from NZ_CP080269.1 coordinate 2,277,934, forward strand.
TCGCTCCGTTCGCGACAATCCAATCGGGATCGCCTTTAGGCGTCGCGTTGCCGGTTTCGAAGCTAAAGTTTTCATCGTAATAGTTTAACTGATCCAGACCCAGCCTATCGGCTTGTCTTTTCTTCAGCTTCTGAGCGGCAGGGACGATATGCTCCAGTACTTGTTTGCGGAAGTTGGCCACCATTTCGGCGTTGTAGTCCGTCCGCATCATGCGGTCATAACCAAGTTCAACAAAGCTGCTGTAGCCCAGCTTCTTCGCAATGCGGACGCGAACCTTGACGAGATCGTCATAAATCCGGTCGAAGGCAGACTCATGCTCGGACATAAAGCCATATCTGGCTTCCGAGGCGCGCTTGCGCATCGTACGGTCCGTTGACAGCTCGAATGGCGTCAGCTGCGGCAGGGTGCGGTCTTCGCCTTCGAATTGGATTTTGGCGGAAGCAATCAGCTGCGAATATTCCGTGGACAGCTTATTCTCCAGTTGTAAATCTTCGATGATGTCCGGGTTAAACGTGCGAAGCGAGATTTCAGCAAGCTGCAGCAGCTGCGCGCCCCATTCCTTCTCGAACTCGGCTCTGAATTTGGAATGGACAAGCGCTTTGTAATACTCCGTTGTGTATTCCTGCACGACAGGCCCGGTCTCGTCCATGAAATCCTGTTCGGCTTTATAGAACGCATCGGTCGTATCGACGGAATGCCGGATGCTGACCAAAGTTTGCATCGTATCAAATTCGCTGCGAAGCTTATTCATGGCGATAACGGCAGCTCGCTGCTCTTTCCATGCAGCGGTGTCATTTAATTGCCCAAGCAGAGCTGTGAATGCCTGTTTATATTGGTCCACATCTGGTCGTTCGTAGCGATATTCGTTAAACTTCATTATGGATCAGCATCCTTTCTTGTACATCTACCCCTATTATACTGGCTGGAAAAGATTATGTAAGCTTCGAGACATATAAAAATAACTTAGATATAACGACTACAAAAGGTTGGTTTTTCTAGATTCATTCATAAACCCTTTCAACCAATCCTCAGAAAAATCAAGTGCACCGAAATCACTATGGATAAAAGACACATCCAGACTCATGTTTAGTCGCAATCGAGCTACCTTCGCTTAACGCATGCTCAAACTCATGTAGAAATGGCGTTGAGTTGTTGTTCTCACCAATGTAGTTGATTATGCGTTTCAGGGTTTTTCCCTATTTTTTATCATATTCTTATACCTAGTCCAGCCGAGTCTCATGTGGCAGTGTGAGAGAGACCGTTCCATCTGAATTCGTCACTTCTCCGCCTACTTTGTGAATGTAGCCGAGCGTTGTAACTTGGCCGTTCGCATCAATGCTGCCACTGCTTTCATCAGAACTATCTCCAGAAGAACCATTGCTATAGAAAATAAAATCCGAGCCGATTGTGGGCTTGGGTCCTGTCTCATCAAACAGCGTACTAGCTGCGAACTTCATGACCCCATCTCCACCCGCATAGATATCCATGTGCGCCTGCCAAATAGCCACGAGATAATCATCCCTCAGTTCAAAAAGCGATACAGTCTCATCGCTGTCAATCATGTAGAAGCGCAAAGCTTTCCCTTCCGGGAAGATAAACGTTCTGCTATAGTTTTCGATAGCATGCGTCGTCTGCAATGGTTTATGGGCATAGAACACTTGATTCCAAACCATGTTCATTACCATCTTTCGGGCACTCAATAGGTCGCCTTTGTCAAGTATGCTGCGCTGCGAATCATTCAGTGGCGAGGCGATTGAGACAACGCCTTTTCCCATAGCGACTTTATATCCAAAGACTTCTGACAGTAATCGTAATGGAACATAGACCTTGCCATTAAACAGCCTTAATGTTGTCTCTAACGGAAGTGTATACTCATTTAACCCGTCCGTGATAAGAACTTCTTTTTGTCCGAGCATTAATTTAACCGATTTCGTATATTTACTGATCGAAGCAGTTTGCTGTTTGGCATCCCAGACTACCGTTACCCCTAACGCTTCTGCAACGACTCGGAGAGGTACAAGCGCACGCCCCTTCTCAATAATAGGTGCAGCAGTCGACTGGATATCTTTTCCCTTCACATGAATTGCAATCGGTTTCGCCGCGTAAGCATTCGAATTAAACGTTAACAGCGCTGCTGTACAAACTATCAGCCAGATTCGTTTCTTCATCCTTCCTCCTCCTTATACATGAGTTGAAATACGCCAAAGAAGCTCTCCTCGACACCGTCGTTCAACGTGCACTCTTATCCGTCGTACGCCAAAGCGCTTAAATAAGTATAAAGTGAATGAAATTATAGCTGCCCAGAAACCTATTCCAGAGATACCGGCGTAAATGAACATAGGTACAGGACTAGGATCGCCATAAAAATGATTATGATCTGCAATTTCATTAAAATAGTAGAGTCCAGCAAGGATTGCGCCGCCTAACCAGACAGAATATCAACGATTTCTTCAGTGCATTCCCTCCTTATACTGCGTATTAGACCAAAACCTACCAATAATAATACCAGATGTCGGAACTATGCTGCACATAAACCCAAAAAGGCCAACCAGAAACCTCTGGTTGACCTGATCATAATTCGAAATCGCTCCGGTGAGGCCAGTTACTTCTTCTCATCATCCTTGATCAGACTGAAGTCAACGTGGCAGTGAGCGCTTGGGTTGTTGGCAAGATACGCTTGATGTTTCTCATCCGCAACTTGAAAATGGTGAAGGTTTCTAGCTTGCAGATAGATCGGCTGCTTATAATGGACCGATTTTTCGGCAATCGTATTTTCAATCAACAATTTATCGGAAGAATTGTCATAGAATACCCCTGTTCGATAATGAGCACCTTGATCCGGACCCTGCTTATCGTAAGAAGTAGGATCTACGATCCGAAAGAGATGGTCAATAATGTGTTCAAGCGAAATGACAGCAGGATCGTAGGTTAGCTTAACCGCTTCAATCATGTTATCAATGTCGTTCGGATCCACAGTCTCATCATCGTTTGCAAGACCAACCTCAGTATCCACGATTCCTTTCAACCGACGATAATATTCCTCTACGCCCCAGAAACAACCGCCTGCAACCGTAGCTGTCTTCCATTCTCCGTTATTTGCTGCCATCATTCTGCCTCCTTCGCTATTCTATGCTCGCATTATATCATAAAAAAAAATAATACTAGACATTTTACTCATTAATCTTATAGGATTAATTTACACTGAATATTATATAATTTACACCTATAATATTTATGTGTATACTAATTTTCAGCATTTCATAAGGAGATCACACATGAATAATAAAGTCAAGTTTATGGGTCTTGCATTGTCGTCATTGCTTCTGTTTACAGCCTGCGATTCTACCAAAAACGCTAACGATCCGCAAAGCAACGAGGCTTCCGAAGGTCATAAAAATGTAGTGACATTCGCGAAAGACGTGGACATTATCAGCTTGGACACCAGTCGCGCTTCGGATGGCTTTTCGCTGGAAATGATTGAAACGTTTACAGATGGACTCGTTGACTACGACAAAAGCGGAAATATCGTTCCGAGAATTGCAACCGATTGGAAAAAGAACGACAAAGGCACCGTATATACGTTTAATTTAAGAAAAGACGCTAAATGGTCGAATGGCGATCCTGTCACCGCAAAGGATTTCGTCTATGCCTGGCGCAGAGCCGTTGATCCTGCAACAGCAAGCGAGTATGCGGGAAGCGTCGTCGATTCAGGAATTAAGAACGCAGCTGCGGTTAACGCTGGCAAACTGCCATTAGAACAACTGGGCGTTAAAGCGCTCGACGATTACACATTGGAAGTTACGCTTGAAACGGCAGTGCCATTTTTTATCAAGTTTTTGCCGATTCCTATTTTCAATCCTTTAAACGAGAAGTTCGTGACCGCACAAAGCGATAAATACGCGGAGACTCCGCAAAACTTATTGTCGAACGGACCTTTTATCTTCTCCGAATGGAATAAGCTCAATAGTTGGAAAATCGTGAAAAACCCTAATTATTATGATGCAAAAGATATCAAGGTCGATGAAATCGATTTTGTTAAGCGTCAGGACTATTCGGTAGCAGCCTTGGAATTTGAAAAAGGCGATCTGGATGCAACCAAAATCTCATCGGAGCTTGTTTCCAGATATGCCACGAATAAAGCGTATACCAATGTTCTATCCGGCTATGTTTGGTATCTCTCGCCAAACAATCAATTCGAATCGCTCAAGAATAAAAATCTAAGGCTGGCATTAGGCTACGCCATCGATCGCGAGCATATTGCAAACGATATCTTGAAAGACGGCTCCGTTGCGGCAGACTACATCGTTCCAAAAGGGTTGGCTACGGATGCAGACGGGAAAGACTTCCGTGATACTTCGCCAAGGTTCCAAACCTATAATGTCGACAAAGCGAAAGAATATTTAGCACTGGCTAAAAAAGAACTCGGCGTCGATCAAATCTCGCTGCAATTGCTGATTGAAGATTCGAACGAAGTGAAACGGACCGCAGAATCCATTCAAGCAGACCTGCAAGCTTTGGACGGCATTTCCATTGAACTGGTTACCGTTACGAAAGCTGAACGCCTGAAGCGCATGAAAGCCGGCGATTATCAGCTTGGATTGACAAGATGGGGCCCAAACTATGGCGATCCCTACGATTATCTCGGTACCTTGTTCCAGTCGAAATCCAGCTTCAATTATCCAAAATACAACAGCCCGGCCTATGACGAAATCGTGAAGAAAACAGCTCCCGGAGGCGCGTTCACGAACGATGAAGCTGGTCGTTGGAGCTCGTTCAAAGAAGCGGAGAAGCTGCTTCTTGGTGACGACGGCGGTGCATTGCCGGTTTATCAAGCAGGAGAAGCGCTTCTCATTAATCCGAAAGTCAAAGGCGTGGAATACTTTGTAGTTGGAGGACTCATCTCCTATCGAAATATTTCAATTCAAAATAATTAGCAACGCCGTCCAAACATCATTAGAAATCGACAGATTCCAATTGCATAGTAAGAGACAAAAGAGCGCTATGCGCTCTTTTGTCTACCAAGGGGTATGATCATGACAACGTATATTTTCAAGCGAATATTTTGGGCGATCGTCACATTAGTGGTCATTTTATTTGTTCTTTTCCTGCTCCTGGAGTTTTTACCGGGGTCGCCGTTTAATGATGAACGATTATCGGTTGACCAAATTGCGATATTGCGCGAGCACTATGGATTAAATAAGCCTTTCTTTGAAAAGGCTGCCATATTTTTCGTCAACGCCTTAAAGGGCGATTTCGGCATTTCCTATTCGATTATCAAGAACCAGCCTGTTGCTGGGCTGGTATGGTCGGAACTCGGCGTATCCATGCGAATTGGCTTGCAGACCATGGTTATCGGTAGTTTTCTGGGGATGATTCTCGGCATCATTGGCGTAATCGCACACAATACGTGGAAGGATAACGCCGCTACGATCGTCTCCGTCATTGGCGTAAGCGTCCCTTCTTATGTGTTCGCTCTGCTGCTCAGCTACTTTGTCGGCTATCGATTAGGATGGACGGACATTAGTTATTCCATTGATAAACCGTACAGTTCCTCCATTCTTCCTACAATCGCCTTGTCGATGTTTGTCATTGCGCAAGTCGCGCGTTTTCTGCGATCGGAGCTCATCGAGGTACTGAACTCGGAATACATTCAGCTTGCTCGTGCCAAAGGCGTACGATCCAAACAGATTATCTTTAAACATGGACTACGAAATGCGCTCATCTCTGTCATTACGATTGCCGGGCCGCTGCTCGTTAACCTTATGACGGGATCGCTCGTTATTGAGAAAGTGTACGGCATTCCGGGCATCGGGAGTCTATTGGTTAATGCCATTCAAGTCAAGGATTATAACGTCATTGTCATGATCGCTTTCGTGTACAGCGCATTGTATATTGCCATGAACTTAATCGTTGATATTTTATATGGCGTCATCAACCCGAAGATCCGCGTTGCAAAAGGAGGTTCATCTTGATTACTGGAACGAATCTATTCAAATTAGCTAAACGTCGTAAACAGCTCGAACAAGACATCGCGCAGATTGAGGCGCGCAGCTTTTCCAAAGATGCTTTTGTGCGTTTTCGCAAGAACAAAGGCGCGGTTTTTGGCGTTGTTGTCATTGCCATTATCTTTGTGCTGGCCCTGATCGGTCCCCTTCTCAGCGGCAGAGCGTATGATCATGTCGAGAAGCGTCAATTGAATCTGCCTCCGAGAGCGCCGGTATTGGAAAACATCGGTATTTTCGATGGGAAGATAAGCGGGACCAATATGTATGATACGCCGGCCTTGGAGAACGTCTACTATTGGTTCGGCAGCGATAGCTTAGGCCGCGATTTGTGGACCCGGGTTTGGAAAGGAACCCAGATCTCGTTTTTGATCGCTGTCATCGCAGTAGCGGTCGACGTGTTGATCGGCATTTCGTTCGGTCTTATCTCGGGTTATTTTGGCGGAAAAATGGATATGGTCATGCAGCGATTTGTGGAGATTATCAACGGCATCCCTAATTTGGTTGTCGTCATCATCTTTGCGATTATTTTAAAACCGGGGATCGTCACCATCATACTCGCGATAATGATAACGGGCTGGATCGGAATGAGCAGCGTGGTCCGTTCACAAGTAATGGCACTTAAAGAGCAAGAGTTCGTGCTGGCTGCAAAAACATTAGGCGCTTCCCATTTCAAGATTATCGTCAAGGAATTACTGCCGAATATTGCTGGGCAAATTCTAGTGATGTCGATGTTCTCGATCCCGAGCGCGATCTTTTACGAATCCTTCCTAGCGTTTGTCGGTTTAGGACTTCAACCGCCCCAAGCCTCGCTTGGCGTTCTGATCAGTACAGGATACCAGAGCCTGTTGACCCAGCCCTATCTTATCGTTTCTCCTGTCATCGTACTTTCGCTGTTGATGCTTAGCTTCAACTTGATTTCCGATGGGCTTCGCGACGCTTTAGATACAAAAATGAAACATATTTAGGTGATGATATGGATAACAACAACGTACTGGAAGTGCAGAACTTAACGATTACATTTAACATGCAGCAAGGGTATAACCATGTTATTCGCGACGTCTCCTTTCATTTAAAGCGCGGGGAAACGCTTGCGATCGTAGGGGAAAGCGGCAGCGGGAAGTCGGTAACAACCAAATCCATCCTGGGGCTCGCTGGCAAAAATGCGATAATCGAGGGCAGCATTCTCTTCAATCAGGATGGAAGAATCGTTGACTTAACCAAACTGAGCGATAAGGAATTTGAGACATCGATTCGCGGGAGTAAAGTTGCGATTATTTTCCAAGACCCGATGACAAGTCTCAATCCGACAATGACGGTGGGCAAGCAAATCATGGAGAGCATGTTGATTCACCGCGTCGTGTCGAACAAGAAAGATGCCCTTGCCCAGACCCTGAAATTGTTAGCGCTTGTCGGCATCGACAATCCCACGAAACGCATCAAACAATACCCCCATCAATTATCCGGCGGGATGAGGCAGCGGATCGTGATTGCAATTGCACTCGCATGCGAACCGGATGTATTGATTGCGGATGAACCGACGACTGCGCTGGATGTCACGATTCAGGCTCAAATCATTGATTTGATTAAAGACATTCAGCAGCGCACCGGGGTAGCCATCATTTTCATCACGCATGATTTGGGCGTTGTCGCTAATGTTGCCGATCGCGTTGCGGTTATGTATGCAGGACAAATTGTAGAAGAAGGCCATGTCAATGAAATCTTCTATAACCCCCAGCATCCCTATACGTGGGGCCTGCTCTCATCGCTTCCTACGCTAACGGACGACCTTGACGAAGCGCTATATTCGATACCAGGGGCACCGCCGATTCTTATGGAGCCGCCCCCTGGCGATGCATTTGCCTACCGAAGCGACTACGCACTGGAGATTGATTTCGTAGAAGAGCCTCCCTACTTTCAAGTGACACCGACGCACCGCGTCAAAAGTTGGCTGTTAGATGAACGCGCCCCTAGAGTAGAACGACCGGAAATCCTCGCGAAAAGGCTAGCATTATTAAAGGGGATGGAGAAATGAGCCGTAAGGTAATACTATCCGTTAAAGATTTACATCAGCATTTTCGAGTGGATCGGAAAACGACCGTGCGCGCCGTAAACGGTGTGTCTTTTGAAATTTATGAGGGCGAAACCTTCAGTATTGTCGGTGAAAGCGGAAGCGGCAAAAGCACGCTCGGGCGTGCATTGATCCGCATCTATGACTATCAGCAGGGCGAAGTCACCTTTCTTGGCGAGAAGATATCCGGTCCGCTGAAAAAGGATAAAGAAAAATTCCTAAGAAGAAACATGCAGATGATCTTCCAGGATCCCATGGCCTCCTTGAATCCAAGGAAAACCATTTTGGATATCGTTGCATTCGGATTAGATGTAAATGGGCTGAGCCGGACGCCTGAGGAAAGAAAACAGCGCGTTATCGATGTTTTGGAAAGCGTTGGATTGTCCGGTTCCGTCATCAATCGTTATCCGCATCAATTCTCCGGCGGACAGCGGCAGCGAATCGGCATTTCAAGAGCCTTAGTCATGGAGCCTAAGTTTATCATTGCTGATGAAATTATTTCGGCTTTGGATGTATCTATTCAAGCGCAAGTCATTAATCTCATGAAAAAACTGCAGCAGCAATACAAGCTCACGTATATGTTCATTGCTCACGATTTATCCATGGTACGATCCATTTCGGACAGAGTAGCCGTTATGCACCTGGGTCATATTGTTGAGCTCGGGAATGTAAAGGATATCTATGAAAACCCGGTTCATCCTTACACGAGGTCATTGCTATCTTCCATTCCAACACACGATCCAATACGTGAAAAGACGAGAGTTCGCCAGCGTTATAATAAGCATGATATTAATTATGCCGATGCTGTGATTCATCAGGTTAGCGATACGCATCAGGTGCTTGCGTCAGAAAAACATTGGGAGCTTTGGAGAGAAAAACGTTATGACGGCTATTTAGTATAACTGAAAGCGAAGCTCGTATACGCAAGCGGTTCAACGCAAAAAGGTGCCCATCGAGGCACCTTTTTACGTTACTCCTGCTTCCCCTTATTTCGCCGAGTGAGCGATATTCCGCCAAATCCGCTAATGACCTCAATTAACCTTCTTCCTATACTGGTTCGGAGGCAGTCCAGTCGCTTTCTTAAACGCCGTACTGAAATAGTGCTGCGATTCATAGCCCGTCCGCTCCGCAATTTCGTGAATGGCGAGGTCCGTCTCGCTGAGCAGCCGGATGGCTTCTTTCATTCGCGTTTGTGTCAAATATCGAATAAACGCGGCACCCATTTCCTGTTTAAACAGCCGGCTTAAATACACGGCGGATACGTTCATCTCGCCCGCTACGCCTTCAAGCGACAAGCTCTGGTCGGCGTAGCGCTCGGCGATCACCTCTTTCGTCCGGCGGACGAACGGCGTGAGCCGCGTCTCCCGGTTCACGCACGCTTTCGCCTCGGCATAGCGCGATGCGATGCCCTCCCCGGTTTCCGAATCGTAGCTGGCCGCAATCGTGATCCGAAGATATCTTGCGACCGAGATCTCGATTTCCTTCAAGACGGCTTCTCTTGCGTCTCCCCAGATGAACAGCACGATCAGCCCGACCTCATCCCTGAAATGCACGAGCGGGAAGCCGCGCAGCAGCTCCTCTGCGATATTCTCGATCGCAAACAGAAGCAGCTGCCGGTCTTTCTCGTTGTAGAACGTCTTCCCTTTCGACTGCTCGGTCCAACGGATCACGCCCACAATGTCCGGCGGCTCGACGGGCATCTGCAGAAAGGAAAGCTGTCCCGTAATTTCTTCCTCCTCCAGCTCGCCCTTCAGCCACTCCAAACAGAAGCGCTCGCGCAGCAGATCGAAATTCTTCTCGATTTGCTTGGAAGCCATGTGCAGCAGATCGTCGTTGATCATCGTCGCTTCCAGCTTCTGGACGAGCTTACGCAGCAGTGCTTCCAGTGCTCCGGGGTTGACCGGCTTCAAGACGTAATCATCGACCTCAAGCTTAATCGCCTCCTGCGCATAGGCAAATTCATCATGCCCGGTAATGATCACGATTTTGCACTTGGGCAGCTGCTCGCGCAGGCGCTTGATCAAGGTCAGTCCGTTCATGATCGGCATGCTCAAATCCACCAAGATGAGATGCACGTGATGCGCGATTGCCAGCTCCAGCGCTTCTTCGCCGTCCTCGGCCTCCCCCGCGACCTCCAGATTCAGCGCCTCCCACGGAATCGAGCTGCGAATGCCTTCGCGAATGATCCGCTCGTCATCCGCTATGACTACTTTCCAAGTCCTTGCCATGCGCTGTCTCCTCCTTCCGCAATTGAATGGGATGTTTGATCGTTACGATCGTGCCGGCCTTCTCCTTGCTCTCCAACGTGATGCCATAGCTTTCGCCGAAGCTCAGCCTGATCCGTTCCTGCACGTTCCACAAGCCATAGCTTGCGCTTAAGCCGTTCAAGCGCCGACCGGCCTCCGTTGCTTCGGAGCTGCCTGCAGCGACCGCAGGCGCCGATACGGCCTCAAGCGTCGCGCGCAGCGCTTCCAGACGCTCTTCCTTCATGCCCGCGCCGTCATCCCGGACGGTCAAGTTCAGCATGCCGCCGGCTACGGACGCGCGAACCTCGACCAGCCCCGGCCCTCTTCGTTCCTTGATGCCGTGGTAGATCGCGTTCTCGACGATCGGCTGCAGAATGAGCTTGAGCACCGGCATGTCGCCGCAGTTCTCGTCCATATCAATCCTGTAATTCAACTTCTCCTTGTAGCGGGTTTGTTGAATTTTGAGATAGCTCCGAATATGTTCGATCTCGTCCGCAAGCGAGATAAATTCCTGTCCTTTGCTAAGGCCGAGACGAAACAGCTTGGACAGCGTCTCCACCATCTCCGTCGCTTCTTGCGCACCGTCCTTACGGGCGAGCCATTGAATCGTGTCGAGCGTATTGTACAGGAAGTGCGGCTGGATATGGGCCTGCAAGCTTCGCAGCTCCGCCTCCCTCTTCAGCTGCTGCTCCTCGCGGACCTGCGAGATGAGCCGCGTGATTTGCGACAGCATCTTGTTGAAGCTGCGACCCAGCACGCCCATCTCGTCCTCGCGTTCGACGGGAATTCGAATGGTCATATTGCCTTCCTCGACCTTGCGCATGAACGAGGTCAATTGTGAAATCGGCCGCGAGATCGAATGCGACAAATAATAAGAAGCGGCGATGCCAAGCATGCACACGATAGACACGAACGCGACCAAATACAAATTAATATCTTTGATTTCCTGAGCGCTGTCCGATACGGCGAATACGCCGACCGTCGTCCAGTTCGTAAAGGGAGACTTCTGATAGGTGAACTGCAAGCGCCTGCCGTTCACCGTCTGCGAGAACGTCCCGGACGACTGGCCGCTAAGCTGCTTCAGATCCGCCGATCCAAGATTCGCGTTGCGCGGCATGTAGATCCGTTCCCCTTCGTCGTTGACGACCATGAGGAAACCTGATTTGCCGAGTCTCACGTCGCGGACCGTTTCGGCAATAACCCGCAGCTTGAGATCGATCAAGACGACGCCTTCGGTACGCTGCGTGTCCGGATTCTGGATCGCCCGCACGACGGAGACGACCTCGCTCTCCTTGTAATTCGCGTGCGTCGTTACATTACGCCCGGCGGGATGTCCGATGATTTTGAATATACCCTTCGCTTGGACGGCTTCCTGGTACCAGCTTTCCTCCGTCAGGCTCTTGCCCGTCCTCGCATACATTTCATTACTGAAATAATCCCCGTTCGCTCGCACGACGATAATGCCGGCCACTTCCGAATACAGCGTCGTGAAGCTCTGCAGAAATTTGGACATGCGATACCGCTCGCCGTCATCGTCAATCGCGGATTCGCCCTCGCGCAGAAAGGACTGGATTTCGGGATCCATCGCAATAAAGTACGAGATATTCTGAATGTTGCCAGCGTAGGTATCCAGCGATTTGTTAACGCTGTCAATCAGCTGCGTCGTATGGCTGTTGACCTGCTTCTCGACGATGCCGTTCGCCGTCCAGCCCATTAGAAGACCGATGCCCATAGACGGAACGATGCTGATCAGCAGAAAATGAAAAATGAGCTTGTATCGAATCGACCAATTATTAAGCTGAAACCATCGCTGCAGCTGTTTCATGACCATCCTTCTTCACCTTCACCTTGGGGCCGGATATGCAGGCACGTTATTTGGCATAGTAGTGATCGACATCGGCTTTTGTAACGACCGTTACGCCCGTGTCCACGTAGACCGGTACGGGAGAAATATTCGACCCGCGCCAATTGGCCTTCGGCTCGACGATATCGTTGCGCAGATGGAAGAGCTGCATCAGCGACCAGTACCCCATGTTCCACGTACCTTGGGCGATCGTGGCCGCAATCGTGCCGCTCTTTACCATATCCAGCGTCCCTTTGTCCGTATCGAAGCTGATGACGCGCACCTGATTCAGCTTGGCCCCTCGAAGAATGGCATTGCCCGCTCCGACGCCTCCATTGGCTTCCGTCACGAAGATACCCTTGAGATCCGGATTACGCGCAAGCAGCTGGACGGCTTTCTGTTCAGACACCAATTGATCGCCCTTCCCGTCCTCGACTCCCGCCAGCTTCAAGTCCGGATATGAGGCACGGATCGTTTCCTCGAATCCTCGCGTGCGTTCCTGTAAATTCAATTGATTGGGATGCGTTATGATGCCGATTTTGCCGATTCCGCCCGTCAGCTCGGCCATCTTGTGCGCGGCGGTCACACCGGCCTTGTAATTATCGGTGCCGAGAAACGAATATGCCTTGCTGTCCGGCGCGTCCGAATCGAACATAACGACTGGAATGCCGGCATCTACCGCCTTGTTAATCGCCGCGTTAAGCGCTTCCGAATTAATCGCGCTGACGGCGATGCCAGCGGGATTCCGCGCGATGACTTGCTCGAGCACCATGACTTCTTCCTGCACGTCGTACTGCGTGGAACCGCGGTATTCGACCGATACGCCGAGCGCCTCCGCCGCATCCTCGAACCCTTTGAGCCCATTCTTCCAATAGTCGATCCCCGTCAAGAAATTGACCATGACATATTTCTGATCCATCGAGCCATGCAAGCCTTCCGATTCGTTCAACAATCCGCTGTCATCGCCCCGGACGAAAGCCATGTACAAGTAGACCATCAGCGTTCCAATCAGCACGATGTACACCATCAGCAGCTTCTTCAAGCCCGTACCCCCTATTAATCTCGCAGCCTCGTAAACTCGTTCCCATCAAACATAGCAAGTAGCGCGAAGGGACACAAGGGGTTGTGCCGCTCCGCGCTACAAGTTTTATGTGAATGGATATCGATTTACGCCGACTTGTTCTTGTTGTACAAGTCGAATGCCACGGCGAGAAGAAGCACTAGCCCCTTGATCCCCTGCTGGTAGTCAATCCCAAGTCCGATCAGCGACATCCCGTTGTTCATAACGCCCATGACAAGGCCCCCGACGATCGCCCCGATGACCGTGCCGACGCCGCCGGTCGCGGATGCCCCGCCAATGAATGCAGCCGCGATCGCGTCTAGCTCGAAATTGACGCCGGCCTTCGGCGTTGCCGCGTTCAATCTTGCTGCGAATACGAGACCGGCTAATGCCGCAAGCACGCCCATATTGACGAATACGAGGAACGTCATTTTCTTCGTCTTGACGCCGGATAGCCTAGCGGCTTTCTCGTTGCCTCCGAGCGCATATATATGGCGGCCCATGACCGTCTTGCGCATGATGAACGTATACAGCGCGACCAGTACGAAGAGCAAGACGAGGATGTTCGGCAGCCCTTTGTACGATGCGAGCACGTACGAAAGCAGGTTAATTACGACTGCAATCGCCGCCAGCTTCAGCACGAAGAACGATATGGGCACAACCTCTAGATTATACCGCTGCTGTACGATGCGCGAACGCCAATCCATCATGACAACGAGCACGGACAATACAACGCCGATGAGCAGCGTCAGCGCATGCATATTCCAATGTCCTGGGATATCCGGGAGGAATCCCGTACTGATTGAGCGGAAAGCATCGGGGAAAGGCGCGACCGACTTGCCGTTTAGGACCAGCATCGTCAGTCCGCGGAACAGCAGCATGCCTGCCAGCGTGACGATAAAAGACGGAATCCGCACGTAGGCGACCCAGAATCCCTGCCAAGCGCCGACGATCGCGCCGAACAGCAGCGACAGGACCATGGCCAGCACAAACGACATCCCGTGCTTAACCATCATGATCGAGGATACTGCGCCGACGAAGGCGGCAACTGATCCGACGGACAGATCGATATGGCCTGTAATAATGACGAGCAGCATGCCGATCGCGAGAATCAGAATGTAGCTGTTCTGCAAAATGAGGTTCGTAATGTTAAGCGGTTTCAACAAAATCCCATCCGAGAGGAATTGAAAGAGAAGCATGATCAAGACTAATGCAACGAACATGCCGTATTGCCGAAAATTGCTGCGGACTAATTTAACTGCCATTTCCATGCCAGGCTACCTCCTGCTTGTTGTCATATATTTCATCAGTGTTTCCTGATTCGCTTCTTTTCTCGAAACTTCGCCCGTGAAGCTGCCCTCGCTCATAACATAGATGCGATCGCACATGCCTAGGAGCTCTGGCAGCTCGGAGGAGATCATCAGAATGCCTTTGCCTTGCGCGGCCAATTGGTGGATGATCGTATAGATTTCATACTTGGCCCCGACGTCGATGCCGCGTGTCGGCTCGTCCAAGATAAGTAAATCCGGCCCCGTAAAGATCCATTTGCTCAGCACGACCTTCTGCTGGTTGCCACCGCTCAGATTGCCCGTCTTCTGATGAATGCTCGGCGTCTTGATATTCAGCTTCTTCCGGAAGCTCTCCGCCTCGTGATGCTCCCTGTAGTCATTCACGACGAACCACTTGGCAATGCCGTCCAGGTTCGCGAGCGTTGTATTGCGCTTGATGTCCTCCATTAGGATCAGGCCGTATTCCTTGCGGTCCTCCGTCACGTACGCGATGCCCTGATCGATCGCATCGCCGATGCTGGGCAGCTTGATTTCGCGGCCGTTCTTGAACAATTGGCCGCTGATTTTTTTGCCGTACGCCTGTCCGAACACACTCATCGCAAGCTCCGTGCGTCCGGCCCCCATCAAGCCTGCAATTCCCACGATTTCGCCTTGCCTGACGTTGAAGTTCACATTGTCGATGACTTTGCGATCCGCCTGCATGGGATGATAGACTTGCCAGTTTCTGACCTCGAACAGCACGTCGCCGATCGCCGGCACGCGTTCTGGATAGCGGTGCGTCAAGTCGCGGCCCACCATCCCTTTAATAATCCGGTCCTCTGTGATCCGGTCTTCCTTCACGTTCAGAGTCTCGATCGATTTGCCGTCCCGCAGAATCGTGATCGAGTCGGCTACCTTCATAATTTCGTTCAGCTTATGCGAAATGAGAATCGACGTAATCCCCTGCGCCTTGAACGAAAGCATTAATTGCAGCAGATTCTCGCTGTCTTCTTCATTCAGCGCCGCCGTGGGCTCATCCAGAATCAGCAGCTTCACTTTCTTCGACAGCGCCTTGGCGATCTCGACCAACTGCTGCTTGCCCACGCCCATCGTTCCGGCCTGCGTGTTTGGCGATTCAGTCAACCCTACCATGTCCAGCAGCTCCCGGGTACGCAAGATCGTCTGGTTCCAGTCGATGATGCCCCCGCTTGCCTGTTCGTTGCCGAGAAAAATATTTTCCGCCACGGAAAGCTGCGGAATAAGCGCCAGCTCCTGATGAATAATGACAATGCCCAACTGCTCGCTGTTCCGAATATTTTTAAATTCGCAGGCTTTGCCCTTGAATAAAATGTCGCCCTCATAAGAGCCGTGCGGATATACGCCGGAGAGCACCTTCATCAATGTGGATTTGCCCGCTCCGTTCTCACCCATCAACGCATGAATTTCGCCTTCTCGCACTTTGAAATTTACGTTTTCGAGCGCCTTAACGCCCGGAAAGGTTTTGGTGATTCCTCTCATTTCCAATATGATCTCCGTCAAAGCCATCACACGCCCTTACTAATATAAAATCTACAGCGGCCGGGAACCTGAAATGATTTAGCAACGGCGCCGCCGCGCCGTCGCTAAATCAGGGTTTGCCAAGTCGGCTTACCGCTGGCTTATTTCAATTCGTCTTCTGTGTAATAGCCGGAATCGACGAGTACTTGCTTGTAGTTCTCCTTGTCGACCGACACTGGCTCGAGCAGGAACGAAGGTACGATTTTCACGCCGTTATTGTACGTTTTCGTATCGTTGACTTTCGCTTCCTTGCCTTCAATGATCGCCTCCGCCATGCCGACCGCGACTTTCGCCAGCTCGCGCGTATCCTTGAAGATCGTCGAGGTTTGCTCGCCGGCAATAATGGATTTAACCGATGCCACCTCGGCATCCTGGCCGCTGATGACTGGCATTGGCTTGTCGGCAGATCCGTAGCCTACGCCTTTCAAGGAAGAGATGATGCCGATGCTGATACCGTCGTACGGAGACAGTACCGCGTGGACCGTGTCGCTCGCGTAGTTCGCGCTCAGCAGATTATCCATGCGGGCTTGCGCCGTCGCGCCATCCCAGCGAAGCGTGGCTACTTGTTCCATCTTGGTCTGGCCGCTCTTCACGACCAGCTTGCCGTTGTCGATGTACGGCTGAAGCACGGACATAGCGCCGTCGAAGAAGAAGTAAGCATTGTTATCGTCGGGAGAGCCGGCGAACAGCTCGATATTGAATGGTCCTTTGCCGTCCTTCAGGCCCAGCTTCTTCTCCAGGTATGACGCCTGCAGCACGCCGACCTTGAAGTTATCAAACGTGGCGTAGTAGGTGACATGCTCTGTGTTCTTGATCAGACGGTCGTATGCGATGACTTGAATCTTCTGGTCGGCTGCCTTCTGAAGCACGTCCGTCAGTGACTCGCCGTCGATGGCTGCGATGACCAGAACCTTCGCGCCTTTAGTAATCATGTTCTCGATCTGGGAGACTTGATTCTCGATCACATCCTCCGCATACTGGAGGTCGACGCTGTAACCGAGCGTCTCGAATTCCTTTTTCATGTTGGCGCCATCGCCTACCCAGCGCTCGGAGGACTTGGTCGGCATGGAGATGCCGATGCTGCCTTTGGCGCTGCTATCCGTGCTTCCGCCGCTGTCCGTGTCCGTTTTCGCGTTATTCGTCGTCGTGCTGGCCGGCTCCGTATTGTTCTTGGTGCTGCTGCCGCATGCGGCAAGGAGCAGTACCAGTACAGACAAGACGATGAGCGTAAGTGATTTCTTCATTCTTGTGAATCCCCCTCATATCGATAGATGGTATGTGTTACTAGATTTAGCATACAAAAACGATTCTCGTAAATCTTTTCAATTCGTTAACCCCTTTTTATAAAAAATCAACGTTTTTATGGAAGCGCTTCGCCTTGCGTTCGTTGATGGTTTCATCAACAAAAAAGGCCACTCCAATTGGAGTGACACAGTGTCTGTTGCATTCCGATGAGTTCGATTTGTGATTTTGCAGGATGTTCCTTCCATAACGTCGAAAGGAATTAGTAAAAAATATCAGCGGAGACAACCATGAAAATTCCTTTGGAAGAACGAATTATGAAGTGGGTCCGAATCCTATCTGTGTTATTAATCCTATTCGTTGCAATCTTATTATCATTAAAGCTAATTGAAGATTTACTTAAGTTCTCGTTAGGTAAAATAAGCGCTAATTGGGATGCCTTGGCGTTTGTGGCTACTTTAATTACAGGCGGTATCACGCTTTACGGTATTCGAATTTCAATTAGCTACCCATACAATCGTGAATTGATTAACACGTATCCAAGAAGAAGGAAGTTAGCAGATGACATCATGCACGCCACGCTGGATACATGGCGATTAACTAAACGTTTTTATGCAGAGAAGGAATATGATAAAATGCAAGCCGCAGTACTTGAGTGGCTTGGAAAGCAGGATGAATTTTTTGAAAAGGCATCACATGTAAATGACAACATATACTTTGAAACTAGACAATTAAACAACATTTATAGTGATTTTGAATACCTATTGCAATTCGAAAAAAAGGTAATTGAAGAACACAAGGAAAGATTAGAAGCCTACTTCAAGGATCTTAATTTAACTAACATCAATTTATCAAATGAAATAGATAAAATTGAAAAAGAATACCTGGAACTAAAAAGACGTTATCGATAAGATGCCGCGAACAGCTATGCAGCGCAAAGACGCTTCTCCCACCAGGGGAAGCGTCTTCATTAACAATCTCCTGCCACTGCTAATCCCAACCGCTCATCGCCCAGCTTTATTCAAAGCTCTCACATACAACCCATTATCAGTCACCACGATCTCACTCTTCTTATCTATGCCATTGCGCTCATAAATCTTATCGCCAGCTTTCAAGCTGTTACTGTCCCCATCCTGTTCGACATTCGGATGAACATCAGGCGGCGGTGTTGCATCAAAATTCACCATGTTTCTTTTCACCTGTCCGAGCTCTCGTCCAATCTCTTCCTTCGGAACGACAGAATTGCTGATGATATAGGTAGTCCCCTCCCAGATAACGAACCCATATGCCCAAGAACCTGCATCATCCCTCCCATTACGAACAAGCTCTTGGTCCGCATTCCTATACGTTATAACGATGTCATAAACTGGAAAGTTGCGAAGCTCCTACAATGTACATACTTCCAGTCAGAGAACGATAGGAAGAGGAGATCAGCGCTCGCTGCCGAAATAGTTCAAACCCGCAGATAAAGCAGCAGTGGACACCATTTATTTGGAGGTAATGACTATGAACGAGAACAAGTGGGATGATTTGCTCGCGTCACTGAACGAGCAGGAGAAAGCAGTCATTAAGGAAATCACGCAGGCGATTCGCGATGACCAAGCAGCGTCTGCAGCGCAACTGTTTCATACGCACGCTTGGCTGGCATCCTTCGTCAATGTCCCCTGCTTTGCTTTCGATAGTCCGGCAATTGTAGTGGCAGCTTCTAGAGGAAGTCGCGAGATGGTCGATGTCTTGCTTGCGAACGGGGCGGATATCAACGCGAAAAGTCAGTGGTGGGCTGGAGGTTTCGGCGTCTTGCACAATGACCAACGCGATCTTGCGCCTTACCTGATCGAACGCGGAGCGCAAGTCGATACTCACGCGGCCGCTGCATTAGACATGATGGACCTGCTGTCGGAGATGGTGGAAGCGGACCCTGCCGTCGTTAATCTGCGCGGGCCTGACGGTCAGGTTCCTCTTCATTTTGCCAAAGAACGCCGGATCATCGATTTCCTTCTTACTCATGGCGCGGATATCGATCGACGCGATATTGATCATGGCAGCACGCCGGCACAATGGGCGGTAGATGACCCGGACAAGTGCAGGTACCTCATAGAGCGCGGCGCCGAGACGGATATCTTTATCGCCTGCATCCTGAACGACGTCGAAGCCGTATCGCGTCTCTTGGCAAGCGATCCCGATGTGCTGAACGCCCAAGTGGGGCAAGGCGTATTCACGTCAGGCGATTCGGACGGCGGACATATCTATCTCTACAAAATCGGTGCTGGAACGCGTCCTTTGTTTCTCGCACAGCGCCTGCAACGCGATGAAATCTTAGCTTTAATGCTGCGCTACAGCTCGACCGAGCAGCAGTTCTTGCTGGCATGCTACCAGGCCGACACGGCTGCCGTCCACGCGATTGCTGCTGAGCATCCGAATCTTGCTGCATCGCTGCAGCCCGTCGATGCTAGTGTGATCGTGGATGCGGCGGACGATCGGCGGCTGGACGCGGTTCGTATCATGCTGGAAGTTGGATTCCCCGTCGATGCACGGCGCCGCCCGCAATCAGCGACCGCCCTGCATATGGCAGCCAGTCAAGGAAATCTAGAAATCGTTGCCTTGCTGCTCCAGCACGGCGCGTCCGTTCATGCCATCAATGAGTTTGGCGGAACGCCGCTCGGCAGCTGCATCTGGGGGTCTCAACATCTCCGGCATCCTGCCGGAGACTACGCAGCGGTAACGCGAAACCTCATCGAGGCCGGGGCGAAGCTGCCTGATCATGTAATGGGCAGCGAGGAAGTAAAGACAGTGCTAATCGCGCATGGCGTAAGAGATTGAACCTATTCTATTCGTCTTTCAAGTTATTACTCGAGTTCTCTAGCAGCAAGGATTTGATCTCCGCGAGTTCAGTTTGCACTTCTTGCCTGAACATACCAAAACCGGCCTCCAGCCGGTGCAGATGCGCCTGTATGTCGACGATTTCTTGTTCCGCCTTGTAGTTGATGGCGTAGTCGATTATGGATTCCCTTTTGTCCCTTGTGGCTTGCCGATTCTGGCTCATCATAATAATAGGGGCCTGAAAGCCTGCTAGAAAAGACAAGACAAGGTTTAGCAAAATGAAGGGCGGTTCGTCGAAATGCAAGATCTTCGTGAATGATAAGGTATTGACGACGATCCATAACAGCAGGATGCCGCAAAAAATCAGGATGAATCGCCAGCTGCCGCCGAACGAAGCGATACGATCGGCCAGCCTATTCGCGAAGGTAGTCGATTGGTTATATTCCTCGTTCAGGTGCTCGTGAATTTGTTTCTCGAACTCGTCCACGAGCGTGTTGACGCGTTTGCCGTAATCCTTGATTTCCTTTGAATAAGGCTTTTTCACTGCCATTGGTTCCTTCACTCTCCATGGGTTCGCATGCTATCCCTTAAACATTAGAATAGAAGCGCAGAAGCGTCAAGACTTGCCCGCTCTGAACGGAGCTCGAAGGAGCAGTGTTCATAACAGAAGAAGAATCCGCGTCCCGCGCGGATTCTTCTTCATTGCAGGCACATATACACGCTGCCTGTTCGTTTACAGCTTGACCTTCTGCCCCGTCCGTGCGCTCTCGATAGCGCCGAAAACCATGGCTACGCTCTTGATATTGTCCAGGCTGTCCGTCTCCGCAGGACGGCCTTCCTCCAGTGCTGTGAACATCTCGTCCAGGCAGCCCCAGTGGCCTTCCTGCCCTTCCCACTTCGACTCGCCTTCGATGCGCAGCAGCTCGCGGATGAAGCCCTCCGGCTTCTCCGGATTGACCACTTCGCCGTACGGCAGGGACGCGCCATCCCAGCGGGCGCTGCCCCTGCTTCCGTTCACGCGCCAATCCGCTTCCCACGAGGTGTTCAGCCCGTCCGCGCACCAGGAGCCCCGGTAGGTGAAGACAGAGCCGTCGCTCATTTCGTAAATGCACACTGCAGACGCATTGCCTTTGTACCACGACCCCGGCGGGTTAAACTCGTGGCAGTAGACGGATACGGGATCCGCGCCGCTGATGAACCGCGCTTGGTCGAACGTATGGATCGCCATGTCAATAATAAGCGGGCTGTCCATGGCATCGCGGAACCCGCCAAAATGCGCGCCGAGGAAGAAGTCCGCGTGGATCGCGCCAACCGTGCCGACCGCGCCGGATGCCAGCATGTCGCGGAACGAACGGATCTGCTTCAAATAGCGGCGGTTCTGCATGACGGAGTATCGCTTGCCCGTCGCCTGGCTCAGCGCGACGATTTCCTGCGCATCCGCATAGGACTCCGCCATCGGCTTCTCGCCGAATACATTGCAGCCGGCGTTCATAGCTGCCGTGACAATTTGCTTGTGACTGGCTGGGATCGTGACGTCGAATACGAGATTCGCGTCCGTTGCTACCAGTGCAGCTCCAAGATCCGTGAACGTCGGCACTTGCAGGCCGCGCTTCGCCGCCATGGCTTTAGCGCTTTCCTCATAGATGTCGACAAGGCCGACGATCTCGGCATTACCGCGCTGGACTGCGTAATCCAGCCATGTATTCGACATGCCGCCGCAGCCGGCGACGACGATTTTATGCGTCATGATCCTTCGCTCCCTTGTCTGTTATTCGACCGGGTTCGGGACGAAATTCCCGCCGCGGCAGTGTTTCAAGTAATTCAATCCGTGTACTTGTCCTGTCATCTCGAGCTCGCCGCGGTAGACCGGATCATGCCAGCCCTCGATATCAATGCTGCCCGCATAACCCGCTTGACGCAAAATCGTAATGATGTCGGTCCAGTTCGTATCGCCGAAGCCAGGCGTCCGGTGCCACACGAATTCGCGCGGTCCGTGAATGCCATATTCCTTCACGATATCCCATGCAATGGTGGCGTCTTTGCCGTGCACGTTGAAAATTTTGCCGACCCATTTGCGAAGCTGCGGAATCGGATCGATGAGGCTGACCATCTGATGGCAGGGCTCCCACTGCAGGCCGACGTTATCCATCGGCACCGCGTTGAACATCATTTCCCATGCGGTTGGGTTATGCGCGATGTTCCAGTCGCCGCTGCTCCAAGTGCCGCCCATGTCGCAGTTCTCGAACGCAAGCCGAATGCCGCGTGATTCCGCGCGTTTCGCCAGCTCGCCGAAGACCTCGCCGAAGCGCGTCATGGATTCGTCGATGCTGCCGGGCATCCGCCCCGAGAAGCCGGACACCAGCTTCGTGCCGAACGCTTCCGCCGCATCGATCAGCCGCTCCCAGCTGGCGAGCGTGTCCGCATTGTCGCCGGCACCCGTAAGCGGGTTGCCGAAGATGCCCAGATGCGAGATGACGACGTCGTGGTCCGCGATTTGCTCTCTTACCGACTTCGCCAGCTCGAACAAATTCGTCTCGCCCGTGGTTTGCCAGAACGTCAATCCGAACGACTCGAAGCCGTGCGGGATAATTTGGGGAATGATTTTGGCTGCTGAACTGCCGCCTACGAGTGTACCGATTCGAATAGCTTGCATGTGCTGCATTCTCACCCTTCAGTTCAATTTTGCACTGCCCTTATCGTACTGAAAGATTGCCGTTGAGACTAGGGACGAAATTGTGTTATATTCGTACAATCTTATGATTCTATCTTGAATAAAACGGTACCATTCGAGAATTCATTCATCTTTGACGTAAAATCGTACTTATGAGGAGGCACTCCCATGACGGTCAGTCCGCTCAAAGAAAATACGCAGATCCCCGATCGCACGTTTCCCATCAATGTATTCATGGTCGGAGGCATCCACCCCCATTGGCATGATCACATTGAATGGATTTACGTCAAGGAAGGACAGGCAAGAGTGCAAATCGACGGCTCGTACGAGCAGCTGAATAAGGGAGAGCTTGCTTTCGTCAATTCGAAACAGCTGCATGGTGCGGTCAGACTCGTCCCCGATACGGAGCTCATCTGCATCGTCTTCAATGAAGCTTTGGTGCGCGGAAGCGGCCTCGACATAACGGAACACCACTATTTCGTTCCCTATCTGAACCAGCACATGAAATGGCCGAGCCTTATGCGGCAGTCCGATCCTTTCATCGATGAGATGAATGCTTCATTCTCGCGCCTGCTTGTGGAATTCAAGAACAAAATGCCCGGCTACGAGCTGCTCGTGAAGGCCGAGCTGCTTCGGATCTTCGGCCTCTACTTCCGCTTCGCCCAGCAGTGCACATCCCAATCGCTGCCTCGCATCCAGAAGCCGTACGATTTCTCGAGTCTGCTCCAGACGCTGCGCGAGCGGTATCAGGAAACGATCAGCGTCGGGGAAGCCGCTCGCCTGGTGAACTTGAGCCCGAATCATTTTTGCAAAATCTTCAAGCAGGTAACCGGTAAAACCTTAATTGAATACATGCACATGCTCCGCGTCCAGGAAGCGGAACGGCTGCTGCGCGATACCGACTATCCCATTACCGAAATCGCCGATCTTGTCGGTTTCTCCAACATGACGTACTTCGGCCGGGTGTTCAAGAAAGTACGCAATATGGCGCCGTCCATGGTCCGCAAAGGACAATTGGAATGGAAAAGCCAGCTATGACACACCTCCCATCCATTCGCACCGCGAACAAAACATGGTAAACTGATTTTAAATGACACGGAAAGGCTGGAAACCCAGGTGGAACATCTAGCAACGATCGAACCGGCCGCCTATCACCCGTTTGCGGATGAAGCGGCGTTAATCGAACAATGCAAGCAGTGGAGCTTGTTGTCCGACAAAGCGTTGAAATCGAAATCGTTTGTGTATAAGAAGAACGGAAGCACCCTGCCATGCACAATCATCGGCCTCGTAGACGACATGACCGCGGTCATCGAGCTCGGCAACAAGCAGCGGCATTGCATTCATCCTTCGCTGCTGAAGGAGATGCAGGCAGCCAACTACGGCCAGAAGTCGGCAGCGGCGGCTGAAGCGACTGACACGGCGACTGATGCGGCCGACGTCGCTGAAGCAGCTGAACCGGCCGTACCGCAGACGGCTGAAGCTTTCGAAGCTTCCGAGCCGCAGCAAGACAACGCAGCTGATGCCGAAGCTGCGCCGAAGTTGGCCGCAGAAGCACCAGCGCCTGTAGCGAAAAAGGAGCAATCCCCTCCTCTCCCAAAAGAAGAGAAGAAGAAAAAGTCATCCAAGCTGCAGCTCCCGGAAGAGAAGGTCAAACTCACAGCAGTCGTGCAGGAATTCACGACGGTACCGAACCATTTCTCCGACGAGGAGGACGAGGTTATCATCTACGAGCAGGTGGCGATCGTCGGCGAGCCTGTTATCGACGTTGGCCTCGCTTGGTCCAGCAACAGCACGACGCTCAAGAAGTTCGAGCTTGAGGTCGGCGATGCGATTGCATTCGAAGCGAAGATCGTCGCGAAGAAATTGACCAAGCACCCCGTTCCGTACAAAATCAACAACCCAAGCAAGATTCAGAAGACGTAAGCAGAGCCAGACAGACCTTAACTCGAACTTCGCACGGGTCGGTCAATGACCAGACCAGTCACCTAGCTTGCAGCGTTCCGCCATATACGAATCGCCTTACAAACAAAAGTCCGCAGCCCGCGGCCGGCCTCCTTAAGGGAAGCTGGCCGCACGGCTGCGGACTTTTGTCATTGCCTATCGCTCTACTTCACGTAGATGCGTGCGCGCTCTTGCCAAATTTCGCCCGGCGCGAGGCTGAATAAACCGATCTCATCTGCAGGAAGCTCCGTGTTCGGCGCGTTCACGAGGCTGATCTGCGGCTCCGGACAGAAGAAGCCTTCCGTCGCGCCATTGTTCCAGATCATCCATTGCTTGTACGACGTACCCGCATCGTACACGAGCGTCAAGCCCGCTTGCGTATCGGTCAGCTCCATCCGGTTGCGGCCGTTCTGCGGCACCGCCGTGTAATGATTGTCAAGCGAAGTGAAGAACGGATACACGCCTTCGCCCTTCATCAGCTGCTCGTCCGGCGTCAGCGGCTGGTACCCGCCCGTAGGCAGCATGCGCTCGCTCAGCTCCCAGCGATCACCGATCGTCAGCTTGAGGCGGTAATCCTTCGCGGAATTGCCCGGTACGAACGGCGCGTTAACCGACGTATGGAACGCATACAAGCACGGCATCGTTTCTTTGCCGTCATTAATGACCGTAAATTGCTGCTCCAAGCCGTTCTCGCTGATCGCATAACGCAGGCGAAGCGTGAAGTCGAACGGCAGATAGCGGTATACGGCGCTCTGCTCGTCCACTTTAAGCGCGACGGTCACATAGCTTTCGTTAGCCGTGCTGCCGAATTCCTCCACCGTCCACGTCTCGCTGTGCACGAAACCGTGCAGGTGATTACCGGTCGTCGGCTCGTTGACCGGGAACTCCAGCGTGCGTCCGTTCCACGGGAATTTGCCATTATCAAAGCGGTTCGGCGGGAACAGCACCGGAATCCCATGAATGAATGGTCTTGCTTTGAACGATTCCATCTCCTCTTGGGTCGGCTCATGCAGAAGCTGATAACCCTTCTCCACGTCGCGGAATGCGATCAGATTGCCGCCAACCTCCGGTAGCATAACAGCTTCGTAACGGCCAAATTTCAGCCATACCGCCGGTTCGCCTTGATACGTGCCTTGATACGCTTGATTGCTGCTCATTATAATTTCAACTCTCCCTCAACTAGAATAAGGACTTCATGCTCGTTATTTCCGTCAGACTCCTACATAAGATTACCACATCGTATTCGCAAGAAACATCTCTGCCGCGCAAAAAAACCTCCCGAACCGAAAGCGCTGCCAAGTTCCTGACAGCAGCTTCCGTCCCAGAGAGGTATTGCTAGCTTCGAAGATTAGAACCCATACCGCCGCAGCCACAGGCCGCAAACCGTCGACCAGGACGCCACGTGAGGGTCGCTCTCGGCCAGCCCCATGCCATGATGGCCCTTCTCGTAGATGTGCAGATCGAACGGCACGCCAGAGCGGCGAAGCGCCGAAGCGAAGAGCATCGCGTTCTCGACAGGCACAGCGCCGTCATCCGATGTATGCCAGATAAAGGTCGGCGGCGTATCCGACGTCACCTGCAGCTCGCTGCTCATCAGCTCGATCATTGCCGGCTCCGGATGCTTGCCGAGCAAATTTTCGCGCGAGCCTTCATGCGTGTACGCGGATTGCATCGTAATGACCGGATAACAGAGCACGAGCAGGTCCGGGCGACTCGACATGCGCTCGATCGGGTCGTCCGCATCGGGACGCCCGGCATCGTAATGCGTGCCCGCCGTTGACACGAGGTGACCACCGGCCGAGAAACCGAGTATGCCGATTTTGCCTGCGTCGATGTCCCATTCGCCTGCATGCAGCCGCACGTAGCGAATCGCCCGCTGCGCATCCAGCAGCGCGTTCGGGTAGCCGTAAGGCGCAACGCGGTAACGAAGCACGAATGCTGAGATGCCGAGGCTGTTCAGCCATAGCGCAATGGGATCGCCTTCGTGATCCGCGCGCATGCCGTAGCCGCCGCCCGGGCAAACGATGACCGCTCCCTTGCTTCCTTCAACCAAATACGGGGTAAGCGCCGGACGGTCTTCATCTGTCATCCCCGCCGCATTCGGCGCGCCTTCTGGCCATAGTTTAATTAAGGTGTTCTGAGGTCCAGCCATTTGATTTCCTCCGGTGTGAGCGAAATAGTAGTAGCTTCCAGACACGACTTCATCTCCGCTTCGTTGCGCGGACCGATAATCGCTGCCGTAGGGAAGGATTGATTGAGCACGTATGCGAGCGCGATTTGGATCGTGGAGGCGCCTTTCTCTTGGCCGAGCTGCTCGGCGCGGCGGTACCGCTCCCAATTGTCGTCATTGTAGAATACACGGACCAGATCGGCATCCGAGCGGTCCTCCTGCGTAAATCTTCCCGTGAAGAAGCCGCGCGCCTGAGAGGACCAAGAGAATAGCGGCAGGCCGCTAGCTTCATGCCACGCCAGCCCCTCGCCATCGATGCTGATGCAATCTGCCCAGTATGGCTCCTGCGCTTTCGCGAGGCTCAGGTTCGGACTGCTGAACTCGAAGCCGCGCAGCCCGTTTGCAGCCGCGTACGCATTCGCTTCCTGCAATCGTGCGGTCGTCCAGTTGGAGCCGCCGAATGCGCGGATGCGTCCGGCATCGATATGCTCGTTCAAGATATCGACGATTTCGCCGACCGGCACGTTCGTGTCGTCGCGGTGCAGCGCATAAACATCGATGTAATCCGTGCGAAGACGCTCAAGACTGACCATCAGCTCGTCGTAGATCGCCTGCTTATTCACCTGCGGCACGCCGTTAGACGGGTGACCGCCTTTGGTCCATACATTGATAGACTCGCGGTTCTTGCGTTCCTCCATCCACATGCCGATGGCCTGCTCGCTCTTGCCGCCGTAATAGATGTAAGCCGTGTCGATCGTATTGCCGCCAATAGCGGTAAACGCATCCAAATTCGTGCATACCAGTTCATATACTTCAGGCGCAAAATAGTCAGACCCCATGATGAGCTGGGAAACGCCTTGCTTTAGTCCGGGAAGTTGAATATGTTTCATCGTGCTGGTACACCATCCTTTATTCTTAAAGTGTAATGCGTTGACGGGAATACGCGGATTCCAAGCATGCATCGATGACCTTCATATTCGCTACGGCATCGGCTGGCGTAAACCGTTCGGCCTGCTCGCCCCATACGCTGCGGGCAAACGCATCCGCTTGCAGTGCGTATTGATTCAGCTCCGGCTGTTTTACTTCGCGCTTGCCATCTTTCGTGAAGACGTAATACGCGGCATCGCCGACAAAAGCATTAGGCACCTCGATACGTCCGTTCGTACCGAGAATTTCAAGCGTATTGCGGAAATCCGCCCACATGCCGCAATCGAAGGAAAGCGCTACGCTGCCCGGGAATTCAAGAATACCGGTCGCCATCATATCAACGTTGTCGTGCTCCGGCGAGATCAGCGCATGCACGGTCGCCGCTTCCGGCTCGGCGCCAAGAATTAATCTTGCGGCGCTGATGGGATAGCAGCCGACGTCATAGAGGGAACCGCCGCCCCATTCTCTGCGGTAACGCACATTCGCTGCATCGCTGGCGTTATTGAATGTAAACGTGCCGTGAAGCGCGCGCAGCTCGCCGATTTCGCCCGAGTCGATGATCGCTTTGATCTCTGCGTAACGAGGATGATGGCGGTACATGAACGCTTCAGCCAGATGCTTGCCTGTCCGAGCCGCAGTATCGGCCATCCGCTGCGCTTCCTGCGCATTCATTGCGACTGGCTTCTCGCACAGTACATGCTTGCCTGCTTCCATAGCGCGGATCGACCATTCCATATGCAGATGATTCGGCAGCGGAATATAGATCGCATCGATATCTGGATCAGCTAGAATTTCTTCGTAGCTGCCGTAGGCTTTAGCAATGCCAAGTTTAGCCGCAGTCTCCTCGGCCTTGGCGATTCCGCGGCTTGCAATCGCTGTCAATTCTCCGGTATCAGAAGCCTGAATGCCTGGAATAACGGAACGAATCGCGATGCCGGCACAGCCGATTACGCCCCAACGCAGTTTTTGGGTCACTTTGGTTGCCACCTTTTTCTATAAATTGATTTCGTCCCTAGTATAGTCCATTCCGATGTGGGAAGAAATATAAAAACTCATCATTTTCATATAACAATTCTGCCGCTTCCGGCTTGTCTTCCACCTTTACATACGATATATTCAGTTCACTACCTCAGAAAGTAGGCCGCTGATTTGGAACACCTCTTAGAAATGCTTATTAGCCGATACGGTTACGTTGGATTGACGCTAGCACTCGCGCTAGGCATCGTCGGCGTTCCCGTTCCCGATGAAGCACTCCTTACCTATTCAGGCTATCTCGTGGGCAACGGCACGCTGCTTGTCCCGTTCGTTATCCTGTGCGCCTTCCTCGGCGCAGCAGTCGGCATCAGCGCCAGCTATGTCATCGGCTTCCGCTTGGGACTTCCTTTCCTCTTGAAATACGGACCGCGCATCCGACTCTCCGCTGCCAAAATCGAACGCGCGCAGTCCTGGATGAACCGTTACGGAAACGTCCTGTTATTTGCCGGCTTCTTCGTCCCCGGACTGCGGCATTTGACAGCCTATATGGCAGGGATTTCGCGTCTGAAGAAGCGGACGTTCATGCTCTATGCCTATTCCGGGGCGCTCGTGTGGAGCACGCTCTTCATCTATATCGGCTATCTGCTCGGCGATCAATGGCAGACGGTCAAAACCTACATCCATCACAACGGGCTTACGCTGGTTCTGATCATCTGCTCGTGTGCATTCGTAATTCTCTGCTTCCGTCTGTTCATCGCGATGCGCAAAGTGAAGGCTTAAACTCGGCCCTCGCCTTGCGCTTCTTCTTCGTTAGCGGCTGCCGCCGGAATGACGATGCCAAAATATTTCTCCGCCGCGGCATCGAATTCCGCCTGCGTGGCCGGCGTCAGCACCGTCGCTTCGCCGTTCTTGAAGATCCGAATCTCCCTGCCGGCCGCGGTATGGCGTCCTTCCGGCGTGCACAGCGACAGCTTCGCTTCCTCGCGGAACGGCGACTCCGGCGCGTACTGGCACCAATAGCTGGCGAACGCATAATCCCTCGCAAACTGCTGCTCCTCCGTAAACGAATACACCTGCTTCCACTCGCCCTTCTTCAGCTCGCACAGAAACCAACCGAACTGCGCATCCCGCCGGAAGCAGTAGGTCTCGTCCCCTCGCTTCTGCTCGATATCCGCCTCCAGCACAAGCGACCGCCGCGGCACGACGCCGCCGACGCCGACGTCGCATAGATAAGCGGCGTCCTCCGCTTCAACCTTCAGCACATGATGCCGCCTCATCGGCGGAAAAACAACCTCATCCCTCCAGAACCGCGCAACCAGATCCGTTACTTCGTAACCTAACTCTCTCAGCAGCCAGCCGAACAGCGCATTAAGCTCGAAGCAGTAGCCGCCGCGGCGGCGCAGGACGATTTTGTCCCATAAGGCATCTACATTCAGTGACAACGGCACGCCGTTCAATATATCCAGGTTCTCATAAGGCACTGCAAGCAAATGAGCCTCCTGCAAACCAGCGAGCGCCTCAGCGCTTCCGTCGAGCGGTCCCGTGTATCCGATTCGTTCCAAATAGGCTTTGATCTGCGGTTTCAAGTGTTGATCGGTCATATTCAAGCTCCTCTCGATTCTCCATGTATAATTCCTGCGCCGAGCATGGACAGTCGCCCTGAGCCATGTCATAATCATCCTGATTGCTCTGTGAGCAGGGGAAGGATGCTGGACCTATGACAGTTTTCAAAGGCGATATGTTCTTTAAGCAGGAAGACTTTCCTTTCTTCATCGACCGCTACACCATTAAGCGGGGCGAATACATTCCTTCGCATACCCATGATTTTATCGAGCTTGTGTTTGTCGTGGAAGGCAGCGCCGAACATGATATGTCCGGTCATACCTACCAGCTTGCCGCCGGCGACGTATTCGTGCTCGAGCCCAACGTATACCACAGCTATAGATGCGCCCCCGAGAAGGATACCGTCGTCTACAACGTCCTGTTCGAGGCCGCCTTCCTGCAGCGTGAAATGGATGTGCTCCAGCAGCTGCCGTCCTTCGTCAACTTCTTCTACCTCCTGCCTTTCCTGCGCA
This sequence comes from Paenibacillus sp. R14(2021), assembly GCF_019431355.1. Lineage (NCBI taxonomy): Bacteria > Bacillati > Bacillota > Bacilli > Caryophanales > Paenibacillaceae > Paenibacillus > Paenibacillus sp. R14(2021). The sequence continues at coordinate 2,308,802 of NZ_CP080269.1, forward strand.
AAAGCCACTCTTTCGTTCCCTATCATCCGCTGCTGCCCGTGCAGAAGCTTCAGATCCAATCGCATTTGGCGGCGATTTATGAGGAGTTCACAGAGCGCCGCGACGGGTATCAGCTCCTGATCAAAACCCGCCTGATCGAGTGCCTCGTCTGGCTCAGCCGCTACCATCAAGAGAACCGCGAAGCCGTCAAGCAGCCCAGTGTCAGCGAGCGCGCCTGGATGGATTCCATCATTCATTTCGTCGAGCGGCATTATCACCAGCCGCTCACCTTGCAGCAGTTGAGCCAGCTAAGCGGCATGAGCGTCTCGTCGTTTACGGCCAAGTTTAAGGAAGCAGCCGGCATGAGCCTGCTTGATTATAAGCATACCGTGCAAATTCGGCATGCGTCTACCCTGCTTCTCTCCACGGACAAAAAGGTGCTTGATATCGCGCTCGAAACCGGCTTCGGCGACGTGAGTTTCTTCAACCGCGTGTTCCGCAAGCATACCGGCTTGACCCCGAGGGAGTACCGCTCCAGGCCGGCATCCCAATAAACAAGTCCACCCCATGCATCGCATTTGCTTTCCAAGCCATCAACTTGGCAGATTTGCTTCATTGGGCAGCGAACTAATCCTTAAGGGAGAAAAAAGCCCGGACCTGAGGTCCGGGCTTACTTCTTTATTTACTCGCACTCCACAGCTCTACGCGGTCTTTCACGTATTTCTCGTAGCCGTCTTCCATTTTCTCAACGCCGGCTTTGTCGAGATCTTTCATGTATGCATCCCATACCTTATCGAAATCAGCAGGCTTCGCCAAGATCGCTTCCGGAATGCGTTTCCATGTAATATCTCTCATCTTCGTGCCCAGAATCGATACTTCGTCTTCACCCGGGATGGAGATGTTCCATGCTGCGCCGTAAGATTTAACCTTGAACTCGTCTTCTTTCGGGAACAGGTCCTTCCACGTTGTTGCTTTGTACGCTGCCAACGTTTCTTTCTCGACGTCGCTGTAGCCGGTTACCAGCTGCTCAGGGAAGTTCTTCGTGTAGTAGTTGCCGGATGGATCTTTCGCGCCGTCACCGTAATGCGCCATCATGTTCCAATAGAAGCCAATGCCGGATTCCTTCGTGAATGCCGTATTGTCGTTGTTGATACGGTCTTGTACTTCTTTCGGTACGACGCGTTTGCCGTTCTCCATCGTATAGTGCTTGCCTTCGATACCCCAGTTATTCAGGATTTGACCTTCGTCGGAAGCGAGGAAGTCCAGGAATTTAATCGCGCGAACCGGATCTTTACATGTGCTGGAAATCGAGATCCCGTAGCCGCCCATGAAGCCTGTCGGCCAGAACGACGTGTCTTTGTAGTCCTTTGTGAGTGTCACCGGATAGTGACCGTACGTCTCGTCGAACTTGCCTGCTGTTTTCAGCGCTTGCTGTGCATCGTTGTAATCCCAGTCTTGATCGATCAGACCAAGGACACGGCCGGTTGCGACTTTGGATTTGTATTGGTCGTACTTCTGAACGAAGCTTTCCTTGTCTAGCAGGCCGATATCGTTCATGTGATTCAGCCATTTGAAATATTCTTTCTCTTCCGGACGGCGGAAGTGATAGGTCACTTCGTTCGTCTCTTGATTGACGAAGTACTCGCCGTCATCGGAGCCGCCTGTCGTCAAGAAAGCCGGGTTCGTCACGGAGATATACATATGCCAGTCATCAGCGTTCAAGGAAAGTCCGATGTTTTTGTTGCCGTTATCGTCCGTCGGATGCTTCTCCAGGTACGACTTGATGACCTTCTCGTAATCTTGCACCGTGCGGATTTCCGGATAGCCGGCTTCCTTCACGACACGGTGCTGAAGCTCGAAGCCGCCGCCTGCAACAAAACGCTGCTCATCGGCAGCCGCCCATGTCGGGATGGCATAAATCGCTTGGTCGTCGTTCGTATATTTAGCGCGAACCATATAGTCGCCGAGCACTTTCTTGATATGCGGCGCATACTTGTCGATGAGGTCCGTGAGGTCGATAACAGCGCCGGCATCCACCAATTTACCGATGTCGCCCTTCGCCGAAATGATGTCCGGGTATTCGCCGCTTGTCGCGATCAAAGCCACTTTCTGCGCAGGATCGCCCACGGCGAACTCGGCATCCAGCGTTACGCCGGTTTTCTTCGTAATTTCCTTGGACACATCGTCCTGCATCTTATTCCAGTTCGGGTTCGGGTCTTCGCCGAAGAAAGAGAATGTAATCGGTGACAAATCATCTGCTGCCGGTTCCGCAGTATTGCCGCCGTTATTCGTGCCTTCCGTTGTTGCAGCATTACCGCCGTTGCCGGCATTATTCGCATTAGCAGCATTATTCGCTCCGTCATTACCGCCGCAAGCTGCGAGCATACCCGAGAGCAAAACCAATGAAAGTACAATCGATGCTTTCTTCGAGAAACGTTGTTGCATACCGCAAACCCTCCCATTTCGATCTGTAATTTATATTGTATAAACAGGAAACCTGTAGATACCGTTGATTGTTCTTTACAAACATAGCAAGTGAATAAGCAATCGGAGCGTCGATGTGGAGTCGGAACAACGTTAGTGGTCGCCTTTGTATTCGAATTTCAACCTCTACATGTCTTACATAATCAGAAATTCGAAATACAACAGCGAGTGAAGACCCACATCGACCGCAGATGCAAGCACTTAGCTCTTCACAGCACCCAGCGTCATACCCTTCACGAAGTACCGCTGCAGGAACGGATAGACAACCAGGATCGGCACGGTCACGATGATCGTAATGGCCATCTTCACCGATTCCGGCGAGATCGATGCCATCACTTGGACCATGTTGCGGCCGCGGAAGTTATCGGCGTTCGTCGTCGTGCTCTGAATGACCTTCATGAGCTCGTACTGCAAGGTCGTCAGATGATCCTGGGATCCGTTGTACAGATACGTATCAAACCAGGAATTCCACTGCCCGACCGCCAGGAAGAGCGCGATGGTCGCAAGCGCCGGCTTCGTCAGCGGCAGAATGACCCGCCAGTAAATCGTAAAGTCGTTGGCGCCGTCCAGCTTGGCGGATTCCTGAAGCGCATACGGAATGCCGTCGATGAAGGAACGGATAACGAAAACGTTGAAGGCGCTGACTAGACCCGGCAGCACGTAGACGGCGAAGGTCCCCATCATGTGCAAATCCTTGATCAGGATGTAGGAGGGAATCAATCCCCCTGAAACATACATGGTGAGCGCCAGGAACGTAGAGACGAATTTCCTGCCCTGAAAATCAACCCTGCTGAGCGTAAAGGCCAGCATGGATGCGCTGATCAAGCCAAGAATCGTGCCGGTGATCGTACGCAGAATCGATATTTTCAAGCCGGTAATAAGGCCGGAGAATGCGAAGATCGTTTCGTAATTTTTGAGCGTGAACTGTCTAGGGAAGATCGTTATGCCCCCGCGAACGCTGTCCGTGGAATCGTTCAGCGAGATCGCCAGCACGTTCAAGAACGGGTAGAGCGTTACGATGGTTGCAATAGTAATGACGACGTAGACGACAATATCGAAGGCGCGGTCAGACCAGGGCGTGCCTTTTGCAATTAATCCGGCTTTCATCTGGCACCCTCCCTTTAAATAATGCTTTCTTTGGTGATTTTTTTGAAAATGCCGTTAGCCGTGAACAACAAGATGACACTAACGACGGAATTGAATATGTTGATCGCCGTACCGAAGGAGTAGCGTCCCATGCCAAGCCCGTAATTAAGCGCATACAAGTCTAACGTTTGCGAGTAATCGCGGACCAAATTGTTGCCGAGCAGGAACTGCTTCTCGAACCCGATACTGATGAGATGACCGATCGAGATAATGACCAAGATGATAATCGTTGAACGAATGCCCGGCAGCGTGATGTTCCACACCTGCTGCAGTCTGCTCGCTCCGTCCACCCTGGCTGCTTCATACAGCTCGGGGCCAATGCCCGCGATTGCCGCCAGATAAATAATCGTGTTCCATCCCGTTTCCTTCCACACGTCGGACGCGGTAACAATTCCCCAGAACAGATTGCCTTTGCCCGCAAACTGAATGGGCGCATCGATGAGATGAAGGCCGACCAGCAATTCATTCACGGCGCCGTTGTCCGTTGAGAGCATCTTCGTGACGATACCGGCTGCGACGACCCAAGAAACGAAATGCGGCAGGTAAGAGATCGTCTGCACGAACCGCTTCAGCAGCCCGAGCCGAACCTCGTTCAGCAGAACGGCGAACACAATCGGAATCACGAACCCGGCAATCAATCCCATTACGCTCATGGCCAGCGTATTGCGGAGCGCCTGGAAGAATTGATCGTCATGAAACAATTCCTTGAAGTACTTCATGCCGACCCAGTCCTGATGCAGGAACGACTTCGCGGGCTTGAATTTCTGAAAGGCCATCATCCAGCCCCAGAGCGGCAAATAACTGAAAACGAACACCCAGAGCACGAAAGGCAGCGACATCAAGTACAAATACTTTTGCTGGGCGAAGATGTGCCAGAAGCGTGATTTGGGTCTCGCCGACGTTTTGGACTTCATCGTTGTAACGGCTTTCATTTGGTCATACCTCCTTGCTGTATGGTCTTATGATAACGAAAATAAAGCGCTTCCAATACCACTACAATTGAGGGTAAAATCATGCAAAAATTGCACTCGTCCGCAATGAAATTCAGTTCCATCTCTATTTTTTGCGGTATGTGGACGGCGAACTTCCGACATATTTGCGGAATTTGCTATGGAAATAATCCACGTTGGCATAGCCGACTTTCTCCGCGACTTGATAGACCTTGAAGCCTTGCTCCAGCAGCGTCTTCGCTTTCTCGATCCGCACTTGGTCCAGGTACGTATTGAAGTACTCGCCGGTCACGCTCTTGAAGAGCTTGCCCAAGTAGGCGCTGTTGTAATTGAATACTTCCGCCAAGGTCTCCAGCTTCAAATTCTCGTCGTAGCTGCGATGGATCAGATCGATCATTTTGTTGATCTGCTTATCCGTGCCGCCCGTGGAACAGCTTTTAACAGCCGCCGACAAAATCGCATAAATATGTTCTTCGAGCACGTCGTAGCGGTTTTGCGTATAGATTGCATGTATCCCGGCCGATAGTTGACTCCCCGACCTGCATTCGTCGCTGCCCTGCGGCATCTTGTTCATCACGGCCGTTACAATCCCCGCGAAGGTGGACTTTACGGCCTCCTCGGACGCTCCGCTTCGGAGGAGTTTTCTACCCATGCTCGTGACGAGCTGCTTCACCGTATCGGTATTTCCGACATCAATGGCAAAATACAGCTTCGCCGCGAGCTCGTTGCTGTCCGGCACGGCTGCTTCCCCGGAATCGGAAGCACTCTCCGAGCCGTGATGCAATTGTGCGCTTGCTGCCATGATGAGCTGCCCGCCGGCATAGAAGAAGCTTCGGCTCAGAAGCAGCGCCGCTTCTTCGAAGGAACGCCGAATATCACCGAAGCTGGATACGGCGGAACCGCATGCGGCAGCGATATCCATCTGCTGATCCGGTATGAAGGCGGCGATTTCGTCGTACAGCCGCTTGACCATCCCCTCCGATTGCAGCTTGTCCTTGAGCAGCAGGCCGATCGCGGTATCCAGCATGAATACGACCGCTCTGTTCTTCGCGCCGAATGCGGACGCGATACGGTCCCGGATCACACTGACATAACCGGGCTCGATACCATGCTCCCTCCCGTGCAATTGAATCAGGACAACGCTGTAGCTGTCCCACAGCATCCCTGCTGCCGCAAGCTCGGTCGACGTAACCGCAGCATTCCGCTGTCCGCCTTCTGACGAGAGCACGCTCCGTACCAGCTTCTCCCTGTCCCAATCCTGCCTGGAGCCGTGCTCCATCTTCTTCTGCTGCTCCCGGGTAAGCACGGCATTGAGCTTCGCCAAGTGGGCAATCAATTCATCCTCGTCCACCGGCTTCAGCAGGTAGCCCTCGGTATTCAGTCCCATCGCCTTCTTCGCGTAATCGAAGTCCGCATAGCCGCTGAGAATAAGCACAAGGACCTCTTCGTTCTTCTGCCTGACGAGCTCGATGAGCTCCAGACCGGTCATGCCGGGCATGCGAATATCGACAATAAGGAGCTCCGGGCGGTGGATGTCGATCTTACGCAGCGCGTCGTTGCCGTTCGCAGCCGTATCGACGACCGTGAAGCCAAGCGACTCCCAGTCGATCAGCGTGCGCAGCCCTTCGCGAATCGTCGGTTCATCATCCGTAATCAACACTTTAAACATAGCCGCCATCTCCCATCGGTATCATGAATTGTACTTTCGTACCAAAGCCCGGCTCGCTCCAAATACGCAGCCCGTATTCTTGACCGTACATCAGCTTGAGGCGCATATGAACATTGCGCAGTCCAATCCGGTTGCCTTCACGCTCCTCAGCCTCTTCGATCGATTGATATAGAAATGTGAGCTTCTCGGCAGGCATTCCGTCGCCATTATCGGCCACTTCGATTTGGATCTGCCGTCCGACGAGGCTTGCGGTAATCCGAACCCGCCCGCCGGCCTCCCTGTTTTCAAGGCCGTGAATGACCGCGTTCTCGACGATCGGCTGAATAATAAGCGGCAGAATCGGCACCTGCTCGATCTCGGGATCGACTAGCAGCTCATACTGCATCCGGTCCTCGTAGCGAAACTTCTGAATGTCCAAATAACAGCGGACCATATCGATCTCGTGGCGGAGCAGGACCGTGCGGCTGCCGACCTCGAGCGTTTTGCGCATCATTTTGCCGAGCAGCCTGACGACGTTCGATATTTCGCGTTCGCCATTCAAATGCGCTTTCATTCGAATGGATTCCAGCGCATTGAACAGAAAATGCGGATTGATCTGGCTTGCCATCATCTTGAATTTGATCTCATTCTGCTTCGATTGGAGCTCGACCTTCTGCTTGTTCGTGTCCTGCACCTCGGCGAGGAGCTCGTTGATGCTGGCGACCATGCTGTTGAACTGCCTGGATAGCTGCCCGATCTCATCCCTCCCGTCGATATCCATGGATACGTCCAAATTGCCCGTCGCGACCTTCGTGATCTGCTTGCTGAGACGCAGCATCCGCTTGGACAGCAGCGCCGAGAACGCGTAAATAAGCGCGATCGCAACCGCCAGACTGATGAGAATGACCGTGAGCGCAAGCGTGATTATGCCGTTCGCTTCCTTCACGATGCTCGCGATCGAGAAGACCGATATGATCCGGATGCCGTTCAGGCTGGAGTCAGGGATCAGCGGCTCAATCTGTATTTGCGAGGAGTTGCCGTCTACGACTGCTTGGTAGCTGCCGCTCTGCTTATCGATAACATTGGGATCGAAGCTGATGCCCGCCAGCGATTTGCCTTCGAGATGGGGCCGGTTAGCCGCTACGATATTGTCATTCCCGTCCACGATCAACGTCTCGAACGATTCCTGGCTGAGAATGGCGTTCAGCTTGTCCGCATTCACATTGATGACGAGCACGCCGTTCGTATGTTGGGTCAGAAAATCGATTTTGCGCACCAGGCTCAAATAATTGGTATGGTCGCGCTCGTCCTCCATGTAGTACCAGGCGGTCAATCCGCTGCTCTTCAGCGCAGTCTGGTACCATTCGGACGCGATGATTTCCGGGGACGGCTGCAGAAACTCCCAGTTGTTAAGCAGCGTCTGGTTGTTCACGTACAGACGAATGTTGGCGATATCCTTATACAAGCGGATATAGTCTTTAATATCGGGGTATTCCTTGTAAGCCCGGACAACCTCGATGACCGACTCGTACTGCCGGTTCGCAAGCAGATCCAGCCTGCTGTCATTGGACATCCGGTAAGAAATATCCGTAGACACGTTGATGACCTCTGCCGTTCGTTTCTTCACCCGCTCCACGTTGCTTGCCGTCTGTTCCAGCGCATTGTGAAGCGCCATATTCCGAAGCTCGGATGTTAGAAACGCGCCGACCATAATGACGGGGACAAAAGCGACGAAAATAAAAGAGAGCACCAGCTTCGTTCTGAGCTTCAGGTCGTTGATGCCGCGGATCAAAAAGTTAAACATAAGCGGGCGTCCTTCCTTATCGGCAAGCGATTGTTGTTTGTGAATTGGAAGCGCTTTCAATATTGAACAAATAAAAATGATCACTTGTTATTGTAAACAAATGATCATTTCAAATCCAGTCCACAATTTTTGATATTTTCATATAAAAATTAGTGGTTTTTCATATCAAATTACATACTCTACCTATTCCCGTGCGCTCAGCTCAATGTCGGTAACATCGGAAGCGCCAGCGTTTTGGCAGCCTCGCTGCTGTCGCTGAACTTCTGGACTTCTTCCTTCAACCCCAGCATTCGGCGATCGAGCATCCCGATCATATCGGCGGTCGCTTTCAATTGCTCGCGAATCGAAGCCGGCATGTCGTCATGAAATTGATAATAAATTTTATGCTCCAGGCTCGCCCAGAAATCCATCGCGATTGTGCGCAGCTGGATCTCCACGTTCACATGCTCCGTCCGGTCGGACAGGAAGATCGGTATCGAGATGATCAGATGAAGGCTCTGATAGCCGTTCGGCTTGGGCTCCTTGATATAATCCTTTACTTCCAGTACCTTCACGTCGCCTTGGCTGCGAATCATGTCATACACGCGGTAAACATCCGTTGTGAACGAGCAAATGACCCTGACGCCAGCAATGTCGCGGATATGGGCAGCCGCATTTTCCTTCGATACTTCCACACCTTTGCGCTGCAGCTTCTCCACGATGCTTTCGGGCGATTTGATGCGCGTCTTCACATGCTCGATGGGATTGTAATTTTGGATAAATTGCAGCTCTTCGTTCAATATCGTCAGCTTCGTGCTCACTTCATCCAGCGCAAATTTGTAGCTCATGAGCATCTTGGCCCATTCCATGACCATCTGCTTGTCCATCATCGTTAGGTCACCCTCCTATGCATCCTGATTTCTCTATAAGATCGGCGAAAGCAGACGCACGCACGATTCCCTGAATCGCTCCAGCATGGAGCGCTGCTTGTAGTCCTCATACGTCAGCTCCGTGCAATCCAACATATCATCTTCAAATATACGCTGCAGCCGTTCGGCGGTTTCCGTATCGTACAAAATCGCATTCACTTCAAAGTTCAGCTTAAAGCTCCGGATGTCGACATTCGCTGTCCCGACCGAAGCAATATGGCCGTCCACGACCATCGATTTCGCGTGGAGGAAGCCTTTTTCGTACAAGTAGCATTTCATTCCATCGGCGAGCAGCTCGCCCAAATAAGAGAAGGTTGCCCAATAGACCATTTTGTGATCCGGCTTGCTGGGCAGCATGATGCGCACATCGATTCCCGACAGCACCGCCAGCTTAATAGCGTTCAGCAAGCTCTCATCCGGGATAAAATACGGCGTTTGTAAATAAATCGACTTCTTCGCGGAGAAAATCATTTTGATATACGCATTCTTGATCTGCTCCGTCGTCTGGTTTGGCCCGCTCGAGACGATTTGGATGCCGGTCGTTCCGCAATTGGCCGTCGGCGGATACAATCCGAGCACCTCCCGGCTCATCGGCGAATGCGATGCCAGATTCCAGTCCATCATATAATGCGCCTGCATCTGCAGGACGGCGTAGCCGGTAATGCGCAGATGGGTGTCGCGCCAGAAGCCGAACCTGGCGTTCCTGCCCATATATTCGTCGCCGACATTGAAGCCGCCGATGTAGCCGATTTGGCCGTCGATTACAGCAAGCTTGCGGTGGTTGCGGTAATTGACGCGAATGTTCAAGTACGGAATCTTGGACGGGAAGAAGTACGCGACCTCGCCCCCCGCCTGAAGTAGCGGTTGGAAGAAATCCCGTGACAACGCGGAGCTGCCGATATCGTCGACGAGGAACCGCACCTTGACGCCCTGCTTGGCCTTTACTGTTAAGGCATCGATGAGCTTGTTGCCGATCTTATCGTTGTGAACCATGTAGTACATCAGATGAATATGATGCGAAGCATGCTCAATATCGTCGAGCAGCGACGCGAATTTGTCTGGTCCGTTCGTAAAAATCGCCACGTTGTTGTTTTGCGTATACAGGGCAAAGCCGCTCGTCAAATTCATATAGATGAGGTCCGCGTAATTTTCCGCTGCATCATCATTAAACACAATTTGATGGTCGCGAAACTCCCTGCGCTGCTGTTCAATGAGTGCCGCCATCGTTTCCTTGGTTCGTTTGTTCAGCTTGTAGAGCTTCTTCTTGCTCAAATTTTGGCCGAGCACCAGATAGACCACGAAGCCGACCGCCGGCAGAAACAGCAGCACCATCAGCCAAGCCCACGTCACGCCGACGTTTCGCCGCTCCATGAACATCACCGCGATGGCGAGTGGAATATTAATGACCGTTATAATGGAAAATAAGTTCGAAAGGACGAAGTCCGTCAATGCTGCTTCACCTCAGTTGCGTTTAGGTTGTGATGGCCGCGCGGGCGAGCGCAGGCTGTGCCGCTGCGAGCTGGGCGCCGCCGGGCACAAACAGGCTGGGCGCGAGCGGGCTGGGCTTGCGCCGAGCGGGCTGACCCAGGCTGTGCCGCTCGGCGAGCTGGGCCCCGCCGGGTGAAGCAGGCTGAGCACGGAGCGGACAGGGCTTGCGCTGTGCGGACTGCGTGCGCGTCGGCCGCCTGGGCTCCGCGCGGAGCGGATTGCGCCACCGCGCGGAGCCGGCTAGGTCGGCGCGAAGCGGAGCAAGCCGTGCTCGCGAGCTGCGCGCGAGCCGAGTTTCTTGCACAAGTATACCCTATCTGAGGTAGAAGAGAAAATGTAGGCTGCTGCATCACCCTTTTAACCGGTTTTACTCGTTTTACCACCAATGTAGGCTACTAGATCACCCTTTTAACCGCTTTTATTCGTTTGACCACCAATGTAGGCTACTGGATCACCCTTTTACCCGCTTTCACTCGTTTGATCGCCAATGTAGGCTACTGGATCACCCTTTTAGCCGTTTTTACTCGTTTTACCACCAATGTAGGCTGCTGCATCACCCTTTTAACCGTTTTTACTCGTTTGACCACCAATGTAGGCTACTAGATCACCCTTTTAACCGCTTTTATTCGTTTGACCACCAATGTAGGCTACTGGATCACCCTTTTAACCGCTTTTATTCGTTTGACCACCAATGTAGGCTACTGGATCACCCTTTTAGCCGTTTTTACTCGTTTTACCACCAATGTAGGCTACTGGATCACCCTTTTAGCCGTTTTTACTCGTTTGACCACCAATGTAGGCTACTAGATCACCCTTTTAACCGCTTTTATTCGTTTGACCACCAATGTAGGCTACTGGATCACCCTTTTAACCGCTTTTATTCGTTTGACCACCAATGTAGGCTACTGGATCACCCTTTTAGCCGTTTTTACTCGTTTGACCACCAATGTAGGCTACTAGGTCACCCTTTAACGCGCACTCACCCTTTTCTCAACATCCGCCTCCTACCCCATTTGGTCAATTTGGATAAATAATCGATAACGCATAATTCTGCCCGATTTAGCAATCGTGGTGTGCAGAAGGCCTTTATCGGCCAGCGACCGTAGATTTGCCGCTGCCGTTTGCTTATGTATGCCGAGTGCTCTCGTGATTTCAATTAATGACATCTCGTCCAAGCGTTCCTGCATCAATTGCAAAATTGCCCGTTCATAGACATTTAAGATTGAACCCTCCGTCTGAAGCATTCCTCCCCACTTTGCGAGTCCCATCAGCAGCGTCTGCTGACAACGCCCTGGCTTTTCATTCATTTCATCAAACGCGAATCGCAGGAGCTGCCAGCCGTCAATGAGTAGATGATTCTGACGAAACAGATCATCCGCGAACTTCCATCGGCTAATATCGCGCCAGTGCGGGCCAAATCCATCCACTTCGACAATCAGTTTTAGCGGGTGCTTCGGCAGATACGCAAAATCTGCAAAACGCGTACCACCCCTTATATCCTTAAGCTCGTATTCCGGATGCAGATCATTTAACTGGCCAACGGCAGGCCACCATACCTTTTCTAAAAACAATTTCGCAGCCTGATCCTGTTCCTTCAGCCGTCGTTTGCGTTCCTCGGAACTTTGCATCATGGCCTGCTTCATCATCTCCGCATAGGCTTGTTCGAAACGCTGATTGACGTGTTCTGCTTGTTTCATTCTATGACCTCCAAAAAATAAAATAGGCTGCCCGCCCGGGATCATACCGGGAGAGTAGCCTGTGCTTCAGGACGCTATTCGTTTTATAACTAAATCGGCTAAATCGACTAGTTGGCCTAGTTGGGCTTGTTGGGCTTATTGGGCTTGTTGGGGATTGTTGGGCTTGTTGGGTTTGTTGGGTTTGTTGCGCACCTTATGGCCGATGCGCCACGGCTATCCATCGCCATCAGCTTCCACAACCGGCTCAGTCTTTACAACACGGACATCAAGTTGCTCACGACATGCGCTAAATGCGCCTTCATCCGCTGGCCTGCCAACTCGGCATCCCGCGCGGCGACGGCTTCAAATATCGCCAGATGCTCACGGTACAGCCGCTCGGCAACAGATCGGTTCGCGTAGATTTCGACGCGCCGGATTTCGCGGATGGCCGTCTCGAGCTGCCCGATAATGGACTCGAACAGACGTATCAGAATGGAGTTGCGCGTCGCTTTGGCCAAGGATAAATGAAAAAGCAGATCGGTCCGCTCTCCCTCCGCATCGTCGCCGACTGACGCTTCCATCTCGTGCACCAAGCCGCGAAGCATCGCAATATCCTCGTCCGTGGCTTTGTCCGCGGCGATGGACGCATTCGCAACCTCCAGCGATTGCCGCGCCTCCAGCAGTTCGAGCAGCGTTTCGCGGTTCATGCGAAGCGACTGCAGCTCGGGCAGCTCGACCTCGATCGGCGCGCTGCTAATGACGGTGCATCCCCCGCCCTGCCGAATTTCAATAAAGCCCATCGCCTTCAAGGCGCTTAGCGCCTCGCGCATCGTGGAACGGCCGACGCCGAACTGCTCCGACATCTCCTTCGTCGACGGCAGCTTGTCGCCGACCTTCACCTTACCGTCCGTAATGAGCCGCTTAAGCTGCTCGGCGATTTCCTCGTAGTGGTTTCTTTTGGACAAACGGGTGACTTCCATCCCTCTATTCCTTTCTTCGGCTCAACCTCCCTCACGTTCAGGGCCGGTCGCAGCGCAGGCATGACTTCGGAAGTCAGCTTCGCTCCGTCAATTATGCCTTACAATATAACAGAAATCGGCAATCGGCGAAACTGTTTCCGCATCGGGCGGCTCCTCTAACCGGGAGAAGCGCTTAGAAAGGCTGGAACGTCACACGCGCCGTCTGCCGCCTACCCGACAACGAGCGCATACACAACGCCCGGACCGTGCACGCCGATCGTCAGGTCGTTCTCGATATCCGCCGAGCGGCTCGGTCCGGAGATGAAGTGAATGCCTGCCGGCAGCTGCTCGCGCCCAACCTGGTCGAAGTTGACCAAAATCTCGCCAAGCCGCGTATGCAGGCGCTCCACCGGGATGATGACCATCAGCACTGTCGGCAGCAGGCTGACGGATCGCCCTTTGTCCTTGCCGGACAGCACCGTGACCGAGCCGGTGTACGCCGCTGCGTAGTCCGCAACCACGATGCCGAAATCCGCTTCCGCGGCACGCGCCTTCCAGTGCTCATTCGGGTCGCTGTTCCAGACCGTGAACGCAGCGCCCGGAATGGCGCCTTCCAGATCAAGCGCGTTCAGCTCCGGCTGATTCTGCCGAATCACGAACCTCGCGCTCATATCCGCCGCTTTGCCTGCTATGAATGTACGCGCGTCCTCCATCGTAGCGAGCCGCTCCGAATGACCGCCAACCGCGCGGAAATTCGCCATGAATTTGGCGATCCGCTCCTCGACCGGCCACTCGAATTCGTTCCAAAACGCCGGCGCGCCTCGGTAAGGATGCGCCGGCGGCGCAGGTACGCGCGGACGTTTCAATTTGCTGGAGATGCCGTCAATGAAGCTGACCTGCTTCGCGCGCGACTTCGCTTCCATCTCGGCCAGCCACGCCTGATGCTCCTCTGATTTAGCCATGATGCCCGTGACCTCCTTTGCCTTTGCCGTTTCCGCCGCGATCGCGGACAATCCCTTCCATGCGGCTCTTCATCGCAGGATCCATCTCCTGCAGGCCGTGACGGAGCTCTTCCTCCATCGTCTTCCATTGCTTGCGGAACGTCTCCTTCGGCAAACTCGGTGCCACCCGGTACGTGTTCCAGCCCTTCAGCGGTCCAACCTTGAGACGGATGCCTCCGTCACGAACGACGAGCTTTTGCCCGATTTGCCCGATCTTGATGGCCGCCTTGTACCGCTTCGCGTTCGACATCACCGCAGCGAACCCCTTCATCCCGAGCGCCTCCAGCTTATCGCCTCGTCCTGCTTCGAGCTTCCGGCGGCGCAGGTAGATCAGCATTTCGTGCAGCGGGATCTTGACCGGACACGCCTCATAGCAGGCGCCGCACAAGCTCGACGCATTCGCGATGTCATCCCACTCGGCGACGTTCTTCTTCAGCGCAGGCGTAAGCACCGCACCGATCGGACCGCTGTACGTGCCGCCGTAGGCATGGCCGCCGATATGACGGTACACCGGACAGGCGTTAAGGCATGCGCCGCAGCGAATGCAGTTGAGCAGCTCCTGAAACTCCGGATCGCCAAGCTGCAGCGAGCGTCCGTTATCGACAATGATTATATGCATTTCATCCGGTCCGTCCGCATCGGCCTCGCGTCTTGGCCCTGTGATGCCGGACATGTATACCGTCAGCTTCTGGCCCGTTGCCGAGCGAGGCAGCAGTGTTGCCATGACCTCAAGATCCGTCCAAGACGGAATGATCCGCTCCATGCCCATCAGCGTAATTTGCGTCTTCGGCACGGTTGTCACCATACGCGCGTTGCCCTCATTCTCGAACAGCACCATAGATCCCGTCTCGGCGATGGCGAAGTTGCAGCCCGTCATGCCGATGTCCGCCTCCAGAAATTTCTCCCGCAGCTTCCGGCGCACGAACCCCGCCAAGATTTGCGTATCCGGCGCAAGTGTCTCGCCTGCGTCGGCGGAGAGTAGTTCGGCGATCTGATAACGGTTCTTGTGAATCGCCGGAATGATGATATGCGAAGGCGTCTCGCCAGCCAGTTGAATAATGTATTCACCGAGATCCGTCTCAATCGCTTCGACGTCGATCGATTCAAGCGCATGATTCAAGTGCAGCTCCTCGGTGACCATCGACTTGGATTTCACGACCGACTTCGCTTCCACCCGCTTCGCAATATCGAGCGAGATCTGCACGGCCTCCGCAGCCGTGTCGGCAAAATGCACGTTCACGCCATTCGCCCGCGCATTGTCCGCGAACAGGTTCAAATAATAATCGAGATGCGCGATGGTATGCAGGCGGATTTGCCGTCCCTGCTCGCGCCATTCGTCCCAATTGCCATGATCGGCCGCCGCGTTCTCCTTGCCGCTGCGCAGCCGCTCCGTCGTGAATTTGACCGCCTTGCGCAGAAAATCATTGTTCAGCGCCAGCTCCGCGCGCGCCTTGACCGTTGCGCCGCCAGCCGCAGTTCCCGTTCCGCTCATGCGCCTTTCACCCCTTCATACAAGAGTTCCGCCAGATGCATCACGCGCACCGGCTTGTCGCGATACCGAAGATTGCCCGCAATGTTCATGAGGCAGGCCATATCGAGGCCGACCAGCACCTCGGCTTCCGTCTCCAGGACGTGATCCGTCTTCTCCGTCACCATCGCGCCGGAAATATCGGACATTTTCACCGCAAACGTTCCCCCGAAGCCGCAGCAATCGTTGGCAAATGGAAGCGGAACCAGCTCCATCCCCTCCACCTGCTCCATAAGCAGCAGCGGTTCTTCCTTCACGCCGAGCAGCCTGCTGCCGTGGCAGGACGGATGATACGTCACTTTGTGCGGGAAGTAAGCGCCTACATCCGTAATGTCGAGTACCTGCACGAGGAACTGCGTGAACTCGTATGATTTCTCCTGCAGCTTAAGTGCTTTCGCCAGCATAACAGGGTCGTTCTCGAACAGCTTGGGATAATGATGGATCATGCCGGTACAGGAGCCCGAAGGCGAAATGACAAAATCGGAGTCCTCGAACGCTGCGATAATCGTGCGAGCCGTCGCACGCGCTTCATCCCAGTAGCCGCTGTTGAACGCGGGTTGGCCGCAGCAGGTCTGCACGGTCGGAAACGCCAGCGTGATGCCGTATTTGGCTAGCAAACGGACCATGGCTTCCCCGACGCGGGGGTAGATGGCATCACTCAAGCAAGTAATAAATAAGGACACTTTCACAGTACCCTTCACCTCTTTCTCAGATGGTCTATGATGATTATTTTATCAGGTTATCAGACATGTTGGCAACAAAAAAAGCGACTACGGGCGGCTGTCATGCCGTTCTTCCGTGTAAGCCGCATATATTCCAACCGTCAGCTCAAACCGTGTGCACCGAAAGGGTCCGCTCCCGCAAAGCAGCAAGCGTCTCCCGCGCCGCGCGCCGGTCAGTAATTATTGTATGCACGTCGCCAAGCTCCGCTACATGCGTGAAAGCTTGAACACCGAATTTGCTGGAATCGGCCAAGAGGATGACGTCGTCCGCCATGCCGAGCATTTTCTGCTTTATGCGTGCTTGCAGCTCGTTGGACTCGCTGATGCCCCGCTCCAGATGCACGCCTTTGCAGGAGAAGAACACTTTGTCGACGTGATACGCATCAAGAGAACGCTCCGCTAATGGACCTACGAAGGAGAGCGACCGCTGCGCAAGAATGCCGCCGGTAGAAATGACCTCGATGCGTTCCTTGCCGCTCAGCTCCATCGCGACTTTAATGGAATTCGTCAGCACCGTCAGCGGCAGGTCCGGCATAATCGCTGCCATGTACCAGGCGGTCGTGCTCGCATCAAGGAGGATGCGGTCCTTCGGCTGAATCAGCTTCACTGCTTCCTCGGCGATTCTTCGCTTCTCCTCCGCATGCGTGATTTCCCGCTCCGCGTACGGAATTTCCGGCTGCATCTGCGCATCCTTCACGCTGACCGCGCCGCCATGAGAACGGCGCAGACGACCGGCTTGTTCAAGCCGGTCCAAGTCACGGCGGATCGTCTCCTCCGTGACTTGGCACAGTTCGCTCAGCTCCGTGACCCGAATGCTGCCTCGTTCGTTCACCAGCTCAACTATTCTCTCATAGCGCTCCGCAACCAGCATAGCCAACCTCTTTCCGCAACCTGCTTCTATTTCATAACCGCGAGAAATCTCCCGTATGCCTCTTCCCACTGCGATCCGTCCTGCGACTCATAGACGTGAACCGGGAACGACTCGCGAATGACTCGGCGCGCTTCCCAAATATCCGATAGCTCGACCTGCGCAATCCATTGCACGGCCAAATTGCCGAGCGCGCTTCCTTCCACGGGACCAGCCCACACGGGTTTACCAATCGCATTCGCCGTCCATTGGCACAGCAGCACGTTCTGTATGCCGCCGCCGACCATATGAAGGCCGCTAAAGCTTTTGCCCGACAACCGCTCTGTTAATTCAAGCACATATCGGTATTTGAGCGCAAGACTTTCGAGAATGCAGCGGACGAATCCGCCCAGCGTCACCGGCGCCCGCTGCCCCGTTCTCTCGCAATACTGCGCAATGCGGGAAGGCATATCTCCGGCACGAAGGAACATCGGGTGATCGGGATCGACGAACGATTGGAACGCGGGAGCCTGCTCCGCAAGCGCGACGAGCTCTGGGAAGCTATATGCGAGTCCCGCGCGCTCCCACGTTCTGCGGCTTTCCTGCAAAATCCAGAGCCCCATAATGTTCTTGAGCAGCCGGTACGTGCCGTAAACGCCGCCTTCATTCGTGAAATTAAGCGACTGGGCGAGCTCCGTCATGACCGGCTGATCCACTTCCGTGCCCATCAGCGACCACGTGCCGCAGCTCAGGTAGGCAAAATCCCGTTCCAGCGCCGGTACCGCCGCCACCGCCGAACCGGTATCGTGCTCTGCTACCGCGTAAACCGGTATGCTGCCGATGCCCAGCTCTTCCGTCAGCGACGCGCGTAAGCGCCCGACCTGCGTTCCCGGCTGCACGATGCTGCCGAACAATGAAGGCGGCAAGCCGATATCGCGGATCAGCTCCGCATCCCAGCCGCCCTGCAGCGGATTGTACAGCTGCGTAGTCGTCGCATTGGAGAATTCATTGTGCATCTCGCCCGTTAAGAAGTAACGCAGCAAATCCGGAATCATGAGAAAATGCTTCGCCTGCTCCAGCAGCGGCGAACCCGCTTCCTTCAGTGCGGCAAGCTGGTAAATCGTGTTGAACGGGAGAAACTGGATTCCGCTCCGGCCGAAAATCTTGCCGGCCGTCAGCCGCTCCATCGTGCGTTCCATGACGCCGTCCGTATGATGATCGCGATAATGGTACGGATTCCCGAGCAGCTCGCCATTCCCGCCGATCAGGCCGAAGTCTACCGCCCAGGAATCGATCGCGAGGCTTGTCGGCGTCTCCCCGGCAATCTTAGCCTTCAGCAGTCCTTGCTTGATTTCGTGAAACAAGCGCAGGATATCCCACTGCAGCCGATCGCCCACCGCGACGGGATCATTCCCGAAGCGGTGGATCTCTTCGACTTCAATTTTCCGGTCGTTCAAACGGCCAAGCAGCGCCCTGCCGCTGCTTGCGCCGAAATCATACGCCAGAATACTAGGCATTCTTCACCACTGCCGCTTCGGACCCACGCTGTAGCAGCACGTCGTTCTCGTACGCCTTCACTTCGGCCAGCCATGCCTCGCGAACCGGCACGCCTTGCTTCGCGCAGTAGTAATCCCATACGGCGCCGAATGGATAAGACTTGAACTCTTCCGTCAGTGCAAGGCGTGTCGTGTAGTCGCCTGCAAGCTCAGCTTGGCGAAGCGCCTCGACGGGATCCAGCAGGCCGCGAAGCAGCGCCTTGATCGTATTGCGCGTACCGATGACCCAAGCGGCTACGCGGTTGATGCTGGCATCGAAGAAATCGAGGCCGATATGCGTTTTGCCCAGCAGATCACCGCGGACGAGCTCGCGTCCGATATCGATCAGCTCGTCGTCGAGCGTCACGACGTGGTCGCTGTCCCAGCGCATCGGGCGGCTGACGTGAAGCAGAATGCCGTCGGCAAACAAAGCTAGCGATGAGAGCTTATTGGAGATGACTTCCGTCGGATGGAAATGGCCCGCATCCAGACAGATCAGCTTATTGTTTTGAATGCCGTAGCCCATGTAGAACTCATGGGAACCGACAACATACGCTTCGGAGCCGAGGCCGAACAGCTTGCTCTCGATCGCATCGAGGTTGTGAGCCGGGTTCAGCTCTTCCGCGAACACTTCGTCAAGCGCAGCCTTCAGACGCTTACGCGGGGCTAGACGGTCGACCGGCGTATCCTTGAAGCCGTCCGGCACCCAGACGTTCGTAACGCAGGTTTGGCCCAGCTCCTCGCCGAAATACGCGCCGATCCGCCGGGACGCCTTGCAATGGTCAATCCAGAACTGGCGGATGTCCGGATTGGGGTGACTCAGCGTGAAGCCATCCTTGGATTTCTCGTGCGAGAAGCAGGTCGGGTTGAAATCAAGGCCCAGCCCCTGCTCCTTGGCCCACTCGACCCAGCGCTCGAAATGCTTCGGCTCGATCGCGTCCAGCTCTACCTTCTCCTCCGTATCCGCGTAGATGGCATGCAGATTAACCTTATGCTTGCCCGGGATGAGCGAGAGCGCTTTCTCCAAATCCGAGCGGAGCTCCGCAGGCGTTCCCGCCGCGCCGGGATAGTTGCCCGTAACCGAGATCCCGCCTGTAAGCGCTTGATCTTTATTCAGAAATCCGCGGACGTCGTCTCCCTGCCAGCAGTGCATCGAGATTTTGATATCCGCAAGCTTCTCCAGCACCGCATCCACATTAATGCCGTGACGGGCGTACAACGCCTTGGCTGCTTCGTAATTCGCTGCAATACTTTGCTCCATGTTCATGCTCCTTTATCGGTTATTTGATTGGGTAAGCCATAACGGACATGAGTGCATTCTCGGCTTGCGTCGCATCCAAGCGGCTGTACTGCACGATGACCGGCAGGTCGCTCGCTACCTCGATGGCGTAGGGGACGCCGACCGGAATCGACTCCCCATTTGCCTCCAATGTGGAGGTACGGATATGCTTCGTTCTTCTGCCCGGCACGACGTACGCGATCCCTTCGATCGGTGCCCGGTCCTCGAAAAAAATCGTAATGAGCAGCTGTGCATCCTCCGATGCACAATTAAGCACGCAGATGGATTCATGGCTTGCTAGCGTTCCCGTTCCCGCGCTGGTCGGCGGAATATAACCGTCCGGAATCATCCAATGCTTCTCGCCTCTTGCTTGATTCATGCTCCGCACCATCCTCTCTTATCTTGTGAAAGCAGCAGGTACGCCGCCGTCGATCGTCAGCATGCAGCCCGTCGTTTTGTCCGCCTTCGACGAAGCGAAGAAGGCTACGCCCTCGGCAATGTCGTGCGGATAGATGTTCACGAGCAGCGTCGTGCGCTTGCGGTAGTACTCCTCCAGCTGATCCGGCTCGATGCCGTAAGCGGCCGCGCGCTCGTTGCGCCAGCTGCCGTTCCAGATCGCGGAGCCTTGCAGAATCGCATCCGGCAAAATCGTATTGACGCGGATGCCGAATTCGCCGCCTTCAGCCGCAATGCAGCGCGCAAGATGTGCTTCCAGTGCCTTGGCCGCGCTGTACGCCGACGCGCTCTTTCCTGCATATACGGAATTCTTGGAGCCGATAAACACCATATTGCCGCCCACGGACTGCTCCTTCATCAGCTTGAACGCCTCGCGCGCCACCAGGAAATAGCCCGTTCCAAGCACGTTAATGTTCAAATTCCATTCTTTCAGAGACGTTTGGTCAAACGGACTCGATGTTGCGAGTCCCGCATTGTTGACGACGATATCCAAACCGCCGTAAGCGAGCGATGTCTGGCTGATGGCGTTCATAACCGCTTCCTCGCTCGTGACGTCCATCCTCACTGCGACGGCGCGGCCTTCGCCGAACTTCTCATTAATTTCGGCGGCGACGCGCTCCGCACCTTCCAGATTCAGGTCGGCGAGCACGACATGCGCGCCTTCCGATACGAGCCTGCGGGCGGTTTCGCTGCCGATACCGCCTGCGCCGCCTGTAATGAACGCGACTTTGCGGGAGAATTCCGCTTCAGCTGGCGCAAGCGACAATTTGTACAGCTCAAGCGGCCAGTATTCCACATTGTAGGATTCGTTCTCGCTCAGCGAGACGAATTCGCCGAGTGCCGTTGCGCCGCGCATGACGGCGATCGCGCGGTGATACAGCGCGCCGCTGACTTTGGAATTGGACCAGCTTTTGCCCGTGTTGATCATGCCGATTCCCGGAATAAGGATCACCCGCGGAGCGGCTTCGAACATGACGTCGCCTTCGTTCTTGTTGCGCTCGAAGTAGGCTTCGTATTGTTTCTTATACGCGGCGATGCTTTCTTTCAGAATGGCCTTCAAGCCCTCGATATCGGATGCATCCGGCGTCCAATCAATGAACAGCGGGACGACCTTCGTGTGCACCAGGTGGTCCGGGCAGGCTGCGCCGACTTGGGACAACGCGGCGGACTCGGCCCCGCCGACGAAGGCCAGTACGTCCGCCTCGTCGTCGAACGTCAGGATCATTTTCTTCGCGTCACTTACGGCCCCGCGGATCGTCGGCATGACTTGCGAGGCGATGCTTCGGCGAACGTCTGCTTCAAGCGCCGCATGCTTCACGCCGCCGAACAGCTTCGCTTCATTCACGCGGGCCTCGATGAACGCTTCCGCTTCCGAGATGATTCGGATTGTTTGGGCATAGGCTTCCTCGCTCGTGTCGCCCCAAGTAACGAGACCGTGCTTCTCCATGAGCACAAGCTCAGCGTTCGGATTGTCCAGCACGCCTTGCGCGATCATTTTGGACAGGGTGAAGCCCGGGCGTACATAAGGCACCCATACGAAGCGGTCGCCGAAAATCTCCTTCGCCAGCTGCCTGCCGTTATCCGCGCAGCAGAGGCTGATGATGGAATCCGGGTGCGTATGATCCACATGCTTGAACGGAAGGAACGCGTGCAGCAGCGTCTCGATGGAAGCGCGTGGGTGCTTGCTGTCGATCATGCAGTGCGTCAGGTAACCAACCATTTCCTCGTCGGACATCGCATCGCGCTCGAACAACGGGCGGATATCTTCCAAGCGGAGCCCGGTGAAATTGGCGGCTTTCATCGTGGCAAGGTCAGATCCGCTTCCCTTGACATACATAACCTCGATTTCGCGGCCGCGGAAATCCGTAACCGTCGTCTTGCTGGACGTGTTGCCGCCGCCCCAGTTGCACACGCGGCGATCGCTCCCGATGATGTTCGAACGGTAGACGAGCTGCGCAAGACCGCCCTCCAGTTCTGCTGCCTGCTCATTTTGCCATAAACTCTGAACCATCTGTTTACCTCCGAATAGGTTTAATAATTGCTTATCACTCAGTCTATCATGTTTGTTTATTTTTGAATATATAAATTCAAACAAAAACAAAGATATAATGTTTGTTTCGGACAAAAACAAAAACCTGGCTTCCGATTGATTCGAAATCCAGGTCTTTCGCTGCAGTTTTAACGTTTAGGCTCATCCATATGAAGCTGCTTCCGCGCTTCCCGCTCCCGCTGGTACCGATTTTCGGTAATCGCGCGATACATCGCAAACAGGCAAATCCCGCCGTAGAAGACAAGACCGAAATAGAAATCCGGTCGATCGCCTTCTTTACGCATGACGAGCACCACCGCGAGTAGTATTGTAATCAAACCGCAATCCACTAAATTCATAAGCAGCAATCCGGATGTCCGTTTCCAGATGCGCTGCCTGAGTTTGATATAAACCAGCTTTTGAAAAGCGAACCATGCAGTCCCCGCCCCAACTACGTACATTCCAAATCGGACAAACTCGTCAACCTTCTTATCTCCCGAATACAGCATCGAACCGAAGAAGAAGACGACGAATGCCCCGACTAGAAGGTACAGCATTACCTTCATCTGCCTACACCTCGCCTTTGCGCCAGCTTATCGTACCGATTAACCATTCCATCTCCCTCGGCATCCGGCGCCAGTAGGTCAGGTCCGCATGCAGTCAATCCCACCAGAGATAGAGCGTACCGCTGGTCTCCATCTCCCACCGCAGTGCACTGACCGTTTCTGTGCCTTGGTCGACCACGTCGGGGCAGAACGCATACACCTCGTCCGCAAGCTTAGCTAATTGGTGATGCTTGCCGGTAAACTTGGCCTCCACCCAATCATGTCCCGCCCCTGTGATGCGGAAAAGGTACGCCTTCTCCCATTCTTGAAGCTTGCTGATGACATCCGCATTCAAAATATCGTAGTTTGCCCCGTCCGTACCGCGGCTTCGTAAAATATCATACTGATCCTCGCTCTTTATGAGCGTCAGTTCATCCGCGTCTATGCCATAATTCCGCTCGCTTCTGAACAGCAGCAGCCCTTGTACCGGTTTGTCTATGAATGCTTGAATCGCTTTGTCGGCTTTGTCTTCGGATAGCTCCACGGTTATGCCGTCGAATTCTTGCTTCGGATCGTACGCGTACTCAGAAGCTTTCAATCGCTGGATCGTTTCCTTCCTCGCAAATTGTTTCATTTCGAGCGCCGCCTGTTCGTTGATGCCCGCAGCAGCAGCGATACTTCGCTCGGTTTCGGTCAGCTTGGCTTCAGATCGTCCGCATCCCGATATTGCGAGAAGCAGAATCACAAGCGGCAGCAGCTTATAACGATTCGTCATGATACACCTGCCAGTTAAGATTAGGATCGCCCTCATTAAGAAGCATCTTCCATTCCTTGTATAAATTTGTCGAAATTTGAACAACTCCTTCGCCTTCCCTCCATCTCCCGCCAGCCGGTCTTGGAAACAAAGACAATCATCCGAAATGACCCGCAACCTTTGACCTATTTTTTATTAACTGTATCTTCAAAATCTTCCGAAATTTTATTTGTTAGGTAAAAAATACAATTTTAAAGGAGACAAAAGAACGATGTCGGACCGAATTGCAATTACGGGATTTGGCGTCAAAGCTGCAGGAGGCGAGAACAATATGCATTTGCTGGATACGCTTCTAACGGGGAAGACCGCTTTCGAGCTGTATTCCGGCTATGCGCCGAGAGGCAAGAACGTCGCGCTTGGTTTGGTGAAGGGGAGCCTTGGGGAATGGGACGAACGAGAGTATGCTTTTCTGCCGAGGTTCGTGAAGCTCGCGCTTGCATCTACGCAAGAAGCGCTCGCTCTGAGCGGACGGATCGTGGATCCGCGGCGGTGCGGCTTGTTCTTCGGCACGAGCCTTGGCGGCACGCATGATTTGGAAGCAACCGCCCTTCTGACCCGGGATTCCCGTTTCAGAGACATCCCTACCCATGTGTGCGGACTCGTTAATTATCACAGCGCTTCTTCCGCGGTCAGCCATTATTTTGATCTTCCGGGGATTACCAAAACGGTCGTTACGGGCTGTACGTCTGGGCTCGAAGCGCTCCAGGACGCCATCGTCTATATGAAAGCGGGGATGATCGACCGCGCTGTGGTAGGCGGAACCGATCGGGCGATTTGCACATCGATTGTGCACTGCTTCAGCAAAACAAGAAGCTTGCCGCTCGGAAATGACATTGAAGCATGTGCGCTGCCTTTCTCGACGGACAGTAAGGGCTTCGTCATATCGGAAGGCGCCTGCACGATCATGATCGAGCATGAAAGCGAAGCCCTGCGACGAGGCGCCCGGATCTACGGCTTCATCGATGCGATCCATAGCAACAACGACGGCAGGAACATTAATGGCATGGACGATTCGGGACAAGCGATTCATGCGACAATGGCAGAAGCGGCAGCAGGGAGAAAACCGGATTACATCAACAGTCAAGCGCTCGGAAGCCGAACCAATGATGCCATTGAATACCGCAATGCGCAAGAGCTCTACGCGAACGAAGTCAAGGTTACGACGATCAAAGGCATCATCGGGCATTCGTTCGCATCCAGCGGCCTCGTGCAAATGGCCGCATCGCTTCTAAGCTTCGAGCACCAGTTCATTCCTGGTATTTACCGGACGAATATGAAGGGTTACGAGAGCTTGAACGTGCAGCTTGAGACGGAGGCCAACATCCCGGTCAAGGAAGTGCTGATCACCGCGCACGGGTACGGCGGCAATAATGTCAGCGCGTATCTAATGAAGCAATAAGCACCAGTTGCGACAGCGGACGGGCGAAGCCTCGATATTCCTCTGCCCTGCGTTCGATGTTGCTCTATCTTATGTTCTTATTCGAGTCGTCTCAGCATCAAAATCACTCTACAAAACAGCGACAGCCCGGGACCTTATTTCTTATCCCTGGCTGCCGCTGTTTTGTTAAGGACAATTTATTGTCTCTTGATGCAAGTTAACTGTTATCGGGTGTACAGTGTCGGAAAATATTCCTCCCGGTCGAATCGCATCCCCGGCTGCGGACGCGCCCCCAGCAATTTCAGGTTGTCATGCCGCTGTCTCACTTCCCGGAAGTAGGTGTCGCCCGGCATGAGGTGCGCGACGACCGACAGGCGTGGATCGCTGGAATAGTTCGTGCCCGAACCGTGGAATGTCAGCGCATGATGGAAGCTCGCCTGGCCGGCTTTCAGGATGCACGGCTCCTCGACCCAATCCCGCGTGGCGAATTTGGCCCTTAGCTTGCCCATGTCCTGCTCGAAGAACGTGTCGCTGCCTTCCACCGCTCCCCATTTGTGCGAGCCCAGAATCGTCATCATGCCGCCGTTGTTCAGATCGGTATCCTGCAGTGCGATCCATACCGTAACCATATTCGTCGTGCTGCTGACCCGCCAATAGCCATAATCCTGATGCCAGCCTACATTGCCCGCGCTCGTCTCCTGCCCATTCGTTCCGGGCTTGTAGATCACTTGATCATGCCACAACCGGATCGAGTCTTCGTTCAGCAGCTCGGCGGCCATATGGCCGAGGTTCCGGTCGGTCACGACGCTGTGTACCTCGTCGTTGATCCACCAGCCGTTATCGAACTTGCGCAGCGCGTGCGGGTTCGCCGGCATCGTAAAGTGATGCATCGGCAGGCCGAAGCCGTCGTACTTGCTGTTCCAGATGCGTTCATGTGCTTCGCGCAGACGCGCGATCGTGTCATCGTCCAGCAGCTTCGGGCTGATCCAATAGCCGTCCTCTTGGAATCGGCGCTTATCTTCTTCAGTCACCTGATACGGAATTACACTCATCTCATCGCCGCCTTCTCACATATTTCATTAGTTTCGTTGCTTCAACTATCCCCATTGTAGAACAGACGTGGCAGCGTTGACTTCCGTATATCTATCAAATAGGATTAGACACATCTAGACAATTAGACACACGGAAAGGCGTTGATCCCAAGTGCCTCCTCGCAGCAAAAATCATTCTGTTCGCTGGGAATACCATCAGGAGCATGCAGCCTCATTCGGCAGGCAAGTACCCGAGCTGATCATGCTCGGCTTTGACCGCTTTCAGGAAGCCTCTCCGCTCTACGATCATCGGCATGAGCGCTGCTATGAATTCGTGTACGTCGAGAACGGCAAAGTGACGTGGGAGGTCGAAGACGGCGTCTATCCGTCGCATACGGGTCAATTTTTTCATACGCGGCCGGGGGAATGGCATCGAGCGCGGCTTAATTTTATCGAGCCATGCAGCATCTGGTGGATGATCGTCATCTCCCCTTCCGAACGGCGGGACTGGCTTGGCTTCGCCGACGAGGACCGGCAGCGGATGCAAGCCTCGCTCGCTTGCCTCCCTCGCATCGTCTCAGCGGATGTCCGCGTTCGCGAGCAGTTTCTGAAGCTCCGGGGGCTGCTTGCGCAGGGTACGGAAGCGGATGCGTTCCGGGTGCGCCATTATGTGCTTGACCTGCTGCTCCATCTGCTCTATCCGCCTGTTGCGCGGCAAATACCGGTCGATCTGCATGAAGCGGTGCTCGCACTCACGGGTGCGATCGAAGCGGAGCCTGCGCGGCGCTGGGCGAACAAGGAGCTGGCGGCCAAGGCAGGCGTAAGCGAGTCGCATTTCTACCGGCTGTTTCAAGACTTGCACGGGCAATCGCCGGCGAATTATATCGACAGGCTGCGGATGAACCGGGCTTGCGAGCTGCTCCGCCAGCCGGGAGCGAACGTCACGAATGTTGCCATGGATCTCGGCTATAAGACCAGCCAGCATTTTGCCACCGTATTCAAGAAATATATCGGCGTTTCGCCTACGCAGTGGCGAGCTTCGCCTGATTGAGCTTCTGAAAAAATCATAGCTGCTGGAAATGATCTACATCCCTTTCCATGCATGTAATGCGTTATAATGAAAGCTTGCCATTAAGAACAACGACCGGGAGCTTACAATAATGCGAATGCTTGCTTCATATCCGAAAGAAATCAAAGTCTTTTTGCTTGCCAGCCTGATCAATGCAATCGGCAGCGCATTGATGTGGCCGCTCGTCACAATGTTTGTGTTCGATGAGCTCGGACGCAGCATGACGGACGCGGGTCTCGTCATTCTCATTCAATCGCTCGGCGGCATCATGGGTCAACTGCTGGGCGGCAGCCTCTATCATCGCCTCGGCGTAAAGAAGCTGATTATCGGCGCGTTGGCGCTCAATGCATGCGGGCTGCTGCTGCTGCCGCTGCTTAGCCAGTCTTGGCCTGTATTTATCGTGATGATGGGACTTATCGGGCTGTTCAATGCCCTGTCGTTTCCTGCGATACAAGCATTCATCGGTTTCCGATTTGCCGACCGGCGCGGCGAGCTGTTCAACGTCGTGTATATTGCCAACAATATCGGCGTTGCCATCGGTACGGCGCTCAGCGGATTTCTGGCTGATTTCTCGTACCAGCTGAGCTTTGTGATGAACGGCTTGACGTCGGGCGTATTCGCTGTGTTCTTCCTCTTCTATCTGAAACGCGTCGGTACCGGCAGCGACAGCGGCGCGGCCGTGCGCATGAAGAAACTCGCTCCTCAGGATACGGGGATTTGGACGCTGCTCAAGGATGTTCGCCTCTACTTGTTCATGGCGCTTGGCGGCATGCTCATTAATCTCGGCAACAGCATCTGGAACACCGGCGTGTCGCCGTTTATTATCGAGCATGGCATGTCGAAGCAGATGTTCGGCTTCCTCTGGACATTCAACGGCATTCTGATCTTCATTGCCCAGCCGCTCACGAACTTCATCAAGCGCAATGCGGCCAAAACGATAACGTCGCAGCTAACGGCGAGCGCCTTGCTCTATCTTGCCGGTTATGCCGCGATTCTGGCGATGCACAGCTTCCCCGGCATGGTGCTCGGCATGCTGCTTACGACTTTCGGCGAGATGCTGATCGCCCCGGCTATTCCGGCGTTCCTTAGCGAGAACGGCGGCAAGCAAGCGCCGTTCTACCTTGGACTTGCGGGCGGCATCGGATCCGCGGGCCGCGTCATCGGCCCTTATGTCATGGGCAGTCTCTACGATAGCGGCGGATTGACGCCGGTGGCTTGGCTGGCGGTACTGACCGCCGCATTGTCGACTGCCACGTTCATCGTGCATGCGGTTCTGCATCGGCAGAAGCCGGTTGCCGGCAGTCAGCTTCGCGAAGCGGCTGCGGGGATAGAATGAATAGAAGGCGTGCCCAATTAAAACGGGCACGCCTTTTTGAATATGTAAAATCGCTTTTGCCAAGAAAACTGTGTTTACCCATTAACCCCGAATTTCCCGCAGTTGGTTAATAGGCATGCAAAAGCCCTCTTTCCTTATTCCTCGACCTGCCGGATGATCATGTTTTCAAAGGCTGCCGAGCCGAACTGAGCGAATAACCGAAGCTGTTGATGTGCCCCGTCGATTCTGGAAATAAGCGTCCGGCTGCCATTGACGCACAGGTCGATCCATCCCTTCTTGATGACAGCTTCGACGGAAACCTTCTCGGACAGCCCTGCTACGTGATAGATGGACGAGGATTCGTCCTCCAGCAGCGAACGCGCATGGATACGGTGAATGCCGACCTTGCGGGCCGACGGCTCGAACCTGACATCGTACCCGTCCGCGAAGCTCTCCGAGCCCGATACAGAGAAACCGAGATACATGTTCGCATACTGAGCGGTGACATCAAACGTAAGCACGTAACCCGAGCCAAAAGCCCCGACATTTCGAGAGATGAAGCCATTAAAATCATCCAACGTGCAAGCGTCAAACGAGTTGGCCGGACCTGCCTCCTCCCTCAGCTCGGGTACGAATGCAAGCCCCAGTGAACCGTCCGCTTGCTGCACCAACTCGCGAAAGACGAGCTCTCCGGCGTATACGCCCGGTGAAGACAAGAAGCCGGCAGCAATCCGCCGCCCTTCCGGGAATGGTGCCGTCTTGGGCACTCGCCACTGCACGCAGTCGAGGACGTCCATCTCCGGCCGCAGCCATGGCCCCTCCATCGTTCGCGAATAACGGTAACGGGCCAGCCCGTCATTGCTGAAGATAAGATAATACCATCCATTCCATTCGAAGAAATCCGGACACTCCGGTTCATCGTGATACCCCGGGATGATGAACGGCCCAATCTCTTCCCATTCGGTCAGGTTGTTCGAAGCGAGATGCACGAGGCAGCCTCGCGGCCTGTTCGCATCAACGAGACTTGTCGTGACGAGCATATGATACGATCCTTGTTTATCCTGCCATACATGCGGATCGCGGACAGACGCAAGCGTGAAGCGCTCCGACAGCCGAATATCGGCGTCGGTCTTCGCAAAGCGGATACCGTCTTCGCTGACCGCATACGTCAGGCGGGCCGGAGATCCATCAACGGCGCGGACGGCATAGAACGCATAGTAGGTGCCATCCTTGAAGAAAACGGAGCCGGTGCAGATCGACCCTTCTTCTTCATCCGTGATGCCGACTGCAATAGGATGGTGCTCCCATGTCCGGAAATCCTTCGTTGCGATTTGCGACCATTGATGGGCGCCTAGCCCCCATTTGCTGGCATGGCCGCGGCGGTCGTAGAGATAATAGAGTCTAAACGTTGTTCCGTCGAAATACGGCATACAGTCGCCGACGCCCGTATTGAATCCGCGCGGACGCCAATACTGGACGGTTGCCGGTTCTTCGCCCAGATATTGATCCGCAAGCTCGGGAAGCCCTTCTTCCGGCATGACCGTTTCCTTCCAGATCGTTACGCTGCCGATGCCGGCATTCACCTGGATAACAGCCTCGGTCAGGTCGACTTCTCCCATCGGCCAATCCTCGTCGACCATGATACCGTCCACGTATAACCGCACAGCATAACCTGCATATTGCAGCAGAACCGAATGGTCCGTATTCCCGATGCGTGACCAAGGAATGGATAACGTCAGCGGCGTATCCCTCGCATCCGTTTGAAATTCAGCGATCAGAGACAACGCTTTCATTTCAGCCGATATTCCCGTGTAGAAGCGCACCCTAGGACCGCTCGGGGATGCTATTGCAGCCATATCCCCATCAGTCATGCCTGAGGTTTCGAGAGCAACCGCAAACTGCTTCACTCGCCCCCAATTTAGCTGCTTCGGCGAATCGTTCCTCTGAACGATGAAATCAGCCGGCTGTTGTGAATGTACTTTCATGTCAATGACACTCCATTCATCTTCAATGGTCATCCAACAGTGAATATAAAATAAGTTCATTATAGTTAATCGTTAATTCTCATGCAATAAT
This sequence comes from Paenibacillus sp. R14(2021), assembly GCF_019431355.1. Classification (NCBI taxonomy): domain Bacteria; kingdom Bacillati; phylum Bacillota; class Bacilli; order Caryophanales; family Paenibacillaceae; genus Paenibacillus; species Paenibacillus sp. R14(2021). The sequence continues at coordinate 2,339,469 of NZ_CP080269.1, forward strand.
TGGTTTTTTTTATAAATGGCACCATCTCTACTTATAAACGAAAAGGACCTCACTTCCGCAAGACGTGGAGTGTGAGGTCCTTCTTCTAACAGATAATCGATTCCATTCGTCCGTTCAACCTTAGAAATTCACTTCTGCCTTCGGCTTGCGCTTCTTGCCCGTCAATTCGTAAATAACCGGAACGACGACCAATGTAAGCAGCGTCGATGTGACGAGACCGCCGATAACCGTAATGGCCAAGCCGCCGGAGATGAGACTCGTCGACGACTTCGACAGGGCCAGCGGCAGCAGTGCCAGAACCGTTGCGCAAGCCGTCATCAAGATCGGTCTCAGCCTTGTCTTGGAAGCTTCGACAATTGCTTCGCGCAGCTCGATGCCCGAATGGAAGTTCTTCTCGACTCGATCGAGCAGCACGACGGCGTTCGTCACGACGATACCGACCAGCATCAGCATCCCGATCATCGCACTCATGGAGAGCGCGTTACCGGTAACGAGCAGCGCGCCAAGCGAACCGACCGGTACGAAGAGCAGCGAGGACAGAATAATAAGCGGCGTCCGCAGACCGCCGAAGGTCATGCTCATGACAAGGAATACGAGTCCGATTGCTGCGCCCATCGCAATACCGATGCTTTGGAAGCCGCTGTTAATCATATCGGAGCCGCCGCCGATTTTCACATCTACGTTCGGAGGCAGGGACAGGCTGTCGATATCGGACGTGATGCGCTTCGTCACGGCGCCGGTCTTGCTTGTATCCTTGACGTTACTGCTGACCTGCGCGTACGTCTTGCCATCTTCGTGGTTAATCGACACGGGCGCATTGGCCACGGATACGTCGACCAGGTCGCTCAGCTTCTTCACGCCCGCGGCCGTAGGGATCGTAATGTCCTCTAATTCCGCTTGGGACGTAATCTGCTGTTTATACGCCATCGTAATATCCCAGTTCTTGCTGTCGAGCGTGTAGGAGCCAACGTCGACCGGACGCAGCCGCTCGTTCACGGCAGCAACCACTTGGAACGAAGAAACGTTCAGATCCTTCGCCGTCTGATTGAGCGATAGCACCCATTTCGGCGTGACGTCCTTCAAGTTATTCGAAACGTCCTTGACGTCGCCGTTTGCTTTCATCAAATTCTCAACTTGGACGGCCGCTTTGGATAGAGCGTTCAGATCATCGGAGTACAAGCTTACCTGCACCTCGTTGCCCGCAGGCGGTCCGTTCTGTTCGCCTTCCTTGACGTTGACCGTCGCATCCGGCGCTTCCTTCGTCACGATGCCCTTCAGATCCGCGCCAACCTTGTCGATGACGGCATTCGTATCGATGTCGGCGTCTTCCTTGAACTGCACCTTGAACGTCGCGGTATTCGTGGCCGCGATCTGGACGAACGGATTTTCAATGCCGCCGATGACCGCCTGGTAATTGTCGACGTCCTTCAGCGTTTTCAGGTAGCTTTCCACTTTCTCGCTGACTGCATTCGTCTGCTCGAGCGCGCTCTTGGCCGGAAGCTTCACGTCAACCGCGATGGAAGCGATGGAGCCTGCCGGCAGGAACGCTACGCCAAGCAGCGGAATCGTGCCGAACGAAGCGAGCAGCAGCACGATCGCCAGCGTAAGGACCCAAGCTTTGCGCTTCAAGGCGCCGCGAATCAGACGTTCGTAGGAAGCGATGAAACGGCCGCCTTCCTTATGCGGCTTAATGCGGTTGAAGAACTTAGCCCCGAGCACGGGAATGAGCATCATCGCTACAAGGAGCGAGCACAGAATTGAAATGACGACGGAGATGGCAAACGGGCGGAAGAATTCGCCGATAATGCCGGTAACGAACGCAAGCGGCAGGAACACGACAACCGTCGCGATCGTGGAAGAACCGACCGCACTGATAACTTCCCTGGTCGCGCGGAACGCCAGTTCTTTGCCGTTCATTTCGCTGCCCTTCTCTTGGCGCCATCTGTAAATGTTCTCGATTACGACGATACTGTCGTCGACGATTCGTCCGATAGAAACGGCGATCCCGCCGAGCGTCATAATGTTCAGCGTGTAGCCCATCTCATTCATCAGTGCGATCGTTGCGAAAATCGAAATCGGCAGCGAGATGATAGAAATGAGCGTCGCGCGGATATTACGCAAGAACAGGTAGATAATGATGACGCAGAAGAGCGCGCCGTACAAGCCTTCTTCAATCAGCGAGGAGACGGAATGCTTAATATCCGCACCTTGGTCTTGAATCAAGCGCACATCCAGATCGGCAGTCTTCTGGAAACCGGCAAGCACGTCTTTCACGTCGTCGGACACGTCCGCCGTATTGGCGTCCTGCGTCTTTACGACGCCGATGATGAAGCTGGCTTGGCCGTTATAGCGCGTAATTTCGTCCTGCGAAGAGACGGTCGTGACTTCCGCGATATCGGACAGCTTCACTTTAGCCGCTGGCTGGATACTCTGCCCGGCGGAGGCCGCGGCTCCCGCGCCGGCGCCTTGACCAGCCTTGCCTCCAAATCCTTGTCCCTGCCCGGCAGCACCTTGCCCGCCGCCAAACGCCGCGCTTTGGGCTGCCCCTGCGCCGCCGCCGATTTCCAGGCTCTTGATTTGATCCAGCGAACCGATCTTGCCCACGAGACGGATTGGAATCGTGTTGTCGTCTTGGCTGACCGAACCAAGCGGCAGCGCGTAATCGAGCGATTGGATCGCGCCCTGGATCGCGCTCAGCGAGATGCCATGCTGCGCCGCTTTATCCTTATCGACGACGATTTTCAGTTCTTGGGAGACGGCGCCCTTGAGCGTCACCGAGCTGACGCCGTTTACCTTCTCCAGCTTCGGCACGACCTGCTCTTCGAGCGTTTTCTGCAGCGCGGCGGTATCTGCTTTGCTTGAGAATACGGCCGCTTCATAGATCGGCGCTTGGCCGAAGGACAGCCGCTGAACCGTAACCTTGGCTTTGTCCGGCAGATTCAGCTTCGCGATCGCGCCCTCCGCGTCACTGATTTTATCGTCCATCTTGGTGCCGAACGGGTACATCATAAAGATGCTGGCCGAGTTCTCCGAGCTTGTGCTCGTAAATGAATCATAGCCTTTAAACCCAAGCAGGCTCTGCTCCACGGGCTTCGTGACTTCGGATTCGACTTCTTCCGTCGAAGCTCCCGGGTACACCGTTTGGATGAAGATTGCTGGGAAAGTCACATCCGGGAATGTCTGCTGCTTGATCTTCGTCGACGAATAAAATCCGACGCCAAGGACAAGCACGCACAGAATAATGACAGCCACGCTGTTTTTCAAACTAAATCGAGTCAAACCATTCATGCTGCATCTCTCTCCTCTTCTTTATCTAGAGGAACTATACCGGAGTTTTTTGAACTCACCGTGAACTGAACATTACAAAATTATACAATCTCTTCGACCGGCTGAACCGGAATGCGAACGGTGAACACGGTTTGCACGCCTGGGCGGCTCTTCGCCTCGATGGTTCCGCGGTGCATGTCCACGATTTCCTTCACGATGGACAGCCCAAGGCCGTTGCCCTTGACGGCGTAGTCGCGCGACTTGTCCGCTTTGTAGAACGGCGTGAAAATATGCGGAAGCTCGTCCGGCTCTATCCCATGCCCGTAATCGGTGATGCCCACGATTGCGAAGCCGTCTTCGCGTGACATCGTAATTTCGATCCTGCCTCCGGCAGGCGAGAATTTAATGCTGTTGTTTATCAAATTATGCCACACCTGTTCCAGACTATCCGCATCCCCGTATGCCGTGACAGCCTCCAGCTCAAGCTCCGGCTGGATCCCCTTGGCGCTCCACTGCGGTTCGCTGGCGATGATGCTGCGGCGAAGCTGCTCATCCAGCCGCAAATATGCGGGATGATGGAGCTTGGAATTCTGCTGGAGCACCGACAATTGGAGCAGATTGGTGCTGAGCCTGGACAAGCGCTGGCTCTCTTCCTCGATAATGGTCAAGTACTGGCGGCGCTCTTCCTCCGACATCTGCTTCGTCCGCAGCGCCTTGGAGAAACCGGTAATGGACGTCAGCGGCGATTGGATTTCATGCGCGACGTTATTGACAAAATCCGACCGCAGCTTATCCAGCATGCGCAGCGACCTCGCCATCTCGTTAAAGCCTGCCGTCAATGCGCCGAGCTCGTCCCTGCGGCGGGATTGCAGCACGATGCCGAAGTCTCCCTTGGCCATCCGTTTTGCCGCTTCCGTCAGCCGCTGCACCGGCTTTACGATGTAACGGGCAGCCAGCAGGATGAGCAAACTGCCGGTAATTAGTACGCTCGTAAGAACGGTTAGCGTGAATTTGCGAAACTCGTCCAGCAGCTTGTTGATTTCCGGCGAAATATAGAGCGCGTACGGCTTGCCTTCCATCTGGAAAGGCAAACCGATCAGGAATGATGGCGGACCGGAATGCTCTTTGTTATAGGCGACCTTGCCCCGGTAGACGCCGCCTTGAATCACAAGCGCCAGCTGCTTTTGTAAGATCGGTGTTTCCTTGCCGCTGCCTCCGTCGCCGTAAGCGATCGTTTTGCCGTTCTCGTCGAGGATTTTGACCCGCGTGCCGGGTAGATCCACGATATTGCGGATGATGTTAGGCAGGCTGCTGGGCGGCGCCTCGTTCATGCCCGAGATCATTTTCTTGCCGAGGGCGATCATCTGCCCTTCCGCCATTGACTTTACGTTGCTGCTGTACATATGGATCGCAAGAATGAACGCCATGATGAGGCTGATCATGACGGCCGCAATGAAAATAAGCACCGTCCTGACGTACAGCGACTTAGTCATGGAGCACCTCCAGCCGGTAGCCGAGTCCGCGGAGAGTCACGATTCGAAACTTTTCTTCATAAGCTGCAAAGCGCTCACGTAATCTTTTGATATGAACGTCTACCGTCCGCTCGTCGCCTTCGTATTCAAAGCCCCAGATCTGCTCGATCAGCGCCGCCCGCGTGAAGAGCTGCCCGGGATGGCTCGCCAGCTTATATAACAGCTCGAATTCCTTCAGCGGGATCGTCACCACTTCGTCTGAATCCTTATGAATGATCTGATAAGCAAGCCGGTCAAGAATGATGCCGCCGACTGCGATTTTCTGGGAAGCAGTAATCCGGTATCGCTTCAGGAGCGCCTTGACGCGAACGACAAGCTCCATGGGATCGAACGGCTTCGTCAAGTAATCGTCCGTGCCGAGCTGAAACCCTTTGATTTTCTCTTCGGATTCTCCTTTGGCCGTAATCATGAGTATCGGCATATCGCCCGATGCGCGCAGCCTTCGGCACAGCTCCCAGCCATCCATGCGCGGCATCATGATATCCATAATCACCATATCGACCGAATGATCCGATATATAGCTCCAGGCCGCTTCGCCGTTCGCGAACTCGATAATCTCGAAACCTTCATCGCGCAGATAGAGCTTTACGAGCTCCCGAATATGCGCATCATCATCTACAACAGCAATTTTCGCCATGCTTTCGCCGCCTCGCCTAGTTTGTATGACTTTGGTGCTTGCACTCTTGTACACAATAACTTATTATTACAGGATTGCGAGACGACTTGCTAGTCTTAGGTTCGTATTTTCTCGGGAGGGAGGAGCCCATGAAACGATTTTTTCCATTGATCAGCATGCTTATTTTCCCTGTGATGGGCTGGCTTTACGCATGGACAAATAATCCGAATCAGCAAGTATACAGCCTCATGACGGACTTGGATCGAGCGATTCCGCTCGTCAAAATATTCGTGCTGCCTTATTCCGTTTGGATCTTCTATATCTACGCCTGCCTCATCTATTTCTTCATCAAGGATCCTTCCGTTTATCGGAGATCACTCATTACGTACGTCGTTTGCGCGCTGATTTGCTATGGCGTTTATCTCGTGTTCCAGACGACGGTTCCGCGGCCTTTGTTAACGGGAGATGACCCCTTTACGCGACTGCTCGCATTCGTCTATCACCGCGACCAGCCGTTTAATTGTTTCCCAAGCATCCACTGCTTCTCAAGCTTCATGGTCATGAAAGCCTTATACGGAAGCAAGTTCCGCAACCGTATTAATCAAACACTGATTTACGGCATGTCCACACTGATTATCGTATCGACGTTCTTCATCAAGCAGCATACCGTGCTGGATGCGGCGAGCGGCATTCTGCTTGCCGATATCGTATACCGCCTCGTCACCCGTTTGGAACGCAGAGCCGTCTACCGGACGCAGCCGGTCGCGCAGCGGGCCAATATGTAAGCAGCCTGCATTGGCTTGTGAAGCAGATCCTTCTGAATGGGATCTGCTTATTTTCACATAAAAAATCCCGGTCGACAGCGACTGTCTACCGGGATTCTCTCTCTATCATTTCGAATGAATTATACGGTAGCGGTCTGCACCGCGTCTTCGGTCTTCGGCTTCGCCATGTCGCGCTGCGCCATGATGAGCTTATAATAAATACCCTGCTTCGCAATCAGCTCGCTGTGCGTGCCAACCTCGGCGATTTGCCCCTTCTCCAGCACAAGCAATCGGTCGGCGTTGCGAAGGGTCGACAGCCGGTGCGCGATCGCGATCGTCGTCCTCCCACGCGTCACCCGCTGAAGCGCTTCCTGAATCGCCTTCTCCGCGTCGATATCAAGCGATGCGGTCGCTTCATCCAGAATGAGCATGCGCGGATCGTTCAGCACCGCCCTTGCGATGGCGATCCGCTGCCGCTCGCCGCCGGACAGGTTGTTCCCGTTCTCCTCGAGCTTCGTTTCGTAGCCGTCCGGGAAAGCAACGATGAAATCATGCGCGCCGCCTGTTTTGGCCGCTTCGATAACTTCCTCATGCGTCGCTTCCGGCTTGGAATAGCGGATATTATCGAGGATCGTTCCGCTGAACAGGAACGTTTCCTGCAGTACGACGCCGATTTGCGAGCGCAGCTCCTCCTGCTTGATTCCCCGAATATCGATGCCGTCGATCGTAATCGCGCCCTCGTTCACATCGTAGAAACGCGACACGAGATTGATCAGCGTCGACTTGCCCGAGCCGGAGTGGCCGACCAGCCCGATCATTTCCCCCTGCTTCACCTCGAACGCGATGTTCTTCAGCACGGGCTCATACGACTTATAACCGAACGTCACATCGCGAAATTGAATATCGCCGCGAATGCGATGTGCTTCGGCATTCTCGCGGTCGACGATTTCCGGCTGCTCATCGATGATCGTGAACACCCTGTCAATGGCGACGACCGCGTTCGCGATCCATCTAGGCATATTCATCAGCCAGGCAAGCGGACCGTAGATCATCGTCGCATAGCCGGTAAACTGAATCAGCTCTCCGATATCGAGCTTGCCGCTGACGATCATGCGGCAGCCGACGAGCAGCACTAGATATTGGCCGAACTGCATCAGATAGAACGATATGGGCGCCAAGTAGCTGAACACCTTCTCGCTCTTAATCGCCGCAGCAGCGAAATCACCGTTATATTGCCGGAATCGCTTGATTTCGCGGTCTTCCTTGCCAAACGACTTCACGACACGAATACCGCTCAGCACGTCATGCAGGAACGAATTGGCCCTGTCATTGACACGCCACTGAAGATGAAACAGCTTATGCAGCACCCGCCGCCAGATGTACAGCTGCAAATAGGCGACGAACGGCGAGGGCAGCACGATCATCAAGGCAAGGCGCCAGTCCGTTTGGAAGAGCAGAACCGCGACGGATACAAGAATAATGAGCTGATAAATCGCCGTCGTAAAGATCTCTTGAATCAGATTGCGGATTTTATCCGTGTCCGACGTAATCCGGTTCATGATGTCCCCAGCCCGCTGCGAGGTGAGGAAGCCAAGCGACAGCCGCTGAATGCGCTCGTAGACAAGCTTGCGCAGATCGGCAGCGATGCGAGAGCTGACGCTAGCCATAATCCGGCCTTTGAAAATGTTGAGCAGCTCCCCCATTACAAGCCCCAGCAGCAGACCCGTAATGGCGAAGACGAAGATGCGCATATCCGGGCTTTGCCCTTCAGGCGGCTTCAGCGCGGAATTGACGAGTATTTTTTGAAAATAAGGACCTGTCAGCGCGACGCCGGAGGCGGCGAACAGGATAAGCAGCCCGATGCCGAGCAGCCTCCAGTGGGCTCTTGATACCTCAAGCAGCCGCTTCAGCGCCGCCGCTTTGCTTACGCATTTGGGGCAGACCCGCGTACCCGGAATAAGCGGGCCGCCGCACTTGACGCAAACAGGCTCCGCTTCGTTGTTATAAATTCGAATCGGGTCGTCCTTCGCGATATAGTTCAAGATTTGCGCGATATAGGCGAGCCGAGCCGCATGCTGCATCGATACGCGGGCAATGATCTGCGCCATGCCCCTGTAATTGGCCTCTAATATAACGTTCCCGACTAACGGGACGATCCGGTAGTCCGTTCCACCCGCGATCAAGCCGCTGTCGATCATCCGGCCGTTCTCCACGATTGCCCAATCCCGTTTTCCAATGACGAGAAACCCTTCCGTGCGCCGGCCGTCCAGCGACAAATCGACGGGCACGCAGTAGTCGATTTCCTCTCCTGCCGCTTGCTGCGCCGCTTGCCGATTCTGTTCGCCAAGCTCAAAATTCAGGTTCATTCGCTGCGTTCCCCCACCCCTACAGGCACATCTCGACTAGTTTGTATTCCCTGTCGCTCAGACGGCTCACGTCTTCGATCATGAACCGGTTTCCATCCACGTCGAGGACGAGCAGCTTGACGTCCGCTACAATCTTCACATGGCCGCCGCTGCGCACCGTGAACCGGCAAGGACCTGCGGTCGTCTCGGTCTCCCAGTACGTGTAGCCGAACTCCTCGCGGATATTCACGATCCTCGTAATCGACGGAGCAAAGTAACGGATGCGGGTATGCTCCTCGAGCAGTGCCGTCGTCTCCTCCGGAAAGTCGTCAAGCGACCTGATCATGCCAACCTCTTGATTATCTGCCGTCCGCACCGAGATGTAGACACGGCGGTTGCTGTGCGGAAACGAGCAGTGCAGATAGACGACCGGAAATGACGCCTCTCCCGTCTTCACCGACAGCAGACCGCCTGCCGTCCTTGCAAAGACCGCCTCTCCGGCGGTCAAATAGCGGATCATCGCGGCATCGGTCAGATCGGCCGTTTCCTTCTTCTCTTCCTGCTGCTGCATCATCCGACTCCCTTCAGCTTGAGCGCTTCGTCGTGCTTCTTCACAAGTCCGAAGTAGACGCCCTCCGCCTGCATCAATTGTTCGTGCGTGCCCGCTTCAACGACTTTGCCAGCCTCCATGACCAGCATATGATCGGCGTTTCGCAGCGTCGACAGCCGGTGGGCGATCGCGATTGTCGTCCGCCCTTTCGCAAGCTTCTCCAGCGCCTCCTGGATTTGCAGCTCCGTCTCCGTATCGAGCGAAGCGGTTGCTTCGTCCAGAATGAGAATGCGCGGATTGTGCAGCAGCGCGCGGGCAATCGAGATCCGCTGCTTCTCGCCGCCGGATAAATTATGTCCGCCCGTGCCGACGATCGTATCATAGCCGTCCGGCAGCTTCTCGATGAAATCATGCGCGTTCGCGATCTTCGCGGCGTTAATAATATCCGCGAGGCTGCAATCCGGGTCGGCGTAAGCAATATTCTCTGATATCGTTCCCATGAACACGTAGACATCCTGCGAAACAATGCCGATATTTCGCCGCAGGGAGCGCGTAGTCAGCTCCTTCACGTTAATGCCGTCGATGCGAATTTCACCTTCGTTCACGTCGTAGAGTCGCGAGATCAGGTTCACGAACGTCGATTTTCCCGCACCCGACTGGCCGACGATACCGATCATCTGTCCCGCCTTTACCTGCAGCGATACGTCTCGGAGTATCGCCTTGTTCGGCTCGTAGCCGAATACGACGTTCTTCACCTCGATGTCGCCCTTCAAGGCTTCTATCTCCACCGCATTAGGCTTCTCCGCCACATCCGGCACCGCATCCTGAATCTCGAAGATGCGCTGCGCCGCCGACATGCAGTAGGACCACCAGTTCGCGATATTGTTCATAAACTGAATCGGTCCATAGAGCATGTACATATAGCTTGAGAACGTGATTACTTTGCCCAGCGTCAGGCTGCCGTGCATGACTTTCCAGCCCCCGAATGCCCAGACGATCAAACCGCTGATTTGCGTTAGGATGGTCAGTGCCGGGAACACGGTGCCGATCATTTTGTTAAACGATTGCTCCGCGCCGGAGAAGGTCAGGTTCGATTTCTGGAACCGCTCGATCTCGTTCTTTTCTTTGCCGAACGCCTTGACGACGCGCGTGCCGCGAATTGTATCGCTGATGATTGAATTTAGCGTACTCATGCCCCGATGCCGCTGCCACGACAGCCGCCACAGCTTCGGAAACACCCTGCGCAGCGTTGCGACGACGAAGAGGAGCGGGAAGAAACAGAGCAGCGTCAGCTTCCAGTCCATCACTAGCAGGACGATTGCAATCCCGATAATATTCATCGCGTTGACGATAAAGTAGGAAACCCCATCCACAAAGAAATATTGCAGCTCGTTTGCGTCGTTGTTCACCCGCGTCATCAGCTGTCCCGTCTGCTTCTTCTGGAAGAACTGAAGCGACAGCCGCTGCATGGCGGCAAATACGTTCGACTTCAAGTCAAACACCACGTAGGCTGACATCTTCGCGTTGTAGACGCCGAATACGATCCCGCACAGCAGCGACAGCGTGCGAAAGACGACGATCAGGGCGATCACAAGTCCGATTTGGCCGGCGAACCTGCCGCTACCGCCAAGCGCCTGATCGAACAGTACTGTTCCTTGCAAGTACGGAATAACGAGTCCCGTTGCCGAATTCAGCAGCATGAAGCTGACGATGATGGCAAGCGTTCCCTTGTACTGGCCGGCGAAAGCAAGAAGCCGGAAGAAGATGGCATGCTTTTTCATACATTTGGGACAAACCGCGCGGCCTTCCTCGGGATAGACCATGCCGCATTTCGGGCAGATGCCCTCGTGTTCAATGAACAGCTCGTCGTCATCGATTGGCTCCTGCTTCTTGAGCTTCTCGAAGATCGACGCGAGCTTAGCGGCTTTCGTCATATGGCCGTTCGTGAACGCCGCTACCGCACGCGGCTCCGCTTCGTGGACGACGATCATACCGGAGGCGACTAGATTGACGATGGAAACGGTTTCAATCTGATCGATTGAAAATGTCTCCACCTGCAGCCTGCTCCTCCGCTCCGCCGGCGGATCTGCACCTTGCTTAGCCGATCCGGCGAAGCCCTTGAATACCTTCTCCTTGACCGGTTCGGTACCTGCCAGCACGATTAGATTCTCCCGGCTGAGCAGCACGTACGTGTCGCGGTAGCCGCCGGCAATGCTTCGGTCGCACACCATTCCATACACCATATCCTGATTGGCCAGACCGTTCTGCGCGAGTGCTTCCATGACCTCCTGAGGCAGCTTGTTCATAATCCTCCCTGTCATCCGAATGACGTTTGCGATATTTACCCATGTTCATTTGTAACATGGGAACGTACGGAAAACAATATATAATTTTCCAATTAAAAAACGATTCAAAATCCACTCATACAACCGTTCAAATGATTGAATAATGACGCAGCGGACTCAAAAAAGCAGCGAGCTCGATTATAGAATACGAATGCACGCTGCTTTCTCGGTTGTGTTTAACATCTTACATATTTGCGTTTAAAGCCGATCCTGCCCTTGTCTATTTCCTTCTGAATATTAACGCCAGCATTTATGAACTTGCTCTTTCCCTTGTCTCGACCGACTTCGACAGGGCCGACAGCCTTCGCTGTCTCAACCGCCTGATCATGGAGCGGCAGAAACGACAACCCCACGGTATACATAAAAAGATTCATCGCGTATTTGGCTCGTTCAGGCGCATCGTGAATCGAATCTTTGACCTGATCAAGCATAGTCGCAAGCTTGCCTGCGGAGAATTCACTGTCCGGCCGACTGCCTAGCAGCCAGCAATAGCAGCTCCAGCCCGCGGACATCCGAAGCTCTTCGCCGCTTGCGATCCAGTTGTCGGCGACTTCTTGCGCAATATCCGCTTCTGCCAGCGTTACTGCGACCACATAATCGGACAGCATGTAGAAATAAGCCGCATCGATCCAGCGCTCGAAATCCGCTGCCGTCATCGCTTTGGGATCTGCAATAACGCCGGCAAAGTACATGGCGTCGTAGTTTCCCGTCGCGTACAGCTGCTCGGCCAAAGGCTGATCTCGTTTGATCTTCTTGGCCATCGGCTTCATTTCGCCAGTTGCCACGCCAAACAGCGGCTCATGCGCACCATTGGATCCGTACATTTTCTTGAGTCGTTCTTTGCCGAGCGATTCAAGCTCCTGCATCACGAGTACCGCTTCCATGGATAAGTCACCTTCCTTGTACGACTTGTTCTATCGATCTACTTCCATTTATCCCATCATCGCTCTTCAAACGATAGTGAATTTTGCTTAAAAAATCAAGATTCCATTCTCCCTTTCACTTTACCTGATATGGAAAATATTATGAATACAATAATAACGACATTCATACTGCAAGATTGCGACTGAATGCGAGCGAGATTTGCGAGTTAAGTAAAAGAAGCATTACACCAGCAGCCGTATAACGTCCGTACGAAAAAGAGACTCCCTTAAGCTTTAGGGGAGCCTCTTTTTCGTACATAAGTAGACTAGAAATAAATTAGATCGTAGGCATGACATTGCCGCCGCTAACCGGTATGTACGCGCCCGTAATGAAGCCCGCTAAGTCCGAAGCCAAATATGCGACCGCATTCGCGATATCTTGATCGGTGCCTCGGCGGCCCAGCGGGACGCTGCGTTCGTAATCCGCGTTGCGCTCCGTTCCGTTCGCACGGTCGCGCTCCGATATGGTCCAGCCTGGCGCGATCTGGTTGACCGTGATCTGATGCTTCCCGACTTCTTTGGCCAGAATGCGATAGACGCCATCCATGCCGCGTTTACCCGCCACGTATGCGGATTGGTTCGGGAAGTTCTGCATGGCGCATTCGGTATTAATGCCGATCATGCGGCCCTCGCCCTTCTCGATCATGGCAGGTACGAACGCCTTGGCTAAGTGAACACTCTGCAGGACGCATGATTCGAATTGACTACGATAGTCGTCCTCGGACTGCTCCAGCACGGATGTCCATTGGTACTGGATGACGGCATTCGCCACGACGATATGAACATGGCCGAGCTCCGCCGTCACTTGATCCCGCATCGCCATAATAGAATCCAGCTTCGTAATATCCGCCTGCACGATAACGGCACGTCGGCCGGCAGCCCGAATTTCATCCGCCAGCTCCTGTGCGCGCGTTTCATTGCTGTTGTAATGAATGGCGACGTCGGCGCCGCATGCCGCTAGCGTGCGGACCATGACGCGTCCCAATTCGCCCGTCGCTCCCGTTACTAGGGCCGTTCGGCCCGTCAAATTCATCGTCAGCATTGTTTATTCCCCTTCCTCGATGTCTTCCGGCAGCGTTTCGGCCGCTGCGTCGATGAGGCTGTCGAACAGATCGTCATCGCTCTCGATTGCGGCTTCCATCTCGTTGATCTGATCCTCCGAGCCCGGATCCTTGGCAAAACGCAGGCTGTAATCCCACGTCGTTCCCCGCAAGCTGTTCAGCTGCAGCGTGATTTCGTACGGATGCTTGTGCCCTTCCGCCTCGAACTGCACGGCCCCGCGGTAGCCGTTCTCCTTATCATGCGTCATCTCGGCACGGATAATGGTTATTTTCATGGTTGTTACCCTCCAATTTAAGCAAGTCCAAACAGGGCAATTATACCACAATATCCAAGCAAACAATGAGCATGCGGTAATGACCCTCGGGAGATTAATTACGATGCGGAAGCTCCTGATTATTAGTACGAGATGTCCATGAGACGTCAGCTAGTAAACGTCAAAAGAACGTTCGAACGGGTATTTTACGTATTGATTCATTTGGTAAAGCTGACGGTCATCAAAGCTTCCGATCAGAATATCCTGTCCCAGCACCGAGACCGCAAGCTGCTTATCCGACCGCTGTTGGACGAGAAGGCCGTTAAAGCGGTGTATGATGTCCGGGTTCGGAGATATCGGTATAGTCTCCATTCCGTTCGATCTCCCCACCCATAGCCAGCGCCAATAACTGATACGGCTCGTGTTCATATTCTTCTTCGGTAAATATCTCCAGCAGCGAATCGAACGTGATCGACGGATTCAGCTCCAGACCTAGTTCAGAGAAATTCTTTATTTGTTCCTGTAAAGGAATGCGTTTGGACTTCGAACTCAAAGCTGGTTTGGGACTTGTATTCCTCTTTAAGAAACGAAACAACATGTCTAATCCCCTCTACGCTGTGACTTTTAGACTTGGTGCACCGTCCGCTCGATGCGAATTAGTCCTGCTTCAGTGCAAGCAGCGCTTCCAGCTCGCGCGTCGAGCGGAACAGATAATCCGGCTGCGGTTCAAAGGCCTGCGACTGCACCGTCGGCAGCCAGTGAACGCCGATTGTCAGAACACCTGCCGCCTTGCCCGCCTTGATATCCGCATGACTGTCGCCGATAAACAGCGCTTCGTCCGGCTGCGAACCGAGCGCCGCCAATGCTTTGAAGATCCCTTCCGGGTGCGGCTTCGGCAGCTCGACGTCATCGCCCGTGACGATAATGTCGAACACGTTGTCCATACCCAGCTTGCGCATCGAGATGTCCAAGCTTCGCCGTGCCTTGCCCGTGACGACGCCTAGCCCGATACCTTCGCCTCTCAAACGCATCAGCAAACGCTGAATATCCGGGTTTGGTGTCACCAGCTCGTCATGCATCGCATCATAATGTTGATAAAACTGCGCAATCGCCGCTTCCGCTGCAGCTTGGTTGGCGAGGTTCTCCTGTATGATGCCCGTCTCCGACGGCCCGAACATGCCAACGATCTCGTCGTCGGTCAGTTCCCTGCGATCGATCTCACTGAATAGGCGACGAAAGGCATAGAAGCATACCGGCAGCGTGTCGGCCAGCGTGCCGTCGAAATCGAACACAACCGCTTTGATCCTCATAGCATCCCTTCTTTCGATGAGCATGGCTGCTGCAAGTCGTGATTTCTTTTATATAGGGAGTATTCGCTACCAGCCTGCATTACCCTTTCAGCCATTGCCTGCGTCGGGCGTCTTGAGAAAATAAAGTATCTTCATATCCTTTATGGGCACCTGCACAATCATATAGTCATTAACCTACATACTGTAAACACAGGTTATTTGACTTTACGAATAGGGACTATTATTGGCATTTCTAATTCGGATACATTAGGACATGTCGAGACCTTTTAACATGGAATGGCCCTTAATTTATCTCCATAAGATTGACGACAGCGATACTTGGAACAAAGTTAATTAGCCTTTAATCATGTCGAAATATAAAGCTCGCTTTATGCAATGGAGGTATTGTATGACAAATTTTTATTCTTTTTACGGGACTGTCACTATGATTAGTGATTTTTTTACAGGTCAAAATGGTGAAGGAGAAGGCTGTTATAAATTAATATCTGTAGAAAACGGATCGGGAGCATTAGTAAATTTCGTGGTGTCACCCACCACTTACTTTGTAGACCATGTAATGGTGGCAGTAGGAGATCGCGTGACTGGATATTATGATGGAAATGCACCTGCTCTTCTTATTTACCCTCCACAATATCAAGCACTTGTCATGGTAAAAGATAACCCATATCAGAATGTAAAAGTAGATTATTTTAATAGTGAGTTGATGAGTAGCGATGGACAATTACGATTAAATATTACTCCATATACTCAAATCGTATTAACAAATGGGCAACTCTTTTCAAGAACCCCCGCGAACCGAGATCTAATTGTTATTTACGGTCCTGCCACAAAAAGTATCCCCGCCCAAACCACACCCTATAGAATTATAGTTTTGTGTTAGGGGTTATTATAGAATTTTTCCTGATTAGAATCTTAATTGGAATATTAAACACAAAAGTCTCGTCCAGCGTAATGAAGGCTGCCGTATCCATTAGGTCAGCAGCCTTCATGTTGTTGTGTTGTTGTGTTGAGCTATCGTTTCCCGTCCCTCGGTTTTAATGGTTTACCTCACATATACTCACTCATTCGCAGGATTTCATCACCTTGGATTCAGGAGAATTCAAAGGAATGTAAGACATTCATGCTGGTGAGCTTGGTCTTGGGTATGCGGGAATAGAGGAATGCTCAGGAATTATTCCCCAAGTAGCTTCTAATGCACGCATACTCCACATTAACCTTAGAGGTTCACCCTCCCACGACTCAACGGGTCAATGCCCTTACATTCCTTCGTTATACCTGTCCAAGGTGTGGAGACCGATAGCGTTTAGCGGATGGGTTAGAGCCCTTATGGGAAACGAACTCGGTCCTCCGTGCTTTCTTTGTGAAATCCCGCGAATGAGTCAATATACGTGATGCATCTTCATAACTTAAGCTGCTTCTGTCCAAGTCAGGACGGTTTTCTCTGGCATGAACTTTTCTCCTCGTTGAACAATACCGACTAGAATTCGGGCGAGCTTTCCAATTAACTTAAATATGGATTGCTGCTTTTTCATCTTCTTTTCTTGCACATTCTGCTCATGCAGATGGCGGAACACGGGGTTATTCCATACGAGTTGAACCGTCGCGAGATAAAGATATTTTCGCAAGGCAGAGTCTCCTCGCTTCGAAAGAACAATGCGTCCTTTTCGCTTTCCAGATGTACTTTCGGCCAAATTCAGGCCAGCCTTTCGTAATACCTGGCGTCCATGCGCATACTGCCTTAAATCTCCAGTGCCTGCTAAAATGGCGGCCGTAAATATCGTCCCGAGACCTTTTATGGTGCGAAGTTGCTGCGCCATAGGAATCTCAGAAAACAGCGCTTCAATGTCCTTTTCAATCTGTTCAAGCATGGTGGTAATACGCTCGAATTCTTCAATGAGCCGTTTTAAATCTGCTTTCGCTTCTTCTTCAGCAGTTCGCTCTCCCACACTGCGTTTCGCTTGTGCAATGAGCTGCGCTGCCTTCTCTATCCCCGTATAACCACCAGCGCGCTGCATATGGACTCGCCAAGCATCGATGATGTCCTGTACCGTATAGGTCTCCAAATCTCGTGGACAAGGGAAGGTCTTGAGAGTCGCCAATGAACGCTTACAGGTCCAGTCTTTGAACACAGAAGGATATTCCGGGAAAACGAATATCTAGCCAACGTACGATCCGACTCTGCAGCCGAATACTGTTCGTCACCCAGAACTCCCGATCACTCATCATCGTCCGTAATCGTTGAAACTCAAGTGGTTGACGCGTGTACTCGTAGTAGAAGCCCCGACTGACAGCGTCTGCTATGACAAGAGCATCTTTGGGATCATTTTTTGATGGACTGTTATCTCGGTTTTCTTTGTTTCGCTTGGTTGTAGCAGGGTTAACCATGACCACGTGTAATCCCTGATCTGCTAACCATTGGCTAGATTAAACCAGTAATGGCCGGTTGGCTCCATGCCGATGATGAGCTTCATTAATCGGTGTTTCTGCTGTAACTCCGTCATCCAGCGATTCAATTTTTCAAAGCCTTCCATGCTATTTGAGAATGACAGATGCCGTTTGGAAATTACAATCCCTCGGAAATTCGTAGCTTGCGCGACATGCGTTTCTTTGGCCATGTCGATACCTACGACGAGATGCGAGGTGGTAATTCGTTCAATCCGTTGATTTTGTACGTCTGATTGCTTAAACTTCATAGTAAGAGCGCCTCCTTGATGTGTTGTGGACAAACCCATCATACCGAGGCGCTCCCTTTTTTACAAAGCCCATTTCTTAGGCTCAACAGGAATGTTTAGAGTAAAGGTCTCTTTAATCCTCCAATGAAAAACCATTGCCGTCATAATTTACTCCGAATTGCTTTGCGGATTTTTCAGCTTTCATGTCCTTCTGAGATATTTTACTTCTTTTTACTTCTTTTGTTGTAAAGAAAGACCACTCCGTTTTACCCTTGTACCCAGAAGAAATTGCTCACTAACTTGATATCCTTCTGCGGCAAGCTTTTTATGTAGTTTATCAAGCGCTTCTTTGCTTTGTGAGTAAAAATATTGTTCGAGTGATACTTCATCCTCACTCATCTTCTCCACACTGTTTTTACGCGCAACCAACATTATTAAGGAAGTGCATCGAATCGTTTTCGGTAAATTCGTCGGAAATGCTATAACCCTTGTCATGATCACCTATTTTTGCATGTTGACCGTGTCTGCCATATGCAAGTATATAGATATACTCAAAGTATGGGTATTTCCAACCGTAAAATCATGGGAGTTATCCTTTGCTGAACCAAGGATCCGTTCCGGATTGTGACTGAACCGGATGGTCTGCTCCAGCGTTTAGGAGGATTTCTTCGTGATCCAACCAATATTCGTCTCCCGTTCGATGTCCATCCCGAAGAGAGGCCATCAATAAATCAATTTATGTCGAACCTCATAGTCTCCGTCTTTTTTCTGGAAACGGCTGCTATTAGAATAATTTGGGATACAACGTTGCCACTCCTCCGGCAAGCCCTTTTTGTACGTTTTGGCTCATTTCATCGGCGAGAATTTCATAGCTCTCAGCTTCGATTCCGTCTACGGCGATTCGCGCTATATCCTTTGGATTGGACTTAGGAGCTTGGATGTTAGCCACCATGTCCGTATCCATGTAACCAACATGTAAACCTGCTACTTTGATGTTTTTAGGCGCTAAACTCAAACGTAAGGAATTGGTTAAACTCCATTCAGCTGATTTTGCAGAGGAATAAGGGCCATGTCTTTCGCTGCTAAACCACGAAAGCACGGACAAAATATTAAGAATGGTGCCGCCGCCGTTCTTTTCGATCAATGGAGCGAACGCTCGAATCGTCGCTAACGTTCCAAAAACGTGCGTATCGAATACCATGCGAATTTCTTCAAGCTCACCCGTTAGAAAGGAAGCGTCCGTGTCAGAACCGGCATTGTTGATCAGAACAGTGACGTCTCCTGCAGCCTTCACGGCTGCAACAATCGAGTTCAAATCAGTAATATCAAGTTGCAAAGGAACTGCACCTGGTAAATCAACGGAAGACGGATTTCTGGCTCCGGCATACACTTTTGCACCTCTGTATAAAAGCTCCTGAGCCAACTGCTTTCCAAGACCGCGATTGGCACCGGTGACTAAAGCTACTTGGTTAGAAATTTTCATGGATTCAATTCTCCTCTTCTCACTGATGCATGTTTTTTTTATAATGATCATATTTAAAGAAGTTAACTCCGCTTTTTACAAAAGATCCACAGATCTGATAAAACTTTGTACGAATGTGAGTGACTATGTGAATATTGGATCAGTTGTCAGAATCAACTTTTCATGTAGCCGCCGTCAGCCCACCAGTTCGTGACCGGATCTGCATAAGTATTAGCAGGGTCTTCCCAGATAGAATGCCCCGTATCGATTAGATTTAGTTTGCTCTTCGGCAGGTGCTCATGGAGATATTCCGCGTTGACAGGCGGTACTACGCGGTCACGAGCTCCGTTAATGATCAGCACTGGCGTATCGATCGTGGGTAGCAGGGATGGATAGCTGTTCAGGGTAGCTGCGCACATAGCGCATAGACTCGGCAAAGCACTCACCTTCGAAGGACGCAAGACAATCCTGTAGGGCGTCTTCCGTAGGCGTGTACCTCTCGAGAGTTTTCATCGTGGAGGTTACAATATCTCGCCCATCGATCTTACGATAGGGCTAAATGCTTGGTGCCTCCACCCATTCCTTCAGCGCGCCGCCAAGTTGCAGCGGTACTGCAGTCCCCGGTATTGATTACGAGGAAGAGGAACCGTACGGCTGCTTCACCTTATCCATCTGATTTTTCCATTCATAAAATCCATCGCTTACAACCACTACTCTGTTGCGGCTCAACAAATGCCGAAACGAGTTGTGTCGGCGAACAATTATTATTCTTGGGATATGCCAGATTGATTTCTCTCACATCAAACGTGCGTAAGATATCTGCGAGTCGAGTTCTGCTGCTACTGAATAGCGGCCGCAAAT
This sequence comes from Paenibacillus sp. R14(2021), assembly GCF_019431355.1. NCBI lineage: Bacteria > Bacillati > Bacillota > Bacilli > Caryophanales > Paenibacillaceae > Paenibacillus > Paenibacillus sp. R14(2021). Next base: position 2,359,431 of record NZ_CP080269.1, read on the forward strand.
TCTGCAGACCTCCTCTGTTTTTATTTCAATTATGAGTTGGTCTGATTAGAGAAAAAACAGTTCTTTACTAGGGGTCAGTAAAATCAAAGAATTTTCAAGAGGTGAATAATGCAAAGAAAATATAAAGTTGTTTAATGAGGTCGATGTACAGGTCAAGCCACAACCCAAATCGTGAAAATAAAGTTGTTTAATTGAGTGCCCCGCCCGCGATCGGCAAAATTATTTTTTGTGATAATTAGCCCTTTGCATTGGAAAATGTAGCCGAATTTCGCATGCCTCATTATGTTTCTTGTTCAATTATCGTTCCCCATGTTTCTTGTTCAATTATCGTTCCCCGATAGTACATTTCTAACTTCACTCTTAAAGCAGAGAAAACGAATATTGCGGAGAAGATTGCACGCTTATGTATTCGAAATTACATGCTTAAAACAAAAACCCGCACTAAGCGCGGGTTTTATACAATGTATGTTCTCTCTTAGCAACTTGCGGAATCTAATATAATACAAGGAACCAAATCTTATTAAACTGATTTGATAGTCGATCTACTTCTAATCAAAACAAATAAGCTTAAAAGAAAGAGAATAATTGCTGGAGTTGCTTCAGACATACCTTGACCTGCATGTAGATGGGAGAACACTGCACCTGCCATCAATAATACGAACCCAAACGATGCAAGCAAAGTGATTTTGGGCTTTCTAAATCCAACTGCTAAACCGATTGCTCCCAAAACCTCACAGGCTCCGACAAGATACATAAAGCCTTTTGAATATCCAAAGTCTTCAGTAAACAGTTCAACTTGCTGTGCATTCCCTGTAAGTTTCATAAAGCCGAACATAATAAAAGCAAGAACTAACAATCCCTGTACAATACGTGTAGTCCACTTCATGTTTTCATGACTCCTAATAAATATTTAATAAAATATGATTCTTACACTAGTAATTCACTGAGTTAATTTATGCGCGTTTTAACGGACTCGAATTCGTACGGCATTTGATATACCCGAGATGTTGTCCTTCATGATAAAAGCTGAAATTCAAGATCTCTGCGATCGAGTCCATTTCCGCGCCAAACAGGCTCAACGGCTTGTTCGTTTTCTCTTCGAGATTCCGCGTTCCGAGCTGCGATTTAATATGCTCCATTTGTCCTTTCAGCAAGGAAACCAACTGCTCCAAGCTTGGAGGCGACGCTTGCCAATCGGCAGGCTTCGTCCCGGATTTGAACATGGCGATATGCTCTTCGGACAAATAAGGGGGCAATCCAATGAAATTGCTAAGAAAAACATCGGTAAAAGCGGCGATATGTCCGAGATGCCAACGGACGGTGTTTCTATACCCCGTCGGCATATCGTCCGCTATTTCGTCGGTAATGGATTCAATGGATTTAACCGTCATCGCTCGAATCACTTCAAGTTGGTTTAATAATTTTTGATCGTTCATTGTCATTCCCCTTTGTTTACTGTTATTAAAAACGATTTTCTGCCGAAGGTGTTGAAATACAACAGAACGCTAGTCGCAATAATAATACTGAAAATGAGTATCAAATTGCCGTACATATAAGCATTTGAATCCGTGATAAACGGATGCAACCTAAACGCGAGCAGCTTTTCTTCCAGCGTTTTGGCGACAAGAGCCGTAATGATGGCACCCGATATGGTGGATGTCATATTAAAAAAACCCATCCCGACGCCGATTTGATGAACGGGCAAAATCTTCGTCACGCTCTCCGCCAACGCCGTCTGTACGAATGAAAATCCGATGTACATCAAGATAAGAGCTGCGCCCATATACCCTACCCAAAGCCCGATGACACAAGATAACGCCACAAAACTAAACGAGAGCAAACCTAACCCTAAATAATTAACGAAGTTGCTCCCTTTTTTGACCGTCAGATTACCGGCGACTTTGCCGAATATAACAGCGCTGAAAGCTCCGGGAAACAAGACGAAACCGATGACGTTCGCGTCGAAACCGTACGTTTTATTCAGCATGATCGGAATGACGAACAAAACGGAAAGCACGGATCCGAAAATGAAAAATCCGATCACGAGACCGCTCCGATATCGCGAATTCGCGAACAAGGAAGGATCCACGAACGGTTCCATTGCCCGGCGGATTTGAACAATGAAAAGGTATAATCCGACTATAGCTCCGGCCAAATAAAACCAATCTCCTTCCGTCGTAAAAAGAATCAGCGCGGATACGGTAATGCTGAGCAACACCCCACCTAAGATGTCTAAACTCCCTGCTTTGCGTCCCTCCTTCGGAAAATATTTCAGGAAGAAAGGGATAGCCGCCGCGATGGGAAGAGGAAGGAAAAATAGATAAGCCCATTGGAACGAATGGGTGATAAAACCGCCAAGTACCGGCCCGATTCCGATCGCGAAGGATCCTGTCGAAGTGATGATGCCGAATATCTTACCCCGCTCTACCGCCGAAAAATATCGGGCAACGATTACAAAGACAAGCGACGGAATCGCCGCGCAGCCGGATCCTTGAATCGTCCTGGCCGCGATGACAGCAGGGTACCAAGCTTGAAAGGCAAAGCCGATTATCGAACCTGCGCTGTAAAGAACGATACCGATCGTCATCAGTGTCCTAATGCTGAAGATATCGGACAGTTTTCCGTAAACGACCATCCCCACTCCCAAGGCGATGAAAAAGACAGTTACGACCCAACTGACTTCGGATGGGTTCAGCGTGAACTGCTTGGCGATATTAGGAATAGATACATTAAACACGGATTCATTCAGGAGGGAGAAGAAAAAGACGTAATAAATCCATAGGATGCTCTTCCTGACTTCTGTTTGTTTTTGGCTCGTATGGTACACCCTGTGTACTCTCTCCGCTTTTTCCAATTTATTCAACGCTTCCTTTATTCTTTGCTAACATGATCGATTAACGCAATGTTTTCAATGCACCGCTCCAAGCGATAACTTGGTCGAGCATCGTATTGACTGCAGCCTCCTGGTGAGGAGCAGGCTTGAAGAGGCTGAAGTTTTCAAAATCCATCATCAGTGAAAGTCCCACTTGTGCGCGCACATCGGCCATATGAAGTTCTCCGACGATGAGTCTGAGATTTTCGATTGCACGTGCCCCGCCGCTACCGCCATAGCCGACAAAGCCTGCCGCTTTATCCTTCCATTCATGAAATAGAAAATCGATGGCATTCTTTAAAGCGCCTGAGGTTGCATGATTATATTCCGGTGTAACGAATACAAATCCGTCAAAAGAATTGATTTTCTCTGACCAAGCAATCGTATGCGGCTTGCTATACTGCCCCATTGATGCAGGGATCGGCTCGTCCAATAACGGCAGATTGTAATCGGCAAGATCAACAAGCTCGAAATAAGCATCGTTTCGTTTCTTCGCTACGTCTGTCACCCAGCGGGCTACTGCTTCTCCATTGCGTCCCGGTCGTGTACTTCCAAGAATAACAGCAATTTTTAACATTGTAGTTCCTCCATTTGTAATTAATTTAAGTGATGCACTCACGTTTCCTTACGAATCTTCTTGACTATATGAACGACGTCGACTTAACAGCTGTTTGAGAAATTTCGCGGTATTCACTCCTCTCCATTCACTCCTCTCCAATAAAGATGATCCTTATTTATTGTATAACTAGGATATAAATATAATATAATTACAATATTTTTTATTGTCAATGGTGTTCTGAAATTGACACCCATTCCTCCTATTGTTAGCATGTAGTCATCCTTAATCTCGAGAACGATGACTCTTCAGCCTGAAAAGGAGGACAAGGCTTTATGAATTTTAACGAGGAACAACATAAATTGGACTTAAGATTGTTACGTATTTTCGGGAACGCTTTCCAAGCTTTACATAACAACCTCGAGAAAGATGTCGCCAAGCACAATCTTAATCCTGAAACCTTTCGGATTCTGGAATTGCTTTATAATAAAGGTCCTCATCCCCTTCAAAAAATCAGTGAGAAATTTTCCATTCCGAGCGGAAGCATTACCTTCGTCGTTAACAAATTAGTCAAGCAAGGACTCGTCGAACGACAGCCGAACCCCCAAGACGGAAGAGCAAATGATGCCGTACTAACTGCACAAGGAAAAGCACTATTTAATGAATTTTTCCCAAAACATATGGATACGATCTCTCAAAATTTTTCCCACTTGAGCAACGAAGAGAAAGAGCAGCTCATTGATTTATTGAAGAAAATGGGGATGGGGTCACAGAAACTATAATGAGATTTCCATATTGTGTTCAGAGGAAATTCAGGACAACCTAATTTGTTGCGCTAAAGAGTAAAGGGCTGGGGATCCCAGCCCCTCCTCATCAAATCGTACGTGCAGTTTTCCCGCATACGGCTTTCCGACGTTCTTCATCCAGAGCAGTACGGTTTTTCCATGTGCATAATGTTTTCAACCCTGTACATTAAAGCAGTCAGTGCATCTCTGACCAATTCTGCTTACGCTTTCTGTGTTTGTTGTTCCAGAAAAGTCTACGTCTCCTAAGGACGTACCAGTCGACCTTGGCAAGGAAACGGTTTGCCATTCCTCGATCCACATCCAGATGCGCGTAGTAATTGCGCCATCCTTGGATCACGGGATTGAGTAACTCAACCATCAATTTGAGCGTCCATTGTAGCCGCCCTCTAGATGCCGTTTCTTCCTTCACACGAGTGCGCATCTTCTTCATTGCTTTCTTCGATGGAAAGCTTCGCAGTCGGTACTTTGTCCCGTTTTTATGGAGATAAGGCATCTTTCGATGATGAAAGCCAAGGAAATCGAACCCGTCCTGGTTTTTCCACAGACACACTAGCTTTGATTTGGACGTGTTCATGCTCAATTCCAGTTTCCCAAAGATCGCTTTAAGGGTACGAATCGCCTTGAGCGCCTGCGGTTTGTATCGGCATAGAATGACAAGATCGTCGGCATACCTTACCAGCTTTCCGAGATGAGAAAACCGTTTATCCCATATCGTATCGAGGTAGTTGAGATAGATGTTGGCTAGAAGCGGATAGATTACGCCGCCTTGCGGGCTGCCAATGCTGGCTGCCTTCAATATGCGATTCCCTGCCTTTCATCGGGAATGAGATCACGTTCTTGTCAATTTCGGAAATGGGATCAAGCTCTTGTCATTTGGTTTTGACAAGAACTTGATCCCATAAATACAAAAAGCCGCGATTTTCGCGGCGATTAATGAGATAATGTTCTTGTCACCCGACATCAAATGTGCATACTACTTTTTGGAGATGTCTAATGACACAAATTTGCCTACATTGATCCGGTGTCCCACGGCAGAAAATCCCGTGTGATACGCCGCTTTTCTTCGCTTTCTCGGTATTTTTATTCACCGCGCTTCATAGAAGCGCCGCTAACCAAACAAACAGCCAGCACTATAGAGGTCTGTGTCTAGAATGTAGGGAAATTTGTGCATTTTTCTATGACACAAATTCACCTACATAAAAAATAAAAGCTTGATTTCTCAAGCTTTTTCGCTCTGGTTTATGTAGGTACATTTGTGTCATTGGACACCTTATATGACACGGGTTGCGGGTTTCGTGATACGTCGGCCACTGGTCAGAAACTATAACCGCACTTGCCGTGGAGTGGGATCCGTTCCTTGGAGCTGTGGGAAATCGTTGGGGGCTACTCAAACGGAAGTCGATGCTGCCCCCTCTACTACAATCACAAGCGAATCAAATTAAAACTAAAAGGCATGAGTCCGGTGAATACCGTACTCATGCCTTAAAGGCTGCCTAATTACATAGTATCTAACTTTTTGGGGTCACTTCACATTGATAGCGGAGGTTTTTCGGAACCTTCTGTTTGCGGTACAGTTACCGTCGTGGCAGCCGTTGTTTTGTTGCCTGCTTTATCGGTAACGATGTAAGTTATCGTGTATACACGTCCCTTGCCGTTTCCGGATCGTTCCGCCCTCAAATCAAACGTAAAATCCGATGTTCCAAAATTCGCATTTTGAATATCTTGCGACGTGTTGCCGTCGCCAGTGCCGTTTTCCGCTTCATTAGAGGTAATGGATTTCAAGATGATGGACTGAATGCCGGATAACGGGTCCACCGTGCCGGACGTGCCGATCGTTACGGTGACCATTTTATGATTGGCCGGCCACAGTTCTTTTTTATCCGGTATTAATTTCACCACAGGTGCCGTTTTATCCAGTTTAACGACCAGATTCTTCGGCTTTTCCGTATTGCCTGCTTTGTCCGTGCTCCGATACTCGATCACATTCTCGCCATCGGTTGAAATGACGATCGTTCCAGCATAGGTTTGCCACTCGCCGTCATTGATCCGGTATTGCGTATTATCGACACCGGACCCATCATCCGTAGCGTTCAGCTGGACCGACACATCGGTGTTCGACCAACCATTACCCAAGTTTGGCGATGCCACCGCCGTTGTTACCGGCGCTATCGTATCGGTAATCTTCAGTTGGGCTACTGCTCTTAGTCCGCCGAATGCCGCCGTCATTTCTTCATCGCCGAGCTCGTTTGCCTTTAAGTCGCCAGCGGCAGTTTGTACGACTTTGCCGTTTTTGAAGCTAAAGGCAACGTCTTTCAAATTGAGCGCGTAGACGGAGCCGTACGCATTGGTAGCTTTAAGTGTCGGAAGTATTTGCTTGCCAAGCTCAACTTCAGGAGCCACTGAAAGCTCGAGTTTCACCGGTTTTACTTCCGTCGGTTAAGAGGCTGGAACCTCCAGATGGGCGAAGCCATCACTTGCTTCTTTCGTTGTGGCCGCCCCAATGTAATGATCGAGCTCTCCTTTCTCCCCCATCCGCCCTTCACTGAAATTCGTGGAAGCACTGATTAATCCTGAAGGCTGAACATTCGAAAAGCCCTTAATCTTATCAATCATTTCTGGCGTGAGTCCTTCAAACATCGACGCAATCTCCGGATTCACCCCCTGAAATACAATTGGCACTCTTTTTTTAATCCCCACTATGCGAAAAGCCTCTTTGTCTTCAATTCGGTAGTTCATTTCACTTCCTCCTTTGATAGTCAGCTGAAACGTCATCCGCGGGAAGGCTTTGAGGGACTGTCCATGGATCCGGGCTTCCGAGGGAGTAATCCCATGCATGTTTTGGAAAGCCCTGGTAAAGGAATCCGGCGAGGTATATCCGTATTTCATCGCAGCATCAACGATCTTGATGTCACTGTGGCTTAGCTCGAGTGCTGCTAAAGTTAGGCGTCTTCGGCGGATGTATTCCGACAGAGTAATGCCTGCAAGGAATGAGAACATCCGTGTAAAATGATATTCCGAACAGCAGGCAATTTTCGCTGCCTCCTGATAGTCCACACGATCAGTAAGATTCTCCTCAATATAGCTTAAAGCTTTGTTCAGTTGCGCCAGCATATCCCTGATATCGCCTCCCCTCGTTAATCAAAGCATAGCAGAGAAGGTAATTCCCTTCCCGACATTTAGTGCACAATCCTGCAGGGTCTTTCCCTGCACAGTGAACAAAAGACAAGTCTGGTAGGAATGCCGTGTGCTCCTGTATCGTCTCTTTGAAGTTAGCAGGCAAATCCGTAGGATTGGGCACACGGAAAACGTATAAGCACCTTCTGGACTTGTGGATGGATACCACCTAAATCAGGTTTTATTAAATAATGATACAAATAGAAAATTAGAATACATACTCCTGAGAACAAAATCAGAATAAATAAAGACAACTAGAAGTATAAACTGCTTTGATTCGCCTTTAATTTTGTTCACCCCGATTTAAAGGTAATGCCGATCGTCCTGACCGGCTGCCCCCATGGTTGTAATGAACTATCGTACCTGTCGTATTATGAGCCAGTTATTACTGATTGACCACTTTTTATTTTGGTGGTGTATTTGTGCACTCTTAAAAAGAGCATGAGCTCCCGAAACGGCTCGGCCTCCTGGCTGCGATCCTTTGTCGACGATTAATGAAACCGATTTGTGACCTACAATGGTGGCCTTAATGTTGAACTCTTCTCCCTCCATTTTCCATTTGGTGTATAATTGACTTAGGTGAAAAATAATTGATTAAAGAAAAATGGAGGAAGCTATGAAAGACAGTTGGGAACGAATTGAGCAGCCCTCTTCTTTGAATGCTAAACAAATTAATGAGCTAGTCAAACCAGCTTTTCCGAATAAACGAGTCGTATATTTTGAACGAATTGGCGTCGGACTGAGTAATTCCAACTACAAAATCTATCTGGATGGCTCTACGGAACCATTAGTTCTTCGCTTATATAGGGGTGACAAGGGGGTTGCAGACAAGGAGATAGACATCGCACGATTAGTAGACGGACGTGTACCGATAGCCAATTTCATATTCGCTGATACAAGTTGCAGTTTGATAGATAAGCCTTGGTCCATCTTAGAGTGGAAAGAGGGGGTTCTGCTATGGGATGTGATCAAAACAGGTAGTCTTCAGGATATCACTTCAGCTGCCGCAGCAGCTGGCAAAGTGCTTGCTAACATACATGCGTTTACATTTACGGATTCGGGATTTTTCGGGGAAAACCTTAAAGTCAGGGACCATCTTAACATGAACGGTGAACGTTTTCTCTCGTACATCGACGAATGTTTACACGCTAATTGCGGTCTTTGGCTTGGGGAAGAGTATACACGCAAGGTTTGGTCGTTTTGCCAAACATGTAGTTCTTTATTGAACGAAAACGTCGAACCTCCTGTCCTCCTTCATTCCGATTACAACGGTCTAAACATATTGGTTCAACAAAAAGCAAAAGGTTTCTCAGTCTCAGCTGTTCTAGACTGGGAAGATGCGTTTTCTTGGAGTCGATATGCGGATATCGGTGGAATGTTACGATATGAAGAAGCGGGGTCCGCGTACGAAACCCATTTTATCCAAGCCTATAAGGAGGCAGGAGCCGCTCTAAACGACAATTGGAAAATTCTATCCAAGCTAGAAGACTTAGTAGCCCTATGTGACATGCTGAACAATTCCACGCCCAATACCCCTAAACGTATGAACGATCTAAAGACCTTGATTGTTCGCACAGTCCTAACATCAACCATCGTGTGATTATCCTTTATATATGATTTGACATCAAACAGCACCGTTTTACCGTTTTTCACCGCTGCATTGCTCTTCAGTTTTTAGATTACCTGCATATCGCTTTTTGCGACCGTAATTTCCGAACCGGACCAGTTGACCTTGGTTCCCAAATTTTCACTAATAACAAGTAAAGGGACCATCGTTCGATTGTTCGTCAAGGCGCGAACAGCGTTCACACCCGGGCGTCATGATGACCTATGAATTGAAAACGCGCGGCAATGCGCCGCGCCTAATATCGTTATTCCGCAGCCTGCAGCACCAGCACCCAGTCGCTGCCCCGGCCGCTCGACGGCGGCGTGAACGCGGCTTCTCCGCTGTTCGGAAATTCGCCGATGCGGCTGTATTCGCCGGTGCGCGGATCGAACCAGGATGCATGGACGACGTCTCCCGTCCATTTGCCGAGCGATGCCCGGAACGGAATGCCGTTCGGGCTGTAGATCAAGCCATAATGCTCGCCGCGGGTCGCAACCATGTAGTTGGCGCCTTCGAATTGGCTTGCAATCAAGCTTTGGTCCGGCACCCGGTCGAGGAACGAACGATCTTCGATTAATTGCCGAATATGCCACATTTGCGATGCCCCCGGGCGATGCAGCGCATCCTGCCAGGTCATGATGAAATACGGCGCGGGCTCCGTCGTCATCGACCAGATACTGTGATGGCCATAGGTATGCCCGAACGCGCCGGAGAATACCGCATAATAAGCCCCTTGGCGCACATCCGCTTGATCGAAATATCCTTTGAGCGGATTGAAATTAACGGGGTGGTCCTCGTAGCAAGGCTCCGCGTCCAGCGTCGGCTTGACGGGCAGCCTGCCGTAATCCGCGCTCACATGCTTGTAGTTCTCGCGCACCTGCTCGTGATGCCCGGATTGAATCATGTTGAAATCCAGCCACGGCTCGTCGTGCATATGACGCGAGGAAGACGTGTTGCCGCTTGGGTGAAACGTAATCAGCTGCAAATCGCCGACGGCTTCCCGAATCCCCGCCGCGAGCGAATTGTTGACTTCAAAATGATTCCGCGTAATTAGGGAGCGGTCTCCGCCGAGCACCCAAATGATATTGGACCTGCTGCCGTAGCGCTCGCCGAGCCATCGTCCGTAGACCCGCGCATTGTCGCCGTTGAAGATTTCCGGTCCCTTACCGAATAATTCCTTATTGTACTTGTCGCCCCAAGTCGGAAGGAACGCGATGTAGAGCCCGTATTCGGCGGCACGGTCCACGATATAATCGACATGCGTCCAGTAATTGTCGTCCGCATCAACATCGGGCAGCGCCGGGTCGTACAAGCCCAGCGCGTTTTGCTTCAGCGGCCTCCGCCCGTAATGGGATCCGGTCGCGACACCGTCGAATTCCGACAGCGCGACGGCCTGCACCACATTGAACCGCTGCTCCGCCCTCGTTCGCAAATAGTGATCCGCTTCCTCGCGGCTTAATTTGTGAAACAGCTCCCATGCGGTATCGCCCAGCCAGAAGAAGGGCGTGCCGTCCTCCTGTACCAAATATCGTTTGTTCCCGCTTACCCGCAGCCGCTGCAAAGCCTTAGTCGTCATCTTCCGTGCTCACGCTCCCGTAATAGAAATGAAGGATAGCGGCCTGCATGTTGGAGCTTCCAGCAGTGCAGCCGCCGATTAACGAAATGGAACGGCATCCTGTCCCATCAAGGGCGAGCGCTCCAACAATTTCTTGATGATCCAGCCGTCGTCTTGCTTGCCTTCCTTCAGATGCCTGCAGGCGCCTTCAATGAGTCCTGCCCACCACATCGGAGTGATGAGTTCCCACTCCGCAGGATCGAGGGGTGATACTTCGTCATAACCGAGTACGACTTCGTCGTATTTCCCCCGCCAAGAGAGCGCAAATTCGCCGACTCTATGATCCCAATGCGCAAGCTCGAAGTCGAGCAGGCCGGACAGCTTACCTTCATGGAAGCGTAAGTTCCACGGTGTAAAATCACCATGGATCACGATACCCGGCCGGGAATGAAGCTCAAGCCTCTCCACCCGCTTACGGGCACGCTCCAGATGCCACCGCAAGATGCGTACTTCCTCGGGTCTCCTCTGTTCATGCGCCGACAGTAATCGATCTAGCTCGTAATCAATGAGAATTTCTTCACATCGCCGCCAATCCTTGCGCTGTCCGATTCCACTGAGCTTGCTCAGCTCATAGTGAAATTGAGCCATAAGGCGCCCCCTTGCACGCTGTTCAGTCTTCGCGTCCGCTGCTGACGGCGGTTCGCCGTGAAGAAATGGAAAGAGCCCCCATATATTCCCCGCGAGCATGACCGGTCCTTCGATGACGGCCGCAACCGGCCATCCCAGCTGCGCGATGCTTGCGAGCAAATTCACCTCGTACTCGACATCCTCAAGCGGTGTTCCGTTCGACCATTGGCGCAAAACAAAGCGCTCGCCCTTCAAGTTCACAAGCCAGTGCTTATTGAGTCTCCCGCCCAGCGGAACTGCCGACTGGATCGTAAACCAATCTAAGACCTCATGATTCGGAAGATTCGAAGCGAAAGTGTCTCTCACCGTTCATTCCCCCATTTAATTCATTTGGAATTGCAACGGACAGCGGCAGAATCGGATGCCGTGCATCCTATACTCTGCCGCTATGAAGGGATATCGCTTCCTGCTAGTATTGCGTCCGTCCGTTAATAAGCGGCTCCGCCGCCTGCGGCGTCCACGGATCGCCATAAGTTGGTTTGTTGGCATAGCGGTCATGACAACCTTCAGGCGGATGACTGCGCCGGGCGGGAGCTTTACCTGCAGCCATCGGCTGCCTATTTGTACAACCGACTATTCGGTCGCTTGGCCGATCTCTCTTGTCGATCCTGTAATAATGGCAATGCGACCATTTAACATCGAATAATTATTCCTTCACAGTTTTATAATTGCAAACGCTCACTTATCCGTCAACGTTAACACGCGTTCCGCCAGCTTTCATTGCACGGCGAAGCAAGCGACAGTCGCCGCCTGCCACGTATCCTCAGCAGCCTGTGTCTGTTCTCCGCCGGCAGAAGCTATGACGTTGACGATATTTTGCCGCGCGTACTCGAGATGTTCTGTGATGACCTGCTTGGCCGGCGAAGTCACGTGCGCATAAAGCCGTATAATTCGTCAGATGCTGCTGAAATGCCAGCCTGACCATGTCGTTAGCTCAATAATTATAAAATGTAGTCGATCTTCGTATTATGAATACCATCATCATCCAGGTGGTACGCAGCATGGCAAGTTGCAATCCCAAGCTCGTTCGCATGCTTTTCCGAATGATGAATACATTTAAGTATGCCAAGATCAAGATCAGGAGGAAGTGAGATATGGCTTCGCCGGAACATTCGTTCATGAGGGGTACGCTAGTCTTATCTGTCGCTGCGTTTATTAACCGGATTCTCGGCTTTATCAGCGGCATGTATGTCGCGCGCGTCCTCGGTGCCGAGGGCATCGGCATCCTCATGATGGCCCACCCGCTCGTGCCGCTCGTCATTACCATCACGGAGCTTGGCTTACCGGTTGCGATCTCCAAGCTGGTAGCGGAGGCCAGCGCCCGCGGCGAGCGGATGAAAGTAAGGCGTATTCTGCACGTCTCGCTCGTTGTCACCGGCTTCCTGAGCGTGCTGCTTACGACCGCCTCGCTGCTCGGCTCCCAGTGGATTGCCTCTCTCCTGCTGAGCGACCAGCGCGCCTATTACGCCATGCTCGCGATTACTCCGATTGCGCCGATCATTGCCGTCTCCGCCGTGCTGAAAGGGTATTTTCGCGGCATGCAGCAGATGAAGACCATCGCTGCATCCGACGTGCTCGAGCATACGGTGCAAATTGCCTGCGTACTCGCATTGGTCCATTTGCTGATGCCATACGGCGTTGCTTATGCAGCCGCCGGAGCGATGGCCGCCTCCGTCGTCAGCGAAGCGATCAGCCTTTCTTTTCTGCTCGTCAGCTACAAGCTGCGCGGAGAGACCAAGATGCCGGGCGATACATGGGCAAGCCATCTAAAGCAAGGAAGAAGCACGCTCTCCGAGCTGCTGCGGATCGGCCTGCCGACTACCGGACAAGGCGTCATCCAATCGGTATACGGCGCGTTTCAGCCGCTGCTTATTACGACGAGCCTCGCGCTGGCCGGCATCAGCACGGCAGCAGCCACGAAACAATTCGGCCTGCTGGCCGGGTACGCGTTTCCGCTGCTCTTTATGCCGAGCTTTATTACGCAATCCTTGTCTACCGCGCTCGTGCCCGCGATCGGCGAAGCATCGGCAAACAAGAACAGTATGCTCATGCATGAACGGATGAACCAGGCGCTTGGCCTCGGGCTTCTGGTCGGCGCTCCGGCAACTGTAATTCTGTATGTCTGGGCCGTTCCCCTCACCACGCTCGTCTACAACGCCCCGGAAGCCGGCCTATTGCTGAAAATATTGGCGCCGCTATTTTTCCTCCACTACTTCGACGCGCCGCTGCATGCCATTCTGCTCGGTCTTGGCCGTGCGAGTGCAACGTTATGGAACTATGTCGCAGCCACCGCGCTCAGGGCGGCCTCGATCTTCGTCTTCGGCAGCCAATTCGGCATCGCCGGCGTTACGTTCGGCATCGGCATTGGCATCGTCGTGCAGGCGCTGTTGAACTTCTTGTCTATTTCAAGCACAATCGGCTTCTATTGGAAAATGTCCCCTTATATCAAAATCGGTTTCTGCATGGTGCTCATGGCGCTTTGCGGACGCTCGGCCTTCGACTACCTGATCGCCCATGGCGTGCCGCTGCTCGGGAGCGCCGTCAGCTCCATCGCCGGTTCGCTCTGCCTGTACTTCGTCCTGCTCCTGCTGACGAACGCGCTCAATTGGAGAGGCGCGCGCCGTACGCCGACGCCATGGTAGAACGCTGACACGGATCGCATGGCGCGAAAAAGCCGCATGAACAAGGCAGCCGGTCATCTTTTTTAATTCCCATTCCAGCTTTTTCAGCAGGGAAGAACAGTAAATCCACTTTATTGACTTTAATTAAGAGAAACGAAAAAACAAGTCAGCTAATCGTTGACTTGTTTTTTCTTATTTGCATTTGCTTCGCCTACTAATCCATACTGAGTCGGCTTTATAGCAAAGTTTAGTTGGACACATCGATTCATAGGAGACTACATCGGCCGTGAGTTTGGAAAAACCTACTCCATGCGATGCTTTTCGGTTATGTTTGCGGACGTAGCCCAAAATCCATAGATCAACTTATATAGATAGGAATTACGGTTGAAAACGGACCTTCAGCCTGTCATCCACCTTAGCATGCTTACGCGACATGACAAACTTCATGCCGCCTTTATCTTCAACCGTGTAATCCGCACTTGGGGTGATGACGCGCGTTGTTTCAAACGCGATGACATCCTCCGGCTGCGTCAATCGGAACGAGATTGCGTCGCCCGATACAGACGTGATTTCTGCGGTTGCGTAAGCGATGCGAATATCGCCGAACGCAACGCCGACCGGCAGCATCGCGCCGTCCTTGCCGGACATCGTCAATGGCCGCCCGCCGAACAGCTTAACGCCATGCTCGGTCAGATGGAACTCCTTATCGAAGCCGTCCAGATTAAGCACATGAATGAATCGTTCTCCGGCGTTATTCACGGTCGAAGTCGTGAACAGCCCCAGATCACGATGATCATGCGTCAAGCCGGCTTTGGCGCCTAACCGCTCAAGCGCCTCTCGGAACAAAGCTACGTCGCAGCTGTATGCGGCCGTAATAAAAATGGCACGGCCGCTGCCGACGCTTGCTTCAACGCCGCACGCCGCGCCCGTTTCATACATATGCAGGATCACTTCATTCCGACCTGACTCCAGCAGCTGGGCGGCAGCCGTGTGCACTTCCGGACGGCCGGAAGCCCAGCCTGCGGCAACGACGGCCGGCGACATGTTGTGACTGTTCTGTACCGTCCCTTGTACCCGGATGCCAAGCACATCGCTAAGAATCGTGCATGGTTTGCCTTCCATATCATATTGCGGCACTTGGCCGTACAGCAGCAGACCGCCTCCTTCAATTATATAGTCCGCCAGCTTACGCTGAATGTCTGCGCTTAAATAAAGTGCGCAAGGCAGAGCCAATACCGGCGTCGCTGCCGGATCGAGCGGCTTATGCTGAATATCCACCGAACCGAACCGATAACCTGCAAGCAGCATGGATCGGCCCATGATTTCCCATCCGCCGTTTGCTCGGTTTTCTTCAATGTTCGCCAGTATCTCGCCAACCTTCCCGCTCTTCGGATAGCGATACTCCGTCATGTAGTAGTCGGGGATAAATGCGAACGCAACGTCGTCGAGTTCTTCTTTCATGACCGCAAGCTTATCGCCCGCGGCCATCATCGTCTTGATGGCGCGCGTCATGCGCGGATAGGTATAGTTGAGCTCGCCTTCGGGACTGATCGGGGCTGCGAAGCCGTGACGTTCGCCGGTAAAAGAGACACGGTCATTGCCGTCCCCGGTTTTGATGTCCATTCGATAGTTGAATCCGCCGGTCATCAAATAGTAGTTGATCATCCGGTTGCCCTGCGCAATGCACATGCGCGTCTTAAAATCCGCTGCCGACACATCGTAGCGGCCCGATAGGTTGTTGCCGTAATTGCCGTCGCCGCATTCGAATTCAAGCGACGTCAGCGGCTGGTCCGGCAAATGGACGGCATCCATGAAGCCGTTGATCAGGTATAAGTCCTGGAAATTGCTTATCGTCAAGTCGCCAAGATAGATATCCGAGCCGGACACATACCCGGGAGCCTGCGTATAGGCTTCATAGAGCTGGCTGATACCGATCGGATATGTAAATCCCCTGCCACCGCCGGTTCCGTGAATGTTAATGAAGAACGGCACATCGCGAACGCCGAACTCCTCCGCATAGGAGCGAAGCGTCGCCGCGTAACGGGCAAACCGGTTACGCATGTAATAACCCAAATCATGCAGCAGCTCCGCGGCATAGCTTTCCCCGGGCGAACGTATTGCTTCAATGCGAACATTACCATCCTCCAAGCTGAATGGGTACCGCTCCTTCAGCACTTCGGACTCATAGGTTCTGCCCAGCCAATCAGCGAAATCGGCAACAACATGTTCCGTTAAATCCGGACAATTGCTGACCCAGGATAGCATGCCGATCTCATTGTCGAGTTGTACGCCGATTACCGTTCCGCCTTTGCCATGCAGCCGGGGCGCAACGACCGCCATGACTGCAGCATACCAGCTGCGCGCAGCCGCAAGAAAGCCCGGCGCCAAATAATCGAGCGTGCGCGTCGTCGCCGCGGCGCCGTCCCAGCCCAGGGGGATCACCTCCGGATGCTTCTCATACACCCAGTAAGGAATGCCTTCGTTCTTCATTTCCGCCATGATGAACGGACCCGGGCGGACGAAGAAATAAAGCCCGTTGGCCTGGCAGAGATCAATGAATCCGGCGAGATCAAGCTCCGGCCGGGTATGGCCGTCCAAATCGAACTGCCCTTCAATCGGCTCATGACAGAGCCAAGGAACGTAAGAAGCAACCGCATTGCACCCGGTATCCTTCAGCTTATTGATACGGTCCTGCCACTCCGTCCGAGGAAGCCGGTAATAGTGCAATTCGCCGCAAAAGATCAGTTGGGGCTTGCCGTCGATCACGATTTGCTTATGGATGATTTCAATCATAGGAATCCCTTTCTCCTGACGGTGGCTGGCCGTTATAGTTTAATGGCAAGCGATTTGGACGATGCAATCACTTCGTCTACCGTTACTTCCCGGTCCAATTGATCGGACAAGTAGATGCCTTCGCTGACCAGTATCGTTTGCAGCGCGATTTCTGCCGTCGGCAGCAGCTCCACTCTGCCTTGAAGCGCGGCAATCCAGTGATGCTGCGACGAATCGTAGGCGTCGGTATTCTCGCGAAGCGCATGCCAGCGGTAGTTCGCATACCCGAGATCAAAGGTCGCATCCATATCCATATCGCTCAGCTGCGTGTGGTAACTGAACGGCGTTTCCCCCTGGCTCGTATGACCCGGGAACCGGACCCCGCCGGTATTGCCGACGAGGCTGCTGCCTTCAAAGCCGTTCAGATGAATCGCCCAGGCTTCAATGATATCGAGCGTTAGCCCGCCTTCGAACCGGACAAAGCCCACGCCCAGCTCTTCGACGTCGAAGCCGCTGATTTCTCTGCGCTTCTCGTCCATCGCTACCTCTTGGTACGTCTTGCCGGAAATCGTTTTCACTTTCGGCATGCCCATCAGATAGAGTAGCTGCGAGATGCGGTATACGCCCATATCGAACAACGCGCCGCCGGATGCATCAGCCTTGCGATTGAATTCCTTCGTCGCGTAGCCGTCCACGAATGGGCGGCCGCGTCTGCGATGGCCGGTCGAACGTGCATGATAGAGCTTGCCGAGCTTGCCTTCTTCGATTAATGTTTTCGCCGCTAGCGTCTCGATATGATAGAGAAAGCTGAGCTGAACATGCAGCATTTTGCCATGCTGCTTTGCCGCGTCGAGCATCCGCTGGCCGTCCGCATAGGAGCCCGCGATCGGCTTCTCGCAATAGACATGCTTCCCTGCTTCCAGCGCTGCAATCGTAATCGGAGCATGGAGGTTGTTATGCAAGCATACGTCCACGCCGTCCAGATCTTCGCGCTGTATTAGCTCGCGAAAATCCGTATACGTATGCGGGACGCCGAACTGCTCCGCCGTTTTCCGCAGCTGCTCTTGGTTGGTATCGCATAGCGCTACGACTTCCGCGCCCTCGAGTTTCGCATAGTTCTCCAAATGCTGCCGACCGATTAAACCTGCTCCGATAATGCCGATTCTGATCTTCTTCACACGCCACACTCCCCGGATTTGATCGTAATTCCCGCCTATTTCGACTTCGACTGCATCAAGTTCCATGTATTGCGCGCTGTCGCGAACTGCCACGCCACCTGCGAATACTCGTTCTTGGAGGAGTGGTGCTCGATGCCCAGATGTCCCTTGTAGCCCGCCTCCTGCAGGATCGACAGCTTCTCTTCGCAATCTGGAATAACCCATGCCGCCAAATGCGTATGGAAGGCGTATTTCGCACAAAGCCGGTCGCCGTTCTCCTTGTCGACATCCCAGTTGTCAAAGTGCAGCAGGATGCCGAAATTCGGATGATCCACCGCTTCGTATACTTTTCTGATATTGGCAGGCACTCTCGAAGATCCCCAATGATTTTCGGGACCGACCATAAACCCGTGCTCCGCCGCGTAGGCCGCATACTCCTTGTAACGCTTGACCGTATAGTCGAACTGCTCCTCCGTCATTTCCAGCTCGCGCCCGCCCATATCGATCCGAACGGTTTGCGCGCCCAGAACAGCTGCGGCTCTGAGATTTTTAAGCCCGTTTTGATAGAATATTTCACGCTGCTGCGGATCGGTATCCCATACCTCAGCATAATCCACGCACAGGTTGGCCACGTACATGCCTTTCTCATCGAGCGCTTCTCTCAATTTCCTCAGGTAGTCCTCCTCGAAGCTCACGAACATCATGTTCCATATATCCGCCGAATCCAAATGATAACGGTATTTGACCGTTTCGAAATACCCGAAGAGATCAATCTTGCCTTCGCTGTGCAACCCGTGAAACGAATAAGACGGAATGGAATATTTCATTTGTTCTGCCTCCCGATTATCGTTGTGATTGGATTCCTCGCTACATCCCCGGTACTTCAATTGCGCGTTCCCTTACAGTTTAACTTCGGAGCCGGTGCGGGCGGATTCATAGATTGCAGTTAAGATGTTGATCATATCCACGCCCTGGTCGATCGTGAATATCGGCTTCGCGCGGCCTGTTACGACTTCCACGAAGTGGTACAGGTTCTCGCCGTGTCCGCCGGTATCTTCGCCCAGATGCGGAAACAGATCCGTAACGACGCCGCTTGATTCGCCGTAGATGCCAAGCTTGCCATTGCGGAAATTAAAGCCGGCTTTCGTGCCCCGCAGCTCTACGAAATTAGCCTCTTCGTCGATATTGGAAGCCCAGCTGAATTCGATCTGCAGCGAAGCGCCGTTATCGAACCGGATGAAGCCGATCGCCAAGTCTTCCACGTCGAATATGCCCTCATCCTCCGACTTCTCGCCGAACTTGCTATGCTCCGAGCCCGCAATGTCGTCACTGTCTGCGAATTTCGTGTAGGTTGCGCCCGTCACGGAAACCGGTTTGGGATTGCCCATGAACCAAATTGCCAAGTCGATAAAATGGACGCCGAGATCGATCAGCGGGCCTCCTCCGGACAGCTCTTTCGTCGTAAACCAGCCGCCTTTGCCCGGAATACCCCGCCGGCGGGTCCAGCCGCAGCGGCCCGCATAGGCTTCGCCCATTCCGCCTTCTTCAATCCACTGCTTAATGAACCTGGAAGCGGGGCGGAACCGGTTGTTGCGCATAACCATCAGCACTTTGCCGCTCTTCTCCGCTGCCCGCTGCATTTTGACCGCCTCTTCAGGGCTTACCGCATCCGGCTTCTCGCAGAAGACATGTTTGCCGGCTTCCAGCGCCGCAACCGCGATTTCGGAGTGGAACAGGTTCGGCGTACAAATATCGATAATATCGATGTCTTCCATTTCCAGCACGTCGCGGTAGTCTCTGAACGCCAGCGGGATGCCGTGCTGCTTGGCAGCGGCCTCCGCCTTAGCCAGATCAAGATCGACGATTGCGGCGATTTCAAGCTCGGGATGCGTCTTGAGCGGCTCCGAGTGCGCCCATTGGAAAATTCCTCCGGCGCCGATTACAGCAACTTTCAGTCTCTTTGACATGTTGATTACCACCTTATAGGAGAATTAATGGGTGAGCAGCCTTGGCTTATTCCCCCGTAATACCTGTCTTATCCACAACCTCCGTAAAGCGCTTCTGCGCGAACAGATAGAGGATGAGGAGCGGCAATACAATGAGCAGCGTCCCCGCCATCCGAATGGATTCGTTAATATTCTGCTGTTTCCCGGCCGTCGTAACGGACGAGTACATCCTCGAATAGGTGTCGTTGAAGGTTTTCAGCTTCAGCGGCAGCGTCGTTAAATTCTCGCCCAAATATAGCGAGGTCAAATAGGTCTCATTCCAATGCCACACCATCGAGAACAGAAACACGACGACTAGCGCCGGAGCGGAGATCGGCAATATAATCCGGAAAAACGTGCGGATAAAGCCCGCGCCGTCCATTTGCGCCGCTTCCTCCAGCGATAGCGGAATCGTGCGGAAGAACTGCGTATAAATCAGGATAAACAGCACGCCTTTGATGCCTTGACCCAGTAGAGCCGGCACGATAAAGGGGAGCGAAGAGCCAAGCATGCCGTATTCCTGGAAGAGCAGGAAGAGCGGAATCATGACCACCTGCGTCGGAATGATGAAGGTAATCATCATAAGGCCGAAAATGACCGGCTTGCCCGGAAAACGGAATTTCGCCAAGCCATAGCCTATGATCGCGCAAGAGACGGTCTGGCCGATGGCCGGGAGCGCCGAATTCATGACCGACGTCCAGAACGAAGTCATGAAGTCGAGCACCTTATAGGCTTGAACGAAATTTTGAACATACAGCTTCTGCGGGATCCAGAGCACCGTCGGATCAAGCAAATCCGGCAGGCTCTTGAAGCTCTGGGAGACCAAGTACAAGATCGGATACAGGTAGACGAAGCCGACGCTGATCAACAGGCCGTAGACGAACAGCTTAAAAATAATGCCGTCGTTGCCTTGCCTGCCGAGAAGAATACGTTTGCCGCGGTAGAAGAGACGGATGAGCAGCGCCTTGTTCAGCAGCTGTTTAACGTGTTCCACTAGCTTTCCTCCGTTTCATGGGCACATCATCGACATTTCTGAACATGAGCAGAATGAGCAGCAGCATGACGAAGATGACGCCGAAGTAAATCCAGGACAGAGCCGTTGCATAGCCGAAGCCGGTATCGAGCCGAAACATATTTTCCTTGATCAGCACGATGACGTCGCTGAACGAGTTCGTGAACAAATCGACGGTCGTGTAAATCAAATTTACCGCGATGAACGGCTTGATGGCGGGCAGCGTGATTTTCCAGAAGATGACCCACGGCGATGCTCCGTCGATGGATGCCGCTTCGAACACCTGCTTGTTGACCTTCTGCAGCCCGGCAAGGAAGATCAGAATTTGCACGCCGGAGAACCACAGAATGAGGATCAGCTGCTGGATAAGGCCAATGATCGGCGTCGACCATGCGGGGCTCAGGTTATCCTGTATGATCTGCACGATGCCGTACTTCTCTACGAGCGGTATCGACGTCGCACCTTGGCTGAACAGCTCGTTGACAACCTCGCCGCTCGTAATAACGACAGGCAAGAAGAAGATCGCCCGGAAGAAGCCTTTCATCTTGATCGGCTGATTGATGAGCAGCGCGACAAGCATGGCGAACACGATAATGATCGGGATCATGCCGATAACCGATTTAATGAACAGCAGCAGCTTCTCGACGAACTCCGGATCGGACAAGAAGGCGTATTTGTAATTGTCCCCGTGAATATACTGGGTTTCGATGCCCGTTGAAGTAATCGTGACCCGATTGAAGCTCATGTATAGCGAGAAGTAAATCGGGTACGCCATAAACAAGAGGAAGCCGATGATCCAAGGAAGCACAAGCACGTAGCCGGTTACCGCTTCCCTCATTCGTTTGGACATTTTCAATCTACTCTCCTCCGTTGACCGCGAAGCTTTTCGCTTTGACGATAACGCCGTCCAGCGTGTAGTCGCTTGACGTATAGTTGACGATGATTTGCACACCGTTCGAATACGTCACCCTCACGATGCCGTAAGCCGGAACTTCGCGTGATTCGATCGTCGCATCCTGCACATGCTTCAGCGCTTCGTTCGACATGGCGTAAAGCTCAATCGCCGGCTGTTCCAAATCCGTATACTGCGTGGCGAGCAAGTCCGTCGACGGCGTATCTCTCAGCTTGGAATACGGCTCATGCGTCATCAACACCGAAGGATAGGCGCCGAATTCCACCATGCGGAGCATATCCTCGCGCGGACTGGAATTGAAATTGACGGGACGCGCGTAGTAATCCACGATGCCGTGAAGCAGCACCTGCAGGAATGGAACGGTGTCCGTCTCGTACATGTACTGAGAGGAGCCGAGCGACATGCCGAATATCGCGTTCGTATACTTCCACATGTAATCGTTCGGCATATACATGGCCAAATTACGGTTCAAGCTTCCGGACATCTTCTCTGCGAGCTTGCGGTACTCGCCGGCAGCCTGCTCGCGCGTAAACGCATGCTTGGCATTATAGTCGGAGAACAGGAACTGTCCGATCCCTTCCAGCGCAAGCCCGTCGATCCCTATCTTCCGAAGCTTCTTCGTATCCGCTTCTCCGATTTCGCGCGCTTTGCCGGGGCTGATGAACCGGGTCATGATATCCTCGAAAGCTTCATCCGAACTCCAGCCAAAGAACGGATATTCGACGATCTCGTTGCTGAGTGACCTTACCGCATCCTTGCGGAAGCTGAGCAGATCCGTTCCTTCGAAAGCATTCATGTAATCGTTAGCCAAATAAAGCGGAATGCGTCTGCTGGTCAAGTACTGCTGCAGCTTTTTCAAGCCGCTTTGTCCGCCAAGCTTGGACTCGACCGGGAATTCCGCCGGACGCGTACCGTTCGCTCCGCCGTCCGACCAGCCTTTATACTCGGCCGTCACATGCGTTATGCCTTGGGCTGCAAGCCGGTCGATGATCGTTCGGGCTTGATTGAACGTCGTCATGGCAACTACGCTTGCATGCAGCAGGCCCGGCTCAGTTTCGCCGCCGAACAGCTGGACCTGCAGCGGAATGTCGGAGCCCGGCTTCGTCGTCCGGACCAGCTCGCTTTTATCCTGCAGGTACGAACGGTATGACTTGGCCATACCGACATAGTCGGCCTGATCGCCGCCGAGGAACAGATAACGTACTTGCCGATCGCTCGCGATCGCTTCCTTCTGGAAGGTATTATAGCCGCCCATCGTCTTGCTGGTCGGCTGGAAGTACCCGTAACGAATCGTAAACTTCGGCGATATCCAGTAGAAATCCGTATTCAGGCCGCTTGGATAAGCCGTAATTTCGGCATTATACCTGCCGTCCTCCACGATACCGAGCAGCCCGTTCTGACCGGGCCCATGAACAACCCCGAATACGGGCACAGGCGTTTCTCCCGAATAACTCTCCATATTGTCGGAGGCGATATCCATGCCGTAAATCTTGCCGACATAGGGCTCGTCGAAGCGCGTATGCGCTTTATTGAACCGAATCAATGCGCCGCTCCGGTCTGGAATGAAGAGATAGCCCGGAATATCGGCCTTATGCACGGCACCGAGGAACGGATAAGGCTGGATCGAGGCAAGCTTGCTCTTGCCTTTCTCCCACATGGACGGCTGAGGTACCGAAACGACGAGCGAATCGCCGTCCAGCTTCACCTCAAGTGTCATCCCTGCTTGGATATTGGTCAGGTTCAGCTTGAGGCGCAAGCCTTGGGGAATGGCTTCGACCGCAACCACTTTGCCGCCCAGCGACAAGTAGCTGCCGGTAATGAGCATGTTATTCTCATCGTAATACGTAATGAGCAGCGGGGACTTCACCGCCGTCTTCCAATCCCCATTCAGCCCGCCGGATTCGATATCTGCCTCCTTCGGAGCCGAAGACCATACATAGCCGGTTGCCTTGTTCTTGATCATCATCGCAAGCGTTTTCTCGGACATATAGAGCGCCAGTTTGCCGCCCTCCCCGATCAGCTTGAAATCGGAAGGAATCGGCCGAACGGGAACCGCTGCCGCCTGCTGCTCCGGCATGGTGTAATTATTGGAACGGTAAGGAAAAGTGCCTTCTTTCGGATTAAGAATACTCGCAGCTTCGATAGTCGAAGCCGAAGGCTCAGGCTGTCCCTCTTCGCCGTATACGAACCGGAACATACCGAAAACAGCGAGAAGAGAAGCCGCGATCAGGACTGCCGTCTTCTTGTTATCTGACACGCAAATTCACCTCTTGGTACAGCGAGTAGACGAACTCCCAGACTTGATTGGAAAGACCAAACAGAATAAATGCGACAAACGCCATAATGAGCATGCCGATGATCGTCATGATGATGTTCTTGACGGTGTCCTTGATCTCGTATCCGTGAACTTCTTTGACCATGATGAATATCAGCAGACAGCACCACAGCACGACCAAATTGTTCGCATACGTATACACCACAGACTCCATCAACGTCAATGTCCGCGAAAGCAAGGCGATCGGAATGCCGAACACCAAATAGGGAGATAGTGCGTAGACGGTGCCTTTGTAAATGTTCTTGAAACTGCCCTCGCCGTCATTGATGACGCTGACCAAGTAATTGGAAATCATCCATGCGAACAACGGTATTAGAAAGATCAGCAGCTCCGACAGCAGGTTGATTCGCTTCGGGTCCCCGGACGCGAACAGGAAGTTGGTCGTGTACAGGCTGAAGATGCGGATGCACAGCAGCAGGACCAGCAGGATCGTCGCCGAAAGCACCGAAGCCTTGCCGTTATGCTCCAGCTCGTAATAACCGTCGACGGGATGGCGAAGCATTCGGAACGCGTGCAGGAGCTGCAAGACCAGTCGGCGCTCCTTCAGCGTCTTCATGCGATGCACGATTTGGCGGCCGAAGCCGAATCGCCGGTATGACCAGCGCACTGCGGCAAGAAGCAGGATCAGAATAAAGCCGGTTAATGCCACATCCGCCGCATGCTTCATGATCCACTCTCTGCGGATTTCCCAATAAGCGTTCGAGTATTCCTTCTTGTTCTTGGAGAACTGGAACTCTTCAAATGCCTCCTTGTACTGGCCTTCTTTAAAATAAGCAAGACCGATGCCGGTATGGGCAAGCGAGAAGAGACTGTTCTGCCGCAGCACCTCATGCCAAGGCTCGCGGCTCTCCGCGTATTTGCCGTCGAGGTACAGCGAAAGCGCTTTATGGACAAGCAGCGTAAACGCGGTCGGCTTGAACACTTGAACGTTCGCCCGTTCCCCGCTCAGCACGAACAGCCTGCCATCAGAGCTGACGGCCACGCCGGTTGGCGACTGCAGCAAGCCAAGGCGCTGGTAGCCCGTGTCCTTATAACTGAAAATAAACATGAGCGCTCCGTCCCGGTTATACTCCAGAACCCGGCCGCGAACGGCGTCGACCGCATAGAAATTGCCCATCGCATCTACGGTGATGTCCGAAATTTGATCGAAGGACCACACGTTCGAAAGCAAATTCTTGCCCGCCACGTTTAGCTTCTTGATGGCCTGGCCGTTGATGCCCACGGTACTGGTATAAATAAGCCCTTCGCTGTCTACCGCTACGTTCGTCGGAGAGAGCGGCAGTTCCCGCGTAATCTTGCTTAACTGCTTCTTCGTATAGAAAATCCGCTGCAGCGTTCGGACGATATCGAAGCCTGCACGGTTTCCCCCGAAGTATCCGAGAAAATCCCCTTCGGGGCTCAGCCGCACGAGGCCTTGAACGAGGCCTTCACCGATGATGTAAATGCTGCCGCGTTTATCCGCGATAATCTTCTTCGGCTTAAACGGCGTATCTTTGCCGTACAGCTGCGTCTTCGGCTTGCCGATCGTTTTCTTCAGCGCACCGCTCTTATCGAAGATAAAGACGCTTTGCTTGCCGAAATCCGCAACATAGAGCTCCTTGCTCTCCGACACATAGATGCCGGTGGGCCGCGACAGCTTGCCTTCCCCGACCGTACGCAGATAGTTGCCCCAGGAATCCAGGACGACGATCCTTGCATTTCCCGTATCGGCGATATAGATGTTGTCGTCGCTGTCGACAAACAGATCTTCCGGCCCTTTAAGCTCCGGCTTCGATCCGGCTTTCTCCGAATCTCCCTCGAAAATGCTGTTCCCGTCCATGACGCCGAGCGGCACATAGGCATTCTGCATCATGACGCCATGGCCGTCATCGGTAATCGTAAACGTATTGTAAGGGACATCGGCATACGCGGTGCTGCCGTTCAGCATCAGCGCAATGAGGAGGAGAAATAAAACCCGTTTCATGATTCGCATTGTTCTCCCCCTCACTTCAGCCCGGAATGCGCCATCGTGTCCATGACTTTGCTTTGCATGAAAATGAATATAACGAGATTGGGAATAAACATAAGCAGTGCGGCTGCGGCCGCAAGTCCCTGGCCGGCAATATTGTTTTCCATCGCCGTCGTCGTAGTCAGCGTGCTCATGTAGAAAGCAAAGGTCTTCATCGTTTCCTTATTCATATAGAGCGAGGAAGTCTCCGTATTGTTCCATGCCAATTGAAACGACAGGATCGCGACGGTTGCCAGTGCCGGCAGAATCATCGGCACGACGACTTTACGAAACACGTAATAGTCGTTGGCGCCGTCAAGCCGTGCCGCTTCCAGCAGCGCATCCGGAATTTGATCCACGAACTGCTTGACTAGGAATACGCTGACCGGCAGCGCAAGCATCGGCAGAATATGCCCCAGGAAATTGTCCGTCAGCCCCAGCTTCTGGACAACCAAGTACCGCGGAATCGTCACGGCTGCCGGAACGAACATGAGGGCAATGATATTGACCTCGAAGACGGCCTTCTTCAGCTTGAACTCCTTCTTTGACAAGGCGAAGCCCGTCATGGCGCTGATGGCGATGGATAGAAATACGACAGCCCCTGTTACGATGAGACTGTTGAACAAATATTTGCTCTTCGGAATGACGGTAACGTCCGTCGCTTTGAACAGCATCGTGAAATTCTCGAACGTCGGGTGCTGCACGAGAAACTTCGGCGGATACAGAAACAGCTCATCGATCGGCTTTAGTGCCTGAGAGAAGATGAACACGATCGGTAAGATCATGAAAACGGACAGGGCGCCCAAGAAGGCGAAAAACTTGAGCTGCCCCCAGCTGAAACGGTCAGGGTTAATCTTGTTGCTTTGAAAAGAAGCCATTGCCCAATCTCCTTCTCCCGATGGTATGAATGCCGGCGTTTAGTCTTTGTCACCGAACAATCGCCAGCACAATTTCGAGAAGCCATACACGATAATCAGCAGCACTACGGATACGGCCGAGGCATATCCCATTTCATAACGCAAGAAGCCGTAGTCCTCGATATGATTGATCATCAGCTGCCCGGCATTTTGAGGCGTCGGATTCGCTCCGGACAGCTGAACGCCGATGGCGCCGGCCTGGAACGTACCGACGACGGCCATCACCGCCCCGAACAGCATTTGCGGCTTCATGCTCGGAATGGTAATGTACCACACCTCTTGAAGGCGGTTTTTGATGCCGTCGATATAGCCGGCCTCATACATCTCCGAATTGATGTTCAGGATGCCTGCAAGCATCGCCAGGAAGCCGACGCCCATACTGTTCCACAGCGTGACGACAACCATGATCGGCATCAAGTAATGCGGGGACTGCGTCCATTGAACCGGCTCGTTGATAAAAGCCAGATTCATGAGGAAATGGTTGAGATAACCGGAAGCGTTGCCGCTGAATATCACAAGCCAGATGACGGCCATCGCAACCGCGGCGGTCAGTGACGGCGAATAAATCGCCAGCGTCAGAAGGGTACGCGATTTGCGCGGAATCTGCGCGAGCAGCCAGGCGAGCCAGAAGGACAGGGCGTAGCCGCCCGGACCGACCAGCAGCGCGAACTTGAACGTATTGGGCAGGATGTACATCATAAACGCGTTATCCTGCGTTATTAAATTGACGAAATTCTCGAAGCCGATAAATCGCGGTGCCTGGATGGTATTGAAGTAGGTAAAGGACAGCCCGATTGCGGCAGCGACCGGAATGATGATAAACAGTGCGAATATGATGAGAAACGGACTGATGAATGCATACGCGCTCAGCTCATTTTTGATAGCTTTGACCGTCGCCGGTTTCACTGCCGATCACCTTCCTTGACCAAGCGCTGCACATCCGGAACCGGAAGGATCTTGACGGCTTTGCCATCCTTCATGTAGCCGAAATCCGTAAGCTGCTTTTTAATTTCGCGGTTGCTGTTAATGACCGCATCCTCAAGCGCGCGCCTTGCGTTGTACCCGTCGAAGACAATCTTATTCCACGCGTCGCTGATCTCGCGTTCGACCATGTAATCGCCCAAGTAACGCGGCACGTCCCATAGCCATTTCCACTGTTCCTTGATGACCTCGATATCTTCCTTCGGCCATGACAGCTGCTCGAAGGCCGCCAGGTTCGCCGTATTCCACTTGTAGGTTGGACCGTAGATGGACTCCATGTCGTTGCCGAAGCGGACCTGCGTCTCCATCGACGTCCACCATTGCAGAAACGCCCAGGCCTGCTCCTTCTTCTTGCTGGACTTGAAAATAATTCCCGTCGCCCCGGTCCCCGGAGCAGAGCGAACGACTTCGCCTTCTTTGTTCTTCACGCCCGGATACGGCGCGATCTTCCACCAGCCGGCCAGCTCGGGCGCCGCGGCCGTCAGCTGCACGTAAGTCGGGAAATCCGCGATGCCGATCGGCAAGCTGCCGTCTCGGAATTGATTGTAGAAGCTCGGCACCTGCATCGGTACGCTGTAAACCGTGAACAGATCGGTCATTTGCTTGAATCCGGCAAGCGACTCATCGGTGTCGAGCTCCGTGCGCAGACCGTCATCCGAATACAGCTTGCCGCCGTTTTGGTTAATAAACGGAATCGTGTACGTGTACGGTTTGAACCCGCCCGTAGCAGATAGCGGACTGTAGAAATTCATCCCGAACCGCTGCAGCTCCGGCAGGATCGCTTTGACCTCTTCCATGGTGTCCGGCACCGGAATGTTCAGCCCATCCAGGATATCCTTCCGGTAGAACAGCACCCAGAAGTTCTGCGTCTCCGGCAAAGCGTATACTTTATTGTCAAACATAACGGAGGCAAACGCCCCCGGCGAAAATTGTTTATGAACGTCCTCGTAGCCTTCAAACTGGTTCATATCCGCCAGCGCCCCGCGCGCGGCCAGTCTGAATGGGATATAGTTGCTCACGCCGAGCGCAGCATCAGGCGATCTCCCGGCAGCCGCGGCAAGGTTCAGCTTCTGTTCATCCGGCATCAGCGACAGCGCTACTTTGATGCCGGTCTTCTTCGTAAACTCCTGATTAGCCAGCTGCTGCATCAGCGACACGTTCTGACGCGAGCGGTTTACCCAAATCTGCAACGTATCTTCGTCGTCTGATGCCGCGACCTTCGAGTAATCCTTCGTGAAGGATTGGAAGAAGAGCTGGACGTTTTCCATCAACGAACGGAAGAAGCCGGTCTTCGTTCCAGGCAGCTTGCTGTCCGCATACACATAGAACCGGTCGATCTGCAGCGGCTGGTTCGGCAGCTTCGCATTTACAACGCCAAGCATTTGCAGCACGGAGCCGGAGCCTTCCGACAGCCGGTTGTATTGGTAGGGAATTTTCTCCGGCGATGCCGCCAAGCGTTCCAGAATTTCCGCGGAGACGACCATGTTGGCCGCCTCGTCCGGTTTCTTGCCCGAGAGCGCTTTCAGCAAATCGTATTGCTTCCTTAGAGCGGCTGCGTAGCCTTTGAGCTGATCGGCCAGATTCGGCATCTGCCCCTCAACATCCCAATCGCGGTTCGCATCCATGGTATTGCCTGTCGCCATCTTGATTTCAAGGGTCAGCGTATTGATATCCCACATGATGCTGCGGATGGTTTGCACGACCGATCCGTACGGCGCCGGGCTCGCCGCAAGCGTAATGGTGTGCTGCCCTTGACCGAGCGCAAATTGAAACGGCTTCCCGTCTTGGCTGGAAAATACTTCATTTCGCCAGTCGCTGGTATAGGTGAACGGATAGCTTTGCACTTCCGCGAACGGCACTTTGCCGTCGATCAACAACGTGCGAAATACCGGCATATTCGTTTTCTTGTTCTGCAAATACTTATAGGCCAGCTGATAGCTGCCGGTTTGCTCCACCTGCACTTGCCAGGTAACGCGCTGGCCTCCCAGCTGCCACGCCTGTTCATTGGCAGCGCTTTCGCCGCCTAACGTATTCAGGGTGATCTTACCCAGCCGGTGCGGCTGTACCGTCGTATCCCCGCTTGGAATCGCACGGATGGATGGCTCTGATTTGGCGAGCGGATGCTCGGCTTCAACGGTGATTAACGCGCGTTCCGCCTGCGGAACGTCATTGGATCTCCGATACTGCTCGTATGACGGCAGCGCTTCGGGAGCACGGATCGCAATTCTCCCGATCAGCGCGGATTCTCTCACATGGATGAGCTTGATGCTGTTTGCACCTTGCTTGAGATGCAAACGTAACGGCTCGGCGGTAAAATAACTGGCATCCAACAGCGGCATCGATTGCCATGCTTTGATTTGCTTCTGGGAGGACGGCAGTTCATTGCCAAGCGCATCTTGCGCAAATGTTGCGGTTTCATCCGTCCAAAGCTTAGGCAGCACGAAACGCCTTGCTTCAAAAAACGGATACTTGCCATTGACTTGAATGGCCCGCTCGATCGGAATAATCTTATCGGATAAGGAGTAATAATCGACCTGCATGGTATAAAGACCGTCCTGAGGCGCATTCACGTTCAGATCGATCGACGGAATGCTGTCATCCCAAGAAAATACCGGTTCGTCATATCCCTTGGAATCAGAAGCAAGCTTAGTCTTTCCGCCCGGAACCGAGAAGTCTGCGGGATGGATAATGATCTCCGTCCCTATTGCATCCTTGATTCCGTCTGCATGCCATTGACCCAGCACGTCGGAGTAGGAATCTTCCACTACCCGTTTAATCGGCGTATCCGTTTCCTCGCTTTGTTCCTCTTCCCCCTGTGCGGGCGTTGACATGCCGTCCGTGGTTTTGGTTGGGTCTCCGAATAGGCTGTCAAGAATATCGTCGGTGTCGCTCCCCTTATCCACGGGCGCCCCATCTGCAGCATCGGCGCGGCTTGCCTGCATCGCAGGCACAATTGTCAAAAGCAGCATGATCGTCAACATTGTTAGAAATGCTTTGCGCTTCATACTCTCACTCCTAGTTGAACGGTATCCCCTCCCCGCGGGCGGGGAGGGGATATCGTGAATGCCTGGTTTACTTCGTCGCTTCCGTAATCTTAGCCATGGCCGCATTGTAGATATCCGTTGATTTTTGCTGGAATTCCGCAGCTACATCTTCCGGCCTTGCTTCGCCTTTGGCAAACTTATCTCCATACGGATCTCTTACTTTCGCAAGGAACTCCGCATAACCGGGCAACCATTTGAAGCTGTCAATGAAGCCGTTTGGAATCGTTTTCACGATTTCCTTGACGCCAGGCGTAATATGCTCGCTGGAGAGGTAGGCACTCCATACATCACGGTCGTTCACGAGCGGCATGGAAGCGATTGGCGCTTCGTCTCGAATGCGCGCCATCCAGCCGTCCTTGGAGTACGTCATCCATTTCAAGAATTCGAATGCTTCTTTCTTATGCTTGGAGCTTTTCATGACGCCGGCATAGTCGGTAACCAGCGGCGTTCTTTGACCGTTGACAGCTGGAAGCGGAAGGAAATCCCATTTAAATTTCAGATCCCTCTTGTAGCCGGCCAGACTCCAGGTCGCATCGAACACCATGCCTACTTTGCCAACCGACCAGCCGCTCTTGTCTTTACCGAACCATTTATCGCGCTCCGCTTTCGGATAGCTTTCCGTCGAGGACTTATCCTTTTTGCCGAAATTAACCGACCAGTTGACCGCGTCCGCGTACGCCGCGTTTGTGAAATTGAATTTCGTGCCGTCCCATGTGCCCCAGCCCAGGGAGGGATCGAATTGCGGTATGAGCACATCAGCCATGCCGGCTGCACCGTCAATACCGAACTGATGATCGTTGAACTTGGTCAGCTTTCTTGAAATATCCTCGAACTCCGCGAGCGTCCAATTTGCGGACGGCACCGGAATGTTTTCTTTCGCAAACAAATCCAGATTAATGTAGATGCCTTGTGCGAACAAGCCGTGCGGCAGTGCAAATTGCTTGCCGCCGTATTTGCCGGTGTCGCTCAGGTTGCCGTAGATGTTGTCCGGATTATAGTCCGGGTCTTCGGACAAGTACGTCGTCAAATCCTCAACCCACCCGTTACCGACCGCAAGCGGCACATTGAAGAGAAAAGATACATCGGGCAATTTGTCAGCAGCAGCTGCAGCTGCCAGCTTCTCGTCCCACGGCCACACAATGGACGGGTCGATTTCCACTTTGATGTTCGGATGAGCAGCTTCGAATGCCGCAATCCGTTTCTTTTCCATTATCGGGTCTGCCCAAGTCGCATATTTAATGGTGACCAATTCGTTCGCTGCCGGCGCCGGTTCTTCAGCCGCCGGCTCTTCTTGCTTATTTGCATTCGTCTGTGTTGCATTATTCGTTTTCACTGTATTTCCCGTGTTTGTATCTGCAGGCTTGTTCGCGTTACTGCTTCCGCAGCCCGCGAGCATGAACGTTAAAGCAAGACTCATCAAAAGCAGCATATTCATCGACTTTTTCATTCGAGATTCCCCCAGCTCAGGAATGTGAATTTGGTGATGCATTCATGCTTACAAGCAAATACCGGCTTACGGATTCGTCCGTTTAGATTTGTTTTCGCCTCCCTTCATTGAGTATGGTCGCTTCCCATTCTTCATTTTCGTACATGGTGTTGAAACCGCAGGATTGACGGATAACCAACTGCGTTGGCAGCAGGATGGAATTCCCTTCCTTCTGCACATCGAACACAAGCTGCGTTGCGATCGCGCCCATTTCATATTTAGAATGGCCTATCGTTGTTAGGGCAGGCCGGACAAACGGAGCAAGATTAATGTTGTCAAAGCCGACGATCGCAACATCCTCCGGCACCCGTATGCCACCTTCGCGCAAAGCCCGGATAGCGCCGATAGCCATTTCATCGTTGGCGGCGAATATCGCATCAGGCATCCGATTGCCTGCCATCATCACCTTCACGGCTTGATAGCCGCCGGCTTCCAAATAACGGCCCTGCATGGTGACCCTCGACGGTACGGGGAGACTATGTTCCATCAGCGCCCGCTTATAGCCTTCATAACGCTGCATATTGTCGTTGTTCGCTTGCGGCCCGCTGAGATACTCAATTTTGTGGCGTCCCAATTTAATGAGATGCGAAACGGCGTCATAAGCCCCCTGTTCGTTCGTGATGAGGACGCTGTGCACGTAATCCCCTTTAAGCTCCCTGTCAAGAACGACGATCGGGAACGATTCAGCAGCAACCTGATGAACGAGACTATCCGGTATGGAGGTGCCCATTATAATGGCCCCATCCACGAACTTCTCTCTTAGAAACCGGTGCGCGGAGCTGTTCTCGCCGCCATATGTACTGCATACAATCAGATTGTAATTATGGGAGGCAACGACCTCCTGTACGCCTTCGATAACCTGACTGTAGAAAGGACCGCCCAGATCGTTCAAAAACAAACCGATCGTTTCGCTTTTCCGTTTCTTTAAATTCCGCGCCGCTCCGCTTGGCCGGTAATTCAAAGCTTCGGCCGCCTGCATGACTTTTCTCCGGGTCCCTTCACTGATTTTCGGAGAGTTATTCAGGGCGTAAGAAACCGTCGACACGGCAACTCCGGCCATTTTCGCAACATCTTTGATCGTAGCAGCCATCATGAATTCCACCTTAGTTAGCCAGTTGAAACGTTTCACTAGATCGTATTAAATTCGACTTTTTAGCGAATTCTTCGTATCATTATCCATTCATATTTCGTAGAAGGGTATCCGATACCACCTTAATCGATTTCATTTATAGAAACGTTTCACAAACACATGATAGCATAATTTCCCAGATATGAAAAGGCTTTCATTCCCCGAAAATCAGACTATTTTTATTTCCGATCGAGCGGATTTCTCAACTGAAACGACTCCAATATACGTTTTCAGTGAAACGATTCGATAAATGAAGAAAAACAGGCATTTAAGGGGGTTCACCCCAAATGCCTGTTTTGGCAGAGAAGCCGTTCAGTCCCAAGGCATTGCCGCAGGTTGACCAATACGAGCGCCGCGAAAAATTTCTTTTCCTTTACCAGACAACGAATCGTAGGTTTCTTGCGGAATCGGCGTTTGGGAGCTTGATCCGTACCAATAGCGGTTGAAAATCATGGCAAGATTTGTACGGCGGTAATTCGAACGATTCGGCGTGCCGCGGTGCCACATGCGGATATCGCGGATCACAATGGAACCTGCGGACATGAATACTTTCTCCGAAAGCATGCCCTCCGCCGCTCGGACGATGTGAAGGTTCGGGTTGACACTGCCGTCAAGCGTATCGTGGTTCGCGTTGTCCGGATTTAGATGCGTTCCGCCCGGCCATATTTCGAGCGGTCCATTCTCTTCCGTTACATCGACAAGCGGAATATTCACGACAAGGCTAAATGCCGGCAGAGGGACCGTCAACTCCGGGAATAGCGGCATAATGTCGCAATGCACGGCTTGATAGTCCGAACCTGGCATCGGCGTATCGGAGGCGAAATACGAGCAGTGATGGCCTTGGCCCAATACTTTGTCGATGACGCTCATCGTAATCGGGTGCGCAATGACATCGTTGTCTATGAATGGCTCCATGAACGGCAGGAACATCTGCGCGCGGTTCGTTCCCGTGTTGTAGCCGCGCTTCTCAATGTAGGAATCGAAGATCGGATCGAAAGCTTGGCGAATCCGGGTAATTTTCTCCTCGCTTATGACTTTGTCAAATACGATATAACCGTTAACGCGAACCTGCTCAGCCGCCAGTTCGAGCAGTTCTGGGTTCAATTGGCCGCTCGCCAACTCTTGCTCTGTCAATTTGAGTTTCAACCTTACCGTCTCCTTTTTCTTTACGTTTACCCGCTCGAATTGAATGACTTGTACGGGCTGTTCCGACTCGTGCTCGCTTAGACGGCAAATCTTTGACTGCTTATCTGCCACCACCCCACTTCCTTCTATATATTTTCCAGGATAATCCTGTTATCCCTGAAAGCGCTATCATACTTCAAAGAAAAGGCAATTGGCAACCAAAGGAATAACGAGAAAACAAGAGAAAAAGTAACTAAACCGGGTAAAACCCAGGCTTTTTCCTCAAAATCCCACTAATACTTCATGGAATAACCCCAAAAAAAGGAGACTCGGGAGAGCCTCAAGCAAGCTTGCATAGTATGAATTACTACGATAATAAACGAATCAAGTCAAAATTAAAGGCATGAGCTAGGTAAAATACAGCCCAGCAGGTTGCCTAAATTAAAAATGTCTAACTTCAAGGAGTCACTTCAGGACCGACTTGTTCCACTGCCAACACGAGCGGATAACCGTCATTTTCGAGAAAGTTTCTTCGTTTCAGTTGGCGAAAACTTCATGCATGTCGTGGCTGGGATCATACAACTTGAACCCTCCTCGATCGCAGCCATGGATTATTTCCCCATAACCACGTGCCTGTCATTGACAAATTCGCGTAAGAAAGCCACTAAGCGATCATTCACATCGGTCGTCATCTCATAATAAACGTCGTTGATGACTATGGCTTGCCGCGGACCGAACGACACCCCCGCCACTCTATGGCTGCCTTGATCATACAATCGGAAATAGCCGCTTCCCGTCCAAGGATCCGGCTTGATCTCACGATAGTCGGTTGTTCGCAGCAGCTGGAGGAACGGAGCAATCTCCGACTTGTCACTGCTCTCGTAAAACAAGCCGCTTCCGTCGTCCCGATACTCAATCTTGGCCACATCGCCCGGGACAATCGCATCAAAGCCTCGCGCGTCAGAAGGCTTCCGGTTATGATACAGAAACAGGGCGCCAAGAAGCAGCACGACAATTACACAGACATACCCGAGTAGATTCCGCATACGCTCCCCCTCTATACTCGCTGCTATATTAATTCCATAATTTAGACGAATACAGCTATCATTCGGTTGCATGTATACACACCGTCGTTATTGGGATTAATCGAGATTAGAGGGCAAATCATACCCGGGAAGGAGGAGAAACGATCAATGCGTACACCGAAGACCGAATCGACAGAGGCAGCCCAGCGCCTGTTCATTGCCGTTCCGCTGCCGGATGCGTTGAAGCAGACGGTTGCCGCCTGGACAGCTGGTCTGCGCCCTTCGTTTCCGTTTCGCAAATGGACGCACGAAGCGGACCTTCACGTGACGCTGCAGTTTCTTGGTGACACGGCACCCGGCCGGATCCCCGAGCTCATTGCCGCCTTGACAGCCGCAGCCGAGTCCGGCGGGGTTCAGCCTTTCAAATTATCGCTTCAAGGCACGGGAACCTTCGGGAGGCCTCAGCAGCCGCGCGTGTTCTGGACCGACCTCGGCGGCGAAACGACGCAGCTGCACCGCCTGCAGAGGCTGGTCGCCCAAGCCACGGCTCCGCTCGGCTTCGCTGCCGAAGCGCGTCCATACAGCCCGCACTTAACGATCGCCCGCAGCTACCTAGGCGAAGAAGCATTCGTACTGCCCGCGCTGCTGCAAGGCGGCCGGTTCAACAGCCAGCCGGCAGGCATTCCCGCTCCCGACCCCTCCGGCAAATCGATGCCGCAGCAGGCTGAAGGACGTGAAGACAAGCCGCCAAGCTGGCACGTCGACGAGTTCGTTCTGTATCGCACCCACATGCATCGGCAGCCGATGTATGAAGCAGCCGCCCGTTTCGCTTTACGCAGCAGATAGACAGCTGCCGGAATCGCGCAGCAGCGAACGCAAAGAGCCTCGCAGGGCATCCCCCGCGAGGCTCCTTCTTCCTTATGGCAGCCGCATCGCAGCCGCTGCGCCTTCGCCAATCGCAAGCAATCGGTCACCCGCACGCACCTGAATCTCCGGCCCATGCTCGTTGGTAACCTTCGCCATACCATCTCCGATCTCGATGGCGATCTGATTGTCCAGCACCGCGATCCCTTCCGCCCGGACCCATTCCAAGCCGCTCGGCAGCTGTGGCGCGATTTCGATAAATCCCCGGTCAGCCAACGGTTTCACGCCGAGCAGTCCCGTGACGATATTGCCAATCACGGAATAGGACACCTCCGGATATTCCCGGCGTGCGGTTTGCTCATTGCAGAGCTGGAGTAACGCCTCATATGCCGCATCCTTCTCGCCCGTCTTGTAATACACGTCCGGCAAATGCGAGAGCTCCTCCACGTTCGAGACACCGTTCCGCTTAATGTCATTCACCGCTAGCGCCCGTTTCTCGCCAGAGGCAATAAGGCCGAAGTAGATCGGCATATAATGCGCGGACAGATAGTAGGCCGTATAATAGTTGCCATCTTGCAAAATCGCTGCGTTGAAACGCTGATTTGGCTCGCCCCACCACTGCTCGTCGTAGATGAGCCGCAGCCGCTCGGCCAAACCGCCGTAATGCGCAGCCGTATCGTTCTCCCCGCGAAGCCGGGCGATTGCGCTGTATGCGGAATAAGCGGCGTATTGAGCAGCGATCAGATCCCCGCCGACCTTCGGCGTGAGCGAATCCTCCACGTAGGACGCGATGCCCCGGCGGCCTTCGCCCTGCACATGGTCGGGAATGCCGTCGCCGTCGCGGTCCCAGCGCCGTACGTAATCGTTCAAGCTCCGCTCGTAGAAATGCAGAAACCGCTCGTCCTGCAGGTAGTCGCGGTCGCCGCTCCACAGGAACTGCCGGTAGCAGCAGTCGATGATATCGAAGTTTGCGGGCAGATTATACCAGAAATCATCGTCGCTCGTATAATCATCCGGACATGGAAGCCCGTCCTTCGTGATCTCCCAGTACGTGCACCAGTCCTTGGACGCGCTAATCTGGGAAGCGAAATGCAGCAGCATGTTCTTCGTATGCGCGCCTAAGCCGAGAACGGCCGCGCCTGCACTCATATGGGCCACGTCGCGCATGCAGAATGCTTCGCGCCTCGGAAGCGCCGCTTCATACCAGGGACCGACGGGGTCACCCTCCGAGGCGTAAGCGAGCGCTTGCTCAGCAGCCCACCGGGCCGCCGCTTCGAGTGAACGGGAAGAGGATTGCAGCTTGAAAGGACTCGTTAGCTTGGACATGGACAGACATGCCTCCTTCTGTGACTTCAGTGATTAACCTTTGACGGAACCCAGCGTGATGCCGCCGATAAAATATTTTTGCAGAAACGGATAGACGCACAGGATCGGGACGGTGACGACGATCGTGGTCGCCGCTCGCAGCGTCATCGGCGATAAGCCTTGGAACTTATGCATCAGAAGCTGCTGGTCGCGGATTTGCTGCGTCGCCTCCACCTCGAGGAGCAGCCGCCGCAAGTAGACCTGAAGCGTATCGAACTTGCCGTTGAAATTGTACAGGATCACGTCGAACCATGAATTCCAGTGCCCCACCGCCGCATAGATCGATACGGCCGCGAATACCGGCATCGCCACCGGAATGACGATCCGCCAATAGATGCGCAGCTCGCTGGCTCCGTCCATTCGCGCGGACTCGAACAGCGCCTCGGGCAGGTCGGAGATGTAGGACGCCATAAGCAGCATGAAATACGCGTTGATCAAGCCGGGAATCCAGTACACTTGGAACGAATTCGTCAGATGAAGATTATTCATCAGCAGGTAAGTCGGAATGATGCCTCCGCTGAAATACATCGTGATGAAGAACAGGATTCGCATGAATTTGCGCCCGGAGAACGTCCGGATGCTGATGATGTACGACAAGAGCCCCGTCATGAACAGGCAGGTGCATGTGCCGACCACGACGCGCAGCACGGACCAGCCCAGACCGTCAAGCAGCTTCTTGTTCTCGAAGAGCATCCCGTAGGCCGCGTACGAAACCTTCCTCGGGAAGAAGTAAATCCCGCCCCGCGCCGCATCGCTGCCGTCGTTGAAGGACAGCGCGAGCAGATTAATAAACGGATAGACAACAACGAAGCCAAGCAGCAGCAGCACCGTAATGATTGCGACATCGGCCGCGCGGCTTGCCAGTGAGGTTCGCATCGATCCGGTTTCCATCTCGTAGTCCCTCCCCTTCTCTTAGAAAATGGATGATTGCATATAGCGTTTGGACAAGCGATTCGCGATATACACGAGCACCAGACCGATAAAGCTCTTCATGAGTCCGACCGCCGTTCCGTACGAATAGTTGCCGAGCTGAACGCCGAAGCGGTACACGTAGGTATCGATCACCTCGTAATGATCCTGCGTGAGCGGGTTGCCGATCAATAGCTGCTGCTCGAATCCGGCATTCAGCACGCCGCCGATCGCTAGAATGAGCAGGAGCACGGCCGTCCCGCGAATACCCGGCAGCGTAATATGGCGGATGAGCCCGAATCGGCCAAGTCCGTCCACGCGGCCTGCCTCGTACTGCTCTTTGTCGATGCCGGCAATCGCCGACAAATAAATAATGGCGGAGAAGCCCATGTCCTTCCACACGTTGCTGCTGACCAGAATGCCCCAGAAATAGTTACCGTTCGTCAAGAATTCCAGCGGTGCATCGATAAACCCAAGCCGCATCAATATATCGTTCAGAATCCCGTCGCTTCCCAGCAGCGTAATGAGGATGTTGGCGACAACCACCCATGAAATAAAGTAGGGAATGTACGACAGCGATTGAATGGTCTTCTTGAATACGCGCCCCTTCACTTCATGAAGCAGCAGAGCCAGGATGATCGGCGCCGGAAAGCCTACCAGCAGATTTAAGAAGCTGATGACGAGCGTATTGCGCATGATTTGCAGAAAGTCCGGCTCATGGAAGAAACGAACGAAATGATCGAATCCGATCCAGTGCGAGAACATGGATTGTCCAGGGCTGTAATTTTGAAAAGAGATCAACAGTCCGTACATCGGGTAGTACGAGAAAATAAGCACCCAGGCAATCATCGGCAGACATAGCAGCCAGATTTGCCGTTCGCGCCGCATTCTTTTCCAATATGCAGCCATTGCGTCAGCCTCCAATTCCAGTCGGCTTGAATCGATCGGGGGACCGTCCACATCAGGAACGATCCCCCGCCCGCCGCCTATTTCAATTTCGCCAAATTGTCTTTATACGCCCCCGTGCGGAATGTCTCGATGTCCTTCAAGCCCAGCTTCAGCGCCTTGTCGCGCATATCGTTAAACGCCTGCACGGCGGCTTCCTCCGTCTTGCTCATAACCGCCTTCGCGAAGCCCGTCTTGATGAGGTCCTCGATTTGCTGGTTGACGATTGTCAGCGGGTTGTCCGCCGTGAACACGATGCGTCTTGCCGTGTTGTCATAGATCGTATCCATGAGATTCGCGTTCATGAGCGCTTTCCATTTGTCTTCGTCATTGAAGTTCTGGTCGTACCAGGCAGTGCTCTTGTTGTCGTCGCTCATCAAGCCCTGCGGGTGGTCCAGCCACAGCTGGTTCTGGCCTGTTACCTCGTCAGCCTTGTCGTAGTCGAACGTGCCCGCGAACAGCTTCTGCTTCTGCGCTTCGACGAAGGACCATTTGCCGCCTGTTCCCAAGGTCCAGAGCGAATCCGGCAAGTTCGGAATGCCCCAGCCGGTAAGGCGCGTGCCCATCGGCGATATTTCGAAATCCAGGAATTTAATGATATCCTCCGGATGCGCTTCCTTATCCGTAATGACGGTGTAGTTCCAGCCCGTCGTATCTTTCGGCGACAAGTAGGCCGTCTCCGCGTTCGGCGCTTTCAAGGCGATTTGGACATAGCGCTGGTTGTCCGTCCAGCCCTTCATCGTCGTCTTCCACACCTCGTGACCGGCATTCCAGGACTGCCACCACGGCCCGATATGGCCAATGATCTGCTCGTTCGAGAACTTCAGCTTCCAATCGTCGTATTTATTCAGGAAGCTGTCCGGATCCATCAGCCCTTCACGGTAGAAGCGGTTATAGTACTTCACGGCTTCGAGCCCCTCGGACGTGTTCAGCCAGTGCGTCAGGTTGTGGTCCGCGTCCTCCTTGTAGCCGTCCTTCAGACCCCAGATGCCAAGAATATTGTTTACGCTGACCTGCTCATTCCACGAAATCGCGTACGTCTTCTGGCCCTGCGCGCTCTTCGGATGCGCGGCAACCATTTGTTTCAGTACATTGTAATAATCGTCCGGCGTCTCGATCTTCGGCGAACCCATCTCCTGATACCAGTCCCAGCGGATATGCGCGCTGTAATCGGGAATCGGCAGGTAGCCCCAGCCTCTCGGAATGCCCCATAGCTTGCCGTCCTTATCGAGGTACGAGTTGTATTTGGCCCCCAGCTCCTTCTTGATGTTCGGCCCGTATTTGTCCACGAGCGGCGCTAAGTCCACCAGCTTGTCCTGTGTGCGCCATTTGTCGATCGTATCGCTGTCGATCGCCGAGATGACGCCGGGATAATCGTTGGACGCCAGCATCAGGTTGAGCTTCTCTTTGCCGTCAACGTCATACTGGGTCTTCTTGATGTCGACGTTGAAGTTTTTGAGGAAGTAATCGTGGAGAGCGGCGAACTTCTTCGCGACCTTGTCCGGGTTGTCTTTGTCCGCGGTGAAATAGTCGACGGTGATCGTCTTGTCCGGAACGGTCCAGCCGAATTCGTTTACCTTAGGCGCGGCAGCGGTATCTGTCTTACCTTGCTGCTCGTTCGCCGTATTCGTCCCGCTGTTTCCACTTTTGTCGGACGCATTATTGCCGCTGCTGGAGCAGTCTGCCAAGAGTCCGCCCGTCAGCAGTACGGAGCCGAGCACGAGTGCCGTGCTTTTGCGAAGCTTCATTTGGTTATCCCCCTAACTGATATGTGTTCCGCTTGTTGGTGACGCTTACATGCTTAATATTAGGGGACATTCGCGAGATTGAGGATGTAGATATCTTCACGTTATTGTCTTTTTCATCACTGATACGCTACAAGAACAGCTTTCGGTATTCGCTGGGCGTGACGCCGGAAACCTTCTTGAATACCTTCGTAAAATGCGGGTAGTCCGGGTAGCCGACGCGCTCGCCGACCTCGTAGGTTTTGAGCTCCCTGCGCTCCGCAAGCAGCGCCTTGGCCTGCTCGATCCGGTAGTCGATCAAGTAAGCGATGAACGATTTGCCCGTTTCCTGCTTGAACAGGTTGTAGAAATGCGTGACGGACATCTGGAGCTTGGACAGCAGCTCTTCGAGCTTGAATTCCGGATCGGCATAGCGCTCCTGAATGACCAGCGCCGCCTCCTGCATCGCGGTCAGCTTGCCCCAATTGCGGCTGCTTCGCACATGGCCGATCGCCTGCAGAAGCATGCTGCCGAACTGCGCCGTCATGTCGGCCAGCTGCTCCTGCCAGGCAAGCTCGAAGGCGAGCGGCGTGCCGCGCTCCTCGGATTGATGCCGCAGCGCGGCGGCGGTATCGAGCAGCGCGCCTTTCTTCTGCTCCTCCGTCAGCAAGCCGAAGCTGCTCACGGTGGAGGCAAGCTCCTCGGCCAACGCCAGAACGCCGGGCTCGTCCGCCATCCAGATCCGCTCCATGAGCCGATCGGCCGCATGCAGGCACTTGAGCATCAGCTCGCTCTTCGCATGCGAAGCATCCGCACGCTCCCGATGCTTCGCGTACAGCCCCAGCATCAGCTCCTTCACGGCCGCGGCGCGCATCGGCTTCAGGATATAGTCGGCGACGCCGTACCGCAGCGCTTCCCGCGCGTAATCGAACTCCCCGTAGCCGGACAAAATGACGATCTCCGGCCGCCAGCCCCTCTCGTAAACGGCGCGGATCAGCTCCAGCCCGCCCATGACCGGCATGCTGATGTCCGTGATGATCGCATGGGGCCTCTCCCGCTCCGCGATCTCGAGCGCCTCCTGCCCGTCCATCGCCTCGCCGGCAATGACGAAGCCCGGATGCGCGTCGGTCAGAATTTTGCGTAGGCTCCGATGAATCATCTGCTCGTCGTCAACGAGCAAAATGCGATAATTGTTGCTGATCATATTAAACCTCCCCTTCCGCTACTTGCAGCGGCAGCGCAATCAGAACCGACGTCCCGCTCTCGTCCGAACGGGCGATATGAAGCCCGTACGGCTTGCCGAATATCATCCGCAGCCGGGTATGCACGTTGTGCAGGCCGATGGACGGCGGTCCGTCCCCGCCTTGCTCCGATCCGTTCGGCGCTTCCGCATCGTCACGCGCGAAAGCGGCATTGTAGCGCGCCAACCGCTCGCCCGGCATCCCTTTGCCCGTATCGGTAATTTCCAGCACGAACCTGCCGTCCGCTCGTCCGCCCGAAATCCGAATATGGTCGGGGCGGAGCTTATGCCGGTCATACCCATGCTTGAAGCAGTTCTCCACGATCGGCTGCAGCGCGAACCGAACTGCCGGTACGGAAGCCGCCAGTTCCCTGTCGACCTCGACCGCGTACGTGAACGAAGGATAGCGTTCGGCCTGAATCGAGAGGTACGCTTCGATATGCCGGATTTCGTCGGCAAGGAAGACGTTCCCGCTCGGATGCTGCACGTTATAGCGGAACATGTCACCGAGCGATCCGATCATCGTGCTGATCTTGTCATTGCCTTCCACGATCGCATTGGAATTAATGAATTCAAGCGTATTGTACAGAAAATGCGGATTGATCTGCGCCTGCATCGCATGCAGAAGCGATTCCTTCTGCTTTACCTCAAGCTCCTTCTCGCGCAGCTCCGATACGTGCACGATTTCGACGAGCCGTTTGATTTCCTCGACCATCTTATTGAAACCGCGGAACAGACTGCCGATTTCCTGACCGCCTTCGTCCGGCGCCTTGGCGTTGAAGTCGCCCATCTCGGCGCTCTTCATCAGCCGCAGCAGCTTCACCATTGACTTCGTCATTGAATAGACGACGACGCTCGCGGCCAGCATCGAGAGCAGAAACAGCAGCACCAGCACCACGACCGAGATGCGGCTGACGGTCACGATCGACTGGTTCAGCTCCGAGAGCAGCACCTCGGAGATCAGCGTCAGATCGGTGCGGTCGGAGCGGATGAAGACGATCAGCTTCCGGCCTTCGTCCGTTCGTACGGTGAACGCGCCGCTTTGCTTCGTTCCCATCTCTTGCAGATAATCGGCGGGAACGACCTTCGGCATCCCCTCGCTCTGCGGATGGTAGATAACCTGATTCTCCGCGTCGGCGACCCAGACGAAGCCCGTCCGCCCCAGCTGGACGTCCTGTATGATTTGGACCATCTCGTCGCGCTTCATGTCAACGATCAGCATCCCTTCCTTCATGTTGCTCTGCGGGGGCGTGAATTTCATCGCCATGGCAACGACCTGATTGCTCGGCGTCGCTTCAAGCCCCATGATCCGGAATTTCCCCGAAGCCTTCAGCCGGGCCAGATAAGACGTATATCGCTGCTCCGCCATCGTAAAGCTGGAGCTGGAGGTTGCCTTGATCCGGTCCGAGATGAGCGAGATTCCGTAAATATCCGTGCGGTTCATCAGAATGTTCGAGAACAGCTCCTTGTCAATCCGGTATGACAGCTCGTACCGCTTATAGGGGTCGTCATCTTGATTATTCAGGAAAGCGCCCGTCAAGTCGCTCGCAAGCATCGGCAGCATCGTTCGCTGCACCTCGGTGAAATACGTCTCGAGATGCGTGTTGACCTGATTTACCATTTGAATGCTGGAATCGACGGCGTTGCGCTCGATGACGTTATACGTCTTCTCGTACCAAACCCAGCCGATAATCGGAAGCGGAATATAGAGAAATATCATCATGACGAGAATTTTCTTTTGCAGCGACATGTTTCGCAGCCGTTTCATAGCATGATCCCCCCGTGCGTATCCTTTACGCTTGCAAGTCGAATTCAATATAGCCGATTCCGATTGAAAGCGCTATGATTTTTCGCAGAAAAATCATCTGGGGCAATCGCATTCGATCCGACAATCCATGGCAAAGTGCACTCGTATTCTCCGTTATCGTCAAATGAAAAAGGGAAGGAGCAG
This sequence comes from Paenibacillus sp. R14(2021), assembly GCF_019431355.1. NCBI lineage: Bacteria > Bacillati > Bacillota > Bacilli > Caryophanales > Paenibacillaceae > Paenibacillus > Paenibacillus sp. R14(2021). Next base: position 2,404,174 of record NZ_CP080269.1, read on the forward strand.
CAGCTCCTTCCCTAATCTACTTATCGCGTTACTCTCGTTCAAATCCTGCGCAGGACAAGGAGCCTGCTGCCCGGTTAGTTCACGAATTCGCTCTTCCACACGACCTTGCCCGTTCGGTTAATAAGCGCCTCGCGGGAACGGCCTCCGTCGTCTTCCTTCAGCTGCACGCTTGCCAGCCCGCCTTCAAAATCCCGTGCGCTCTCGAATTGCGGCTCGACGACAATACGGCCCGCCGTATCCATATACCCCCACAGCCCTTTATACTCGTATGCGATCAGCCCCTGCGACACGCCGTACATCGAGCCGTGCGGCGGCAGCTTAACCTTGTTTCCGGCGGCATTGATTAACGAAAGTACGATGCCGCCAGCGGTGTTCGCAGTGACGACGGCGAAGTTCTCGCGGAACGCATTCGCACTGTCGAACTGCGGCGCAATAACCCATTTGCCGGATTTGTCGATATAGCCGCACTTGCCGCCCTTCACCGCCAAGGCGAGCCCGTTCTCCGCAAAGCTGTCCGAATACACCAATGTCGGGGCAATGACGAGCTTCCCTCTTGTATCGATAAAGCCTGTTCGCGCAGTCAGCTTGCCGTCGACGCGGACGCTCATTTCGACGGCCGCCAGGCCGTTCGAGAACGATTGCGTATGCAGGCTGCCGCTGATCGGCGGAATCGCGGTTTGTCCGTTGTGATCAATGTAGAAGGTTTTGTTCCCTTTGACGACTTTGGCGAGCCCATCCGAGAACGGGTAGGCGCGATCGAACACGATTGGCGCTGGAGCTCCCTTGTCTGTAAGCATTTGACCGTCGCGGTTCACATAGCCGGACCGGACCCGGTACCCGTAATCGCCTTCCGGGACGAGGTCCATATACGCTGCCATCCCTTCGCTGAAACCGCTCAGCCGGTAATGCGTTGCAGGTACGGCGATCTTCCCTGTCCGATCCGCGTACCCCTGTCCAAAGTTGTTCTTGTACACCGGCGTCAGCTCGTCATAGCCGAAATCAGACCACCTGAGATTGGACATCGTCAGCCTCGTCTCGCCCTTGCTGTCTATGTAAGCCGTCTTGCCGTAGCCGATGTTCACGCTGGTCCAATACTGCTCCTCCAGCATCGTCTTCGCGTCCTTCTCCCCCGGCCGGAGCTCAATCGCGGACGGATTACCGTTCGAGCCTGTGATGACCGTGTAGCCGATATCGGTTAGGATACCGATACAATCCAGCGGCACGAACAGCGTGCCGTGAATAAATTCAGGCTCCGCGGCTATCGTTTGCTTGACGCTTCCGTTCAGCACGATTGTCGCCTGTCCGGGATGCAGCGTCACGCTGCCAAAACCACCCGCCAGCTCCACTTCGTTCACGGTCACCTTCGTAAAGGAATAGCCGAGGCGCTCCGCGACAACGCGCAGCGGGATCATCCACACGCCATGCTGATGGATCGGTCCTTCCGGAAACAGCAGATGCTGCCCTTTGTCATAGACGTTGAGCTCATTAGCATGCGCGCTTGCGCCGCCGAAGAGCCATGCGCCCGCCGCAATGACGGCCGCCGCGGCGGTTAAGCCGGTTCTTCTTAACAATCGTGCTGGATAGCCGTTCATAGGTAAGCATCGTCCTCTCTTGAATCATGCTCTTGCTTATAGGGATAGACGACAACGCCTACTAATATGTTCCAGAGATTGCATATTTTTTCTGTGCGAACCGGTAAACAAAGAGAACCGCCGGAAATTGCGGCCAACGAGCAATCCGGTCGACTCTGTTTATCGTCAATTGATGAAGGCTAGACGCGTAAGTCCGTCTAAAATTTCCCCGGAAATAATCGACATTGTTTGGCAACCACGTCTATATTTTCGAGCTTATCGTTGCCGGCGACGGGGACGAAGCCAAGCGCCGCATGGTGGAGCATTTGGAATACGGGGCACGCATATTGGTTCTCTAGAGATTCTTCCGGCTTGCAGGACATGTGCCAATACGGGCATTGCCGGGCAGTCATATCATAGAATAGCAGCTAGAGTTGCTTAGACTATGACGAGGAAGCTGATGATTGTATGTGCTGCTGGATCGGAACCTGCATCATCGTCAACAACAAGGGCACGATTCTGTTCGGCAACGCCGATACCTTCCCGAGCTTCGATGATGATGGTGACGAAGACGATACCGACGAGGCGGAGACCAACGCCGAGACGGATACGCCGGGCAACGGCGTGAATCTTATGGCTCGGCCGCGAGCAGCGTCAAGAACAAAGAAGCGCGGGCGCGCATCTGGAACACGCCTCGGCGGGAAAAAATCACCCTCCCGCGCAGGCCGTAAACCGCATAAATGATGAATATCGTCGCTCTCTACCAAATCGGTTGCAAGATCCACGCATCAAACGCGACCAACTTCGTCTCACCATATCGCGAGAATAGACTTATGCCGAGGCTGTCCGGGTCCGGATAGATCCGGTTCGTTATCGTTCTTCGGCCGTCGTTCGCGAACAGCTCGACGGAAGTACGGTCAAGCAGCAGATGCAGCTTCAATCTGCCATCCGCCATCGGCTCGATCATAACCTCGCTGATGCCTCCGTCGCCATGCCCCGCCTGATTCCGGTCCACGAGCAGCTGTCCGCTGCCGGACCGGTAAGCGACCTCCGTATACTGACGCTCATCCTCTGAACAGCGAAGACGCAGACCGAACTCTTCGGTGCGAGCCTCGCTCACTTCGAATACCGCTATGAGTTCAACCGCGTCGGCCCGAAGCTCCGGCAGCGGCCGAATCGTATCCCGCTCCAGCAGCTGAGGCTCCAATGCAGTATGTCTGCCTCTTAGCCGAGCCAGCTCAGCAACCGGCTGCATGGTCAACTCCCCTTGCTCCGTGAGCTTAAGCTCGCGCGGAACCGTCATTGCCCCCATCCAGCCATCCGCTTGCTCAGGCATGGTCGCGCCCCACATGTTCATCCAGCCTAACAGAATTCGCCTGCCCATCGAATCAAGCAGCGTCTGCGGCGCATAGAAATCGAATCCGTAATCAAGCCGTTCGGCTCGGACAGGCTTGAATTGCCCATTCTCGTAATCCATCGTCCCGGCCAAATACATTGTTTTCACGGCTCCCATATTCATGGGAGAAACGATGAGCACATGCTGCTGCTCACCGAGCGCGAACATATCCGGGCATTCCCACATATCGCCCATCGTGCCGTCGCTCTGCGCGGCGATGCCCATGTACGCCCAATTGCGCAGATCGGCAGATCGGTACAGGAATACTTGGCCCCGGCCGTCCTTGCCGCTGCCGACTACCATATACCAGCTGTCGCCGTGCCTCCATACTTTAGGATCGCGGAACCCGGACAAGCCCGCCTCCGGCGGTGCCGAAATAACGGGCGCCTCTGCCTTCTCGAAGCGGACGCCGTCGCTGCTTACCGCGAGACATTGCACTTCGACCGGCGAATTGCCGTCCACATGCCCCGTATAGATCAGAAGCAATCGGCCGTTATCCTCTACCGCGCTGCCGGACCAGCAGCCGTACCCCGATTCTCCCAGGTCGAAGGGCTCCGACGGCGCAAGCGCAACCGGCAGATGCTCCCATCGGACCAGATCCTCACTCTTGGCATGTCCCCAGTGCATCGGCCCGTTATACGGCTGGCTGGGATCATGCTGGTAGAATGCATGATATTCTCCATTGAAATAGACAAGGCCATTGGGATCGTTCATCCAGCCGGCGCGCGGCATCAAATGATAACGCAGCCTGTACCTGTCCTCCTGCTGGGCTGCCGAGGATTGCTTTAGTTGTTCATTCGCGAGCTGAATACGATCACTATGCATTAGCTTTTGTTCCATTCCCATGTTTATAGAAGCCTCCCGTTATCCCCTTAAGTATGTTCTGTTACATGTTGCCCAGACAGGCATGAATCCGTTTCCACGTATAGATTCCACTTCCACCCCGCTATTCCTTCCATTTCGAAGCACAAAAAAACTCTCCTTCCAAAGAGCGAGATTCACCCGATGGAAGGAGAGCGTTTGGCTTATTTCAAAATATCGTGATCCACATAACGTGCCCCGTTCAGCTCGCTGATGACGTTGATCGCCACTTTCGCGCCGTCACCGGCCGTGATGACCACATGCATGCTTACGCCTGCGCAAGTACCCGCGGCCCAGATGCCCGCCACGTTCGTACGGCCGGCAGCATCCGTGTCGAGGATGGTTTTGATCCGCGGCTCCGTACCCGGCTTCGTCTGCAGGCCTGATTTCTCGGCGAAATCGAGGAATAGGCCAGAGGCCACAATGACGACGCCAGCCGTTTAGGCGTCGCCGGACTCTGTAAGGATGGTGAAGCCCTCATCCGTCTTCTGAATCTCGGTGACTTTCGCCTGCACCACTTCGGCGCCGAATTTCTTGGCTTGCCCAATGCCAATATCGACGAGATCCGGTCCCGTCGTCTCCAGGATGCCGTAATAGTTCTCGATCCATGCTTTCCGTGTCACGCTCTGGTTGCTGTCGATCAGCAGCGTGCTTTTCCCTGCCTTGGCCGTGAACAGTGCCGCGCTGCCTCCAGCCGGTCCTGCACCGATAATTGCAATTTCAGCCATATGAATTCCTCCCGCAATGAAAGTTGCAAAGCCGGGGCTGCCGGGATCTCTCCCGAATGGCAGCTAATCCCTTGCGTCTATCATACCTTGATTTGGCAAGGGTTTCAAAGCCATATCTACGCTTGCAATCAGGTCAATAGTGGACTGGCAATGCTCTGGCTGCCGTCTAACTTCACGCGGTTGCTAGGGAGAATAAACATACCATTCGCCGACAAACTTGAAGCCGTTCTAGTTTGTTTTTTCATGAATCGAAGCATGATAAGGCTTTCATCATCTTTTTCCCCGCGGAACGCCGTTTGGCAATTGACAGGGAAGTCATGACGCGATATATTAAACACTGTTTAAAACATCGTTTAACCCTTCGTCTACCCTTTTGGATCGGAGTGATTCCCTCGACGAAAGAAAAAATTCTCGCCGCCTCCCTGGAACTGATCAAATCCGAGGGCATCGAGCACGTCACCATTCGTAAGATCGCCGCGCTTGCGGGCACCAACGTCGCGTTGATCAATTACTACTTCGGCTCGAAGGAACGGCTGATCAGCGAAACACTCAAAATCCAGCTGCAATCGTTCCAGGAAGCCTTCTCCGTTTTCGACGAAATGGACCTGCCGCCTCTTGTCAGACTGAAGAATTTTCTAATGAACTACACCTCGTCGATTCAAGCGCATCCCGAGCTAATCAAGCGGGTGCTTGGGCAGGAGCAGCTCTTCGAGTCGCAGACCGAGTACGTCGAGTTTCTCAAGAGCCAAGGCATTGAGAAGCTAAGCGCCGCGATTACCGAAATGATCGGCCCGGCCGAACGGGAAAGAGTGCTGCTCATGATCCAGCAGATCTTCGCAGCTATTCTCTCGCCGATTATCAAGGCTAGCTTTGCCGAGAAGAACGGGGCGCACAAGGATAAGCAATTCCATGTGACGGCCTCCGTCGAAGAGCAGATCGATCTCTTCTTGGAGCTTTACTTCCACAAATTTACCGCTCGATGAGCAGAAAGCAGGCCTCAACATGTCAGCCCGAACACAAACGAAACCCGCTGCCGGCGACGACAACTTCTCGCTGAAAGCCATTATGCCGCCGCTCATGGCCATTGTCGTCGGCATGATCATGGTTATTTTGGACAGCACGGTCGTCAATAATGCGATTCCCAAGCTGGTCGAGTATTTCGATACCGACCTAAAAACCATTCAATGGACGGTAACCGGCTATACATTGGCCCTTTCCGCCGTTATCCCGCTCGCGGGTTGGCTGACGGATAAATTCGGTTCCAAGCAAATTTTCTTGACCACGATTACGCTGTTTACGATCGGCTCCCTCCTTTGCGGCATCGCGCAAACGCCGGAACAGCTGGTCATCTTCCGTATTCTTCAAGGTCTCGGCGGCGGGATGGTATCGCCGATCGGGATGGCCATGGTTTTCAGGCTCGCGCCTCAAGAACGCCGCGGTTCTATAATGGGCATACTCGGCATACCGATGCTGATGGCACCGGCCTTCGGCCCGATTTTGTCCGGCTGGCTCGTAGAATCCGTCAGCTGGCACTGGATCTTTATCATCAATTTGCCAATCGGCATCATTGCTTTCATTCTCGGCGTTAAATATTTGCCCAAGTCCAACCGGCAAAAAGCGCCTCATCTCGACGTCATCGGGATGTGCCTCGCGCCGATCGCCTTCTCCATGCTGGCCTACGGCGTAAGCGAAGGCGGCACGAGCTGGTCGTCGGCATCGGCGATCACGGGCCTTACGGTCGGCGGCATCGCGCTGCTCTCGTTCATCTTCGTCGAGCTGAGACAGAAGTATCCGCTGCTGGAGCTGAAGGTGTTCAAATCCTCCGACTTTACGCGAAGCATTATTCTTGTGTGGATCGTACAGCTTTCCTTGTTCGGCACCATGCTGATCGTGCCGCTGTACTTGCAGGGCGTCAAGCATTACTCCGCGCTTGAAACCGGCTGGATTATCATGCCGCAGGCGCTCTGTGCCGGCATCGGGATGCCGATCAGCGGACGCTTGTTCGACAAAATCGGTGCGAGACCGCTCGCTTTCATCGGCCTCGCCGTCGTCGCGGCCGCAATGTTCATGCTGTCCGGCGTCTCAACCGATACGAGCCTGTGGGTCATTATCGTCTGCGTCAGCCTGATGGGACTCGGCATGGGCTTCTCCATGATGCCGCTTAACACCCACGTCTTGAACTCGGCGCCGCGTCACTTGGTCGGCCGCGTAACGCCGCTCACGACGGCCGCTCAACAGGTTGTCGTTTCCTTTGCGGTAGCAGGTCTGACGGGCTACCTGACCTCGCAAATCTCCGCCCATGCGGCCGGAGCGGCAAAAGACGCGATTCCGCTGACCGCCGTCGTCGCCGGCTACGGCGATACGTTCTTCTTGTCCGCCTGCATCGCAACGGTCGGCGTGGCGCTGTCGCTGATTCTGCGCAAGCCGAAGCAGCAAGCGGAAGTCAAGTCGTCCGGCGATGCATCGGATGCACCGGATGCATCGATGATGATGGGACACTAAAGAATAGCATGCAAGCGATTCGCTCGCTCGGGCGAGCTGCTGGACCCCAAGATGCAAAGAACCCTCGGCTAATGTTAATGCCGAGGGTTCTTTGCATTTACAGAACGGATCTGAACAATTTAATATAATCGACGCTGACAGGCTCGCCGCCGACCGCGCGAATCTTCGCGTTGATTTGACCGCGATGATATTGGCCGTGCATCGCGACATGCGTCAGTATGTCCCGGATCGACGCTTGATAGGGTCGGCCGGGGTAGCCGTAAATGACCATCTCGTCCAGCCGCTCCGGTGACAGCGCGTCGAAGTAAGCTGTATAGGCCGCCCGGTTCGCCTTCGCCGCCTTGGCGCAGTCGTCGAGATTGTCTTCCGGCCAGATCTCCAGCTGCTCGATGGACTGTCCCTTCAGCCGCACCATCCAGACTTGTTCACCGCGCAGCACATGCGCGTACAGCCTGATCGCCTCGGCATTCGTGCCGCCGCCGGCTCGCAAGGCTTCCAGCATACCTTCATCTGACCTATACATATGATCGAGCAGCTTCCGAACGGTTTCCATACCGGTGCCGCCTCCTTATCGTTCAGATCTGCTATACGCGCTCTCCTTCTTGATTCAGCGTTCCCCGATTCAAGCCGCCTATGCGGGCAGGCGTCTTAATGCCAGGCTTGCTTTCCGGATACGACTGCCGTGCCTTCTGCTATCGACTGCTGCATCAGCAGATTTAAGTAGTGATCCTGCGACGCTTCCGCCAAGCTGTAGAATGACGGTCCCCCCTGCACGTATTCACCCATCTTGACAAGCGAAGTCGCGATAGCGATCTCGTCGTCAGACAGCCGCGCGGGAACGAACGGGTTACGGTACAGCCATTCGGACCCGAGCAAAATCCCGCCGTAGGTGAAGCCAAGCGTGTTGCCTTCGAATCCGTTGTCGACCCGCCGCAGCTTCGCGAGCAATGGCGTTTGGAAATCCGCCAGCCATGCCGCTTCGTCGTTCGATACTTCGCCGCGGCTTCCCCGCACGAGCACCCGCTCCCGGCGGATGAACGAGAAATATTGATCGCCGGTGAAGTCCAGCAAGCCCAGCTTGTCCCCGAATCGGAACGTCACGATATCCTGCGCCGATTCCTTGACGATTTCCTCCTTCGGCGGACCGTTCCTGCCCGGCCCCTGCACGATCGGGGAAACAAATCGTTGTCCCGTAATGACCGCTTCCTCGAAGGCTACGTCCAGCAGGTGACGCATCAGGCTGATGCCGTGATAGCCGTGGGCAGCAGATACCTGCGCCTGCGTAATCAGTCCCAGCTTACCTGACCGCGCGAGCGTAATCCGCGCCGCATGCATGGGCTGAAACAGCAGCTGCTCGGCCACCTGCACCTTCGCCTTGCCGCCGACGGCTTGATACAGCTTCGTCAAGCCGGCCAGATCCGGGGCCGGCGGCGTCTCCGCCAGAACCGGCACGCCGCGCTGCGTCAGCGCTTCGATGTAGACCGGGCAGCTTTCCCACGGCACGGATACGACGACGAAGTCAAGCTTTCCATCCGCGAGAAACGTATCCAGATCGTGAAAGGTTTCAACGCCCCAACGCCCACGAAGCTCGTCTGCCGTCTCTTCGCGGCGCACCAGCATGCGGCTCACTTCGAACCGCTCCGGCAGCTCCTGCGCAATGCGCAGATAGAAATCCGCTCGCCAGCCGTGCCCGATGATGCCGAATGTTATTTTCCCCATATCATCAGACTCCTCTTCGCGTTCTATAATTATGCATAAAAAGACCCGTTGAATAAATTCAACCGGTCTTCTCCTGTACGCTTAATCAAAATCCTTCTTCGTCCACTCGTCTTCCGGCATATGCATGCCTTCTTCGGAGAACCGCTGCTCGGCGAATGGATCCGCTTCGTTGTGGAACCCGTTGCGCTCCCAGAAGCCTGGCCGGTCCTCGGTCATGAATTCGATTCGGCGCACCCATTTGGCGCTCTTCCAGAAGTACCGGTGCGGGACGAGCGTCCGCAGCGGCCAGCCGTGCTTCGCCGTCAGCTGCTCTCCCGCATAGCGGTAGGCCAGCATGACGTCGTCCATGAGCAAGTCGGACAAAGGTACATTCGTCTCATAGTCGGGATCCGCGTGAAACATGACGTACTTCGCGCCGGGTTTGACGTTAATCAAGGCAAGCAGGTCCCGGAACAGCACGCCCTCCCACTCCGTATCCAGCTTGGTCCACCGCGTCACGCAGTGAATGTCCGACTGCGTCTTCGTCACGGGGAGGGCCAGAATGTCATCATAGGTAAACGTGCGTTCTTCCTCCACTTCGCCGCAGATCGTCAGCGTCCAATCGTTCAGATCGTAAACGGGCACTTCCCCCTCGTGGAGAATGGGGAATTTCTCGGTCATCGTTTGGCCGGCCGGAATACGATCCTGCCATTCCGAATTGGAATTGGATGCGACCGCCTTCGCATTTTTCAATCGCTCTGCTTTATTATGCATATCTAAGGGCTCCTATGTTTGCTGCGCATTTTATTTCTATCCTAGTACACAGGCAAGGAGCTTGTCAAAAAGAAATCGCCTTCACCGTTATCGCCGGCAGAGCATCCCTGAAGGTACGAGCGATCAGCGCGTAAACGCAGAAAGCGAGAAGCCCCCCGCCTCGCAAGGCGGAATTCTTCTCGCTGTATGTGCTGGGCAGCCTCAAAAGTTCGCTGTACGGTCGATTTAATTAAAGCGTCTTATCGCCGGGCTTCCAGTTGACCGGGCACAGGCCGCCGGATTGAAGCGCTTGGAGCACGCGCATCGTCTCTTCGACGCTCCGGCCGACGTTCATGTCCGTAACCACTTGATAGCGCAGAATCCCTTCCGGGTCGATAATGAACAGGCCGCGGTGGGCAGCGCCTGACTCGTCCAAAATACCGTAGGCGTGCGCGGTCTCCTTCGTGAAATCGGAAGCGATCGGGAAGCGGATAGCGCCGATCCCGTTGCGGTCAACCGGCGTTTCAATCCATGCGCGATGCGTATATACGCTGTCGACGGAAGCGCCGACAATCTCGCAGTCGAGGTTCTTGAATTGCTCGTAGCTGTCGCTGAAGCCGACGATCTCGGTCGGGCAGACAAAGGTGAAGTCATACGGCCAGAAGAACAATACCAGCCACTTGCCGCGGTAATCCGCAAGCGAGACCGTTTCTTCTAGGGTTTCCAGGTTCTTCGTGGACGGCAGTGTAAATTCCGGTGCGGGCATACCTACTTTGGCGAAAGGATAGACGGTTGTTAAAGCATTATTCATTGTTGGTAAAACCTCCTGATTGGGTATTTGAGTTGGTTTGGCTTGGGTAGTGGGGCTACGCTTGGCGTTCAGCAACGGCGCGTGTCAGCTGCGTACGGTTAAAGCCTAGAATGTTGGTCTTACCGATTACAGTTACGGGGACGGACCGCATCCCCGTATTCCACAGCTCCTCGGCATACTTCTCTTCAAGGTCAATGTTGCGTTCCTCGTATTCGACGCCGTTCTCGCTCAGAAACGACTTCACCTGCTTGCAATAATTACAGTGCGTGCTGGTGTAAATAATAACGGGATCCGTATTCGACATGGTACTTCTCCTCCTTCGATAGATAATGGTTAGGCAGGGAATCAAACCGCTGACGCTTCGGCGGAAATAACTTCGGCAGACTCCAGGAATCGCTCGCAATCAAGTGCGGCCATGCAGCCGGTTCCGGCTGCGCTGATCGCTTGGCGATACCGGTTGTCCTGTACGTCGCCGCAGGCGAATACGCCGGGGATATTCGTCTCAGTCGTGCCGGGAATGACGGCCAGATAACCGTGATCGTCCGTCGTCAATTGACCGCCGAGAAACTTCGTATTCGGCGTATGGCCGATCGCTACGAATATGCCTTGTGTCTCGAGCAGTTCTTCTTCGCCGGTCTCATTGTTCAATACCTTTAGACCCTTCACGCCGGCTTCGTCCGCAACCACTTCAAGCGGCGTACGGCCGAGCGCCCAGCTGATCTTGGCGTTACCGCGTGCACGGTCCTGCATGATCTTCGAAGCCCGAAGCTCGCTGCGGCGGTTGACGATGACAACCTCCGAAGCGAAGCGTGTCAGGAAGCCCGCTTCCTCCATCGCCGAGTCTCCGCCGCCGACGACGATGATTTTCTTGCCGCGGTAGAAGAACCCGTCGCAAGTGGCGCAGGTGCTTACGCCCCGGCCGACATTCTCGCGTTCGCCTGGAATGCCTAAGTACTTCGCCGAAGCGCCGGTTGAGATTATCAACGTCTCGGCTTGCAGTTCGCCCATTCCTTCGACTTTAAGCGTGAACGGCCGCTTGGACATATCGACCTCGTTCACCCACCCCGTCTTGAATTCGGCTCCGAAGCGTTCGGCTTGCTTACGCATATTGTCCATCAGCTCCGGACCGAGGATGCCGTCCGGGAAACCGGGAAAGTTTTCGACTTCCGTAGTCGTGGTCAGCTGACCGCCCGGCTCGGGTCCTTCGATCACGAGCGGATTCAAGTTCGCTCTTGCTAGATAAATCGCGGCAGTCAGCCCAGCTGGGCCTGTTCCGATAATGATTGTTTTACGCATATTTTGTTCCTCCAGCTTCATTTTATATTTAGATTTAGTTTAAATATTTGCTACAAAAAAATCATACCATCCATGCGAAAGACCTGCATGAAGGTATGATGAAGAGATCATGAATGTATGATGAAGAGAAGATGAAGATCTGATGAAGCGCATTATATTGCAGCGTCCCGCGGCAATAGCCGCGGGACGCGCTTCTCCTTATTCCCCGATCCGATAGCCAACGCCGCGCACGGTCGTAATGTAAGCCGGTCTTTTCGGGTCGTCGCCGAGCTTCTGCCTCAGGCTGCGGATATGAACGTCAATGGAATTGCTCCCTCCGAAGTAACCATCGCCCCAGATCGCTTCCATGATGGCTTGACGCGTCATCACGCCGTCCGAAGCGAGCAGGACGCGCAGCAAGTCATATTCCGTCTTCGTTAATTCGATCTTCGAGCCTCTGTGAAGAACGATCATCCGCTTCAGGTCGATCTCGACGTCCTTGAAGCGCAGCCGGTCGGCCCCCGCTTCCGAAGAAGCCGCAGGTTTGCTCCGGTCTGCAAGCTCTTGGATTCTGGCAACAGCCGGTTCGAGCTCGCTCGGCCAATTCATGACATGCCCAGCCGGCATCGGAGAGATCGACTTGTCGCCGATTAAATATAAGGACTCGGCAGCAGCTGCTTCAGCCGAAAGCTCCTCGTCGGTGCCCCACGTCATGTCGACAACGATCAGATCGTACTGCAGCATGGCAAGTATCGGGTCCTTGGCACTATGGAACATGAGAACGTCATAGCAGCGGGCCATCAGCTCCGAGACGAGCGCCTGCAGACGTGCAGGGAACGGACTAACGACGACGACCCTTTTCGTTTGCGAACAAAACTCGCCCTCCGGAAAGAGAGACGTGAATGATGCGTCGCTTATCGGGGTTATGAATGAACTGGATTTTTCGATGTTCTGCATGCTTCACATTCCCCCTTGAACAAGAATTCTTCTTCCTTAATGGAATAACCGGTCTCGGCCTCAATGCGATGAATCCACTCCTGCGGCGTGGGCGTCATGATCTCGTTCACCGCGCCGCAGGCGACGCAGACAATGTGCTGGTGATCCTCTATCCTGGCATCGTAACGGCTCGCATCGCCTTCAAGCCTCAGCTCGCGCAGAAGTCCATGCTCGGTTAGATATCGTAGTGAATTATATACAGTCGCGTAAGCAACGCTTTGGCCTTGGCTCTTAATTCGGTCGATCACGTCTGATGCAGTAGGATGATCGTGCGAATTGCTCACGATATCAAGGATTAGCTTTCTTGGCGTAGTCAAACTTTGACGGGACAAAGCGTTTCCCTCCCCATTTTTTATACTTAGTTTAAATTTAATCCTTACTGACGATTTCGTCAAGCGGGCCCCGCCTGTTGGAATCAATAAGCACCATGGTGACCGCAAAAAACGGCTCCCCCTTCTTCAAGGGAGAGCCGATCTAATCAACGCTTATACTTGGTATTCGAATGGCTTGGCGTACAGCTGCGCATATGCGCCGCCGCGCGCAAGCAGCCCTTCGTGCGTGCCTTGCTCGGCAATGCCGTCTTCCGTCAGCACGATTATCCGCCCCGCACCGCGAATCGTAGACAGTCGATGGGCGATGACGATCGTTGTACGCCCTCTTGCCAATGCTTCCAGCGATTCCTTGACGATGCTCTCGCTCTCGTTATCAAGCGCGCTGGTCGCTTCATCCAGGATAAGCACGGGCGGATTCTTCAAGAATACACGGGCAATGCTAAGGCGCTGCTTTTGGCCGCCCGACAATTTGACGCCGCGCTGCCCGATCTCGGATTCATAGCCGCTCGGCAAGCTCATAATAAAGTCATGGGCATTGGCATGTTTGGCAGCCGCTACGACGTCCGCTTCGCTTGCGGAAGGATTGCCGTAGCGGATATTATCCAGCACCGTTCCCGAGAACAGGTAAACATCCTGCTGAACGATTCCGATACTGCTTCGCAAGGCATGCAGATCGATCCGGCGGACGTTGACCCCATCGAGCAGCACCTCTCCTCCAGATGCTTCGTAGAAACGTGGAATCAGCGAGCACAGCGTCGTCTTCCCGGCTCCGGACGAACCGACAAGCGCGACGTACTCTCCCGGCCTAACCCGCAGCGACAGGTTGACGAATACCGGATTCAAGTGGTCTTCATAGCGGAACGTGACCTGTTTGAATTCAATGTCGCCCCTCACGGCCGGCAACGTAACCGCATTCGGCTCGTTCTCGATTTCCGGCTTCATCTCCATTAATTCCATAAAGCGCTCGAAGCCGGTGACGCCTTCTTGCAGCTGCGTACTCATATGAACCATTCGCTGAACAGGCTCGATCATGAAGCCGATATAGAGCAGAAACGTCACTAAGTCAGCCAAATCAATTGTCTCATGGACGATACTGGCACTGCCTAAGACGATTACGGTGATGGATATCAACTGAATAATCGTTTCGAAGCTATTATAAAATAAGGCCTCGGCTTTGTACGTGCTCTTCCGGCTGGCGAGAAAACGGTTGTTCTCCAGGTCGAACTTCGCGGTTTCAACGTGCTCGTTGGCAAATGATTTCACGACCCGGATGCCTGATAAGCTGTCCTCGGCCTGCGCGTTAATGTCTCCGATCCGCTCCTTGTTTCTTCTTAAGGCTTTGTTTAAGCGCTTATTGAAGTACAAGGATAAGATGCCCATAAGGGGCAGGAAGCAGAATACGGCGATCGTTAAAGGCGTGTTAATCATGAATAGAATGATAAATGCGCCGATAAAACGGACGGCGTATTTGACGTAATCCTCCGGTCCGTGGTGGTACAGCTCGGAGACGAGCAGCAGATCGTTCGTAAGACGGGACATCAGCTTGCCTGTCTTCTCTTTATCGTAGAAGCCGAACGAAAGCCGCTGCATATGCGCGAACAGCTCGCTTCGCATATCGCGTTCCATGCGGGCGCCAATCTCATGCCCTTTGTAATCGACGAAGTAATTCCCGGCATTTTGAATGGCGGTCAGCAGAAGCATCACCCCGCCGACGATATAGACCTTCGTTTGTGCTCCAGACAAGTCGCCTGTCAGCACATCCTTCGTGATGTAGCGGACGAGCAGCGGGAATACCAAAGCGGCAGCAGATACGATAAAGGCACAGCCGAGCACCGCCAGAAACAGTTTAAGATACGGCTTGTAGTACGACATAAATTTTTTTATTGGAAAACGCATAAGTTACCCCTTTAAGTGTTTTAGAACACATCCAAGGGGGTACACCGATTATGCACGTTAGGTCAGTGTTACACCCTTGTATGCAGCTGCGGTCAGATTCGTCATGTTTCTCATGTTATTGCCTCCTTGTTCTATATTACTTGTAGTATAAGTGATTTCTTGTTAGAAGAGAACAGTTAGCTGCGCATGACAAGCTTTGGCTTGAACAAGCTTCATGCATAAGAAAGAGGCCAGCCAGAAATCTGCTGACCTCGCCTGGCGAGTATCAAAATTTGCCTTTCACACGAGATGGCATGCAACGCTGCGATCGCTGCCGACATTCCGGAACAGCGGCACCTCTTCGCGGCAGCGGGGTACGGCGTACGGGCACCGCGTATGGAACTTGCAGCCGGAGGGCGGATTCGCCGGGTTCGGCAATTCGCCGCTCAGCACGATACGCTCGCGCTTCAGCTTCGGAATCGGGACGGGAACGGCCGACAGGAGCGCCTTCGTATACGGATGCAGCGGCTCGCGGAACAACTCGTCGCGCGATGCCGTCTCCATCATCGAGCCCAGATACATAACCCCTATCCGCGAACATAAATGCTCAACCACGCTCAGATCATGAGAGATGAACAAATACGTGAGCCCGCTCTTCTCCTGCATGCTGCGGAACAGGTTAATGATCTGTGCTTGGATCGACACGTCCAGCGCCGAGACCGGCTCATCCGCGATGATCAAATCGGGATTCAAGACCAGCGCCCTTGCAATGCCGACGCGCTGGCGCTGACCGCCGGAGAACTCATTGGGGAAGCGGTCGATATGGTACGACGACAAGCCGCAGGCTGCCAGAACTTCAAGCACGCGGGCGCGAACGTCGGCTCGCAGCACGAGGCCGTGCTCGATCAGCGCCTCGCCGATCGCGTCTCCAATACGGACGCGCGGGTTGAGCGAGCTGTAGGGATCCTGGAAGATCAGCTGCATCTTCGGACGAAGCAGGCGCAGCTCCTCAGGAGGCAGCCCGTGCAGATCGATCCCTTTGAATTTCACTTCGCCGTCGGTCTTGTCCGTCAGCCTCAGAATCGTACGGCCTACCGTGCTCTTCCCGCTGCCCGACTCGCCGACAAGGCCGAAGGTTTCTCCGCGTTTAATGGAGAAGCTGATATCGTCGACTGCTTTTACGCTGCCGACCGTGCGGCTGAACAGACCTTCTTTGATCGGAAAATACTTCTTGAGCCTGTTCACCTCAAGCAGCGGCTGTTGTTCCTCAGACATGCGCAATCGCCTCCTCATACAGCCAGCAGGCAACCTTCTGCTCATTGCCGACATCCAACAGCTGCGGCTGCTTGGTCTTGCAGATGTCCATGCAGTGCGCGCACCGATCGTGAAAGTAACAAGAAGGCACGAGCTCCAGCGGATTCGGCACCTGACCCGGAATGGAATACAGCTCCTCTTGGCGCTGATTAATGATCGGCTTGGATTTCAGCAAGCCCTTCGTGTACGGATGCTTCGGATTCCCGAATAAAGCGACCACTTCGCCTTCCTCCACGACCTTGCCCGCGTACATGACAACGACGTAATCCGCCATCTCTGCCACGACGCCGAGATCATGCGTAATCAGCAGAATCGACATGTCGGACTCTTCCCTGAACCTGCGCAGCATATCGAGAATTTGCGCTTGAATCGTGACGTCCAGCGCGGTCGTCGGTTCGTCGGCAATAAGCAGCTTGGGCCCGCATGAGATCGCGATGGCAATCATGATGCGCTGCAGCATACCCCCGCTTAGTTCATGCGGATACGAGTCCATGATCTGCTCCGCGCGCGAAATCCCTACCTCGCCGATCAGTTCGATCGCCCGCTTCCGGGCCGCCTTCTTGCTCATTTTGCGGTGCTCGATCAGCGGTTCCATCAGCTGCTCGCCGATTTTGAGCACGGGATTGAGCGAGGTCATCGGCTCTTGGAAGATCATAGCGATCTCATTGCCGCGAATCGTGCGAATCTCATTACGGCTTAATTGAAGCAGGTCCTCGCCGTTAAACCCAATGCTTCCGCCTGCAACTTCGCCCGCCGGACCTTCGATTAAGCCCATGATCGACATCGCCGTAATGCTCTTGCCGCTGCCGGACTCGCCGACGATACAGACAATTTCGCCTTTGCGGACTTGCAAGCTGACATCGTCAACGGCTCTGACGATGCCTCCTTCGGTCTTGAAATATGTTCTTAAATGCTCGATGTCAAGGATGTTATCCATGCTGCGTACACCTACCTTTTCTGCTTGGGATCCAAAACATCCCTCAGCCCGTCGCCAAACACATTAATGGCGATAACGGTCGCGAAGATCGAGAACCCCGGCGGAATCCACAGCCAAGGATGATCCTGAAAATCAATAATCGTATTCGCCGCATCAATCATATTGCCCCACGTCGGCGTTGGCGCATTGACGCCTAGACCGAAGTAGCTGAGCACGGATTCGTATAGAATGGCACCGCCAATGTTCAAGGTCGCAATAACGATGAGCAGCGGCATTAAATTCGGCAGCAGGTGGTTGAACAGCTTGCGGCGGTCGCGAAGACCGAGAACGACGGTCGCCTGCATATACTCGCGCTCCCGCAGGCTGAGCATCTGCCCCCGAACGATTCGCGCAAGGCCCGGCCACCCAACAACGCTGAGCATCAGCACGACAATGTACAAGCGATACTCCGTCGGCACCTTCCATTCCGAGAGCAGCGCGCCGAGAATGAACAGAAGCGGAAGACTTGGAATCGTGAGCAGCAGGTCGGCAATGCGCATGATGATTTGATCGGCAATCCCTCTGTAATAACCGGCAATGATGCCGAATAGAGAGCCAACGAATACAGACAGAACCATCGAAATCAAACCAACGGATAATGAAATCCGCCCCGCTTGCAGCACGCGAGTGAGTACGTCGCGTCCCAGCGCATCCGTGCCGAGCCAGTGCTTGAGATTTGGTGCTTTATTCATGAATGCCATGTGAATCTTGTTATCCGTATAAGGAGAAAATAGCGGTCCGATAAAGCAAGCTATGAACATGAACGCCACAACGACAAAACCGAGAACGGCTAGTTTATTCTTCAGCAGCCGTCTCAGGGACTGCTTCCATAACGAAGTGGATACGGACTTAACGGCGGATCTCGCCTTCTCAGCCTCTCCCGTAATCGTTGACATCTTCCTATCCTCCTACAGCTTGACCCGCGGATCGGCGACATGGTACAGAAGGTCCGATACCAGCGTGCCGATGACGGTCAAGATCGCGATAAGCAGCGTGAATCCCTGGAGCAGCGGATAATCCCGCAATCCAAAGGATTGCATATAAAGCTGACCGATTCCCGGCCAGTTGAATATTCGTTCAATAATAATCGATCCGCCGAACAAACCCGGCAGCTCGAAGCCGACCAGCGTAATGGCGGGCAGCAGCGCATTGCGCAGCGCATGGGTGAACAGTACCTTGCGTTCCTTCAAGCCTTTGGCGCGGGCCGTGCGGATATAATCCTGCTTGATGATATCGATCATGTTGCTTCGGAAGTAGCGCGTCAACGATC
The DNA here is from genome assembly GCF_019431355.1 of Paenibacillus sp. R14(2021). NCBI lineage: Bacteria > Bacillati > Bacillota > Bacilli > Caryophanales > Paenibacillaceae > Paenibacillus > Paenibacillus sp. R14(2021). The sequence goes on from NZ_CP080269.1 coordinate 2,422,532, forward strand.
CGACGCCAAGCAAGGTCAGGACGACCACCGGGAGCAGCATGTGACGCATGACTTCCTTGATATAAGCCATACCCGTCGCATTGCTTCCCGTGGTCAGCATGCCGCCGGGCGGCAGCCACTTCAAGTCGACCGCGAAGATTTTAATAAGAAACAGCCCGATGAAGAACGACGGAATCGACAAGGCGGCGAAGAGCCCCAGCATGACGATCGTATCGAACCACGAATACTGCTTGTAGGCAGCGACCACGCCCACGACCACCGCGATCAGCCACGTCAAGAAGGTAGACACGATCGCAAGCAGGAACGAATTCCAGATATATTCGTTAAATAACGTCAATACGGGCTTCTGCTGCGACAACGAATAGCCGAAGTCGCCGTGGAAAGCGTTCTTCATCCAGAGCGCGTATCGTTCGATCACGGGTTTATTCAGCCCGTAGATTTCCCGCAGCTCCGCCTTGCGCTCCGGCGTCAGCTTAATATTTCCCGTTATGAAATCGCCCGGCGTTAAAGCGTATAGGCAAAAAACGAGAAAAGAAGCCGCGAATAAGATGAGGATCATATAGATGACCCGCTTCGTAATGTACGTGCTCATAATCGACTCCTTAACCTGTTATTCCCTGCCCGAGAGCTCGGGCAGGGAATAGCGTTTCTTGGTGGCCGTTATTGGCCGAGTGTCCAGTCCGGCAAGCTTGGAGCAAGACCGTTGAACGGGCTGACGCTGACATTCTGAATACGTCCGTTATAAGCGTAGACGCTCTTCTTGTAGCTCGTGAAGATAACAGGCAGATCATCATTCAGCAGCTTGTAAATATCTTTGTAAATGGCTTTGCGCTCATCGATGTTCGTCGTCGCCAAGCCCTTGTCGTACAGTTCTTTGAATTTCGGATTGTTGTAGCCTTTAATTTCTCCATCCACGAATTGAAGCAGTCCGTCCGATGGATCGGTCAAGAGCGACGTGGAGAAGGATACGAGATCGTAATCCCCGCCTTCGACTTTGGAGACGAGGGCATTGAAATCCGCAAATACTTCGGGCTCGAACTTGATACCGAGCGCTTCATAATCTTCTTTCGCGATGGCGATGAAGATATCCGTGTCCGGCTTCTTGGATCCGAGGTAGTGGATCATCAGCTTCTTGCCGTCTTTCTCGCGGATGCCGCCCGCGCCTACTTTCCAGCCGGCTTCGTCCAGAAGCTGCTTCGCTTTGTCCGGATCATACTTATATGGATTCATGCCATCCTCCGTGTAGGACCACGAGATCGAAGAGGACGGGATGTTGGCGATTGCGCCTGCGCCTTGGTTCGCATCGACGTAAATGCTCTGACGATCCAGTCCATAGGTTAATGCTTGACGAACCTTCTTATCCTGCAGCGCTGGATGCTCTAGATTCACTTGCAGGTAACCGTAGTTGCTTGGCGTATAAGGAAGAATATTGGCGAAGCCGAGCGCCTTCAGCTTATCGATGTTTTCCTTCGTCGCGCTGAACGAAGCGTAGTCGACCTCGCCTGTTTCAAGGTACTGCCACGTATCGCCTGCGGCCGTTTTATAAATGAAATGCGCTGTCTTCGGTTTGCCTTGGAAGTAATTCTCGTTAGCGATCATCCGAACTTCTTGACCCGGAATGAACTTCTCCAGCTTGTACGGTCCGTTGCCAAGCGGGCTGCCGCTAAGCTTCTTCATGTAGTCCAGCTGACCTTGCTTGTAGTCCTTGCCGTAATAGGCCTTGGACAGTACGTCTGAACCAAGCAGCGTCAGGGCGCTTGCGTTCGGCTTCGTAAGCGTCACGGAGATCGTCTGCGGATCGATGACTTTAATGCCTTCGATGCTCTTCGCAGTTCCTGCTTTATACGCATCGCTTCCTTTAACCAGCAGCGTGTTGACCTGAGAGTCACCGTCATAGGACTTATCGAATAGGATTGTCCATGTGAATGCGACGTCGTCGGCCGTCATCGGCGAGCCGTCGCTGAATTTCAAATCCTTGCGAAGATGATACGTATAAGTCAAGCTATCCGCGGACACATCCCATTTCTCTGCCAGCCCGGGGATCGGAAGTCCTTTATCGTCGACTTTGACAAGCGGCGTGTAGAGCAGCGACGAGACGTTGCCGTCATACCCGCTTTGTTGGAAGTAAGGCGTGAACGCACCGCTCGGATCGGTCAAGCCCACAATAATTGTGTCCGTACGCTGTTTAGCGGTGTCCGGAAGCTTGGACATGTCCGAGGCCTTAATCAGCCCCGAAGCATCGGACCCCGGGTTTGGCGTGCTTGTATTTGCGGTATTGCCCGGTGCCGTTTGGTTTGTGCCTGCGCCCGGTGTGTTTCCGCTACCAGCATTGTCGTTGTTTCCGCAAGCGGAAAGGAGTAACGCGCTTGCAAGTATGGCTGTGGATAGAGTTGCGATTCTTTTCTTCATGATACCCTCCTAGAGTACGGCTTTATTTAAGCCAGGGTTTAATCCCGATAGATTTACTCAGCATTCTTTGTCTTATTATAGGCAGGAGAATTGGTTCTGTAAATAGAGAACTCGAATAAATTTCTTCTTGAGAAGAATAATTATTTAGTTCATCATAAAAAGACCTCCGCACGAAGTTAACGCAGCATAAAGAACCGCACCCCATCGTCCTTTCACGATGCGGGAGCGGTTGATTCAAATAGCGTTTATTAAGCCATGCCCTGCTCGATATAACCCATGATTTTGCTATGAATCTGCTCCAAGGCGCCTGTTCGGAGGCTGTATGCCGTCAGCGTCTCTCCTTCGAAGTGGGCCGTAAGCAGGCCGGCGTTGCGAAGCTTGGAGATATGGTCATGCGTGATCCCCTTCGATAATTCCATGTGGCGCACGATTTCGATAAACGAACGCGGTCCTTGGCGAAGATACTTTAATATCTTCAGCCGGCTCTTCTCCGCCACGCTTCGGATCATCCGGTATTCATGCGGCGTCAGGAAATCCTCGTCGCCCAAGTAAATTCTGGCCGCGTAATGACAGAGGGTTACTTTGCCGAAATAGCTGACAACATTGATCGGCTGAAAATGATACTGCGGCATAAGGATGATCTGCTTCAGCTCGTTCATCGGCGCAAACTGCAGCCCGTTTGTCGTTTCGTCGACGAACGCGAACGGATCGGACGCAGGAAGCGCTTGCTTCCGCTTCATCGCTTCTACGTGAAGCCGCTCTATAATTTCCGGATCGACATGCTGCATATATTGCTCATTCCACTGCTGGAACAGCCTGACCGTGCGATCGCGGAAATCGCCCATATGTGCAGGAAACAGATTGCTGTATGGCGACATTAATTCATATAAGTCCCCTGCCGCCATCCCCTTGAGCCACTCGACGAAATCGGCGGCATCTTCGCCTGGACAGAGATGCACAAGCAGATACGTCAACTTCCAATCGCCATCTATTCCAATGCCGTCCAGCAGATCGGATAATTCAGGCGTTATCCGCTGCTGGACCTGCTGAGCCCAAGACGGAGATAGATCAAGCTTCTTATGTGACTTACGGCAAATATAGGCATGCAAGCTGCCCATGACTTCGAATAATGGTTTGAATCTCACATCCAAGCTGTACGCCAACGTCCGCACCCCCTCTCTATCTGCTATTATAGGTGCGTTCATCGCTGTGTTCCACTTCGATTTTTTCTCAGCTGGACTCATATGTCCAAGCGGAAGAGGCATAATGGGATATGCTGCATATGTATACGACAAGAAACACGGTACCTGAAGGTCCGTGTTTCTTGCGCAACGCTTCGCGGCCGATGGAGGCCAGCTCTTATGTCCGGTACACTGGGGCGCCGAACGGGGAGGAGCCCGCGCCGCCGTCTACGCTGATTTCTGCGCCTTGGACGAAAGCCGCATCGTCGGAGGCCAAGAACAAGGCAACGTTCGCGATATCCTGCGGTTCACCGAGGCGGTTAAGCGGGATCGAACGCGTGAGCTTCGACTCGAATTGCGCCAGCCCTTCCGGCTGCCCCCAAATCGGCGTCCGCGTCGCACCCGGCGATACCGTGTTCACACGAATGCCGCGAGGCGAAAGTTCGGATACGAGCACTCTCGCCATGCTGCTGACAGCCCCTTTACTCGCCGCATAGGCGGCATAACCCGGGCTTCCTGCTTTCGCAAGCACAGAGCTGTTCAAGATGATTGATGCGCCGGATGTCAAATACGGCAGGGCAGCTTGAACGGTGAAGAAGACGCCGGATACGTTAATTTTCATAATATTATCGAAAACGGAAGGCTCCGTTGCCCCAGCCGGCGTATTTCCGGCAATGCCTGCATTTGCAAATACGATGTCCAGCCTGCCAAATCGTTCCACGGCTGCGGCAGTGGCTTTCTCGATACTCGGTTGATCCGTCGTATCCGCTTGAACCGCAAAGCCGTTATCTTCACCGAGCTCCTTTAACGCCGCGTTCAGCGTCTCCTGATTCCGGCCGGTAATAACGACTTTAGCCCCTTCTGCAATGAACAATTTGGCCGTTGCCAGGCCGATGCCGCTGTTGCCTCCTGTAATCAATGCAACTTTTCCGTTTAATTTACCCATCATTAATCTCTCCCTTGACGTTTTATACGGGTCGTACTGTCAATTTGAGAACGTTCATTCTCAATTCCTCAAAAAAAATTTTTTCTTATTTATCTAGTATTTCCATAGAAAGCTTTGCTATGCGATAAAGCTTCTCTTTGCTCGTTGACGTTCGTGAGAGCACCCGCAGTCCAAGCAGCGCGTTGTGCAGGCTCTCCGCGAGTTCTTCAGCGCTTTGGACGGAAGTAAACTCGCCATTCTGCTGTCCCTGACGGATAATGCCTGCAAGATGCTGCTCTGCCGAGCTGAAGCTTTCGCACGCTTTCGCCTCCGCCTCGAGATCCCTTGGGGCAAGCTCCACCGCCATATTCACGAACATGCAGCCTGGAGGACTCTCCTCGCCAAGCCCTTCGACCGCCATATCGAAGATGAATTGTACAGCCTGCCTGGAGGTAGAGCGCTGCATGCTCGCAGAGAGCGCCGAGTTGATCCGCTTCCCGTAACGATCAACGGTCATTAAGTACAGCTTATGCTTGTCGCCAAATGTATCATACAAGCTTCTGCGATGAATGCCCATGTGCTCGACCAGATCGTTAATGGACGTTTTTTCATAGCCCTGCTCCCAGAACAGCTTCATCGCCTTCTGCAAAACGATCTCTTCGTCAAACTCCTTCGTTCTGGTCATGCGTAAGTCCCCCTCCTTTCGAATCCCATCTTACCATATTGGGAATGACCAGTAAAGAATATATTTTACTGACCGTTCCCAACACGTTAATAGGCCCTATTCATCCGTATAAAGGGCTATTATCGTGTAAATACTTGGAACAACCTCTGTGCGATAAAGGAGAGCAAGTGATGCAGCAATCAGAAAAAATCACGGGTACCCAGTTAGGCTTACTCCTATTTACTTTTATCGTCTCCACAAACTTGTTAAACGTTCCTGGAATTATGACCATGTTTGGAAAACGCGACGCATGGATCTCGGTTTTTCCTGCTGCTCTATCGGGACTCGTTAGTATTTGGGTGATGACTGTGCTGGCGAATCGATATCCGGGTTTAACGATCATCGAGTACAGCTCCAAAATCGTTGGGAAATGGATCGGGCGATTAATCGCGATCAATTACATCTATTATTGGTATGTTTCGATTACGACAATCTCGATGCAGCACACGGGATTTATTAATACGATTCTGCTGCCGAAAAGCCCTTCCATCGTAACCAGCCTGACGTTCTTGATCTTATGCGGTCTAGCAGCGATCGCGGGTCTGGAGGTTATCGCACGATGTAACGAGTTTATTACCATCCTCATTTTGTTTTATTTGATCCCGATTCTGATTCTGACGCTCGGGGATGTAAATTTCAATCAACTAAAGCCTGTATTAGGGGATGGCCTATTACCCATGCTGCAAGGCGCGGTCAGCCCGGGAGGCGGGTACATGAATCAGTTATTTATATTGGGATGGCTCCTTCCTTATTTAAATCAACCGCGCAAGGCGCGCAAAGTCTCGCTGATCGCGCTCTCCGGCATTGCCCTTCTCGTCATTACCGTTGTTATGCTTACCATCACGGTGCTTGGCCCTTTGACGGGAAAGCTAACCTTTTCTTTTTTGAGCGTCATTCAATATGTCGGAATCGAAGGTTCCTTCGAACGTCTTGAGTCCATCGCGGTCGCCCTGTGGGTGATGGGCTGTTTTGTAAAAGTAGCCATATCGTTATTTATTTTCAGCTTAAGCATAAGCCAACTCTTCGGCATACGAAATTATCGCGAAATCGTATTTCCGGCGACATTCTTATCCGTCGTTGGAACGGTTTGGATTTTCAAGAATGGGGCGGAGCTGAATAATTATCTTGCGTTTACATTCCCTTTAGCGGCATTTTTTAATCATAGTCTCATCCCGTTAGCGCTGCTGATGGTCGACACGATTAGAAGAAGCAGCGTGGACAACTTACGACTTTAACAGCATTTTCCCAATGGGTTCGAAGATCAGCTGGAGGGGAACGGTAAAGCTTGGAAGTTTTACTCGGCCAATCAATAGCGCGCCCATGACCACCGATATGGCCATTAAACCACCGTAAATCGCCGCTTCTTTGTTTTTTTGTCTTCGTAATAAGGATTGGACTCGAATAAAAGACCATACAAGTGTTGCAAGTACATAGCCCGCAACTTCAGCGATCATTTTTTGATCTCCTTTTCTTTCAGCTGCAGCGGAGTACCCGACATCCCGGAGCCGCTGATATTGAGCTTCACTCCGATCGCAAGATCCACCTGCGGATATTTAAGATCCCACTGTTCTTTCAATGCTTTCCACTGCTTCGGATGATCTCGAAAAATTTCTTGGCCGAAGCCTATTGCATCCACTTTGTATCGCTTCTGCAGATCGGCTACCACCTCCCTGACTTCCGTTTCGACAGATTTCTCTAGTGCTTGCTTCACAAGCTTTAGATTGTTCGGCCGATTGATATTCAAATCGGTATTGTTCTCGAGTAGACTTCCTTCTCCCTGCAGCTGAATCTTGACTTGTATCTTATCACCGATGATTCGAGAAGTGATTGTGCGCTTGGCATGGTTTAACTGCATCCCCACATTTCCATTGCCATTTGGCAAACTGGCATCGATCTCGCCACTCTTCTTACGGTTCGTAGCCCAGGCAAATCCGTTTGTTTGTTTACTGTCTAAGAAACCGATGATTTTAAAATCCTTGAATAAAGCAGATCCGGCCAGCTTGAAGATCTTGTTCTTCTCTTGGTTCCCACCCGAATAATCTTTCGCTTCAATGACGCCCATGACGGGGCTAATGCCTTCGCTCGCTGCCGTGATAAAGAAGTCTCGCAAGGTAACTGCCAATTCGGTTCCCAGCCCCTCCATCTCTTTAACTGCTTCTATAGGCAGCTGTTCGAAGGGGTATTTCGTTTGCAAAATTTCCCGCCCTTCCCCGCCCTTTACAACCATGATATATGTTCTTAATCGTTGACGCGGATCATGCGTAAAAACGTCGAGTACTTCGTTTATGCCGTGCCTGCCGAACGATTCTCCTATAAAAATAACGCTCCGGTGAGAGGTAAATAACCTGCGGGAGCTCTTCATCTGGATTTTCTGGAATGCATCACTGGTATTCTTGCCTACGGCAGACAAGACAAAAAACTTCTCTTGCTGGCCGCTCCCGCCGCCCCCCAGTCCCCCCTGAGAGGAAGAGGGGATAGCAATCTGTACGGATAACAAACAACATTCTCCAGTATCCGTCAAGTCAAATGAAGTCCCCGATATGAATGCAAGATCATTAATCTCCGTACGGTCCCAACAACCGCTTATCATCCATACGGAGCACAGCAAGCCGATACACAGGTAAGCTCTCATTCCGAAGTTCCTTTCCTCATAACCTAACAAGTCCTAATTGCTTCCTGCAGGCCGCTTCCCTTGGTTTGGACTTGGCTTCAGATCATTCGCTTCACGGATGGGATCATTAGCCCCAGTCGTCTGCGGACGACGCGTCTTGTCCCACATCGGTACACGAAGGAGAACATCCTTCAAGCTTATGGCGTTAAGTGGAGCTAAAGGCGTAAAATAAGGAACGCCGAATGAACGCAAGCTCGCGACATGCAGCAGAATGCCGAGAAATCCAAGAACAATGCCATAAAGTCCGAGCATGCCGGCCAAGAATAGAATCGGAAAGCGCAGCAGCCGGATGCCGTTGGCAAAGCTGTACCGCGGAATTGTAAACGCCGCGATGCCCGTGATCGATACGATAATGACGACCGGGGCCGATATAATTCCCGCCTGTACAGCCGCTTGGCCGATGACCAATGCCCCTACGATGCTGATCGCTTGCCCGATTTGTTTGGGCAGCCGAATTCCGGCTTCGCGCAATGCTTCGAAGATGATTTCCATCAATAAAGCTTCGACGAGAGCCGGAAAAGGAACAGCCTCCCTCGAGGCCGTAATGCTCAGCACGAGATTCGTCGGAATCATTTCCTGATGGAAGGTCGTCACCGCCACATAGAGGGGAGGTGCGAATATCGCGATAAAGATGAACAGGAAGCGAATCCACCGCACGAAAGTCGCGATGGGCCAGCGAATATAGTAATCCTCGCTTGCCTGCAGTCCCGTCCAGAACGTCATGGGAACAATTAATACAAAGGGGGTATTATCGACAAGAATAGCTACTTTACCTTCCAATAATTCCGCTGCTACGACATCAGGGCGTTCCGTGCTATGTACCTGCGGAAAGGGAGAATATGGTAAATCCTCGATGAATTCCTCTATATAACCTGAATCGAGAATACCGTCGATTTCAATCCGTTTGACCCTTTCTCGCACTTCTTCGACTAACGATTCGGATACGATCCCGGCGATATAGGTGATGACGACATCGGTTTGAGACAGCTCCCCAAGCGTGATGGCTTCCATCTTAAGCCTGGATGTCTTAAGCCTGCCGCGCAGCATCCCTATATTCGTCATAATGTTCTCGATAAATCCGTCTCTAGGCCCGCGAATGACGGGCTCGGAGGATGGCTCCTCCAGTGCCCGCTTCTCCTTGCCGCTCACCTTAACCATCACCGCATCGCTGCCCGCTCTCGCAAGAACGATCGCGTAGCCGTTTAAGATGTGGCGAGCCAGGTCGGTGACCACCGATGTCGTTGCCGACGTTCCCAAGGAAATGATCCCGTCATCGAGCGCTTCCGCATTCTCAGCCATCCATTCGGGATGATGAGCGCTTCTCGACAGCAGCGGCTTCAAGATATGATCGTCGATCAGCCTCTCGTCGACCAGACTCGAGAGGTATATAACCAGCCACTGGGTTTCACCCGAGACCCTTACTTGACGATAGACGATATCGGAACTGTTCTCGAAAATACGCTTAAACACCGACTCATTATGCTCAATATCCGAACTTAACTTAGGGTTCTCTTCTTCTTCAGCATGATGAACCTCGGGCATCGACTTGTACGCGGGTTTATTGCGTATTCCTCTCCTAAACCGTTTCACAGAACGTGCCCCCCCATAAAGCGCTGATGCATGTATTTTTCCATACGCCGCCAAAACTATTCGGCAGGTTAAGGCAGCATCTTACGGAATCACGATCATGACCGTTGTTCCTTCGCCTGGCTTGGACTGCAGAGCTACGCCGTATGCTTGGCCAAAATACAGCTTTAGGCGATCATCCACGTTGTTAATGCCGACACCCCCGAGCTTGGGCAGGGATGTCTCGTGCTCGGTGCCTCCCCCCCTCTTCAGCACGTCCGGATCGAAGCCAACGCCGTCGTCCTTCACGACGAACATGACACTGCCGCCATCGGTATAGCCGCAGGAAATTTCCAGCAAGCCATGCCCTTCCTTCTCCCGTAAACCGTGATAAATCGCATTCTCAACGATCGGCTGCAAAATGATTTTGGGAATCGTCTTGTTGGCCAATACCGGGTCATAATCAATACGGTACTGGAGCTTCTCCCCGTATCGCTCCTTCTGAATGAACAAGTATTGCGCAACATGATTCATTTCCTTCTCAATCGTCGTCATCTCGCTGCCGCCGCTTAACGATCGAAAGCACCAGAAACGTAATGGCCAAGCCCAGGGCATAAATGAGCATATAGCCTCCGCCGAGCAGCGATGACCCTTCGCCAGCCTACAGACTAAGCACGGCCGCTAGTATCGGGCCGATACAAGGCGACCAGCCGAAGCTGAACGTGAAGCCGAGCAGGAAGGCTGCCGCAAAACCTTTCTTCCCGTTCATCGCAAGGTTCAATTTCTTCTCGCGCTGCATGAAGAGCAGCTTCACCGCTCCTATTTGAAAAATCCCGAACACGACTACGACGGCTCCCGTAACGACGATGAATCATGCGTTGTTTATCCAACTCCCGAGCGCCCCCGCTCCGAATCCGAGCAGGACGAATACGAACGACATCCCAAGTATGAAAAACAACGTATTGCCAATCAAATTGGCTTGAATTCACACCCTTCCCGTTCCGCCCGATTTGGTCTCAATTCCCGGAGCGACACCTCCAAGATGGGCAACATACACGGGCAGCAGCGGCAAAATGCACAGCTCCTTTCCTATAGTACAAGCTTACGACTTTCTTTGCCGGAGTTGGTCTACACGCTGATCATCAGTTTCTATGAAATGATCATGTGTTTGGTCACGAAAAACGAGAAAACCTTGGACGGCATGGAACCGACCAAGGTTTGGATAAGCCTACTTATAAAGCTTCCTGCGTGACTCGATCCCGGATCGCGCCCATAATGGCAGGCGCTCCGTTAGTATCGCTGTGTACACAGATCGTGCCGATGTCGGCATAAGCCGGGTCCTCCAGCATGACGGCGACTCGCGCCGCGATTTCTGTAGGCGATCCGATCTCTTCAGGCGTCCAGCCGAACATCTTCACCTTGCCGGACGTGTAAGGGCGGTCTGCGAAATATTCGTATACGACGTTTAGCCCAAGACGCGACGCGCTCGTAACCGTCTCGCATCCAGGCAGCGTATAGACGCTGAGCAGCGGATTAAAGGCATGGACCGCTTCGGCGAACGCATCGGATAGTTCCTTGTCGCCAGCCGCCATCATATAGAGCGCGCCGTGAAGCTTCACATGCGCCATCGTCATGCCTTCCACGCGAAGAAATGCCTCCAGCGCGCCAAGCTGATAGAGGGAGATTTCATAGACTTCATTCGGCGACATCTGCATGAACCTGCGCCCGAAGCCTTCCCGATCGGGCAGTCCGATATGCGCGCCGACGCGAACGCCGTAAGCTCGAGCAAGCGCTGCGGTCTCGCGCATCACGCGGGCGTCGCCGCCGTGGAAGCCGCACGCGATATTGGCTGAAGTGATCAGCGGCATCATCTCTTGGTCAGCCCCGTACCGATAAATGCCGAAGCTCTCTCCCATATCGCAATTCAAATCCAAGCCCGTTCTCACAGCGACGGTTCTCGTCTTGGCGATGCCTGCTGCTCGTACGCGTGGGCGAAACGGAGAAGCTGCGCTTCCGCGAACGGCTTGCCGACCAACTCGAAGCCTACGGGGAGATGAGCAGCGAATCCGGCAGGCACGGACATCGACGGCAGTCCAGACTGCGAAGCAATGACCGTATTCGTCGGGAATGTCAGACAGGTCCACTTCTGGGCGTACAATTCTTCGCGCTTCGGCGGCAGCACCCGTACAGTCGGATAGAGCAGGAAGTCCACGTTATGCTCCAGCATAATATGAACGATCATACGGCGGAACTCCTCCTGCCGAACCCGCTTCTGATAATAGGACTCGTCATTCTCCGGATCATCTGGTCCTCCGTTAATGTCGTGGAACAGATCGTTCATAGGATGGAACAGCTGTCCATCGTAAATTTCCTTGAAGCTCTTGACCGGCACCTTAGGGCGCTTCGACAGGAACTGGTTAATATCTTTCTTCGACTGCGTAATATAGAGCGACGTATCCGCAATCCATTGGCCGATGTCCGGAATGCTTAAGTCTTCAACAACTTCGACTCCGCTTTCCTTCAGCCATGCAACGGTCGCCCTGACCTGGTCGTTCACCGGCACGCAGTCCGGATCACTGTCAGGTCCGAACGCATTCGATAGGACCCCGATGCGGTACTGCTGCATATGAGCGCCTTCAAGCGCGGCTTCGTAACCGCCGGCATCCAAGGTGTAAGCCGTCGCGGCCGTGAACGTATCTTTCTCGTCGAAGCCTACCAGGACATCCATCAGCTTCGCCGCGTCCTTGACCGAACGCGTGATTGGGCCCGGCGTATCCTGGAAATGAACAAGCGGAGAGAACCCGTTGCGGCTGATTAAGCCCGTCGTGGGGCGTAGGCCGAATAAGTTGTTGAAGGACGAGGGCAGACGAATGGAGCCGCCTGTATCCTCGCCGATGCCGATTAAACCGAAATTCGCGGCAATGCCTGCACTGGTTCCCGCGCTCGAACCGCCGGATTCCCGCTCTAAATCATAAGGGTTCTTCGTATGATCCGTCATCGAGGAGAAGGAGAACCAACCCGCTGCAAAATCGCACATGCTGGTCTTCGCCAGGATGATCGCGCCTGCTTCGCGAAGCTGCTTGATAATCGTCGCATCTTGGTCCGGCACGTACGCTTCGAATGCCTTGGAGCCAAACGTCGTTACGATGCCTGCCGTCTCCGCTTGGTCCTTGACCAGTACGGGCACGCCGTGCAGCGGTCCCTTCAGCTCTCCTGTCTCGTCGAAATACGCATCCAGTTCCTTCGCTTCCTCCATCGCACGCGGATTTACCGTTACGATTGCTTGGATACGCGGCCCTTGATTGTTGTAAGCTTCTATGCGATCTAAGTACCACGCCATTAATTGACCGCCCGTGATTGCATTGGCCTTCAATGCGTCATGGAACGAAGTTATAGTGGCTTCCTTATACGTAAAAGCGCTCATATGATCAACTCCGATATGATGTAAGTAAGAATTCTCTATGCTACAATGTCAGTAATGAATCTCCTTGGCGAGAGACGCGTTGGCAGACGCGCCTCATACCCATGGTACTGTTATCTTCTCGCTGTGACCGATTGCGAAGCAACGACGGACGTCTTTTTGGATAGCAAGGATATCAAACCGTACGTAACGGCGGATACGAGCATGCCGGTAATTGCGGTAGACATGCTAGGGAACTGATAGTTAGCGATAAGCGCGGCTGCGGAGCCGATTCCCCATGCAAGGAAAGGCTGGTAACGGATGTCAGCGTCGATGGCAGTCGACGACTTGCGCGTAACCAGCTGATCCATAATGATAATAGTACCGATAGGCGGCACAATGACGCCGAGGAGATTCAGCCAATTAATGAAGTAATTCCAAATTCCGAGCGCGGCGGCAACGATCCCGATGATCCCGAGGATGATCGTCATCGTTCGCATTTTGGTACCTGTAATATACGACCAGCCAACGGCACCGTTATACAAACAGTGCGAGCATACCGATCCGAGATTGATGAACAGGAACACGACCGCGATCCATGTCAGCACGCCGCCTTTCTCCACGATGACGCCGAACACATCGCCCGACCCAGTGAGCGTGGCCGCTGCGATGACGCCGCCGATCAGCATGGCGATCAGGTTAGCTACAGGGAATGCCGCGAAGGTCGCGATTGCCGCGTGCTTGCTGTTCTTTGCCCATCGGGTAAAGTCCGACGTCATCGTACCTGAATCGGCAAACAAAGCGAATACGAGCGTGACCGCAACCCAGAATGCGATCGGTGAATCTGAATGACCGGCATAGCTCATAACTGCGTTTCCGTTCCCCACGGCCTCCACAGCCGAGTACAGCCCTAGAATAAGGAAGATTGGCGCCGATATCATGCCAATAATGGACAATGCCTTGATGCCAAGCAGCGTAAGCAGGACATATAGAACGCCAGCCAGTACCACGATGAATACCGTATTTACGCCAAAGGCACTACTCATGCTAACCCCCGTTAAACCCGTCTGCACGGCAAACCACCCAATGACGAGCGTCGAGAGAAGCGCGGAAGAAACCATGTACCCTCTACGCCCGAATGTTCTCGAAGCCTGCAATGAAAAGTTGTTCCCATCTTTCGCTCCCAGCATGCTGAGCAGTCCCACATACGCGAACAACAGCACGTTGCCGAGCACCATGGCCAGGATGCCGCGCGCAAAGCCTAGCCCGTGTACGAGCGTCGCGCCGGTAACCGCACCGGTAATGATCATCGGGAATCCTACCCAAATGGACGTGACGGACAGCAGCGACTTACGTTTGTGCTTAGGAACCACCGTATGCTCATATTCGCTTTCGAATTGCTCTAGATCGTCTGTTGTTGATTGCGTCATACATCTACACCTCCGTTATTTACTTCTTCATCTCCCGCAGAACACTTCAATTACGCGCTGTCTTCATGTCATGGCATTCACCTCCTTGCCGGAATTTAGGGTTTATTCGCAAGCGCCTTTGTAACCACCTCGCAGGTATAGTTCAAGTGGTCAGCAATTTTCTCCAAGAGCAGCGGAAGGTCGCGCTGGCGGATGATCGCCAGCATCTCGCTGTGCTGCACCTGCGCTTCTTGAAAATCCTCTACCGTGGACGAATAAATCGTCATATACGGCTCCACCTTATCCCACACGTTCTTGATCAACTCCAGCAGATGCGAGGACCCCGAGCATTGATAAAAGCGAAGATGAAACAGCTTGTTCAGCATGCGCCATTCCTTCACGTCGATCTTCGGATTCGCCATCGTTTCCAAAACATCTTCCAGCACGCCGATGTCATCGGGCGTCGCGCGCTCAAGGGACCACTCCGCGGCGAGCTGCTCCAATCGCAGCCGAATGGTGAATACTTGCTGGACTTCTTCCGCTGAAAGCTCGTTGACCGTCACGCTGCGACGTTCGAAGGTAATGAAGCCTTCGGCTTGAAGCTTACGCAGCGCCTCGCGCACCGGCATCGTACTTACGCCGAAGGACTCCGCTAAGGTGCGAATCGAGATCTTCTTCCCAGGAGGAATTATGCCAAGCGCGATGCGCTGTCTCAACCGGTCGTACACCTCGTAATTTACCGAAGACACTTCAATCAATTCTCTCATGATCTTCTTCCACCTCAGCATTTGTGATATGTGATCACACTTAAGCGATAAGCTCATTATGACAAGCGGCGGTCATTACGTCAAGTTGATTCTCATATTTATGTTAGATTTCATAACATATCGCTCACCTGCCTAACTGAGCCCAAACAACAAAAAAACCGCGATTTTCGCGGTTTCCTTCGTTTACTTGTTCTTTTCCTGCGACGACGCTTGTCGTTCCTGAATGCCAAGCCCGATCTTCTTCAGCACTGCAATCAGCTCGCGCTTCTCCTCGTCCGTTGCGAAGGATAAATCATCGCTGATCGTCTCCGCATGTTTGGGGAATATAGCGGCAAAGTAGCGGTCTCCCTCTTCCGTCAAGGCTACGTTGGTTTTGCGCCGATCGCCAGGGATCGCTACCCGTTCCACGAAGCCCTTCTTCTCCAGCTTGTCCACGACGTAGGTAATGCTCCCGCTCGGAATCGAGAAATTATCGCTGATTTGCTGCACGCCATGCGGACCTTTGTTGTAAAGATGTTCGAGAATTCGAAAGTTGTCCAAACTGAGTCCATGACTGTCGATGTCGCGTTCCAAATGCCCGAATAATGTTTCCGTCATCTTCCTTAAGACGCGAACCAGCCTTAAATCAAGAGCCTGGACATCTGCATCACGTTCCGTCATTCCTCATCCACCTCTATTTAGCCTTATTATACAAAGGATATTCGACTTCAGTAGGAATTTCAATAATAAACATGCGAAGTTTCTCGCCTTCGGCGCGGAGTTTGACTTCGCCCTCTTCATTGCCCTGGACGATGGCAAAATCTTTATTCTTAAAGGATAAGCGATCTTCCCGGGTCGTCCATATCGAGCCGCCTTCCCCTCTGATCGCCAATCCCGCAAATGTTCGGTTAGGCAGCAAACGGTGGACGTAGGTTGCGCCAACCTCGACCTCGACGTCAACCATGCGCGCATCAGACACGAGGTTACGGATCGGAGAACCTTCTCCCAAGATCGTCTTCACATTCACGCCGTCCGAACTCGACTGAGGAAATGTTTCGTGCTTGAACAATGTGTACGTCGGCGGCCGTCTTACGGCATCATTCAAATAGGGTTCAAGCCAAATCTGAAAGCTCTCGAAGCCGGCATCGACTCTTTCGGCATGCTCAAGTCCCGAGCCCGCCTGCATAAGTTGAATATCGCCCGGCTCCAGAATGCTTTCCGTACCGAGCGTGTCCCGGTGCAGGCCTTTGCCTCGAATACCATACGACATAATCTCGAACCCTTGATGAGGATGAAATCCGATACCGCCTTCAGCATCCGCGTGGCCCCATGCCCAATAGAAAAGCGGACCGAGCCTAACTGTAGCCGCACCTTGGCCGGAGAAACCAAGCGGTTTCTGCGCAAATATTCTGCCGCCGTCAAATACTTCTTTCCCCTGTAACCCTGGACCTAAAATTTGAATCTTCATTGCATCTGCTCCCTTCAATTATATCCTAATATTATTTATTCTAATACTAGAATATAATTTCGTCAAGCGATTGCCTTCAGCTACTAATGCGAAAAAGGGCACTGTCACGTCGACAGCACCTCTATGAAATTCAAGTTGCAACGGTGGATAGCGTGACCATTGACTAAATGGCTAGAAAATGAATATGTTCCGATACATTGGTTCTCAGACATGGAATATAGCTTTTCATTTTTCGAGCATCTGCCCAAGTGCCTTTTCCTTACTATCACGTCACATTTCCAGCGTGACGTTGCGCAGGCCGCGAAACAACAAGCCGATCGTTTTCGTCACATCCGGGTTTTCTGTTTCGCTCGCGGTATTCGTAATCGAATAAGGTGCTCGAATCGCATGGTCGGCATAGAAATCGTAACGTCCCGAAGCGCATTCGATGGTAGTCGGCCGTTCCGAAGCAGCAGCCGCTTCGATGGCGCGCCGCATAGCCAATTGGGTATCTTCCCCTGTCCCTGTATCCGGAACAGCTCCGAAATCCGCAAGGCGAATAACGGTTTGGACTGACATCGGACCTTTGTCGTTTTGCATAAACAGCACCTTTCTTGTCCATGAATGTTTGAATGAATAAAAATAGTTTACCTTGATTTCCTTGATCGGCCGGTTCAATATATGAAGTTAATGTCTTATCTTAATAGAGACTCTACCTCTTAAGCGCCTGGGAGTAAAAACGAGTCACCCCGCCCGATCCGCCTCAAAAACGGTCAAAAGCCGCACCATGTGCGGCCTTTCGTTATTTTATCAATCTGTAATTCTACTCTCGCTCCAGCAGGACGGGCACATGCGGCTCCAGACTCAGCCGGATCTTCCCTTCCCGTGCATTCAGCTCGCCTAGCGATTCCTTGCCTGTGGCCGATAAGCGGCTTGCACGGATCGCGGTTGCCATCCTCCAGTCCTCGGGAAGTTCCCACTCTCGATCTGTACCGTAACGGCTGTAAGCGTAAATACAGCCATTCATAGGTATGAACCTATCGTGATCCTCCGCGATGACCAAGGAACCCTTGCGTACGGACAACCGATCCTCCGCTTTATCAATCCACACGTTTATGCCGTCCGCGAAACGAATTGCTACCGCAGCTCCGGTTTCCCGCATGTCGACCATTTCCCTCTCCAGGTAGAACCGGTACAGCATCGAGCCCAGATACAGAATATCGACGATGTCGTGCCATTTCGTCAGGAAATCGTTGGATACGAACTGGTCACCTTCTAACCGGCTCGGCTCGCCGCGGTACAGAATGTCCGCATCGATGGACACTCCTCTTCCCCAGGTGGCCGCATTCAAGCCAAAGCTCCCCCCGCCGAGTATTTTGCCATGATACAAAAGTGACGGCGTGAAATGCCAGTAAGCGCTGAAGAGTCCGGCATCTTCAATCGGCATGCCATTCTGGCCTTCCGTCGTAACATCGATCCCCCGCTCGTTGAAGTACGCGATAATCGGCTTCATTCCGCAGATGAGCTCTTCGAGCGGGCCGATATACGAATCCCCGTCCCAACTGGCATTGGTATTGCGGAAGGCGTCTAGATGAATCGTATCCTTAACAGGAACGAGCTCAAGGAAAGCGTTAAGCCTTCTGAACGCCTCCCCGCTTTCGACATCCTTGACATGGTTAATATGATAGGCTCGGCGAGCTTCACCGGCACCGCCATCCGAAACGCCGTGGTCCGGGTCAAGCCAAACGCGAAGGCTACCGTCCGGATCGCGGCTGATCAGGTCGGGATTCCAATCTGGTGAAGATACATATGCATCATCCATGTTGATGTGGAAGCTCACCGTGCAGGCATACTCGACCTTCGCCCGCTTAATGAGTTCAAGCAATTCTTCACGGACATGCTCGGGCTTTTCCGCGAGACCGGGATGCAGCCGATTCAGCGACGGATAGCCGGTATCGTGGCCATCGAACTGCCAGCCGACCAAATAGACGATTTGAGGGACGCCGCCGGTAATATGATAGATGTGGCGGATAATGTCAAGCGTTTCCTTGAAGCTGGTCAGCACCCCGCGCTTCGGATCGGCGCAGAAAATTTTGTACCAAATGGCTTCCTTGTACAACGGGTTGGCATCCGGCATCCGCCGGTTCAACCAGAGGTGATAATCGCACTCGTCCGCGGAGCCGTCTCCGTTCAGGTCGTCAATAAGCGCTACGGTCATGCGCAGCGGAGGCATGACCTCATCGCGAACGCGGTATTGGTAGGATTGCGGGCCGATCGCGAACACGCCTGCCCTCTCGCGATGCCGGCCGCTCTCCAGCAGCCGGGTGACAAGCGGAGCGACGGGATAGTTCGTATGCACGAACGCGCACAGCCCGCCGCCGAAGACGCAGGCATGCATCGTCGAAACGTCGTGCCGATCCGGAACGGCATTCGCGATGATGTCCGCGACCTGACATCGGTCGTACAAGCCGCGTCCCCCGCCGGGCAGCAGCCGCCAACTTCGCGGATGCAGCTCGGTCCTGACGAACGCAAAGCCATCCTCGCTGCAGGCAAGCAGCGGCTGATCGATCCAGTCCAGACGTTGAAGGTCGGCCGAATGTGCCTCGTCGACTTCCAGCCCGGCATCAAGTTCACCGCCAGCCAACCGAAATGTCACGATGAGTTTTATTTCGTCGATCGTCGACGTCAACCGATAAGTTACGGCATCCACGGTCGCGACGTACTCGATTCGCCAATCCGCCCACTCCCTGACGACGCCATTTACGGCCCACTTGCCATTCGGCCCGCTGCCCTTCATCCGGATCCCCGTCGGTTTATGCAAATAATGGTTAACACCGGGCCAAGCGTGTAACTCCACGCGCAGCTGCGCGTTTTCCAGCTTGAACATCCAGATTCCTCCTCCGCCTAAAAAAAGAGAAGGCCCATTTCCGGCCCTCTCCTTCCCCAGCCATTATTGTGAATTGCCTAGCTTCTGCTTCAGTTCCGCATATTGCTTGGTGTATTCAGCTTCCAGCTTGGCGATGCCGAGCTGGTCGGCCACTTTTAACATCGCATTGAAGGTCGACTCAAACTCGGCGTCCGATGACGCGAAGACCAGCTTCGGCAGGTATTCCTGCTGCAGCGACTTGACCTTGGCCTCGATCACACCAAGCTCGCCGGCGCTGTCGATCGTGAAATTGAATTCGGGGTAATATTTCATTTTCGGCGCCATCAGCTTGTCGTAAGCGACTTTCTTCTCGTCCTTCGGATTCCATGCCACGGCGTTAGACACCGCCCAGTTGGAGAGGAGGACGATCGGCTCGCCGAAGCCCGCTTGCTTCCACGTACCGCCCCAATCCTTATTGAGCGCGGCTTGAAAACTCGTTGTGTAGCTCGGCTTGCCTTGAGGATAATAATCGCTCTTAATCGAGCTATCATAGTAGAAGTGCGGACCGTCATTGACGCTCATGAAGTCGTCCGGTCCCTTGCCTTCGACGCCGAAGGAGAAGTCGGCCTGGCCTTCCTTGGAGGCGGTGTACGCGAGCAGCTTCATCGTGCGCTCGGGGTTCTTGTTGGTCTTCGGAATAGCGAGTGCCATCCATCCTTTCGGAATCGACGAATAAGAATACGTAGAGAACGGCTGCAGCATCTCGAACTTCGTGTTCGGATTGTCCTTCGGCGGCGTTGAATTCTCGGCCGCCGAGTTCAAGGCCGATACGATGGCATCCCCAGCCGCGACTTTCTGGGCCGTCACGTCGCCGGTGTTGACGAACGATTCCTTCGTCAAGAGCCCCTTGCTCGCCATTGTGTAGCCGAATTTGATCATGTTCTTCCAATTCGGGTCGTGGATCGTATGCTTGACCTCGGTGCCGTCCGCAAAATACGGCGCGATTCCGAATTGCGAGGAAAACCAGCTCAGATCGCCGTTGTGCTGACCTTTGTCGCCAAGATACGGGATTTTGTCCGGGTGGTTCTTCGCCATCTGCTCAAGAGCCGATAAGAAACCTTGCGGCGTCGTCGTGTCGGGACGGCCGATTTCGTCGTAATAATCCTTGCGAACGACGAGCTGCGGGAGCCAGACCGGTGCAAGGCCGCTGTTCTTCTTGGCTTCCTCCAGGTATTTGGCCGTTGGGTAGCCAGAGACGAGCTCATAGGTCTTGCCATCCTTCTCCTTGAAGTTCGTCAGCAGCTCGGGGCCGAATTGCTCGTTCAATGTCGTTCGGAGCTCCGGCGCGTATTTATCGATGAGTTCGTCCATGGAATACAAATAATGACCATCGACCAGCTGCTTCAGCATTTTGTTGCCCGCGTCGACCACGATCACGTCCGGAAGGCTGTTGCTCGCGATCATGAGCGAGATGTCCTTGCCGTCGCTGTCGTCCTGCACCGGCTTCTTGACATTGAACGAAATGCCCGTCTTCTCCGAAATCCGTTTCGCTTCCGGCCCCGTCCAATCGCTGTACCATGCGCGGTCCGAATATAGATCCAGCGTCAGCGGCGCCGCTCCGCTTCCGCTCCCGTTTCCGGCTTGCGCCTCCGCTGCATTGCCCTTCGACGTCCCATTTCCAGAGAACGAATCCGCTCCGTTACCGCTGCCGTTATCGGAGCAACCCGTCAGCACGGCGGTCAGCACGATTGCGGCCGACAATAAGTTGAATCTTCTTGCTCCTTTTCCCATGATTCATTGACCTCCCCAATTTCTTCTATATCAAAAGGAGCGCGCATGTTCACCGCAAACGCCTTTGATAACAGGATCAAGCTTTGATCGCACCGACCATCATCCCTTGCACGAAATATTTCTGGATAAACGGATACACCAGGGTAATCGGCACGATCGTTACGATAAGCGTGGCGTATTTGATCGCCAACATCGAGGACAGTGGGTCCGCTTGCACGGATGGCGGCATGTTCTGGATGTTAGTTAGCATGCTTGTGTCCGACAGCAGCCGTACGATGACTGTCGGCACAGTCCAAAGGCGCTGGTCCGAGACGAAATACGCGGAGCTGAACCAATCGTTCCAATGGTTGACCGCGACGAACAACGACACGGTTGCGAGTACGGGCTTCGAGAGCGGTAGGATGATCCGAAACAGAATGTAGAACTCCCCCGCGCCATCTACCTTCGCAGATTCCTCCAATTCCTCGGGCATCTGCCGGAAGAACGCCATGAACAGAAGCGCGTTGTAGATGTTAAACAACGCCGGAATGATATACACCCAGAACGAATTCAACAGATGAACCTTCTGCAGCAAGAGATAGGTCGGAATCAGACCGCCGTTCACATACATCGTTACCAGCCCGATCATGGCGTAAACGCGCCGGAACTTGAGCCGTTTCTTTGACAGCGCGTACGCGACGACAGCCGTGAATAGCACGCCGGTGAACGTACCGATTGCCGTACGGGCAACCGTCACCAAGAAAGCGCGTAACAGCTGGTCGTCCTGAAAAATAAGCTTGTAATTCATGAGCGTCCATTCCCGCGGGAGCAGATACAACCCACCGCTCGCCGCGTCCGCCGGATCGTTCAACGAATACACCAGCAAATAATACAGCGGGTAGAACGCCGCCAGAAATGTCAGCAGAGACAAGATGATGGCAACGGCGTTCACTGCCTTGTCTTCACGCGTCAACCGGATTTTCGTATGCACTTTCCGTCACTCCCAAACCAATCAATTTAAAACAAGCGGTTACCCGACACTCGGCCGGAAAACCAGTTGGCGAACACCACGAGCACGAGCGAGACTGCAGCCTGAAATAGGCTTACGGCCGTTGCGTAGGAATAGCGAGTCAGCTCGAGTCCCATCTGCAGCGAATAATACTCGATGACGTAAGACGTATCTTTATTGAACGCATTGCCGAGCAGCATCGACTGGTCGAGGTTGCCGTTGAACAGCGTTCCGATCTTCAGGATGAAAAGAATCGCGAACAACGGGATGAGATTGGGCAGCGTAATATGCGTAATCCGCTTCAACCTGCCCGCGCCGTCCATCTTGGCAGCTTCATACAGATCCGGGTTGATGCCGGCAATCGCAGCGAGGTAGATGATGGCGCCCCAACCGACTTCCTTCCACAAGCCGACCAACGTCGCCAGCGGCCGGAATAGTCCCGGCTCGGTCCAAAACTCGATTGGATGCTTGATCAAATGAAGCGTCGTCAATGATTGGTTGAGCATTCCCTTACTGTCCAGCAGAAAGATCCACATGGAGGCGACCATGGCAAAGGATACGAAGTACGGCAGGTAGCTGGTCGTCTGCACGAGTTTACGCAGCCGAAGGAACGGAATTTCGTTCATCAACAGCGCAAAAAACAGCGGCGCCGGGAAAACAATGACGAGGTAGAACAGGCTGAGCAGCACCGTATTCTTCATCGCCTGATAGAACGTCGGATCCGCGAACATTTCCCGGAAGTTGGCCAATCCGACGAACGAGCTGCCGCCGAAACCGTCTACGATCTTGAAATCTTGAAACGCGATGATGTTTCCTGCCAGCGGGGTGTACGCGAATACAAGCAGGAACAGCATGCCGGGCAGCACCATGAGCTGCAGCGGAAGCTGCGACCCGATGCCGCGCGATCGGCTTCCGGAGCCGCGGCTCAGTCTTTTGTCTCGTCTGTTCATAGAGCTTTTCCCTCCTGTCAACAGGATAGCACCGGGAGGGAATGGAGCCTATGTGACAATACTAAGCTTTACTGGCACGATGCTAAACGATGCGGAATCAAGTGCCGGCAAGACGCGAATAGTGCGGACAGGACACGGATCGGGCAGCCGAAACCGACAACGCCAGAGCTGCGCGAGGCAGACGAAAAAACGATCCCCATCCGGAGATCGTTTAACGGAACCCTACATGCCTCCCACCTTATGCGGCCCTCAACTCAACCTTCGGCAGGCACGCTAATACTTCTGTCACGCCCAGATTCCGCCAGCTATTCATCCACCATGCCGCCAGCCGGCAGGACGGGATGCAACAAGACGACCGTCGTTCCCCTATTCAGCTCGCTAAGCACCTCCAGTCCGAACGGGTCGCCGAAATAATGACGCAGCCGATCGTGAACGTTGATCAACCCGAGCCCGCCTTCCCGTTCTATGCTTGCCGCAGCCTTGGGGTCCAGGAGCGTGCGGCGGATAGCTTCCGGAATGCCCGGCCCGTTATCGGTGATGCGGAACACGATTCGCTCGCCTTCCAGGCTGCCCTGTACGAGTATCATGCCCTCTTCACCCTTGTCGGCGATTCCGTGACGGATGGCATTCTCCACGAGCGGCTGCAGGATGAGGCGCATGAGCGGCAGGTCCTGCAGCTCCTCTTCCACCATGAACATTACGGGAATGGGTACTTCCTGTCTGTTCTTCTCGATATTCAGATAGGCCTTCAACAATTCCAGTTCGCGTCGGACCGTTGTGATTTCCTTGCCGCGGTTCAGTGTCAACCGAAATAGCGCCGCCAGGGAGCTAGCCATTTCGCCGATCTCGCCTGCCTGGTAGGCTTCCGCCTTCCAGCGAATCGTATCGAGCGTATTATAGAGGAAATGGGGATTGATCTGATAATTGAGTACCTCGAACTCTAGTTCCTTCTTGCGTTTCTCAGATGCCTTCGTTTCCATGAGCAGCGTATTGATTTCGCGCGTCATGTTGTACATGCCCCGGTAAAGCCAGCCGATTTCGTCGCGCCGGGAAGCGAAACGTGATTCGGTAATCGCCCCTTCGTTGAAGCCGTTCCGAGCGGCCGCTTTCATCTGGCGGGTAAGGGCGGAGATCGGGTTCGTATACGTCACGGAGATATAAGCAGCCAATGAAATGGCCACGAAAAAATAAAACAGCAATAACGTGTAGTTAAGCCGGTTCAGGACGGATACGGAATTGTCCAGGTCCCGTACGGGGGTAATGCTGACGAGCTTCAACCCATGCTCCAGCAGCGACGTGATATTGACGATCGATCGCTCTCCGTTGTAGACGATTTTGCCTGAGACCGCTGATCCGCCGAGTATCCGGCGCAGCTCCGGTTCCAGCACCGAATCGCCGTAATGGCCGTTCGTCGCGTAAACAAGCTGGTTATCCCCGTCCATCAAGAGAATCAATTGGTGCTGGAACTGCTTGACCGGGTAGATGAAGTCGGCTAGGACAGACGGGCGGATATCCATGACGACGATGCCGAGTGGGCCGAATGTCTTTAGGCTGTGCAGCCGTTCGACGCGGCTCAGCGTTGGCTCGAGAATAACGCCCGGCAAATCCGCAGGCTCGAATACTTTCCAGTAGGAACGGCCTTGGGCCACGATCCGGGTATACCATTCCTGCTGCTTCAGATTGGTCTGCCCGTAGATCGACTTCACGTATGTTGGGAGGATCGACGGATCCAGCGGCAGAATGCGGATTTTGAACAGCTGATTGTCGTAATTAACGCCGTCCGTATAAGCGAGCAGCTTGTCTGTGAATGTAAGATCATCCGCCGGTAGTCGGTTTGCCTCCGTCATCAGCTGCTGCATGTCACCCGACGCCATGAGCTTGTCCTGTTCTTTCTGAACGTACCGAAAGTAATAATCGAGGTTCTTGCCCGTCAGGACGATGGCGTCTAGGTTCGTGCTTCGGATCGTCTTCTCCGATTTGGACAATGCCAGATATCCGACCAGCAGGAACGGCCCTACGATCAGGATGAAGAAAACAACCATCACGCGGTACCGCATGGACAGCTGCCCCAGGCGATACCTCTTACTCATCGGCCGGAATCCCCCTCTGGTTGCGAAATTCCTTCGGCGTCAGGCCGGTATGCTTCTTGAACAAACGGGAGAAATAAACCGAATCCTTGTATCCGACCAGGCCGCTAATTTGATAAATTTTCAGACCGACGTCCTGCAGCAGCGATTTAGCCTGCTCCATCCGAAGTCGGGTTATATAGTCCAGTACGGTCAAGTCGAAATTTTTCTTGAACAGCGTGCTCAGCCATTCCGGCGTCACGTAGACATGCTCCGAGATGACCTGCACCGTCAGCTGTTCCGCGAAATGAGCCTGGATATACCGTTCCGCCTTCTGCAGCACCTGATTACGAGGCGATTCCCGCAGTTCTTCGTTTGCTTGAAGCAAATAACCGGCGACCAGTCCTTGCAGCGCTTCGACCGTGTCGTAGGTCTGGATATGCTCCCATAAACGCAACGGATTACGCCGCCAATGATCCTGCTTCCACCCCGTTTTGCGCACGGCCTCGAAAATTTCGAGCAGCCATTCGAACACCTTGCGGTGCAGGTCCCGCAGCTTGTCGATGCCCCATTCTCTTACGAGCAGTGGGAATTGGGACAACGCCCATTCGACGTCATCCCGCTCGCCGTGGCTGATAAGATCGGCCAGCGCCTGCGCCCCAGATAGCATATCGACTTCGCGGAACGGCTTCTCGACCGCATCGTTCCATTCCGCAGCGTCTTCGGCGTATCCGTACAGACGGGTGCGGGTCAGCTTGTCCTGCGCCTCTTCGTGCAGCGCATGAAGGGAAGCACCTTGCCCTCCTGAAGCAAACGTAATGCTGGCGCTGATTTTCACATACCGCTTGATCCGCTCGCGTAAGGCCGCTTCCAGTCCGTCCAACCATGTCCAATCGCTTCCGTCCACGCGCTGTCTCATGTCGAACAAAATCAACCATTTATCCTGTTGGGTGGAGCGGAACATGACGTAGCTCCCTCCCTCCCTTTCATATTCATGCAAGGAATATTCTACGACGTTGCCGATGGCAAACAGGATTAGCCGCTCGCTGCCCGTGCCTCCCTGGTCCGCGACTGACCGCAGGTTGTCCGGCTCAATCACCATAAGCGCCGTAGGGCAATCGAACAGCCAAGCCAGCCCGTATGCATGCAGTTCTTTTTGCAGCTGTGCGTCATCGCCCCCTGGGGACTCCAGTATCCGGTTCAGCAGCTGTTCTTTCAGCTTCGGCATGGCATGCTCGATCATGCGCAGATGGTCGAGCTGACCTTCCTCCCGTTCCAGTTGATCCATGGCTCTGCCGATTACATGCTTCAGCTCCAAGGTATCGACTGGCTTCAGCAAATAATCGACCACTCCGAACGTCATCGCCGTCCGGGCATATTGAAAATCGTCATAGCCACTCAAAATGATCACCTTGCCTGTGAACGATTCCTGCTCGTATAACTGCCGGATGAATTCCAAACCGGATATTTTTTTCATGCGGATATCCGTCAATATGAGTCTAATCCGTGGCTCCCTGCGGACGAGCGCAAGACCGCTCGCGCCGTCGTCCGCACTCAGGACGCTCTCGAAGCCCAACTCTTTCCACAAGTGGTGGCGGATCATTCCGTTCCGGATATTCGGCTCATCTTCCACGATCAATGCTTTGTACACGTTTGTCTACCCCTCCTATACGCAGCGCTTGGCGTCCGCCAGCCGCCGTCGTATGGGTCCGCCGATTTCCCACCGATTCGTGATGCATCTTCTATTTTAGCATTTGCGTGCTCTAAGTTCCGAAAACCGCTTCCGTGCCCAGCTTAGCACTGCCGGCATGAGATTTCCTATAGGACGATTCTAAGGTTTACTGATACAATTCAACGGCAATCGGCGCTTTGTTGTATGAGAACCCCGAATACACGGAGGATTCATTGATGAATTTGTATTATAGCAACTAATATCCAATTAAAAAATCAACTCGCATACTCGTTGGAATGGCTCGTAGCCGGGAAGCCTACAATCCTCATAAAACGATGCCAATTCAGCTGGCGGCTTAACCAGATTTCCTGTTTCATAGAGGGCGAAATCCTGAGAATAAGCGAGCATTCGTGAGAAAATTAAATCGTACTGAACGAGTTGAATGAACACATCCTTTCTGGGATGGCCCTTTTTGCAGGAAGCCTAAGTCGATGAGAAACTGCTTACATATTGTAGAGAAAATGCTGTTTTTTCCATTTAATTAAGGGGGGGGGCAACTTGGATAGAAAAAAATTTAATTTTAATCATTGTACAACCCTCGCCCTTCGCATAGTATCTCACGGCAACTGCGCCATTTACGTATTTTCAGTCAGCTTAGTGTATGTCGATCATCATGGACTGAACTGGATATACTGACGTTTCGGGGACAGGTGACCTAACCCCAAACCCATGCCGCTCAACACTCTTTAACAGCCTAACGTGCAACAAAAAATGAGCTGCCGCTTGGCAAGCTCCTCAACTACAGTCTCCTCGTAATTTTATGCAATAAATGGGCAGCGTATAGGCCGTAAATTGTGGTTCGTCTGGAAATTAAGACTCGTCAACCGGAAATGGCAGTACCCCCCTGTACATGCGCAGCGTGCCTTGATAGGCGCGTTTCATCCGCACCAACTGTTCCGCGGGGTATTCGTCCCGTTTTCTAATCGCTTCATGCAGCGGCACGATGCGGCACATCGCGGGTTTGCATTTCTTCATGATGCTTACCCAGGTTGGCACGCCCTCGACGCCGACGAGCCGGACGGTGCCGTCGGAATTTTTGCGAAGCTTGATTCTAACGATGATGCCGGTCAGAGCCGCGTCTTTGCCGTGCAGTCGGGTGGAGATAAAGTTGCCGAGAGAGTAGATGGCGAACCGTTTTCTCGTCCGTCCTGTGACGTCCTTCACCGTTCGTGTCACCGCCGGCTGAAGGACATGCGGATGCGATCCCAGCACCACGTCCGCGCCGTTCCGGAACAGGAAGCGGACCCACTCCTTCTGGTGGGCGGCCGGGCTTACCTCGTATTCGAGTCCGCAATGCATGCACACGATAATAAAATCCACGGCTGTTCGCAGCCGTTCCAGATCGTTCTTTATCCTCGCGCGTACGAGCTTTTTGACACCTGCCGGCTGTCCCTTCGGTACGGGCATGCCGTTCGTATCCCGCGTATACGACAGGATGCCGATACGGACGCCTTCGACATTCCGCACGCAGAGCGCCCGCGCTTCCTGTGCAGTCCGGTACGTTCCGACGTGGACGAGCCCGTTCTTGTCGAGCACGTCTAGCGTCCGTATGAGTCCGCGAACGCCGTAATCCGCGCAATGGTTGTTGGCTGTCGCGACCACGTCGAAGCCGGCCGCCGACAGCGCCGGCGCGAAAGCGTCCGGGCTTTTGAACACCGGATTGCCGTTCTTTGGATTGCGTCTCGTCTTATTGAAGCTGATATCCGGACCGCCGGCGAAGGTAGTTTCCAGATTGCCTATCGTCAAATGCGCGTCTTGCAAATAACGGGTAACCGGTTCGAACATCCGCTCGAACGCGTAGGTTGTCTCTCCTTGATCGTCCGTGCCAACCGCTTGCCCGCCGGTACGAAGCAATTGGATGAGCAACGGCTTCATCAACAGATCGCCGACCGCCACAATTACAATTTCCTTCGACATCTCATCTTCCCCCGATTAATTGGGCTGATTTCCGATAAGCTACTATATGCCATCCGAGCGGAATTAGTGGTGGCGGACCGATTCGGGAACAAAAAAAGAGACCCCTTACTTCGATCACGTTGTCCCGGGATGTCTCAAAACAGGAATGGGATCAAGTTCTTGACATGCTCAAGAACTTGATCCCATAAAAAGCCGATTTACGTGCCTGTGCCTTTTTTACCTATCTTTTATTGTCTGATAACTAAAATATCACGAGGAGGGATACCGGTACTTTGGATCTGTTGAATCTGGGAATTTGTAAGGTTACGTCCTACTAAAATTAAGGAAGAAGTTACATCATTGAAATTACCTAAATTCGACACGCTTTGAGCTCCACGGAATACGCGAATGGATCCCTGAAAGTTAATCCGTGAAAACAAAACCAGTGTCACAGAATCTGTGGTTGAAACATTTCTTAGACGGAAACTAGAAAGGACGTTATCAAAACGAAATGCTCCCAAATCTCGAATTGCTACACCTCCACGTCTAAGAACAATCCGACGATTTGTAAAATTAAAGCCAGAGAAAAGTTGGAGCCTTACATCAGTGTTTGCCAATTAAATCATCCTTTCTTAAGTGATGATATATTCTATGATTGATTCCCGGGAAAGGCTTGGACTAATTTGAGGACAAACTCACCATTTTTTATAAGACTTGATAAAAAAAACAGGCAGCCGATTTCCTGCCGGCTGCCATCTCAAGTAAATATTCGTTTTGAAAGCATGCTTAGTATCGGCTACCTATGATGCTCATAATCCAAAATATTTCGCTTACGACGATATAGTCACAAGTACAAGCCGTTTCCTGCTTATACTAACAAAATAATGTATGTCACGAAAAAGGAGGTATCTATTATGACACGTTTATTAGATGCTAGAACATCTCAAAATATGAGTTACTTTGACCTCAGCTCAACGACTACGTTACCAGCAAATACACCGACGCCAATTGGTGTTGTTGGTTTGAATACGATTGGTGCAAACGGAATCATCCGTGTACAATTCACAGGCATTGCTGAACTTAGGCTCCCAGAACCATTAACACCCGATACGGTAAGTGGACTTGTAATAATTCGCGGGACAGATTTAACTGGCACGCAGGTTGCAAATGCTATTTATGGTACTGGCAACACGGTATCTCCTATTCAGGTCGTTACAATCAATGCTTCCGATTACAATGTTCCTTACCCTCCATCAAATGAGCTTATCTATACGTTGTGGCTATTTTCCACAGTACAAGCAACTCGAATTGGAATGGAAAGCTTCAATGCAATTGCGTTCTCGGATTAAGCAATAAACGGGCATAAATCAAACCGATTAACGGCCTTGGTCCTGAATTCTATCGGGCTAAGGCCGTTTAGTTTTGCCTGTAAACGCTCGGTTCAACAGGTACTACGCGATGTGCTGGGGACATTCGTTCTGCTTTCATGTCCAACATCAGCATACGTAGACGAAAAAATAGCGACTATCTGTAAAATATCCAGATAGTCGCTGTTCTAGCTGCGGCTGCATCGCCACTTAATGCAAGCCAGCCCAATCGGCTGCCTTGTTCCGTTCTGCTTATGAATCTATCATACCTGTCGTTTTCAATGCCTTATTGGTTCTCTCTTTTGTCAAAAACAATACCAGATCGTGTCCCACTCGAACTATTGGGCTCAACCTGCAGACCTTGACGTGCCGAAACAGAATTGATTACTGTTTGTAGTTCTTAAACTCTTGTGCAGGCCCTTTGTTGTCTTTTCTTCGATTTTCAGTAAATTCGTCGTTTGTATACGCCTTGATTACTTTTCTCCAAAAGATTTGTGCCGGAGTGTTCCAATCGAATTCACTGACTCTCCAATTTCCATGATACGTATTAAATGCTTTTATCGCCGCTTGTTTTCCTACTTGTTTTCCGCGATATTTCCTCAAGATAAAAAAGTGATTAAGATAGTACATATCCTCTTCCAATATACGTTTAATAATTACAAACCCCGCTAATTCTTCATTGGCTCGAATAAAATATAAATCATAGTTATCATCATCGATCCAATCTTTTACATTTAGATTCAACAAATACGATCCACTTTCATTAATGCTAGTGCAACTTAACTCTGAGAGATCATAAGCAGCAAATTCAAAGAGATTTTTTAAAGTCCCTAATCTCTCTTCCACTATTTCCTCCAGTATTACTAGCACTCCACCACTCCTTATTCAGAAATATAAAGTCTATTATCTACTCTCTTGCAAAACTGATGCATGGCGCCCTGCGAATTCTACTCTTAAAGCGGTGAATGCATCACCGACAGCTCGTGATCTTTTCATTTTGTTTGCAGCGCCGCTAATATTCATTAAACGATCGTTCTCTGTTAGTGTAATCTAAACTCCATTTTTCTACTTTTTGTTGTCATTCCAATTGATTTGTAAAAATCGATTGCATTTTGATTCGTCTCTGAAACCCCCAATTCAATACGATCAACTTCCAATCCTCTTGCGAAGTCAAAAACATATTTCATGAGTTTACTTCCGATACCCTTTTTCCTAATCGTATCAGCAACACATAAGCTATTAACAAGTAAGACCTTTCTTGCATTAACAAATGAATTTTCAGGTATATCTTCTTCCTTCAAAACAACGACACCGACGATTTCACTACCTAAAACAGCCACAAAGATATGCTGCTTATCATCTTTGAGTTGGTTATTAAAGAACTCTTTCCCCACTGGAGTCGAGTTCTTTTTGTATAGGTCTGGTCGTTCGATAACGTGCAAATTATGAACTTGCCAAAACATAGGTAATAACGACTCGTAATCATCATGATTCGCATTTCGGATAGAAATATCCATGCTTCCCCACCCCACAGTTGTTCCTAACAATTATTTTATCATCTATACACTTAATAGGTAATGATTAGGTGCAGGTGGTTTTGAATATCATCGATTTCTTGTTCTGCTTTATAATTAATGGCAAAATCGATGACCGACTCATGTTTATCTCTGGCATTTTGTCGATTTTGGCTCATCATAATGATTGGCGCTTGAAAGGCAGCAAGAAAAGATAAGCACAGGTTCAGAAGAATAAATGGAGGTTCGTCGAAGTGAGCAGACTTGATGAAAGGGATCGTATTCCATACCATCCAAGCCGCTAGCAATGCACAAAAGTAACCGATAAACGTCCAGCTTCCGCCAAACTTGGCGATATGATCTGCAAGACGATCAGAAAATGTTGTATTCACCGAATACTCTTCATCTACTCGGTTTAGAATGTTTTTTTCGAAATCATCAACTAATCTGTCAATGCGCTGCGCATTTCTTTCACTTAGCTTGCATCTCTTCGAATTCGTCTTTAGTCAGGCCATAGATATATTCGTCATAATGTCGGCCCTTAGTGAACACCATGTTTCTTATTCTTCCCTCTTGAATGAACCCTAGATGCTCATGTAATGCTATTGAACCATCATTAAATGCATATACGTTAGCGTTGACCTTGATATATCGTAATTCCTCAAAGTAATACCGCAGTAAAATTATGATGGCATCAGATGCGTAACCTTTGCGCCAATGCTCACGAAAAATAGAGACCCCATATTTGAAGGTTCCATGCCGAGGATTACAGCTGTTTGTTGATATGCTTCCGACTAGTATGCCATCGAGCGTTTCGATCGCCATAAAGAAATTGTCTCCATTAGAGGTAGTAACGGATCGTTGTTCGGCCCAAACCTGTGTACCTTCTTCTGATCTAGGAAAATGTACCTCGTCACAACTTCTCGCATTCTCCGAATCAAAATCATTGTTATGGAACTTCTCCCAGTCCGCCCGCAGCACAGGACGTAGCCTAACTTTTTCACCTGTCCAAACGTAATTACTCATTTTTATCCTCCTCGGACAATATTCCATTTTCCTATTATGCTGTCCCCGATTAGGTAAAATCCTTTCATACCCTTACTCCAAACTAAGGCAGATCTTGGAGTATCACTATTGTCGGAGAAGATCCAGCTAGGGTTATTATTTTCTATAATAGATAAAATTTAGCTTTATAAAAAGTATCTCTATTCAGTTCATACATAGCATCGTATTCCCTTAGCCCTAGTAAAAATTCACCATATAGAATCTAAACTCCTTGCGCTATATTGCCAGCAGCTTAATTAATCACCGTCAGACGATCACCTATTCGAACAGCACGAATGACCTGCAACGCCTACGCTGGTTCAAGAGTAAGCAGCAAAACAGCCGCCGGCTATTCGCCGACGACTGTCTGCCCTTTAGTTGTCGATTCATTCAGAACATAGCAAAAGCCCCTGCACATCGGTACAGGGGTTTCAGCATTTTGTTCGATTTACGCTTTAACTCGGCTTGTCGAGGAGCGGACAACCAGCTCCGGAACCTTGACAATCTTGCTGTATTTA
The DNA here is from genome assembly GCF_019431355.1 of Paenibacillus sp. R14(2021). Classification (NCBI taxonomy): domain Bacteria; kingdom Bacillati; phylum Bacillota; class Bacilli; order Caryophanales; family Paenibacillaceae; genus Paenibacillus; species Paenibacillus sp. R14(2021). The sequence continues at coordinate 2,455,742 of NZ_CP080269.1, forward strand.
TTTGCCGGACTGCGATTCTCCAGCAGGTTTATGAGTATATCAGCCGCATCCGTTCCGATCTCATGCTCCGATTGGGAGATGTGCGTATAGAAGCCCGATTCGTCATAGCTTGGCGACGGGTTGTCGAACGTAAGAATAGAGATGTCCTCCGGTACCTTCAGTCCGATCTGCCTTGCAATATTGAATATATAACCGCCCAGCTTAGCATTAAGCGTAATGTATGCCGTTGCCATCCGGTTGCGGATGAAACGGAAGAGCGGATGGTCTTCATTAATCTGGGTATAATCGACTTCAAAGTCCGTCAGGATCATGGAAGGATTAATCATAGCACCAAGCTGTTTCAACGCCTCCATGTAGCCGTTGATTCTATCGCTCACCGTAATCGTCGGCAGCGGCGTATCCGAGCAGATCGCGATATCCCGGTGCCCCAGCTCCCACAGATGATGCAGCGCGAGCTTCGCGCCTTCCAAGCCGTCCGTACAGACGAAGTTCGTCTCGACCCCGGCCAGGTAGCGGTCGATCAGCACGAAGGGATAATTGCGCATCTTCAGCGCAAGAATTTCTTCGTTATATGTCTCCGCATCGCTCGGGAAGATAATCAAGCCGGAAGCGCCGCTCGCGATGCTCTCCAAGATCAGCTTCTTCTCTGTCTCGATATCATTGTTGCTGAACACGACGTACAGATGGTAGCCGTGCTCCTTCAGCACCTCATTTACTCCCGCGATCAGACGTACCGCAAACAAATCCTCCAGCGTCGGGATAATCAGTCCGATCATTCGTCTGCTGATTCTGCCTGCAGCGTGCTCCAGCTGTGTTGAATGCTCGGCCTCATCGTTCTGCGGCTGCAGCGTCATAGCCCTGCCTTGAAAGTGGTCTTCAGCGGCAGACGCAGGCGTGAAATCCGGCTTATTCCGCTGCGCGAAGCCCGTTGTCTCCTTCACGAAGCTGCCGCGCCCGGGAATCCGATAGATCCACCCTTCCTCAGCCAGCCGCACCAGCGCATTCGCTACCGTAATCCGGCTCACCTCGAATTGCTCCATCAATTCTTTCTCCGAAGGGATCTTATCGTTCCCCTTCAGCTGGCCGGTCGTAATTCGCTCCTTGAAGTAGTCTTGTATCTGCATATATAACGGTAGACGGTCATGCTGCATCAGTATTTCTCCCTTAACAATCAATTGCATAAATAATATATCAATTATATCTTTTCGTCAAACGAGTAAAACGAATAGCCTGCCGAGTAGCAACAATGCCGGCAGGCCCTGAGATTCATAGCTAGTATAGGGTCAGGAACCAGCCTTCAAGCTGTTCCTTAAAAGGCTGGTTCGTTTAAGCGCATGATCGTTTAGAAACGGTTCGATTCCGCGGTCGCGGATGCCCATTTTTCTTTGAGCACTTTCATATAAAATCCGCCCACGACGCTGCGGTGCTGGAAATTCATTTGTCGTGCCGTGTTCGTATCATACCAATCGGTGAGCGGCACCCGATCCGGCGTCTCATTCGCGAATGTCCATATCGGCTCGATCAACGATTGAAAATCCTCTTCACGCTCCGCCATCGACGCCGCCCAGATGAGCCAGTCGGATTTGGTATAGTGCTTCCTGCTGTCGAGCGGCGTCCCGTACCGGTCTTGTTTTTGCAAGTACCAAGCGACTTCTTGGCGCGCGACTTCTTGCGGGAATATTCCCGTCGCGAAGAGCGTATCCCACACCAAATTATATTTCAGGCTCCAGGTGTCTGGCGCGCCGAAGGCCAACTGGTAATGATCGCCGTCGTCCGCAAGCTTTATCCATTCCGCGCCCATATCCTTGGCCAGCTGCCGGTAACGCGCAGCTTCGGCGGCATTCCCGCGCAGCTCGTTCAGGAGGGAGAAGCTCGTTATGCCCATAATAGCCTTGATCGAGAGATTCGCGTTTCTAGCCAGATGACCCGCAAAATCGTCCGTACACAGCTGATTCTCGGGATCCAGTCCGTAAACCGCCAAATATTCGGCCCACTGCGTGAGCAGCGTCCAATGCTCTTCGGCAAAGGAAGGCGATTTTTCGGCTGCGCATACAGCCGCCGCCATAATCAGCATGTTGCCGCATTCCTCGACCGGCATTTGGCCTTCCGCGTCGAAGCTGTAGACCTGCCCGTTCGCTAGCGGATACTGGCCAACATCATGAGGGGCAAATTCGAATTTCCATTCCGGTCGAGCAGCAAAGTTGAAGATGGGCCTCATCATACCTTTGACGAGCTCGGGCTGATACAGCAGGAACAGCGGCATGGATGGATAACTGACATCCACGGTGGCGGCGCAGCCGTTGCTGTAGCATTCCTTCGATACGAACAGGATCCGGCCTTCGCGATCCTCCAGCAGCTTATGAGCCGCGATTGCCTGGCGGTACGTAAGCGTTAACAAATCGGCGTACTTCGCGCCTCCTGCCCGCTCCCCGTCCTGACGAATCATCCGGTCAAAGGCATCGCATCGCGCAAGCAGCTCGGGATATTGCGCGAAAGCGTCGGCAATCATGGCAGGAGCCGTCGTTCCGCCGCGCTTCCAGTACCCTTGCAGACGATCGCCGAAATATTCGAGCGACACGTCGTCATCATACGCCAGCACGAAGGTTCGCGAAGCCGCATCGCCATCGCCCTGCAATACGCCGCTATGCCAGACACAGGCCACGACCGGCAGCCCATTATTTACAGCTCGAGGCTCCCGATCCGCTTCGCTCAGTTCGACTATACCTTCATGAACAAATCGCTTTCGCGTATTCGCGACTGCGAACCCGCTCTGTACCGACGCGTCCCGCTCCACGGCCAAGTAGAACGCGCCCCAGTCGATCCGCACATCGTCTCCCGATTTATGCAGCGGCTTCTGTACCGCGTTTCTCAGGCTGAGCAGCGTATACGGTCCTTCTTCCTGCTGGCTGCCGACAACCTCCTGCTCCGTCGTGTCTACGCACCACTCACCTGTCGCATCCACATATATCTGGACATCGTGAGGACGCCCGTCAATCGAACGGACCGTGCATGAGAGATAGGATGCCGGACGTGACAGCGTATCCAGATCGTCGAGCAGCAGCGGGCTCGTAAACCGAACCTTCAATTCGATGCCGTCGCCTGCAAAGGTATAGGTCGTGGATAGGGCCGTTATTTCGAGCTCTTGCTGCAGCAGCGCCTGGGGCTCCGTGTAATAACGCTCCCGGCTTGGCTCGACGAGACCCATGAATCGGCGGGTAATGCCGTCTATACGAATCAGCCCGGTCATACCGTTCCTTTTGCCGGTCCAATGCCTTGTATCATCATCAGTCAAACGGTCTGCCATGGACCAAACGCTAAAATAAGGATCAATCGTTACCAATGGAACTGCCGGTGGACGATTCATTCGATCACCCCTCAGTATATGTATAATAACTATATTGAACATATAATATATGATCTATTGGGGTTAAGCAACCATTATTTCGCCTCAAGTACAGATATTCACCCCTTCGTAGAACCATATAGAGCCGTACAACAATCCTAGAAATAGCTTTGGTTACCGCATTCACTGCGCGGTCGCATGTTCCTCCGATCGCTGTTGTTCCCGGATTCCTTGATTACAATTAGTTAAGGTCAAGAATCCGGTAACAAAGGCGAACGCTGACGCTTCTCCAGAACCATGCGATCTGCTCCATTCAGGTTTTTAACCTCTCCAATTAATAGTGCAAAAACGGCAAATGGCGCCACAGGAATGGGATCCTGTGACGCCATTTTTAAACGCACTTGATAGCTGCTTTATATATACTGCAGAAGAAGATTGATGAAGAATGGATTTAGAGCCGTTTATGACGCGAGTGGCTATCTCGGGTACATAAAAACAGAGGAAGGAGCCTCTTGGCCCTTACACCGAACCAGCCGGAGCTCCTTCCGGCTGGATCTGGCTTCATATTATAGCTATGTCGACCTATCTACCTGCCGCCCACCTCTTCGCTGCGATCTGTGGCAAGCGGCGGATCGATGGACAAGGCAGTAATCTCCTTACGCCATTCGTTTGTAAAATCCAAGTCTACCGCAGCAAGGGAAGGCTCCAGTTGCTCCAGGTTCCGCGCGCCAATAATCGGAGACGTTACGGCTGGGTGATGAAGGACCCAGGCTACCGCCAACGTCGCAGGATGTATGCCTTTTTCATAGGCATAGTCTGCAAATCGATCTGCGATCGCATAGTAAGCCTCATCATTATAGCGTTTCGTATAATTGCTCTGCTCGACCAGCCTGCCTGCAGCCGGTTTCTTACCAACTCCGTATTTGCCCGTTAACAAGCCGCCGCCAAGTGGACTATAACTAATGACGCCTAGTTTTTCGGATTCAGCCAGAGGCAATAGCTCAACTTCTGCTTGACGCTTCACAAGATTATACATCGGCTGAATGAGCTCAAAGCTTGCCAAGCTTTCCTTGGCGGAGATGCCTAACGCCTTCGCGATCTGCCAAGCTGCCCAATTACTGACCGCGGGATAGAGAATTTTACCCTGCCGCTGCAAATCGTCGAGTGCACGAAGTGTCTCTTCAATCGCTGTCAACGAATCAAACCGGTGAATAAAATAAAAATCCAGCCGGTCGGTGCGCAGCCGCTTTAAACTTTGTTCAACGGATAAGAATAAATGTCTGCGTGAAGCTCCTCGAGCGTTCGGGTCAGAACCAGATGGGAATCCCGCTTTTGATGTCAGAACCAGTTCATCGCGCTTGCCTTCGATCAGCTCGCCTAAAATTTCCTCGGATACGCCGCGGCTATAGACATCAGCGGTATCAAAGAAATTGATGCCTTTTTCCAAGCAACGATAAAACAACTGCTTTGAGGTATCTTTATCGGCATTCCCACCGAACGACATCGTACCGAAGCATAGCTCTGACACTTGTATGCCTGTCTTGCCGACTGTTCTGTATTTCATAGACTGAACGCCTCCTTTATCATGTGGTGGATCAACCACCACTATCTTCATTCTAACCGATCGCTCTCCGGTATTGCGAGGCGGGATGATGCTCAGGAAGTGGTCGGCCCCCGGATCTGAAGAGTTTTTCCCGCAGTGTTCCCGGCTCATATTCTTCTTGATAGATCCCCCGTCGCTGAAGCACAGGAAACACGAGATCGACGAACTCCTGCAAGCTTCTTCGTGCAGCCCCACAGGTTAATAGCTTTTCGCAGTCCTGCTTCCCGAACTGTTATCCCTGTGCTTTCGGCGTTGGAGGAAGGATGTTCTTGGAGCGCCTGTTATCTACCTTCAGCCTGCGCTGAAGGATGCCAAGCACGATGTCGGCGACGATCGCAAGCAGTGCCGCGGGTACTGCCCCTGCGAAGATTCGCAGCGAGTTCCCGTTGTTGATTCCCGCATATATTTCTCGGCCAAGGCCGCTTCCCCCTACAAGCGGGGCGATCGTAGCGACACCGATTGCGATAACGGCGGAAATTCTTAAACCGGTCATGATATAAGTCAGGGCGAGCGGGAAGCGTATGTGAAACAGAATTTGCATGCGGCTCATGCCTACGCCGCGCCCGGCTTCAACATAGCTTGGACTAATCTGCTGCAGCCCGATGTAGGTATTCCGTACAATGGGGTTAAGCGAGTAGAGAAACAGTCCGACGGTAACCGTAGTGGACCCTAGTCCCATGATAAGCAAGAGCAACACCAGCATAGCTAAGCTCGGGATAACCTGTAGAATATTCATCATTGCCAGAATGATACGTGCCAAGGCGCGATTACGCGTACATAGTGCGCCAAGCGGAACCCCTATGAGGAAAGCAAACCCGACACCGGTGAGCACCATCAATATATGCTGATACAAATAGCCCAGCAGCAAACCGGAGTTTCTCTGTACATAATCAATGAAATCCCAAAACGTTAAATGAGGCTCTATCATTTCTTGTTCCTCCCTACTTTCTAAGTAACCCGACCCGTTTTAAGTAGGCAAGGGCGACTTCGCGCTCACTTTTTTTCTCGATATCGACTTCATAGTTAAGATCTATCATCGTCTGCTCATCGATTGTACCGATCAACACCGACACTGCCGCCTCCACGCCTGGATACTTCCTGACGGCATCATTGCGAATAACCGGCGAAGCGTCATACGGTGGAAAGAAATGCTTGTCATCCTTTAATGTCTTCAGCTTATACGCTTTCAGGCGCGAGTCGGTGGAGTAAGCAAGAACAATATCGACTTGATTTTGGGCAACCGCGTTATAGACGAGACTTAATTCCATCGGAAACGTCTTACCGAACGTAATGCCGTAATACGCCGAGAATGCAGGGTAACCATCGGAAGGACGTTCAAGCCATGACGTGTCCACCCCAAGACGCATGTTAGGCGCACCCGGTTTAATATCGGATATGTTCTCGTATCCCTTGGCTTTGGCCAGCTCCCCTCGTACGGTAAAGGCATACGTGTTCTCGAAGCCGAGCGGATTCATCCAGTTGAGATCGTAATAGTTGTTAAATCCTTCTTGTGCTTGCGCGAGCACCTTCTTGCGATCCTTGGTTGTTTGAATCGGGAAATGGTTATTGAAGATTTCGCCGGAATAGAGCGTTCCCATCTGCAGGTCATTTCGTTTGATCGCTTGCAGAACGACTGGGCTTGAAGCGAGATCGGGAATGATCTCCACTTTAACGGCAGTTTTTTCCTCGATCAATGCTTTGTACATTTCAGCTAAAATTTTGGTCTCCGTAAAGGTTTGTGCGCCAATGACGAATGTATTGCCCGTGCCGCATGCACTGAGCATCATCATCACGCAGCATATTCCGAGCACCGTTATCGTTTGGGTCAGCTTTGCAATCATCGGTTTCCTCCATGTTAAAGCGTCATTCTCTTTGCTCCGCCAAACCGCCCGGTTAACCACTTTTCAAGGATACCGAGCACAAAGTCCACAATTAAAGCGAGCAGAATGGAACCCAGGGCTCCCGTAATGATTAGCTCCGGTTTGTTGACCGCCATCCCGGATACAATCAATTGGCCAAGGCCGCCCGCTCCGATTAAGGTTGCAAGCGTCGCCCAGCTGATGATATACACCATCGTCACCCTTATTCCGGACATGATATAGGGCAGCGATAGAGGCAGCTGGATGAGCAGGACACGCTGCAGGGTTCCATACCCCATTCCTCTAGCCGATTCGAGCACGTTCCGGTCAACGGACTCAAAGCCGTCATAAGTGTTGCGAAGGATAGGCATGATGGTATACAGCAGCAGGGCGACGACCGCCGGCTTGGTGCCAATCCCCATTAACGGAATAAGCACAGCAAGAAGAGCCAGGCTCGGTACGGTCTGAAGCAGGTTAGCCGCAAAGAATACGCAGCCGTTGATCCATTGAATCCGGTTATACACGAGTGCGATACCGATCGGTACAGCGACGATGGTGCCTAAAATAATCGCTATGAGCGATATCGTTACATGCTGGCCTAAAGCGTGCAGGATGTCGGCGTAGCGTTCCTGCAGAAACTCCCAATATGCAAGCATCCGTTAAACCTCCTCCTCGGGGGTAGGGAAGATCTCTGCCAAATGGCGCACGATGCTGCCCCTCGTAATAAGTCCGACGAGCCGATCCTGATCATCGATGACGGCTAAATTCGAAAGCTGATTCTGGCTCATTAGTTCTACCGACTCGGAAAGCAAGGAGCCGCTGCGAACGAAATAATTAACGGGCCTCATCACATCGGCCACTGTAATATTTTCCTCCCCGTAGTGCTCTAGAACGTTATAAATGGAGACGATTCCTTTCAGTAGTCGCTGACGGTCAATAATAAACAGCGTATCCACCTTGCGTCGTTCCATAATCGTAATGGCCTGAGCCAGTCCCTTATTGGGATACGCGGTTACGGGCTGATTCACCATGACTTCGTTTACGGTCGGGCTGTCATAGAGGTTACCCTCCTGATGCAGCCGCTTCTGACCGATGAACGACTCCACGAACTCATTCGCGGGATGACGCAATATCCGCTCCGGCGTATCGCTTTGTATGACTTCGCCGCTCTTCATGAGGACGATCCGGTCGGCAATTTTGAGTGCCTCATCCATATCGTGTGTGACGAAGATAATGGTTTTGTGCAGCTCTTGCTGCAGCCGCACGATCTCGTCCTGCAGCTGCTCGCGGCTGATAGGGTCGAGTGCGCTGAACGGTTCGTCCATAAGGATAATATCCGGATCTGCCGCAAAGGCGCGAATAACGCCGATTCGCTGCTGCTGGCCGCCGCTTAGCTCAGACGGGTAGCGGTCCCGGTACGTTTCAGGCTCTAACCCTACAAGATTTAGCAGCTCATCTACACGTTTATCAATTCGGCTGGCCGTCCACTTTCTCAAACGAGGGACGACCCCGACATTTCGGCCGATCGTCATATGGGGAAACAAGCCTATGCTTTGAATAACGTAACCGATGCCTCGCCTCAGCTCGACGGGATCAATCTCACGCGTATCTTTGCCCTTGATCAATATCGTTCCGCTTGTCGGCGTGACGAGATGGTTGATCATTTTCATCGTTGTTGATTTTCCGCAGCCGCTTGGGCCAATCAGGACGGTTAGTTCACCCTGTTTAAATTCAAGATTTATATTTTTCAATGCTTGATAGCCATCTGCGTAAACCTTATTCACGTTGTTCATTACAATCATGCAGGTATCAGTCCTTTTTGTCATACTATTTCCAAATTACCCATTTTAATCAAAAATTATCGAACTTCGATCCAATTATTTGGAAGAGGTGAATGCAATCATTAACGTTAACCACAACAACTAAGCTTTTAAACGTGGAAAAAAGAGGGAGATGGTTAAGCGTGTTGGCCACTTCGGCAAGAAATCCGGCAGCTTCGCGCTCGGTTCAGGAGCTTCCTAATGATTGAAATCAACAAAATAAAGAGCCGTGCCGAAGCGCGATCGAGAACGTTTTGAAAATGAAAAACACTCCCGAAGGAGTGCTTGAAAAACCTATTATTCATAAGAAGAGTTTTCTAAGTCATAAATTGAATACCCTTTTTCATCGATATGCTTATAAATCTTATCCATTTCTCTTAACGCAACGCTTCTGTTTGAGAATCTTCCCACTTCATTTCCGTCAGCTAATATAGCCCATCTTCCTGAAGAAGTTTCTGCAATAGTTAAACTTTTAGTGAAATAAATTGCTGTCCCATCTTGCGATCGAATAAACAATATCATCACTCCCCTTCCGAAAGTTATATTCTTCACAAGCAAGGAATTTCCTTTATTTGCATCGAATAGTGTCATCAGGAGGTGATCCATATGTTTGCTGTAGGACAAGAACTCTATACCGACTCTGATTTCAAGCGCGCCCTGCTTGTTCAGGTGCCGGTCAAAGTTAAATGTTCGAACGGTGAAATTCCAGATAGTTACGGACCGATTGAGGAGATCACCCTTACCACCGTCAAAGTCGCAGGAATGTACTTCGCCAAAGCTGTCTGCCGATTCTTCGTCCGCTAATATTCAGGTGGAAAACGCAATCGAATTCTATCCTTCAACCACTTCGTCATTTCGCCCACTTAATTCGGAGGAATATTTCGCTCTTATATGAACCAGAAGCTCTCGGCAATGTCTAATTTTCTCTTTCTTAGAGAACTGTGAATAGAACTGTGAATTATAAATCAAAACAGCATTCTCACGACAAAATTGCCAATAGCAATAACAAAATCACTCCTTACATTATGCCGTTCTTTCCGAGTCAGCAATTTCCTTACTCTCGCATACATCATTTTCACCCCCGCAATTCCATTCTATTTTTTCGACTTCAGATTGCAAATCTGCACTGAGTTGCCTTGACGTAAATTATCGTTGTGTCGAAACTATCGTGTCCCATCAATCCTTCGAGACGCGCTGCTGTCATATATTTATGAATCAAATGACGTAAAGCACTGTTAATCGTTTTCCAGTTTTCTCCGATGGAAACAGATAAGGACTGTCCGGATGGATCAGACGATTCTTATCGTGATGGTTCACACTGGCTTACGAACAACGTATCAAAGTTGGAATAGCCACATCTGCAATTTGAAATATAAATTCTTCCTCTTGGTGAACGGCTGTTTCAAACCAACTGATAAAATGTTTCATGTCGCTTGCATATTCCTTTAGCGTCTTGAGGATTCAAATCTTCGTGGATAGTGAGAGCGTGAATGAAATCCTGTATAGACTGCTCACCTTGTTTCGAAATCCCGGTTCTCTCTCTCATTAGCAAATCCTCCAAATCTTGACTAACATTAGCGGACATGATATGATTATGTTAACCGAAACATTAGCGGACATCAATTTTGCTTTCTGAAAATGTCTAACGATCGCATATTAGCGCTCATTGAAATGGTCGTGTTAAAAAATTCATTCTTGGAGGAATCCTATGCAAACAGGTACAGTTAAATGGTTTAATGCTGAAAAAGGCTTCGGTTTTATTGAAGTCGAAGGCGGAAACGACGTATTCGTTCATTTCAGCGCAATTGAGGGCGATGGTTACAAATCGTTAGATGAAGGTCAACGCGTCCAGTTCAATGTGGCGCAAGGGAATCGTGGACCGCAGGCTGAAAACGTTTCTAAAGTTTTTTAAATCTTTAAAACTGCCCTAATATAGGGCAGTTTTTTCTTTATACCTGATATTACATCTATAACACGAAGAAATGTCTTTTTCGTCTATTAAAAACATATAAAGCGAGGTATCGGAAATGAACAAAGAACAATTGATCGAACATGTGGCGAAATCTAGTGGGTTTTCAAAAAAGAATGCTGAAAAAGCTGTAACGCATGTTTTAGACTCCATTTTTGAAGCTTTAAAGCAAGGCGATAAAGTTCAACTAGTAGGCTTCGGAAAATTTGATGTCCGTAATCGTGAAGCACGCATGGGAATAAGCCGTAAAACAGGTGAAGAGGTGGAAGTTCCAGCGGGTAAAGTTCCCGTATTCACGGCAGGCATAACTCTGAAGAGAGCTCTAAATTAAGCTTAGCTCATAGAAAATAAAGATGTGACCACATCAGAAAAGCGGTTAGATTATTAAAATAAATACACATGATTCGAACGTTAGTGTCACATTCACGACCATAGATGACATTATTAATTTTTATTCGAATAAACAGAGTTTGCAGAGCAAAGTGGACGGTCAGAGCAAAATAAAAAATTGCACAAGTAAGGAAGGGAATGGGATATCATAATTGGAGAAAAGATTCTAAACAACCGCCCTATAAGAACAATAAAGAAGAGGTCATGGTTAATGATGACCTTCTGCGTTTTTTCTTCATTTTTCTTCACCGTTTGGGGTGGATGCCTTTTGCTTGGCTGCCTCCTTTATATTGCCTTTTCGGATCGAAAGGTCAGGAACCTCTTGGTAAGTTCGGGAAATTCATTGCTGCGAGCGGTTCCCAAGAAAAGGGGGTTACGATGAAATCACTTCAAGCATACACCCGCTGGAAGAAGAAAATGGCTCCTCAAAATAAATCGGATTTAAGGAAGAGCGTCTGGCAGTGATCAATAGCATGTTCCTTTCATCCTGCTGCGGGGTCTCGCTTATGTAAGTCTTTCGATCTCAATATGGATCACACTGGCGCTTACAATTCCAGCAGCCGGATTCATGATCCGAATCTTCATAATATTGCATGATTGTTGTCATCAGTCATTTTTCGCCAGAAAAAAACGAATGCAATTATTGAGACGATTACGGGAATCCTTACCTTCTTTCCATTTGAGCAATGGAAAAATGAGCACTCCATTCATCATGCGACGAGCGGAAATTTATCCCGTAGAGGCACGGGCGACATATGGACGCTGACTACGAAGGAATACGCGGCGCTCTCCCCATGGAAGCGTCTAAGTTCTGGAAGAGTGCCAGATGCAAAGAGCGCATGAACACATACCTAACGAACGCAGCGCTAATACTTTTTTTCACAGAACAGCTGGACTGGTCGGAAGAATAATATTGGGAAAAATAAAGACCGGAAGCGGGTTTGCCTCCGGTCAATCTTTACATAAGAACGGCTTCAAGGATGAACGATGCCGCCTCCCGCGTACCAGTGACATTTTCTAAGCTGCCCATTTATTTCAAAAAACAATTTAAACAATCAAGAAAAATGCTTACCTGCAGTAATCGTAGTTCCCCATTCACCCATCGATGTGTAGAAACTAAGCTCTCTTCCCACCAAAAATTCTGCTGCTCTCGTGTAAGGACCTTGACGGTAAGCTTTGGATTCTTCTTCTGCCAGCCAAGTCTCCTTAGAGCAGTTCCAGATTTCATAAAATACAACTTCATCAGGATTATCGACATTTTCATGTACAATTCCATTTACAAATGTCGACTCTTTTGACATTGTATCAAACAACGGTTTCAGATTATCAAAAAAAGCCTGCTTGTCCGAATTAGGTTTCAATTGAAAGCGAGCTATAATTACTGTCTGATCTGTTTTAGTCATTTTATATTCTCCTTAAGGTTCAATTTTAACTAATTATATTTGTGAAGCTCCGTGAACAAATATAGCTTAATGCAAACACCGCTTTGATTCAGGAAGATACTTTAAGATCGGCTTTTTGCATAATAATAATAATCTTGCAATAAAGAGCTTCAAGGCGCTTTGCCTTTGGGCCCTGTGCCCAACAGTAAAGTTAGATTTCCAGCTCACTTTGTCTGCGGCCGGTAACGAAGACATGCGCGCCCACTGTTACAAATCGCTGTGCCGTCGCAAGTCCAATACCGCTTGTTCCTCCGGTGACGATACTACTTTACCTTTATATTTTCCCATGATTTCTGTCCTCTCCTTATTAAGGCCGGGAAGGCCATTTGTTACTGCCTTTCCAAGCACGCTATTCGATTTGTGGAGGAAGTAATATTACTATATTATTGTAAGCAACATACTTTTTATATAATCCCCACAAGACTTATTATGGAGTGTAAGTGACAAATTGAGAAGTACGCACTTTTTGGTTATATAGTAACCAAAAAGTAATAATTAAGTCTTTCGAGGCACATCCGCACAATTAAATAATTTAGGGTATACCGATGTACACCACTGGACAATTTCAGCAGCACTTTGCGACTTGTTTCATCTGCCACAATTTCATAGCTTTCCGTCATCAATCAACAATCACCACTTGTGAAATAAATCACAATTATTCAAAGACTCGTCACAAATATTGTGAAATAAATCACAATATTCGATTATACTAGGGGCATAAACGTTTAATTGGATTAGAACTGCCATTTCACACAGGAAGAAGGTTATCGACTTGAACCGCAATAAACAAGCCGGAAGGGACAGGAGCCGTGTCGCTAGTCAGGAGAAGCGCCTTATCATTCTCTGTATCGTCGTAGCGGTAATCATGCTGCTGTCCCTGTCCAGATATCTTTTTGAATAAGGTTACGTCTCATCCATTCATTAAATACGATACCAAGCTTTGGGAGTGATAATGATGCTGCTCAGCGGATATGATCCGGTTATGTACAGCCGGATGCTTACGGGTCTCACACTTGCTTTCCATATTATTTTCGCCACCATCGGCGTTGGCGTGCCCCTAATGATCGCTCTTGCGGAGTGGATCGGGATCAAACGCGGCGACGAGCATTATCTGCTCATGGCGCGCCGCTGGGCGCGCGGCTTCGTCATTACGGTCGCCGTCGGCGTCGTGACGGGAACGGCCATCGGACTGCAGCTCAGCCTGCTGTGGCCAAGCTTTATGCGGGTAGCCGGCCAATCCATTGCGCTGCCGCTCTTCTTGGAGACGTTCGCGTTCTTCTTCGAAGCGATCTTCCTCGGCATTTATCTGTATACTTGGGACCGGTTCAAGAACAGACAGACGCACCTATGGCTGCTCATCCCCGTCGTTCTTGGCTCGTCAGCGTCAGCATGCTTCATCACCATCGTCAACGCCTTTATGAACGCGCCTGCCGGCGTGACGGTGAAGAACGGCCACATCGTCGACATCTCGCCGTTCGGTGCCATGCTGAGCCCGGCCATGCCGACGAAAGTCTCGCATGTGCTCGTGACGGCGTACTTAACCTGTGCCTTCATCTTGGCCGCGATCTCCGCCTGGTCGCTGCTAAAGGGCCGCGACCATGTCTATTACAAGAAAGCACTCAAGCTGACGATGGTATCCGCGTGCGTCTTCCTGCTCGCGAGCGCCGCCATCGGCGATCTGTCAGGCAAATATTTAGCCAAATACCAGCCGGAGAAGCTGGCCGCGATGGAATGGCATTTCGAGACGACGAAGCAGGCACCGCTCGTGCTCGGCGGCGTGCTTACGGAGGACAACCGTATCAAATACGGACTCAAGATTCCTTTCGCGCTTAGCTTCCTCGCCCATGGACTGCCGAATGCGGAAGTTACCGGCCTGAACGACATCCCGGAAGACGAGCATCCGCCGCTCTTTATTCATTATCTCTTTGATACGAAAATGGCCTTCGTCTCCATCATGGTCGCCATAGGCGCTGCCTTCCTTGTGCTGTTATGGCGCAAGCGCGATGCGGTTTACCGGAACAAGTGGATGCTTCGCGGTATTATTGCTGCCGCTCCGCTTGCTATGCTAACCATCGAGCATGGCTGGATTTTCTCGGAGGTTGGCCGTCAGCCTTGGCTGCTTCGCGGCATTATGCGCACCACGGAAGGCGCGACGGCTTCGGACCATGTCGATACGATGCTGATCGTGTTCGCCCTGCTTTACCTCGTGCTGGCCGTCTCGGCGGTGACCGTCTTGATTCGGATGTTCCGCAGTAACCCAGCAGAAGAAGAAATCGCGGCCAAAGGCATTCAAGGAGGCGGCGAGCTATGAGCTATGAAGTGCTTGGGATTACGGTACTTTGGATCTTCCTGTTCGGCTACTTGATTGTGGCATCCATTGATTTCGGCGCCGGCTTCTTCAGCTATTACAGCACGATAACCGGCAAGCGGCATCTCATCAACAACATCATCGAGCGGTATCTGTCGCCGGTGTGGGAGGTCACGAACGTCTTCCTTGTCTTCTTTTTCGTCGGGTTCGTCGGGTTCTTCCCCGATACGGCCTACTATTACGGTACTGCGCTGCTCATTCCGGGGAGCATCGCGATTGTCCTGCTTGCGTTAAGGGGCTCGTACTATGCGTTTAACACCTACGGCACGAACAAGAACAACCGATTCTACATGCTTCTGTACGGCGCCAGCGGTCTGCTCATTCCCGCTTCCCTGTCCACTGTCATGACGATCTCGGAAGGCGGTTATATTCAGGTCAGCGACAGCGGGAAGGTGACCTTCCTGTTCAGCAAGCTGATTGCGTCCACCTATTCCTGGACGGTTGTCCTGCTTGCTCTCGTGAGCGTGCTCTACATTTCGGCGATGTTCCTAAGCTACTACGCCGACCGGGCGAATGACCGCGGCGCCTTTGAGGTCGTGCGCAAATACGCGCTCGCTTGGAGCGGACCAACGATCCTATGCAGCCTGCTCGTCTTCTTCGCGATTCGCGGACACAATGCGGAGCACTTCGAGCGGATGACGCAGCATGCGTGGATGTTCGTCTTGTCCTTCGCCTGCTTCTTGATCGCGGTCTATCACGTATGGACGCGCAAACGGCTCGGTCTATCGTTCATCTTCGTCATGCTGCAGTTCGGGTTTGCATTCTTCGGCTACGGTGCTGGCCACTTGCCGTACATCCTGTATCCGTATTTGACCATTCACGATAATTTCACCAGCAGGCCGATGGCACTCGCGCTGATTTCCGTATTCATTCTCGGGCTGTTGCTGCTTGTTCCGTCGCTTTACCTGCTCATGCGGCTGTTTTTGTTCGATACCAAGTATGTGCAGGGCAAGCGCGGCAAATAATTGAACGAAGAGGAGGCTGTTCATATGGAGAAATTCCTGGTTTTCGCCGCGCCGTTCATCGTCGTGGCGCTGTCCGTAGGTTATCTGTTCTGGTGGGGTGCCCGCTCCCCGAAAGCATCGAATCGGAAGACATAATTCCAGCACGTTCCGCACACGCTAATATCGTCTCTGAAGCAGCATGCCGACAGGACGACTACAGCAAGCGAAGGAGCAGTCCCTCAACCATGACATCATCCAAGAACCGCCGCGAGAACGCGTGGAAGAGCCGCAAGCAGAACCAGAAGCCGCATGGCGAGGTTAAGTCGCTCGCAGAGATTTCCGACGAAGGCTCATCAGGCGTTGCCGGTTACGAGAACGCGCGTAACAACGGAGATTAGAAAAAACGCTTGTGAGCTGGGCCTTAAGAATGGCTTAAGTTTCCTCCTCAGCAAAACGACCTTGCCTCTATGGAGAAAGGTCGTTTTGCTGTTGGAACCGGCTTATTTCAACCAGCTCGGTGCCCACCAGTTCCATTTGCCGAACATCCTCATTAATGAAGGAACGACAATCATCCGTATGATCGTCGCATCAATGAAGATCGCAGCCGCAATGCCTACCCCCAGCTGTTTCACCCCAGCCACTTCTCCGAACGCAAACGGCAGCGTTACCGCAATGATGATGGCCGCTGCGGAGTTGATGATCCTGCTGATGGAAGCCAATCCCGCCAGAACCGCATGGCTGTTATCCTGCGTCTGCTGATAAACCTCGTGAATCCGCGATACGAGGAACACCCCGTAATCCATGCTGATGCCGAAGACCAGCCCGAATATAAAGACTGGAATCATAATCGCGATGCTGCTCGGCTCCATGCCGGCATGTCCTTCCGCAAAGATCCATACCAAAATGCCAAAAGATGCCCCTATGCTGAGAAGGTTCATGACAATCGTTTTGAACGGAATCAGCACGGAGCGAAACGCAACGAACAACACCACATAATTGGAGACGAATATAAACAAAAGCACAAACTTGATATTGAGGAAGATGTCGTCGAACACTTCCTGCTGATATTTGGCTTCACCGCCCAGCATAAAAGGAAGAAGCGACGCTTTGCCTTCTTGCTCCCAATGTCGAAGCCAGCTTCTGACTTCCTTGGAGGACGGCTCGCCTTGCAAAGTAACTTGGATAAGCATGCGGTTGTCTTTCACGAATTGACTGGCTATCGACCCGTACCTCGCGTTAAAGCCCGCGTCGCGATACTGGGCGTACAACTGTGCGGGCGGCAGCCGCAAGCTTGAGAAAACCGATTCTACCTGCCGCACTTGCGGATCGGCCGATAAATTAAGCGTCAGCGCGTAGGCGTTCATCCAGTCCGCTTTCTTCAATTCCCATGACTTTCCTTGGACTGCAAGATATACGGCTGCATGCGTTCGCGGGTGAAAATGGCTCTGATACACCTCGAAGGCCATGCGGGAGCTGTAACTTGAGGGCAAGGATGTCGCATCCGGAACGGTTACACTCATCCGGCTTAACGGCAGTAAGCAGCCAATCAATACGAACGAAGCCAGCAGCAGCATGCGGAGAGGCCTTTGCATCACGCTGCTTGACAGGGAATACCATCGGTTTCCTCGACGATAAGGGGACAAAGGCCTCCTTCTCGGTTGCATGGCCGGCCACAGTGCGCCCAGCAGGGCCGGAACTAGCGTTAACGTGAGCAGCACCGACACGGATAACACGGCCATCGCGCCAAGTGCCACCGTCGAAAACATCGGAAGCGGAATGAACAGAATCCCCGCCAAGCCCAAGAAAATACTGAGCGCAGAGAAGACAACCGCTCTTCCTGCGGTCTCCATTGTACGTATCAACGCCTGCAAGGCCGGCCCTCGCTGCAGCTCCTCCCGAAACCGGCTGACCAGCAATAACGCAAAATCAATGCTGAGCGCAAGGCCCACCATCGGAATGACATTCAGCACAAAGTTGGACAACTCGATTCTCGACCCCACCATATACATGAATCCCATCGTACCGGTAACCCCAATCATTCCGATGACAATTGGAATCAGCGCCGGAATCATGCCCCCGAAAGCGATCCAAAGGATCAGGAAAGCCACCGGAATGCCGATCCGTTCTGCCTTGCTGAAATCGCGCTGGCTGGCTTCGTTCACATCCGCTTGAACGACGGATTTGCCTGTCATTGCAGCCACGATATTGCCATCATTCGGCAGACGCTTCTGAATAAAAGCGAGCACCGGCTTCATTTCATGCGGCTTCTGATTGAAAGCAAGCAGGGCGTAAGCGAAGTTCCCTTTCCTCATTCCCTCTCGCTCCAGCGGAGAAATCATCTCGCTGAGGCCGTCAATGTTCCCCAGCGAAAGCAGCGTTTGCTGAATGGCATACCTGAATTGGCCTGGCGATACGGACGCCTTCTTCTCGAACACAAGAATAACCGGATCCTCCGGTATGCGAAACGCTTTCGATAAGATTTGCTCCACTTCCAGATAAGAGCCGTTCGGCGTTAAACCGTGATCCTTCAGCACGGAAGGCAGCTTAGCGGCCGAGAAGCCGAAATAGATCAAGAATGCAGCCCAGAACAGAAGGATGATTTTCGGGTATCGGTAGGAGAGAATGGCAAGCTTCCGAAGGTCCATGGCCGCGCTCCTTTATGAATCTCGTTGAAGCCTAGATATCGCTTTCCTTCAATCGCGTGGCTTGAACCAGTCCATTAGCCAGTCCAGGCGACAATCGGGCGGCGCCAAACAGCATACGGGGCAGAACGGGAACACCGGACAGCCATTGCAGAAGACGCCCCCACTTTAGCGGCCCGTTGAATTCCCGAAGTATAGCCGCGGTATATGCATGCTTCCACTCGGAGCGTGAAATCGCGCCGGATAAATACCGATCCGCAAGCGTCGCGCACAGTATTGCCGAACGCAGCGCCATAGCCATGCCGTCACCGCACAAGGGAGGGAGCATCAGCGCTGCGTCGCCCACATGCGGAATGACTCCCCATGGCATAGGCTTGCGGTGAAGTTGAACGGGAGCCACTGCTGTCTGAGTACCATGGACGGGAATGGCCTGGTTTAGTTTGCCATGCAGCGCCGGGTTTCGGCGGCCTGCGGCATTCAGCCAGCCTAGAATCGATTTTTCCGTGTTCGGGAAAGCGCTCCGTTTGAGCAGCGCCGCTGCGTTGACGAGCCCACCCTCGACGGGGGATAGGCCGACGTAGCCGCCTTCTACAAAATAAAGCTCGACCGCAGGCTCCATCTCGATTCCCGCGAAATGCGATTTCACGCCGATATACGGTTGTTGACCCTCTCGCTCGGGGCGATGATCCGAAAGAAGAGCAGAGCGGCCGTTAGCTCCCCATGCCGCGATGACAGCCCGCGCCCGAAGTATAGCTCGTACTCCTCCTTGTTTCGTCTCAATGGCGTAGCCATTGCCGTCGGGAGCTATAGAAGTTACCGCTGCTCCGGTCTGGATATGCACCCCTGCTTGCAGCGCAGCTCGATGCAGCGCAGCATCGAGCGAATGCCGGCTTACGCCTATTGCAGTGCCGGGCAGCGGAAGCTCCAGAGGCTTCCCGTCGCCGAAAAACAGCCGTGCCCGGTCAATCAAGCTGGGCTGCAGCGACTCCACGGCCTCGTGCAAGCCAAGCCTGCTCAGCATGCTCCGGGATTCGGGGGATAGAAACTCGCCGCACACCTTGTGGCGCGGAAACGAATGGCGGTCGACCAGCACGACGTCCCAGCCCCGGTCTGCCAAAGCTTTGGCCAAGCTGCTGCCGGCGATTCCTGCGCCAAGTACGGCGGCATCCCGGATCTGATTCACCCTTATCAACTCCGCTGAATTGAATTTGACTTAGCTTCTCCACAGGATGACCGCATAGCGAAATAGAGGTCTCCACGCAACCAGCATCTCAGCTGTGCCCGACAGCTCATGACGCAGTTGCTGCCAATCCTCCTTGCGAAATCCTTTCGCCACGGATAGAGGACCGTCGTTTACGATATAGCGGTTTCTTGAGAGCACTCGCGTTGCAAGCCACACCGCAGCCCAAGCCATCCAGTGCCGATGGATGTCATTAATTACGACTCCTATGCGAGACGCTGCAAGCATGCGGTTTACGACGCAGGGGAGTTCGCTCTCTTCAAAATGATGAAGGAATTGTGTTCCCGTAATAACATCCGCGCAGCCGCTTGGCAGTTCGAACAAATCGCGGCGCATGACATTGATTCGCGGTTCGCCTCGATACAGCAGCCTAGCCTCTTCGCAGGCCTCGTCTGTAATGTCAGCAAGCGTGATGCAGAGCTCAATCCCGTTCTCGTCTGCCCAGCGCAGCAGGCTTCGGTTCACATCCCCCGAACCGGATCCGATATCAAGCACCGAGAAGCGCTTAGGCTTGTCCGCCGCTGCCCATAATCGGTGTACGCCATAGAGCGTAGGCGCCGCGGCGGCGAAGATTCGGTTAAGGACGCGAAGCTGCCGCAGCGCTTCGCGCAGCTCAGCGCCTCCCATTGTAAAGTCATCCATCAGCTCGAGCTCGGTCGCTCGCTCCTTAAGCCGCTTAAGCATGCGCTTCATCCCGCAGCCGCTCTGGAAGCGAAGCGCCAGGAAGGTATCCAATCTGGATCATTTCGCACGTAAGCCCCGGCCCAAAGGCGAGGGACAAGCCGCTTACAGGCCCGGAGCCTCGGCGTTCCAGCTCCAGCCTCATCTCATGAAGCACGAACAAAATCGTGGCGGAGGACATGTTGCCATACTTGCTCAATACGCCGCGGCTCGGCTGCACTTGTTCGTCCGTCAGCGCGTACATCTCCGCCAGCGTGTCGATAATACCTTTGCCGCCGGGATGAATGGCCCACAACTCGGGCTGCTGGCCACCACGCAGCAGTTGCTCGATTTGTTCGGGAATGAATCTGCCGATCAGCTTCGGAATGTTCGTCGAGAGATACAGCTCGAAGCCGTAATTTCCGATTTCCCATACCATTTCTTCCGCGGAGTCGGGCATCAGCGCGGAATGATCGCCGCCCAATTGAAAAATGCCGTGACGTCCGGCTCCCGCCGTGCCTACGATGCAAGCCGAAGCCCCGTCACCGAAGAATGAAGCGCCGAACAGCGCCTCCCTCATGCTAGAGGGCTGAATATGCAGCGTGCAAAGCTCAACGCAAACAATCAATACGTTCGCAGCTGGATTGCCGCTAACGATTTGCTTCGCTAAACATACGGCCTTTAAACCTGCGGCGCAGCCCAGGAAGGTCAAGGGCATCCGATTGACCGTCGGAGCAAGCCCCAGCCCTTTAACCAGCTCAGCGTCGAGCCCCGGAAGGAACTGTCCGGTACAGCTGACCGTAATCAGATGCGTGATGTCGGACAAGGCGGCTTCGCCATCCGCAAGCGCCCTTCTTGCCGCTCTCAGTCCTAACGGTATGGACTCTCTCTTATAAGTCGCCATGCGCTCGGCAGTAGTCGGATACGAGCGATTGGATTGCGCCGAGAAATAACGGCAGGCTTCGGCAGGCTGCAGCAGATCCGGTTCACAGGTATAGCGTGTTTCGACACCGCACTGCTTGAAGATCCGCTTGACCCAGCGCGCGGAATCAGGTCGCTCTATTAATGCCTCAGCCAATCGTCGCGAGGTATCCGCTTGATCGAGACGATATTCCGGTACCGCCGTTCCGATTCCCAGAATCGCAATGGATGCATCTGCTTGGTTCATTTCTTCTCTTCCTCCCTTGCCTAACCACATTTCATGATCGGACATGCTGGTCGCATTAAGCATATGTATGCCTGATTGCCGATCAATATGATGAAATTTTCCTGCTCGCCCAACAAAATCGGCCCCCTGCCGGCTTCATGCCTAAATACAGCAAAAAGCCGGAGATGGTTATCCATCTCCGGCTCTATCGGCAGTTCGTAATGACTATTCGAAGTATACCGCTTTTCCTGTGCGGGACGATTCGTAGATCGCTTCAAGAATTTCGGAAACCACGAGCGCTTGCTCCGGTTTAACGAATGTTTCTTTGTCGTTCAATACGGCATCGATCCACCAAGCAGCTTCAAGTACTTCAGGCGTTTCGCTTGCGCCTTCGTAGAAAGCAACGCCGCCGCTGTTCAGCTCAATGTTTTTCACGTACAGACGGCTGTTTTGCTCGCCGTTGATGCGAAGGCCGTCTTTCATGTCCGCGCCGGCTTTCGTACCGCTCAGGGATACTTTAGCCTCGTCCACTTCAAGGGAGTTCAGCGCCCAGCTGGATTCCAAGATAACCGTCGCGCCGTTTTTCATCGTGATCATGGCGAAAGCGGAATCTTCAACCGTGAATTTCGCAGGATCCCACGGGCCCCATGCGTTCGCAGCGTTCTCCGTTTGGGACAGCTTGTGGTACGTACGGCCGAGTACGACTGCCGGCTCGTAGTTGTCCATCGTCCACAGAACAAGGTCAAGCGCGTGCGTGCCGATATCGATCAATGGACCGCCGCCTTGTTTCTCTTCGTCCAGGAATACGCCCCATGTCGGAACGGCGCGGCGACGAATCGCATGCGCTTTCGCGAAGTAAACTTCGCCCAGCTCGCCGGCTTCGACCGCTTGTTTCAGGTAGCGGCTGTCCGCACGGTAACGGTTGTTGTAGCCGATGCTGAGTTTTTTGCCTGTGCGTTTTGCAGCTTCCAGCATTTTGCGCGCGTCAGCGGCTGTTTTCGCCATTGGCTTCTCGCAAAGTACGTGTTTGCCGGCTTCCAGCGCGTCGATGGAGATGACAGCGTGGGAATCGTTCGGCGTACAAACGTGGATCACGTCGATGGACGCGTCTTTCAGAAGTTCTTTATAGTCAGCATATACTTTAGATTCTTCGCTGCCGTATTTCGCTTTCGCTTCTTCGGCTTTCTCAACGATGACATCGCAGAATGCTACGATTTCAGCATTTTTTACTTGCGCCAAGCTTGGAAGATGTTTCCCGTTGGCGATACCGCCGCAGCCGATAATACCTACACGAGCCTTTGCCATTAAATTTCTACCTCCATATGTCGGGAAATGATATAATTTGTAGTATGTGTGCTCAAGAGTTACAGCTTGAGACATAGAGACACATGCTAGTATCAGTATAGTGCAAGATTCGTTCAAAATAATAGGGGCAGAATAGGTCTGCTTTTATGTGATTTTGTTGTTGAAGGGGTGGTACCGTGGAATTCTATAATGAGAAGGTCGTCTATGAAAACCCTCTTTTGTCAATTAAAGTGTTTCAATCCCAGCGCCATGACGAGTTGTTCATTAATTGGCACTATCACAGGGAGATTGAACTGCTGCTCGTGCTAAGCGGCGAGCTTGACGTAAATATAGAGGAAGAAGCCGTACGGCTTCAAAAAGGCGACATCGCGCTCATCGGCGCAAGACAGCTCCATCGCGATCGCAGCGTGCGCAGTCCGGTCGATTACATCGTCCTGCAGTTCGACATCGAGCAGTTCATCGATCAAAGCTCCATGCCCTATATGCGATTTTTCTCCGAAACCAAGAACCCGCTCAGCCGGGCTAACTATATTTTTCAGGAAAATGCGGCCGCCCGTTCTGATGCCGAGGACTGCATCCGCACGATTCTCCAAGAAGTGACCGCGAAGCAGAACGGCTACGAGCTGGCCGTCAGCATGCTCATCAAGAAGCTGCTGCTGCTGCTCATCCGCAACGATACAAGGCGCGTTCTTGCGGACCATGAGGATTTCGACCGCGCCCGCCTAAGAGGCGTGCTTGACTACGTCGAAGAGCATTTAACGGACCGAATCCAAGTCGACGAGGTATCGAAGCTGGCCAATATGAGCTATTACTATTTCGTTAAGTTCTTTAAGAAAGCCATCGGACTGTCGTTCACGGAATACGTCAATTACCGCAAGATCAAATGGGCGGAACGGATCCTGCTGACCAAGGACCTCAGCATCTCAGAGGTCGGCGACCGAATCGGCATGCCGAATATGGCGCATTTCTATAAGATGTTCAAGAAATACAACAACTGCTCGCCAAAACAGTTTCAACGCAAAATGCTGGACTGGAACCGGGCGTAAGCGCACGAACAATCGCGCTCGCCCAAACACCGGTCATATCACATGTTAAGCCAGGCTGCCGAATGTCTGTTTCATGAAAGCAAGACTTGCAGCCAGCTCCTTCTCCGGCTTGCCCGGCTCGCCCAGCCCGCATTCTGCGGAAATCATACCGCTGTATCCCGCTTCCTTCAGCTTCGCGGCAAATTCCGCATACGGATACTCCCCAGTGCCAGGCGACATGCGGCCCGTATCCGCCAGATGGATATGCGCCAGCCACTCCTTATGTACCGTCAGCGCATCAAGCGCTTCGCTTTCCTCATCCATGTGGTAGAAATCGGCAAGCACGCGAATGATCGGATCATTCAGCTGCTTCGCTAGATGAACCGCTTCGCCGACGCTGTTAATATAGTTGCATTCCTTCAGGTTCAGCGGCTCGATAGCAAGCGTCAAGCCGGTCCCCTTGAACGCCTCGGCAATATCGTTCAACGTATGAAGCATCTGATCCTCGCCTCTGCCCCGTTCCCAGCCATCCGGCAATGTACGTGATCGGCCGCTGCCGAGTACGACCGTCCGGGTACCAATCCTGTGCAATGCTTCTGCCGCCGAATGGACGTATCTCCGCAGCCGTTCCCCATCGCGCTCAGGGCCAACAAGCTTCAAATCGCCGGGGAAGAAGATACTGAACGCGCTTACAGGAAGCGGACTGTCTACGTACGCCGGAAGCACTTCTCGATGAGCAGCCGTATTCTCCAGTTGAAGCGATACGACCGCGCACTCGATATAGTCAAACCCCAAATCCTTCAGCAGCGCTGCATCTTCAATCCCTCTGCACCATCCATATGAAATCATCTCCAGACACCTCCATTTGTATGTAAATGAATGGTACCATTTTTTGATGCTTCGTCAAGACAAAGCTTCTGAAGGCGGTATAGGTGCGTAATTCCCCCGATATGGACAAAAAAAACGGACCTTCCTATTTGGAAGATCCGAGTTTCTTCGGCATGACAAGCTTGTAGCCGACGCCGCGAATCGATTCGATTTCGACGGATTGCTGGCCAAGCTCGAGCTTCTTGCGAAGCGAGCTGACGTGAACGTCCACCGTACGCTGGCCTCCGATATAATCGAAGCCCCATACGACGTTCATGAGATCATCGCGGGTAATGACCATACCCGGACGCTGAACCAGATAGAGCAGCACTTCGAACTCCTTCGGCCGAAGCGGAACTGTCTCGCCGTTCAGAATGACCTCATACCGCTCCGGGTAAATGGACAGATCGCCGGCCGTGATTACCTTGTCCGTAGACTCCGTCAGTTTGGCGTCGTCATGATTCGTCCGGCGCAGCACGGCAGATACGCGGGCCAGCAGCTCGGCAACGCCGAACGGTTTCGTCATGTAATCGTCCGCGCCGCGCTTCAGACCCTGAACGACTTCCTCTTCGGCATTCCGCGCGGTAAGAACGATAACCGGCGTACGGTTGCCGTTCTGCCGCAGGCGTGACAAAATTTCAAACCCATTCATGCCGGGCAGCATAATATCGAGAATAATGAGATCAAATGAACGCTGCAACGCAACTTGCAAACCCTCCGCACCATGATCGATAACGGTCGTATCGTATCCTTCCTGCGAAAGGTTATACGATAACAGTCTTGCCAAAGTCGGCTCGTCTTCAATGACCAACACTTTTTGTGTCATGTTGACCCCCAGGCTACCATGGCAGATGCCGCACATGGTTTCGCATTTCTAAATCCTATCATAGCATTGACCTGGCAAAGGGTAAACCCCTCGCCAGGCGAACGAATTCTATTGAATGACTGGCAGCTCGATCGTGAACGTCGAACCGCTGCCAACCTTGCTCTCCACAGTGATCGTTCCTTTGTGCAGCTCCACCAAATGCTTGACGATGGAGAGTCCGAGTCCGGTACCGCCTGAGCTCCGAGATCTGGCTTTGTCCACGCGGTAAAAGCGTTCAAAGATGCGCGGCAGGTCCTTCTTAGGTATTCCCATCCCCGTATCGGAAATATGAATGCGGATGTGCTCGTAATTTTCTTGACCGAACTCGTCCAGCGTCGCGTTCGGATCATGCACCGGCTCCACGACGATGCTGACGCAGCCGCCTTCCGCCGTATAGGCGATGCCGTTCGCAAGCAGATTCATAACGATCTGCCGAAGACGATCCTCGTCTGCTTCTACGTATAGTCCCTGTTCGACCTTCGCCGTGACCCGAATTTGCTTGCGCACCGCCTCCGCGCTCATCAGCTCCATCGTCTTGTTGACAAAGGACGAAAGCTCAACAGGCGAATAGAGCAGCGGCACCCGGCGGGATTCAATCTTCGACAGCTCCAGAATATCCCCGATAAGACGGTTCAACCTGTCGCTTTCATCATAGATGATCTGCAGGAACGAGCGGGCCGTTTCCGAATCGTCAACTGCGCCGCCGAGCAGTGTTTCGGCGAAGCCTTTAACCGCTGTGACCGGCGTCTTCAGCTCATGGGATACGTTCGCCACGAATTCGCTCCGCATCCGCTCCAGCCTGCGAATTGCCGTAACATCCTGCAGGACGAGCAGTACGCCTTCGAACTCCTCATCGTTTTCAAAGATCGGCACCAGATTCAGATCAAGGAGACGTTCCGTCGGAAAATAAAACGTCACTTCGTCCCGCAGATGCTCTCGCAGCTCGAGCGCTTCTTGAATAAATTGCGTTAGCTCATACTGCTGCTTCGCGGACGCATAATGTTGGCCGATGATCTCGCGTGCCGGGAAGCCGAGAATCTCCTCCGCCATTCGGTTGAACAGCACAATCGTCCCGTTGGCGTCGATCATGACAACGCCGTTAATCATGTTGTCGAGCACGCTCGCCAGCTGGCTTTCATTCTGATGAATGCGGGTCATCTGCACCTGAAGACTGTCCGCCATCGCATTGATGGCCATCCCCAGCTCGCCGATTTCATCGTTTCGCTTCACGACAACCCTTGCCTTGTAGTCCAAGTTCTTAATCCGCTTGGATACCCGCGTAATCTGTTCCAGCGGCCGCGTCAGTCCTCGTGCGACCCGGTAGCTGATAATCGCGGCAAGAATAAACAGAATGAGCAGCCCTATGATCAGCGTCATCCAGATGCGCTGTACGCTCTCATCCACCTTCTCCAGGCTGAGCGCCAGGCGAATGATATCCGAATTCGGATTTTTGGGATCCACCAGCATCGCCACGTAGAGCAGATTCTCTTTCAGCGTATCGCTGTAACGAGTTGTCTGTCCGATGCCTTCCTTCTTCGCTTGCATGACTTCCTCACGCGTTGAATGGTTGTCCATCGTACCGGGAGCATGGTCGGAATCGCCGAGCACGGTCCCGTCGCCGCGAATGAACGTAATCCGCGTATCCGTAATTTCCTTAAGCTGCTGCGCCTGCTGCGTATAGTACCCGAACAGCTCGCTTGGATCTCCCTGTTTCCATTCCATATGATCAAGGATGATTCTCATTTCCCGCACCATATTGTCCTGCAGGGCTTCCAAATGGTTGTCCCGATAGGTTTTGCCCATAAATAATCCGGCTGCCAGTACCGCAAGTCCGATCATGGTGATCATGATTAGTGTCAGCCGCACGCGAAAGCTATTCATTGTTCGTTTACCCCCTGGGCTGTTTCCTTCACTCCCCATCGTACTTCCACTTAGCCTTCAGCGCCAGCCGCTGGTTTATTAAGCTTTTGTAAAAAATAATGATGCAGCGTTGCAAGCGGCTGTTGAATGAGGATAGACAGGACGACGGGGACCGCGGTCAGCGGACTGAAATACCCCATCGCCAGCACGATGCCAAGCGATATGTTGCGCATCCCGGTTGCATAGGATACCGTCACTTGAAGCTCACGGCTGCGATACCGCATCGTACCGAAATAACCGACCGCGTAGCAGATGCCGACCATCCCGATGGAAAGCGGTACGAGCCGAAGCAAATCTCCGCTCATCGTCGCCATATATGGCGCGATCGCAGCTGCATTCAAGAGCACGACGCCTACGAAGCACAGCTTGGACAGCGGCGCTGCGTAAGGCTTCACGGCCTGCTGGATACGGCCCCTGGTCCATTCATAGAGCGCAACGCCAAGGATCGTCGGCGCTACGATTAAGAGAAGCAAATCGCTCATCATCTGCGCCGAATCCGTCTGTACCGCTTGATGGAACAGCAGATGAATGCCTGCGGGCACGATGAACGGGCTGATCGCGGAGTCGATGACGACCATCGCGAGAATGAGCGGTACGCTGCCCGCAGACATGCCGACCCACAGCACGGTGGAGACGCCGAGCGGTATGATCGTAAACAAGACCAGACCGACGACATAAGGCGAATCCGCGCCGAACAGCATGGTGCCGAGCCCATAGGCGATCAAGGGCGACAGCACATGCGCGAGCAGAAACGTGAGCACCATCACGCCGGGACGGCTGATGACCGCACGCAGCTGGGCGACGCCGCACCCAAGGGCCATCGTCAGCGTCACGTAGGCGAACATATACGGGACGGCAGGCACCAGCCGCTGCAGATGCGAAGAAAAAAAGAATCCCAGGACAAGAGATCCGGGGATAATAAAAAACATCCATTGTTCAAACTTCTGATTGAAGGCAAGCCCAAAGCTGCGCGTAAGACATCCCTCTTTTGTCTATTTCGGATCGGATTTGCTTATTTGAAGACCGGTGCTTTGAACTGCTCCAGCTTCGCAAAGGAATCCTTGTCGACTTCTGCATGCAGACTGTTACCGTGAGCATCCATCGTCACGACAGCCGCGAATCCTTCCGTCTTCAGATGCCACATGGCTTCCGGTATGCCGAATTCCATGAAATCGACGCCGTTGACGTTCTTGAAGCACTGCGCATAATACTGCGCTGCGCCGCCGATGGCGTTCAAGTACACAGCCCCATGCTCCTGAAGCGCCGCCAGCGTCTTCGGTCCCATGCCGCCTTTACCGATGACGGCGCGGATGCCGAACTTCTTAATGATATCGCCTTGATAAGGCTCCTCGCGGATACTCGTCGTCGGTCCAGCCGCTTTCACATGCCAGCCCGCTTCATCCTTCATCATTACCGGACCGCAGTGATAAATGACCGAGCCGTTCAGATCGATCGGCGCGTCGTGCTCCATCAGATGATGGTGGATCGCATCGCGGCCCGTGTGCATTTCGCCGTTAATGATGACGATATCGCCGACTCTCAGGCTGCGCACATCTTCTTCCGACAGCGGCGTGTTCAGGACGACCTCGCGGCGCTCGGCGCGCTCGGTTACCGCTTCCGCAGCTTCGTCGGCCGCGCCGTTCTTCATCGGCGTATCGGAGCCGCTTGGATAGATCCAGGACTGAATCTCGCCGCTCTCCGCGTTCAGCAGCACGCCTTGGCGGCGGTACGCCCAGCAGTTATACGCAACAGAGACGAAGAAGCTTGCCGGCAAGCGGTTCATCACGCCGGCTTTACAGCCGAGCAGCGTCACTTGTCCGCCGAAGCCCATCGTGCCGATGCCGAGCTTGTTGGCGTTCTCCATGACGTAGTCTTCCAATTGAGCCAATTCAGGAATAGCGTTCGTATCGTCGGTATGACGGAACAGCTGCTGCTTCGCAAGCTCGTAACCTGTCGTCCGGTCGCCGCCGATGCCTACGCCGATGAAGCCGGCGCTGCAGCCTTGACCCTGCGCTTGGTAGACAGCATGCATCACGCATTTGCGAATGCCGTCCAGATCGCGCCCCGCTTTTCCGAGACCCGGAATTTCCATCGGGAGGCTGTATTGAATATTCTTGTTCTCGCAGCCGCCGCCTTTCAAGATAAGACGAACGTCGATGGTGTCCTGTTCCCATTGCTCGAAATGGATAACGGGGGTACCCGGACCAAGATTATCGCCGGTGTTGGCGCCAGTAAGGGAATCCACGGAGTTCGTGCGGAGCTTGCCGTCTTTCGTCGCGCGCGCGATCGCGCTGCGGATCTGCTGCTTCATGACGATTTGATTCGCTCCCACGGGCGTGTGAACGATAAAGGTCGGCATCCCTGTATCCTGACAAATTGGCGAAACGTTGGTTTCGGCCATCTCGATATTCGTTGCGATGGTTGATAGTGACAGGCCTGCGCGCGTCGCCCGGTCCTCGGCCTCCTGGGCGGACTGAATAACCTTGCGGACATCACCCGGAAGGTTCGTTGACGTTTCTACGATAAGGTCATAAACGCTTTGTTCAAAGTGCTGCATGAGTCCAATATGGCTCCTCTCTCTGTTCGCGAATCTACTTTACCTATATAATCTATATTATAATGACTACAATCTATCATACCACAAACCTACCTAGTGAACATAACGCATTCGAGGCCGCCCGCCGCCTCCTATTTCCTACAAAGAAGGAGCATTCTGTAAGCATGGAGAGTCATTTTACAGCTTATATGTACCGGCTTCGCTATATCGAGCGATGGAGCTTAATGCGCAATACAACCCGCGAAACAGTCGCGGAACATTCCTATCATGTTGCGCTTCTTGCTCATATGCTCTGCGAGATTGGCAACCGCATCTTCGGGCGGTCGCTGAACGCAGACCGCGCAGCTTCGATGGCGTTGTTCCACGACGCCGCGGAAGTATTCACCGGCGATATTCCGACGCCGGTCAAGCATCACAACCCCAAGATGCTCGCGAACTTCCGCGAGATCGAGGCGCTGGCCGCGGAGCGGCTGCTTGGCATGGTGCCGGAGCCGCTGCAGGATGCGTACGAGCCGCTCATCATCGGCTCATCGCCGGACGCCGAGCAGGCCGAGCTGCTCAAGATGGTGAAGGCAGCCGACCTGCTTGACGCCTATATGAAATGCTTGTCCGAGCTGTCCTCCGGCAACCGCGAATTCACCGTGGCCAAAGGCCAGACGGAAGGGAAACTCACCGCGCTCGACATGCCCGAGGTCGACTGGTTCCTATCCGAAATGGCGCCGAGCTTCAGCAAGACGCTAGATGAGCTGTCGGAATAAAGGAGAAAGGCCGCGGTCCTGCTTCCGAGTCCTGCGACGGACTTCGCGCACAACTGTCCGCAGCCTGCGCTGCTGCATGGCGAGGCGACAGCTGAACGAACAATGGGACCGGGCGCCTATGCAAGGCGCTCCGGTCCCATTGTTCGTCTAGTTCCAGCCAGAACGCTTCGCCAGCTCCGTAATGTGAGCCAGATGATGCTTCCCATGCCATGCATAACTGCCGAGATTATAATCGAGCCGGATGTCCTCGCCTGAAGACGGATGGCGGAAGCCCCGCGCGTACTCCGCCGCGCTCATGCGGCTCAGCAGCTTGACCCACCGCTCGTGAAGCGCGTCCAGCAAGGTCAATGACAGCTCAACCGGCGTATCCAGCGAATCCGGCAGCTCCGCCCAGCGTTCCTCGTAATAGGGCCGAATGGTCGGATGCTCCTCCGTCAGCGCGAGCTTGAAGCGGACGAAGCTGTTCATGTGGCTGTCCGCCACATGATGAACGACCTGCCTAACCGTCCAGCCGCCATCCCGGTAAGGAGTGTCCAGCTGCTCCGGCGACAAGCCCGTCACAGCGCCGCGCAGCCCAGCCGGCAGCGCGGCAACCTCCTCGATCCAGGCCTTCCGCTGGGTTTCGGAAATATCGCCCGTATGGTCAAACGTTCCGATCGGGTACCGAAGTCTCTCCAATTCCGTTGTCATGTCCGTATGCTCCTCTCTGCCATTTCTTCTTGATTAGTATAGCAGAATAAATGAGGAGGCTTAGGGACAATCCGCGGCCAGCATCACGGCCAGGCTGCAGTTTGGTCCGCATTGCCGTAAGCGCAGCTATCACGGATGCAGAAGGTTCTGCTCCGCCAGCCGGTTCGCTGCCTGCCAGGTCTGCAGGCCTTCCTGCTGCGCGATTTCGAACACCTGCAGCAGCGTACCGTAAACCCGCTCCACGCTTCGCTTCATATCCGCTTGAGCAAGCCCCTGCAGCTCGCATGCCGTGATAATGAGTCCGCCCGCATTCAGCACATAGTCCGGCGCGTACAGAATGCCTCGCTTCTCCAGCTCTTCGCCATGCCGTATTTCTTCCAGCAGCTGATTATTCGCCGCGCCCGCGACGATTTTGCACCGAAGCTGCGGAATCGTAACGTCGTTCAAGACACCGCCAAGCGCGCACGGGGCGAAAATATCGCAGCTCTCGCCGTAAATATCATCCGGTGCCGCGGCCTTCGCATGGTAGGCTTTCACCGCTCTCTCCACTCTACTGCTATCGATATCCGCAATAACGAGGTTCGCGCCGGCATCGCGGAGCATGCCGCACAGCAGAAATCCGACCTTGCCAAGCCCCTGCACGGCTACCGTCCGACCATTCAAATCCCCGCTGCCCAGCAGAAAATAAGCCGAAGCCTTCATGCCCAGAAACACGCCGTATGCCGTCATCTCGGCCGTAAAATCGCCCGCCGCCATGATCGTGCCCGTCGTATCTGTCACATGGGCGGTTTCGAGGCGAATCCAATCCATATCCCGTACCGTCGTGCCGAGATCGACGCCGGTTACATAACGCCCCTGCAGCCGTTCGATGAAGCGGCCCAAGGTGCGGAATTTCGCTGCGCTTTTGTCCGTCTGCGGGTTGCCCACGATAACGGCCTTGCCTCCGCCATAGGGCAGGCCGAAGACGGCCGCTTTGTACGTCATGCCCCGCGCGAGCCGAACCGCGTCGAGGACAGCGTCATCCTCTGAATCGTACATCCACATGCGGCATCCGCCGAGCGCGGGCCCCCTTGTCGTGCTGTGAATGGCAATAACCGCTTGCAGCCCATCCTGCTCCTCTTGGCAGAATACCACTTGTTCCACGTGCAGACGCTTCATTTCCTTCCAGACGTCCATGCCAAGCACCCCCTTCATACAGAGACTAATTAGTATGAGCAGGGGGTATGAATTATGCGAACAGCCAGACAGCTACTCGCGGATCAGCCAAAATAACACAAATTGCAGCACGGCTGCGCTGATCAGCACGACGGGCAGCCAGATGGAAGAGAGATCCTGTGAGAAAAACAGCAGCACGATAATGGATAGCACGCGGCCCGCGTTCAGGAATACTTCCCGCATCACGACCGATTCCACTTTCAACTGACCCTTCAGCGGCAGCGTTCCGATCAGGCCGTAATAATAGGAAGTGAGCGTATTGACCGCAAGCGGATTGCAGATGGAGAAGGCGATCATAAATACAAGCACCGTCCACGTCGTCACATCGTAGAGCATGAACACGGCGCCGAGCACGATGCCGCTGGAGGAATAAAGCACGAACTTGCGTACCGGCTCCTTCTTCGCCCGCCTGGAGATGATATACCCCGTAATTACCGTCAGCGACGAGAAGAACACGCCCAAATAACCAACGAGATCCTCCCTGCCGACCGTTTGGAAGAGTAAGATATTAGGAAGGAACAGCATGATCCCCTGAAAAAGCCCGAGGATGAAGAACGCCGCCAAACCCTTGACCCACAGCGCGTTCCGGCGCATGACAAGTCCCATGAGTTTCAAGTAGTAGGCCTTATGGTGGGAGACGACGGTAGGAATGCGGAAGCTGATGACGGAAGCTACCACAAACATGACGAAAGCAACCATGAACGTAATGATATATCCGCTCAGCCCGTCGTTGATGCCAATAATGAAGCCTGCCAGCGCGGGACCGACAAGGCCGGCGGAGTTGAACACCACCATATTAATCGCCAGAAACCGAACGCGGTTCAGCTCCGTGGATACGTCATACATGAGGACCAGATAGCCGGTCCAATAGAGTCCCGCCGCCATGCCGTTAAAGACCGCGAACAGGTAATACCATTCCGCGACCTTCTCCTGCGCAATGACGACCAGCAGATAGAACAGCGCAATCGTCACGATTCCGAGCCGATAAGTAACCATCCGGTCCTTCCGTTTGGCGATCCAGCCGCCCAGCGCGAAAGCAACGGGGGTAAAGAAAAACACGATGATATTGTAGACACCGTTAACATGCAGATTCTGCGTAAGCCGCCATAAATACAAATTCAAAAACAAACCCGACATCGAGGCACCGAACTGGAAGCACCCGTGTATAATTAGCGCGGTGACCGCTTCCTTCCCGAGACGCCGCTCCGGTGTTACCGCCCTGCTGGCCCGCAGGTTATTCCATTTCAGCACAATGCCCGTTCTCATCGCTTTAAAGTCCTCCCTAAGGTAAAGCCGCATTCAGCTTGGAGTCATTGTATCACAGGCTCTCCCTTGGAAATTTTCTCCTATTGCGCGTTAAGGGCCAAATAAACCCATATGCTTCCTTAATGATGGATTTGATCGGCAAAACCGCTCTTTCTTGTCTATTCGGTTGCAATAAGAACGGTTGGTTTCGCTTGACGAACGTGGAAGCGCTTTATCCCTAGTTAAAATGTCGTAATCAGCCAGTAATTATGTCTGTAACGCCCCCTGTCGATTATTCCGTTCTCCCTTACAATGAAGGGGAAACGCAACCGATGAAGGAGGCAATTATCGATGTGGCAAGCATCATGGATATGGGGCGAAGGCAAAGCAAGTCCCCGGAATGAATGGCGCTGTTTCCGCAAAACGTTCCATTACGAGGGCGCTGCCCCTCGCAGCGAGACTAAGCTGAGACTGACCGCGGATTCCCGCTACGTCCTAACCGTGAACGGGGTGCAGGTCGGCCGTGGACCGATCCGGTCTTTCCCCTCCGAACTGCCTTACGATGAATATGTAATCGGCCATCTGCTGAACGCAGGGGAAGATAATACGATCGCGGTGCTCGTCATGCACTACGGCCTCGCGACGTTCCAATATTTGCGCGGCCGCGGCGGGCTGCTGCTGCAGGTCGACCAATATGCCGAAGACGGCGTTGAACCGGAGACGCTTGTGCATTCAGACGCGTCATGGACAACCGCGCTGCACGGCGGCTACGATGCGACTTCCCAGCGCATCTCCTGCCAGCTTGCATTCACGGAGCGCTATGACAGCCGCAGCTGGAGCGCCGATTGGACGGTCGCCGGGTTCGATGATTCCGCTTGGGAGCAAGCCGCCGTCATCGGCAAGCCCGGCATGGCGCCTTGGACCTCCATCGTCCCGCGTCCGATTCCGTATTTGACGGAAGAGCCGATCTATCCTACACGCGTGGAGGAAATGAACTATGTGAAGCCCGTCCCTTGGAGCGCAGTGTTCGACGTGCGCACAATCATGGTGCCGGAGAGCGTCAACCACGCCAATCCCGTGACGATCATCGGCCTGCTGGCCGCCGTCGTGACGATGAAGCAGGACGGCGTCCTGACAATCGGCAGCGTCGACAATGGCCGCATGCCGCTGCGCGTCAGTCTCGGGGGCCGCTGGTGTGCCGAAGAAAATTATTATGGCGAAGCCCCGCAGGAGTTCGTGCAGGTTCGGCTCGCAGCCGGCGAGCACTTGATGCTGCTCGACTTGAACCGGGGCATGCACGGACATGCCTATCATCTGGGGCTGGACAGCGATGTTCCGTTCGAGATCCGTTCACCGCTTGACGGTCAAGGACAGCGCGTCAGCGAAGACGTGCCTTTTGCCGCTATAGGACCGTTCGGCTGGGCGGAGCATATCGACCATCAGCCGGATCAGATCATCGACCGGAATCCGGCCGAGTACCAGAAGGTGAAAGGCTCTGTCTCCGAACAGCAGCTGATGGCAGAATTCGGAGCGCTCGTTCGTCCGATCGATCGGCAGCTGTACCATACGGACGATGTCTACACGCAAACCGCTTGGCGCGTTGTCGATCAGCCGCAGCGAGTGCCTTCGTCCCTGCAGCGCGCTGTACTGGCAAGCGCCGATGCGGGCGTCATTCCGGTGCATTCGGAGCTGGATACGGAAATCATCATCGATCTGGGCCGTGAATTAACCGGTTATATCTCCTTCGATCTCGATGCCGGCGAGGGGACGATCATTGATGCGTACGGCTTCGAATACATGCGCGACGGCTGGCGCCAGTATACGTACGAGCTGGATAACACGCTGCGCTATACGGCGCGCGAGGGCAGACAGTCGTATACGTCCGTCGTCCGCCGCGGGCTCCGCTATTTGGCCGTTACCGTCCGCAGCGCTTCCAGACCGGTGAAGCTCTACGATATCAAGCTGCTGCAGAGCAATTTTCCTGTCGCGAATGCAGGCACCTTCCATTCGAGCAATGCGATGCTGAACGAAATTTGGCGGATCAGCCGGGATACGACGCGGATGTGCATGGAGGATACGTTCGTCGACTGTCCGGCGTTCGAGCAGACCTTCTGGGTCGGAGATGCGCGGAACGCGTCGCTCATCAACTATTACGCGTTCGGCTCATCTGAAATCGTCGAGCGCATCCTTCGGCTCGTGCCGAAGTCGGCCTTCCAGACGCCGCTGTACGGCGATCAAGTACCGAGCGGCTGGAGCAGCGCCATTCCGAACTGGACCTTCTTCTGGGTGACGGCCTGCCTGGAGCATTATCACTATACCGGCAACGAAGCCTTCGCGCGCGAGCTGTGGCCGCATGTCCGCTTTACGCTGGAGCATTACCTGCAGAAAATCGATGAACGAGGGCTGTTCAAGATCAAGGGCTGGAATCTGCTCGACTGGGCGAATTTCGAGCAGCCGGGCGACGGCGTCGTATCGCCGCAGAACATGTTCCTCGTGAAGGCGCTTCGCGACGCGGCGCTGCTTGCGGCTGCAGCGGGGTATAAGGAGCAGCAGGCTCGGTTCGAAGCGACAGCAGATCGGCTGCGCGAAGCGATCAATCTTCATCTCTGGGATGAAGGCCGTCAGGCTTATCGCGACTGCATCCACATTGACGGACGCCCTTCCGAGACGACCAGCATGCAGACACAGGTGGTCGCCAGCCTGTGCGGCATTGCGGAAGGCAAGCGGGCCGAGGTGCTCGAAGGCTATATCGTGGAGCCGCCGGCTTCGTTCGTCCAGATCGGAAGCCCATTCATGTCGTTCTTCTACCATGAGGCGCTTGCGAAGCTGAACCGCCAGCGCGTCATGACGCAGGACATTCTGACCCAGTACGGCGCGATGGTGGACAACGGCGCGACGACCGTCTGGGAGGTGTACCCGACGAGCGGGATTACGCACAATCCGAACATGCTGACCCGCAGTCACTGCCATGCCTGGTCCGCCGGACCGGTCTACTTCCTCGGCTCGGAGGTGCTTGGCGTCCGCGGCTTGACGCCGGGCTGGACGAAGGTGCGCATCGCACCGCAGCCATCAGGCCTCGCTTGGGCGCGCGGATCCGTTCCGCTGCCAGGCAGCGGCCGCATCGACGTCTCGTGGCGGCTGGACGAAGCCGCGAAGCGCATGAAGCTACGCGTCGTGTCGCCGGTTGAGGTCGAGCTGGACATTGCGGCGCCGGCTGGGTATGAGCTGGAGCTTGAACAGATTGTAGTCGGGTAGTGAAAAAGAGCAAGAAGCGCGAGCGACGCGCCTCTTGCTCTTTTTGTATGAACAACCTTATTCAGACGAGCCAAATTAATCGCTGATCGCTTTTAAGTCGTCGGCTTGAGGGACTTTTTCATCTATTAATAGGCTTAACTGAATAGGACTAAGATGTCGATTTTCGGAGATGATGTTATTGATTCGTTCTCCAAGATCGAACATCGGTCTTCTTTTAGACCCAAGGAGCGCCTGCGCGTAGCTTTCGATTAACTGATGCTCGGAAGTGCCCTCCCTCCAATACGAATGCGCCCAATCTGCGAAAGACATGGAATGAACAAATGGAAGCTTCTTTGCTTTGGCTTGGAATGCGTCCAGCTCGACAAGCCATTTTGTTTGGAGCGATGCTACCTTATCGTCATAATACTCGGTTCCTTCAACATGCAATACATCCAAATAAGTATTGACTTCAGTGGCGGGGGAATGCTTCTCGCCATGAACCAATTCTATGAAAAATGACAACTCCTCCAGCGTAAAGAAACCGATCAGCTCGTTCAACGACTCTTCTCGTATCGTATTCCAGGAATCAATCGCGAACTTCATCGCCTTTTCTACATTCGCATACACCTTCGGTATTCCTCAAAGACCTCATCTCTGAGTTCAAGCGTTATCTTCTGTGTGAACATGCAAGCGACCTCTCCCCTGTAAACAGCCTGAACGATCCACTGGCTGCATTTGACGTTAATTAGCATTATATAATCATGGATAATTGAGGAAACAAATTTTCTGACAATCTCGCTCACGCATTTCACACAAAACAACCCGCAGGAGAAATGCTCCTGCGGGCCGTGCTTCATTGATTGATCTAAGAGTTCCAAGTACTTCTATATCTCAGCAAAACCAAGCCTACCACGAATAAGCGCGCGGCGCATCGCCGCCCGGTCCCGGGAAGATCTCGTCGATCCGCGCGAGCGTCGCGCTGTCCAGCTCAAGCTCTACCGCGCGCAGCGAACGCTCGAACTGCTCCAGCGTCCGTACGCCGATAATTGGCGCGGTTACCGCCGGGTTCGCGATCAGCCACGCGAGCGAAACAACGTCCTCGCGCTCGCCGAGCTCGTCGCACAGCGCGCCGTATGCTTCCAGCTGGGCGGCATGCTTCTCCAGACGCGAAACGTCGCCGCTGCGTTTACCGGCTCCGCCGCGGCGGATGTTGCCTGCGAGCAGGCCGCCGTCGAGCGGGCTCCACGGAATAACGCCGATGCCAAGACCTTGGGCAGCCGGAAGCACTTCCAATTCCGGCAGACGGCAGAGCAGATTATATTTGTGCTGCTCCGAGACCAGTCCGAGGATGCCGCGCGCCTTCGCCTCACCCTGCGCGACGGCGAGGTCCCAGCCCGCGAAGTTGCTTGAGCCGACATAGCCGATCTTGCCTTGATTCGCCGCGGTTTGGAATGCGCCCCACAGCTCGTCCCAGCTCACGTTTCGATCGACATGGTGCATCTGGTAAAGCTCGATATGATCGGTTTGCAGTCGCTGCAGAGAGCCCTCCAAATGACGGCGAAGCTTATAAGCGGACAAGCCTGAATCGCGGTTTGGGCCGTCGTGCTTGTCGCTCATGTCACCGTAAAATTTCGTCGCCAGCACCGTACGCTCGCGGCGTCCGCCGCCCAGCTTGAACCAGCGGCCGATGATTTCTTCCGTGCGGCCTGCGTTCTCGCCCCACCCGTAGACGTTTGCCGTATCGAAGAAGTTAATACCGGCGTCAAGCGCCGCATCCATGATGCGAAAGGCTTCCTGCTCTTCCGTATCGACGCCGAAATTCATCGTACCCAGGCATAGCTGACTGACCTTCATGCCCGATCGTCCCATATACGCAACCTTCATTCCGTGTTCACAGCTCCTTTTCATTTCGTTGACTCACATGAACGGCAGGCATATCGCCCGTACTGCAGTAAGTAAGCATGAAAAAATAAGGAAAGGTTTCCCTCTCCTTATTATAAGGAAGTCGCCGTCACAATTGAATGTCACAAAGTCTTATTTATCTGCCCGCATGTCCGTGACGGCATCTCGGATGGCGCGGTAGAATTCCCGCCAATGCGGCGCAGCGCCGGGCGGTCCGAGCCTCTCTCCGTCCGCAGCTGCCGCATCTTCCGCGTCGTTCGCCTCATCGCTCTGCGGTTTCGCCGGCAATTCGGCCGTGTCAGCCGGCAGCTCCTGCTCCTGCTTAGCTTCCCGTTCGGCTTCTTGCGCTGAAGCCGCCGGCATCCTCTTCCTGTTGACTAATTCTTCCGCCATCGTGCAGGCCTCCCCGCTCTGATGTTAGTGCTGCACGTGTTCAATCTTCCACGCTCAGCCCTTCAACCGGTGCTTGCGCAGCGAGAACAGCTCGCGGAGCTCGTCGGTCGACAGTTCCGTAATCCAATTCTCTGAGCCGCTGACGACTTGATCGTTCAGCAGCTGCTTGCGCGAAATCATATCGTCGATCCGCTCTTCCAAAGTACCTAGGGTAACGTATTTGTGCACCTGTACATTACGCCGCTGACCGATCCGGAACGCTCGGTCCGTCGCTTGGTTCTCGACGGCCGGGTTCCACCAGCGGTCGAAGTGAATGACATGGTTCGCTGCCGTCAGGTTAAGCCCCGTTCCGCCTGCCTTGAGCGAGAGCACGAACGCGCAGCGCTGCTCCGCCTCGTCCTGGAAGGAAGCAATCATCGCATCGCGATCCGCCTTTGGCACCGCGCCGTAGAGATACGGCGTCGGCACGCCGATTCGCTCTTCCAGCAGCCGCTTGAGCGTCGCGCCCATCTCCACGTACTGAGTGAAGATCAAGCAGCGCTCGCCTTCGGCTGCAATCTCCTCGACCATTTCCAGAAGCCGCAGCACCTTGTTAGAACGCTCAGGATCCCATGCACTAGGCAGGAAATCACGATCCTCCTTCAAGAGCAGGCTGGGATGATCGCAAACCTGCTTCAGCTTCGTCAGCGTTGAGAGAATCAAACCGCGCCGCTGCAAGCCTCCCGCCTTCTCAAGGCCGTTCATCAGCTCGGAAACGATGTTCTCGTAGATCGCGCCCTGCTCCACCGTGAGCGATAAGTAGGTGTTCATCTCGTTCTTCTCCGGCAGCGACAGCTGAATGGCAGGATCCTTCTTGAGGCGCCGCAGCATGAACGGCTTCACCCACCGCTGCAGCTCCGCGATCCGCTCCTCGTCGCGCTCCTTCTCGATCGGAAGTACAACCGCCTTGCGGAATTCATTCAAGCTGCCGAGATAGCCCGGATTCGTAAAATCATACAGCGACCACAGCTCCGTGAGCCGATTCTCCATCGGTGTTCCTGTCAAGGCGATGCGATGATTCGCCGGGAAGCTTCGAATGGCGGAGGACTGCTTCGTGTAATAATTTTTGATGTTCTGCGCTTCGTCTAGGCAGACCACGTCCCATGATACGGATGTCATCTCGTTCTCGTCGATCGGCGCGAGCGTGTACGAGGTGATGACCAGATCGACCTCCGAGACTGCGGTCTGGAAGGCATCGCCATGCGCGCGCCGCGGCCCGTAATGAACGAGTACCCGCAGCCCAGGGGCGAATCGCTCCAATTCCTTCTCCCAGTTGCCGATCACGGATGTCGGGCAGATCAGCAGCGACGGCCCGAGCCCGCCGGTTTCCATGACATGCTGCAGGTAGGCGGTGAACTGAATTGTTTTGCCAAGCCCCATGTCGTCGGCTAGGCAAGCCCCTAGCCCGAAGCGACGCAGGAAGGCAAGCCACGACACGCCTTGCAGCTGATAATGCCGCAGCTCGCCTTGGAAAGCCGCCGGCTTCTCGATGAGCGGCAGATCCGCAGACTCGTTCAGCTTGCCGATCCAACCAGCCAAATGCTCGTTCAGCTCCACCTCCGCGGTCAGCGCTTCGCCGAGCTCGCTCTCCGGCACCAGCTCCGTCTCTCCGCGCAGATGCATCTCGAACACATCCCGCATCGTAAAGCCTTTTTTGCCGCCGTTCTTCTTCAGCCATTTGCGCAGCCGCTCCATGTCGCCCGGGTCTAGATGCACCCATTCGCCGCCGATATGCATCAGCCGCTTATTCTCGGAGGCCAGCTTCATGAATTCGGCTTCGCTCATGTCGACATTGCCGACCGCGAGCTTCCAATCGAAATCGACGATCTGCTGCAGCCCGAACATCGACTGCTCGGCAGAGCCGACCGACGATTTCACCTTCGCCTTCAGGCGCATCTTGCGGCTGCGCGCCGCTTCCCACCATGCAGGAAGCAGCACGGAGCAGCCTGCCGCTAGCAGCTTGACGCTCGCGTGCTCCAGGAACTCCCACGCCTGACCGTCGGTCAAGTCTGTCGTGACCAGTCCCTGGCCCGGACCAGCTTCGCCGTCAGCCTCCGCGCCTTCTGGCGTCCATTCCGGCAAAGCAGCTGCCCATTTCATTTCTTCCTTCATCATTCGGCTTGCGAAATGCGGCAGCCATTCCACCGGCACATCGGCAGGAAGCTGGAACCGGAGAAGCTCAGCTTGCCCGGCTTCCAATACAGGCTCAAGCGTCAGCCAGCGGCCTCCATCCGTGCGGTCCTGCACCGCAGGACGCAGCTGCCAGCCATGCCCTTCGTTCGGCTCGAGCAGTTGAATGGCAATCCGAAACGGCACATGATCCTGCTTCAGGCCGATGGCGACGAGCCAGTCGTCTTCATCCGCCGCTTTCGTCAGCAGGGCGCCTTCACCGGTCGCGGAGGCCGCGCTGCGCCAGGCGTCTCCAGCCGCTGGCCGGGTCGCGATCAGCTCTTCCACGATGCCGCTGAGCCAGCCTTGCGCCGCATGAATATCGCCCTGCGCCTCAAGCTGCGGAACGAGCGCCCGCCAAGCTTCCAGCGCTTCCGCCTCGCGCTGCGGCACATCCAGCCGCCATGCGCGCGACTCCGACTGCCAGCGCGACCAATCCGGCGCATACCAGCCGTTCATAAGCGCCTGTCGAAGCAGCTTCGC
Source organism: Paenibacillus sp. R14(2021) (assembly GCF_019431355.1). NCBI lineage: Bacteria > Bacillati > Bacillota > Bacilli > Caryophanales > Paenibacillaceae > Paenibacillus > Paenibacillus sp. R14(2021). The sequence goes on from NZ_CP080269.1 coordinate 2,497,836, forward strand.
AAGCTCAGACAGCCGCTGCAGCCGCTCCGTCCACTCCACCTGCAGCAGCGTTACAGGCTCGGGCGAGAAAAGGTAATCCATCGCGATTGCCGGCGGAAGCACCATTTCCGTCCGTTTCAGCCGTTCATTGCTCGATTCTTCGATTTCCGCGCCGTACCAGGATGCTTTATGCCAAGCGAACAGCAGCCGGCGCAGCCGAAGCGTTAAGCCGGCGGCATGCCCTGCCGCAAGCACGATCCCTTCGCCTTCCTTCCAAAACCCGTCTAACAGAACCGTCTCTGTGCCTGTGTATCCTCTCATGTGATGATTTTTCCCCTCCACAGCTCTTCCTGCAGGGCGCGCAGCCGTTGATGCTTCCGAACGATTCCGTCCACGAACCGGCTCCACGCTTCGCTTTGCTTCTCCGCCTTATACAGCTTCTCGAGCCGTTTCATCAACTTCACCGCCTGCCGGTACCCTTGCCGGTTGCGAGAGCGGATCGCGCCGTCGATCGCCTGATGATAGATCGGATAGAGCACTTGCGGCGCGGCCTTGCTGATTTCGCGCATGAGCTGTACATCGATATCATCCGGCTCAATGCCGAAGAGCAGCTGGAGATCCGCCCATTTCGTATATTGCTGGATATCCAGCCAATGCTCCGTGAGCGAAGCATAGGAATACGGAAGGAACGAGACTAAGTATGTTTGCCAGCGCGGATTGTCCGGCTGCTGCCGGTCCGCGAGCCGGCACATCGTCAAGAACGGCCCGAATGCCTTGGATTTGCGCTCTACGGAGAGCCCGCTGAATAAATAGCCAATCCAATCCTCCAGCTTGCTCCAATTGCGATCTTCCAACCGCTGCAGCGCGCAGTCGCAGGCAAGCAGCGCCGTCCGGTTAAACGCGGTTCTGCTAAGCAGTTCAATCGCTTCGCCGTCGCGACCATCCGCGAATGCCAAATAAGCGAGCGCCATCGGCATGAAAAACCCGATATGCGCTTTGCTGCCGGCCTGATGGAGCTGCTCCGTCAGATAAGCCTCTTCCTGCTCTCTTAGCCGCTCATCTTCGATCAATGACGACCAGAGGGAGAAATACAGCATCTCCCAGCGGTGCAGCTGAAGCTCGCGATCCATCTCCCGATCATGGAAGACGGCAATCAAGCTGTTCAGGCCAGCCCGCTCCTCCTGCGTCAGCGCTGCTGGCGCGATCTCCCCGGCAAGCTCGTAATATTGATTCAGCCACGGCTCCGTCATTCGCGTGAACGCCATCTCGCTATAATAGCGCTTGAAGCTATCCGTATTCGAATAAGCACGCTCTGCCTGTTCTAGCACGAAGATAATGCCATGCATCCAGTGCAGACGCCGCATGCCTTCGCTCCATGATTTAGAGATTGCCTTCACGGCCGTCAACACCGACTGCAGCGGATGCAGCGAATGTCCGCACAACCGCCAGGTTTCGCCGTGCTTGGCTTCCATCTCGAGCAGCCATTGCCCGGGGCGCGGTCCCGCACCGTCAGTCGACGCCGCGTTCTTCTCGACACCTCGCTTAGCCGGGCTCTCCGCCAAGGCGAGCACATCGCCGTAAAGCAGACGATTGTGCACTTCATCCGGGCTTAAGCCGGCATAGGCGTAATACGCATAGAATACGGCTGCCATATGCTTGCAATATCCCTTGGCAGGACATGTACAGGTGCTGTAGCCAAAATCATCGCTGTCCAGCGTCACCGCATAGATCGCTGTCCCCTTGACAACGCCGTATATCGATGAGCTTTCCATAACCTGGATAGAGAGTACTTTCTCGCGGCGGTAATAATCAAAGCCTCGTTCCAGCACATCCAGCGGAATGCTGCTTGCTAGTGCAGCTTCCAATGCTTGCAGCCGCCCGTCATCCAGCCGAAAAAATGTGCTCATGGCGCGCCCTCCGATCCTAAATAACCATTCCAACCATTATACCACAATGACCGGCGTTTTCACGTGCAAGCATGAAGAAGCTTCCGCAGCCGCGCAAGCCATCGCAAAAACTCGCAGAGGTGATCCTTCGGAAAGGAACCCTTCTGCGAGCTGCCAATTTCATTATTAGGCCGTCTTACTCATCGTTGCCGATTCCTTGATAGAAATACCCCATGTCCCGCATAAGGCGGGCATCCAGCAAATTTCGTCCGTCAAAGAAATTAGGCTGGTCAAGGATATTCTTCATATGACCCCAATCCGTCTGCGCGAATTCAGTCCATTCCGTACACAGCAGTACGGCTTCTGCGCTGCTTAATGCTTCTTCCACGCTGGTGCAGACATGAACGGCGCTGTACGCCGCTCCCTTCGGCAGTGCAGCAATCGGATCGTACAAACGAACTTGTGCGCCTTCGAGCAGCAGCTGCTCCATCACGCGTAACGCCGGCGCTTCCCTGATGTCGTCCGTATCCGGCTTGAAGGCAAGCCCCAGAACCGCGATGGACTTGTTCGTGAAGCTTCCGAGACGCGCCCGCGCTTTGCCCAGCAAATAAGCGAACTGCGTGCGGTTAACTTCCATGACTTGTTCCAATATATGAAGCTCCACATTATTTTTGTGAGCGGTATTTACAAGCGCCGATACGTCTTTTGGAAAACAGGATCCCCCGTAGCCAAGACCGGCATGGAGAAAGTTCGCGCCGATCCGATGATCGAGACCCATGCCTGCGGCAACTTCCTTAACATTGACGGCAAGCTCGTCGCAGAGCTTGGCAAGCTCGTTCATATAGGAAATCTTCGCAGCCAGGAAAGCGTTGGATGCATATTTGATCAGCTCCGCCGTTCTTGGCTTCGTGACGACGAACGGACACGCGAATCCGCGGTAGAGCGCCTGAAGCTGTTCCGCTGCCCGGCGGCTGTTTGCCCCGATTACGATCCGATCGGGATGCAGGGCGTCCTCGACCGCCTTGCCTTCCCGCAGAAACTCAGGGTTGGACGCGACATCGAACGGATACGCCTCCTGCTGCGCGCCTGCGATCCAAGACGTAATCTGCTCTTGCGTGCCCACCGGAACGGTGCTCTTCGTAACGACGAGCTTATACGTCGTCATCAGTCTGCCGATATCCTCAGCCGCCTGCTTGATATAACTTAGATCTGCGCTTCCATCCGGCCGCGACGGTGTCCCAACGCAAATAAATATGACGTCATGCGCCGCAATGGCCGCTTTCTTATCCGTCGTGAACAGCATTCTGCGGCTCTGCACATGTTTGGCGATCAGCTCTTCAAGGCCGGGCTCGTGAAAATGCAGGTTCCCTTTCTTCAGCTGCTCGATCTTGTTGGCATCGATATCAAGTCCGGTTACCTGCCATCCTGTTTCGGCAAAAACCATAGCGGTCGTTGCCCCGACATAGCCTGTACCGATGACTAAAATCTTCATACATCCTTCACCTCTCCATGAGTAAACACGCCGGCAATAATGGAATGACTGCCAATAATCACATTTCTAAGCGGAGATGGCAGATTCTCTAGATGAACGCCATTCAGAACGATGCTGTCCGCAATCCGGCAATTCATCAGCTTGGCCTCCGCGCCGATGGACACGTAAGGGCCGATATGGCAATTCTTCAATACGCTGTTCTTGTCAATTGCAACTGGCTGGGTAATGGTGCAATTCTCCAGCACCACCGATTCGTGAATCCGGTTCCCCTGCGCTTCTTCGCCCAGCAGCCGCTCGTTAGCCTGCAGCCAGCGATCCATCGTGCCGACGTCCAAGTTCAGCTGATCGGTGACATGGTACGTCACGACATGCCCATGATCAATCAAACACTGAATCGCATCGGTAATTTCGTACTCGCCCCGCTTGGATGGCCGGATGCGATGAACCGCATGAAAGATTTCCGGCGTGAACGCATAGGCGCCTAAGACCGCCAGCTTGGACTTCGGAATCGCCGGCTTCTCTTCCAAGCCGACAATGCGAGATTCCCGTATTTCCGCGATGCCGTAATCCTTCGGAGCCGCGACCTCCGCGAGCAGCAATGATGCTTGTACACCGCCAAGCTCGATATCCCGCTTCAATGCCGTCAAAGGCGCGGATATCAAATTATCGCCAAGCAGCAATAGAAATGCTTCTTCTGCAATAAAAGCCTGCGCTTGCTTCACGGCATCGGCAATCCCCTTCGGTTCATGCTGATAGATGTACGTGATCGCGACGCCAAGCGCTTCTCCCTCACCGAAATGCGACCGAATATCGGACTCCTGGGAAGGATGGATGACAATGCCGACCTCACGGATTCCCTGCTCCAATAATTTGACGATCGATAGCTGCAGCAAGGGCGTGTTTGCAACAGGAATTAGCGTTTTCGGCCGATTGCGCGTAAATGGATATAATCGGCTTCCTTTCCCTGCACAGAGTATTAATCCCTTCAAAGCCTCTCTCCCCTCTCCATTAACTGCTATTATTCTATGAAAATAGCTTTCTATTGGTATAGGCCAAGTACGGATAACGTATAAATATACTTTTATACGGATAGACGAAGCACCCTACGAATATGATGAAAGCGCCGTGTCCTGCACAGATGTCCATACATATCCTACATAGAATGCCTATTGAAGATATCGACCTAAGGAGCTGTGAGACGATTGAAAATTGTTCAGATATCAACTAATACGATCACTGTCCCGCCGAAGAAATACGGGGGCACACAGCGAGACGTTCATTATTTGACGGAGGAATTGGTAAAGCGCGGCCATGAGGTTATCCTATTCGCGAAGAAAGGATCAACCTGCAAGGCGACCCAGCTGTTCGAATATGAATCTAACGACCGCTCGAAGCAGCTTGATTTCATCATCAAGAACATGCCGGACGACGTGGACATCATCCATGACCATTACGGCATCGTCGCCAAGACCAATCCGCCCATCCCCACGATCCATCAATCCCATTCCAAAACCATCCGCAGCGGAGCCGTGCAAATTCCGGTCTACGTAAGCAAGTTCATTCTGCGCAAATACGGCAAAAAACGGGGCTACGCCGTCTACAACGGCATCCGCCTCGAAGACTACACGTTCAGCAAAACCAAGAAAAACTATCTCTTGTTCCTCGGCCGGCTAATCAAGGAGAAGGGCGTTCATGTCGCGATCCAGGTGGCCAAGAAAACAGGGAAGAAGCTCATTATCGCAGGCACGATGAACGACAAATCGTACTATCGGGCCAAAATCAAACCGCATCTCGGCAAAAAAATTCGCTACGTCGGCGCCGTCGGCGGACAGCGCAAGCGCGAGCTGCTAGCCAATGCCAGCTGCGTGCTGTTCACGTCGGTCTGGGATGAACCGTTCGGACTCGTCCTGGTCGAGTCGCTGGCAAGCGGCACTCCGGTGCTCGGCTTTCGCAAAAGCGGTGTAGCCGAGGTGCTCAAGGGCTTGCCCCAGCTGACGTGCAGCAATACGAACAACATGATCGCGAAGGTCAGGTCGCGCAAACGATTTCCGAGTGCGCACAAATGCCGGCGATATGTCAGAAACCGTTTCACGGATATCATTATGACCAATGAGTTTCTAAAGCTCTACAACAAGATCCTGAGAAAAAACTTGTACAAAATCAAAAAAAATTCCGTTTGGAATAATCGAAAGGCACAGCTAGAGTCCAAGTCCTCTTTGAATGGAGATGAGCAATTCTCATGATTACCGTTATTGCATGTACGATGAGACCCGCATATATCGACAATGTCTTCGATAACTATGACCGGCAGCTGTGGAAGGATAAACAGATGATCATCGTTCTGAACAATGACAAAATGGATATCGAGCAGTACCAGCTGCGGGCGGCCCAATATCCGGAGAACGAAGTCAGAGTGTTCCAGCTGCCACAGCGGTATAGGCTGGGCAAATGCATGAACTTTGCCATCGCTCAAGCCGCGAACGGCATCATTGCCAAGTTCGATGACGACGATTATTATGGACCTAAATATTTGCGGGAAGCCGGCCGGGCCATCAAACGCGGCAGAGCTGCTATAGTCGGCAAACATACCTCCTATATTTACTTTACATCGAAAAGAACGCTGATGATCTTTCGCCGCGGTAAAGAATGGAAATATCAGCGCAGCATTAAAGGAGGCACGCTGGTCTTTCGGCGGTCGGTTTGGAACCGGGTCAAATTTTCGGAATTCAGGCGTGCCGGGTCGGATTCCAGCTGGGTGGGAAGATGCGTTCGGAGAGGATATCGCGTCCTTTCCTTATCCAAGAGGCATTATGTTTGCATCCGCAGAAAGAACTCAAGCAGCCATACACAAAGAAAGAGCACGCGGCTCTATATGTCCCACTGCAAATTTGTTCGCAGAACAAATAATTTCAAACGTTATGTAAAATAATGCCCGGCTTGAACAGGAACCGTTCAAGGTCAACCCGATGTCGCGAGTTGACCTTAGCGCCTTATTGCCGGCTCACTGCACCGGGCGCGCTCCGTTCCCTAGCGTAACCAGCTTCGCGCCGGGCCGCAGCGCGGTGATGGCATTGCGCGTGTCGTAGACAAAGGAAGCGTGATCGGCGATCAGCCGGATCGGCAGGGAGCTGTGATGCGTAAGGATCACCAGGCAATCCGCGACCTCCAGCGATTCCGCCGTAAGCTCGGCACGCTCCAGTTCGCTCCCGTCCGTCAGCCGGATTTTCGCAAGATACGGATCGGAATAGCCGACATCGGCGCCTTGCTCCCTGAGCGCTTCGATAATCGCGATCGCGGTTGACTCCCGGACGTCGGCGATATTCTGCTTATACGTCACGCCGTACACGACAATTCGTGCGTCTCGGAGGGATTTCCCTTCGGGCAGATGCTTCCGAATCTCTTCCACCAAATAAGCAGGCATGCCATCATTAATGTGCTGGGCGATCTCGATGAAGCGGCTCGTTTGGCCCGACTGGGCAGCTTTCCACTGGAGGTAGAACGGATCCACAGGAATGCAGTGCCCGCCTACGCCGGGACCGGGGTAGAAGGCGCTGAAGCCGTAGGGCTTGCTCGCGGCAGCGGCAATGATTTCCCATGCGTTTAAGCCAAGATGATCGCAAAGCATCGCCATTTCATTGATGAACGAGATGTTAATGAAGCGATACGTATTCTCGAGCAGCTTCATTGTCTCTGCGGCTGCCGTCGAAGACACCGGGATCACGGTCTCGAACACGCTCCGATAGATCGACTGAACCCGCTCCAAGCAGGCTTCCGTTACGCCGCTGACGATTTTCGCGATCTGATGGAAGCTAATGCTTCGGTTGCCGGGATCAATGCGCTCAGGGGAATACGCCAGATAGAAATCGCGGCCGGCCTTCCTGTCTTCCCCCTCCAGCAGCGGCTGCACCTGTTCCGTGGTCGTCCCCGGGTAGGTCGAACTCTCGACAATCACAAGCTGACCGGGCTGCAAATGAGCGGATAGGCGACGGCAGGCGTCGAGCAGAAAGCCCAAATCCGGCGTATGGTCCGGCGCGAGCGGCGTCGGCACGCAAATAATGATCGTCCCCGCCTTGGCTGCATCGGCATAATGTCCGGTGATCATCAGTATTCCTTCCGCCAAGCAGCTGCCGAGCTCCTGATCGGAAACGTCCTGAACATGACTTCTCCCGGCACGAAGCGATTCAAGCTTGCGCGGGTCAGTATCGATGCCGACAACGCGGTACCCCTTCGCAATGAAATTCATGGCAAGCGGCAATCCAACGTAACCAAGACCAATGATGCCAACTGTCCGCGCCTTCTCCGTATCCTGGCTAAACGCTACCATTTTGTTGTCTCCTTCCAAAGCACAGCTCACTTCTATAAGATATGAATCTTGCTTCCAGCCGGCACAGGCTTATAGCCTGGATCACATTTACTATTTTCATGAGGAGGGCGATACTTATGATACTCAATTCGGGCACAGGCGTTTCCATCATTACCGCAACGATCCGTAAGAATCGTATGTTCGATATTTTCCAAAACTATCAGCGCCAGCAGTGGGCGGCCAAAGAACTAATCGTGATCGTGAACGACAACAGCATCGATCTGGCTCCCTATCAAGCGCTCGCGGCGCAGTATGATCATGTTCGCATCTTCCGCGTGGATGAAAGCAAGAATCTCGGTGCTTGCCTCAATTACGGTGTTGCCCGCGCGCGCTATGGCTGCATTGCTAAATTCGATGACGACGACTATTACTCGCCCTGCTACCTTGATGAAGCCATGCTCCTCTTCACCAAGACGAACGCGGACATCATCGGCAAACGCTCCTGCTACTTCTTCTTCCCGCACCGCTCGGTCCTGCTGCTGCGCAAGACGACCGTAAAACCCTATGGACGCTGCAACCGCATTGCCGGCGCAACCATTATGTTCCGCAAGCGCGTCTTCAAGAAGGTCGCCTTCAACACGAAGCTTCCGTTCGGAACCGATGCTCGGTTCGTTCAAACCAGCATGCGCAAAGGGTTCAAGGTCTACACAAGCTCCTCCTATAACTTCGCCGCTTACCGCCGCGCGAACCGAAAGTCGCATACGTGGAAAGTATCCGAGCAGCAGCTGCTCGCGTCGAAAGGCGCCACGATCATTTTCACGCCGGATTTCAAAACGCATGTGGACCGGACCTTGGAGCAGCTGCCTCTCCCTGCCCGCCTAAAGACTGCACCAGCGAAAGCAGTGAGTAACATTTACCCCGGACACAGCAAGACCGTTTTCCCTCCATCCCGCTGACTGCTATTTACCGGGATAGGCTTTGGCATACCGCATGATCCGCCGGAACACCTTGGGATCTTTATGCTTCCTGAAGATATAAGGGTCTGGTCTCGTATTAACTTCGAGTATCCAAGGATGCATCGTTTTGTCCATCGCAATATCAAGGCCGATCTCATAGACGCCGGGGAAAGCGGTCTGCATCGCTTTGCCTGCCTGCGCACCGAGCTTCGACAGGGCAAGCAGCTTCGCTGCGACTTGATCTGTATTGGAGCGGAGCAGGACATCCGCCGACACGATTTTGCCGCCGCTGTGGTAGTTCGTGACGATCTTGTTCTTGGCTGCGACTCTTCCGATAATGCCTGTCGTTTCCCAGGATCTGCCCGGCGCGAATTGAACCATGACCCGGATGTCGAACCGCCTGCCTTCGTATTCGAGCAGATGAATCCCCTTCTGCACAAGATACCTTCTGCCTCTTGTTTGACGAAGAATGGATTGATAGAGCGAGGCGAACTGATCGAACCTACGAATCTTTTTCCCGACTTGATAGTTGTAGCCTTCGCCCGAACGCTCGACCCGTATGACACCGTTGCCGTATGTTCCGCGATCGGGCTTGACGTAGACCATGCCATGTCGCTGCAATAGTTGAGAGAGCGATGCCCCTGTCATCTTCAAGGTTTCTGGCACATACTGGGCCAAGAGAGCGTTTCGCTCGATTGCGGCTGTTTTTCTCCATTTACTCCCTACATAACGCGACATAGGAACCCCCTTCTACTTCAGTTCTCCTTGATAGATCTCCATGAGCCTCGCGGCGGTCAGTTTCCAGCTGAACCGATTCCTTGCATCTTCCCTGGCTTGGGCGGATAACCGGCTGCAGAGCTCCGGATCCTTCGCCAGCTTGACGATTTGGGAAGCAAAGGCGGCCGGCTTGCCGTAGGTGTCGACGAGCAGCCCGTTGCGTCCATGATGGACGATCTCCGGTATGCCGCCGATTCTCGAAGCAATGACGGGCAGTCCGCTGGCCATTGCTTCCACGTTGACGAGTCCGAATGCTTCATGCTTCTGCGACGGACAAACGAAGCAATCGCCAGAGCGATAAAACTTAGGCATCTGCGTGCGGGATAGATTGCCCTTGAAAGAAACGGGGACCTTAAGCATGCGCGCGGTCCTCTCTAAATAGGCTTTGTAGGCCGGCTTGGTTGAACCTCCGGCGATGGACAGCTGAAGCGAGGGTACGGATTTGCGCGCAAGCTTGAACGCCTTTAACAGGGTAGGGACCCCTTTTCTCGGGATGAGTCTACCCGCGAACAGCAGATGCAGCGAGCCGGAGGAGGTTCGTTTGGCCGGACTGAATTTCGTCGTATCGACGCCCAAATGAACGAATTTGATTTTGCCGCTATGCGCCGGAAAACGCCGAATCAACGAATTTTGCAGCGACATGCTGTTGCCGACGATGACATCCGCCCCCATCATGTCGCTATTCGCTTTGCGCGTCGTTGTCATCGGACTTGAGACAAAGGTCATTGAATGCATAAACAGGGAGATCGGCGTACCCGGGAATGCACGTCTAACCGCGTTGACGAAGCTCGGTCTGTTGTCGATCTGGATCATATCGTAGCTGTTCCCTCTCACCTTCTGCAGCACATTCTTCAAATAAGCCTGCTTTGAGCCGCCGGACACTCGCTGGATGACGACGTTGTTCATGACGGATTCGCGAGGCAAATTCTTTCGGAGCAGGCTTACAACCGTAACCTGATGCTCGCTTGAAATTCGCTTTGTGATTTGATAGATGCAGCTCTCCACAGAACCGCTTCTCGGCGGCGGTACGGGAATTTGCTCAGGTGCAATAATCAGCAGTCTCATTCCATGCTCCCTTCGATCCCTCCAAAACTTGTCATATACTCTATTCAACGATCTAGCGCGTGTTGCTAGGCTGCTATCAATAGAAGACATAAAAACAGATGGCCCCCGACAAGTCGGAGGCCATCTGTTTACGCGAAGTGCCAATCTGGCAGCACTTGCTTTCGATTAAAAAGGAATTTTAATAATGAATGCGATTTTATCCGCGGTATGAATGTCCAGGGAGATAAAGCCCTTGTATTTATCGACAATCGATTTGACGATATGCAGCCCGAGACCGGAATGGCTGTTATTCTTCGACGAATAGCCGGCTTTAAACAACGGCTTGCCCTTCAATTCTTCGATACGGAAGCACGTATTGCTGATTGAGAATTGGAAGTAACCCGCTTTATGGCTTGCTGCGATATGAACGCGGCGATCGCCTTCCTCATGCGTCATCACTTCGTCAAAGGCATTATCGATCAAATTGCCGAGCAGCCTCGTCATGTCCAGCGACTTAATGCCGAGCTCCAGCCGGTTGATCTCGCTGAATTCGCAGGTGAAATCCACCTTCAATACTTCCGCCTGCAGCATTTTGGACCGGATCAGCGCCGCGATGGCCGGATCGCCGATGTTGATAATATCGTTCATCTGACGAATTTCGCCGGTGAGTTCCGAGGCATATGCTTTCAGCTCCTCCGTCTTGCCGAGCTCCGCGAGGGAATGGATCGTCTGCACATGGTTCATGAAATCATGCCGCTGCGCCCGAATCGATTGGAAGAGTCCATTGATTTCATCCAGGTACGTTTCCTGCGCCTTGCGTACAAGCTTATCTTGCGATTTGCGATAGGAAGTAACGACCCAATAGAGAAAGATCAGACTAAGCACGGTTACCCCGGTCATAATGAAGGCAATGTTCCTAAACTGCATATCCAGCGCTTGCTGCACCGTACTGTAATCGGCGACCACAGACAATACATAGCGCTGAATCGGCTGGCCTTCCCCATCAAGCATGCTCTTGGCTGTATCGCTTACATCGACGGGCAGAAACAGCTTGATGACGTGCTTGCCGTTAATAACGGCGTCCTGGTACACCTTCTCGTTCGTACTCACGGCCAGCTTCACATTCTTCCCGTCGTGCGCGTGCTTGAATGTATAGCTGCCGTACGAAATCGGGCTTTGCGTCATATGACTCAGCTGCTCGCCGTTCTCCGTAATGGTCAGATGCTCACCGTCCTCGAAGGTCGCCGGATTGATGATCGTAATTTCTTGAAGTGACTGATTCTCGGCTAACGTCTCGTTAATCAATCTTGTTACGCCCGTACTCTGATCGTAATCCAGCTGCCTGCTGGCATAGCTTATGTATGGATCGATTAAATAATTGGTAGAACCGTCGTAATAATAGCCCCACTTGTGAATCTTATCCGTGGTCGTCGAGGAGAATTCGAAAGGGCCTGTCCAGAAATTGGTCAAGCTCTGTCCCCAATTGACCGTGACCTGTTTATCGTCGAACAATTGATTAAAGGCGGTGTACCATGGATTCCAGCTGTTCGTCCGGTAGCCGGACCGTTCCTTGGGATCCGACGATTTATACAGCACAATGCTGTCCGTCGTCCGCTTCAGCAGCGTAATATCCACAAGCTCAAGCTTCTTGGCCAGTTCTTCAAGCTGGCTGTTCGTTACCTTCTCGACATCCGGATTTAATGCGTATTGCGAGGCGATGGAAGCGGCGCGCAGTTCCCGCCCGATCTCTTCTTGGTATTTCTCCGATCCGCGGCGCGAGACTTCGATCGAGACGCCGATTTGCTTCGCCGCGGTTTCAAGCTCATGCTGAAGACTGACTTCGAGCGAATGTTTGGTCGTCACATAATAAATCGTGTTGTTCACGCCTAAAAGCAAAGCAATTAAAATAATAACCAACAGCCAAACTTTACGACGCATTTCCCTGGACGCTCCGATCAAATTCCGAATTTTACACAAGCTTCGCAGATAAAGTCAACCTGCAAAGCTCCTATAATTATGAACGATTTTTGATAGAGTGACAATGAGAGAATTGAACAATACTGGCAAGAATCATATAAAGAAAGCGAAAAAATTCGCCCTCCAGCGGTGAGCGAATTCGAAGATGGCTATGATTTCATCCTTCTCAGCAAGGCAAGGATTGCCCATTTGCGTTCCTGCCGCCGTTTGTAACGAGGCAGCGCGCGATAAATCTCCTTACATTCCGCAAGCGAGCGCCGCGCTTCTTCCTTCTGGCCCAGCAGCTCGTATAAACCTGCAAGTTTGTAATAGGCTTCAATGGAAGAGGAATGGATGGCGCGGAACGCTTGGAGATGACCTACCGCCTTTTGCGGATCCTTCTTGGCATATATAGCCGCGAGCCGCAGGTAAGGCGTGCCGTATTTGACTCGCGGATTAATGGACAAGGCGTTGCCGATTGCAGCTTCCGCCGCCTCCATCTCGCCTAGATGCATTAGAGAGGTGCCGAGATCGTCCCAGAACTCGGCCGAATTTTCCAGTGCATCCTGCAGCGGCATCAGCCATCCCTTCGCTTCCTTATCGTGTTTGCGCTCGATGAGCAGTCTGGCCAATTCATGCTTGGCCGGAATATCGTTCGGATTCATCCGAATTTGCTGGCGCAGCCGTCCGATTGTCCGCAGACGCCGGATCGGCCGCACGATACTCGGCGTTAATCCAATGAACCTGCGTTCCAGCGCATAGAAAATAACGATCAGTACGATTACGGCCAGAATCGGGCTTCCTGTGAGCCACCATAACAATCCGAATAATAAGACTTTAATCATGTTACCTCCTGCAGATCGTTGCATATTGGAAAACCTTCCATTATTGTACACGAACTCTTATTAGGCGCAAAGCGATAATTGCAAGAGAGTTGCGCATGCGGCCCGGAGAAACGTACACTGTAGACAGCAGAAGGAAATGGAAATGGAAGGATGGAAGATCAGCATGGATGAAATACGAAATATACTGCCCGCATGGGTGGAAGCAAGCCGGCTGCACGCCGGCGAAGGACGCGTCGCCTCCTACATCCCGGAGCTTGCCAAGGCGCCCCAGCAGGCACTCGGCATTGCGGTCATGGGACCAGACGGAAGCCTCCTAGCCGAAGGGGACAGCAGTCTGTCCTTCACGATGCAAAGCATATCCAAAGTGTTTACGCTCATGCTCGCGCTGATGGACAACGGGGAGGAAGGCGTATTCGCCAAGGTCGGGATGGAGCCGACCGGCGACGATTTCAATTCCATGCTCAAGCTGGAGCTCGTGGAACCGGGCAAGCCGTTCAATCCGCTGATTAATGCGGGGGCTATTGCGGTCACCTCATTGATCAGCGGCGATACGCCGGCAGCCAAGATGGCACGCATCCTCGCTTTCTTCAATCATGCGGCAGGCGGCGCCGATCTGGCCGTTAATGCCGATGTCTACCGGTCCGAATCGGCAACGGCGCATCGCAACCGGTCGCTCGCTTATTTCCTGAAGGATAATGAAGTGCTGGGCGAAGAAATCGACGTCGAGGATGTGCTTAGCGTCTACTTCCAGCACTGCGCCGTGGAGATTACCTGCGTCCAGCTTGCCCGCATGGCGCTTGTTTTGGCCTTTAACGGGACTGACCCGATCAGCGGCCGGCAGTTGATTCCGCGCAGATACGTGCAGATCGCGAAATCGTTCATGCTGATGTGCGGCATGTACAATGCTTCCGGCGAATTCGCCGTCAAGGTCGGCATTCCTGCCAAAAGCGGCGTGTCCGGCGGTATTCTCGCCCTCGTTCCCGGCCGGTACGGCATCGGCATTATCGGTCCGTCGCTGGGCAGCAAGGGTAACAGCACCTCCGGCGTTCATCTGCTGGAGACGATGTCAAGCTCCTTGAATTGGTCCATCTTCTAAACAACAAAACGCTCGCCCAGGTTAATGAACCGGGCGAGCGTTTTGTTTGTATTCATGCGTGCGATTAGCCGACGTGCATCATCATTTCGGGCTGGCTGCCCTCTTCGCCTTCTACCTTCGCAGGCTTGCGAAGCATGAGACCCAGAACAGCTCCGAAAACGGCGATGAATGTGAGCACAAGGAACGTATCCCCGAACGACAACGACCATGCATCCAATGGATTTTTGTGCGTGGGCGAGTACAAAGTCATCCGTTTGGCAAGAATCGTGGACAACCCTGCTACCGCGAAAGATGTCATGACCTGCTGCGCGGCATTCGTCAGCGACGTTACGCGGCTGACGAGATCGCGCGGCGCAGCCTGCATTAAATGCGTGTTGAGCGGCATCATGGACAATCCCATTCCTGCGCCGAGCAGCGCCAGCGGGCCCATAATCATAGTCGTCGTGCTAGATTCCGCATTAACATGAGACAAGATGAATGCAGCCAGCGTAACGAGCAGCAGTCCGATGAAGACTAGCGGCCTTGCACCGATTTTATCGAAAAGCTTACCGCCGATTGGCATGAAGACCGCTGCTGCGATTGCTTGCGGCAGCATGATGAGACCCGTCTCGAACGCGGATTTGCCATGCGCGTTCTGCAGGAACACCGGAACGAGGAACATCGTGCCAAACAGCGCGATTTGCGAAATCCACTGTACGATAATGCCGCGCGTGAAATCCGAAGAGCGGAATACGCGAAGCTCCAGCAGCGGCTCCTGGCGTGACAGCTCGGCAATGACGAACAGAATCAATGCGACCGCGCCTACAACGATACCGGTAATCGTCTTCGCCGATCCCCAGCCGTTCGAGCCTTCGCTTACGCCGTAGGATAGACCCGCGAATGCGATTGGAGCGAGAATAAAGCCAAGTCGATCCAGTGCTGCAACGGCTTTGCGCTCAATGCGCGGAAGCGTGCGGATACCGAGGATTATGCCGACGATACCAATTGGAATATTGATGAGGAAGAGCCATTTCCAAGTGACGTAGTCGATCAACCAGCCAGCAAGTACAGGACCAAGTGCGGGAGCAAGCAGGATCGGAATCCCCATCATCCCCATGACCTGGCCGACTTTCTCTGGCGGGCTGAGGCGATACGTGAAGGCCATTGCGATCGGAAGCACCATGCCTCCGCCGAGACCTTGAATAATCCGGAAGACAATGAGCATTTCAATCGAACTCGCGAAAGCGCAAAGAAGCGAACCCAGCGTAAACAGAAACACCGAAATCAGAAAAACCTGCTTTGCGCCGAAACGATCCGACAGCCAGCCAGCAAGCGGAATTGCAGCCGCTTGTGCCAGCGCATAGCCCGTAACCGTCCAACCTACGACTTTAAAGCTGGAATGGAACTCTTCAATTAGACCTGGAATAGCCACGTTGACCGCCGTACCGTCCAGCACGACCATGAAAATACCGATAATGATGGCCGCAAGCGGAGCTAAAATTTTCTTAATCGAAAATTCCTCGCTGCTCACAGCAGATGTTGCTTGTGCAGACATGTATTCCCTCCTACTCCATAATTCCCGTGTCGGAACAAGGCCTGTTAAACCTTACATTGACCCTCAGTCATACCAGAGCGTACAATGAAGGCATCGCAAGCTTGCCGGACCGAACGGTTTTTTATAAATGGACAATTGTCCGTTTCATACTTTAAAGCTTACCTAACAACGCCCTCGTTGTCAATGAAAGACAATGTGAATTTTTGCAATATTATTTAGGAGGTTATTGGCTCATGCAGCAGCGCAGCGAACGCAAAGACGCCGCCAGACACCGTGAACTCATCTTAGATACGGCTTCCCAGTTGTTTCATGAACATGGCGTAGAAAGCGTCAGCATGCACCAAATCGCCAAATCCGCCGGCGTGGGACAGGGCACGTTATACAGGCGCTATTCCTCCAAAGCCGAGCTATGCTTGGAATTGCTCATGGACAGCTTTCGCCGATTCTCAACCTCTATTGAGGTCTATCTGACCCAAACAGCCGAAGCCCCCGTGAGGGAACGAATTGAAGGCTTCCTCAATAGATGGGTCGAATATACCGACCAAGATATCGAATGGTTGAACGCGATCAAGCCGCGGGAATTATGTACAGAAGATGATATGAGCGTTTATGACTCGGAGCCCTTCGTCTTTGTAACCAGCACGTTCAAGCACCTCTTGGACGAGGCGGTTCAGAGCGGCGTCTCGCGGCCGTTCAATACCGAATTTGCTGCTTTTACGATGGTATCGTCCAGTCCCAGCACGTACTTCTACTTCACGAAGGAGCGCGGACTGACGCTCGAAGAACTTCAGAAGCAGTATGTCGATTATTACTCAAGACTATTCTTCATCGATAAATAAACTGAATTCGCTCGCAAACGACAAGTGGACGCTTCAAGCGTGTCAGCCTAACGGCTGCCTGCAGAAGCGTCCTCCTTTATTCCGCTGCATACTACGGTATCACGAGGTCATCCTTAGCCTAGCCGTTTAGATGCATCGGAAGAAGCGAGGCCAATCGTCAAAAAACCTTCTTGCATCGGTTCCGACGAGCGGAAACGGTGCCAGAAGGCAGAGCAAGGTATGCAGTGAAGTGGTCAAATTTTTAATTCCCCAAGCTTTATAAGCTCGACAACCGCTTGTGAACGACCTTTTACGTTTAATTTCTGCATAACATTAGAAATATGGTTCCGAACGGTCTTCTCACTGATGAACAGCTGCTGCGCTATATCACGCGTTGTTTTGTCCTGTACCAGCAGTTCGAATACCTCGCGTTCACGATGAGTTAATAAGAACTTGCTCTTCTGGTCGCTACCCATTGATGTTTGTCACCCCTCCTTGCTCGGGTTTTTATGGTTTAACAAGGTTAAGGGATACAGTCAACTTATCATATGAAGGGGCGAATGCAGTGGTGCGGTTATCCGTAAAAATGGGCGGGAATCCTCATGTTCGCTCTGCATATCTTCACCGGGACGCTCTTGGGCAAACATGCTGCTGCAGCATACGAAAGGGACGCCGACTCGTCATTTGCGATGACGAGTCGGCGTCCCTTTGTAAGAGCATATATGGAATCTTATCGTCTTCATTAACAATGTTCAGCCTGTACCAGCTACCGCCGCCAATACGCTTCATGCGGGTAGCGGTACTGCTCCGGCCGCTTCGGAGAACAGATCGCGAATCCGCCTTCGGGCTTGTATGCGAACGGCGTCTCATCCTTCGCGTACTCCGCAGCTTGGCGGCGCACGATGCAGTCCAGCAGCATATGCTGCTTCAGCGCCAGGTACTCCAGCGTATGCGGACCGAAGCCCGCTTCGATCTCGCCGGGACGAAATTCGAAGTAAATCGTACGGCGCAATGGATTGCCGTCGCCCGTTGGGGAACCGTGAAGTACCTCGATATCATGGAAGATGACATCGCCGGGCTGCATCGGCACCGGAATTGCATCTTCCGTCATGAAGCCCGGCTGTGCGCAGCGTGAATCAGCCGCTGCCTTCGTCCATTTGTTGCTGCCCGGAATCACCCATAAGCAGGTTTGCAAATCGGCCTCGTCGAGATAGAAATCCACGTTGAAGATTGGACGCGGATCCGTGCAGCCGGCAGGCACGGCCGCATCGCGGTGCCATGGAACGATCACGCCTTCGTTCGGCGCCTTCAGCACCATGGAATCCCACGTCGGGATAAAGTTCCGGCCCTGCAGAATCTGTACGGAACGCAGGATAAACGGATGGGCGAGCATAACCTTCATTGAATCGCTTTTATCTATGACGTATTCAACCCGCCGCAGCACCGATTGGCCTGATTTCACACCAATGCCGTACATATAATCCGGATCGTCAGCCACGCCTGCCGCTCCTTGCTCGTACAGTCGCTGCATGTCCGCTTGCACCTGCTTCAACTCTTCGCCGACCAACACATTCCGTATGACCAAGAAGCCGTTATCTCTGAAAAACTGCGCCTGTTCTTCGGTTATGCTTGCCTGTAGTCGCGCATCGATAATCGGTAAATTCACATCGGTCAGCCCCATCCGCAATCGCTCCCATTCCGATTTAGAATGCTTCATACTTGTAAGTATAAGTGACCGGCCAAACGAAGTATGTCGCTTTAGTAACAAAAAAACAGTCGATCCGCGGCTGGGCCGTGAATCAACTGTTCGGATCTGGCTTATAGTAAGGATGATGATGCCATTATTTCAGCTGGACTCGATGGGGAAAGATCCGGTCGACCATGGCGTTGAATTCCGCAATGAAGCCCTGAATCGGATGGCCAAGCCTCACATCGTTCATGTATGCCGTCATCCGATTAACAAAGTCCGGATTCGACGATACATAGACTTCTTTGATTTGCGGTGACATGCGCTTCACTTCCTGCGCGATTCGATCTTTAAGGGACCCCGGTGCCGCGTTACTCATCTCCGTGCTGTTCTCGCTGTACGTTGACATGCCTCTTGACATCGGCAGCTCACGGTTCATCGCACTGTTCATGCTGGTACCGTAATTCTGGCCATTGTTCGTGCTGCCATACATTCCGTTATTCGTACCGTTCATCGTTTGCGGTAAAGAACGGCCGACCATCGGGCTGTTTCCCGTCACACGGTTCACATCCCTTTCACCAGTGCGCATCACGTTGCCGACATCGTTAACGCCGTTTCGCATCATGCGGTTTACGTCGCTTACACCGTTTCGTGTCATACGGTTCACATCGTTCACGCCAGTTCGTGTCATGCGGTTCACATCGTTCACGCCGTTGCCGATCACTCGGTTCACATCGTTCACGCCGTTTGCGATCACCCGGCCCATGTCGTTCATACCCTTCGACAGCATGCGTCCGACGCTTGGCACATTGGTCGATATGGAGCTTGCACGCGGACCTGTATGCATATTCGACATATAAGGCCGCATGTAAGCCTGCTGCGACCGGCTAAGCGGCGTTGGCGCAGTCAAGCTCATCGATTTAGGTCCCTTTGCATCTGCCCGGTCCTTCAAGGAAACGGCCACGTAAGCATTATCGTCGGTCAGCATGACATAAGCTTTGTTCACTTCCGGCATACGTTCAATACGTTCGGCAATGGCGCTGCTCATTTCCAGCCGATAATTTTTGTGGAGACCGACCAAATTATTGCTGTTCAGCCGGTGTCCATCCACGCGGTTCATTTCGTTCATCTGATCATTGGCAAAACGGGTATTCAAAATCCGGTTGCCGTTCATGTCGTATTCCACGCTGTTGCCACGAATATTTCGGTTGCCAAGCTCGCCGTGATTGCTGCTACAACCTGCCAGCACCGTCGATATCATCGCTCCCGCTGCCAGCATCGCCCACTTCCGCTGCATCGTCTCATCCTCCGTTTCATCATCTGAACCGTACTGATGCGGCCCGATAATAGCGTTAGCCGAACGGGGGAGAGCTATGCTTGGCAACTTTTTAGCTATTGAGCCATTTGGGCTCCTTGCTTCGATCTCCGATCCACGCTGATTCTGCAGCTGCACGCCACCACAACGACTACAGAAGTATCGCCATCGAAAGTGAACGATCTCAACGAGGGAACGATCGAAAACTGCTTTACAGAAGCGTCCCCAACACTTATGCTAAACCAAGCTACAGTCATATTTTTCCTATTTCTGTACATATTCTAGTCAAACATCAGGAGTGAACTTATGCGAACGATCAAAAGAACAGGTCTGCTTGTACTAATGCTTATCTTCGCAACATCCCTATTGGCAAATCTATTATATGCAGAGGCGGTAAACCCCGTTAAGAAAATGATTGCCGGAGGCGGTCGTAGTCTTATTCTGCTGCAGGACGGCACGCTCGTGATAAGAGGCGGAGGATTTCTTGAGCATTACGATAAACATGGCTTTGGCGTGCTTAGTAACGGGAATAGCAACTGGAAGGATATAACGGCTTCGGGAAGTGCGATATATGGCATAAAAAATGACGGGACGATGTGGGCATCAGGATTTAACGATGTCGGGCAATTAGGAACTGGCGATACGGATACGGGCCAAAAAATGAGACAAATCGGGAAGAACAAGAAATGGAAAATAGTAACGAGCGAATATGCCCATGCGGCGGCAATTGCCGAAGACGGCTCCTTATGGACATGGGGGCTGAACGGTGGAGGTCAGATTGGCGACGGCACGTTAACGAACAGACATGTCCCGACGAGGGTAGGTACTGCTACAGATTGGATAGAAGTATATACCGGAACCTGGAATACCGTAGCTGTGAAGCGCGATGGAAGCGTATGGGCCTGGGGGAATACTTGGGCCAGCATAATAAATGCAGAATATGCTACAAAGGGTAAAAAGGCTGTAACGAAGCCGCTCAAAATAGTGGATAAACTGAATTACAAAAAAATGTCCATCGGCTCGCAAGATACCATGTTCATCAAGAAAGACGGCACTTTGTGGGGCTGGGGATACGATTATAAGCGCAGCGCCTATAATCTTACTAGAATAAGCAATGAGAAATGGAAGGACGTTGCAGTCGGATCTTCGGAATTCGGAAGACCTAGCTATGCGATCAAGGAAGACGGCACATTATGGACCATTACAAAGCAAAGCATGGAAAAAAAGCAAGCAGGTGTTACTCGTAGCGTGCTTTCTGGGGTACAAATCAAAAGCATCTCTACGGATCATGATTGGAAGGCGCTTGCAGAGCAGCCGGATAGCAGCAATAATATGATCTTTATGAAACAAAATGGAAAGCTTTACGGCCTAGGTTTTAATAGTAGTGGGGAATTGGATGAACCAAGAGCAAATAAACCGTTTAAAGAGCTTTCTGTAATCGGAGAACTGACTGCCATTAATAACTATTACATTCAAAGCAAGTAAATCGGATTGTTCGGATGATGCCGATCCGATATGGCAGCAGGACGTATCGTAAGCCCGGCATGATATTGCCGGGCTTTATTTGTTGTTCTTCCTGGATGCTGAGCGCGGAATACTCGCGAACCAGCAGTTCGCTTAACCAACAATGTTTACCGGGGACATCTTTGGATAAAACGGATGATTTTGGATAAGGTATTAACATTACTTTAGCCAAAGGAGCGCATTTCATTGAAATTCCGTAAATATCGTTCCGCAAGGATTGCCACAGAACCTGTTCTACATGCTCCTCATGCCGGCTGCGATATTCCGATCGTGTCAACCCTCTCGAAAAATGAACAACTCTTAAAAGGGATCTTCCAAAATTGCTCCGATGTCGTGTTCCATTCCACTCCAACGCCCATGCATACCGAAACGCTCGCTCTATACATCAACGGCTTGCCCGATACGAAGCATTTGGATGATATCATCCTGAACTCCCTCATCGGCTCCGACTCGCAGAGCCCGCAACAGGCGTTTCACAAGAATTTTACCCCTGTCAGCATGTCAAGGAAGGTAGCATTACTATCCGACGTCGTTGATAGCGTCTTAGGAGGCGAAGTCGTTTTTCTATTTGAGGGAGAAGAGCATGGCCTTGCGGTATCCGTTCAAGGTAATGAAAGAAGGGCGATTGAAGACCCGCCTTCGGAGCCGGTCATTCGCGGCCCTCGCGAGGGATTTGTGGAAAGTTTATTGACAAATACAAGCTTGTTGCGCAGAAGGCTGCGGAGCGCCAATTTAAAAATCGAGATGTCTGAAATCGGACAGCTCTCCCGTACGGAGGTCGCAATCGTTTATTTGAAAGACATTGCGAAAGATGAGCTTGTGAACAACGTTCGTGACCGACTAAATCGTATCCAAATCGACGGGGTGCTGGAGTCTGGATATATCGAGGAATTTATCGCGGATGCCCCGTACTCGCCGTTCCCCCAAATTCAAAACACAGAACGCCCTGACGTCGTGATTGGGAGTCTTCTTGAAGGAAAGGTAGCCATTATAACCGACGGTACCCCCATCGCATTGATACTGCCAATGACTTTTTGGGCCGGGCTGCAGGCGAGCGAAGATTATTACGAAAGATCGTTCATTTCGACGCCTATTCGTTGGCTGCGCATATTATTTACGTCCGTATCCTTATTACTTCCTTCCATGTACGTTTCGCTAGTGAGTTATGACCATCCGGCTTTGCCTACCAATCTCCTCCTTAGCATCGCATCGTCGCAGAGACTGTCCCCCTTTCCGGCTATCATCGAAACGCTTCTAATGGAGATCACGTTTGAAGCCTTGCGCGAAGCAGGGGTACGACTTCCCAAAGGCGTGGGCTCCGCAGTCACCATTGTCGGCGGAATCGTCATCGGACAAGCGGCCGTTCAGGCGGGCTTTATTTCAGCCCCGGTGGTTATCGTTGTCGCAACTACGGGAATCGCATCGTTCATCATTCCCCGGTATAATTTCGGACTGGCTTTCCGTTTGTTAAGATTCCCGCTGCTTCTGTTGTCTGGTTTCATGGGCTTCTTCGGGTTAATGATTGGCATTATTGCGATTATCATTCATTTAGCTGCGCTCCGTTCCTTTGGCTTGCCCTACCTCTTTCCGGTGGCACCTCTGTCGATGGTTGGATTAAAGGACGTATTTCTTCGTAAGGCGTGGTTCAGTATGAACTTACGACCAAGCTCGGCGGCTCAAAATAACCTCTTAAGGATACCGCCGGAACAGCAGCCCGATCAACGCAACAAAGGGGATTAGAATGAGGGGGCCCGTAATATGAAAACAGAGAAGCTCTCGCCGTGGCAATTTATCATTATAACGTGTGTCTCGGTATTGGGTACGGAAATCTTTAACATCGCTGCCTTCCCTGCACAATTCGCCAAGCAGGACGCATGGTTGTCCGTCTTGATTGCCCCGATTTCGGGGGTTTGGTGCATACTGGTTACAACCTCGCTCGCTGCCCGTTACCCTAACATGACAATTATCGAGTACAGCAGGCGCATTTTAGGAAAATGGTTAAGTAAGATAGTGGAAATGTACTATTTGAGCGTGCTTTTCGTATACACTTGCGTCATTTCAAAGGTCATCATCGATTTGATCGTGTTGATTTCCCATCCGCTCACCCCTCATGTTGTCATACTGATCATGCTGTTCAGTGTCTGCGGAATCGCTGCTTGGTATGGAATAGCAGTCATCGGCCGATGCGGCGAGATCATTTTTCCGATCATGATCGTCATCGCTCTCTTGATCTTATTGTTTACGATCCGAGATTGGGATTCCCTATATCTTCGCCCTGTTGCGGAGCACGGGCTGCTTCCGATTTTGCGGGGTGCCGCTGTGCCCAGCGGATGGCATGGCGAACTCATGCTTACGGCGTTCTTGATTCCGCTGCTGAACCAACCCGGAAAGGCCCGTAAGGCATCGCTGTACACGACGGTTATCATTACGCTTTTTATGCTGAAAACCGTACTCGAATGTACGCTTGTCGAAGGCCCGCTCGTCTCGAAATTCCCGTTCCCTTACGCGGCGGTTATCCGCTACATAAGTTTAGGTGACGTGCTAGAACGGATCGACCCCGTTTTTTTACCGATTTGGGTCTCCGCGGGATTCCTTAAACTGGCTACGTTTCTTTTTGTCACTTGTCTCTGTCTCAGTCGGATCTGCCACGTGAACAACCAGAGAACGGTTACCCTGCCGGTAATGCTCGTCATTTTTGTCGGAACGCTTTGGACGATGAAGAGCGCGCCGGGAATGGATGCTCTCTTGCAGTTCTACTTCTATTCCTTCCCCGTCGCAAGCTTCATTGCTGCCAATCTAATTCCGTCCCTTCTGTTAGGCATTGATTGGATTCGTTCAGCTTGGAGGGTCGCACATGATTAACAAGTGCGCCGCGGCGAGTGCGATCATTGTCGTATGCTCGCTTATTACCACTGGGTGCTGGGACAGACAAGAAGTCAAAAATTTGGCGATTGTTACGGCAACCGGCCTAGACTACAACAAGGACGGTACGTATACGCAAAGCGTTCAGATCGCGATTCCGTCACCGACGACGCAAGCCAGCGGCGGCGGCAATGATCAAAAAACTTTTTTCGTCATCTCAGCCAAAGGAAAAACCTTAGCCGATACGCGCCAGCATTTGCAGCAAACCATACATCTTAAGCTGTATTATTCGCATCGCAGAGTGATCATCATCGGCGAGCAAATGGCGAGAAACGGACTGGAACAAGTGCTTGACAGCTTTCATCGAGAAATTGACATGCGGATGAGGAACATGGTGTTCGTAACCAAAGGAACGGATGCCGCTGCGATGCTGAAATCTCCGGTAACACTTGAATCCATTCCAGCCGATCAGTTTCGGTATCTGCATTTACAACCCTCGGGCAGATCGACAACGATTATGAATTTCGATGCGACGGCATCTTCCGAAGGCATCGATCCGACTATGGGTGCATTCGAGGTGGTTCAAGAACATTCCTCTGACGAATCGGCGACTTCTCAAACAACGGCTCCCAAGCCGCGCATCAAACTTTACGGCGTAGGGATATTCAAGAAATTGAAGCTGGTCGGTTATCTGAATGACGAAGAAACCCGTGCCTTGAACTGGATCACAGGGAATATCACCGATTCTTACCTGACCACGTACATTCCGCAAGGACACGGTAATGTCAGCGTGCACATATTGGGGGCTAAGCGAGCCATTCATTCAAAAGTATTAGGCAAGACGATAAGAATGAACGTCTCTGTATCAGGTGAATGCGAGCTTATCGAAGATGGTACCGATCTCGACTTTAGTCGACCTGAAAACGTAAAGCTCGTGAATGATATCCTCTCTTCGACAGTGAAGCGATCCATCGAAAATTCCGTGAAGAAAACCCAGCAGCTTTACAAGGCGGATGTCTTCGGGTTCGGACGTATTTTCCACGCCGCGCATCCGCAGGAATGGAAGCAGCTCTCTGCTCCTTGGTCAACCCTATATCCGCAAGTTGACGTAACCGTTCATACCCAAATATCCGTTATCGGCAGCGGCTTCGCGAAAATGCCGCTGTACCGAAACGAAAGCTCAGGAGAGGTCAAATGAAGGAGATCCTGAACGTTCTGTTATTCTCTACGTTGGTTTCCGCGGCGACGATCATTCAAGTTCGCAGACTCATTCGCAAAAACGAGCGGAAAACATCCATGACGTACATTGCGGTAATGATTGTTGTCGTGTTCATGTATGCCGTTGTGACCCTGAAAGCAAAACTCATGTTTAATCCGATGAGCATTTTGCAGATCCCTTTGGAGAATATCGGTAAATACCTGTTCAAATAATTAACATCGACAACCCTATACACTGCAGGGGCCGGGTGCACCTCGTAATCGGTGTCCCGGCCCTTGCTGTACGACTTCATTTTCTGATTCCCATTTCTCTAAGCTTCACCTTAACATGCAATTTAACGTCTACCGTTCGATATTCTTTCTTCCATTCATCTTCATGCCAATTTCGCGTTTTACTCCTTACGAAATCCCCTAATCCAAGCGGATCGATCCCTGCTTCTTTAAACAATTGGATGAGACCCATTCCATTCGCGGTAAGATCCTTTTCGTAACGGTCTTTGATTCGCTGCTTCGCTTCCATTGGAAATCGAAGCCCTCTCGATTCAATCAATTCGCCGCTTAGGCTCAGGTTTATCGTGATTTTCGGAGGCTTCGTTTGTTTACTGACGTGATAACTTACGTTCGAACCCACGTCTTGAAGCGCAGCGTAGGATCCATCGTCCAGCTTGGCCTCCAGGACACCTTCCTTCACCTTGCCTAGAAGGAGCTTCATGAGCCGCATCTGCTTCTCGTTCAGCGCCATCACGTATTTATCGTCCTTAAATAAAGCCAATCCGGCTATCATGACTTGATTATTTTGCAATTTAAGGAGAGGCAGAAAAGGGTCCATGCCTTTGCCCAAATAGGCGTACTCGAACTCGTGCAGGGTTTGCCTCGGCACTAACCCGCTTCGCACGTTCGTATCGAGCAGGTTATACAAAAAGATCCCTTTCTCCGCATCGGAACTGAAATTCGCCTGCAGCAGCTCCTTTGCATTGCCATCGACAATGGCCAAATACATCCTTCGCGAAATTTGAGCGTCTCGCAAAGCCACATCCAAATTTATAGCCAGCCCTTTCGCCGCCAGATCTTTCCCATATAGCAACACCGATAGCTTACCGGAATTAATGGGCCGATCGACTTGCATGTCCATTAAATCCTTAATCGTCTTGGCCGTGTGGCCGACCTTGGATTGCAATAGATTCGACACGGCACCCGGTTTCCCGGCTTGAAATTTGGGCATCGCCATCGTTAATTCGATTTGTTCGTTCGGCGCCTCATCCATGGCGCAGACCATGAACAGGGAAATGCGATCGACAATTTGCTGCTTCACGCACCCCGTTAACAGAAAACAGATGGCAAGCAGGAGGAAGAGAATCCGCTTCATATCGTTCTTCTCGCCATCATTCTGATTCTATTGACGATAAACAGGAACGGAACATACGCATAAATCATATAAAAACCGAACTGGGTTAACGTCGTTTGCACGTCCTCGATTCGATGACGGTCCGGGATCAGACATACGGCAATAAAGACCATAATGATCAAGAACGGCAGGACGGTCAATTGCTTCACGGTAAACATGAATTTCAACATGCGGCTGGAAGCCCACAAGCAGAAGCAGATGATCGGAATGACCGAGAGGATCTGCGAAACGGCGCCGACGAATTCGAAGCGTTCGATAAAAGGAAATTGGACGAATTTATATTTGGTTAATTGCGGCCATATTTCCTTCGATAATTGTTCGGGCTTGAACAATAACAAGGAGAAGAAAATAATAATCAGGTAAGTCACTGTCGTAAGCAAGTTAGCCCAATGTGCCCATTTTTGCGATTTGTTCGGCGTTCGAATGAACGTGTAGCAGAAAAAAAGCATCTCCACGCCCATAAACGGAAACGTCATTCCCTTCCCTGCTTGGATGATCGCGCCAAGCGAATGATCTAGCACGGGCGTTAAATTGTTGAAATGAAAAAAACCGGCTGCAAAAAACACGACGATCACCGTAAGATAACGCACGGAGCAAACCACGCAAATGCCCACGATAACTCGAAATCCGCCTGCTGTGATGTAATAAGCAAGCAGAAGCAGAACCAATGCCAATGCCCATGTTACAAGCTCGGGAAACAGCCATACTTGTATGATTTCGATAAACTCCCGCAAATAAAAGCATGCAACGGTCAGGAAGTACGCGATAAAAATCACGTTCAGGCTCTCTCCTGCCCATTTTCCGAAAAAAAGGCGATGAATCCGGAATAGATCGGTTTCATGATGGTTGAGAATGTCGTATATCATCCAAATGATGACGTGGAAGCTAATCCCGCATAGAATGACGCTGATCCACGAATCTTGGCCGGCGGCTTGAATCAGCTTGTTCGACATGGAGAGGTATTCGTTTCCGATTTGCATCGAATTAAATAAGATAAAAACCAGGAAAGGCGATATAGTCAAACGCAGATGTTCCGTTGATTTCATTTTTGCATCACCCCCGAGCCGGTTCATTCGTCTATATCTCGTTTTTTCCTTTTGTTATCCTTCTCGAATCTTACGGGCTTGGGCGATCGGAAGAAGCTGAACCGATGATGAAACTTGGCATATGGAGGGCGAATGACGGTATCGTACAAATCGGAAGTGCGAAAAGGATAAAACGGAACCAAGTACGGCATCCCGAGAGACGTTAATCGCAGCAGATGCGCAAACAAGGCAAGCGTGCAAATTGAGATTCCCAATAATCCCCATAATTGAGCTGCGAAGATAAAGGGAAACCGAATCACCCGAATGGTAGCGCTCATTCGAAAAACAGGCGTAGCGAAAGAAGCAAGCGCCGCCAAAGCCACAATAATCAATAAAAAGTTGCTTGTAAGCGCAGCTTGAACGGCGGCCGTACCAAGCACGATACCTCCGACAATGCCAATGGTTTGACCGATTTTCGAAGGCAATCTGGCGCCGGCTTCTCGCAGCAATTCGATGGCAAGCTCCATAATGAGCACTTCCACGACAGGAGGAAACGGGACATTGATCCGCGAAGAAACGATCGTGGGCAAAAAGACGTTCGAAATGCCCTGACTGTGATAAGTCATGACCGCCACATATAAGGGTGAGGCAAAGACGGAGAACATGACTGCAGACATGCGAATCAGCCTCATTATAGACCCGATAATCCACGGTAAATAGTAATCCTCATACGAAATGAAAAATAACCACAAGTTAACTGGCGCCATAAACGCAGTTGGGGATCCGTCCATGAGAACGCAAATTTGTCCCGACGATAAGGCCCAGGCAACGTAGTCAGGCCGTTCGGTTCCGAGCGTCTGCGGAAAGATGGAGTTGGCATTATCTTCAATCATTTGCTGCAGCAAGGTGGTATCCGTGATTTGATCGAATTGCACGCCCGCGATGCGCTGCATGCATGTATGAATATATCGTTCGTTCGTTATTCCCTCTATATAACAAACCGCAATTCTCGACTTCGATATGCTCCCTACACTGAGTTCTTTGATACGCAATTCGGGTACGGAAATTCGCTGGCGAATCAAGTTAAGATTGATGTCCAATGATTCAACGAAGGCTTCTTTCGGTCCTTCCACGGTGAACTCGATTTCAGGTATCGTTACGCTGCGACCGTTGAATGCGGCGGCATTGACTAGAATACATCGATGGCTTTGATATCCATATTGAATAGCGACATTTCCCCGTAAGATTTTGTTTTGAATATGATTCCAATCGAAGGATATTTCTTTTTCCGCAATCGGGATCGATTGATACAAATCGGCGAAAGAGATGTCCGAATCTCTGCTCAGGCAGCCCAGAATATGTTGATGCAAGATTTTTGGTTCTGTAGAAGATTTATAATAGCCGATGTAATAAGGCTCATTCTTCGTTTGATGCTCGTAGCAAACAAAATCCGATGATTCACTAAGCTCCTTCCATAAACGGGGGACTGCATCCATTCTGATCACTCTTTTCCAATTTTCAACTCTCACGTTCATTGTCTCACTTCAAGCGGATACTTATTCACAATCAAAGCATGGCTTAACGTATAGAGAAGAGATAGGCCAAAGAAATAGGGATAGGCGAAAGAATCCCATTAGACGCATGACCGTCATCGAGGGCGGAGGCCGGCTAAGAAATACGCAGCACGAAAAAAGCGGCAGCCGTGGACCTTGTAAGTCCTCGTCTGCCGCTTCTATTAGGTTACGCGACGCTTAAGTCGCCGAATTCAAACCGAGCTGCTCCGCATAACGATCGTGGAGCTCCTGCCAGCCGTATTTATAAGCATTAAGCCCTGCCATCGAGGGCATATCCTTGCCGGCAGCAACGCCGGTTAATCCGTCCAGACAGAGATGCCAGCCCGCGGCATAGGAAGCTGCCTGCTTGCGGTCCGTGAAGGTGTGACGAAGCGTAAGGACTGTCGCTGTGCCTTCGCCGCTCAGCTCCCAGCGCAATACGTCGGTTCCCCAGCTGAATACGAGCACATGCGGCGCTTGGACTTCCATGACGCGGCCTTCGCCTTCCTCTGCCTCCGGAACGCCGACTGGCGTCAGACGAACCTCCCCGGTCTCGGTTAAATCCCTATTAGGCTTAAACGGTCCCCAGCTTGGAATCTTCTCGGCTTGGGTAAGGACAGCCCAGACTTCCTCGCAAGCATGCTCGAGCGTTTGCTCGAGTACAACGACCCATTGGCCGCCTTCCTCAAGCAGCTGCACATTGTCCACACGTTTCGTATTCATCGTTTCGTTCCCTCCCGTGAATATTTTCAAATTCAGCTGGGCTGCGCCGACATTATGAAAAAAACCGAAGTGCCTCAGGTACTCCGGTTTCCTTCGTTATTGGCAGGCCTCGCAAATGCCGTAAATTTCAAACCGGTGATTCAAGATCTTATAGCCGCCGGGCACATGGACCTGCTCCATTGGACAATAGTCGAAGCTGAGCGTTTTCTCGCAGTTCACGCAGATTAGATGATGATGGTGATGCGACAAGCAGTTTGCCTTGAACTTCAATCCGCCGTCCATCGAATAGA
Organism: Paenibacillus sp. R14(2021); assembly: GCF_019431355.1. NCBI lineage: Bacteria > Bacillati > Bacillota > Bacilli > Caryophanales > Paenibacillaceae > Paenibacillus > Paenibacillus sp. R14(2021). The sequence goes on from NZ_CP080269.1 coordinate 2,528,124, forward strand.
ACTGCTCCAACACACCCATTTCGCTCATCATCCGCAGGTTCCGGTACACGGTATCAAAGCTCATGCTCGGATACGTAAGTACCATATTATCGTAAACGTCCTTCGGCGAGAGATAACCGCCATGCTCCGAGATGATCATGACCATCGATTTGCGCTGGTCCGTAATCCGCCAGCCGTTACGCGTCATGGCAGCGAGCATTTCCTTGGCGTTCTCTTCTGCGCTGATCGAAGTCGAACAGTGTTCGCGAACGTGGAGATGATCGCCTTCGTTATGATGTTCATCGCTCATTCGTCATCTCTCCTGTCTGTTTCTCCTATCCCTTATTACCTACTACTGTAACAAAAAATAGCGGACACGCCAAGGGCGCAGGCCGATTGCTGCGGGACATACGGTCCCGAACGCGGCCTGCTGGGCAGAACAAGAAGGGCACCCCGGTAAATCCGAGGCGCCCTCCTAGTCAATCCCCTTGCCGTCATCGGCGCTTACGACAATCCAGTCAGCTTCAATAGGACGGATTCCGCGGGCGCAAGCGGCAGCTCAATATCTCCGCTGCCCTCGGCAACTGTGCCCGCCCATAGATCTTTGAGCGTATATGCATGCGTGCTCCCGCCTGCAATGACACGATCGAGCAGGACGCGTTTAAGCGCAGGCGATCCTTTGTCATAATTAAATACGGCCAGATAGATCACGTGCTCCCCGTCTTCCTTCGCTTCCAGCATGAACATATCCGCTGCCCCCGAGCCGTAAGCTCCCTCGATGGGCAAGAAGGTTTCCCCGCGCCGCGCCAGCGTTATGACCTCCGCGTTCGGCAGCCACTCCGCCGCTCTTGCCCTTGCCTCTTCCTTGCGGAAATCGTCTCCGAGCAGCAGAACCGTTCCGCTGATAACGGACGCGTTCAACCGGCTTCTTCCTTCCTGATCCGAGGTTGCTTCTTGATTAAAGCTCTTGTACAGAACGGTATGATCGGGATCATTGAACCGGTAGAGCGCCCCGCTCGCCCACCAGGCATTGGTGAGCGAATTCAGCATATACTCGGTATCTGCCAGCATGCCGAAGGCATCGCATGAAATGCGCCGGCTATGTCCGTACTGATAGGGAAACAGCGGCGCGATCGACAGATTAATATGGAAGGGCCGGCCGATTCGTTCAGGATCCAGCCGCCGGCGAATCGTCTCCATGCCGAGATTGTACGCTTGAATGCCCGTCTGAATCGACTTGTCGTAGTGCCGGCCTTCCAGCGCCCCATGCCCGAGAAAGTCGAGCTTCACATACGCGAAGCCAAGCTCCACGAAACGGTCCAGACAATAGGCTGTCCGCAGCACGCTGCCGGGATGCGTCGGATCAATGGCGAGCCCGCCGTCCAAGTCCGGCAGTACGTTTCCTTCGCGGTCGCGCAGGAGCAGCTCGTCATACGTGTAGCGACCGTCCGTACCTTCGACCGCACGCCCGGTATCCCTGCCCCAGAAGGCAAAGGGCGTCCAGTAGATGCCGGCCTTCTGGCCGTTCCCATGGACATGCGCTACCGCCTGCTCCAGCTGCTCCGACGATAAATTCGTCCAGAACGAGTCGAAGTTGATATATACGTCGCCTTGATTATGAAAGCCTTCCTTCTGCATCTGACTCAGAAAATCCGACGTCGACACGTACAGCTCGTAATCCAGCTTGTCAGCTGCGGCGGACCAGCTGTTCCAGCCGAAAGGCACGCCGTGCTCCCACGCTAGAGCAGGCGTAACCGCGGCATTGGCCTGCCCGAATGCTTCAAGACCCCGGCGGTAATCGCCGTAAGCGCCGATCCAGATGACCGGCGACGTCAGCACCGTTCCGCTCACCGTGCCATGAGGAATGCTGTCCCGCGTCAGCTCCCCCGCTGCTCCGCCGTACACTTCGATGCGCTCGATGGCCGCGCCGCTTCCGCTCGATAATTTAAGCCCTGTTTTCCATGTGTCGTGCAGGACTGAACCGATTACGATTCCGTTTCTGGACCGCGGCTCATAAACAGCGGTGACCTCATAGCTCTCCAGAGTGCCCGGCATCTCTACCGATTCGTAACGTACCCACTTGTCGTTATCGAACGGCACCAGCAGCGCCTGCAGCTCCGATTGGACTGAAGCCGCTCCCAGCTTCAGCGTCCCCGCTTCCTCGCAGCTGATGAGCGGCGCCATGTAACTGGATGCCAGCCCTTCACCCTCCGGCGCTTCCAGCTCGAAGGATACCGTGAGAAACGGCCTCCCCTCATATACGGTAAAATGCTGCATCAGAAGCGGCAGCTCCGGCGACGAATGCCTGATCGTTACGCGCTTGCCATGACCCAGCGCTTCCCGAACAGTCTCGCACCCAGCCTCATGCTGGAGGTAATCCGTCGTGAACCGGTGCTCCTCCTGCCAATCGTAGGCCGAGGCTGCGCCGATGAGCGCCGAGCCGTCGCGCCATTTGACCTCGTAGGTTCCCGCTTCCGTGTTCACATGCAGCGCCAGCAAACCGTTATCCACCGTCAATACCGTTTCTTCCGTCTTCGTTTCGATCGGGCCATGCTCCACGTTCATCTTCCCCATCCTCCCAGTTAAATGGATGAAAGGGGGCATGACTGCCCCCTTCGCTGCAACCTATTTCCAAAGCTCCAGACGGGCCTTGTAATTGTCCGTGATCGCTTGCTCAACTTGTTCGTCGCCCGCCGCTTTCATCTCCGACAGCATCTTGTCGAAGCCGGCATTGGCGTCTTGCTCGGATTTCGAAATGATGATCTTGGTGAGGGACTGCTTCATAATATCCTGCACCTTCTGGTAGCTTAGCGAAACCGGCGTGCCGCCTTCCGGATTCAAATTGTCGTACGGCGACGTGTCGTAGACGGAATCGAGCAGGTTCTTCGTTGCCATTTGCTCGATCTCTCCTCTGTTAAGCTTGGAAATATCGTACGGCGTGCCGTCGGAGCCAAGGCCGTTCTTGATGAACCACGTCCATGTCCGAATACCTGTCTTCTTCGTTTCCCCAGCCCAATCGTCCTTCAGACCCTTCAGTACATCCGCATTCGGCGTGTGCTTCCCGTCCTTGGCGTCCCAAGTTTGGCCTTGAACGCCCCACATAAGCAGATACTGGCCTTCCTCGCTCGCCAGGAAGTTGATGAACTTCATCGTTTCTTCCGGATGCTTGTTCTTCTTCGTGATGGCGATGGCATCCCACCCGAGCGGGCTGCGCGGTCCGTACGTTGTCTTCGCAGGGTCGGTGCCAGGAGCTACGACTTTATAAGCAAACAGCTGCTTGTCGGCACTGCCGCCCTTCTTAAGCGCGCCGTTCGCGCCGCCGAGATCCCAGTACGCCGATACGGTCGAGAAGGCGATACCGTTCGAGATCTTCTGCTCCCACGTTTGCGTTTTGTTCACGGCCCAATCCTGCTCGATCAAGCCTTCGCGGTACAGTTTGTTCATGTACAGGATCATCTCGCGGTATTTCGGGTCCTTCACGTCGAATTTCAGGCTGTCTCCGTCCTCGAAATACGGCTTCATGCCCCACATGCCCTTGAAGGAGCCCAGCACGGCGCCCATGTTCTCCGCGTTCAGAATGAGCGGAATCGAGGCTTTGCCGTCAATGTTCGGATACTTCGCCTTGAAATCCTTCAGCAGCTGCTCGAATTCGTCTGTCGTGAAGGGCTGTCCGCCCTCGGCCTTGTCAGGCGCAAGCTCTTTCAGGAAGTCTTTACGCATTTGCACGCCGAATACAGGGTCGTTGTCCATGCCGTACCAGTTGGAGAGGTAATAGTTCTTGCCGTCCTTGAAGCGCGTCTTCTGCAAAATATCGCCGTACTGCTGCTTCACGTCAGGTCCGTACTTGTCGATCAGCTCGTTAAGCGGAATGATCGCGCCAGCCGCGATGTATTTGTTCACGATGTCGCCGCCGCGGTCCATCAGGATGATGTCCGGCAGGTCGTTCGAGGCCAGCATGAGGTTCAGCTTCTCGGACGGATTGCCCGTTGGCTGCTGAATTTCAACCTTCACGCCAGTGCGCTTCATAATTTCCTGCGCCACGGGATTGTCGAAAGCGGCGCCTGTATTTTTATCAAAGAAGGTCAGCGTGATCGGCTCCGACGGTTTATCGGCGTTTGCCGTATCCGCGTTTGCCGCATCCGTACCCGTATTCGCGTTCTTCGTGTTCGTATTCGCGGCAGCCGTATTCCCCGTATTGTTCGCATCGTTCGATCCATTGCTTCCGCAGCCGGCAAGCAGCGCCGGCGTAAGGGCCATTGCCAGTATCAGCGGCAGCACTTGTTTTTTCTTCATAGAACATTTCCCCCTATTGGCATATTGGATGACAGCTGTTTACGATCGCATGCAGCAGGCCGTGCGTACGCTGGCCGGCCATCCCCCCTCTCAAGGAACTGAACAAGATCCAGCTCAGCTCTTCACGGCGCCGAGCGTCATGCCTTTCACGAAATAGCGCTGCAGGAACGGGTATACCATGACGATCGGCAGCGTAGCGACCATGGTCGCGGCCATCCGGATCGTATCCGACGAGACGGCCAGCCGCTTGCTGGAATCGGCGAGCTTCTGGGCATCCGACACCATCGCGCCTGTCTGATACTGATTCAAGATTTTTACAAGCACCGCCTGCAGCGTCTTCAAGCTCGACTTGTAGGTGAACACATAAGAATCGAACCAAGCATTCCAATGGCCGATGGCCGTGAACAGCGCAATCGTCGCCAGTACCGGCACCGTAAGCGGCAGAATAATGCGGAAATAAATGTGCAGGTCGTTGGCGCCGTCTATCTTGGCCGATTCCGTAATTTCCTGCGGGAGCTGCTCGATGAAGGTCCGAATGAGAATCATATAGAACACATTCATGAGACCCGGAAGAATGAACACCCAGAAGGTATCGATCAGGAATAGGTTCTTCAGCACCATATAATAAGGAATGAGACCGCCGCCGAAGTACATCGTGAAGATGAAATAGAGCGTTACCGGCCGCCGTATAACGAGGTCGCGGCTGCTCAGCGGATAGGCGAGCAAGCTGATCACGATTACCGTCAACGGCGTGCCGACGAGCGTCCGCGCCACCGTCACCCACACGGCATGCAATATTTCGCGGTCGGTCAGAATTTCTTTGTAGCTTGTAAAGGAAAGCTCGCGAGGCCAGAAATAAATGCCCCCTTTAATGGTATCGGACGCGCTGTTCACCGACAGGATGAATACGTTCCAGAAGGGGTAAAACGTCACGAATACGATCAGGATCAGAAAGAGATATACCACGCCGGTGTACAGCAGGTCTCCCATCGATCTGCTTCTCATGTCATCACTCCTCTCTCGTTTGATCCGCGGCTTAGAACAGCGCTTGATCGTTTACTTTTTTGGCAAGTCTATTCACGATGAGCACTAGAATGAAGGCAACCAGCGACTTGAACAATCCGACCGCCGCGCCGTACGAGAACATGCCGTTCTGCAAGCCGTATCGGTAGGTGTACGTGTCGATGACGTCCGAATATTTAAGCACGAGATCGTTCTGCATTAAGTACTGCTGGTCGAAGCCCGCATTCAGCACGCCGCCGACCGCCAGAATAAGCAGGATGACGATCGTGGGACGAAGCGCCGGAAGCGTCACATGCAGCATCTGCCTGATCCGGCTAGCGCCGTCGACCCTTGCCGCTTCATAGAGCTCCGGGTTAATGGACGTAATAGCCGCCAGATACATAATGGCGTTAAAGCCCATGTCCTTCCACATGTTGGAGAAGCCGATGATCCACCAGAAATAATGACCGTTCTGGAAGAAGCCGATCGGTTTGTCCGTAATGTGGAGCATGACGAGCAGCTTATTGACGAGTCCCTGCGTGGAGAGCAGCGAAATAATAATGTTGGCCGCGATAACCCAAGAGATGAAATGCGGCAGATAAGAAACCGTTTGCACAAAACGCTTGAACACGCCGCTTCGAACTTCGTTAATCGCGATCGCCAGAATGATCGGCGCCGGAAATCCGAGTGCGAGACTGAGCAAGCTCTGAGCGAGCGTGTTACGCAGGATAATCCAGAAGTCCCCGCTGTTGAAGAAATACCGGAACCATTCCAGCCCGACGAATTCGCCGCCGAAGAACGAATCCATGAACGAGCCGCCCGGCTGATAGTTAATAAAGGCCATGTACAAGCCGAACATCGGCGTATACGAGAACAACAGGGTGCATATAAAAGCCGGCAGGATCATCAGCCATAGCAGCTTCTGAACGCGTAACCGCTTCCAAGTTCCGCCGCGCCTCACTGCCCGCGCCATGCCCGCAGCCGATGGTTCCACATTGATTTTCACGTTTGCTTTCCTCCGTCCATAGTGGTGTCGCTTCGGGAACAATCCCATTATAGGAAACTTCCATGCGCCGAATCCATGCAAACATCCGCCGATTCATGCTCCAAATTACCGCATTTCTGTTCCTCCCATTGTTGAATTTCATCAAGCGGCATACAATAAACGAGAGTCATAGTTTCCATTTTAGACGGGAAGAAGGAACACGGCCATGTATTCAATCCTGCTTGTGGACGACGAAAAGATGGAATTGGAGACGCTTTCGCACTATGTGCCGTGGGAGGCGATGAATATCGCCGTCGCCGGGACGGCGAAGAATGGAAGAGAAGCGCTCGAGCTGGCGAAGCTGCTGGATCCAGACATTATCTTGACCGATGTGCGCATGCCGATCATGGACGGACTGGAGTTCGCGAAGCGAGCCAAGCAGCACAGCAAACGGGTAAAAATCGTATTTTTAAGCGGTCATGACGAATTTCAATATATCAAAGCGGCGCTCTCCGTGGAAGCGTCCGGCTATTTATTAAAGCCGATCGATCATGACGAGCTTCGGCAGCTGATGGAGAAAGTCAAGCTGAAGTGCGATGAAGCGAGGCTGGCGGAGCAGACGGAAGCCATGGTGAAGGAGAAGCTCCTGCGCACGCTGCTCATCGAGCAGAACGGCGAAGTCCGAGCGGAAGCGGCAAACAAGCTGCTGCGGCTGGACGGCATGCCGAATTTGTTTCGCGGCGCACTGCGAGCCGCCTGCCTGACGCTGAGCTGGACGAACGCGGATCAGAGCTCGGCCTCCGGAAGCAGCAGGCCGAAGCAGTTGGAAGCCAGCGTAAGCGAAGCCGTCCATTCCAGACTGAAGACGCTCGGCTACGCGGGAGAGCTCGTTGATTGGGAGTACGGTACATTTGCCGCCCTCTACCCCGCCGCTCATCCCGATCATACCGATGAGCTGTGGAAGAACCTCCAGAAGGAAATGGCCGAAAGCTTCCCCGTTCAGCTCACCGTCGGCATTTCCCGCGCCGGCAGCCGGCTTGAGGAGGCGCTGAACCTGTTCAAGGATGCCCGTATCGCGGCAGAGCATGCCTTCTATTATGGGAAGGGCGCGCTGCTGCGACTGGAAGAGATGCGAGCACCGCTTACGGAGGAAATCGGCATCGAAGCGTATCAAACGGCGATATGCCGCGCGATCGGGCAGCTGAAGCCCGAGGAAGCGGAGCTGGAGATCGAACGGTTCATGGGAAGCCTCAAGGACCGTTACGTGCACCGCCATTTGGCGCGGGCCGCCGCCGTTCGGCTGCTTTCTGCCGTTAAGCAGCAGCTCGGCTCCTCCATGAAAGATACGGAGGCCGGGCCGATTCACGGCGAGTGGGAAATCATGAACAACTGCGAGGTGCTTGATGACATCGGCGACTATCTCAAGCATGTGTGCGGAAGCTTGATTCTCGTCCTCTCGGAGAAGGATAAGGACCGTCACCTGCAAATCGCCCGCAATATCGAGGCCATCATTGACCGTTCCTGCCACCAGCCGATTTCGGTCGAGGATATTGCGAAGGAAATTTACCTGTCGCCGAACTACATTCGCACGATCTTTAGGGAAAAGATGGGCCGCACCATTTTGGAAGCGGTTACGGACAAGCGAATGGAACGCGCTTCCGCACTGCTTGCTGACAAATCGCTGAAGATTCACGAGATTGCCGGTCAGGTCGGCTACGAGAACGTCTCGTATTTCTGCTCGTTATTCCACAAGACCACAGGCGTCACGCCTAACCAGTACAGAAAACAATTTTATGGCAATTGAGGGGGACCACCGTGCGACGCTTGCTTGACCGATTCTTGATACGGCCCTTCCTGGATATGCGTCTTCGCAACAAGCTGTTCGTGGCGCTTGGACTCGTTTCCGTTGCGCCCCTCCTCTTCTTCGCCGTCTATTCCTACGAAACGATGAAGAAAGAGCTGAGTCGTCAAATGTACGCCAGCATGACCACAACGACCGACCAGATCGGATCCAATCTGAAGATGAAGCTGGATGCGTATGCCAAGGTCTCCTCTTCGCTCTATCTGGACCGGCGGCTGCGCGACTTCCTGTCGGCGGATTACACGAACAGTGACGCGTATATCGATGGCTATGATTATATCGACGGGGTGTTTCGCAGCATGCTCGTCACGAATTCCGACATTACGAGCATTTCGATTTACCAGGACAATTTCACCCTGCCGCCGGACCAAGTGTTTATCCGGCGCACGAACGATACCGTCCGGCAAGCGCCTTGGTACAAGGCGGCAAGCACAGCTTACGGCAATGTGACCTTCACGCCGATGGCGGCCACCAACCCAACCGATCAGCAAGTCACACAGGGCGTTCAAGAGCGCAAGCCATCCCGAATCGTGCTCGCCCGTCTGCTCGACAACGACAGCCTCAACTATCCTTACGGTGTCCTGACGATGGACATCCCCGAGAACGACCTATATGCGCTCATGGAGAAGGAGAATAAGAACAAGGATTTGTTTATCGTGTCGGACAAAGGCTTCATTATCTCCGGCCGTGACAAGGGCAAGCTGAACCATCAGCTGAGCGATTATGTCAAGGGAAGCTGGGGATCCGGCAATACCGGCACCTTCCTTGGAGAATACGACAACGAGAGCGTCTACGTCGTATACAACACGATCGAGAACGGCTGGAAGGTCGTCTCCATCGTCTCCTACGACAATCTGCTAAGCAATGTGAAGCTCGCGTTCTCCCGTCTGTTCACGCTGGCGAGCTTCAGCGTCGTAATTGCTATTATTCTGATCTATATCGCCGCCCGCATGTTTACCAAGCGGATCGAGACGCTGCTGCAGATTACGCGCCGGATCGAGCGCGAGGACTTCGAGGTGCAGGCGGGTTCGATCTCGCATGACGAAATCGGCCGGCTCATGTTCGCCATGACGAAGATGGCCCGCCGCATGAAAGCGCTGATTAACGAAGTATACAAGAAGGAAATCGCGAAGAAGGAAGCCGAGATGAACATGCTGCAGGCGCAGATCAATCCGCACTTCCTTTACAACACGCTTGCTTCCATATCGGCACTAGCTGTTCGGAATCATGACGACCGGATTCAAGCCATGGTCACGCATCTTGCCAAGTTCTACCGCATCTCGCTGAACAAAGGGAAAACGATCGTAAGCCTCGGCGAAGAATTGAAGCTGACCAATTCTTACATTATGATCCAGCAGCTTCGGTTCAACGGCCTGCTGCATATGCATTACCTGGTCGAAGATGCCGCACTTCCCTATCCTGTCGTCAAGCTGGTGCTTCAGCCCTTCATCGAGAATGCCATCAACCATGCCATCTGGGATGACGATGCCGGCATCAATATCATTATTAAAGCACGCGTCGAGGAAGATACGCTCATTCTTGAAGTCATCGACGACGGCATGGGCATGCGACCGGAAACGCTGGAGAGACTCCGCAGGGAAGACACCGGGGACAGCGCATCCGGGTACGGCATCCGAAACGTCGACCGGCGTATCAAGATGACGTTCGGCACCGATTACGGGGTCCATATTCACAGCCGCTTCGGGATCGGCACGACGGTGCAGCTGCGGGTTCCTTTGAGCGGACCCTTGTAAGGCTGATTAGGCTTAGCCGGAAAAACAGCAGGAGCCAAGGACGGTATAACGTCCTTGGCTCCTGCTGTTTTGAATAAACGATGCAAATTAAATTGGTTATACATGGGATGTAATCCAGCCGCCTCTGTCACCAATACAATTGGTCTTGAAACTCAAGAATTAGTTTCTTTTGCATACGAGGCTCCAATTCTTTCAGCTCCGTCTCCAGATTGACCACATGCTCGTCCGAAATGCGCACGCCTGCGCTGGCATGATAATGATGCTGCATAAATTGCAGCCGATAAGCACTCGGCGGATGCGTATAATGGAGCCTCGAGCCTTCCAGCAGCTCGATGCGTCTGATTCGCTCGCGTTCGCGATCGGGCATCGCGTCAACAATCCCCTTGTACGCATCGAAGAAACTCCCCGTATGCTGATTCAACACATGGCGCTGCAGCGCGGTCCTAAACGTCTGCGCGCCGTACATTTTCTCCGCCAGCCCAAGGGCGGCGTCGGTACCGCCGACTTCGGCGCTCTTGTAATCGGCTAAATACTCGCTTTTTTGCGATTCGTAGAAATACAGATGAATATACAAATTTGCCAGTAACCAAGGCACATAGGAAAGCAGCCCCAATATATATCTGGAAATGAGTACCGTCAAATTCCTTTCAATCTCACCTGCGTCCTGCGGATCCATCAGTTCGCTCCATCTGAGCAACGTCCGATAAGCAGTCAGCGTAAAGTGGCCGCTAAGGCTGTCCTGGTTAACGCCGTGCGCGATTTCATGGCTGATCAGCGCCACTTTCTCCTCGCTGCTCAAGATGCAGAATAACGGCAGCCCGAGCGTAACGTATCGCTTCATGCGCCACCCTGCCTGTTGGTAACTTGCGTTATAACGATGATCGATAATAAGCCCATCGATTCTCGGGAGCTTCATATAATCACTAACCTCGTCCACCAGTCCGTAGAGTGCACCGTTTTCTTCTCTGGATAAGAGAACGCCGTCCATTTCTAGTTTCGGTAACCGAGGCGCCGAGAACCAAACGGCAAGCGCGGCGATTAAGCCGATGATGATATCAAAATAGTATGGCCCCCGAATGCCTTTAATGATTAATACGCAAGCCCCCACAGCCATAGTCGCCGTAATGCCGTGAATCAGCGTGGCGAAGCCCATTGTGGCGAGCTTATTTTTCGTCAGCCTGGGTCGGAAGCCCTTCTCATTCATCATATCGCGAAGCAGCTTCGAACCGAGCTTTCGCCCAAGCCTAAGATACGCAGCCGCGAATCGATCATGCGTTATGGATTCGAATGCTTTAAGATTCCATCCGCACTCGCACCAAGATGGATAATGCCAATGCTTGGGTACCTGTTTGCCGCATTGCGGACAGCTTTCGAAAGATACCATATGGCTTACCGGAATTTCTTGTGTTTGCACGAATATGCTCTCCTCTGTTATGTAAATTGCCAGCCGACTCCCTACAGCTGTTATTCGTTATGCTGTGCTTTCCACCATAGTTGACTTCATTCGATGATTCGACAAAACGATAGAAAAACCTTCCAAATGCGAAAAAACAGCAGCTGCCAAGGACGATTAATAAAGTCCCAGGCTGCTACTGTTTGTTTAAACGATTGGTGGGATTTAACCTATTCAGCCATTACAAGATTTCGATATACCCTTCTGTTCCATTCACGCGAATTCGTTGCCCGTCTTTGATCAGTCCGGTAGCATTCTCCACCCCGACAACTGCCGGCAAGCCATATTCACGCGCGATAACGGCTCCATGGGTCATCAGTCCGCCAACTTCGGTGACTAGGCCTTTGATGGATACAAATAATGGCGTCCAGCCAGGATCAGTAAAGAGGGTGACTAAGATATCTCCATCTTCCAGATCGGCATTTTCCATGCTCAAAATGACACGCGCTCTTCCTTCTATCACGCCGGAAGAAACAGGAAGACCTACAATCGCATCTGCCGGCAAATTCTCTCGTTTGTACGCGCCTGCAATGATTTCACCATCAGACGTGATGACACGCGGCGGAGTTAGTTTCTCATAAAATTTGTACGCGTCTTTTCGTTTATTGATAATCTGATCATCTATTGCATTCGTGCGTACGACTTCGTGAAGTTCTTCAAAAGTGAGATCGTACATATCTTCTTTGTCATGGATAACGCCAGCTTGAACGAGTCGTTCGGCTTCTTTCAGCAAAGCTTGCTTATACACATAGTAGCGGCTGACCATGCCGTACTTGGGATATTCCCGATACCCGATGAAATTCCGGATGAGGTCGATCATTCGTTTCGTTTCGTTGGCTTTTTGTTCACCATCCGGTAATTGCTTCAATCGATCTATTAACTCTTGTTCTTTTTCCAAAGCTTCCCGGCGCCCTTGCTCAAATTTCCGCTTGCTTGCATGAGGCTCGAAGTTCTTGATGTTACCCAGAATGAGCGGAATAAGCGTAATCGGTTTTTCACTCCAACGGGTTCGAGATATATCGATTTCACCCGCACATCGCATGCCGTATTTATCGAGATACGCATGGATCGCGTCTTTCGTTTCCTGTCCTCCAGCAAACTTAACCAGTTCATCCAGAAATTTATCTTCTTTTGTATGCTGCAAATAGTCAATTACTTCCGGATAAGGGCGAATCACATCCGCGACATCCAACAGCGCCAGACCCATTTCCGAAGTAATATTGTTCGGTACCGACTGAGAAAGCGTATCTGCTGCGTTTTTTTCGCCCAACCATTCGTACATGTTTTCATTGATCCATGATGAAGCATTCATCGCAGCCATAAACACAGCCGAACTTTGCGGATCAAATAAGATCTTCTTTAATTGCTGGATATCTTCCAGAATAAAATCAAACAAATCCGATCCCGATTTCGCTTGGATGTTTTGTTTTAACTCTTCAATCGAGGTTTGATTTCGCTTAATCAAATCGGAAACGATTGTCGGATTGCTTTCGAACGGTGCCGGCACAGTTGCAAGACTTCTGCTCGGAATCGGTGGCGTTTGATCGTTTGGTATCAATTTTATAAAATCTCGCTCTATGATGGTCATGAGTGCGCCTTTGGTGAGCGGATCGGATCCCACGGTATTTAATAACGTCTCGCGGCCGACAGCTGTAGCCAGCCTAGGTGCAACATCAACAAACAACCTCCCACCGGCTTTACGCATAGGTGCAGGAGTAATTAACAGGTAAAAAGACAATCCCAATGGTTTTATGGGGTCAGTCATCATTTGTTGATGACCAACAGAAAGATAGACGTGATTTTCTTGATCAACCGCTTCAGGGATCGGGTATAAAGTCGTGATCGGCCGACTCTGGACAATATAAAATGTATCATCAGCCAAACACCATTCGACATCTTGCGGACTGCCAAAATAAGCTTCAATCTGTCTTCCGATGCGTGCCAGTTGTAAAATTTGCTGCTCAGTGAGCGTTTGAGACATCTGCCGCTCAGGATCGATCTGCTTTGTCTCTGTTCCGCCTTCTTTCCTTCCATAGATCGCTAATTTTTTGGCTGCTATTCGCTTATCGACGACTTTCCCTTCCTGCACTTTATAACCATCGGCAGATACCAAGCCAGAGACCAGCGCTTCTCCAAGTCCATAACCGGCATCGATGGAAAGCAGCTTTCGGTTAGAGGTAATGGGATCCGCGGTAAATACGATCCCCGAGGCCTGAGGGAAAACCATCTTTTGAATGATAACGGATAAATAAACTTGACGGTGGTCGAATCCATTTTGAATCCGGTAGATGACCGCGCGATCCGTAAATAGGGAAGCCCAACATTTACTGATATGCTGCATGATTGCTTCTTTGCCGATGATATTTAAATAGGAGTCTTGTTGACCGGCAAAAGAAGCATGCGGTAAATCTTCAGCAGTCGCGCTGGAACGCACGGCATAAGCATGTTCCTCGCCAAGCTGGGCGAGATAGCGAGTAACTGCACGCACGACATCGGAAGGAATGTTCACTTCCATAATGAGTTGTCGAATCTTCCTGCTGATTTCAGCAATTTGACCTCGAGCTTCTACTTTTAGCAAGGCTAGTTGATTGAGCAAAGCATGATACGTTTCGTTATGTTCGATGGCTTGTTGATATCCCACTGTTGTAACACAAAATCCTTCAGGTACTTGAATGCCTTGAATTTTTGATAACTCCCCTAAATTCATCCCTTTTCCGCCTACGAGCAAGAGCTGCGTTTTTTCGATTTCCTGGAAGCCGAGAACCAACGAATGCATGCAATATCTCTCCTAACCATTAAATTGAGAAAACATTTGACAAGAGTTTACCGGCATGGTAGGATTAAATTGTAAGATGTTATATTAATGTTCATATGACTATAAACAGTCGTGATATGATTATATCATGGTGTCTATTTATGTGCAATATTTAAGAACCTGGTAAAGTAGCCCAGGTTCTTTTTTGATTTTCCGCTGCTATTTAGTTATATCAAAAACATATTGATATTGTTGTTTGGAGCATTTGATAATAAAATCCGTGATTAACATGCTGCCAAGCCGACTTGCAACAATTTAAATAGCATTGGGTTTTTAACTATATTCTATTTCTTTCCGGTCATCCGTACGATCGTACCGAATCCAGCTCATCTCTTCGATACCGAGCAGCTCTTTAAACTTCTCTACAGCAATGAAATCCTCCTCACCAAACGATAGGTTCCCGGCAAGGAGTTCTTCAATAGCTTTGATCTGCTCTTCCCTCAGTTCGAATACCCTAAAAGCTTCGGCTTGGGGATTTTGGTTCATATAACCCTCCAACACGGAAGCCCCCACTTCGCCGTATTCATCCATCAGCTCTTCGATATCTCCGTCCATCAACTCGTAAAGCACCTGAAGATTCGAAACGACTTCTCCTCCTTGCAATATTTCAAACCCCCAGCCATGATCCTCCAGGTTGGTAAAGTACAAGATTGGACAATGTGCCGATAACGTCTTGAGCTGCTGCGATGCCGCAAATTCGCCGTCTTCCGATGTGAAGAATGCCAGCCACTTCTCACTTAGCTTAAGCATTGGCGTACCTGCAGGGAGCTTTTCAATAAGCTTTGGTTGATCAACCGTTCGAATGATATTGCCGTATGTAAATTCACTCATACTTGCACCTCTCTCTGAATCGATCAACAACTGATCTGAATCCTTCATTAATTCGTGGGAAGCGCGACGAATTCCTTCGTGAAAAAGTATTGCACCTGACCCAAATCGCCAAAAAGCCGGGGAGGCGATGCTCCCCGGCTTTTCTTCGCGCTATCAGCGCCTACTTCTTGCTAATGATCGCCGTGCTGCTTCGCCGGCTCCAAGCGGTACAGCTTCGACTCCATGCCTTCCAGCTGTACGGTTAGTTGACCCTTCGCTTCGGCACTCGCATTCGTCCACAAATCGGTCAGCTTATAGCTCGTCGAACCGTCCAGTCCAGCCCGCGCCAGGTCAATCGTCTTGCTAACCGGCGTCTTGCCGTAATTGAACACGGCCAAATAATAGCCGTCCTTATCCTTCAGCACGAACGTATCTGCCGCCCGCGCGCCAGTATTACCCTCCGTCGCCCCGAAAGCTTTGCCTAGCTTAGCAACATCCAACACGCTCTTGTTGGTCAGAAGCGTCGTCATATAGTCCTGCGCCTGTTGGTTATGAACATCGTCGGAGTTCAGGAAGACGGTTCCCGATATGACGGCGGAGTTCACCCGCGAACGTGCTTCGATTAACGATCCCGCACGCGACAACGCCATATGGTCGGGATCCGTGTAACGATAGATCGTGCCGTTCTGCCACCAGCCGTACGTAAGCGCGTTCAGCTCGAATTCCGTATCGGATATGCTTCCGAATGTGTCGGTCGCGATCCGGCGGCTGTGCGCGTATTGGCTCGGGAAGAGCGGCGCTATGGATTCGCTGATGAACATCTGGTCCGCGATCAATCCGTCGACATAAGCCATGCCTTGATTATAGGCTTGCGTGCCCGTTCGAACGCCCGGGTCGAAGTGACTGCCTTCCAGTGCGCCGTGCGTCAAGAAATCCAGCTTGATATACGTAAATCCAAGGTTCTTGAATTTCTTCAAATAATAGTCCATCCGCTGCTTAGCACCGGGATGCGTCGGGTCGACGGCATAGGCGCCGTCCAGCTTCGGCAATAATTTGCCGTCCGCGTCCCGGAGTAGAATATCGCCGTATTTGTAGGTCGAGCCCTCTACGGCTTGGTCCATATTATCGCCCCAATAAACGAAGGGTCCCCAGTAAATGCCTGCCTGCTGCCCGTTGCGTTTGATGGTCTTCACCGCATCCTCAAGCTGCGTGTCGGACAGATTGTCCCAGTATGAATCCATGTTGATATAGGTTGTGCCCTTGTTGGAGAAGCCCTTCTTCTGCAAATTATCCTTCACGTAATTCGAGGTGTCGATTACGTCTTGGTACGATAGTCTGCTCTCGTAAGCAGCCCAGCTGTTCCAACCCACCGGCACGCCATCCGGTACATGCTTGCCGAATTCAAGCGGCGGCGCAATGACGGCATTCGCCTGACCATATGCCTCCATGCCCGTACGATAATCGTCATAAAAGCCGACGAAAACCATTGGCGACAGCAACTGCGTTCCGGTCAGCGTACCATGCGGCTGCGAATCATGCGTCTTAGCGGAAGAAGCACCGCCGTAGACCTCCAGCGCGTTCAGCCGGTTATTGTCGCCGGTGAACCGGATACCCGTCTTCCACGTATCGTGCGTGACGGAACCGACCACAAGACCGCTGCGGCTCGCGTTGTCATAGACCGCCGACACTTCATAGCTCGTGTCGGATGAATTGATCGGCACCGCTTGATGGCGGATCCACATGTCATTGTCATACGGCACGGACAGGACCCGTCCGTCCGTTACGCTGCCGACATCGATGCCTCCGGTTGTGTTCGTGACGAGCGGCGCAAAATAATTCGCGCTGACCGGCGAGTCAGCCGCCGCTTCCGTGCGCGTGAAGAAATACGTCTCGCCTGCGTAGAAGCTGTAGAGCTGTTTCAACGTCGGCTTGCCCTCCGACTTGTTGATAATGCTAAGCGTAATGCCTTTGCCGAAGCCGTCCTTAACCGGTTTAATGTCGTTCATCGAGAAGCTGTGCGAGCTATAGCAGCTGCTCGCCTCGTCGCCGAACTTGCTGTAAATACCGGAGGCCGCGGTCTTCCCATTCCACGCGTAGGAAGCCATGCCGGACTTCAGGTCTAGCATGACCGTATATTTCCCATTATCGACGACAACCGCACCGGCGTACTGCTTCACCGAGACGGACTGGTACGCCTTGGTTGCGACGGCGCTGCCGAGCTGCAGCGGTGCGGCATCCGCCCGTTCGCAGGGCTGAACTGCGCTACCGCTGCCCGCCGTGACGACGAGCTTATCGAAGTCAGGCGAGTAGCCGCCGCCGTCCGAGAATAGAATCGTGTTGCTGCCCGCGTTCAGCGAGGCTGCGAACGCATAGGTTCCGGTCGTATTCCAATCTGCGGTTGCAGGGAACAGTATATTTTGCGCGGCCCCGCCGTTCACGCTGACATCCGCGGCCCTTGCATCGCCGGAAATATAATGCACCGTAATCGTATAGCTGCCTGCGGTCGGAACCGTGATGTTGTTAAACAGCAGGGAGGCGCCTTGATACAGATTGCCGACCTTCTTCCCGCCCGAGCAGCTGCCGCATTCCGCGATCTTCGCATTGCCGCCCAGCGTGTTGACCGGCGCCTCGGCTTCATAACCTGACGCCGCCTGCGACAGCTCGATTCGATCGATGTCAGGCGAATATTGGCCGCCGTCTGCGAACAGAATCGTATTCTCGCCTTTGTTCAGCGTGACCGTCAGCGACATGCTGCCGACCGTATTCCAATCCGAGGTTTTCTCGAAATCGATATGCTGGGACGCGCCTGCGTTTACCGAGATGTCGGCGCTGCGCGGGTCGCCGGAAATGTACGCAACCGTCAGCTTGTACGTGCCCGCCGTCTGCGCCTCTACATGGTTGAACTGCAGCGAGGCACCTTGGTACAAATTGCCGACCTTCTTCCCGCCCGAGCAGCTGGCGCAATCGGATACCGACGCGTTGCCGGACAGCGTATTCGACGCCGCTTCCGCTTCATAGCCGTCGACTGCAGGCCGAATATCGATTTTATCGAAATCAGGCGCATAGCCGCCGCCGTCGGCAATATCGATCGTGTTGTTCCCTTTAACCAGCGCCATGCGGATGGTTTTCGTACCGAGCGAATTCCAGTCCGCGGTTTTCTCGAAATCGTAATGCTCGGGCGCTCCGCCGTTGACACGGATATCCGCGCCGCGGGGATCGCCGGAGATATAAGCGAATGCCACGTTATACAAGCCATCTGCCGGGGCAATGACATCGACGAAGCGCATGCTGCTGCCTTGATACAGACCTCCGATCTTCTTGCCTCCCGAACATGCTGCGCAGTCCGATACGGATGCATTTCCGGTCATCGTGTTTCCTGGCGCCTCCGCTTCATAGCTGACAGCCGCTTCGTTCACAGCCGCTGGTTCAGACTGTGCCTTATTTCCCGCCTCAGACGATTCCGCGCTCGACAACGCCGACAATCCGCCGCCATAACTAATGCTGCCGGCCAGCAGCAGCGCGGCTGCAATCTTCGAAAGCCTTCTCATAATTGATGTCTCCTCTCGCCAATGTAATGAGGTCTACGATGTACAAACAAGTGTACATGTCTCACTGTAATCGAGCGGACCGGCATCTTCCATATAAGAATGTTCCAAAATATGCCGCAAACAATCGCAAAAATAATCGGATGCGCAGACACTATTTTCGAATGGAAGCAGCTCTACAACTATTACCTGCGCCTCTATAGGACAGCGAAAAGGAGCCGTCCGAGGTATCTGACGATGACCTTCGGGCACGGCTCCTAAACATCAATTCTCTAACGCGGCGGCTGCATGGGTTCCATCGCTACTTCCAGCTTCCACTGGTTCGTATCATGGCCGAGCACTTGCTTCACCTTGCCCCGCTTATGCGCTTCCTGCACGCTGTCCATATAACCGGATGCCGGTTCGACGGCGAATGTATAGTCGTTGAATCCGCCGTAATTTGCCCAGACGGCGAGATAGGGCGTCTCCTCCGGATCGAAGCGGAAGACGAGGCTCTCTCCCGTCTCGGGGTCACTGACGCCAGCGTAGCCTTCGCTTAACGGGGCAGTGAAATAATATTTCTCCGCAGCCCCGATCTCGCCTTCCAGCGTCGACAAATCGACAGTCTCGCCGCCCTTCGCAGCCGCGGCAGGGAAGCTCGCAAGATCGAGCTGCTTACCTAGACGGTCTCCATGCGAATAGGCAATTTGAATCATGCCTTCGGGCGGCTCGGTGACCAGCTTCATCCCGGGGCGGATGTTAAGCAGCGGATGCGCCGCCCATAAGTAGGAGAAGGGATACGGCGAATCGTTATGAAGCTGATAGTCAATCTGCAGCTTATGGTCCCGAAGCTCGATCGTCTTGCTTAGCCGGTACGGCACCTGGACCCCTTCCACTTCCAAGTGGAGCCGCTCTCCTTCGAGCCTGCAGGCCCAAGGAATGCACCAGACTTCGCCATGATCCGGAAACAACACAGCCTGCCAAGGCACATCGGGACAAGGGGACGGATTAATCGTCGGGAACATTTCATCCCAGCCCCCGCGGTCTCCGTCGTCCCAGTTCATGCCGTAACGCTGCGGCTCCCATGGCCGGTCCGTGCGGTGAATCCACTCCCGTCCGGTCCGTTTATCGAGCAAGGAGACGATCCGGCTTCCACGCTCCGGAACGACGACAACCCGGAGACATTCATTCTCGCCAACGTAGCACGTAAATCCTTGCTCCCCGTACTCTCTCCATGTCACCGCGTACGACATAGGTGTTCCACCAGCCCTGTCTGTTTGAATTTGCTTACGGAAGATGGATGACGGCACCGAGATGATTGCCATCAAGACGCAGTGCCTGCGCCAGCTCCTCTGCTGCTTCATCCGACCGGTCCAAACCAAGCAGTCCCAAGCCGCGCATATAGCGGCAGTGAATTTCGTTGCGCTTGTTCAGATCATCCTCGAATACGAGGAAATCCGGCAGCGAGACGGCAAAGTAATCCAGCTTCACATCGTCGAACACATGCTTCTCCGCATAGTCGATCAGCTTGTTGAATCGGCGGCTCGCTTCCTTCTGATCGCCAAGCTTCTGCCAGGCAAGACCTTGGTAATAGATCATGTCCGGCGGCTGATCGTTGTAGAACATCGCGCTGGTCGGTTCCTCCAGACCTTGGGAGGCCGTCCGGAACGCTTCTTCCGCCTGCTCCTGCAGTCCAAGTTCCTCATACGCGCAGCCCAAGTAATAGTATACGTTGTTCTCCTGCGCGCCGGCGAGCTTGCCTTCTCCAAGATGCTCGGGATAGACGAGCGCCTGCTGCAGCAGCTTGACCGCTTCTTCGTGCTTGCGGGCAGCGAGCTGCTGCTTTGCGAGCTCCACAAGCGCCAGCACGTACTGCCCGGTCGCCTTGCCTTCCCCGCCTTCCCATGGATGGAATTTGCGCTGAGCAAGCAAGCGGAGCGCATCCTCGTGCTTACGCAGCCGGTTATGCAGCGTTACGTATTCCAAGTACAAGTCGTCTCTCGCTTCGACGAGGGCTGCCCCTCTCTCCAGTCCAGCGAGGCGCGTCTCGGCCGCGACCCCGATCTTCTTGTAGAGCTGATCCAGTTCATACAAGACGCGTGCGTCCGTTGGATCGCAGGCGAACGCTGCTTCCAGCGCCTCTTGCGCGGCAGCCGCATCGCCTCGCTTGTTGAAATAAGCAAGCGCAAGATTGCGGTGCACGACCGAGTAAGTCGGATCGAGGGAACGCGACTGCTCCCACTGCAGGCAAGCTTCCTCATGACGCTTCTTGTCGTAGAGCAGGTTGCCGAGATAGTAGCGGGCTCTGGCATCGCTGCCGTTCGCGGCAATCGCGTATTCCAGCACGGTAAGCTCGAACAGCGTGTTCGGGAAACAATAATCCGGCACGGACCGGCTGCCTGCGGCAAGGCGCTTGGCGGCAGATTCCGCTAGTCCGCTCTTGCCGTAAACATACCCCAGCGCGTAATGAATCATCGGATACGCTTGTTCATTCTCGCTTCCCGACAGCGCGAGCAGAATATCCGCCGCGTCGCCGTAAAGTCCCGCTCCGGCATAATCGGATGCCAGTTCAAGGTAGTTGTGCGCGTCGCCGCGAAGCAGGAATAGGAACTGTTCATACGCTGCTTCAGCCGCTTCGCCTTCTCCAAGCGCATCCAAGGCCAATCTCAGTTCGTAATGGGCGCCGAAATCGGCAACGTCCAGCTGAATCGTCTGCAGCGCAAACGCCTTGGCAGCCTCCGTTCTGCCCAGCTTGCGAAGCAGCGCGGTCTTCAGATTGCGCGACTTGTAGTTGTGCGAGTTCCGAATGAGCGAACGCTCGGCAAGCTCCAGCGCTTCGGCGAACGAACCTTTCTCCGCCGCGATCTGCGCAAGCGAATAGTAGCCGCTGTCCTGCCATGCCGCGGACCAGACGGATTTGTAGAACGCCGCGAACGCCTCCTCGAGACGGCCCTGCATTTTCAAAGCAACGCCGAGCTGATAGTAGGCTTCTCCGTCATAAGGATTCGGGTTGCGCCACGTCACCCGCTTCACTGCCGTGCGGAAATGCTTCTCGCTCTTCGCGAACAGCCCTCTGCGCAGCAGCAGCGTGCCATAAGCGACGTTGATCCGAATGTCGCCCTCGTCCCGCTTCAGCCCTTCGAGATAATAAGCCTCAGGCTCGAAGGTCGCATGACGGTACTGCTCCAAATGAAGGCCCGCCAAGTACAATTCCTCCGTCGTCGCTATCGCGGACGGCTCAGGAAGCGGTTTGGCTGCCTCGGGTACCTGCTCAATATCCGGCTTCTTCGGCGCATATTGCACGAGCACCGTGCCTTGCGCATCCTTAACGGTCAGGACGAGCTGGTAAGCTTTCACGTCCGGATCCAGCTTAATGACGGCATTGAACGTATCCACTGGTGATAACGTCAGCTTCTCCGACAGATACACGCGGCCGTCCGGCCCGGTCAATACAACGGCTGCATCTTGATAAAGCGTCGTTGCATAGACGAGAACCACCGCGCTGCCATCAGCCTCATCGACCTCGAGGTTAACGGCAGCTTCGGTCGTTGCGTTCTTGACGACGCCGATGTTCTTATACGGCATGAAGTATTGCTTGAACGACTTCTCCTCGAACGGCTGCAGCCACGTAAAGTCAGGCTGATTATCCGTGTACACGCCCGTCATCAGCTCGATGTAAGGTCCGTCCTCGTCCGTCAGGTTGCGGTCCCAGGCTTGACCGAATTCCCCATGCCCCCAGGTCCACTGCTTCTTGCCCGGTGAGATATGGTGATTGGCGACATGCAGCAAGCCCGCCTGCACCGAATGGTCGTAGCCGCCGACGAAGTTGTAATCGGACTTGTAGGCCATATAGGAAGTGGGCACCGGAATGTTCTTGTAGCGCGAAATGTCCACGCCCGCGGAATAGTCCATTTTGTAATACGTGCCCGTTGCGATCGGAAACCGTGATACATCGCGTTTGCCGTGATCGAATACCGCGGTTACGTCCGGCGGGAATACCGACTGCGTGTGATCGTTTACGGCAACGGCCGGGTTCGCCCACCAGAGGAACGTCTGCGGCTCCGGTGTCCGGTTGTACAGCTGCGCGGCGATTTCCAGGTATGCCTTGTCCGCGTAAAGCGTGAAGCCGGCCGTTACCTTCGTGCCGTACATCCGGTCGATCTCGCTGACCCATACGGTCGCGCTGCCGTCTTCCTTCTCCTCCAGCCGGTATTCGACCGGTCCGTAGGTGTTCGGACGGTGATGCTGCGGCCAGTTGAACTCGATGCCGCCGGAAATCCACGGACCTGCAAGGCCGACGAGCGCCGGCTTAATGACCTGGTTATAGTAGACAAAATCATAATTGTTTGTACGGTCGACCGCGCGGTAAATACGGCCTCCAAGCTCAGGCATGATTTCGATGCGTAAATAATCGTTTTCAAGAATGACCATGCGGTAAGGTGCCGGCTTCTTCTCATCCTCGATCTTGTCGATGACCGGATGCGGATACACCTTGCCCGAGCTGCCTTGGTAGACGCGTTTCTCCAGAAACATCGGGTTCTTATTCGGCTTACCGACGCCGTAGGTTGGAATCTCCACCGTTTCCTCCCACGCTCTTGCTCTTCCTTCGTTGATCGTCAATGCGTTCACTCCCATCTGATTCGAACACGGTATACGTCAACAATACAGGAGAAGCACACGGTCAACAATTCACGAAATTCGGTTCATGATGGACGATTCACGGATTGTACGCTACACTACATGCATAGTGATTCAAAGGAGGGACGAGAGGCTCCCATGCGAAAAACGGACGGCTTCCAATCCGAGAAAATCATCGTGCTTCCGCCCTACCTGCTGGAGCAGATGACCGCTCATCCACTTATTCGTCCGCTCTATCTGACAGATATCGGATACTTTCCGAGCGCGCTGCATCACTACCGGGAAAGGCCGGAAGGCTGCGACACGCATATCGTCATCTACTGTGCCGGCGGAGCCGGCTGGGTATCCGTGCACGGCGTTGTCCATCAGCTCCAGGAACGAAGCTTAATCGTTATTCCCGCAGATGCGCCGCATGCCTACGGAGCAGGCGACAAGGATCCATGGACGATATACTGGTTTCATTTTCGCGGCGAGCAGGCCGCTGCGTATGCATCCTTGCTTGGCGGAGGGCAGCATCCGCTCATGCTGACCACCAGCGATTCGGACAGGTTCGTTACCTTGTTTCACCAATGCTATGATCTTCTCTCAACCAAATCCTACTCCGCCGCGCATCAGCTGCTCGCCGTGCAAACGGCTGCCTATGCCATGAGCCAGCTCGGTCTCATCTCGGCGGAACGCGGTGATGAGGATCGAAGGAAGCCTTATGTAGAAGCCGCGCTTCAATTCATGACGGTAAGGCTGGAGCATGATCTGACCTTGGATGAGATCGCCAGGCACGCGCAAATATCCAAGCAGCATCTGAATCATCTGTTCAAGGCATCCACCGGCTTCGCGCCGATCGACTATTACCACCGCATGAAGATGCAGCGCGCGAGCCAGCTTCTAGATCTGACGAGCCTCAGCATCAAGGAAATTTGTCTCTCGCTCGGCTACAAGGACCCGTACTACTTCTCGCGTCTGTTCAAGAAGATGATGGGCCTCTCGCCGACGGCCTACCGCAGCAAATTGAAAGGCTAGCAGCCGGCGACAGCATGGCCTGCCGCGCTTATGCAATGGGCTTCGCCAACGCGAAAAAGCCGCGAATGTTCGCGGCTTTTCGTTCGGTTCGGCACTTATGGCGACGAGCCATGCTACTCTTGCAGCTTCTCTTCCGGCTTCCTATGAAAGCTGCGCACGATATCGGTTATATATTTGATCATGACCGAAGCCCCGCCGATAAAATACAGCACGATCAATGTCCAGTGCGTTGGATCGATCGATACCATGGAGAGGATGACGTTCAGCGGCACGATATAATAGAGAATATCCTTTAAGCAGCCAAGGAAAGTCGTTTCGAAGGTCCCTATCCAGAAAGAACGGGCAAACGCGAGCGTGAAATAGAGGATCATAAAACCGAATACGCCCCACATGGTATAGACGATCCAGTCCCCGAGCGAGAGTCCAACATGCATTTCACATCACCACCTCGCTCCACCATATGTGCGCAAAGGTGACATGTTGAAAGATTATTGAAAATAAACGGGAAACAGCCGGCTGCCCGCCTGTTCTACGTTTCTCAAACCATCGGCTTATTTGTTGTGAGCCTGGGTGGCACCCGAGCGCGCGGTTCTCGCAAGGCCGATCAGCAGCAGCAGGACGGGCAGTCCGATCAGATGAATCGGCATCACGTACTTCATCCAGAATTGCGGGAAATAAATTTGCGATTGAATGATGTTCTTCGGCAGCATAGCGATTACGAAGAGGATCGGCGCAGAGACGCATAGCATCCGTTTCCATCGCTTGATTCGGAGCAGCTGTGCGGTACCGTAGCTGGTGGCGAACATATAGATGCTGAGCTTGATGAAGATGCTGAAGATCGTCACGATAACGGCCAATACGTCGATATTCTGGATGAAGTCCATAACCGATATGTACTGGAGAAACGTATAAATCGGATACTGCAGCTTGGCGGGAATATCTGCCCCGAGCACCATCATGACGTTTATCATACCGATGATCATAAATAAACTGGATAGTCCCACGCCCCATAGCACATATGGAACGATCCGTTTCCCCGCCCCCTTGAAAGCGATCAGCATCACGATGATCACCGATTCGCATAAGAAGGAGGTCGCCCCTACACTGCCCTTTAGGATCGGCGTCACGCGGTTGCCGGGAATAAGCGGCAGCATGCGGACCGGGTTCAAATTATTCAGGGCCAGCAGCGTAATCAACAGGATGCTGAACAGGATAAAGGGACCGATGATTTCGCTGCCGCGGCCCACGATGTGAATGCCCCCCTGTACGTTGTAGACCATCACGAGCAGCATGAACAGAATAATGACCCACAACGGCGTCGACGTGAAGAGAGCCAAGTGTACGAAATCGGCATACTCGCGCAAAATGATGCCGGCGACGGCGTACCAGACCGCCAAATAGCTAAACGTGATGAGCGTCCCCAGCCATTTCCCGACTATGAGCGGCACGTATTCAATCAATGTCTTCTCCGGATACAGCAGGCTGAGCTTGGCTGCGATGTAAGTAACCGCCAAGGCAATCAGCGTGGCTAGCAGCATGGAGATCCATGCGCCTTGTTTCGCAGCCTCGAAGGCCGGACTGAAAGTAAGCAGCGAAGTCATGCCGAGCTGCATGGCAAATAACAGCCAAAACAGCTGCATGCCCGTAAGCTTCATCCTGGTCCCTCCCGTCTCTGCTTTATTTCAAATTCAACGACGGGCCTTGAAGGCCGATTCGCTGAATGACCGTATGCGCTTTGAACTCAATGACCGCATCGGCGTACAACTGCGGCCATTTCGGTTCGAGCGACGGCCATAGCCCAGGATGCTGGCGGTTCATCGCTTCGCCGAAGCCGAAAATATCGCTCTTGTACTTCTTTTGCGTTTTTCGAGTCAACTGCGCTAGCTCCTTCTCCGTGCTGCGATTCATGGCATCCTCAAACAGCTTCAGATTATGCATGACCGTCAGATCCAGATTTGTATTGTTCTCCCGCAGGATGGCTTGACCGGTCAAATCCACTTGAATATGCACTCGCCTGTCGGCATCGAGACGGGCCTTCGTTCTGCCTCGCGCATGCGTGACCTCCACGCTGAACAGCCCCTCTCCTCCCGGCAGCTTAACTGTGAGGCCTAAGCTGTTCAGTTGGTTGATGACCCACAGCCGATGAGCGGATTCCCTTAGGTTGCAGTACCCGACCAGCATATGCTCAGCATTGAAGATCGCCCGGCCGTAAAATTTGACCGTTTTCTTGCGAAGCTCTTTATTCTCTTCGATCTCGATCGCCGGCAGCGTAGGGCTGCTTCCCGGCTCGTTCGCCGCAATTAAATAATCAATCAGCGAATTTCCGATGCTCGTTCCGATCGCCTGGCGGATTTTCAGCGGCGCGATCGCCGGTATTTTCTCAAGCGGATACGGTATTTTGATGGCTTCGAGCGCCGTGCCGTCTTTTACGATCCACAAGTCTGTTCGAATCCGGTTGTCGGGGTCGCGCGTTAATGAGTCCAACAGATTCGGAAAACCGCGCATTGCAAGCTCTTCTCCAACGTACAGATTACGGCGTTGGCCGCGCGTGACCTTGCGGGATAATTTTTGCTGCAGTTTGAGAACCGCATCGAATACATTCGCGCCCGTACTCGTTTCGATAATGTAGGATTGCGCTGTGCTTGTGTTCTCCATGACCTTCTGCGGAAGGACGAATTGAACGCTCAACGCGTAAGTGCCGTCTTTTCTCAGATCGATGCCCCCTCCGATGTCGAACAAACGGTTGTTTAATTCCTGGCGATCCCAGCAGCCGGTTAGCAGCAGACAACAGGCAAGCAGCACGAGTAAGAGCTTTCCCTGTCCACGATTAACGGCCATATTTCCTCCTTTTCGCCCAACCGATAATCGAAATGGGCAGCCTCTCCATTCCCCAGCGCGGCGCTCTGATTAGCGTATCCTTCAATTCATCCAGCTGAAGCGGCGCGATCGGACTCATATACGGGACTCCGAATGATTCCAGCCTCACCAAATGGATCAAAATAATGATGGTCCCCATGGCGATGCCGTATAAGCCGAGGCTCCCAGACAGAATCAACAGCGGAAAGCGAAGGATACGGAAGGCGATACCCATGTTGTAGCGTGGAATCGCAAACGATGCGATACCCGTCATGGAGACGATGATAACCATCGGGGCGGATACGATACCCGCCTGAACGGCAGCCTGGCCAATGACCAGCGCGCCGACGATGCTGACCGCGGAACCGACGACCTGCGGCAGTCGGATGCCGGCCTCGCGCAGCCCTTCAAACAGAAACTCCATCAGCAGTGCCTCGATGACGCTCGGGAACGGTACGCCTTCACGGGCCATTGTGATGCTGTACAGGAAATTGGTCGGCAGCAGCTGCGGGTGAAACGTCGTGATGGCAACGAACATGGACGGCAGGTACAAGGAAACAAAGAACAAACTAAACCGTGTCCAGCGGATCAGCGTCGCGTAGATGAAGCGCT
This sequence comes from Paenibacillus sp. R14(2021), assembly GCF_019431355.1. Classification (NCBI taxonomy): domain Bacteria; kingdom Bacillati; phylum Bacillota; class Bacilli; order Caryophanales; family Paenibacillaceae; genus Paenibacillus; species Paenibacillus sp. R14(2021). The sequence continues at coordinate 2,555,723 of NZ_CP080269.1, forward strand.
CGTAATAATCTTCAACAGACTGGAACGCCGTCCAGAACGTCATGGGGACAATGAGCACGTAGGGCGTTCCGTCCGTCACGATTGCTGCTTTTCCTTCCAGCAGCGCCGCCGCGACAATGTCCGGCCGCTCCGTATTTTGGATTTGCGGGAAGGGGCTGAAGGACTTGTCTTCAATAAATTCTTCGATATAGCCCGATTCAAGAACGGAATCGATCTTGATCCGGGACAGACGCTCCTTCACGAGTGCAATCATGTCCGGCTTCGCGATTCCGTCGATATACATCAGGGAGATCTTCGTCTTAGACAGCTTCCCTGCGATGATGGATTCCGACTTCAGACGCGGTGTTTGAATCCTGCGGCGGATGAGATTGAGATTAATGAAGATGGTCTCGGTGAAGCTCTCGCGCGGGCCGCGGATGGCATTTTCCGAAGACGGCTCCTCGACGCCCCGATGATCCGTGCCGCAGATATCCACATAGAGCGCTTGCTTCTCGCCGTTCAGCAGGATGCCCAGGTTGCCCTGCAATACGGCTTCAACGAACGTCTTGCAGTCTTCGGTGGTTTCTAATGTATGCACCGCGGCAAAATATTGCTTGATCAGCGCATTTGCAGCTATGCTTTCCCCGTCGCGGCCGGCTCTTTCCGTTACCCAGGATTGGAAAAGGCCCGGCACGACCGTTTTCGTATCGACAACGCCGAGAATATAGACGAACAACAGGCTGCTGTCCGCGGACAGCGGCAGCAGCTGAAAACAGATGTCCGAGCACCCGCTGAAGATCGTTCGGAGCATCGCCTCATTGTCTTTGAGGGAGGCATAGAAATGGTCCTGCGGACAATTAAAATCGATGTTTGGTGGACACATGTATTCATAACCCCATTACTGGATTGAATCATTTCGTTTATTTTGGTTTAAATTGGCTACATTTATACCTGTTTCCAGCACTAGCCTTTCTCTGCTTCGCCAAATCACGCAAAAAAAGGCTGAGGACAGGTATCGAAACCCGCTCAGCCCTGCTTTATTGTATTGTGAACCCCCATTAGCCTTGCGAAGGCGAAGCCTGCAGCTTGCGCGCGCCAGCGCGAAGATAGACAAGCGCGCCGAGGATCGAGAGAGCGACGATAACGACCATGCCCCAGAAAATATTGCTGTAGGCCGTTTCAAACGCCAGATTCTTCTGCCAGCCGAGCGCGCTCGCCGTCGCGGCCACGCCGAACGCACCGCTGAAGAACTGCATCAGCTGGAAAAATCCGAGCCCGGAGCCGATTTGCGACGGCTGCAGCAGCTTCGTAATTTCATTGGAAACGCTGCTCGACAAGACGGTGAAGCTGATGCTCATGAGCATGTAAATCAACATGATGGTGAGGTACGACACGCTGCCGAACAAAGCGAACAAAATAACGGACAGCAGCATCAGCAGCGGAATGTACCGAATAAGCGAGCTGTTGCCGCGCGCATCGATAATGCGTCCCACTCGGCGCGATACAATCATCGCGACTACGGAGCCGGGGAAAATAACAAGGCCGACTTCGATCGCGCTCAGCCCGTAGCCTCGCACAAGAATTTGCGGCATGAGGAACAACGTCGCGAAGCTGCAAATATAAGCGGCGATGCCGACAGCCCCTAATGTCAGGTACGATCGGTTTTGAAACAAGGCCGGAAGGACGAACGGCTCTCTTGCTTTATTAATCCGGTAACTGAACAAGGCGAGGAAGATGACGCCAATGATCAGCATGATCCAATTGTGGTTCGTCAGAAATAATAGAAGGCCGGTTACCCCGACGCCGATGAACAATGCGCCAGGGGCATCAAATGTCCCTTTGCGCGGCTCTTCTTTCGGAATCAGCTTTATGAAGGACGGTACGAGCAGCAGGGTGATTGCCGTGACCACGAACAAAATATGCCAGCCCAGAAATTCAACGATTGCACCGCCGACGACAGGGCCAAGACCAAGACCAAGCGATACGGAAGACGCAATCATGGCCATTGCCTTACCCCGTCTCTCCACGGGCACGTAGCGGGTAATCAAGAGCAGCGACAGTGCTGGAATCGCGCCTGCACCGCTCGCTTGAATAATGCGAACGATCAGGAGCGCAAGGAAGTTGCCGCTGAACAATCCGCCGATGGCTGCTAAGCTCAGTGAAAGAAGAGCGATGACGAATAATCTTCGAATCGGCACGAAATCGGCAAGCCGGCTGTACGTAATGGAGGAGATGGCGAATACGATGGAATAGCCGGTCACTACCCACGAAGTCAGCGAAGCCGACAGCTGAAATGATTGCGCGACGGACGGCAAGGCGACGTTAAACATCATCGTATTCATAATAACGAGCACAACGGTCAAGCCAAGCAGCAGATAGATGGCGCCTTCTTTTAACGAAGTCGCCTCTGCTGCATTTGAAGTTCGGGTTGTCATTAGTAATTAACCTCACTTTGTATTTGTATAAGAATAATCGAATAAATCGATTGAATATTTCACTTTGCTTTATCTATTTCCTAACGAGCCGTTATTTATGGTGAGATATATAGGGAATCTTACTATCTAGTTAGTAAGTACATGCTCTTTAAAATGCGGCGTTCGATAGCCGCATCTTAACTTCTGATCAAACGATTGATGGTATGCATGACTTGAGGTATAACATCCTTGCCTAATGCGCGTTTATATTGCATGGCGCCCTTCAAGCAGGACAACACGGCGAGCGCAACCGACTCGACATCCTCGTGCTTCATGATCCCACTATCGCTTGCTTCCCTCAAGATCTCTTCAAGAATGGACAGCTCGAATTCACTTACTTCCTGCACCTTCTGCCGCAGCGTCTCCGGGATCGACTCGAAATCAGCCTGCAGCGAAGAGATCGGGCATATCCCTGTTCCGCTTACTTCAACTTTTCTTTTGAAGTAATGCGACAGCTTCTCTTCCGCATTTAACGAAGATTCCCTCAAAAAGGCGGACAGGTTTTGCAAATTATAATACAGCCGCTCCGCAACGGCAACGCCTAAATCCTCCTTCTTCTCATAATGATAATGGATGCTTGCTTTCGTGACGCCCAACTGCTTCGCCAGGTCGTCATAGCTGATCGCAACATAGCCTTTTTCCCGAATAAGCTTCATCGTTAAGTCGAGAATTTGTGTTTTTCGATTTTCCATATTCGTATTCTAACTTACTAGTTAGTAAGTGTCAACACAGATTATGACGACTCCATATTTATTGATGGGGCAAAGAAAAAAGGGCCGAGCCTGTTTCTGATGCTCAACCCTTGCTCATCCAACAGCTTCACTTATAGCGTCAGTTCGATCTGGTGAATACCGCGGTCATCCTGCAGCGGAATGAACGGTCCTTCCATCTCGGCCTGCGCGGTTCGTTCAACTTCCTGACCGTCGATTCGGAGCGATGTCCAGCCCGTCGATTTACGGGATGGATTACTGACAGCAATTCGGTACTCTGTGCCTTTGTATTTGTAATTGACGTTGAACCCCGGCCAATCGCGGGGAATGCACGGCTCTAGAAGCAGCCGCTCGCCTCTGCGCTTCAGTCCAAGTATCCATTCAATGCCTGCCTGATACATCCAGCCGGACGCTCCCGTATACCAGGTCCATCCGGCATGCCCGCGATGCGGCTCTTCGCTGTACACATCGGCCGACATGACATAGGGCTCACCCACATAGGTGCGGACCTCGGTCGACGTCTTGGTATGCATGACTGGGTTGAACAAATGAAACAGCTCGAACGCTTTGTCGCCGTCGCCAAGCCCGCACCATGCGACAATGCTCCAGATGACGCCATGCGTATACTGGCCGCCGTTCTCCCGGATACCTGGCGGGTAGCCTTGGATATAGCCGGGGCTCGGGTGCGTCTTATCGAACGGGGGCGTTAAAATATGCGCCAGCGCCAAATCCCGATCGACGAGCTCCCGGTCGAAGGACTGCATCGCCTGCTGCGCGCGTTCCCGCGGCGCCATGCCGGATATGACCGACCAGGACTGGGCGATGGAGTCAATGCGGCATTCCGCATTGTGCACGGAGCCGAGCCATTGCCCGCCGTCCGTGAACGCACGGCGGTACCATTGCCCGTCCCACGCCGATTCCTGCAGCGCATTCGCCAGCTGCTTGCGCGTGGCCCAATAATGGTCGGCGCGTTCGTGATCCCCGCGCTGCTCGCAAAGCCTGGCGACGCCTTGCAGGACGTCGCCAAGGAACCAGCCCAGCCACACGCTTTCCCCTCTGCCATCTGGTCCGATATTGCTCATGCCGTCATTCCAGTCGCCAATGCCAATCAGCGGCAGTCCATGCTCACCGAACTGCAGCGAACGGTCGATTGCGCGCAGGCAGTGCTCCATAATGGTGCCGGTCTGCTCGGACTGCACGGTCGCTTCATAGCGCTCATGCTCGTCAACCTTGAGCGGCTCACTCTTCAGGAACGGAGCCGTCTCCTCCAGAATCGTCGTATCCCCCGTATGCTCCAGATAGCGTACAACCGCATACGGCAGCCATAGCAGATCATCCGAGAAGCGGGTACGGATGCCGCGATGCGTCTCTTCATGCCACCAGTGCTGTACGTCGCCTTCAATGAATTGATGCGAAGCGTGGAGAATGATCTGCCTGCGCGTCGCCTCGGGCTTGGTGTTCAGCAGCGCCAGTGAATCCTGCAGCTGATCACGGAAGCCGTAGGCACCGCCGACTTGATAGAAGGCCGATCTCGCCCACATCCGGCAGGCCAGCGTTTGATATAGAAGCCAGCTGTTCAGCATGACGTCCATCTCGGCGGACGGCGTGGACACCTTGAAGGTGCCAAGCATCTCCTGCCAGTAGGCGCGGATGTCTTCGAGCGCTTGGTCGCAGGCTTGCGCATCGGCGTATTTGTCAGCCAGCTTCCCTGCAGCCTCTCGAGAATCCTCACAGCCGAGCAGGATGTAGATCGTCTGTTCTTCGCCTGGAGCAAGCATCACGACGGACTGCACGGCCCCGCAAGCATCGTAGGCTGCGCCCGTCGTTCCAGAGAGCTGCCTGCTCCGCATAGCGGCAGGATGCTCCCAATCCCCTTCCCGCCCCAGAAATTCGAGCCGATCCCCAGTCCAACTTCGCTCCGCGCTGCCTGATTGCTCAGCTGCCGGCGGCGCGTTCACCGTCAAGAACGCTGTCGCTTCCCGGAAGGTGCCTTGGTACGTATTATGCGCAAGCAGAATGCCCGTATCCTCATCCCATTCCGTGATGATGTTGGCGGCATTGCCTTCACGGTGGACGCCAAGCACCCACTCCGCGTAATACGTGGCGGACAGCCGCTTGTCGTTGCCGGTCGTATTCTTTACCTGCAGCCGGATAATCTTCACCGGATCCTCCAGCGGAACGAAGACCGTCATCTGCTGCCTCAGGCCTCGGCTCTCATGCTCATAACGCGAATACCCTTTGCCGTAGGCCGCTTTGTAGACGGAAGCCTCTTCTTTGCGGGGATGGGTGAGCTGCCAATACTCACCGCTGTCTTCGTCCCGCAAGTAACACACCTCCCCCGGCGGATCAAGCGCAGGATCGTTGGACCATGGCGTCAGTTTGCATTCCCGGCTGTTGCGCCACCAAGTAAATCCCGTGAACAGCTCGGATGTGATGCAGCCGAATCGCGGATTGGCCATGACATTGATCCATGGCGCCGGCAGATGGTTGCCGTTCCTCAGCACGATCCGGTACTCGCTGCCATCCAGCGAGAAGCCGCCAAAGCCATTGAAGAATAAGAGCGAACTCTCCTCCGGTTCTGACGCTTGCGCAGGCTGCGCCGCTTCAGGCTGGACGGATACCGACGACTGAGCCGACTCTTCCCGTACCCGCATTGCGGGCACGGATTGCGAGGACGCCGTCTCCAGCGGCTCGGCAAGCTGCAGCTGCGCTTTAAGGCTTGGACCGTCTGCGCGGAGAATCAGCCGCGCGACGGCGAACAGCAGCGTACGGTCTTCGGCAGGCTGCGACTCCCCCGCGATAATGTGGACGCCGCTCGGCCCGCCGCCGTGATTAGGCGCAACCTGCTCGACCATCCGCTGGATGGCGTCCCGCAGCTCCTGCTGGTATCCGCCCGGCGACTCGTTCCAGATGACAAGGTCGAACAGCAGCCCCTTCCGGCGCAAGTATTCATAGCCGACGAGCAGCTTGTTCAAGAAAGGCAGGTTCGAGCTGTCATCGATGCTCGCCAGAACAATCGGCCGGTCGCCGGACACGCCGTGTGCCCAGAGTCCCTCCTGGCTCTTGCTGTTTGCGGCAATGCTTTCTTCTTGTTCCTGCCGAAGCGGCGACGAGAATAAAACACGTCCAGCAAGAAGCTGGTAAACCCCCGCATCTGCCGCCGTGATGTGCAGATGCTGCAAATCGATTTGGCTTCTCGTCCATGCCAGCTGGAATGTACGAGTGACATGCTGTTCATGCGACAGCCGCACGGCCGTTTCGACGGCCTTCTCTCTGTCTGGCGCAGCCCCTGTAATCGCGGTCAGCACAGCTTGTCCGCCAGGCTCGATGCTGATCCGCCTGCGCATCACGAAGGCCGGATCGGCAACGGAACCGAAGGTGCCGCCTAATCGGGATTCCAATCCTCTTGGGTTCGCCAGCGTATGGCCTCTGCCGATAAACGACGCCCGGTCTGTCTCGAACTGAACCTGACCGGCCGCGCGTTCGCGTTCGCCTTCGCTGATCGTGAGCGTATGGAATGCCCACAGCGACTGCTCCCCTTCGTTGCGGGGACGCTTGCGGGCCAGCAAACACTCGGCATCCGCCGCGTACTCCGTCTGAATGAACAGCTTCGTAAACGCAGGATGAGCTTTGTCGGCATCTGGCGTCGCCATCGCAAGCTCAAGGAACGTCGTTACCTCGACGATCCGTGTTTCTTTGCCCTGATTCGTCAGCGTCAGCCTGCGGACCTCCGCGTTCGATTCCGGCGATACGGTGATGTCAAGCTGCGACCGAAGCTCGTCTTCCTCCCGAAGGAAGGTCGTCCGCTCCTGCAGAAACTGCACGCTCTGCTTATCTGACACGGTGCGGCATGGCAGGTAGGACGGCGACCAATGCTTATTCCGCGTCACATCCCGGAGGTACATATAGCTGCCCCATGGTTCCGCGACGGGATCCTCCCGCCAACGCGTCAAGGCGATGCCGCCAAAGCGAATAAATCCGCTGCCGCTGCTTGTCACGACCGAGGTCAACGACTCGTTGGCATGCACATTGACCTCGGGAATCGGCGTCGGCACGACGCTGAACTCACGCAGCGGGCCGATCTCCGCTGCTTTGGGCGGCTCGTTTCGTGTTCTGCCCGGCAGCTCCCGCTCCAGAATCGAGCTCTTGGGCGGCATCCGTTCGATCAGCAGCAGCTCGGCTGCCTGCACCCGTTTGTCGCAGTGGAAATAATCGATCATCCGATCCGGCAGCAGCAGATTCGTCAGCGTCAGCAAGCTCATGCCCTGATGATGCGCCATGAAGCTTCGGATGACTTTACAGGATTCGCCCTGCGGCATGCGGGCCGGCGTGTAGTCGATCGCTTCATAGTAGCCGTAACGTCCGCGCGCACCGAGCTTCTCCATTCGCTCCAAATCCTTCAAGCCTTCACGGAGTGCGAAAGGAAGCGCCATGACCGCCGCATAAGGCGCGACGACCAAATCTTCCTCGAGTCCGCGCTTGAAGCCAAGACCCGGAACGCCGAATGCGCGGTATTGATAATTCATTGCATAGTCGAACGCATAATAGCCCGATTCGGATATGCCGAAGGGAACGCCGCGTTCCTTGGCGTATTCGATCTGGCGCTTCACGACTCCGCGGTAGGTGCTGTCCCAGATCGTGTTGCGGTAGGTGCGCATGATTAGCCACGGCATCATATATTCGAACATGGTACCCGACCACGAGACCAGCGTCACTCGTCTGCCGTGCTTCTTGGCGGTACGGCCGAGCGCCAGCCAGTGGGAAACCGATATTTGACCAAGCGCAATCGCTACGAAGCTGGTTTGTCGGGCCTCGGAAGCGAGCAAATCATATAATATCGTGTCGCGCTGGCCGGAGGAAGCATGAAAGCCGAGCACGAACAATTTCGCTTTGTCGTCGTACAACGGGCGAAAATCCGTGGACGTGATCAGCTGCTCCAACCGATCAAGCAGCTCATAGCCGCGAGACAGCCAATTACCGGGATCCGCTTGAGGCGAACCCGTGTAATCCGCTGTATGTCGCGATGCCCTGGTATGCACCTCGTAGAAATCCTCCGGACGGGTTGCCTCCAGCTCAACGGCAAACTCTACGGAAAGCTGTCCCCTGCTTCCCGGCACAGGCTCTACGCGCATGGCTTGAGCGGCCTGCGTCAGCCAGTGCAGAAGTCCTTGCTTGACCGTCATCAAGCTGGCTACGAAGTTTCCTGAATCTACGGTGGACACGTAGGCTGGCTGCAGCAGCGCAAGCGAGGTGGTATCGTACCAGTTATAGAGATGTCCGTTCCATTTCTCCATCCGTTCAATCGTGTCGACGGTTCGATCGAGCCGCTCTACCAGTTCCTGCGTCGTAATGAGCTCGAGCTCCCTTGCCGCTACGGCCGCCGTCAGCAGAAATCCAATGTTGGTCGGCGACGTACGGTGGGCAACGCCATTCGACGGCTCAATCTGGACATTGTCCGGCGGCAGGTAATGATCCCCCGCGCCGGCGTAGTCCTCATAGAAGTCCCATATTTGCTTCGCTAGACCGCGCAGCTGCTCCTTCGCTGCAGCATCAAGCTGTTCTCTGTAGTCGGTTATCGGCTGGTCGAGCCACCAGACGGCGAGCGGGGCAAGCAGCCATAATACGCAGAGCGCAAGCCCGAACCAGCGCAGCCCATCCCCCTGCCATGCGGCCGCAACAGCGAATAGAATGACGAGCAAGAAGCCTCCGTTTGCGCCAAGCAGAACAACGCGCCGCTTGCCACCTTGATTTCGCTCGATATGGGAGGAGCTGGTCCACTCCAGCAAACGCCGTTTGCTGAACCCGAGCCTGTAGACGGTTTTGACGATAGCATCGATCAAGACAGCCGTTTGGAACGGCAGCGTCCATAACGCGATGCCGATATGTACGAACGTCGACCAATATCTCCGGGCATGAGGGTCAGCCGGCTTCACGAGCAATAGCTGCTTGATGAGCGGCAGCAGCATCGTTGCGAACACGAGGACAAGCCAGCGTACGGCGGATCCAGGCAGCACCGTTACCGCCAGTGCCAGCGTCACGAAGTACGCAATCGGCAGCAGGCTTCGCCGCAAATTATCGATAATCTGCCAACGGGTGAGAAGCGAGAGATCAATCGGCCGCAGCACGCCGCGGCGGTCGCATAGCGAGGTATACAGCCAGCATAGCAGCTGCCAGTCTCCGCGAACCCAGCGGTGCATCCGTTTTTGATACGAAATGTAAGTGGAGGGATGATCGTCGATCAGTTCAACATCGGACAACAGCGCCGCCCGCAGGAAGCCCCCTTCCAGCAAATCATGACTGAGCACCCGATTGTCAGGAATCCGCTCGCCCAGCAGCTCATGGAACACCTCCACGTCGAATATCCCTTTTCCCGTGAAAATCCCTTGTCCCAGCGCATCCTGATACGGATCAGACGCCGCAAAGGCATAGGGATCCATGCCCGGCTCCGACCAGAAATAAGCAAGCCGCGACCGCATAGCCGATTCATAGCTGATGCCGATACGCGGCTGAAGCACGCCATAACCTTCAACGACTCTTGTTCTTGCGGTATTCATGCGGGGCCGGTTATACGGCAGATGGAGCGTGCCGATCATCCGCTGCGCGCTGCCCATCGGCAGCCGAGTATCCGCATCGAGCGTGATGATGTAGCGGATGTGCTGCAGGATGTCCTGCTTGCCTAAGACGATGTCATAGCTTGTCTCTTGGCTGCCCCGAAGCAGCTCGACGAATTCCACCAGCTTCCCCCGCTTGCGCTCCCAGCCCATAAACACCCCTTCACTCGGATTCCACTGCCTGCGGCGCTGACAGAAATGAAAGGTTGTCCCCTCGCCGCCGTATTTCCGGTTCAAGAGGGCGATCCGTTCCTTGGCGAACGAGATGAGCTTCTCATCCTCAGGGAGCCGCTCCTCACGGGCATCGGTAAAATCCCCTAACAATGCGAAATGGATATGCGGATCGCGATTCGCGAGATAATGAATTTCCAGACGGTCCGCAAGCTCCTCGATCTCGTCAGTCGACGACCAAATCGCCGGAATCACGACCATTGTGGACGCCTCAGGCGCGATGCCGTTCGAGTAATCGTACCGCAGGAGCGGTCTCGGCCGGCAAATCCGTTCTATGCCGAAATGCAGCCACGTCATAGCCCATTCGCTTGCTGGGAACAGCAAGGCCAGCAGAATGAACAGCATGCCTAATGCCGTAACCCCTTTACCGATTCCGATCCAGGCTGCTGCGACAATATAGACAAGCGCAAACAAGCCGAGCACCGTGACAAAATAGGTCAAGGCCGCACGCTTGGCAAAGCCGCTGCTTGGCATGCTTCTCGGCTTACTGCACGTTTTTAGGGATTGCATAAGGCTTGACACGCCGGGCGGCTCGAATAAGTAATACGCCACGAATGATTGGCGGGAAAGCAGGTCAGATGTGCCGGGGGTTTGGGCTTTCGGTTCTTCGATAGTCCGGTCATGCTCCAATTTCGCTAGAGAAAGCGCTTGGCCTGCGACCAAGCTTTCCGGTACATGCAGCCTCCGCGCGAGATGAGCAATCCGGTTCAACAGCTCGTTTCTGCTAAAAGAATCGAGCCGCGGGTATGTGCCTGTGCTATCGCTGCGAAGCGTCCGATCGAGCAGACTGATCCGCTCGAAGAAGGCCTCCCAATCTCTGCGCTCGTTGCTGCGCAGACTTGTAATAAGATTTCCTGCACTCACTTGATAGACGGCTTGCAGCTGATGCTCGTAGGTGACGATGCGGTCCAGATCCTCCGAACCGTTCTCGTATCTGCATAGGAGCCATTCCCTTACGGCGGCGGTATCGCCGGACCACTCGCGCAAATGGCTGACCAAATGCGCGATCCAAGGTCCTGATAGCGGAACGCCTTGTCCGGCTGCTTCGAGCTCGCTGCTAATCGCTCCAGCCGTTAGACCCGCAGGATGAATGCGCGAGAGCAACTGCTGTATCTCGGCGCATACCTCCCGGCGGTCACGCACCATCGCCATCGTCTGAGCTAACCGCTCGACGAGCGCCACGCGAAGAATGAGCGGAATTGACCGCGTCTCAAACAGCGATAACGCAGATATTTCCTGATACGCATTCACATATGCTGCAAAGGATTCCTCGTCGAGGATGCCGTCAACCTGCTCTAAATAAGCCGTGCATACCGCATGCATGCGCAGCTTCCCGCTGACGCGTAATCGCGGAAGATGGATAAGCGCCGAGCGGGACAGCTGCGTCCGAACGCCAAGCGCCTGCTCCTCGATAAATTCCGCGTTGTCGAGCAGCCATTCTTCAGCCTGCTGCGCACAGCCCGGACGTCCGTCCTGCAGACGGTTCACAAATTTCCTCAAGTTCTCTATATCTGCATCGAATTGTTGACTGATGTATCTCGGCTGGGCTGCCGCCGCCTTTAAATGATGCTGAAGTGCAAGCTCATGTGCTTGACGACAAATCTGTTCGATCGTATAAGCCATGGATTCGTTTCCTCCGGAGAGTCTGTTGTTGAACTACGATTGTTCGTCCGGTTATTCTGAAATCCCGTGACCATCAAATTATTACCAATTAGGGGGCAAATTATGAGGATTTTTCAAAAACAATAAAAAAAGACGGTCATAGGACCGTCCTGCCGAAGCTGATTATTCGTTATTTTGTTACGAGGGCTCAATCGATATTCAGTGCTGCCTTGCACAATGCTCAATCGATACCGTTTCCGCTCCATGACTGCGTGCGAACGTCTGCAGCTCAGCCTGAATGCTTTCGTTCAGCCGCTCGGTCAGCTCAATACAAGGGTCGATCTGCAGCAATTGCACGCTCAAATGCTTTTCCTTGCTGTTCAGCCGCGGGTCCATTCGGCCGATCAATCGGTCACCGGCCAGGATCGGCATCGCGTAATAGCCGTATTTGCGCTTGACAGCAGGCGTATAAATTTCCCAACGGTATTCAAACTCGAACAAATCCTCCAGCCTCTTGCGGCTCCACAATAAATTGTCCAGCGGCGGAAGAAAACGAATGGACTCGCCGTCTCCATCCAACTCTTCCGAGATGCCTACTTGATGCGCCTCTAGTCTTCCGACATCCCCGGCCAGCACGTAGTACGTCTGTTTGACACCGTCAAGCTCGACAGGTACCGCTTCACCGGCTCGGACATATCTCTCGATCGCCTGCCTCCGTTCCGCAGCATTCATGCGCTGCCAGCCAAGGCGCGGATCGCTCGGTTCGAATACGCTGTAAGCGCGGAAGTATTTGCGGAGCATGGCATCCAGTGCCTCCGCCGGGTCAATGGTTTCGGCCTTATGCTGCAGCTCGGCCGGGACGCAGCGGCGGATCACGTCAAAGTGACGCTGATTCCCCTCTCTGCCTACTATCCGGATTTCCGCGGCATCCATCAATAGATTCAGCGCATGAGAAGTCGCTTTGGTCTTCGCATTCACATTGTCCCAGTAGCCATGCACGCGCTCCTCGGATTGAAATGCTTTTGCAGGCAGCGGACCTTCGTTCTCCAGCTTGTGTATCACGCCATCGGCGACCGATCGGATCGCCTCGATGCTTGCTTGCAGCCGCTCCCGCAAACGCTGGCGGACCGGTTCGAACATCGGGTAGTCCTCCATCGGAATGACACATGCCGCATTCGCCAAATATTCGAAAACCTCGTTGTGCCGCAGCATCCCATTCAATATGCGGGGCTCATAGCCCGGAATGCGCGCCGCCAGCGTTAGATGCTGATTGGGTCGTACAGCGGATACGGGATCAATCTGGACGCATTCGAGCTGCCGTATGACAGCCTTCACGCGTTGGTACAGTTCTTCCTCGGTCCTTGCAGGTTCATCGCTTGGCCGGAGCAGCAGCTGCTTCTCCAGCAGTAACCGGCGCAATGCCCTTTTCGATGTCCGGATCGGTCTCATCATTATCCTCCCTATATCTCGGTCACTATTACTCGGTTCAAGGCTGCGACGGCTCCATGTCCGCTTGAACGGGGATATGCCTGTACGCTTCGAAATCGAACAACCCCTTATCCGTCAATTTCAACTGCGGTATGACCGGCAGTGTCAGGAAGGACAAAGTTAGAAAAGGATTAAACGTCTCCTGCGCTCCGATAGCGGACAAGGCTTGATTCAATGGTTTGAGTTCCTGGTACAGCTCGATGTAGGGTCTCTCCGACATAAGGCCGGCTACGGGCAAGGAGAGCGAGGCCAGCACTTCCCCGTCCGATACGACGACTAAGCCGCCTTGTTGGCGGAGCAGCTCATTGAACGCGATCAGCATATCTTCGTCTGTCACGCCCGCAATCACGATATTATGCGAATCATGGGAAACGGAGGAAGCAATCGCTCCCCTGCTGAACTGAAAGCCTTTGACGATACCAAGACCAATGTTGCCTGTGGCCCGATGGCGCTCAACGACCGCTAACTTCAACTGATCCTTCGCAATTGACGTTTGGAATAAGCCGTTCTGCCGATCTACCGCTTCCCGGCGATGATGAGTGACGATTTGATTCGGAACGATCTCGATTACGTTGCAAATATCGGCCGAGAGCGGAAGGTTGAGATCCTTGAGTTCCAGCTCCTTGGCATTCAGCTTAGGCAGAGATAATGACATCATCGGCGATATTTCCGGAAAGGCTTGCTCATCCACGCTTCCTTGATCCACGATACGAAGGCCTCGCTTGTAAACGGCATGAATGGACAAGCTATCCAGCTCGTCGACCACCAGAAAATCCGCCAAATACCCCGGTGCAACAGCTCCTCGGTCACGCAAATTGAAGCATTCCGCCGTATTGATCGTGGCCATTTGAATCGCCGTTACAGGTGCGAGCCCTTTCTTAATTGCCAGCCGCACAATATGGTCAATGCTTCCCTCCTCGACTAGATCATCCAGCAGCTTATCGTCCGTAACGAATACGCATCTCCGTGAATTGTGTAAGGTTACAGCAGGCAAGACCGCGTCCAGGTTTTTGGCGACGGTTCCTTCCCTAATCATAAGATACATGCCAAGCTCCAGTCGATCCCGCGCTTCCTCGACGCTGATGCTTTCGTGATCTGTACGGATTCCAGCAGCCATATAAATGTTCAAGCTTTCCCTATCCATGCCTGCCGCATGGCCGTCGATAAGATGAGACTGTGCTCCGGCGAGCTTCTTCAGCATGGTGATTTCCACATTGGACACCGACGGAAAGTCCATCACCTCGGCGAGTCCTAGCACGTTAGAGTGTGCATAGTAAGGTTGCAGCTGTTCGGCCTCCAGCTTCGCACCGCTGCTTTCGAACGGCGTTACCGGAACGGAGGACGGCAGCATTACGAAAATATCGAGCGGTAGCTGCTCCGCGCTGCTCAGCATGTAATCGATTCCTTCGGCTCCCGCTACGTTCGCGATCTCGTGAGGGTCCGTAATGGCGGTGGTGACGCCGTGCAGAAGCAGCACCTTGGCGAACTCCTTCGGTGCGAGCATCGAGCTTTCAATATGCACATGTCCGTCAATAAGCCCGGGTACGATATATCGCCCTTCGGCATCGTACCCTTCGATTCCTTCGTACGACCCGATGCCGACAATTACCCCGTCCGCAATCGCTAGGTCGCCTTCGGTCACCGTTCCGGTAAAGACATTGACGATCTTCCCGTTCGTAATGACGAGATCGGCCGGTACGTGCTTGGCTGCGACTGCGATTCTTTTTCGCAGCTTTACTTCTACGTTATTCATCATAGCCCACCTTCCCGTTTCTTAAATCGTGTCCTGCACCCTCATCCAGAACGCAAAAAAAATCCTGATTACAAAAGAGCGTACACGCTTTTTGTAATCAGGATTTTACGGTTCCTGGTAGAGACCCTCAAACCTTATTATTGAGGTTATACATATCGATTGTTCTTATCATAATGGCCTTAAGCCCATTGCGTCAATAGAGCATCTTAAATACATCGAGCGGCTTCAAATGTCATAGGATAGCGGAAAATGCGGCACCTTGGCAAAGCAGATGTGCTACAATAGATCGAAACGTAAGTACCGAAAAAGTCTTGGAGGTTCATCCATGCGTAAGCTGCTCTTCTTTATCGGTCCTGCCGGGGCAGGGAAAACAACATTAGCCAAAGCTTGGGTCCAGCAGCACGGCGGAGCCTTTCTCGATATGGATACGCTGCTTCGTCCAGCCGCGGAGGTCATCATGACGCTTGCAGGACGGGATCCCGCGGATCGGGATTCGCCTTTCTACAAGCAGCACTGCCGCGATCTTGGATACCGCATTACGATGGATGCCGCGCTTCAGCAGCTGTCGCTTGGCTTAGATGCCATCGTCATCGGGCCTTTCACCAAGGAAACAGAGGATGCGGAATGGCTTAACCGTGAGCTCGCTCGGATCGGAGCCTCTCTCCATGACACACGGGTTAAGCTGATCTCTGTTTATTTGCCCAGCGAAGCCGACTATCGGCATCGCATCGAAACCAGAGCGTCGTCGCTCGACATGTGGAAGCTGGAACATTGGGAGCAGTTTCGGCATTCACTCGCACGCCGGACAATAGCATGGCAGCTTGATGCTTCGTCGATGCTTGCGTTCGACAATTCAGGCCTCTTCACTGCAGCGAAGTTAATTGAGCTCGAACAGTTCATCCACAACTGAATCGCGATACACAGAAAAGGCAAGCTATGAATTAACCATAGCTTGCCTTTTGTATTGCATCCTGAAAACTGGATACGAACCTTTGCGAAGGTCATTACTTAGCTGAGCGAAGATGTTAACGTTGGTTTCCGAAGTGAACCCCTTAACAGGGTTCAATAGGATAAGCCCTCGACCGATTAGTATTCGTCAGCTGCATGCATTGCTACACTTCCACCTCGAACCTATCAACCTGGTCGTCTACCAGGGGTCTTACGAATTGGGAAATCTCATCTTGAGGGGGGCTTCACGCTTAGATGCTTTCAGCGCTTATCCCGTCCGCACTTGGCTACCCAGCGGTGCTCCTGGCGGAACAACTGGTACACCAGCGGTGCGTCCATCCCGGTCCTCTCGTACTAAGGACAGCTCCTCTCAAATTTCCTACGCCCACGACAGATAGGGACCGAACTGTCTCACGACGTTCTGAACCCAGCTCGCGTACCGCTTTAATGGGCGAACAGCCCAACCCTTGGGACCTACTTCAGCCCCAGGATGCGATGAGCCGACATCGAGGTGCCAAACCTCCCCGTCGATGTGGACTCTTGGGGGAGATAAGCCTGTTATCCCCAGGGTAGCTTTTATCCGTTGAGCGATGGCCCTTCCATTCGGTACCACCGGATCACTAAGCCCGACTTTCGTCCCTGCTCGACTTGTAGGTCTCGCAGTCAAGCTCCCTTATGCCTTTGCACGCTGCGAATGATTTCCAACCATTCTGAGGGAACCTTTGGGCGCCTCCGTTACATTTTAGGAGGCGACCGCCCCAGTCAAACTGCCCACCTGACACGGTCCCTGTACCGGATTACGGTACCAGGTTAGAACTCCGATACGATCAGGGTGGTATCCCAACGTTGCCTCCACCGAAGCTGGCGCTCCGGCTTCTTAGGCTCCCACCTATCCTGTACAGATCGTACCAAAGTCCAATATCAAGCTGCAGTAAAGCTCCATGGGGTCTTTCCGTCTTGTCGCGGGTAACCTGCATCTTCA